>NZ_JMLZ01000001.1:0-1763764 GCF_000686105.1 Robinsoniella sp. KNHs210
ATGGAATACATAGTCTACGGTTACCCCTATTTTTTCTTTCGTATACTCATTCAGTGCTTCCATTACTGCCTTTCCGTCTGTCTGCTCCGGAACCGGTGTATGAATTTTTAAATTGACAACTTCCTTGTCTTCTTTTTTCTCCGCTCCACCGCCGTCTCCTTCTTCCGATACGTCATTTTTGCCGCCAGTCTCACTGCCGCTTTCCGCTTTTGCGTCAGTTTGGGCACTTTTCTCTGAATTACTGTTTCCGCTGCATCCAGCCAGTGTCCCCATTACCATTACTGCTGCCATTCCAAGAGCAATCAAATTTTTCCTTCTCATCTTTATTCCTCCTCATAAAATTTATATGTAATTGACATAGCAATTTACATTCTTTATCAGCCTTTTACGCCTCCGACAGTCAATCCTTTTACAAAATATTTCTGGAAAAACGGGAATACAGCCAGCATAGGTCCTGCTGCAATCACGCACATCGCCATACGCATAGATTCCGTGGGCATGTCTGCCATGCTGATTCCCATTCCGGATATTGCTGAATTCTTAATCATTTCCTGTACATCCCGCATCAGAACATAAAGCCGGTACTGGAGATTATAAAGCTCCCGGTTATCAATATACATAAGCGGCTGGAACCAGTCATTCCAGTAATTCAATGTTATAAACATCCCTACCGTTGCCAGGGCGGGTTTTGCAAGGGGCAATACAATTTTCGTAAATATTGTCAGCTCCCCTGCACCATCCACGGTGGCTGCTTCCATCAGCGATGCCGGAAGCTGGGTGAAAAATGTTCGCATTAAGATGATAAACCATGGAACAATCAGCATAGGCAGCAGCATTGCCCAGATCGTATTTTTTAAATGCAGGTATTTTGTCAGCCATATATAGGTAGGAACCATACCGCCATTCAGCACCATGGGAATAATCAGAAATACCGTCAGCGGTTTGCGCCAGGCATAGTCTTTTCTGGACAGGACATATGCGATCATGGAATTCAGTGTGAGCCCGATTCCAAGCCCCAGAACTGTAACTAAAATCGTCACACCATAAGACCGGAGTATTGCAGCCGCATCCTTAAATACAAATTTATACGCATCCAGCGTCACGCCTTTTGGAAAAATTCCATAGCCCTCTTTCATGATTCGGATATCACTGGAAAAGGAAATGGATACCACCGTGATAATGGGAATTACGCATAGTAAACAACACAGACCCAGAAATGCATAAATGATAATTTTAGGGCCTAAGGATAAATCTTTCTTCATCTTTATTCCTCCCATTTAAAATAATGCACTGTCTTTGTCCAGTTTCCGTACAACCAGATTGGAGCCCATAATCAGTACAAATCCTATCACTGCCTGGAAACATCCCACAGCGGAACCAATTCCGATATCACCGGTTACACGCAGTGCCCTGTATATGTAAGTATCCAGTACATCTGTAGTTGCATAAAGTGCACCCTGGTCTCTTGTCAGATTGAAAAACAGTCCGAAATCCGCATACATAATTCTTCCTACCTGAAGAATTACCATTACTATAATAATTCCTTTCAGCATTGGAAGCGTTATCTTCCATACCATCTGCCATCTGCTTGCTCCATCCAGAGCTGCTGCTTCATAATAGGTATCATCAATTCCCATCAGACCTGCATAATAGATTACACTGTAGTAGCCCGCCATCTTCCACGCATACATAAAAGTCAGTATTACCGGCCAGTATTCTGACCGTGCATACCACGAAATACTGTGCAGCCCCAAAAATTGCAGCAGCTGGTTAATGATACCATAGTCATGATGCAAATACGCATACAAAAGATAACCCACTACTACCCACGACATAAAATATGGGAAAAACATAATCGTCTGTGTTACCTTTATCATTTTTCTGCTTCGCACTTCGTTCATCATCAGGGCAATTGCCACTGAAACCACCAGGGTTATACCGATAAAAAGTACATTCAGTCCAATCGTATTTCTAAGTACTACCCACGCATCGTTAGATTTAAAGAAAAATTCAAAATTTTTAAATCCGATCCAGTCACTTCCTAAAAATCCCTTGTCATACCGAAAATCTTTGAAAGCAATAATCAGTCCTGCAATAGGAACATAAGAAAACAGGAAAAGAATTACGGCTGCCGGCAGGGCCATTATGGTTAATGTCGTATTCTTTTTTCTGGAAACGCGTCCTCTTTTACGTTTTTCCTTCATCTTTATACCCATTGCTTATTGCAGTCTTGCCTGCAATACTGCCACAATAAAACAGGTTGGAAGAATCACACCGTGGCTTCCTTTCTTTATTAAAATTTTCTTTCAACCCTCTTCCCCTTTCCATTTTATCAGCGGTTTCATTGTTTTACAAAACTCACTGCCGCTCTGTGCATATTCTCACGCATTTCTTCCTTTTTTACAACTTTTAAATCCTGCAATTACTTTGTTTTATAGAGAAAATGGACTTTCAAATCTGTACTTTCAAAAATTAACCTTATTCACAATGGCTATCAGCTTCCCTGATCATCGCCAAAATATTTTCCGGCGGAATTATATCCACCATCGTATTACAGGTAGAGAGAATAAAACCGCCTCCGGGGCTTGCTGCCTCTATGGTTTTTCGGACATCTGCCTGCACTTCTTCCACGGTGCCAAAGCACATGATATAGTCCAGATCAATATTTCCCCACAGACACAGCCGGTCACCATATTTATCCTTAATCCTGCGGATATCCATACCGGCAGAAGGCTGCAGGGACTGAATGCCGTCAAATCCGCATTCCACCAGATCGTCCATAACGCTGTTCAGGTTCCCGTCGCTGTGAAGAAATACCGGAATATTTTTATATGCCTTGATTTCCCGAATCATCTGCTTATAAAACGGATAAACATTCTCTTCCATCACGTAGGGAGGCAGAAATACTCCGGTATTAAATGCCATATCGTCCGCAATAAGAATGGCATCCGCCCCCTTATCCAGGAATAATTTTGCTTTTTTTATCTCAAAAGCAATTACTTTTTCCGTTAATATATGGGTTTCCTCCGGATATGTAATGCAATTCACCATATAGTCTTCCATGGGATACATTTCATTCAGCATAGAGATTGGTCCACCCACCTGGGCAAACACAAAGAAATCCGTCTCCTTTGCGTACTTTTCAACCAGTTCCCCGGTTACCCTGGCAATATCCGGCTCCTGATATTCCCCGGCATCCTCGATATCAACCGGAGGCTTCAAAAGACACTTACTCTCCTCTCCGGCCAGGAAAGTCTGTCCATACACACTTTGCAGCACTTTTTTGCCGTCATCCGTCTGACCTATCTCCCATTCCGGCCAGTCCCCCACATTGACCAGATCCATATGCAGTAATTCCCGTACCTTTTTGTCTCTTTCAAAATGCTGGTGATCCGTCGGATAATCCTCTCCCAGAAGTTTATTGGCGATCTGTGGCTGAATATATAATTCCCCTTTTGGGACTCTGTCACTTTCCATATGTCGTATTGCCGCCCAGACACGCTCCTTTTTTGACATCCGGACCGTGTTTTGGTTTGTTATCGGATTTGCTGCCTGATCTGTTACCTGATTATTCATCATCCAACTTCTCCTTCCTTTTTCCCTGCCCATGCCTGAAATACTTCATATACATTTTCCGGTTTTGCTCCCGGACCAAATTCACACTGGGCAATGCATCCGCCGCGTTTCCACAGAGTCTCCCGCACTTCTTCCACTGCATCCCGGATATCGGCGGGACTTCCTTCAACCAGAAGATGCTGCCGGTCCATTTCACCCCAGAACGTGATTCTTCCCGCCAAAGGTTCCAGATTCTTAACACCCATACAGAAGATCTGGGAATTGACAGCATCCAGCCCCATTTCTGCTAAATCCGGTAAGATATCCAGAATATATCCGTCAGAGTGCATAAAAATTTTTTTATGATGTCTTTTGGCAATTTCAATATAATCCTGATACATAGGTTTGAAGATTTCACGCCAAATCCGGGGATTAATCAGCAGACTGCTCTGGCTTCCCCAGTCATCCATAAAGTTGATCGCATCCACTTCTGTCTTAGCCCATTCCTCCAGCAATTCGCAATAAAAACTATGCATTTTTCCCATCCAGTTTTTCATCCGTTGCGGAATGTCCATTAAATCCATGTAGAGATTCTCCGTTGTTCTGATAAACTGCAGCTGTTCAAAGGGCCTTGGGCAGCATCCGCAAGTCACAAAACGATCCGTGCTTCTGCAGAATTGATTCACCTGATCCCGGTCAAAACTCAGCCATTCCCTGGGTATGTGAATCTTATCCGCATCCTCCCAGTCATCATCCTGAACCAGTGCATCCCGCACTTCACCGATAACTCCTTCCTGAATATTGGTAACAATACAGCCCCATGCATCCCGGCTGATTCCATATCTGTACGGCTCCCCTTCTTCAATCGTTTTCTCCTTAAAATTGCACACTGCTCCAATTATATCATCGGGAAAATCTCTGTGTATCTTATTAACCATCTCCTGGTGATTCCACTCGCTCCATGGCAGTGTCCACATCTGCCGCGGTACTATTCCGGTCTGATTTCTGAATTCCAGTGTTGCATATACCAGTTCTCTTGGTGTCATTATTCTACCTCTCTTCCTATTATAAAATACTTTTTGATATTCTTTTTTGTATATCGGTTCACTGCTTCCTAAATACATCTTGCAGGTTTATTTCTCTATTATTACATTTCGTTCCATGCCGGCACAAATTTCGATTTTCCTCATGTCTTCATAATACAGATGGCCCATAGAAGCAGGATTCCGGCTATGGTCCACCATTAATGTTACTACTGCATTGTAACGGGTAGGATTTGAGATTTGCAGTAGTATTTCTCTCTCGTCTTCTTTTATAATCTGAGCATTGACATGATCCGAGCACTGCAGTACTTTTCGGTCCAGATCCAGATAAATTCCCGGAATCTCTACATAGGTCAGAAGCATTGACACTTCGGGCCAGTTGGAACCATACAGAAATTCTCCTATTGTTTCCTTTCCTTCCCAGTCGCTGGTCTGCACTCTTTCATTGAAATATCCGGCGGGAAGTGCACGCCCTGCCAATGTATCAACGGGTCTTTCCTGCAGGGAAACAAACTGTGCCAATGCATGGCTGATCCGGCTCATCCAATTCAAATATTTTTGATCCCCCGTATAGCGGTAAAGTTTCAGCATTGAATTTCCGGACAGGGTGCAGATTCCGGGTGCGGAATGTTTATTCTGGGCATTTGCAAATATGGTTCCCCTGGTGTGAGCCCTCATTTTTGCCGCGGTGCTTCTCTCCGGTAAGTGGAAATCATAACTCATTACCCAGGTGACCGCCAATTCAAAAGCTTCTCTGGACGCCTGCAGCCATTTTTCTTTTCCCGTCGTCTCATAAAGCTGTACACAGGATTCCAGAAAACCAAATGAAGATTCACTGTCCGGTGCCTGACAGATTTCTCCGGGTCCTCCGTTCATCATCCCTTTTTTCAAATAGTCCTCCCAATAGAGATCCCCCAGTGCTTCGGCTGTTTCCAGATATTCTGGTTTTTGGAAATATTCATAAGCCAAAGCCAGCGCTGCACAAATAATGGCTGCACTTGCCGTATCTCCCTGTAAAAGCGTTTCCTGCTGCATGTTAATAAATTGTCCCAGCTGTCCGTTTTTTCGAAAAAACCGCACGAATGCATCTGCCTGACATGCTATACTGCATTGCATTTCTTCTGTCATTTCCCCATGACGCTTCAGATAAAAAGCCTGTTTCAGAAGAAAATATAACAGATCTGCATCTTTTCTCACCAAAAGAACCGGACTGTTTTCATTCAGAAAGTCATCTCCATAGCTCTGCCCATTTGCATACATCGGGATATACCACCCATTATCCCGCTGCAGGTGTTTCGTGATGAACTTCAGGCTGGAAACTGACTGACTGCGTGCCAGCCCCTTGTCTTCCAGAAGGAATGAATAAGTATTCATACCTCCCCCCACCCAGCCTGCCTGCCAGAAAGAAGGCGGAACATCATTCTCTGTCCCCACACGGAAATATCCCTCTTCCGTAAAATTCATCTTGTTATATTTATCTTTGACTGCATCATAAGCTTTTGAAAATGGGATGTCACAGAACTCCTGGCCCGTTTCCATTTCTTCCCGCAGTTCATTGAATTTCATAAAATACTGATTTAGATTATCGGCGGGAAACTGATAATACCGAATTTCCATTTCCAATCGTTCCCCTTCCAGCAATATCATTCCCACATCATCCGATGGCGCCTCACAGGTTGGATAAAAACCGGATCCATCGGGGAGCTCTCCAAAAAAGTATTTTTTCTCTTCTCTGACAGCCGGACAGGAAACCCCAAAAACAGCTCTCTCTACATTGTCTGTTACTGTAAATCCGGTATATCTCCCATGCACCATATGATTTGCCAGAATCAGAACACCTTCCTTTCGGTCCTCCTGAAAATATCCCATGGCAGGAGTACTCATATCACCGGACCGCAGCTGGATACTGGAAGTTTCCCCCTTATAATTGAGATGGGGAATGTCTGTAATTACCCGGTCCCATCCCTCCTCAGTCTTTCCTACGTGATAAGGAGGATAGGAAAGCCGCTTGCTTTTCATCCTGTTCCCGTCATAAACAGCTGCCGGCATAAATACATATTCTCGTCCTGTCCAGCCTTCTTTTATAAATTCCAAAGAGATAGAAACCGGCTCTTCCAGACGATGTATCATCTCCGTGCGTATAAGAAAACGCTGCTCATTGCCTTCGTCACTTCGGATACACTGAATCCTGCAGGGAAATTGTTCCAGATCTTTCCACTGTTCATTTTCCCCTCTGTCCGGCTCCCAGCGTTCCTCCTTAACCGGTATACTTCCATGAAACTGTTTAAATACGACCTGATATTGCATTTTATTTCCTCCATTTTAAATTTTATTTTTTTATCTTCGGGATAACGGAAGGAATCATCGGACATTCAGCCATACGGCATGTTTCCGGATCCAGTTCCAGCGTTTTAATTTCATAGGGATTCAACCATACCCTTTTTTTTGCTTCACCCCAGAGACTGACGGTTACCTCTCTTGCCATTCCGGTACTTTCAAATAACCGCATAAGGTATGTATCACTTCCCCGGATTTTTTTCATTGCCCCCAGAATGCAGCCGGGGTCTGAGATTACAATCCATTTCTTTTTTACAGATGCCTTTTCTGTTGGAAAAAATGCTACCGCCAACGGTTTTTCCTGGAATATTGCAGCCTCTGATGCCACATTTTCCATGCGCTGCTTAAAGCTTCCTCCCCCAAGGCGGAAACAGAAGTTTCGTTCGCCCTGATCCATGCATGGAATACTCCTGTCCTGGTCCAGCAAAGTCCTCTCTTCAATGGGATGTGCAGAATAAGCTGCGGAATGGATCAGGGAAATCCTCATGGTTCCATCCCGGAAATCTCCCCCATAGCATCCGTTATTAATACAGGTTAATGCACCATCTTTTTCTTTATCAAAAACACCGCACCATCTTTGAAACACTCTTTCTTTCTCACTTGCTTCATATATCTGAACACCATAAGCCGTTTCACAAAGATTTTCTCCATTCAGGCAGGTGGGTATTTCCAGTTTTAGCATTTTGCCTTTTTCCATCCATTCCACAGAAATCTCCAGATCCACATCCTTTCCTTTTTGAGGCAATATATAATGTATCACTGCTCTGGAATTATGATATCGAAATAAAGCTTCCACTATGGTTCGAACCTGGCCGTTCTCGATAATCCGCACACTTTCCAACTGGGCATCCACACCGGAGAAAACCGCACCTTCCTCTTTTTCCATCAGCAAAAATCTGCCTTCCTCTTTTGGAAAGCTCTGCACATTCATTGCCCAGGGATCAAATCCGCTGTCCCGCACGGAAAGCCCAAATGCCCCTTTCTTCAGATACTCAATTCCGTCTATTCTCAGGGAATCCATCAATCCTGTTTTTTTGCTGATCACAGCCTCTATATGCTCCCCGGTAAAAGAAATCTCTGTATTTTGTTCCTGCCGCTCCATTTCTGGCTGCTTCTCCATAAACCTGATCGTACAGTCATACCGGTTCATCTGCATGGGTTCCAGTTCAGCGTAAAATGCTACTTTTTTTCTCCAGTCCAGATTCATATTGCACGCTTCTTTTTCTACCTGGCATGGAATCACTGTATCCCTATAACAGATCTTTGGCATTCCAAAGCTGGAATCCCAGTTCTGATTCTGCATCTGGAATTCACAGGTTACTACTCCTTTTACCGGATAGGGATGGGGATTGTAAATTAATATGGGATATTCTCCCTCTTTTGCCGGCAGCTCCCCTTGCGCCAGGGCAAAAAATGCTCTGTTTTTCTGTTTTTCCAGCAGTTCCATGCCATAGTTCATGATCCGTATACCGGACTCTTCCACTGACTTCACCGCTGAGCCGGGTAAAATATCATGGAATTCAGCAGTAAGCAATGCTCTTTCTGCTTCTTTTAGCTCTTCTTCGGGATATTTCATCTTTTTCTGGAACACTGCTGCAGATACCATTTTTTCCGTCATATACAGCAGTCCTTCCAGTTTTCTGTGCATCTGTTTGATTCTGATCTGGGCAGTATAACATCCTACTGCCCAGGGATTCAGATCACGATCATATTCAGGCAGAATTTTATGTTCATTTTCAATCTGCTCAAAGTAGGACTCCGGAATAGAATGTCTCAGTTCACACTGGGGATTTTCCTTTCTTTTATTCTGAATCTGCGCCATATCCACATGGGACGGTCCGCCCCCATGGTTACCGATTCCCCACAGAAGCAATCCCGTTTCCTGTTCCCGGTGGCTCTTCAGAAACTCTGTGATTTTCTTTCCCGCTTCTCCCATCAGTGAATTATAATGTTCACTGGAACGATGTCCTTTTATACTGGAACCATCAAACCCAATCCATAAAAAGTCATCATCCGCAAGCTGGCAGTCCTCCTGGGACGGGCGGCAGAAAATATAGGAATCATACCCTGCCTTGTGCATAATCTGTACCATCCCCCTGGAGTGTCCGAAAGGATCGAAATTCACTGCTGTTTTGGGAAGTACTCCGAATTTCTCATAAAAATATTCTCTTCCCGCTTCCATCTGACGTACAAAAGACTCTCCGGAGGGCATATTGCAGTCCGGCTGTAAAAACCATCCACCCATAATATGCCATTTTCCTTCTTTCACCAGATCCTGAATTGTTTGAAATAAATCCGGTTCATATTCTTCTACCCATTGATACAGTAATGCTTCATTATGATTAAAAATAAAGCCATCATATTCTTGGCAGAATCTGGCTGCAATCCGAAAAGTAGATAATGCCGCTGCTATCCCCTCTTCCCAGTCCCACAGCCAGACAGGATCCAGATGTGCGTTACAAATCATATGTAATTCTTTCATTCTTGTATTTCTCCATTTCTGTTCTATTAATTCCCCCAGACAGCGAATCAGGTAAAAATACCTGCATTGCAATTATTCACTGCCAGACTTAAATACCCTGCAGATTAAGACAGAGTATTTGACTCTACTTTATAAAAACTATCTCCGGATCACAACTACAAAATTTAATCTTTCCTTTGATTTTTAACAATTCATCTCTTTGATTTCCATCACTCCTCTTTTTCTCTGCAAAGTCAGATACCCCGCATGAAACTGCGGGGTATCTGACCAACGCACCTGTTGCCAAACGAACCTAGAAGTATTACCGTGTTTAGGTCACTGCCGCAAATAAAAAAGCTGATGCATGAAACGGCATTTAATGCCTTTTTTGCAACAGCTTTCCACCATGTTACTTGTATTTCTCGTAGTATTTTTCAGCGATATCATAATTCAAGTTAAAACGTTTCTGTAGATTTTCAACAATTCGATCATGAAAGATACCCTCTTCCAGATTATATTGTATAAATACTTCGATGCCTGCTTCCCGGCCGGATTCCCATCCTTCCTTCTTCGCCATATAAATCATATGGTTATGATCCCGGATCGCTTTTTCCCTTGATTCGTATTCGTATCTTTTCTGATCGTCGGCGCTTATGTTTTTTAAGATCTGGTACGCTTCGTTTATGTACTCATTTTTCTCTGCCATCTCTTTGAAATCCTCCTCCCGTTTTCCGTTTAGAAATTTCGCCCATTGCAATAGATCATTTTCCGCTTCTTCCCCATTCCCCAGCTTTGGCAGTTCCAGTACATGCATCTCAAGTTTATCGGAATATAAACTACCTCTCTGGTCTTCCCGGAGATGAAAACAGGAATACCATTGATCTGTATCCTTTAAAAATGCAAAGTCAAGTATACTGATCTGGATACATTTCACCAGAACATCATAATTATCGCCACTAACAATCTGGTCTGTGTACATCTTGCAGGCATAAAACAGGGTGCGCTCCTCCCAACAGTGGAAAGGAAGTACCTGCATTTCCAGATCAATCTGGGTATTGTCATGCATTCTTACCCTTACATCAAGAATTCCTAGCTTTTCATTTTCGTTTTCCTTTCGCAGGCTTGTATTCATAAGTACCGTTTCCTGAATATCCTTTGGGTCCAGGTTCAAAAATGCTGCAATTAATCCTTTCCTGGCTTTCTCACTACACATCAGCTCCTTAAAACAAAAATCAACCGTAGGCAGCATGATAAATGGTTCTGTTTTCTCTTTTTCAGTCTGAATATTACTTATTTTGGGCGAATGATTCATAGTAGTCCTCCTCTTACTTTAAGGCAGTATCCTTGCAGCGTAAGAAAAGTCAGATATATTTTAAATAGTAAATATCGGATAACCATTTACGTCAAGCATAGCAACGCCTCATATATTATTATAATGTCAATTGGAATTTGTCTGGCAGAACAGCCAGCGTGTAGAATATTTGAATATCTTTATGATAGCACAATAGTATAAATATTGCAACATATTTTTTTTACAAGTAACATATTAATATAATTTAACAGTTTCAACCAGAGCGCACCGTTTATAAGCAGAATCATGATACCCTTAAGTTAGAGTTTGTTCAGTTAGCGTTCGACAATTCTGACTAATACAAAACTGCAGCACAGATGCTTTCCCATCCATACTGCAGTACCTTCACATATTTATTCTGTTTCTCTCAGCTGCTCAACAATACTTCCTTTATGAAATATTTTCAGCGATATTGTTGGCACAATAATGGCTATCAGCAGAAAGACAACACAGATAATCACTGCCGGAATGATATTCAGATGGAAGGTCATAAACCAAATATTCGAACTGATCATCCGCACAAGCGTCACTCCTAAAATTCCTGAACTGATGATTCCAAGGATACCTGCACCCAAAGCATAGTATATTCCTTCCAGGGTCATCATCCGGTTTAACTGCTTTTTCGTCATACCGATACTCTGCATTGCTGCAAATTCATGACGTCTGGTGATAATGCTGGTGATAACCATATTTATAAAGTTTATTATGCCGGCGATTCCCATTACAATTCCTATAATACCACCTATGACGTACACTACCTGCTGGGTTTTCTTTACATCTGCTTTTAGCAGGCTAACGGAATTATAGCTTCCGTTTGGATTTTCATTCTGAATATAATCATCCAGAAATTCCTCCATCTGCATTTCATATTCCGGATCTATATTAAAGGAATAACTCAAAAGTGTAGGATTTTGATAAATTGTTTCAAAGTCGTTCTGAGACATATAGAAATACGGGCTGTCATTTCCTACCTGGACTACACCTGTATTAATTGAGGGAACCTCATATTCTACATCGTTCAGAAGCGCCTGAGCCAAAACCGTAAATGTTTTTGCCTTCTTTCCGTCTACATAAACATCCACCTTCTGGCCAATTTCACAGTTGTATTCTTTGACAGAAACATTGCCACTGCCCCGGACCTCGCTGACTCCTTCAATTATATAGTTTCCTTCTGCCAGCTTCTCCCGCAATACGTTCAGGTCTTTTTCGCCGTTTACAATAGTCATTCTGGATAAAACAGCATCTGACATTCCAAATGCATTACACATTGGACGTTTATCATCTGCAAGTGTAAAAGACTCACCCTCTGCTGTAATTCCATAACTGTACCCGTCACTCTCTTCTGTATCCACGATCTTGAAACCATAATCAAAGCTGACACTTTTATCATCCAGTGTATTTTTAAATAGACGTCCGCCATCTATCACACCAGGTTGTTCTTCCACTGCCTTTACCATATTTTCATCCAGCGCATCGTCATGGTGAATAAACCCTTTCATATTATTAAACGTGCTGGAACTGGCAATAATAAAGTCGGTTTTACTCAGGGACTTGATCCATTTATCAGTATCAAAGCTTCCGGCTATTACAAACACAGAATTTAATAACACGGTACATAACAGTAAAGAAATCATGATAAATGCAGTTCTGGTCTTATTCCGACCCAAATTTGCCCATGCCATATGTGTAATTCTGGAACCATTTTTTCGTTTGCTGGTTTTTTTCTTGCTTACCGCGCTGTCACCCACATATCTGGACGCTTCCAGGGAAGAGATTCTGGATGCTTTTTTTGCAGGTTTGCGGACACTTAAATAAACTGTTATTACGGCAAAAAGTGCAGCTCCTATAAAAATTATGGGATTTGGTGATACTTCCACGGTAATTCCTTTATTTGTATTCGCAAACATATCCATTACAGAAGGCAGTACACTCTTCCCAAGGAAAAATCCTAATATCAATCCGATCGGTATTCCGATGCAGGAAAGCCACACTGCCTGCCTGTTTACCATCTGCCTGATCTGTTTTTTTGAGGATCCAACCGTACGCAAAAGTCCGTAGTGCCTGATATCCTGAGCTACTGAGATATCAAAAATATTGTAAATCAGTAAATAGCCGCATATGATAAAAAGAACTGCTAAGCCGGCAATACCAATAACCAGTTTCATATTTAACGGAGGATTTGTGACTTGATTCACTGCACTTAGAATATAATCAGGATCTTCTCTGTCCTCAGGTTCTCCTCCTACTGAACGGATAAAGGAAAATAACTGATCCTGAATATTTGCATTACTTTTTAATACAATATCAGAGAAATAAGTGCCTGCCATTTCCAGATCCTGGTGGTAAGTATAAGGAAATAATGCGTCATTTTCCGTCATAAACGCTTCCGAAACAATCATCATGCTGACCGGCATGCCGCCAGCTTCCCACCAGCCGGACAATACCATATCAAAATGGTGTATTTCTCCCCGGAGTTCAAATTCTACCGGGATCTTTGCCCCGACCTCTGGTGTAATTCCAAGATCCTCCAATGCTCTATCAGTAGTTGCAATTTCATTCGCCGCCCGGGGTGCCTTTCCATGGGTAGGCACACTAAAGGTCAGCTCCTGCTCTACTGCATCCATATAGTCCAGCTCAACATTGTGATGGTTTGTATTTGACAGAAAACCGATTGGACGCCTCTCTCCCACCGTTTCCACCATGTCACTTTCTTTCAGCTTCTGAAACTGGTCTGCCGTCATGTAACGCAGGTCTGCATCTGCCTTACTGCCTTTTTGTTTCTGGCTCGTCAAAGTCATTGACTGGGATGCACCGATTCCTATCGTTATGATGGAGGTAAACAACAGTGCGGTGAGCGCAATTGCTGTCACCGCTGCAATATTTCTCATTTTATTTTTGAAAAAACTGCGCTTTGCCAGTTTATCTACGATTTTTTTATTATTATTTTCCAGCATCTGTTTTCCCCCCTAATTGGCAATCCTTCCGTCTTCAATCCTGATAATTCTGTCTGCCAGCTGCGCAATCTCATTATTATGAGTGATCATGACGATTGTCTGATGAAATCTTTCACTTGTCATCTTCAGCAGTCCCAGTACATCTGCACTGGTTTTACTGTCCAGATTCCCAGTGGGTTCATCAGCAAGAATAATAGCCGGCTTTGTAATCAATGCCCTTGCAATTGCCACACGCTGCTGCTGTCCTCCGGATAAATTATTGGGCATATTAGTAAGCTTATCCTCCAGGGTAAGCATCCCCGCCACGTCCTTCAAAAAATGTTTATCAATCGTACCGCCATCCAGTTCCACTGGAAGAACAATATTTTCATAAGCATTTAAAATAGGAACCAGATTATAATTCTGGAACACAAATCCAATATTGCGTCGCCGGAAAATAGTCAGCTGTTCGTCATTCATTTTTGCAATTTCCTTATCCCGGATCTGCACACTTCCCGATGTGGGAATATCCAGGCCTCCCAGCATATTGAGCAATGTGGATTTACCGCTTCCAGAAGTTCCCACAACTGCCACAAATTCTCCCTGCTCTATTGATATATTTACACCATCCAATGCTCTTGTGATATTTGGATCCATCCCATAATATTTTTTCAATTCCCTGGTTTCTAATATAATACTCATATAAATTGTTCCCCTTTCTTTTGATGACTTTATCTTACCATTCAATTATCTCAAACTTATCTCAAAAGCAGATTATCTCGAAACTGTGATAATCTGCATATATAAGTGACGCCTGGCGGCACAAGGAGCATAAGGGCAGACATCTGTCCCTATGCTCCTTGGAAATAATCTCAATTAGGAAGGTAAATCATAAATTCTGCCCCTTCCCCGGGCTTGGATCTAACTTCCACATACCCCCCCTGTAAAGTTATGATCTCCCTTGTAAGATATAAGCCTATCCCCACTCCTTCCTGTTCATGTACTTCTTTTTCCCGATAAAAACGCTTAAAAACACATGCCTGGTTCTTTTCCGGAATCCCTTTGCCGGTATCGCGTATTCTGATTCTGGTATAAAACTCCTGCCGCTCTGCAAAAACAGCAATTTTCCCGCCACACGGTGTATATTTCACCCCGTTATCCAGGATATTCGATATCGCCTCCGCCGTCCATTTTACATCATGACACAGGAAAAGATCTTCGGGACAGTCAACCGATATATCGATCTGCTTCTGTTCTGCTTTTGGAAAAACGCTGTTTAATGACATTCCAAGTGTTTCGTAAACGGAAGCTCTTTTTTTCCGCATCTCAAATATGCCGGTTTCCAGTCTGGACATTTTAATCATTGCTTGTATAAGAAAATCCAGTTTATTTACCTGAACCGTAATGGAATGCAGGAATTCTTTCTGTTTTTCACGTTCTACTTCCCGATCCTGCAAAATTCCGGCATACATTTTTATATTTGCAACGGGTGTCTTTGTCTGGTGGGAAATATCCGATACCAGACTCTGAATTGCCCTCTTTTCTTCCAGACTGTTTTGATTATGCCTCTGTAAAATTTCATATAGCTTCCTCAGTTTAGACTGCAGCTTCGATAAAAGTGTCTCGCTGATCTCATCAAACACAATATTTTCCTTTTCATCCAGCATCTCATCCAGGCAGGTACTCATTGAATCTGTAAAACCTGTTATCTGTCTGCGCATAACTGCAATTACCACTGCGCCAATTCCTAAAAATCCGATTCCAAATCCAAGCAAAAGCACTCGCATGAACGGATTATCCGTCACATTCCAAACCAGAATGCCGAATATTGCAAGCATTAAAATACCTGCTCCATAAAATATTTTGTAAATCCATACTGTCTGCAGCTTAAACTTAGCCATGATTCTCACCCGCCCATTGATACCCCATACCATAAATCGTCTTGATATATTTATGGATATCATCTTCAATCTTGGAACGAAGCCGGTTTACATTTACCGCAAGGGCATGTTTATCTACAAAATTGCCTTCACTGTCATACAGATGTTCTAACATTACCTGATGCGTCAGAAGCTGTCCGGGATGTGCCGTTAAAAGTTTCAGCATTTTATATTCCGTTGGTGTCAGTGTCAGCTCCTGATTCTTGATTCTGGTTTCCGGTTTGTCAAAATCAATCTGTAAATAAGAATCCCTGTACTGATTTTTATTTTCTGTTTTTGAACACCGCTTTAAAACCGCCGCAACCCTTCTGCGAAGCAGCTCCATGCTAAACGGCTTTGTAATATAGTCATCTGCTCCAAGGTCAAACCCTCTGACGGCATCACTTTCCATATCGCAGGCAGTTAGGAAAATAACAGCAGTATCCTTTGTCATTTTCAACTCCTGTATAAATTGAAATCCATTGCCATCCGGAAGGTTTACATCCAGGAAAATCAAGTCAAATGTCTGTTCTGTCAGAATATTCCGCCCTTCCTCCAGGGAAAAGGCGGATACTATTTCATAATTCTCTGCTTCCAGATCAAAGCTCAAGCCTGTATTTAATGCTTCATCATCTTCTATAATCAATATCCTGCTCATATTGCCTCCCTTCGTATTACGTCTTTTCAGATATTTCTCCTGCATCATTATACGTATATTTTCCCATCCTCTTCCTGTATCTTATAAAATACCGGCCGTTCCTTAAGCGTTTCATTCGGGGAATGAAGGGATAACATCAACGCTCCCTCTTTCGTTTTAAAAAGCATCCCGTGCCCGCCGTCTTTCTTAAACAGCAGTTTCGGTTCCTGCTCCCATTTTCCTGAGATATCTCCATTATCGCTTCTGGCTATGGCCTCCGTATACCCTTCTTCTCCAAAGCTCGACCAAAGCATTAATAAGGTGCCGTCCTGACAGCGATGCATAAAGGGTCCATCGGTGCAATAACATTCTACGTCCTTGCCAAGCCTGTCCGTATCCAGCTTCTTTATCCAGGGAGCCTGCGATGCACTAAATAATACCTTCGGTTCGCTGACGGGTTTTTTCAAATCCTCAGATAATGCAATGGCACACACTTCCCCGTCACCTATTTGTACCCATTCATGGCAGAAAACGATGTAAGGAACCTGGCTGGAATCAATATATAACGTTCCGTCCAGACATTCCCACTCTTTGGGTGTAACCGGAGATTCGCTGTGCACTTGAAATGGTCCCAGCGGATGAGCAGATCTCAGGATCTGGGTACCCCTGCAAACCCCATCTGCCTTAAAGGAAGCAAAAATATAGTAATTTCCCCGATATTTATGGCACTCCGGTGCCCAGTAATTCTGATCTGCCCAAAAGCCCTCCGGTTTATGGAAAACTTCAACCGGTCCTGTCCACTCGTTAAGATCCTTGCTGTAATAACAATCCAGTCCGTCATCACTGCCCCAGCATCTGGGGCCTCTGGTGCCATACATGTAATAGGTATCTCCGTCTAATAAGACAAAAGGATCGCGTATATTAATTTCATTTGTTTTCATATCAATTTTCCTCCATATTTTCATTGCTTTTTATTTTAGCACTAGCAAATACATAATTCCAGAACTTTTTATGTGTAATCTTTAAGTGATCATTCCTGATTGCAGTCCTTCAGACATAAGTGCTACTTGACATTTTCTGCCTTATTTTCCTATAATAGCTTAGGCGGTGATAAGAATGATAGATAAGACAGCAATCAGCAATTATTATGACAACAGACGCATTTTACTAAAAACTGATGATTATTTATATGTGCTCCCAGATACAGCATTGAATCCATACATATCAAATTATACCCTTACTTTTCCCAACGAAAATATAATATCTGATCAATATACGGTTATTCCACATGGAAGTTCAACACTTGTCTTTCATTTTGACGGAAATAAGATGGAAGGAGATTTATTTGGTGCTGCAACAATAACTAATACAGTGGGTAAACAGGCAAAAGACGCCATATTGATCCTGATCATTGAATTTCAGCCCTGGGGGCTTTTTCCATTTATAAAAGAAAATCAGGCAGATCTGGCAGACAAAACATTTTCTCTGGCTTTATTTCAAAAAAGTTTGCAGAATTTTATTTTTGAGATTATTGAAAAGTCAGGGAGTGTTGATTTCCTTTTTTCTGAATTAGACAAACTCTTACTGATATATATTGCAAAAAATTATGAAAATGAACAGTATCAAGAAAACCAAGGTTTAAAAATGGCCGCAAATCATATCATTCGGGCAGGCGGGTCGATATCTTCAAAAGACATTGCAAAATCCGTTCATTATAGTGAACGGCATTTAAACAGGATTTTCAAACAATACATCGGAACCAGTACAAAATCCTTTGCTCGTTTAGTCCGAGTCAATAAGGCGATTCAGTTACTGCAAAATACAAATGCACCTACAACGATCGCTCATGTGGCAGACCTGATGGAATATTATGACCATTCTCACTTTACCCGGGATTTTAAATTGATTTGCGGTGTTACACCAGCTCAGTATTTAGAAAACATGTCCGATTTTTACAACGAAATATCTAAATTTTAATTATATAATGTAGGCAGCCAAAGGAGGTGAATGAAATGAAATATGGTGGAACGCTGATCGCAGTCCAGAACATGGAAAAATCAAAATATTTTTATGAAACCGTAATGGAACAAAAGGTAACCATGGATTTAGGTGCCCATGTATCATTTGAAGGTGGATTATCCTTACAAAGCAATTATGCAGAATTAGTGGATGCAGGTCTGAAGCCTTTAAGTAAAGAAAACAATTTTCAATTGTACTTCGAAACAAATGATCTAGAGAAATGGTACGAAAAAATAAAACTTATTCCGGAAATTGAATTTTTACATGGCATAAGGGAGTACCCGTGGGGACAGAGAGTCATGCGGTTTTACGATTTTGAACAGCATATCGTTGAAGCGGCGGAAAGTATGGAGAGCGCAGCAAAGCGCTGTCTGGCGCAGGGATGGTCTGTTGAACAGACTGCAAAGAAGACTATGCTGCCTGCTGATTATATCAGGCAGTTGTTGTAGGTGAACATTTTTTTCACTGACTCCGTCAGCTGGCCGCTAAAAAACACTTTCGGAAGGATAGAAAATGCCAGTTCTGCGGCCAGCCGACAGAGTCCATGTAATTCCTCCACGCCCCTTCTTTTCGTACACTACCTGCTGAAACAAAGCGTCCCCTTACTCAGCGAAACCCTCTGTAAACTATATAAACAGCCTGTTCATCTCCCGCTGCATTCTGCTAATCATATCCTGAATCTCATCTTTATCCGGTATACTACCCGATTCTAATTTTTTAAGCATAGGCAGCAAATATTTATATATTTTATCTTCCTCACCTTTCTCACTGATAATCTTCCCATCTGCCGTTATTGGTGTCAGCCTTTTCTTAGATTTTTCAAATCCCCACAATGCTTTTGGAAGCCATGGATATAAAGAAACCATATCGTAATTACGATATACGGAAATATTGGGTGACTGACCTCCTAATATGGTATGTGCGATAGCAATCTCAGATCCCGAAGCCCATTTTATAAATTTAAATGCATGTTCCGCTTTTTTTGAATTATGACTGATTCCCAAACACCACCCCGCCATAACCGAAGTGCCGGGAAGGGTTGTATATCCAAAATCATTTACAATAGAGGAATTAGAACGTTCGACAATATCTGTTGCATAATTATAAAAGGTACATAGCATTGCAGTTTCTCCAGCCATAAAATGCTGAACGGTATCCGATGGCCTGTCACTTAAAAACTCAGGCGTAGAATATTGTACAGCTTCCAACAGGCTGCGCAGTCCCTTTTTTATGGCATGGTTATTTATAATAATATCATTTTGACTGTTATACAAGTCTCCATGATAATCCCATATTCGCGGCATTAATTCACATACCAGCTGCTCCGGATAAGAAATAGACATAGTATGCCCATATGGCACCGGGGAATCCGGATTGTAAGACCTGGTAAAATATTTTGCCAATGTATTAAACTGAAACCATGTTTGTGGAATTTTTAGCGGTACCATGAATCTTTTGTCCAAATCCCTGGCAATACTTTCACTCTGGAATAAACTCTTCCTATAAAACAAAAGCTGAGTACATGCCATATAAGGTAGTGCATAATGCCTGTTTTTAAACATACTATAATGATCCATTGTACCTGTGAGATAATGTTCTGTATGAAAATCAGAATCCTGCATCATTTCATCCAGACATAAAAGGCAGCCCTTATCTGCAAAATAGGGAAGCCAGGGCAAATCGAATAAAATAACATCTATGTCATCCCTGCCACTCTCAAAATAATCACAAATATATTCAAAAGCATTTTCAGGAAGAACCTTCTTTATGCGTACATTAATTTTCTCTTTTGCATAAAAATCAATCAGCAGCTTGGATAAACCACTGACAGAACTCTCATCGTCTAATAATAGAACACAGATCTCATCTTCAAATATCAGGCTATTTTCTTCAGCAGATTCATGGTAATCCTTAATATCTTTTAAGAGAAAACTATCCTGAAAACACAATTCTTCTTTCTCAAATACGATCGGAGATTTAATATTTTTCAATAGCAGTTTTCCCGCTTCTTCTCCTATATTGTAGGCAGAACGGGATGTCTTAATAATGGTTTCATCGTGATAAAAAACATCATCTACCGCATCACCCGTGGTGACAATTGATATATGTTTCCGTTCATCAATATGATAGATCTTCATAGCATATTTAATACCTTCTGCCAACCGGTAAGAGGTTGTAAAAATAATATCGGGTATATCATCTGCTCCTTCAAATAACTGGATTCCTGCCCGAAATCCACACTCTCTAATCGCTGTTGTGGAAATCACAATATTTTTCTCATAAGAAATGTCCTTATCTACAAATGCTTCCTGATACCCCTTCAAAGCCATTCTGTTTTCAGCAAATTCATAGGGCCCCAGGATCATAGATATTTTACGGAAACCTTTGTTCAGTACTTCTTTCGTAAGCCGGTAAAATAAATCTTCATGATCCACAGATATAAAATTACAATCTAATTCCTGCGGTTTGTGATCGATTAAAACATAAGGTATTCTGGAACGCTCCAGTTTTTCAAATATAGACAAATTATCAGGCTGGCAGGAATATAGTATAATCCCGGAAACATTCCTTCCTATGAGATTTAGAACTGCTTTCGTCTCTTTTTCCGTATTATTATCCGATAACTCAAGAACAAAGTTTTGATCATACTGGGAGAAATAACCCTTGATGCTACTTATTATCTTTTCTAAATATGGATCGGAAATATTGGGAAAGACAATACCTATATCATTATTTTTCTGCATTCTAAGTTCTCTTCCGGAATTATGGACTACATAATTCAGACTCCTGATTGCTTCATCAATACGGGCTGCCGTCTCTTCTCCCACCTTCTTTTTATTGTTGATATAGTTAGAAACTGTAGCGATTGAAACACCTGAGCGCTTAGCTACATCCTTGATATTTGCCATATTGAAGACCTCCTTTCACACATTTAATCTTTCAGATTTTATTGACCTCAGTATACTAAAGCCGATAAACAAAAGCAAGTAAATAAATCAGTTAAACGTTTTACTAACTGGTAGTAAAATAGAATTGAATCAAAAATTTTACTATGCTATACTTAAACTATTAAAAGAAAGGACAGAAATGCTTATGGAATTCAGAAAATATTTTTACAGCTGCGGTGTTAAAAAATCCATGGTTATCAATATTGATGAACAATTCTTAGAACAGAAACTCCCCATCATTTTACTCTGTCACGGACATTCCAGACATAAGAATGACGGGCTTGATGTTTTGTCAGACCACCTGGTTCAAAGTGGATTTTGTACTGCACGATTTGATTTTAGAGGATGCAGTTCACTGGATCCGGACCGATATGAATTGTACTGTGCAACACAATGGCCGGAAGATCTTTTAAGCGCAGTTTCATATATCTCTACACTTCCCTGCGTAGATAAAAATCGAATCGGAGTTGCCGGAATCAGCATGGGAGCCTCGACTGCAGTATATGTCAGCGGCATCGATACACGAATTAAAAGTACTGTCTCCATGTCTGGTATCGGAAATTGTTATGAATGGATGAAAGGAGTCTGGTCCAGAAATGAGGGGGATTTTCAATATTTTCTAAAAATATTAGAAAAAGATGAAGAAATTACAGCTGCAACTGGAAAATCCCAGTTGATTCATACACTGGAAATGTATCATTCCAGTGAAGAAGAAAAAAAGAATCTCCAACTAGACAGCTTCCTGAATAATGACATCAACGCATTCGTTTCCCTATCATCTCTTCGTAATATGATGAGTTACAGACCAATTGAAAAATGCGGTTCCATTCATCATCCCATCTTCTTTGCACATGGTGAAAAGGATGAACTGGTACCCGCAGAGGAATCCATGCAGATGTATCAAGCGGCTGCATCTTCCATAAAAAAAATAAAAATCTATGAAGGTATTGATCATAATATCCCAATGGACCCCAACCGGCAGATTGTTTTTGAAGACATATCCAAATGGTTTCAAGAAACTTTATAAATAAATATCTATTTAATTAAAAGGAGAATGAATTATGAAAAAAAAATTATTATCTGTTCTAATGTGTGCAACAATGGTTACCGGACTTTTGGCTGGATGTGCTTCTGCCCCAAAGGATACTGCTGAAAAATCTACTGCAGCTGCTTCCAATACTGCCGATACAAAGTCAGCAGAAGCTTCAGGCGAAACTAAAAGTACCACGGCCAATTTAAAAATAGGTGTTGCTTATTGTCAGCTCAGTGCGCCGGCTGTAAAAGTTTTTGCACAGGGAATACAAGAAAAAGCAAAAGAACTTGGAATCGAACTGATTGAACTGGACGGTGGGTGGGACCCCAGTAAGCAAACAGATCAGATTAACTCTCTCGTATCACAGAAAGTAGATGGCATTGTTTTAAATCCCGTAGATGGAACTTCCATCATTCCTGCTGTAAAAGCAGCACATGAAGCCGGAGTCCCTGTTGTCATGGGTGCCATGAATATTGATGAAAGCGGAAGTGAATACATTACTTCATTTGTAGGCGCTGATGATGAAGATGTAGGAAAATCTGCAGGCGAAATGCTGAAAAAAGCCTTGGGCGAAAAAGGCGGCAAAGTTGCTATCGTTGAAGGAAGCGCCGGAACCTCCGCGCAAATCCTGAGAACGAAAGGTTTTGAAGAAGCTGTTGCCGGAAGTAATATTGAAATTGTAACAAAACTGGCCGGTGACTATGACAAGGCAAAAGCCATGACTGTTACAGAAGACATTCTTACTAAATTTCCTGATATTGCCGGTATCTGGGTTCACGATGATACAATGTGCGTAGGTGTGGTACAGGCTATGAAGTCTATGGGTGTAACAGGAAAAGATGTGGCCGTAGTCAGCTATAATGGAAGTAAAGCAGGTGCCGACATGGTTAAATCAGGAGAAATTATTGCTACCTCCGTTCAGCCACTCGTTGAAGAAGGACGTACCTCTCTTGATGTTCTTGTAAAAGCAATAAACGGCGAAAAAGTCGAAAGCTGGTATAAAGATAAAATAGATCTCTTAGACTCTACAAATGTAAATGATTATGACCCGTCTCTTCTCTGGTAAACTGAAACACAAGAAAAGAGGGTATTTATGAAGCAAACTACAGATGACTACATCTTAAATTTAAAACATATTACCAAAACGTTTCCAGGCGTGACAGCCTTAAATGATATCTCTCTGAAAGTTAAAAGAGGGGAAGTTCTTGGGCTTGTGGGGGAAAATGGTGCTGGTAAATCCACGCTTATGAAAGTACTTACCGGAGTAATTGCAAAAGATTCCGGCACCATAGAAATTGATCAGAAGGAAGTGCGGATTTCTTCCCCTCTGGAAGCCCAGCAACTTGGACTTAGTATCATATTTCAGGAATTTAACCTGGTTAACTCCCTCAGTATCGCCGAAAACATTTTTGTAGGAAGGCTGAAGAAAAAAGGAATTCGCGGCATCGATTGGAAGAATATCTACGAAGAAGCCGCAATTCTTCTTAAAAAGGTTGGATTGTCCATTGATCCGAAAGAAAAAGTAGAAAACTTAAGTGTTGCACGCAAACAAATGACTGAAATTGCAAAAGCTTTATCCTTTCAATCTAAAATTATTATTATGGATGAACCTTCCGCAACTTTGACTTCTAAGGAATTAGACAATCTATTTGCGATCATCGATCAGCTAAAGGCATCCGGAATTACTGTAATCTACATTTCACACCGTTTAGATGAGATATTCCGCCTCTGTGACCGTGTAACCATTATGCGTGATGGTGCTGTGATTGATACAAAACCAACTCAGGAACTGACAAAAGAAACAATCATATCAAAAATGGTTGGAAGAAGTATGGATCAGGAATATCCACCACGAGAAGGCACATTCCAATCCGAAGTTGTATTAGAGGCAGTAAATCTTACCAGAGTCAAAGCATTTCAAAATATTTCCTTTCAGTTACATAAAGGAGAACGCCTTGGCATCGCAGGGCTGGTCGGTTCAGGGCGTACAGAAATCGTCCGATGCATCTTCGGAGCCGACAAGTTAACTTCCGGTAACATTACCTTAAACGGAAATCCAGTACATATAAATTCTCCCAAAAACGCCATAGATATGGGAATTGCCTTTGTTACCGAGGACAGGAAAAATCAGGGACTGATACTCGAAGAGTCCCTGAGTGTCAATACATGTCTGGCAGCCTTACATAAAGTTACGTCATTAGGATTTGTAGACAAATCTCTTGAAAAGAAAGCTGCACTTTCTTATATTAAAAAACTTCACATCAAGACATCCGGTGCGGAAACTTCCGCACTGAGTTTAAGCGGAGGCAATCAGCAGAAAGTCGTTCTGGCAAAATGGCTCTTTACGGATGCGCAGATTATCATACTGGACGAACCTACGAGAGGAATCGATGTAGGTGCAAAGTACGAACTATACCAGCTAATAAACCAATTGGCCGACGAAGGTAAATCCATTATCATAATCTCTTCCGAATTACCGGAAATCATTAATATGAGCGACAGGCTCCTGGTAATCCATGAAGGAAATCTAAAAGGGGAATTATGCGGAGCGGATAAGACCCCTGAAAATATTATGAAAACTGCAATCTTAAGGGAGGAAAAATGAGAGAGAAACTGTTTAAATTTTCAAATTTGATTTTGCTGCTTATTTTCATCCTGATTGCATCCTTCACAGCAGATAATTTTTTAACTGTTCAGAATTTAATTAACGTAATTCGGCAATGCTGCATTCTTGGACTTTTAACCATCGGCATGTCCTTTGTATTAATCTGCGGTCATATGGATCTGTCTATTGGAAGTATCATGACATTTACCGGGATCATTGCCATCTCTTTCAGTTCGAAAATGCCTGCCGTTCCCGCTATACTTTCAGCACTTTTCGTGGGGATCTTATGTGGACTGGTAAACGGTCTGATCGTTGTCCTAACTCATGCAAACTCCGGAGAATCCCTTATGATCACATTTGGAACCCAATTGCTTTTTTCTGCATTAAGTCTGTTATACACACAGGGGTTTTCTCTGGAAGGAAGCAATTCCAGTTTCTATAATGCAATCGGAACCGGAAGTATCGGAAGATACCTGCCCATTCCTGTCATAATCTATTTCCTGTTAGCTATCATCTTGTCCGTAATAGAAAGCCGCACAACGTTTGGACGTAAAATGCATATCACAGGCTTTAGTACCGTATGCAGTCAATTATCCGGTATACAGACGGGACTTGTAAAGTTAATATGTTATGGAATATCAGGGTTAATGGCTGGAGCTGCAGCCATTGTATTAACCTCCCGTACCCTTGGTGCAACACCGACTGCCGGGACCGGTTATGAAATGGATGCCATTGTGGCTGCCGTTTTAGGAGGAGTCAGCCTGTCAGGCGGTGTTGGAAGTATCGGCAAAGCTTTTGTTGGGGTTCTTACTTTGGGCATTCTTGGAAATGCAATGAATTTGTTGGGATTCCAGACTTTTGATCAAAATATCGTAAAAGGTCTTGTCTTGATTCTGGCAATTGCCTTTGAAGTTTGGAACCGCAAGCAAAATATGCAGATCAGGAGGGCAAAAAATGTTAATCATCAAGAAAATCATTAGAGAGCAGAAACCACTAATTGTACTCCTCGCTATTATTATTGTAATGAGTATTGCTTCTTCATTTTTCCTTACCATTGATAACATAACAAATATTTTAATTCAGGCATCCATCTACGGAATTATGGCATGCGGTATGACTTTTGCAATTATCGGTGGGGATTTTGATTTATCCGTCGGTTCTATTATGGCATTATCCGGTTTGATCAGTGTACTTGCAGAACCATATACTGGGCAAATATTCTCCATTATGATGGGTATTCTCTCAGCCTGCCTCCTTGGACTGGTAAATGGATTTTTAATTGCAAAATGCCATATCAGCTCCTTTATTGCAACCATCGGAACCTCCTATATTATAAAGGGAATTGCCCTTAAAATATCTGGTGGCAATCCCATCATCAGTAAAAATAGCTGGTATGCAGAAATTGGAAATGGAAAACTATTTGGTATTCCTTTCCTGATTTTACTTCTTATCGCTCTGGTTCTGATAACCTGGTATATTTTAACCTCTACCCGCTTTGGAAGAAATATCTATACTATGGGTGGAAATTCAGAGGTTGCACACAATAGCGGAATAAATATTGCATTTTATAAAATTTCGGTATTTATTTTAAGTGGTTTAGCCGCGGGTATAGCCGGAATTTTGAATTCTTCAAAATTAAACACTGCTTCTGCATTGCAGGGAGACAATGCCGCTCTCTCTGTCATCACCGGGGTAGTTATTGGCGGTACCAGCCTGATTGGAGGGGTTGGCAGCATTGGGAAAAGTATCATTGGAATATTGATATTCAGTGTTATTACAAATGCACTTGATTTATTAGGTGTCTTTTCTTACTATCAGACAGCCATCAGAGGTATTCTTCTTATATTGATTATTGGCCTTGGAGCCTGGAGCAGAGCAAAAATTAAGAGTGAATAAGTCTACTCCGACTTACTCACTCTATTTTAATCCATTCCTCTTCCTCTACTTCCACATTTTCCAGACATCCGGCTGAAATCCCACTGTGGCAGATTCCCCATTTCTCACAATAGGTGTCTTTAGAATCTGCTGATTCTCCAGAACCTTCTCGGCTTTATCTTCCTCAGCAATATATCGAACCAGCGCTAAGATATCCTTGTCCCTGCTCTTTTCATCAAGCATATTGTCAAGCCCGCCCACTGCCTGCCTAACTTTATTGAATTCGCCTTTGCTCATCCCTTTTTCTTTCATATCAATAAACTGAAAAGAAATGCCCCGTTCTTTGAAATACCGCTGTGCCTTTTTCGTATCGAAACATTTCGTTGTTCCAAATATCTGTATATTCATTTTAGTTATTCCTTTCAACAATTTCCTGAACTCTGCCAACGATTCCACCCTCCAGCATCAGTTCTGAGATTTTACCCTCTAATTCTTCCCGTGGTACAACAGTTCAACAAGGCATAGCGTTACTCCTTTTGAACAGCATTTAGAACATTGTCCAAATTATTATATCTGGCATCGTCCGCTATGTCAATAGAATCACAGATCCTGCTTTGTAAATGAACGCACTGCCATCACTACGCCCGTAGCCATACAAATTAAAACGGAACAGACTGCAGCATAATAATACGGCGTTGATGGATCCAGCATGGCTCCCACTGATGCTGCTGACCAGGGAATAATGCTGGCCAAAACAAGCATTTGCGGTGAAGTCTGCCAGGCAGCCAGGCCAATGACCGCAAACAGAAGAGTCAAAAGTAACGAGGGATAAAATAATTTTTTCTGTTTAACTGCTGCATAGAGAACCGGTGACAGACTACAAAACTGAAACAGGCAGCTCTTGGTAACAAAAAGCAAAGGTGCCCACATATCTGCCATACGGAACCGGGACGGAAATAAAAGCCTGTATCCCAACAGTGCAATTCCATCAATTCCTATGATTAAAACCAAATTCCACAAAACCCAGATCAAAAACTTTTCCAGTATAAATGCTGTTTTGGAAACCGGAGCCGTAAGCACATTAATAATCGTGTTATCCTGGTACTCCTTTTGAACCAGAAAAGTAAGAAACAACCCATTCATAACTGAGAATGTGATACCGGAAAACATATTCATCGTACGGATCCACTCATCATAATTCAGTGCTGAAACTATGAACAATTCCTTTAAAATCAGTAATCCTGGCACTGCCCAGACTATAACCGTCAATATCCAGACCATCTTACTTTTTCTTAGTTTCAAGATTTCTGCTTCAATCAGATTAAGCAATTCCCTCACCTCCCGTAATCTTCTTAAAATAATCCTCCAGACTATCCTTATAAATCTGCAGGGAAGATACGCTGATTCCGGCATTGTAA
The DNA here is from genome assembly GCF_000686105.1 of Robinsoniella sp. KNHs210. Taxonomy (NCBI): domain Bacteria; kingdom Bacillati; phylum Bacillota; class Clostridia; order Lachnospirales; family Lachnospiraceae; genus Robinsoniella; species Robinsoniella sp. KNHs210. The sequence goes on from NZ_JMLZ01000001.1 coordinate 28,135, forward strand.
AAAGCTTCATTGATTTCGGACGGATTCTGCTGGACATCATATATACGAATAAAATTATCTGATTCTACTGTATATTTTTTTATTTGAAGTTTCTTTTCCAGTTCCAATACTGCTTTGGGGACGGATGAAACCTGAACTAAAATATACTTTTCATTTTTCTATCTCAGCTTTAACATATCGCTTTCTTCCAGAAGATTTCCCTCATGCAGAATCCCAATATCATCTGCAAGCTGCGCTACCTCTGACAGAATATGACTGGAAATTATGATTGTTTTCCCCTGCTCCACGCTTAACCTCTTCATAAATTCCCGCATTTCTGCAATGCCAATGGGATCCAGACCGTTTGTTGGCTCATCTAAAATCAGCAATTCAGGATCATTTAAAATGGCATTGGCTATCCCAAGCCGTTGTTTCATTCCCAGGGAATACGCGGAAAAAGCTTTCTTATCCTTCCAGGGCAGCCCCACTACATCCAGGGCATCATGCACTGCATTTTTCTTTACCGTCCCTCTTATCTTCGCAAATACTTCCAGATTCTGGGTTCCGGTAAGTCCCGGATAAAACCCGGGTATTTCAATTACTGAACCAATACGGGAATAGACCGATTTACCACTCTCTTTTAAATTATTTCCAAAAAGATAAATCTCTCCCGCTGTAACGGATACCAGGTTTAATGCCATCTTCATAATCGTAGTCTTGCCGGCACCGTTTCTGCCAAGCAGCCCATAAATCCTTCCCTTTTTCACATGAATATTTACATCTTTCACTACCGTACGGCTTCCGTAGGTTTTTTTAAGCATGTTTGTCTCCAATATAAATTGATTGCCCATGTATTATCTGCTCCTTTTATTAATATAGGAATATCTTAACATATGAACCTTACCAAAACCTTACCGGCAGCTTGCATTTATCATGTTTCCGAAGTGTTTTTGGCGGATAGTATTCGACTGGCTCCCATCGGATACTATCCGCCAAAAAGCACTCCGGGTAGGTAAGAAAATCTAGATCATTTTCATCCTTATGATAAATTCACATCCCGCCTTTTGGCTGTCCCTGCCGCCTTGTCCCGGAATACAGTGTTCCTGGCTGAAATGTCCCTGGCCGCTTCGAACTTCAATGGTTCCCTGATGCGCCTTTACAAGCTCCTTTACAATGGAAAGTCCCAGACCATTTCCTTTGGTCCCCCGTGCAGCGCTACATTTATAAAGCCGCTCAAAAACATGGGGCAGATCATCTTTCGAAATTCCGCTCCCGTTGTCTGCAGCGTGTATTTCCAAAACATCTTTACTGCATACAGTACTTAAGAAAAAGACGTCGCCGCCACTGTGTTCCAATACATTCTGTATCAGATTATTCATGATTCTCTGAAACGCACTGCGGTCTATTTTACATATTAATTTTTTATCATCCGGTATATTTATTTCAAAATCAAACCCATTATTTTCCAGATGGGGTATCCAATCAGTCATGATGGTACGGAGTAACTCATATACATCCGTTTCCTGGAACAGATAGATGCGCTCGCCCGATTCCAGCTTAAGCCATTCAAAGAGCGTATCTACATAATCCTTCAGGTTATATGATTTCTTAAGAGCTGTGTCAATATACATCTCCCTGTTCTCTTCGTCTACAAGGTGGCTTAACAATGCTTCCAGGTATCCTGCCACCGACGCCAATGGGGTTCTGATGTCATGGGAAAGGCTGGTGATCAGGCTGCGGTATGTTAATTCCGATTGTTTCTGCCTGTTCATTTCCTCTTTCATATTAACCATAATTGCATTTATTTTATAGATCAGCTCTGCTGTTAAACTGTTCTCATGATCGATCATGCGCCTGTCCGGATTCCCGTCTGCGATTTCATCCAAAATCACGGATGCCTCCCTGAGTTTCCTTTTTACATAGTGCTTTTGTAAAAGAAGTATGATCACACTTGCCAGTAACGCTGTGCAGACAAAACTTAGAATCATCGTTACCATGACTATACCTCCCGGTTAAAGCGATATCCCACTCCCCGCACTGTTTGTATATAAACAAACTCCTGACCATCCGGTTCCAGTTTTTTTCGAAGTCTGCTGATATATGACATAATATTGCTGTCATCAAATCCATATTCATTTGCCCATACCTGTTCATAGAGCTGTTCCTTGGTGAAAATTCTCCCTTGATTGGAAGCCAGAAAATATAACAGATCGAATTCTTTTGCCGTAAGATAGACATCAGCTTCATTTAACAGCACTGCGTGGCTGCCAATATCAATTACCAAATCCTGAAAGCGAAGCACCTCCAATTGAGTATTCCCCTTCTCTTTTTCATTCAGCACCGTATAACGCCGGATTAACGAGTTCACCCGGGCAAGAAATTCCTTTATTCCAAACGGCTTGGTCAGATAATCATCGGCCCCCAGCTCCAGACCGGTAACTTTATCACTTTCATCGGCTTTTGCCGTCAGCATCAATACCGGTATGGAACACAGATCCCTTATTTTCGTCAGCACTGAAAAACCGCTGATATCCGGAAGCATAACATCCAGAACAATAAGCTTATAGTCACCAGCCTCACGCAAAAAACGAATTCCTTCCATGCCGGTTGCTGCCACATCAGCCCAATGTCCATTGTGCTCAATGCATTGTTTTAATAGAATTCCTAATTCTTTATCATCATCAATAATCAATACTTTTTCGGTCATACCGCTTTCCTTCCTATCATAAAATAAATGGGCTAAAGCGTATTTAATTCCTTCAAATACGTCCCCATATACTCCTTGCGTATCTCCTCCGGCACGAGGCTGCCACCGGTTGCCCATGCAATATGCACTGCCTGATCCATTTTCCCGTACAGATGATTCTCCATCAGATATTTCTTTGTCTCCGGATATTGATTCAAATGGATCGGTCCGGTAAATGCCGCGCAGGCACTTGGTTCCAAAAAGATACCCTCCATTTCTATTAAATCACGCATATAATCATACAGATGCCCATCCCTGACCGTAAAGATTCCACTTAACAGTGGTTTCATAATGCTGCCTGCTAATCCGGAAGGGCGCCCCACAGCCAGCCCGTCTGCATGGGTTTGCCCGGATAATCCGATATCCTGTACGGAAATGTTCTGATGCAGCCCGGTTGCCATTCCCACAAGCATACACGGTGCTTTAACCGGCTCCGCAAAGAAGCAGTGGACACAATTTTTGAATAGTTGTTTTAAGCCAAAACTGATGCCGCCCGGGGCTCCGCCAACTCCGCAGGGAATGTATACAAAAAGAGGATGCTGGGAATCAATGCTGATTCCCTGGTCCTTCAGCTGCCCAATAAGTCTCTTTGCTGCTACTGCATAGCCCAGGAATAGATTTCGGGAATTTTCATCATCTACAAAATAACTATTGGGGTCCATATCCGAACATCTTCTGCCGTTTAAAACTGCCTCACTATAATCCGATTCATATTCCACAACCTTGACTCCATGGCTTCTCAGCAAGTCCTTTTTCCACTGTTTTGCATCTGCCGACATATGTACAATGACCTTATATCCGATTGCGGCACTCATAATGCCAATGCTCATCCCCAGGTTGCCGGTGGAACCAACCTGTATGGTATGGTCATTGAAAAAGGACCGGCTTTTGTCCGCTGCCAGGATTTCATAAGAATCCTGAAAAGAAAGCAATCCATGTTCTAATGCCAGATCCTCTGTATGCTTCAGTACCTCATAAATGCCGCCCCTTGCCTTGATGGAACCCGCAATTGCAAGATGACTGTCCTGTTTTAATAACAGCCTGCCGGTCAGGGCGCTCTGATATTTCTCATTTATGTATTCCTGCATTTTAGGAATGGGCGACAGTACAGATTCAATAATTCCGCCCTGTTCTCTTGTCTCCGGAAAACAAGTTGCTATAAACGGAGCAAAACGGTTCAGACGCTCCTCTGCCTCGTCGATATCCTTCATGGAAAGTTCCAGATCTTTTGCGGCAAGTTCAAATGAAACCAGATCCGGATTCATCCAGACAGACTCTCTTTCCTCTATTATAGAAGATAAAACCGGAATATTTCTAATCAGGTCTGCTGTTTCATATATTTTCATTATTTATTTACCTCTTTCTTCTTTTTCACTATTATCTTCATTATTATGCAGGAATGATGCCGTAGTTTCCCCTATGAATATTTAGAATTTATATCCTGAAAATATTATCTTTTAATTATACAAATTATTTAGATTCTGATTCCGGCATCATGTTTTTAGAACTGTTTCCATTATACCCGATTATCATCCATTCAGCCAGTAGCACTCCACATATAATTTTCCATTTTTTAACCAATATACCTTTCCTTATCCTCACATAGTTCGTCAAAATACCCATTTATTTTCGTATATAGCAAATTAGTCTACTAAAAATAGCTAATTTAACAACACAAAAGTACCGTTTCCGTTTAACATAAATTTATCAATACTTATGGAGGTAAATGAAATGCTGGTAAATATGAATGATGTACTGATACCCGCCAAAAAAGGAAAGTATGCCATCGGTCTATTTAATGCAGTAAACCTGGAACTTGCCAGAGGAATTATCGCTGCTGCAGAAAGTACCGGTTCTCCCGTGATTATGGGAACTGCAGAAGTACTTTTTCCTTACGGTCCACTGGAAGAATTGTCCTATTATCTGCTGCCTATGGCAAAGAAAGCAAATGTTCCCATTGTCGTCCATCTGGACCACGGCCTGAAAAAAGAAACCTGCATAAAGGCACTGGAACTTGGCTTTAGTTCTATCATGTATGACTGCTCTACCGATTCTTACGACGAAAATGTGAGAAAAGTCAGAGAAATGGCTGAAATCGCACACTCCTATGGTGCGAGCATCGAAGGTGAATTAGGGCATGTGGGTGACAATGAAGGTTCTTTTGAAGGTGATTCACATACAAATGATCCTTCCAGATTTTATACAGATCCTGCACAGGCGAAAGATTTTGTGGAAAAAACAGGTGTGGATGCACTTGCAATTGCGGTTGGTACTGCACACGGAGCTTACAAACTTCCGCCCAAACTGGATTTTGAGCGGATTCGAACAATTGCCAATACTATCTCCGTACCTCTGGTACTCCATGGCGGTTCCGGACTGACAGATCAGGATTTTAAAATGGCTATCCGGGAAGGTATCAGCAAGGTAAATATTTTTACGGATATCAATGTTGCAGCCGTAGAAGCAGCTTTCCGGGATTTCCAGTCTATGAACAAAGGCATCATCGATTTGATTCCGGCAGCGGTAGAAGCAACAAAACAGGAAGTAATGAAAAAAATTGAACTCTTTGGTTCCACCGGAAAAGGGCGGAATACGGATCTGGTAAAAGAGCTGGAGAGAAACCCCGCATTCATAGAGCGGATCGTAAAAGAAGTACTGCTGAAACTGCAGTAGACAATCAGGAGATAACGTTTGAAAGAAAAACGCTTTCAAACTACTTATTATGGCAGTATCGCAGGCAGACCTGCGATATGCAGGAGGTAAACTATGAGTGAAGCAAAAGCAAGTGTCGTGGTGGCAGGACATATTTGTCTTGATATTACACCGGACTTTCCGAACATTAAAATTGATAAAGTAGATGATATGCTGGTTCCTGGACGATTGATTCAAATGGGATCTGTAGATGTTCATATTGGGGGATGCGTATCCAACACCGGTCTTGCACTGAAAATACTGGGAGCTAATGTAAGTCTGATGGGTAAGATTGGGAATGATGATTTTGGCAGTATCGTCTCCGACCAGATCAAATCACACAACGCCATTAACAGTATGAGTATCTCCGGGGAAGAAGATACTTCTTATTCTGTGGTAATTGCTCCAAGAGGCATTGACCGCATTTTCCTGCACCACTCCGGTGCAAATAATTATTTTTACGAGCAGGACCTGGATTTTGACATTATCAAGGACGCACGTCTCTTCCATCTTGGTTATCCGCCGCTGATGAAAAGCCTGTATGCTGACGGCGGCAGTGAACTGCTTAAAATCCTGCAAAGGGTGAAATCCCTGGGTGTTGCCACTTCCCTTGACATGGCAGCCGTTGATGAAAATGACGAAGCCGGAAAGGTGGATTGGGAAGCAATTCTGGAAAAAGTCCTGCCTTACGTAGACTTTTTTGTTCCAAGTATCGAAGAACTGGCTTATATGATTGACCGCCCCAGATACCGGGAATGGATTGCCAGAGCCGACGGCCGGGACGTTACCAGTATCCTGTCCGTGGAAGAAGATATTGTACCTCTCGCCCAAAAGCTCCTTGCCATGGGCTGCAAAATAGTATTATTAAAATGCGGTGTTCCCGGGCTTTTCCTTGCCTCTTCTGATCAGGAAACCCTGGAGAAAATAGGGGAACGCCTGGAATTCAATGCCGGCGCCTGGACAGGCATCCGTCATTTCGAACCCAGCTTTAAACCGGATAAAGTGCTCTCCGGCACCGGAGCAGGCGATACCAGCATCGCAGCCTTTCTGTATGCAATCTTAAATAACTACTGCTGGGAAGACTGTATGAAATATGCCACTGCTACCGGAGCATCCTGTGTCACTGCATACGATTCCTTAAGCGGACTGAAAAGTTTTGAAGAGCTTAAGAAAAAGATGGAACAGGGCTGGGAAAAAGTATAGATGCTTTGCTGAGTCGAGGACGCCTAAAACATACCATGATACGTTTCAAAAAACACAGCATATTACAACTACCGGTTGTGATTTGCTGTGCTTTTTCACTAAAAATACTGCTTCCTACATTCGCTTTTCTAATAACCGCAGACACTCTGCTTCTCCGAGGAACATCTGGGCAGTAGCTGCTTCCTTTTCTTCTGCTTCATTATAAATAATCCGTACTTTCCCTGTTTTTCGAAATTCCTTAGGCGTCATGCCCGTTTTTTTCACAAAAATCTGACTCAGATAGCGATAATCGGAAAATCCACAGGTAACGCAGATATCGGTCAGACTTAAATCCGTCTGGGCAATCAGGTATCTTGCCTTTTCAAAACGAAGGAGGGTTACATATTCCTGAAATGATATATTGAAATTGTCCTTAAAAAAATGAGAAAGGTAGGACAGAGACAGACCTTCCTCTTCTACTAAATCCGAAAGCAGTATCTTAGAAGTATAATTCTCATCTATAAATTTTGTAATACGGGACAGCCTCTCCAAATGCGCATTCCTGGAACGTCTCTCCAGCTCTGTAATCCGGTGGTATGGGCAATAGTACAAAAGTCTGTAGAAAATATCGCAGAGTAATGACATACATTTAAACTCATAATTGGCATTTCTCAAAAAATACAGGTATGCACATTCTTCAATTTCCCTTTGTACCATGTACTTTATTTTCTGGGAAAAATATTTTCCGATATCCACAGAATCAAATTCCAGATTGTAAATATCCGGGTAAAACCGGGCACAAAATCCCGAGGAAATCTGCAATGATAATATAACTGCGCTGCCTTTTGAGGTATGCAGCTCATGTGGACGCCTGGGATTAAAAAGAAATACGGAGCCATCCGAAAATAAATAGGTCTGCTTATTGCAAAAAACCTCCACCATTCCGGATAGAACCATACAAATCTCAAACTCTTTATGAAAATGGGGCTTCCTGTGGGAAAGCTCCACAATAAATATTTTAATATCATTCAGAAAATTATGTTCCACAAATTCGTATTCTTGATCCATATGCCGCCTCCACAGGAACTCGGTTCCGTTTAAATAATATCTGCTTCCATTCGTTAAACTGCTGCTTACGATGATACACAATCTTGGATTACTGATATTTCTGTCTCCAGGTTGTGGGTGATCTGTAATTAACAATGGAACAAACTCTGACTACAGTATACCTGAATAGCCGATGAAAGAAAAGCTAAAAAAGCAAATTAGTCATATAAAATCAACATATATATGAAAGTTAATTTTTTTGATTACAGTATAATCAAGTTATAAAGAATTATGGTAAAGCAAAGATTTGCTGAGCCATACAAACACATAAGGAGGATACAATATGTCAAGATTTAAATTTTCCGTAGGTCCCTGGAACGTACATACCGGAGCAGATTCCTACGGTCCTGCTACCAGAAATGATATTCCTTTTGAAGAAAAGGTAAAGAAATTTTCAGAAATGGGATTTTCCGCAATTCAATTCCACGATGATGATGCAGTGCCAAACCTGAATGATTTAAACGAAGAAGAGATCCGGGCAGAAGCCAGAAAATTAAAAGAGCTGCTGGACAAATACCATATGGCTGCTGAATTTGTAGCGCCCAGACTCTGGATGGATCCCCATACCATTGACGGCGGATTCATGTCCACTTCCAAAGAGGACAGGGACTTCGCCATGTGGAGAGCAAAAAGGTCTATTGATATTGCCAATGAACTGGGCACCGATATGCTGGTTATCTGGCTGGCAAGAGAAGGTACATTATGCGCAGAGTCCAAAAGCCCTGTATGGGCAACCAGGCAGTTAATCGAAGCCATCAACGAAATGCTGCGCTATGATTCTAAGATCCGCGTAGTCATAGAACCCAAACCCAACGAGCCGATTGACCGGAGTATCTGCGGCACCATGGGCCATGTAATGGCAATCTCCGCAGCTACCATCGATCCTTCCAGAGTGGGAGGCAATCTGGAAAGTGCCCATGCAATATTAGCAGGCCTTGACCCTTCCCATGAAATCGGTTTTGCACTTGCAATGAATAAATTATGGACAGTACATTTAAATGACCAGAACGGCATTAAATTTGACCAGGATAAATCCTTTGGCGTGGAAAATCTCCGCCAGGCATTTAACCAGATCAAAGTACTGATGGAAAATAATTATGGTTCCAACGGGGAATATGTAGGACTTGATGTAAAGGCAATGAGAACAACTACCGACGAAGACAGCTATAAACACCTGGAGAACAGTCTGAAAATTGTAAAGGCACTGGAAGACAAAGCAGCACGCTTCGATTACGATTTTCAGAAAAAGTGTGTGGAAAACAGAGACTTTGAAGGTCTGGAAATGTATGTTATGAATCTGCTTATGGGGATTGAATAGCGATTATATAATTTTTATCCAATGGGGGGCTAACATGTCCCCCATTTCCAATCTTTCTTCTGTCTATATCACCGCGATGATTTTCAGATTAAATCTGGCTTACCGACACCTTTGGCAACAGATTTATTATTTCATCCCGCTCTGCCAGATCTTCAGCAAACGCTGTGGCACTTCCTGCCGATGCCGCAAATTTTAGCGCCAGTGGTACAGAACTTTCATATCCTTTTAAGAATCCTGCAACCATAGAGTCTCCGGCGCCTACCGAATTTTTCACAGTCCCAAAAGGTGCCTGTATCCGGTACATGCTGCCATCTTCATCACCGAATATGGCACCATCCCCTGCCCTGGAAACCAGTACGTTTCTGGCCCCCATTTTCTGTATCTCTTTGATGCAGCAGATGATTTCCTGTTCATTTGTGCAGGAAACCCCGAACACACCGCCTAACTCATGATGGTTTGGCTTGATCAGAAATGGGTGGTAGGGAAGCGTTTTAACCAGCAGTTCTCTCTCTGCATCTACCACGACTTTTACATTCCGGTCTGCCAATTGTTCCATAATTTTCTGATAAGCATCGGACGAAAGGCAGGCAGGAATGCTTCCGGCAAGAACAAGGGTATCGTCCCCGGTCAACACTGAAATTTTATCCAGCAGCTGCCTGAATTCATCCTCAGTAATATCTGGTCCATTGCCGTTAAGATCTGTTTCTGTTTCGCCCTTTACCTTTACATTAATTCTAGAATTCCCTCGGGATAAAGCCACGAAATTTGTATGTATTCCCTGCAATTCCAACTGTCTGACGATTTCATTTCCCGTAAAACCCGCCTGGAATCCCATTGCCACACTTTCTGCCCCCAGATGCCTTAGAACAATAGAGACATTGATACCCTTTCCCCCGCAAAAAAGGTGCTCCGAGCTGCTCCTATTTATTTCTCCTGAACTCATATGGGGAATATGCATAATATAATCCAATGCGGGATTAAATGTCACTGTGTAAATCATACCATCTCTCCTTCTACAGGGCCCCTGATGACATCCACCTGGGATTTCAGCCATTCCGTCGTATTTACATCCAGGCCATCATCGATGATCATGTTCGTTTAACTCATCCCTTTGAGCCTGCTTTGGTATTATTATACTGGAAAATACATTTACTTTCAACTTCCAATTCCACGTATAGGAATCAATACATAATGACAATTTTCTTTGTAGAGACCTTGTCTTCCCTTGCTGTTCCAGTCTTTTCATCTATAACTCACCTTCAAATCGGTAAATATTCTGCATCGCCTTAAAAAAAGCTTCCTGGGTAATTTCTTCCGCTAATGCCTTATCATGGCACAGACTCAGCAAATATTGATTTGTTCCCGCTCCGAGTTGTTTCCTTGTTATTTCCGATTATTTCTGTGTTGTTTCGGGGTTGTTTATTCCAATACGTTTGTCATACTTTTCAAACTGATCAACAATGTGGAAGTATTATGCAAAAGTGCAGATGTGGCAGGTGCCAGCACCCCGGTTACTCCCAGCACAATAAGTCCCAGATTAAATCCAATCACACTTCGGTAATTCCAGTTAATTCTTTTCATCAATCCCTTACTGATCATCTTTAACGTCACCAGTTCCCACAGATCATCCGCGGAAATTGTGATGTCGGCAATCTCTCTTGCCAAAGCCGCACCTTCACTGATTGCGATTCCCACGTCTGCTGCGGATAATGCCGGAGAATCATTGATTCCGTCCCCTATCATGATCACTTTATGACCATCTGTTTTGACCTTTTGTACAAAATCTGCTTTATCTTCCGGCAATACTTCGGAATAATATTCATCAACTCCCACCGCCTTTGCAATGGCTTTGGCAGTCCGTTCACTATCCCCTGTCATCATTACAATTCTCTTAAATCCGGAGCTTCTCAAAGCGCCTACAACAGCTTTTGCTTCTTCCCGAAGAGGATCTTCAATACATATAATTGCCGCCAGCTCTCCGGCAATCGCAAGATATAAGTGGGAATATTGATCCGGCCTTGCTTCAAACTTTTCCAGTTCCTCCGGCAAGATGCTGCTTTTTTCATCTTCAAAAACAAAATGGCTGCTTCCGATCAGGACTTTTTCTCCATTAATATAAGAAGCGATTCCATGTGCCACAATATATTCTACTTTTGTATGCATCTCCTCATGGGTCAGATTTCTTTTCTTCGCCTCCTGTATCACAGCATTTGCCATGGAATGGGGAAAGTGCTCTTCCAGACATGCCGCAATTCTCAACATCTCATTCTGGTCTCGCCCACCAAACGTAATGATATCCGCCACCACAGGTTTCGCTTTAGTTAAAGTTCCTGTTTTATCAAACACAATGGTATCTGCCTCAGCCGCAGCTTCCAGATATTTCCCACCTTTCACCGTGATGTGGTGATTCCCTGCTTCCCTCATGGCAGACAGTACTGATATGGGCATAGCCAGCTTTAAAGCACAGGAGAAATCCACCATCAGGATGGACAGTGCCTTTGACACATTCCGGGTGATCAGATAAGTGATCACCGTTCCTCCCAGACTGTATGGAACCAGTACGTTTGCAAGATTAGATGCTTTTCCCTCCACAGAAGATTTCAGCTTCTCTGATTCTTCAATCATAGTAACAATTTTCTCATATCTGGTAGCCCCTGCTGCTTGCTTAACCCGGATTGTGATTTCTCCTTCTTCTACAACAGTACCTGCATAGACGGTTGATCCGCTTTCTTTTTTTACCGGCATGGATTCTCCTGTCAGGGATGCCTGATTTACCATGGACTCCCCATATGCAACCATACCGTCCAGAGGAATCAGACTTCCCATATGGACTGTCACCAGATCACCTTCATGGACCTGGGAAATGGGTACTAATACTTCTGTCTCTCCCTGATTTAACCAGACCTTCTCAATGTTCAAAGACATGCTTCTTGCAAGATCATCCAGGGATTTTTTACGTGTCCATTCTTCCAGGATTTCTCCTACCCCCAGCAGGAACATTACCGATCCGGCAGTTCCAAAGTCTTTTCTTAAAATGGACACCGCAATAGCCGCCGCATCCAGAACTTCCACCTTCAGCTTTCTTTTCCAGAGGCTTTTTACGCCTTTTATAATATATTTAATGGACATCACTGCGGTATAGAGGACTTTTACCGGTGCCGGTAAAAAAATCTGGGTTATTGCCCGAAGTGCCACCTTATTGACCAGTTTCTCCTGGTATTTCTGGTTAAGAGCCCGCCCCGTATGCTCGGGAACCAGGGCTTCTGCCTCTTCCAGATCATACCGGAAATCTTTCACTGCTGTTAACAGCTCCCGGCGTTTTCCCTCATAACAGATAACCGCATCTGATGTTCGGTTATATACCTTTGCTTCTTTTACCCGGGGTAGGGAAGAAAGGTAGTACAGCAGCAGGTCTGCTTCCCCCAGCGTCATAGTATTCTGCTTTATATGAATACGCATCCTGCCGGGAATGTCATGTTTTATCACAAAATTCATCGTCTATTCCTCGTTTCCTGTGTATTAGAGCGTGTTTTAAAAAAATTGCACCCGGTCTGTCGACTTTACAGACTGCAACCAGCCAGGTCCAAGCAGTTTTAAGACATGCTCCAGAATGATTCTTCCAATCATAAAAGCCTGCGAAATATTTCACCGCAGGCTTACCCTTATTCACATTCCTGATTTTCTTTACTTTCTTCTGCTCCGGAATCTTCACATTCACAACAGGCATCTGCCTCTTCTTCACGAACACGGTTGATTTCCTTTGCTTCTGCCAGTATATCTTCTGCGTTTTCCTGAACCTTTGTTGTGGTCTTCATAACGCAGTCTTTGGCACGCAGAACTGCTGCTGTACAATTTGTATAAACTTTCTTGGCATCTTTACTTGCCAATACCTTAACTCCTGCAGTACCGAATAGTACTCCACCTGCAAATGTTGCAATTTTTTTCCAGTTCACATCCATCTCATATCATCTCCTTAGTTATTTGTGCTTATGACCTGTGTAAAAAACCATGATTAAACAGAACACCATGGCGCCTGCCCAAAACTTATGTTGTTTCATTTTTACCACCCTTTTGGAGCGTGTTTCAATTACTTGTATCAAGATGTCGGCCCGGTATAAGGCAGAAATGGCTCTGGGACACGCAATTGATGCAATGAATTTCTAACAGGCTCTAATCCTTTTTATTTGTTATTTTACCAGTCTCAGAGTTGAAGTCAACACTTTCCGCTTCTATTGATAAACCTTATCATTAATGGTAAATTTTGTAAATGCCGCTCAGATTATGTAACTTCTGAACGGCATTTCTATACATATTTTGAAAATCTGTCTGATACCCGGGTACTACGGCACACAGTTTTTAAGCGTCTTTTATAAACACCCCCCCACTTCCCGGGGCATCTACCCCCGGTACTTGTCATCATCTGCCGGCGATATTTCCCTTATTACCCGGCAGGGATTTCCTCCAGCCAGGACATTAGGCGGAATATCTTTCGTAACAACACTTCCAGCGGCGATTACTGTTCCTTCGCCGATCGTAACACCTCCCAGGATGCATACATGTCCGCCAATCCAGACATTATCTCCTATTTTAACAGGCCATGCATACTCCAGACCGCTGCCTCGCAATTGTGCGTCAAATGGATGCCCAGCAGCATAAATGCCGCAATTGGGCGCTATCATTACATGATTACCTATCTCCACTTTGGCACCATCCAATATGATAAGATTATAATTGGACAGGAAATCATCTCCGATCTCAATATTGAATCCCATATCACACCGGAAGGGCTGTTCGACTACAAAATTCTTTCCGATTTTGTGTACAATTTTAGGGATAAACGCCTCCCTTGCCTGAATATCTCCGTGGGGAATCTGATTATATTCATAACAGAGGTTCTGGCATTTTACCCGGTTGGCTGTTACTTCTTCATCATTCTGAGCATCATATAAAATACCTGCTGCCGCTTTTTCTCTTTCTGTCATACGTTCCTCCAAACCTACATTTTTATACCCCTCAATAGCGCAAGCAGGCTTGCGCTATTCCCAAATCAGCAGTGTGAAAGCGATTTTCTTTCACACTTAACCCCCTCAATAGCGCAAGCGGGCTTGCGCTATTCCCAATCAGCAGTGTGAAAGCGATTTTCTTTCACACCTAGCTCTCTTACCGGATTATTTTCTCCAGTGCTTCCAGCGCACACTGCACCATATGATCGCCCAGTTCTTTACTGGTTTCCACGGAATTCAGTGCGAACCACTCCGTATTTTCTTTGGTTTTTTCCAGATTTACGTGGTCCGGATACAGCGCGTACATCAGGCTGGATTCATATTTACCCGCATGGTCAAACCCGCCGCACTTTTTCTGTGCCTCAGCGCTCAGAAGCGGAATCACCTTGATATAGGAGAAGGGATCATCCCCGGAACCCAGGTTCTGATAATAATCGGCATAGTCATTACTTCCCCACCATCCTTTTCCTCTGGTTTCCTCCATATATTCCATGATGACTTTTTTCGCAGCCTTATGGCATGCCAGTGTCATTGGCATCAGCCCGGCTTCCTCCGTCTGGTGGTGTGCCACACAATAAATATTTTTAACGCCCCCATAAATCATCGATTTTAGGATACAATAAATATAATTTTCATAGACGTCCACATCAACATGGATTGTTCCGCTTTCGGGACCTGCTACTGCCCAACTTGCCACCCCATACCAGACAGGCGGGCAAAGGACAATTTCTTTTTTCTTTTCCAGTTCCCGCATAACACCATTTATAACCATGGTATCCGTACCATTGCTGGCGTGCAGCCCATGATACTCGATAGTACCGATTGGGATAATAAACGGTACCTTTCTTTCCTTCGCATCCTGAAGTTCCTGAAACATCAGATCTACCATTTGCATCGTTTTTTCATTCCTTTCTTTCTGTTAACCTACAAATTCTGCAGTCTGTCGGTTTATTTTAGAGCGCAAGAGCCTGTTTAAAAATGTGACCTGCCGCGTCAGAATTCCAGCTCATACAGTTTTCCAATCTCCGGTGACAGTATGTCACAGCCGTTCTCCGTAACCGCAATTCCTTTTTCCCAACGTACTCCAAAGGTGTCTGTAGAAATAAAGGTATCTGCCTGAAACGTCATATTGGGCTGTAATGCATAATCCGATATTGTTTCTACCCACGGTGCCTCAACTTCAATCATTCCAGTACCATGCAGAGGACCATATACAAAATTTTCTTTGTAGCCGTTGTCTGTAAAATACTGATAAAAATTCTTTGCAATATCGGATGCAGTCACTCCTGCTTTCACCTGCTGAACCGTCCACCTATGCGCTTCTAATCCAAACATGACCACTTCTCTTCTGCGACCTTCTAATTTTCCAAGGACAATGGGGTAACCGATTGCTGCAGAATATCCGTCAATCTTTGCTGATAAATTAAGCTGTACGATATCTCCTTTTTCAAACTGACGGTACGAAGACCTTGAAATTGCGTGGCGGGTAGATGCCTCTGAAAAAACATACATAGGCAATCCTTCGTATTCTGCCCCATGTTCATATACTACCCGTTGGGCAACTCCTACCATCTGCAATTCGGTCATTCCCGGTTTAATTTCATTAATTACATGCTGGGTTGCCAGTTCTGCTATACGGTATCCTTCCCGCAGGCAATTTATTTCGTTCATAGATTTAATCGAACGAAGCTCCACCATAATATGGTCTGCCCTCACAATTTCCGCCTCCGGAAATGCTGTTTTGATTCCTTCCATTATTATAACGGATGTATCTAAATAACTTGCCACACCGATACGCAATTTTTTTCCGGTTATCTGCAGCGCCTTAAATACATCCTGATAGGTATCTGCCTTCAGTTCCGGATATGCAGGATCTGCACCTTCCCGGTATTCTTTTAAAATGAAAATTTTATCGATTCTGGAACGGTCAGCGGCAAAATGGCGGCTTTCGGGACCTACCATTAAAGCAGCATCCCCGTCCGGGGTAATCGCTACGCCGCACCGTTCAAACAACGGCCAGAAACCGGAAAAGTATCTTCCATTTGCATAGTCTGCCTCATTTGAATTGACAATCAGTACGTCCAGCCCTTCTCTGCTGATAATCTTCCCTGCCTTTTGTGCTCTTTCTTTGTATTCCTGATCGGGAATACAGATTGCTCCATGTCTGTTCATATTTTTATCCTCCATTTTATGCTTTATTGTAATTTAATTTTTAATATATTTTATGATAAGTTCATTAAAAACCATCAATCACAGCAGTATCCAGTCGTAGTATAAAAGCTTACCTGCCGTGGTTCTGCCCTCCCATACTGCGCCACTATTGGTACGTCACTTTCCAGCAAGATGGCATACTGCTGTTCAAAGCGGGCGGTATGCGGTCCAAAGTCCTTAGTTTCATTTGTCCGAAGGCAGCGTACCCTCTGGCCCTCAACAGTAACATGAATGTCCTTTACCGGCGGGCTGTCCGTATATAACAGCGTAATTGTAACGTGGGCATCCGACTGTCCTGTATTCGTAATGATTACTGATTCATGTCCCGGAATTGTGTTCAACCCTTCCGGAGGAAGCTCTGCATCAGGAAAGACCCAGACCTTTTTTCCATAATTCATTTTGACTTCTCCTTTCACTATTCCAGTTTAGCATTTGTAATTTTAACAACGTGATGCGCTATTTAAATATTGTGCTACGTAATTCCAAGAACGCTATACCAGATAAAAAATTTGTTTCATATCATGATAAAATTCACTGTCAGCAGAAAATGCACATTTTTCAAAGCAGGGCTTCGTATGAGTCCACCACCTCTTTGTTACCTCATCTGCTTCCATAAGCGCCATATCTTTTTCATAGTCACTGCCGGTATATTCAAAATAGGAAAACACCAGATCGTCCTGGACAAAGATGGAATAATTCCTGATATTACAGGAATGGATCACCAGGCTTACTTCCTTCCAGACATTTGCGTGCAGTGATTGGTACTCTGCTATCTTATCTTTCTTTAAACGTCCAATCTGTCCGAATATTTTCATACTATTCCTTCTTTGAGAAAGAATCAATCAGTACCACAACAACCAGGATAATTCCTTTGACTACCCACTGCCAATATGTATTAATTCCCATAAGAACCATAATGTTGGAAATGACCTGTAAGAACAGCGCCCCAATGACAATACCAAAAACTCTTCCACGTCCACCGGTAAGTGAGGTTCCTCCCAGCACGCAGATGGTCATAACATCAAAGAGCAGGTTATCCCCCAGGGTAACATTGCCTGATAAGGTCTTAGATGTCAGTCCCAGCGCTCCGATCGTGGTAAGGATTGCGCACATCACAAATGCCAGGATTGCAATAAAGTTTACGTTCAATCCGCTTAATCTGGATGCTTCCTTATTACCTCCCACTGCGAAAAAGCTGCGCCCAATGGCGGTATGGGCCGTGAAAACATTTAAAATTACGGCAACCACTATCATAAGAATTACAGCATAGGGTACGATTCCCAGTTTCCCCAATGCCATCTGCCCGAATTCATCGGACAAACCCGAAATGGGCAATCCGTCGGAATAAATATAGTTAATTCCTTTTAACATATTCATAATAACCAGGGTGGCAATGAACGATGGCATCTTTCCATATACCACCAGACACCCGTTCACCACACCCACCACGATCGCAATAAGTACAACCAGTAAAAATGACAGCCAGATGGGAAGTCCCATGTTCACTGTAAATCCAGCAAAAAAAATGGATACCATACCAATCGTAGAAGAAATGGACATATCCATTTCACCAATTAATATGACAAAAAATTCTCCCATAGCTATGATTGCCAC
This sequence comes from Robinsoniella sp. KNHs210, assembly GCF_000686105.1. NCBI lineage: Bacteria > Bacillati > Bacillota > Clostridia > Lachnospirales > Lachnospiraceae > Robinsoniella > Robinsoniella sp. KNHs210. The sequence continues at coordinate 45,986 of NZ_JMLZ01000001.1, forward strand.
AAAGGAAGCCTGACGAAGAACATTCATGATGTTTGTTGTGGTACGAAAATCACTGTTTAAGCAGCACAGTGCAAAAAGTGCTATAAATAAAAATGCAATCATCCAGTCATTTAGCAGAGTCTTCATTCCTTTGGTATATCTCTTTGATTTTACTTTATAATCATTCATCCGTTTTCACTCCTAACAAATTATTGATAATCACTTCCTGTGTCTTACGCTTGCCTTCCACCATATCTTTCATTTCACCTTCATACATGATATAGATTCTGTTGCAAAGCCCCAGAAGTTCTTCCATCTCAGGCGACACCAGAATAACGGCTTTGTTCTGCCTTGTGAGTTCATGGATCAGCTGGTAAATTTCAAATTTTGCACCGATATCAATTCCTCTGGTCGGTTCATCCAAAAGGAAGATTTCCGTATCCCGCAGCAGCCATTTGGCAATGACAATTTTCTGCTGATTGCCGCCCGACAGCTTTTTTACATTCTGCCATAAGGAATAATAGTTTAGATTCATTTTCTCATTTATTTCATAGGATGCCTTCAGCTCTTCTTCATGATTTTGGAAGATTTTCATTTTCTTAAATAATTGCATAGAAGCTAATGTGGTATTATCTTTGATATTAAATTTCATATTCAGGCCAAGGGTCCGCCTTTCATCCGGCACCAGTCCCATTCCCATTTTCATAGCCTGAAGCGGGCTCCTGATTTTCACAGGCTTTCCTTTAATCAGTACCTCACCCTTTGTCACGGGGTGGCTGCCGAAAATTGCCTGTACCAGTTCCGTTTTACCGGCACCCAGCAGCCCTGCCAGCCCCACAACCTCTCCTGCACGGACTTCCATATTGATATTATGAAAAGCTTTCGGTGCCGACAGGTCTTTCACTTCAAGAATTACTTCTCCCAGATCTTCATTCAGCTTTGGATAAACATTTGTCAATTCCCTGCCGATAATCATTTTCACAAGCTTTGCATTATCAATATCTTTTACCTGCCCGGAATGGATGAATCGGCCGTCACATAATACCGTATAAGAATCACAGCAGGCAAATACTTCGTCCAGCCGGTGTGAAATATATATAATTCCGATTCCTCTGCTTTTTAAAATACCAATGATTCTGAAAATATTCTGGATATCCTTTTCCTGCAGCACGGCAGTCAGCTCATCAAAAATGATTATCTGTGGATTTTCAAGCATTGCTTTGGCTAACTGGATAATCTGCTGCTGCGCCGTTCGAAGCCTTCTAACCGGCACATGAAGGTCAACCTCACATTGCAGGAAATCCATCAATTCCCCTGCACGTTCTTCCAGGGCTTTCCAATCAATGAACCCATGTTTCCTTTTATACCTTCCCACAAATATATTTTCCACACCATTCATATCTTCCATCAGGGTAAATTCCTGGTGTACAATGGCAATTCCTTTGCTCTGTGATTCCTTAACACTGTATGAAGGTATCTTAATCTGCTCCCCTTTCACGAAAAGTTCGCCCTTTGTCATCCGGTTCTCGCCGGTAATACATTTTGACAGTGTAGATTTCCCTGCGCCATTTTCTCCAACCAGAGCGTGGCACTCTCCCGGCATCAGTGTAAAATTCACTTCAGACAAAGCCTTTACTCCCGGAAATTCCATGGTACAGTTTTTTATTTGAACCAGTGGTGTAGCCTCTGTTTTTTTATCCTCCATCTTACCAACTCCTTTACTATAACCATAGCCATCCAAGCGCTTCCACCCCGGAGCAGATAATATCTGTGTCCGGTGCTTCCGGGTGTCTGATATTATGTATCAGTCTTTTTATTTCGTGATATGGGAACATGCAGCTCTTTACTCCCGTTTCCGCTACCGGATTCAGATCAAAAAACATTTCTTTTGCAATATCAAAATCCCGTTCATTGAGATATAATATTTCATCCAGGAGCTGCTCCCTAATGACTGGCTGTTTTACTTCCTCCTCATAAGCAAGTGCCTTTAGAACCATTTCTATTATCACTGCATTTCGGCGCTGAGCATTTTCCCATTTGTCAAAATGAGGCAGCCAGCAGCGCATTTTGGGATTCTGTCTTGCCTGTTCCTGCAGATATCTGATTTTACCCATTAGGTTTTCATGGTTTCCTTTTGCCGCCATTAAGGCTGGAATATCTGCCTGAGTCATCTTATTTTTCTGGAATGGAAATGGAGTGGTATAGAGTGGAATCTGACTCTCATGAACCGTGACCATATTTTTCATTACATAGAGAACGGTATCCCCTAATTCTCCAAAATTAATCTCACATGCCAGTTTATAAAATCCCTCTTCTTCCATATCGGATCCCCAGCCATAATTGCCGTGGGCAAACAGATGCATGCACAGGCCATACCATTCAAACATAAATCCGTTAATACCGTGAACCCGCATTTTAACACTGCCCCGATGCTGCCGGATATCTGTCTCAATTACCTGTTCATTTGCTTCATCCTCATACCGTATTACATTGGACTGAAACGTACGGTACAAGCGCCCCATGGTGGAAGTGATGGAATTTGCTTCCGTATCCCGCCCCCAGATCCGGTCTCTGCCAAAGACTTCACACCACTTCGTAAATTCAGCCTCCGGCACATACAGACCCGGAGCCCAAAACAGCATGATATCCTCCGGCATGGATTCCACACAGGTTTTTAAAAATGCAGGATCCTTTTCCAGCGGCGGCTGCCTGAAAGCACGGATTCCAATTACTGCCTCCGGATTAATTTCCCGTACAGCCTGATAAATCTGATTTAAAAGCCACATATTTGCCTTGTGTTTTGCTTCTCCAGGCGAAGCCGTTCCCTTATGCCATCTCTTTTTGCAGGTTTCACATTCACAGTACCAGAAGCCTTCTTCACTTTCCTCCAGCGTAAATCCGTCAAACCCGGTTCTGGCAATCTGGCGCATGGATTCCACGATATAATCCACCGTTCCGGGATAACTTAAGCACAGAGAATCAAAATCATTTAAAAATTCACCTGTTACCGGCGGTTTCATCCTTGCCTGAGTATGCTTAATGGTATAGGCGCCATTATAAGAATTCAGTCCCACATAGGCAAATATCTTCACTCCCAGCTTATGTGCCAGTGCCGTAAAACGCTCCAGAAATGGTTCTTCCAGATTCGGATGTGAATAACGAACCGTCAGCCATCTCCGGTTTTCGGCATTCCATATTTTCACGGGCACATTATGAAACACCGTTTCTTCATATCCCGGCAGATCAAACGGCCAGTATCCATACAAGACCAGATTCAGCTGGTTAATTTTATTATCCAGACAGATATTCAGGTATTCTGCCCATTCTTCATACCCCCATAGCTGGCTGTCAAACCCGATCCGCCCGTAGCCCGCATACCAGGAAAATGTCTGGGCTACTGCTCTGACCGGTATCAAAGGATAATCCAGGATACTGCAGCAAGGCAGCCGGAATCCCCCATTTAAACCCCTGGCTGTCAATTGTTTCACCGTAGTAATACCGTGGATATATCCTTCTTTCTCTTCGTAATACAGCGTGATGCCCTCTTCGCCGATTTCCAATACATACCCCTGGGTGCGGAACAATTCCCTGTCATTGGTTTCCGCTTCAAAATTGCCTAATGTGCGGATAATTCGAATCCTTAATTCCCCTTCTTCTACTCTTTCTCCCGGAGAAATATTAATTTCCGGATAGTTCCAAAATCTTAATTTTGTAATTTCCAATACGTCTGCTGCAGATTCTCTGTTCCCTTCCTGCGCGATTCTGATACTGGAAAATTCCTTCGTCGTTCCTTCCAATTCAACCAAATTCCTCGGTTGCGGCAGTAAATGAATCATAATCTTGAACCTCCTCGTCCTTTGACACGAATGGCGGCTGCTACTCCCGCCATTCGTTACTATTCATTTATGATGCTGTACATTTATCCCAGCCAGGACCAGTTTTTCCAGTCATAATCACCAATATTGTCTTTTGTAATAGCATCCGGTTCCGGCAACTCATATTTTTCCGGCAGCTTTTCATTATTTACCAATACCCGGTACATGGCATCTGTTGCCTGATACCCCAGGACTACGGGATCCTGAAGCACTTCTGCCAGCCATTTGTCATTGCCTTTTTCTATCCAGCCAAGTACATCTATATCTCCGGCAATACCGATAAACTTTATTTCTTCCCTGCCCTGTGCCACAGCTGCATTGTAAGCTCCTACCACTTCTGCATCATTGTGTCCGCAAACTACATCGATGGCTGCCTCTCGTTGGAGAACGTTTTCCATAAGCGTCTGTGCGGAATCACGGTTTCCTGCTCCGGTATCCCCTTCTTCTATAACGTTTGCGTCTGGGTATGCCGCCAGAACTGCTGATTTGAACCCTTCAAAACGGTCCTGGGATACCTGCCCGGAAGTGGGGCGTGATATAAACAGGCACGTGGGATCTTTTTTCTCCAGCGTATCTAAATACTTTACGGCCTCCTGTCCGGCTTTTTCTCCCAGAGCTTTCATATCATGCCCTACAAATGTAGACCAGACCACATCGCTGTCTGACTTTACATCCTGTGCATAATCTCCTACTACAAAAGGTATCCCCTCACCCACATACTGTTTCATTGTAGGAATTGCTGAAGATGCGTCCGCCGGGAATAAAATAATGCCGTCACATTTCGATGCAACCATGTTTTCAACATTGGTCAGCATTGTCTGCACATCAGACCTGGAATCTTCAAAAGTAAAGTCGATATCCACGTTATCTTTATCCCCATTCTCCTTAAGCCATTGCTTACAGCCATCAATTACCCCCTGATACCAGGTGTACGCCGTCAGCTCCATAATCGATACGCCTATTTTTAATTTCTTTTTTTCACCGGCTGCATTTTTATCCCCCGTTTTTGTTTCCTTCGCCTGGGTTTCCCCGGCGGCGGCTGCAGTTTCTGCTTCTGTTTTTGTTTCAGCAGCCGTCGTTCCTGTTGTTTTCTGATCTGCCCCACACCCAGCCATCATACTTGCAGCCATTGTTAACCCCATAAGTAATGCAATTGCCTTTTTCATTTGTATTCCTCCTTCTCCATTTGTAAAATGTTTTTTCTTCGTCATCTTGACGAAAGATTGTGTGTTTGACATCTTCATTTTAATGTTATTGCACATAATAGTCAATATTTTCATTTAAATTTTTAATCAATTTTATTTAAACGTTTCACTCTGCTTTACAAAAATTCCTTTGTATGCTATTTTTATATTTATACTTTACCTTGTAAGGACTGATGCTGTACCATAATGCTTTGATATATTTTCAATTACAAGGCACTGGCTTTACTTTTGAACATGAACAATATTATTGATTATATTATGATGTAAAGGGAGGTTTACAGATATGGCTACCATCAAAGACGTTGCGAAACTTGCAGGTGTTTCTATTGCCACTGTGTCAAATTATCTAAACAATACAAAGCCCGTCAGCAAGGCTGTCAGCGCTAAAATTAAAGAAGCCGTGGAGATTTTACAATATTCCCAGAATCTGCCCGCCAAAAACCTGAAATCAAATACTTATACGGATATCGGGGTAATCCTGCCCAACTTTAATGACTCCTATTATGTTCAGCTTTTTCAGGGGATTGAGAACTTTTTTCAAAATACAGGTTATTATATTAACTTATCTTTTTCCTATGATATCCCGGACTTTGAAAAAACCATTGTAAATAATTTTTTAAAAAAGCAGATTTGCGGATTAATTCTGGTATCCTGCCAGCCGGACAACTGGAAATTCTACTACGAGCACTTTACCTCTGCCCAGAAACCCATTGTTCTGATTGACCGTAATATCCACAGCCTGGATGCCAATTTTGTTTCTTTTGACAATTATTCCATAGTCCATTATATGACCAGGAATCTGATAGATCATCAGTATAAAAATATTTTTCTTATGAGCGGTCCGGAACAATATACCTGTGAAAGCAACTGTATAGAAGGGTTTAAGGCTGCATTTGCAGAAACAGAGCTTCCCTTAAATCCCGATGCTATTATTACAACAGCCGCCAGCAAGGAAGATGCTTTCCGTAAAACCATTAATATTTTTAAAAAAGAAAAACCGGAGACAATTATTGCTACTTCCGAATCCATTGCAACCGGGATTATTGAAGGCTTAAATATTCTGGGATTCAGCAAACAGGAAATCCCGGTCCTCTCCTTAGGTGAAGAACATTGGAATCTCCATACACATTCTTTTGCATCCATGTCTGCTGCCCGCCCTGCCCTGAAGCTGGGACAGACTGCTTCCTCTCTTTTATTTGAGCAGTTAAGCGCCCCTTTTACAAAAGAAACAGAGAAGATCATTTTAAAAAATCCTGCATTGGAAAACAGGCTGTCTTTTTGCAACTGTAAAACAATCGAAGAAAAGCCCCCTATGGATGGTTCCGAAAAAACCGTGATCCGGATTTTAATGCTGGACACTCCCCAGATTCACGTATTAGAGGGGCTGCTTAAGAATTTTGAAAATCTGACCGGCATCCATGCAGAGATTACCATACTGCCACACCATAATCTCTATGAAACCATACTGGATATTGACAAAATGCCGGAAGATCAGGTATACGATGTTATCATGTATGATTTACCCTGGCTTTCCACCCTGGCAAGCTTTCATATTCTGGAGGATATTACCGAAGAACTGTCCTCCTTTGACCTGGATATATTTTTTCCGGACTGCCTGCAGTATTTTAGCAGTTTTAACCATAGGTACTATGGTATTCCATACATGTATGCTCCCCAGATTTTTTATTACCGGAAAGATTTATTTGAAAACTTAACGCTGAAATCTGCATATGAACGAAAGAATAATATTACCCTCCGGCCTCCGCTGACTTTAAAGGAATTTAATACCATCGCAGAATATTTCACTTCCGAGACAAACGTAATTGACTATGGAATTACCATTCCTGCTGCCTATGACGAATGCCTGTCCCCTGAAATCTATATGCGGCTGCGGGCATACGGCGGCAGCTTATTTGATTCCAGGGGGAATGTATGTCTGGACTCTGCCCAGTCACTAAAGGCTTATATTAACCTGATTCGTTCCGTAAAATGCGCAAAGCCCAACTACCGTACTGCGACGGATGTGGTAGCCGTAGAAGATTTCCTAAAAGGAGATACTGCAATGCTGATTACCTACCCCTCATTTTTAACCGATGTAGTAGATCTGCGAAAAAGCAGCATGATCGGGTCGATTGGCTATCATCACATACCAGGCAGAAGTCCCTTATTAGGTGGCTGGGGACTTGGAATATCCAGTTACTCCCATAAAAAGAAAGAAGCATTTCAGTTTCTGAAGTGGACCTGTGATGAACAGGTCGCCAATTATTTAACCCTGCTGGGCGGGCAATCCGCCATTACCTCCACCTATACAAATGATGAATTAATAAAGCTATACCCCTGGCTGCCGCTGTATCACTCCACCTATAAATACACCAAACCAACGCTTCCCCCAAAGTCCAAAAATAACACCATTCTTTCGCAAAAAGAGATAGATTCCATTGTCTGCAAATGGATCTATCCGTTGCTGGATGAAAAGATTGAAGTACAGGAGGCAATTACACGAACCCACAGTGAGCTTGAAATACTCGCCGCCAGATACAAATAGGCCATTTACAAATAGGCCATTTACAAATCCCCCATTATAAACGTGCGCCGCCAGGCGCGCACCCGAAAAAAGGATCTCTCCATGACTCCATGGAAAGATCCTTTTTCGCTTAATCCGTTACATCCTGCTGATATATTTTTCGATATTTCTTTGCAGGCATACCCACCGTCTTTTTAAAAACCCTGCAAAAATAATTATAGTCGGAGAATCCCGCTTTTTCGGATATCTCGGTGATGGGATCGCCGGAGTTTTTCAAATAATCTTTAGCCGCCTCAATCCTTTTCTGCTTAATGTACTCCGCAATTCCCACTCCCAGATATTGCTTTGCAGCTTCATACAACCGGCTGCGGCTGACTTTAAACACATTACACAAATCTTTTACCGAGATATCTTCCGAGATATGTCCCATTATATAGAGATTTAATTTATGTAAGAACTGTTCCTTTTCCATAAAGATCATTTCTTTCAATAAAACATAAAACGTACAGGCTTCCAGAATCTTAGCCGCTGCCAGAATCTGTTCGCGGCTCTTATACTTAATTTTTGAAAATGACTCTTCGTAACAGGGCTGATAAATCTGATATTTTTCACAGACATTACGTAGGTTAGTAAAAAGTTCCTCTCTGCTGCTAATATCGCTAATCTGCCCGAACATAACGTATCCGATGATAATACCGTTATCCTTTAGCGGTGCCGCTGCCTCAATCAATCCGGCATGACATTCATACACCATAAGCTCGCTGTTACGCCTGCAGTAATCAAAAGAATTCTGATTACATTCGATGCAATGCTTCCGGGTTACCGGATTTCCATGCATAATTGCACAGAACTCACAATGCCCGTTTGGATAGGAAAGTATCTCATGGTAATCACTGTCAAACAGAACCATTTTGATATCGGTTAAGGTATAGAAATCTTTCATTAATTCTTTTAGTTTTTTATTGTCTAGATTAAGATTCATCGGCTTGTCCTCTGTTTGATCATATTTACTGGCCCGCACTGGGTTATCCGTTCACGTAATCGGTTATTTCCTTAAAATCTTAATTTCATAGTACCAAATAAACAAGAGAACTGCAAGAATTAAACTGCAGAGAAAATTCATTCCGGTACACAATTGATAATACCTAATTTTTTTTACCGCTAAAAACCTCCAAGGCTGACTTCACATTACCCTTCATTGCATCGATTCCCCATTGCACAATTTCATGGTAATACACCGGCTTTTCCCGGCCTTCTTCCACAGTTGCATAATAGAGATTATATTTTACACCCCCATTTACAAAGGGCATCTTTTTAAATCCAAATTGTCCCTCTACTTCCTCCCCTCCGGCTTTTGCCATATAGGTATAGTAGTTCACTTTCCGAATTCCTTTTTGTATTACCGTCTTATAATCCTCTTCGCTGACACCGGACCCGCCGTGCATTACAAGAGGAATATCAACTCTTGCCCTGACCCGGTCCAGTACATTCATATCCAGCTTCGGCTTTTTCAAATACAATCCATGAGCAGTTCCAAAGGAACATGCAAGTGCATCTATCTTTGTCTCCCTCACAAACCGTCCTGCGTCTTCCGGATCTGTATAAACTTCTTCTGCCTGGTCATCGTGATTGGATTCATGTCCCAGACCCAGTTCCCGTTTTCCAAGGACACCAATTTCTGCTTCAACAGAGGCTCCTGTCCGCTTTGCCATTTCTACTGCAATACAGGTATTTGCAACATTTTCCTCATAGCTTAAGGCAGATCCATCGTACATAATGGATGTGAAGCCGATATCCAGCGCCTTATATAAATAGCTCAAACTGGTTCCGTGGTCTAAATGTACACATACCGGCACCTTTGCTTCTGTGGCACACCTGATCATGATTGGTCCAATCAATGAAATAGGCATCATCTCCTCATGGATTTCCGCGTGCATGATAATTACCGGAACGTCCAGTTCTTCAGCCCCTCTGATCACAGCTATGATACTCTCCAGGTTCGGTGTATTAAACGAACCTATGGCACATTTTCTCGCCTGGGCAAGCCTAAGTATTTCCTTTAATGATACTAACACAATATTCCTCCTCTTGCTCTGCTTACTTTCATTACATATTTTAACCGCATATGTTATTCCATCCGGATAACAATTTCCCGGTTCCGGTGAAATATCATATTTACCTTACTTTTACTGCCCCATTAAATGCCGGACAGACGGATAGAGCTGTCTGTATTTTTCATAATACTGTTCATATGCCTCCCTTTGCTCCAGCCTAGGGTAATATGTCTCTAATTCCTTTACCATCGCCTCAGCCGCCTCTTCCAGATCCCCAAATATATTGCAGGCAATCCCGGTCAGCATTGCGCTTCCGGCTGCTCCTGCCTCGCTGGATCCCAGCGATACGATAGGAACTCCTAAAATGTCCGCTTTCATCTGCATCCAGACCCTTGAATTCGCACCGCCGCCCACAGCTTTCAGTTTCTTTATGACGATTCCCGCCTTTGCCAGTTCCTCCATATTCAGCCTCATTTCATAGACCACTCCTTCCAGCATTGCCCGGTACAGGTCCGATACATTGTGTGCGGCAGTCAGCCCTGTAATTGCCCCTTTGGATCCGGAATCCATGTAGGGGGTGGCAGCTCCGGCAAAATGGGGAAGTACCAGAATTCCCGTTGGCCCATCTTGCATATTGCTTTCCAGCACTTCATAAACAGAGGATTTTTCCCGGTCAGCCAATGTCTTTTCATACTTTGCAAGATTATCAATATACCATTTCACCAGTGCTCCTCCGGTAAAAGAAAATGCATAACAGAGATATTTTCCCGGAAACACATAAGGAACAATGGCATAGCTTCCCTGATACAGCACATCGTTTTTAGGTATTCCGGTAAACACAGGGGTAATACACTCTACGGTGCCTGCCCCGTCAACTGCCGCAGCATCACCGAAGACACGGGATCCGATTGCCGCAGCCACCTGGTCATGGCTGACAGACACGATTATTGTTTCCCCAGAAAGTCCCAAATCCCCTGCAACCGCAGTTTTTACGGTACCTGCACAGGTTCCTGTGGGAACTGTTTTGGAAAGCAGCTTTTCCTTAATCTGCGCTGCTTTTAATATTTCCCGGCTCCAGCATAATTTCCGGATATCAAATGCCATGGTCCGGGACGCAATCGAGTAATCGATCTGAGGATTCCCTGTTAACATATAGATAATATAATCTTCCATAAGCAGAATCCTGGCAGTCCGGTTATAAATATCCGGCCGGTGTTTCCGCATCCACATGAGTTTCGAAATACTGTACATACAATGTGGTTTCAGCCCGGTAATATCCGCTATATACTTCTCTCCCAGCTTCTCCGTCAATTCCCTGCACTCCGCATCTCCCCTGGGATCCGTATAAAGCATACAAGGTGCCAGGGGAGTATCGTTCTCATCTAACAGCACAAAGGTCTCTCCAAAGCTGGTGACACCGACCCCCTGAATATCCGGGCAATGTTCTGCTGCTTCCCGGATGACCTCCCGAACGGACTTCCATATGTATTCCGCACGGATCTCCTGTACTTCCCCTCCTCTGGAGGAGGGATAATCCCGGTATGCTTTATACCGGTATGTTCCCTGATTATCATAAACCGTGAGTTTACAGCCTGTTGTTCCAATATCCAGCCCTCCAATTGCCATTATGATCCCTCCAATCCTAAATTTCCATCCAGTCATAACCCAGATAGCGGATAAATGCTTCCTTAAGAATCTTCTTCATGTGTCCCATTCCAACAGCAGTATGGTGACGGTATCCATTTTGCCCCAATTGAATTAATTTAGGCTGTAAATTTTCAATAACCGCTACCCCGCCGCAGCCAAAATACCCATCTTCTATGGGGTCTTCCGTAAACTTCCCTTCTCCGGCATACACGGTTAGTTTTCCGTTCTCCGTTTTACAATTGGAATAAGTCATCGGAAATGCTTTAATCCGTCCTTCGTTGCTGCCCCACCCGCATCCCGGGTTACCTTTAGCAAACATTTTGTGGTCGGTTACAGTACCTTTTTCCGTCATCAGGCTCTGTGCAACGGGACCGCAATGGAACAGAATCACCTTATCCGGATCGTCTGTGTAATTATTGTTCCAGTCTAAAACAGTTGTAGGCCTCCCGGATGCCAGCTGCATTGCATACATATTAATCGCAGAGCAGAGATCTATTTCACAGGATGCCACAATTCCCCTGTCATTTAATTCACTCAGCAGTACACAGGGTGCAATTCCAAGGATTTCATGCATCTCGTCCCAGCAGCGCAGGGCAATGCAGTCCAGGTCATAGTCTGCAATATATTCATCTATTACAATACTCACCTTTGCAAGTATCACGGTTTTATCTGCCGGCACACAACTGAAATCCGTATAAGCAACCAGGCTGTCCACCTTCTCAGTCACCCGGCTGTCGCTATCATCCATATTCTGCACTTTAAAAATAAGTTCAGACAGATCAAAGGTTTCCACTGTTATCCCATATTTCTGTAGTGTGATCTCATCAAAACGTACCGTTTTAAATTTACTTGTCCTGGCTCCAATGGCACCAATAGAAAAGCGTTTCATGCCATTTACAACCCGGCAGATTCCTGCAAAATCACGCAGATTATCAGCAAATGTTTTGGACAGCGGATGTACTACATGAGGCTCAAGCATAGTGAAGGGGATTCCATATTGGTGGAACACATCTGCAAAACTGAACTTCCCGCAATAGGAATCTCTTCTGTGCTCAAAATCCATTTTTCCGATTTCATCGGGGTATGCATGAAGCAGGATTGGAACTCCCGCGTCCTGTATCGCTGCAACTCCTCCATTTTCATCCCCAAAATTGGGCAGGCACATAATCACCCCATCATATTCCCCTTCATGTCTTTTAAGCCAGGCTGCATAGCGTTTCCCTTCTGACCTGGTCTCAACCGCTCCATATCTGGTCATCTCTTCATCCGGAATCAGATACTGAAATCCAGCATTTGTAACAGCCTCTGCCATTTCCATTCTGGCTCCCGCAATTAATGTCTCCGGGAAAAACCCTCTGTTGGCAAAATACAGCGCAAATGTCAATTGTTTCATTTCCCCGATACCTCCTTATTTTTTATTGATATTTTAATCATATAAGATTTTTTCCAATAATAATAGAGATGTATGTACGAAAAACTGTAAATTCGTCCAGAATCGCAGCATTTTGTTTTTTCTATATTCAGGCTTGTTATTCCATTTATTTAATAATATAATATCATTAGTACTAATTTGACAAAATTCTCGTAAATATATTGTATGGAAGGAAAACTTTATGAAACCATATACCAGATGCTTTGCCTTTAGCCTGGCACTTATCCTGCTATTTTGCACCGTGTCCCCAACACTTTACGTGTCTGCCGGCAGCACTTCCAGCGCCCCCGCACCCCGCCGGGTACTAAAAGTCGCATACCCCACGACCAGGGGATTATCTGAAACGGATGTGAAGGGAAACCGTATAGGCCAGGTAGCAGATTTCTTAAATGAAATTTCAAAATATACCAACTGGGAATATGAATTTGTCGAGGGCGACGGCTCTGATCTGATGAACCGCATTACAACGGGCGAGCTTGATCTGATGGGCGGTATGTTCTATGACGAAAGCTATGAGGATTGGTTTGATTATCCCGAATACAACATTGGTTATAACCATGCCGTACTTTTTGCCAGGAAAGATGATACCAGTATCCGAAGTTATGATATTCAGACCTTAAACGGAAAAACAATCGGTGTATTTGAGAAAGCAGCGGATAAAATAGAAAGACTGCAAAGATATCTGGATCTCAATGGCATTACCTGTAAACTGCGGTATTATTCTAATGCAGATATGAAGAATGATTCGCTTCATTACCTTCTGGCAGAGGGAAAAGTAGATCTTCTTCTTGGCAATGATCTGGAAGCGGATGGTACATTCCGGGTCGCGACCAGCTTTCAGGCACAGCCCATGTATATTGTTACCACCCATGGAAAACAGGATATTCTGGATGAACTCAATCAGGCAATGGGTTATATTCTGAATGCGAATCCCAATTTTGCCCAGGATCTCTATGAAACGAACTTTACCGGCATTGCTGATACAAAACTTAACTTTACACCAGAAGAAGAAGATTACATCCGTCAGGCAGAACCGATTCGGGTTGCCGCTATTTCCCAGTGGCATCCCTTATACTGTCTGGAGGATGAGAGCGATCATAACGGTGTTGTTCCCGAATTTCTCAAGAAAATCGAAGAAGAATCCGGTCTCTCTTTTGAATTTGTTTTTGCAGATAATTACGAAGACTCCATTCGTCTGGTCCAGGACAAAAAAGCGGATATGCTTGGATGTTTCCTGGATTCTGATTCAACTGCATCAGAAAAAGGATTAGCACTCACTGCTTCCTATTCTTCTATGAGCAATATCATTATCAAGAATAAATTTGCAAGCTATCCCTCGGATGGTTTAACTGCCGCTGTTTTAGACGGGAGAACGCTTCCCGCCTCCATTAATGCAGATAAGATTAAGATCTATCCTACAACGCTGGAGGGAATCAAAGCGGTAAACAAAGGAGATTCCGATTTTATATACGGTTTGTCTGCAGGCATGGAAAGAGATCTGCAGTCGGGCGGATTTCAAAACATCACTATACTAACGACAAACACTACGAAAACAAAAGCAGCTTTTGCCCTTGCCAAACCGATTTCACCTACATTGCTGACAATATTGAATAAATCCATCAGCAATATAACCACTGAGGATAAAACGACAATTACCAACCGGAATATGGTTTCTCTTGGGTATAATAATATTACATTGTCCGCACTGGTATACTCCAATCCGCTGGCGTTTATTTTAACAATCACCGTATTCCTGCTGTTGCTGGTAGCCATTTTAATGATTATTGTCCGCTCCCGGGTCAGAAATACCCTGATGAGAAATGAACTGCAGAAGGCGGAAGCAGCAAATCGTGCTAAAAGCGGTTTTCTCTCCAAAATGTCACATGAGATCCGTACACCCATGAATGCCATTGTCGGTTTGTCAAACCTCGCCAGTATGTCCGATGAAGTGACTCCCGCAATAGCGAATTATCTTCAAAAAATACAGTCCTCATCCCACTACCTGCTGGCTCTGATCAATGACATCCTGGATATGTCAAAAATTGAAAACGGAAAAATGGTTCTATCTTCGGAGGATTTTTCTTTATCCATGATGCTGAATGAACTGGAAAGCATGATTCAATCCCAGGCTGAACAAAAGGGACTGAATTGCTGCTTTCAATATCAACTCGCCCATGATTGGTTTACCGGTGATGTGATCCGCCTGAAACAGGTGCTGACAAATCTCATGTCCAATGCCCTGAAATTTACCCCGCCGGGCGGCAGCATCCGTCTGGATGCCCAGGAGCTGTCACATTCAGAAACAAATGCCTGCGTCCGTTTTTCTGTACAGGATACCGGGATCGGAATTCCGGAAGATGAAATAGAGCGGATTTTTTCAGCATTTGAACAGGCGGGAACCTCTGTTTCTAAGAGTTCCGGTACCGGATTAGGTCTTCCCATCAGCCGGACCATCGTGGAATTAATGGGCGGTAATTTAACGGCAGAAAGTACTCCGGGAAAGGGATCTGAATTTTCTTTTACCCTGGAGCTCCCGGTCTGTGCAGTAAAGCCCCAGCAACAGACGGATGAGCCGGAAACGCTTACACAGACCGACCTGACAGCCTTTCGGGTTCTTCTGGCAGAAGACAATGATCTGAATGCTGAAATTGCTTCAGAGCTTTTGGAAATGCAGGGTGCTGCTGTGCAGCGTGCCCAGAACGGGCAGGAGGCCGTAGACCTGTTTGAAAATAATCCAGCGGGATATTACCAGTGCATACTTATGGATATTCAGATGCCTGTTAAAAATGGTCTGGATGCCGCCAGAGAAATCCGGGCAAGCGAACATCCTGACGGGAAAAATATCCCAATCATAGCCATGACCGCCAATTCTTTCAAGGAAGACATGGATGCGGCATATGCCGCCGGAATGAATCACTTTGTACCGAAGCCAATCGATGTCAACCACCTGTTCCACGTATTAGGTGAAATTTTAAAATAACAAAATGGAAGCACTCAGAAAATTGAGCGCTTCCATTTTAATTAATTTTATTCTTTTATGACCACACCAAGAAGCCGTATCAAATCTGCTGCCTGATAAGCATCAATAACGGCTCCCTGCAGCTCCTGATAAGAATCAGATACAGTGATTCCTGCTATCTGGCTCTGTGTAAAATTGATTCCCTTTAATGGAGTCCTGAAAAAAGATGCCTGGTTCATTTTTACGTTATTCAATTCCATATGCGTCAATTTACATTCCGTTATATTGGCATGTTCTGCATCTGTATCCTCCATAACAACCACATCCATTTTTGCATGATCCAAGTTAACAAACCGCATATTACAATCTGCAAACTTTGTATGCTTCCATGTGCTGCTTCGAAAGTCCGTCCCCATCATCTTACAGGAACGCATCTCACACCGGCTAAAGTATCCGTTTTCTATACGGCTGTTAGATAAGTCGCAATTTTCAAAGCGGACGTCCACAAAGCCAGCAGTTTCCATATTACAATTGAGAAACCGGCAGTTTTGAAATAGTACCCCTGCGAATTCCAGACGGGATAAATCGACGCCGGCCAAGTTTATATTCTGTATCTGTTTATGACGGATACAGTCCTCTTCTTCCTGTATCTTTTTTATGTAATCCTGAAAATCATCTGTTATGACTTCCAGGTCTTGTTGTATTTCTGGTTTTTTTCTTTTCATTTTTCTTATCTACTCCTCAATCTTAATAATCATTTGGCTTCTTCACTTCTACCAGACAGTAACCTTGCGCGCACCCTTTTGACATAGCTAAGATATTAGCCCTTCCTTCTTGAATTGCCTTTACCCTTCCCTGATTATCCACAGTGACTATTGACGTATTAGATGATGACCATTGTACATTAGGGTCATTTATTTTAGATAAAAAGCTCATTTCCCTTATGTTGAGAACAAACTTTTTTCATCTTCATTGAAGCTATTTTTAGCTTTAAGTTACTAACTGTTCGTGCCTTAGCAGGACAAAGATCCACGCATCTCATACATGTTATACACAAGGCATTGTCAGTCTTTTTAAGTTCTGTAATTGATATTGCTCCAACTGGACACATTTTTGCACATAATCCACAATTCATGCAGCCTTTTCTGACCTTTGGCTTTAATGGAACTCCGTTATATTCCCTATATGGATAATTTCCCGGTAGTTTTAATGGCTCACACTTTAACGATTTATTAATCTTGTCTAATATTCGTTTTGAAAAATCGCCAAGTTCTTTCTTGTCTGCATCATCTGGTCGTCCTGTTGCAAATTGATGCATGATAGAATGTTCTGCGATGGCTGCAATTCCTGCAATACAATTAAAATTTCTTTGAGTTAAATATTCCTGTAATTCTTTAAGTGTATCTTCATAAGCTCTATTTCCATAAGAAGCCACTAATATAGCACTTACACCATTTCCTTTAAATTCATTCATTCTTTCCAATGCTACCGAGGGAACTCTTCCTCCATAAGATGGTACACCGATAATACATATATCATTCTTATTAAAAATAAAATTAGAATTGAGTTCTCTATTTGCTAAATCAATTTCTATATAATCTTCAAAACTCTTTGCAATCTCTTTAACAATATTTTCAGTGCTTTTTGTGGGACTAAAATATATTACATAAACACTCATTACTAAATCCTCTTTTCTCTCTTCTTAAATTCCACCTTGACCACCCATTTCTATTATTCAAAAGTATTTCTTGACGAATCTCGTCACACAGAATTATCATAATCAGTCTGGCAAGCTACTATGTTGAAATAAATTCACGCCTTTGAGTTTCAAATTCATTATCCAAAACGCACCTCCAATGGCAAACCTACATAAACCATTATATTACTTTTTATGATTATTTCAATACTCGTCCGGGCTTCTAATTGCGTAAACATAATATGGATGCTACATCAGGTCAAAGTGACGACCCTATAAGTGGTGAATCCGGTTAGAAACAGGCTATTAGCAATGTTAGCCGGATGTGTACAAGAGAATAGAGAAAATAGTAAAAGTATAGACGATCAAACAGAGATAAAGCTCCGGTGTCATATCAGCATTCCACTGGAGCTTATTTGTACGTCTGATAAAATATCCATTTTATTCAGATATATCATCTTCATTTAATTTTTTATCAATAGCTTCTTGTTTTTTATTGTTTATAAAATAAAAAATCTCTAAAACAATAAATGCAAGAGCTGTAGTACTAAGAAACGTGATTCCTGAAACCAGTGCAAGATGAATAGGGGTAGGGTGTTGGATTTTATCGCTGTAGTTTATATAGTTAATAATAGTACTGATAACGGAAACAGATATTCCAGTTACTATGCTATTAATAACAATGATTAATTGCCCTCTTTTTTTAGAATTAAATATGTCGTTGCCAATTATGATATTAGCAATAACTACATAAATAGACATACCGATAACTATTAAAAATTCAACAGCATATTGTGTAAACGGAGCTTTATACAAATATTGTTGAATTAAAACAGTAATCAATAGGACAAGCCAGACTATTTGAAACCCATGACTTTGAATTTTTCTCTTCCCATTTATAACTCTCTCATCTTTCAGTGTTTGATTTTTCATAGAATTTCCTCCCAAAATAAATCATTTAATGTTTTACCAAGTGCCTTGCATATTGCAATACATAAGTTAAGTGTAGGGTTGTAATCTCCTGCTTCAATAAGACCAATCGTTTGCCTGGTGACTCCAACAGCTTTTGCCAAATCATCCTGGTTCATATCACATTCAATTCTTGCAATTTTCATTCGCTTATTCTTCATGATCCCCTCCTTATATTATATAATATATACTATACAAAACATAATGTCAACTATATATTGCATTTTGTAGTAAATATCTCACATCTCACATATAAGCCCATCTATGACTCTGCTTAATCTACTCACATGTAAGACGAGATTTGTGTCAGGATTCTTTTCAAGGAACTCACAGAAGTTTTTGTAATTGCGAACAATACGGCAGCCTTTATCAACCTTAAATTCCGGCTTTTTGTATCGTTCCCGAAATTTCACTTTTCGGGGAAGATCAATGTTTCCGATGTCGAACAAACGAAATTTACTGATTGGTTTTTATTGTATTTTCTTTTATATCATTTTATGATAAAATAAATAAATATAGGAATCACTTAATTTCCTATCAGTTATACAGCACATTGAAATCGGAGGAATTTTCTTGAAAAGCAGAGAAAATGAAATAAAGCAGGATAAAACCAAAAATACAAAATGCAAACCAAAGAAGAAACACAGGAAGCTAATCATGCTGCTTGTCCTTGTTCTTACAGTTATGATCTATACCGGTGTCTCATTTTTACTATCAGCAAATAAGATTACCGTGGAACAATACAGCTATGAATCAGATAAAATAGACCAGCCGGTTACAATTATATCTTTAGCTGATTTACATAGCCATTCCTTTGGGAAAAATAATAAACGGCTGATCCGGGTAGTGGAAAAACAAAAACCTGATATTATATGCATTGTCGGAGATGCTATTAATTATTATGACGAAGAGGATACGTACATCACTTCATTAATCAGACAGCTGATGCGGATTGCTCCTGTATATTTTAGTCCGGGCAATCATGAAATAAGTATGTTCAATAATCACAGATACATTAACCTCAAACAGGATATCGAACAGGCAGGCGCTTTATACCTGGATCAGACTTATCTGGACATCACGGTAAAGAATCAGAAGATCCGCATTGGCGGTTTATATGATTATGCTTATAATTATGCGGGAGTTACTTCAGAACAATACAGACAAAAGAGCAGTTATCTGTTTTTGAAAGATTACGAAGAGACGGATATCTTTAAGCTTATGCTCACCCACCGTCCCGAGAGCTTTTTGGATCAGGAAGAGGATGCAAGATGGCAGATCGATCTGGTGTTATCCGGACATGAACATGGTGGACAGATACGGCTTCCATTTATCGGTGCATTGTACTCTTCTCACATGGGAGGTGTATGGCTTCCAAACTTCGTATCCGGCTATCAGGTAATGAATGGTATCCCCATGGTGATTTCCAGAGGGCTTGGTACCTACAAAGGAAAAAATGTTCCACTGCGTTTCAATAATATTCCAGAGATTACGAAAATAGAGTTAAAATAAGCCTGCACCGCAGTGACTGTTCTTACAAGAGCGAATTTTTAACACGTTCTGGTGAACAGCCATTCCGGTACAGGCTTTTGCGTATATTCTGAAACATCACTACTCCAATGTATCCCGTCTGTCAATTACGCTGATACTGTCTACCGTATTTTTATCTGAATCAAGTATAATTTCTGTAACAGCAGGAGAATCTTCTCCTTTCTGGACGATATAAACGGTGGATTCTGGTGTTTCTTCTTTCTTATATTTTACTTTCTTTAATAATTTCCGAAGTTCCTTTCCAGACATTCCTCTGGTAATTCCTGTTGGAATCATCATTTCTACATCTGCAGTTTTGGATCCTGCAGAAACTCTCGTAATATAACAATTTTCAATAGATTCCGGCCGGGAACTATAATTCTTTACCGTGGTCTGCAAAAACTGACCCGTTTTCGTTAAAATGATCTGGGTATCAGACATACCAGCTACTTCCTGATTGTCATTCTTCACATTGGATACCAGTTGTTCTAAAGTCCATCCATGGTCTAAAAATTCTCTCACCGGTACCGGCAGTTCATACAATTTATAATCATATTCTACGATAGAACTGTAAATATCATCGCCCAGATCAATGGGCTGTTTGTAGCGGTAAGGCTCTTCTAATTTACGATATGCCCCCATTACTGTAATACTTTCCATCTGCAGTTCCCGGTAAATTGGACGGTAACAGTGCATATCGATACTGTCCAATATCCTAGTTCCATTGTCTATATTTAATAAAATATTTTGTCCTGAATCATATTCATAAGAAAGCTGGGTATCTGCTTCCAATTCATATGTATTATTGGGGGGGCCGTATAAATACTCAATCTCTGCCTGGTTGGTGACTCCAAGCGTTACCCCTTTTGGCAAAACCACCCTGGCAGAATCCTCAGTCAGCATAGAGGTATCAATAATAATGCCTGACACGCTGCAATCCACCAGTTTCTGTTTTTTGGTGGTATCATTAAAAAACTGGGCATATATTGCTTTTCCATCTTTAAAAAATAACTTATCCTCTGATATCTCAAGCGGTTTTAGTTCCTGCCTCAGGGAATCCGTTGTTTCAAATCCCTGATCGGTTAAATCTGTATAACTCATAGGAAAGGTCAGTTTCTGTTTTCCTAATTTAATGGTAAAGCTATATTGATTTTCCATTGGATCTGCTGAGCGGTTATCTGCCTGTTCCATCACTTTAGCTTTTGCCGAAAATTCTACAGCCGTTTCGCCGCTGCCTGAAAAGTGGGGCTGTTCAATTACCGTAACCTTATTTCCGCAGCCATTAAGCATTAAAATTGAAAGGAATGCTGCGCCTATATATGTGATTTTTTTCTTCAAAATATATCCCCTTTGTAAATTAATACCTATATTTTATCACAGGGTATTTTGATTTACAATATATCCCAAAGATATTCTGTAACGTAAAATTGGGATTATCGGGGCCAGCGCTTTTCTCTGCAGGGCAAATCAGGAAGAGGACGGTGCGGTTCTGACTGATACCAATATGCCACACTGGAGAGATCA
This sequence comes from Robinsoniella sp. KNHs210, assembly GCF_000686105.1. Taxonomy (NCBI): domain Bacteria; kingdom Bacillati; phylum Bacillota; class Clostridia; order Lachnospirales; family Lachnospiraceae; genus Robinsoniella; species Robinsoniella sp. KNHs210. The sequence continues at coordinate 67,380 of NZ_JMLZ01000001.1, forward strand.
TCCTGCCTTTCAAATAAACCATTGTGAGAGACTCCGATTTGCTGGACTGTCACCCGCAGGTCATCTTCGAAAAAGACTGGATCAGGAATGTGCCACCGGTAAAATCCTCTCATCGGAGGGCAGTCATCATTATGATATGGATTGGAAAGCAAATCGTCATGCCGGGAGTAATAAGGGTATCCCAGATACGGCGTACAATAGGTAGTTTCTACTGTTTTCTGGTTCACTTGAGTAGCAAAACTCCAGGACCCTCCAAAGTAGTCTTCCATCCCTGTTCCGCAGATTGTGGGATATTCCCTGTCACCGTCTATGTAGAATTTCACCTCACCTTCTCCCCACCAATACCGCTGTAAAGCGGATAGTGCAAGATAGGTCCCGATATAATGTCCCTGTCCTTTGATTTCATCTGCTATGACATAGTCCATTCCCGTCTCCGTAACCGGCTGTCTTCTCCAGCTGGCATGAAAATAGCTGCATTCACTTGGCAGTGAATCATAGAGACAGTAGTCTATTTGATAGAAAAAAGCCGGTATCGGATTCACATGCTGGTTCTCCAGGGTAATGCGTGCTCCCTTATGAAACGGCATCTGAAAATATGAATTAAATCCCCTTAATGGCACCACCACAACCGGAAGTGAATTTACCATACATTCCTTCCCAAAGCCACAGCAGAAGAAATCCCCCAGGGGCACCTGCACAGAGGGATATTCTTCCCCGTCCCAGTACATGCGCAGTATCAGATCCCGAAGTACAAAGCAGTCTCCCGGTGATGTTTTATTATCCACCGTAATCCAGATATGACTGATGATGCCGCACCCCTTAATGTCTCCAAGAACAATCGTCTCGCCGGATGGAATATTTTTAAGACAGGGACTTCCTTTTCTGGAAGGTCCCAGGGGACTTGCCGACATACCGCCCTTTCCCTTTTCCCCTGTTGGATTTTCCGCATTCACAGCCCTAGATTTTCCACGCCTGAAAAAGGGAATTGCGCTTAATTCTCCCGGCATGCTTCCATATCTCTCCATATCTATATCACCCCTTATATTCTTTCTTTACTTTCTAGGTTTTGTATGGGTTCCTGTCACCATCATTCTCCATACCTTGTTTGTCTTTTCCCATCAATCAGTTTTCCTTCCTGATTTTCAGATATTTTTATCCCTTAGTAGCTCCCATAGTCATCCCTGATGTTACCCATTTATTTAACAAGAAATAAATCACCAGCGGCGGAAGAATTGATATTACGATAGCCGCAAAGGTAGAGCCCCAGTCTACATTTCCAAACGCACCTACATAATCTTTTAACCCCATAGCCACGGTTTTCGCCTTGGAATCGCTGATAAAAGTATTGGCGAAAATAAAATCATTCCAGATTAATATGCTATACATAGATGCAATGGTGATGACCGTATTTCTGGCTAAAGGAAAAACAATCTGTCCAAAGATGCGGTATGATGAACAGCCGTCTACAATGGATGCCTCAATCAGTTCGTTGGGAACAAAACTGTAGAAGCTGACAAACATCATAACGGACAGCGGAAGGGCAAATCCTACCTGCGGCAGAATCATGGAAAAACTGGTATTTAGCACCCCCATTTTGCTGTAAAATATAAAGAGCGGAATCAGGGTAATCTGAACCGGAACCATAATACCAAAAGTAAAAAACGCATAAACTCCCCGGTTAAATCTTATCTTAAATTTAGAAATAGCAAAACCGGCAGTCGCACTTAATGCCACAATTAAAATCAGGGATATTCCTGTAACTTTTAAACTGTTCCACATATAACCCCCGATTTTTCCGTCTGAAAGTACCTTTATGAAATTTTCAAAAGTAACTTTACTGGGCAGTGCAAATGGTGCGCTGGCAAGCTCCACAGAAGGCTTAATACTTGCGATAAATAGCCAGATCACCGGATAAATCTGAATAACCAGAAATCCCAGAATGAATATGATAAAAATAATTTTCCCGGCTTTTCTTTTCATCCCTTTGCCCTCCTTCGCTTTCTTCTTTCTTTTTCCAACGCTTTCATTTCCCGATCCTCTTTGCTGGTAAACAGTTTCCGGAGTGTAAATACCACTAATACACTTTCAATGATAATAAACACTGCAAGCGCACTTCCATAGCCGTATTGGTTACTGGAAAATGCCTTCTTATACATATAAGTCGACATGAGCTCACTGGTATTTCCGGGTCCGCCGCTGGTCAGTAAGAACGGGATATCAAATCCTCTGAGTGCCCCCGTCAGGCACATGGTCAGAGTAAGCAGCAGAATATCTTTGATCAGCGGAATTTTGATCTTAAACAGAATCTGAAGTTCTGATGCCCCATCCATCTTGGCTGCTTCGTAGACAGAAGGGTCAAGAGATACCAGGGCTGCATAAAAGATCACCATGTACATACCCGTAAACCTCCAGCCCTCCGGTACCGAGACAGCAGCCAGTACCGTTTTGACATTCGCCAGCCAGGATGTCGCAAGTCCGCCAAGACCCACGGAATTCAGTATTTGGTTTAAAAGTCCCATGGGCTCCGTGGAGTAAATGCTTCGGAATAGCTGGGTTACCGCCACGGTGGTAACAATACACGGAACATAATACAGCGTCTTTACCAGCGTTACTCTTTTCGTCATATAGGTCAGCAATATGGCAAACAGCAAACCAATCGATAACTGTATTACCACTACAATCAGCAGGTAAACCAGATTGTTTACAAATGCCGTGTAAAATACCTTATCCTTAAACATGGCTATGTAATTATCAAACATTACAAAGGTTTTATTCCCAATCCCGTTCCACTTCATAAAGCTCAGCCTTATAGATTCCTCAATCGGGTAGAACACCGCAAATATGTAAAACAATAATGCAGGGAGCAGAAAAACGGCATAAGCCTTTTTATCGCGTATAATTCCCATATCTTCCTCCTTAAATTAAGTTGTCCAGGGAGCGCCGCCCCCTGGATCTCATGCCGGGTCAGAAATTAATTCCCCGCATTTGCCGCTACAGAATCGTCCACCAGTTTGCAGAAATCTTCTGCCGACATATCTCCCGATGCTAATAACAGCATGTTGTCCTGCATCGTGGTATTGGTATCCGCATCCAGATAAGTATCCCAGGGCTTTAAGAAATGTTCTCCGGTAGACTGCATATCTTTTTGTATTCTCAGATATAAGTCCGAATAACTGACTTCCGCCGGCAATTCTGTTTTAATGGGAGACATCTGCTGTCTTCCTGCATAAAGAGCACCATAATTATCAATTACATACAGTACAAAATCTTTTGTTTTTTCATCAAAAGTTTCCGTGTTAAAAGCCATTCCTATTCCGGAGTTTACACAGAATTCATTTGCTCCGGTCTTTGCCCCCTCTGTGGCGGGCAGATAAAAATAATCAATTTTTTCCGCATCATATGCTTCCTGCATTGCTCCAATTTCCCAGTCACCGATATAATACATTGCCGATTTCCCATCTAAGAACATAGACTGGGCGGTGGCATAATCCGTTGCCGCAAAGCCGTCGTTAAAATACTGACCGATATCCTGCAGGAATTTTACGCCTTTCATTCCCACTTCACTGCTCATAGACTCTTTCCCGTCACGCAGGCCGATAATACAATCATTTCCGCTTTCCCGAAAAGGCATCATCGCCAGATAACGCTGCACAGGCCAACGGTCTACGCCATCCACGGAAATGGGTGTGACTCCATTATCTTTTAAGGTCTTGCATACATCCAGCCACTCGTCCATAGTCTCTGGTACCTGCAGGTTGTATTTCTGGAAAATCTCCTTGTTATACCAGGTCATTTCCACATGATATTCCAGGGGAAGCGTATACATCGTACCATCTGTAAATTCCTGATATTTCAGCGCCGTGGGATAAAAAGAATCGTATTTTCCATTGTCCTCCAGGAATTTCTTCACATCTACCAGCATTCCGGCTTCCACCAGTTCCTTACAGTAGGGATCCGCATCAATATCTATAATGTCCGGCATATTTCCGCCAGCAATCAAAGTCTTTAATTTTTGCAGATAAGACGGGCGGTCTGCTGTTGTCTCGATTTCAATCTGCCAGTTTCCCCCCTTTTCCTTACTGTACTGCTCTGCAATTTCCCTCATTGTCTGGTCAATAGCACCGTCTACCGGCCTGGAAGTTAACCACTTTACACTGGTTACCCCCTCCCCGCTATCCTGTGCTGCTTTATCTGCAGTCTCACTTCCTGCCTCACTTCCTGCCTTCTTTTCCGTTTTCACTTCCGTACCTTTATTACTCCCGGCTCCACATCCAACTGTGAGTACCGCTGCAGCTGCCATCGCCATCAAAACAACTAATGTTTTCTTTTTCATAAGAATACCCCTTTCATTCCTTTTACAATTTATTAGTTTTCACACAGTAATTTATTAGTTTCACACTGCCCTGAATCACATAGATTCCGGCTTTTCCGCCCTTATAACGATACATCCTGGTAGACATCGCTACCTCATCATTTATATATACCACACAGATATCATCCTCCCGGATCAGAAATAATTTAAACCGTTTTCCCTGTGGAAGCTTCCTTGCCGTTTCGATCTGATACGGAACATCTCCTTTAATCTGCCATTGGTAAAATCCCTTTTCGGATCTGGGCCACATATCCCATGCCACCTGATTGCGGCTCCTGTTCATACGCAGGAAATACCCCGTTTCCAGTCCTTTATCCGTATGTAAGGCTATACCGAATTCATGGGCATTCGCAGCCTCAAATTCCAACTCCACAGAAAAACAATCTTCCGGTATATCATACAAAATTGCCCCTAAGGTTTCACTGGAAATATCTCCCTCCGGTGACAGACTGCAATTATAGCAGTCCGGGCTTACCGGCTCTGCTGCTGTTTGATAGAAATCTTTCAGAGCCTTCGTAGGCACAGTACGGAGCAAACCGGATTCCGGATCCTGGATCAGCTCGTGAAATGCCATGGTACCGCCCCATTCCCAGGGCCCAAAATCATCCGCTCCAAACTTACTTGCAATCCAGCCGAATGCATAACGTTTCTTCCCGTCAGAAGCTGTCTTAATAGCATAATTTGCTCTGGTGTCAAATACATCATCCTCCGGAATCAGCCAGGGTCCTGACAAACTTTTTGAATAACGGTAATGGGTGGTAAACTGATCGGAAAACGTGGAAAAAACCAGGTACCAGTACTCACCCATCCGGAAAACTTCCGGACATTCCATTGTAATATACATTTTCGGGCTGTAGAAAGGTTCTGCATAAGACCAGTTCACCAGATCTGAAGATTTTGAAAGACCGATGCAACCGCCTCTTAAATCTCCGGAGTCTTTCAGCCTGGCAGCTAATAGCATGTAATAACAGCTTTCCTCTTCATTCCAGAAAACAAATGGGTCACGCCAGTCAAATTCTTCATATATCTCACCATCCGCCGCAAAGAGGAAATCCTTTTTTGTTACCAGATGTTCCGGATCCTCTCCCAATGCCTGCATTACGGTCTGCACGCTTTTTCCATTTATTTTGATATCCGCATTATATGCCGTATAAAATGCATGGTATATCCCCTCTTGGTCTTTCATTACCGATCCGGTGTATGCATTTTTGTTCGGTTCCTCATCTCCTCCTCTTGCGATAGCTTCTCCTTTGTATTCCAGATTTACAAAATCTCGGGTTGTCACCAGATGCCAGGTAGTTTCTTCTGCATACTCTTTCTCTTTCAAACGAGGATCATGAAGATAATAACCATAATAAATTCCATTCTCATAATAAGGTATTAAATCACCTACCCAAGCATTTTCCGGTTGGTAAAACAGCTTTTTCATATCGCCTCTCCTTTCGTGCATAATCTATTTATGCACTGGTGCATTTTGTTTTGTTTGTAACTAAATATTATCATAACACCTCATCATTTTCAACCTTTTTGCCCCATTTTTTGTATATTCTCTACAATTTACTAGTATTTTTTTATGCATTTTGTGTATAATTTATATATTTATTGTTTATTACCGTGCATTTCGTGCATATTAGATTGATTTTTAATTTTTTTGTGCTATAATGGGTATTAAACAGGAGGAGTATCTATGAAATGCACGATTAAAGATATCGCAAAAGAACTGAATTTATCCAGAAATACTGTGGCGAAAGCCCTAAAAGGAAGCAGCGAAGTTTCTCCCAAAACCCAGGAACTGGTTCATGCAAAAGCAAAAGAAATGCACTATACTAACCACTCAGAGTTTTCTCCATCCGCGGCAAAACCTGCTAATAAAGGTTCCATTCTCTTTTTAACCCGTACTTATGCAAATGATTCCGAATTTTGGAGCAGCGTACTGAAAGGAATTGAAGCCATTCTCTCTGCGGCAAACTACCATCTTGTTCTGGGAATTATGTCTGACACCGATTTAAAAACCCTTCAATTTCCGGGTTCCATCTACGATCCCAATATAAAAGGCATAATCATTGTTGAGATTTGTTATGAATCGGTATGTAAAGCGCTTTTGCAGTTCCACCTTCCCATTGTAACTGTGGATATGCCAAAGAACTACCACGACCTGATTGGAAAATTTGATATTATTACAATGGAAAACAAGATAAACATTTTTAATATTACAAGACAGCTCCTGAAAAAAGGAGCAAAGAGATTTGGATTTATTGGTGATATTTACACATCAAATGTAGGGCGGGGATTCCAGGAGAGATATGATGCCCTGAACGAATGTCTGAAAGAACATAATTTAAAATTGGACCAGAACTGTTCTCTGCTCCACGAAACAACAGATGACTTTCGCAATTTTGGGTTAGTAATTGAAAAAATCCAACAGATGTCCGGTCTTCCTGACGTCTTCATCTGTGGAAACGACTGGCTGGCAATCCAGCTTATTTATGCCCTGCAGTTTTTGGGTTATAAGGTTCCCCGGGATGTCAGTGTTACGGGTTTTGATAATATTCCCGCCTCCGAACGGATTGTCCCGGCGCTTACCACCATCAGCACCCCCAAAGAATATCTCGGCATAGCTGCCGCCAGGCAGATTATTGAGCGAATCGATCATCCGGATGCACCCTGCATTTTTGCCCAGTATGCCACTGAACTGATTGTCAGGGGATCTACTGTTTGATTTTGTTATTTTATTTGTTATTTTATTTGTTATTTTATTTTCATTGTTGCTTTCTTCGTCCAAACGTATATAAATACAGGGGGAATAAGATCCAAAAAATTGAAGATAAACAGATCCAGCTAAAAAACGGCTGTAAAATATTTATCAGCCGTAATCTGGTACAAAATGTAATTCAATTGTTTCATGAATGGCAGCCTGTAATACAATAAAGCAAAGTGTGGAAATCAGCATTATTATAACAAAATCCCCCTGCAATCTGAATTGCGGTATACAGACGGCAATTCTCCCACCTCATTCTTAAATACCTTTGTAAAGGTACGGTAATCCTGAAAACCTACCTGCAGCGCAATTTTCGCAATGCTTTCATCGGTTGTCAGCAATAATTTCTTAGCCCGCTCCATTCTCAGTCTGGTCAGATAAGCGTGGTAATTCACACCTGTTTCATTTTTGAAAATCCGGCTGATGTAAGCAGAATTTAAATAAAATTCTTCCGATAATATTTGAAGGCTGATGTCTTCCGACAGATGATCCTGTAAATATTCCGTCATTCGGTATATGAGCCGGTTGTCAGAATCCGGCGTTAGCTTTTGCTTCTCCTTTTCCATTTTTTCATGCAGAAGCTTTACTTTTAAGTCTTCAATTACCTTTCCGAAACCGGCGAAATTAACCGGCTTTAAAATATAATCCGCCACCTGCAGCCGCAGCGCTTCCCTGCAGTAGGAGAATTCATCATAGCCGGATACCACAATGTATGCGGTATCCGGTCTGTGCTCCTGTATAATGCGGATTGCTTCCAAACCTGAGATAATTGGAATATTGATATCCATCACGACGATATCCGGTTTATATGTTTTCGCATAGTTGACCGCCATCATGCCATCGGTTGCTTCACAGACAATCTCACAGCCATACAAACCCCAATCGAATAATTTCCGAAATCCTTCCAAAATGATTACTTCGTCATCTACAAGCATTACTTTCAGCTTCCGCATATCTTCTCCCTTATTTCATCTTATAATTTCATCTTACAATTTAATCTTTTCATTTCATCTTTTCACTTCATCTTTATTAAATTATATTTTAATCGAATTATCAATTGGTAATGATTTATTTTTCTCTCATCAGGGTAACTTTTACAACCCCATAGGAGTGGCGTCCCTCCAGTGCGGTGTCAACGATCAGTTCCAGTCTGCTGCCTTCAAACTGGTCCGGATTAAACGTAAATTCTACACCGGCATTTGATCCATGTAGATTATTAAGGGGCAGTAATGCGCTTTTTGCTCCCAGAATCTCCACTCCGGAAGGGGTATATAAGGTAATCCTTGCCCACTGCTGCTGGCACATCGCCTTTACATTTGTTACCATAACTTTGATGCTTCTATTTTCCCCATGCTTAAAATGAACAGATCCCTGATAGTCCACCATAACATGAAAAGCCGGAAAGGACTGGCGAACCACATATGGCGAGAGAGCACAGAGGCTTTGTATGGGCAGAAGTTCATTTTTCCCGCCTCCAATACCATTGATAAGCGGAAGGTATTCATCTGTTTTCCTGCAATACAAGTCCTCTCCCTCTTTGCAATTTATATCCATGCCGCCCTCTGCAAATATATCACAAATCTCCTGCCCCAGGAAAGAAGGCATAACCCTCATAACACGGTTTGACAGTTCCGTTGCAGTCTGTGGAACCCACAGCATATGACTGGTTTTGTCAATGCACAAGGTTGCTATTTTATCATCCAGAGGATCCATCCACTTTTCAGGAAGATTGGAAACACCTTTTATAATACCCAGAATTGCCCCAAGCGTAGCACAGGTACAATCCGTATCTTCTCCAAATGCAACCGCCTTACACAGACAGTCACCAAAATCTTCATTTCCATACAGCCAGCCCGCTATAGTAAATGCCACATTTTCAGGTGCGTCAAAACCAGGAGCTCCAACTTGCATCCCTTCATTATCCGGAGTGTTTATTTCACTTAATTTCATTCCCTGTATTCCAAAAGTTCCCGGTGCGGTATTATGAATTTCTTTTCTTGCTTCCCTCAGGCTCATGCCATTGTCGTAACAGGCTATTGCTTTTTTTATTGCTTTTGCGGTAATGCTTTCCTCTGGAATATAGGACAGCCCGATATCAATTAGTTTCCTGGTGCTGCATTCCACAAATGCCGCACTCTGAAGTGCCGCAAAAAAGATTTCTCCATACATGCCTTCACCCGCATGGTCAACAATAGCATCTTCATAAGCATAACGCGCCGCTATTTCCGGATGTCCTGGCGCCAGACATGCCCAGATCTCAGAGCGTATATAGCATCCACAGCTGTCTTTATAGGTATTGTCTACCTGACCGGAAAGGGGCGGCTGCAGTCCTGCACGCAGATTTGCCTTCCCCATGCCATACTCTACCCAGTTGGGAATAATGAATGACAGCCAATATTCCCCCAGTATAGATGCGTCAACGCTGCGGCCATAACGTTCCACTGCAGCAAGCCATACAATCTGCAGATCCAGATCGTCATTGGGAGGCGGTCCCATGGATAAATCCTGTGTATAAAAATCAATTTCATTTATCTGACGCAAACCCTCAAAAGGTGCGCCTAACACTCCTCCGATATTCTTACCTGCCCAACATCCCATTACTTTGTCCTTATACTGTTCAAAATTTAATTTCATTCTGTATCTCCTTTACTATTTTTAATATAAAAAGTTACCGTAACCCCACCTTGTGGGTTTTCCGTATAAATCAGTCCCCGCTCCCGGGGATAATACATCATCAGCCTATTCTGCACATTTTTGATACCAATATGCCGGTCTTCCCTTTCATCAGTAACAACGCAATCCCCTTCGCTTAAGAGCTGCTCTACCATTTCCCATGCTTCTTTTTCCATACCAACTCCATTATCGGATACCGTTATCTTGACGTAATCCCTGCGGGTCTCGTCCGCTTGTACCGAAAGGCTGATCATCCCCGTATACCCTTTATTGCGCAAACCGTGCATCACACTGTTTTCTACAATGGGCTGCAAAATAAAATTAGGAATTTCAGCCTGTTCCAGCATCTGATCAATTTCATAGGCACACCGGAGGTTGGGATACCGGCAGCTCATCAGTCCCAGATAAGCCTGTACTAATTTCACTTCATGGGCAATGCTGACGATCTGGCTGTCTACTTTCACACTCAGCCGAAAAAAATCTACCAGCATCAGGATCATATTGGCTACTTCCATATCCCCGTTCAGTTCCGATTTCAGCCGGATTGTATCCAGGGTATTGTACAAAAAATGCGGATTGATCTGATTCTTCAAATAAAGCAGCGACATTTTCTGCTGTAAAAGCTGCGCCTCCTTTAGCCTTACTTTTCCTTTATACTCCGATTGGATTAACTCATTGATTCTATCCATCATCTGATTAAATGCTGCAATCATCTGCCCAACCTCATCCTCCACCTCTACTTCAAACCTGAGATTTAGCTTGTCCGGATCAAAGTTTTCCAGGGAATGGGAAAGCGTTAACAGCGGCTGCAAAGTCTTTTTCGTAAAAAAGTAATTAAAGAAAACCGTTACCGCTACCAAAGCAAAAAATAATATACTTAATATCTTTATAAACAACATTGCATTTCCGGTAATAATTTCCATGGGCTTTCGTATAATCAGGGTCATACTGCTATATTCTGAAGTCTGGTACGAAACCAGATACTGCCCCTTTTTGCAGATGCCATTCCTGGCAACCACTCCTGTTTCCTTTACACGATACCGGTCAGAATGAATTTCATCGATATTTTTCCCAATATAGTTCTGACTGCTGTCACATACAATATCCCCTTCTTCCGTAATCAGGGTAAATTCCGAATCACCATCCAGATATTCCTCCAGTACCTCCTGCATCACCTCCACCTGGGCGGTTAAAACAATGTGCCCGATCCGCTTGTTTGGCGAAAACCCCTTCACTTCCCTTACCAGATACAGGCAAGTATTCTTTAGTGGGTTTTTTAACAGCGGCGTATAAAACCGCATGAATTCCGGCTGTATTCCCAAACGCATGACACAGCCGTTGATCTGTCCTTCCTGTCCCTCCCACATTTCCATTTTTCTGATAAAATTTTGTATATCATAGTCCAGTTTCCGGGCAGGATTTAAAGTGTCATTTGCCATAATTAAAGAATCTGAATTGAAAATATATATGCCGTCAATGTCTTCCCGAATAGTAATCAGGGAGGTATACAGCGCATTCAGGTATTTTTCGGATGCCAGCTGTTCCCCATAGGTATCACTGCCATAATTTTTCAATATGTCCTGCGTCTTTTCATCAGAATAGCACATCATGGATACACGCGCCATATCCTTTAATTTATTGTCCGCAGAACTCAATGAGTTGGCAAGATACACACCCATTTTCTGTTCTTCACCGGCTATCGACTGCCTGTAGTTGACTACACCCAGAACGATACCCATGATTACAAATCCAATCAGGCTGATCAATGTATTTACCGCCGTAACACGTGTGCTTAAACGCCTGCCCGCTCTCCTCTGCACTTTTGGTTGCCCTTGATTTCCCTGCCCTTTTCCGGATGCAGTCACCCTTTCACTGCCCCGGCAGTCATCCCCGCAATAAGGAATTTTGAGCCAAAAATATAGAATATTGCGATTGGCAGCAGGCAGATCACAAGAGATGCATACATAACTTCTATGGGGAAATTCTGGGAACCTGCTGTTTGTACAAAGCGCAGAGGGACTACGGATATAGGCTGAACGGAAGTATCATTTATAAAAATCATTGCCATCTGTAATTCATTCCAGGCTCCAAGAAAAGTCTGTATCAGCACAAATGCCATGCCCGGTACCGCGATGGGCATCATCACCTTGACAAAAGTTTTAAATACTCCCGCACCATCAATTCGTGCAGCTTCCATTAGTTCATTTGGCAATCCGTCAAAATAATTCTTTAAAACCATCAGGTTAAAACAACTGTTCAGTGTTGCATATGGAAATATCAGGGAAAATGCCGTGTTATTAATATGTAAACCCTTCACAATCTGGAATAATGGAAATATCAACGCTGAAGTAGGAATCATCATCCCTGTTAATAAAAGGTAATACAAAACCTTTTTTCCCGGGAACTCCAATTTTGAAAAGGAAAATGCACCCATTGCAGATACCACCGATACAATCAGCAATGTTCCGAATACTACAATAAAACTGGTCAGAAAATTAGGAAGCAGATTGACTTCTTCAAATACTTTTGTATAATTCCCGATCCCATTTCCTTCAAAAGACCTGATTAACATAAGAATTAAAGGAAATAGGAACAAAAATGTGAATATCACGCATATGATCTGTCCTAATAAACTGTATATCTTCGAATTTCTCATCAACCTGCCAACTCCTTATCTTTATCATTGTGGTAGTACATTTTTAATTGAATCAATGTAATTACCAGGGCTATCACAAACATAATCACAACAACCGCTGACCCCTCTCCCTGCTTGAAAAGTGCAAATGATTTTTTATAAATGTATGTTGAGAAAAATTCTGTGGCATAATTAGGGCCGCCTTTTGTCAGCACAAACGGCAAATCAAAACATTTGAGTGATCCCAGCATCCCCATGATAAATAACGTATAATGCGTACTTCTTAGCAGCGGGAAAGTAATCTTCGTAAACTGCTGTACCTTGTTCGCCCCGTCAATTGTTGCCGCTTCATACAGATCACCGGATATATTCAGCATATTGGCATAGTACATCAGCATACTGTATCCCGTCCACTGCCAGATATTAACGAACACAATACACGCCAGCGCCCACTTTGGATCTGCCAGCCATTGCTGACAAAGGCTCTCCAAACCTGCACTTCTTAAAAACAGATTCAAAAACCCCCTGTTTGTTTCAAAGATTTTCGAAAAGATATTCCCCACAATCGCCGGGGTTGCCACTACCGGTAAGTAAAAAATAATCCGGTAGAAACCGCTGAAATGAATCTTTCTGGAAAAAAACGATGCAAAAACAAGGCCCAGGAATGCCTGAAAAATAATCGTGCACAGAGCAAAAATCACAAAATTTTTCCCAATCTTCAGAATAACAGGGTCCGTAAGTATCGTGGCATAATTCTTGAATCCAATAAATGTCTTCTGGATATCAATTCCATTCCAATCGTAAAAACTAATTATGAAATTATAAATTATGGGATACACGATGAATATACCAAAAAGTGCTGTCAGCGGCAGAATAAATACATATCCGATTAATTTTTTGCCTTTCACATGGTGAAACCGCTTTTCTTTCACATTTTCCCCTCCCGTACTATCTTTGCTGGGCTTTTGAAGCAGTTTCTATGGTCTCTGCCGCCTCTTTCGGAGTTACTTCGTTCAATGCCAGCGATATCAATGTATCCGTTATACTCTGCTTCAATTCTGCATAAGACATTTCCCGGTAACCGGCAACATTGGTCTCTGCCTGCTTTTGAATATAATCCATATTTTTCAACCCATCCTCGCTCATTCTCCCCACATCTAACTTCAGGTCTGACCTGGACGGACAATACTGGAAATATTGATTGACCAGAATATCCTGCCCGTCATGCAGCATATAATCAATAAACTTCCACGCCGCTTCCGGATTTTTGGTATTTTTATTCATACACAGGCACACGTCCACACCGGCAGTTACCGGACTTACCTTCCCATCATTATTCCAGTCAATCAGAAAGATATCATGATCTGCTCCATCCCCGTTAAAGACTTTGTTTATCTGGGGATCTGCCGTATTCAGATAAGCAGCTCCCGTCCATGAGCCGTTTAGTATCATCGGAATGCTTCCTTCTTTTTCGAAAAGGTCTGTCGTATCACTGTACATATTTACACCCAGTGAACCATCCTGAAAAATGCCCCCGGTAAACAGCGACTGCCAGATCCCGAAGGATTCCACCAATTCATCATCTGTAAATGGTACCTCCCCCTCTATCGCTGCATACAGCTTCTCAGAGTTGATGTCATTAGCTATACTCATCCAGGTGTCAATATTAATCCAGGCGTCTTTTGCACCGATTGCCAGTGGATACTGCCCCTCTTCCCGCAGGACTTCTGCATTGTTTTTCAGGTCATCCAATGATTTTGGTACATCCAGGTTGTAGTCTTTTAGCATGTTCACATCTGCCCAGGCATAGCCTGCATAGGTGAGCCCCAGCGGGAGCCCGTAATAATTGCCGTCCTGTTTGTCCTTCAGCAAATCTTTGCAATAGTCCAGAAACCCGGATTCCCAATCCTTTCCCCAGGCTTTCTCAGCAAATTCTGTCAGATTCATTTCGAAATCCTGAAATTCTTTAATCGTTGTTCCGGTCTGCATTCCAAATACATCCGGTCCCTGACCGCTCGCCATATCAATCTTCATCTTTTCCACGTGATCCGAATATGGCATATAGACATAGTTTACTTTAATGTCCGGATTCTTCGATTCAAAATCTGCAATCAGCGTTTCAATTGCCTCTCCTTCCCCGGGATTCCAGGTCTGAAACGTAATTTCCGTTACACCTTCCTTCTGGACTTCCTTGTCCGAAGCAGCCGTCTGTCCGCCGCTTTCCTTAGAAGAACATCCCGAAAGCCAGGCGCCCACCACACAAACTGCCAATCCACTGTAAATCCATTTCTTTTTCATTTACGATAACCTCCTTTTCTTTGTGATTACAAGGTACATTATATCTGTTTGCAGTCTGGCATTATACCCGTTTTTTTGTTCATAATGTGTCAATATTATACATATGACACAAAAACAGATATTAAAAAAGACGGATTTGAAATTTATTGATAATTTCAAATCCGCCAATACTGTTTAAATTTAAGTTACTTTCCACCAACATCGGTATTCACTGTTTTTCCTTTATTTTCACAAGTTTCTCTACAAACCGCTCCCCCTCATTGACCCGGGAGGCACTAGTACTACAGCGAACAATTTTATCTAAGACAGGCAGCCTGGCATTTTTCTATGCCAGTTCCCCTGCTAATGCCGGTAAAGCATCACCTGTAAGACGGTAAATTGTCCACTCATCCATAGGTATTGCGCCCATGCGTTTATAGAACGCAATTGATGAAGTATTCCAATCCAGACAGCACCAGTCCATACGGCCGCAGCCACGGTCTGTGGCGATTTTCGCAATGCATGCCAGCATCAGCTTGCCATATCCATTGCCTCTTGCTTCCGGCAGAACAAATACATCCTCCAGATACATACAGGCTTTCCCCTGGAAAGTAGAGAAACTGTGAAAATATACCGCAAAAGCTACTGCCTGCCCGTTTTGTTCACCAAAGACAACCTCTGCCTGATTTTTTACAAATATGGAATCATAGAGAATCTCCTCTGTAGCAACCACCTCGTCCTCCATTTTTTCATATACAGCCAGAGCCTTAATGAAATTTAAAATTAAAGGTGCATCTTCTTTCTCTGCAAACCGTATTTTGAATGATGGATCTTTTGTTTCTAAATAATTTGCCATGTGTTTCCTCCATTTTGATGATTTTAACTTTTTCAGATCGTGCTTGTATCTAAATTGCTTTCGCATACTATACTACCGTCTTTTACATAAAATGTCAAAACCTTGTTTTTAGTATTATAGCGAGCAGTTATATTTGGGTTTAGCTAAGGAAAGACGCTTTGTATATGATAGGTAGTGTACGGAAAGAGAAGGAGCGAGCCAGGACATTGATTTGGAAGGCTTACCGCAGAACTGGTATTTTCTAACCTTCCCAGAGCCCTTTTTGGCGGCACGCGGGCATTCACTCCGAAATCCTGATGCATTTCGCAGCTCACTGCCCGCTTACAATCCGATGTGAGACAGTCGAATCGTATCCGCCAAAAAGCACTCTGGGAAGGTAAGTAAATACTCAGCTCTGCTATACGCCTTCCAAATCAATGTCCTGGCTCGCCCCTTCTCTTTCCGAGATAGCATTCGTTGATACAAAGCTGGTTTTCTCAGCGTGGTGGGACCCTGGGGTTGTGGCATGCTGGACGCTATTGGCGTAAAGCAGCTTCATCTTATCACTGTAGTGGGATTCTTCATTCTAATACAGTATATTTATGGTTATAGTACTTACATCCAGTTACTTCTGTGATAGGAAAGCAAGTAAAATTAAACTTTCTCCCAATTCATACTAAACTGTCCAAACACACTCTGCTGAATCCAAAAACGAACAGCTGGACACAGCCCCAGGGTCTCCACTCGGCTGAGAAAACCAGCTTTGTGGCGACAACCTGGATCTCGGAAAGATGGGTGTGGGAAACTGGTATGGACGGAGGAAGCGTAGAGCAGAGCTGAGTATTTACTTACCTTTTCGAAGTGTTTTTTGGCGGATAGTATTCGACTGGCTCCCATCGCATACTAAGCGGGTACTGAACCGAGAAATGCATCAGGATTTCTCGGTGAATACCCGCGTGCCGCCAAAAAGCGCTTCGAAAAGGTTAGAAAATACCAGTTCTGCGGCCAGCTGACGGAGCCCATGCCAGTTTCCCACACCCATCTTTCCGTACACTACCTACATCTACAAAGCGTCATTAATCAGCTAAACCCCAAATTCAAAAGAATTTCTACACCCTAAATAACCATTCCATTATTCGGACTGATGATCTGCCCGGTCATCGAACTTTGAACAAGAATACTGCAAACCAGTTCTGCAATATCTTCCGGTGTGGAAATACGCTGTAAGGGCAACTTTCCGCTAAGCCGGTACATCTTTTCTTCTTCCCCCTCCCACCATCTGGTGGATATGGCAGCAGGCGCTATACAATTTACCCTGATATCCGGCGCCAGTACATGTGCCAATGATTTCGTCAGACAGTGCACCGCTCCCTTGGACACCGCATATGGCAGGGACGAGCCGGTACCTGTAATCCCTGCAATACTTCCCATATTCAATATGGCACAGTCTTCCTGCTTACCTTTCTGCTTTTTCATAATCGGCGCAACAGCCCGGGCACAGTAGAACATTCCTTTGACATTCACAGAGAATAAATGATCCCACACCTCCTCTGTGACGCTTTCCATATCCGACAAGTCTATCTGCTTTGTGATACCTGCATTATTTACCAGATAGTGAATTGCTCCCAACGCACTTTCTGCTTCCCGAACCATTTTCCGTACGGCATAATCATCCGATACATCAGCCTGAAGTGTAATTACACTGCCTCCCATAGCTTCTATGATACTGGCGGTTTCCCGGGCTTCTTTCCCGGAATTTGCATAGTTTAATGCAATTGCAGCTCCGTATTCAGCCAGTTTTATGCATACAGCTCTGCCCACTCCCGTTCCTCCTCCTGTAACAAGAACTGCTTTATCTTTCCATTTATCTTTCCATGTGATCATTTCATCAACCTCCTTACTCTTTTGATTTATTATACATTTATCCGGTTATCGTGTATAATAGTTGATAGTGATAAGATCAATCAGATAAAATGATGAGGTGAAAAAATGGAGAGTTTAGAACTACGAATATTCCGAGAAGCTGCCAAGTCGAATTCAATTTCTAAAGCTGCTGAAAATCTGAATTACGTACAGTCAAATGTAACTGCACATATAAAGAAATTGGAAGAAGAACTGGGCACTACATTATTTATACGCCATGGAAAAGGTGTCACACTGACCGAAGACGGCGAAAAGCTGCTGCATTATGCGGATAAAATTCTTGAAATGCTGGACAATGCTTTATCCGCATTTCAAAAAGAATGTGATAGATTGCAAATCGGAGCAACACAGACACTGGCCGCTTCCCGATTGCCTCTTTGGATATCCGCCTTCCGGAAAATATATCCGGACATCCGATTATCAGTTGTCACCAGCAGTCAGGAGGATCTGATTCAAAATCTGGAAAAGCACGCACTTGATTGTGTATTTGTAGAATCAGAATACATATCACCCTGCGGGAAATCCATCTTTCAATTTTCAGAAGAATTAAGCGTCATCGCTCCTTTGAAGAGTTCGCCGCAATCCCTGCCATTTCGTCCGATTGTTGTAAATACTTTGACTACCTGCCCTTTTCGAAAACAGCTGGCCGCCTGGTCTTTTTCTCAAAATCATTCGGAACCGTCAGTCATCGAATTCGATACGGCAGAAGCAATCATGAATGCTGTGTCACTTGGTATGGGGATCTCTCTGCTGCCCTCTAGCCTTATTGCCGGAAAAAATAATCTTACCGCATTTCAAATTCCGGAAATAAAAGATTTTGATCTGCATATGGTGACTCTTGGCGGGCAGCAAAACAGACAGGTATTTCAATTCAGAGACATTGCAGCCACTTTTTATTAAAATACAAAATACCCCTGAAAAAATGCCTGTGCAGCAAAATTCCTGCACAGGCATTCTGATCCCGGGAGAGTTTATCTGCCCGGACTTAACACACGGATGGTGTAATGTCCTTTTCCCATATGTTTTGATTGATAAAGAGCTTTATCACCGTATTGATAAAGTCTATGATAATCCGTCGTCCCCTGATTATAAATACAACAGCCAATACTGACATTTACAGGAATATAATTGATACAGGCAATCTGAAGCCCCCGTATCTTTTCATAGAGACAGTCAAGACTCTGCCTGCAGATGGATTCATCCGCACATTTCAAACTGTACACAACGAACTCATCTCCTCCCATTCGGAAAAATACATCTTCTTTTGAAAATTGAGCCCGAATAACTTTTGCAATTTCTTTCAAAACTTCATCACCACTGGCATGACCATAAGTATCATTTATGGACTTAAAATCATCAATATCTAAAATGCAAAATGCCCCATACTCTTTGCGCTCAGCAAGATGCTTTATCTTTTCCTCACCGATACCCCTGTTATAGATTCCAGTAAGCACATCTTTCTCAGATTTCTCCCTGAATTTCACATAGTTTTCCACATTCTCAAGCCTGTCATCCAGGATAAAAAAATTAACACCGGCTGCCAGAAAATAAAATGCTACTAAATCAACGAAATCTTCTAAAAACAACTGAAAATCCTTAGCCAGATAGTTACATATACAGTAGACAACAGCAATGATTGTAATATAGAGACATACTCTCCAGGGTTTATCCAATATAAATAATGGCAGGACACAGATAAAAATCATTATTGTTATGGAAGGCTGGGTCGGATCCAGGAATGTTCCCAGCATAATTGCCATGATCATAACCGGCGTTATCACTGCATAAAAGGCAAATATGATATGTTTTATCTTCTTCTTATGTAAAAATTCAGCCAAAAATAACATCGCAACATAATAGACTGCCATAATTAGAAACTGGGTATTAAACGTAACAATGTCTCTCAATAAAAGACAAAATAATAAGACTGCAACGGAAATAATAACCCCAACAACAGAAAAGTCCCTTAAGCTTTTATAATTTCTAATCCTGATCTCTTCTGGATATAAATCAACTGTTTTACCTAAAAAATTAGTTTTTACTTTCTGGAACATTTCGTATCTCCTTTGTGTCTCATATAAATATTGAAGCATGATATAAATTATGATTAGTTATCTCAAATATTCAATATAGGATTACAGTATAACATAATATCGAATAAATTACAGCATTACATATGCTGTAATTCTAATTCAAATCGAATTAAATTCAATTAAATCGTGACCTTACCTGCCCTTACAAATATAAAAAATGCCGGCTGACCTGTTACTAATTACTAACTTCAGCCAGCTGGCATTTATACTTTGTAAAGTTGATTATAATTAAGATTATTTTCGTTATACTTTATATTCACCATATCGCTATTGTCAATCGTGTCAGCTTCCATCAATTACCATACAGATCCATGACTCTCTGAACCATAGCTTCAACATCAGATTTTGACACTGTCTTTTCCGCTCCATCTATATCACTTTTTTTGAGAACGCCTACCCGTTTCAAATTTTCTACATCTGACATTGCCCATTCCGGCACAGAACTGATATCTACATCTTCTTTCTGCTTTTTACTGGCTTCCGGCTCAGGCAGTGTACCAAATGCCCTGCTTACAATCACCAGCATATCCATACCGTCAGCCTCTTCGTTCTCACGATCTTCCAACCCTTTCAAAAGAGAATCTCTTTTTATTCTGTTGCCATATTTAGCAGCAGTTTCAACCATAAGATCCGATGCCTGTCCCAGAGTCATGCTCCCTTCCGATGCCTGGGAATCCTTCGAATCCTGTTCTCCCTGAGCTTCTCCGGGTGCTTGCGTTTCCCCTGTCTTTTGCGTTTCCCCTGTCTTTTGTGTCTCCCGGGTCTCTCCAGCATTCTGTGTCTCCTGGACCTTTTTGGTTTCTCCCGTTGTCCCACTTTCTTTTGCTGTGGGACTGCATGCTGTGATACCAATTGCACAGCCCAGTAAAATCCCAGTTAATACAGCCGCTTTTTTTGCTTTCAAATTAAATTCCTCCTTATATTTAGCTTCCCTAACATTTATTATATGAAATTTGTAGGAATAATCAAGTAAAACCTTTCTTTTCTGGCAGAGCCCGATTTTTCATATGTAAAATCAAAATAATTATGGTGATTATTATTCTGATGATGTAAATTATTTCCCAGTCCAGGAATTCTGATGAAAAGAACATTTAAAAGAACCTGCTATGATTATCCTCATAACAGGTTCTCTTCTTAATTATCTTCTTATTTATCTACTTACACTTATCTATTTTCCACACAAAATAATTTACAGCCGAACTTTACACAATAGCTCCTCCCCCATCAACAACAATAAACTGCCCCTGCACATAACTGGAAGCGTCACTGGAAAGATAGAGCACGGTACCATTCAGTTCCCCTTTTTCTCCCGGACGTCCGGCGGGATTCATCATGGAATATCCCTGTAAGAACTTCTCGGATTTAAACAGCGTCCCGCCAGTCATCTCTGTTTCAAATAAAGCAGGACCGATTGCATTTACGGTAATTCCATATTTTGCATAAGAGCACGCCATGCCTTTGGTTAATCCAAGAACCGCAGATTTGGAGGCATTGTAGGAATGGCGGATAAACATATCATCTTTATCTGCGATAACCGCATTGAACGGAAGCAATATTAACCACTTTTCCATATTTCCGTTCTGTCTTTCCTTTTTGATTGACAAATATAACGGGTTGAATCAGGAGCAGTTGATATCCAAAATGTTTCATTGCCAAACCTCAAAATGTGCGTTATAATTACTTTAATTGCTATTTAGACAGAACCAGGAGGTGAGATGTAGGTATGAAAGACGACCAATATGAACAACTAGCCGCAGTTCTTCGTCCAATGCTGAAAAAAAACCTGATCCAAACATACGAAGCCTACATCAATTGCAGTAGAGCAGGTCACTATATCCGGAAAAATATACTTAAATTAAGGCACGATGATCTCACCTTAGAGAAAATAATTGCCCACGCAGTAAAGGAAGCCGCCTCTGAATCGATTGATGTGGAGGAGGGAATCCGTAAGCTGCGTGAATTGCGCCGGGTTTATAAGCGAAACTGGTCGGATACCATTCGCGAAGAGGTCATGGATCCTGAGAATTTGAAACCGCGTAACCCCCAGCTGCTACGTAAAGAAGCGGAAGCAGCTTATGACATCAGCATTTATAAGAGAACTGACCATCGTAAATCGGTGGAGGCCCGCATGCGGGAGCGTTATGAAGAAATTGAAAACTGGAGGGCGGACGTAACCGCTCTGATTACTGATTTCCATTTTTATGGAGGAAAACCAGCCAAATCACAGGCAAATGCTTTTATTCATGATATTGCTCTTGAATCTTTGATCATTGTCAACCGTGAATTCAATGGCTCTTTGGAAGGGTACACAACGAAATTCCCAATGGTCTACATGCAGGCGCCGATCTTCAATTACCGAAGCACAAATCTGGATTTTGAAGTTGAAATCCTGCAGAATGAAATCCGTCTTTTCAACAGTTATGACTTTGAAGGCGGAAATGTCCGCGTGGAAATGAGTACGGAGAATCTGGATCTTCCATCCGTCACTTCCGCAGACACTTTAGACGAAATCAAATCTAAATATAATATTAATACTATGACTAAACGGGATCTGGATATGAAGGACCGCGAGATTCTGAACTGTCTCTATACGATGATGTCCGCAGAAACAGTTCGTACAAGATTAATTACCGGGAAATTAAAGAATCTGGCCCGGCTGGTATTTAACATTGAAACTCCGCGTAAAAAGCATCTGGATGATATCAAAGAACGGCTCTTTAAACTACAGGACTACAACTATTCGGTAACTATTACCGATAAGGAAACCGGTAAAGAGGCCGAAAAGCTTCAGTTGAATATGATTGTAACTGCCCGTGTTTATGAAGACCACGGTGTAGTTTATTTTGAAGTTCAGCCAAGTGACCAGATGATTAACACTTATATTCAGAAAAAATATGTCAATATTCTTTCCCAGAGTTATCGTTTGATTGATTCGCCGCAAACAAAAGCAATCTTGGTTATGCTTCAGTCCGAACGATTGATGTCTTACATGAATAACAGCCTTGATGCGACTTTTACTTTGAATTACTTCCGTGCACATATGAAATTGCCGCGGATGAATCCGGCGGCATTGAAAAAAGAACTGGACAAGCATCTAAAAATATTGAAGGATAAGCAAATCGTTGTGGACGAATATTCAATTAAACGTGCGGAAATCGATGTTCATTTTACACCTTTAGAGGACCGGGAGCTGATAGCTTACGGTATTGAACGCAATCTTCTGGCTGAAACAAATATTATTGACGCTGAGTATACCGTAAAAGCTTAGAGAGTGTCTTACTATAAAGAGGTAACCCCATGAAACATACTGAAGATAACAGAGGAAGACGATACGAGCGCCGTGGTCCTAACAGCTCCCGAAGAATATAATTTCTGCATACGATACAGCTGCTGGTGGAATCTATACAAAAAGCTGTATATTCCATCGACAGCAGCTGTCATGTAATCACAAAGCTGTTCATTGCTTCTCCTAACAGAAAATAAGAAAATGCGGTTCTATATATACTTCTCGAGAGTAGTCAGCAATTGCTGATAGTCAATTGGTTTTGAAACGTGCTCGTTCATCCCTGCCATCAATGCTTTTGCAATATCCTCGGCAAATGCATTTGCCGTCAATGCAATAACCGGAATGCTGTCAGCCTGGATATGATTACTGTTCCGTATCATCCTGGCTGCTTCGAAACCATCCATTACCGGCATCTGAAGGTCCATCAGAACAGCCTGGTATGTACCCGGACCGGATTTCTTAAATACTTCCAGAGCCTTCTTCCCATTTTCCACACCGTCAATTACCAGCCCCGCCTCCTGTAATATAGTTTTTGCTATTTCCATATTCAGTTCATTATCTTCAGCCAGTAAAATCCGTTTTCCTTTAAATTTGATTAAAGCCTTTTCCAAGATCATTTCTTCCTGACTGCCATCTGTATCATCTTCATCTATAAATTCTGTTTCGAGACCGGGATCTGCTGTTTTCAGATAAAGTGTGACAATAAAACGGCTTCCCTCACCCAGTACACTTTCTACCTGGATATTTCCCTGCATAGTCGCTACTATCCCCTGTGCA
This sequence comes from Robinsoniella sp. KNHs210, assembly GCF_000686105.1. NCBI lineage: Bacteria > Bacillati > Bacillota > Clostridia > Lachnospirales > Lachnospiraceae > Robinsoniella > Robinsoniella sp. KNHs210. The sequence goes on from NZ_JMLZ01000001.1 coordinate 91,009, forward strand.
ATCGGCATTCCTAGACCCGTTCCCTGTATATGCTGTACCTCTACAGCCTCTGACCGGGAAAACGGATCAAAGATACGCTTCAGATAATCCTTCGACATTCCGATCCCATTATCTTCCACCGTAAAGACAAAACATCCAAGCTCTGAAGCTCGTGCGGTAACCTCCTGTATGGTTACACATATTTTTCCTCCGTCCGGCGTATACTTCACAGCATTAGACAGGAGGTTTAATAATACCTGCCTGATCCGGTTCATATCTCCAATTAACAGCTTATGAACGAGATCAATATATTTAAACTGTAATTCATGGCCTTTTTCCTCTGCAGCCGAACGAATGATAGAGCTGATACTCCTGATAAGTTCTTTCAGATGAAACGGCTCTTCTAACAGCACCAGTTTCCCTTTTTCAATCTTTGACATATCCAGAATTTCATTGATCAGTCCCAGAAGATGTTTACTGGATATATTAATCTTTTCCAGACAGTCTGTCACCCTGTCTGCTTCATCTATATGAGAAGCCGCTATAGCCGACATCCCTACAATTGCATTAAGGGGTGTTCGGATGTCATGGGACATCTGCGCCAGAAAATTACTTTTTGCTTCGTTAGCATTCTTCGCTGCTTCATATGCGGCCAATAATGCCTTCCTGTTTTGAGCTTCCTGCTCTTTCTCTTCCTCAACACTGTGCGCTGCAAGAATAATTTTAACCGGGATCCCATTTCTGCTCTCGGCCAATATAATATGTAAACGCATCCATCCAAAATATCCGCCGTAATCTCTCCGGTACTCCAAGTCGTAGATAGGTTCTTCCTGACCGACCCTGCTTCGGATTTTTTCTATGGAAAGCTCTTGAATGAACCGATTCCGGTCTTCTTTTTGAATCAGACGTTCACTATAGACTTTCATGAGAACTTTATAGTCATCACTGTCGCCAATATAGACGGCAATATCTTTACGCTGATTGAAAGCCTGATATGTCCCGGCTGCAAGATCCACATAAAATACCGAGTGATAGAAAGAAGACAGCCCCCTAATAATATTCTGATATTCAAAATATAATTTCTTCTGCTGCTCTTCTGCCAGCTCCTCCTGTTTTTGTTCATTAATATTCATATTTGCAAAAATAACCCTGGTTACCACACCATCCTGCATCTCTGCAATACTGAAACGTGACCGTACCCACTCCAGATGATCCTGATACATCCTTCTGAAATCAATATCAAAAACCGGCTGTTCCAAGGTAAGCGTCTGCCGCAAAATATCCGGATTTCCGGCTCTTCGCATTTTTTCCTGATCATCTTTATACACTTGTGTCTGTATAAATTTCTCATAATACTTATTCAGTTCTCCCTTGGGAAATTCATGACTGTTGCGAATCATATCTTCCTGCCAGATAGCTTCCTCGATGTTATTTTCTAAATCAAAAATGTATATGGAATAATAACACTGGCATAAATTGGACAATACATTTTCCCTCTGCTCTGCCTCCTGTTTTTCGTCTATATTCCGAATTGTAAACAGGATGCGCTCTACCATATCCTGTCTGATTATGGTGGAATAATATTTGTAGTAGTGGAGAACCCCTTCACTATCCCATAAACGAAGCCGCCCTTCCATGTAGTTGTTTACCTGATATTTAGCTGCATCTAAAATCTGATCCAGTTCCTTCTTATCCTCCGATGGCATTTTCTCAATCATCTGTTGGTAAAAATGTTCAAAATCCCCATGATGTGATAAATGAAGAAGATCACCTGAGTAATGGATACAATTATACTCTGTTTTTTCCAAATCCATGCTGACAACCAGTTTATACATCTGGGATACTGCTATCTGAGAAGTTGTCTCTTCCATTCTCTTGGCAACTTCCCCGTCCTGCTCATCAAAAGCAGCTATGATCCATGGATACTCGGCTGAATACCTCGAAGAAGGAACTAACCGGATACGCCGCCATCCTCCATCCACGTTCCGGTACAGCCTTTCTAACCATTTATCCCCTTTCGACAATATATCCCTGACCTTGCTTAAGTCCACCATATCCAGCACAAGTTTTTTATATTCCGGCGCTACGATCTGTTCTGCGTAAAAACGGAAATATTCTTTATAATCAGAGAATTTCAATGCAAGTTTTCGAAACTCCTCCGGCGCTTTCACAATTTTATAGGAATCATCCTTCAGGTTACACATGAAAATACCGCTGTAGCTTTCACTCAGCGTCTGTATCACCAAATCATGCTCTTGTTCCAGCATAACGGTATCCGTGATATTCTGATGGTATCCCCTCAGGCAAATTCCTTCTTCATAGCTCCAATCCCTGACACCGCCGCAGCGAACATATATCCGTCCCCATTTTGGGTGTGTCCAGTTATATTTCACTTCTGCCCTGCTATCAGAAATTATTTTATCTACTCCCGACTGCACTACATGATAATGCTCATCTGCAATGCGGTTATACCACACCCGGTAGCATTCTTCAGGTGTAGGCGCCTCTTCGAATCCCAGCAATTCCAACATGACATTATCCACATACATCCTGGGTTCTTTTTTCTGATCCAATTCGATTGCCCATAATCCGGTCTGGGCCTCTCGTAGTACTGCCTGCATCTTATCTGCTTCCTTAAATCGTTCCAATATCGTTGCCCTTTCTTTCTTCTGCAAGTTTTAATTATATGGCTTCACTGTGCATAACCAAATAGTTTATATGCATAACCAAGCAATTTCTGCGCATAACCAGACAGCTTCTGCGATAAATCACTGCTAAGTATGAATTAACCGTTTTGGTTAATCACTTTATAATTTATTTTAACATTATATAACTTACTTTGCCAACCGTTTCCACGTAATAATATTGTATACAATAAATACAATTCAGTTGATTCATTATAATTTATACAGGTACCTTACTTTTTTTCAAAAACATGTTGACAAATTAGAAAGGTACCTGTATTATATAAATCAAGGTACCTTTGTTTTTTCAAATACACAATCAGATACAGAAAGGAGAACACCAATATGAACGATCAAATAAAAGATCTAATGGAACTATTTACAAGAGCAGATGCATTGCTGCACCGATATCAGGGGGCATACTTCCGAAACTTCGGTCCTTTCTCAAGCCCTCATAAGGGACAGGGCCGCGTACTCTCCCTCTTGAAACTACAGCCTGAGATCACGCAAAAGGAACTCGGATATTTATTGGATATGCGGAATCAGTCACTTGGAGAACTTTTAGGAAAATTGGAGCGAAATGGGTATATTACACGTACTCCCTCAGAAAAAGACCGTCGTGTAATGAATATCAGACTCACGGATGATGGATCAAAAGCGGCTGAAGAGCTGGGCGGAAAACAAGATGATGTAAACCAAATCTTCTCTTGCCTGAGCGATGAAGAACAGGCAATGTTGAGTGATTATCTGGAACGGCTCATCAATGCATTAGAAAAAACCTTTGAAGAAATGGGTATTCCGGAACATGACCACGGACATCATGGGAATCGTCCTCTTGATCATCCTCATGGACATCCTCATAACCATCCGTATGATCAGCAGCAGGGACATCCTCATGACCATCCGCATGATCAGCAGCAGGGATATCCGCATGACCATCCATATTGCCAGCAGCAGAGACATCCGCATGATCATCCGCATGACTATCCATATTGCCAGCAGCAGGGACATCCTCATGACCATCCGCGTGGACAGGAACGTAATTTCGGCAGACCACAGGACTTCGGCAATCCTATTGCCGATAAACACATTCACAGGACAAATTTTGAGGGACGACCGGATTATTCTGGATACCCAAAACATCCGGGACATCTGGAAGAAGCCTCAGAAGGTTTTACCGAAGACACAGAACGTCCTGAATTCTACGAAGGTATGGATTGTCCCAAACATCCCGGCTGCCACGGAAACCGCTGCCGGAAATGCGATTTTGATAATAAAAAGGATTCGCATACCGGGATCAGCGAAGCAAAACAAGAACAGGAAAATAAGTTGTAATTAAGATGCAGCTTCGGGAGGGAATAGCTCCCTCCCATTTTTGCACTCAAAAACAGGTAAAAGGAGTGATAATTATGTTTACAAGTATCGTGTTATTTTTTTACGGCATTCATCTTCTGATAAAAGACCTGGTAAATGGCTTGCAAAGTAAAATAATTAGATTAGCATAATGAATTTACAAAATGCTTAGCTTTTCATTCCAGTCATCACCAATAAACATTATCACGCTTTATTGATAAAAGAAGATAAAAGCAAACCAATCTGTCATGGGATGGTCCGGTTTTTATCTTCTCTTATATATCAGGACGCTCTGTCTCCTGTCATATGATACACCCTGTCCGTAATATTCATGGTAGACTGCCTGTGGGATACAAGCAGTACAGTCCTCTCTCTGCAGGCTTCCTGCAAGGATTTCAGTACAATCCCTTCATTCAGGCTGTCCAGGCTGCTGGTAGGTTCATCCAGTAAAATAAATGGCGCGTTGTGCAGAAATGCTCTTGCAATTCCAATTCTCTGCCGTTCCCCTCCGGACAGCGTATCTCCAAGCTCTCCAACCGGTGTGTCATACCCTTTTGGCAGCTTTTCTATAAATTCATGAATGGAAGCTTTCTTTGCGGCCTGCATGATCTCCTCTCTGCTGGCATTGGGGTTGGCAACTGCAATGTTCGCTGCAATAGAATCATGGAAGAGATAGGTTTCCTGCGTTACATAGCTTTCCATATTTCTCAAATCAGAGGTATTAATATCCCTGACATTTTTATCTGAAATTTTAACACTGCCCTTTTGCACATCAAAGAAACGCATCAGTAATTTTAAAAGTGTTGATTTACCGGAACCGCTTTTTCCAAAAATTCCGATGATTTCCCCTTCCTTCATTTTCAGGGAATAATCCTTCAATATTTCTTCTTTTCCATATGCAAAGGAAACCTGTTTGCAGCATACACTGGAAAATCCGGTTGCTGCTTTTCCGGTAACCTCTTTGATCTCAGGCTCCTCCTCTAAAAGAGATAAAACCCGCTCACCGCTTGCCAATGTCTGGTTCAGATTATTGGAAAGGCTTGATAGTGCCGCAGTAGGTCCAAATGATCCCATCATGGCAATGGTACAGATAATTACGCCGGTAAAATTGCTGTATCCCGCAGTATATGCATACAACATTAAGAACAGCATACTGAAGGAAAATAGAAGGATCACCAGATTAGTAGCAGCTCTGGAACCGCCCTCCATTTTCTGTAATTCTTCCTGTTCCCCGGATAATCTCTCCGATTGTTCCCGCATACGCTTCTTTTGTTCATTTCCGCATCCATATTGAATGGTCTCGTGAAGCCCCCGAAGATTATCCAGAACGAAACTGTTCATTTCTCCCAAATCATTGCGGTATTTCATTCCTTTGGAAGAACCACGTTTTGAATTCCAAAGCGGAAGCCAAACCCCTACGATAAGGTAGCCCACCAGTGCCAGTATTCCAGCCGGAAGATAAAAATATCCAATAAAGCATGCCATAAACAGGGAGGTTAAAAATGCAATGGCGATTGGAGAAATCGTGTGTGCATAAAACACTTCCAGCAACTCTATATCACTGGTGATAATAGAAATCAGATTTCCTTTATCCTTGCCTTCCAGTTTCGCCGGAGCCAGTTTTCTAAGTGCAGAAAATACTTTGTGACGGATAATTGCCAGTAATTTAAATGCAATGTAATGATTACAAGCCTGTTCCCCATAGTGGAGAATTCCCCTGCAGATGGCAAACGCAATAAGCAGGCCAAAGGTAACTGTTAAAGACAACAGATTCTTTTCACCCAAACCATGCAGGATCCCCACGCCTGCCAGTATAGTCAGAAATATTGCAAACAGATATCCCACAACACCAAGCAGGATTGCCGCAGCCATCACATGCATTAATGGTTTGATCAGACCGATCAATTTTCCCATAATTTTAATTCCACTTCTACGATGCATATTCTGCTCCTTCCTTCTGTCTGTATTGTTCCAACTGCTGTTGATTTTCATAAAGTTTTGCATAAACACCGGCATTGCCGAGTAAATTCTCATGAGATCCCGATTCTGCTATTTTCCCATTCTGCAGTACATAGATGTAATCCGAGGAAACTACATTTTGCAGGCGGTGGGAAATCAGAAGAACCGTTTTGTGTCCCGCCAGTCCATAGATGACTGACATAATCCGTTCTTCACTTTCAACATCAATATTGGAAGTCGCTTCATCAAATATATAGATTTCCGAATCATGCAGTAATGCTCTGGCCAATGCCAATCTCTGCTGCTGTCCTCCGGAAAGGTTGGACGCCTTTTCCTGAAGCTGTGTATTCAGTCCCTGACCGGCATATAAAAATTCATATAAATCCACATCCTTTAATACCTGATCCATCTGTTCTTTAGATGCAGAAGGATTCCCCATCGCCAGATTCTCCTCAACGGTACCTTTAAATAAATAACTATTCTGCCCAACCATGGTAATATGTGACATAAGGCTGGCCTCTGAAATGTCCGAAAGTTCTTTTCCTCCAATGGTAATACTGCCTTCATAGCCTTTGTTCCTGCTGGTCAGGATCGCCGCCAGCGTACTCTTGCCGCATCCTGAGTTGCCTACCAGCGAAACAATACTTCCCTTGGAAATCGTAAGATTAACATGATCTAAAATCTTACGTTCGCTGTCATAACAAAATCCCGCATCTTTAAATCTGATCGTATGATTTTGCTTCGGTACCTCCTCTTGCCCGTTTTTCGTTTCCTGCAGATCCAAAAGGCGGAACATCTTATCACTGGCTGCCATTCCGTTCATAGCAATATGAAAGAAAGACCCCAGTACACGGAGGGGAATAAAGAATTCCGCTGCCAGAAGAATCAGCGTAACAGTACCTGCCAACCCAATATTTCCTGCTATATATTCTCGGACTGCAACGATCATACCAATCGCTGCTCCTCCGTAAGCCACCAAATCCATAACACTGATGGAATTCAGCTGCATGGTTAATACACGCATGGTTACTCGTCGGAACTGTTCGGACTCTTTATCCATTTCTTCCGCTTTTTTCCCGTCAGCCTGATAAATCTTAAGTGTGGTAAGACCCTGTAGATTTTCCAGAAAGCTGTCTCCAAGTTCTGTATAAGATCCCCAGTATTTATTCAGAAGCTTTTTTGCAAACTTCTGTACTCCCATAATGGATGCAGGAATCAGCGGAACGCAGATAAGCAGCACAATACATGCTTTTAAACTGATAAATGATAACACTGCAAATAAAGTCAGCGGTGCAAGAAGGCTGTAAAAAAGCTGGGGCAGGTATTTACCAAAATAGATCTCTAACTGCTCCACACCTTCTACTGATACCTGGACAACCTCTGCTGTAGAGATTTTTTCCTTATAGGAAGCTCCCAATCGCAGCAGTTTTTCGTAAATTTTCTCCCTGATTGTAATTTTTACATCCCGGCTTGCAAGGAAGGATGCTTTTGCAGCAAGCCTGTCACAGCCAAACCGTATCAAAACAGATACCGCCAGGATGCAGGCACTGACTGCCAAAAGCTCCGTTCCCAGCATCCCCCGATATGTTTTTTCAATTAAATTTCCAACTGTCGCAGCTGCTGATATATTTGCAATCAGAGCCACCCATTGCCACAAAACATTCTGTATTATATATTTTTTAGAATCAGCCAGCAAGCCGACTAATCTTGTTTTAATCATGGCGTTTTGCCTCCTTCTTTTTTTCTTTCAGGGTACACCACATATGGTGTATTGCCATAAACGGGTGATAAAAAAGCATTCTGGGACCGGAAAACCGCATCACTTCCCGAATCTTTTCCCGCATTTCTGACTGGTAACAATGTACCCGGCAGTTGCTGCAAAACGTCTTATTCTCCATAAAAGGACATCTTTGAATTTTTTTTTCAGCATAAGCAAGTAAATTCCTGCATTCCGGACATAATTCCTTCCGGTTGTTATCCTGTTTTTTATTTTGATTACTATTATGGTTTTTCCTGCAATATAATTGGATCATCATGCTGACTGTTTCTTGTTCCTGGAGACGCTTTAACTCTCCCTTACTACGTTCTGCTGCCATATTAATCTGTTAACTCCGTTCTGTCTGCTGCATATTCCACATTTTTCTTACCACCTGGTATTGTTGCAATCCGAAAAAAGAAATAATAATACTTAAACAACACAAGCAGCACGATTACCACCCGTCCTGGAATATTGTGCATCATAAAAAATGCAAGGGTCAGCATCGCCGATACCGGCAGCAGGATAAAGAGTTTTGTCTTCAGTGTCATAGCCCGGTTACGGACAAAGCTATCCAGGTGCTTTCTATAAAGTCCGGTATTCATAAACCAGTAATGAAACCGCTTCGACCCCTTTGCAAAACAAAATGAAGATACTAACAAAAACGGCGTGGTGGGCAGAATTGGCAATACCACCCCGATTGCTCCAATTCCCAAGCTTAGAAAAGCCAGTATCAGCCACAGTAATTTAAATGGATTCTTTTTCATATACGCCTTCCTTCCTTTTTCTGATCTTTTAACGGATAAATGCTTTCCGAATTAGCAACAGCTAACTTATCTACGCTATAGTTATATATTACGAAACGGAAACTGTCAATGTGAATAAAAAAGTGTTGCACATGCGCAACGTTGTGGTATGAATCCGAAAATTGCTGATAATTTCTATACCTAATCGTTGTGCCAGTGCAACACTTCATAAATTAATGATAAATTTTATCAATTTATATTATATATATAGCACCAATATTGCCGTACTTTCCGGCATCCCGGCCTCTTCTTCATTGCAGGTCATGGTCAGAAGTACCGTTCCCTGTAGGATATTGCTCTCCTGAATATAAGTAAAAGTAATGGCAGACAAAGGAATCCGTACCTTGTTATTCTTAATACGCGCCAGCTTACAGATTCCGTCTTCGCTGTACTTCATAGTCTGCATCCGTCCTCTGAGAGACACGTCTGCCATATGGGATACGGGCATCTCCACATCCAGCGCGGTTAGCTCCAGATATCCGTCCCTCTTTCTGCAGATCATGTTTCCCGGGTGCCGAAATGCCTGATTAGCCATTGAAATCCTGCCTGGTATGCGGTCTTTTTCCCGATAGAAGGTAAAGGAAATGTCATAATCACCCACGGCTAAATAATCACTTAGTTTTCTGCCATTAAAAGTCTGTACGTGCTTATCACTTGCCTTCAGGGAATCGCAGGCTCTATGTAATATTCCAAGTCTTCTTAAAATCTGTACCACATCCTCGCTGCATGCTTCTATGATACACCTGGCCTGATCTTCTGCCCGGATGGAATCCATGCCTTCTTTTTGCAGCCATAAACTGATCTCAGCCAGCTTGCAGCGGTAATCCTTTAGTAAATCTTCCCCAAACGGGGTAAATTCATATTCCTCTGTCAGTATACTCTTAGAAACGCACTCCCCATAAAAACGTGATAAAGTCGAAGCATTTACCGAAAGCTCTTCTCCCAGTCTTCGCAGTCCCGGTCTTTCCTTATTCAGTAAATGTTTATGTAATACCTGCAAATATTCATACTGCTTCCCGGTCAATTTGCAATCTGTATTTTTATCATTCCGGTTCATGTGTACCCCCTGCCTTTTTTCTTACATATATAATATCATACCATGGCTGCTGTTTTTTACAATATCTATATTGATACTTTTTCTCATATATGTCTTTTATTCAACCTTTTATACTCAACTTCTGCTTTATCTTCTCATGCTTTCCTCTGCGTTCATTCTTATTACGCATTCATCTTCTGCATTTATCTTCTACATTTATCTGATTACATCTTTTGCTCATCTTCAAATAATACTCTTCTTATAATTTTTACAAACTGCAATAAAGTAAATACCATATAATATAAAAAGCAAGCCCACTGCACTGGCTATCGCTCCCCAAATCCATCCATACCCCTCAAAAACAGGAAAAATATAGGACTGAGGCTGCATAATATTCATGGAAATGAACACCAGACTGCTGCTGATCACAACAGCCGGAATCACCGGCAGGAGAAAAAATGCAGCCAGCTGCTTATTTACAGTTTGATTTACTGTCTGAGTGCTCATACCAATATGCCTTAATATATCATATTGCTTTTTATGTTTTCCGCAATCACTGAGAATCTGAGTTACTAAAATCGTAGCACCTGTGATGACAAATATAAGCGCCAGATAAAAAAGCGCTATCATGATCGAATAGACATCCGCATAATTCTTCTTAAATGCCGATCTTCCGGATATATAGTCTTTGCCGGAATCCGGTATACTTGTACCATAAGCACCCATATCACTGCTGGACACCATTAAATTCCTGTCTAGAATCTCCAGGCGTTCATCCTGTGCACACAAATTTTCTAACGCTATACTGCTGACCGGTTCGAAGGTCTGCGCCGTATATACCTGGTATATCACAGGCAGTTTATCCGCCATTTCATCCGGTACGACAATAATAAAATCCATACCGTTACCATAAGAATCTGCCTGGTTAAAAGGTGCTGTGTTAATGCTGTTTAACTCCATCGTTTTACCATTCATGACAACCTGACGATGCATGTATTCGCTGTAAGCATCTTGCAGTGCCGGAACGCAATGTATGATATATTCATTTTCTTTTATCTGAGGAACATCTATGGCAAGCATTCTGCACAACGCACGGTAGTCGCTGTATTTCATGTAAGTATCATATTGGTATTCCACATATATCTCTTGCGGCAGATCGCTGTAACTGGCAGCAGCCTTAGCCCGGATATCCCGAAATGTCTGATCCTCATTATGATAGATATAATATAAATGATCTGCTTCCACCGGTACAGTCTCTTCTATTCTGCTGCGGTAACCGGAAAAATCACTGTTTGGGTTTTTACTGAGAATTACAATATCAAACACATTCAACTCTATCGATCTGCCGGCTATCTCATTTACGGAAACTGCAACGCCCATAGCAGTCAGTGCCAGTGTAAAGAGTACAGATATCATGCACAGTGTCATACTTAGGGATGCTATCTTAGAAGTAAAAGAACGGAGTAAAAAAAGCCTGTTTTTGCTGTATTTTATATTTTCCCTGCTGCCGAATACCTTTGCAAGAAACCCGGGAACACTCTGGAAAAAACCAAACAGAAAAAGTACGATTAATACCATTCCCAGCAAGACATCATACCCTTTCCCAAGGGGCATATACATAAATAAACCAATTCCGCCCGCGCCGAAAACAAGTGATATTACAAAAACCACAGCCATCCAGCCGGTTTTTTCCAAACTGGTATTCTCATTTCTTTTCTCATAATAAAGCAAATCGTACAACTTCATTTTCCGGATAGATCTGCCGTTTTTCCAGAGTGCGAAAATAAAAATCATCAGAAAATACAAGCCTGTCAGTGCAATTGCCGGTATGGAAAATGAAATAGAGAACTGATAATCTATACCAAATAAATTTAAGATTATAATTTTCAGGATTTCAGAAATCAGGTATCCAAATAAAGTGCCGCAAACAAATGCCACTCCGCAGATCAGAAAATTTTCTTTAAAAAATAATTTGGAAATATTTTTATTGGAAATACCCAGTATCATATAGGTACTTAACTCTTTACTCCGCTTCTTTAACATAAAATTAGTCATGTAATGAACCAGCCATCCCAGTATAAAAACAATCAGGAGGGAAATCGTAATTATCATGTAAAATAAAATTTCAAGTTCAGGCAGACTGGCAACAATATCTGAAAAAATAAGCGCATTAAAACCATACATGAAAGAAACGGTGCAGGTAATTGTAATGAAATAAATCATGTACTCCCTTGCCTGCCGCTTTGCATTCCTTATGGACAGTTGTTTTAGCATGGAACATCACCTCCCAATAAGGAGAGCACATCCAGAATTTCATGATAGAATTTTGAACGCGTTTTCTCACCTTTCCATATTTCATTGAAGATCTTTCCATCTTTTAAAAATAAAATACGGTTTGCATAACTGGCTGAGAAAGCATCGTGGGTAACCATGAGAATAGTGGCTGTCAAATCCCGGTTTAACTCTTCCATCACCTCCAACAGCCTGAATGCCGATTTAGAATCCAGTGAACCGGTAGGCTCGTCAGCCAATATCAGTTTCGGCCTGGTAACAACAGCTCTTGCACATGCACATCGCTGCCGCTGTCCACCGGATACCTGATACGGGAATTTAGGCAGAATATCCTCAATCTGCAGCTTCCCTGCGATTTCCATGACACTTCTGGTAATTTCTTTAGGCTTCATCCCTTTTATCGTCAGGGGCAAAGCTATATTTTCCTCAATTGTCAGGGTGTCCAGCAGATTATACTCCTGAAAAATAAACCCCAGATTATCCCTGCGAAAGGCTGTGATTTCCTCTTCTTTAATTGTCGTAATGTCATCCCCGTCTAACAGGATTTTACCCGATGTTACCGTATCAATGGTAGAAATACAATTGAGCAGTGTCGTTTTTCCGGAACCGGAAGCCCCCATTATACTTATAAATTCACCTTTTTCCACACAAAAGCTGACCTTATTTAAAGCCTTAGTAATATTCGTTTTCGTACCATAATATTTTTCGATATATTCCACCTGCAACAACATATACTTACTCCTTTTCGCTTTTTTCCCGAATCATCTTTGAAACTTACTCCGGAATGCTGTCATTGTAGCAGTATTTTCCCCTCTGTTGTATACAGGAAGCTTTATTTTAACTTACAAATTTGAAAGAAAACAAACCATCACTGCCCCTGAATATAATTTCCTTTTGGAAAGAAAAGCCTGATAGCCGTATACTCCCCCGAAACAGACATGGCTGAAATCTCTATTCCCAGTTTTTTGCTCAATTCCCTGCACAGATATAGCCCAATCCCGGTAGAATTATGGTTCGCCCTGCCATTGCTGCCTGTAAATCCTTTATCAAATATACGGCTCTGCTCACTTTCTTTAATCCCTATTCCATTGTCCCGGATCGTAAGCGATACACCCTGCTCAATCTGTTTTGCCAATATATCGATCTGTAGAGAATCCTGCTTTCCGTATTTGATGCAATTAATGATAATTTGATTAATGATAAACTCGACCCATTTCTGATCCGTATATACCGCGAGATTTACCTGCTCTGCATTTACAGCAACATGGTTTGAAATCAACAGCTGCTTGTTTCTGGCAAGCACATTTTGAACTGCTGACTTTAAGCTCACTTCTTTGATCATATAATCCTTTTCGACATTTCCCATTCTGGCATAATAGAGCACTCTTTCCACATCTGTTTCAATCTGCTCTACCTGGGATAGAATTTTCCTTGACTGGTCCGTCTTATGGTTCTCACATATTAGTTTTGTTCCTGTAATCGGTACCTTTATTTCATGTATCCATTTTTCAATAAAATCCCGGTACTCTTCATTTTCACGCTGTGCCCGGGATACTTCATCCGCCATGGACTTCATTGCATTTTTCATAATCCGGAAATAGACACCGCCTTCTCTTGAAACAGGAACCTTCGCTATTTCAGCAGTAAGGTATTTCTGTTCCAACGCATCCGACAGCGATATTAACTCCTCATAATATTTCTTCCGGTATCTGTAATCCGGAAGCAAGTAAAAAAACAATATGATCAGCCATAACATTATGATTACCATTATCTCCCCAATGCCATTTCCGATCATATACAAAAATATGGACAGACCACAAATGCAGGCAGCATTTAAAAGCAATGCGCCCGATCTGTCCGAAAGATAATCTTTTAATTTCATACTGATCCCCCCTGAATAGCGCAAGCTGGCCTTTCAAACTTTGTACCCCATTCCTCTTTTTGTCTGAATAAGATCATTCACGCTAATCTGTGTAAGCTTGTCCCTGATTCTTGTCATATTCACACTTAAAGTATTATCATCTATATGGATTTCATTATCCCATAAATATTCGATTAACTCCAAACGCGAAACAACTTTCTGGCTGTTTGTAAAGAGATAATAGAGTATTTTCAATTCCGTCTTCGATAGTTCCACTTTCTGATCTTTATACTGAATAAATGCAGATATGGGAAATAACCTCACTTCTTTATATTCGATGAATTCCATTGGGGCACTTGTGCCCCCCGTTCTTCGAAGCAGCAGATTAATCCGCGCCAGAAGTATGGGAATATTATATGGTTTCGTAATGTAATCATCACCACCAAGAGTCAACGCCTGCAGCTCATCGAAAGCGGTGTCTCTGCCGGTAATAAAAATGATGGGAACCGAAGAAAAACTGCGGATGGAAGAACATAAACGAAAACCATCCTGCTCCGGAAGGTTGATATCCAGCAGGATCAGGTCCGGTTTGTATCTTTTTATATCCACCACACAGTTTTGAAATTCAAGAACTGCTTCCACCAGGTATCCCGCATTTTTTAACAGGATCGTCAATTCCTCCCTGATGATTAGTTCGTCTTCTATAATTAAAATTTTATTCATTTTTATCCTCCGATTAGTACTGCAGCGAACGATTTATAAATAACTCACTATTAAAGAGCTTCTTTGTACAATATACACCACATGGAGGACAATTTCCAGCTGATTCTTCGTTTGCGTTTGTCTTTGATTCCCAGAAATATTCGTATTTTATCCTTTCACAATCTGAAACTGATACACATTTACAGAAGCCGCCGGAATCTGTATTTTAAAGCCATCCGTTGTTTCCACCGGCATTTCTGCTTCCTGCGCCCTTACACGGTCCGGATCATCAAATGTATTGCATGCCTGAGGCGAGTCCCCTTTCAGCGTCTGACCTCCCACATACTTACAATCTTCCGGGAATTCCAAAAATACTTCCTGCTCTTTCTGCCATTCTGTATTAACAATATTAACGCTGACTACATCCTTTTTTACAGAGGCAAACAGAAACAGTTTATCAGGCTTTACTTTTGTATTGAAATTTAACGCTTCCCCGCCCCGATGCACTTTATACATCTGAAAAACGTCATAATTAGGAGTCCGCACACATTGATGTCCATCTGTCAGAATGAGAGAATTTAATACATTTACTGTTTGTGCTACACATGCCATCTTCACCGCCTTACAATTTCGGTGAAAAATGTCTAACGTTAATGCACTTGTGACGGCATCCCGCATTGTACATTGCTGATACAGCGCCGGACGGTGTGCAAACGAAGCCCCGTGCCAATTTCCCCATTCTCCGATAATCAAATCGACCTGTGGTTTCAGAGTCTTAAAAAAACCTTCACTTTCCGGATAGTCAGAAATCCCATCCAAAACCAGTTTTTCCTGTTCCCGGATTACCTCTTCCAGTTCCAGGCAGCCATTAATAACCTCATACCATTCTGCTTCTAAAAAATCTGTTTCCTGTTGAGTGAGATCTTTTAAATTCCAGTTATAAAAGTGAATATCATATCCGTCCAAAGGCGGCTGGCGAAACTCTGCCATAGATTCAAAAAACTGTTTCGTCCATTCCACACGTTCTTCTTTTTTGTTGCCGTCCGGCCCGCAGGCAATACGTTTCATCTGTATTGGGTTTTTCCCCTGTCCTTTAGAAAACACAGGAAATGCCGTAGCATATTTCCGGTATTCTGCTGCATAACTTTGAGGGGTGGCGTTTCCCCCGCCTGCCCACATTTCATTTCCGATCCCCCAATATTCCACCTGAAATGGTTCTTCGGACCCATTTTCCTTACGTTCCAAAGCCAGCGTGGTTTTCTCTTTCCGATTACAGTATTCCATCCATTCTTTCATCTCGGCTACACTGCCGTTCATTAAATTAATATTCAGCCAGGGCTTTGCGCCCACATATTTACAAAGCTCCATAAATTCATGTGTACCAAACTGGTTGCTGTCTAACTCAAATGTTCCGAAATTTTCATTATAGGTGACAGGCCTTTTTGATCTTTCACCAATCCCGTCTCTCCAGTGGTAAGTATCTGCATAACATCCACCCGGCCAGCGTATTACAGGCGGTTCTAATTCTTTTAACGCATCTGCCACATCCTTTCGGATACCATGATAATTGGGGATATGGGAGTCTTCCCCCACCCATATGCCATCATAGATGCAGGATCCCAGAAATTCAATAAACTGACTGTGAAGTTCCGGTTGAATGTGACCATCGGTTTCAAATGTATTAATAATTATTTTATTGATATTTATTTTATTATTCATCTTATTGTTATTTATCTTTTTCATAATGAATACTCCTTATATTTGGATTTCTATACATAAAAATACCAGAAAAAGAAGTTGGATTATACTATATTCTTAATGCTTTTATCACATTTTTAATAACGGTCTATCCTTTTTTCCTTATCAGTAAAACTCTTTATCCCATATCTTCTCCGGTACTGAACCGGAGTCATATCACTCCATTTTTTAAACACTTTGCCAAAATGACTCTGGGAACTGAATCCAAAATAATATCCGATTTCTTCCACTGTATAATCGGAATAGATCAGAAGATTCTGTGAAAGCTTCACTTTACCCTTCATAATATAATCATTAACTGTAATTCCTTCTTCCCGCTTAAAAACAGCGGAAAGATACTCCGGCGTTACATGCAGTTCTTCCGCTATCTTATAGATCACAATCTTTTGGTGCATATTTTTATAGATCAGCCGTTTCGCTTCTTCCACAATCCTGTTATTTTCCCCGGAACGATTCTTTTCATAAACCAATTCAGCGTATTCCATTTTTGCTTTGTTTACCAGCGCCATTATCTGTCCATGATCCTTAGCGGCATCCACCCGTAAGATGTAGCTGTCATTTATAGAAAAGGAATCCTCCGGCAGCATTCCTCCGTCAATTGCTGCTCTTGCCGCAATTGCCAGGGCAACAATCGCCAGATTCTTTGCCGCCTGAAGGGGATTTTGGGAGAGCACTGCGTATTCTCCCTCTACAACTTCCTCCATACACCGTTTTAATTTACCGGTATCACCTTCCCGGATACTGTTTAATTCCCGTAATTCATGTTCATAAGAGTTATGTACCTTTTCGTTTTCCTGATATTGAAAATATACCCGGTTCAATTCCTTTTTAATGCCGTGCTGCAATTCATTATTGTCAAAATTGCGCTGTATTAAATCCGAAATTTTCATATCTTTTCCGGTCAGAACATGATAAAGTAATAATACCAGTTCGCAAAACAGCTCAAATTCACAATAAGAAATTCTGATCTTTTTCTCCGGAATTCCATGCTGCCTTGCATAGGTTTCTCCAATTGGTATCCCTTCCTGGAACTGAACGGTAAAATCAATGCTCACCGGTCCAATAATATACCGGTCTTCTCCACCTAAAATCACACCATAGTATATCGGATATTTTTCTAAATAGATACAAGGACGATCCATATCCGCCATGCCAAGCAGATGGGATCTCCAGATTTCATCATGTAGTACGGGATCTGAACAGGATCCATCCCCCAGATACTCCCTTAACCGGTTTTCTCTGTCAAATATTCGAATAGAGGTATGTGCGGTACGCATGATATGCTTTAAGATAATATTTAGCATTATGATTTTTCCTTTTTATCTTTATTTCAGAGCTCATAAAACTAAGTATAATTTATATAACTTTGAAATACAATCGCAAAAAATATCCATACAGAATTAATTTCTCTGCATGGATGATATACATGACTGCTATTTTTCCTGTTCTACTTTCTTTTCCGCCGGCAGACCATAATGTTTCCTGACCTCAAACTCTATTTCATCCAGCACCACTGGATTTTCTTCCAGATATTGTTTTGCACTTTCTCTGCCCTGTGCCATTTTTGATCCCTGATAAGAATACCAGGAACCGCTTTTTACCACAACACCAATATCGGCCGCCAGATCTAAGATATCCCCTTCTCTGGATATTCCCAATCCGTATATAATGTCAAATTCTGCCTCTTTAAATGGCGGTGCTATTTTATTTTTCACCACTTTTACTCGTGTTCTGTTCCCTATACGGTCTCCGGCACTTTTAATGATATCTATTTTTCTCACATCCAAACGGACGGATGCATAGAATTTTAGTGCTTTTCCTCCTGTGGTAACTTCCGGACTGCCAAACATGACTCCAATCTTCTCCCGAAGCTGGTTAATAAAGACGACTATACAATTGGATTTACTTACTACAGGGGTCAGTTTTCGAAGTGCCTGAGACATTAACCTGGCCTGCAGTCCCATGAAGACATCTCCCATTTCACCGTCTATTTCCTGCCTGGGCACCAACGCTGCGACAGAATCAATTACCACAATAGCAACGGCATTGGAACGCACCAGAGTCTCTGCTATCTCCAAACCCTGGTCGCCGCTGTCCGGTTGGGAAATGTAGAGTTCGTCCGTATTTACACCTATTTTTTTCGCATACACCGGATCAAGCGCATGCTCTGCATCTATAAAGGCTGCAATTCCTCCTCTTTTTTGCACTTCTGCAATCATATGCAGGCTTACCGTTGTCTTTCCACTGGATTCGGGACCAAAAACTTCTATAACTCTTCCTTTTGGAATTCCTCCCAGACCCAATGCTATATCCAGACTCAAAGCCCCGGTTGGCACCGTCTCTACCGACATTGCTTCACTGGCATCCCCTAATCTCATAACAGAACCTTTTCCAAAGTCCTTTTCGATTTTACTGACTGCCTCATCGAGTGCCTGTAATTTAGCAGGAGTTGTCATACGGTTACCTTTAACTTTCTGACGGCATCTGCTCTCTTCTTCTTCGTCAGAGCCAATTTCGCTTTTCTGATCTCTATGCGCCTTAAATCCTCCGCTTGTTTTTGTTCGATTCTTTTTTCTTCTTCTATCTTTTCCCGTTCTTCCTTGATTTGAACAGCCTGTTTATAACATTCCTGCTGCAATTTTTCATTTTCCAATACCAGACATTTTTCAAATACATATGGAAACAAAAATATTTTGGTTTCATTCATATCTGAAAACTGTATTTTAATCTTCAGTGGATTATTTTCTGTAATAACACCTTTCCCAAAACTTTTATGACATACCTTTTCGTTTTTTAATGATTTCATTTATACGTTCTCCATTTCAGCCCCATTGGCTTATTCTCTATTATCTTATATTAACACAAAAAAAATAAAATTGTCAGTGTTTTCTGCAAAACATTTATTTTTCGTTAAATTTTATGAATATATACTCTTTTTATATTGTGCATTTTATCATAAAATTTGTGTTTATATATTTTAACAGTACAAAAAAGTAGAACGCCTGCCCGTTCAGCCTGAAACGGCGCTGTATTCAAACCATTTAAAATCAGCTCCACGAACACATTTCTTTCCATTTCCGGAAGCATACATCGCAATATAATTCCCGGTAAAGACACCCCCTGTTTCCGTAGTCAGATACCCGGTTTCTCCTCTTCCGATTTCTTCATACCGGGTGCCATCCATGCTGCAGCGGAAAATATATGTTTCTTTCGTTGCCTCCACTTCCAGATATATCCGCTCTCCGGTGCAGGGGATTTTGTTTTCTGTCTTCCACAGACTTCCTATCTGTCTGCGGAATATGATGCAGTCTTCCCCATCCTGCCTTGTTACTGCGGCTTCATAGTGGTGGCGGTTATTCATATAAACCGTCAGCCCCGCTTCTTCTCCATCCTGTTCTCTGACAAAATGTACTTCTGTCCTGGCAATGCAGTTATGGTGCTCCTGCCTTCGTCCAAGCCATGCGATGCTATCCGCCTCCGAAAGTGCTATTTCATTGCCATAGAGAGTAAGCCCTCTCCCCGAGGCGATATCCCATAATTGCGGATAAGGATTATATATAAAATTCCAGGCATAATCCAGCTTTTCAGAATCAAAGGTATCTCTGACCGTGATCTCTTCCTTTTTTGAATGGTACATTTCCGTGCATGCCGGCAGACAATCTGTTTCTACTTCCTCTTCCACCACTCCATTATTTCCCATCACAGGCCAGTCATTATCATTCCAGGCCATGGGTACCAGCATGGTTTCCCGTCCCAGATTATGACGGAATGGATAGGAAACGGGACGGATTCCAAGGCATACGGCCCACCAGTTTCCATTCTGATCCCGGGTAATATCTCCATGCCCGATCGCCTTCAGGGATGTCCCTCTGCTCCTGTTTGTCAATACCGGATTGCCGCTATAGCCTTCATATGGCCCCCATATATTCCGGCTTCTGGCTGCCGTCAGCATATGCCCATATTCTGTTCCTCCTTCTGAGATAAACAGGTAATACCAGTTATTGATTTTATAAATATGGGGGCCTTCCGGACAACAGCCTCCGGTTCCGCCCCAGATATATGTTCTTTCCGTCTTCCTTTTTCCCGTATCTATATCAATTTCGCATAAATAGATTTCTCCATGGGTACCGCAGTAATAGACTTTCCCATCGTCGTCAAAAAACAGGGACGGATCGATCCCGGGACAATCCAGCCAGATGGGATCAGACCATTCACCACCCGGATCTTTGGTCCATATTATAAAATTTTGTTCATTTTCCCCAATGCCTGTACCGTTGGAAACATTTGTTGTTATGACATAGAAGATTCCCTTATGGAAACGGATGGTCGGGGCATATATGCCTGTAGCATTCGGTGTCCCTTTGGCAAGAACCAGCTGGTCATTCCTGGTAATACAATGTCCGATCTGGTCCCAGTGCACCAGGTCTCTACTGTGGAAAACAGGTATCGCAGGAAAATACTCAAAGGAACTTGTCACCAGATAATAGTCATCTCCTGCTCTGCAAATGCTGGGATCCGGATGGAATCCAGGTATAATTGGATTTTTGTATTTCATATAATCTCTCCATTTCATATAGTTTTATTTTCATTAATCAATGCAAACTCATAACTGCATAATTAGAAACAGAAAAATCATATCATAGCACTTGTACATTTAACACCAGAAAAATTACAGCTGTTTTACTGTATTTATTATACCATCTTTCTTATCCGTTTTGATCCACCCAGTCCCAGAGACTTCCCTGCTGGAACTTCTGAAATAGACCAACGTGCTCCAGCCTTTCATTTTCGTGCAGTCCGCCTTTGTTTATCTGTACATTTCCAACCTTCAGCAATTCCCTGTCACTGTACATGCGCTTACGGATGCTCAGCTGGTAGATCAGGCTGAACCTGTTTGTTATGGAACTTTGGCTTAAATCTGAGAGGCAGATTAACTGGATGTTGAAGGTCTTCGCAATATCAATCACTGCCTTTAGCAAATGCTCAGAAGATGTCCTTGCAAATGGATTATCCATTATCATTACCTTAGATTCCTGCATATTATTTGCTCTGGCATCCCTTCTGGTTACTTCTCGTATATAGGAGATCAGGGTAGACACCATCGTAAAGAATACGACGAATTTTTCTCCACCGGAATTCTGCGCCATGGCATCTTCCCACTTTTTCATGCCATTGTTTTTATCATTCAGATCAATTTTATATACATAAACCGGAATTTTATTGGTGCCGATCAGTTGATTCAGCAGTTCCCTGCTGGACATAAGCGCAGTCAGCTTATCTTTCCACTTCTTCTCCTGGCTGCCATCCCCAGCCTTACATAATTCCACCATGGTCTGAAGGCTGTGATCTATATAACTCTCCATACGGCCACGCATATCACTTCCAAGTTCATCCGGCACATCTATACGCAGCATCTGTACCGGCCGGCTCTTCCCGGTGAGCCTGATTTTGGAACTCTGTGCAATCAGCTTTACATCATCATAGATCAGAGCAGCATGACTGATGCACTGGTCTATAATCTGATTCCTGGTCCGCGCTATGTTCTCAAGCTGGCTGTCATAAAACGCTGACAGTTTCAACAGGTTTTCCCGTTTTTTCATGAATTCTTCCATATAAAAATAAACAATATCGAAACGGATCTGTTCATCATCCAGATTAAGTGTACTTAAAGATTCCAGAATATCGGTTACACACTGATTTTTACCCAGATAATTCCTTCTGATTTCCCGATACAGATTCTGACATGCTTTTCTGGACTGGTTTTCTGTTGTTCTGGCATTGCGGTAACTGTCCTTGAGCTTCGTGAACTGGGCTTCCATATCCTCTTCCAGCCCGAAATCACCGATTGGTACATATGCAACTGTAATAATATCCTGAATTCTGCCTACCAGGCTCTTGCAGATATCCCCAAGCCGGCTGGCTGCTTTTTCTTTTTCATGGAGCTGATCCAGTTCTGATTTCAAGTTTTTAAGCCGGCGGTCATAATCCTGCAGGATCCGGCTCTTCTCCAAAGGCTCTGTAAGCCCCAGATTATGCAGAGCCGCAGCAGCATAATCCAGCATTGTTTCCATTTTACCAAATGTAATCCTAAGATTGCCCAAGTTACGATCTGCCTTTATCTTTTCAGCCTCTAATACCGAAACTTCTGATTTAAGACGCTGCAATTCCTGTCTGTCATAGTGAAGTGTCTCATAATCCTTTTGATCCACTTCGATTTCAGCAAGTGCATCCTCTATCGTAGAGAGCTGCTGTAATTTTCCACGCAGCATTTCTTCCAGACTTGACAAAGCTTCTTTCTGGTTTTTCAGAAGCTGTTCATATTCCTGCTCCATTTGTTCATATGGATCATCCAGCAGGTTAGCCTCCCCGGCATTCTCATATTTCCGGTAACTCTCCCGGGTTTGGTCAAACAGCGTATTCTTCTCGTAAAGAATACTCTTGATCCGTTCTGCTTCAGCCCGGCAGTTTTCCAGCTCCTGCCCGGCTTTTTCCCTCTTTTCTTTTAACGACATACTTTCAGCAGATGCATCCCCTAAGTTACGGTAATGTATCTGATATTGTTCATCATCTGCCAGAAATTTTTCCAGAAGCTCTTTCCTGGCATTAATTTCACGAAGGATTATTTCACACTCCCTGTTATTGAATTCCAGTGAGGTCCATTCTGCCTCCAGGGTTTTCAGTTTTTCTTCCAGCTCTTTCTTTTGCACAGAAAGCTTCTCTATTTCCTGCTCATCCGCTGAAACCGCCTTACTTAACTGCTCCGCATATGACTTCCCATATTGGAAATTATTCAGGTCATCCCATGCTTTTCGCACATTTTCCAGCTCCTTTGAAATGTGCACAGTCTGCTCTTTTAGCCTCTCTTCCTGGATTTCCAAATCCTTAAGATATTTTTCCCTCTGTATATCTACGAAGATTTCGTCTTCGTAACTGCTGATAAAAGATGCCTGCGTACCTGCCTGTACCAGCTGATACTGCTGCTCCATCACCGTATCCAGCTGCTCATAAGATAATACAGGGACTACCTGTCTAAGCAGGCATTGTTTGAGTGGAATCTGCCCTATTTTGGAAATATCCTGCTTTTTCACCACCAGGGAAAATGGCAGCATTGGGTTTTTCTTAAGCTGAATCTCTCTCTTATCCTCCGTCAGATTATTCAGATATGCCTCTCCGGTCTGATAGGTAATATCCTGATTTTCTATTGCCTGAATCAATGTCTGAGGAAGATATACACATTTATTGCGAATACCCTTTATCATATCCAATATCTGATCCCGCTCTGTCTGCCTCAGATATCTGTTTTGCTCTAAGTCAGCCGTATGCTTCCGGAAGAACTCATTTAATGCATCTTTCTCATAGATCAATTCCCGGCTAAGTTCATATTTATCCAGCAGTTCGCTGCAACGTGCATATTCTGATGCAAAGCGGTTTTGCTCTTCTGTTAAGCTAGTCAAGTGACTTACCACGGATATTTTTTTCTGCACCGCTTCCATAATCAAAGGGCCTGTGACCCTCTGCTGCTCCTTTACCCGTACCAGTCTGTCCTGCCCGTCCTTCAGTTCTTCCGCCTTTGCTTTCTCCTGACTTTCCTGCTCTTTTTTTAGGTTATTTACCGAGGTTTTATCCAGCTCTTTTAAGACATTTCGAAGCAATACCGTACCCAGCTTTTCGAAAATCTGCTCCTCTTCCTTCTCAAACCGCGTCACAAATCCACGCAGTTCTCCAATCCTTACATCACATTGACTGATCTTTTTGTCGTATTCCCGTGTATCAGCAGATAGTTGCTTCTGCCGTTGTCCATTGACAGTGATTCGTACTTTATATTGTTCAATTTCGTCCAGCAGTTCCCTTTGCTTCTTTTCTAAGCAGTATTTCAATGAATACCGCAGATCATCAAGCCGGATTCTGGTATCTGCATCCCCCTGTTCCGCTGCGATTTTCTGCCTTAGGGCCGATACTGCCCCTTGTATCACCTTCCACTCCCCGTAGAGCTTAGCCCCACGCTGGCAATGATACCGGAAGTGTACCTGACTGCATTGAGCCTTGATTTCCCTGGCATTTGCTTCTTCTTCTGCAACCTGTTCTTTTACTTCCTGCAGTTTATCACTGGCAAGATAATATTCTTCGGATGCCTTCTCTTTATAAATCCCGGACCTTTCTTCCTCCAATTCATACTGCCTGTCATGAATCTGTTCCAGTTCCGCCTTCTGCCCGGCGCCTTTTCGCTTCAGGCTCTGATGCATCTGATTTAGCAATGCCTCCGTCTGATTCACAACGTCCAGACTCTGACAGACATGATTCAGGCTTTCTTCCATCTCCTGATGCCTCCTGAGATATTCGTTGATCACCTTTTGAGCCTGTATGTATTCTTCATTTTTTATAGTATCTGACACCAGTCCTTCCAGAAGATCCTGAATGCTGGTTTCTCCGCTGTCCTGTGCCAGAATCGCTTTTTCAATATTTTTAATAATCCACTCATTAAATACACTGTCGGATGTACTGCAGCGCTCAAACAGTTCATCTATTCCGCCTTCATCATTATTCATCCGGGCGATGAGATTCTTCCATTCTTCCTGAGAAATCCCAAAATCCTGCAAAATCCTGCGGTACTGGGACGCATCATCCCTACTGTAATAGAACATTTCCCGATGAGCAGAAACCAGTTTTCTCACAGCTTCTCTGGCACGCTCAAAAGGCATCAGAACCAGCTGGTCATTTTCCCGTTTAGCAAACGGAACATAGCTGATATCAAAATCGCATGCCTGCTGATAATGACTGGCAAAGGTAAAGTAATTAATTTTATTACTTTCTTCACTTCTCATGCTGCTCCTTGGTGCAATTGCAATTCCGGTCATCAGATAATCTTTAACTGAGGGATTGTCCAGCAGCCATTCAATCATAATAAAGGCCGGACTTGTATTCTTTTTAAAATACTCAATCATCTTACGTTTCTGCATTTTATGGTCGGGAATGATGGGCTGCAGAATCAGCTGTACAAGTACACTTTTCCCGCCTCCGTTGGAAAGATTTAAAAGAGCATTTTCTCCGTCGTAAAAAGAATACATCTCATCCTGAATCTCTCTGGCATCATTATTGTAAGAAAAGTTGATGATCCTGATTCGGTTAATCTTCGGCATTGATCTTCTCCCCCTGTGAAAATAGCTGGTGAATTTCCTGTACCCTGGCTTCATCCAGATAGTAATATAAAAACAGGTCATCCATGCGTCTGGTACGCCTGATTTCTCTGCCTTCTTCCAGTACACGGACCAATTTCTCATGTTCCAGCTGCGCATAGGCACGTGCCAGCGTTCCCAGCTTCGATTTTCTGGCAATACTGTCCCCAATCTGTTTATTCTGCCATAGCTGAGCTATTTTATAAAAGTTGATGCAGTAATCCTTCTCCAGGGAAAGAGCCTCCTCTTCTCCTGCCAGGTATCCCTCCATTTTCTGGTCCAATACCTCAATCAGATCTTTGGTCTGGATAAACTCTCGCTGGATTGGGTTCGTATTCTTTCCGCCGTAGAACATCTGGAAGATCATCATACAGATATAACACTGCAGGTAGGCATCAACCAGCTTTGCGTTCGTCGCTATGTTTTCCCTGAAATCTTTCATCACATATCCCAGCACATCATTGTCCAGATTCGGTATCATATAAATAGTATTACCTGTATCCAGAATCCGGAAATTCAATTCTTCTGAAAACTGCTCCAGAATTTCGCGGACCTCTTCATTTTTATATTCTATGTACAATTCACTATCCGTTTTTGCATCAATTTCTCCGTTTTCTAATAAACGATTATATATCGCTAATGCCTGTTTCAACATCCTGCCCCACCTCGCTTCTGATCTTAGGTATTATTTCTATATCTGCCATTTCTATTGTACTGTATAACACTTCTGCTCCAACCGTATCTTCTAACACGGCATGAAAAATAAAGTCTTTTTTTTCAAATACCAGCTGTTCCACACCATAAAAATCCGGATACCTGTCTTCCATCTGCCGGAGACACCAGGACAGGTCAAACTCTCCGTTTGTATCCGGAATCATATCTTCACTGCTGTGCTTTTTCCACGATTCTATATCAATAACCCCATAATCATACAGCTTTAACAGAATCAGAAAAATTCTTTTATTCTCCGTATACTGATGTATTCTCTGGGTTTTTTCCACGATATGTTCATAAAACTGCGAAAAAGTAAAAGAAGTTCCCCGTTCACCAGCAAACTTAAAGATCCGTTCTATAACCCGGAAATTCATAGCATTGCTAATTTCTCTGTCTGCAGCCTGTAAGTCCTCTTCCAGAACCTCTTCTTCCACCACATGGTCTTCTTCCTCATTCTCTCTAAGTTTTCCCTGATTCTGGTAAATCAGGGAAAGGTTCATTTTCTTGTCCAATGACGGCATACACAGAGGGGTCATTAGTTTCCAGAGATTTGATACATTCTTTGAATTTACTTTTTCCATCTCATCCATAATCTCTTTTTGGAAATCAAACCGTTTAACCACAGATGCATAAAAGCTGTTTCGAATGGTTTCTTCATAAATATCATTCATATTAAAACGTTTTCCAATGAGGTTCCGCTGTTCCCCTATCACAATCTGAATGTTCCGCTTAATCAGATTCAGGTTATATAACGCGTTGTTCATTGTTTCATCCGAATAGCCGCTTTCCTCTATCTCCCGTCCGATCCGGTCTTCATCCTTCACAACCGCCTCTTTCATTTCCAGCATATCTTCATATTCTTCATCAATCAGATTGTAAGTCTCCAGAAGCAGCCTTTCATGCTCCCCCCGGTCAATGGTATGGATATTCTGCCTCACACGGTCTATGAAGGATTCCATCTCCCGCTTCTTCTGCCGGAGCATGTTGATCAAATCCCGGCTCTGTTTTAACGCATGTTTATAGTTCTTTCTCTTGAGCAGCATCTTCAGCTTTAACTGTTCCAGTTTAAAATCCATTTCCTTATCTATTTCTTTTGTCCGGAATAAGAAGTCATATCCCTGATCCGTCAGCTGATATATAATTTTATTATCTGCTGTTATCTTATCACTGATCAGGCGCACCTGAATATCGTGCCACTGCCGCCCGTAATCCATAATCCCATAATTTTTAACCGTCCCTTTATTTTGCAGAATATCTTTCACCATATATTCAGCCAGCCTCATCACCTGATCAAAAGGCCATTTCTTCTGATAAACCGGCAGAATATCATCCAGGAAACGCGCTATATTTTCCAGTGTACATTCATCATTTTCATTCAAAGTCTGTTCCATAATATAGACCAGCAGCGTGAAGAACAGATTATCTAATTCTTCTCCCTGAAACCAGCCCTCAATTTCCATATTCGTATTCTTTCGATTGACAATGGAATCCACAACCGCCGCAAATCCCATTCTCTTTTCAAAACCTTCTAAAAAATCAAACATAATTTCCTCTTCTATTCCATTTGTAGTAATGAAAGCTGTTCTAATCACACATTCCAATATAATCCTGAAAACTTAGTATTTCCTGGGGAATTCTTCTGTTTTCATCCAGTACTTTTCTTACAACCTCCCGATTTTGTTCTTCTAATAAATCCAGGAATCCGGTATTCCAGTCTCTTCCCCTGTTATCATCTGTCGGCTGCATCTGTAAATTCTTTGCCCGTTTGGCCATTTTGTTATATAAGGGCATAAAAGGTTGTATCATAATCTCCCTGTTATGAGTGACCGCACCATAAAACATAAGGATTCCGGCAATATCAATATCCCCTGCATAAAGTATCTTTCTCTTCTCGAAACCATATTCCGTCACAAAAGTCTGCAGTGCTGCTTCACCTGTCACCTTATTTCCTTCTCCATAGACCAGCAGTCCGGCTTTGACCCCTAAAAATCTTTTATTCTTTGAATTTTTCAATGCTTCACCAATTGAATACCATGTGTCTTTATTTTCAATGACAATCACATCACCCGCAATCTGATCAAATACCCTGCAAAAAAACGGCTCCGGCGCATAATAATAATTCAGGCTCACCTGGTCAAACTGATTAAAAGCCAGGATTCTGCTCCCGCTTTTACTCTCCAGGTATTTCTCATCACCCCAGATCGCAAAGGATTTTTCCTTAACAGACATTTTCTGCTGCAGCCGCGGGTCATCTTTCCAGAGCATTTCACTGAGCTTACAGATTCCGTCCCGCAGCTCCTTAAATTCCCCTGGCTTTTCCAGATACCTGCTGATATTCAGCCTTGGATTCAACGCCGCAATTTCATCGATGTAACAACTGTAATCTACCGAAGGCGGCAGCTTTTTATATTCTCGAAAGACCGCCGGATAAAAGGATGTCTTTCCGCTTTTTTTGATTGGTGCTATCTGTTTTGATTCGCAGAGTTCCTCCAGAATATCAAACAATTGCCGGTAATTCATATCCGGATAGAGATTTAAGATATCCTCGTAGCGGAAACGTTTTTTCTGTATTTTCGAAATGTCAATCTTCATCTCCTGGTCTCCTTTAATTTAATAGGTGATTTAACCTGATTCTATGTCGGGGTTCTGTTTCCTGGATTTATTATACTATAGAAGGCAGGGATTTTAAATTAAATTTTTTAATTGAATACCTGCAAAAGCAGAAAGATATATTTTCAATAGAATAGGTACTTCATTAATAAAATCCCTCCAAATGTATATACTATCATTAGTCACTGTTTGAAAAACATAATATTTATGGAGAATAAGATGCACGAATATAAACTGGTAAGAAAAGAAATCTTAAAAGACTGCGGCAGTAAAAAACAAAAAGAACAGGAATTTGATGATTTAGAAGCTCTGTTAAATGAATATGCATCTCAGGATTGGCGGCTGCTCACAGAATTTTCTGATCTGAATAATGGAGGTCAATTGCCCGGCTATTATGTCTTTGTATTTGAGCGGGAAATCATAGAA
This sequence comes from Robinsoniella sp. KNHs210, assembly GCF_000686105.1. Classification (NCBI taxonomy): domain Bacteria; kingdom Bacillati; phylum Bacillota; class Clostridia; order Lachnospirales; family Lachnospiraceae; genus Robinsoniella; species Robinsoniella sp. KNHs210. The sequence continues at coordinate 120,118 of NZ_JMLZ01000001.1, forward strand.
GCGTGTTGATTCAAGAGCATGCTTCTATTGTCTAAAGAATTTACACAGGAAAAAGGACTGGTGATTTCTCACCAGCCCAAAGGGGTTTCTCACTCTATAACATATTCAGGATTCTTCTGACTCAGATATAAAATCATATAGCGTTTGAAACAACACTATAGGTTCAATGGGTTTTGCCAGATGTGCCGACATTCCTGCCTCCATACTCTTCTGCACATCTTCATCAAAGGCATTTGCCGTCATCGCAATAATTGGTATTACTTTTGCATCTGACCGGTCATTTTTTCGTATAATCTTTGTTGCTGTCAAGCCATCCATGAGTGGCATACAGATATCCATTAGAATTGCGTCAAAATAGAACGGTACTGAATTTTCAAACGCATCAACTGCCTTTTGCCCGTTTACCGCATGCTCCACAACCATACCTTTCTTCTCCAGCAGCATGGTTGCAATTTGCGCATTCAGTGGATGATCTTCACAGAGTAGGATGTGTTTTCCCTGTAAACTTACCTGGGACATTGTTTCTGGTGTAACAGGTTCTGATTGAGCTTCTCCAGTTTTAAATACCAGCTCTAAGGAAAATTCAGAACCGTTATTTTTCTCGCTTATAACAGAAATAGATCCACCCATGGTATCCACTAGATTTTTAACAATAGCAAGTCCCAGACCAGTCCCGGTATAATTAGAAATTGCAGAATTATATTCCTGTTCAAAAGGTTCAAAAATCTTTGGCAGGAAATTCTCGTCTATCCCAATACCAGTATCCTTTACCATCAGCTTCGTAAGTATATTGTCATCACTTAGAACATGACTGCACCATTCAACTATTACTGTTCCATTTTCTGGTGTGAATTTGATAGCGTTTGACACCAAATTGAAGACGATTTGCTGTACCCTTACCTTATCCAAATATACTAGGGGAAGCTTTTTACTTTTGTTTTTTGCAATTAAATGCACATTCTTCTGAGAGGCATTCACCCTTACCACACTGATCATCTGTTCAAAAAAGATATTAAGATCGGTCAGCTCTTTGTTAAGGACAATTTTATTGCTTTCGATTTTATTCATATCCAGTGTATCATTAATCAGACTCAGCAGATATTTTGCAGAGTCATCGATCTTTTCCAGATTCTCCACCGCTTCCGGCGGCAGATAATCAAGATCCAGAGTTAATCCAGTTAACCCGATGATACCATTCATAGGCGTACGCATATCATGGCTCATTCTGGAAAGAAAATCACTTTTTGCAGAAAATGCCAGCTGTAATTTTTCATTGCGCTTCTTATTGGTACGGCTATATAGCAACAGCATAATGGAGAGCAATATCAGAAATAAAAATGACACTGCTGCCGCTGCCATAAGCATTGGATTGTTCTGTAGAAACTCAGCGATCCCGCCATAATCCTTTTGTGACAATGCCTGTGAAAGGTGTCCATGTACATCCTTAGCGGGCATACTGCGTACATATTTATTGACAATAGACAGCAATTCACATTTTTCCGTATTCGGCACATAAAATCCAATTTCCCGGTTATATCCGGACAGAAACAGGAAATTTAGATCTTTAAAATTATTTTGAGAAGTATAAAAATCGATCAGATATCTATTTCCGTACCCATAATCAGCTTCTCCTTCATTGACCGCCTCAAGACATTTCTGAATATCATCATAATAAATTATTTCCTTATACTCATAACCGATAGGTTCTGACACATCACGCAGCAAAGCTAAAGTGCTTTCGGATTTTTCCTTTGCTTCTGATGCTTTATTTAAGAACATAGTCAGGCTTTCTTCCAAATAAGGTTGGGAAAAAACAAGTCCGTAACATTCAGCGAATTTGTTGCTGTGAGGTGGCCCTATGACGAGATTATATTCTCCTGAAGCAATTTGTTCTTTGACATTTTCATTTTCTTTTAATACATGATAATTAAAACGTATTCCCGCTTTCTTTCCAATATCATCCAATATAGAAACCGACATCCCGCATAATTCACCTTTACTGTTTATAAATGAAAAGGGAGCATATTGGGGTATTACCAATACTTTTAGTTCTTGATGACTATCCACATATTCCATTTCAGTTTCAGACAGAGAAAAATCAGAAATCGTATTTTTAAAATATTTTGAACGCAGACTGCTTTCAAAATATGGATCGGTAATGTTGATTTTGCTAATAGCCTCATCTAATTCCTCCATTAAGTCTTCTTTTTCATAGCCCGATACAAAATAAAAGGGCCGGGGGGCGAACTCGGCAATTTGTTTGAGTCCTGGCAGAAAGGTAAGCGAGACTTTTAAAAGTGCATCAGCCGATCCGTTTTTCAAAGCTTCAATCTGCTCATCCACGGTATCACAATAAATATATTCACAGTTAATCTTTACATTTTCAACAAAATCAGTCAGCTCTCCATTACGTGTAGTCGCTGTTTTCAGCACAGCAACCCGTAATTTGTCAAGCCGCATATAATTGGTTTCATTGATATTAATATTACTTTCTAAAGTATCCAGGGTGGTATAAACCACGCCATAATTTTTATCCGGATAAAGATACTTTTTTTCCAAATCTTCATTTCGAAGCATAACACCCATCAGATCCGCTTCTCCGGATTCTACCATCTTCATTCCACTTGTAATTTGCTCATTAAGAGTCATATTTGGATAGGTAATGTATTCTAGCTTCCAGTTTGCAAATTCCGCGACCTTTTTAAGATATTCATAGGAATATCCGTAATAGCTTCCATTCTCTCTTATTTCAGTTAAATATTTTTGTTCCGGATAGGCAACTTTGACAACTCGCTGAACCTCTGCCTCCTGATTTTCTTTCCCAAAAACGGTGGGGGCAGGAACCAGACCTATCACCAAAGCAATTATTAGAAGAAATGGTATTGTATGTTTTATCAAATTCATTATCCTCCTAATCACCTAAAATATGCCTCAGCTTTTTTCTTTCATTTAACACTTTAAAATATTGACATTCCGGATTACAGTAGTTTTGATTTCTCAGCAGCTCTACGATGCTGCAGATTTCATTAAAGAGTGGCGTCAACCCCAAATTTCCAGCAACACCTTTAATGGTATGTGCATGGTCAAACGCTACAGCATATTCCTTGTTATGCAGTGCATCTCCCAGCACTGTAAATGAGGGATCATCCATAAAACAGCGGAGACAATCAAGGTAAAGCTCATCATCATTTACAAACCGTTCCATTACCTCGGATATATTAACGCCATAGTCAGTAAGTTTTTTTATTGAATCAATCATAATCATTCTCCTTTGCTTGGTATCCTACTAATCGATATCTTATCAAGTGGAAACAGCATGTAATGTCTTCTCAGGAAGAAAAACCGATTTGTAAATAATGCACTTTAACTTTTCTTTCATCCCATTCTTCAACCCTTGCTTTGATATGAACCGGCGTTATGTGGTCTTTTAAATATGTGGATTCTTCGTAAACGTCAGAACTATGCTGGTCAATATATTTACATCGGTCACAGTTGCGGCATTGATCCCAAAACAGCTCATAACAACGCTTATTCAAACAGCTTTCTTTATCTTTTTTGATAACATTGCAAGCTGTTTCATTAATATAGATAATCTCACTCGTTATGGCATCACAGACAAACATCGCATCTGAAACATTGTCCAGCAAACGTATCGTCTTTTTTTCAATCATTGATGGAGTAGGAAGCTTCATATCCTTGTTATATATTTCAAATGTACTTTTTCCCTGTCGTTTTGCTGCAAGTAAAGCCATATCTGCATTCTTATAAAGATCTTTATGAGTGATACCATAATTGGGGGTGAAGCAAACACCGGCAGAACAAGAAAGAGTAATATTTTCCACACCCAGATTAACCGGTGCACATAACTTAAACATTTTTTCCTGTAGCTGCGAAAGTGAAAGCGCAAAGGGGATAAATACAGAAAATTCATCACCGCCAATTCGAGCGATTATCTCAGTTTCCTGAAAAATCTGATATAACCTTTCACCCACAGTGAAAAGTGCTTTGTCTCCTATTACATGGCCAAAGGTATCATTCACTGCTTTAAAATTATCTACGTCTAAGATAATAAAGATACCGTTTGGTTTATCATTATTGTGAAAAAAATTATCAATTCTCACTTCAAATTCTGCACGATTCAAGAGACCGGTCAGGACATCATGTTCAGCACGCTTACGCATTTCAATAATAGCTGCATTGATTTCTTTTTCCTGTTCAAACTTTTCCATCTTAGCAAATGCAATTGCATTTTGAACCCGCAGTTTTAATTGGGCGGTTTCGTATGGTCTTGCTGCATAGTCTGAAATTTCCATAGTCATGATTTCATTTTCAGAATCCAATACTTCGTCATACAACACAATTAAAGGAATATTATTCTTTTTGCTGGCATTTAACAGTTCAGACATCTTCTCTGGTTTTATATCCTCAGATAAACTTACCATTACAACAGCAATTGTTTCTTTGCTCTCATGAATAATGTCAATAGCTTCTGAGATTCTGTATATATGCTCCATAGAATATTGATGGCTAAAATCCTTATAAAGAACCGGATAATCTGTAGATTTCCGATCTAAGACTAGCATGATTTGTTGCTTAATCTTAGAAGCTCTGCTGAACCGCTTATATTCTTTTGATTCCGTATCAGGCGTTCGGATGTTTGATTGTAAAAGGTACTTTTCAAACTGTTTCTCTGACATAGGTTTTGCATAATAATACCCCTGCGCATATTCACAGTTAAGGGTTTGCAATAAATGAACTTGTTCCTTAGTTTCTACACCTTCAGCTACCACCTGTAAATCCATCCATTTTGCCAGGCTGATAATAAAACTCAAGACGCTTTTGTCACTATTCTTATTTTCTTCTTTTTGAATAAAACGGATATCCATTTTTATAATATCTATCGGAAGCTCAGATAACATGTTGAGTGATGAATAACCTGTTCCAAAGTCGTCCATTTCAATAATAAATCCAAACCTTTTCAGTTTTAATATAGTATCAATCAACTGCTCCGGATTCTTTGTATATGCTGTTTCAGTAATTTCCAGGTGCAGATATTTCGGGCTTAATTTGTATTTTCGAATCATAGAAATTAATATCTGAGATAGTTGAGGATTATATATATCGGCTCGGGAAACATTAACAGAAATCGGGGTAACCTGCTGGCCTTTATCTTTCCAGGCTTTCAATATCTGACAGCATTGATCCCATACGTAAATATCTAAATCAGTAATAAAACCATTTTTTTCAAATAGAGGAATAAACTCACTGGGTGACATAAAACCTTTTACGGGATGACTCCAGCGTACAAGTGCTTCTGCTCCAATGATTTCTTCTGTTTTCAAATCGTATTTCGGTTGGAAGTATACTTTGAACTGATTTTCTGTCAAAGCAGTTTTCATGTCTGATACAATCATTTGCTCATCCAAAAGTTTTTGTCTGATTTTATCATCATAATATGCAAAATAAGTGTCGTATTTTCCTTTGATGGATTCTTTCGCAAGACTGGCTCTATCACACATAATATTAACAGGAGTGAAAGAGTCTTCAATAAAATAAATACCATAACGTAAAACCAGATTAAGCTTTATGTGATCTGAAAATTCATTAATTTGGACTATTGTATCTGTAAACAGTTCATTGCTGTAAGTATTACGGTGCGGGACCATGCAGGCAAATTCGTCTGCACCAATTCTGCCGCAAATACCATATCCTTTCAGTCTGTTCTTTAGTGTACTGCCTATATGCTTTAATAACTTATCGCCAATCTGCATCCCATACATATCGTTGACCAATTTAAATCGTTCGACGTCAAAGCATATTAGATCATACTTTTTTTGCGGATTGTTCTGCAAGATTTCATATGTTTGCATGTAAAAATATTCTTTTCCATATACTCCGGTAAGAGAGTCGTTTTGTACCGTGTTTACAAATGTAGCTGTCTCTCGAAGATAGATAGTGTTGGAAACCCGATGTTTGATAATGTCCGGCTTATAGGGCTTGAGAATATAGTCATTAGCCCCAAGAGAAAGTGCTTTTACTTCTGCATCTTCGCTGTTTTGTCCACTTGCTACTATTACAGGTATTTGTGACAAATTAGCATCCTCACGCATTTGCCGGAGAACCTCATAACCATCTAAAACAGGCATGACAATATCAAGCAAAATTACAGAGATGCTCTCATATTTTTCACGCAGTATCAACAATGCATCTTCTCCATTTTCCGCTTCAATTATATTATAATCCATGCTGAGTATCTTACTTAATATCTGCCGATTGACTTTATTATCATCTACAACCAGAATATTTTTTATAGAAGGCATTACTGCACCTTGATTTTGTGAAGTTTCTACATATTCACTATTACAATCCGAATGTTCTCTATGCCACTTTTTATAATTTTTTTGCATAATTATGCCTCCTCCATAGCTATAGCTGGCAGAACTTTTGTATCGGTCGCAGTGTGCGACATGCTTGCTTTTAAAAAAACACCGCATCACCAACGACCGGTGTTTTGTCTTTATAACAAGATAAACTTTATAAACATTGTTTGATTTAGATTAACATCCGTTTTTTAAATATGCCGTTAAAACCGTAATAAATGAATCAATTAATAATTCAGGATTCGTTATTTGCTGTGACTCCTCATCGCAATATAAAAAAGCAACTCTTTGAAGTAATCCCTTATAAGCTGTTGTAACCATTTGAAAAACGATATCTTTATCTATGTCTTTTCTTATAGATCCATCTTGTAACGCGGTTTCGATTGCAGCCGCCGATGCGACTTCTACGTATCCCGTACCATCTCCCATATGTTTTTTGAAGATACCAAGGCTCAAATTATTTTTTGAGAAATATACTTCCAGCTCTGTAATATTAATTGTAATCTCATAATGCTTTTTGACATGATCTGCTCTTATCTTCAATATTTCTATTATTTGTTCAAACCCTGTCATAGTTAAAAAGCTCTCATTTTCAAAACAATTCTTGATTTCTATGTAAGACTGATTCAATAGTAAAGCCATAGCCTGCATCACCAGATTATTTTTATTACCGAAATATCTCTGCAGCGATCGGGTTGTAAGCCCCGCACGTTTTGCTACCATCGTAACTGTGGTTAATTCCAAACCGTGAACTTTGAAGCATTCAATGGCACATTTTAGAACCTTTTTTATATTTTCCTCCCGAATTTCTTCGTTCGCCATTAATATCCTCCTTTATTACAAAAAACATAAGTTTATAGAAACATATTATAGCATTGTTTGACAAAAGTCAATATACTTCCCCCTTGAGTTTCCGCAGTTCTATCCACAGAACCACCATTGCTGTTTCTAAATATACACAACTTTTTAAAAATGCCGAAAATATAAGGAATCCTATCCCTTTTTGATGTAAAATTAAGCTACCAAACAAAAATCTCACTAAACAAAAAGAAAGGGGATTCCTTATGGCTTATATTACATCAAATACCTACCAAATGAAACGAGAAATTTTGACTTTTTCCAATAAATTTTCAAGAAAGCTTCCAAAACCGGAACGGAATTTATTGCTGTATGAATTATGGTATGCTCGCTTACGGAAGCTGCCTGCTTACGGATATTGTAGATCAGCTTCATGAAACTTCCAGGAAAATCAACTTGTTGACCGCCTTTCTCAGCATCTTGCAAAGCGCACTCCCAAGGTAGCTCTGAAAGCTTATCTCACACAACTTAAAAAGTGGTGTCCTGCTCAGCCTGTTATCCATATCGACGACAGAGATGTTGTCAAACCCGACGGTTATAAATTTGAACCTCTTGGCTAAGTACGTGATGGTTCCGAAAGCTCTTCCACAAAAAATGTCTATAAAAAGGGCTATCATATAACCGAAGCCACGGTGCTTACCAACAACAATCATCCAGTCAGTATCTTTTCCGTAATTCATTCTTCCAGTGAAAAGGACTTTACCTCCATTAACGATGTCACTTTCTCCGCTATAGACCTGGGCAGCTCCCTGTTTGATAAAGCAACTTTTGTCATGGACCGTGACTATGTTACTACTACCTGCTCGGTTGCAATGGCAAGATCTTCTGGCTTTCCCTTTTCTGAAATCTAATTCTTTCTACTCCCAGTAATTTCAAAGGTTTACATACTCCCATAACAGCAGCATATATACACTTGCATATGGTGCAGTTTTTGCCTAGCTAGGACATCCAGCCTCTGATATACAGCTACTTATCAGACGAAAGTAAATTTTATATAAAGCAAATCCTGCTGTAACTTATTATCATTTACTAAATATATTTCTCTATCGTGCCAAAATAAATTTTTCAATCTCATTACCATCGGGCATAGAGACCTGAGAACCTTTCCTGGTCGTAGTCAACGCACCGCCCGCATTTCCAAGACGAATGGCTTCCGACACAGACTTGCCACAGGCGACAGCATAAGCAAATACCGCGTTAAAAGAATCACCTGCTGCCGTTGCATCCACTGGCTCAATTTTGAATGCAGGTACAATGCCCTGTTCTCCATCAACGGAATAATACGCACCTCTGCTGCCCAGAGTAATAATTACCCCCCTTGCACCAAACATTCTGAAACGCTCTGTTATTTCTTCCAAATTTTCATCCGTAACAGTAACACCTGTGTAAAATTCCGCCTCTGTTTCATTTGGTGTAAGAAAATCAGCCATATGAAATACCTCTTCTGAGATCGTTTTCGCCGGAGCAGGATTAAGCACTATCGGTACATTTGCCTCATAAGCAATTTTCACAGCAATTTCTACAGCTTCTGTATTCACCTGAAGCTGTGTCATAAAAACATCTGCACTTTCAATCAGTTGCCGGCAAGCCAGAATTTCTTCTCTGGTAATATGCTCATTTGCCATAGGCGCCACAATAATGGCATTGTTGCCTTCTTTATCCACATGAACACAGCACGTGGATGTACTATGTTCCTTTGACATAATTACATGACTTACATTTACTCCGGCTTTTACTAACTCAGCACACAAAAACCTTCCCCTGTCATCGTCTCCAACCATACTGATCAAATAAACCTCGGCACCTAATCTAGCCGCCTGAACTGCCTGATTGGCCCCTTTTCCACCCGAGAAAAATCCACTGTCAAATCCGCTGACTGTCTCTCCCATATGCGGAAGATGATCCGCCCAAATAAAACAGTCATAAATCATATCACCCAGCACTACGATTCGTTTATTATTTTTGAGCATATAATCTCACCCTCTTTAAGTCAAGCACCAATTTATCAGCACTTATATTTTCGTTAGCTCGTATAGTTTTCTAACTCAAGATGCTGCTCGTTTGTATAATTAAAACAGTTTAAATCTTCGGTGGCTGGTTTTCATTAGAGGCACAGTACGCATCGTTATCTCCAGTATCAATCTGAACTAAACGGCTTGTTCCCATACGAACAGCGCCGGCTTTTACCATAGCGACTACATCCTCACGATTCATAATACCAGTAGATGCCTTAACCAGCATATCTTCTCCCACTACACGTTTCATGAGCCGTACATCTTCCACAGTAGCTCCGCCATTGCCCATACCAGTTGATGTTTTTACATAATCCGCACCGGCTTCTTTGGCCAGAACACAGGCTGCAATCTTTTCTTCTTTCGTCAGATAACATGTTTCTATGATTACTTTTACATGCGCCTTACCTTCTGCCGCATTCACCACTGCATTTATATCCTGATACACAGCATCATAATCCTTATCGCGAAGAGCACCTATATTAATAACCATATCCACTTCGTCAGCACCATCTTCAATTGCCAACTTCGTTTCTAAAGCCTTAACCACGGGCAGATTTGCTCCCAAAGGGAAGCCAATAACACAGCATGTCCTGATATCTGTACCCGCCAATTCCTTATGAACCATCTTTACGTGTACCGGATTAACACAGATAGATGCTGCCCCGTGCTCTTTACCTTCTTTGCAAAATTTTTTCACAATATTTCTTTTAGTATAAGCACGAAGAACCGTATGATCACAATATTTACCTAATGGTAATTCTACTGGATATTCTTTAGACGCTCTTCTCTCCTGCTCTATTTCTGCAATCATTTTATTTACACTCTTTGTTAAATCTTCCATATCTAACCTCCTCCAAGGATCTGAATATATATTTGATCTTCCTCGGTTAAATCATTATTTTGATTTTTAAAGCATTCTCATTCTATATTCTCTAAAAATCCTGTACGGCAAGCAATTATTTTTTTATTTCCATCTTTTCCTATGATAGCAATATGTTCTTCATCAACCTTTACTATATTCTCCACACCAGGATAGTCATGATCAATCTCAACAATGCCCTGTATCATCCGATACTCTCTTACTTCTTCATTAAATTCATCATACATGTGATAATCTTTCTGCATAAAAGGAAGTTCCTCTTGTACCGAAGTAATCCCATAGCAAAAATATCCATTTATCTCCTCCAGTCCAATGCAGCCATTTACCCGGCCATTCCACGGAGCATAGTAACGTCCATTATTAGAAGTCCAAACCATGTTATTTCCAAGATTCCTGGGATTCTTTAGATGGAAATACAGATAACCTTCTTCTGGAATCCCAAGAGTTGTATAACAAAATTCTTTTGATGGATTTGAAATATGCATATATATATCATCAAAACCTTTGATAAAGGGATGGTGTGTCAGATCCACCGTGTTGCCATAAATTGTTGGCACTTTTTCCATATCCGTAATCTTATGACCTGGGACAAGGCAGGAATATCCACCTTCTGCAGGGTCTTCAATATGTACAGGTGCTGTCCAGCTTTCCAATGGTTTTGAAAAATCCAGAAAGGCACTTCCTATTTTCTCCGGGACCCGCAAAGTTGGATGATATCCTACCGGATATTTCCCTTTCGCACCACTAATTCTATCACTCAAATAAATACAATTTTCTCCGTCAATTAAAGTATATTTCTTCTCCAGCAATGCATGATCTTCTTCCAACACAGCCTTCAGATATAATACCTGTTCACGCCCCCTGCATACAAAGGCCGTTTTCTCATAATGAGTTGTTGCCGGAAAACCATGTACTGGATATTGAATGTTCTGATAGAGTTTATTCAGTCCAAAAGGGAAACAGAACCAACACCCACGCATGGCGGACTCATTATCTCCTGTTTCCTCCTCCCACCATGGTGCAAGATAATATGGATTAACCACTGCTTCACTAATATGAAAATCCGCCGTCATTCTGCCGCTTAGTTCAGTGATAAACACTTTAACTTTATCATTTTCAAAACAATAAGATAGTTCACCATTATTTTCAATTAATCTTACTTCTTTCTTCATCACGCGGTCCTCTCAAAATTCATTTAGTAATTTTTTCAGATCTATCTTTAAACCGGGTTAAATCCATCCTGAGCATAAAGTGCCGCACCAATTGGTACATTATTATCCAGCATCTTGCAGATTACAATCTGATAACGGTTCTTGCCTGAAATAAACACATATTGATCTGTATATTTTCTGACAGGTTCTAAAATCAGCTCTCCTAAATTGGCAATACCCCCTCCTAATGCCACTGTATCAACTCCCAGCATAGATATTGCATTGGCAATACAAATACCCAAATACCTGCATACAAGATCAAGTTCTTCCTCTGCAAATAGGTCTCCATTTATCGCAGCCTCTGCCAGCAACCTGCAATCCAGTTTCCCACAGTCACCTTGGCACATATCGTACAGCTTAGACGACTTGGGTACATACCCAGGTGAACGAAGCCGCTTCTCTATCGCTATTCCACTACAAAGTGTTTCTATCCTGCTCACTTTACCCGGAGACGGTGAGGTCCAGTCCGCCATATAAGTATTTCCCATATAAGCAGCACCATATCCGATGCCATCCCAAGTACGTCCATCCACAAACAGCGCACCTCCAATACCTGTACCGATATTGGTATAGAAGAATTTTCCTGACTTTTGCCCACTGCCAAATTTTAATTCAGCATAGCCTCCGGCTACAGTATCGTTTACTACTGTAACCGGTAAGTGAAAACACCCTTCCATCCACTTCTTTAGTTCAAACTCCTTCCATCCTGGCACCTGAACTGATATCAGGACACGCCCCGTCCTTGTCTCCAATGGTCCGCCAAAACCAATTCCTATGGCCTTTACATCAGGATAACGCATTAACAATTTTGCAGATTTTTCTCTTACCCACTCCTGAATATCAGAAGCACCATTCTCATGAGGAACTTTCTCTGCTATCTTGTCAATTATCCGCCCCACACCATCACAGACTGCAATTTGCTGCTTAGTACCCCCGATTTCTATACCCAAATACAATTGACACATTACTGATCTCCTTTAGTTTTTCAGTTCATATGGTGGCCATCTTCGCTATCTCTAGCCCTTAACCGCACCAGCAGTAATGCCATCTACAATTTGCTTCTGCATCGTTGCAAAAACAATCAACTGTGGCACTATTAATATTACAATCGCTGCAGTCATGGACGCATAGTCAGAAGCGTACAACCCTCTGAACAAACTGGCAGCCATAGAGATCGTCGAATGCTCATTGGAAATCATCAGTGTTTTAGCAAGCACAAAATCATTCCAGATTCCAATAAACGATAGGATAAAAATCGTTACTAAGGTAGACTTAATCAGGGGCAGATATATCTCGCACAAAAGTTTCCAGATTCCACAGCCATCAATAACAGCCGCCTCCTCCAGCTCATTAGGAATGCCGCGAAATGCATTCACCATAATAACCGTATTCATGGGGGCGCACCAGGAAATATGAACCAATGACATAGCAATAATATTATCATACAAGCCTATCTTCTCTACCAACTGATAGACTGGAAAAAGCAGCACAAAAGACGGGATGATAATTCCTGCCAGAAAATATGTATAGAACGCATCGTTCCACTTATCATTACCAAAACGAATTCTTGCTATCGCAAAACTACTCAAAAAGGAAAATATCATCCCCACAGGCAGGCCAATTGCCATCTCAGTAAAAGTATTTTTCAGCATCTTTCCCCAGGGGATTTTTTCAAAAGCTGCTTTATAATTGATCCACTGTACTTCCTCCGGAAAAGACAGTGGGTTAGAAAAGATTTCCGTGTTTGATTTCAGAGAAAGGAAAACAACCCAAACCAGAGGGATTATTCCCACCACAACAATAAGAAGCACTAATAATTCTTTTAGCACATGCCCTGGCTTGTGCACACGCTTTGTTTTTTTCGATTTGTGTTCCGCCATCGTTATATTCGCCATAGTTTTCTATCCTCCTAAAGCTCAACACTTTTCCGTCTTGACAGATACTGCATAAGCAATGTCACCGCAATTGCAATTGTAAATTCTACAACCGCAATAGACATACCATAACCAACCATACGATCTGTAAATGTCGTAGAATACATGTAAGACACAATAGATTCTGAAGAGTGGTTGGGACCTCCGCCAGTCAAGATATATACATAATCATAAATTTTCAAAGCCCCAGTCAGAATGAAGATTGCAATGGAGAAAATCGTATCATGCAGCATGGGAATCATCACCTTCGTAATCTGCTGCCACTTCGTACAGCCGTCAATCAAACTGGCCTCCAGCACTTCTCCAGGAAGGTTCTTTAAACCCAACTGCCACAAAACCATGTAAAAGCCTATGCCTCCCCATGTACATACAATCGCTATAGAATAGGGGCTCAATTTAATACCGCCAATCCACTGCATAGCCATAGAATCCAAACCAATAGCTCTTAAAACATTGTTAATCAGTCCAGCAGACGGATCTAGGATAAATAACCAGATAAGACCCGAGATTGCCCCCGGAATGACATAAGGTGCAAACAAAATCGTCTTATACGTCGTATTCTTACGGCAGGTCTTTTGCAAAACAAGTGCAAGAAAAAAAGAGATTGGTATAGTCAGAACCAAATTTACTGCCGCCATCTTCAAAGTATTTGTAATGGAAGTAAACATTAATTTATCCGTCAACAACAATTTATAGTTTTTAAAATTATTCCATACTGCCTCTCCAATACCATTATAAGTAGTAAAACTATAAATGAAAGCCAAAACCAGCGGCAGCATAAATAACGCCGTATACATAAAGAGCATTGGAAAGACAAAGCCCAGAAATTTTTTCTTTGAATAAAGATGATGCATATAAAACCACCCACCTTTCTAATTAAGGATGGCCAAAGAAAATTTCTTCGACTTTTCTTTAACCATCCCGATAACTACTCACACGTTTTCATTTCCATATTTACTGCCTGTCAACCCAATCCTGAAGCTGAGAAAGAGCCTCATCCGTCCCAATGGTTCCCGAAATAATTGAAGTCATCGCATTCCAGATTACAGTGGTAGAACCGTCTAGTGAGCACCAGCTATTTGGATCAATAACAGAAATAACACTGTTATCCGTTGCTACTTCAACCGTTAGGTTTCCAACCGGTCCAATTGCAGATAAGGATGTAGTATCTACCGAAACCGCTGGTATGTGGCCATATTCCTCAAGTTCAATCTTAACCCGATCTTCACTGGTAATCCATTTAATAAATGTTGCAGCCGCTTCTTTCCTTGCCGGATCCTTATCCAAACTAGCTCCAAAAGTGATACACCACGAATATGGACGCATACCACATTTGGCATCCAAAACGCCGTCCTCAAATTCCGGTCCCCAGTTAAATACGATATTTTCTGCAATCTCACTTTCATCCATATCGCCAACCATCCAGCTTCCGCCGCAATATATCGCCGCATCTCCAGCCAAAAAAGTTTCCTGAGCCTGGGTATTGTTTATGGTTGTCACATTGTCCGGGTAAGCACCTGCCTGCTGCAGTTTTACCATGTAGTCAAATACTTTTCTCAAAGATTCACAATCCGCAAGCTTCAAACTTCCATCCGCAAAATCATTCCAATAATTTTCTTCTTGCGTAAAACCCAGTCTCGAGTACCAAGCCCAGTATCCCCACAATGGCCACTGCTCCAAACCGCCATGTGCAATAGGAGTGATGCCGTTTTCCTTAAACACTTTTACACAATTAAGCAGTTCATCAAAAGTCTCTGGTATTTTCAAACCATACTTTTCAAAAAGTGCAGAATTATAATACCACCCTTGAATTTCTGTTTCATTTGCAATCGCATACAACTCCTTCTCAGAATAACATGCATTTCCCTGCAATTCCAAAGCCGAATCCGTAAATCTAGAAGTAAATTCTTTATCCCCAAGATAATCCGACATATTGGCGATATCGCCACCTTCAATATACTGACGCAGATACTTATCCGCATTCATAATCATGAGATCCGGAAGCCTGTCTGCACTTGCTGCCATCTGATACTTCTGAGACTGATTATCAGACTCACCGCCAATCTGTGTAATATTAATCTGAATCTTCCCCGCATATTCTTTATTGAAATCCTCAATATTTCTTACCAGATAATTTTCCTCAGCAGTCAACCCCTCTGTACCAGGATTCCAAAATTCTAGCGTCACCACTCCACCAGCAGGCTCTGTATCGGTCGCATCATCATTTTTTGCTGCTGTATCTGATGTTTCATCATTCTTAGCTGCTGTATCTGTAGATACATCTGTTTTTGTATCTTTGGTGTCTTTGGTTTCTGTCTTACCACCGCATGCGATCATAGAAAGTGACATTGCAGCTGCCATTAATAATGCTACCAGTTTCTTTTCCTTCTTTTTCATTTTTTTACCCTCTTTCTTTTTTAGTTCATTATCAGCGTATTCTTTTGAATACCCCAAACGACATCTTCCCGCAAAACCAAACCTTTTATTACTACTGTTTTTTTATTTAATCAATAGTATCACCTCAATTCGTCTGACAACCTGCTCTTTCCTTAACTCTTTTGGATTCAAATAAAATATCTGCCTTTCAATGCGCTACCGGGCTGAGTCTTTCACCATGTTCGCCCAAAAAAAGTTCAATCTCTTCCATCGTTGGCATCGCCGGTGTAGTCCCAAGACGCTGTACCGAAAGCGCCGCTAAAGCATTGGCAAATCTCACCCCCTCCCAGATATCATTTCCTTTGGAAAGTGCAGCTAGTAAACCACCGTTAAATGCATCTCCAGCCCCGGTCGTATCAATTGCATTAACTTCAAATGCCGGAATAATTTTTTCTTTTCCGTCACAAGAAACAAATACTCCCTGGGAGCCAAGCGTAATCGCCACTACCTGAACCCCTCTTTTGTAGAAATACTCTGCAGCCTTTTTCGCCGACTCCAAATCCACAACATGTATCCCTGTAATCTCTTTGGCTTCCACTTCATTTGGAGTGACCATATATACTTTTGACAAAAACTCATCCGTAACCGGAGTATAAGGCGCAGTATTTACAATCACTTTACAGCCATATTCACAGGCCATTTCCGCAATCATCTCATTAGCATCCTGATTAACCTCCAGTTGAAGCAATACGTACTCTGCTTCCCGAATTACTTCTTTCATATTCGCAACTTCTTCGGGTGTAATCGTATCACACGCTCCCGGCACAATAACAATTTCATTATGGCTTGTCTTCTCATCCACAAGTATCAATGCAATCCCCGTTTCTACACTGTCCGAAAACATCAAACAGTCCTGAGGCATCCCCCATTCTTTCATCACGTCAAGAGCAACATCAGCAAAACTGTCTCTCCCAAGTTTGGTCACCATTATCACATCAGCCCCCGCTTTATGGGCAGCAACACACTGGTTGAACCCTTTGCCTCCAGGCCCCATCTTAAACAAGGACCCCCTTACCGTTTCACTATCAATCGGCAGACGCGGGCTTCGCGCCATTAAATCCACCACAAAACTGCCAAACACTACAACCTTTCCCATTTTTCTTCTCCCTATTTTATGTATTACGAATTCTATCGCTGGCTTTGATCTTAAGACGATTAGCTACAACTTCCGTTTATATTTTCACTCCAAAAACATATTCTGATTCAAAGTGTACTAGTTTATTGCCAGGGAGAACCGGAGACGGAAAACCATAATGCGCCATTCCATCCGGAAACAATTGCGTTTCCAGACATATAGCATCTCGAGCTTTCATAACCGAACCATTCTTTCCAGTTCTTTTCGTCAGATAGTTCGCGGTATACAGCTGTAATCCCGGAAGATCTGTACTTACAGCCAAATAAATCCCGCTTTCAGGCCCCAAAAGCACCGCTGCCTTTCTACCGGAAAGAACATAGGTATGATCATATCCATTTCCAGTCGTTAATTGAGAATGCTGCCGACAGATGTTATCGGCCACAATTTTCGATTTACGGAAATCAAAAGGGGTACTTTCTACATCAAGATACCTTCCAGTAGGTAATCCTTCTGCATCTGTCTCAAGAAATCGTTCTGCAAAAATCTGCAATTCATGTCCCATCGCAGAACGATCTCCGTTCAGATTATAATAACTATGATTTGTAAAATTAATTATAGTACTCTTATCCGATACTGCCTCATAAGATATCACCAGATGATTATCTTCCGAAAAACGAAACAATACTTTTACAGCTAAGTTCCCTGGATATCCCTCTTCTCCATCAGGTGAAAACAAACTCAATTCCAAAGCCTCATCCAGAATTCGTGCTTCCCACATCCTTTTATCAAAGCCCGCAATCCTCCATGGGAATGGTTTTGACCACAATTCACCTCCAGATGATAAGTGACTCCATCAAGGGAAAAAACCCCCTTACCTACCCGGTTACACATACGTCCAATAGTTGCCCCAAGGTAACCATCCTGCTGTTCATATTCAGCCACAGTATCATATCCCAGCACTACATCCGTCATACATCCATTTTGGTCAGGCACGCATACCGACTGCACTGTTGCACCATAGTCAAGAACTACCACACTTGCTTCTGCCAGGTTTTCCATTCGGTAGGCAGTAACTGTTTTGCCTTCCATGGTAATTCCAAATGTGCTTTTTATGATCTTCATCTTCGTTTTCTCCAATCACTCGCATTGCCATTTTTCTTCATAAAACCGACTTAACAGTTTTCCGAAGCAGCCTCTAACATAATCAGCTCACTGGTCAAAGCAGAAAGGGGCAGCGTGGTTATACCATGATTTACAAGCTCCCAGCCACTTATCGTGAACCGCCCCCCTGTATTATCATAAGTCACAATATAATTCTTCGTCGCATTCAATCCACGCGGCACTATGGTTACCGGCAAATTCTTTTGTCCCGGCAGACAAAACACTCCGATAACGGCCTTGTTCTTATCGCTGGAAACCAGTTCCAGACCACAATACCCTTGCCCATGGGACTTCATGGATTCCGCATCGTGATGATACATTCTGGATTCCGTAAGAAACGTTCTTATAAAATCCTTATAAATATCAACACTGTGTTTGATAAATGTCAGTTGTTGATCATTAAATGCAGCACTAACTGGCGAAAATGCATTCAATGTCATATGCCCAAACATGGCATTTCGCATTTGAAAATCCAGAGAACCGTATACATGGCATTCCATACCCGCCACAAGACGGTCTATTCTTTCCGGTGGAAGCACCGTAGTCATTCCCGATGTAATATACAGAGAACGGGGTGCTCTCTGCCAGTCGGATACCCATGTATGGTTAAATCCACGCAGCATTCCCAGATCAGTACGGCCACCGCCGCCTGCACAGTTTTCAAAAATCACCTTTGGGAACTGCTTTTTAAGCCGCTCATACATGTCATAGATCGCCTGATAGTGTTTAATAGAACAAAATTCCATACGAGTTTTTTTCTTATAATAGAAGTACGCTTCCGACCCTACATTGTAATCAACACGAAACAAGTCCAGTTTGTATTCGCGAATTACACGTGCAATTTCGTCTTCTGCCCACGCAGCTGCTTCCGGATTGGTAAAATCTAAAAAACCAATAGAGTCCGTCCTGAAAGGCAAATTCGTACACCACTCTGGATGTTTGGCAAAACAGGCCGATTTTTTTCCCAGCCTTTCCACCTCCATCCACATTCCAAACTTCATACCCAGGCTATGCACATATTCCCTCAATTCCCCGATTCCGCCCGGATAGCGCTCCGAATCATAATACCAATCCCCGACACGTGACCACCATTCCGTTTCTTTTCCCGGAGGACAATACCAGCCAGCATCTACAGTGAATATCTCAGCTCCTAATTCTGCCATCTGCCTGGCAAAACATTTGCTTTCTTCCAAAGTCATATTATGTTCTGGTCCAAGCCCCGAAGTTATCAAACATTCATCGGCAGTTGCTTCCGGCACTTGCAGTACCGATCGGCGGATATGATCATATGTTTCATTCACAGCATCGTCCAATCCGCCAAAAACAACGCCCAAATGCACTCTCGGAGAAACAAAGGTCTCACCCGGTGCCATCAAGTACAGCGGATGATGATCCATGATAGAAATTTCAATCCCCAGAGAAGCATCAGCACTTTCATGTTCAGCAATGTAATCAAAAGAAATATCATAGCCGGCACTCCAGCCAAGCTGTCCGAAGAACATCTGACCATTTAATTTATTTCTAAGAAAAAATGCCGGATGACGATAACGCTGACGTCCAAACCGCCCTCCAATAGTTGTCTTTTCAAAAGGCAGTGGCTTCCAGACCAATTTCCCTTCAAACCCCCAGGAAGTATTGTCGAAATAGCTAATCTCATAAATATCTTCCGGATAAACATTCGGATCTATGACCTTGAAATTTTTCATCTGTTCCAGCGCGCCGCTAAAAATAGATAAACGTGATAATGCCATATCACGGTCTGAAAGATTTGTCACCTCCAGCCAACGCATAATCATTCCAGTCCCATCCAGCAGAGTATGAACCGAAATTTCCACTGGCTTGACAGAACTCTTCAGGCCCAAAACCGCTTCCTTACAACCATCTTCTCTCTCAATCACCTGAAATTCTTTTTCTTCAAGAAAAAAATCTACACTCTCTCCATCCAACTCTATATGAAATGAAGAAGGTTCAACAAACGGCTGGTTGTCTATATGTGTCGCCATATTCGAAAGAACATTCAACGGATACCCTGCTGCATTCCATCCTCCTGAAACAAGTGCTCCATTTAATAAACGTTCCTCATATACCGTAAGTCCGCTACGATAGCAATACACCGGTTCCGGTTTATGACGTAGAAATACATTTATATAACTTTCTTCCTTACATTTGTATTGTTCCAACATATAAAATTCTCCTTTGCGTAGGTATTTGAAAACACTGCAACTTATGACATCTATGTACTCATTACAAAAGCATCATTTCACCCTGTCTCATCAGCTGATAACTAATTTCCGGTACAATTTCCTTCATTTTTTCCTGAAAGACGCCCGGATTTCCGCCATGTTCCGCAAAATTCCAGTAATGGCACGGAACAGTAAGGACAGGTCTGAGTTTTTTTATCACTTGTACCGCTTCTTCTTCATTCAAATTACCGAAAGCTCCATTGATAGGAAGAATCAACAAATCAGTACCCTGCAGCGATTTGTTTTCCAGAATATCCGGACGATAAGAAGTATCACCCGTAACATATATCCGTTTCCTCTCCATTTCAATCAGAAGCCCCAATGCATCCTTCGCCAGTTCTCCATGATCGCATCGTACTCCGGTCACTTTCACACCTGAACGCACCAGTGTTTTGTCCAAAGTAAGATATGTTACATTTTTGTAAATTCCAAGCCGCTCACATTCCAGCTTTATGTCCTTTGCCCCAATCAGCTCCGTATGACCATTTGACATAAGCACCGGTATGCTGTCCGGATCAAAATGATCATAATGGGCATGCGATACAATAATTTGGTCGAAAATAAGTTCGCTGGCTCCCAAAATATGGGGCATCAGACGTTTAAACCCAAAATAACGTTCACAACAGTCTGACAAATAAGGATCAATTGCAATTAATTTATTTTCTGTAGTTTTCAAAATAAATCCCGCCTGCCCAAGGAAAGCTATCCCTATCATACCATCGGGAACATGGAAAGAAGATATCTTTTGTGCAAACTCGCTCATAATTGCCCTCCGCATTTTATTATTTTTCCTGGCATTCAAGCATTACATTTTATTGCTCCAACAAATTAATCTGCTGCTCTTTGACATTCCCAAAAGCACCGAGTAATATTTAACGCACCCTTCTGTCCTTCGATCTTTTCGAATTATATATGACGGTGAGCTTATCAGCGAAGGTTCTTTCTCATACATGGCAGCGTAGAGCCTCCATAAGGCATAATAAGCACTTTTGCACCTTCCCCACATTTCTTATAAGCGCGTTCCAAGGCATCTACTGTATCGTTGCATGGATTCAAATGGATACTTTTCACAAGTTCCTCCGGCAGATCACTAACAAGAAAAATATCCGCCTTTTGCAACACCATAGCTATTGCTGCAGCTTTATGTCCGCCAAGCTGAAAATTTCTTTTAATCTCTTCAACCCTTTCGGCTGGCATCATTTCTTTCATCCATCTCTCAAAACAGTTCTCCCCAAAACCTTCTGCGCAGGATGCACATACAATGATAACGCCCCCATCTTTCACGGCATACTTCGCATTATCCAATCCTTTCTGGGCCTGATACAGATTGATATCTTTCGGATAACCGCCTACAGAGACCACAACAATATCCGCCTTCTCCATTATTGGCACTTTGTATAAATAATCCAGAAATGCGCAGCCAGCACGATGGGCTTCAATATAATGTCCGGCATAACTTTTTAAAATCTTTTTGTGCTCATCCAAAACCACATTCACAATGTAATCAATACGCTGATGCTCACCAACTTCATCAATGTCTTCGCGCACTGGATTGGATTCCAGAATACCGGCTGCAGCATTTTGTTCCACCATCATGGAATGGTTTGACTGAATTGCCGATCTGGTGCAAACGCCTGGCATTATTGCCTTAGCGCCGCCTGAATAGCCAGCAAAATAATGAAATTCAATATTTCCCACACAGATAACCCTGTCCGCATTAGCTACCACCGAGAACACGTCATATGAAGTTCCGGCACGGGAGACACCCACATGAACAAAATCTGTGTTGTCACTATCAATACATTGAATACGTTTGAAAATATCTTGCCCCACCAACCTTATCATCTCTTCAGTAGAATGATGCCGATGGGAACCCACTGCAAATACGATGGTAATATTCTCATCGGGTACACCTGCCAGCTCCAGTTCTTCAATAATAGGAGGGCAGACATCCCAGCTGGGTACCGGTCGGGTAATATCGCTGGTCACAATCACTACCCGCTCTCCCTGATTAACAATCCTGGACAGGCGCTCAGCTCCTATCGGCTGTTCCAGGCTTCGTTTTACTTCTGCTCTTCCTCCAGCCGGAACATTCACAGTATTTGGCACTATTAGTCCAAGAAAATTATCATCCTGTATCTCTACAGGTATTCCGGATTTTCCGTACCCCAATTCAAAGTTCATACTCAGCCTCGTTTCACACTATGGGCACAATACCCCTCTGACATATGCGCCGCCTCCATAATCATTTCATTTACAGTTGGGTGCGGATGAACGGCATCTGCGATTTCTTGAATTGTACATTCCAGCTTCATTGCAGCAACACCCTCTCCAATCATATCTGTGGCATTTCTGCAGAACAGCTGCATTCCTAAAATTTCTCCTGTCTCAGTATCCGAGATTAACTTTGCAAAACCTCTCGTATCTCCAATTACCATAGATTTACCGTTTCCCACAGCATCAAATTTACCCACCTTTACACTATATCCTTTAGCTTTTGCCATCTCCTCTGTCAAACCAACACTGGCTATCTCCGGCGTAGTGTATACACAGGATGGAATCAGAGAAAAATCTGCTCTCTTCATAGTACCGCCCAGGCAATTATATGCTGCCACCATAGCTTGATGAGATGCAGCGTGAGCCAGCATAACCTTTCCATTCACATCACCGACAGCATACATATTAGGGATATTGGTACAGCAATTCTCATCCACCAAGACAAATCCTCGTTCCATTTTCATACCCAACTGTTCCAGACCAAGATTTGCACTCATTGGATTTCTGCCTGTACAAAGAATCACAATCTCACCTTTCTCCGCTTCCTCTTTTCCGTTCTGTACATAAAAAACGCTAAGATCACTATGCTTTTTAATATGGGTAACCTTGGCATCTAAATGAAAACGAACTCCTTTTCTCGTCAAAATATCACGCATGGATGCAGCAATTTCTCCATCGACACCTGCCAGAATTTCCGGCATCATCTCAACAATTGAGACATCCTCTCCAAATGCATTCAACATAGTGGCGAATTCAATACCTATTACACCGCCGCCAATAATCACCACCGATTTTGGCAACTTATCCATAGCTAAAAAACTTCCGCTATCCATGACCCCCGGAAGGTCAACTCCAGGAAGCGGTATTTTAGCCGGGTAAGACCCAGTTGCAATAATCGCCTTATCAAAAGTAACTTTCTGTACTTGCTCTCCAAGCACTTCTATCGTATTCTTATCTCTAAAAAATCCCCTGCCCCGAATGAAGGTAACTCTATTCCCCCTCACCAAACCTTCAACTCCTCCGACCAGGCGGTTGACTACTGCGTTCTTCCTCTCCCAGACTTTTTTATAGTCGAAAGTAACCTGTTGTACCTCTATGCCGAATTTCTCCGCTTCTTTAGCAAGACTATACACTTCAGCTGAATGCAGCAAACTTTTTGTAGGGATACACCCTTCATTAAGGCAAGTACCTCCCAAAGAACCCTGTTCAATCAAAACAGTCTTCATGCCAAGTTGTGCACTGGCTATGGCCGCCACATATCCCCCCGGCCCTCCACCAACTACAGCTACCTGAAATTGATTTTCCATCTATATTATTCCTCCTCACTTACAGCATCAAATAAGGATTTTGCAATAGAATTTTAATATATTGCAAAAATTCTGCAGCAGGTGCTCCGTCAATCACTCTATGGTCATATGTCAGAGAAAGCATCATCACCGGACGTATCTCCACCTTTCCATCTACCGCACAAGGGGTATCCACGATAGCTCCCACACCTAAAATCCCCACTTCCGGCGGATTAATAATAGGAGTAAATTCATCCACTTCATACATACCTAAATTCGTTATAGTAAATGTCCCATTGGAATACTCGTCCCTTACAAGTTTTCCGACTCTTGCCTTATCTGCCAAAACCGCTGCTGCTTCATGGATCTGTACCACACTCATCGTATGAGCGTCTTTGATATTCGGAACAAGCAATCCATTTTCCAGCGCCACCGCTATCCCTATATTCACATAATGCCTGCAAACGATCTTATCACTTTCTACGCATGCATTCATTTTTGGATACTTAAGCAGTGCATTGGAAACTACTCGAATCAAAATATCGGTATAGGATACTTTTTTACCGGCCCCCTTCAGTCTTTCTCTGAGTCGGACACTTTCGGTCATATCAACTTTCATACGGTGATTTGCCTGAGCCATCGTGTGAAGGCTTGCCATCATATTCGTCGCTATTGCCTTTCTCATTCCAATAAACGGAATGGTAGTTACCGTTTCTTTATGATCAGAGGAAATATTTGATATTTCAGCACCATTCCCTCCAGCACAGCACATCACTACGTCCGACTTCATAATTTTCCCGTTTACACCGCTGCCATCTACAGAAGAAAGTACTATACCATTCATTTCTGCGAGCTTTCTGGCCACAGGTGTCGCCCTGAATTCATTTACTTTAAAAGTCAGAACATCTTTTTCATTGATAAGCCCATCCGGACCTGTACCTTTAACGTTTTCAATGAAAATTTGTCTTTCAGAAGCCCTCTTTTTTGCTCTCGGAGTAGCAAATATTCTCTTTCTAACATTTTTATCCGCAACTGCTGTCGGCCGAATGTCTTCACCGACAAATTCTTCCTTCGCAGCAGAAGAATCGAATTCTTTCAATAAACTTTTAATATCCTCACCCGGTTCTCCCACTATGGCAATGATATCCGTGATCGGAACCGTATCGCCTTCTTCCCGGAGAATCTTCAGAAGGGTACCGGAAACTGCCGCATCAATGGTAATGGTCAGTTTATCTGTCTCCATCTCAAACAAAGGGTCTCCTTCTTTGACAAACTCCCCCTCATTTTTCAGCCATTGAGTGATTGTGCCTTTCGTCATCTGAAGCCCTTGCTTCGGCATAATGATTCTGTGTGCCATGTTTCCATCTCCATTCTATTACAGATACAACGTCCGCTTGATGGCATCATTAATATCTTTTTCCTGAGGAACTACCGCATTTTCAAGTCCCAGGTTAAACGGCAAAGGACAAGATTTAGCGCCAAGTCGTTCTACTGGTGCATCTAAATAGGCAAATGCGAACTCGCTAATCTGCGAAGCCAATTCAGCTCCAATACCGCATACTTTATGTGCTTCATGAACTATGACAGCTCTTCCAGTCTTTTTCACAGATGAACTTATCGTATCTATATCCAGCGGCACCAAGGTTCTCGGGTCAATCACTTCCACTTGAATTCCCTCTTTTTCCAACTCTTCAGCAACGCTTAGCGCTTTCTGTACATATGTATGAGTAGCTACTACGGTTACATCGCTGCCCTCTCTCACAACTTTAGCTTTACCAAAAGGAATACAGTAATTCGGGTCGTCATTCACGTCACCTTTATCCACATACAAAGCCTTATGCTCAATAAAAATAACTGGATTATCATCACGAATCGCTGTACGGAGCAAACCAACCGCATCATCAGGTGTGGAAGGCATTGCCAGCTTAAGCCCCGGAAAATGCATAAATAGCACTTCCAGGCTCTGTGAATGAGTGGCTGCATTACCGCGTCCAACCCCCTGCTGCCCACGGATGACCATCGGAATCTTTGCTTTTCCGCCAAATATATATCTGGTCTTCGCCAACTGATTAATAATCTGATCAGCTGCCACCAATGCAAAATCAAAATACATTAATTCTACAATTGGACGCATGCCAACACAGGCCGCCCCCAGTCCCGCACCAACAAATCCAGCCTCTGATATCGGCGTATTTCTCACTCGTTCTGCACTAAACTCATCCGCAAGGCCTCTGGTACATCCAAAAATACCGCCAAGAACCTCCACATCTTCACCCATAACAAATACCTTTTCATCCCTGCGCATTTCCTGTGCAATCGTGTCACGAATCGCTGAAGCATAAGATTTTTTACTCATCACTCAACACCTCCCTCGTAAAAAACATCCCGCATTACAAAAACAGGATCTGGTTCAGACGCAGCAAGTGCAATTTCAGCTGCTTTTTCCATCTCTTTTGCAGCACTTTTTTCCAGTGCATCCAGTTCTTCATCCTCACATTCAAACTGACTGGCCAAATGTGCCCGCAGCCGTTTGATCGGACATTTTTGTTTCCATTCTTTCAATTCTTCTTTTGTACGATAGGGCGTTGGGTCACCCGTCCAATGTCCAAGCCAGCGATAAGTTTTCGTCTCAATGAGGATTGGTCCATTTCCACCACGAACATATTCCACCGCACGTTCGAACACTTCTGCCAGTGCAACAACATCATTTCCGTCCACTGTTTCCCCTGGCATATCATAGGCTTTTGCACGAACTGAGATGTCTTTCACCGAAGTGCTCTGCCATTGTGGCACTGAAATACCATAAAGATTATTTTCCACCACAAAAAGTACTGGTAGTTTCCACACAGAGGCCAGATTCAGTGCTTCATGGAAAGTGCCTTCATTGGTTGCCGCATCCCCGCTCCAGCATACGACCACATTGTTCTTGTTTTGCATCTTTATTCCCAAAGCAGCACCTGTGGCAATCGGATATCCACCACCCACAATGGCATTCGCACCCAGATTACCCTTTTCAAAATCAGCGATATGCATAGAACCGGAACGACCATGGCAATATCCATCCTCTTTCCCCATAAGTTCACACAAAGCTTTGTCCAATCTGGCGCCTTTTGCGATACAGTGGCCATGCCCACGATGGGTAGATGTAATATAGTCACTGTCCGAAATAAAATTAGCCATGGCAGCCGGTCCAGCTTCTTCGCCAACACAGAGATGTACGGAACCTCTTAGCTTGTTTTCCTCAAATAAACTGACAGCCTTCATTTCGAATGCTCTAATTCGATACATCATAAGAAGCGTATCCAAATACTGTTGTTTTGTCATCTGTTACACCTCGCTTTTATTCGCTTTATTAATTAACTTTTCAACGATACCCACGATATGGCTTGTTGTTTCTGCAATGATAACGCCAGCCTCCCTAAGTGCTTTTTCCTTACTTTCCGCAGAACCGGTTCCATCACTGGACACAATAGCTCCTGCATGTCCCATGCTTCTACCTTTGGGGGCATTTTTTCCGGCAATCAACGCGATTATCGGTTTCTTTAATCCATTTTTCCTTAGATACCCGGCTACTAATTCCTCTTCATTTCCACCAATCTCACCAATCATGATGACCACTTGAGTCTCCGGGTCTTCCTCAAACAACGGAAGAATATCACAAAAAGCAGATCCGGGAATCATATCACCCCCGACACCCACACATGTACTCTGCCCAAATCCAGCCTTAGTCAACATCAGCACCGTTTCATAGCAATTAGTTGCAGACCGGGACATGAGTCCAACCGGACCGGGAGTAAACATTCGATGTGCCATAAATCCGGCCTTTGATTTTCCAGGAGAGATAACACCAAAGGAATTTGGTCCCACTACACGAACATTCTTTTCTCTCGCCAGATGATAAATCTGCATCATATCATGAACGGGTACATGCTCTGCAATCGTAAAAATATTAGGAATTTCCGATTCAATCGCCTCTATAATCCCTGATTTTGTATATTTTGCAGGAACAAATATAACAGTGGCATTAGCCCCGGTGGCCACTACAGCTTCTTTTACTGTATTAAACACAGGAACCCCATACACTTTTAAACCGCCTTTACCAGGAGTAACACCCGCCACCACATTGGTCCCGTATTGAATCATCTGCTCTGTGTGAAATCGTCCCTCACGGCCCGTAATTCCCTGTACGATTAATCGGGTATTTTTATCAATTAAAATACTCATATCAGCTGATCCTTTCTTTTTACAAGTTCGTCTACTCCCTGAATAAGCCCGTCAACATAAATCACTCTTTCCAGTCCTGCAATGATCTCCATTCCCTCAGCCTTATTGGTTCCTTCAAAACGAACAATAATTGGTTTATCGATTTTATAAGATTCCTTTGCAAACCGTATACCTAAAGCTACTTCATCACAGCGCGTAATACCTCCAAATATATTGATAAATACAGCTTTCACCTGGTTACCGGATGAAATAATACGTACCGCTTCTTTTATTCTTTCACTGGTTGCACCGCCCCCAAGGTCTAATCCGGCATATACCTCCATTCCATTATCGTGGATACGGTCCATGCAAGACATCAACATTCCGGATCCATTACTGGATACTGCAATGGTTCCCTTGTCAACACAGGGAATATAGAGAAAATCCATTTCACGAGCCTCTTTTATCAGCGGATTCTCATCCTTTTCCAAAAGCAGTTTAAATTCTGTCGTTTCCGGATGACGATATAATGCACTGTCATCTATACTAACTTTACCATCCAAAGCAACAATTTCTCCTGTTCTGTCAATAACCAATGGATTAATCTCTGCTAATAAACAGTCTGTCGACAAAAAGAAATCATACAATTTATTCAAAATATCAACAAACTGGCCAACCGCTCCTTCTGTTATTCCGGCTATATTTATCATCCGATCCATAATTCCTTCCGTGATTCCTTCCAACGGATTCACAGCGATTTTGCAGATTGCTTCCGGTGTTCTTTGGGAAACTTCTTCTATATCCATCCCCCCCTCGGAACTGAAGATAATCAGAGGACATTTTGTCAACCTGTCTAACATAATGGACAAATACCACTCTTTTTCAATCTCTGCCTTTTCTACCGCCAAAAGTTCACGAACCACATGCCCTTTGATCTCTATACCAAGAATCTCGCTGGCTGCACTCTCAAGCTCTTCCATATTTTCCACTATTTTAATTCCGCCGGCTTTTCCGCGCCCTCCAACACGCACCTGTGCCTTACACACCAACGGGAACGTAATCTCCCGGTTTTGTTTTACAGCATCCATAAGCCCTTTCACAGAATCAGAGACCACCCCTTTTTTTACCGGAAGACCAGCCAGTTCAAAAAGTTGTCTTGCTTGATACTCCATCAAATCCATAGCATTACCCCCATATTTCTTCATCCGTTGGAACCGGTCTTTCTACACAGCGGGCAACCCGGATGTAATTGATCAGGAATTTGTAGTCAAAATTCTCAGAAATAGAATTGTTCCCCCATGAACAGCAGCCCAGTGTTGTTGTAGGTGTCAAATAATTAGTAAATGATCCGCCGTTAGTAGTAGCACAAATCTGATTGACCAGCACACGGGCTACATCTAATTTTTCACCGGCATATAACAGATGAGACTCATTATTGGACTGAAGGCTTACTGAGTGTCCTCGTCCCTCCACTTCTAAATTTGCCTGGGCGATTGCTATTGCCTCCTCGAAAGTATCATATTGGTAAGTAGACATCACCGGACACATTTTTTCTTTTGATAAAAGATATCCATCTCCATACCCTTCAGCCTCTACAAGAATCACCTTTGTATCTTCCGGAATCTCAATGCCTGCTGCCGCTGCAATTTCAGTGGTACTACGTCCTACTAAATTCTTGTTCATAGTGCCTCCAGGGAACACCGCTTTCACCAATTCCCCGCGCTGTTTTGCATCCCGAATAAAATAGCATCCCTGTTTAACAAATTCGTCCATAATCTCTTCATATCTGGATGCTGGTGCAATACATGTCTGATCCCCAGAACAGATAATACCGTTATCGAACATACGGGAATCAATCTGATTGGCAACTGCAGCCGCAATATCAACATCTACATCGATGATCCCCTGTACATTACCCGCCCCCACACCATAAGCGGGTTTCCCCGAGGAATATGCCGCTTTTACCATACCCATGCCGCCAGTTGCTACAACTATATCTACATTCTTCATAAGTTCTGCTGAGTCTTCAACAGAACAATCTTCAATATATTGAAAAATATTCTCTGGTGCACCAACTTTAGCTAACTCCTCATCAAATATCCGTTTGATCTCAGCTGTACATCTTTTTGATCTTGGATGAGGTGCAATCACAATGGAATTTCTTCCTTTAAGTGCAAACATGGCATTACACAAAGGCGTTACAATAGGATTTGTGCATGGAGTAATCGCACCAACAACACCTACCGGTCTGGCAAATACAGTAATACCCGTAACCGGATCATTCTCCACGATACCTACCGTTTTTTTTGTTTTCAGATTGTTCCAGATCAACTTCGCTTTACCCATATTTTTTTTAACTTTATCTTCATATACACCCATTTTGGTCTCATCTATGGCCATCTTTGCAAAATACTCAGCGTTATCATATACAGCTCTTGCAATAGCTTTCACACAGGCGTCTACCTGTTCCTGGTTAAATATCTCAAGTTCTTTCTGTGCAATTCTCGCATTAAAAAGTATTTTTGCAATTTTTTCCTGTGCCCCCATAACATATTCCTCCATAATGTAATTTGAACTTAAAAAAATTGGAAACTTAAAAATCCCTAGTATATCCACAAGTCCATCCGCCATCTATGGTCACTACAGAACCTGTCATATAACTTGCGTCATCGGATGCCAGAAAGCAGGTCATTGCGGCAATCTCATCCGGTTCTCCCGGACGGCGCATCGGAATATGTGATATCATTGCCTCCGCCCGCTCCTTATCTGTGTAAAATAGTTCACGTGTTCCTTCAAACATGATAGAACCTGGCGCAATACTGTTGACACGAATATTTAGCGGTGCCAATTCCAAAGCCATAGCTTTGCTCAGATTGAACACAGCAGCCTTTGCTGCGGTAAAAGCACACTGGAGACGAAGTGGTGTTAACCCTGCAATAGAGCCAATATTAATAATAGAACCGCCAGTTCCCTGTCTTTCCATCTGTTTGATTACCGATTTCGAACAATAGTAGACACCAGTCAGATCTACATTTATAATTCGCTGCCACAGTTCATCATCATATTCATGGATTGATCTCCTCATATTCAAATCACCATTGATACCAGCATTATTTACCAAGCAGTCGATTCTGCCATATAGCTCAAGTACCGTCTCAACCATTTTTTGAATGCTTTCACGATCAGAAACATCACAGATTACAGCGGCAGCTTTCCCACCCTTTTCTTTGATCTTCTCCACAACCGCGTCCAGCGTCCTGTTCGTACGGCCAGCCACAACAACTTTCGCTCCATTTGCAGCCATTTGCTGACAAATAGCCGAGCCCATGGCACCTCCTCCGCCAGTTACAATGACAACTTTTCCATTTAACTCCACTTTCATGATGACACCTCCACAGCACTTACGTAATCGATTACGTTTTTTCTTTATACTAACACAATATTTTTACAATTTCAACCATAAAAAGTCACTAATTTTATCTTTCTAATTTATCTTTCTCTCCTTATTTTTTGTTCAAATTTACTGTTATCACTCCATACTTTCGATTATTTTACATTTTTTTCCATTTTTTTTTAATATTTAATTCGTTTTCAATCAGAAACAATGTTGACATGCGAACGACGAAGTGTTATCATCAGCTTAACGTAACCGATTACGTTATATTGCTATTACATTAGTAAAAATATACATGTATAGAAAGGAAAAGAGACGGATTAAAAGACGGATTAATAGTTTTCTCTCTTCATTCGGACAGAAAGAGACAAAAAAATAGGAGGAACCTTTTACGGTTTCCTCCTAAAACAATCAAAGCACAATAACTCAGATATTACTTTGTAAAATCACAGTAGGTTCGATGAATATTACATCTTCGGGCACAATCCCTTCAGCAATGTATTGATACATCTTCTCTACTGCCAGATATCCCTGACGGAACGGATCCTGGAAAATCGTTGCCTGAACCACATCCTGCCTCATATACGTACGAATTTCATCAAACAAATCGGATGTGACCAGCTTAACTTTTCCACCGAGCCCAAGTTCTACTATTTTACGGCAAACAGGCTCTGAGTTAGCAGAATTGACATATAAGCCTGTGACCTCCGGATGTTCCCGAAAGAGACGGAGCGTATTGTATGCCGCAAATTCCGAATCATCATGGTTTTCATATATAGCGGCAACCGGAAGAGATCTTCGTTCACATTCTTCACAGAAGCCACTTATAGACTGCATATGTCCTACAATATCCGATCTTCCGGAAAAAGCAGCCACAGGCCCCGTACTGGTGAAACGATACAGCAATTCCGCAGCCATACGTCCAGCCAATTTATCATTCTGGCGAACCGCAAAGTCTCTGCCGCTTCCCACCAGATCACTATTGACCATAGCCACCTTGAATCCATCCTTTTTGTATCGCTCAAATGCCTCACGAAATCCGGTGGTATCAAAGGTAGCAAGAAGCAGTAAACCATCGTGTTTTTTATCAAATAATTCCTGTATTTTATCCAGGATATTCTGGTGAGAAAAAAACTCTGTACCGGTAATTTCATGAATTTCACCTTGTACATTAAAATCACTCAGATCACTAAAAGCCTTGCACGCCCCAGCTATTACTTCATTATGGAATACAGGTACACGATTGTAGATGATAAAGTCAATACGAATCATATGTCGGGCCAGGGATTTGGCAGCCCGATTGATAGAATACCCTAATTCTTCTGCCTTTGCCAGAACCATTGCGCGGGTTTTTTCACTAATCTGAGGCTTATTATTTAATGCTCGATTAACCGTCGCGGTCGAGATATTTAATTCAGCGGCGATATCATATATAGTTATCTTTTTCATACAAAGAATATCCTTTCTTTAAACAATTATATTTTTAATTATAAGATATCTCTAAAAAAAGTCAATCCGATCTTTAAGATTCGAAAGGAGGAATCATATTGAAATCTTTTATTATTCAAAAACCCGGCAAAATCGAGATGGTGGAACTCCCCCCAATTCAATTGCAGCCAGATGAAGCACTGGTACGAGTTTCTTATGCAGGCATCTGTGCTACTGATCTTGCAATTCTTAGCGGCGACATGACCCTTGTCAGAAATGGCAGTATCCGCTATCCGATTCGTTTTGGTCATGAATGGTCCGGCATCATTGAGTCGGTTGGACACAATGTCACAAATTTTACTCCCGGTGACCACGTTATTTCTGAAAGCGGTGTGACATGCGGGACATGCGAATTTTGTCAAAAAAAACAATGGTCAAAATGTCCTAATAGCAGGTCTTTAGGTACGATTAATTGCTGGGACGGCGCATTTTCTGAATATATGCACATACCAGCACGCCATCTGTACAAAGTCCCCGAAAATATTTCCATAAAAGAGGCAGCATTAATTGAACCTACCTGCATTGCACTGGCCGGTATTAAAAAGGCAGAAATACAACCTGGCAAAACAGTACTTGTAATAGGAACCGGCGCAATTGGTCTGGCATCTGTAGCGTTAGCCAAATACTATGGCGCGGATAAAATTCTGCTGTGCGGGCGCAAGGACAGCAAATTAGAAATAGGACGTATCATGGGAGCAGATGTCTGCATCAACACAGTTACCGAATCACTGGAGGAGGTCGTTCTACGGGAAACTGAAGGTAACGGTGCGGATGCCATTATCGAAACTTCAGGTAATGTTTCTCTTATTCAGGAAGTACTTCACCTCGCTGCAAACCAAGGTCATATAGGGCTCATCGGTTTCTATGAAAAAGTAGTCCTCAACTTTAAAATTGATGAGGTTGTAATGAAATCTCTCGTTATCTCCGGAGTTATGGGAGAATTCGGTATGCCAGGTGAGGTTCTTAATATCCTGAGCACCGGAAAGGTTGACCTTAAACCTATGATCACCCATATCATCCCATTTAATGAAACAGCAAATGTTATGAATCACATTTCAGATTATGAAAATAAAAAAATCAAAATACTTGTAAAAATCAATGAAGATTAATTAATAGGCTCTCGGAATCTTGAGCCTGCCGACTAAAGCTTCACACATCGGCTGAACCTTGAAAAGTAAATATTATCCAGAATGGATATGACAAGTAATAACTGAAGAAAAATGACGTATTTTAATAGACCTTGCGTCAGACTTGGTTTATAATGGTATTGCTTATGAAATTAAGCGGCTTGCTCAAAGAGATCTTTTAATCGGGAAGTCTTTGGCAAAGTCCATGCATCAAGATGTTGACACATCATGCTGGAAAACAGACGGCAGTACCACATCTTAGATGAACGGTATCTGACATCTTCTAATTTATAATCTATTTTCTCACGTTTATTACAGGTTCAGCAGAGGTTCTTGCATTATATTCCGATGTCCAAATTCAACACTCTATTAATAGAGATGTCATCTTTATAAACAGGTGGTCTTCCACACTTCCAATTAAGGTCAATGAATTGGGTAATACCATTGCTCTTACAGTAATTATAATAAGGCATGGCATCATGCGCTGAATCGAGAATAAGCCTCCTGACAACTCTGGAACTGAAGAAATAAATCTTCCACAGTAAATTTCAACAGGGGCAGCTTTTTCTTCTTTACCTTTCGGTTTTTGAGGCTTTTGTTTAGGCAGGTGGATAGACGGGGAAAGGTTCTTGTCAGAGGATAACCAAAGGCATTTATGGAAGTCATAGAAAGTAACCGTGCCAGGAGTGTCACCTACAGTAAAACCTGAAATGATGGCATGAAGATGATTTTTTTCAAATCAGAAGCAAACCGGGTGTAAGAAGTTAATTTAAATGCAACAGAAGCAAGAATGGATCTGAGCATATCGGAAGGAAGCCTTGGATCAGGACCAAAGTTTGAGTAACGATCCTGCATAAGAATATCAACAGCAGATAAATCCAGACTCCAGAATTTTTCATGAATCTGCCAACTAGATGAAGACAAAGAGTCTGCAGCATCAGGATAATATTTACGAAGTTGAGTCAGGGCACGTTCCTGATAGGCGGAATGACCGCCAATGTTAATTGGTTTCAATGAAACACACCTCCAAATCAAAAAGTCTGTTCCGGTCGAGCCGAAACGATATACCTTAATAAATAAGAGGCGCAAAGCGCCGCATTTTTGAGGATGAATGTCAAGTGCTTTTTGAAAAAAAGGTGGAGAAAAAATATAAATGGAATCTCATAAGGCTGATGAATAAAGCCTTAGAGATTCCGAGAGCCTATATTATAAAAAAGGAGAAAAAATCATGAAGAAAAAAACAGATTGGAAACTTGTTAATTCAGAAAACGTAGTTCCTTATATATGTGGTCCTGAATACTCCTCTCGAATGTTGATCGGTGATGAAATGGCTGGTCAGCCTACAATCAATGTAAACGAAGGAACCGTCGCCCCCCACGCAAAACTTGGTGGCGGTGTTCACAAAGAAACTGAGATTTATTATGTGGCTAAATGCAAACCGGGCTGTTGTTATATCTGCCTTGATAACCAGCTTCTTTTGGTAAAAGAAGGAGACTTTATTGTGATTCCCGGTGGAGTATACCATTACATTGACAATACTGTTTCCGATGAAGAGTTTAAAGTTATTACCTTCTGGCCTCGTCAGGAACTGAATGAATTATTTTTCACCCGTTTCAATAAATGGGGTACGTCTGTAAAAAATGTAGACGATAAATATACAGAGAAACGTCTTGCAAATGTATAGTCATTAATGGAATAATTTTCAGCTGTATATACAATGTCACACCTATCATCTCTGTTATCTAACATATCTTTTCTTTTGGCATATTAATATATAATCTCATATGAAGCAGAATAACTGCGGCCGCCGACTCCATAACAGTCAGCGTCGCAGCTTCCTTCATTCCCTCTGAGAACTCTTTATCTATTATAGCAAAATCATATTCATAGTTCCCTTTCAAATCCTCATTTCTATAAGATTAATGCACTCTATCATTACATATTCAATTAGAACAGAAAGCTTCCTGTATACTTTAAATAGGTCAAGTGATTGACACAAAAAATACCTCAAGTAAATTTAGATTATTACTGACTGGCCAGTTGGTAATAATCTAAAAACTCGAGAGGTATCTACAATGAATACTAAAGGCACAAAGAAAAAAGAGGTGACTGAACATGAACACAAGGTTTTTTACCTCCAAGTCGGTCACGGAGGGGCACATGGATAAGCTATTCGATACCATCTTCCCCACAATCAATGAAGCAAACACTTCACTCGTTGCAGATAAAACGACAGTCTTTGGGCAATTGCACGAAAACATAAAATATCGGCAGACACATTGGCAAAGATGAATGGTAAGCTGTTTACTACAGTCATCCGTCAAGGAAAAAAGTTAAAAGTACCGTAAGAATAAATAGCGTTAATAAACGGGCGGTGCTGTGCCGCCCCGTTCTGCATTAATACAATAGAATAGGCTTTCGGAATCTTGAGCCGACTAAAGCTTCACACATCGGCTAAACCTTGAAAAGTTGCTTAAAGAGATCTTTTAGTCGGGAAGTCTTTGGCAAAGTCCATGCATCAAGATGTTGACACATCATGATGGAAAACAGGCGGCAGTACCACATCTTAGATGAACGGTATCTGCCGTCTTCTAATTTATAATCTATTTTCTCACGTTTATTACAGCGTTCAGCAAAGGTTCTTGCATCATATTCCGATCACCATTCAACATGTCACGAGGTGGATTATTAAAAAGTCTTAGATTGTCCTTCAAAACAAGGTGAACATTTCTGCTATATTTTGCATCAGAACATGGATTTTCACAAGTACAGTGAGGCGCACCGCCTTTGAAACTGATTTTTGGGCACCTATATTTGACACGACCCTTATTAGGCTCAACGGCAGCTAACTTATTGCATGACCAGAGGCACACAACGGAATACCATCACTATTAATAGAGATGTCATCTTTATAAACAGGTGGTCTTCCACACTTCCAATTAAGGTCAATGAATTGGATAATACCATTGCTCTTACAGTAATTATAATAAGGCATGGCATCATGCACTGAATCGAGAATAAGCTTCCTGACAACAGCATCAGGAAGCATTTGTTTCATGAAAAACCAGTTGTACAAAAATCCATGAGAGTCATGCCTGGAAGCAGGATTTAAGAATAGAAAAACTGGAAGATCATTTTTGAATCAGAATGGGAATCCCAGTCGATGTCACAGTCCGGCTGGTGGTAAATACGATAACATTTGCAATCACGAATGCCCTTATCCAGGCAATTGCAGGTACGAGTTTACCGTTTCTGCGCAGCGGTCTATACAGAAGTTCCATCGCCTGCTAAAGATAAATCTTTGAGTGACAAAAGGTTGTTGTGCACAGAGGTCTGCAGAAAAAGGCTGTTGAAAATTTCCCAAAGTTTTGCACAGGGAGCCATATCAGAAGGAGGAGATGTCTGGAACTGAAGAAATAAATCAATCTTCCACAGTAACCTTTTCAACAGGGGCAACTTTTTCTTCTTTACCTTTCGGTTTTTGAGGCTTTTGTTTAGGCAGGAGGATAAACGGGAAAAGGTTCTTGTCAGAGGATAAACAAAGGCATTTATGGAAGTCATAGAAAGTCCCAGTGCCAGGAGTGTCACCTACGGTAAAACCTGAAATGATGGCATGAAGATGATTTTCTTTCAAATCAGAAGCAAACCGGGTGTAAGAAGTTAATTTAAATGCAACAGAAGCAAGAATGGATCTGAGCATATCGGAAGGAAGTCTTGGCTCAGGTTCAAAGTTTGAGTAACGATCCTGCACAAGAATATCAACAGCAGATAAATCCAGACTCCAGAATTTTTCAAGAATCTGCCAAGTGGATAAAGACAAAGAGTCTGCAGCATCAGGATAATATTTACGAAGTTGAGTCAGGACACGTTCCTGATAGGCGGAATAACCGCCAATGTTAATTGGTTTCAATGAAACACACATCCGAAACGATATACCTTAATAAATAAGAGATGCAAAGCGCCGCATTTTTGAGGATGTATGTCAAGTCCTTTTTGAAAAAAAGGTGGAGAAAAAAAATAGATGGAATCTAAGAAGGCTGATGAATAAAGCCTTAGAGATTCCGAGAGCCTATTAGAGAGGAGACTCCCCATGAAAAACAATGTTCTGA
Organism: Robinsoniella sp. KNHs210; assembly: GCF_000686105.1. Taxonomy (NCBI): domain Bacteria; kingdom Bacillati; phylum Bacillota; class Clostridia; order Lachnospirales; family Lachnospiraceae; genus Robinsoniella; species Robinsoniella sp. KNHs210. The sequence continues at coordinate 158,195 of NZ_JMLZ01000001.1, forward strand.
TTATCTGGTGTTAGTATATTAGCGTGGACACGAAAAGTTGAACTACCTTAACCGTACTATTATCTTAATCTTGAAACTTTTTTGAATAATTCTTGAAACATTCTTGAATTGATCCTTTAAATTAAATATGCTAGACTATATTTTATCTGGTAAAAAGACAAAAAGGAAACTTCAAAAAAGAGGAAATTAAAATGATAGAAGGTAGAAAAATGCCATATGATGATGCAATAATTGAAAAAATGGATATATCAGTATTCTCTCAAGATACTATAGAGCGATATCGTTGTATTTTACAGAATAAATCTCCAGAATCTGCTTACTTAAAACTGCTTACAAAAGATTTTCTAATTAATTTATCTGCATTAAAACCAAATAAAAGAGAAAAATATGTTCCTACAGTTGCCGGTTTACTTATGTTTGGAAAAGAATCATATATCCGGGAAGAATTTCCTAACTATTTCTTGGATTATAGAGAAGAAACAGCATCTAAAAATAAAAGCTGGTCATATAGATTGACTTCTGATGATAGTACTTTTAGTGGAAATATATTTGATTTTTATCAAAATGTTCTACAATTACTCTTATCTCAAAACAATAATGGCTTTGCAGTTCATAAAGCCAAAAATGAAAGCAGTAAAATGAAAATTAAAAATGCCTTAAATGAATCCTTGGCTAATGCAGTAATCCACGCTGATTATTATGGGCGGCAAGGCGTTGTTATTAGGAAAAAAGTTGATTCTCTTTCCATCTCAAATCCGGGAAGACTACTAATTTCAAAAGAGGAAATGCTTTCAGGCGGCGTAAGTGACCCAAGAAATCCTACAATTTTTAAAATGTTTAGTAAGATTGGTATCGGGGACCGGGCTGGCAGTGGAATAGGTAAAATAATTGAAGCATGGAAAGAACAAGGATGGGAGAAACCGATTTTTGAGGTAGTGACAGATCCTTATCGTTTTATTATAAAATTAGAAACTAAATAATTTGATACGCCATTATTTTTCATATTTACAAAATTATTGAAATTTTTTATCCTATGCCAAATATTCTTACATATCTACTTAGTGTAGACTCAAAATGCAGTGTTGTGTTAATAATCGGAATAATTACATAATATTAAAGGAGTGTTTGTTATGTGTAAGTGTTGCTGCAATTGTCGATATTCCACCTTAAATATAAAAAAAGTAAAGAAATGGTTCTGTCACTTGAAGATAGGATATGTAAGTATGAAAGATTCTTGCTGCTATTATGAACCACGATTTTAAAAGATAAATGCACAATCATTAAAAAAAGAACCATTCACGGTTCTTTTTTAATTCCACAAATTACTCTCAGCTACATTTCGTCATGTGTCTGGGGGAGCAGTTTCCGGTAAGCCACGTCAACGCCAAAGGCTCCAAGGGGCGCCGTTATCAAAATAGCGAGCACTGCAACAGTCAAAACAATTTTACCGCATCCCAGTTCCAATGCCAGAGGTACGCCTCCAATCGCTGCCTGCACAGTTGCTTTCGGCATGTAGGCAATCATACAAAACAGCCGTTCTTTACCGGACAATTTCGTTTTCAGCATACACAGAAATACCCCTGCCATTCGAAATAACAATACGCCAAAAATCAGTAAAACTGCCGATGCGCCTGCTGCCAGTGCATAGCTCACATCCACGCTTGCCCCAACCAGCACAAACAGCAGAATCTCCGCCGCCACCCATAATTTTGAGTATTTCACCGACAATCTTTCCGCTACAACACGGCGCTTCTTTTGAAGTGCAATTCCCATACTCATAACAGCCAGCAAACCTGAGAACGGTATTATTCCCTTTAGCACATTTTCCAGTGCCACCATTAAAAAAGAAATGCTGAGCAGCACTACTACTTTTCCCGAATCCCTGATATGCAGTCTGGCAAACAGGACTGCCAGTATCATTCCGGTACCAACACCGGCAATCATCCCGGTAAGTATTGACACTGGTACCTGTGCAAAACTGGCAGCCGAGATACTTTCCCCCTGTGCAAGCCCGGTAAACGCGGTAAACAAAACGATAACAAATACATCATCCACAGAAGCTCCAGCCATAATAAGCTGCGGTATTCTGTTCTCTCTGCCGTAACCTTTCTCCATGAGCATCAGCATTTTCGGAACAATTACGGCCGGAGATACAGCTGCCACAACGGACCCCATAATAGCTGCATCCAGCACAGAAATTCCCAAAAGCCCCGGTGCAAGCAGAATCATTCCCGCAATCTCGCAGCACGCCGGAACAAAACACATCAGGATCGCAGGACGCCCCACTTTCTTCAGATCATTGATATCTAAAGATAACCCCGCCCTTGTCAGAATAATAATCAGGGCAATTTGTCTTAGATCTGCGGATATACTCAAAATAGAGGGATCTAACAGATTAAGTACATACGGACCTAACACAATTCCGGTAATCAGCATGCCAAGCAAACCCGGCAGCCTTAGTTTTTTAAGAATAGAACTAAGCAGCATTCCCAATAGAAAAATAAAAGCTAAACTTGTCAACATAATATTCTCTCCTGTATTTTTATTTTTTTATTACTATTTTGAAACTTTAAACGATGTTTCCTCTGCGCCGGATAAATAATCTGACTTTTTCAAACTCACTTAAACATATCTTCCTCCTGAACTTAAAAAACCGGAAGCCCAATTTTCATTGATTTGCCGGCTTTTTTCTCATTGCATCTCTGCCATTCAGGTTTCTGCACATAAAAAAGCTGACACTTCTGTCCTAAAACAGAAGTCATCAGCTAATAGCAGTTTAGGTATTGTTGTACCTGGGGAGAACCTCATTCCCGTTTATTTTCTATTGTGAATATTAGAGCCTGTTTCTCTATGATTCACCAACTCATCCAGCATTTTAGGAAGCAGCTCATCCATGCTGTCATCACTGAACTGGCAGGTTCCTACCGCTTTATGTCCACCGCCTCCGTATTTCAACATCAGGCTTCCTACATCGATATCGGAAGTACGGTTCAGAATGCTGTAGCCAACTGCAGCTGAGCACCCTTTACCGCCTTTTCCATTAACAATCCAGGCTGAGATATTCTGTTGCGGATACATGCTGTAAATTAGGAAACGATTTCCCGTATATATAGGATCCACACCTCTCAGATCTGATATAATTACATCCTTTTCCACTCTGGTATGCGCCTCTATCATTTCTTTGAATTTAGCCGTCTGTTCAAAATAAACTTCAATTCTCTCTTTTACATCTGACAGACTTAAAATTTCCTCTGTATCCATGGTTCGGCAGGCATCGATCAGCTTTTCCATTAATTGATAATTGGAAATAGTAAAATTTCTCCAACGGCCTAAACCGGTCCTTGGATCCATCAGAAAACCAATTAGTATCCAGCCTTTGGGATTCTGGATTTCATCAATTGTCAAATTACCTGAATCCACCTTATCTACCGCTTCCATCATCTCATTAAAATGGGAAAACCTTTCATTCCCTCCATAGTAATCATAAATTATTCTTGCACAAGATGGGGCTATACGGCTTTCCCCTTTATATTTGCCTTCCAGCTCGTTTCTCTCAAATTCACTGGAATGATGGTCAAACCACAACCCACACCCCTCTACATAAGGTACATTGGCAAGGCAGTCATCCTCTCTGATTTCCACCAGACCATCCTGAAGATCTTTGGGATGTGCAAACTTCCAATGATCAATAATTCCTGCTTCTTTAAGCAGCGCACCACAAACCAAACCATCAAAGTCGGAACGTGTTACCAGTCTCATACTATTCAGCTCCTTCATCTGTATACGTATATAGATAGTCGTATACTCCTTAGATTTTATATCTCCTATCATAGCATGTAATTTACAAAATGAATAGATATAACCTTTATTTTGAGATTAAATTTTACAACAACTATTATTTTGAAACCCTATAGCAGACCTTTCAGCTGTTTATCAGAAATCTGTTTCATAAAAAGGATCCCTGCCAATAAGGCAACACCTTCTGCAACCGGGAAAGATACCCAGATCAGTACCGGGGCATTTGCAAATTTTGTGAACAGCCATGCCAGTGGTAACGCAACTACTATTAACCGCAGCAGCGAAAGAATCAAAGATCTAATGCCACAGCCCAATGCCTGAAAAATCCCCTGATATGCAATATTTGCACCTGCAAACAAATATCCAAGGGTCACGATGCGAACTGCGATCACACATAGTTTTTGTGTTTCCGGTGCCACTGAAAATACACCGGATAACGGATTTGCAAAGATCTGAAGCCCCAGCAATCCCACAACCATGATCAGCAGCGTATATAACATGCCATATTTAATTCCTTCATCCACTCTTTTCCGGTCCCGTTTTCCATAATTAAATGATATAATTGGTATTAATGCGTTGTTCATTCCAAAAGCAGCAAAAAATACAAATTGCTGGATTTTATAATAGACACCATATGCCGTAACTGCCGCACTGGAAACTGCTCCAAAGATAATATTTACACCATATGTCATAAATGACATCAGGGCCTGCATTATAATTGCCGGTAAGCCCACCTTATAAATTTCGTTGATAATTGCACCCTTGGGTTTTATATATCTGGGACTCGGATCAATATCTTTGTTAAATACATAATGGAAAATAGCATCCATCAGGAAGGATACTGTCTGGCCGATTATGGTTGCATATGCGGCTCCGCTAATTCCCATTTCAGGGCATCCCCAATATCCAAAAATCATAATCGGATCTAAAACAATATTCACCAGTGCCCCTGCTACCTGAGCCACGGTAGTCAGCGTCGTCCTTCCTGTCGCCTGAAGCAGTTTTTCATAAATAGTGTACATTATGATTCCAAAGGACCAGATAGTACAAATGCTAAGATAGGATTGCCCCATTTCCAGTATAATCGGGTCTGTCGTCTGGGAATGAAGATAGGCATTTACACCAAATAAACCAAAGATCAAAAAAACAAGAAAGGTACAGAGACCTAAAAATATTGCATTTCCCGCAATCCGGCTGGCCTTTTTACGATTCCCCTCCCCAAGGCTCTTTGCCAGCAGCGCATTGATTCCCACGCCGGTGCCTACACCAATTGCAACCATAAGCATCTGAACGGGGAATGCCAGGGTAAGTGCATTAACCGCATATTCCCCCATGCCGGTAATTTCAGCCGTATCCTTCATATTCGATACAAAATAGCTGTCCACTACATTATACAATGCCTGCAGAACCATGGATATAATCATGGGAACTCCCATTTTAATCATCAGTCCATTTACCGGCTCCGTACCCATTTTGTTCATTGTTACTTTTTCCTCCATTATTATCCTCCATTATTTTTATTTGGAGACTTTTCAGGAAAGCTGCCACAACCTGCTGTTCCGCAGAATTTATTCCGGATTTCATTCTGCAATATAAATCAACGACAAAAAAGCGCAAACCCAAATCTGGATTTACGCTTCTGCCACTCGATTATTATTATTTTATCATTGCGCCTGTCAAAAAGTCAAGATGATTATTTCCAAATGCCTCAGATAAAACGGTTTTATTTTTTTATTTATTACCTTGTTTATTTTCCACATGCGAAATATAATAAACAGCAAAAGCAGCCTGTTCGAAAATTCATACAAAGGCATTACAATCATGTATCAATCAGATGTAATCTGATAAATTCCGAAAAATTACAGGGAGGACAGTATAAAATGAATAGCAAAATACTAATAATTGATGACGATAAAGATCTGTGTCTGTTACTGAAAAAAACTTAACCGCCGAAGGTAACCAGGTAACGCTCCGCCATGATGGAGAAAGCGGACTGGCCGAAGCAATACATTTGGAATACCAGTTGATAGTACTGGATGTTATGCTTCCCCAAAAAAGCGGCTTTGAAGTTTTGACTGAAATCAGAAAAACAAGCCATGTACCTATCCTGATGCTGACTGCCAAAGACAGCGAGATAGACAAAGTATCCGGACTGCGTATGGGTGCGGATGACTACATCACAAAACCGTTCAGCAATAATGAATTTATTGCCCGTGTTGAATCACTTTTACGAAGGTACACCTTATTTAATTCTTCCATGGAACTGGCAGATCCCGTATTGGATATTGGCAGTCTCCATATTGATCCGGCTGCACATGAAGTGCGCCAAAACAACACTGTCATTGACCTGACCGCTAAAGAATTTGATCTTTTGTATTTCTTCGCCTGCAACAGGGGCAAGGTATTTACTAAAAAACAGATTTACCGCGCAGTTTGGGATGATGAATATGCTTTTGACGATAATAATATTATGGTACACATCCGCAGATTACGTAAAAAAATAGAACCCTGCCCTGAAAAGCCGACTTATATTTTAACAATCTGGGGTGTGGGATATAAGTTTGGCGGTGATTCGTTATGACAGGATTTGTGATTTTCCTTTTGCTTCTCTTATGCTTTGGACAGTTTCTTTATATTAGCCGTCTTAGGAAACAGACGGAAGACTGGCTTTCCATTCTTCAAGCTGTTTCCCAGGGCAAACAAGAAAAGATTTTTACCAAAGGTTCCGGAATCATGTCTGATATCGGCTATGAGCTAAATGAGATTATAGAAACAAATAAAAAGAGAATTACCTATCTGAAAAAAGTAGATGAAGCAAAAAAACAGATCTTAACCAGTCTCTCCCATGATGTAAGGACCCCTCTTGCATCATTGCTTGGCTATCTGGAAGCTCTGGAAAATGGGATGGAGAATAAAACAGAACAACAGGAATATATTACTGTGGCATATCGAAAGGCGAATGATTTGAAATCCTATGTTGATATGCTTTTTGAATGGTTTAAACTCAATTCAAAAGAGCAGCAATTCCATTTTGACACTGTAGACATCAATGAACTGACGCGGGAAATAATTATAGAATGGCTTCCTGGTTTGGAAAAAGAAAACATAGAGGTCAGGGCCCAGGTCAGTGATGATGATTTACTGATATCTACTGACAGTATGGCATATAAACGTATAATCAATAATCTTATTCAAAATGCAATCCACCATGGGCATTGTACCTGCATTTCAATAATTGTTGAGCCCCGTATCGAAAAAGTGCTTATTACAGTTATAAATGACGGCAGCCATATTCCTCCTGAGCAATTACCCTACATTTTTGACCGTTTATATAAGGGTGACCATGCCCGTTCAGGCAAAGGAAGCGGACTGGGGCTTGCCATTACAAAGGAACTGGCAGAAGCTTTACATGGTGAAATAAATGTAACCAGTTCACAGACCCTGGGAACATGCTTTCAAGTCACTCTGCCGGCGCTAACGGAAATCCCGTAATGAAGTAAGAAAAAAGTAAGATCTGATAAAGGCCCCTGTCAGCTTTGGATGGTAAAATAAACTTCAGAAAGGAGTCAAACAAATGAACAACTATATGATACAAACAATCGGGCTGACAAAACAATTTGGTAATCAACTTCTCGTGGATAATGTAAATCTGCATGTACCCCAGGGCAAAATTTATGGTTTACTTGGCAGAAACGGCGCCGGAAAAACTACAACCATGCGAATGCTTTTGAATCTGGTACAGCCAACATCCGGAGAAATCCTGCTGTTTGGCAATGATTATAAAAAAAATCCCAGCAAAACTTACCGCAACATCGGAAATATTATCGAAACTCCCGGATTCTATGATAATTTAACCGCCCGGGAAAATCTACATCTGCTGGCGCGCCTGCGGGGAAGGCACCGCAAAGACACCGCAGAGCATGCCCTTAAATTAGTTGGACTTGAAAAAGAAATCAACAAACCATTTTCCAACTATTCATTAGGAATGAAACAAAGACTGGGCATTGCTGCCGCAATCATGCACGACCCCTGCCTGCTCATCCTGGACGAACCGGTGAATGGACTGGATCCAATCGGAATACATGAGATTCGGAATTTTCTGCTGGAACTGAGCAAAAAAGGAACCACTATATTTCTTTCCAGCCATGTTCTAAGTGAAATTGAACAGTTAGCTGATATTATTGGTGTTATGCATGAGGGACACTTACTGGAAGAGGTCTCCATGGAAGAACTGCACAAGCAAAACCGCCAATATGTGGAATTTATTGTTTCTGATGTAAATACTGCTTCTCTGTTACTGGAACGGCATCATGCTGTTAATGACTATTCCGTATGCGATAATCATACGATCCGGATTTTTGAATGTATTAACAGACGGGGAGAAATAAACCGGTCGTTTGTGGAAAATGGCTTACTTGTAACAAAAGTCAACATTAGTGAAGAAAAACTAGAGGATTATTTTTCAAATTTGATTGGAGGTGGCGGAATTGGTTGATCTGATTTACTGTGAAATATTAAAGCTTAAACGTTCCAAAATGCTTTTGATCAGTATTCTGGGAGCCCTAGCAGCACCGGGCATGCTGCTGCTGGAATGTCTGCAGACACATTTCGAACACCCTGAAAAAATGTTTACTCTGGCGGATATCTATGACAGTCTGCTGCTCTATACTATTATTCTAATGAACCTGTTGGTCTATATAATTATAGCCTCCTACCTGTTCAGCCGGGAATATACAGAGAAGACTTTGAAAAATATATTACCAATACCGGTTTCAAAAACATCATTTTTAACCAGTAAGTTCTGCATTTTATTTATCTGGATGATAGTTTTGTCCTTTTTCTCCTGGGGTTCTGCTTTTCTCTTGGCGCTCCTGTATCATTCCGTGTTTGGTATTGCAGAATTTCAATTTCATATTGCCCTGATTTATCTGGGAAAAATGATGTCCAGTACAATACTGATGTTTTTAATTATAACACCTTTTACATTCCTTGCCGAGAAAACAAAAAGCCTGGTTGTCCCGTTGATCATATCAGCTGCCGTCATTATGGGAAACGCTGCTTTGTCAAATCAGGATCTTGGTGCATTATATCCCTGGACAGCCATCCTATTTCTTATGCAGGGAAGTCTGGCTGCTACCGGTTACCCCGTTTGGGTTTCTGTGGCATCATCACCCTGGTGTCAATTCTGGGATTTACTGCCACCTACATCTATTTCCAGAAGGAGGATATTAAATAATGACACTGGATTTTATAGAAATACTAAAAATCATTTTTCTCGGTATTATAGAAGGCATCACGGAATGGCTTCCCATCAGCAGTACCGGACATATGCTCCTGGTAGATGAATTTATCTCTCTGAACATGAGTGAATCTTTTAAAGAAATGTTTTTCGTAGTCATACAGCTAGGTGCTATTTTAGCTGTTGTAATGGTTTTCTGGAAAAAAATGTTTCCGTTTCAGTTTAAAAATAAAAAGCAGCCAATTATTATTAAAGATACTTTTTCCATGTGGTTTAAAGTTGTAGTAGCATGTATTCCAGGCGCAGTGGTAACCATTCTGTTTGATGATTATATCGATGCCCACCTGCACACTCCCATAGTGATTGCAGCCGCTTTAATCTTCTACGGAATTACATTTATCTTAGTGGAAAACTGGAATAAAAAAAGATTGCCTAAGGTTGTTCACCTGTCGGATATTACTTATCAAACAGCCTTACTCATCGGATTATTCCAGGTATTATCCATAATTCCCGGCACATCCCGCTCTGGTGCTACCATTGTTGGTGCATTACTGATCGGAGTATCCAGAATCGCAGCAGCAGAATTTACATTTTTCCTTGCAGTACCTGTTATGTTTGGTTTAAGTGCACTTAAGATGTTAAAATTTGGTTTTCATTTTGGGGGAAATGAAATATTGGCTTTAATAGTTGGAATGGTTGTAGCATTTCTCGTATCGCTGGCAGTTATTAAATTTTTGATGAGCTATATTAAAAAACATGATTTTAAGGTGTTTGGATGGTATCGGATAGGTTTAGGAATTGTTGTACTCGCAAGTTTGATTTAGCTGGATCTAAAAAAGGCATCATACCAAAACTTTGATATGATGCCTTCCTTTTGTTATTGTTTCTTATATGTATCTCTTTATAGCATATACACTATCAAAATACATGCCAGATACAATAATTCCGCTTGTCGGATTACTTGCATGTACCACCTGGCCTCCGCCAATGCAAAGTGCTACATGATAAATATAACCACTTTCATCAACATAGAATACCAGATCGCCTGCCTGTTCATTACCCGGGGATACAGACGTACCGCCGGCAGCCTGATCTTCAGCCACACGTGCAAGAGAAATACCAAAGTTTGCCATTACAGATTGTACAAATCCTGAACAATCCGCACCATTTGTCAAACTAGTTCCACCCCAAACATATGGGTTTCCTACAAACTGGAGTGCATAGTTCGCAATATTGCTTCCCAGTCCAGAATTAGATGAATCTGAAGAAGAGTTGCCTGGTGCTTCTGTTTCAGGAGTGTTTGTCACCGGAGTTTCTGTCTCCGGCGCTTCCGTTTCAGCAGTTTCCGGTACTTCTGTTTCCGGAGCTTCTGTTTCTGGAGCATTTGTCTCTGGCGCTTCTGTTTCCGGTACAGTTGTTTCCGGTACAGTTGTCTCTGGTGCATTTGTCTCTGTTGTTTCCGTCTCTAATGCTTCTGTCGCAGCTGTTTCTGTAGTTTCTGTTGTCGGGATATTTGTTTCAGCTGTTTCAGGAGTTTCTGTTGCGGATGCGTTTGTTTCTGGTGCTTCAGTCTCTGGAACATTTGTCTCAGGTTTCACAACTTCCGTCTGTGTCACAGGATTCTTCTCCTGCTCTTTTTTGGCTGCTTCTTCTGCTGCCAGCCTTGCATCTTCCTGAGCCTTCTGATATGCCTGCCATTCACCATCCAGTCTGGCCTGCTCCTCTTCCAGTGATTCTGCCTCATCAAATCTAACTTCACAGGTAACATACTGCTTAGCAACATAGCCTTCGCGTCCGTCACTCATTTGTACTTTTACCCAATCCCCAGCATCTGAGATCACGGAGTATGCTTCAGATTCCATAGCTGTATCAACAACTTCAGCATCTTCACTAGCCTCCAAACGTACATTTAATACCTCTGCATTAATTACTGCCACTTCCCAGCCAAATTCTCTGGCCAGTTCTGCTGCTTTTTCACCGCTTACAACGAGATCTTTCTTCACATAGCCTTTTACAGAACCTGACTCAATCAGATACCAGTCGCCTTCTTCTTTTACAATTACTCCTGCTCTGTGATTATAGAGTTTTCCCAGAATTTCCCCATCCTCTGCATTTGCAGATTTACGGATGTTCACATACTGTTCTTCCGGTTTCACGCCTTCTTTTTTTTCTAAATCAGCGATAACCATCTTATCATAGGGAACTGCTTTTTTCGCTTCTGTTGTGTCTGTCTGTACATTTTCTACGTGTACAGCTACTCCTACAAGAGCCATCCCGGTATTCGCAGCCATTGATACAAGACTCATTCCACCAAATGCCATTACACTGATGGCAAGAAGGCCTGCAATTTTCAGCATACGTCTTTTCATAATAATCGCATACCTCTCTTTCGTTACAATTTTTTCATAGTTATTACGTTTCTATTACATCCCGCAACATTATTTTAACATTTTTGCCTTAATCTGTCAATCTGTCAATTACACTTCACAGTTTCTTCGTCCAGGCAGCAGTTATCTGTAAAATCCCAGGAAACTAATAACTAATCTTTATCGTCGGTTCTTCTTAAAAACTCAACAAAAGCAAAAATTATTGAAATTACGGTAAGAACGGATACAATTAGTACCTAAAATGATAATTCGTAAGAAAATCTTCAGAAATACTCAGGTTTATATCAACCTTTTTTTAATAATCATGTTGTAAAATATAGTAAAAAAGAAAGCGGGCATTTATAATGGAAAATCAATTGAGTATTATGGAAGCAATAATGGATTTGCTATGTTTAAGACCCTTGTATCTGTTGGGATTGGGGGTAACCGGGTTATTATTGTACTTGATATTTCGAAGAAACAAACAGTTGCCAAAAATAAAGATTACAATTGGTTCTGTTCTATTGTATTATTATCTGTGTATCGTTTTAAATAATATAGTTGGCATTCCAACAATAAGCGAATTCAATAGGCTAACAAATCTGGGGGAAACATTTTTTCATCCTAATATTAGCTGGATACCGTTCGTAAATGGTATCGGCTTAGAATTCATACTGAATATATTTTGTTTTATACCATTAGGATTTCTGTGCCCAGTCATAAGTAAGACATATAACCAAATAAAAAATGCAGCACTGCTTGGTTTTGGTTTATCACTTGCCATCGAAATAAGCCAGTTATTTACATTATACAGAGCCACAGATATCAATGACCTGATTGCAAATGTACTTGGAACAATCGTTGGCTTATTGTGTTTTAGACTTGTTGTTAAACCAGGGAAGATGAAATCCGCTTCCAAACATTGTGCTTCTGTACAAAATGAATGGTTTCTGCCCATTTTCATAATCCTATGGGCTTTTGTAATTGTTTTTATTAGTTAATGATATTTACTATGGCTTCTGTTCCAGCCATTTGTGTGATGTGTTTTCATGACTATTTTATGGAAGAACACTACAAGATTCACGGGAGGTACTTCTATGTACGAAAGGATGTTAAACAAACAAGAAATACCCACAATAGCAGAAATGACAGAATATTGTGGTAAGAATGCAATATTATTTGCCAATCTCAATGAGTGGCTGTCTAAAACATATGACACCGTGCAGAAAGTTACTTTCCCATATGGCAATAATTATGGGTGGGGTATATCTCACAAAAAGAAACAAAAACTCTTATGCAATATTTTTGCTGAACATAATGCTTTTACAGTTATGATAAGATTATCGAACGGACAGTTCCAAACAATATATGCCAATGTGCAAAAATACACCCAGGATTATATTGATCATAAATATCCTTGTGGTGACGGTGGGTGGATACATTACCGCGTCACATGTAAAGAACACTTTGACGATATACAAAAAATATTATCGGCTAAATGTTCATGAAAATATCTGTGTGAATTTCAGTAATCACCACTACAAGTCTGCAGCGCCAAATATTGTGAGTGCCAAGCTTGTGGGATTGCAGCAGCAATTCACTGTCCTCAGCCAGATTAAAGTTGTTTTCTCATCCATATATGAGGGCATCCCTCATCATCATCTACGCCCCCATATTGGGAAAATCCCAGTTTTTGATAAAAAGAGCTTACTCTGCATTGTGCATGAAGGTCCACTCTATGCCCCCCTTTTTCAAAGACATATTTTTCTGCTTCATTTATTACATACGCCCCGATATTCTTTCCTCTGTATTCTTTAAGAACCGCCAGGCGTCCGATACAATAAGAATCTATTTGAGTATCCCTAAATACCCGGCAGGTTGCAATTGGCAGTTCCTTTTCATTGTATATTACAATATGCGCGGCCTCATCATCTATTTCATCAAATTCATTTTTAAAGCCCTGTTCTTCCATAAAAACTGCTTTCCGTATTACTTTTGCATCTTTCGGTAAACTTTCCATATAAATTTTTGTAATCATTATGCCTGGCTTCCTTTCATATTATAATTAGTTATCTTTTTCTTCCACAATATGCGCAGCAGATAAAGCAGCAGCAGAACTCCCCAGGAACCAGCTTCTGCATATGCAATAATCATATTACCACATAGTCCGACAAAGCCATATGAAAATATAATACGTGATATCAATGCAATACCACCTGCAATACTTGAAAACAGTACATCTCCAATTCCTTCTATATAACCCCGAATCGACATTGCAATGCCGTAAACCGCATAAAAACCAGCAATGCTCCGAAAGAACTGCTTTCCAATCTCCGTTGCCTCCTGACTTACTCCAAACATAGCAATTAAGTATCCACCTGTTTCCACCACCAGCCACGTCAGCATTAGCGATACGCATAACATCAGCGCAGTCCCAACAAATACAATCTTTGGAATTTGTTTTCTTCTTCCAGCTCCAAAATTCTGTGCTACAATGGTAGCTATTCCGGATCCAAGATTAATAATTGGCAAAAGTATCATTGTGTCCACACGATATGCCGTCGTTATTGCTGCAACGGTCTGCGTTCCGAATCCGTTCATGAAATTTTGCAGTATGAGACCTCCAAGGGAACTTATACAGGATTGGATCATAGGCGGTATGCCAAAATGAAGTCCCTCCCTTATAACAAAACGATCCAATGACCATTCCTTGAGAGAGAAGCACAGACAGGGGTATTTCTTCACGCTGTATAAAATGATAAATATTGTCATAACAGCTTGGGAAACCACCGTTGCGACAGCCGCACCGACAACACCCCAATGAAAAACACCTACAAATACAATGTCTAAAATAACATTCACAATTGAAGAACACAAAACAGCCCCAAAGGGCGCACGGCTATTCCCAATCCCCCGAAGCGCTGAGGAATAAACGTTATATACAGCTAGAATCGGCATACCAATCAGGATGATCTGCAGATAATCCTTTGCCATATGAATCGTATCCTGTGTCGTATTCATCAAAAGAAGTAACCGGTACGCTCCTATCATCCCTATTACCGGCACAACCAAAAAAGCACCACCCATTACCACAGAAAATACCGAAAGTATTTTTGATATATGGGCCATTTTCCCACCACCAAATTTCTGGGCAAATAAAATGGAAAGACCAAGTGTAAATCCCGTAATTGCAGTTAGAAAAAAATTAATGACAGTACTGGTTGAACCGATTGCTGCAAGTGCCTCTTCTCCAACTACATTTCCTACTATAAAAGCATCTGCCCAATTATAAAGCTGCTGTAAAATGCCACTTAAAATAAGTGGCAAGCAAAACTTGATTAATGAAAATGCTACGTTTTCTGTTTTATTTTTATCTCTGTACATCTTCGATATCTCCTAAAAGCCAAAAAAACGTATGCAAGAATATAGCCTCGCATACGGTAGGTGCTCACCCGATAACAACATGAAGTATATCAAATTATAAAAGCATTTACAAGATAAAAATCAAACTCACTCTGTCAAAATCAATAAAACAAGATTCAATTAATAAAAAAGAGACATACTACATGTACGCCTCTGCGATTCTATATTCCTTATCTTACTTTTATACAAGCTGGTGACTAGTCAGTAATCAATGTCAGAATATCTTCGATAGATTTCCCGCTTTCCTGAATCATATCATAAAGCTGACCCAGTGCTTCTTCTCTTTTCTTCTGTTCCAGTGCTTTTTTCTGATCTAACAAAGCATCCATTTTAGACTGAACTTTTGCAATTTGTTCGTCTATAACCGCGATCTGATCGTCAATTGATTTTCTTTGTCCTCTTGCCATGATTAATTCCTCCAATATAATTTACTTTTAATGTTAATATTGTAAATCATTATTGGCTATTTGTCCAGGTTATATACAAGTGTTTTATAAAAGTTGATGCTATATTTAACTAATTAAGGAGTTTAAAGTAGCAGCAAGTATCCTTTTTCTTGACATACCAGGATTTTAAATGGCAAAACCATCTTTTTGTTTTCTTTTTACCATACGAAGAATAAATACAATTACAACAATTTTTATCCATAATCCTCCATTCTCCAAGCTACCTTCTATATATGTGATTTGTCTTAACAATAGGCCATGATATTTCTTACATTGATTTATTTGATATAATTATCAAACAATGTAGACTTTATTTGACGTATGGTATATAATAAGAATTGTGGAAAAAATACACATATTTTTCCTTTTTATGGCTGTAAAATAAAGTCTACATTTTTTGACTTATGTATAAAATATCTATTATTCCGGTAGTCTTTAAAGTATGAATTAACAATCAATAAATCAAATTTGATAATTTTTCCCTTATAGATTAAAATAATAAAAAAGAGCCGTTTTGAACTGCCCCCAATAAGTTAGAACTAAAAACCAACTTATTGGGGGCACCTCATTTTTGACTCTTTTTACATCCGGATTCATATGGATATCTTGAGATTCCAGGGCTTATACATTTTGTTACACCATTATCTTCCTATTTATATATGGGACGATTTTTACTTTCAGTCTTCGGCACGCTTTATGGTACATTTTTAAGGCTTCCCTCTCCGATAGTTCTTCCCCAGACCAGTTTAATTCCATGTTGGGAAAGAACATACGGATTAATTCGAATAGAAGTCTTGCATTCTCATTTTCAAAAGGAATATTATTTATGGTAGTCATAAATTATCATCTCCATTTCTTTCATAAATATGTAGCTCAAAGAGTTAACATGCAATTATATTGTAGACTGGAATATACCGCTTGTTGTTTATTTCTGGAATTTGAAGACCTTTTGCATGATAATACATAGCGAGTGCCTGCTCTTCTGAGAGTGGCTGCCCCTTAAGATCCAGTGATGGATAATGGCTTTCTATTTCCTGGAACAGCAGCTCTGCACTCTCATTTTCAAATTTTATATCTTTGTGTTTCATTTTTTTGCTCATGTGAATCGTCCTTTTACCAAACATATGTTTGTGTTTTATATTTATTATAACCACTAATAATTTTATTGTCAAGTTGTGATTGTATCTATTAGACGTCATGTACAGCGCCAGGGGTGTTTTAATCGATATGGATGATGAGTGGATTATGCTGGAAAGAGAAGAAAAATCAAAAAAGTCAGTAAAAGTGCTGAGAATTGAAAAAGTCGGAGGAATAAAAGAAATTATACATACGGATTGTTAGTTAAATATATTTCATTTGGAGAGCAGATTGATGACTGCTCTCCTGCTTTACTTATTTTTACAGTTGCTGATCCTCATCGGAAGGAACATATCTGCAGATATCTGACACATCGCATTTTAAAATTCTGCATAAGTCATTCAATTTTTGTGTAGTGATACCCTTATTGTGTTTTAGCTTATTTAAGGTACTAAAAGAAATTTTGTGCTTATTTGTTAAAGTATAGTATGTTTCGTCAGATTTTCTCAATGTCTCCCAAAATGGTTTAAAATCGATCATGCTAATTCCTACCTTTCAATTAATAATAGACTTAGCATAAATTATATTCTTATTCTTGAATATATTCTTATTTGAGAATATAATATATTACATAGTATAAGGGAGGTACTGAGCATATGATTGAATATCTGCAAGCCTATAGGAATCACATTAAACATGGTACAAGCAGAGTTTCTTTTTTGGTGGAACTTTACCATTGGAAGTTAGTTGATAACGATTATGATTTTTTGTGGGAAATTATGCCGCCTGATATTTCTGATAAAGAATTATTCGAATTCTGCAGAAAAGTACCAGGTTTTTTAAAAGATTATAATTAAAAATGAAGAGTAGTTTATATACTCTTCCATTTTGCACCAGAGCGTGATTTTAATTTGCTTTCTGGCAGCTGTGCGTCACACTTTGTGGCCGATTTGACCCGGATGGAGGGCGCGCAGCGGGCTACGTAACCTGAATTCGGGGTAAATATGACTAAAAATATATAGAATCAAAAAATAGAAGAACCGCCGAAAATTAACAGCAATCCTCCTACTACATTTTCATTTCTTTAAAAACATACGCGCTCTTACTGCAGTGTCTGTCTACAACTGATTTATTCCTGATTTTCCGTCATAGATTCCACATTATTTAACATTTCATAACATTTAGAACATGCAAAATTATTTTCAACGCACATATCTATATCGCAGTTGGTTGTTTCTTTAATATAAGATACCCCCCACTCCATGATGTTTATCATCACGGGGATGAAGCTCTTGCCGATTTCAGTGATGGAATATTCAACTTTCGGCGGAACCTCTTTGAAAACCTCTCTATGTATCAGCTTATCTCTTTCTAATTCCCGCAATTGCTGGGTAAGGACACCTCGTGACACATCGGGTATGAGTCTCTGCAGTTCGCCAAAACGCTTTTATCATTCATGTAAATCCGCTCCTTTATCCAATAGTCACATTTTTATGACTATGTAATAAAAATATGCGTACTTGAAAAGCATATCCTATTAATGTAACATTATATAGCAACGATGACTGACGGTCAATCGAAAAAAAGGAGGTAACATTCATGAAAGAAGTATTTGATTTTTTAAAAAAATGTGGAACCTATTATATCGCAACGATAGACGGAGATAAACCAAGAGTCCGCCCATTTGGAACTGTGGATATCTTCGAAAACAAAATGTATATCCAAACCGGAAAAACTAAAAATGTGTCAAAACAGATTCATTCTAATCCGCAAATCGAAATCTGTGGAATGGCAGATGGTAAATGGATCCGCGTGGAAGCTGCTGCTATTGAAGACGACAACGTTGAAGCAAGGAAACACATGCTTGACGCCTATCCTGAATTGCAGAAAATGTATTCAGCTTATGATGGCAATACCGAAGTTTTTTATCTAAAAGATGCTATTGCTACTATCTCCTCATTTACAGAAGCTCCCGTGACTATTAAGTTTTAATTCACAGATTTGCACCGTACCGGCAGCAGATCTAGACAAGCCACCACACATTTTTATACATAGTTTCGCATTTTCACGCCCCCTTATATTATTTTTGACGTTCCCTAAAATCCGGTTTGTAATCAACAATATTAAGGGGGCGGTCATGGGATAAAATGCAATCCAGACCTTAATAAAAATCAGTGCTGTTATTTCCTGAGCAAAGCTTTTACTTCTTTTGATGATAAACAATATTGCTTTGCAACTGTCTTGATATCCTGAATCTCTTTATACGTTTTGCTGATAGCCTCACTACTAATTTCTGCAACTTCCGGCTCATTCATGTATTCTTTCATTTGTTCTTTCATTTGTTCTCCTTTTGATATCGGCAATCACTCTGTTTTTTCCACTCCGCTTTCCCTGATATAATAAGTTATCTGCCTGATCGATCCAGTCGTTCAACGGTAAGTTATTAGTTCCTTTTGTCACACCAAATGTTATTGTGACCGGAATAGAACTATCATTATATTGAAACTGGTAATTACTTATCCAGCGGCAAAAAGATTCCAGTTGTTTTTTGGGATCACTGTATTCTGCTTCTGAAAAAACCAGTACAAATTCCTCCCCACCCCACCGGCAAAGAAATACATTCGGATCAAATTGGGAACGCATCTGCTCAGCCATTTCTTTTAAGATAAAATCGCCGCATATATGCCCGTAGGTATCGTTAACTCTTTTGAAATTATCAATATCACCTATTGCCAGATAACTGTTATCGCCAGGACAGATATTGAAGCAGTCTTTTAAATAACGACGGCTGTATAATCCGGTAAGCTGGTCATAATCTGCCAGTTCACGCAGATTCCTATTTTCATTAATCAGCTCTTTTTTATTTACTAATGCACTTATTTTAGAAACGTATGCTGTGTAGAGTATCATAATAAACATACTGATGCTGTTGCAGCTAAAGTAAAGATATAAAGATGTCTTTTCTGAATAAACCATTGGGTTATGTCTTATAAAATAAAAGTACAATATAAACATTGTCGCTATATGCATGAATGAAAATATATAAGGTGTATATGAGGAACGAAACGGGCAGAAGTAGACCATACTCGCCATTGCTATTAAAAACATGTAAAAACCCGCATCCCATCCAAACAGCAGTGTTTGTGTGATAACAAAAATACATGCTTCCAAATGGATCAGAACCACAGTAAGTGCATATTTATGTTTACTGACAATCATCACTAATATGGTATAAAATAACACACTCAAAATATTATAGGCAAATGCAGGAACAATTTGAAAATAAATGTATATAAATGCATATACCATATGTAAGATGATACCCAGAAATGCGATGTTGCGATATACATTATGAATATAATCGATATCGTTCTGATTCTGTGATTTCAGCATTTTGTATCCTCCTGCTCTCTGGAGCATTTTTATATTTTTGTATCATAGTACTCCATCCGAACAGTAGTGTGTTTCGACCATTCTGTGTGATATGTGTGAAAAAAGATTAATTTCTCCTTGCAAAGCGTCCCTTAATCAGTTAAACCCAAATTATTCCTGCTCTTCTAAAGTTACAAATATTCATTCACTTCTATTAAAACTGATAAATTTATTATAGTATAGCATCCTTAATAAAGGAAGTAAACGAAAGCTTTTATATACGTATGAAAATTATTCTCTGCATCTGCAATCCCTTCTTTGCGGTATTTTTCCACTAATTCAGGATGTATAGCGGGCTGCGTTGCCTGAACTTTGAAAAAATCTCCAACCACATAAATATGGCTGGAGATAAATAATTACTATAACATTATTTGACTCTAACTTCACAAACTGCCTGCATCCCGCTGCTTGTCTTTACTGTGATACTTGCATTTCCTCTTTTTATTCCATTTACAACACCTTTATTCGCTTTATGTCTATCTCTAATAATATTCCGGCAATTACCCTTCTTCATGAATCTCATACTTTTCTAAAACATGATCTTTCCAACGAATATCAATGGTTCTGTTACCTTTGATCCGAAGACCTTTCACACACCCATCTTTCCATTCCTCCGGAAGTGCCGGAAGTATCTTCAATTCTCCTCCTCTGTCCTGCACAAGCATATTTGCAATGGCTGCGCTGCCGGCGAAGTTACCGTCGATCTGAAATGGCGGATGCATATCCCAGAGATTAGGATAGGTAGATCTGGTAAGCAGGGTTCTCAGATATTCAAAGCTCATTTTGGCATCCCCCATGACAGCAAATACCTGAACGATCCATCCACAGCTCCATCCTGTGTGGCCTCCACCATTTTCCAGCCTTCTGTCCAGCGTTTTGCGGCAGGCTTCTTTCAGATATTCTTCTTCAAACAGCTCCGCCGGATACATTCCATACAAATGGGATATATGGCGGTGCCCCGGCTCAGATTCTTCATAATCAACAGGCCACTCCTGGAGCTGTCCATATTTGCCGATCTTATAGGGATATAATTTTGCTTCTTTTTCTTCTATTTCCTGCAATAATTCATCTTCTATTTCTAACTCTGCACATATCTTTTTAAAATCTCCAAACACTTCCCGGATAATCGTCATATCCATGGTGCAGGCATAGGTCAGAGACGCTTTTTTCCCTTCTTTGCCGGGTACGAGAAAAACATTTTCCGGAGAAGCGGACGGACAGGTTACATAATAACCCTGATACGGCACCAGCCAGTCTGCGCAGAACAGCGCTGCCTGTTTCAAAACCGGATATGCAGTTTCCTTCAAAAATTCTTTATTGCGGTGATACTCATAGTGCTTCCAGAATTCCTCACACATCCAGGCCCCTCCCAGCGGGAAAAACGAATAACACCCACTGTTTTCCTGTCCCCCGGTTTTTCCATGGGCCACTCCAACCGGATTGGTGTTCATCCAGTAGTCCGTATTGTGGGACACGGTAAATCCTCTGCATCCGAAATGTGTTTGTGCCGTTTTCTGCCCCTCAATGCTTAATCCTTTTACAAAGTTGAAGTATGGCTCCAGGCACTCTGCAAGATTGCAGCTCTGTGCATGCCAATAGTTCATCTGGGCATTGATGTTTGTGGTGAAATTACAACTCCAGGGCGCACGGAATTCCCAGTTCCAGATTCCCTGCAGATTCGCCGGTATTCCCCCTTCTCTGGAGGAACTGATTAACAGATATCTTCCATATTGGAAATATAATGCATACATCGCCGTATCTTCAATTCCATCTTTCATATTCTGTAAGCGAATATCGGTTGGCACATCCGGTTGACTGCCCAGATCCAGTTCTACCCTGTTGTAAAGGTTCCCATAGTCCAATTCGTGCTTTTCTTTAACCCCTTTATATCCGCAGCTGTTAAATTCAGAGACCACATCGGGATTCCTGACTGCGGTCAATGCTATTATTATTTCCGAAGCATTATTCACTGCCAGGACTGTCTTTTCCTCTTCGAATACGATTTCATGTGTTCCATCTGTTGACAGCAGGGTCAGATCTGCATGAAATTTCTGTCCGCGATCTCCCCATATAACAGGTGTTTCACTGTCCACATAACTTGGGTCTACATGCTCCGGGCAAGTTCCATTCATGCGGATCATCCCAGGCTTACTTTCATAAACCGGTTTTAAATCGCTTTCAATGGATACCCGAATCCCCATTACGCTTGCACTGCTGGAAAGCCGTATGTACATTGCTTTGGACGGAAAACTAGCAAAAAATTCTCTACTATAACTCACCCCGTCAACATCATAGGCGACACTTGCCAAAGCATGGTCAATATCCAGTCTCCGCACATAGTTTTCTACATTACTGCCATGGGAGAACTCTATTTTCAGATTTCCAAGCGGCAGATAGCTCTCTGTAAATTCAGCCAGCATTTTTTCTTCCACTAACCGCTGTGCTTCTGCATTTTTCCCATCAAATATCAGTTTTCTTGCTTCGGGTAAAAATTCCAGTGCATTTTTATTATTCTTATCATGCTGATAACCTGACCATATCGTTTCTTCATTTAGACCTATGAGCTCCTGGCTGATATTCCCCCAGATCATTCCTCCCAGGCTTCCATTGCCGATGGGAAGTGTTTCTTCCCACCTGGCAGCGGGCTGCTTATAATATAATTCCATAAAATCCTCCTGATTAAATTCTATTCTATTTTTATTACATTTTACTTTCTTTCTATTATTCTGTATTTCCCTTATACATTTTAATACATCTTGGGCACAAAGGGAAGAATTATCTTTGATATGACGATATGAGTGATACATAAGCTTTAGCACATTAAAATTTGCGGACTTCAATAATTGTTTCCTAAAGTGCGAAATGCTATAATCTAAGTCAGAAGATAATTTTAATCATTATAAATGCAAATTACATCTATAACTCAACCAAAGATAGAGTTGTGAATAATCAAACAGATAACTCTACCTTTGGTTGGTGTTAAATGTGATGTATTTATATTAAATTTGATATGTAGATTACATTAAAATTTGGAGGGATAACAGTGAATCAAGTAAAAATCGGGAAATTTATAGCTCATTGCCGTAAGCAAAAAGGGCTGACTCAAAGTCAATTAGCAGAAAAATTTGGTATTACAGATAAAGCAATATCCAAATGGGAAAATGGTAAGTCAATGCCAGATTTATCATTATTTATGCCTTTATGTAATTTGCTGGGAATAACCTTAAACGAGTTATTACTCGGAGAATACATTACAGAGGAAGATATAAAAGAAAAATCAAATCAAGTTCTTTATGAAATTATTAATGCCTGGATTGGAAAGGATAGAAGTTTTTCATATATGTCAAAAAAACAATCAGAAGTTATACTAAAGGTGTCTGATTTGACTAAAATATACTCAAATAACGATTCTGAAGTTCGTGCAATTAATAATGTTAATTTTGAAATTCATAAAGGCAGTATCGTTGGAATCATGGGGGCATCAGGTTCAGGGAAAACAACATTGCTTAATATGGCAGCTACTGTTGACACGCCAACAAGTGGAACTATTATCATAAATGGGCAAGACTTGAAAACAATTTCCCCAAAAAATTTAGCAAAGTTCCGGCGTGAAAATCTTGGGTTTGTGTTTCAAGACTATAATCTTCTTGATACTTTGACAATTTATGAAAATATTGCATTGGCTCTAACAATTAAAGCATTCCCTAAAGAGAAAATAAAAGAAAAAATTGAAAGCATAGCGGACACTTTGAATATTTTTGACGTGCTGCAAAAGTTTCCTTATGAAGTGTCTGGAGGTCAACGTCAGCGTTGTGCCTGTGCAAGAGCTATTGCCGTAAATCCTAGTATAATTCTGGCAGATGAACCTACGGGAGCTTTAGATACTATTTCTGCAAAGCAGTTATTAGATACCATATGTTTGCTTCGTCAAAAATATAATGCGACTATTTTGTTAGTGACTCATGACACAGTATCTGCTAGTTATTGTGATAGAATTTTATTTTTGCAAGATGGTAAGATTCTTACGGTAATTCAAAGAAAAGAAGAACCTAAGCAGTGCTTTTTCACTCGTATATTAGATACAATAGCTAAAATTGAGGGAGGTGCTAACCATGTACTTTAGATTAGCTCTCAGAAATGCAAAACGCTCTATGATTGATTATCTATTGTATACTTTTACTTTAGTAATTCTACTCACAATTATGTCTGTCAGCAATTATATTTCGATGATTAGTAATATTAATTTTGGTTTTCAAACAGTATCTCTCCCCATACTGATCATTCTGATTTCGATTGTGCTTGTGGGATATATCAATAAATTTATGTTAACGCAGCGGTCTAAAGAATTTGCAAATTATTTACTTATGGGAATGGAAAAAAATTATTTAATTAAAATGTTCGTGATAGAATTTAATGGAATTAGTCTTATTTGTTTTTTTATTAGTAGTTTACTTTGTTTTCCAATTTGCTATTTGACTGCGATTTTACTCAATATAAATATGTCAGTAATTATATTCATTCAAAGCATATTTCACGGAGTCATTTATTTTATAATCATTGAATCGTTTTCCACTTGTTTAATTATATATCGTATAAAAGATTTACAGATATGTGAACTAATGAAAGAGAAAAAGCGTAATGAAAGTTCAACTGTAAAATATAATTATCAGTTTTGGTATTTTATATTTTTGAGTAGTTTTATATGTTTTGTATTTATGCTTTGCGCAATAGTGTTTTCATCAGAAGACTTTGTATTTCTTTTAATACCGAGTATTTCTTTACCAATATTACTGAACGTATTTTCATTTTATAATTGGTTATTTCAACTGCTAATTTCAAAAAGAAAAGAATGCAATGAAAAGCTGTATAAAAAAGAATATCTCTATTTAGTTGGTAAAATCACTTCCGCTTCAAAGAGTAACACTATCATAAATACTGTTTTTTGTTGCTGTTTGCTGTTTTCAGCAATGGCATTCATATTCGGTGTACTAATGTTTACAGACACAGATTTGTTTTTAAATAAAGATATTCAAAATTGGATGGGAGTATTACAAATTTTCATCTGTATAATTTTTATTGTTTTATTTTTCTCTATTATTTCATTAAAAGAGATTATAGAAAATAAACATAAGGAAGAGGAAGTAAGGCTATTAACTTATCTAGGAAAAGATAAAAAACAACTGAAATCATTAATAAGAAAACAAACATTAATAAATTTATCTATCCCTTCATTTATGGCTTTTGTTATATTGTTAGTTGCTACACCACTAATTAATCATAAGGTAAACACTTTGCTTCCAAACGTATTGAATAATATTTGTTTATATTCATTAGGTGTCTACACTTTATGTTTTCTGGTATTGTACTTTTGCTACTATATTATTGTATATGTTATTAATACCAAAAATATAAATTATTAACATAGATATTTTAGATATAGATATTCTTAAATACAGCAAATAAAAACCGCAGATTATGAATCATTAATTAGTGAATTATAATCTGCGGTTTTGTAACATTTATCATATGCTTTTAATTATAGTGTCATATCTAAGTTCTTTTGTAAGTGGTAAAATAGTAGTAAATCAAATGCAAAACCTGAGTTATTGCTGATAAACCTTGTGTTTAAGCGATAATCTGTATATCGCTTTTAAACTTAATCAAATATAAATATATCCTCTATAGATGCTCCTACCACTCTGGAAATATCGATTGCCAGCTTTAACGATGGGTTATATTGAGCTTTTTCTAACCGCATTATAGTTTCCCGGCGTACTCCCACCTCATTAGCCAGCTCTTCCTGCGTCATTTCTTTTAACTGCCTGTATTTTTTTAAATTGCATACAAAATCTGCTCCCATATTACTCTATATCCTCTGTGTCGTATTTATAAAGCAGGTAACTTGAGAGGAATATAACCAGAGCAATGATAAGAGAAGAGGAAACGATATAGGCAATTGCAACCACATCCGTACTTAATTTATCCCCTACAAACCCCATGAACCAGGTCACAAGAAAGAGTATGAAAAATCCTGTTTTTAAAGCTGACAAATCAGCCCTGGTTTTCTCCTCCTTAAAACGCTCATCAATGAGTGTATTGCTCAGCTTAGCCTCATAAAAAAAGCCAAAAAAACCGAAAAAGACAAAGAACATAAAAGGCCATACTGTCCGCTGTTCCATATACGTCATAATTCCAAAAAATCCGAAAAACCCGAAAAATCCAAACCACCCGAATTTCGGATTCAGGCTTCTGGTTTTGTTTTTTTCCTCCTTATTAACTTTATTTACTTTGAAAGAACTAATTATCATACTGAATATGAAATAAAACATATAAATCACAAAACAGGCAGTCGCGATAATCATTGTCAAATCATTCGTCTGGAATTGGTAGGTACTGAAATCCATTGGCTTTACAAGCCTTCCTTCGTTATAAACAGAAGCATAAAATACTGCAGCAAATTGTAAAAGCATCAATAAAATTAAAACCGAAAACTTCTTATTTTGTTTCATTAATATCCCTCCTTAAAAGTGATTTATTTATCTCTTTACATGACAAATATATCACTTTATAACGAGGCTGTCAAGACTATATTGATACAAATATATCACTTTTAATGAAAACTAAATATGTACTTGTTATTTTCGAACTGTGAATTTTACAACTTTCAGTGTATGTGACCGTGATAAATCTTTATCCACAACAAACGACTCTAGGGATAAAGTCTTTCCTGCCCATTTTTTAAGCTTTAAATTTTTTAAGGTGAAATAACCCTTACTGTCAGACTTTACAGTCTGGATTCTTTTTCTGGATGGATCCCGGAGCACTATGGTAGCATTTTTATTAGCTTTTCCTGCAATTTTTTTCGTTTTCTTTGTAATCTTATCAATAGATGAGGGCTTCATAATGTTTATGGTTTTTACAAGCTTCTGAAGCCGGAGTGTGTTTTGATACCAGGTGTTATTATTTCTAAATGCAATTGGAGCCTTTTTATCCAGTTCTTTTTTGTTTAGACGATTGTTTTTCAATTCAAGATTAACAAAATTTGTATGCTTTGAAAGATTCGGCAGTTTCGTTATTCGATTCCCGTCAGCCATAAAATATTGTAAACCCGGCAGATTTTTTATTTCATTTACACTGGTGAGCTTATTTCCCATAACACTTACATATTCTAAGTTGACCAAATGCTTGATCTGTCTTATACTTGTCAGCTGATTAGCATCAGCATAAAACATCGCTAACTTTCTTAAGTGCTCTACTCCTGAAAGGCTTTTTAACTTATTCATGGCTACATCTAGACAGTCAATCTTCACTAGCCTTTCAATACCGGAAAGGGATGTAATTTGATTTTGTGATACGTCCAAATCTCTCAAGCCGCGCAGCGTTTTTAATTCTGAAATACTGGTAATCTGGTTATTCGAAAAATCTATTCCACTTAAATTTTTCAGTTTTTCTATCCCTTTTAAGGACCTTATTTTCAGCTTTGTATCTTTAATATAGTAGGTATCCAATTGAGTTATTTCAGCAGCTTCCTTCTCTGTAAATGTTTCATCGTCATTTTTCTCCATTTCCCTTAAAATAGTCAGATACAGGGCTTTGTCCGGAATACCTGTTTCATCATTGGGAATCACCTTGCTTTCTGCTAAAACATTCATCGGCAGCAATACCATCATAAACATTAATATCGCCAATGTCCACATCATACCATGTCTTTTTTTCATATCCTTTCCCTCTCTTTCCCTTTTTCATAAATGCTGTATATGTAAAATTAAATTACAAAACTATTTTATCATATTAATCTCAAATTTACATCAGGAAACGGATTATTGAAGGATATTTTTTGGAAAGGGATTAAATAGTCCGGGTGATTAGCTCCTCCAAATTTTAGTATACAAAATCAATCAGCCACATTTTAATCTTTTTAAACAAATTTTTCTTTTTCAAAATAAGATGCAATGTCTCATCTTTCAGCTGCTCTGCCATTTCCCTCTGCTCCTTTGAAACATCCAGATCACCATAAACTGCTCCCTGTACCACATCCAGTGTCTCCCTGAATTTTTCTCCAAAATCTTCAGAATATTTTTCTGAAAGAATTCCTACATAACCATAATGAGATCCCTTTGCTTTCGGGGTCTTATCATAGTGAAGCAAAAATAAAATATAAGCATAGAGATGCTTTACCGCCAACCTATTATCAGCTACACGGAAACTCTTTTTACGATTTGCAAGTTTCCTTCTGTGATAAAGTACATAGATCAGCAATGATAATATTAAAATGACAGCCAGAGCTACTGCGGCAGTCACTAACATCTTTTTCACGGGTACTTCTGCCTTTTTGCCTGTCTTCTTTTTCTTTAATTCTTTTTCCTCATCTTTTATCTTTTCTGATTTGCCTGAGTCATCTGACTGACCGCCGTCTCCTGTAAGTGCAGGAGCCTGTGAAAATTCCGGTCTTTCCATAATGCCCAGATAAGGTGGTGTTGCTTCCATAGGTACCCAGCCAATGCCGTCCTGATAGACTTCTACCCAGGCATGGGCATTTTCTCCGGTAATTTCGATTGGTTCATAAGCCTCCACACCTTTTACGTCCTCCGGTGTCACAAGATAACCTTCCACATATCTTGCAGGAATACCCAGATACCGGTACATCAGAACTGCAGCTGTTGCATAGTGGGCGGAATATCCTTTTTTCTGGCTCTGAAGAAACCATTGCATAAAATCATAATTTCCTGAAAAGGTATCCACTTCTTCCGAATATTCTATATTCTTGTCCAGATATCCCATAATCAAAGCATTTGCTTCTTCATAGGGATAATGAGCACTCCCTGATGCCTCTTCTATTTTCAGAAGGCTTTTCAGAATCTGTTTCTGGTGGTCCGGTATATCCAGGTAATTCCGGTAGATAAAGGCATTGTAGTAACTTTCATTTCCCGCATATTCAGCTGCAGTATCACTATTCCTGATTTCATAAAACTTTGATGCCAGTGTAGGATACCGTTTCACCAGATTACTGTTTGCAGTATAGTGATACAGGCGGTTTCCAAACAATCCTTGTGACTTTAAGGAAACATCCCCCAGATTTTTACTCCCATCTATCTTACCGGGATCAGCCTTTAGTTCATAGGGGGTATAGATGTATTTACTGTTTGCATTTACATTCTGCACCGTAATCTCCACAGTCTCATCATCCGTTTTCCCATTTTCCAGCTGATTCACCAGGGAGAGCTGGTTTAATCCATTAAAATTTGTTTCGTGAAGCCAGTAAAACAGGTCCTTCGCTTCATAATAGACGGATTTTTCTAACTCTTTCCAGCCATTCTGGGTGTAAGTACTTCCAACAAACCCGCGCAAATACAAGGATTCCGGCTTATCCATCAGCACTTCCAGTGCAGTTGTATCCTTCAATGTCAAATTTCCCAGTCCCTTAAATTGTCCCTGTGTAAAAGAATTGGTCTTCTCTTTTTCATAGCGTATATTGGAAATTGTTTTTGCTATTCCTTCTTTTACCGCCTCTGCAATTCCTGCTTTCGTGTAGCTATTTACAGATACTGTACTGACCATCAATCCCAGGAGCGCTGCAAAAGCAACCGTTAGTATTCCGGATACCTGCAGGATTGCCAAATATTTACCATTGCCAAATACCCTCCGGTTTTTCCTGCCATGTACAAAAAAACTCAATAGAACCATTACGGAAGCCAGCATCATTATCACAGGTATGATACCATAGTTTTCACCAGTACATAATTCCAGCAGCAATAATGGTAATACACTTATGCATAAGAGTACTATACTGCGCAGCCGGATAATTACGGTTACAACTGAAGCAGACAGCAGGCAGCTCCATATCCAGAACTGGCAAAGGGATATTCCATGTAATTCCTCAGCTATACCAATATCATAAACTTTCAGGAACATTCCAAAGTTTCTGCCGACTACCTGCCCAATCCGGTTCATGGTCAGCAGAAAGCCGTACAGCATCAACTCCTGGCGTATTAAGAGAAACAGGATTCCAACAGCAGCCAGAAGCGCCGTACCTGCCTTCACATAACGGCTGTACTTTCCCTGTAACTGCAGCAGTATCAGGATCAGCAGTCCAAAAGCTGCCGAATAGTATACCTGCACCGGCAGATCAAGAAGATAAATAAAAGACAAAGAGATGCCAAGATAAAGCAAAAAAGCCGGAAGTAATCCTGCCAGCACGCTAAACAAACCTTCTCTGCCACTATTTTTCCGATTTTCCAATTGAATTGTAATCTGAGATTTTTTCTTAACTGTGTTTCGATTTCCATTTTTCATATCATTGTATCCCCTATATTACCAACTGGCATAATTCTTCTGTCATTGTCTCAGGTGTAAATACTACCAACGAATGGTCCAAATTCCCGGATACTTCCTGCTTATTTATCCGGCACTGCAAAACAGCCACAGAACAAATCTCACTTAAGCATTTCAGATCTTCTCCACCATCTGAGGCTGTTATATAGATCACATGGGCATAGGGATTGTCAATACCGTCCTCTAAATAATAATGGAGGCTGGTCTCTCCCAGCTCTTTATTCTGAATTCCGAGAAATCCTGCTGTCATCTCTGCTAACTCATCCACCGATGTAACATCCTGTCGGCGGAAGAGCCCCTTTTCCTGATCATACCACCCTAAAGTATGAAGATGTCCATTCTGAATCAGAGACTGGGATACTGATAAAAAGGATTCCATCATTGCATCGCGAAGCGCGGCTTTTTCTTTCTTCTTTTCAACAGATGCCGTTTCATATAACAGAATTATGGAATTTTCTACAGGAAGGCTGAGTTCCTTTACATATAACCCATCCAGCTTGCCGGATACCTTCCAGTGGATATTCTTCGGACTGTCTCCCGCCTGATATTCCCGCAGGCCAAATATTTCACTTGGATCATCCCCTCTTTTGCTGTCTGAATAAGTAATGCTGTCCCAATTCGCACTCAGGCTGTCGCTGATTTGTACATTTGCAGGAAATATGTCGGGTAATATTACAATATGTCCATGTTGATCCGGCTTCTCCCGCGCAGTAAAAATCCCAAGCCAGTCATATAAAGTTACCTTTTCAATGGTCACCTGTACATTTCCGCAATATCTGCTTTTCAGATTCCAGTTCAGCTTTTCCGTTTTTCCTGCCGGTATGGCGCAATAAATCTCCTGGGTCTGAGTCTCTCCGGTCAGCTGATTAAAAAACTGAAGGTAGCAGCACACTTTCAGCACTGGGAAAATACTCTTATTTTGAATGCTGAGTTCCCCTTGTACCTGCTTTCCCTTGCCCGCCATGGATACCGCTTGAAATGAATACGACAATTTGTGACGGACAGTCAGAATTGCCGCCCCGCAGACAGGGAGAATTGCCACAGATGCAATCAGGAGAAAAAATGCCCAGTATGAGTCTGAATAGATGTACAGGATTACTGTCCCCAACAGCCATACTCCATAGCATATTCTTGTCTTTAACATAAAGTCCTCCTGGTTATGCGATTTCCGGTACAGAAACGGTCTTAGTAATTTCTTCCATAATAGACATGGCAGATACTCCGGTTACCTTTGCCTTGGGATGGAGTATCACACGATGGCTGCTGACGGAGGGGAAAATACCGATGACATCTTCTGGAGTCACATAACCACGTCCGGCTATATAGGCAGATGCTTTCGCCATATTATTAACCGCGTATGCACCACGGGGACTTACGCCCAGCTGAATATATTCATGGCTTCTGGTCGCTTCTGCAAGCCTTGTTATATAACGCAGTATCTCTTCTTTTACCTTGACCCTGGACACTTCCATCTGCATCTCTTCCAAATCGGCCTTGTTAATCACTGCTTTGATTGTATCCAGCGGCTGGATTTCCTGACGGTCCTTTAAGATATTGACCTGACTCTCAAAATCCGGATATCCCATTTCCAGTTTTACCATAAAACGGTCTAACTGGGACTGGGGAAGCAGCTGTGTACCGGCGGAACCAAAGGGGTTCTGGGTGGAGATTACAACAAAGGGTTTTGGTACCTCATAGGTATTTCCGTCAACAGTAACATTTCCTTCCTCCATAACTTCCAGAAGTGCAGCCTGGGTCTTACTGGAGGTACGGTTGATCTCATCTGCCAGCAGCAGGTTACACATAACTGCTCCGGGCTTATAAACAAACTCACCGCTTTTTTTATCATATACCGTATATCCTACAACATCGGACGGAATAACATCAGGGGTAAACTGGATTCTCTTGTAATCCAGTCCCAGTGTTTTGCTGATTGCAAGTGCCAGTGTGGTCTTGCCCACTCCTGGTATATCCTCCAGTAAAATATGTCCCTTTGCCAGAATTGCCATCAGCACTTTTTGAATAACTTCCTCTTTTCCTACGATAACCTTTTGTATTTCCTGAACTAACTGTTCTGTATGCTTCATGTATTTATACCTCTCCTTCCTGACCTTTAAAATATTCCATGTTTGATATTAATTCTCTTTAATTTTCTCCCGATTGGACCGATTCCCAGCATCAGAAAAACCACATTGGATATGGCATACTCGATGCTTACCGGAAGTGCGATAGCCTGTACCGTCAGATATCTCGCCAGACAGAAGCTTCCGTCAAATGAAAGCACCGTCCATATGTCCATAATGGCTGAATATCCAAATCCCGCCAGGAACCCGTATACTGCCAAAATTCCTCTGTTCTTCAAAATTTTCTGCATCACCGGCAGCCCCGCAATCAGCCCCAGGCTTCCCCAGGCAAGCATCTGAAAAGGCGTCCAGGGCCCCTGCCCATAAAACATATTTGAAATAATAGCTGACAGCGATCCAATTAAAAATCCGGATTCCGAACCCATATAGATAGCAGCGATCACCACAATCGCTGTTACCGGTTTAAAACCGGGCAACACCGCAAAAATCAATCTTCCCACAACGGATATCGCCACCATTACTGCCAGGACTACCATTCGGCGTATGCTGCCTTCCTTTTTTTCATATGCCATATAAAACGGTATGCAGGCAAGAAATGCAATCAGTATTGAGATCAGATTATACCTTCGGTCCTGAAACATACGCACACCGAAAACAATTACCCCAAAAGCTGCCAGTATCAGCAGGACATTTATAGTTATCCGCTTTTTACTCATACCTGCTTCCTCCCGGTTGTCCTGCACATAGCGATAACATCCTCACAGGTAACCACATCCCTGTACATATGCCTTGCAATCCGGTTTGCTGCCGTGGTATAAAAACTGTTATTGCAGAAAAAATTCTTTGGAAGATCAATAGAGGTTACTTCTTTGTCAAAAAACATACCGCACCTGTCCGATGCCTCTGCTGCAAATTCCACATCATGAGTTACCATCAGTATGGTTATCCCATTTTTCTTTAAATCTCTCATAATTTCCAGTAACCGATTCTTCGAAGATGCGTCAATTCCCTTGGTAGGCTCATCCAGCAGCAAAATTTTAGGTTTTAACAACAGCATTTTCCCGATGGCTGCTTTCTGCTGTTCTCCGCCGCTTAAATCATAGGGGTGCTTGGGAAGAAGGTGTTCAATTTCTAACATCTTGGCCGTCTGCTCAATCATCCCACTCAATTCTTCCTTATCATAACCCATTACTTTCCCCATTTCCTCATAATCTTCCCATACACTTTCCTTTAAAAATACCGTCTGGGGATTCTGAGGCAGTGATGCCAGAATCTGTCGGTACAATTCATTTCCTTTATACGCTTTCTGTTTCTTACCAAAAATTTTGATTTTTCCTTTATATGCATGGTTTACATGAGAGATCACACTGAGCAGTGTGGTTTTCCCGGAACCATTGCTTCCCAAAATGCTAACGATCTCCCCTTTATATAATTCCAGGCTGACACCCTCCAGGATATCCGGTAGCTCCCGTTCATAGCGAAACCAGACGTCTTTCATGGACAGTACTATTTCCTGCTTCAGCCCTTGCTGCGTGAATTCATGATCCCTGTGAATGGATTCGCTCTTCTGATCCAGTTCTGGTTCCTCCCTGTACCAGGTACTTAAAAACTGGCGCCCCTCTCTTACCGTAAGCGGACAGGCACAATCCACATCCAGCCCGTTATAGATCCGTACTGCACTGGGCAGTCCAAGCATCATTTTATGGTTTGCTTTAATTTCTTTTAATTTTTTTCCTGCTTCCCTGGGATTCTCCCACAACAGCAGCTTACCCTTTTCCATAATCCCAACTTTATCCGCAGCCGGGAAAACATCTTCCAGGCGGTGCTCCGTCAATATAATCGTGGTTCCAAGCTCCCTGTTCAGCTTTACAAGGGTAGCGATAAAATCAGATGATGCAATGGGATCCAGCTGGGACGTGGGCTCATCCAGAATCAGCAGTCTGGGCTGCATTGCCATAATGGATGCCAGATTCAGCAACTGCTTCTGCCCTCCGGAAAGCTCAGAAGTATTTCTGCGAAACCAGCCGTCTATGCCAAAAAAACAAGCCATTTCTCCCACTCTTCTGCGAATAATCTGATTATCAAGCCCCATATTTTCCAGACCAAACGCAAGCTCATGCCACACTTTATCCATCACGATCTGGTTTTCCGGATTCTGCATAACATATCCGATATCGCAGGCACTAACACGGTCTGTTAATTCCTCCTGCCTTACCCCCAGATAACGCACTTCTCCGTCTTTCTCCCCATGGGGTGCAAGCTCTCTTTTTAATAATCGAAGCAATGTGGTTTTACCACAGCCGGATTCCCCGCACAGAACAATAAACTCTCCCTCTTCTACCGAAAAGCTCACATGATCCAGTGCACTTGCCTCCTGTTCCGGGTATGTAAAACTTAAATTCTCGACCTTAAGTATTTCCATTGTATTTTCTCCTTCAATTCCAGTAATCCGGGAAGTATCATAAATAATAAAACGACAGCATACCGCCAAATATCTCCGGCTTTCGTTCCAATCCCGGAGACAACCGGGTAGTAGTAAAAATCAAGTTTACCGGCAAAATAATTTCCGCCTATATAAAACATCATAATCCCAATCGCTGTAATTAAAATAACATCTGCCTTCCGAAACCGGAAAAGAGAAAAATTCTTTCTCCCTGGCAGCCCGTATCCTCGCGCTTTCATTGCATCGGCAGTTTCAATAGAGTTTTCAAGAGACCAGGACAGCAGGCTGTCAAATACCCTCATAGAACTACCCAGCTTGTCAAACTTACTGTCCCTGGCATACAGCCCCATTGCCTTCTGTGCCTGGTTAATTTTTTTGATCTGTACTTTATAGAGTGGAATAAAGCGCAGCGCCATAGACAGCACCAGCGACAATTTCGGAATCGTTTTCCCAAACAGATACAAAAACTTATCCGATGTCATAATGACGTTTATACATTTACACCAGAACATTACCCCCACAATCATAACGGCGATGGCGCCTCCATACATAATCGCTTCCAGGGTAACCGGATTATCGTTCATGAAAAATAAAATTGTTTCTCCATTATGCGAAAACAGGGGATTGGTGATTGCCAGCAGAAGAAACAGGAAAAAATAGAATACCAGGTTGCGCGCCACAATACGGGCGGGATGCAGCATGGAAAAAAAGAGAATTGAACCAAACAGCGTACACAGTAAAATCACCGGATGCGCAGTAAACATGGTAAACAAAATAACACATACATAATATAAAAATAATACAATCGGATGGTATTTTTCAAAACCGCTCATGTCTTTCTCCTTCGCTTACTCATTCTTCTGTCTCAGTAGCTTTGCTGTCATTTTGCGTATCGAAGCTTCCTCCAATATCCCGTCCAAGGTCACAGGTATAAACAAATTCGATTATATCCTTATCCTTTGGTTTATAACG
This sequence comes from Robinsoniella sp. KNHs210, assembly GCF_000686105.1. Classification (NCBI taxonomy): domain Bacteria; kingdom Bacillati; phylum Bacillota; class Clostridia; order Lachnospirales; family Lachnospiraceae; genus Robinsoniella; species Robinsoniella sp. KNHs210. The sequence continues at coordinate 193,807 of NZ_JMLZ01000001.1, forward strand.
GCTGCAACCGTAATCCGGAAATGCTCCGTTTACCCGGTACATCCACCCGCTCAGGGGACCGCAGGAATATTCATACAGAAAATTTATCCCCTGAATGTAGGCACTTCCGTAAACGTTATCCTGTGCCCCCTGATATTCCATATGAATTTTTTCATGGCGCGTAGCACGGTTTAAAATATCAAAAACGGTGTCCTTCGGACGCAGTACATATTTTGTCGGTGCTAAGATTACACCGTCTGCCGGAACGTATTTTTCATCCTGTAGTTCCGGTTTAAGCTGATCCCAGTTATCCAGGATTGTATCGCACCGGATGCTTAATGTAACAGTCTGGGAATCTTCTGTGATATCGTCCACATGAGTGAGGTAATAATCTTCCACAGACTGGAACTTTGTACCTTTAAACAGAACGATGATAATGATAGCCGCAAAGGCAAGTATCAGTAAATCTTTTTTCATTTGTGTACCCATTTCCGATCACAGAGTTTCTGTGATACAGTCACTGCAAAAAAAGGTTAAAAACCTTTGTGACTTCCTTTCTAATTGCTATTTTTCAACCTTTATGGAATGCTTAACCGTTATGCTTTCAGTCCGTAATTGTTATCATAGTCTTCTTCACCTTCGTGGCTTATCTTCGTTTTCGTCATAGTCTTCTTCATCGTCTTCATCATCGTCGTCATCATCGTTATTGTCTTTCATAAATTTCTCATTCTTTCGCCGTTTCCTCCTGCTCATGCGAATTACTACAATCACAACCAGTATAATCACACAAATTCCGAAGAAAGCTGCCACAATTATAGCCGTTATCTGATTCTTAATTCTTACATTTGCCTGTACAATATCCTCATATTGTAAGATCTTTGTCCGGTCATAGGCACTGAGGCTTTCGATTTTATTTTGTATTTGCTTCACTTCTTCCCTGTCTTTTAAGGATATTTTGTCCAGTGGATACAGCTTCTTTGTTACTTCTTCATTAATTGATTTTATCGTTTCTTTAATCTGATCGATCTCCTGTGATTTTTCTTCCAGTTTTTCTTTATACTGCTTATAGTCCTCTTTATTATCGGACTTTCGGTATTTGTCCAGGAGCGTAACGACTTCCACGTAAGATTCGCTGGTAATGGGATCGGGCAGACTTTCTACTTTTTTTGCATCTTCATCTGTAAAATGGATATTTGCGGACATGTCAAGGTCCTGTCCAAAGAGAGATGTGACTGAACCATTTCCCTTTGTATTCACCCCCATATGTTCAGACAATGGCTCCGTGTTGTTTGCAATCCCATTTTCAGCCATTTTATCTGCCAGGACAGCATAGGAGTAAACATAGCTTCTTTCTTCTGGCGGAATTTGTTCATATGCATCGTAAACCGCTGTGATTTCCTCTGGTGATGTATCTTCCTTCAGGTTATGTATCCGGGTTTCCAAATCCGATATCTGTTTTTTTAATTCCGCTGTCTGTTCCGGACGGAAATCATAGAAATTCCGCATTCCCCCATAGAAGCGGCACAGAGCTGTCAGCGCACATAATGCCTGGTCACTTGCCATGGTATTGGATTTATCCGGGTCGGCATTGGGGTTCTCCTCATCAAATTCTTTGGAATGGATGAATCCCCCTTCTTCCATATGGTACTGCATCAACCCATCAATGACGGTATTTCCATTTTTAATAAACCGCTGATCATTTCCGGGATCGATGCCCAGACTTGCCAAAGCGATCAATACCTGGGAACAGCTTTCCGAATTCTCCGATCCCCAGCTTGTGAAGCCGCCCGATTCCTGCTGGCTGGATGAGAGGAATTGCAGGGCTTCGTCCACGACCTGCCGGACACTTTTTTCCTGTTCCTGCTTCGTTCCCTGCTTCGTTCCCTGCTGCACATAACGATAGGTCTTCTCACTGTTATAGTAAGGTGCCAATGCCTGAAGTGCCATGGCAGTCATATCCACATCCGATTGAGCATCTAAGGATGTCAGATTAAACCCGCCATCCTTAATCTGGCTGCTGAGAATCCTCTCCAGCAAACCCTCTCTCGTATCTGCCGCATCCGCCGGAATATCATAACGCATGCTATCCATGAGCAGAAGTCCGAAGATCAGTCCGTTAGTTCCCTGTATACCCAGTGACATTACCTTGCCCCGATTATAGCTGCCATCCGCCACCAGATCAACCGGATTGCCCTCCTGATCCTCTCCTATGGAAACCGGATCTCCTCCTGCTGACAGCACCGCAAGTGCGATTCTCTGCCATTCCGTCGCTTTTGTACGGTCTAAATATCCATTTTCCTGATAGGATTTACTGATATACGCTGCCGTAACGGCAATATAAGCATTGTAATCATCTGCATATCCACTTCTGCCTATGCCAATAGCTGCCCAATCCCCTGAGGTAGATCCCACACTGTCTAAAAAGACTTCTGACATCAGAGGTTCGTCCATGCTGACGCCTGAAATGGCTTTGCGCCAGTTTATAATGCCCTCCATGACATTTAACAGTTCGTCCGGGGTATAATCTTTGTGGGATGCTTCTGCAGTAATTGTGAATATACCTGCAAGGAGACAGCAGGCAGTACACATTACCAGAAGTTTCTTTATTAATTTATCTGCGTTCATTTTTAATCTCATGACGATTACCACTCCTTATCCCAGACAACTGATCCGGTGTCGGTGCCGTTTTGATTGCCATCTGGTGGCGGATTATTACCGCCCATTGCGTCGCCGCCGCCGATGTCCTTGCCGTATGCGAGGGTGAAACGGATGCGGATGTCATCACCGTCTTTTGGAACATAATCTGAAAATCCGATATTAGGATATTCTCCATTTACGGAATACATCCAGCCGGAACCAATTGTAAAGTCCATTTCTCCTAACTGATTACTTCCCCTACACAATTCTAAATGAAGAACTTGTGCCGTACCGGCATCCCATTCTACCAGTTTTTCCATTAGATCTTCCGGTATCTGGAGAGTTTCATAAAGATTATAATTGGCTTTTATCGCTTTTAGATAGTAAGCCTCGTCTAAAGAACCGGTTATTTCTGTCTCAATCCCATATTTACCCAGGATTCTTTCTAACACATATGCCAGATTTTCTCCTTGTTTGATATCAACAGTTTCATCAAATATACTTGAAGCACCAACTGTTGTTGCCTCCATGGAAATATGCATTGTTCCTACTATTTTAGGACTGCTGGTGATCGTGAATGTTCGATCTTGTTCTTTTTGGTGATTTGTATCATAAGCCCATACCTTGATTGAGTACGTGCCGTCCGGTACACTGGCATTATAGCTTATCTTATTTATATTGGGATATACAGGTGTCATTTCTTCACCATTTAAATATACTTTAATATCACTTGGCTGGATATACATGCCCTTATAATCTTTTGCTGCGACGTAGAAGGTAAATAATTCAGGAACAGTTTCCCCACTGCTTTCTATCTCCGCAAGATCCGTTATGATTACAGGCAAACGCGGATCTTCACCATCTTCACCAGGACCAGTCGCAAATGTATACTTGACATCATAAGGTTCCGGATACTTTCCATTATCATCATACGCTGTCAGTACAAAATGATATGTTGTTTCCTTTTCAAAAGTCATCGTATAATTACCATTACCGTCATCTGTCAGTTCATTGCCCTCACAGATAACTTTCATGCCTACTTTTTCTCCACCCCTTAACCCATAGGCGTAAAAAGTAATTTCCGGGATATCTACTACCTCAAAATCCCCCAGATTTGTACTTATAGATAAATCACTGATGGGTTTATCATAGGTTATTGTATATTCTTTCTTCTCATTGACCTCACCTTCTGAAGCAGAAATCGAGAAATGGTTCTTACCTTCCATTAATTCAGTTTTATATTTATTAGAGTCCGATGTAATGGTTTTTCCATTTAAAGTGACTATAACAGGAATTTCTTTGCCTGACAGTTCTGCGTATGCAGTAAATGAATACGCACTTTTTGTCACAATATCACTGTCCTTAATATCGCAGTTTATTTGTATTTTCAAAAGTTCTAAAAAAACCGTATAAGTTTTAGAGACTGTGAATTCCTTCTTATCTTTATCCCGATAAACTACAGATATTTTAATTTGATTCTCACCGGGAGACAATTTAGCATATCCTGTTAAATCGGTATCTCCATCATTATTTAAATTTACAAATGTGTTTTTTACAGTTAATTCCTTATTTAACTGGGTAATGGTAAACGAGTAATTACTATTGGTAACAGTTTCTCCATCAATTATAGACGATTTAAAATATTCATTTTTCTTGTCTCCATTTTTATCAAGCTCTTTGTTATTGTTTTCTTTTCCGCTTCCACCTGTTCCATCACCATTATTGTTGCCATTACCATTGCCTTTTTGCCCGTTAGAACCCCCGGAATTTGTATTTCCGTTACCACTGCCTCCGCTATTTGCTCCCTGATTACCTTTCTGATTTCCAGCTCCTGTAGGTTGATTTTGTTTTTCTGGAGATTTATCAGAACTTTTAATGTTTTTCTTTTCTTCCTTTTTCTGTTCTTCACTGGAATCAGCATTTACTTTGGAAGTTGTCGCCGATGGTATTCCTTTTGGCAAAGTAGATACCACTTCATTTGTACTAGTCAATTTTACCAGGGAGCTGTCTTCTGACAGTCCCTGTATGGGATTGGATGGCATAGCTGAAGCCTGGCTGTTTAAGGCATTTATAAAAGTTACTGCTATCAAAACAATCACAAGAAGTGTTGTTATTCCGGTTGAAGCACTTCTATGTTTTTTTACACTAGCCTTGATATATGCCCATAATTTTTTCATCTTTATACCTCCTTGAATAGCACAAGCTGGCTTGTGCTATTCCTTAATTAGTCGTTTGAAAGTGCTTTTCATTCAAACTTATTTATTTCTTAATCTTTAATTTCTTGACAGAACTGTAGGAACCGTAGATGTATTTACCAAGTGAATCTTTCCGATAAGCTCTCACTCTCACATAATATGTCTTTTTCTTTTTTAGTTTTGAAATCGTCTTGCTTGTTCCTTTCATTGTAACTGTTTTCATACTTTTACGAAAACGTTTATCTAAAGCATATTGTACTTGATATCCCTGAGCATTTTTCACTTTTTTCTTCAACACGACTTTTAACTTTTTGGAACCCGTATTGGTAAGGTCTTTTAATACTGGCTTTGCCGGCTTCTTTACCTTTTCCCACTTCGCATAGAGCGTATAATTACTACCTTTTCCTTTTTGTATCTTTTTAATCTGCTTTTTAAACTTACGGTCGGTATACCATCCTTTAAAGAGATAACCTGCCTTTTTCGGCTCCTTTAAGGTAATGGTTTTATCCCCGTTATAAGTAATCGGATTTTTACTATAATTACTTCCTCCGGCAAGCACATAAGTCAGGCTGTAATTAGAAACTGCTACATTACAGCTAACAGTCAGATTTCCTACTTTAGCCGTGATTACCGCCGAACCGGCACCTTGTCCGGTCACTCTTCCTCCTGATACCGTTGCAACTTTATTATTGCTGCTGCTCCATGAAATTGTTCTGTCAGAGGTGGTATTAGCAGGCACGTACCCTATGGATAACAAGCTGCTCTGGCCCTTTACAAGCGCAATATTGTTCTTATTTATAGTAAGATTTTTAAGGGGTGACTGTACAACTACCCTGCATAATACTGAAAATTTACCAACATTAGCGGTAATTGCTGCTTCTCCGTTAGCAATTCCTTTTAACTGGCCATTTTGCACAGTAACTACTTTGTTATTGCTGCTGCTCCATTTTACTGTTTTATCGTTTATCGTATTTATCGGATTATACGATACCTGAAGGCTGGCACTGGCACCTACATCTACAGTTAACTGATATGTGTTAAGCCCAATACTCTTTAGCTGGAGGCTTAATATTCTTGCATACTCTGCTTCTGCATTTACCAGAATCTGATACTCCTCCTGTGATACAAAAGCACGCTGATCTTCCTTTAAGATATCATATGCTGCCCGTGCTGACAGAATTGCATCCTTACTGCTCATTGATACAGTACCAATTGCAGCAATCTTATCTATTACCTCTTTTGCCTTTTTATAATTATATTTCATATTCGAAAGAATTTTTTCTGCCTGAACTAATACCTGATAATTGGAAATCATTTTCTTCTGACTTGCTGTCATTCGTCCGAATTCACGACGAATGGATACCAGCTCCTCTTCTTTATCCAGCGTTACCTCTCCAATAGCATCAATCCGCTCTATTAATCCATCAGCCAGAATTTTGTCCTTCTTCATATTTTCCAGATCCATCTCGGCCCGAAGCAATGTATAATAGTTTTCTACTAATACTTTCTGTATATTATTTTCCAGTACATCATATGAAGCTCTGGCTGCAATAATTTCCGGTTCCATCTCTAAGGAGATTTCTCCTCCAAAAATCAATATTTTATTTACAACATCCATAGCAGCCACAAAATCTTCTTCCGTTGCCAGTTTCTGAGCCATATCATACAACTTTTTCTCTGCTTCCATAAGACGTGCCAGTATTCCTGCCTCTATCTGAGTCCTTTCATCTTCTGTAAGCATTAAATATGCTGCATGGGCTTCTGTAATTAGTTGAAAACTATTGTCTTCAAGGTTAAGGTCCTCATTCTTTGGAATTACTGATATCTTTTCCTGTACCAAAGCAATTCTCTCAGCACTCTCTAATAATGAAGTAAGTATTTCTTCTGCAGACTCCAGATTTCTCATGCTTTCTGCATCCACCAATTCTTTTTGCTCTTCACTAAGTTCATTATAAGCTCCTCTGACTCTTTCCACTATTTCCTGAGATTCTAATGTTATCTCACCTATAGAATTTATCAGATCAACTACTTCTTTTGCCTTATTGCTATTTTCTACAAGTACTGCAAGTTTGGCCTCTGAGTCAACCAGTTTACTATAGTTTGTAACCAGTTCTTTATCGTCTTCCGATAATAATTCATAGGTTGCTCTTGCCTCCGATATAGATTTCTCATCCTGCAGTGTGACTTCAGTTTTCAAATTATTGATTAACTCAATTACAATTTTACTTTCTTCCATCCCTGCTTCTAAAGCAGCAAGCTTTTCTTCTGCCTGAACCAAACGCTTATAATAACGTATATTAATTTCTGCCTGCTGTATTGCACACAGTCCATCATAGATTTCTCTCGCCCTTTTAATTTTAGACCTGTCAGAAATTGTTAATGCCTCTACATCTAACTTATTTACAATGGCGAAAAATTCATTTAATCCGGTAGTGTAGTTTACAATCCATTTTGCATAGAATGATTGTGGTCCATAGCTGCCTTTCGGTATCTCTGTTACAGGTTCCCCAGTAAATGAGGGGTTTCTGTACCAACCTTTAAATATACACCCATCTTTAGTTATCTGCTGCTCTGTTGGCAAAACAATCGTATCACTATAAGGAGTGTAATTTTCCGGAATAACAACTCCCTGGGCAAGTGTTCCTTCTCCAAGATTTATACTTATGGAATAATTACTTTGTCCATACTGTGCATAGAGCGTAATATCTTTTTCCGGCATTGATAATAATTCTCCCGGCTGATAAAAACTTCCGCTTCCATCCTGCTTTGTATTCCATCCGATAAATTCCTGTTCATCAAGTGAAGTAAAAACGGGCATTGTTACTTCTGCATAAGGGCTGTATTCCTTTACATCTTCTTTTTCAACAGCATGATCATTTCCATCAAAAACAACTGTATATGAAGCAGGCGCCATTTCCTGATAACTTCCATCCATCATATCAGTCATATCATACAATGTATTTTCCTTATTTTTAAAACGGTCATAAGCAATTAAGCCATAAACCGCCTGATCTGTAGCCATTCCATTAACGGATGTTCCTGCACCGCCGCCGCCATCAAAACCGGATGTTATATGCTTAAATCCTCCAGACCCCGGTGATGCTCCACTTTTTGAAGCCCAGAAGGTAAGAAGCGCGTCAATCATATTGTTTGTGTTGACACCATCCTGCACCATGCCCTTCTGAATGAATCCGCATCTTTTACCAATATTCGGAAGCTCCACATCCGAAGACATCGGATCAATATTCAAAGCAGTCAATGCCACAATAACCTGTACAGTAGATTCTGCATTAACATTTCCCCAACCCTTAAATGCACCATTTGCTGCCTGCAATTTACTGAGTTCCAGAATCCCGCGCTCCACAACTTTCAAAAATTCAACATAAGGTGTATCCGCTCCACTGCGGAGGTATTTTGCCTGATCCAAATAATATGGTGCCAAAGCCTGCAGTGCCATTCCAGTTACATCCGGATCCGGAAAATTGTTTATCAGTGAAAACCCTCCTTTTGTACCATCCTTCTGCTTTAGTTCTTTACTAACTATAAAATCTATCATTCTTCCATATGTATTTACATCACCAGGTTCAGCATCGGATGGATTTTTCATAAAAGAATATCCGCCTGTATTCATAGCGATAATTTCCCAAATTGGACCGTTTATTCCCTGCAAATAAGAAAATTTATAAGAAGATGATAATTTTTCTATAAAATCATAACCTCCGATATCAGTAATATCATAACCCAGAGCAGTGAGTGCTAATATAACCCTGGACCACTCCGTTGACTTTGCAAAATCCAATTTGCCTTCTCTGTCAACCACATACTGCTCAACCCTTTTCAAATAGTCACTAAAATATCCCTCGTCAATATAATTCATATAATCAGCGCCAATATACATTCCCCGAAGCAGATCCATTACTGACCATTCGCCATTATTGGTTCCTACACTGGGTTCTTTCACATGCTCCAGGATATACCGTGCTCCTGCATTGATATAGAATCTTATACCAGGCTTTTCATCTTCCCAGAATCGAATATCCAGATTCTGATTTGCCTCATTGGGGTTCCACGCTTTCGCCTGAACCTTAAGAGAAGTGACCGGTACGATTCCTAAAATCATTACAACAACTAACACCAGGGCAAGTACCCTTTTACAAAAAACATTCCACTTCATAACCATCCTCCTTCATCCCGCGAATAAGTTTAAATACTTATTTTATAACCATAATATTTACGGTTTTAGATTTGCCATTTTTGCTTCTCACCTTAATCTTGCAATGTCCTGCTTTCTTCGCCCTTACTACGCCTTTCGAATTTACAGTAGCTATTTTTTCATTCGACGATTCAAAATAAATTTTTTCCGTTGCCGTAATTGGTTTTCTGACAACTGTAATCGTTGCCTTTTTCCCTTTTTTCAGGCTCATACTGCTCTTATTTACTTTGATCGATTTGGTAACAACTCTGCTTTTTTGTACGTTTACCCTGCAGACTGCTTTTACACCACGTTTTGTCTTGACGGTAATTTTAGCAGTTCCTTTCTTTTTTGCTGTAATTTTCCCACTCCTTGTAACCGTTGCCACTTTTTTATTTGAGCTGGTCCAGGATACAACCTTGTCTCCTTTTCCAATGCTTTTAACTTTCACTACTTTGGTTGATTTTTTCACCTGCAGAGGAATACTGCTTACATTTAATTTCACATAGGCTTTTGGCTGTGGTACCGGTTTTGGGGGCTGCGGAACAGGCGGTGTTGGAGTCGGCGGCGGCGTTGGCTTTGGTTCTGATTTCTTCTGAACGGTTATTTTACAGGAAGCCGCCTGATCACCGGAATATACAGTTATATTCGCAGTACCTAAAGATTTTGCCGTAATGGTGCCACCTTTGACCGTTACAATCCTTTCCTGATCGGATACCCATATAAACGGATCCGTAGCATTTGCCGGTGATGTTTTGATCGGTAATGTTAAAGTTTTTCCTTCTTCCAGAGATATTTCAGATTGGGGAAATGACAGACTGTTGACGGAAACTGCTTTGTCAATCACTTTTACCATAGTACTGGCACTGACTCCGCTTTTATCTCCGTATGCCGTTATCCATACCGTACCGTTTTTCTTCGCCATCACTAGACCTTTTTCATCTACACTTGCAATGGAAGAATCTGAGCTATTCCATCTGATATTTTCCGTATAGTTATCCGGCGATACGGTTAATAATAAGTTTTTAATTTTTACGCCGCTGACGCTGGACAGGGAAAAACAAGGGGAACTGATACTGATTTGCTGCAACGGTATTTCCTTTACGGTTACCTTACATGTTTTGCTAAATGCCCCTGACGAAACCGTAATATCGGCCTCCCCTTCGGCTATCCCTTTGACAATCCCGGTCTTACCCACGGTCGCCACTTCCGGATCAGATGTTACATAAGTCCAGGTAATGTCATCTGTTGCATCCTCAGGAATACTACTTGCCTTTAATGTCATTGTGGCACCTTTTGTTAATTCCATGGATTCCATACTAAGACTCATATCCGTCATAGGAATCTCTTTGACATTTACTGTACAGGAGGCTTCAAAACCATTACAGACAGCCGTGATAATCGTCTCACCGGTTCCTTTCCCCACGACCAGACCTTTATCATCCACGGTTGCGGCATTTTCGTTAGAAGAAGACCATCGTATTTCCCTGCTGTCCGATGTATTTGACGGCAGATAGATTACTTCCAGTTCACTTTCCTGTTTTTTCAAAATGTCCAAATGATCCGCACTCAGGTCAATCCCGGTCATAGGGCTTTCCGGTACCGTAATGGTACAGGATGCCTGCAGATCTCTATAACTGGCTGTAATCTGTGCCACACCCGGACTTACAGCCGTTACCACTCCGCTTTCTACCGACACCACTTCCGGATCACTGGATGTCCAGTGGAGATTAACTGGAAAATGAGTTTGTTCCGGCTCCACTGCCACCTGCAGCTCTTCACTTTCATTAATCATAATCTCTTTATCTTCTGTCAGCATTTTTATAGCAGTTACTTCACCAATCAATGTTTCTTCCAACATTTCTGATGTCTCATCTACCACATTTTGCTCTGCTCCGATATTCCTCATGACCTGGTTCGCCTGATTTACCATCTGGCTGATCTTTGGATCATTCAGCAACGCTTCTCTATTTGCTGCAGAATTTATACTGGCAAGCAGATATGTCAGACGGTCTTTGTCTGCTACCAGATAATAATCGTCAATATCCCCGCCACCCATTGCACCGGAGCCGCCGATCTCAGAACCATATCCTACCGTGAACTGTACGCGTACCACATCTCCGTCTGATAGATAGGTATCCGCAAATCCTACATTTGGGAATACATTATTCAGACAATACATCCAGCCGCTCATACGGCTAAAATTAAATTCTCCCAGTTCTCCGTCAATAAAAGCAGTTGGATCAAAGGCATTGCGCACTTCATCAACAGTTGCCACCGTAGGCTCTAAAGCCGCATCCTTCAAAAATCCAGATGGAAGATTCTGAATTTTAGATAAATAAAAGCCGGTATCCAGGCTTCCCGTATATACCATATCATATCCATTTTTTTGAATCAGCCGCTGGAGTACACGAACGGAATTCTCACCTTCATATACCGGTACCAGAACCGGTTCAATCAGATAATCTTTTGAAATCGTGAAAAGTTCGATATCAAAAGCCGCATATCCTATACAATCGCCTTTATCTGCTGCCTGATAGGTAAAATGATATTGAATCTCATTTTCTGCTTTGTCTTCCTTAAATCCCCTGACAATAATAACGTAACTGCCATCTGGCTTTCCTGACATATTCAATAAATAGCTGGTCTTTTTCTTATCATTCCAGCTCACCTTCAGTGCTTCTCTGTCATTGGGCATATCTTCATTGTACAGAAATGCCTCTGAATCCACTTTGTTATCTCCGCTGTCCCTTGCCCAGACATCAAATGTTCTTTTGCTTGACCGCTGGATAAAACCATCCTGTAAAGTCGTTTTCAGCATGATTACTTCTTGCTGACCGGAACCTGTTTCATCCGCCCGAACAATCATTACCGGAATATCTGTTATCAACAGCAGCATAACAATCATCCAAACGAAAAATTTCTGAATCACTTTTTTCTCCCTCATTTCATTTCCTCCTGAATTATTTATCATTTTTTTACACAAAAATAAAAGCCTTCCTGTGTGTAAACAGAAAGGCTTTTATATTATAATCAAATCGGATTCCCATCCTCTTTATTCCATCATTCTAATGCACCAAACATTAAATCGCGGTATAAAAACAAATCTGCTTCCTCATCCCGGAAATACAGCAATCTGTTTTTACGGCAGGTATCCTGACTCCGCTTCGACCTTAGAAACGCCTTCTCAGCAGCTATCCGTGCAGCGCCAATGGCATATTGTTTCCTCGTCCACGTTACAGTAGAGGTGACTGTGCCGGAATTGAACCGGCTTCCCTATTATCACTTTCATGGCAGATTCTGAAAAAATGCATGAAAAATGACCGCAATTAATATTTTGTTTATGAAATAATACTATCTCATTGATATGGGAAAGTCAATGAATTTCTTTGGATAATTGGTATCTTTTTTATATTTTACCTCCAAAACTATAAAAATATTTTTCTTTTAGCAGCTTCATTTAAGAACATTTCTTATTTAGAAAATCAGCTAATCCATCTATATTTTTATATAGTATTTCATTTTTCTTAGGCTCCAGTTTCGACACCATGGCTGTTATTTTTTTATCGAAAAATCCCATTTTATGTTGACGAAGTTCACCTCCCATATTTACTGTTTTTTCAGCATGCTTTCGCAGCGAAGCGGGGAAATTTTTGATGAAGAACTCACTTTCCTGATCAGGTGTTGTACAGCACATAAATAAAATAATATTTTTTGTAAGCAGGCTTTGCAGATTCTGTTCACAAAAAACTTTTACTTCTTTTTGTATTTTCCCTATGTATATGGATCCGCCAATGATAACCCAGTCATATTGCTGCAAATCGACGGATCCGGCATCTTTTAAATTTATTGTTTTTACTTCCTGGTTCAGTTTATCTTTGAGATAGTTGCTACAATCCTCTGTACATCCATATTTACTTGCATATAGTATCAATATTTTCATGCACTTACTCCTATACACTTATTTTTTAGTTGTTGTTTTTGGTTTTTGCATATACTTAACACTGTTAATTTAATTTATATCGTTATCATATCCTATTATTATCTATTTGTCAATACGGCCTGCAAAAATTTTATTTCAATACTTTTAGTCACTACATACAAAAACTGCACGATCCGAACCGCAGAGAAAGAATTCAAATATGGACATCACCATAGATTGATTCATCATTTCTCTGCAGCCAGATCGTGCAGTCGTATTTTAATTGTTTTAATTGGAATTTCGTGTTAAAATTTTATTTTTTGTTACTATTTATAACTTTCACTCTTACCGTTTTCTTCTTTCCATTTGACGTACGGATAATAATCTTACATTCTCCTTTATTCTTTGCCCTTACTACTCCCTTAGAACCTACCGTCGCAACACTAGGATCAGAAGATTTAAATGTAACCTTATCTTTCGCCGTAATTGGTTTAAGTGTTACTGCTAATTTTGCCTTCTTACCTTTTTTCAGCTCAAGCTTTTTCATATTAACAGAAATAGAGGACACTTTCACCTTGCTTTTCTGTACGGTTACTTTACAGGTTGCTTTGGCTCCATATTTTGTAGTTACGGTAATTTTCGTATTTCCAGGTTTCTTCGCTGTTACTTTTCCTTTGTCCGATACCACCGCATATTTTTTATTGGAACTCTTCCAGGAGACCACTTTATCCCCTGCTGCCAATCCAGATACCTTAAGCGTCACCCGCTTTTTTAACTGTAATGGTAATTTTGTTGCATTTAATTTCACATTTGCCTTTTTAACAGTAACTTTACAGGCAGCAGACTTACCGCTTCCATCTTGTGCGGATACTGTTATAACAGCAGTTCCTGCAGATTTTGCGGTTATTTTTCCATTTGCGTCAACTGTGACTGCCTTTGTATTATTGCTCTTATAGGTTACTGATTTGTTTGCGGCATTGGCTGGTGTCACGGTTGTTTTCAGCAATTGTACCTGGGTAGGATACATAGATATGGATGCTGTCTGTAATATAACTCCTGTAACCTTTACTACTTCCGGCGGTACCGGTTTTGATAAATCAGCCAGAGTTTTTTCTGCAGCTGTTAAGACACTGTAATTGCTGACATATTTTTTTGCTGCATCTGCAAGAGCTTCATATGCAGCTCTTGCTTTTTCTATTGCCGCTTTGCTGTCTTTTGTTACCGGACCAATTGCTTCAATAAGTTTTTCTACCGGCGCTGCTGCTGCTTTCAGCTCATCTACTGTGACATTTTCAGCGTCAAGTGCATCGGAAAGCTGCCAGTAGTTTGGTACATATCTACGTAAAGAATTATCATTTAATTCTTTGAAAGTACTATTATAGGTTTCCATAGCACTATTTAAGGCTTCGTAATATCCTTCCGTTCCTTTTTTCGCTAATGCATTGTCAATTGTTGCTTTTAAGGTGTTTATAACGGATGTATCCTGGGCTGAGAACTCTGCACGATAGTCATATATATAACGCATACCATTCAGATACCGCCAGGCAGCAACTAAACCATAACCTCCCTGATCTGTTGCCATGGAATTATATACTCCGATAGATGCCGCAGCATTATCCGGATCATAATCAAAGGTATGGCAGAATCCACCGGACTCTAATTTGTACCGTAAAACACCGTCAATCAGGGTATTTCCATTTTTAATAAAGCGCTGGTCGGTCAAAGGATCTACTCCCACAGAAATAATAGCAAGCAGTACCTGAGACGTACTTTCCATATTTCGTGTTCCCCAGGATAAGTAATCACCCAGATCTGTCTGCAATGTCCCCAATCTGTTCAATGCTTCATCGATTGCTGTACGAACCGTTTTGGTTACAGTCTCACCACTTGCCAGATTTGTGTAAGTATATTCCGTATCATCCCAGTAATAGGCAGACAATGCCTGTACTGCCATAGCTGAGATATCAGGATCAGATACCGCTCCCCACAATGCCCATCCGCTGTAGCTTCCATTTTCACCGTCCTTCAGCTGTCTCTCCAGAATATATTTGATCAGATATTCATCAGAGTATTTCATTTCAGCGGGACGGGTAAAGTCCTGTATATTCATTGCTATCAATGCAAAAATCGGTCCGTTAATTCCCTGCCTTGAGGGGTCTACAACAGCATTAAAGGCTCCATCATTGATTAGATTAATTCCATTGCCATTATAAGTTCCAAAATCAGTAACATCGCCTCCGATTGCTGCGATTGCAAGTGCAGCACGATGCCATTCTGTCACTTTATTATCATCTAATTTTCCATCGTTCTCCGCATACCTTTTTTCGATATTTGCTTTCATTGCTTCCATGTAAGCGCTGTAGCCTTCATTATTTTCACCATCTTTATAATTCAGGTTTACGCTTCCATCGGAATTAACCGTGCCAAAACGTCCCATTGTAAATGCAGCCCAGTCGGACCAGGTTGAACTGGCACTCTTCAGGAATGGCTCGCTTCCCAGTACCAGGGTACCATCACCATCTCTGTCCCGGCGTGCCTCAAATGTCTGTGTAATCCATCCCGGCAGATTTTCTTCCAGGTGATTCCGTATAAATTCTACGGACACTGTATATTTCTTTGTTATTCTGCCATCCTTGGATATAACCGTATAAACAACCGGCTTCGTTAAATCCACTTCTTCTTCCGATTTTGGGGAAACTGTGGCACCATCACTTAATTTGATGACTGGTTTCAATTTCGTAAGATCCGTATTTTCAGGTACGCTTACAACAATTTTATCATTTGTAATATTCCCTGTTCGACCGTTAATTGCAAGAGATGAAATATCCGCCAGATATCGTTTTTCTGTTGTTTCTGTGTAATGTTGCCTGATCTCAACGTTATCTTTAAATTCACCATTTTTAAATTCAACTTTACCATTTTTGCAGCCATCTGCATCTTCTTTATCCGGTAAGCTGATAATCACATTTCCGGAAAAATAATCGGTATTTGAGATCGTCGTTGCTTCGGTATAAGTTTTTCCGTTAATGGTAAAGCCTTCGAATTTGTAATAATTATCTGCATTTTGATTGATCTCACCGGACATGCCAAAGTATATACGTTCTACGTTGCCTTTTGGCATTTTGCCATTTTTAGCTCCAGCTTCCTCAGGAATAATTCCTGCATCCTCAGGACCGTAGCACCATTTCGCAGATACATTCCATACGTCGGTACCTGCCTCAAAGGTATAAAACGCACTCCACCGGGCAGTAAAGGTTACGTCATGATCCGGAATCGTATAATCATCACCCGGCTGGTAAGTCTGCGTTCCATCATTCCATCCATCAAAGTCAAAACCTGCTTTTGTAAATGGATTTTCCGGAATTTTTACCTGGTCGCCTGGTTTCTGGTTTTTTAAAACGATTGGCGTTCCGGAATCAGCTCCACCTGATTCGAATTTAATATTAGATGTACCGGACTGCGCCCACTCTGCCGTGAAAGTGATACCTCCAAACGGCATGTTGTATACAGACCCCGGCTTATAAACCTCTTGACCATCGTACCAACCCAGGAATCGATAACCGTTTAATGTAAAGGTATTTTCAGGTAAAGTAATTTCAATTGCTTCTTTACTGGTTATTTTTTCTGGTGCTGTTCCAACTGCTCCTTCTCCTCCGGTAAATACGGCATCAAAAACGACATCGGGGTCTTTTTCAAAGTATGCATTTAGATGCACATCACGATTAGGCATCTTAAATAACTTTTCCGATGATGTTAAATTCTGTGAAAGCTCTGGATCAACAGGTAAATCTGGTCCCATTGAACCTGAAGTTGATATATCCCACGTCTTGAAACGATACCCTAAATTGGGTAAAGCCTTTATCGTAACATCGGTATTATACGGGTTATACCATTCAGTTTTATTTCCATTCACATACTCTTCACCAGTTATTACTATTGTTCCACCATCTTCCGGTTCCATATATACGCTTCGAACATAAGCTTGCCTCATAAGATAAAGGTCAAATGTAATATCATTATCAGGCATAACAAATGAAAAAGTACCATTTGTAATCGCTTCAATCATATTGTTTTTATCAGCTTCTGATAATTCCAGTCCTGTCACTTCTGCACGATTAAATAGATAGCTTGGATAATTGTTATAATCAAGCATTAAATAGTATGTTTCGCCAACTTCACAATCTATTTTAGAATCATAAATAACTTCATGATTACTATCTAAAAGCTTAAATGCCCAATCATAGTATATATCATCCGGCTCTTCTCCCGCTTCTCCACAATACCCATTAATAGTAACCAATCTGGTATCTGCCTTAGTTTCTCCACTCGTCCTGTTAGAATTTGAATCACTTTGTATATTTTCTGATTTTATCATCTGCGCCTGAGTAGTTACAGGAATCATTGTTAAACACATACATACAGACATAAATCCAGCCAGAAAACGTTTTGCTTTTCTCACCATAACCTACCTCTTTCTAACAAGAAGCAAGGCATCCGAAATGGGATACCCTGTCTTCTCACAAATTGTAATTAGAATCCAAATCCAATATCTGCACCATAATTGCAGGTATATTGCCAATTAATTTTTTCTCCGCCTTCCAGATAATACTGAGCTGCACCATACATTGGTAAAAACTCTTCTCCACCTTGAGGAATTACGGTATACATCCATCCGCTCATACCTCCGCAGGTAAATTCTCCCAGAGTATATCCACCCCTAGACATCTTGGATATATAATTATTTTCTGCTCCAGTTAATTGAATACCACGCTCTTTTGCCACTGCTACAAGTGCATCCATAACAGTAGATCCAGCATCCAGTTTAAGTGTAACATAAGAATTTTTATTATTAGAAGGAGCCATAATTGCATTTGCTGCTGCCTGATATTCTGTACCATAATTATAAGCATTGGTAGTCCGAATTCCAATTTCAACAGTAAGTTTTGTTGCATCCACAGTAGCCGTCAATTCATAAGCTCTGGTTTCCCCGCCATAAGTAACGGAAATTGTAGCAGATGACGCAGACACATCAACATTATTAAATGTTCTTGTAGTACTTCCTGTAGCGCTTGTCTGACTATCAATGCTGACAGCTGCATCAGAATTTACACCAGTCAGAACAACTTTTAATTTCTTAAGATCACTTGTAGCTGTTCCAGATGGTAATTTTGCATTATAAGTATAACGGGTTACACCGCCAACGGTTACTGTCTTTAATTCTGCTGCTGCACTTTTACCGGATGTAGGCGCTGTTAAAGTAACAGAACCAATCGCCAGGTTATCACTTGCTGCAGATGCTGTAATTGTGGTCATACCTAAAACTAATGTTAAAGCCAGTACCAACGCGGTCAATTTTTTAAAAATCTTCATAAATCAAATCCTCCTTTTTCATGTCTCTCATTTTCATGCTGTTCGGAACCAATCATCGCTATTTCCCCTCCTTTCCGTTCCATTCATCAGCTGTTACTCCCTTTCTATAGAAATATGGTATCGTTAACCATAGAAATGGACTTTTTAACTGTCCAAAAGCTATATAAACCTGAAAATCATTAAAAAAAGCCTTCCTGCACTCAGACAGAAAGGCTTATTATTCCCCGTATGTAATTGATTGAATTGCGGCATAAAAATAAACCTATTTCCTCAGCCCAGAAATAAATAACTTGCAACACGGCAGGTATCCTGACTTCGCTTCGTCCTTAGAAACGCCTTCTCAATAGTCTCCTATCAATGGTATTTGTCTCTTCGTCCACGTTACAGTAGAGGTGACTGTGCTGGATTCTCACCAGCTTCCCTATTATCACTTTCATTGATTACTTAGATGAAAAATGACCGCAATTCCATATTTAATTTTGTGATTTTCTGTAATACATCATAGCTCATATAAATTTAGTTGTCAATAGTATACTGACACTTTATAATAATAAACAAAATTTTTTATTAACTACTAATTCTATCTATAATTAATTTGTAAACTCCGCAAAAAACATTAAGTAAATATTTATATAACAAATAAATGATATAGAGTTATATTTCAAATCATTAAGAACATAGTTCTCCAATATTTTGAATATAATAAGTATTCTATACTATTATACAAGTGTTTTTATGTAATATTTTTATACTATTTGTAATTTTTTTACTTAATTTAACAGTATTCCCGTGTAAACCCAAATTTATCACAGTATTCATCCATTCTACTACCCCTTTTACATCGTATAACAGCACTTTTATTAATAATCCAATCCCCAATTTCATCCGGATCATGATGGATCTCCAGTATCTTCAGCCGGTTACATCCATGAAATACCCATTTGCCGATCTTCTTTAGGGATTCCGGCAATAACACATACTCTAACTGATTGCACTTAAAAAATGCGCTGTCTTCTAAAACCCTCAGGTTACGGGGAAGCTTCAGCATCGTAAAGCCCGTCTGATAGAACGCCTCACGACCAATAGATTCTAATGTAACCGGAAAATGCAGTTTTGATAAATTCATACATTTATAAAACGCTCGTTCTTCAATACGGTTTATTTTACTTGGCAGTATAAGTTTTGTGAGATTCTGACATTGATAAAATGATTCTCTTGGTATGATAAAATTCACCCTGCTTGGTTCAAATGTGACTGACTCCAGACGTTTACACTCTTTAAAAGCTCCATCTCTGATTGACTTTGTACTAGCCGGAAAATATATTTCCTTTAATTTTGAGCATCCGCAAAATGCTTCTTCCTGCACCACTTCCAGATTTCCAAAGCTGACTTTATATAATGAAGTACATCCGTAAAAGCTTCTTTTCCCGATTTTCTTTATATTCGGAGAAAGATCTGCCGTTTTCAGACGTATTTTATTACGAAGTGCCTGATCTGAAACTTCATCAAAAATTGTTCCAATACTCAGATTTTTATCTGCGCACTGTTTTCCTTCCCGCATGCCAAATACTCGAAAGCCGACATTTCCTCCCTTATAAATAAGTACTTGACTTCCCATTTTACTCTCCCTTTTCCTTTGTATCCCTCTTTTAAAAAAGAAAGCCCTTCTGTACATAGACTGAAAGGCTTTTCATAACATATAAATTTTTGCACAAAAATAAACTCATTTCCTCATCCCGGAAATAAAGTAAGCTGGGCATTACGGCAGGTATCCTGACTTCGCTTCATCCTCAGAAACGCCTTCTCAATATTTTTCAATATCAATGGCATCCTGTTTCTTCGTCCACGTTACAGTAGAGGTGACTGTGCCGGTCTTTCACCGGCTTCCCTTTTAACATTTTATCCCACATCATCTGTGGAATATGACCGCAATCCTTAAATTTCTTCTTATTTTACCATAATATCTCAAACACATTTAAAAGTCAATTGTTTTTGACTATATAGAAAGCTCTTTTAAAGTTCTTTCACCCCCAATTCCAAAGTCACCTCTTTTTTCTCCCCGGGTTCAAGTTCTGTCAGGTCAGCTTATGATTCATCCTTGCCGCATTTCTTCCTTCCGCATTTCCGGTTGACGGTATTAGTTCCATTACGTATTCCTGCTCTCCTAACTTTCCACTGGCTGAAATAGTTTTAACCTCCTTAAAATATGCCATCGCCTTTTCTGCTTTCGGGCACAATTCCAATCCCTGCTGCAATTATCCTGGGAGAAAATAAGGAGCCTTCATTTCCATGATCAGGTTCACTAAAAAATCCCCCTGGCTCTGTGATGCACCAGCTGTCAGGCAGACAGGGCGCATATCACAGAGCCAGGGGGAAATCTTTTTAAATTTATCAAACACTTCTATTTGTAACGGTCTTAATGGTATTCCATATGGTTGGAACCGCCCCTAATGCAGTAAATGCATACAGCATAAAAAGGTCTTTTATATAAATTCCTCTGTCTATGGCTCCCTGTATGATCATCTCGGGAATCAGACGAAAAGCACTGAAAACATCTATATTTAGTACATCTGCCGCATCAATTGCCCAACTGAGCTGCTGGCTTACGTAAACTACACAGATCATAAAAACTGATGCAATAATAATTCCCTTCAGGCTCATCTTCCCGGCAAGCAACTGATATCCTTTTATTGCACAAACACCCATCACTACACCTGAGATGGACGCCATATATCCAAGCTGGTCAACTACAACGATACATAACAAACCAATCAGCGTTCCCAGGAACGCCCCTACGATACCGGCAATGATATTTTCCTTTTTTTCTTCTACCTGCTGTATCCGCTGATTTCCATACAGCATGCTGGCATCTCCTGCATAGGTATCCGCACCTCTTACAAATGTATCCATACTTCCTTCATACGGATTCATACTGTTTCCATACGGATCTACACTATTTCCATACGGATCTACACTGTTTCCACACGGATCTACACTTCTTTCATACTCATCCATTTTCTATCCTCCTGATGTATTCTCTCTTCCTTACCAGAACTAACGGCTTAAACCTTATGTCCAGAATAAATATTATAACTTAGAAGCGTGGGAATATAGTAAACCATGTATTAAAAAGACAGTTTCATGTCATGAAAAAGAATTCGCTTATCCAATCGTTTTAAACATCCATGAATAATTAAATTTCTTTGGTAATATATATGATAGAAGGTGGACTTTAAGTAATTAAAGAACAGGAAAAGGAGGAGAACGATGACTGATATATATATTATTTCAGGATTTTTAGGCGCCGGGAAAACCACATTGATACAAAAAATGTTAAAAGAGGAACTCCATGATAAACAGGTTGTATTGATTGAAAATGATTTCGGAGATATCAGTGTGGATGCAGCGCTGCTGGATGATGGGAATATCCAGGTAAAAGAGATGAATGCCGGCTGCATTTGCTGCAGTCTTTCCGGAGATTTTGCAACAGCAATGCACGATCTTCTGATACAGTTTCACCCGGATATCATCCTGATCGAACCATCCGGGGTGGGAAAATTATCTGATATTACCAAAGTTTGCACAAG
The DNA here is from genome assembly GCF_000686105.1 of Robinsoniella sp. KNHs210. Lineage (NCBI taxonomy): Bacteria > Bacillati > Bacillota > Clostridia > Lachnospirales > Lachnospiraceae > Robinsoniella > Robinsoniella sp. KNHs210. The sequence goes on from NZ_JMLZ01000001.1 coordinate 215,689, forward strand.
CCCCAAGATCTGTTCTCTTGCAAAAATCAAACAAACGATAACGGTTGCTGATGTGAAGCGTTGTGCAATCTATCTTGAAAATTTTGGAGAATTCTTTGAGGATCAGATCACAAATGCTGACACGATTCTGCTCAGCCGAACGGAAGATTTCCCCGGCAAAGTCAGAAGTGCACAACGACTTGTCAGCAGTTTAAATCCCCATGCCAAAATCCTGACTGATTCATGGAAGACACTCAATACCTCCCGGATTCTGGAACTGGAACAAAACAATAAATTCAAAAAATCGGAGCCGGAAAATCTGGAGAAATGCCAATGCAGCCACGCTTCTGAACAAAAATGCATACCTGAATCCCTACATATTGGCAATTGCCATACAGATGAATACGGACAAGTCTCCTGCGGCTGCGCCAGCCACCATATGGCTGAAGATGTTTTTGATACGGTGACGATACATACCACCAGAGCATTCAATACATCCGATTTGCAGCGAAGGTTATGGCAGATGGAGAAAAAGGCAGCCGGAACTGTTCTGCGCGCCAAAGGAATTGTCCGTACTGCGGGAGGCTATCTCAATGTTCAGTATGTACCTGGCAGTGTACAGCTGAAGGAATGTTCTTCCAGCGGCAGCATGATTTGTATTATTGGACGGGGGCTAAACCAACAGGAATTAGCCGTCCTGTTCGATGGGAATTAGGCCATGACGATACCTGTATATGTAGTAACCGGTTTTTTATATTCCGGTAAAACCACTTTTCTAAATGCCATGCTGAACAGGTATGACCGGAGTAAAATTAAGACTTTACTGCTACAGTTTGAATCCGGTGAAGAAGAATTTCAAGGTACCAATGATTATTGTATCTGCAAATGTTTCTCAAAAAAGGAATTGGAAGGACAGCCTGATCAGATGATACGGGCGATTCACAGATTTGTAAAAGAACAGGCGCCGGATGAAATATGGATTGAATGGAATGGCGTAACACCATTTTCTCTTCTGCAGGATTTTTTCCAGAGCACTTTGCTGCGCAGCTTCAGAATACAAAAAGTGATCCATATTGCTGATGTCTCTGGTTTGGAAGAAATCCTGGGCAGAACCGGAACCTCTCTGCCAGAACAGATTGCAAACAGTGACGCTGTTATCTTGCGCATTTCACAGAAAAGCTCCGGTACGGGAACGTATCAAAGGATGCGCCATATGATTAAAAATATCAATCCCGGTGTACCTGTATATAAACTAAAAGATACCTGTCCCGTTAACTTATATAAGTGGGTTATGGAGAAAAAGCCTTCACCGGTCTACTCTTTTTTTAGATCACTGCTTTTTCTGACCGCCGCGTATTTTTTGACGAAACCGGTTCTCGATCAGCTTTCTTTCTCTGCCAATACTATCATAAATGTATTTCTGGGCATTATACTCCAGGCAATTCCTTTCCTGCTGCTGGGTGTGCTTCTATCCTCCGTTATCCAGATCTTTGTTCCCAGATCCTGGATTGAAAAGCATTTTCCAAAGTCACTCGCCGGAGGAATGCTGGCTGCTGTGGTTGGAGGATTTTGCCTTCCGGTATGTGACTGTGCTTCCATTCCCATTTTCAGAAGCCTGGTGCGAAAGGGCGTTCCTCTGCCCGCCGCCGTTACATTTATGCTGGCTGCACCGGTGATAAATCCTGTAGTCATATTATCCACCTATTATGCATTTGGCGGAAATCTGTCAGTTGTTGCGGGGCGTATCGGTATGGGAGGTTTTGCCGCAGTGGTAATCGGACTCAGCTTTGCAGTCTTTCATTCCAAAAAACAGGACTTGCCAAACGGCAGATTTGATGGTGTCATGTGCAGCTGCGGATGCTATCAGGGAATCAGTTCCATATCCGGTCCCCGTGCCAAAATTGATTTATTTCTGCGTCATGCACAGGCAGAATTTTTTGATGTAGGAAAATATCTTATAATTGGCTCTTTTGTTGCCTCTGTTTTTCAGGGGCTGGGAACCGGTATGTTTCTAAATGCCCAGGACAAAGCGGGGGATGCTCTATCTACGATCATCATGATGATTATGGCATTTGTCCTTTCCCTGTGCTCCTCCTCAGATGCAATTGTTGCACGGAGTTTTTCCGCCCAGTTTCCAATGATGGCGATTATGGGGTTCCTGATCTTTGGTCCCATGATGGATATCAAAAATCTACTGATGCTTTCCTCCGGATTTTCGAAACGTTTTATCATTCGTTTGCTGGTCACGTCATTTTTGATTTGTTTTGCTGTCGTTTTCTTATTTTATCAGATAGGAGGGATATAGATGCAGACAAGAATAAGAGCGTTCAATCCACAGGCATTACTGGAATCCCTGTGCTGCGGATTTTTTGCCGGACTACTAGCCTATTTGGTCCGCAGTGAAAAATATCTCTCCTATGTAACGCCCAGAATGAAACCATACCTTTATTTTTCAGCAGTTGTAATGGGAATATGGGCACTCACCGGAACGCTGCGTCTGTTTCAGCCCCAATATAAAATGCGGTCCATGCATTGTCTTGTTTTGGCAGTCCCCGTTATAATGTTTTTACTTCCCCACTCGCCCCTGGAAATTTCGGATGTTACAGAAAATTTCAGCCGTGGAAGCAGAATGCCCACGGTCGCAGAAGCTAAGACGTCTTCCGGGGCATTAAATATCAGTGGCACCGGAGCACAGGAAACCGGGGGCAAATCTGGAAGAGCGGATCTGAACAACAAGAATTCCGAGGCGCCGGACTCTCAAGACACATCCGCTGCTGAGGATTCCTCAAGAATTCCGGGGCTGGATATTCAGAATAAAAGAATTACCGTCTCAAACGAAGATTTCGCATTATGGCTTGCCGAAATGAATGCCAACGACGTACAGTATGAAGGATATACTATTGTTATAACAGGTTACGTTATGAATGATTTTAAAATCCCCAAAGAAAATGAATTTACAGTTTCACGACTTGCCATGACTTGCTGTATCGCTGACGTATCTCCCACAGGTATCCGTTGTATCTATGACAAGGCCTCTGAACTTGACAGCGAATCCTGGGTGACCGTTGAAGGAACCCTTTCCATAGGTGAATATCAGTACAACGATATAACTTTAAAAGAACCTCAGATCCATGTTACAAAAATTACCCCCACAGATCCGGTAGAGGGATATGTTTATCCATTTGTATGATCAAATTAAGCCGACGGGAGAATTTACTCAAATAAATCCGTCCATAAAAATATAGGCAGCAGCCTCCAAAGGAAGCTGACTGCCTATATTTTAAGAACGCCTGGGGAGATTTTGATTTTCCTTGCTAAGATACCGGATACAATTCTCCGAACAGCGTCATATGGAACGTTTCATATACGGAACAGATCTTATCCGCCATGCACACAATTGCCGTCTCACGATAACGCGGCGGAACTGGTGTAAGTGGAAACATATGTTTTCTGATCACATCTTTTTCAATCTGTGACAGATCAAATTCCGCACAGGCATTTCTCAGCGCCCTGCCCGGATGTGTAAACCCATGAAAGCGATGGTCTGCGCTCTTCTCATGCCAGTCATATAAAAAGTAATCATGAAGAAGTGCCCCTCGAACCAATTCCTTCATTTGAACCTGCCAGCCATATTTCAGTGCGATCCAGTAACTTAAATATGCCACTGCCAGACTGTGTTCATAAACGGTTGTTTCGCCATGCTGTATATATTCTTTTAACTTTGTGTACTTTGGATGTTCTACTATTTCTTTAATAAGATCCAGAAACTGCTGCTCATCTTTTGGATCCATTCTCTTTTCGGCTGCCATTTGTGATGACTCCCCCTTTGGAATTATCCTTAGTCCATAAAGTCTTTAAATGGAAAATTTTTCAACTCTATGAACAACTAAGTTCTCTGTCTTAATTAGTATATCACGGTTGTATAAAAATGCAATGCAGAATATCTTATAATTTTCTTACAGAAATTCTACCATTGCCATAAATCTATCGTGATCGATGAAAATTATGATCTGCAATGACTGAAAGCTAATGATTTATAACTCATACCAAGTCAGTGAAACATACCTTTCACATACATCTGACAGCTACAAAACTGTCTTGTTTCAGAGCAGCGAGATAATACTGTAAAACTCATGATTAAAATCAGATATATTTTTGATTTTTTCCGGAATGGATATATATTTTGCATTGTGGAAAGTTTGATCCCGGTCTTCCTGCAAAAAACCAATTTTAAGATTTTCCTTAGATGGAATAATGCGGCGAATTTGGGGCTGGAATAGATCAGGATTAGTCAAATATATAGCCGTGCATAAATCCCAGTTAATAAATATTCCCCGATTCCCATATTGGGGATTAATATATTCTATCCACTGAATAATTTCCTTTGCGAATTTGTTGATAAATTTTGTGTTCTGTACAAGCAGCTTTTGTACATCCTCATGTCCATAAATTGCATGTTGGGTACACTGTGCGGACAAAACGGTAAGTTTATCGCAGTTAAACAAAACCTGATTTGCAGATTCATAGTCAACGCTGAAATTGAGTTCCCTGCATAAAGTACCATTTAAATATAAAGGCCCTAAAATTCCACCCATGACAATCAGCGATTCTATTTTATGAAAAAAATCGATGTCTTTCTTATATGCTCCTGCTATATTGCATAAAGATCCCGTAGCGATAACAGTAATATGCCCCGGGTATTTATTCACCATACTAACTAAAAAATCTACAGCTTCACTGTTATACTCACATGGTTCTCTACCGCCCTTTAGCACCGGGACATCATTAATATCCAAATCTTCAAGCATCTGAACGGTGTTGTAGTAAACCACATGCTCACTATTGTTTCCAAAGGTGCAGGTTATTCCCAAAAGCTCAGTTTTAGGATGGGCATACAAGTATGCAAATGTAATACCGTCATCAATATCACTTCGTTTAACTCCCAAAGTATTATCGCAGTCATAAATTACTTTTTTCATGAATTCCCCTCTCCGGCACCTATTACAACCACTCTGTCCGATAACCGGTAAGCCTCTTCCCTGTCATGAGTCACAAATAATACCGTTGTCTTATTCTGCTTGTTAAGTTCTTGTACCAGACACCCCATCTCCAGACGTATTTCCTCGTCCAGTCCGGAAAATGGTTCGTCCATCAGCAAAACTCTGGGATTCGCTGCATATGCCCTGGCAAGCGCTACGCGCTGCTGCTGCCCTCCGGACAGCTCATTCGGTTTTCTGTTTTCCAGTCCGGTAAGCGCCACCTTTTCAATCCAGTCTAATGCTTTTTCTTTGCGTTCTCTCTTGTTTACTCCCTGCATTTTAAGACCGAAAGCAACATTTTCCCAAACAGAGAGATGGGGGAACAGCCTTACATCCTGGAAAACCATAACTATGCCTCTTTTATGGACAGGCATATCATCAATACAGGCATTATCCAAATAAATGCTGCCCGCTTCATAAAAGACAAATCCGTTTATCGCTTTTAACAGGGTACTTTTCCCGCATCCCGACTTTCCCAATACAGTAACAAACTCACCTGTATGGATACGAAGGGAGAATTGATCCAGCACCTTGGCACATCCCAGAACCACGCTTATGTTTTTTATCTCAAGCATACCTGACCGCCTCCTTATCACCCATATAACTTAAATGTTTTTATTTTTTTAATTACCGTATTTGCCCCAATGAATACAGCCAGCGTTGAAAATAGGAACATAAGGCTATAGGAAGCGGATAAGGTCCTGTCACCACTGTTAATGACGGGAACCATAATCATTGAAAGGGTTTTTACTGCACCGCCTCCGAATATCAGCGTAACAAAATATTGTCCAAAGGATATGATGAATGCCATACAAAAAGATGTTAAAAACCCAGGCATCATTGCATAGAAGCTGGTATTGAAAAAGGCCTGGAAAGCCGAGGCTCCAAGCGAACGTGCCTGTTCCTCAAGCCGGTTTCCTGCACCATTTGTAACGTCAGTCATTATATTTACAGAATATGGAAGACCGCATATAAGCTGAGCAATGATTACACCGGTAACAGTATCGCTTATCCCCATTCGTATAAATATAACATGCATCCCCATAGCAAATGCCGTTGCCGGTATCATAAGCGGAAGTAAATTTAAAAATCTGACCAATTTTTTCAGCTTGAAGTCATAAAATACAATGGCTCTGGCAGTCAAACCACCTATGATCGTTGATATAAGTCCTACTATGGAAGAAAGTAACATACTGGAAAGCGTAATCCCCAGGGTTTGTTTGATCCATACCTCTTTGATGCCGCGAGAGCTAAATTCCTCCGGGAGAAGAAGCGGATATTTCCAGTTATCTGCAAAGCTCCAAATAAGTATGATCAAAAATGGCAGCAGCACAAAGACACAGAACAGAAGCAGAAAAATTTTATTTAATTTTCTTCCTTTCATAGCATCTCCTTTCGTCTAGAGTATTGCTCAAATAATTGAGTCATACTGCAATAAAGCGTGTTTGAAAATTCATTCCCGCCATCTGCCGCGTTGTCGTCAGTCAGCGGAGGAACCACTCCGCTTCCATCCTACCCTTTGGTCTTTTTCTCCAGCAATCTGAAGTAAACTGCACTTGCTATGAGTCCTATTGCAATCATCAGAACATTCAAAACCATTGCATAAGGACGGTGGCGCAGGTCGGGATGCGTATATTCAATGAAGCTCTGCACCGGCAGGGCCTTGGGCTTTGTGGATCCAAGGAGAAAAGGCAGCTCGTAAGCTCCAAAAGAATAGGTAAAAATAATGAAAAAAGCGCCAACGATAGTTGGTCTGCATAATGGTAGCGTTACAAATAAAAAGGTCTTTAATCTTCCCGCCCCAAGCCCATAGGCTGCTTCATTATATTTTTCCGATATATTAGCCATAACCGTCATAACAAATATGCATACAAAGGGGATTTCTTTCCACAGATACGCAAGAATCACACCAAAACCGTTGGCATCATATAACAGAGGAGCGAACTCTTCCGGCTGAGCGATTGCTCCCAGAGCATACAAGATTCTTGATAAAAGTCCACTGCCCGAAAAAATGCTTATAACAAAGAGTGCTACAATTGTGTGCGGCGTAACAACAGGCAGATTTACCAGTGCTTTTGAAAGTCTCCCAAGACGGCTGCGCTTTTTTACGGACAATAGGAATATGCAGAGCATAATCCCCAGGATAATCGATCCGGCTGAAGAAACACCTGCAATCCATAAGCTATAGCCTATGGATTGCATATATTTCCCATCACTGAATATTTCCTTATAATAATCCCAGGTGAAATGATTGAGATCAAAAGCAGGTATATATCCGAAACTCTGAATGACTGCGTTTATAATTCCAGCTGAAAACAGGCACATCAAAAGTAAAAACGGTGCTAAAAGTATATAGGGTGCAATACTCCTTTTTATCTTGCGCTTCTTCATTGCCCTGCCACTTCTTCCAGCCAGATTTCCTCTATAATCGGTACAAATTTTGCTGGTATCTCAGGAAGTTGTTTTGACGCAAGTTCGTTGCTATCGAGTATCCCCTTTCCTATATTTACATTGTCGAACATTTCCTTTTCATCATCACTGAGCAGCGGGTAATCAATTGCAGTTAAAAGCTTCGCCTGCTCATATTTTTTTACTTGAAGCTCCGGGGTGAGCATTTCGTTGATTACCACCATTGCTCCTGCCTTGTTTGGAGCATTTTTTGCAATGGTTATATAGTTTGTGTTGCCTATTGTACCCTTGTCAAAAAGAAAGCTGCGGGAGGTTTCCGTAAAGATATTTTTCTCAATATTCAAGGCAACCGTATATGGCTCATAGCTGATGGACATCACCAGTTCGCCGTCAGCATACATATTCTCAACCTGCCCGTTTGTTGCGGGATATGTTTTCCCCTCGTTCCAAAGATAAGGCTTCAGCTCATTTAAGTAATCAATTGCCGGCTGAATATAGGCTTTCACCGTCTCCTTATCCGCCTCCATGGTAAAAAACTCTTCATATCCTACTACATCATAGATAATATTTCTCACAAAAGCGCTTCCGGTAAAGTCCGGTAATGCCGCATAAGTAACCTTTCCTTTATATTTTTTGGCATACTCTAGCAACTCACCAGCGCTTTTCGGTGTTTCCGGGGTCTTTTCACTATCGTTAATCAGCACCATCTGCGCTTTGCTGTATGGAACTTCATATTCTTCAATGGGATAGCCAAAGTCCATCTTGGTACTGTCGGAATCTTTATCAATGTATTGGTTATAATTTGGTAACTTACCGGCAAACGCACCCATGAGAAGATCATTTTCCTTTGTGGAATAAAAGTTTTCACCGTTAATCCATATCATGTCAATCACGCCGCTGCTTGTCCCTGCCTGCTTTTCTGCGCTTAGCTTAGATAATATTTCGTCTATATCCATTGGGACTCTGTCCAAAGTTATGTTGTACTTCTCCTTTACCTTAACCGCTAATTCGCTGTCAATCCATTTATTCAGATCCTCGTTTCCGCCAAATCCGTAAAAAGAGACTGTCTGGCCGTCTGCCTCCTTTACTATGCTATCCCAGTCAGCGTTCATGTCAAAATCTTTCCCTTTGTCTGATCCGCATGCCGCTAATGAAACTGCAGTGATTATCATCATTAATAATACGATTATCTTTTTCATTCCATTTATTCCCCCTATACATAATCAAAGGTCAGAGGAATCTTGCTTTCATCCCCGCGCCTTATATATTGGAATCCGCTCTCCAGAAGCATTGTCCGGCAGGCTTCCATATCCATTCCTCTATTTTCGGACGTATCATCCTTATTATCACGGGGATTTGCTCCTGCCTCAGCAGTAATAATATTGGCACCCGAAACATATGCTATCTCATTCGGCTCATGGACACCACAGTAGGTCATCGTCGGCGTGCCAAAAGAGGCTAGGGCGACAACAGCCACAAACTGTCCAAGCCTTAATTCACTTATCTGACGGTATTTGGCTAAAGGCGCACCCGGCACTGCGACCCGGCGCATACAGGCATGCTGCGTACAGCCCAGTTCAATGCCGATAAACATATTATCAACAATCTCATCAATTGTCTGCTCCGGTCCAATCGGTTCACAGCAGGTATATAATTTAAGCCCTGCCTCCAGCGCATTCTCCATTGTTTTAATCCTGTCCTCAGGTCTCAGATTCGTATCTCTCCCCTCACCGATCCTGCAGACATGGTATACCCCCTCAACGCCGGCCTTTTTCATTTCTTTAAATGCATCCAGACTGCTGTCTCCAACGTTAGCCCAGATTTTAGTGGTAGACGGGACTATGCTCTTTGCTATATTTACCGAGTTCAAAAATACACTCAAATCATAGTCATGCATAGTCATGAGAAATAGCCCATAAAGATCCTCTTTTTCATTGAAGGCGCTTATTTTTGCATAGAGCTCTTCATCAGACAATCTCTTGGGAATAAATTTTGTGTGTCCTTCACCGAATGTACAGAATTTGCAGCCGCCTGTGCATTCCGAGACATCCACACCTACCTGTCCTAAAATGATTGCAGAATTATCACTTTTTTTACGCATAATATCATTAGCTGTAATTCTGATAAGGGAAGCCTCAACAGACGCCTCGTGAAATGTCAGCATATACCTGCAGGCATCCTTATCAGGGCAAACTCCATTCATTGCTGCTTCCAGTATTCCAAGCAGCCTTGTGTCCTTCGTAAACATTTTCATTTTAATCATCATTATCTATTCCCGGAAGAATAGACAATGCCTCCTTTCAACATTTTTTTTGCTCCAGACTATCAGACACGGCTTTTTCGAGCCTTTCAATATCTTTTCTGTATACTGACAGTGTTGTTTGCCAGTTTTTCAGGCAGTGCTGCCCCTCTTTTGTAATGCCGTATACTTTAACAGGTTTAGCCGTGTCATCCGTTTCCCACTCTGAGATCAGCAGACCGTTATCTTCCATCTTTTTCAGCGTGCGGTAAAGTCCCGTTGGATCGATTCCTTTATAATTGATTACATCACTTTCAATTAATTTTTTATAGACTGAGTATCCATACATTTTTTTCTCTTTATAAAGCATTAACAAGATTGATGGCTGAATCAATCTATCTAAAAAGCTGCCCATGCAGGCACATTTTTTCATAGTAGACTACCTCCTCTATTAGACATAGTCTAAGTATATCGATTAAAGAGGTTTTTTCTTGTATTATCTACTGATTTTTAGTAATATTTTTACACTTAATCGCATTTATAAGAAAATAAAAGATTACTTTTTTCAATGAAAAAGGCAAAGCCTCAAACCGGCTTTGCCTCTTACTCTTAATCAAGTGATTATTTTTACAATATTAATTACAGTAACGCTTCATACAACTTATCTGTCGGTCTTGGAATCACTACGCTGTGAACCATAAGCTCGCTCACTGCCTCTGCCGCCTTCACTGCTTCTGTTACGGCACTTACATCTCCGCTCATAGTAACGAATCCTTTACCGCCTACCGCAAATCCGGTACGAATCTCAATCAGCGTGATCGCTGCTGCCTTTGCTGCAGTATCTGCTGCAACGATAGCCGATGCAACGGAATAAAATTCGATGACGCCCACTGCCCCTTCTGTAGGAACCTGCGAAGTACTGCTGATGGCAGGCATAAGCTGGTCACTGACATTGGCAATTAATAATTTATCTACCAGGAAATGTCCTGCTGCTGCTTCTCCGACTTTCATGGAAGCATCTACACTCCCTGTATCTCCACCAATGATAATCATATATTTTCCAGGACAGATTGTAGATGATCTCAATAATTCTACATTCGCTGCCTTTAACATTTCATCACAGGTTTCAATTCCTTTCGCTATACTGGATAGTTCTATCATTCCAACTGAATTTCCCATTCCTTAATCCTCCATTAGTTTTCACTGATTCTGATGCCAGATGATGTTACATCACATACGGTTCCATTTATGCTTGCATGTATATTTGTGGATAAACCTGTTGCATCAGCACTGGCAATCACGTCACCTTCACACACCTTGTCACCAACATTTTTTACGGCTACTGCCGGCTTACCTATATGTTGTGACAATGGGATGAAAACTTCTTTCGGATGAAGTTCTATACAGTCATGTGCATGTAATCCATTGTATTTGCCCAGATCCAGTCTGGCAATTAAACGGTCGGTTGGGACTCTGTTCAACTCCACTGTCGGTCTGGAGACAGGATGCATGTTCTTTTCAACCGTAATTCCTCTTTCCTGGAGCTTTCCTTTCATATATCCGTTGACTCTTCTTGGAGAAAGCCCCATAGGACATGAGAATAATTCACATAATCCGCAGTTACAGCAATTTACCGCATCACCAAAACATTCCTCAAATTGTTTATCAGAATCAATGCTATTCTCTCTCCAGATGTTTCTCATAACAAGATGTGGTTTAATGCGGTGGCCAATCTGGAATCTCGGACATAAATCTGTACACATACGGCACTGTATACAAGCACTTCTTGCCTGGTGTTTGATCCTGTCCATAGGCACATGGGTTCTTTCAATTAAATAATGATTTTTCGGCAGTACAATAATATTTCCGGTTGTCTTTGTTACGAACTGCTGGTCTATCGCCTCGTCATCTGCAACCACTCGTCCCATCATTGGTCCGCCCAGAATAATTGCATAATCAGAAATCTTCGGGTTAGCTGCCTGAATACATTCTCTGATCGGTGTTCCGATTGGTACCTGAAGCATAATCGGCTCCTGAACCTCTCCCACAACAGAAAGAAATTTACTGGTATTTTTTTTACCGTGAACTATGGCATTATACATTCCGACAATAGTACCGACATTGTTGATTACCGCACCAACCTCAATCGGAAGCCCTCTCTCGGGGACACTTCTTCCGGTTACCTGCTGAACGATAACCTGTTCATCTCCTGCCGGATAAAACGTCCGCATTTCAAAGATTTCGATATCCGCACCGTTTTTTTCAATGGCTTCCCTTAATGCAGCTATTTCCGGTTTGTATTTCGCTTTTATTGCAATGACAGATTTCTTGGCTTCCAGATGTGTGGAGATCATCATAATTCCTTTAATCAGCTCATCTGCAAATGTTCTGCACAAATATTTATCTGTTTCTATCAGGGGCTCACACTCAGCAGCATTTACAATATAGTATTCTGCTTTGGTATTCAATTTCACATGTGTAGGAAATCCTGCACCGCCCGCACCGACGATCCCGGCATCTTTAATTGTTTCAATCAGATTCATAGTTTTCTCCATTCATTATTTAACATTATCTTGCCACATAAAACATTTCCTAAATCAGAAAAAAGACACAGTGATCCTGTATTTTGTTTTTTGTTGAATTTTGTTGTTTGATAATAAAATAACGCACTTTAAACTATTTGTCAAGTTGACATCACAGAAAAGTCAATATTTATACCTATTTCTTTCAATTTTTTGATTTTCTCTGAATCCAGATTTAACGTGCCGTCTCCCCGTACTTTTTCCCGCTGTGTATAGACCCATCTTCCCAGGCGCTTTCCGTCCCCGGTCACATAATCTACAGGCACTTGAAGATTTCCAAAAGTTTCATAATAACACTGGGCCTCTTCATACCATTCATCCCATGCTCTTCTTTGCCGCTTCCTCCAGACCATACCTAATACTTCCAGTTTTAACTGCCTCTGGTAACTTAAATTATTCTTTCGGAAACATTTTCTCTGGTAGCTGATCCATTCTCCAATTGCTGCATCCTGATATATCAAATTCCTCGGAATGTCAATATTTCCATTTTCGATATAATATCTTTTACAGTACTCATACCAAATATTCCATTCTGTCCGTACGCTTATCTTCCAGATCATCCCAATCTGGTCCAGCAGATATATTTTGTGGGCATCTATCCTGTAAACCCCTTTTTCATGATACGCCGCCCGCTGCCGTTCAATCCACCGCCCTAATAAATATCCATTTTCCGTCCTGTACTTCACAGGGATTTTCAGGTTTCCATTCTTCAGATAATATTCTTTTGCAAACTGATACCACCCAGTCCATTCTAAACGGGTATAGTGCCGCTTTACTCTATGCTCCATTGTATATCACTCCCTCTCCTTCATATTGTAAATCTGTTACAACAGGGGATCTGTTTATCAGATGTATTTCAAATCCTTTATACGCAAAAGAGCCTTAAATCTGTATTACCTACAGGCTTAAAGCTCTCGTTACTTTTCACAATCCAGCTCTATACCAGATAGATTTTTTTCCTTTTTCTTCCATTATATCAGCGTAGTTTTGTCGTTCTTCCACAATCCGTGAAGATTGCAGTATGCATAGGCACTTATGATGCTTTCATTCTCGGCAAGTGCAAAGGCAGCTGTAGGTTCATCAAGCGGTGCCAGGACTTTGCGATACACTCCTTTTGTAGTACGTATACAAATCCACCCTATGTAATGCTGTTCCGTCATGGGATGCGGCGCGGCACCAACATTGACAATCACTTGTGATCCGTATACAATGATTTCCGGAACATGTTTTTCATTTGCTGCTTCTGTGCTGTTTGGTACTAATTCCTCCATTTTATCTTCGCAGCAAACAAGAACACCCCCGCCTTTTTGGATTAACTCCACAATGTTGCCACAATGTTTACAAATATAAAATTTTTGCTCCATACCTTTTCTCCTTTGTTATTTTGTTTATAGGAAAAGACTCTTTTATTGAGTCATCATACCGTTTTAAACTGCTTAGTGCTTGAAATTAAATATAAATATATCTGCATAAATTGACAAAAAAGGAAAAAATATTACAATTTATTTATTTTTTTAGCAAGAAATAAAATTTAAATGAGTTTATAATGAAATTTATTGATTTAAATATATTATCAAATATGAGGTGCCGCACAATGGTAGGTATATTATTAAATGAACTTGTAACTATCGCAAAAACTTCAAAAACAGACTTTGCACTGCATATGAATATGACTCCCAGTGGACTTAGCAAAATTTTAACCGGAAAAAGATTACCCATGCTAAAAGAAAAATGGGAATTCTGTAATCAGGCAGCAAACTATTTCTCACAGCATATTTATGCAAGAAATTGTTATCTGAAATTACAGCGTATTTTTCCGATCATCTATGATTTTGATTCGCAGCGTGAGCTTGAGGAGTTTATACGTTCATCTGTGGAATACGCTTTGAATCGTGATTTTGCATGTGAAAATAAAGTCCCCACAGATTATTATGAAAAAGGCCCTTACTATATGGGGGATAAAATGATTTTAAATATTTTGTGCATTATGATTTCCGATGTAATCGTAAATAGTGCTGAAAATGAATCATTTGTATTCTACAGTTCCTTTTTCAATTATGATATTTATTATGATGAAATATTCAAAAGAATTAAAGCCACCTGTCCAGACAAAATGCGAAATGTAATATTAAATTATCTGGTTAATTTATCTCAGTTTGATAACCTTACGGTAAATCAATTCGATATTCTTTCCAATATTACACGGTTACAGGAATATGCCCAGATGAATCTTTGGGAGATGAATAACCAGATAAGTCATCCTTTTATTCTTTTAAAAGGAAAATTTCTGGTGTATTTTACTACACAGATAGATGGAACTATTTTTATGCAGTTAATTCAGTATAAAAGCTATTTAACAATATTTCTCAATACTTTGTTAAATGGAAATATAAATAAATTAAGTTATACTACAAAGGAAGCAATTGCATATTTAGACAAGCATCCTTCCTTTGTGGATGAATTGACAGACAGCGGCATTGATGCAGTATATAACTTTCTTTCCATGGGCTATTTAATTAAAGATGACGATATTAAGCGCAAAGAAAATAAAGTGATTTTAAATAAACAGATGCAAAAATTGTTCAAAAGAATTCTGTCTGACGACTCTGCCTTTTATGTTTCTAATTACGCAATGACCGGCTTTTATACAAAAGGCAAAATTATCGTTCCTCTGTCCGGTGAAATAAAAATCCCAGCGGAAACCCGTATCTCCTTCCTGAAAAGATTTAATAAATATGTGACTCGAAATGACAAGAAAAAATTAAAAATTATTACCAATGATTTTCCACCGGTTACTATACTTTTTTCCGGTAAGTTTACTATTATTTATACTTATAACAGCACAGACAAACTGGAAAAATTACATGTTTTCAAGACCCGGAAAATGTATGATATTATAAATAATCAAATTCAGGAGAAGATCAAGAACATGATAGATTTAAGTTACGAATTGTGGGATGCTTATATTAATGATCTTACGAAATAGTAATCACATTTATACGGACATAGTAAGGGAATTTAAACGGCATGACAAAAAGCATTGACCCTCAGCGCTTTTTGCCATGCCGTTTTTAGCGATCCATTCAGATAAATTATTACTTCTTATTAGGCTGTCGCAATAACATCCAATTATGCTATAATAATTTACAGAAAGGAAGGAGCAGAAAATGAACGATATATCCCCTTTAGAAAAAGCCGTCAGCTATATTGAACCCATTTAGAGGAAAACATCGGACTAAATGATGTCGCCAGGGAAACCGGTTATTCCTATTATCACATGACCCGCCTGTTTGCCTCCGCCTTAGGGGAACCCGTTGGCAGCTACATCCATAAACGTAAACTCTACAATGCATCCAGGAAACTTCTGTATACCGATATGCGGGTAATTGATATTGCGTTGGAAAGTGGATTTGAATCCTCCGAGGCATTTAGCCGCGCTTTTAAATCCATATATGGAAGCAGCCCCACAGTTTACCGTAAGAATGGGCTGGATTTGGTAATAAAAGCAAAAAAGGAATTAGATAAGAAAAGCCTGAGACACATTACCGGAAACATTACATTAGAACCGGTAATCGTGGAAATGGAGGAGGTAAAACTGGCTGGAATCCGTGGAACGACAACCCTCGCCGATAATCGCCTGCCTGATCTGTGGGAACAGTATCTGCAGCTTCGTGAAAAATATTCTGCCGGGAATGCAGATGGTTACAGTGTATGTGAAACAGACAGGGCTGTTTATGACGAAGCAGGTGATGTGTCTTTCTCCGTGATGATCGGCTCGCCGGCTGATAGCTTTTCTTATATACCGGACATTTTAATACAAAAAACAGTTGCAGCCGGAAAATATGCCGTATTCACGCACCGTGGGGAACTTGGCACTCTGGAGCAGACTTATGATTATATTTTCGGCACCTGGATACTTTCAGGAAAAGGATTGTTGGATGAACGGGAAGATTTTGAGGTATACCGTAGTAAAATAACTGCTTTTGATGACCCGGAAAATATGGTGGAAATCTATATTCCCATAAAATAAAAATAAGCAGGACAATAAAGGCTGCTTATTTTACAAATTGGTCAATGGCTTTATTTAGTTCTTCAATGGCTTCCATATTTCCGGTTTCAATAGAATCAATCAGACAATGGGAAAGGTGATCCTTCAAAACTACTTTTCCTGTGTTATTGATAGCCGCTTTCACTGCTGATAATTGTATTAAAACCTCACTGCAGTCACGCCCTTCCTCAACCATCACCTTGATAGACTTCAAGTGCCCGATAGCACGGGACAGACGATTCAAAACTGCTTTTGTATTCTCATGGGGATGTGTATGATGCGGGTGTGGATGCATATAATCTGTATTTTTTTCCATATCGGCTCCCTGTTTCATTTGTATAGTTAAAAGTATAAACGAAAAATGAGCAGCATACAAGCCGCCCATGGGGATATATTTTTTAAATAATATCCCCCCACAAGGCTTGTAAAGGAATATCCGTCTTGATACACTTAGTCTATACAAAATGGAGGTATTTGCATGAAGGTAAGTATTGTACTATATGATGATTTTGAAACATTGGATGCGTTTGGTCCTGCTGAATTATTTGGAAAGATACCAGAAGAATTTCATATCGAATACGTGTCTCTGACCGGTAAAATCGTAAACAGCGCACAGGGTGTTAAAGTGTGGACAGAACCTCTGGTTCCGGACGAAATAGGAAATGCCATATTAATCCCTGGCGGTTCGGGTGCCAGAAGGCTCTTAGAGGACTTCGATTCCCTGGAGATTTTGAAAGAAGCTATTGAAAAAAGTTCCTACTGCCTGACTATTTCTACCGGATCTGCCCTGCTTGCAAAAACAGGAAAAGCATTCCGCCGGAGGATGGCTCAGTACGAAAAAAACATATTCTGGGCACTGCATACTATGAATGGGGTACACTGGATTGAAGGTGCAAAATGGGCTGCTGACGGGAAATATTATTCTTCCTCGGGAAGTATGGCGGGAATGGATATGACACTGGGATTTATTGCGGATATTCTGGATATTGATGTGGCGGTTAAGATAGCGGATGATATTGGGTACAAGTGGGATCCGGATGATGAATGTGTTTATATTTAAACCGCGAAAAATCTAATCCTGAGGTAAGCTTTGTATTCCGCAAGTTATATACAGTTTTTTGCTGCATAAACTTGCGGAAACTAAAATGAATATCCGGAACTCTCTAGATTTTTAGCTATACTATTTTGTAATCAGCACGGTAATAATCTCATTCGCACCCAGGCTGAATACGGCTTCCCCGTCATTTACGGGTACCGGTGTCTGGATTTCCTCTTTTATATCTGTAATATAAGCCTTGTTGAAAAGCTGATGAAGCTTTAAGGCAGTCTCAGTTTTCTGTCCGCAGCATTCCATTATCCTGACTACAATAGCATCCCTGTTAAATGCAGGTTTCACACAGGATATCCAGATATTTTTGTTATCACATTGAAGCAATGGACTTTCGTTATTACTGTTATCGTAATTGCAGCAGGCTGCAATCGGCGGCTGATTGAAGGAAGCCGCGTCCCTGGTAAGTTCTGCCTTATCCGTTAATCCATAGTATGGCTTTAAGGCATAACAAGTACTGGTCATACCTTCATCTGGCCTTGCACTCGGAGAATAGGAACCCCGGACCAGAGTCATAGACAGTGTTGATCCCTGTGCCGTGAATCCGAATTTGCAGTTATTGAACATTGCAAGTGTTCTTTCTTCACCGGAAACGGCTGTATAGCGGTAAGAAGGAAGTTCCGTATTATGCCGGCCTCTGGTAATACTTCCAAAAGGCGTTTCATAGATAAAATCAGGCTTTTGAATGTCGCTGGTAATTCCAACTTTTAATGTTGGAACACCGATCACATCGCTGCCAAATTCCTGCCAGTCAACATCTGCTTTAAAATCAATTCTGTCGAACCGGGTATATAAAGTTATGTATTGCTCTATCGTGGTTTTGTTATAGGTATGCAATATTTTAATTGTCGTAAATACTGGTCCCTTTGCAGCAATTGAAATCTCAGGAATTCCTATGATATTTTCATATTTATATTCATTTCCCAGAATCCATGCGGACATAATACGGGGCTGCTCAAAAGAAATTTTCAAAAGATTGGAACTTTTATGTGCACAGAATGAACCGGCATCTTCAGCATAGGGCTGCATCTCTTCTAGTACATGCTTCTTTTCCTTTTTATCATACAGTTTCATAATTGTTCCGGTAAGCGTGCTGAGTTCCATCACATACCGCTCTGTCTCCGCCCGTAAAAAGCCGCCGGATTTGGGAGTTCCGGTTTTTTCAATTCGAACGCTGGTTCCCGGTATCTTTTCATTTGTTATCAGATATTTTGTAACTGACAGCGGAAGGAGATCCCGCGCTGTAAAATGCAGCTTCCCATCTTCGATCTGATAAGGAATCAAACAGCCGTCTGCATCTTTTAAGGTTCCAGCCGGAGGGATATTTGACGGTGCATCCACTCTTACCACCTCACTCCGCGTTTGAGCAAGCTGGTTATAAACACTGATTACCTGATCCGATTCATTGGTATGGAACATGCCATTTACCGTTTTTTCGGCTCTGTCCACTATACTTTTCCCCAAAGCATAGTCATACTCGTCCTGTGCATGATTCCCGCATCCGCATATAATATCATGAAATCCCAAGAACCCCAAATCTTTCCACGCTTCTGTAAGTTCCCCCATATAATGTATCTGATCCTGACAGGTACTCTGATATGCAAGTACCGATTCTGCATTCAGCAGTCCTGCCTCCCCGTCTCTGGCATACTTTTTAATCTTTGTCTTTGTTGTGTAGCATCCTGCGAATATCGGGTTCTGCTCATCCTTAACAACAGGAAAATCCTTTTTTAATGTCAAGACTTCATCAAAGAAATCGCATACTTTGGAAAATACAAACCTGGGCAGTCCCGGTTTTTGATCCAGATATCGTTTAACCTTAATGTCATATTTTGTCGGTCCTCCCCCATGGTCCCCCACACCAAACACAAACATGGAACTTTTTAGCCCATAATGATCAAATAAACTGTGAACAACCGGCATGACATTCTGGGGGCGGATCATATTATTATACGGTCCAAATGCAAAATCCAGTATCCGGGAGCCATCGGTTCCTTCCCACCAGGTAAGTCCCGCACCCCTGGGACATCTGAAATGATAATAATATTCCACCCCTGCTTTGGCAAGTATATTTGGTGTGGATGCCGGATGGCCAAAAGTGTCCGGTTCCCAGACAACTCTTGAAGGTATTGTCTTTAATACCTCTTTTGCATAATCAGAAGCATGATACAGATTACGTGCCATGGTCTCCCCGCCAGTCATATTTAAGTCATTCTCAGACCAGGTAGCTGCCGTCACTTCCCATGTGCCTTCCTGAATCTTTTTCAGAACCCTTTCAAACGTTGCAGGATCTTTTTTCTGCACAATGTCATATACACAAGACTGGCTCTGAGAAAATCTCAAATCCGGATTTTCATCCATAATATTGCAGATTGTCCTGAAATCCCTGATACAGATATCTTCTGTATCCTGATAATCCCAAAGCCAGTTCATATCAATATGGGCATGGGCAATCATATGTACTTTAAACTCTTTTGCAAATACGTCGGTGTTCTTCAGCACTTCATCAATCAGTTCAAGCTGTTTCCGGATTTCCACCCAATTCCGGTTCCGTACAGTATCCGTATCCAGTTTCCTTTCCAGGATATCCAGGTATTTATTTATCTCAGAACCATACAGTAATGCAAGTTTTTGAGTAAACAACAGTTGTTCAACAGCAGTCATCAATTCCAGCATCTGTTTCTCCAGAATATCGCAATTGATATAGATCCCCAGATAAGCATCCCCCCCTGTTTCCGGCGTCTTCAATACCAGTAAATATTTCTGGCCTTTTTTATGATTTTCATTGATACATAGTTCACAGTGGCGGGTATCCCCCCAGTATTTAAAATCTGCAATCTTTACTCCGTCTAAAAAAACCTGAACCGGTGCAAGTATAGTCATGGTAATCGATATTTTTGCATTATCAGTGCATATCCCCTCCACGGTAGATGGGTAAGTGATTTGTTTCCTTAAAGCTGCTTCCCCATATGACATATTCCAGTCACGGGTTTCTATCCCTGCTTCTCCTTGAACACTCCCTCCGGAGCCAGTGTTGATTCCATTGATGGGCACACTTTTTCCCATCACCTTCTCCCAGGCAGAATCGTCAAAATTAACCATTTCACAATCCTCCACATTACCCTGGGCAAACGTACAAATCCCGATCTGCCCTGCTTCTGATATTTTACTGGTCAATTCTTTCACTTCATCGATCCATTTGTCAATATTATTCATATCCCTACCCAATCCTTTCCGGTTTGGGCTTATTTCAATTTTGGAATAAGCCCAAATCAGTTATCTGTATTCACACTTTTATTGTGACATAATTTATTTCTGGCCGTATGATTCTATAACCTTTTGTCTCTCTGCATATTCTTTCTGATACTCTTCTAAGTTCTCATTTGTCACCAGTGAAATTCTGGTAGCAACTATTTTTTCTTCTGCAGTTTTTCCTTCCGCACCAGCTATACACAGTTCCATTCCTTTTTTCCCGATATCGATGCCATCCTGTACTACCATGCCTTTAAACTGTTTTCCTCTTTGCAGGGCTGCAATTAATTCCGGATCATCATCGACGGCAATTACCAGATAATCCGTTCTGTTTGCGGATTCCGTAACAGCATTTGCACCAACGCCAGTCGTAGCATTGGCCGCAAATAATAAATCAAATGAGCCTTCAGGATATGTCTGGATCAAATCATCCATTAAAGCCTGGGCACTTTCCGGTGTCAGTTCAAGTACATTTTTTTCAATAATTTCAATTTCAGGATATTGGGATAATTCCTCTTTAAAACCACTGACTCTTTCTGCCATACTCGTTACCTGCGGATAATTAATTACGATAGTCTTTCCCTTTTCCGATCCATTTTTTTCTTTTAACAGCTTTGCAGCGTATTCACCTGCCATTTTACCAATCTCTTTGCTGTCCGATGCTGCGTGGGCAAATACATCCCCACCATTGGATTTTGTATCTACTGTGATCACCGGTATTCCTGCTTTATTTGCTTCTTCCACTACAGGAACAATTGCATCACCATCAACCGCGTTGACAAATAATGCCTTCATTTTTCCGCTGCTGATTAAATCCTCCAGTCCCTGCTGCTGTGTTGCAGCATCCCAGTTTGCATCCACAGCCGATACGGTATAGCCTGCTTCTTCTGCAGTATACATTGCACTTTTCATAATATCCTGCATAAAAGGATGATTAAATGCCATAAGCGACATACCGATTACCTTATCATCCGATGCTTCTTTTGACTGCCCGGTTCCCGGTTCTGTTTCCGTTTTTTCTTCTGCTGCTTTTTCCTGGACTGCCTTTGTTTCCGATGAGGTATTATTTTCACCGCATCCTGCCAATAAGGATGCTCCCATAATACCTGCTGCTAAAACCACCAATAATTTTTTCTTCATTTTCATACCCTTCCTTTTCCATTACTTTTTCTTTGTACTATACAAACTGATCGCGACAATCAGAATGATACCTTTGAGTATCTGCTGCCAAAAAGATGAAATACCTATGATATTAAAACCATTCCCTAAAAATGTCAGGAAAACACATCCCAGCAGTGTACCCAGCATATAACCTCTGCCACCTGTAATTGCAGTCCCTCCCAAAACTACCGCAGTAATTGCATCCATCTCTAATCCTTCTGCCAGAGTAGGCTGTCCGGATCCCAGTCTCATGGTAAGCAATATTCCTGTAATAGCTGCACAAAGGCCGCTGATTGAGTATACAATCAATTTTATTTTATTGACATTAATTCCAGAAAGCCTCGTACATTCCTCATTTCCGCCAATGGCATAGATATATCTCCCAAACCTTGTACAGGCAAGTACAATCCACGCAATTGCCAAAACTACAGCCATCACGATTACCGGAATCGGAATTGCACCTAAATATCCTCTGCCCAAGTCCAATGCCTGATTTGGTAATTTTGAAATTGGTGAACCGTCTGTATAAACCAGTGCGATACCTCTAACTGTACTCATCATAGCCAGTGTCACAATAAATGGCGGCAGTTTAATCCTGGTAATAATAATCCCATTTATAAGCCCGATAAAAGTACCTGCCAAAAGTGCCAGCAGAATAGCTGCAACGACCGGGATCGGCTGCATGCCGTTTTTTCCGGTCATCAGGCCTGCTGCAAGCAGTCCTGACAAACAGGCAGCGGAACCCACAGAAAGATCCATGCCGCCCAGAATAAATACAAATGTCATACCAATAGACACAATAATACTAGTTGATGTCTGCCGAAATACATTGATAATATTATTAAAAGTAAAAAATGAATTTGAAACAAATGAAAATACAATCAGAAGCAATAACAGCGCAATGAGAATACTAAATTGCGGAAACCTGCTTACTCTCTCCCATACAAGCTTTTTGCCTGCCGGTACCTTTTTATAATCCATATCAATTCCCTCCTGTTGTCGTTATACTGCATATGACATCACTTTTTCCTGTGTTGCCAGACCTGCATCTAATATTACTTTCTGCTGACCCTCATGCATCACCAGCACCCGGTCGGACATCCCAAGAACTTCCGTCATTTCAGATGAAATCAGGATAATGCTAAGTCCTTCTCCCGCCAGTTTTGATATCAGCTTATGAATCTCCTCTTTCGCTCCGATATCTACCCCTCTGGTCGGCTCATCCAGAATCAGGACATCTAACTCCCTGGAAAGCCATTTTGCAAGAACTACTTTTTGCTGGTTTCCTCCTGAAAGATTTCCCGCTTCCTGAAAAATAGAGGGGGTTTTTATTTTAAGTTTTTCAACCATTCTGTTGGCAAGTTCTCTTTCTTTCCGGCGATCCAAAAAACCCTTTGGGGCTGTTTGATCCATATTGGTTAAGGATATATTATTGCTGATGCGGGCGTTCAGATCAAGTCCCAGAACTTTCCTGTCTTCCGGCACATATGCAATTTTATATTTTATTGCATCACCAGGATTTCGTATTTTAATTTCTTTCCCATTCAAATACACCCTGCCGTCTGTAATGGGAAGCGCACCGAAAATCCCCATCGCCATCTCCGTTCTTCCTGCCCCCACCAGTCCGGAAACTCCTAAAATTTCACCTTTTCTCAAATCAAAATTAATATTTTCGAATACTCCTTTTTTTGACAGTCCTTCCACTTTTAAAACAGTTTCCCCTAATTTTGTTTTTTCTTTAGGAAACGGTTTTGAAATTTTCCTACCAACCATGGCACAGATCACTTCTTCTGGTTTCATGTCCTTTAGGGACCATTCACCTGCCAGTTCTCCATCCCGCATAATCGTAATATAATCACCGATCTCAAATACTTCTTCCATGCGGTGTGATATGTAGATAATGGTGATTCCCTGTTCATTCAGTTTTTTAATAATCTTAAATAGTAAACGTACTTCAGGTGCAGTAAGTGAAGATGTAGGTTCATCCATTATAATTATTCTGGCATCCAGGGAAAGCGCTTTAACAATTTCCAGCATTTGCTGATTTGCGACACTCAGTTGACTGACCACTGCCTTAGGATCAATATTTACCCCATATTCTTCCATCAAAAGACGGGTTTTTGACAATAATGCTCTTTTGTCTAAAAATAAACTTTTTGTTATTTCCCGTCCGATAAAGATATTTTCTTCTACCGTCATATCCATAATAAGATTTAATTCCTGGTATATCATGGCAATATGATGTTTGATTGCGTCACTGGGACTCTCAATAGAAACTTTTTCCCCAGCAATCAAAATCTCACCACTGTCTTTTTTATGTGCGCCCACTAAAACACGCATTAATGTTGATTTTCCTGCCCCGTTTTCTCCCATCAGGACATTCACTTTGCCTGCCTTTGCATGAAATGTTACTCCCTTCAGTGCATGGACACCTTTAAAACTTTTACTTATGTTTGACATCTGCAATACATTTTCAACCATCCCTATACCCTTTCTGCCATCTGGATTCTCCAGTTATTCCGACTTGATCTGTTGCTTTTCTATATGAAAAGTGTATCATTTTAATCCTCTGGCAGGTAGGGGTGTATCCTCCTTTTTAAGGGGTGATTCTTACGGTTTTAAATAGAATTTTGTTCCCCGGAATGAGATTGAAACAACAAAAATTCATCACTCCTGCAATCTTTTATCATCTTAGCATCTTTCATAATCAATACCCGGTCCGCAACATCCATCAATTCTGATATGCTGACGGTTAAAATTACAATCGTGATTCCCTTATTCTTCAATTTTTGAATCAGCCCCAGAATATGGCGCCGCAGATACATATCAGCCTGGGCTAGAGGCTGTATGCAAAATAGGATTTTGGGATGATAGAGATGGTATCGGAAATATACAATATTATACAAAGAAGACAGTTCCAGCTCTGAAATATTTTTCGTATGTATTTCCGGTCCAATGAATGGCTCATATTCGTTTATTACGCTTTTTAACAGCTTTTTTCTGGAAATGCTTTTTTTTATTTTAACGTCAGTAAAAAAACAGATATTTTCTGCATAACTGAAGTTTTCAAATATTTGACCGGGAATGGAATCTGCCGGAATAATTCCAATATTTTGTGCGGACTCTTTTCCTCCTTCACATAAAACAGCCCCCTGTAACGGGCTTTTTTCACCCAATATCAGTGCAATTATTTCTTGTAAACCAGAATTATTCATATCTAAAATAACAGTACATTCCCCTTTGTTTATGGAAAAAGACAAGTTCTCAATATAGTCTGTACTGACATTTTCAAACTGAAAAATAGAACTTCCTGCTTCCGGACTCTCCATCATGGTTAGGGAATCAAAAGAAATAATATATGGGCTGATATGCCCGGCACTCATCTCCTTTTTAGGCAGAATTTTTATAATTTTGCCTGAATCCAGGATGGCAATTCTGTGACAGGCTTGAATAAGTTCCTTATAATCACAACTGATATAGAGAAATGCAATTCCTTCCTTTCGGAAAAACTGAACAATATCCAGAAATTTTCTTAACTCCACCGTGCTGAAAAAGCTGCTTAAATTGTTAAGGATGATTAACTCAGAGCCAGCCGTTACGGCCCGCAGCAATTCCACCGTACACCGCTCTAAGGATGAAAGTCCTTTGACCTGCCGCCCCGGCTTCATTTCTATATTGATCTCTTCCAGTAATTTTTGCACCTGGAGATTCAGTACGCTGCGTTTAATAAACCACTTCTTAAACCCCCGGCGCAAAACAAAAATATTATCTGATATGGTCAGATTGTTAACCAATCTGCTCCCTGCCCCTATTAAGGAGACCCGGTTTCTGGTCATATCACTATGGGCATAGCTATTTACCAGAAGATCATCAAAGTAAATTCTACCGTATTGGATAGGCAGATTCTGGCTGATTAACGAAACCAGCTGATGCTCCCCCTGGGAATTTAAAGTCAAAAGGCCCATGATTTCGTCCTTAAATATATGAAAATTAATATTGTTCAGATAGGTAATCCCTTCAATTTGTCTTGTAACGTTTTCCATTCTCAGGATTTCTTTTTTCATTAGCTATTCCTTTACAATGGGAAGTGTAATTTCCACATCCGTTCCCACATTTTGTTTACTATAGATATAAATACCGTATTCTTCACCAAATAATATTTTGATACGATTATTCACGTTTTCGACTGCAATACTGCCGCCTTTTTTATCTTGATGAAATGTAGTAATGGAAGCAGTCTTTAATTTTTCATTCAGACCATCTACTACAGTTTCATTCATTCCCAGTCCATTATCAGAAATTGTGATAATACACCGGGAAGCCGTATTCTCTATTTTTACACATAAAATTCCATCCCCGATCTTACGTTCTATCCCATGATAAATTGCATTTTCTACTATGGGCTGCAGTATGAGCTTTGGCAGCCTGCATTTTAAGATTTCCCGTTCTTCCTCCGCGTCAATCTCCACATGGTATTTAAGCCTTTTACCAAACCGGAACTGCTGTATAATATAATAATTTTCAATATTGGCAAGTTCGTCCTCTAAAGTCACCAAGTGCTCTACGTTTGAGATGGTATAGCGAAAAAAGGTCGCCAGTGCCTCCGTCATCTCTGCAACCGAATCGATACCTGCATATAATGCCTCACTTCTTATCCCTTCCAGGGTATTGTATAAAAAATGGGGATTGATCTGATTTTGCAGTGCCAGGTACTCTGCCTGCTTTTTCGTCAAACTTATCAACTCTTTCATATCCAGTAATTCCCTGAATTTATTTGTGGCGGCTTCCATCTGGGGAGACAGAGGCACTCTTAGTTCAAATAACCCCTGCAGCAAATATCCCTCTGAAAATAACCTGCACACCTTTTCCGTATCCCGGTAAGGCTTATATAAAAAATGATATCCGAAATAAATAATTGCCCCAAACAGGCCATACAGACCAATCAATAACAGAATATAGAATATGCCCTCTTGCCGGAAAATTGTAAGCATAATAAGCATAATCAGTGAAAACCCTCCCAGCAGGAACATTATGACTGCACTCCGTATCATAATATAATTAGTTTTTCTTCTTTTTGCACCACTCCCTTTATCATTACCCATACGGATATCCCCCTATATCTGCAAGCATTACGAATATAATTTTCGGTATTCATTCGGTTTTAATCCAGTATGCTTTTTAAAGTTTTTCGTAAAATATTTCACATCACTGTACCCCACCTGTTCACATATAACTGCAACATTCAAATTTGTTTTCTTTAGAATATCTTTTGCTGCTGTCATCCTGATCTTAGATAGATATTCCAGAAAAGTACTACCGGTTTCTTTTTTGAAAAGAGAACTAAAATAAGTTGCACTAAAGCCTGCGGCATTACTGACCTCTTCGATTGTGACAGCGTTCATGTAATGATCCTGTATATATAACTTAGCAGTTCTTATAGGCCTGCTATCCTCCTGCTTTTTATCTTCAGCAATTAATTGCAGTCCGTCAGCTATTGCTTTCCCCAGAAAGGAAAACAGCTGCTCTCCGCTGCTGCAATCAGCAGCCTGCTGCCGAAACCGGTTTATACTTGAATAGGCCTCTTTCACAACGATCTGATTATTCCGCATACAAGATATAAAGATATTGCACACCTCCTCTGCCGCTTGTATTACATCATGTCCCGTTATATCAGACTGGCTAAATATATTCTCTTTTAAAATTTCTACGGACGATTTAGCCAATTCAGCATCCATCCGCTCGAAAGCATCCGTCAAAGATTTATTAAAGGCAAAGAACATTGGGTTTGCTGAAATATTTTTAATTTCAGATGAAACCTCCTCTATGATTTTGCCGGTGCCCGCTATCAACCGCTGCTCCAGTGCCAGTTCCGCTGCTCTGGATGACTGATGCAGTTTTTGTATTTTTTCCACCGCTGTACCAATTCCTATTGTAAATTTCACCTGTTCAAATAAAGCTTCCTGAAGGGTTATTTCATCCAGTAACGCTTTGATTTGTTTTCGGATAATCTTTTTATTTTCCTCCTTATAATTTAACAGGCAGTATTCAGCCCCTGCTATAAAGTAACATTCTATCTCCCAGCATAGTTCTTTAATCCGGTTCAATGCGGCATTAGCAACTTTATCTCCCAGATACTCAATACTTGCTTTACTTAAATCACCACTGTGATCAATTTTTATTATAATAACCTGAAAACAGCCCTCCTGAAATTGAAACTGATATCTATTATTTATATCTCCTAAATAGAATTTCTCTTCTTCCGTCTGCTGCATCAGTAAATCTATAAAAATACTGGAACGGATCTTCTGAATACTCTGTTCCAGCAGCCGCTTTATTTTTTCCTCCCTGGAGCTGTTTTCATTTTTCTTACGATATTTTTCTCGCATTTTATTCAGAGTCTGCATCAGTTCTTCTTTTTTAATAGGTTTTAACAGATAATCATTGACCCCATATTTAATGGCACTTTGCGCATAGTCAAAATGTCGATAACCACTGATAATGATAAATTCTACAAATTCATTAAGCTCTTTTGATTTTTGTATCAGCTCTAAACCATCACATCCAGGCATTCGGATATCCGTAATTACAATATCGGGATTAAAAACTTTTATTTGTTCCAACGCCTCCATCCCGTTATAAGCTATCGACGTTACTTCCATTTCCAATGAAGTCCAATCAATTAGTTTATAAATCAATCGGCACACCTTTTCTTCATCATCCGCAATCATTACCTTGATCATAAACTTTCCTCCACCATTTTACAAAAAATACTCTTTTGTCCCCTTCTGTTTCTATTTTACTTTAAATCTTTTGTCATCACCAGACATTTCGTCCTGTATTCCGTGGAATTTATTGGTAATTTCAGCAAAATAACCACATTATTTTATATTCCCCAAATATATTTCGACTATATTCTACAATATTCGTATCTAAAATAATAGTATTTTTTTATTTTTCACAAAATATTGGGAAATAATTAAAGTGCACCCTCAAGAAGCATCTAAAATTCCCGCTTGACATATACTTTTTAATATGTAACATTAGTTATGTAACATATGTAATTTAATAATTTTATATAAGAAAGTGAATTGGACTATGCCGCCGAAAGCAAAAATAACGAAAGAAATGATTTTAAATATTGTTCTGGAAATTACAAGAGAGTCGGGATTTGAAACTGTAAATGCAAGGAGTATTGCAAATAAACTGCAATGTTCTACAAGACCTGTTTTTACCTGTTATGAAAACATGGATCAATTAAAAAGGGATTTCCTTGCCTCTGCATATGAATACTATGAACAGTATGTTATCCATTATGGTAATTCTGAAAAAATCAGTCCCCATTTAATTCTTCCTCTTTCCTACATTGAATTTGCCCAGGAAGAAACACATTTATTTAAGTTGTTATTTATCAACGATATGGATTTGAAAATGGCAGAGGCAAAGGATTTTTATAAAGAAATTGATAATGAAAATAAAGCAAGATCTTTTTCGGAAGCCATTGGAGTCGAGTTAGAATGCGCAAAAGTAATATTTTTGGATTTATTCCTATATACTCATGGTATTGCAGTCCTAACCGCGACGAAAAAAATAGAATTGGATAGAAATAGTGCTGAAAAAATGGTGGTAAATTTATTGTCTGCTCTTATAAGACAGGAAAAACCAGATTGGAATTTATCTATTTGAGATTCACCTTGTCAATACAGCCTGTGTTATCAGACTGCAAAACAAATAGGATTTAATTATTTAAGATTTTACGATTGCCAATATCGACTGTGATATCAGAATCCAGCAACAAATGGGCTTTAATTATTTTAATTTACGATTGCCAATATTATCTGTGATATCAGAATCCAGAAACAAATGGGCTTTATCTATTA
The DNA here is from genome assembly GCF_000686105.1 of Robinsoniella sp. KNHs210. Lineage (NCBI taxonomy): Bacteria > Bacillati > Bacillota > Clostridia > Lachnospirales > Lachnospiraceae > Robinsoniella > Robinsoniella sp. KNHs210. The sequence goes on from NZ_JMLZ01000001.1 coordinate 245,383, forward strand.
GCTTGACTTGAAAGAAAGGATACCATATGAAAACAAACCAGTACCTAACCGAATTTTACAATAATTATGATGAAGACAGCCGGCTGGCGTTAAAGCATGGGTCGGTTGAATTCCTCACTACGATGCATTATATCGAAAAATACATAAGCCCCGGTAACCGGGTGCTTGAAATCGGCGCTGCAACCGGCCGGTATTCCCACGCACTGGCACGTCAGGGTTATGCCGTAGACGCAGTGGAACTAATCCAGCATAACATAGACATTTTCCGTCAAAATACCCAGTCTGATGAGACTATCACCATTATGCAAGGTAATGCTCTGGATTTGTCTGCTTTTTCTGACAAGCAATATAACATCACTCTGCTGTTAGGTCCTCTGTACCATCTTTACACCAAAGAAGACAAACAACAGGCCCTGCGCGAAGCAATCCGTGTGACAAAACCGGGCGGTGTGATTTTCGCCGCGTATGTCATATCTGACGGCTGTCTCCTTGACGAAGGGTTCAAACGCGGTAATATCAGTGTTGCCGGATATATTGAAAAGGGCTTGATTGATCCCAAAACATTTGCCGCAAAGTCCCAGCCAAAGGATTTATTTGAACTTGTCCGCAAAGAAAACATAGACGATTTGATGTCTGCATTTTCTGTGTCCCGGCTGCACTACGCAGCATCTGACGGCTGTGCCTTATTGATGCGGGAAGATGTAGATGCAATGGACGATGAAGCATTTGAATTGTTTTTGAATTATCACTTTGCCACCTGCGAGCGGGAAGATTTACTGGGTATTACAAGTCATGCTCTTGACATATTCAGAAAATAGTCTGTGCAGCCCGCTGCATCTATCTACAAAGCGTCCCTTGCTCAGCTAAACCCAAGTTTAAGATAAAATAGTTTGCTGTAGTATTAGAGCATGTCTATAAATTGCTTTCTGACAGCTGCGCATCACAATTTGTGGGAAATTTGTTCCGAATGAAGGGTGCGTAGTGGGCTACGTATCCTGAATTCGGGACAAATATGCCGCAAAGTGGGGCGTTACATTCCCTGGGCTATTGCTTCGGTACCTGGGAAACATACCCCTCAATTTCCTCCAAAACCTCCTCATCCAGTCCCAGCCTGGTTCCGATCCCAAGAAAAAATGGCAGTTTTGACATCTCAGTAAGAGTCATATTCTGTATCTCCGCTCCATCTGTATGAACCAGCATAGGTACTTTTTTATACAGATAGTCTTTAATGACCGGATTGCGCACCAGCTCTTTCACACTGTCCTCCAAGTGATAACATGGGCGGTAATTATCGGAAAGTACATATTCGAATACCCACTCGCCTGCATCTGCAGGTATTATGCTTTCCGGCTGGTATGGCTGTTCTTCTCCATTTAGAATTACTTTGCCAGGACAGCAGGGCAGAGTAATTTCTGCTGTGGCATCAAATGGAATGCTGCAGGTTAATAACATTTTATTGTCCTTTTGGATTTCCCAGCGGATTTTATATACACCGGCTGCTGTCTTAAGCACCGTCTCCATCCACCCTGCTCCCGGATGGATCTGAGGCTTTATAGATACGTGTTTAAAACCGGCGCCGTCACTTTGAGGCTTAATTCCTGCCATCCGGGAATACATCCATTCCTGTACGGAGCCATTGGCATAATGGTTCAGGGAATTCATGCCGCTGTCACTCATACTTCCGTCCGGATTCAGTGCATCCCACCGCTCCCACATAGTAGTGGCACCTAAAGTCACAGGATACAGCCAGCCGGGGTATTCTTTATCAAGAAGGATCCGGAAAGCCAGATCACTGCGCCCGCACCTGGACAATGCTTCTAAAATAAAAGGTGTGCCAACAAATCCCGTTTTGAGACTGTAGCCATCTTTTCGTATCTGCAGCAGAAATTGTTCTTTGATCAGTTCCAGCTGCTCTTTTTCCCGGACCAGTTCGAAGACTATTGCCACCGTATAGGCTGCCTGGGTATCGATACTTAGTTTGCCGTTTGCCGTAAAATACTCCTTGAGGATAGCTTTTCGGATTTCCTCTGCCTTCCTGCTGTATTTTTCACAGTCCGCCCCTTTTCCTAAAACACCGGCTGACTTTGCCAGCAGATTTACGGAGTAGTAAAAATACGCGGAAGAAATGTAGTATACGTCTGTTCCTCCGGTAGGCATATGGTAACATCCGCCGTCCAGTGCAAGCCAGTCCCCGTAGTGGAATCCGTTCTGCCACAGGCTGGGGTCTGTTCCGTTTTCACTATTCTGCCTGTCTATATAAGAAATCCATGCTTTCATACTCTCATATTGTTCCGCCAGTATACCGGAATCCCCATAATATTGATACAGGACCCATGGGATGATCACGGCTGCATCCCCCCAGGCTGCCGATGTCCGTTCATTTCTTCCGACAGAGGGTACGATCTGCGGAACCAGTCCTTTGGTATCTGCCTGTTCCAGAGAAATGTCATTGAGATATTTACGAAAAAACTCATAGCAGTCCATATTCAGACATGCAGTTCCTGCAAAGATCTGTGCATCACCTGTCCAGCCCATTTTTTCATCCCTCTGGGGGCAGTCTGTTGGAATATCCAGAAAATTACCCTTCTGGCTCCATAAAATATTGGAAATTAACTGATTCAGATCCTCATTACCGGTCTTCATCGTACCGGTCTCCTCCAGATCGCTGTACAGAACCTCCCCCCTGAAATCTTCCTGCCGGACATTTTCTATTCCAGTAATTCTTACATAACGGAATCCAAAAAACGTCAATGCTGCATGTACTGTCTTTTCCTGCCCATCGGAAATATAATCATATCTGGCCTTAGCCGTCCTGTAGTTTTTATTATAAAAGCAACCGTCCTGCAGCACTTCTCCATGCTCCAGACTGATCAGCGTACCTGCTTTTTCCCGGCAGGTAAAAGCAACCCAGCCCACCATATTCTGTCCCATGTCAAGAACAGTTTCTCCTTTGGAGGTAACAATAACCGCCACGGGTTTCAGGATCTCTTTCACCTTTACCGGAAGTCCCAGCCGTTCCTTCACCACACTTCTATCCAGATTTCCTGCCTTTACCGGAAACCGCCCGGAATCATCCAGGGTATCATCCCTGTATTCTCCATCATAAATGTCGCTGAAGATAATTTTACTCTTTTTCACCTGCCAGTTCAGATCGGAACATAGTACAAGCTCACCGTCCACATACAGGTCAGCCAGCAGTTCAAATGCTTTTCCACTCCGGTAATCATTATTTTGACGGTATCCATATAAGCCTTTATACCAGCCGTCTCCTGCTATCACCTCGATATCGTTTTTCCCGCAGTGAAGCATACTCCCCACATCATAAGTCTGGTACTGTACATAATGGTGATAAACCGTAAGACCGGGCGCCAGTACCTCATCTCCCACCCGATTCCCGTTTACATACACTTCATAGACACCGAGACAGCACAGATACAGTCTGGCTGACTCCGGCTTTTTATCCAATACAAATTCTCTTACAAATGTAGGCTGTACGGACGGGGCAAGATCCGGTGTAATACACTGTCCGGTAAATCCCCCTTCCATAAGGCCGGTTTCAAACCATTCCGTAACGCTTTCTTTTTCATTTCCATTTTCATCCCACACACTGACTTTCCAGAAATAGCGTGTCCTTGGTTCCAGGGGAAAAGAAAGCTGCGTTCCTAATCCGGATACCCCGGCAGATCTTCCGGTATCATATACGATATCCGTAAAACTTACATCCCGGGAAACCAGAATCCTGGCACTTTCCTGTCTCTTCCCGGAATCATTCTCGGTAATATAAGATGCAGTCAGTGTCTTATACAGATAGCCCTGCGGACGTTTGATATGGTTTATTTTCAAGCTGTGAATCTTCATCGTATGCCACCTTCCTTTCTTGTGCCTGTCTAAAAAATACTTGTACCATTTTCAGACACGCTTTAGCCTTTCACACTTCCTGCTGTTAAAGACGATACAAAATACTTCTGTAAAAATAAGAAAACCAGATACAGCGGAATCACAATCATGCAGATCGCTGCACATAAGAGGGGCCAGTTCGTTCCGAATTCACCTTTAAAGTTCATCAATCCTACGGTAAGGGGCAGTCCGCTGACAGTTGTTATGGTCGCTGTTTTCGCCCACATCAGTTCTCCCCATACGAAGGTAAAGTTCATTACAATACAGGTTGCCAGCGCTCCTTTCATAAGAGGCAGCACAATCTTAAACAGGTTGCGGATTTCACCGGAGCCGTCAATTCTTGCCGCTTCCAGCAGCTCTTTTGGTATGGTGTCAAAAAAGTTTTTCAGAATTATAGTGGTTCCGGGTATGGACCAGCCTACATAGGCAATGATAATCGGCAGATATTTCACCCCCAGCATCCCAAGCCTGGACATCATCATGTAGAGCGGGATAATGATCGTCTCTGTGGGCAGCAGCTGAATAGCAAAACACAGCATAATAATCACACCTGTATGGGGAATGCGAAGTCTGGCAAGAGAGTAAGCCGCCATAACGGATATTACTTCTATACTTACCAGCGAAACTGCTGCAATAATAATACTGTTTATAAAATACTCCCCGATATGTCCCTGGGTAAATGCTTTTACAAAGTTATCAACACCAAGGGAATGGGGCATTGCCCAGATATTGGCAAAAAATTCTTCCAGGGTTTTAAATGAGGTCTGCAGGGAAAATAACACGGGATAAATCCAGATCAATACCAGTGAAATCAATATCACACGGCAGACCACTGCAAATGTATTAAATTTCTTTTTTGGTGCCCGGCAGGCAATTGCCGCTGTCTTAGTACTCATATTTATCCCCTCCCACTCCTTTTCTCAAAATGGCTAAAATAACGATGACGATGATTGCATAGATTACGCTGTTGGATGCCGCCAGACCATATTTATTAAACATAAATGCCTGCTCAATTATTTTCAGGGGTGCCGTTTTAGAAATATCCCCGGGTCCTCCTCCAGTCATTGCAAATACGATGTCATAGGTTTTGAAAGCACTCATGACGCACATGGACAATGCCAGCTGTATGGTAGGCTTCACAAGGGGCAGGATTATATGGCGTACTTCCTGTCTGTAGGTTGCACCATCCAGTTTGGATGATTCAAACAAATCAACCGGCAGGCCGATAATTCCCGTAAACACCAGCATCATCACGGTACCGCTGCTGCGCCATCCCTGCACCAGTCCGATTACGGTCAGAACAAGGCCTTTCTTTGCCAGCCATGCATTTTGCAGAGATTCCAATCCGATCAGACCCAGAATATTATTCAAAAGTCCTTCATCGGTAGCTAATACCAAAGTAAATAATAAACCAACCACGGACAAGGGAAGCATAACAGGGCTGTAGAACACAAAGCGGTAAATAGCCCCCTCCACCTTTGTTACTTTATAGATTAGTAAGGAAAGACAAATTCCTATTACCATGGCCGTTGCTGTTGCAATCAGGGCAATGACCAGTGAATAGCCGATTGCTTTCATGCTGGATTTGTCTGCAAAAACCTTCATAAAATTCCCAATTCCGTTGAAGGTCATTGCAGACACTCCATCCCAGTTACAAAAACTTAAAACCACATTCCAGATAACCGGAATAATTGTGGCAAATGTTACGATAACCAATGCAGGCAGACTGAACAATCCCCCGATAAGCTGGAGCTTGCGTGTACTGCTCATGGCTTTTCTGCCAACCTTTTTTACTGACGTAGATTTTTCTGCCATTTTTCTTCCTCCTTTACAGCTTAGATTTACAAGCAGGCCTGGGATTCTCCCGATAGCCAGATCATGTATGTATTTAAAACACGCTCTAAATTTTCAAATAAACTCTAAAAAAGCGTACAAAAATACTGCCCCAAAACAAACGCTGCATTTATTTTGAGGCAGCATACACTTTAAGTACTAATAACCGGTGAATTTCGAAAACCGATTACTTATTAACTGCTCCCACTCTTAACTCTTCCAATTCATCCAGAGATGCTTCGCCATTGTAGATATAGTTCGCAGGCATCTGATTCTGCATATAATCAGACAGTTCTGCACCAACGTTAATGATTTCCGTAGGATAGATCTGCTCTGAACATCTGGAAATTGATTCCATGAACGCTTCATCTACATTCGCACCTTCCGCTATTCTGGCACAGGGTACCTGACCGCCTTCCGCACGGAATGTCATGATCTCTTCGCTGGTCAGATATTTCATAGCTTCTACAGCACCTTCTACATTCTTAGAACTGGTTGGAATAAAGTATCCGTCACAACCGCCAAGTACCGGATTCGTTGGATTTTTACCCATTGCAGGATAATCACAGATCTTATAATCTTTTAATCCGGAGTTATCAATCGTTGTCTTAACGGAAGTGGTCGGCTCAAAGATAAATCCAACTTTATGGGAGGAAATAGCACCATAGAGCTGATCCTGTGTAACTGCGAGAGCTCCTTCTCCCGGATAAAACAGTCCTTCATCAAATACGGATTTCACCATTTCAAATGCATTTTTTATGTGGTCATCTTTAAAAGAAACTTCTCCGGCATTCCATTTATCCAGTTCCTCGTTGGTATCCCATACCTGCATAACTGCATTTCTTGTAAGCCAGCATGCATAGGTATCCGGAATTCCTGCACCGGATGCGTCTGATTTTTCTTCGATTCTTCTGCATAAATCACAGAATTCTTCCCATGTCATCTGGTCTTTGATCTCACTGTCCTCGATTCCTGCCGCACGGGTTACTTCCAGATCAACGATCATTGCCGGGTATACCGTTTTATAAGCTACATTGTATAGCTTATCGTCATAAGTTCCGATCTCCAGCGTGCCTTCGTTAAAGGAAGACCGCCACTCATCATCCATGTACGGGGTCAGATCTGTGGCAAGTCCTACCTCCGTAAAGCTGTTCATCTGATTCGGCCAGTACTGTACCAGATCTATCTGCTCATTAGCGGCTGATGCTGTCTTTACTGTCTGCTCTACCGATGCTGAATCCCAGGTCTTGGTGATAATATTGTATTTATCACCCAACTTATCAATCAATTTCTGTTCTACCGCATTATTGACATCACCGGGGTTTGTAATCATAATGACAAGATCCTGTTTTCCCTCTGCAGAAGTGGTATCCTTTTTCTCTTCCGTTCCTGCTGCTTCTGCTCCCTGTGATGCTTCTGTTTCCGACTCCGCTGTTTTGGTCTCTGCTGACTTCGTCTCTGCTGCTTTGTCCCCGGCTCCCTTGTCGGAACCTCCGCCGCATCCTGCCATGGTCAATGCCAACGTACCTGCAAGTACTACTGCTAATAATTTCTTTTTCATCCCTTTTGACCTCCTGTATTTGTTTTGTTCTCTTTAAGAAGATAGCTTTATTATAGCAGTTGTGTGTATATGCATTTATGCCAATATTCTACACAAACATGTCATTTTTCCGCACTGTTTTCCAAATCTGCAGTGTGAAAGCGATTTTCTTTCACACTTTTAGCCTCCACTTCGAAATGACCCGGCATTCCTTCCTGTGCATTTCCGAAATGTTCTGGAAAAATATGCATAACTGCTAAAACCTGTTTTCTTTGCTACTTCACTAATTGGAAGGTCTGTGTATTTCAGCATGTTCAATGCTTTTCCAACACGTAAATCAATCAGATAGTCCGTAAAACTTTTTCCCACTTCTTTTTTAAACTTGGATGACACGTAATTCGGTGTTCGCCCGAAAACGTCAGCAACGGAATCTACACTGATGGGTTCACTGTAATGTTCATCCATATAGGTACAGATATTCTTAATCATTACAGAATAATTTTCTGACTCTGTCAGCTCCCGCCCTCTTCGCAAACCCTGTATGAGGTAATCTTCAAATTCCAGGATGCCGTTTTCATAATGAGCTGCATTTTCAAGGGTCCTTCTTTCAAAATCAGGATCGCCTTCCAGTCCCCCATGACGAATCAGATAAAGATAAAGTTTTTTTATAAAACTGATCATCTCACAGCGGTCATACTTTTCCCTAAGCCCCATTTCCAGCAGTGATCCCATATTGATATGAAGTTCTGCCGCATCACACCTTTGAACGCTTTTTGCAATCCGTTCCATATAGCCTTTCTGCTGTTCTTCCGGAAATTTCTTATCTTCTTTTTCGGGATGAGTATAGATCACACAGGCACCGGAAAGACTGTAATAGGTCTGTTCCAGCGCTTCTTTTGCATGGGCATAGGCAACATGCAGTTCCTTTATACTTCTTGCCTCTGAGATTCCGGTGGTAATCACCAGATTCCGCTCCATCCATTCCCGGCTCACTCCCTCTATTACATTTTTTACCTGGTACTGGTAATCCAGATTCAGAAGCTGGGACCGGTCACCTCTGCCAAGAAATAAAAGCAGATCTTCCTGGAGCGCAAACACAATACCCTGTTCATGCAGCCTTTCCCGTATCTGGTCAGCCGCCTGGTCTGTTATGGGTCTTTTCCGAATAGAGCCATCCGCCTGTTCCAGCCAGAAGAGCGCAAGGAACGCATAATTTGCAGACAGCTTCAGCCGGTATTTATGGTCCAGCATCTGCCTGAATTTTTCCACATTCTCTATTTCCCCGCCATTGATCAGGGAATGCAGAAAGCTCTTTTCATAAACATCGTAATATGCCTTCTTTTCCTTTTGTGCCTCCAGCAGCTCCCTGGCATTTTTCATCACTATTTCAACTAATTTTCCGGGCTTGATGGGTTTTAGTATATAATCATCCGCCCCAAGTCGAATTGCCTTTTGCGCATATGTAAAATCAGAATATGCGCTTAATAAGATGTACCTGCAGTTATTTCTTTGCTCTCTCACATGCTCTAACAACTGCAAGCCGTCCATTCCCGGCATTTTAATATCCGCTATGATAATATCCGGCTGATAGGTGTTCAGTGCCTTTCTGGCTTCCTCCCCATCGGCATATTCCCGCACTTCATCAACTCCATACTCACTCCATGCAATCCCGTAATGGATTCCCTCCCGTATCTGTCTGTTGTCATCCACAACCATTAATCTCATAGTTATACCCACTGCATATTGCAGGCCTGCCTGCAATACTGCCATAATAAAACAGTTTGAAAGAATCACATCGTGGCTTCCTTTCTATATTTTAATTTTCTTCCAAACTTATACCCTCTGCATATTGCAGGCTTGCCTGAAATACTGCCTGCAATTCTTTCAAACTTTTGCCTCCAGCTTCACTTTGACCTGTACAATACAGCCTTTGCCTTCTTTGCTGTACATCTTTAGCCCGTATCCTTCCCCATAACGCAGCCGGACTCTTTCATCGATATTGCGCAGTGCAAATGCCTCCTTTCCTTCTTTATCTTTTAGCAGATTTCGGATCTTTTCCACATCGCAGCCCACTCCATTGTCGAGAACAGTAATGACCAGATCCCCCTGCTGCCTGCGCATCCTGATTTTCACCTTTCCGCCTGTATTCACATCCCGCAGTCCATGCTGGACAGCATTTTCCACCAGCGGCTGGGTGATGAGCTTTGGTATTAAATAACAATGCAGCTCCTCCGGTATATCATTCCTGAATTCTACCCGGTCACCCATCTGGAAATCAAGCAGAAAGAGATAATTGTCAATAAACTCCATATCATCCTGAACCGAGATCATCCCTTCTCCAAACCGCAGGATATGGCGGTACACATCTGCCAGCGCCTCCAGCTGTTCGCTTACCTCATAATCCTTATTCCGGATTGCCAGCCAGTGCATGGAATCCAGCGAATTATAGAGAAAATGCGGATTCATCTTCGCCAGCAGCATTTCTCTTTCCGCATCCTGAGTCTTGATCGTCTGGATATAAACCTGATTGATCAGCTCATTGATATGGGAAACCATATCTTCAAATCCCTTTTCTACATTCCCCATTTCATCGTGCGCCGTTTCATAATCCCGCTTCTCAAGCACACCGCTTTTTACAACATCAATACGGTTTGATAAGTGATGCAGCGGCATAATAATGGTCCGGTTCTGTATCATACTGTAAACAAACCCAAACACCACACAAAGAAGCACTGCAATGACAATAAAAATAATCTGGGTATTATAAATGGAGAGTTTCTTCTCAACCTGAAATAAATACCATCCGCCGGAACCGCATTTAGCATATAATACAATATATCCCTCATTGCCTGTCTTAACCGGAAAATAACCGGAATCCCCGTCCTGTTCCTGATTCAGGAATTCTTCCCAGCACAGATTTTTAAGTTCCTCATTATTACTGTTTTCTACAAGCACCTCACCTTGTTTATCAAAAATGAATACATCTGCAATCATATTCTCTCCCTGATAAGGTGAAAACTGACCGATGAATTCAGGCGCATTGATGTGAACACTGATGACGCCTTCATTCTCCAGGGTAAGCCCCTTCATAATGGTCATATAGTAGGAAAGCTGACTCAAAGTACTTACATTAATTCCCCTTTTAAATGTGACAGGATGCTCTGCTGCCCACAGATACGGTACCTTTTCTTCTTCAATCTGCCTGGTAAAGTCCAGATTTTCCCGTTCATCCATATAGAGCGGCCCCCTCTGAAACAGCACCTGGCCATTTTTACTCAGTGCGATACTGCTGCAGCTGTTTATCTTTTCACTTGCTTCCAGCATACTTTTAGCTGCATTCTTAAAATCCATGACAGATGCATTCCCTGCTGCGATTGCCTGTATAGAACGGTCACCTGCCAAAGCCGATATCTCCTGAACCACAGTATCATATAATTTTTCTATATCTTTTCCCGATTTTGTCAGCTGGTTAATCTGGATCTCATACTGGTTCTGTTCACTGAGGCGCAGCACCCTGGTTGTGGTAATGATTCCCAGCAGAATAATGGGCAGAATAACGCAGAGTGTCAGCGCCAGCAGCATCTTCTGACGAATGGACAGATTTTTAAGAATCTTTTTCCAGGATATATTTCCAATCATCTTACGCATGAAAAAGCCCTCCTATTGATATATTCTACCATGGAAAATGTCGTGCCGGTAAAATGATTCAGCCCCTGCACAAGTACTTAATAAAAAAATGCTTATAACATAGCATTTGCGTCTCGTTTCTGGATGAATATTCCATTCCAGTTATTGGTAATAGGGAAATCCCCTGCTTTTACTTTCTCATAAGCAGGGGTATTTTTCATAATTATATCAGATTTTTATTACAGCTCGTATGTCAAAATTCTATGGTTATATGCCAATATTCTATTGGGTACTTTCTTTTACCAGCCGGATAAACAGCTCCATAGCAGGACTAATCCATTTATTTTTATGATGGCCGCATACAGCGGATATACGCACATTCATAATATCTGTGGAAATCTCCGTTAATTCCCCCCTCTCTAATTCATCCAGGACTGCAAATCGTGGGAGAAAAGAGATGCCCGTATTGTTTTTTACGAGATTTTTAATCGTTGGAATGCTCCATAATTCAATTGTATGATCCAGCTGAATCGCTTTGTCCCGAAGATACTGTTCAAATATCTGACGAAAAATACAATTCGGTTCATTGATAATCAATGGGAGGGAAATCTTCTGATTGGGTGTTATAAAATCGGGATAATCCTGCTTTATTTCCGGAGAAGCCACAAGTGTTAAGGGATAGTTTCCAAAGGGATAGGTAATCAGATTCGATCCGAATCCTCCGACATCTTCATAAAATAACCCTATATCAAGAGTTCCGTTCATTAATTCATCACGAATGTCATAACAGTTCATGGAATGGAGATACAGTTTCGCTTTTGGTGCCCGATTATGAAATTCCTTCAGTACGCAAGGCAGCAGATAGCAAAGCAGCGATTCTCCCACTCCAATCCGTAAATTATCCTGGCATTTTGCCAGATCACGTTCAAAGCACCGCATCTTATCTACGGAATTAATCACGTCTTCCACATAAGGAATCAGTTGTTCTCCGGCTTTTGTCAGAACCATACGCCTTCCGATTTTCTCAAACAGTTTGGCTGAAAGTTCCTGTTCCAGCTGACCGATTTGAAAGGTAATGGTTGACTGTGTATAATTCAGTTTAACAGCGGCTTTTGAAAAACTCCCCTCTTTCACAATTGTCTGAAAGGTTTGTAAATATTTAAGATCCATAATCCACCTCCGCTTTTTATTCAAAAATATTGAACTATTATTTTTATAATTTCAATTTGTTTAAAGTATAGTTTGATGTTATTATAAATGGAACACCAGGTTATGGCAACAACTGTTTGAGGATGTTAACCAATCAGTTAAAAACCAAAGCTGCTATTATTACAACATTTACAGAAAGCAAGGAGAGGAATGAAAATGATTCAGATTAGATTATATGAAGAAACTGACAGAGATCAAGTTATCGCACTTGTACTGAGATGCCAGAATGATGGAACCAGGCCAGCCGTCACCGTATATGACCAGCCTGAACTGCTATGTATCAGGGAAAAATATTTTTCAGAAGGAGGCTGCTTTTGGGTAGCCACAGATCATGGGAATATAGTAGGGAGTATCGGTCTTATGCATTGCAGCCACGGTATCGGTGTATTAAAAAAGTTTTTTGTAAAACAGGATTACCGGGGAAAACCATTTTATTTAGGCCGGAAATTATATGCCGAACTGCTTTCTTTTGCAAAGCAGCACGGGTTTCAGGAGCTATTTCTTGATACACCTAAAAACACGGAACGTGCACATAAATTTTACGAAAAAGCAGGCTTCGTTAAAATTCGTGAAAAAGATCTGCCAGTACAATTTGACCATCCTTATAAGGACTGTGATTTTTTTCATTTGACAGCTCCATTTAATTAAACCATGTCCATTTTAATAGGATTCTCTGTTAGCAGACGAATCAAAACGGATTCGAAAGCATTTCCAATGGTTTGCTGTTTCATGGTAAGTGAGACTGCCACGGTGCTTTTCCATAATTTTTTTGCAGATGCTAAGCCCAAGACCGCTTCCACTGCCGGATGTTCTGGACTCATTTCCGCTAACAAAGGGTTCGAACATATGCAGTTTTAGTTCATCTTGAATCGGTTCACCATTATCCGCAACTTCAAATAATATCTCGTTATGATCCTCTTCATAAAGTTTCAAACGTACTTTTGTATGGGGAGGATTATGCTTTATTGCATTAATTAAAAGATTACCGATTACTCTTCTGATCTCTGTCTTTGCTATTGAAAGCCTCACTTCACCCTCAGGGATTTCGAGTTCCAGCTCCATCTCCTCTCTTTCAAAATCATCCATATATTCAATTACTACCTCACGTACAAATTCTGTAAAATCTGTTTCTTCAAATACAAATTGATACTCTGAATTTTCCAGTTTGGTATAAATCAATAATAATTCCACTAGTTCGTTGAGATGATCTGTCTTTTTTACGATAGTGCCAATATACTCCTGTTTTTTCTCTTCCTCCACCACAACACCTTCTGCAATTGCTTTCGCATATCCTCTAATCGTGGTTATGGGCGTGCGCAGATCATGAGCGATATTGCTGAACAACTGCTGTTTTTCATTTTCATACTGCTGGCGCTGCACCTTCGCATGACGCAGTTCCTGAGCCAAAACCTGAAAAGACTCTTCAATGGCGCTATACTCATACTCCGCCTGGAGGGAAAGATGCAGATCATAATTGCCTGCTGTTAACTCAGAAAGTCCTGCTGCAAGCTTCTTGTTGGGTTCTCCCACGTGCCGTTTAATTGATATGGAATACCACCAGACGCACAGGATAAATATAAGTATAAAACCGGCACTAAGGTATAAAGCCGTCCTTCCAAGCCATGCCCCCATATCTCCTTTAGGGTTATAAAAAGTAAAACTGGCTTTCAGCTTACCCATAGGAAATTTCACAATTCCAAGATACCGCTCTCCATCCGCTCCCTGAAAATTCGTAGTTGTACACACATACCCGGGATCTTTCTCATTCGGATCCGTTGTATTAATTTCCAGGATCCCCGCAATCTTGGTAACATTGTGCTTCAGCAGGTATTCAATTCCTTTCTGTTCCAGTAATTCTTCCTGGGTATAAGATGTCTTTTTCTCCAGAACTTTTCCTTTCGTATAGATCACCCGATTCCGGGCATCCAGTATTTCTATCCATCCGTCAAAATCTTCCAGCAATGAAATATCACTATTTTCATAATCCTGCCGGATGACTTCGCTGGCACTGAATATATGCAGCACATCTTTGTCATTGACAAGAACATGCGACGCAAATAAACCAAAAACACTGGTGGCTGCAATAATCAGGATGGAAAATAAAATAAACTGTTTTATAAGATAAATACTCAGACTTTTTTCTTTTCTCCTCATTTCATTCTGAAATCATCTTATATCCCAGACCCCTGATTGTTCTGATATAAGATTCTCCGTTCCTTTCTCCGATTTTATCCCTGATTTTACTGATATAAACCATAATATTGTTATCATCAACAATATATTGATCCTCCCATGCCGCCTCATAAATCTGCTTTTTTGTAAATACCCTGCCCGGGGCACCCATAAAGAGTTTCAGTATCTTGAACTCGATAGATGTCAGTTCCATTGTCTCTTCCCCTTTACAAAGGGTACACTGCTGCAAATTCAACTCCAGATCATGTACTTTTAACGGTTCTTCCGCTTCAGCCTGGCTCAGACAGTAGAATCTTCGTATATTTGCATCCACTCTTGCTACAGCCTCCAACGGATCAAAGGGTTTCACAATATAATCATCTGCACCAAGCCCAAGGCCTAGGATTTTATCCGCGGTTTCCCCTTTTGCCGATATCACAATGATCGGGAGATTTTTCTCTTTTCGAATGGCTTTAATCAATTCGTAACCGTTCAGATTCGGCATCATAATATCAACCACAGCCAAATCCACTTTTTCCCTCCGCAGAATCTGCAGCGCGGAAAGGCCGTCCCCAGCTGCCAGTACATCATATCCATCTTTTTCAAGATACAGCCGCAATAACTCGATAATCTCCCGTTCATCATCTGCCAGTAATATTCTCTTTCCCATATCTCGCCGTGTCTCCTTTATTATGCAGCATATGTTATCGGATATCCTGCCTTTTAAAAATATTGATTGTTATAAATATCATAACACCTGTAATTACAAATGTACAAGCAGCAATTAACATCACATCCGTAATTTTAATTGATCCGCCTGCCATCAAATAATCCACAAATCCCTCCGGCAGATATCTTAAAATTTTAAAAACTCCCAGCGTTACCAGGTATTTTTCTGCAAACATAAGTATCAAGGTTATCATAAACGTTACAAATGGCCCAAAGAAGATTCCCGCCAGAAATGCCGCTGCACTTAAAATAATATGGTTTGCCCCCCAGCTAAGTGCCGCTCCAACTGCTTTAAAATTCGTCAAACCGGTTGCCGATATGGAAAATGTACCGTTTCCCATCCCATCCGGTACAATAATCAAATAGTAACAGACGAAAATTGTTACCGTCATAGCCAGAGTCATCATAACCACAACCGATATCATCACAAATAATTTCGCAAGAATCACCTGGCTCCTCTTTCCCACTCTAAGCAGGCTGGTCTTAATCTGCCCTCTTTCTATTTCTCCCGATAACTGTAACGAAGCAGTTAATATAACTAAAATGCCGATTATTCCAAATCCGGATAATATATTCCAGACGGATATGAAATAATCCATGCAGGATAACACTGAACGTGTGGAAGTTCCCTCCTGGGTAACCGTTACATTTCCGCTCCCTATTCCAAGTGAGATTAAAATTATTAGCAAACAGGGAAGCCAAAGCATCCAGCTCGATTTTTTCTTTCCCATCTTATAACATTCCATCTTATATACTTGCAGCGTATTCATCTTTCTGCCCCTCCCTATTTCATTAATTCAATTAACGACTGTCCGCTCTGTCTGATATTTTCATATGTATCCATACAGGTAATTTTCCCCCTGCTTAAAACAGCAATTTCATCCGCAAGTTCTTCTACTTCCATCAATTGATGGCTGGAGAAGATAATCGAAGTATTCTGTGTTTCACACAGCTGTTTCAGCATGCATATGGTTTCCTCAATTCCGATCGGGTCCAGACCTACAAAAGGTTCGTCTAAGACCAGCAGCTCCGGCTGCGTAATCAGCGCCTGCGCCAAAGCAAGCCGCTGTTTCATCCCAAATGAAAAGGTTCTTACTCTCTTTTTCTTCGCATTTGCCAAATCCACAAATTCCAGAATTTCGTCAATTCTTCTTTCAGCCTCACGTTTTCCCATTCCACTTGTTATCATCATTGGTATTTTTAAATTCTCACACGCTGTCAGGTCATCAAAGAATGCCACGTCAACCAAGGAACCAATCCTGCTTTTTTGCTCAATATCTTCAGGATCTAACAACTGATTCCGAAAATAAATGTTCCCTTCATAATGGACTCCCAGACCTAAGATCGTTTTTAGCAGCGTTGTCTTCCCTGCACCATTTCTTCCCAGCAGACCCACAATATGTCCCTTTTCCACCTCCAGATCCACTGCTTTTAATACTTCCTGTTTCCGGTAACCTTTTGTCAAATGTTCCACTTTTAATATCAATTCTCTTTTCATTATCTTTCCTCCATATACATGTTCCCACTGCCTGCTCCCCGCCAACGTCTGTTTATAACATGCTCCGGCTGTGCATAGCGTTAAAGTCCCGTTTCCTGCAGCGAAGTTTGGCTGTGCAGGCAGCCTTTATGGACTACAGGAAACGCTGAATGATATATACCACGCAGCAGATAATTCCCAGATTCATGATCATAAATGATACGCAACTGACTCTGACACATCTGCGCTCTGTCTCTGTCTCCATCTCTTTTTTGCTTTTCCGGCTTAAAAGATAAATCAGAAATCCCCCCATGTTCTGTCCTGACAGTCCGACTACCGTCCAAAGCCCGGGGCGCATTCCTCTGCTCTTTGCATCATTATAGATCCATTTTCCCAGATGATAAAAAAAGACCAACATTGCCGGTACCAATAAAACCGCTCCTGTTATAAGCCATACCATACTATTCATTTTATTATCCTCCATTTTCTTAACTTTATTTCTTTTCAAGTGATATTCATAGCATAAGCCTGCTCTCTTATCCTCAGCTATTCTTAACCTTAACAGAACCTTAAAATGCTATGTTTGAAAGCAATTTGTAAACAGGTTCTTGAGCTGCAGGGAACAAATTCATCTTAAATTTGGGTTTAGCTGAATAAGGACGCTTTGTAGATGTAGGTAGTGTACGGAAAGATGGGTGTGGGAAACTGGCATGGGCTCCGTCAGCTGGCCGCAGAACTGGTATTTTCTAACCTTTCCGTACACTACCTACATCTACAAAGCGTCATTACTCAACAAAACCCAAATTTAAGATGTAACAATTCCCTGTCGTGCGTGAAGTAGATATATTTAATGCATAAAACCTACGTTTCAATACATTTCTACTCCACACGTCCCAAAATACATTACAATACATACGTTACACTTTATTATTTTAAATAAGAATGGGTATATTTATGATCTGGAAAATAATTTCAGCAGGTCCGGAGATTATACTTTTTATAATTGCTGTTACGAGTGCCATAGGCACATTCGCCTTTATAAACCTTCGTAACTGGTGCGATATGGAATATAAGCATAGTTGTGCTGTAAATGCTGTTATAGCAATTATATTATATCTAATCTCGGATGGTTCAGAACAATTTATTTTATATGCGTGGCTGCAAGTCCTGGTCTTACAAACAGTATCTGATATTATATTTGTTCCGCATTTAATAGGCCGCAGAGTTGATCCGGAATATAAAATTGATGCTATTTCACATAGAGCATTGTCATGTTTTTTTATTTTAATTTATTTCATGCTGCTTAACGCTGACGACAAACATATATTTTATACTATTTTTTCTTAGCAAAGTCTCACCCATCGGCTATTCCAACCATAGCGAAACAGTCTAACGTAAAATCTTATAAACACATCATTTCGGTATTTATGAGATTTAAAATATACCATTTTCATTAACACAACCTTAAAAAAGCAGGGAATATGCTCTCACATATTTCCTGCTTTTTGCTTTCTAAACCTGCCCTGTCCATTAAAAATTTAATCCGGTTTCGGTTATGAACCAGCTTATCCTATAAGCTGGTTACGCTTCTCTTAATCCTTTCACGAAAGGTATCAGGCAAAGGATTAAAATAATTCCTAAGATACCAATCGCAATACCGGCCACCATATGGCTCCACACCATGGTAAGACACATTCCTACACCTAGAAGCAACGCTCCCATAATACCAATCAGCGCTGCCCCAATTGTTTTACCGGACAGCCTGATGGGCGCCTTGTTTTCCATCCTTCTCCAGACAAAAACCATGATAAAAAGCACTACTATACCAATTGTTCCCATAATAATTCCTGGTCTGAAGGCATTCCACTCCTGAATCAACGCCATGCACATACCCAAAGCAAATAAAATTCCACCAATTGTTCCTAAGATCATAGATACAAATGTACTTTTTTTCATTGTCGGATACCTGCCTTTCTGGATGCTTTTCTGTTATTCTGTTCTTCTGTTAACCTTGCTCGTGCTTCTTCAACTGATTCGCCTTCTTTCGTAAGATAATTATCCACGAACTTATCGGCAATTTTGTTGAAGCCACCTACTGCAGCCGTTTCAATTTTCTTGTAACCACCGACTGCACCTGTCTCAATTTTCTTGTAACCCCCAACTACTCCCTTTTCAATTTTCTTGTAACCATCAACTACTCCTGTCTCAATTTTCTTGTAACCATCAACTACTCCCGTCTCAATCTTCTTGTAACCGCCAATTACATCTTCAGCAATTTTTTGATTCGTTTTTACTAATTTTGATTTCGCCATTTTCTTATTCTCCACTTCTTGTTGCATTGTCTGTGTTTCAATTGATGATAAGAGAATAGCTTTTTATTATTTGTAATATGTTTGACTTTTGTTGCTGAAATATTAATTTATGATTTTGCTGTTTCAAAACCAGCCGCATACTTCTCTAAAACCAGATTGGCACCGGCTATCATAGCCGATTCTTTAGGTAAACCGGATGGACAGATCCTTATGGATCTCCCCCTGTGACCAAGCATTTGATCCTTCATCAATTGCTCCATACAGGGATATATGTAAGCTCCTTTGTATAATAATTCTCCTGATACAAATATCACCCCCACATCCAGGAGATTCATCATAGTAGTTAACGATGCTGCCAGTAAACGGCACTCCCGCTCCACCAGCCATACAGCGGCGGCGTCTCCTGCTTCATAAGCATCCATTATTTTTTCCCAGCTGGTTAAGGATTTATCTTTTTCCATGGCAGACCGCAAAATATTTGGTATTGCGGCATAAAGTTCCAGGCAGCCATGATTCCCGCAGCTGCAGCGTTCCCCATCCAAATTAACCGTAGTATGTCCGATCTCACCGCAGTATCCATGAATACCCTTGTATGGTTTGCCATTTAAGATCAATCCCCCGCCAACTCCGGTATCCACAACTAATTCCAGAAAACTTTCTTCCCGGACACCTGCTCCATAATATCGTTCTGCCATAGCCAATGCCTGGGCATTATTTTCCATATAAACAGGACACTCAAACTTTTCCTTAAAATAACTGACAACTTCTATCTGATGCCAATTCTCAAAATTCGAAGGTTTTAGAATTGTTCCCTTTATGCTGTCTAAAGGACCCGGTGCTGTAATCCCAATACCAAGCAGTCTGTCCGCACCTCTGTCCTTTTTTAAAAAATCCACCGCTTTCTGATAAAGACAGTTGAGCATCTGTTTTGCCAATATTTCTTTTTTCTGGGGAAACTTTTCTACCATCAGTATTTCTCCTGAAAAGTCACAAAGTCCTACGCTGCAGATATCCCTTGCAATATTAATGGACAAAATTCTGTATTTCTGCGGATTTAACTTTATGGTCATAGACGTTCTGCCTACTTTCCCGGTAACCAGCTGGTCCTCAGTTACAATTTCTTCACCCAGCAATGTATCAATTAAAACTGAAATAGCAGCTCTGGTCAGTCCTGTCTGCCTGGCTAACTCCGCCCTTGACATAGGCTGCTGCCGCAGAAAATTTATAATACTCCTTTGGTTGCGCAGCTTCATATTATTGGCATTCCCCATGGTATTCCCCTTTTCTTATTTGGCTTTCGATTAGATTAAACAATCTTTTCAATAATCATAATCTATTTTCAATAGTTTGTCAAATCAATTGACAAACTCCAATTCACATGCTATATTTCATATATAGAAAGACAGGTGTTCTACTTGGATATAGCTTATTTTGAAAAAGATTTTAACTATTCACACGACGGACCGGGTAATCGTTTGGTTTATCATTTACAAGGCTGCAATATGCGCTGTCCCTGGTGTGGTAATCCCGAGGGGCTTACTATACATATACCGTATGTTCATCCCCTGCGCATATGTTAACTTCTTAGCTTGCTCGCCTGAAATACTAAGATATGATCAAACATGTGGATACGCAGTCTGCAATTTGCGTAAAAATAAAAGGAGAATTTCATGAAATCTATTGGTATAGATATTGGAACAACGACCATTTGTTCCGTTCTGATTGATGCAGAAACAAAAACTTTATTAGATACCGTCACAAAGCCGAATAAATCCACCCTGGCCGCCGCCCAATCCTTTGAGCGCCTGCAGGATCCGGCTATAATTCTTGACACCTGCATTGCAATGGCAAATCATTATCTGATATCTCATTCAGACATTGCCAGCATCGGTATCACCGGGCAGATGCATGGAATTCTGTATGTGGATCAGAAGGGGCGGGCTGTAAGCCCCCTCTTTACCTGGCAGGATGGGAGAGGGGATATTAGCTGGCAAGAGGACAGAGTTGGTTCTGACTGGCAGAATCAGTGCGACAATACCGATTGGCAAGATGACTGGGGCCATATTGACGGTCAAAATGGCAAAGGAGATAATGCTTGCCGGAATATATTGACGTACGCAGGTTTTTTAACTTCCAGGACAGGATATGCTATGGCTACCGGATTCGGCATGGCAACACATTTTTATAATCATGTGAACCGGCTGATTCCTTCTGATGCCGCTTATCTGTGCACAATTCCAGACTACATTGCTATGCGCCTGGCTAACCGGAAAACCCCTTTGATTCACCAAAGTATGGCAGCCAGTCTTGGAATGTACGATATAAAACGCAATAAATTTGATCTTGGGGCAGTCACCTCTCTTGGTTTATCAGCAGATATGCTGCCTGAAATTGCCTGCGGTGAATGCTATATTGGCGAAACAGACACCGGTATTCCGGTTACGGCAGCCCTCGGTGACAATCAGGCTAGCTTCCTGGCATCTATGAATTCGGAAGATGCCTGTCTGGTAAATGTAGGTACCGGCAGCCAGATTTCCATTATGACTCGGACTCCCTACCAGTCAGCGCAAATTGAATGCAGGCCTTACCTGGGAGACACCTATCTGCTGGCGGGCTCCTCTCTGTGCGGCGGATATTCCTATTCTCTTTTGAAAAATTTCTTTGAAGAGACGCTGGCTCAGTTTGGCATCATACCTCAGAATTCCACATATGAGGTCATGAACCGTATGGCTATTGATGCAGCTGCCCATGGTGAGGCACTAAATGTAGACACAAGATTTTGCGGTACAAGGCAGTATGCTTCTATTACTGGCTCCATTCAAAATCTTAAGGTAGCAAATTTCCATCCTGGCGATTTTACCCTTGGGATCCTTCAGGGTATCTGCGATGAACTTTATAATTTGTATACACAGTTTCCAGAAGATGTAAAACCTATCAAAACCCTGGTTGGAAGCGGGAACGGAATTCGGATGAATCCTATGCTTCAGCAGCTATTTGCCAGTACATTTAAAGCTGAACTTACCATTCCGGACATAAAAGAAGAAGCCGCTTACGGCTGCGGCTTATTAGGGTTAAAATTAAGATAATAAAAGAACCATTCCGGCTCACTTCTGTAATTCCTTGTCTGAAGAGGATGTCAAAGTGTACCGGAATCTGTGTTTATTTTAGTTATTCTTGTAAAATTCCAACTTTTTTATTCTGTTTAATTTAGACTAAAAATAAGTTTCTGATTATCTTTTTATAACTTTTTATACGTCCGCAAATCCTTATTTTATAGGCTTTACGGGCGTTTTTACTAATATCCGTATCAGTATCTTCCACCTGTTCTCTGTCTCTCTCCAGCCTTTAAATTAGATTTCACACTATAAGTTTGCGCTTCATAAAGACAGTAACTGAAAGATTATAGGATGTGATTTGGGGCGAACAATTAATGCATCAAAGGGTACTTTCATACCATTATATTTTTCATAATGTAGATAATGTCGGGTTTCCCTCTCTTGAGTTTTATCCCTTCGTCCCCCACGGCGAAGGGCACCCCGACTGCGTACATCTGTTTTTCCATCCGACTGATATACACAGCACTGCAATGGCCAGTAAGCAGATCATTCCCACCAGAACAACCTGATAACTTTCTGTTAAATCATAAATAAACCCGTACGCAGGAATCAGGATAATCGATGCAATAGGGGCACCCATAGAAACTTTTGCAAATATTTTTTCATAATCTTTCTGCCCATAAAACTTTATTGTGAGAATTGGTGCCAGAACCATGATTCCCGAGCTTATCAGACCATGTAAAAATGTGGATACGCTAAAAATCAGAAATCCTGTTCCACTTAATATAAATCCAATCACTGCAATAAGACCAATCCCCAGAATCCCATAACATGTCTTAAGGCTGCCAATTTTATCACTGATAATTCCGATTGCAATAGATCCAATGGCACTTCCAACGGAAGCAAATGCCAATGCATTTCCGGTCTCCCGGGTGCTATACCCCAGCAGCGAACCGTAGGTTGGAATATGCTGTGTAAATACTCCGATACCGGTGATTGCAATCATGAAAAACAGCAGTAAATAAAATGAAGTGGAACGAAGCGCTGTCTTTTCTGATATTTCAACCGTATCATGTACCTGCCCTTCTGTCTCATAATCCCCTTTTGATTTGTCATGATCCTGCTCATTTGTCTCCTGCTCATTTGTCTCCTGCCTTGCAGACTGGAAATCGAATGCTCCATAAGGCATTGTTTTTTTCTCTTCCGGCCTGTTTTTAAGTAGTATCAGGGCCGTTAATATAACTACTATAAATGTGGCTCCGCCAATATAAATATAACCGGACCGCCACCCCCGCTGGGAAATAATATTGGAAGTCACAGGCTGAAATACTGCTCCGAACAGCCCTACAAATGCCATTTGTATTCCCATCATCATTCCTGCTTTTTTTGAGAACCATCGGTTAATCAGGATTGGTCCTAACAGGCTCACCAGAATTGTAGCACCCATGGCATAGGGAATTGCTAAGAGATACCAGCCATATACAGCATTCATAAATCCCATTCCCACAAAAGAAAGCGCCTGTAGAATTGCACCTGCAATTGTGACGATTCGGATATCATATTTATTGATCAATTTTCCAGCAAATGGAAGCCATAAAACCATCACAATTGAAGTAATGCTAAAATATATTGACAGAGTTCCCATTCCCACTCCAATTTCCTGCGATACTGGAAACAGGAACAGCCCGGATGTCATATTAATTCCACCTCCGGCAAATCCGCGGATCAATATAACACCCAGCAGAACGAACCATGCATAATGTAATTTAATTTTTTTCATTATCTACTATCCGGCAATTATTAATTATATTCTTATTTCCATTTTGATTCATCATCATGACTGCCGGTATTCTCCTTTATTTACTCTCATAAACAAGTTTCCTCCTTTCTCCCTTTTTTATTCGCTTATATAATTAATAACTTAACTCTTTGTTTCTCATCCTGAATCGAATAAAATATTTTTTTTATACGAATACTAATCTGGATTTTTAAAAAATTAGGATGGTGAACAAGTATGAAGAAACTTGAAAATAAAATTGCACTGATTACATCGGCAACAAAGGGTATCGGACTTGCCTGTGCCTTAAAACTGGCTGAAAACGGCGCTACAGTCTATATGGGCGTACGCAGATTAGAAGCAACCCGGGAAATTTGCGATAATTATAAGTCTAATGGATTTAAAATGTTTCCCGTCTACTTTGATGCAACTGACAAAGCCAGTTATACATCCATGGTTGAAGAAACTATGAAAATTGAAGGCAGGATTGATATTTTAATTAATAATTTCGGAATCGGCAGGCCCGCTGAGGATCTGGATCTGGTAAACGGCAAAGAAGAGGCTTTTTTCGAAATTCTGGACTTGAATCTAGGCAGTGTTTACCGCATAACCAAACTGGTAATCCCCCACATGATACAGGGCGGGGGCGGATCTGTTGTGAATATATCTTCCATAGGCGGTATGATTCCGGATATCACAAGAATCGGCTATGGTGTTTCAAAAGCGGCAGTTAACAACATCACCCAGCAGATCGCCATGCAGTATGCACGCCAGAACATTCGCTGTAATGC
This sequence comes from Robinsoniella sp. KNHs210, assembly GCF_000686105.1. Taxonomy (NCBI): domain Bacteria; kingdom Bacillati; phylum Bacillota; class Clostridia; order Lachnospirales; family Lachnospiraceae; genus Robinsoniella; species Robinsoniella sp. KNHs210. The sequence continues at coordinate 269,803 of NZ_JMLZ01000001.1, forward strand.
TGTATTGCCCGGTCTTACCGCTACAGATGCGGCACTAAAAAATATGCCCGAAGCATTTTTAAAATCTTTTTTGTCTCATGTACCCTTAAACAGAATGGCCACTCCCGAAGATATCGCCAACGCAGCCCTGTTTTTTTCCTGTGACGATTCATCTTATATTACAGGTCATATTCTTGATGTAGCCGGAGGATATGGAATCGGCACACCTCAGTATGCGGACATGATAAGGACAGCGGATCAATAATTTATAGTTCCACAGATTTGTAACTTCACTATTGTCTAAATAAATGTGTAATTCCACTGTCGTTAAAATATATGTAATTCCACTGTCGTAAAATATATGTAATTCCACTATCGTTAAAATATATGTTTTCAAATTGCTCTTTTTGATTTATAATCCTTAATATAATGTCATATTTTAATATTTCCTGCTTATAAGTGACTCAATACGGGACATGGAAGAATGGTTTGGTTTATACCTTTCGTTTGAATTGCCAAAACATATTGAAGTACTTCTAAAAGAGGAGGCCGAGCAATGAAAAACAATCCTGTAAACAGTGAATTTTTCCGTGAACAGGTAACACATGGGAATATGGATTTTCAGTTACAGCTTTATAAAGATATGGAATATCATGAAAAAGGTTTGATTTTGTATAATCATTGGCATGAAGAGGCAGAGATACTTTTCGTAACGGAAGGTGCAATCGAACTTGTAGTAGATGGCATCTCTATATTTGCCGAGAAAAATACCGTAGTGCTGATTCCACCGAATCTTCTGCATGGAGCTTACCAATACCAGGATCAGAAATGCCGTTTTACCTCTATTGTATTCCACCAGGATTTTATAGCAAGTAAGAACGGGGATATCATTCAGACCCAGCAGCTGGATCCTTTTTTTGACAATACATTTATTTCTTCCTATGTGTTGTCTCATAATGAGCGGAAAAATGAAACTGTGCAGCAGCTTTTAGCCGAGCTGATATATAATTATTCATCTTCAGAACCTTATCGGGAACTAATCATAAAAGGTTATCTCTTTCAGATTTTGTATCATTTGCTGCAAAAAGAGCAAAAACATAATCTGAAATCTGTCTCGGATTATGTCAATGAAGAGCGAAAAAAGAAAATTCTCAGTTTTATGGAGGAAAATTATCAAAACCCTTTAGACCTGGATGAACTTGCAAAAGCTATTTCCCTGAGCAAAGAACAGTTCTGCCGTTTTTTTAAACATTCTTTCCGCTCTACACCGGTTCATTATTTAAACAGATACCGCATTAACCGATCCATGGATTTGTTAAAGGAAACCAGTATGTCTATTATAGATATCGCAATTGAAGTAGGATTTGAAAGCAGTAATTACTTTGCTGTTTCTTTTAAAAAAGCAACCGGAATGACCCCAAGCCAATTTCGTAAGATGACATGATTTTAATAATCTCTGACAGTATCGTAAATGCATTAACCTTGAAAAAATTATATAATACTGGCAAATATAATTTATAGGAGGTTCGCTATGTCATTCTTTACTCATGGAGACAATTATCTGGAATATCATAATGCCGGTGAAACATTACGGATTATGGCATGGGGCAAAAACAGCCTGCGTGTAATTTCTGTACCCAACGGACCGCTGGATCTTTCCAGCAGTGCACTGCTCCCACAGGAGGCAGTAGAAACGAACATTACAATCGGTGAAGATACTGCCTCGATTTCCAACGGAAAAATTTCTGCGCTCGTTGATACCCGTGGCTGGAACAGCGCCGCTGTCCTGACTTTTTACAACGATCGTAAAGATGTAATTTTAAAAGAAATAGATGGCGGAGGTGCCTTGATCCGCAGAGCCCGGTTCTTTAATCCTTATGCCGGCGGTGATTACCGCCTGAAAGTTACTTTTGAATCCGATCCCAGGGAAAAGATCTATGGTATGGGACAGTACCAGCAGGATATTCTGGACTTAAAGGGCTGCAATCTGGAATTGGCTCACCGTAATTCACAGGCATCTGTTCCTTTTTATGTCTCAAGTTCAGGCTACGGCTTTTTCTGGCATAATCCGGCGGTCGGCAGTGTATCTTTTGGTAAAAATACAACGGAATGGAGAGCCGACAGCACGAAAAAAATGGATTATTGGATTACGGTTGGCGATAATCCTGCTGAGATAGAGTCACAGTACAGTGGGGCAACCGGAAGGACACCCATGATGCCGGAGTATGGATTAGGTTTCTGGCAATGTAAATTGCGCTATTATAATCAGGAACAGGTTCTGAAAATAGCAAGGGAATACCACCAGCGTAAAGTTCCGGTGGATGTATTCATTATTGACTATTACCATTGGCCCCGCTGCGGAGATTACCGCTTTGATGAGCACTTCTTCCCGGATCCTGCGGCAATGGTGGAAGAACTGCGCTCTTATGGCATGGAAATAATGGTATCTGTCTGGCCCCAGGTTGATTGGCGCAGTGAGAACTTTGAAGAAATGCAGCAAAAGGGATTGCTGGTGAAGACTGACCATGGTATGAATGTGCAAATGAATTTTCAGGGAAATAATGTTTTTTATGATGCCACTAACCCGGAAGCCAGAGAATATGTTTGGAATAAATGCAAAGACAATTATTATAAATATGGCATAAAAGCATTCTGGCTGGATGAAGCAGAGCCGGAATACGGTACCTATGATTATGATAATTATCGTTATTACACCGGCAGTGTATTACAGCAGGGAAATATCTATCCTAAGGAATATGCCCGGGGCTTCTACGAAGGACAGAAATCCAATGACCAGAAAGACATCTTAAACCTGGTACGCTGTGCATGGGCGGGCAGCCAGCAATATGCTGCTTTAATCTGGTCGGGAGATATCCACTCCACTTATCAGGACTTTCGGAATCAGATTGTTGCAGGATTACAGATGGGACTCTCCGGAATACCCTGGTGGACTACCGATATCGGCGGATTTCATGGCGGCAATATTTACGATGCGGATTTTCAGGAACTGCTTGTCCGCTGGTTCCAATTCGGTACATTTTGTCCTGTAATGAGGCTTCACGGCAACCGGCTTCCACGGGAACCGCTCTATAAAGCGAACGGTGAAGAAACAGAAGGCACCGGCGCTGATAATGAAATCTGGAGCTACGGTGAAGAGAACTACCATATTATGAAAAAATTTATAGAGATACGTGAGCTGCTCCGTGATTATACACGAAGCCTGATGGAAGAAGCACATAAAGCAGGGGCTCCCGTTATGCGGGCAATGTTCTATGAATTTCCAGAAGACCCTCTTACCTGGGATTTAAAAACCCAATACATGTATGGCTCCGATATTTTAGTGGCGCCAATTGTAGAAGCTCACGCTTGCTCACGCAAAGTATACCTTCCTGAAACCTGCAGCTGGACTCTTGCACGAACCGGTGAAGTTTTTGAAGGAGGCCAGTGGCTGGATGTTGAAGCAGATATTGATACGCTTCCTGTATTTCTCCGTGACGGAAGACAAGACTACCTGATCAGACAGATTTAAAATGTAGTTCAGAAACTTTCATTTATCAACAAAAAACAGGTTTCCCACAATAAAACGGCGTTATGTGCAGAAAAACTCACATACCGCCGTTTTGTAATTTAGCAATGAATTATTTAAAATTATTTATTGATAAGATCAAAATTCTCAAAATTCTTCAACAGGCAGAATAATCTCCGTCACCGCTCCAAACCCTTCATCCATATTTGAAAAATGGATCTGCGCTTTATCCCGATACATTAACCGCAGCCGCTGCACCGCATTTTGAAGTCCTACATGGCGCCTGCCGTCATAGACAATGTTTTCCCCCTCTTCCAGCGCTTTGAGGACTTTTGCTGGGAATCCTTTGCCGGTGTCTGACAGGGTAACGTACATGTATTTACCATCTTCGTGTTCTTCCAGCGCCAGATACATTGTGATTTCAATATGCTGATCCAGGGAAACTGCATGAATGACTGCGTTTTCAACCAGCGTCTGAAGCAAGAGTGCAGGCAGCAGACAGGCACTTACATCGTCATCCTGTATTACTTCAAAAGCAAATGCGCTGTCTCCATACCTGAGTTTCTGGATTCGGATATAATTCATCACATGCTTTAATTCCTCTGATACCGTCCGCTTAGACGAAGCATCCCGAAAAATATAGCGCATATAGTCAGACAGCATTCCGGTAATAGTTACTATTCTGGATTCCTTTGCTTCCTCGGCAATCCCATGGATAATACTCAGGCAATTAAGGAAAAAATGTGGATTTATCTGCTCCTGAATATAGTCCAGTTCTATTTTCTGCCGTTCCAGTTCCTTTTCATAAATTTCAATTTTTAATTGTTTAATCTTGCGCAGAAGGCCTTTAAACTCATTGCTCGCCTGTTCCAGTTCAATAATATTGTTACTCCCGTTTTCATTGATCCACTGTTCCTCTTCTGTTCTCTTAAGTCCATCAATAAACTGCCTCATGGGAACTAAAATTTTACGATAATAATTATATGCACCAAACAAAAGACCCGCTGCAATCAGCGCTGCCAAAATTGTCAGAAACATCTGCATCTGAATTACATTTTCCAGTATTCCGTGCTCCGGATGGATAATCATGTATATTCTTCCGCTATATCCGATTTTGTAACTATACAATTCTCTCTGGTCTTTCGCCATGGATTTTTTAATCAGATCATTATAGTCGTAAGTCTGTGTGTCTTCCACCGTCATAATATTCCCATCCGGCTTTTGTATAAACGGTACCACCTGATACCCTTTTGTCTTCTGTATCAGATTATGAAAGATCCATTCCACGGGAATCAGACAGCCGGATGCTACCCCATCTACATAGCATAAGCCTGCAATGTAGTCCTTTTCTCCATCATAAAAATAAGTCCATTTGGCAATATTCTCATTCCTCCCCTCTTTCAGGAATGACAACAAGCGCTTAATCTTTTCACTTTTCTGACTGGATCGGTAATAAATTCCAGTATCCAGAATCAACAGATCTGCATTACTGTCATAAACGTAAAAGTTACTCGCTTCCGCATATCTGATTTTCAGAATCTGATTCTGCTCCATAACATTTAGCAGCAGACTATAGTACTTCCCGTCTGTCGGTCCGATATCTGAAGGAATTTGTGCGATATCCAGTTCACGGCTCATACGTGTAATCTGTTCCGCATGAATTTGTTCTATGTCACGGTTGATCTGTGTCACATAAAGCTCCGCCGTATCTTTGATATATTGATAAGCCAGGGTTCTTGCCTGCTGCATCCCCCGGAACATAATAACCAGAACTGCCAGCAAAAGCAGAACCACCGGAACCAGTATTCGCAAAGTCATTTTTGCAAAACTTCCCCGCTTTTTATAAAACAGCCATTTCGTTATCTTCATTGAACCTTCTCCATTCACGCAAAACAGCACTTAGCAGCAACACAAAAGTGTGTTTCCGCTAAGCACTTTATTTTCAATATCAGCCTTTATTTGCTTCCTGGTAAGCTTTAAATGCAGTATCATGAATCTTCACCAAATCCTGAAGCCCCATGGTATCCAGCTGTTTCAGATAAGCATCCCACTCAGTTTCAATACCGCCGTCCACAACCCAATGGGCAAACTGTGATTCCACATATTTATAAATATCTGTTCCAATGGTAGTCAGCTGTGTCAGTTCTTCCTCCGTATATTTCAACATTGGCAGTCCAATATTCCGATCTGTTTTCACATACTGTTCATTGACCTTATCTTCCGCAAGCTTGATGCCGTCTCCCTGATCTTCCGGCAGAATAACCTTGGAGTAAAAATCTTCATTCATATATTTGGGACCAAAATCACGCATGGAATTAGACCAGGCGGAAGTATCCAGTGAGCTTCCATCGGTAGGAACCAGTACTTCATAAGTACCATCCTCATTCTTCTTGATCTGATCAGGTATGGATCCGTAATAGGTCTGCAATGACACCTCATCATCATAAAACTGATCCGCATATTGAAGCAGTTTTTCCGGATTTTTACAGTCCTTGGTCAACACCAGTTCACGGTCTGACACATCCAGAAAACTCGGTGCATATTCCACATAATGACCGCCGTCAGGACCCTCCAGCGCCGGTACTACCTCATACTGGTCAGCTACCGGACCGGCTACGGCATCAGCTGTCCATCCGGTAATTAACCCTACTTCAGCAGACTGTATTTTACTGGTTGCCATAGACGCTTCCTGGGTGAAAAATTCAGGATCCAGAATTCCTTTCTGGTACATCTCATTCAGCCACATGACACCTTCTTTATAATTCTCCTGGGTAGGAATAAATACTGGATTTCCCTCTGAATCCAGCCCCATATAATTATTGTCACGGCTTACGATTGTTGCAAATGGAGCCATCAGGTCACGCATCGTATTGCTGGCAACATACTGACTGGCATTTCCGGTAATTCCAATTTCATTTCCCTTATCTCCATCTCCGTCAGCATCTTCTGTCACAAATTTATAGAGTACGTCTTCTAATTCTTTATATGTTTCTGGCATTTCCAGGTTCAGATTCTGCAGCCATTTTTTATTGATGTACATACAGTTTCCATCCACCTTTGGACGCAGCGGTGCTTTTTTGGGAAGGCTGTAAATCTTACCGTCACGATCTGTAATTCTTGCTTTCAGTTCCGGTTCTTTTTCCAGCACTTTCTTCAGATTAGGCATATTCTGGTCAATCAGATCCGACAGTTCCAGAAAATAAGATTTGTTTTGCGCAATATCTGTATCCTTCAGACAAATATTTCCCCAGAATGCATCCGGCAGTTCTCCGGAAGCCAACAGCAGCGATTTCTGCTCCTGCCAGTCTGTATCGTAATAGACCTTCCAGTCGATCTTTACACCGCTCTTATCCTCCATTTCCTTCATAATTCCCTCATGAAGATAGTCGATTGGCCAGGTATCCGTCCAGCGTACAGTCACGATTGAAAAATCATTATCTGCACTTTCCGAAGGCTGTTCTGATTCCCGCGGACTCTCACCCTGACATCCTGCCAACATGGAACCGGCAAGGACTGCTCCTAACAACATACACATTACTCTTTTTGCTTTCATACTTTTTCTCCTTTTCTTTTCAATTACAGCTTTACTTTATCCTTTCAGGGACCCCAGCATTACACCCTTGTTAAAATACTTCTGCACAAATGGATACATGCACATAATCGGGAGACTGGAGATCACTATAATTGCATATTTAATCAGTTCTGCCGTCTGCTTTGCCTCTACTGCTGCCGCCCCGGTTGTCATACTGACAATGGTCTGGTTACTGATGAGAATATTCCTGAGCACCAGCTGTAATGGCTGAAGATCGGGATTGCGCAGATACACTAATGCATTAAAATAGGAATTCCATTGTCCTACCGCAGCCCACAGGGCGATAACCGCCAGCACTGCTTTGGATAGAGGCAGAACCATTTTGAAAAAAAATGTAAGTGTTCCGCAGCCGTCGATCTGGGCGGATTCCCAAAGTTCCTCCGGCAGGGTGTTTCCAAAAAAAGTCCTGGCAACAACAATGTAATAAGTAACCACAGAAAATGGTAAAACCATGACCCAGAAATTATCCAGAAGCTGAAATTGCTTGATTGCCAGATAAGTCGGTATCAAACCGCCAGTGAAAAACATAGGAATCAGAAAAAATACCGTTAAAAACTTTCTACCATAAAGATCACGGCGTGAAAGAGCATAGGCTGCCGGAATATTTGTTACCAGGGTTATTAAGGTTCCGATAACCGTGTATAGAATGGTATTCTTATATCCTACCCAGAGCTGTGCATATTCTGCCAGCTTACGGTATCCCTTTAATGTAGGTCCTTTGGGAAAAAATGTGATATTCCCGGCAGCTACTTCCGCAGGATTACTAAAGGAAGCGATGATAATAAAATACATTGGATAGAGTACAATAATCAAAATAATAATGGCAATCCCATATAGAAAAATATCAAAGATCTTATCCTCTTTTGATTTTTTGATCTTCATTCGTTTTACTGCTTTTCCTTTTGATGTCAATGTTATCTCCCTCCTATATCAGTGATGTATTGCTCATCTTTTTTGAAATCTGATTCACCAGAAGCAGAAGTGCAAGGTTAATCACGTTATTAAAAAGTCCTATTGCGGCGGAGAGGCTGTATTGGTTGCTGATCAATCCCATTTTATATACATAAGTAGCAATGATCTCACTGGTTCCGCTGTTCAGGGTATTCTGAAGCAGATAAACCTTTTCAAATCCAATCCCCATAACACTGCCCGCACGAAGTATGAACATAATCGTTGCCGTTGGCAGCAGCATCGGAATATCGATATGCTTTAATTTCTGCCATTTACTTGCACCGTCCATGGTTGCTGCTTCATACAAAGACGGATCTACCGCAGATAATGCAGCTATGTATAGAATACTGTCCCATCCCACATGCTGCCATGCCTCCGTCCATACATAGATACTTGGAAATGCTCCCGGTGACCCCATCAGGTTGGGTAATGTAACCCCTGCATAGCTTAAAAGCCTGGCAATAATTCCATGACTTGGTGATAAGAACAAAATGATCATACCGCACATAACAACGGTTGATATAAAATGAGGCAGATACATAGATACCTGAAAAAATTTCTTAAATCTGGTTCTGGTGATCTGATTACACATCAACGCCAGCGCGATTGGCAGCGGAAACGTGACAACAATCGTATACAGACTGATCACAAGGGTATTACGAATCGTGGGCCAGAATTGATAAGAGTTGAAATACTGTTCAAAGTTCTTCAGTCCCACCCATGGACTGCCTAAAATCCCTCCTGCCGGTGTAAAATTCTTAAAGGCAATAATTACCCCGTACATGGGATAGTACATAAACAACAGCATAATTATAATTGCCGGAAGCATAAGCAGGTATAATGCTCTGCTTCTCTTTATGCCTTTTTTCATAACCTGAAACCTTTGTTTTGGTATAACAGCGGTTTTTGATTTGCGCATCTTCCTTTCCTCCCTGTTCAATGATAAACATATTATATAAAATGCACCGATTCTTTTCTGTAATTATTAAGTTGTGCACTAACAAAAAAGAGGCGGATTTCCCACCTCTTTCTATTTCCATATAACAGATTTTTATTATTATTCCGTTTTTTTGATAATCAAACATGAAATTTGATCATTGCTGATTCCTTTCTTTCGCTTTTCTCAGCCTGTATTCATTTGGTGTAACACCCGTTAAATCCCGGAAGGTCTTACTAAAGTAAGAAAAATTACTATACCCGACTTCCATTGCTATTTTACTCACCGGAAGCCCGGTCTCCACCAGATATTTTCTTGCCCTCTCCATTCTTCTGGATGCAATATAAGAAGTAATTGACACCCCGGAAGCATTCATAAATATGCGGGAGATATAATCTTCCGACAAATAAACCTGTGCAGCTAATGTCTTTCTGGACAGGTCTGCTTTTAGGTTCTCTTCGATGTATCGCTTCAGGCACTCAGCCACCGATTCCTGTCTCCGGTCACATTTTTGATTTCCTTCCAGCTTTTCAAACAGAAAACGGATAAAGGTCCTCCAGCTTTCAATTGTCCGGTAAGCCTCTTTTTCATAGTTTTCTAACTCCTGCATATCAAATATAGATTCCAGAACCTGTCCACGCTCCCGCAGATGCCTGTCTGTCAGTTCCATGATTTTCTTATGCAGTTCCTTGAGAGTGTGAACCGATAAAATGCCGTCTTTCGCATTAGTATCGGTACAATCCAGTATTTCCTTCTGTATATGCATAAAATCTGCGGACTGTTCAAGTTCTGCAAACCAACTGTCAGCCGGAATACATACCCCGGCACCAGCCTCCCGGGATTCCTGTTTCAGCCAGTCTGCTTCGTATAAGACAGGATTATCCCCCGGCACTGTATCCATCTCCATTCGCTCTAAATGTTCCAGACTAGACTGCAGTTCTCCCACCTTTCCCATATTGCCGGCATAAATACAAACCGGCTGTGAAAGCACCCTTTGTAAACAGCGGCATAACTCCTGTTTTTTTTCTTGCATACGGAATGGACGCGGCTCCTTCCAGATTAACATCCATTCACAGACATCTACGCGGATCAGCGCTTCCGCCTGTCCCCGATCCAGTATCTTTCTTACATTACTGCTTACCAGAATCTGAAACCGCACAGCATCTTTTTTCCCACTATGATCCCGATCCGGAAAAATACGTATAAAATTCAGGCTAAACGCCGTATCCCCATAAATCCGGTGCAATTCCTTTTCTGCTTCCAGATGCTTTCTGGGATTTTGTGATAACAGGCACATTTCCCATAAAGTCAGATTTCTGTTCTCACCACCATGATCCTCTGCCTTTTCCATTACCCGCTTAATACTCCTCTGCAGCGCTATCTCCAATTCCTCTGTGGTTACGGGTTTTACCAGATACTCACTGGAATTGAGCTGCATTGCTTTCTGTGCATAGCTAAAATAGGCATAACTGCTCAGAAATATACATTCCACCGGAAGCTGTTTTTGCCGTATCCACTCCAGCAGTTCCAGGCCGCTTCCCTGGGGCATCTCAATATCCGACAGCAAAATCTGTATCGGCATTTCCTCAAGCAGCTTTATTGCCTGGCGGATATTACTGGCCGTGAGGACATTACTGATTCCAAGACTTTCAAAATCAACCGTCTTTTCCACCTTTTCCGTTACCAGCCTGTCATCATCTACAATCAACATACTTATTTCCATAAACATCTCCCCTTCTGCAGTATCCCCATAATTTTTCTGCCATAGCCGAAAGCTGTCTGCTTCATACCATTTTTATTGTTTTTTCTATTTTAGCATAATATGGGTGGTATTTCTACATCGACATCGTCTTCAAATGTGTATGTGCTTACTTACTTGATTCCATTTTCATATCATGTTACCTTCATAATATACCATGCCAAATTTATCACATTGACTTTACCCTTAGGGCAAGGTGTAAGATAGAGACAAGCGAAAAGGTTCGCTGAAAGGAGGATATTCGATGTTATCGATTGGAGAGTTTTCTAATATATGCAAAGTATCAACAAAGACGCTTCGTTACTATGCGGAAATCGGTCTCATTCTGCCTGATGAAATCAACCCGGAAAATGGTTACCGGTATTATTCCGTGGAACAGTTAGAAACCATGTTATTTATCAACCGCCTGAAATCATACAATTTTTCTTTAGAGGAAATCAAGACCATCCTCGGTTCGCAGGAATTGCAGGATGAAAAACTTTATCAGGAACTGATCCGGAAGAAAAAGGAAATTGAGCAACAGGTCACAGAATTTCAAAAGACGTTAGACCAGCTCAATCATGATATTACAATTTTAAAACAGGGTAAATCCATTATGTCATATTTGGAAAACATTGATGTGCAGCTTGTAGAAGTTCCTGTGATGTATCTCCTGTCTATTCGAAAAATGGTTACCGAATGTGATATTGCAGAAGAATATGGAAATTGCTACGGTAAAATATTCAGAAAAATAGCAGATGATAAATTAACTGTACTTGCCCCGCCCATGGTACTTTTCCACAGTGCAGACTTTAGCCCGTTTGGGTTGGATATAGAATTCGCAGTCCCAATCAAAGAGTATGTTACGGGGACAAGGGATTTTCACCCCGGGCTATGTTTAAAAACAGTCGTACACGGTTCTTATTCCGACTTGTCTTCGGTATACACGAAGCAGCGTGAGTGGGCGGAAAAAGAAGGCTATGAAAACAATAATGCCCTTTATGAAGTATATGTAACTGACCCTTCCCAGGCTGCAGATGAAAGTGAACTGTTAACCGAAGTTTATTACCCTGTCAAAAAAAAGGTTTGATCTAAAATCATTGCAGTTAAACAAAATTTCTAATTAAGGAGAGCTTAAAATGAACCTGGAAAAAATAACAGAGTTAGAAAAGAAAATACAGAAAGATTATAGCAATACAGCTGGCATCGTTGTACAAAAAGAAGGAAAAATACTCTATGAAAATTACTTTAATGAATGCAATGCTGACAGCCGGATCCATGTTTATTCCGTAACAAAAAGTATTGTTTCCATATTGATTGGCATTGCCATAGACAAGGGTAAAATTAAAAGTATCGATCAGAAAGTATTGGATTTTTTCCCGGATTATACCGTTAAATCCAGAGAAAAAACCATACAGAATATTACCCTTAAAAATCTGCTGACCATGACAGCTCCATATAAATACAGAGTTGCTCCCTATATAAAATATTTCACAAGCGACGACTGTGTAAAATTTACCCTGGATTTATTAGGCGGGAGGGGTAAAATAGGAGAATTCAGATATACACCGCTGATTGGACCGGATATAATGTCGGGCATTCTTGTCCGGGCAACCGGGCAGTCTGTATTAGATTTTGCAGCAGAAAATCTATTCACACCATTGGGAATTACAGTAGAGCGAAATCTGATTTTTCATAATAAAGAAGAACAAATGGAGTTTAACAAATCTAAAACGATCAGTGGATGGGCCACAGACACAACCGGCATAAATACAGGAGGCTGGGGACTGACGCTCTCTCCACTGGATATGGCAAAAATAGGTCAATTATACTTAAATGACGGAATGTGGGATGGAAAACAAATTGTATCAGCTAAGTGGTTAGATGAGAGCACAAAAGTACACAGCCAGTGGAAAAAACAAAATCTGAATTATGGATATCTATGGTGGATTATGGATAAAAAAGACCATGTCTGCGCAGCTATGGGCGATGGGGGGAATGTAATATACTTTCATAAAAAGAAAAATATGGTAATATCCATCGCTTCCTTTTTTGTACCAAAAGCTAAGGACAGGCTGGAACTGATTAGCGAATACATCGAACCCATTTTTGAACATTGTTAATTTCTCGCATTGGCACACCCCGTATAGGAAATGTGAATAACCTGCAGGACGTCAGTGTTCGTATTCCCGCAGGCATTTTAAATGTGATAACAGGTGTTGCCGGATCAGGAAAAAGTATGCCAAGGTGAGACACTTACAGCAGACTGCTTGCGGGAAGCATGTGCTTTATAGAAACCGGATAAATCGGTACCAATTCATGTTTCCCATAATCGAAATAGGTGCCATCCAACATATTCGCCAGCGTATTGATTCTCCTGATTTGAATAATATTTTCTCCATCTTTCAGGTATTCCCGTCTGCATTCCCACTGATATGGGGTATATGCCCTCACACCCAGGCTGTGTCCGTTCATCCGGACTTCCAGACATTCCAGACACGTATCTTTAAAATCAAAGTCCAAGATGAATGTTTCCGGCATTTCCTGAATTACAAAGCAAACCTCCTTAGTAAAGGTAAGCGTCCCGCTGTAATAAGGAAATCCTTCTGTAAAATCAGGAGAAAATTGAGCCGTCTCCGGTTTTTTAATCAATTCACGCCTCTCGTTAACACCAAAGCTGCCTATGATATACAGCGGATCACGAATCCCGTCCGACTCTATCGCAACTTCTACCTCCACTGAAAGTATATTTACATCCGGAATCACCCATTGGGAAATATCACAGATTCTATTATTTTGATCATTGATAAAAACCCCTTTAAAATCTTTTTCTCTGATCTCATTCCCGTTAATGCAAATCACATAATTGCCGGTAATAGTCCGCTTATCCAGTAAAAGAGCAATATTTTCCGGCATTTCCTGTATTTGAAACGTTGTTCGATAAGAAACGTTCACCGGATATTGAATATGTACCTGCTTCGGTGTCCCAAAATCACTTTCGAATTTAAACTGTTCGGCAGCCAATACCGGTTGTTCTGCGCATTGTTCTGCAAATGTCTTTACCTCCGTGTCTGTCCAGTGAATCTGATCCAGGGACATCTGAAACTGATCTATTCTAAGAATATTGCCCCCTGATATTTCTATCTGCATAGGCTCTTCCGTTCCAATTGTTACTTTAGGTAATTTGGATGATAATGCGGCTTCCCTGCTCTCTCGGGGCGAAAAGCAGATACACTTGCTTTCCAGCGGTGCAAATTCCAGAGTAAGTCCTTCTTCTATCGTACCAAGCTGGTGCTTTTCCCCATTATCCAGGCAATACTGTTCTGCCGAAAAACACAGATGCTTCCTTTTATTTTTTATTTCTGCTTCCACATAATCCATCCCCTGGTTTGCAAGTAATACATAGATATTGCCCTCTTCATCCGCACGAATAGAAGTTATGAATTCTTTCCTGTGCTCTTCGTTAAGACAGATTTCAAAGGGAGCATCTACAATTCTCCTGCAGCAGCTGATCATTGCTTCTTCCATACCTGCATCCTTAAATGCACCTGCAGACGGCAGAAATGTTACCTGATCCGGATATTCCGTTAACAGATGACGCCACTTCATTTCCATCTCCTCATCGGTAATTCCAGTGTCCAGGGATTTATCCGGAAGCTTCCCAAGAAATAGAAGATGCCCTCCCCCTCTCAGGAATTCCATAAGCTTATTGAGCGCTTCTTTTTCATAGAAAAATGCCGGTGGGATAATTACCAGTCCATAAGATGCCCTGCCCATTATCAATCTGCCATTTTTCACTTCAAACTGAGGAAGCATCTCAGAATCCAGATGATCGTACTGTAGCTGATTTAGCAGAATGGTCTTGGTAGTATAAGCCCAGTCATCCCTGATCTGATCACAAAGCTTCTCTTCTTCCCGGTCTTCTCCCCGGTAAGGAAATCCCTGAAAAGGATCACCCAGAAGGGACCACAACGTTGGTGACGGATCCAGAACAGCAATGGAACAGATCTCTTTTGATTCGGATATAAATACAGACATGCGCCCTACATAGTCAGCCAGCTGACGATATTCTTTCCAATAAGGATTCTGAAGAAACTGTGACGGAGGTGCATCGTGTTTCGCAATGGAATCAATGGTATAATAAAATGCATGGAAGTTGAACATATTGATACCGCTGCATCCCAATCTGTCAATCATCCATTTTGCATCCTGCATGGTCATCGTCCAGCCCACACTATGAAAACTTTCAATTAAAGCCTGTTTCCTGTCCAGCTGCTTTGCAAGAGAACCAACTGCATTTGCACTGTACCGGAAATGCCGCAGGTATTTGTCATAAATCCATTCCAGGCTTTTTCCCGCTTTTTCATGAGCAGTGTCTCCACCCGGAATTGTACTGTAACGCTGTGTGGATAATCTCATAAAAGGAACCTCAGCTGCATAGGAAAGATGGTGTTCTTCGCACCAGTCCGCAACCTGTTTATGATAGCTTTCCACAAAAATCTGATGAACTACATCATACATATCATAGCGGATTTTATAAGCATTTTCCCAGGTATGGTTGTGAAGTGCGGGCAGATTATCCAGCAGGGAATACCCTTTTCTCTTTTCAAATTCTTCCGGAACACGCCTGGACCAGGGAATGGGGCTTAACATCCCCACTTCATCGGAAAACATCCCCATTACGGTGTCTCCAAACCGGTCCCCGATCTGCCTGGCATATTTTTCATGGGTAGTCTCCAAAAATGTTCGGACTGCCCGGGGATTACAGGGATCAAAAAATCCTCCGTAATATTTAAAATCCCCAAGCGGCGCCTGTCCGTAAATTTCAATCCTCCAATCTCCCTGCGGCAGTGTCACCACCAGTACTTCCCTTGGTCCGTATGTGAAAAATCTTTTGTTATTATAAGCTGTCAGTCCTGTTTTCTGATAAATTTCTGTCTGCTGCAGATTCCCAATGAAATCCTTTAGATCAATCCGATGCTCCGGATCACACTGTCCATCCACAACCTGAAAAGCGGCTGCATAGAGAATTTCTTCAAATTCCAGCACTCTGGTGAATTCCACACCGCCTTCCGCTTCAAATGCATAGTGATGGAGAACCATATGCTCCGCTTCCGGATGACGGAGCAATACCTCTCCTCCGCTCATGCCAGAAGGATAAGGGTATTCATCATACAACCAACTTTCCAGCCCATTTTCTTTTGCTTTCTGGCAGGCAAATTCGATCAGTTCGAACCACTTTTTCGAAAGGTAAGGCACCGTTTGCCCCTGTCTTGGGCAGATAAACATTCCTCCCAGCCCTTTTTCTGACATCTCTTCTATCTGATGCTCTATTTCCTCTTTCGTAATATCTCCGTTCCAGAACCAGAAAGGATGGATACGGTTTTCTTTCGGCGGATTGCGAAATGCTTCTTCCCAACTCATAACTGCCACTCCTTCGGTAAATATTTCCGGGTATTTTGAAGCATTTCATTGATCAG
Organism: Robinsoniella sp. KNHs210; assembly: GCF_000686105.1. Taxonomy (NCBI): domain Bacteria; kingdom Bacillati; phylum Bacillota; class Clostridia; order Lachnospirales; family Lachnospiraceae; genus Robinsoniella; species Robinsoniella sp. KNHs210. The sequence goes on from NZ_JMLZ01000001.1 coordinate 286,006, forward strand.
GGATTCTGTCTGTTCCCCAGAAAGCCGTTCATGAATCAGCGGATCATGAAGAAATGCTTCCATTAACAATTGTCTGTTACAGGTAAGCGCAGCTTTTAAAGTGCGCTCATGATTATCCAAATGCGGCATGGTCAGCTCCAGAATACTGCATGGAAGTTCCCCTGCATAAAGTGGCTTTATGGAATCCCTTTCGAACAGGGCATTTGTTTCTACTACCGCATCTAACGGAAGATTTTTAATCTGTCCTGCCGTATTCGGAATATTCACATTGCTTACAACTCTGGTAAGCCCACACAGCGCTTTAATTAAAGCGATTCCTTCTTCTCCGGAATCCTCCAGTTTCATTTCTTCCTCACCGGATACCAGACGCCTGCTCTTTTGAAGCCGTTCTTTTAAATCCTGTTTTCTCCATTCCACCGTTGTCAGTCCGAATTTCCAATGTGCCGCAGTCCCGGGATCTTTTAAATAGATATCACCAGGTAGAAACTCAGCCAGATGGCGGTCACCCGCTGCGGCGATCAGACCATATTTACAAAACAGGTCAAATTTCACCCGGTGTGCACAGTTGAAGGTAGAATTCGCCCAGTTTTTATCATTCTCCTCATACCCTTCTTCGAAGTGGTGTTCAACATAATCACGGTAAACAGGCAGCAGGTCGATTCCCTCATAAGATGCCTGGTCAAACCATGTAAAGTGATTGATCCCAAGAACATTTACATGGATGTCACTGCGGTCAATCCCTGTCAGCTGAGTGGTTTCCTCCAGAATTCCCTTTAATACTTTCTGAGTACCGAATACTTCATGACAGCATCCAAATGCTTTTATTTTCGGGAACACATGATATAAAGTCTTAACACAGATGCTCATGGGATTGGTATAATTGATAACCCATGCTTTTGGTGCAAAATCCTTTATGCCCTCTGCTATTTTTACAAACATCGGTATAGTGCGCATTGCCCGGATCATTCCTCCCGGTCCTGCCGTATCTCCTACTGATTGGTAAATCCCATATTTTTCCGGAGCATGTACATCGGACTGCATTTCATCAAAAGTTCCCGGCAGAATAGATATAATAATAAAATCACTTCCGGTCAGGGCATCCTCCAGACGCTCTGCCACCTGGTATTTCCATTTTCCTGGCGTATCTGCTCTTGCTGTGAGCGCATCACCTATTACTTTATTGTGACCGGCTGCTTCCTGATCCATATCATACAGGCACACGGTTCCGCCAAGTGCCTCTTCTTTAGCCAGATCTCCCATAAATACCCATGCCCAGCCCCTGGAGCCTCCGCCAATATAAGTTATTTTCATGTCTTTTATTTTATGGTCCTTATACATCATCTTCGTTTAACATCCTTTCTTACTCATTCCGGAAAGGTCATTGTAACAGCATCTTTCCCTTAGTTTATTTATTTTTTACATTGGCATCATATTCTGCTTTTAACTGGGTCATTTGATCTGCCCAATCATTCAAAAATTCCTGAGCACTGGTATTTCCCAGCAGTACATTCTGAAAGCCTTCGACCAGGACATTCTGATGGAGATCATAATAACCGATTACATTGATTGGCAGTGTTGCAAGTTCCGTATTTTCATCTAACAAAGCATCCGCAGCCTCTTTAATCGGTGCTGCTTTAGCTACCCAGTCATCCTCCAGGGCTTCTTTATTACAAGGTACCTGACCGATTTTTTCGTTGAACTTACTGCTGCCATTTTTCTCACATAAATAACTGATAAACTTAAATGCTTCCTCCGGGTGTTTGGAATTGTTGAAAATGGACACTCCCATACAGCCATTCGATACAATTACTTTTGTATCTTTTTTAGAATTCAGGGTTACCAGGGAATCAAAATTTTCCGCCCCCAATGTATCTCTGTGCAGTCCATATGATCCAAGATTATGGAAGATCATCGCTGCAGATCCGGAGTCAAAGGCGGAAATCATTTCCGTTGCCCCGTTGGTAATATCACTCTCCGGCGTATAGACATTATAAATCTTTGCAAAGCTGTCTAAGAGCTGCACATGTGCAGGGTCGTTAATTGTGGATTTTCCATCTTCATCAAACATCTGGGTGATACCGGAATACTGATACATCATCTGCTCGAACTGCTGGGAATTTCCGGCACCGCCGCGAAGAGAGAATCCGTAAATACCCTTTTCTTTATTTGTTGCTTTTTTTGCAGCTGTAATAATTTCATCCCAATCCTCTGGTACCTGTATATTTGCTTCTTTTAGAATATTCGTATTGTACCAAACAGCAGGAATAGTAACAGTTTGTGCCAGCCCATATGTTTTTCCGTCCGGCGCCATGTCCCGGATACTCTCCTGGAATACTTCCAGCTGCTGATCTGCATCCGCCCATCCAGCCAGATAATCATCTAATGGAACCAGGGCATTTTGAATAATAAAATCGCTCATCCAATACTGGGACACAATGCCGCAGTCCGGTGCAGTCCCTCCCTGAATTGCCACATCATATTTAGATTTCGCCTGATCAGCCGGAACAGGGACGAAATTTACCTTAATATCCGGATTCTCTGCTTCAAACTCTGCAATGATCTGTTTAAAAATTTCCGTACGAACCGTATCCGCATTATTATCCCAAAAAGAGATCTCCACTTTCCCGCCTGCTGCATCAGATTTCCCCGACTCCGTTTCCGAACTGTCTGCTGCTGCATTGTTATCTGCCGAATCTTTTGATCCGGAACTGCATCCTGCGAACAAAACTGCTGCCATAGTGCAGCTTAAAAGTAACGCTGTAATTTTTCTTCTTTTCATTTTCCTTATCTCCTTCATCATCTCAATTTTCAAATGCATCTCACCCTTTGACTGCTCCTGCACTTAATCCGCTTACCAGATATTTCTGCAAGTAAGCAAATAAACCTACCGGTATAGACATAGCAATCAATGCACCTGCAGCCATAGCTCCATATTTCACACTGTATTCTCCCTGCATCATTTTCAATCCGATTGGCACCGTATATTTAACCGGATCATTTAAGAACATCAAACCAAATAAAAACTCATTCCAGCATCCGATAAACGCAAAAGCTGCTACAGTGACAATGCCCGGTACCAGCATAGGCAGTACTACTTTGAATACCCCCTGGGCTCTGCTGCATCCATCAATCTGGGCGGCTTCTTCCAGTGCTATGGGTACACCCTCAACAAACCCTTTCATTAAAATACAGTTAAAAGGAATCTGAAAAGTAATATTTACAATAATCAGGGACAGATGGCTTCCAACCAGATGCACACTGTTAAAAATGTTAAACAGCGGAACCAGCAGCACCGCCGCCGGGATAAACTGTATCGCCAGAAGAAGCCCTAAGAAGGCCATTTTCCCTTTAAATTTATACCTGGTCAGTGCATATCCGACCATAGTAGCTATAACGATAATAAACAGAACAGAGATTATGCTGATTTTCAAACTATTTAAAAAGTAAATATCAAATCCCGCATTTTTCCATGCCTCAACAAAGTTAGCAATCGTGGCATTTGAAGGCAGGTAGTCTACCGGAAATTTTAATATATCCTTTTCATTTTTCAATGACGTAACAATTGACCAGAAAATCGGAAAAATAACAAAGATATTAATCAGTATAAGGGGCAGCCAGCGCAAAAAAAGGATGACGCTTTTTTTCTCTTTCATTTGTTAATCCTCCTCCTTTCCAAAACCGGATGCTTTGATATATACAATCGCCACTACTGCCAGAAGTGCAAAGCTGACAACGGAAATCGCAGACCCATATCCATAATTATTTGTTTTAATCGCCTGGTTGGCAATCAGCATACTAATTGTGGTAGTCTTACCAATGGGTCCTCCGCCTGTCAGACTGTATATCAAATCCACACTATTGAATTCCCAGATTGTACGAAGCAGTGTTGTGAGCACAATGGTATTTTTCAGCATGGGAAGCGTCACATATAAAAATGTCTTTACCCGGCTGCTGCCATCCACCCTTGCTGCTTCGTAAACTTCTCCCGGAAGTCCCTGCATTGCCGCCAGTATACTGATTGCAAAAAACGGGATACCTCGCCAGAGTTCTGCTGCGGCCACAGAGCCGAATACCAGGTTCGTATCTGCCAGCCATGCCACATTTTCTTTGATCAGTCCCAGTCTCATTAAAATATCATTCAGTACTCCAAAATGCTGATTAAAAATCAGACTGAACAATACCGCGGTCAGAACGCCCGACATCGCCCATGGAACAAAAGTCAATGCCCTGAATATCCCCCTGCCTTTAAATTTCTGATTCAGAATAAGTGCCACTACCATACCAAAAACCAATTGAAGCCCTACCTCCACAACTACCCATTTTACCGATACTCCCAACGCTGTATAGAATTCTTTATTTGTAAAAATACGAATAAAATTATCAAATCCTACAAATCCATTCATATAAGGTTTCGTGGGGTTATAATTCTGAAATGCCAGATAAAAAACCTTTCCAAGCGGATAAATTAAAACAAATGCGATAAGACAGACCGCCGGTAATATTAACAGATAAGGAGTCCAAACTACCTTATTTCTTCTTACATTTTCCATTTCTGCACCCTTTGCAGTACAGCAGCTCCTGTCTGCTATGCTGCCGCAATTAAATCAGGTTGAAAATCACTGCGTTGCTTCCTTTCACTTTCATATTTTCTTCAACCCTTACCACTCTTTTCATTCTGTAAAAACGTATCTGAACATTGCTAACACCCTGCCCCGGCTGCCTCCCTCATTTTTTGACTGTTGTTATTTATTATCAGACACGCTTTAATCAAGTACTTGATACAAACATCCGCAAGTTCATGACACTTACGTTTTTTCGGGATGTTTTTATTTAAACACACATTCTGAGGTTCGTAAATTCGATAAATTTAGATCATATTATAATATCTTTGTGAATTTGCTTTTTGCATCCAAAAATATTTTAAATATATTGACAAGGGATTCATCAGCCTCTATGATTAATCTAAATTTTAATTCTCAGTAATACAAGTTCCACTATAACAGATAAAACGGAGGTCCTGATATGAACCGTCTGCTTTCCAGATTTTCCCTGCGCTTCGTTATTATTATATTCTGCCTGCCCTTTCTAATTTTGCTAACTATCACCTTTATGGTCTTCTATCAGACTGGTACCAGCCGGTTTTCTAAAATGATGGATAAAAATACCAGAACGCTGGTTGCACAGACGCGGGATTCCATAAATGACAGCCTGGAAAATGTATATTATCTTTCGAACTCATTGACTTCTTCCCATACATTTTATAAAATCCATGATAATATTGGAAATAATAAGGCACCGGTCACTCCTGAAAAATACCTGGAGTTCTCCAAAAGCCTGCGCAGCTTTCTGGAACATAATCCTACTCTGATTGACTCGATTGGGGTATATTTTACTGATAACTCTGTGAATTTGTATCTCTCCAATAAGATTAACTGCGTAATGCAGCCCGCTTTTCAATTTTCAGATTATTATAATCGATGTGCTCCTTTTCAGCTGAACTGGCTCACTTCCAGAAATGATTATCCTTACGCTGTAAATGCTCAGGATGAGGCTCCCGGTTACAGCCTTATTGAACTGTTAGGCAGTACGGATACTGATCTTAAGGGATTCTTTCTCATAGGAATCAATGACCGTCTTTTCACGGACCAGATTAAAAACTGCCGACTCACAGAAAACAGCAGTGTAACCATCCTTCAGGACGGTAAGCTTGTCTATCAGGATACCGCAGTCTTCGGAAATCATACACTGGACAATCTGACTGAAACTGAATTGATACAGATCAAAGAGAAAGTTGCAGCGCAGCCCGAAGCTGACAGCCTCTCTTTTGCACTCAGCGGTCATTATGCCGTTTACATGCCGCTGAGTCTGGAAGGTGCAGGTGTTTTGGCAATCATACCAATGGATGAGATGTTTCTGGACTATCGGGATTTTTCCAACACCCTTGCAATTCTGGCTGTTATCGTTCTCGCCGGATGCGCTATTTTATACCTGCTAATTTCTCAGATGCTTTCTTTTCCAGTTGTAAACCTATTAGAACAGATTGACCACATACAGGCAAGCACCCTGGCAATTCCCATTCAGGGAAGCGGGAGCAAAGAAATGCTGCGTATCAGCCAGGGAATCAACAATCTCTTATCCCGTATCCAGGTGCTGATGGATTCGCTTCAGACAGAAATGCAGGCAAAACAGATTACTCAGCTTCAGGCACTCCACTCTCAAATAAACCCTCATTTTATGTACAATGCACTGGATGCCATGAAACAATTATGTGAGCTGGGAGAAACAGAAAAAGCAGGACAGATGATTGACAGCCTCGCCATGTACTATCGGATCGGTGTGAGCAAGGGGCGGGATATCATCCGCCTGAATGAGGAATTAACTCATACCGATATGTATCTGGGTATTTTGAAAACCAGATTCGAAGATTTCCACTACGAATTTACTATTCCCCGGGAACTTATGGACTGCACTATCATTAAGATAACGCTTCAACCCATTGTTGAAAATGCCCTTTACCATGGTCTTCGCCCTTACCGTACCGATGGGCATATTCGGATCACAGTCAGCCGTGAACAAAATGATATCTATATCCGGATTGAAGATGACGGTGGGGGAATGGCAGAAAATGTGTTAGAGGAAATCAGAACCTCTCTGAATGCCCCCGCCTGTACGTTTAAGGATCAGTCAGTAAAAATTTACGGCGTGAAAAATGTCCATGACCGTATCCGCCTTACCTATGGAAAAGGTTACGGACTTTCCATTCAAAGTGAATTAGATAAAGGAACTGCAGTAACAATCAAAATACCTTATAGAAAAGAGGAATGTATAAATGACGAAAATACTATTTGTGGATGATGACGCCATTGCCCGCCGTAATATCGAAAACAGGATTCATTGGGCACAGAATGGTATGGAACTTATTTACTCTGCCAGAGACGGCATAGATGCATTGGAGTATATGAAGGATCATAAGCCGGACATTATTATCTCAGACATAAAGATGCCGGTTATGGACGGCATTGAAATGGCGATGATCGCAAAGGATTATTACCCGGATCTTAAATTTATTTTTCTCTCCGGATATAAAGAATTTGAATATGCACAGCAGGCTCTTAAACTAAACGCGGTTGATTATTTAACCAAACCGGTTGATACCGGGCAGCTGCTTTCTATTATCAAAAAAGCCCAGTCCCAGCTGGAAAAAGAAAAAAATATTGATCTTATCCTCCAGGAAAAATATCCTCTGATAAAACGACATTATATCTCCAAACTGATGAGGGAAAATTTTCAGGAAATGGATGATTCCGTATTTAAAGCCTTTGATATTAATTTAAATCAGGGGCTGGGCGTTGTGGGTTTTATAGACTTTCCCTATGGGCAGGATCAGCCCCTGGATTATATTGGCACCCGGATCCAGGATCTTTGCAATATGCTCACCTCAAAATATAAGGGCAGTTTTTTCTTCTGCATGGATACTATGGAAATCTTCATGGTTTATACCAACAGCGACAGCAATGCCAGATCCCGTTTTGAGGAATATCTTAGGGAACTGGAATCCTTTGTGAACCTTTATCTGGATTCTGTCTTTCACACTAAGGCTGTTTTTCACTATGGTACCACCATGCATAACCTGAATGATTTCTACCAGTCTTACCAGACCGCCCAGCAAAGCCTGAACTCAGAAGCAGACAGTCTGCTCTTAAACATAAAAAAATACATCGAACATAACTATGGAAACTCCGAACTGAGCCTGATCATGATCGCCAGTCATTTTAACATTAATCACTGTTACCTGACCAGTATTTTCAAAGCTAAATTCGGTATCAATCTCTACGATTTTCTGATCCAGATCCGTATGGAAAGGGCAGGCGCATTTATCCGTACTACCCAGTTAAAGAATTATGAAATTGCCGAACGGGTGGGCTATAAAAACAGCCAGTATTTCTCCGTCAGCTTCAAAAAATATTTCAGTTGTACGGTAACGCAATATCGTGACCGTGTAAAAGACCTGATCAGCTGAAACCCGGCGTGTCAGGCCCATTTTTTCTCATCTCACCCGGTGAAATTTTATACCTATGCTGAAAGACACGATAGAAATAATTGCGATTGGTAAATCCCAGTTCCTGCATTACATAAGTAACCGTCCTGCCTTCTTCCGCCAGCATTCTCTGTGCCTCTTTTAATGCGAAGGACTGACTGTATTCCCCAAGGGTCATGCCGGTATACTTTTTTACAATACGATTCAGATAATCGGGATGGTAATTGAAAGCTAAGGATATATCTTTTCTGCTTACCGCACGGTGCTCCTGCTCTAAATACTGCGTCAGACGCACAAACAGATGATCTTCTTTTCCTGAATCCAAACGAATATGGCTCATCCTGAATTTTTCCCCGTCTTCGAAAAGTTCAAATAACGAGCATAGGATACCCTGTATAAAAAAGAGGCTGCCTGTTTTCGTATTAAGAAGCTCTACTGCCGCCTGATCAAAATAATGTAAAATCTGTTCGTGCACAGAAGACATAGCATCGCTTCTCACAGGGGCAAGATCTATATAATTTTTTTTATAATTTTTTGTTTCCCTGATGCAGTCATCAAAAAAATGAAACAGGACGGATTCCTTCTTTTCCCCCTCCCGATAGAGTTTTCTGCCGCATTTCTTCATAATATCCTCTATAAATTCCGGAGACATGCACAGAAATACAGCTTCAAAATCGGTGGAAAACTCTTCATTATGGCGCGTGCTGCAGTTAAGCAGACATCCATATCCCGCCTGATACTGATAGCTTGCTTTTTCAATATGCTGGCAGACTTCTCCCTTTAGAACATACATAAACTCAAAGTAATTATGCTGATGCATAGGGCTTTTGCTGGGCTCCAGCTCATCATAGTCACTCAAGTCTACTTCAATATCAGCATGCTTTCCAAATGCAAGATCCACTAATTTCATCCGCTTTTTCTCTTCAGACACCCGGCAGCACTCATAAGTCAGCCCAAACGGCATCTGAAGCAGATAAAATTGTGACTCCTCCCTTCCGGATTCATTTATGGCAACGATTTTATTTCTGGCTTTTGCATAGGGATTTATTGACTCCATTTTTGCTCCTTTTCTGATTCAAAAAACGTATCTGCCGTTTGGGATATATAAATATTTATCAAAATCATCTGCTTTATTTTGAGAACCGCACATGATAATTGCTGCATGTAAATCAGTTCATTTAAATCAGTGCATTTAAATCAGTATATGTATATCAGTATATATATATCGATTTGTAAATCGGTATATGATACAAAGATCAGAATCAGAACGGTTTTTGACCTTGTATTTTCCATCTTTTTATATAGAATATAACATATACAGATATAAATGTCTATTTTAAAGACAGAACACGGCAGCTATTATGAGAGGAGATTCTTTATGCTATCACAATCATTTAACGCTGGATGGAATATCAAAGTAGGATTCAACCAGCCATTTTCAAACCTGTTTTCAACGGAACTGGATTTAGGTACACCGGTAACCATTCCCCACGACGCAATGATTCTGGAACAAAAAACCCCTGACACCAAAAACGGGAAACAGACCGGATACTATCCGGGTAAATCATATCTCTATACTAAAATGTTCTTTGTCCCCAATGACTGGATGGATAAAAATATTGTACTGGAGTTCGAAGGAGTTTATCCCAGTGCGCTGGTATATATCAATGGTGATTTTGCCGGAAGCCATCATTCCGGGTATTCCCAGTTTACCATTCAGGCTGACGGCTTCCTTATCCCCGGCCATGAGAATAAAATCGAAGTGGCTGCAGACAACAGTAGTGAAGGGAATACCAGATGGTATTCCGGCAGCGGCATTTACCGAAATGTAAATATCTATGTCAGTGAAAAACTTTATATCCCGGTAAATGGTCTGCAGATCGATATCCCGGAAATTGATCAGGATACCGCCGTCCTGTGTATTAAAACAAAATTTTCCAATGAAACACTTCGTACACACGATTTAATCCAGATTACAGAAATTCTGGATGCAGAAGGAACAATAGTGAATTCCGAGGAAACTGCAGTCACTGCATATCCGCATAAAAATATACAGACACTGCAGCGGATTCCGGTCTGGGAGCCTCATTTGTGGGACTGTGACTCTCCTTATCTCTATACCTGCAGAACCAGATTAAAAGAAGGGGATACCATACTGGATGAAGCTGTCAGCACTTTGGGTATCCGTAAATTGCAGTTAGACTCCCGTCATGGCCTGCGTATAAATGGTAAAGAAGTGAAACTCCGGGGTGCCTGTATCCATCATGACAACGGAATTATTGGAGCCGTTACTCTGGAAAAGGCAGAGGAACGCCGCTGCCGCCAGATGAAAGAAGCCGGTTTTAACTGTCTGAGAAGCTCCCATCATGCAATGAGCAAAGCTATGCTGAAAGCCTGTGACAAACTTGGCATGTTAGTAATGGATGAACTGTCAGATATGTGGCATATCCGTAAAAATCCGCATGATTTTGGAAACTATTTTGAGGATTTCTGGGAAGATGAAGTGGAGCGTATGGTAGCGAAGGATTACAACCACCCCTCAGTTATCATGTATTGTACCGGAAATGAAATACCCGAGGTGGGAACCAAACGCGGCGCTGAAATGAACCGCAGAATTGTGGAAAAAATAAAATCCCTGGATTCTGCCCGCTACACCACCAATGCCGCTAACAGCTTTCTGGCACTGCGAAGTGACATGCAGCCGCTGCTGGAAGAAGCCGTTAAGGCTACCGGTATGGAACACATTTTAGAACAGACATCGGGTGCCGGGGAAGGAGGCATTTCCGTTATGAACGCTTTTGCCAGCCTGATGGAAGGTCCGGCTAAAGATTATATAGATGCCAGTTCTACCTTGACAGATCTCCTGGAAGGGTTTAGCGGTGGTCTGGACATCGCCGGATTTAATTACATAACCGGGCGCCATGAGCTGGAGGCCCAGCTGCATCCCAACCGGCTGGTTCTCGGTACTGAGACCTATCCTTCCGAAATCGTCAGACTTTGGGATATCGTGGAACGCAATTCCCATGTCATCGGTGACTTTACCTGGACAGGATATGACTATCTGGGAGAAGCCGGAATCGGTATTTTCTACTATAATGGCATCAACGGTTTCCAGGATCACAATTATCCGGACAGTATCGCATATATCGGAGACATAGATATTACCGGATACCGCAGACCTATCAGCTATCTGCGTGAAATAGTGTTCGGATTAAGAACAGCACCCTACCTTGCCGTAGAAAGAGTGAACCATTATGGCAAAACCCCGGGGAAAACCACCTGGATGCACAAAGATAACATTGCCAGCTGGACCTGGGATGGGTACGAAGGGAAACCTGCTGTGGTAGATATTTTCTCTTCCAGCGAAGAAGTGGAATTGTTCCTGAATGATATTTCCCTGGGCAGAAAACCAGCCGGAAAGGCAGCCGGGTTCATCGCTTCTTATGAAATTACCTATGAGCCAGGAACACTTATGGCTGTCAGCTATCAAAACGGAATGGAATCAGGACGGGATATCCTGCAAACCGCAAAAACACCTGTAAAAATATCCCTGTCATCTGACCAGCCTGTCTTAACCGCTAATGGAAATGATCTGGCATACGTTACAATCGGGCTTCAGGACGAAAACGGTATATTCAATCTGCAGTCAGAAACTGTAATTCATATATCTGTTGACGGTGCAGGTACTCTGCAGGGATTCGGCAGCGCTGATCCTCATACCAGTAATCATTATTATACAACAGCATGGAATACCTATGACGGACGCCTGCTGGCTTCCATTCGGTCCGGCTTTGATCCGGGCGAAATAAAAATAACGGTTAGCGCAGACGGACTGGATAAGGAAACCTTGGTTATTACAGTGGAATAAAGATTCCATTTTCAAAACAAAAAAAGTGTTGCAAATGACAAGAATTTCATCATTCTGCAACACTCTTTTTAATTTTTAATTTAAACTTATGCTACACAAACGTTAACAGCCTGTGCGCCACGGTTTCCAGCAGTAATATCAAATGTTACAGCCTGTCCGTCTTCTAAAGATTTGAAACCATCTGTTGCAATTCCGGAGAAATGTACAAATATATCTTCTCCTCCTTCATCGTTTGTGATAAAACCAAATCCTTTTTGTGAGTTAAACCATTTTACTGTACCTTTATTCATGAAAGATACCTCCTAATATTTTATTATACTTTTCATTAAAATAAAAAAATCACACATTTTTGTAAATCATTAAATTAAGAAATAATGACTTACAAAAATATGTGAAATCCAGATCTCATTCAAAATACTATTTCATAATAACATGAGATAGTGCTTATGTCAAGATAAATATTAATTTAATTTTCATCTTATTTTCATCTGCCAAATCAATAATAAATAGACATTACATTACACCATATGATATTATGAAGTAAATTAGAATTTGCAAGAGAGGAAAAGTAAAATATGTGTGCTGACTTTATAAACTTAACACCAGAAAACCTTGTCAATCAGCATTTATGCTGCATTATCCGCAGTAAAAAGCCCCATCAAGGTATTGACGCAAAGCGGCAATGGCTCTCAGACCGGCTTAATGAAGGTCATGTATTTAGAAAGTTAAATGAAAAAGCAACTGTTTTTATTGAATATGCCCCCCTTGAAACAGCTTGGGTTCCCATAACCGGTGATAACTATTATTATCTGTATTGTTTATGGATTTCTGGCAGTCACAAAGGAAAAGGATATGGGAAATCTCTGATGGAATATTGTTTGGCTGATGCCAAAGAAAAGGGTAAATCCGGCATATGTATGCTTGGAGCAAAAAAACAAAAGTCCTGGCTTTCCAACCAGGCATTCGCGAAGAAATTCGGCTTTGAGGTTGTTGATACTACCGATGTTGGATATGAATTGCTTGCTCTTTCTTTTGACGGTACCACACCAAGGTTCGCACCAAACGTTAAAAAACAAGAAATTGAAAGCAAAGAGCTAACCATTTATTATGACATGCAATGTCCCTTTGTATATCAAAAAATTGAGTTAATAAAACAGTATTGTGAATTGAATGACGTTCCTGTATCTTTAATTGAAGTGGATACACTGCAAAAAGCAAAGGAGCTGCCTTGTGTTTTTAATAACTGGGGTGTGTTTTATAAAGGAAATTTCGAGACAGTGAATTTGCTGGATGTTACCTACTTGAAGCGAATACTAAAAAAATGAAAATACAATTCTAAACGAACATTCAGTTAGGTGCTGCAGGCATTCAACAACGATGTAAATCAGCCTGTGAAAGGATGTTGAAATATATGAAATTTAAAGGTAAAATAGCAGTTTGGTTTTGGGCTTTAGAAATTCTTGCTAATGCTATGATACTGTATGATCTTATATTTAAGAGGGACAATATTATTGCATTAGTGATTGGCGGAGTAATATTGAACCTTGTATTTATACCTATTATTGTAAGAAACTATGTTTTGCTGAATGACGAATCCATCACATTGTATTTTGGCTTCGGAAAAGAGTCGATAAAGGTTAATGAAATTCTGGAAGTATATCAAACACATAATCCGATTGCATCAAGTGCGGCATCTTTAGACCGTATTGTTATAAAAGGCAGAAGAAGTGAAATTATGTGTTCTGTCAAAGATAAAACAAAACTAATTGAGGAAATAAAAAAGATTAATCAGCAGATTGTTTTTCGGGGGTATTTCTAGATCGTACCATTTCATCTTAAATTCAGGTTTAGCTGATTATGGGAAGCTTGGTAGATCGATCGGTAGCGTGCGGATAGAGAATGGGGCATTCACAGAGAAATGTAGCAGGATTTCTCTGTAAATGCCCCAGCCGCTAAGATGCTTCGGGAAGGTTAGAAAATACCAGTTCTGCAATCTTTTATTTTACACACTGATCCACCCAGGAAATAAAATTAGTTGTGCTGTCACCGGTACGTTCTGCCGTTGTATGCGCCTGATTCCATACGGTTTCAAATTCTACGGATTTCACGTCTTCGCACTGCTCTAACGCCAGAGCCAGGTTTGTCTCTACTGTTAAAGCGGTATCTCCCTGCTCTATGCCCGTGTGAATTCTCCAGTTTTGCGCTACTTTGGATGTGGCATAACCTTCATAGTAATCACAGAGATAATACATTGGATTATACATATTCTGGCGATAAGAAGAACTGTTCCCCAGTGCATCTAAAGATAATAAAGCATTATTATAAGATTCCACATAGGAAGTATCCCAATTACTCAGTTCCGCGTATTTTTCCTGATTTTCTTCTAATAGTGACGCTATCACAGAATCAAAATGCATGGCATCCTGTTCGTCATTTCCAAACAGCATGTTTTCTGCCTGACTGCAGTTGAGATCGTCAAAAGCCCCCACATCCTTACTGGCTGTTTTGCAGTGTTTTACAAATGCTTCCATATTGGTTATCTTGGCAGTGTTGGATGCCTGGTCATAGGTAACCCATACCTCTTCCTCATTTAAAGACGCAATATAATCCTGCACGGTTTCATAAGTTGTTCCCCCATTATCAGAAGAATCCGCCCCCATCTCAGGCATGGTACCTTTTTCCGGTCTTTCACCATCTACCCCTTTACCGGTTATACCCTCAGGAAGTTCTCCTTTTTCATTACTGCCGTCAAAACCTTCAGGCGGTCCGTCCGTGCCTTTGCCATCAGATGGTGTCTGACTGTCACCGCCAGCAAATCCCCCCTCCGGTCTTGTGAAGCCGGCTGTTGCTGTATACGGGAAAGTAGTATCACTCAGAAAATTATTCAGGGAAGTTTCCACAACCGATATCAGATAATTGTAATAACTTCCTGCTGTATAAATTCCTGTTTCACTCTCTTCCAGTGTTAAAGCGTTACCATTTTCATCCTTAAGCCCAAGTTGATTAATGTATTCTGCATATTTCTCCGACATATCATCCGACAGGGCTGCCGTCCAGGTACCATCTGCCCGGGTTCCTTCCGAAGCATACTGCCCCAGATTCCATTCATAGGCTTCATCCGCATAATCAAGACTGGTAATCGGACACCAGCACATAGAACCGCATACTGCATCACTAATATAATTTCCATCATGATCTTTCATTGCAGCCCCAATTTCCATTAGATAAGGATTATATAACCCGCTGTCTCCCGATGCCCCGGCAACAGCACTTTGAGCTCCTCCTCCGGACATACCAAAAGTAAAAATGCGTTCTGTATCGCCCGGCAGCAAATCATCATTATATCTGTAATAGCGAATCGCCGCCTTCAAATCCGTAACCCCCCAGGGTGCACCACCGCTATAACTTAAATTCCCCGCATCATCATAGCCATTATTTCTTCCCCTCATCCCGGCATAGACATAGATATACCCGGCTTTCAGATAATCAGCTAATCCCTCATAGCTGTATGCGGAAGGTGCCTTTTGAGCCGAATACCCTGCTGTATTAATTGGAAATACAATAGGCGCTGTACCGGCTGTGTACCCATTTACCGATTTCTCTGCATTGATTGTGCATGTATAAGTACCGTCATCATTTTCTTTGCCATCCATATATGAACCCGGAACATATATTCCCATTGTTTCATATTCAGATGCTGCGGGCATAGAACAATAACCCACCTGAATCTGCCAATACACGTCATTCTCGGCATCGTAATTCCATGCAGTGTCCGAAAAAGTAAGATTCTGATTGTCCTGCTGGTATTCCGTCAATAAAACAGCGTTTTGACCCGGAGCATCTGACCCTGCATCCATTGTTCCTGTGTCATCTGCTTGCGTTGTGCCTTCTGCTTGCGTTGCACCTTCTGCTTGTGTTGTGCCTTCTGCTTGTGTTGCACCTTCTGCTTGTGTTGCACCTTCTGCTTGCGTTTCACCTCCTGCTTGCGTATCCTTATTTGCATTCTCCGACGTGTTCTGTTCTGTGCTGCTTTCTGCATTCCCATTCCTGCACGCCACAAGTGACGCTGTCATGGACAACACAATTACCACTGTTAAAAATTTACTAAATTTCCTCATTGAAACCTCCTTTTTCTCAATTCCAATTTTATAATGATATATATATAAAAGCAAAAAGAGCGCAAATCCATACAGAAGTCTGGACTTACACTCTCGTTGCTCAACTTGGTTTATAGTATATCATTTAATCAATGAAAATAATGTGAAAAATCAGCGAAATAAATGTGAATTTCCAGTATAAATACACCCGCTGCTTATACATAATAACATTATAAAATATGCGTATGCGATATTTGGAGGTGCACCCATTGGATCACGTAATTCTTCACTCAGATATGAATAACTTTTACGCCTCCGTAGAGTCCCTGTATAATCCTTCTCTCAGAGGAAAGCCCATGGCAGTGGCTGGTGACCCGGGAGAACGTCACGGGATTGTTCTGGCAAAAAGTAATGAAGCGAAAAAATATGGAATCCAGACCGGAGACCCTCTTTGGATGGCAAGACAGAAATGCCCTGATATTCTTTTTACACCGCCCCATTACGACCGCTATATTGAGTTTTCACAGATGGCACACGAAATATACCAGGATTATACGGATCGGGTAGAATCTTTTGGTCTGGATGAATGCTGGCTGGATGTAACCGGCACATCTTCTTTGTTCGGTGATGGCAAGCAAATTGCGGATCATATTCGTGAGAGAGTTAAATTTGAACTTGGAATTACAGCAAGTGTAGGTGTTTCTTACAATAAAATATTTGCAAAACTTGGAAGTGATATGAAAAAGCCGGATGCAACCACCGTCATCGGCCATGATTTTAAAGAAAAGATCTGGCATCTGCCGGTTGACTCCCTTTTATATGTAGGCAGAGCAACTTATCAGAAATTATTAAAATGCGGCATTCGCACTATCGGAGAACTTGCACAAACAGATGTCCGTTTTCTGGAGCAGCTTCTTGGGAAAAATGGTATTATGCTCTGGTATTTTGCAAATGGTCATGACACATCCGCTGTGGCACATATCAGTTCACGTCGCATTATAAAAACCATAGGAAACAGTACAACCGCCCCCCGGGACCTTATTTCAGATGATGAAATTAAAATTACTCTGATGATTCTCGCCGAAAGTGTAGCCGAACGGATGCGGGCAGACCATTTTTATTGCCGGACCGTGCAGCTCAGCATTCGGGATAATACTTTATTTTCTTATGAAAGGCAGGGACGGCTTCATTCTCCTACGTGTACAGCGCAGGAAATTTATGATAAAGCATACGAATTATATTGTAAAAACCGACCTGTAAATCCGGTAAGAAGCCTTGGTGTAAGAGCCTGCAATCTTATGCTTCAGGAATTCCAACAACTATCCTTTCTGGACGAAGCAGTAAAAAGACAGAAACAGGAAGAATTAGAACGCTCCATAGATTCCATAAGAAAGCGGTTCGGACACTTTGCCGTACAAAGAGGAATTATGTTAACTGATCCGGTTTTATCCAACCTGGATCCGGTGGCTGAACACACCATCTATCCTGAATCGTTCCTGAAAAGTAAGTAACACATTTCATACTTTGTGTTGCATGCTATTTCAGGTTGTGCAGCGGCCGGTAATAATATTTATATAAATGGTAATCCTAGTACTACAATGAACAGTTTATAGGTGGCTTATGGCTCACTATTCAAAACTTCTTATGAGTCAACGCTTTGTAGATGGAAGTAGTGCGCGAAAAGAGAAGGGGGCGGACCATGGCAGGCGTTTGGAAGGCTTACCGCAGAACTGGCATTTTCTAACCTTCCCAGAGCGCTTTTTGGCGGCACGCGGGCATTCGCTCCGAAATCCTGATGCATTTCGCAGCTCACTGCCCGCTTAGTATCCGATGGGAGCCAGTCGAATACTATCCGCCAAAAAACACTCCGGCAAGGTAAGTAAATGCTCAGATCTGCTATACGCCTTCCAAACGCCTGCCATGGTCCGCCCCCTTCTCTTTCCGGGATGCAGTTTATTGATACAAAGCTGGTTTTCTCAGCATGGTTGGGCCCCGGGGTTGTGGCATGCTGTACGCTATTGGCATAGAACACTTTAAAACCAATAAACCAGCTGGATGTTATCACTGTGAACTGTTTCTAAATTCTACCACAGTATATTTGTGGTTATAGTACCTACATCCAGTTAAGTCTGTGATCAGGAAAGCAGGTAAAATTTCGTCTTATCATCCCCCTTTCACACTGAACTGCCGTAACACACTCTGCTGCATCCAAAAACGAACAGACCGTCACAACCCAGGGGTCTCCACCAGGCTGAGAAAACCAGCTTTGTATCAACGAATGCTATCTCGGAAAGATGGGTGTGGGAAACTGGTATGGGCGGAGGAAGCGTAGAGCAGAGCTGAGTATTTTATAATGTACCCATAAGTGTGGACACATTATTTAGCGGGGCTCCCATTTTTTTAGACATCCCTTCCCATTAGTTCCATATAAATGGACACCCCCTCACCTTTCAGAACCCCAATTGTGGACATGCCTTGCTGGTATACCCTGCTTCTGGGACAACTGGCTTGGATGATTGCTGAGGCCTCTTTTGGCTTAGACACCTCTCTTGGCTTATGGTATTCTTATCTAAGAACAGGAGGAATACCATGACCAAAAACCCTTTTACCAATGAACAAATGCTGCTGCTTCGTCAAAATCCTTACACCTACAAGGTGTCCAAATTCCAATTAACCTTTACCAGGGAGTTCAAGGAGATCTTTTACTCGGAATACCAGTTAGGGGAGATTCCGCGGCAGATCCTCGCAGATCATGGCTATGATCCTGCCGTCCTTGGGGACCGCAGGGTATGGAGCATTGCCAGACACATTCGGGAACAGTACGATAAATATGGCGGGTTTCACCAAGGACATTCCCCTCACAGGATGCAAAGCTCCGTCTCCCCGGCTGCTGATCTGCCGCCATCCGAAAAGGATGAATTAAAACTGCTTCGGCATGAGGTTGATTATCTGAAACAGGAAGTTGAGTTCTTAAAAAAAATTTCCTCACTCAGGACTACAAGGAAGTAGGTGCTCTGCTTATGAACGACTCTTCCTGTATATTTGAGATTATCCAGCAAACGATCCGGCAAAGCGAGAATTCCCTTTCTGCCAAAGAACTCTGTTCCATAGCCGGTGTTTCCAGAAGCGGTTATTACGCCTGGATAAAGGCAGCTCCTGTCCGTTCGCTTCAGGAACAGAAGGACCGTGAGGATTTTGATCTGGTTCTGGCCGCTTACAGGCTGCATGGTTATGCCAAAGGGGCCAGGGGCATCTATATGGAACTGCTCCATATGAACCCGCCGGTGATCATGAACCTGAAAAAAATCCGCAGGCTGATGGAAAAGTTCCACCTCTCCTGTCCATACCGAGGCCCAAATCCATATAAAAGAATGGCAAAGGCACTAAGGACCAGCAATGTAGCGGACAACCTGCTAAACCGTGAGTTCGAATGTTATGGACCAAGAATAGTCTTGTTGACGGATATCACTTATCTGTCCTATAGCGGATCCTTTGCCTACCTGTCAACCATCCTGGATGCCTTTACCAGGCAGATACTTTCTTATGTGCTCAGTGACTCCCTGGAAGTGGATTTTGTTCTTGAAACGGTCAATAAACTGGTGGCCGGTCATGGGATCTCACTTCAAGCAGAAACAATCATCCACAGTGATCAGGGGTGCCATTACACCAGCCAAAGTTTTCTTCATATACTTTATAACAAGAAGCTGCGCCAGTCCATGTCCCGGCGTGGCAACTGCTGGGACAATGCGCCCCAGGAGAGTTTCTTTGGGCATATGAAGGACCATATCAAGGCAAAACTGGCTGAATGCGTAAGCTTTGCAGAGGTACAGTCTGTCATTGATGACTACATGGCTTATTATAATAATCAGCGGTACCAATGGCATCTGGCGAAGCTTGCACCCAATGAGTTTTATAAATTTGTCATCACTGGAGAATATCCACTGGATGTTCCCAAAATACCTGCGCATCCGGTCATAGCCAAAAAACCGGAAGAACTTGGATGCCAATTATATCAGAAAAATACGGATAGTTAAAAAATTTCATAGAATACCATGACATTTAAAGAGGTGTACCTGTATGCAGGATACTTTGGAAGTAAAGGTGCGAAAAAAGTGCCCCACTTTTTAAAATGTCCTTGACAAAGGGTACAGTTCATTTACTTGCCTTTCCGGAGTGTTTTTTGGCGGATAGTATTCGACTGGCTCCCATCGGATACTAAGCGGGTACTGAACCGAGAAATGCATCAGGATTTCTCGGTGAATACCCGCGTGCCGCCAAAAAGCGCTTCGGAAAGGTTAGAAAATACCAGTTCTGCGGCCAGCTGACGGAGCCCATGCCAGTTTCCCACACCCATCTTTCCGTACACTACCTATCATTTACAAAGCGTCTTTAATCAGCTAAACCCCAATCTGTTCACCATACTAATAATCACCAGAACTGAACAGCGATAACACAACACGCTCTATATTGAGGTAAACGTATGACAAAGAAAATATTTGTAGAAGTAACTGCCCGCTTTGGAACAGACGGTACTATTACACCGCTGAGTATCCTGTGGGAAGATGGCCATATATATACCATCGACAAAATTATAGATATTAGACGGGCGGCTTCTCTAAAAGCCGGTGGTCAGGGTATGCGGTATACCATAGCTATCGGCGGGCACCAGGCTTATCTGTTTTATGAAAATCCAAATTGGTTTGTGGAGGGAAAATTTTAATGTGTGGAAGATATAGTTTGTTTACAGAAGAGGACAATCATGAAATCATGAGAATTGTGCAGAATATAACTGCAAGGTATCCGGAAAATAATATGAAGCGGGGTGAAATATTCCCAACTAATACAGCACCTGTTTTAAAAGCCGAAAACAGTCAAATTGATACCGATCTTTCCATATGGGGCTTTCCGAACTTCAGAACAAAGGGAGTCATTATCAATGCCAGGTCTGAAACGGCTGAAGAAAAAAGAACCTTTCGGGAAAGTCTCCATTCCAGAAGATGTGTCGTCCCCAGTACCGGTTTCTATGAATGGGCCCAGGATGGCAGTAAGACAAAATATCGTTTTACCCTTCCCGGGCAAAATACGCTTTATATGGCGGGAATCTACAATGTATTTAAAGGAGAAAAACGGTTTGTCATCCTGACCACAGAAGCAAACAATTCCATGGCTGACATTCATAACCGCATGCCTGTTATCCTGACCAAAGATAAGGTAGCGGACTGGATCTTAACGGAAGAATTTGCCGTTCCCTATCTGCATGCAGTTATGCCGGTTTTAGACAGAGAGCAGGTGAAAACCTGATTCCTCAATCCTGCATGGAAAGATTCGTATTTCTGAAAGTCAGCTATTTTCCACGATCACCCCGTCCTGCACCATTATAATCCGGTCACTGCACCTGGCCGCTTCCTGTGAATGCGTTACCATAATAATAGTCTGACCGATTTTATGGTTTATTTCTCTCAGCAGCTCCATAATTTCCGCCCCCGTTTTACTGTCCAGGTTCCCGGTAGGTTCATCGGCAAACAGAATTTCTGGGTTTCCGATTAAAGCACGTGCAATAGCCACACGCTGCTGCTGGCCTCCTGACAGTTCCCGGGGTGTATGTTTCCGCCTGTCATCCAGTCCCACGATCCCTAATATTTTATCTAACTGCCCTTTATATTCTTTCATTTTTTTACCGTCCAGTAAAAGCGGCAGCATAATATTTTCCTCCACATTCAGATTTGGTATCAGATTATAAAACTGAAATACAAATCCTATATTTCTGCGCCGGATTATACTCATTTTGTCATCATTAAAATGAGAGATATCGGTCCCGTTCATCAGCACTTTTCCCTTTGATGGCTTATCCAGACCGCCCAGAATATATAATAGAGTACTTTTTCCTGAACCGGACTGCCCCATGATAGATACAAATTCTCCCTGCATCACCTCTAAAGACAGACTTTTTAAAATCCTGTTTGTTGTACCTCCAACTTGAAATTCCTTTATAACGTCTACTGCTTCAATTGCCTTGTTTTGATATTTCCTGCTCATGATGATACCTCCTGGTAAGTTGTTATTCAAATTTTATCTCTTCTACTATTTTCATGTTCTTGCTTTTTATAATCGGCACTGCCGAGCCAATGAGAGTAACAGCGATTCCTAAGATTCCAGCCAGAAGAAATGTTTTAAAATCCAGCTTGGGCATCATGGAAATCTTTGGACCCGCAACTATGAAAATTGTCTGAATTTCCATTGCGGATATGGCCATTCCAATGACTGCCCCCAGAAATCCGGAAGTAAGTCCTTCAATCATCGTCATTTTAATATTTTGCCTGTTACTTTGCCCCACAGACTTATACATGGCGATAGACCGCCGCTTTTGTATATAGTTAATCAACAGATTATTTATGATGCCGATTGCCGCAAGCAAGAGTATAAAATAAGTCATATAGTTCATAGGCGCTAAGAATCCGCCGATGGTGCTTAGCGAATCATTATTAAATTCTTCAACCGTCCGGCTCCAGTTCCATGTATCGCCGAATAGTTCTCTCACCTGAATCATAATGGCATCCGGATCGGCTGCAGTATACGCCATAAATCCAAAGACGGACTGGCTAAAATCCTCAGCTGCATAAGCGGATGGTATTACAGCCTGAACATCGCTTGCGCGGGATTTAAAACTGCCGGCAATTGTATACGGTACATCTCTATTTCCGTTTGACAGCTGAATTGTATCACCAACATCACAGTCCAGCACCTTAATGGTATCTTCATTTAAAATGATTGACCGCTTCTCTCTAAATGCTTCTGCCGCCTGTTCCTTCATTTCCGGATCTGTATAATTGATCGCTAACATCGAGCTATATGTCTCAATGTCATCGGTGCCTTCTACCCTTGTAAATGTCATATTTTTGCAGGAAATTTCATGATCCATCACATAAAGAGGCAATACTTTTTCAATCCCCTCCATCTGTTCTACCTGATCTATAAATTCCTGATTCATTTCACCATCTGCAAACCCCTGCAATTCGGCATCACGAAACACATCTCCTACATAAGTCTTAACAAAATCCCCCACTACACTGATTGCAATTACTGCTGAAATACTGATAAACAGTAACGTAATATTCTGTGTGATATTTTTATTCTTCTTCATATTCCTGGCAGCAAGTTTTCCCTCGTTCCCCCATATTTTTTCGTAAATTATCTCAAAAAATGCGGATGCCAGATCGGTAAACAGCGGGATGAGTATAATAGCAGCCGCTATTAATCCCAGCAGAGAAAATCCGCCAGCTATATATAGCGCATTGCCCGTTGCTATTTGCGGCAGTATAACAGATGCAATTAGCATAACAATGCCCAAAATTAAAACTGTACTGTTTGAAACATTCTTTTCCTCTACTGTTCCTAAAACCACATCCTTTATTGGAAGACGGCTGGCGCGTTTGACCGGTATATATGCACTGAGCAATGATGCAATAATAGAAACTGCTACAGATACCACAACTCCCACAGGCGCTATTACCGCAGGTATAGATATTCCCTGATCCAGCGACTGGCCCAATCCTTGCAGCATAATATTAAGTACCACAATACCACTAGGAATCCCAAGTAATCCTCCGAAACACCCATACAGGATACTTTCCATCATAAGAATTTTCTTGACAGTTTTCTCATTTGCTCCAATGCTGCGAAAAGTTCCTATGATTGGAAGGCGCTCTAATGTAATCACTTTATAACTGCTGAAGATAATAAAAACGCTCATCGTCAATGAAAAGAAGCTGATTAAAAAGAATGGCATTGTTTTCTGTCTGGCACCGGAGACAATCTGAGCTTCATTTACCGTATTGCTGACTCGATATTTTCCAGTGGGAAGCTGTTCTGACAATTTATTGATCAGACTTTCTGTGTCAATACCTTCTTTTTGTTCAATCAAAATTTCCGTATAGCTGCCGGCTTTCTTCATTATCTCAGCCAGGGTACCCCAGGGCAGCAATGCAGTTGTGCCACGGGTGTGTCTTAAAAATACGGTATCATATGCCGCAATGTCCGCCACTTCAAATGTATAGGATTTTCCTCTGATATCCAAAGTCATGGAATCCCCCTGATTTATGTTATACTTTGATGTAAAACGATCCGGCAAAATAATTTTGTCTCCTGTAAAATCAGAGATCTCATTACCATTTAACAAGCGCGGTTCATTAATCTGTTTCAATTGTTCCAAATCCGACGAGATCAGGTCAAAAGATTCAAAATAGCCATATTTATGGTAAATAGCCGAACTCTCTAATATTCCTGCTATTGATTGTATCTCATCTAAATCAGGGATATCTTCCATTCTGGCTAATACGCCAGAATCCGCACTTTGGACCGATATAGTTGCCGTTCCAGCCTTTCCCCTTGCCATTTTTCTTTGGGCACTTTCGTAAGAGGAACCGATAGAAAATGAAACAAACAGCAACATGGTTGACAGTACAATGGATAGCAGCATAACTGCGGTTCTGGTTTTACGTTCTTTTACATTCGTGAGAACATACTTTAAAATAATCTTCAATTTTACACCTGCTTTCTCTCTAATTTTCAATTTTTTGTCGTTCTAAAGATTTTAAAAAATAGGTTTCACCTTCAGCAGAAAAAAGGTTGACAGCTACCATAAATACATGATAACCTGTCAACCTTAATCACACTTTCATTGAACCTTATTTATCCTTAATACCCAGCTTTTCTAATCTTTTGGAAAAGAAATATGAAACACTGTACCTGTTCCCAGCGAACTTTTCACGATAATTGTTCCTCCATGTATTTCTACGATCTGCCTGGCTATTGCCAGACCCAGTCCGGTACCTTCCGTCTTTTGCGCTGTATTGGTTCCCCGGTAATACCGCTGAAACAGATTGGACACTTCGTCCTCCGTCATACCCTCTCCGTCATCGGAAAGGAGAATCCCGATATTTTCATCTATTGTAATATGTATCTCCACTTTCGTAGTGCTGTTTCCATGTACAAATGCATTTATAATCAGATTGCTAAATGCCCTCTTCAACAGTTGATGATCAAAGTCAAATCTCAGTTCGGAAATACCACTGTCAAAAACGATTTCATTGGATGCATATTCAGGTGAGTTTAAAATATCTATGGATAACTCCTTTAGAAATCTGATCAGATTATCATTTTGCCGTTGAAAGGGCAGCATCCCATTTTCCAGTTGATACGTTAACTTCAAATCATTAACCAGCGTGTTTGCATATTCTATATTCCGAAGCATAATAGAAGCATATTTTTGTATTTGTACCTGAGAAGGAAGTTGCCCGTCATGTGCCAGAAGTTCCGCATATCCTTTGATTGGTGCCAGCGGCGTTTTCAAGTCATGGGTTATATTTGTAATCCACTCTTCCCGCATGATATCTGTTTTCTTCTGTATCGCATCACTGACATGAATTTGTTCATTAAGGGTATTCAAGCTCTTATAAACATCCGAAAATGTTCCATTCTTTTTGATGGGCAGATACTCCCTCTTTGCAATATCACCCACTGCCACTGTTATCCTGGAGATGAATTTCGTTACCCAATACCCATATCCGATTCCGGAAATCAATATGATTAAAAACAAAATACCTGCTGCAGAAAGTATAATCGTTTTTCCCCCAGTAAATTTGCTCCCATCAAGAAACATCGTTACAGTTGAGATGGAAACAGGAAAATGTATGATGTAAATAAACTCATCCGTCTTGTTTGTTACGGTTCCCAGATATACCGTTCCATCTGTTACATATCCCTGACCGGATAATCTCAACAGTTCCGCATTGGAATAATGATTTTGCTGATTTTCCGGTTCCTGGAAACCATAAACCCTGTTCCCCTCCCCGTCCAATACCTGCATCCACAATTTCTGTTCCTGAAGCTGTACCATTGCGGATTGTTTTATACGTGGTTTATCATTAATAAAAATAATCTGATCCGCAAAATCTTCCGTATATGTTTTTGGAAAATCGCTCCTGATATATGTACCATTTGGCTCCCGGACCGTAATCAGGGAATCACAAATGCCTATTCCGGCTAGCATCAGAATAAAAATGACAAGAAAAAAGGCAACGTACGTCTGCAATATTGTTCTATAACCAGATTTCCCCATCTATTCCACTCTTTCCAGAAGTTTATATCCTAACCCTTTTATCGTAATCAATTGCTTTGGTTCTGAAGGGTTTGTTTCTATTTTTTCTCTCAGATGCCTGATATGGACCATTATCGTATTATCACAAATACTGCTGTATTCACCCCAGATCTGCTCATAAAGGCGTTCTTTGCTTATGATTTTATTCTTGTTTTGTACAAGAAATGAAAGCAGTAAGAATTCCCTTCCCGTTAAATTCAGTTCTTTTCCTGAATTATAGGCATGGTTGCTTTCCATATCCACACTCAGTCCACCCGCCGTATATACCATATGATTTGCCTTAGAAGTGCAGGCGCAATATCGCTGCCTGCGTAATTGTGCCTGCACACGGAAAGAGATTTCTCTGGGGCTGAACGGCTTTGTAATATAGTCATCTCCGCCGTTGGATAATCCCAGTATCTTGTCTATATCATCATTTTTAGAAGATAAAAATAAAATAGAGCAATAAGAAAAACTGCGGATTTGCTTACATACTTCGATACCGTCCAAATCCGGCAGCATAATATCAAGTATGACCACGTCCGGTTCAAAACATTTGCACAGGTTCACGGCGTCCCTGCCGTTATATGCCTTTCTTATATTTCGAAATCCATCGCCTTTTAAGACTTCCTCTATTAGATCTGTTATATCTTTTTCATCATCAACTAATAAAATTTTACTATCCATTATTTTCCCTCCCCTGTTAATTACAAAATGAAAGCCAGATCAGATATTGTAAAGTATCTTCACTAATCCAAACTCATTAAATAATAAAAACCTTCCAAGAAACATAACACCCATATAGATAATCGGTTCGTATCTGCTATAATCTGAACGCTTTTGATCCCATTTTGTAATTTTAATAAAGAATAAAAATAATAGATAACCTAAGATTGTACCAAGTGTATTCATAATCAGATCATCCACATCCGTTCGCCTATGGTTGCACAACTGGCTGATCTCAATCAGCAGGGAAAAACAAAATCCATATAACAGCATATACGGGAACTTCCCGGTTTTCGGCCATATGACAGGCATCAGAAATCCAAGCGGAACAAACAGCAGGATATTCAGCAGATAACCCGAGAGATCTATATTCTTAGAAAATGGTAATAAATTGACCTCATTTGCCCGTACCTCTATTCCATACATCTTTAAATCGAACAGCGTACCTGCCCCGGTCAGATAAAAGACTGCATAAATATAACATGTAAATAGGAGAAGCAGAACAAAATAACTCTTTGTACCTGCAATGCCTTTTTTCTTATATTGTTTATTTCTTATTATGTAAAGGATTAAAAGGGGGGTTAAGACCGTTAGAAATTCATAGAGTTTTAAAATATTCTCATTCATTTGTACTCTCCTTTTCGTTTTTCATAAGACTGGCGATCAATTATCAAGAGTATGATTCCATGAAGACTTGATTAATATAAATATAATAACCTATAAACCTTAAACTAATTTTTATTTTATCTTAATTAACCTTATTTTATAGGGAGAATACTTATCTGTATACTTTATTTATGTGGAGAGCCATTCGCTCTATAGCAGTTCAGGTACTCCTCTTTTATCTGCGCCGTATTAATTCATAAAAAAAAGGCTGTCTGAAACAGCCTTAATTTAACTTTCCCTTGTCTTTCACTGTGAGAAATGAATAGAAATGTATGAAACTACAAAAACCGTATCTTCGCTGCCTCTTTCTGTGCAGTTCGGTGATATGTTACTCCCGAATACCCCAGAACCAGCGTAGCGATAACTCTGTTTTTGCGTTTTAAGCCAAGTGCCTTGCGTAATGAATGGGACATATTTGCAGCCATGCAGAAGAAGCCGCTGTATAGCACACCCAATCCGTTGGCCTCTGCCATAAGAGCCATGTTAGAGGCGGCAAGTGCTCCGTTTATTTCATCTTTCGCCACAATCACAATTACAGCTGGTGCCTTATTAAAGAAAAAGTGGTCATCAATTTCCTTATTTTTTGCCATGGGATTCACAAGCCGAGCAAATGGCAGCAGCCTTCTAAAAAAACGGACTGCCATTTTTTCATAACGCTCTATATGGTCCTTTAACACGATATAGGATACATCCTGTGCATTTTCCCCGCTTGGTGTCAAGCGCCCGGCCTCTATAATCTGTGCAATCACTTCTGGAGCAACCGGCTGATTTTTAAACTGCCGTATGGTTCTTCTGGTTCTGATAGCATCCAGTAATTGCTGCGGATCTAATACAGTGGGCTTTTTAAATTCCATTGGCGGCTCATCAAAACCCGTCATGGAAACTGCCGCCTTGGGACAGACAGCGACACAATGCCCGCACTTGATGCATGCCTGGGATTCAATAACCGCTTTTTTATTTGTAATTGAAATATTGCTTGCCGGACAATCTCTGCGGCACATACCGCATCCGATACACTTTGCAGTGTCTACCTCAATTCTATGCTCTTTCATAATACAATCTACCTTTCCCTATCATACTTTCTAATTATTTCATTCTTCCATAATGTAATGGCGATGCCGGCCTTTTGAAGACTTCTTATATTCAATAGCCTCTACCGGACATCCTGCGATACATGCCATGCAATGGGTACAATTTCCTTTCCATAAAGGTTTGCCATTTATCATAACAATATTGTTTAAAGGGCACCTGCGGGCGCATTTTCCACAGGAAATACATTCACTGGATGCAGTGAATCCCCTGTCATGTACAAGGAGTGGATAATATATGCCATTAACCGGACCGCTTAATATTTTGTCTCGAAACGATATTGCCGGTTCCGGGAATTTTTCTCCTTTTTGTATCTGTATGGCAAGTTTTGAAATTGCCGGTTTCGCAGCTTCTACAATATTTTTACACTCCTGTTCACTAGGTGTTGGGAACATCGCCACATAATTCTCCGGCATAGTGATCGAAGCAATTCCATTAAATTGCATCTTTTTTTCTTTGCAGATCTTTTTTGCGTAAGCATTTGCATTTCCGCTGCTGCCATCGCAGGTAAGAACAAAATAGGCATTTCGATTTCCCGCGAAATCAGTCTCATCAATCCATTGTTCCACCACTTTTGGCATACGCCAGGCATAAGTTGGCGTTACAAACACCAGGGGCTTTTTTGATTGGAACGTATTTTTTTTACCCTTCTTCAAACAGTTATTAATGGAAATCATCTCATCACTGGTGGTTTCAGCAATCATCTTAGCCGCTAATTGACTGTTCCCGGTTCCGCTAAAATAGAAAATCATATTTTCCTCCTCTTGACATTTATAGAAACGTTTAATATGATATAAATTGTATCACATCAATCCTTCCTGTCAACTATCCAACCTGATACAAAATAAGGAGAAATGTTTCATGGACAAGAGAAAAATAGCAAATCAGTTAGTGAAAGACCGGCTGCTGTCCGCACTGGTTGCCCTCATGCAATACAAAGACTGGTCTAAAATTACAGTAACAGAATTAATTAAAGACTCCGGCGTTGCCCGGGCTTCTTTTTATCGTAATTTCAAATCAATTGAGGAACTTGTTGAGTATGGGCTCCATCAAATGACACTCAGCTACCACGAGGGAAGTCCCTCCCCGGTGGAAGACTTTCATAGTTGGGATCTGATGCGTTACAAGTTTCGGTTTTATGGAGAACACGCAGCACTTATCCTGGCTTTTCACCGTGCAAAATCTTCAATTTCCCTGCTTGATGTGGTCACAGACTGTGTGATTGAAGCACATGGAGATATGCCCGCAAGTTCCATCCTGAAATATGAACTATATTACCATGCCGGGGCATTTTACAACATGGTGCTGTGCTGGCTGGAAGGTGGGGCGAAAGAATCACCGGAAGCGATGGCAGATGAATTTTTGCGTATTACAAATAATTCCTGATACAATAAATACTAATAATCAAATGCAAAGTTACGGAGCACTTTATGAACTTAAGAACAATTATGGTATTTCCAGATTTCAAAAATATGGACTCGTTTAGTACCATCGTTCATAAAGTATCCGTTGAAATGATTGGGGAAAATCAGGAATCCGTGATTATAATAGAGAAGCATTTATATTGAATCACCCGATTTTAACCCCCTCAAAGGAAAGTGTAATGATTGTACGATAAATGTGCTCTTCATATGAGGACTGCAGCACCCCATCATATTTTAAAACAGCCGATTCAATATTCTTCATCCCGTACCCATGCAGTGTCTTATCTTCTTTTGCTGTATTTCGTTCCCCATCACTGTTGTATTCCGGCTGAAGGCTGCTGTTTTCCAACTTTATAATCAATATATTCTGAATGCGTCTGATGGTCAGATAAATAAAGGGAGACTCCTGCGTTCCCATTCCTGCCGCTCTTTCACATGCCTCGATTGCATTGTCTAAAAGGTTCGAGAGTATGGTACATAGATCATTGGGCCGGATATTTGTATTATTGGGAAACTCAATATTCATCTCCATTTGGATACCTTTTTCTTTAGCCTTTGAATATCTGCTGTTAATAATATAATCTACGGTTTCGTCCCCGATCCATATAACAGACGCAATCTCTTTTAGCGGTTCACTTAGATTTTCAATATATTTTACCATATCTGTGTCCTTGCTTTTATTTGCCATTTGCAGCATGATCTCTAAATGTCTGTGAAAATCATGGAAAAGTTTAGCATTAACAGCGTATGCCTGATTTAGAGCAGAATAGTTTTTTTCAAGCAGTTCTTTCTGCATATTAATTGTTGAAATATATTCCTTTTCTTTTTGATATCTAATATGGCTGTACACCAGAGAAATCCGCAAAAAGATCACAGCAAGCAATATTCCCCAAATAATAAAAACCGTAGACTTGTCACCTATGGAAAAAGTTTTGTAACTCAAAAATGAAATCCCCATAAAACCAACTATAGGCGTTCCGTAAATAGAATTATAGTAAGGCTTTATTTCTTTTAAAATGCGTTTATTTCCAGGAGACAGCAACATCCAGATATAAAAAAAGATTTTTAAGCTGATCCAGATACATACACACATAATTAGGGATAGTTGTAAAAATTCTTTTAATAATAACCAAACCACAGTATCAAACAAATATATTATACTCAAACATAAACAGACGGAAGAGATTAGAAGTTTTGGCTTTACCCGTAACAAATATTTTGATAATCCCGCAACAGCTATGACAAGAATAAGCTGTTCCACTTCAAAGATCTGGAAAAAACTCTTCCATAGACATAAACAGACAGCGAGTCCAGCACTTGCCGCACATCTTGGAAATGATAAGGCTCTGCCTTTTTCCTCAGTAAACAAAATTTCACTCCAGCTGATACACAGGACTATATTCATAAACAAAATCAGAAATTTCAGTACGAAATTCATCATATACGTTTCCCCCAATAGGAATTCAGCGCAATTTTTACCCCCTGTAAATGGGATCTGCTGATTGGTAATTCTATTTGATTCTTTAGATAAATCATACTATTTTTTATTTGCGTTACTTGTATCAGATTTACGATACATCCCCGTTCAACAAAAATAAACTCTTCCGAATCCAGTTCTTCATGAACAGTCTGAAGACTTCTCCTCACCTTTATGACACCATGGAAAGTCGTTATTGCAGAATTCTTTCCATCTCTCTGAATATAAAGAATATCCTGAAATCTTACTTTCTCCATACGATTTGCCGTCAAAACTATATAATTTTTATTGCTCTCCAGCATAATTAATTTCAGAGCATCTGTCACTGCATACGTCAACCTTTTCTCCAGATCATCTTTTGGCACATAGCGGAAAATAGATAGCTCAAAACTATCTATTGCATACTTAATATGGGAAGTGATGAAGATCACCCGCATATTTGGCAGCTTAGGTTTTATAGACTGCACAATCTCCATACCGCTTATATTTGGCATCTCAATATCCAGTAAAATCAAATCGTAGAAAAAATCATCTTCTAATATATCCGATAAAAGCATCTCTCCATTGGAATAAGTGATAATATCTGCAATGCATTTCATCTGGCTAATACATTCCTGTAAAATCTCCTCGTTTCTGTGAATAGAATCGGACTCATCATCACAAATGGCAATTCGAATCAATCTGTTCACCTCCGGCTAATTCACCCCGAACGATATGTCCAATTCCGATAACAGCCTTTTCCGTAGCAGCCATTCCATTAATTATGAAGTCGGCTTTCCACTTTGTCGGTTCTACGTATTCATTATGGCGATACCTGACCAGTTCCAGATAAACTTCTGCAATTTCTTCAAAGGATTTGCCCCATGACATGTTTCTTCTCAATCTTCGGATGATTCTTTCGTCTGCGGGACAATCCACATAAAGTTTCAAATCAAGCATATCAAATATGTTTTTCTCCCATAACGTCAAAAGCCCTTCTATCAAAATAACATCATATCCCCCGGAATCCATATGGATTAGCAGATCTGAATACACGCTTTTCAAATCCATAGTATCCGGATGATTATCGTCTATATACTCTTTGCCGCTGACCGGCGCTTTAGAAACAGGGCGTTCAGTCTCCGGTTTGAAATAATCATCCATATGTATTTCTATTACCTTTAATCCCTGTTTTCCCAGAAATTCCGCAAGCTGCTCACAAAAAGCAGACTTCCCGCCGGCAGTTCCTCCTGCTATGCCAATTACATAACAAGTTTTCATTCTCACACTTTCCTCCTTTTAAACAGGCTGTTTAAAAACCTGGCACATTATGAGCTGCTCATAATATGCCAATCTATTTGTTTTTTTCAGTATATTTCATTTTTATTAATAATTCCAGCACTATTTTATAATTTCCAGAAACTACAGGATAACTTATCTGCATAGATAACTTGCTATATTTTTACCTCTATAATAACTAAGCCACCGATAGGTTGATTTTATAATAGCATTAAAATCCTGTCAATTAGAAACCGTTAGGAATATCCAAAGAGATATGATAAAATAATTACGCTCATTTGCAGCCGTCTCATGTTAATCTGCGTTGCTTGCCGCAACGGTACTTTTAACATAAATTGTACTAGGTATAATTATTAGTATAATTGTGATAAATATCATTATGATAATCGTTAGTATGGTTTCTTTTAACATCTATGACAGTAAAGGGAAAGTGGCCGTTATAGCTCAATCTGAGATGGTGTTTCCAGACGAATAATATTTTAAGTTTATAAACCGTTTGAAAAGTTCAATATAACCGGTCCTCGTTGGAAACTATCAGACTGGTTATATAGACATTTATTTTCTATTACTGGGCATTAACCACATTTACAATACTCAGCTTCTCAATCTTTTTCGATGGTGAAATGACTGCTATAAATGTTGTAAGAGCAGAGGCTGCAATTGTTACCCCCAATACCAGAAACGGCGGCTGCCACTCCACTCCCCAGTTTTCAGTAACCATCATGGTAAATACCATTTTGTGACATAACATACCTAATATACATCCTGCCAGACTTCCTACCACTGCATAAGAAGCAGCTTCTGCCCAAACCATACGCTTTAATTGTCTGGCACTCATACCTACCGCACGCATCATTCCATATTGGTTGATACGGCTGGAAACGCTGCCATTTACTGTATTTACTATATTCAGCAGAGCTACAAAAGCAATGACCATTAAGAATCCATACACAAATACCGACATTGACAGATAAGCTGCCTGCACATCCTGGTTCGCACTCCGTTTGTCCAGCAAGGAAACCTGGGATCCCCCCGCTATTTGGCGGATTTTTTCATCCAGGTCAGAGGGGGCGTTTGCATTTACCTGTACATCGATAATGGTGTAATCACTGGATCCGGTCAACGACGTAAACGTATTTTCTGAACAGATTACAGCCTGTTCCCCCGCAGCTCTGTCATAAGGGGCATCTGCTAAGATGCCTGCAACACGCAATGAAGTTTCACCTTTTGGTAAGTTTACAGTGATCGAATCACCCACATGCCAGTTCTGTTCCTCCGAGTATATGACCAAAACTCCGTCTCCATCCTTCGCATCTTCTATATTTCCCTCAATCAGCTGATCTTCTACCCAATCGAACTGATACTGTTCATGAGAGATCAGCATAGCAGTATTGACGTGATCTCTTCCAGTTACCGGAATGTTGTATGCAAACATACGGCCATATGTTTTTTTGACGCCATCCAATTCACTGATTTCTTTGGCCAGGTCATGCTTAATGGACGGTGCATTTTCTTCAGCCAGTATACTGATATCCGGAGCATAAGGCCGAAGGGGATTCAGTGCATGGTTCATAAACGTGATCAGAACTGTAAAACACAGGAATAAAACAATACTGATGGCAAATGATCCGGAAAGTAAAAATGTATTCTTGCCGCTCTGGAACGCATGGTTCACCCCCATCCCGGTCTCCACGTGAAAGAGACGGGTATTTGCCGCTTTTCCGGCTGCTTTCATTCCACCTACGCTGCCAGTCAGTGCTGCCTGAGGCGAAACTCCTGCTGCTTTTTTACATGGAGTATTGGATGCCAGCATGACCGTCAGAAAACCAACACCCGCACCCGCTAAAAGTGCAGGCACACTGATCTGAAACAGTGGCATTTCCGCAAAAAATGCTGCGTTAAAAAATTTTAGGTAAGCTGATGCCGCCCACATCATAAGCGTACCACCCAGTAATCCAATTGGAATTCCAACTGCACACAGGCGGAGCCCTTCCAGCCTCACATAACGTTTTACCTGCTTTTTCGTCGCCCCCAGACAGCGCATCATCCCGAAAAACTGTACACGCTCCGTCACCCGCATTGTAAAGCTGCTGGAGATCATAAAAGTACCTGCACAGAGTATCAGCACAAACAAAATACCTGCTACAAGATACAACTGGTACATTCCACTGTCATTTCCCTGTCCCAGTAAACCAAGCAGCACCCGGTTCGTACCTACCTGATCATCGGACAATCCATAATCTGTTTTTATTTCCTGTATCGCCTGGCGCATGTTGGCACCTTTTTTAAACTGGATGTAATATACCCCATACACATCACCAGTTGATAGTCTTAAAATTCCTTCTGTAGTAAGGTAAATGGCATGCCGGTCAAAAGACTTCAGGGAAACAAAATCGCTGCTGATGCCAGTAATTTTAAACTGGCGTACAGTTCCATCTGCCAGGGTAATATCTGCCGAATCACCCACTGAATATCCCAGCTTCTGCATTGCTGACCTGTCCATCATTATTTCTTCCGGAGATTCTGGAAAACGCCCTTCTGAGGCTTCCATATTCATCTCCCTGGAAATTGCCTCGTCGCCGCCGGAAATACGTACCTCCACATCTCCGGTTTTTCCGCTCTCAATTTCATAAAACCAGCCGGAAACTGCCACATCCGGTCTTTCACCAATCTGTGTGGCAATTTTAGAATCGGGGTTCATAACCGCAGCATGATAATTACCATAAGTCTTAATCTGTTCATTCATTTGTGTCTTCACGCTCATTTCAGCCATGCCGAATACTGCCACAACTAACAGTACGGATACGGCAATACAGGTGATGGTTAAGCGATTCTTCTTTTTATGCACTTTTGCATATTCAGAAATCAATCCAAGATAGCTTTTCACTCTGCATACCCCCCTAAATCAGTGAGTACCCCGTCCGATACCCGTAATACCCGATCTGCTGTGGAAGCTATACTGCGGTTGTGGGTAATCATCAGGATCGTCTGGCTGTACCGCTTGGATGCTGACTTAAGCAGGGAAATTACTTCACTGCTGTTTTGCGTATCCAGGTTTCCTGTTGGTTCATCAGCCAGAATCATCATCGGACGGGTAATGAGCGCCCGCCCGATGGCGACACGCTGCTGCTGTCCGCCGGATAATTGGCGGGGTAAATGATTGCGTCTTTCTTTTAAAGACAAAACCGACAGCAATTCTTCCACATAATCCTGATCCGGCTTTTTATAATCCAAAAGCAGGGGAAATATCATATTTTGTTCAACAGTTAACTCCGGAATCAGATTGAAAGCCTGAAATATAAATCCAATATTCCGCCTCCGGAAAATCGTAAGCTTTTCATCATCCATCTCCAGAATTTCCCTTCCGTCAATCTGAATACATCCAGAGGTAGGCGTGTCCAGAGCCCCAATCATATTCAGCAGTGTACTTTTTCCTGATCCGGATTCACCCACCACGGCTACAAACTGACCCTTCGGGACAGAAAAAGATACATTTTTCAGCGCCTCCACTGCAGTCTCCCCGCTCCCGTATGTTTTGTATAATTCCTTTACTTCCAATAAATTCATTTTAAAATCCACCTTTCTAAAGCATGTTTAACAGGCTTTCATTCGATGGGTATAGTATAACATAGCTACCTTGCATAGAGGTGACTCTTAGATTACACATGTGTAAGATTCCTAGAGATAATATATCTTCATATAAGTCCTCAAATGCTGATATTTACTGGCTTTATATCCTCTGAGAATTACACAACATATTATAACTGGTATATATTTACACGGTGTAATGGTGTAAAATATGGTGTAAAACAACGTAGTTTTAACATTTACACCATTTAGGCTTCCAGAATACCAATTCTAATCATATTTTTTTCTACGCGATCAACATTTACATGGTTATAAACATCGTTAGCAGTCCTGAGAAATGGAATGAAAAAGTAATTATACCTGCAATACTATATGTAGCACAGCAACAGGATCAAAAAATAAACGAATTAACTGAAAAGATTAATTCGTTAGAGTATACTCTCAGAGAAAAATAAATTTACAGTTGTAAAATCCTTCCTATTAATCTATAATTTAATTATAAGAAAGGGAGGAAAATAGTGTGGAAAGTATGAAAAAAATAATTTCAAGTGCTTTTCTTATTATGTTTTTGTTTGTTTTATGCATAATACCTGCTCAAGCAGAAGAAGAAACAAAAACTGTCAAAATCGGTAATAATGTGCACGTTACAATCAATGAAAAAACTCAAGAAGCTATTATTTCAGGATCAGGAGATACATTTAATTATGATCAAGATGGTTTTGATACAAGTGGAAGATATGAAAATCCTTTACGACGCGGAAAACACTATAAACTAATAATTAATGAAGGGGTTACTAGTATTGGCGATTATCTTTTCGCAAATATTAATCCTATAGAGGGAATTGATATACCTAAAGGAGTTACTCGCATTGGTAAATACGCAATAAGTGGAATTGATATTATGTATGTGAAGTTACCTGACACTTTAAAAATAATCGAAGAATACGCTTTAGCCAGTCTTCCAAATGTAAAACAATTAAATCTTCCAGCGGGATTGACTTTTATTGGTAAAAGCGCCTTTTCTAATATGGGCATAACAGAGATAAAAATACCAAGTAAAATCAAAACCATTGAGGATAATACTTTTAACTCATGTACAAGTCTAACAAAAATAGAATTACCACCTACAATAACTTCAATCGGGAGAAATGCCTTTTGGTATAGTCAAGCATTGACAACGATTAATCTACCTAACAGTTTGAAAACTATAGGAGAAAATGCCTTTGAGGGTTGTATTTTATTAACAGATATTAATATTCCCGGATCAATGCAAACCATAGGAACTAACGCTTTTGCTGGCTGTCGTAGACTCTTCAATGTAACAATGCAAGAAGGAGTACGCACAATAGCAGGTAATGCCTTTGACGGTTGCATTCGATTACAAACAATGACTCTACCATCAACAATCCAATCAATCGGTAGTTATGCATTCAATCAATGTACGAGGCTTCGTAGCGTGATTGTTCGTAACGACAATGCTAAGCTCGGTTCAGGAGTATTTAACGGATGCCCAGTAACACTATCAGCATCCAAAGGTTCCAGAGTCCAGGCATACGCAAAGAGCAACGGAATAGGTTTCCAAGACAACGGCAGTTATGCTATACCATTTGTAACACAGGAATATATTTCAGGCAGTTTCAGATACAAAGTCCTGACATCAGGCTCAAACGGTGGCACAGTCCAAGTAATCGCCCCAATAAACAACAAGAAAACGAAACTCACGATTCCAGCTACAGTAAAACTCAACACCTACAACTTTACGGTAACAAGTATCGCAAAGAACGCTTTTAAATCAAACAAGAAACTTAAATCTGTTAATATCGGCAAATATGTTACATCAATCGGAGACAGAGCATTCTACAACTGTTCAGCGCTTACAACCTTGAAATTCGGCAATAAAGTCAATGAAATCGGGAAAGCTGCATTCCGTGGCTGCTTCAATCTTAAAAAGGTAAAGTTACCGACTAGAGTTACGACAGTTAAAGATGAACTGTTCTACGGATGTAAGAGGCTGACGAATGTGACGTTGGGGAATAATACAACTACTGTCGGGAATAGTGCTTTTTCGGGATGTACCGGATTAAAGAGTATTACTATTCCGTCTAAGGTTAAAACCATTGGGAACAAGGCATTTTACAACTGTAAGAACCTGAAAAAGATAACGGTTAAGGGAACTGCGTTGAAAAAGGTTGGCGGGTCTGCGCTGAAGAAGATAAACAGTTGGGCTACGATCAAGGTTCCTAAGAGCAAAGTGAGTAAATACACGAAACTGTTTAGGGGTAAGGGACAGAGCAAGACGGTTAAGGTGAGTAAATAGGTAAAATGATAGTATAAAAATATGCATAATATAACGACTTAATTAAGGAGTCTGCCGAAAGGTGGGCTTCTTTTTATAGCAAAATCGTATGTAAATATATGGTATTTTCCTTTTTTATGTCGTATAATTACTATAGGTAAATTTTAGCATTGAGTGTTTATAACTCTCCGCTATATAAGGAGAAAAAACAGGTCAGTATTCAGAATTGTTTCTGATCTGAAGAATGATGGTGAATCATCGATGAGTTTTTTTGACAGTCTGAAAAAATATCACTCAAATAAATCTGATGGTATTTAGTAGTCATAAATTTTCTCCTCCTTTGGTTGTGAGATGTATTGGTGTCGTTACCTATATTTTATCACCATTGGAGAGAAAATTTATATAAATCGAGTAACTAAACCCAGTAAAATCAATGGGTTACGGTGTTTATCAAACACCTAGTATAATTACTAAATAAGGAGAATATATCATATGATTAAAAATATTGAAACTTTTTTAAACAATAATATGCCAAATATTTTGTATACTATTATAACAGCCGTTTTAATTCCTATATTAGCATATGCAATAAAATTATTTATTAATTTGAAATCTGAAAAAGGATGGTTGATACATTCTAAAGAAAAAGGAGGATATTTTTTTGGCTGGATAATGTGTTATTCAATACTTGCTTCTTTTGTAATTTCTGTTATTCATATATTTATAAAATCTATCCTTGCAGTATATCTCAAAACTATCATTATAAACCAGATATTGTTATATGTTATAACAATTGCACTTTTTCTTGTAGCATGTAGAATTATTCTAAAATACAAACGAGTTAAAATTAGATTATTAAAAAGAAAAAGAAAAAACATATTAGTAATAGTAATGCCAATGTTTGCCCTTACCTCTCTTTTATCTATTCATAATAAAGATAAGAATGCATTAATTTATATTATCCTATATATACTATTATTAGTATCTGAAGTTATTGGTTTGGTTTGTTTTAGTGAAAGTTATACTATATTAGAATTCTCCTATGCTAATTTATCACTTTCAGACGGTAGTTATTATCAAAATATTCCTATGAATAAAATTAAAAGTAAAAATATATGGATAACTATAGAATCTGAGAATAAAAAAATTTATATACGCAATAAAAACATTTCTAAAGTAGAATATCATGGTGAAAAAATGATTACATTGAATAAATTCCCAGATATTTCACCTAAGAATAAAACACCAAAAACATACGTTTCCCCTACTCTCCTTTGATATTTTGGAATATAATAGGCATTTGCGAAACGCTACAAGCATAATGTTGTAAAAATCACTTTAAAAAATCCGGTATAATTCTTTTCTCCCTATTATCATATCTGTCAGGATTTTCTTCGAGAAACCATCTGTCATTCCATGCTTTCAATTGGCGATTCATTGTTTCCTGAAAAACTTCTCCAAGCATATGGGTCGCTGTTGTATGCTTCATTGAGCGCGGCATATAATTATTTCTGAACATCCCAGGATTTTACTGTTTGGCTATACTGACATACTTTGCATAGATTTCCTCTATACAGGAAACCGCCATCTTTTCATGGGTCTGACTTAAAAAACATGCCGATTCTTATCCTCAGATATTCCTCTGTGCGCAATATACCTTTTTATCATATCTGAAGCAGCCGCAGGTATGCCTATCCTTCGTATTTTTTTCCATGAACATTAACTCCAGCTCTATCCTGACAAAACTGGATATCTCCTACCGTCAGGTCACAGACTTCCTGAGCTCGCACTCCGCTAGCATACAAAAGCATAGGAGCGTTTTATTTCTCAGCTCAATTTCCGTATACGTCAGGTATTTCATAGCCCAGCTCCGGCGGGGCTTTTTGCTAGCAGGATATTCTAAAAATAAAGATATGTTTTAAGGTAAGCGCAAAATAATTCCACGGATTGTTTTGTCCTAAAACCCAGTCCATAATTATAGTTAGAGAATGCAAGCATTTTACTTCATTTTTCTATTGATAGAAATGATAGATGCGAGCATTTTACTCTACTTACATTTATGGAGGATTGCTCATGAGAAGTACCAGAATACCAGCACACGAACAATATCGCTTAATTATGGAATGCCGCAGCAGTGGTCTCACTGATCACCAATGGTGTGTGGAACATGATATTAAACCAGGGACATTTTACAACTGGGTGAAAAGACTTCGCCAAAAAGGCTGCTCTGATCTTCCACCAGCTACCGGACGCAGCTGTAACGCTCCTGAAAAACAGGAAGTAGTAAAAGTCGATTTTAAAAATCAAGCTTCATGTAGCCAGAATGATCTTATGCTTGATACTTCATGCACCCGCGTATCAGTTCCAGATATACCATCCATGAATCTTTCGATAGGCAGATGCACTTTATCCATCCCCAATGGAGCCGATCCGCTTCTTCTCGCACAGGTATTCAACGTACTGAAGGAGTTTGAATGCTAGGGGATATCACAGCTGCCGATGAAATCTTTATTGTTACCGGCCGTACGGACATGAGAAAATCCATCGATGGTCTGTGTGCAATCGTGGAACAACAGCTGCATATGGATCCCAGACGGAGTGCACTTTATCTTTTCTGTGGCAAACGCTGTGATAGAATCAAAGCATTACTGTGGGAAACTGACGGTTTTGTACTTCTTTACAAAAGAATGGAAGTACAGGGCAGGTTCCGCTGGCCAAGAAATCAGCTTGAAGTAAGACAGCTTACCTGGCAGCAATTCGACTGGCTCATGTCTGGTCTTGAAATCGAACAGCCCAAAGCATTCAAACCTACTGACTAACGGTGGAAAATATCCACATTTTTTTGTCGGGAAGTGGATCATTTTCCACTACTCGGGATAGGCTTCAAACCCTTGTAAATACTGGATTTTCCGCTTCTTTTTCTATGCTTTTTATGGTAAAATAAAAGCATAGAAAAAGGAGCAGAAAACCTATGGCTGGCAATTCAAAAGATTCAAAAATCCTTGCATATAAGGATACCATCAGTCAATTGAATACAACTCTTGCTGCACAGACAGAACTCATCAAGTCTTTGCAAAAGACCTTAGAGGCAGACCGTCTTGAGAAAGAAAATCTTCGTCAGCAGATTGAATATCTAACGAAGAAACTCTTTGGCACTTCCAGTGAAAAACGCAAGGATGTGGAGGGTCAGCTGAATCTTTTTGATGAAGCTGAGCAGGAAGCTGACAATAACTGGAATCCCGAACTGCCAGATGATATCACTGTTCCAACGCATAAACGTAAAGCAAAACGCACGCATGCAGAGCTCTTTAAAAATATCCCATCCTGTGATGAGATTATCCCTCTGCCAGAGGAAGAGAAAAACTGTCCTTCCTGCGGTGCACAGATGGAATATATCGGCAAAGAATTCGTTCGTCACGAATTTCGTTTTTCACCTGCAAAGGGTAAAGTTGTAAATATTTACCGGGAGACCTACAAATGTCCAGAGTGTGTTATATCAGAGGAAAATCCGGATGAACAGGTCTTTGTGAAAGCGCCTGTCGCAGATGCATTGATTCCTGGAAGCTATGCATCGGAATCTGTAGTTGCCTGGGTAATGAACCAGAAATACCAGAATGGTATGCCGCTGAAAAGGCAGGA
Source organism: Robinsoniella sp. KNHs210 (assembly GCF_000686105.1). NCBI lineage: Bacteria > Bacillati > Bacillota > Clostridia > Lachnospirales > Lachnospiraceae > Robinsoniella > Robinsoniella sp. KNHs210. The sequence goes on from NZ_JMLZ01000001.1 coordinate 328,327, forward strand.
GCAGGACTGGGCGCAGCTTGGGGTTGCCTTAAATCGTACAACACTTGCGAACTGGGTCATTTACTGTGCGGAGCACTATTTTAGCCCTGTATATGATTACTTTCATCGCCAGTTGCTTAAGAGACAGTATCTTATGGCAGATGAAACTCGGGTGCAGGTATTAAGAGAGCCGGAACGGAATCCAGAAACAGACTCCTGGATGTGGCTGTTCCGCAGTGGGGAAGATGAACTGCCGCCGATTGTGCTCTATCATTATACAGAAACAAGAGCCAAGTATAATGCTGAGAGATTCCTGAATGGTTTTGCCGGGTATCTGGAAACGGATGGATATCAGGGATATAATAATCTTCCCGGTATCAAGCGATGCTCCTGTTGGTCTCATACGAGACGCTACTTTATAGATGCTGTACCAAAAGGCAAGGAATATGATTACAGCAATCCTGCAGTACAGGGCGTCCAATTCTGCTCGAAACTTTTTGAATGCGAACGGTATTCAAAAGCCAAAAACCATTCAGCTGAGCAGCGAAAAGAATTCCGGCTCGCAAAAGAAAAGCCAGTACTGGAAGCATTCTGGAAATGGCTGGATCAGCAGAAACCAAACAAGGGTACCCGCCTTGATAGAGCGGTGAACTATGCCCAAAACCGGAAAGATACGCTTATTACCTATCTTGAAGATGGACACTGCAGTCTTTCTAATAATCTCAGCGAAAATGCCATCCGCCCATTCACAGTGGGGCGCCGGAACTGGCTGTTCAGTACCAGTCCCAAAGGTGCAGCCGCCAGTTCTATGGTATATACCATGGTTGAGATGGCGAAAGCGAATGATCTGAACATCTATAAATATCTGACTTATCTATTGGCCGGGCGGCCAACTGAAACCATGTCAGATGAGCAGTTAGAGCAACTTGCTCCATGGAGCGAAGCTGCCAAAGCTAGCTGTCAAAACTAAAATAGAGTAAAATGCTTGCATCTATCTTTGGTGCAAGCGATATTTATTAATAGCGTAAGACTATTTTGCGCTTACGTTTTAAGTATTTTAAAGCTTGCTTTTCCACCCGTAATATGTAAGCTGTCACTCACAGCAATACAACATATCTTTGAGGAGGACGCGACCATGCTGCAAATATCTGAAATCGCAAAGAAAACCGAGGAAATGTTTTTCTGCGGCACCATTATCGGGGCAACGCGAGAGGTCAAAGTAATCTGTGGGGATTGCGGTGAGCCTTTCGAGAGGGAGTAATATAATAGGCGGAGATCGTGAGGTTTCCGCTAAATTATTCTTATACTTTTTAGCGGAAGCAATATCAACTTCCGTCTATGCACAAAGGTGTGCAATTCAAAACTCGTAGCGCTGACCAATGTATGACGTGCGAAAAATCTTAGACTTGTAACCGCCGCAAGAACATTTTTTTAAAGTAATAAATCCCTGGAAACGCGTGTAAATGCGGCATTTTCAGGGATATATCAAAAAACGGCCTCACAATTTAAAGGGCCGTTTTTCTATTAAAGTTTCTTCCTTCATATGGTAACTCAGTTCAAAGATATTTTGGAGTCCATAGATAAGAAAGTTGAATACATTAAAAGTCAGACATTTTCTAATTACTTATAATGGTTTGCAGATAATCACCGCTACCAACGAAGGAACAATCGGGACAATTGGTAATCATGGTTACTGGCAAGCAAAAGAAGAACAGAAAGAATTATAGGATATTTTTCAGCAAGCATACATTCTGGTGGAACAATAATCAACTATAACTTTACTATGAACCTTGAATTTCAATATATTCTTTTCGGTCTTTTTCGCTGATATTGCCAACAGAACAGATGAAATATCCATTCGTCCAAAATGTATATTCCTATCAAAAACACTTTGCCAACAAATGATTGTTTTAGAACAATCTGACAGTGATAGCACAATCATCTACTCTGCTATAAATGACCGTAATTCTGCGAAATTACTTTAAAAGTATTGGCAAGAAATTATCGATATACAAAGTGATATTAATAGACAATATATTTCACCATATGATAGAATTAAATAAATCAGTATTTGTGGAGGTGCTTTATGTTTAACGAAATATGTATATACGAAGCAAAATTAACTAAGATTGATGAAATAGAACAGTTAATGAAGGAAGTTGCCGAATTTTATCAGCAGCAAGAGGGCGTAATTGATGTTCACTACATAAAACGCACTCATAGACAAAAAGATTTTAATGCAGTTAAAGAAGGTGAATTACCCGTTCGTCTTATAAGAAATGTGGGTAAGGTAACGTATGTCCTGTATTGGGTATTGGAAAATGAGGAAGTTCATGCAAGAGTATCAAAACTTGGAATAGAGAAATTCTATAAACGGTGGAATCGTTGTTTAACCACAATGCCAAAAATAATATTGGGTGAAAACATTGTTTAAACAGCTGAATTCAATTTTTAATTAACGATACAATATAAAATAGTCTTAGGGCGGTACTTCGGTACTGCTTTTTTTATGTAATGGAGGAAATTCCACACCTCCACTTTCTGTAAGCCCCAAATGGTAACAGATGCGTGGGGATGGAAGCATTACAGTTCAGCAAGAAGAACCCGCGTAAAATCAATCCTTTTCAAGAACGATATGGTAGTTTATAATGTGTTATGTAAGTACATGAAATCAGTGGCACTAAACTGAAATTTGTGGAGGTATATAATATGATGCTGAAAGATATATTAGAGCGTGTTTGAAAATTTATTCCCGCCATCTGCATGCGCAGCGGCATATTCACTCCGGATTCAGGTTACATAGCCCGCTGCGCACCCTTCATCCGGGAAAATTCTCCCACAGAATGTGACGCACAACTGCCAGAAAACAATTTTAAAACGCTCTCTAGAATGTAAAGGTATACTATGAAAAAATATACAATGAAAAAAATCCAGATTCTGTCTGGCGAAAAAGAAATGGATCTATATATTCTGAAACCTACTGTAAATGTGAAGCCAAAGAATAAAACTCCAGGAATTTTATGGATACATGGTGGCGGATATATTACGGGAATGGCAAAGATGCTCTATATCTCTCGGGCAATAGGACTTGTGAAAAAATACGGTGCTGTCGTTGTGACTCCGGAATATCGTCTCTCCAAAGCAGCTCCCTATCCTGCCGCCTTGGAAGATTGCTATACAGCATTAAAATATTTAAAAGAACACGCGGAGGAATTAGGCATAAATACCAGTCAGATTATGATTGGCGGTGAAAGCGCCGGTGGCGGTTTGACAGTTGCAACCTGTATGTATGCCAGAGATAAGGGTGAAATAAATATTGCATATCAGATGCCTCTTTATCCCATGATTGATGACAGAGATACTGAATCTTCTCGTGATAACCACGCTCCTGTTTGGAATACAAAGCTCAATCATAAAGGTTGGAAAGCATATCTGGGTGATTTGTGGCAAGGGAATGTTCCTGCATACGCTGCTCCTGCAAGGCAAACCAATTATTCAGATTTGCCACCTGCATATACCTTTGTAGGTGATAATGATCCGTTTTACTGTGAAACGCTTACTTATATCAAAAACCTGAAGAACGCCGGTGTTAAGGCAAAGACTGATGTCTACCCGAATTGTTTTCATGCATTCGATATGCTTCTCCCATTCAAAAAAGTGAGCAAAAAAGCCATTGTGGAATTTGAAAGACAATATTTGTATGCCGTGAAACATTATTTTGCGGAACAGAAGAAATAGAATGAACAAGCTATATGAATAACTTAATTTAAATCAAAGATAACTCCAAGGCAGTGTTTGATGTGAAATACGTTGATACTGAAATACCGACCTGAAATAATCATAAGGATGTTCATAAGATCTATATAGCTTTCCCTGCTAACGTAATAATACAATCCTTCAATCCTTTCGAAGAAGCAGTTACCAGAATCTCTCCCTCTTCTCCATTGGACTGAATAATCAGCATACTTTTTCCTGAAAACATACTTTTTTCCATTGCTTTATCCGGTTCATGGCTGCTTGGATCTCCATTTCCTGTACCTATTATCTTTGCTGCACCTTTCACTGAAAATGTGATTTTATTATCTGCTACAGGCATCGGATTTCCATATTTGTCTGTTACAGAAATCCGGATACAGGAAACATCATTGCCATCGGCTGATAAATACATTTTATCTGCTTCTGCTTTTATCTGATATGGCATTCCGGCAGTCACCACAGTTTCCGTAATTACCCACTCACCATTACTATATCCTTCGGCACGAATTTCTCCCGCTTCATAAGGTACCTTCCATTCCAGATGCCCATGTGGCCTGCGTACCTTCTTCCCCAGGCTCTTTCCATTTAAAAAAAGTTCGATCTGAAGCAGATTACTATATACCCAGACATCCTTTTCGATGCCCTCCTCCCCACTCCAGTTCCAGTGCGGAAGAATATGAAGAGTCGGCTCTTCACACCATTGGGATTTGAGATAATAGTAGTTATCCTTTGGAAATCCACAGGTGTCCATAATCCCAAAATGAGAATTGATATTCGGCCACTCATATGGTGTGGGTTCGCCTCTGTAATCAAATCCTGTCCAAATAAAAACTCCTGATAAAAAGGAATGTTCCGCCACATCTGTCCACGCCTTTTCCACCGAGCAGCTCCACTCCGGAATATAGGTACCATATTCCGGACAGTAACCACGCTTGTCATCTCTTTCATAAATCCCCCTTGTAACAGTGCAGCTGGCACTTTCACTTCCTATCATACACCGCTCGGGAAAAAGTATATGATCGTGAATATCCTGCCCTTCTCTCTGTCCGTAATTGTATCCTGTCACATCTACCCCGTCGCTATAGCCGCAATCATTCCAGCCGTGGTTCATAGCTGCTGTTACGGGTCTTGTGGGGTCGATGCTATGGGTTACTGCTGATAGGGTTTTCAGGATACGGGCACCCATTATGGTGCCTTCCAGAATCTCCTCATTTTCCATACTCCACATAAAGATACAAGCATGGTTCCTCCCGCGATAAATCATCTCTCTCAGTTCACGAATACCTGTTTCTGAGCTGTCCAGTTTCCTGTTTTCATCCATTACCAGCATACCTATTCTGTCGCAGATATCAAGTAGTTCCGGTGTGGCCGGATGATGGGCGGAACGGTAAGCATTGCACCCCATCTCTTTTAATAATTTCAGCTTATATTCAATTATTTTATCTGGCAGAGCTACCCCCACCCCCGCAAAATCCTGGTGATTACAGGTACCCTTAATGACATAAGGCCGACCGTTTAACAAAAATCCTCTGTCTGAATCAAATGCCAGTGTACGTACACCAAAGTTTGTCTCCTTAATATCTCTCAATTCTTCTCCTTCGTACACCTCTGTTACAACTTTGTATAGATAAGGTGTCTCCGGTGACCATAATTCAGGTTGCAGTATATCAAATGTACATTTCCACTTTTCCTCTTTAAAAGCCCCTATAGGCTTCTCCCTCCCGGCCTCAGCTAATAGCTGGTTTTCTCTATCTGAAATCCGAAATATTACACGACAGTTTCTATCTTCAAAATGCTCGTTTAGCACCACGGTTTCTATCTGTACCTGGGCACAGCCCGCCTCCACCTTCGGCGTTGTGACACAGGTTCCGTGTCGTTTTACGTGGATTCTATCCGTTGCAATAAGCCAGACATGGCGGTATATTCCGGCTCCTTCATACCACCAGCCTTCATATTCTCTGGCATCCACGCGTACTACAATGACATTGCGCCCTGTTTCACCATAGCGTAACACATCTGTTAAATCGCAATAAAATCCGGTATATCCACTCTCATGATGCATAATTCGGTGTCCGTTTACCCACACGGTGCTCTTACGGAATACGCCGTCAAATTCTATACCTGTTTTTTTGCCCAGTAACTCCTGGGAAATGGAAAACTCTTTACGGTAATATCCAATTCCCCCATAGAGGTATCCATGACTTTTATGATGCTTCACGGCACCTTCATCATTATAATAGTCCCCTTCTACACACCAGTCATGAGGGAGAGAAACATCCATCCATTCCTCCTCACAGACAGACTCTTGTGGTCGTTCATCAAAATAGGCGATTTTCAGCCATTCTCCATCCTCAATATCCTCACAGTCTGTAATACCACCTGCCATACCGCTCTTCACGGGATGTATGATTTTCCAATCACCCAGATGGAATTTCCACCCTGTTTCAAATGTTTCTTTCATTCGTATTTTCATATATAATCCAATCCTTTCAGTAATATAAAAAGTCCTCTCGGAAATTATTTAGATTTCCGAGAGTCTTCTCATTATTTTTTGATTTTCACACTGCTCTTCTGACCTTTTTTAGCCAAAAGTTTTTTATATTCTGTAAATTTCTTTGATGGCACTTTAATCTCAGCCCTGCTGTTGATTCCTTTAAATGCATTCTTTCCTGCAGTTTTTAAAGAAGCTGAATAAATACGGATGCTCTTCAGCTTACCTGCACCGTCAAATGCGTAAGAGCCTATTGTTTTTACATATTTTCCTACTTTAACGCTCTTAAGCCTTCTGTTTTTCTGAAATGCTTTGGAACCAATTTCCGTAACTTTGTAAGTGTTCCCTTTGAACCTTACTGTATTTGGAATTGTTATACTGCTATACGTTTTTTTCACAGGCGCTGTTACTTTTACGGTACGTTTTCCTGATACCGTGCCTGTGATTGTATATTTCAGTCTTCCGCTGCTCAGGGTATCACCCTTTTTCGCCGGAACCTCACTCCACTTTGCAGTAAGTGTAATCTCTCCGGTTCTTCCTGCCGGAATCTCTGTAACACGTGTTCCGTTCAGATACCAGCCCCCGAAGTTCATGCCAGCTTTCACCGGTGTCCCAAGTATAATGGTCTGCACTGTTGTATAAACGGCTGGATTCGCATTATTTACTCCTGACATACCGGCATAGTTAATCCTATACGTTAACAGCTCATACTTTGCACTTATTACCAGATCACCTGTTACATTTGTGAAAGCTTTATCCCAGCCTGTAAAGCGGTAGCCTTTTCTTTCCGGTACCTGCGGTGCCTTTGCTGTCCCGTTTACCTCAATTGTCTGCATCTCACCCAGCACACGGTTATCATGATTTAAGAACATTACTTTGCAGGATGGTAATTTTGCAATTGGAGATTCCTCTGTTTTGTCACAAGCCTTACAACTGCGCGTCTCTTCTCCTTCTTCATAAATAGTTGGATTCTTTACCCTTTCCCATTCACCAAAGTCATGCCCTGCTGCCGGGATTATTTCCTGATTTATAATCTCTTTACATATATTACATCTTGTTATCCGAACACCCTCTTGAACACAGGTGCTTTCATGAAGGATTACCGTTTCCGTTTCCGAATGTCCGCATGCTAAGTTTCGGATGCTTTCCTTTACTGCATCCACCGCTTCTTTGATTTCCCCTGCATCTGCTGCCGGGTTCTCTGCAACTACTTTTGCTGCAGCTAAAGCTTCTTTCACTTTTGCATAACTCTCTTTACTGTATTTTCCGGCATCAATAGATTCTGCATCTAAAATACTCTGCCTTAATTCTGCTAATTCTTCAGAAGTTGGTACACCCTCTTCCATAACCACGACGTTTACCTGTGCCTGTAGGTTGTTTCTGTTCTGATATTCTGTACCTTCCCTGATTGTACCTGTAAAACCATAAACACCCGCCATTGTTCCGTCATAGCTTTCACAAGCCCATGTTACAGGAAGGTAACGTACATTCACATGATTTAATCTTACTAATACTTCGGTAGGAAGACCCGCAGCTGCATCATCAGCTGATGTTCCAAAACTTACTTCTTTCTCTGCCTGAAGTCCAATTTCTGTGATATTTGGTACCTCATTTACAAAAATATTAAGTTTTGCCTTTACATTATATGGATTTTTATAAGTATCATTTTCTGCAATTATTCCAACTAATTTGTAAGTACCGGCAACTGCTGCATCATAAATTTCTTTATTCCAGGTAATACTCACTTCCTGCGTGGAATCGTCATCCATTACTGCCACCAATGTTTGCGGAATATTCAATTCTTCTATTGGTGTATTCAGTTCTGCTTCCATGTCCGGCAGATATTCAACGGACCGGATTACATGTTTTTCAACAATTACCTTTATGCCAGCTTTTTTATTTTCCGGATTTCTAACTGCAGCCGGAACCGCGATGGTTCCTTCTAATGTATAGGTTCCTTCTTCTTCCGGTTTATATCCATCTGTATTCCAGGTAACCGGATATTCTGTTACAAAATCCTCTCCCAGTGTTACCTCTGCTGTCTTTGGCAGCTGTTCTTCCAGTTCTTCTACCGTGGTTCCAAAATACAGCTTTAAGTCTTCCGCTGCTTTCACATCTGTCAGCTTTACTTCCGGTGCATCGGCAGCTATCAGTTCTAACTCATCAATTCTGGCGTTGTTCTTTGGCCACTGGCCGTTATAGTTATCTGCTACGGTAATGTAAAGTCGGAAATATTTAGACGTAACCGGTTCACTCAATGTTCTTTCCGTTACTTTTTCCTTATTACCGGTGACCGAATCCACATCCTGCCAGTTGTCTGTTCCATTTTCACTTACCTGAAGTTTAAAGTCTTTTGCAACGCTGTTTATATCCCCCCTTAGAGCTACATGCGAAACTTTCCATTTATTAATGCTGATTGCTTCATCAAAGTCTAACTGCACCCATCGTGGCTCTGCAATATTCTTGCTGGCGGATACCCATGCAAATTCCGCACCGTCGTCTTTGGTTCCATTGGTTTTCCCATCAATTACACGGAGTGGAGCAAAGTTATCGTGCTGACTGTCTGCTGCAACCCGGTTTGCCATAGCTGCAAGGTTTCCCGATCCACCGCCCTCTGCTTTGATGATACAGCTGTCCTGATATTCAGTCCCTTTCACCATTACAGTAATGGTTGCTGTTCCAGACCCAAGTGCTATTACTTTACCTTCTTTACTAACATTAACAATTTCATTATTACTGCTGCGCCACTGAATTTCACCATCTACATTCTGACGTACTGATAACTGTTCTGCAGAGCCAACCTCAATCTTTACTTCCTGCTGGTCAATTTCTATACCATCAATTTCCTTCAGTTGCTCAAAAGCGGACTTCAAAGCATCTATTTCGCTTTGTACCCTGGATGGATTTTCCAATGTAACTTTTGCTTTTTCCAAAGTCGTCTGGAATACATTCCAGCTTTCTGATGTATATACGCCCTTTTTTACCTGATCATACTCATTACACAGATTTTGAAGCTGTTCAACCAACTCCGGATCAGCTGATACAGTTATCTCGCAAATTGCAGACGCCTGTTTATCCCAACTGACTGCTGTAATAATTGCTGTTCCTGTCTTCACACCCGTAACAACTCCACCTTCCACTGCTGCAACTGTATTATCAGAAGATTTCCATTTTACATCCGGGAAAGATGCATCTTGAGGAAGAACAGCTGCAGTAAGCGTGTTTGAAGCATTCTCATACAGGGAAAGTTTTTCCGCTGATATTACTACTTCTTCTGCGGGCACCTCTGGGATCGGCAAAAATTTTTCATAAACATAGAATTCTGCTGCACAAATAAATTTGTTTACTTCGTTCGGATTACCTGCTGTTGTATCTTTTGCTCGAATCCGTATTCTCCTTGCCTCAACACTTTCAAACAAAGCTTCTTTTTTGTACATTGTATTTTCCCAGGTGCCGCTTCCACCAGGTATTTTTACAAAATCTTCCCCTTCTGCATTTGTGCTGTACCATAATTCATATCCTAAAATACGTCCATTAAATGCATTTTCCTCCTGACGTGGTACATATTCAAACTTACTTACATCATAAATATCGCCCAGGTCAATCGTAAAGCTATTATTTATATCATTTGATATATCTGGCCGCGGATCATGATTATATGCACTGTGCCACCTTGTTGATTCATTTCCGTCTACTGCATTACCTGCCGGACCGTCAGCACCACTGTTTTGTTCACTGTCAGCCACCGCTGTCAGCTGTGAAGACGGAATCTTTCTTTCACTTATAACATTAACAATACAGGTGTCTTTGATGTTGGTCCCTTCCAGAGTCGCCGTAATTGTCGCTGATCCTTCCTGTTTGCCTGTCACTGTTCCATATGCATCAACAGGAACCACTTCATTATTATCAGATTCCCAAATAATTTTTTTGTCTGAATTGCTGATGACATTAATTTTAACACTATTATTCAACGGAACATCTACACTTGTGTCTTCAATATTAATTACACTTGGAAGTTCTCCTGTATAAGTTAACTCATATCGCATCCCTGCTTCTGTAGCAAAGGAATAAACGTCACCAAGACTATTTGCTTCTTTGGTTGTTTCTACTTCTTTTCCATTTGCAAAAACCTTTAATTCCAGACCTTCTGCCTGCCATGGATTTAAAACAGAACAGTCTGTTCCTTTTTCACTGTAAATACTGGCATGGGTAGTCTGTCCAAATGCATTCTGTTCTCCACTTACAGTAAATGCTCCATATGCGCGAAGATTCTTAAAGGAAGCGGACTGCGACTGATACCATGTTGGGAAGAAATTAATAAATCCTTCATGGCTCTGCATCAGACATTCCATAATCGCTCCGGAGAATAACGTTCCTCCCATATCTCCAATGGTATTATTAGGCCGAATTCCCATCCAGTCATAAACCCCTGTATCATTTGATTTTACATCAACATAACCCGCCTTCATGGCATTTAACCATTTTTCAGGGTCATATCCCACTCTTGCTGCAGTCATTGCTGCTCTTGTCTGCTTATCACTGGTCCCAAACTCCTGTTTCTTATCCAGCCATGTCAGCACTTTATCTCTCTCTTCCTGTGATGAAGATGGTCCTATTAAATCATAAAATGCAAATCCATATACATTGAAACTAGAGAATGTAGGTTCATGGTTTCCTCCCTCAGCATCCACTGTATAATATTCTTTTCCGTCTATTGTTTTGGTTGGATAAGGAGCCAGATGTGTATACACTTCATTCCATTGTACCCGATCGTCTGCGTTTATACCCTTTGACTCACTGATTTCAATTGCATGTTTCAGAATATAAGCTGCCCCTGCTATATCTAATGTAGCATTTTTAAGTGCTGTGGTACTTTCATAAGTAGCACCATAAATATTATATTGATCTCCCTCTTTTTCTGCATAGTCCACCCAGAAATCAGCAGTGGAACTCAACTTAGGCCAAAGCACATTATTCAGGTAATCCTCATCTAACGTAGATTTATAATATGTTATCATCGGCTGAAGTGCCATGGTAGCATTGGATGGAGAACACCAATAATCCTGCACCCCACCGTTAAAGCTTTCTGTACGGATTCCCCATGGACCTATATGTGTTGGGAAAAGAGAACCACGAATACCTTCTGTAAATTTAGTTCTGGATGAATTATTAATAACTGAATTCAAATGCCTGGGATCAGATGCTTTTTCCACACCAGTTTTCCAATAGGCATCGATTACTTCTGAATAATTATCAATATGATTCAATCTGTTTGCGGTAATGGCCGTTCCCATTGGCCTCTGCACATCACTATTCAGGGTATAGTCGCCTGTCCAGTCCGGTGCTAAACTTCCGCTCCACGGGAATAAACCTGTAGTTACTCCTTCTGCAGGGTGTTCACTGACTGCCTGTAATGCACAACCAATCTGGTAGATCTGTCCAAAATATGCTTTTTCAAGTGAATTAGATTTATCGTCCAGTTTAATATAAGATTTCAGCCAGTATTCTTTCCACCACTGATGATGACGTTCTCTCGCATCTGCAATTTTATCTGCACTATCATACTGCTCTACTTTCTTAATTGCATCTTCATAATAAGTAGTTGATTCTTTCCCGCCTTCTACTGCTGATACCACCTGAATTGTTTCATTTGGTTCAACCGAAACACTTAACTTACTTGTGTTATTGCTGACTTTTTCTATGGTTGGTGTTTTACCTAAAATCTTCGCCGCCAGTGTTGCATGTACTTTTATATTATATGTATTGGACACTGCATGTCTCGTTGCCGTAATAATTCCTTTTTCTTTATCTATGGCTGACTCCACACTGGAAAAACCGCCGTTATTGGAGGGCGGCGTCGCTGTCCATGCGGAAATATCTAAGTCCATGATTTTATCTGTTTGATTTGTAATTTCCGTAATCATAAGGTTTTCTTTTGCAGAAATCCATGTTGTTGTATTATAACCACTCTCGGATGAGCCGGACACTTCAGCCAGTTTCATATCTTCTGTCATAGAATATGTCCCGTATATTCCCTCATCATCTGTGCGCTTAATATCCAAACCTCCAAAACCCACATACTGGCTATCTCTATTCCCATTCGTCAGTTCTTCAAAGTTATCCAGCCTTGTAAGATAAACCGTTTGGTTTTTCTTATCATCTCTCGTAGTACCGCTTAAAAATCCCAGTACGGTTCCATTACCCATCAGTGGCCCATCCGGGGTATGCCCTGTTTTCGGCTCAATAATTGATGGCTTTGTATAGACACCAACATGGGAATCCAGCAATGCTGAAACCTCCTCCCACTGTGGCTCCGCCGAGTAGACCTCTTCTGTCTCCGCTGCCCTGGCATAATTTGCGGGCACAGCAGATAATCCTGAAACAGCCATACACAATGCCATTGCACCAGCGAAATACCTTTTCACTTTTTTCATCTCTTCAATTCCTCCTAAGTTTAAAATTTTTTATCAAAGACTGCCCCTTTTGTTTCGCCCCCTTCCCCGCTTATCCTTTCACTGCTCCAGCAGTCATACCTTCAATAATATATCTCTGTCCGATTAAATATATTATGATTACCGGTGCCATAGTCAGTACGATATAAGCGCATATTAATCCCCAGTCTGTAGACCATGGTGAAGAAAATTCTCCATACACACCGTACATGGAAAGCATTACGCCCCATTTCTTACTATCCGTCAGGAGGTATAATTGTGATTCGAATCCATTCCATGCACCCATGAAATTCAATATAATTCCCGTCATGGTAACTGGTTTCAGCAACGGGAAAATTGTGCGAAAGAACATCTTCCATCCTGTGGCACCATCCATAGCGGCTGCCTCATCCAGTTCTCTTGGAATTCCTTTGATAAATCCTGTAAACAGAAGCATGGAAAAGGATATTCCCTGGGTCGCTGTCAGTAAGGTAGCTCCCAATATACTGTTTGTCATATGCAGACGACTCATTACCAGCATAGTACTTACCATATTGGTTGTTGCTACAACACCAAAGAAAAAGTAACTGTAGAGTGCTTTATTTAGACGATTTACAGATCTTACAAGAATAAATGCTGCCATTGCTGCAGTTACATTACTTATAATTGTAGAAGCAATGGCGATAATCGAACTGTTCACATAGCCACGCAGCATATTACCTTTTACAAAGGCATTGACATAGTTATCCAGTTTCAATTCCTTAGGCAGTTCCAATGAAAAAAATGCCGCTTCCGCTGCCGGTTTCAGGGAGTTCAAAATAATCAGTACGAATGGAACCAGCACAACAATGGAAAATCCCCAGCAGACAATCTGCAAAATACTCATGCTTATTTTTTTCGCTTTCATTATGCTGATACCTCCCTCTTACTTGATTGTTTATTTACGATATAGGAAATGACTGTTGTCATAATTAATAACAATACGTTCATTGCAGAAGACAGACCGTAATCACCTGCTGAGTATTCCCGGTATACCATAGTTGCAATAACCTCTGTTGCATTTCCTGGTCCGCCATTTGTCAGCGAATATACGATATCAAATGCACGGAAACCATGTACTACATTTAAAACCAGATTGATTGTAACAGCAGGCATGATATATGGTATTGTAATATTTTTAAACAATTGCCATTTGTTTGCACCATCGATGCGGGCCGCTTCGTAATAAGTCTTATCTATTCCCTGCAAACCAGCCAGAAAGATTACCATATTAAGTCCAAAGTAACGCCATACTTCGACACCTATTACAGATGGCATAGCAGTCTGCAGTGTAATCAGCCATTTTCTCTGCAGCATATCAAGTCCAATCACATCCAGGAAATTATTCAGAAGACCTGTGGGACTTAGAATTGTAGTAAACATAATACCAATTACAATGGTAGATACTGCCTGCGGTATGAAATATACGGAACGAAGTACATTTCTTCCAAACACTTTTCCGTTCAGAAGCATCGCCAGTCCCAGTCCCAGCGCAACCTCAAAAGCAGATGTAGCCAGAGCAAATACGATGGTATTCATAATGGGTCTTACATATTTAAATGGCTGATCCAAAAAAATAAACTTAAAGTTATCCAGCCCGCAGAACTTAATATCAGAACTATAGACATTCCAGTTTGTGAATCCAAAGTAGATACCCACAATGGTTGGGACCATAAAAAGTACCGTGTATAATACGAATGCCGGAAGTACCATACTGCGCGGATACATTGATCGCTGTAATGATTTTTTTCTCTTCATATATTTATCCTTCTTATAAAGAGAGTCCTGGGATTTTCTCTTTTCCATGAAAACCCAAGACTCTGTGATTGTTCATTTGTTTCACGATCACTCAACCGTTTTAAACATTTTCTGTCTTGCTGCATCCAGGGAATCTAATACCTGTTCAGGTGTCATCTGTCCAAAGAACATGCTCTGAATGTTTTTACCAAAGCTTCCGTCCGCACTTGCATATAATACTGCCTGAGCCGGTGATGCCTGCGTTTTGTCACCAACCATTTCCATAACAGCCGTAAAATCCTTTGGAGCCTTTGCTGTTGCGCCTTCTAAAGTGGACTCCAGTAAGTCTGTACGTCCATCATAATATGTCTGTAAATTACCTTCTTCCGCTAAGAAGTTGAAATATTTTTTACAAGCTTCAATATTTTTTCCATCTTTATTGATCATGCGTGTCATACCTGCACCTGTCATCGCCACTGTGCTGAAATCATCTGCATATGGGCATGGGAATGCAAGATATGTATCTGCCGAAGGACCGCCCGCTGCTTCGATATCATTAACATATGTAGCCCATCCGAACCACATTGCACATTCACCATTTGCCATTACAGTCGCTCCCTGATCAAATGTATTGGATAAGTAATTTTCACCAAAATATCCTTTTTCTGCACTGTCTTTTAAATTTGTCAGGTATTTTACTGCCTCTTCTGACTCCCCAAAGGTTGTCTCATTGTTATTCAGCTTTTCAAATGTGCCCGGTGCTTTGGTCTCAATGTTTGTTGCTCCGTCAAAAGCCTGTGCACAGTACCATTCCTCTTTACCAGGGAAATATACCGGTGTGATCCCTGCTGCTAATAAAGCATCACAGGCTTCCGTAAAGGTCTTATAGTCTGTTGGGACTGCGATATTATTTTTTTCAAAAATCGCACTGTTATAAATCATAGCCCGGAAATCACGACCCCAGGTAGTAAATCCAACTAATTTTCCATTGTAACTCGCCTGATCCGTCATCCATTCCGGATATCTTGCTGCCCACTCTTCACCTGATAAATCAAGCGCATATTTGTCAGTCTGGAATCTCTGCAGAGCCAATCCGGTCTCACCCATGTAAATATCAGGACCTTCACCTGAAGCCAGTCTCGTCATCAATACATTTTCATACTGGTCATCCGGATTCGCCTGTAAGTCAACTTTAATTCCTGTCTCCTGGGTAAACTTGTCTGCCAGTTCTCTGTCGATATCACGAATCCAGCTTGCAGAAGCCGCTACCGTAATTGTGATATCCTCATTTGTGATATCCGATCCAGATGATTCTTCTGATTTCTCTGTTCCAGTTGTTACCTCTGCTGTGTCTGATTTCTCTTCTCCCGCTGCTTCTGTCAGTGCTTTTGTTTCTTCTGCAGATTTATCTGTTTTACCACAACCTGCCATACTTCCAGTCATTGCCACTGCTAATATTACGCTTAGGCATTTTGTCACCATCTTATTCTTCATAATTTCTTTCTCCTTCTATTTTAATATTTTTGCTTGACAGCTTTGTATTTACTGCTGTTTGCTATGTTTGTATCATATCCGATCTTTAGTTTTTTTTAAATAGACGAAGCAAACCACTAGAGGTAGACATTTCTGCACAGCTAAATTATCTCTAATCTAAAAACAGGCTAACGTAAAAGGTTTTCCCATACGCTGCCTGTTTCAATATTTCCACACTTTCTCTTTTCTTTATCAGCACATTCTTACAATTCACTTCTATACTCAGATGGTGTTTTTCCGGTTCTATTTTTGAAGATACGGCTGAAATAATGAGAATCCACATATCCCACCAATTCTGCAATCTGTTTTAAATCCATATCTTTTTGAGTCTTCATAAGCTCTATTGCCTTATTCATCCTCACACCTATGATATATTTGACCGGAGACTCGCCTTTATGCTTTTTAAATACACGTGTAAGATATGTTCCATTAAAATGAAAGATCCTGGACAAATCCTCAACCGTAATGTCTTCAGCATAATGTTTATCTATATATGATTCCACCCACTGCACCAGTGTATCACTCTTTTCCTCTTCAAATTCAAAACTGATATATCCCTCCAGCATATCCCAGATCTGCTCTTTCATTTCCTCCATTTTATGTACCGGAAACAACTTTTCCTGGAGCTGGTATTCCAGATGAACCGTATCCGGAACGGATCTGAATTGCCCTCTTTCAATTAAAAAGCGCAGAATTTGCAGAATGTTTTTTTCCACCTGGCGCTGACTTACTCCGGCTTTGTCCATGTCAGCAATATATTCCATTATATCTTTTTCGATTGCTGCAATACTTCCCTTTTTCAGGGAAATAAGAAGTTTTTCCTGTACCGCACTTGCAGATAATTCATTTACATTGACTGCATCCGGAATACTCACCGGCACAGCATATCTTCCAATTACAAGATTTTTTTCCATCCAGGTACGCAATTTGTGGGAAACAGATTGAATTTCCTGATATTCTACTACCGCTTCATTCATACAAATGTACACCGGTATTTCCTGTATTCTTTTCCGGATCTCCCTCAGCAGAACATCACCTTCTCTTCGCACACGTACATCATCTAACTGCTTCCCATATCCTGCTACGAAAAACTTCTGGTTAATATGCTTTTCATCGATAATCCAGAATGGAACATCTTCTTCCGTTAGATTTGGAAGAATTTCCTCCCAGTTTATTTTTTTCCACAACTGCCGAATATATTCCATATGATTCAAAGAAATCATATTCCATGGAAGATTACCAATATTGATTAGAAACAGAGCAAAGTATCGGTCTTCATGATCAAAAGGCAGCGATTTCTCATAATTAACCCCACTGATCGTTGATGATAATATCTCTCGTGCGCTGGACCTGCGCTTCGCGGTCAGGGATTTTTTGATTCGTACAAGTACTTCCTCCAACTGTTCTGACTCCAACGGTTTCAACAAATATTCCTCTACACCCTGATGGATTGCCTGCTGTGCGTAAGAAAAATCGTTGAAACCACTCAACAGAACAATTTTGATGTTTTTATTTTCTTTGCGGACTTCCTCTATCAACTGGATCCCTGTCATCATCGGCATCTTAATATCCGTTACCAGCACATCCGGTTTCATGGTCTGCACTAATCTCAAAGCATCCACACCATTAGCCGCAGTTCCCACCACGCAAAATCCCATATCCATACCTTCGATTTCCCTGACCACATCCCTCAAAATAATAGTTTCATCTTCCGCTACTACCACAGAATATTGTTTATCACTCATTTATTTTTCCTCCAATTGTAACCTTTAATCCACCGTAATCAGATCCCTGCAATGTGAAAATTGCCTTATCTCCGTACGCCAGCTTTAATCTGGCAAAAATATTCAAAAGTCCCATTCCATCAATCTGCGCCTCGGGAATATTTTTCTCGGGGAGGAAATCCGCCAGTTTCTGTTCCAACTCCATTATCTGCAATTCGTCCATTCCAGGGCCATTATCCTCTACTTCGATTTTCCAGGTATTTTCCGTGATGCTTCCCTGTATGTCAATGATCCCCTGGGAATAATTTTCTGATGCATACTTAATACTGTTTTCTACCAAGGGCTGGAGCACAAGTCTTGGAACTGCCACCGTATCCATTTCCTCCGGTATTTCAATTTCCCAGTAAAGTCTGTCTTCATAGCGGACTTTCATCAGATTTAAGTATTGAATCGTGTAATCTTTTTCATCTTTTATAGTAACCATGTTCATATCTGAATTCGACACATAGCGAAGCATTTTGGATAAATCTGTACTTATTTCTACAATCTGTTTGCTGCCTGCTTCTTTTCCCATTATCTTAATGATAGATAGTATATTATATAAGAAATGGGGATTCATCTGCGCCTGCATAGCAAGCAGTTTTGCCTGAACCTCATGAGCACGTATAGATACTATTGTATTCAGAGATTCCTGCAGTTTCTTGCACATCTTTACAAATACCTGATTCAGCTCCGATAATTCTAAAATATCTGTTTCAATCTCCGCCGGTTCATATGCGGCGATTTCTTCCAACTGCAGCTCCCTCATAAGTCCATTAAATTCCATTAGGGGACTGGACAGCTGTTTCGCCATCATATGAGTAATGAATCCCGTAATACCTATAACCACAATCCCAATAAGTAAAATTATATTCCTCAGATTTCGAACCGGTGCAAGAAATATATCCTTTTCACGAATAGCCAGAATTGTCCAATTATACTTTTTTGCATAAGCACTCACCAATACTTCATCCTTCTTCGTAAGCGGATTATTTAAAGTGTGAGATATCTTATCTGCCGTACTTTTCTTCATCTGCTCTATATAATAATTACCTGCACTCTCTGACTCACTTTCATGGTAAATCAACTCGTCCCGTTCATTATACACCACAACCTGACCACCACTATCCCCCATATCATCAAGCGCAGATACATATCTTCCAATAATCCTCTCAAGCTCCTGAAATGCAATCTGGGTCTCCATAATCGCCGTAGGAGTCATTACATTTTCTTCACATATGGCCCGGCACATGGAGATTACCTTAGTTTTCTGACTGCCCCAAACCGTCTCATATGGTCTGGTTAGAAATAATTTACCATTTAGTTCTAGTATTTCTTCCCTGTAAGGAATTGCCTCCACTTCTTCAGGTGACAATTTTCTGATAGATGGGTTATAACCCACGCCGGCAAAATTACCATTAAAATTCAAAAAGTTTAGCTGATAATTCCGGTAGTCATCCGGACCGCACACCAGATTGCTATAATCATTAAACTGACGCTGCAGCTCCACACTCTGTGCAGTAAACTTCTCTTCATCAGTAAAAATCAGATTTTTTATAATTTTTGAAAATAGTATTCTCTTTTGCAGGTTATTTGCCTTCTCCAGATCCTGTTCAACTTCGGTTGCTATGGCATTTGCAGTCTGATACAAGGATTCCTCTGCTTTTTTCATAAGTGTATTCTTATTAAAATAATATATCGTGAACAAAAATGTTAAAATCGTTACAGCACTGAGTATTAGGTATGAAAAAAAAAGTTTCTTTTGTATTGATTTTTTTCCGGGTTTTTTCCGCACAGATTTTTCCTCCTATTTCCTCCTGCCTAAGATGAATGATAATTCATAAACACCGGTATTCACTGGGCGTTATCCCTGTCTGCGCTTTAAAAACCCTGCTGAAATACCGGCAATCGTTATATCCGCACAATTCACACACCTCTTCCAGAACCATCTCCGGGTGCTCTCGTAGCATCTGTTTTGACAGAGTGATTTTCTTTTCCGTGATATACTTATTCATGGATACACCGGACATTTTTTTAAACAAACGGGACAGATAAGTGTAATTATATCCAAACACATCGGCTACCTGCTCCAGACCTTCCAGGGTCAGGAAATTACTGTCCACATATTCCAGTACCCTCGTCTCTACCTTCTTTTCATAGAGCTCCTCTACATATCTTCCTATTTTTTGAAAGCATCCCATAAGACTTTCGATCAGTTCATCTTCCGTTGCTGAGAGACCGATGCACCGCTGCTGCCTTATCTGTATATCTTCCTGAAATGCTGCCTCGCAGTCCTGACCGGATAGTTCCAGCAGCTTCAGAACGTATAAGCTTACCTTTTCTATGTTCTCCTGGGTCGATCTGTTTTGAATCATATATTTTAAAACTATCTGAATCTCGTCGGTAAAGTTCTTCAAATCGGTATGCAGAAAATAATTTTTGATATAGCTGCTTAATTTCATTTTAACGATATCCAGAATTCCCTGGTCATCCTCTTTTTCTTTTTCTACAAATAGAATCTGTGACTGCCCAATCACTAATTTTTGCTGCATTAAATGGCGTAACCGCTTGGTCAGGTTCCATACATCTTCATATTGCACAAGCTGTTCTGACAGGCAGATATGTATTGCAAGCCCTGTTCTTAGTTCTAATAAAGACATTAATCGTTTTGCCAGATTCTCTGTTTCTCCGTCCTCTTCTTCTCTGATCTGGATTCCGATTATCTTCTGATTAACAACCTGTTCGTCTGCCAGATACCAGTTCTGTCCGTCTCTGCAAAGCTCTTCCGCTAATTTTCTCCAGGGAATTTCCTGTATAATCCTGCTGTAGTACTCTGTGAGTACAACATCCTCAATATCGTAAAACAGATTTCCGATACATACGGAAAAAATTGCATACCGGACTCTGGCTGTCTGCTGAAACATATAGGCATCCGAATAGAGAACCTGCCGCTCCTGTTTCGTTTTCGAATAAGCCAGACTCTTCTTTATATCAAACAGCACATCTAATAGTTTTTCATCCTCAAGAGGTTTAAGAATATAATTAAAAATACCATATTTGATAGCCTTCTGGGCATAGGAAAAATCTGAGTATCCCGAGATAATGACCACGATCATGCCCGGATAAGTATTTTTAACAATTCTGGATAATTCCAGCCCGTCCATCACCGGCATAGAGATATCCGTAAATACTACCTGGGGCTGGTGTTCTTCAATTAGTGCCAGCGCCCGCTTCCCATTTTCCGCCAGGGCTGCCACGGTAATGGATGGGTCCAGATATTCTATTTTGTGCTTTATATAAGTCCCTATCTTAAGTTCATCCTCTACAACAATCGCTTTGATACTTCCCTTTTCATCTGCCTTCATAAAACCTTCCCTCCAATTACAATTCCTTCCTGATTTATCTCGTAGACTACTTCTTCCCGATAGAAAAGCTGAAGCCTTACATATACATTTACTAGTCCCATACCGTCTATCTTAGTGGAAAGGCTGTTAACTCCATCCATGCTTTCTTCACACTTTTTGAGGATTTCTTCCACCTTGCTGTCTGAAAAACCGGCGCCATTATCAGAGACCTTTATGCTCCAGCATCTTCCATCCTGCAATTCTCCTGCGATTTTAATATGAGGCTTGCTGCGGTTGCAGTATTTAAATGAATTTTCTACCAGGGGCTGGATGATCAGTTTGGGAACCCGGATATTCATCATCTCCAGCGGAATATCGCTATCAACCTGTGCATTTGGAAAACGTTCCTTCATAATATCCACATATCTGTTCACATGCTTCATCTCTTCAAACAGGCGTACACCTTCACTCTCTTCTGCCGATATATAGCGAAACATCTGTGTCAGATTCAAACACATTCTTGCAATATCCTGATTCTTCGTTTCCTCTGCCATAGATCCCATGGTGGTAAGAGTATTTACCAGAAAATGCGGCTGCATCTGCGCCTGCAATGCAAGAAGCTTTGAGTGTATTTCAAAATCCTTTAACGTTATAATGTGATGCATGGATTCTTCTAATTTTTCATTCAATTCTCCTATCGAGTTGGAAAGATAATCCAGTTCCAGAATATCCGTATCCACCCGCTGATACCGGATTCCCTGCGCCAGATCCACCTTTCTCAGCTCGTGGCAGACTTCATGAATCGGTTTGGAAATCTCTCTGGAGACACGATAGCTTACCGCAATCATAAGTGCCGTAATAATCAGAAAAAATATAATAGTAATCCCCAAAAATGTTAGTAATTTATTATAATAACTAAGTATTGATATGGTGTAGAGTACATAAATGTCAGAATTGAAAATCTTATAGACATAGGTGTAATAGCCATTTTTTCGAAAGCTTCCTGGCTTCCAGTCATTTTCTTCCAGAAATTTTTTGCTGTCTAATTCCGTCTCAGAAAATATCGTGTCCCCTGCGTCATTGAGAATATGGATCTGCAGCCCCGCTTCATTTTTGCTGGATGAAAGCCTGCGCATATCTTCTGTAAATTCATCTGCATCCATCTGTACTTCTAAAATCGCAGATCCATTATAAAAAAAGCTGCTGCCTCCAAAACTTCTGGACAATGTTATTTTTGAATTGTCTTTATCAGTAACGGATCTGTTTCCCATAGCCTCCAAAAGATATTCATTTTTTTCCAGATATTTTATGACCGCACTTCCATCCTTTACAAGATTCTGATATGTATCAGGTGCCTTTTTTGGGAGACGTTCAATAAAGTATTCATTCCCCATCCAGATATAGTAATTCTGATCCGTAATAATTCCAACATGGTATTTTTTTTGGATCATTTTATAAGCTTCCAGATAAAGATTGGAGAATAAATCTACCGTGTTGCGGCCTTCTTCATAGTATTCCGGCAGCCTGCCCAGAGCTGTCTCACGAAACATACTGGATTTTATAAGCTCCATGGAAAAATCATTCATATCCTGAAAATAATTTTCTATATTCTGATTGATACTCAGAGTAAGCTGCTTCTGAGTTTCCGTAATATTAGAATTAATTACATTTCCGGCATACAAAACCGTACTGCACAGTATCACAAAAATACATATTATAATCCAGAAAATATACGTTCGGAATAATTTTTTTACTATCGGTTCTTTTTCCATTCTGATACGATTCAAGGCCTGTGCAAAATACTTTGCATAGACCTTCCTCCTATTCTTTTCTGATATTGCAATCATATATTTATGACCGTTTCTATTATTCTATCATTTAGTTACGATTACTACAAGCATCACTCTTATTAATTTTGGGGGTGATATGTAAATATATAACTTTAAAATGCACTCTATATTCTTTCAGCTATTTTCTTCCGGTATTCGTCCATTTCTATAGTTTTTCCGGTTACTCTGGACTCTTCTGCTGCAAGAGCCACCAAATGACTTTCCACTGATACTTCCGCCCCTGACAAGGAATAAGCCCCATCTGTCTGCACCGTTTTCAGAAATCCCTCCATAAACTTATCATCGCTTCCGCTGTGTCCGGAGTTACCGGTCTTGACGGTAGTCTTAACAGAATTTCCGGTGAGAAAGTCCAGTACCTCAATGGTATTCTCTTCCATATCTCCAAGAATCTGTCCACGGGTTCCCATAATGTTCATTACACGGCTTCCTTTTCCTGTAAATGCACACATGGTAAAACTGGCTGTCACTCCATCTTCATATTCCAGATTGACCACCTGATGATCAACTACATCATTGTCACAGTCATATACACATCTTCCATAAGGACCTTCCTTAAGTGCAAGGCTGACTGCTTCATTGGTACCTTCCAGTGCTACTACCTTCCGTATGGTTTCCGAATACCATTCCTCCTGCTCCAGATATATTTTCACTGCATCGTATGGACATTGGCTTCTTGCTTTGCATCCTCCCATACAATACCTGGCCGCTCCTTTTGGGGCATTTTCCTTTTTGAAGTGGGTCAGTGCTCCGAAAGAAGAAACTTTCCGGCATTTTTTGCCGGTGAGCCATGCGAGAATGTCCATATCATGACAGGATTTCTGCAGTATCATAGGGCTGCTGCTTTTGGAATTTCTCCAATTCCCCCGGACAAAGCTGTGTGCCTGGTGCCAGTAACCTACACATTCCAGATGCTGGATATTGATAATATCTCCGATTACCTGGCTGTCTATAATATTTTTCAATGCACTGTAAAAAGGAGAATAGCGCAGAACATGACAGACAGTCAGAGTTTTTTTATACTGTTTTGCATACTCGCCCATTGCCACACATTCTTCCGGATTGGGGGACATAGGCTTTTCACACATCACATGGTATCCCTGGCGCAGCGATTCTCTGACTGGTTCCAGATGAAACCGGTCCTGGGTGCACACCATGGCACAATCTGCTATTTTCCCAAGTGCCAGCAGATCCCTCCAGTCTGTGAATGCCCTGTCCGGGCTGATCCCATGTGTCTGAATGCACTCTGTCCGCCTTTCTTCCAGTGGTTCCGCAACTGCCACCACTTTGAATTCTTCCGGATGCTTCTTAGCATATTCCCCGTAAACGAAAGCGCCTCTTTGTCCTGCTCCAATCAAAATTGCTGTTATCATTGTTACACTTCCTCCTAACCCTTCACTGCTCCGGCCACCATGCCTGAGATAATAAATTTTTGACCAACCAGATAAACCACCATGACTGGTAATATTGCAAACAATATGGTCACACTTACCAAATTCCAATTGGCTGTATACGTTCCATAGAAATTATATACCTGCTGGACAATGACTGCTTTGTCCGGATCCGGTAATACATAGAGCGGAACGGTAAAGTCGTTCCAGGTGTTCAGAAAGTTAATCATGAACACGGTTACAGCTGCCGGTTTCAGCAGTGGAAAAATGACCTGAAAGAACACCCGAAAAGCCCCTGCACCATCTATGACCGCTGCTTCATCCAATTCTTTTGGTATCCCGGATACAAATCCATAAAACAGGAAAATACTCATTGGTAGAATCAAAGCTATGAATAATATAATAACACCTGCTAAACTATTATATAAGTGCAATACCCGCAGCACCTTCACAATTGTTACCATGCTGACGGGAAACATTAATCCCATGGCAAAATATACATAAAGAATTTTATTCCATTTGGTTCTGCTCCTGCTTAATACAAAAGCACACAGAGAAGAAAATAAAACAGATACGGTTACGGAGGTGATACTGATAATAAAACTATTACAATAGGACCGCGGAATGTTTCCGGTCACCCACACTTCTTTGAAGTTTTCCCAATGAAGCTTTGCAGGAAGCGTTAATTCCATATTAATTGATTCTGGTTTTGTTTTAAATGCGTTAAAGATTACAATCAGGAATGGAACGATGACAATCAGTGCCAGTACCCAGAAGAATATTTCCTTTGCGATCAATAACATATTTGCTTTCTTCTTAGTATTCATTTGTTCCCTCCTAATCATCACTGCCGTCCTTAATCCTCAGGACCGCAATTCCAAAAATTGCTGTTATAATAAATACAATAACCCCATATGCTGCCGACATTCCATATAATCCTTTTCCAAACTCTTTGAATACCAATGTATTGATAAGTTCTGTGGATCCCGCAGGTCCACCGCCTGTCAGTACAAAGATAATATCAAAGGCTTTTAATCCCTGAGATAAGTTCAGCAACAGATTAATGATAAAAGATGGCATAATCCTTGGAATGGTGATATAAAGCATCTTCTGTAATCCATTGGCACCATCTACGGCAGCCGCTTCATAGTAACTTTTATCAATCAGCTGAAGTCCTGCAAGGTAAATTACCATGTTAAATCCGACCTGTCTCCAGATTTCTACAAACATCGTGGTACCAAGCGCCGTCTCCTTTGTAGTAAGCCAGGCCCTGCTTAAGTTGTCCAGCCCGATGGCACTCAGTAATTGATTGGCAAATCCTGCTTTCATAAATATAGATCCGAAAATCAAACCAATAATTAAGGGTGACAACATTGCCGGCAGAAAGAATACTGCTCTTAATACATTTTTTGTCTTCATTCCTTCATTAAATGCAAGTGCTAAAGCAAATCCAATTACATTTTTAAATATGGTCGTCACTGCCGCAAACAGTACAGTCCTGCCGATTACTGACAGCAGTTCCGGATTCTGGAAAATTTTCTGGAAATTTTTAAAACCGATGAATCTTGCAGTTTCTCCACTGATTTTTAATGCATTCCAATCCGTTAGTGAAAAGTAAAAATTCAGTACCACTGGAACCATGAAGAGCAGGGTGTAAACCACAACTGCAGGAACCGTGAAATAACTCTTATAAATTTTTTTATTATACACTGTTGATTCCTCTCTTTTTGTTTTCCTGATTTTTTAAGAATGGAGTGAAATTTTTCAATTTCACTCCATCATTATGTCCCTACTGAGCAGCTTCGCTGGCTGCCACTTCAAACATCTCCGCACGATAATTGTCACAGTTTTCAATAAACTGGTCTACCGTACATGTGCCTTCCGCAAACCCCTGTATGTACTGGTAAACATTGCTGTCAAAATATAATACATCTTTGATGAACATAACTTCCGGTGTCTTTTTGCTGCGTTCCAGCATATCTGTGGTAGCAGTTGTTGTGCTTACACTGTCAACATTTTTGAATGCAGCAGTTACCAGGTCTGTACGTGCTGCATAATACGCTTCCAGGTTTTCTTTTTCAGCCAGGAAATTCAGGAGCATTTTGCACTCTTCAATATTGTCACTGTTTTTATTGATAAATTTGGATACACCGCCGCCATTGGATACACCGGTCTGGTTATCCAGTAATGGAACCGGGAACATTCCCCATTCGTCTGTGCTGCCGTTTGCCGCAAGTTCTGCCGCATAAGCGGAATAAGTAAACATCATTGCTGTTTCACGGTTCTGTAGAGATGGATAACTTCCGAAGAAATCCTCTGACTGTCCATCATTGGTATAGTATTTAGGCTCCCCGCCGTCTTTTGCGGAAATTAACTGTTCAATCTGCTCCAGACCTTTTTTGAAGCATGCTATGTCTGCAAATTTATTGTCAGCGCTTTCGTTCAGGTAAGCCGGAAAATCTGGTTTTTCTTCATACATTGCCGGTGTCAGACCATATACCCAGCTCTGTGCATGCCATACACCATTGATACTTTCATAGAGCGGCATCACTCCCTTTTCCTTAATCTGATCACAAAGAGCCATAAAGCCATCCCATGTAGTAGGAACTTCCCATTTATTTTCTTCGAACAGGGTCTTGTTATATAAAATACCTTCATAATCTACGCCCCATGTACTAAATCCAATCACTTTATCCGAATAACTGTTAGCGGTTTTTGCCCAGTCTTCCATGTCTGCTGTCCAGGATTCTCCGGAAAGATCTACCGCTACATCCTGTATTCCCGCTGATACCATACTGGAACCTGCCGCATACATAAACATGTCCACTGCATTACTTCCTCCTGACAGTGAAGTGCCAAGCAGGGTATCATAACCGTTGTCCGGAGTCACAAGAACCTTTACTTCGATTCCTGTTTTATCCTGGAATTTTTTATACAGTTCTCTGTCAATATCCTTTACCCAGTTCTGGGATGCCATCAGGGTAATGGATTTTCCGGTGCTTTCAGCTGTCCCTTCGCTGCCTGCTTCACTGCCTGCATCCGCAGCCGCGGTATCTGATTCTGTATTTCCAGCCGTGCTTCCTTCGGTTTTTTCCGTGGATGCCTCTGCTGTTTCTTTTCCTGTTTCTCCTTTTGTTGCTACAGTTTCTCCGGAACCCCCGCATCCTGCCAGTAGGCCGACGCTCATACAGCTTGCTGCTAACAGTGCTGTTATTTTTCTTGTTCTTGCTTTCATAATTATATTTCCTCCTTCACCTTTTCGTGTTGTTTTGTTATGTCTTTATTCTATCAGCCAACCCGTGTTTAAGGAATACACAGACTTGACATGTATGGGTGGATTTTTTTTACATAGGCTCAGCGAGAAACCGTTTTTCTGCCCACCGCTGTATTCACAACATACAACGCAGAACAAGCTAGTACAGCATTGCGCAATGCTGTACTAGCTTGTTCTGCTGGATTTTATTTAATTTCTACGCTGCTCTTCTGTCCTCTGTTCTTAAATATTTTCTTATACTCTTTCACTTTTGAATTCGGAACATTAATCTTTGCCTTTGAAGAAATTCCCTTCAGTGACTTGCTGTATGCATTCTTCAGTACCTTTGATTTAACGGTAATAGATGTCAGTCTGCTGTCTCCATAGAATGCCTGTTGTCCAATCGCAGTCACATTTGCACCGATGGTAATCTGCTCCAGCTTCTTGTAACCCTTAAAGGATTTCTGCCCTATCTTGGTTACCTTGCATTTCACTCCTTTTAACGTTACCGTTGATGGAACAGTTACTTTCTTTACATTTCTGTTGGAAGCCCCGGCTGCTAATACAGTTGCTTTACCCGGTGTTGGGTTGGTCACTTTATACCGGAGTCCTTTATAAGTAAGTATCTGGCCTTTTTTCAGTGCAGGTGCTGCCGGTTTGGGAGGCTCTTCCGGTTTCACCGGTTTCAGTTCCAGTCCGGTTGCTGCTGCCATCAGCCCGGATGCCGCCTGATTAATCTGTTCCTGGGTTGCTTGTGCATTGTTTAATACAGCTCCCGCCCGGGCAACGGCATCTTTCAGTGCATTGGCACTGGCCTGGGTGTATTTCCCTGTGTCCAGTCCCGCATAGGCACTATAGAGCACTTTTAGAGTCGCTTTATCCGTTGTGATCTCTGGTGTTTCCGGCTCTATTGTTAATTCTGCTGCTGCTTTTGCCAGTGCTGCTGCCGCTTCATCCACTGCTGTCTGGTCTGCATCTGGGTTATTCAGTACTTCCTCTGCATGATGAAGTGCTGCAAGGAAAGCCTCTGCACTTTCTGTAGTATACTTTCCGGTATCCAGTCCGGCATATCCCTGGTAAAGTACATTCAGAATAGAGAAGTCTGTCTTAACTTCTGGTTCCGCAGGTTCTTCCGGTAAAACTTTCAATGCTGCGGCCGCAGCCAGAAGATCCGCTATGGAACTGTCCACTTCCTCCTGAGCTGCATTTTCTTTTTCAATGATCAGCTGTAATGCTTCCAGTGTGTCCGCAAATGCTGCCGCGCTTTCTTCTGTGTATCCAGACAGATCAAGTTTCCCATAAGCGCTGTACAATGCTTTTGCCAGTGATTTATCTGTTATCGGTTCCGGCTCTGTTTCTATCCTCTCCAGTCCCGCCATCGCTACCAGCAGCCGGGACTTTGCATCTGCGGCTTCTGACTTAGTGGGATTTTCTTTTTGAAGGACAGCGTATGCAATACCCATTGCTTCATTTAGGGCAGCTGCACTGTCTTCTGTATAGATATCCATATTCATCTGTAATACTGCGTCATATAATGACTGCAGCTGTATCAGGTCTGCCGGGATTTCATCCCCGCCTCTGATTGCATCCTTCACTGCCACAAGCTGCTGGTATTGATCAGGATCCAGATGTCCAAATATATTTACTTTGGTATCAAATCCCATGGCATAATCATTTCCCATTCCATTCTTGATTGCATTTATCATGAATTCTTCGGTACGTGAAGTGCCGCTGCAGCCCCAGCCTGCCGACCAGTTATCCCGGTTTCCAATCGGACCAAACATGAAATTCTGACAGTCTGTGCTGTCTTTTGCCCAGCGTCCTTTTACCGGAAACGTATCCAACCCCTGTGACTCTCCTGCCGTGTAATCCTGGTAAGGATTACTCTTGTTAAATGCCCAGCCAACATCCAGTCCCTGGTTAAAGGTAACAATGCTGTATGGATTGCCTGCTTTTGCAGCATTTGCCAAAGTAGAAAGATTGTACTCCAGGCTCATGTCCATCTGACTCTGAAGAATTCCCCATGGATAGCAGCCATCGAACCACCAGCCGGATATCTTCTCCCCATAATGAAGGGACCACCATTCAACCATTTCAGAAAGCACTTTCCTGGATCTCTGATTTGGAATACCATCTGTTCCCGGAGTATAGTCAAATACTTTTTTCGTTACCAGGTAATCAGAAAAATATCCATAGCCGTTTGGTGTACCTGTTTCATCCCAGCTGGCACTGTGAGGAGGATTAGAAGGCAGATACAGAATTAAATTAATATCATACTTCTCCAATGCATCCGCAATACGCATCGGAAGGTCATTCTCCATAGAAACTGTTTTTGGATTAGCCTCACCTTCGCCAAGCAGGCCTGCTTCACGCATATACTGATCGTATACCAGGTTTGGAGCACAGTAGCTGCCCGAGTTCTGCCCTACGGTAAGAATCACGAATTTCGCTCCGGTGTCGTGAATCTCTTTTGCATATGCCTCGGCATCAAACTGCCCTACAAACTCATCCCATGTCATGCTGTTCCTATCCCATTTTTCTTCCGGGCTGGAATAAACATGAGGAAGGTTAAAGTAATTGGATAAAAAGTGATGGGACACGCCATAACCCGATTCATACATCCAGTCTGTGAGAGGATTGCCTTTTGTTGCCTGAACCGGTGCTTCGGCTGGCTCACTCATCCTGGGCTCTCCCACATTGCCATAGCAGTCTGCAGGCGTAACCTCACATTTCAGATATTTTCCTACATACTGATCCAGAAGGATCACAGTACGTGTACGGATTCCTTCTATGGGTACATATTCACCGTCAATTGTATCGGATGCATACCACTGATATTTTGTATCTCCTTCCGAATCACCGTCCGGATCATTAAATTCATAATTCACCTCAAGCATTCCTTTTACATGGGGTTCATTTCCCAGTTTTGTGGAAAGGTTGATTACACCACCTGTTACTGCCTCTGGAACCTGATTATCCCCCGCCGGAGCTACGGTCAGTTGTTCGGTCAACATATCATCCTGGTAAGTAATACTTATGGAAAATATCTTATCTCCCTGTGTATGATTTTCTAATTCATCAAAAGTAAGTGTTACCTGCTGGGTATCATGGTCATAATCACAACTTTTCAGACTGTTCGGCAGATACTTGTCCCCTTCTTTAAATTCCACGGTGAAATCTGAAATATCCGGTGCCGACTGGGGTTCTTTATCCAGCTTTAACACCAGTCTTCCATTGCTGACTTCTTCCACAATAAAACCATTTCGGCATGCTTCATAAATTTCTGTTATCTCTTCCTGATCCAACGCAGTATCATACAGACGGAGATCATCCATTAATCCGCGATATGCGTGCTGTGTATACGGTGTTCCGGATTTATCGCAGTCTCTTCCCACATACATATTTTTACTGTTTTCGGCAAATGCCTCTTCCGACAGGCCCCCCTGTGACTGTGCCAAAGCACCATTAATATAAATGTTTACTTCCGGTCCTGAGCGAATCACTGCTATATGATTCCATCTTCCCGCAGGTGCATCCCCAGGACTGGTGATAGCCTGATAATCTGTATTGCCGCTTCCCTTCTTAAAAGACACCTCATGGATAACCGTACCGTTTTTTAACATTACTCCCAGCTGGTCATCTATAACACTGCTGTAACTGCGGGATACAAAAGCCTGCCCGTCTGCAGCCCCCGGGTCCTGTTTGATCCATCCCATCAGCGTGTAATCCTTTTCCGGCTGAAAACTGGTTCCTAAATCGATATAGGTATCCCCATCCAGACGCAGTGCATTTTCCCCTTCCTTCCCCTTTTCCAGCTTCGGATTTCCGGTAACCGCAACTGCCTCTCCATTAGCAAGGTTTGTCAGGCTGCTTCCATTCAGTACTTCCATATCAAACTGAATTAATGGTGTCTTCGGCACGGGATCTGCCTCTTTCGCATTGGCATATTCCACCGGCAGTGCCGAAAATGTCATTGCAGCTGCAAGGGTAAGTGCCATTATCTTTTTCGTATCTTTTTGTTTCATGATGTGCCTCCTTTTTCTCTCTGCTGCAATACCCTCCTCCCGGCTGCGGTTAAACCGTTTTCTGCCGGGAAAAGGGCATTGTTTCTGATTATGATGCTGCTGATACTGATTTTACTTAATTACTACGCTGCTCTTCTGTCCTCTGTTCTTAAATATTTTCTTATACTCTTTCACTTTTGAATTCGGGACATTAATCTTTGCTTTTGAAGAAATTCCCTTCAGTGACTTGCTGTATGCATTCTTCAGTACCTTTGATTTAACGGTAATAGATGTCAGTCTGCTGTCTCCATAGAATGCCTGTTGTCCAATCGCAGTCACATTTGCACCAATGGTAATCTGTTCCAGCTTCTTGTAACCCTTAAAGGATTTCTGCCCTATCTTGGTTACCTTGCATTTTACTCCTTTTAACGTTACCGTTGATGGAACAGTTACTTTCTTTACATTCCTGTTAGAAGCCCCGGCTACTAATACAGTTGCTTTGCCCGGTGTTGGGTTGGTCACTTTATACCGGATTCCTTTATAAGTAAGTATCTGGCCTTTTTTCAGTGCAGGTGCTGCCGGTTTGGGAGGCTCTTCCGGTTTCACCGGTTTCAGTTCCAGTCCGGTTGCTGCTGCCATCAGCCCGGATGCCGCCTGATTAATCTGTTCCTGGGTTGCTTGTGCATTGTTTAATACAGCTCCCGCCCGGGCAACGGCATCTTTCAGTGCATTGGCACTGGCCTGGGTGTATTTCGCTGTGTCC
This sequence comes from Robinsoniella sp. KNHs210, assembly GCF_000686105.1. Lineage (NCBI taxonomy): Bacteria > Bacillati > Bacillota > Clostridia > Lachnospirales > Lachnospiraceae > Robinsoniella > Robinsoniella sp. KNHs210. The sequence goes on from NZ_JMLZ01000001.1 coordinate 360,658, forward strand.
AGTCCCGCATAGGCACTATAGAGCACTTTTAAAGTCGCTTTATCTGTTGTGATCTCTGGTGTCTCCGGCTCTATTGTTAATTCTGCTGCTGCTTTTGCCAGTGCTGCTGCCGCTTCATCCACTGCTGTCTGGTCTGCATCTGGGTTATTCAGTACTACCTCTGCATGATGAAGTGCTGCAAGGAAAGCATCTGCACTTTCTTTTGTGTACTTTCCGGTATCCAGTCCGGCATATGCATAGTAAAGAACGTTCAGCATCGAGAAGTCTGTCTCGATTTCCGGTACCTCCGGATCTTCCGTCTGTACCTTAAGTGCTGTTGCTGCGGACAGAAGATCTGCTATAACTGCATCTACTTCTTCCTGCGCTGCGTCTTCTTTGTCAATCATTATCTGTAATGCCTCCAGTGCATCTGTGAATTCAGCTGCACTGTCATCTGTGTAACCGGACAGATCCAGTTCTTTGTATGCATTGTATAAAGCTTTCGCCAGTGATTTATCCGTTTCCGGTTCCGGCTCCGTTTCCACTTTATCCAGTCCTGCCAACGCTACCAGCAATCCGGATTCAGCCTCGGCTGCTTCTGCCTTTGTTGCATTTTCTTTTTTCAGAACTTCGGCTGCTCTATTCATTGCTTCTTTCAATGCTGCTGCACTTTCTTCTGTATAGATACTCGTATCCAGTTGTTCAATTGCATTGTATAAGGACTGTAACTGCGTCAGATCCGCCAATATACTTTCCAGCTGTGCAATTGCATCCTGAAGCTTTCCAATCTGTTCATCTACTGCGTCCTGATCCGCATATTCATTTTCATAAACCGCTTTTGCTTCTGCAATAGCAGCTTCCAGTACGGCAAAACTCACTTCTGTATAAGCATCCGGAATATAAGCTTCTGCTGTTTCCAGCACCTGCTGTAACTGGGTCTTATCCACAATCTTGTCCTCATCAGCATAGGTGCGCAGTGCATCTATTGTGATATTTCCGCCTTTATTTTCCAGTCGTATTGTATGCTCCCCATAAGACAGATCCGTTTTGCTGAATACACACATCTGGTTTGCCCGTTTAAAATATCTTTCATTTGGGATCAGGGTATTGACATCATTCTGTGCCTCTCCGTCTATGGTAATGCCCAGAAGACAGCCATCGGTATTAACCGTTGTAATAATATCAATTCCGGTTCCGGTAAAGGTATATTCTGCCGAATCACCTGTTAGATTTCCATAGTGGATGTCTCTGTTATACTCTGTAACGCCATCCGGATCACCGCCCCTGCCGCTGTAATAAGTAAAGCTTCCGTTATACACAATTGCTTCGTTATCATCATTTATAACAGCATCCGGCTCAAGACCTTCAACGGTTACGTGAATAACCTTTGTGATACTGCTGTCCTTTGGATGCGTTATTATAATATCCGTGTTCCCTTTTCCCACTCCGTTGATCTGCAGGCCATCCGCTTTACTCCAGTTTGCTGCTGCTATTTCTTCGTTTTGGGACTCAACGGTTAAATCGGCCAGGTTTGTATCCAGATCAGTGGTAACTTTTACAAATTCTCTGTCTCCCGCAACTTTCAGATTCACGTCATCAGCTGATACCTTGATCTCCGGTCTGGCTGCAGCCTTTGAGCCGTAAACCTCAAGCTCGGATACATTAACATATCCGGAATAGCTTCCGCTAAGTCCATAGAATCCGCTGTTTATCAGGCGTACATATCGTCCCGTTACCGGTTTATCAAGAATCAAATCATTGCCTAATTCAAAGCTATAGAAAGTCTGATCGGTACCTGCCCCATACCCCATACTGTTATCCGAATCGGTATTGAGGACTGTTGTTGTATTTTCAGGTGCAAAATCTTTGTCTGTGGATATCTGAATTACCACATCCCGATATCTTCTCAATTCTTCATTATTATAATTGCGGAAGAACTGTGTAAGGGAAACCGTATCAATGTCATACAAAGCCTCCAGATCAATCTGGTATTTCAGACCATCCGATGTACCATTGGAACGTGCCGTCCAGGGAGTATCCTTACTTGCATAATCCAATACTTTACCATCATTCAGCCTTTTTGGATCTGTCATTCCGTCACTGTTCAGTGTCTTATTCAGCGCAAGGTTTTCCCTCTCTGATTTCCGGAACGGAATTGCCTCTGCTGAAGCATTTATATCATCCTGTCCAAGCGCTGTACTATAGAAAGCAAATTCATCCACCAGGCCGTTGTACTGGAGTTCTCTGACCTTTTCATCATTTTCCTTCGCACCTATCATTAAGGATTTTCCTGTGTCAACACCTTGCTGGGAGACCTCTCCCATTTTATTTCCATTCAAGTAGAGGGTAAAGGTATCTTTGCTGCGGGTAATTGCAAAATGGTTCCATGCCTGACGGGATTCTCCGCCTGTTACCTGTTCCATTGCAAATTCATCTGCGGACTTCAGAGTTTGCGTCTGTGCGCCGTCTGAAACTTCCAGAACCAGTTTTCTCTGTTGAAGTGAAAGCACCATATTTCCGCCCTGATCTGACAGCAGTACCTGTTTTGGAGTTCCTCTGACATGGGTAAAATCATCTTCGGTATCCGTAACCTCATTGTCTAAAAATAACTGGGGCTTAAACCATCCCTGTACGCTAAACGTATCCAGCCCTGCAATGGGAGAATCCGGAATGGAGATATAGTTCTGATTTTTTTCATACATATAGGCACCACGTCCGAAAGGTGTAGCTATACGCATATACTGTCCATTTATGAACCCGGCATTATAACCCTGCACCGCATTGGAAATAACATCTCCCTTAGCCTCGTCCATATGGTAGAGTGCCGTTAACGACTTATTGCTGTCTTTTAGAGTTAAACCATTCATCGCTTCCTGCATACGTTTCATCAAATCAACAATCTCCGCCGGCATTATGCTTACCGGATCCATTTTGTCAATCTCCTGAATGATATCTCCAAGCGGTTTGTAGCTCTCCTCCGTGTAAAGGCGCTCATCCAATGACTTAGCTGAGTCCGCAGCTGCACTGAACGCAACGAATCCCGACTGCTCCAAAAGTGTTACGTCTGACTGTTGCAGAGATACATTATATAATGATATTTCGCTGATATCGCCGCTGAAATAGTTCACGCGGTCACCGCCTGCATTATTCCTCATGGCACCGGCCAGTAAAGCATTCTGGGTGTCATTTACACCAATGTCAGCTGTCTTCGTGTCCACAGCTTCCCCATTTAAATAAAGCGTAAACGTTTGTCCGTCTCTTACAACCACCGCCAGATTCCATTTTCCGGGGAGAACATTTCCGCCGCTGAGTGCAACTTCTTTACTGTCTGCATCACTGGCATGGAAGCTCAGGCTTCCCGTCTCCGCCGTAAGTGTCAGATCGTCTGCCGGAATTCCTTCCTGCCCCTGGCTCAGTAAAATCTGTTTTTTCTCTGAATCAGTCTTAAACCAAAGGCTCATAGAGTACTGGTCCATCCCCTTTAGCAGTCCGCTTCCCAGATTACCATAAGAAGTTTTTTCTTCTTTCAGTCTTGCTGCGGAGCCGTAGGTCTGCTCCAGTGTTTCCATATTATTGGCTTTTCCGGTATAATTGCCGAACGCATCCGTAATCAGCCCTTCACCTGCTTTTTCAAATCCAAACTTGGCAATGTAGCCGTAGATAATTTTCTGTTTGTGTACTTCCATCTGGTTCTTTGCCGCAGAAGCATCACAGACATTTTCTATCTTTATGGTGTACGGCTGCAGCATGGAAAGTGTATCTGTCGTCAGCGTAACCTTCGCTTCCTCAACCCGGGCCTCCTTCACACTGATGCCATCGGAGACACTGTAATTTCCGATATTTTCTGCGGTCTTAGTATCTACTGCCTCATTAAATAGAACTTCAATGACCGTATCACTTCTCGCTTCCACTTTTGTAACCTGGGGTGCATTGTTATCTGCTTTTGTATCTACGGAAACCGGATCACTTAAGCTGCCTTCTACACCTTTTGCGACTGCCTTTACCGTATAAACATAGTTCTTCTGCTCCGCCAGGGAAGTGTCTTCGTATGTATTTTCCATAGTCTGTGCGATCAGCTCGTCGTCCCTGTATACCATATAGCTGTCAACCGTAACTGTCGGCTTTTCAATTTCAATACCGTTTTCGATCATCTTAAAGGCAACATCTTTATCCCAGTCAAGCACTACCGAATTTTCGGTTGCCTCCTGAGCGGTCAGTCCGGTCACCTTTCCAACCTCCAGGCTGACTTTTGGCGCTTCCTCAGAATTATAAATACTATAATAAGTAAAACTCATAGGAGGCAAAGTCACTTCCAGCTGTGCATTTCCGTTAGAGTCAATGGACAATACTTTCTCCTGAACTCCTTCACGCATAAAGACTGCCTGCCCATAATCACCAGCCAGGGCATCCGGCTGTCTGTAATTCGGTTCAGACTGGGGAAGCCAGCTGTAGTTCGGCGGATAAGCGCCATATCTGTGGACATTTTTACCCATAGAATTTTTCAGCGGCACCGGCGGATAATTCAGTTCTTTTGCAAGCCCGGTATAATACATCGGTACACTGATTACTTCGGTTTTCTTCTCATCGGTCTGGTTATATACCCATAAGAGCCCCTTTTCCCCATCATTCATTGCATTGACATGGTATAAAGTATCCATTTTAACGCCACGCTGCCGGTTGGTACCTGCAGCATCATAGGCTGCCTGGGAAATATGAACCATATCGGAGTTTACAATCCCACGGTAACGTTTGTAAAATTCTACCCACTTGTTCAGAATATCCTGTGTTCCATCGTCAAATAATGCCGGTCCCCGGAAATCAGAATTGACTCCGTTCCCTATATTCTGGGCGATCACCCAGTTATAGTCCTCCTTCTTCTCTTTGAAAGGCTGGAACGCTGCGTCCCCGCCGCCGCCGTGATATTCTGCAAACGGTACATGAGACCAGCTCATGGACATTGTTCTGCCATAGGAAGCATTATGCATAAGCTGACGGCCATACAGCAGCTGCTCCTGTCTCGGCTGGCTCCAGGCTGCCTCTTCATATCCGATACCGCATTTGTTGGCGCCGTTTAAGTAATACCATGCAGGCACTTTTACAAATACACCCATATCACGGAATTCTGCACACATCATGCGGACTCCGTTTTCCCACTGCTTAACCTGGGAATCAAAGACACCGTTGTGGAATTTGTATTTTGATGCTTTTCCAGTATCTGCATCTAACGGATTCGCCGGATCCGTTTCCTTATCCTTGTTCACGTGCTGTTCCCCGCAGTTACAGTAGTTTCCAGGATAGGTACCGTCAATCTCCACACAGTCCAACCCCGTATACTGTACAAAATTTTTAAAATTATCCCAATAATCATCAAAGGCTGCGGATGCCAGACACATGGAGGCACCCCACTGTCCTTCTGCGTTTGTACCATACTCCTTATTCTGGCTGTACTGTCCTCTCGTGTACTGTGCCTGGTAGATTCCGATTGCAATTCCCTTGCTATGAGCATAATCCACCAGCTCTTTGTACTTATCCAGAGTTGCCTGATCCCGGGCAAGCATCTGTTTGGATTCATCCGGAGCACTGTAAGACTGTATGATCATTTCAAATTCAGCTTCTGCTGCATGATCAATGACTTCCTTTGTCAATCTCCCTGTATTATGGTGGGTCAGCGGGTTATCTGTGATCCACGGAAACAGTGTGCGGTAAATACCAAGACGTTCCCGCATTTTCAATTCAAACCAGTAGGTGCTGTGTACGAATTCATAGGTATCAAACCCGATCATGGATTCTCCCTTTGCCAGTTCGTAAGCCGGCCCGACTTCATAACAGCTGTGGGTGATATCCTGAAGTCCCAGAAATGGGCTTCCCTCTTTTTCCAGGTCACATTTGCAGGGAAGCGGGCGGTTAATGGGAAGTGTGCTCTGATCTCCGCAGGTGTATGTGGTTTCCATAGCCAGCAGATCATCCATATTTTGATTTCCATTGATTACTTCCGGTGCCAGCCGCCCAATCATAATCTGGCTGTCTCCTTCATTTACGATCTCCACACGCTTTTTCATTGCGGGGATATTGTCGTACATTTCGTAGATAATTTTTATTTTTATTCCCTGATAGGATTCCGGAAATGAGTCTGGTGCTGAAAAATTAAACTCCAGGTGTTTTCCTTTCGGCGGCCACTCCTTCGCCGCCGGATCTCCGAAGATTTCGCTAGAAGTCCATTCAAAGGGCTTTTCACAGCTTTCGCTGATTGTATATCCGTCAAACACAAAGGTGTTGTTATTTTGGGTTCCTCCTACATAGTAGTAATCCGGATCCACTTTGATACAGCTGTCCGGTATCTCTATCGTATTGTCCGCAGATGCAATTGAATCCCTATGTATTTTGATTCCTTCATCACTGTATACCTCCCGGTAAGGTTTATCATATAATCCGAGATAAATTTCCGGCATTACTGTTTCCCCATCCATCATCTCTTTATCGATATACAGATTTTTGTAGCTGTCTGTGTAAAATTCAGTTCCGCCTTCCCCGGGAAGCTGAAAGCGGCGTTCAACAATGCTGTTTCCAATTGTAATGCTACCACTATCCTCCGTCACTGTAACCGGCAGAGATTCATCCGTTTCCAGCCAATGGCGCTTTCCATTGACTGCATTTTCAAGCCCTTCTACCACTTCTCCTTTCTCATTAACATAAGGTGATGCAATCCAGGGTTCCTCTGCAGCCCCCTGTGTCACGGCTCCCTCCTCTGCATTGGGCCCGGAAGCAGCTGCCAGTGTGTCGATGTCCGGCACCAGGGTACAGATTAATGAGCTTGCCAGCGTCAATGCGAGCCAGCGTTTCAAACCATAAATCTTTTTCTTCATCCTTGTTCCTCCTTCTATAAGTTTCCATTTTTTAAGACTGATCTCTCAGGGTACTTCATACTTCTGATTCCGGAAACTTTATATAATCACATTATAGCAATCATTTGCTTCAAACTGTGAGGAGGTATTTTACTTGTTTAGGGGGATTTTTTTTACCGGGGGAATTTAAAATGCCAGGCTTCGAAAAGCCTGGCACACCATAGTTTTTATTTTTCCAAATATCTGATTTCAAACTGCTCTATAGATACCGGCTTCCCAATCAGGTACCCCTGTATATAATCGCAGCCAATTGATTTTATAAAGTGAAATTGTTCTTCCGTCTCCACACCCTCAGCACAGCAGCTGATGCCAAGATCATGCCCCATATCAACGATGTGTTTCATTAAAGTTTCGCATTTCTCTGTCTCTCCGTACCTTTGAACAATGCCTTTGTCTATCTTCAGAAGATTAAAATTTGCCATGAGCAAAAATTCATAAGAAGAATACTCGACCCCAAAATCATCTAAAGCAATACGAAATCCCCGATTACTAAGTTCATCCAGTAATCGTGCCATCAGCTTCTTATTCAAAGTTTCCTGGGTTTCCGTCACTTCCACCTCCAGTTGCCCCGGCCTTAAGCTATATCGTTCAAAGATATCCTGGAATTGTTTTAAAAAATGATGATCGAACAGGGTGATTCTGGAAAAGTTGATTGCTAATTTCATGTCTGATAAGTGCGCAGCCTTCCACTTAGTCAGCAGCCTGCACACTTCTTCCATCACAAAAAAGTCTATATTTGAGATTAATCCTTCACTTTCCAGCATTGGTATGAATTTAGCAGGGGAAGAGATCGTGCCATCCTTTTCCCGATAACGTACCAGGACTTCCGCACTGTCTATTTTCCCCGTTTGTACATTAAGCTTCGGCTGGAGATAAATCAGATATTCGTTATTCAGGATAGACTCCAACAGCCCCCGAAGTAAAGGGATCTTTGTAACTGAGATATCTTTTGTTTCCTTATAATAATCCTGTTTGTTAATATACATCAGCCGATCCGCTTTATTCACCAAATCAATCAGGTCGGCCTCCACATCACTCCAGGTTGTTCCTATAGCTATTGAACTGTGTCCATCTTCCGTCAGGCTTTCTGTCAAACCGGTTAATTGTTTTCGGAATTCATCATAAGACATGGATTGCGTAACAATTAAAAATTCATCCCCGCTAAGCCGAAAGCAACGCTCCTTTGGAAAAAATTCTTTCATCTTCTCTGCGATATGGTTAATCAGCATATTCCCGCAAAGATGTCCTTTTAAGTCATTCAGCTTTTTCAATCCGTTGATATCCATGAATGCCACACCTACCGGAGCGGGATGGCTTTCTAAAAAATCATCACAATATGTCATATAGCTATTTCGATTCTCCAGTCCCGTCATAGAATCCTGATAGCTCATTTTAACCAATTTCTTTTTCAGTGAATTTTTTGAAATCTCATTTTCAAGAAAATAGCTGAGTTCCTTCAGATAGTAAAAGTTTTCCTTGTGTATCTTCGGATCATCGATTCCTAAAAAGCCTTTCATCTCCCCCTTTACATAGAGGGGTATCGCCATAAGGCTATTGATTCCCTGCTCTTTTAATATCTCAAATTCCAGGTGGCGTTCATCTCCCAGTTCATCAACATTTTCTATGTTAATGTAATCTTTTAATTCAAACTGCTCCATCCAGAAAGTAATCGCCTCAAGGGGAACGTTCTGCAGCATATTAATCTGGGGCTCAACCCCTTCTGCACAAATCTCATAAGTATTGCTTACCACTCCCATTGATTCATCTATCTCAATAATGTATACCCTGTCCGACTGATAATAATCCTGTACAATTTCGAGAACGTATTCAATGGCATCTTCCAGATACTCGGAGGAAGTCAGACATTGGATACAATCCACGATACTTTTTTCCGCAGTAATATGATGTTCCATATCCTGCCGGGTATGGAGTAATGCTGCATTCGATTCAATTCGGAATGAAACAAGATATGCCTCCTTTCCAAACCATTTCGTGGAAGATGCATGTATTTTTGAATGTATACTGTCCTCTGCCATTTTACCTTCCCACACCCGGTCCTCAAGGAGCGGGCAGAACCCACAGGGTTCCTTTTTATCAAATAATACACTGTAACAGCATTCTCCCTGCCGGATACCCTGTCGAAACTCCTTTGCCTTTGAGTTTAAAAATAGGAGTGCAAAAGTATTCTTCTCTACGATATAAATGCAGGAGGACTGGGAATCGAGTATGGTACGCATCTGTAATTCCATTTCTGCATTCCGCTCCATTACCCTTTTTTTCTGCAGAAAGGTCGTCAGCATTTGGGAAACCATAGACAGTACATCAACTTCCTCCCGGGTCCACAGACGTAAACCTGTGCATTCATCAAACCCTACAAATCCGGCAAATTCCTTTTCTTTCCAGAATGCACATTGCAGCGTAGAATAAATACCCTGCTTTTCCAGCAGCTCCCTTTGTGTGGTGGGCAGCAAATGGGTGTCCCTGCAGTAGAAAATAGAATTATCGTCAAACATTGTCTTGTAATCTCCAGCCTCGCTGGCATCTATATTTTGAAGATTCTGCATTTCCGGATTAATTCCTTTATTGCACCATTCATAAGTATTCGAATGATATTTTCCATCCTCTGTAGATTCAAAAATATAGGCGCGGCTCACATCAAATCGCCTTCCAACAATCTCCAGGGTCAGATTAATTGCCTGTTCTGTATCCTCCGTTCTATAGAGTATTTTAAAGATATCAGATAAAACATTACTTTGCTGCCCTGATGACTTTATCTCAGAATCGATAGCAGTGACAAGGTTTGAATAACCTGCTTCCTCAATCTGATATGAGTGCTGATAGTCGTACATCACATATTGGTTCTTACCCTGGATTTTTGCCTGATATAATGCCTGATCAGCATGGCGGTATAATGTTTTGAACTCATTCCCATCTTCCGGGTATACAGCAATTCCAATACTGCAGGTAATCTGAACCGCCATCTTCTCATTTTTAAACAGATGGCTGAACCCTTGCAGTAATTCTTCCGTCTTTTTACTGGCAGCTTCCCTTGATGCGATATCTTTCATAAATATGATGAACTCATCTCCGCCGACTCTCCCTACGATATCGCTTTTTCTCATGCGGTTCTTCATCGAGGCTGCCAGCTCTGAGAGAACTACATCACCAAGCATATGTCCTTTCGTATCATTTATCTGTTTGAAATTATCGGTGTCTATCATCAACAGCGCACAAGAATTAGCCGGTTTTCCCTGCAAATGCCGTTTGATCCTCTCTTCCGTCTCTTCCCGGTTATAAAGCCCGGTCAGTACATCTCGTTCTGCCCTGGCGCGCAGCTGCTCTATTACCTGCATTTCCTCATTAATGCAGAACATCATCCCTACCGCCTTGGCAGGTTTTTCATCACTGTCATATTGTGTGATCGCATGAATCCGATACCAGATGTACTCATTTTTCTCGTTCCGGATACGAAATTCTGAAGTTGAATATAATTTCCCCTGCTTTACACTTTCGCGTAGATTCATCAATACCTTTTTATCATCGGGATGAATATAATGTGATGACACCAGATGACTGCTTATTTCACGGATTATATGTGCACTGTTTTGAAAATCACTGGAATATGCCATGGTATCCGTGACTACGTCCCACTCAAAAATCATGACTTCTGACTGTTCTGAAGCCACGTCTAAATCCTTAAGGAAAGGACCGACTCCACACTTGGTGTGAAGGAATCCTTTCGCTTCCTCTTGATCCATGATCCTCTCTGTGATCATTCCAAGTATGATCTCTTCCCCGCTTACATCTTTGATACTCTGTCCGAAATACTGTACCCACAGATAGGTTCTATCTTTACAGACCATACGGCAGCAGCAGACAATTCTATCTTTATTCTGATTTGATTCTTTAATGTTCAGCAGTAATTTTTGCCTGTCATCAGCATGAATGATGTTAACCAGCCCACTGCCAAAGCATTCTTCCAAATCCGCAACTTTATATCCGAATAGTCTGAGAAATCCCTTATTCACTTCTTTAATGGAAAGATACTCATCCTTCCTGCATTTTACAATACCAACCCGAAAATCATCTGTGATATTCTGAGATTTCATACTACTTTCTTCCATTGTTCTAATCATCTTTTGCCTCCGTAGATATAATTTATCTTATTATGTATACAAGAAAACCGCCTTTATCATATTATATCTAATTATCTGAAATAGTACAACCCCTGTATCGTCTGTGTTCTGCGTCAGAAAGCAAAGTAACACCATCTGCTGCCCTCATAGTCGTGAAAAGCTCCAGGAAGGTTAGAAACTGCCAGTTCTGCGGTAAGCCCTACATCTACAAAGCGTCATTCATCACCTAAACCCCAATACAACAGAAAAAGCATCCATGAACAAAAGCTGTTCATGGATGCTGGATAAATATAATAACAAGGCTATCAATTTCTTTCAATTATGGCACCTTATGGCACCGAAGCTCAGATTGTCTCAATGATGAGACCAGAACTCATAAACTCCCCCCGGAACATGGCAGACACCGTTTTGAACGTGGACATCCGGCTGGCTGCAGGTATAAACCATGTTGTCATATATTTGGGGTAGATGGATCACAGCATGTGTATTAACCGGAACCGTAACTGCCATATAACAGGTTTCTGCTCTTTTTTCACAACGAACCTGTATCTTTCCTGTTATTGCATGATATTCACAGTTTAACCATTTTAGATCTTTCACAAGCTGGGGCGCAATACGAATGCTGCCAAAACCATCTTTTGATGTAATGCCTGCCACTTCACTGTAAAACCATTCCACAATCTGTCCCATCATGTCGTGGTTCCTGCTTCTGGCATCATCCCGCCAGAATTCCGGCAGTGTTGTTTCTCCCTGTTGGATAAACCTGTAGTAACTGGGATGCTCCTCCTGCATTATCATATCCTGTATCAGATCATTCCTTCCAAGGCCGGCAAGAGTTCTGAATATAAAGCGCAGTCCGATTTCTCCTGAACAAAATCTGCCTTTCCCGGTAACCTGCAGTAAGCTTTTCTCCACCGGGGTTCTCTTATCTTCAGGCACCATGCCAAAATACAATGGGATTGCCTGATTTGCCTGAGTTATCTTTTTATCTTTGCAATCAAAAGCATCGTAGAACCATTGGTCACTGGCTTCATCGTATTTCAAAAGCGCTTTATTATAAGCATCCCTCACTTCGGAAGCTTTCATCTGATATTCCACTCCCGCTTCCCTGTCTCCGTTAATAAAGGAAAATTCGGAAAGCAGGCAGAGATCTTTAAATAAAAATGCTGTCTCCAGATTCTCCCGGCATTCTCCTTTGTTCTGCTGGATTCCCCAGTCCCCCAGTCCGTGACGTATAAAATGTTCACTGCCGGAATGATGATAAATAGAAGGATAATCCTGATATTTCTGATACTGGTAATCAACATATTTTTTAGCTGCCGCATAGTTTTCTCTGATCACTCTGCTATTTCCATAAAATTGATTCTGGATATCCGCCGCTAACAGAATACTGCTGCCCCAGGGAATAATATCCCAGAAGCTGCCTTCCCCGCAGTCCGTAATAAATTTCGCATATCTTGGCGCTATGGATGGAATAAGCCCGGCTGAGTATTCATGAGGAAAACAGCCGGTGTCCCGATCTCTCTCCCCATCCTCATATTGTGCCGCTCTCATGTCAGCGGAAATTTTTTCCCACAGGGTATCCACGTTTTTGAGATACATGATCGAAGGACCCATCAGATGGTTTGGTTCCAGCCACCCAAGTTTTTCTATGGAGGGGCAGTCTGTATGTATATGGTTCAGATTGCTTTCCACTGCCCTTTTTACCAGATCATGTATTTGTTCATACCGTCTGTCAGAGCAGGAAAAAAATCCCGTATCTTCAGCCGCTGACGTTACAAAATAACCTTTTACATCAATGATGCAGGGCAGAACGTCATTATCATGTTCTCTTGTTACCCCCTCAACCATAATCCATCTTCCGGCTGCATACGAAAACTTCGGACGCCAGATCTCTGTTTCTCCACCGCCGGACAGGATATAATTGCACCAGGTTTCTGTTGTTTTCTCACACTTTCCTTCTGCATTTATCTTCTCAACAGGCGTGATCTTTATTTTCTGACCTTTCTTTCCCTTTACATGAATTTCAAACTGACCGGACATATTCTGACCAAGATCAAATACATAACAATTTTTTCCCTGTTCTGTAATCTTCCGTGTTTCATAAATTTTTTTAACTATTACCGGGGGATATAACATTGGGGTGAGGTGTCCTCCTGGAAGATCTTCCTCCTTCATTTCCACTGATTTCTCTTTCCCAGTCCGATGATACAATTCACTGTATCCGCTCCATTTCCCCGCATCATAATCCTCTGAGCCATAAACATTTGCAAGCAATGCTGGACTTGGTGCTGTCCACCAGTTTCCATCTGAACATACATTCTTCTGACTTCCATCTGCAAAATAGATTGTCATCTGCACCATACAGGTAAGATATTTACCATATGGCTGATAGCGATGATTCAGGGTATAAAAATGTCTGTCTTCTGAGGTATCGGCAATATACCAGCCATTTCCCACCTCTATAGAAATGTTGTTTTCTCCGGAACATAAATGCTCTGTAACATCATAAGTCTGATAATGTACCTGCTTATGAAAATCTGTCCACGAGCCGTTCAGAACAGAACTGCCTGCCTTTTTTTCATTTATGACTGCTTCATACTGCCCCAAACCACAGACCGATAAGTAAGCCGCACTGACCTCCTTTCCCACATCGAACCTCGTCCCTGTGAAAAAAGGTTTCTTAGTCATATTAGATATCCATTTCCCGCGCCAGTCAGACTGACCACAGATTCCGCTTATAAAATACGCCGGGTCACTTTTTTCCTTATAACCAGTGTTATCTGTGATTTCAATAATGATTTGGTACTTTTTATGGGTATGCAGCGGGAAATCTGCCTCCAATCCATTTTGCCGGCTGCTATATACTGTTCCTGAATCATATACCTTTTTTGTACCTTCGCTGATTATCATACGATATGCCTTCTGCTCATACCCCGCATCTTTCTGGCTATATTCCCACTTTATTACAGGCATTCTTTCTATTCCTGCCTGAACTGCACAATTTTGCAGCTTCACCTGTACCGCCTTCATTTTTCTATCCTTTCGTATCACTTATTCTTAATGCAATTCAACCCTTTACTGCACCGGCCGTCATACCCGCTACGATATACTTCTGCGCAATCAGGTAAACAATCAAAATAGGGATTGCAGTAAGTACCATATCAGCAAACACATAATTCCAATTACTAAAATATTTTCCATAAAAATTATAAATTGTAAGTGGCATGGTATATTTTGACGGACTGTTTAAAAAATACAGCGGAAGCTGAAAATCATTCCACACATTCATTGCAAAAATAACACTGCTCGTGGCAATCACCGGTTTGAGCAATGGCATAATAATGGTGAAAAATAAACGCCAGATTCCACAGCCGTCTACATTTGCCGCCTCATCGATCTCTTTTGGTATTCCCGATATAAAACTGGTAAATAAAAATGTATTAAAAGGCAGATTAATTGACACGTATATGAGAATTATTCCTATAAAAGAACCTGATAAATGCAGAACATTCAGCATAAGATAAGTGGTTATAATCTGCATGGGGGCAATCATACCCAGAAAAAAATAATTATAGAGATTTTCTCCCCCTTTTGTCTTTTTTCTTGCAATTACAAAGGCTGCCATTGCTGCACAGCAAACACCGATTACAGTTGCACTTCCTGTAATAACCACACTGTTAAAAAATGATCCCAGAATTTTTCCTGTTTCAATTACAAATGCAAAGTTTTCAAAGTGCCACTCACTGGGCAGACTAATGGTAAACTGTGCTGCCTCCACCTGGTTCTTTACACTTCCGAAGAACATGATCAGAAGTGGAATTATAATGATCAGGCTAATTATGATTATCATAATTTCTAATATGGCTAATTTAAATTTTCCTTTTCTCTTTACCATTATGCTTCGATCTCCTTACTTCTTAAAAATTTGTTCAGCCCTATGGTGCACACGCAGACAATCACAGTTAATATCAGACTCATTGCACTTGATTTGCCCAGAAATCCCGCAGAATAGTTTTTGTAGACATATGTTGCCAGAACCTGCGTTGCAAATCCCGGTCCTCCATTTGTCAGAACATAGACATTGTCAAAAACTTTCAATCCGGCAATCAGACTGGATGTAATTACAACGGTAAAGGATGGAATCAGCAAGGGCAGCGTTACCCTGAAAAACTGCTTAAATCCGGTTGCTCCATCTATGGCTGCTGCTTCATAGTAGTCCGTCGGTATCCCCTGTAAACCTGCAATAAATATCATCATTGCAAATCCTGTGCCTTTCCAGATATCGGTCCAGATCACACACCACATAGCCGTTGCTTCATTTCCAAGCCATACAATATCGCCGCCATATCCAAAAAATCTCAGAATCTGATCAAACATACCATCGGCTTTAAAAAACGAAGTAAAGATAAGTCCCACTACCACACCGCTTAGTATACTTGGTATATAGAAAACGCTTCTTAACACGCTCCTTGTTTTAAGCGGCTTCACCAGCGCAACTGCCAAGAGCACAGCAAATATTACTTTTACAACTGTCGTGACAACTGCAAATAAAAAAGTATTTTTGATTGCCAGGAAGAAATACTTATCGTTAAAAATCTTTAAAAAATTATCGATACCATTAAAAGTAAAATTATATAAATCCCGGATGCTCCAATTGGTAAAGGCCGTAAACACCCCCAGTATAACCGGCACTGCAAACATCAAGGTATAGATTGCAATAGCCGGAAGAGCCA
Source organism: Robinsoniella sp. KNHs210 (assembly GCF_000686105.1). Classification (NCBI taxonomy): domain Bacteria; kingdom Bacillati; phylum Bacillota; class Clostridia; order Lachnospirales; family Lachnospiraceae; genus Robinsoniella; species Robinsoniella sp. KNHs210. The sequence goes on from NZ_JMLZ01000001.1 coordinate 376,411, forward strand.
GCTTGAAACTGTAAATATCCATGGCTGCTTTCTTTTTTCTCTTCATTTTCATCCTCTTTTCCTGAAATCTCCTTAAATTTCCTGTTTTCCGGTATTAAAAAAAGTCCCTGATAGAAACAGAGACTTTTCTTATTGTAATCAACTATTGAAAAGCTTCTACACCTACATTTTTACCATATTCCTGCATTCCGCTGTCAAACTGTTCAATTGCTTCATCGATATCTCCGCCCTGGGCTACCTGGGTATATACCGGGAAGAATACATCGTTGTTTAAAGAACCGAATTTTCCGATCATATCAGCAATCTGCGGCAATACTTTATTAGAATCAAAATAATCTGCATAGACTTCTTTTAAGACAGAATTGATATTTACACTTTCCACATCTTTATAAGGAGAATTAAGCGGATTGGCACTCAGATAAATCTCCAGATATTCCGGTTGGGACAAGGTATTCAGCACCTCTAATGCAGTATCAATATTTTTGCTGTCTTTTGGAATTGCTTCACCAAATACATATTTAGAGGTCAAAAATTTATCTACATCATTGTAAGGAAGGGGAAACATCCCAATCTGGGCATCCGGCCATTTGGTCATGATGTCAGTAACTGCATATTCACCGGAGATAATCATTGCTGCCTCTTTATGCGCAACTTTTTCTTTGGAATCTTCAAAAGTTCCCACTGTATAATCTGTATTGGTATATCCATTGGTAAACCAATCCTGATAGCTTTGCAGCGCTTCTTTAAATTCCGGGATACCGGCAAATGACTGTTCATTGTTATATAACTTATCATAGGTTTCAGATGCTTTGTCATTCAGCGCATTTGCAAGAAAAATCATAGGTGCAATTTGAATAGTCCAGTTGTCATTGCCGGATATGTAGATCGGAGTCTGACCATTCGCCTTCAGCGTTTCACATACCTTTAAAAACTCATCATAAGTCTTCGGTACCTCAAGATTATTCTCTTTAAATATTTCCTTATTATAAATCACACCCATGACACCTGAAAATCCGGTTATGGGCATACCATAGATATGGCCATCTGTATAAGTGATCTCTGATTTATCAAATGCCAGCCGTTCTACCCAGGGCTGATCATCCATTGTGATAAAGTTTTTTTCGGCATCATAAATGTAGTAGTTTTCCGGAATGTTAAGCTGCATAATATCCGGTACTTCGCCCGATGCCAGCTTTGTCTGAGTTAAATTTGTCCCCTGGGAATCAGGCGTTACCTGAAATTCTATCTCAATTCCTTTCTCTTCTTTCATCTTCTCAGCAATTTTAGTAAATGCGGATTCGATATAAGTTGACTGTCCTACCATATAGGTAACTTTTCGCATCTCCCCGTCTTTAGCCGGCGAACTGTTACCCTCCCCAGCTTCCTTACCACTTTCTGCATTAGAAGAAGTACTGCTTTCCCCGGCGGTATTTTTTCCTTCACCGCCTGAAACACCGCATCCGGTAAGTCCGGTTATCATTGCTGCCGCCAAAATAATACTCAATCCTTTTTTAACTGCTCTGTTCTTCATCGTATTTCCTCCCTGAATTATAATTTCTCAAGTTCGTTTGTCCCTTGACTTAGTATTATTATAGCTGAAGCACCTTCTAAACGAAATGTAATATCCGAAACACCGGATGGAAAATAATAAACAGTTTCAGACCATCACCGTTATTTGTAATCGGAAGGCCACATATTTTCTTCTTTATAAAACACCTTTGAAAAATAATAGGGATCATTATAGCCCACTGCATCAGCAATATCTTTAATTAAGCGGTCCGGATTTTCCCGAATCAGGCTCTTGGCCTTATTGATACGCAGTTTGATCAGGTAATTTCCAGGAGTCATACGGAACTGGTTCTTAAAGATCTTGCTCAGATACGAAGACACAAAGCCGAATTCACGGGACAATATTTCATTTGTTACACTTTTCTCGAAATTCTCTTCCAGATAACTCTTTATCTTTAAAGCGAGGGGATGAACCGTCTGCGTCACATCCGGCAGCGTCAAAGATGTTCTGAGCATCTCCGTGATTTCCAGGTACAAATTCTCATAGCTCTCTGCATTAGACAGCATGAATTCAAAGTCAATATTCGTCATTTGCGCCAACGGAAACTTTTCACAATAATATGCCAGTATAATATTCAGATATTTCAAAATCCGCTTCTGGCTGAGGTTGTTCTGATCGCAGAATTCTAACAGTTCCTTCAAACTGGTGTTTATTCCCTTGGAATCATTTGCAGAAATCTTTTTGTATATCTTCTGCACAATAGCATTGATTTCATTATCCTTATAAACCACAACCTGACGCCTCTAAGAAGATCATTGCTGACTTTCCAAAAATAAATCTGCTGTATAAGGTAACCTTTAATTCATTATACATAGGTCCCACAGATGTAATATCTATTGTCCGCCTGTGGGTCATCAAAGTAACCGGAAGAATTGTCTGCTCCTTAAGACGGTTATAGACATTCTTCATTATCATATTTTGCAGTGCCGGATCCGCCGCTTCCAGAATTAAAATACGCTCAACGCTGCTGTTTCCATTAAAAACCCAGCTGGTAGCCTCTGTACAGTCCATTTGAACCAAATCCCGTTCCAGGTCTATCTCATTCCACACCTTAACTCCCGGCAGCATACTGTCGTCCGGTGACATCGGATAAGCTCCAATACAAATCAGTGCCAACATGCAGTCTCCGTCTATGATATCCTGACGCCCCTTATTTTCCAGCGTGCTCTTAATCAGATTATTCTTTGATTCCTGTTCTTTCTGCAAAGATATAATCCGTACCCTGTTCAGAATATCCGTGAGCATCTGCTTGGATATGGGTTTCAATAAATAGTCCAGTACCTGATAAGAAATAGCCTGCCGGGCATAATTGAAATCTTCAAATCCTGACAGTATAATGGTACATGGTTCGTATTGCCGGTCTTTCAATATCTGCAAAAATTCAAATCCATCCATAATGGGCATCTTAATATCAGTAAATACAACCTCCGGTAAATGCTTTTCATACAGATCTACAGCTTCCCTGCCATTTTCTGCTATGCCGGCCACCTCAAAATCCATGCCGCTATTTATAATCAGCTTTGCTAAAGCTTTCGCAATAAGCGGCTCATCCTCTGCGATTAATACCTTGATCAATTTAGATCCCCTCCAATTCTGATAACCAATCCACCCATATCATGATTTTGAATTCTGTAATAAACTTTCGGGTCAAGCATTTGAAACCTGACCATTGTATTCACAAGTCCCAGTCCTCCAATAGACAAACGTGACAGTTCAACCGGATTCTGGACCATCTGACTAATTCTGTCCTCAATCGCTGCGATCTCTTCCCTGGTCATCCCGCACCCATTGTCTTCGATCTCCACATACCATCCGCTCTCAGTGGCTGCCCCGCGAATTTTTATTTTCCAGGGAAATGGATTATTTGCAAATCCATGTTTAAAACAATTTTCCGCCAGCGGCTGTATGCTGATTTTAGGCACAAGAACATCTTCCAGCTGACCATCTGTCTCAATTTCATACTCCACTTTTCCATCATAACGCTCCCGCATCAGGCAGAGATAATCTTCCACATATTTAATCTCCCTGGGCAGCTTCGCCATACGTTCCTCATAAGAGGAGGAATATCTGAGCATAGTTGATAATTTTTCACACAATACCGGAATCCTCTCATTGTCATCCTCGATCCCAACCGCACTGATTATGGCAAGTGTATTATAGAGAAAGTGAGGATTCATCTGTGCCTGAAGTGCCAGAAAATTAGATTTAATTTCATTTTCGATAGAACTGTTCAGGCGCTCAAACATCGCACGAAATGCCTTATTAATATTCTCTACTTCATCTATCTGGCTTTCATTATCAATCTGCAGGAACAAATTATTCAGACTTACCTCATTTACCGATTTATTTAGCAATTTCAAGGGCATCAAAAGTTTCTTAATTACAACAAATAGAAAAATTACATTTGCAGCCGTCAAAAGCACAATAAATCCCCACATAAACTTCGTAAATAAGCCCAGGGAACTCAGCAGACTCTTTTCCGACTGCATCACCACTGCCCGCCACCCAAAGTTTTCTCCTGTATTCCAGGTGATCAACTGCTGTTCCTTTCCCTCTGCCTCTTTTTGTTTCTCACTGATTCCCGCCGTCTCCAGACTCAGATTCTTCAGTAGCTGCAGCTTTGTATCCGCTTTCGTCCCACTGGAATATATCAGTGCACCTTCACTGTCCAACAGGAACAGATTCATACTGCTGTTCTCCAATGCGAAAATCTTCTGTAATTCTTTTTTTGGTCTTTGTACTTCGATCAGTCCATAATTACGGCCATTTGTTGTACTTTTTAAGTTTCGGTATACAGAAACCGTCTCCTCTTCACTGTTTCTCCAGTAATCATCATGAATGGAAACCAGCCGCTTACTGTGTTTCGTCTGATCAATTTTTTCAATTATGCTATTTACCGGAATCTGTTTCAGACTCTCTTTCACCTTGTTATTATCTTCATTCAAGACTCCGTAGCTTAAATAATCCATATTATCATTATAAACGCAGATCTTCTCCACCACATCACCTGGTCCGTTTATCTTCATTAACACGGACTGCAGTTTTGCCTTTAAAACAGGGTTGGCATCAAAATAGTTATTCTGTGCATTTTTATCCGTATTCTGAAAGCTCTCAAGGATAATTGAGTTTCCCATAACCTGCAGTGCGATCTTGTCCATATTATCCAGAAAAGTATCTACCTGATCTGTGATCTGTCTGGTAACCTCTTTCTGGTTATCTATGGCATTTTCCCGCGTACTTTTTCTGACATACTGATATAAGACTACGATCATGACAGAGATCACAATAAGAATTGCCAGATACGTATAAATCACCGTTTTTTCCAATTTATTTTTTAGCACGTTTGAATTCCTCTTTCGTTGGTATATTGTACAAAAGCATAAGACCCGTTACTCGTCAGAGCATATATTTAGCAGTCTCACATTGCGACCAAAAAAGATGAAGAACAAATAAGCTCTTCATCTAATCATTTTCATTCAGCTGATATATCTTATTCCTCCCAATCTCTTTGATTGATTTGCAAATTCATATATGAATCCTGCTTTCCTGAAGAAAATTATAACATACAATACATATTGATACAAAAGGAAATCTTTATCTACAATGACATTATTTCTTTTGCTCACTTATTCGTTTATCATATTTGATAATCGATTTACTTTATGATATATTAATATAAGGATAGAAATTTCTTATTTTCTTTCTTAAATAATTAAAAGAGAGGTATGATTTATGTCTTCGACAATTCATGATGTTGCGACGTTAGCTGGCTTATCACTCGGCACAGTTTCTAAATATATTAATGGCGTTCCCGTTAAAGAGGCGAACCGGGTTCGCATAGAAAATGCAATAAAACAATTAAACTACCGTCCTAATAACATAGCTAAGGGCCTTAGAACCAGCAAATCTTTTGCCGTAGCTGTTCTATGTCCAATGCTCTCCAGCATTTATTGTGCAACAATTATCGCTTCTATTGAAAAATATCTCCTTCCCAGAGGTTATTGTGTAATTGTAAGTGAATGCCACGATGATGCTGATATGGAACTTAAAAAAACGGCCTTTCTCTTAGACCGCATGGTGGATGGCATAATACTGCTTCCATTCTCCACAGATGGTAAGCAAATTGATATGATTCAGCAAGATAAAATTCCACTTGTGTTAATTGACCAGCTCATACCAACTCATCCAACAGACTGCGTTGTATTAGATAACGAATTGTCTACGTTTAAACCTGTGGAAACTTTGATTAAAATGGGGCATACAGAAATTGCTATACTTACCGGTGATCCACATTTATATACAGCAATGGGACGTATTAACGGATATAAGAATGCAATGAATAAATATCATCTCCCGATTCATGACTACTATATCAAAAATGGACATTATACTATGTCAGGCGGCTATGAAGCCATCATGGATCTGTATCAGGGAAGCCATCTCCCATCAGCAATATTAATCAGTAACTATGATATGACTATCGGAGGATTTCTTGCCATCAATTATCTGAAATTAAAAGTCCCGGATGATGTATCTATTATTGGATATGACAATCTTCCTATCTCCCAGGTTGTTACACCTCCGTTATCCCTCATTGAACAACCTATGGATAAAATGGGCTATCACGCTGCCAAACTTCTATATGCCCGTATGAAAGGTGATTATACGGATTATCCTAAGGTACTTGTGCACAATGCAACATTTACCGTTAAAGAAAGTGTGAAAAATTTAAATGGGAACGTTGTCAGGTAATTCACTTAATTATGGCAACGCCCCATTGTAAATATAAAACGAAAAAGCAGATTCCGAAGAACCCGCCATTTAAAACATAACATATAGAGTATTATTTTCTCGTTATCGTGTATCTTGCTCCTTTTTTTGTAGGAAATTCGATTATACAGGAGGAAATATAAGTAACCTGAAGCTCATCTTCTGCTTCTGTCTCTGCCTTAATTGGTTCCCGATATCTGACCCTTGCCTTTTCTCCCAGATTAGAAACAATAAATGCTTCTGCTAAGTTTCCTTCTTTCCATCTTATCGAAACCTCAAATCCTCCTTCTGCCAATATTCCTTCCATGCTGCCCTCTGTCCAGTTTTTTGGTAAAGCGGGCAATAATTCAATTTCATCCAGATAACTCTGAACAAACATTGCAGCAACTCCGGCTGCGCTTCCTAAATTACCGTCGATTTGAAACACTTCTCTTTCTCCATCATTCTCTCCCAAAGGAGGATGCAAATCAAATAAATTATCATACGTTGATTTTTGTAATAAACATTTCAGATAGTAAAAAGCATGCTCTCCATCCTGAAGTCTGGCAAATAAATTAATGAGCCATGCACAGCTCCACCCAATATGTCCACCACCGGATTTTAATCTTCGCTCAATTAATTTTTGACATGCAATTACCAGCTCTTTGTTATCCCTTTTATTAATTACCCTACCCGGATGGAATCCCACCAGCGGCGAAAAGTGGCGATGACCAGAATCCTTTTCCTGGAATTCCGATATCCATTCCAGAAGCTGTCCATCTTTTCCTGTTTTGTATTCCGGAAGTTTTGCCAATTTAGTTTTTATTTCGTCATAAAAACTATCCCGTTCGCCTAAAACTTCGTATGTCTTTAATAAATTCATAAATAGTTCTTTCATTAATGAAATATCCATTGTAGTTGAATTGCTTACCGCACACTCTGTTCCATTTTTATCATAAAATGTGTTTTCCGGAGAAGTGGACGGCGCCGTATGTAAGTATCCATCACGCCCTTCTATTAACCAGTCTGCACAAAACCGGGCTGCACCAAGCATAACCGGCCATAGCTCATGTCTAAGAAAGTCTGTATCCTTTGTGAATCGGTAGTAATCATAAATCTGATTGGTCAGCCATACACCGCCCATTGGCCAGAACGCATATTTTGCCAGCCCGCCTACAGGGGAAGTTTGTCTCCAGATATCTATATTGTGATTCGCCAGCCACCCCTTGCAGTGAAGCTGGGATTTAGCGGATTTCTGGCCTTCTATGCTCAATTCTTTCACCATTTTCATCAGTGGTTCATGGCATTCAAGCAGATTACATGGCCCAATCATCCAGTAATTCATCTGCGTATTGATATTTATTGTCCAGTTACAGCTCCATACCGGCCGCACACTATCGCTCCATATCCCCTGCAGATTAGCAGGCTGTGAGCCTGTTCTGGAACTTGCTATCATCAGATATCTGGAATAATGAAAGTACAGGCAAAATAACCCGTTGTCTTCCTCACCACTTTTCAGCCGCTCTAACCTTTCTGATGTTGACAGCTCATCTCTGCTTTCATTGAGTGTAAAATACATTTTATGAAACAATTTCTGATAATCCACAGTATGCCTGTCCAAGAGCTGTTGATAAGTGTACTGACGTAACCCGAATAATTGTTTTGCACAATCTTTCTGCAGTACCTCTTCCCTTTGTTCTATTTTCTCAAAATAACTTTTATATCCACAGGCTGCGGCAAGAAGCATTGTTATTTCTGTGGCTCCTTTTATTTTGATCTTACCGTCTTTTATATAAGACGAGCCGCCCCCGGTACAAATTTCCATCCGACAGATTGCTTTCATACCCGGTTTATCTTCATCATAACGGATTGGCTGGTCACATTCTATATAATTTGGTACCACATGTGATGGTGCCTGCTCTGATAAAATCATCGTATTCGCATCTGGAACTGTAACCTGATGTTGTAACGGACTGTCCAGCCATAGAGTCATATCTATCCTGGAAACCGGATCCACTTTTATTTTAATCATAATTACATTATCTTCGTAAGATGCCAGAACCTGGTTTGTGACGTTTGCATTATTTATTTTGTAGGAAACGGTGTGTACTGCTCTTTCAAGATCCAAACACCTTTTATAATCGGTAATGCAATCGCTGTTTGTATGATCCAATTCATAATGCAGTAATCCTAATGGCATATAGGACTCATTATAATCACCCAGTAAGCTGCTTTCTGTCAGCTCTTCTGCCTCTTTATACTGTTCATTTAGCGTAAGGGTCTGTATCTTACGAATTGTTTCTTCCGGAATTTCCCTTTCATCGCCGCGCTTACAGCCAGACCAGAAAGTATCCAGATTCAGTAAGATTTTTTCCCGGGGTATCCCGCCAAACACCATTGCTCCCAGGCGTCCATTTCCTATGGGTAAAGCTTCACTAAACGAGCGGGCAGGACTTTTATACCATAATTCTGTATTCATTGGAACTATCTCCTATTCTTTTACTGCGCCGGAAGTAACTCCATTTACAATATATTTTTGTGCAAATATAAAAAGTATAATTGTTGGAACAGATATTAAAACCAGCGCCGCATTATAGCGCCCCAGATTTTGGGCAGACATACCATATGCACCCTTAAAAGCATTTACAGCCACCGTAGTTGTATACTTATTGTCCTGTGTCAGGAACATCAGAGGGAACAGAAAATCCTGGAATGACCACATAATCTGAAGAACAGCCAGATTAATTACCGCAGGCTTAGCCAATGGAAAATATATGGCAAAAAAAGTTTTCTTAATTGAAGCCCCATCTACATTAGCTGATTCCATTAATTCTCCCGGCAATCCATCAAAAAAATTCTTCATCATCAGAACACCAAATGGTATGGTAATCAACGTCTCTGACAAAAATACTGCTACGTGCGAATTATATAAATGAGCTGTTTTATATATGTAAAATAAAGGAATAATCAAAATGGGACCTGAAATTGCCAGGCACATAATAACCATGTTAAAAATCAATTTACTGCCGGTAAAATTAATTTTAGAAAATGCAAAACCTGAAAGAGAACAAATAAATACCAGTAAAACGCTTGCACAAACCGCATTGATGATAGAATTTACAAAATATTTGTAGAATGAAACCCCGTTGACCTTATTGGTAAGTACATAAATATAATTTTGAAAACCATTTACCTTCATCGAATCTTTTAGTAAAGAATAAATTGGAACAGCCCATATAAGTACCATAACAATTAAAAACACTACCATTACCGCTTTATTTCCTTTTGAAATAGAAAATAAATCTTGTTCCAATTCTGTTTGTTTTTTCTTTTTCTTACCCATAACCCACTACTCCTTTCCACTGGTTAATTTCAACTGTATAAATGATATCAGAAAAGCAAGTAAAAGCACCACTAATGCAGCGGCACAAACCATTCCGATATTGGATCCTGCCGATCGGGAGGCTCGATAGATATAGGTACCTATAATCTCTGTAATACCGCCTGGTCCACCGTCTGTCATCAGGAAAACTCTTTCCATTTCACGAAAACCTGATAATAGCATAGATAAGATAATCGTCTTGTGTGTATTCTTAAGCATTGGATAGATTACCATAAACAACTGATGTCTCATCTTTGCACCATCCACTGTTGCCGCTTCTAATACACTGGTACTTATCGTAGTCAGGTCCGCTGTATAATACATAATCGGAATCCCGATCAAAAATATAGACATTGTACATACGGAGAACATCGCAAGAGTAGGATCTGCCAGCCAGCGCTGGGCAAGGCTGTCTAATCCAATGATTCGTAAGATCTGATTCACCATTCCATTTTTATATTCCAGAATAGAACTGAAAACCGCTGCCATTAAAGCAATCGGGAGCATCGACGGAATAAAAAAAAGTGCATGGAAAAATCTTTTTCCCCTGATTCTAAAGTTTAGAATAATTGCAATAAAAAATCCGATTGTTAAACCACATAATATATTGGCTGCTGCTAAAATAAATGTATTGATTAATGCTCTTCCAAAAGAGGCATCTTTTAGAAGGATCTTAAAATTCTCCAGTCCTACAAACTCTGGGTTTTTAAAGGAAATCGTTACATTGTATAAGCAATTTTTAAATAAGAAATAAAAACTATACCCCAACAGTCCCACAAATATGATAATGAGTGGTAATAAAAATAAAAAACCGGCCATATTATTTCTTTTATTTATACCGCTGCTGTTCTTCTTTTTTGCGATTTCTTTCATGATTTCTATCTGCCTCCATATCTATAAAAGCCGGCGGACCATTACGCCTGCCGGCTTAATTTCTTTTATAGACCACCAGTTACTACACTAGAGCGTGTTTTAAAATTGCTTTCTGGCAGCTGTGCGTCACAGTTTGTGGGAGATTTGTCCCGGATGAAGGGCACATAGCGGGCTACGTAACCTGAATTCGGGGCAAATATGCCGCAAAGTGGGGCGTGCAGATGGCAGGAATGAATTTTCAAACACGCTCTAGTACTTTCCACTCGTCCATTCTGTCTGTAGTGATTTCACAACATCTTCCGCCGTTTTTGTTCCATTAATTACACTCTGCACTTCAGCACCTTCGATATCCGAATATCCGGAAACGTTGTTTCTGTCTGCCGTAGCATTTCCAATTAAATCACAAACGGTTTCCCATCCTGCTTTTTCTTCCTGGCTTGTGAAAAGTGAATCATCTGTCTTACATTCTTTCTTGCCGGAAGGTCCCAGCAACTGGTTGCTCAATATATCCGCACCTTCGCCAACTGTCATGAAAGCAACGAACTTAGCCGCTGCATCCTTTTTAGCAGAGTCCTCAACGATTCCGATACAGCAATCAAGATACCCTCTGACTGTTGCTTTTCCTCCAGCTTCAACTACCGGAAGTGCCATTGCACCAACGTTGCTAAGCCCGATTCCATTTTGTTCTCTGAGCTTTGGAGATAAAAGAGGGGATTCCCAGGATCCCATGAAGTATACCAGTGCATCTCCATTAGAAAACTCTTCTGATGCGCTTGCATAATCTAAATCCATAATATCCTGTGTAAAGATTCCCTCATCAAAAAATTTCTTAAGTCCGTTCAATGCACTGATATATTCCGGACTGTCTATCTCTGCACCATTATATCTCCACTGATTGTATGTATCTCCCTGTTGCCCAAGAACGGTCAGCATCATTTCATCACATATCCATGCTTCTTTACCTGCAAATACACCAGCATACTTTTCCGGATATTTTTCATGAAGCTTTTCGGCTACTGCCTTATATTCTTCCAGCGTAGCAGGAACTTCACAGCCAATTTCCTTTAACAGATCTGCATTGTAGTATCCTATCATAGAACCGCTGTTTACCAATACCAGCATTTTAGTTTGTTCATTTGTTAATGAATTTGCCTGCTTTAAAGCTGACTCTGAATAATTGTTTTTCCAGTCTGCTCCGGCAGCCGTTTCCATTAACGGCTCCAGATCAGCCAGATAATCCTGTACCTGTTCTGCAAACGCAGAAGGCTGTACCCCGATAACATCAATTTCCTCTCCTGTGCTTAGTGCCAGGGGCACCTTCTCCTGAAATGCCTTACTCTCCATAACGGTCATATTTACCTTTATACCGGGATTAGCTGCTTCAAATGCACTGATCGCTTCAGCTGCCTGATCATTACTTGGAAACCATGTCCAATACTCCAGGGTTACCTCTTCACCATCCGCTGCCGCAGCCTGGGTTGAATCTGCGTCTGCCGCCTGAGTTTCTGATTGTTTTGCGTCATCTTTTGCGTCTGTTGTGGTTTTCTGGGAATCTGAGGAACCACATCCGCTTAATAATCCTATTGTTAATGCTGCTGCCGCTAAATAACCCATTGCTCTTTTTTGTTTCATATTCTTCCTCCTTGAATTAAACGTGTACGTTGAATGAATCATTTGTGAACCGTTTCATTTTTTTTAAAATATATAATGCAGTCTCTCACTGCATATCATAAACCTCAAATGTGAACCGTTTCATTTTTGTTGCTAAAATATAAGGAGTATCAATGACTCCTGACTTACTGCACTGCTTTTCATTCAACATCTTGTTCTTTATGTTAATTACTATATCATGATATTTTTAATTCGTCAACTACTTTTTTGTTTATTTTGTATGTTTTTATCATGTTTTCTGCTAACACCTAGGCATAATAACTCATTGTATAGTAATCAGAGCTTCCGCTGAAATAAATTTCTTTCAGCGGAAACTGTGATTTTAGCTATCAAATTAGCACTAAATACTATTTTTTGCTATTTAATCTTCACCGACTTCACTTTACTATAGGACCCATAAATTTTTTCGTTCTTTACAGAACGGCAGCTTCGGATTTTAACATAATACTTTCTGCCTTTTTTCAGCTTTTTGATCTTCTTGATCGTGGTACTGTTTTTTGAAATAGTTACATTTTTCTTTCCCTTTTTAAATTTGCCGTCTAATGCATAAGTAATCTGATATCCGCTTGCCTTTGTATCTTTTTTCCATCTTACCGTAAGCATTGAATTTCCAGATGCCTGCAGAGAAGTAACTGCTGCTTTTTTCGGTTTAACCCGAATTGTTACAGCTGTATTTGTTTCCTTATAATTGAATGTCTCCTTTGCAGTAATGCGTATCACTGTTTTTCCACAGCCTCTGATTGTTACTTTTCCCTTTTGATTAACATCGGCTACCCGCTTATTGGAGGATCTATAGCTTAGAGCTCCGTTTCCTTTTGTCCTCCTGGCAGACATGGAAAATTTTCCATTGCCAAATGTCTTATTAAAGACCGGGGGAACCTTGATTATCTGAGGTGCCTTTTTAATCTGAAAGTTCTTTATAATACTTCCGCTGTAGTTACCCTTGAAAGTAATAATTATTCTGCCTGTACCAAAATTTTTATTATCTGCATACTGCACTGTATAATCTTTACCTAAAACATATCCCTTTACGGTAAGGTTTTTCTGTTCTATTGCCTGACCGGTATATTCCGCATCAGCCACTCCCTGGATATCAGCTGCCATTACCTTTTTCGCCTCTACGTTTACAGGCAGTATTTGTCTTACCGACTTTTTGTCTGCATCCCATCCGGTTATCGATTCCCAGTCATGATTACCGGTATTTTGCGGTGTATAATATGCCGCATATCCTTTATTCGAAACTTCCGGTGTAATAAGGGGATTTTCCCAACTCCATCCTTCCTGAAGTCCGATTTTGCCTAATTTCTGTTCTGCGTCATAGATTACATTTATCTGATTTGGTATCTCAAAATCAGGCTTTTCCTTATTACCTTCTATGACACCTGTTCCTTTCAGGGTACCACCAATTGCCTTTCCATAATTTTGAACATTACCATTGTTAATAAATGTTCCTGTATTTTCTGCTTCTCCTTTGATTGTAAAGATACCATTATTTATAATTGTTCCCTCATTGTAAAGGGTTACGCCTTCTGCGATTGATACCGATACTTTTTCGCCGACCTGGAAATTAATGTTTGTACCAAATAGGATAGTCTCCTCAATAGAAAATTCCTCAACTCCATTGCACAGTCTTAAAGTCACCTGTCCTGGAAACTGCTCCGCCCAGACAAGAGCGTCGCCCAGACTTCTAAAATCTTCTGATACTCCATTTTCATTCACAGCGGTAAGCTGTATTTTTTCAAAATGGGCAATAAATTCCTTATCCTGAGTTACGCTGACTTCAAATTCAGGTTCTGCACTTACGATTTCACCTTCACATGTCCAGTTGGTAAACCAATACCCCTCCAGAGGAACTGCTTTTATGAGCACGATAGAATCTTTTTCATATATGCCCCCACCGCTGACATGTCCCATGGTCTCATCTTCAGAACTGACACTTAAATTAAATTTTTCAATCGGCTCCTGCCCTTTTGGAATAAAATGAGCAATATATCCGCCTTCTCCATCCACAGTAAAGGCATAGTCTGATTCTTCACTTACAATGATTCCGTCTTTTACCCAGTGGGAAAACAGATATCCTTCCAGTGGATCTGCGCTTATGGTAATCATCGTTCCTGATTCAAAAGTTCCTCCCCCTCGAACTGTTCCCATGGCTTCATCATTAGACGATACCTTTATCTCGTATAATGCTTTTTCAAACATAGCCATATATTCTGCATCTTCAGTAACGGTAATCTCATAATCTGATTCTGTACTTACAACTTCACCATTTTTACTCCAATTCACAAACTGGAATCCTTCCAGTGCCCTGGCACTTAAGGTGATGGTTTCTCCCTGTTCATACTGACCGTCTCCGCTGACTGTTCCCATTGCACCATCATTTGGAGAAACGCCAATCTTGTATAATGGAGCTTCTTTTGAGCGGTCAATGACAACCAGTGCATCCAGTGGAACACGATATTGGCCGGCAGTCGGAGTAGGCACAATATCAATCGTATGGGTTCCTGTCTCTAATCCGTCTATTGCATAGAATACATAATGATACATATTTGCCGTTCCATTCTTGTTGGAAACACTATAATTTCCCCGATAAATATGATCAATATAAATATCTGCCGATCCGCCTGAACCAGTGCCGGATTCCGTGATTACCTGAATGCCGCTCCCCTGGAATTCATAGCTTGCATAACTTGTTGAATCCGCAATGGAAGCATTCCATTTATGCTCTGTCATGCCATAGCGGCTGTACTTGGAACCAGCTTTCCATTCAGACCAGGTATTTGCTGAAACATTTGGAGAATATACAATCCCTTCATCAAAATCATCTGTCAGACTAACTGTTTCTCTATCTGCTATGCGTATTGTTTTTGTTAGGATATCGAGTTCTTTATCTTTTGGCTCAGCTGTAATTGTAATTGTTCCTTTTGCATCGGAGCTTAAACTCAGTATTGCATTTTCTGTAATATTCGTAGCGGAGCCATTTTCTTGTGGAACCTGATCTTTGCACCCGGCATCATACTTTTCACCCACATCTCCTGAAACGGACCATTCATACTCCGATACGTCTGCACCCGGAATGTGAAAAGCAGCCTGGGCATATGGATAGAGATAGTCCAGTATACCATTGATGGGCCGGATCTCCCTTTCTTCACTGTCGCCTGTTTTCTCTGCAAAATATGCTGTGTAAGTTTTCTGCGCATTCTCGGTACCTACCACTGTAAGGATATCTTTTGTTCTTGGAATTATGGAACTTTCTCCGGTGAGCTCATCTAAAACTGACCAATATAAAAATTGATAGCCCTCATTCGGAACAGCTGTGAAACTGGCTGTTTCGCCACCATTTACCTGTGCCGGTCCCTCTGCAGCTCCACCGTCTTGAGGCTCTGCCTTTAATGTAATGCTTTCCGGCTGTCCCACTGGCTCATCGTCAGATTTATTTGTAATGATAAAACCATCCAGAGATAATCGATATTGATTTTTGGCTGCTGCCGGCATTACATCGATTGTGTGCTGTTTCTCTTCAAGTCCTTCTATTGCGAAAAGCACATAGTGATACATATTTGCCGTCCCATTCTTAGTAGTGACATCGTATTTTCCATAATAAATATTATCTATGAATATATCAGCAGCTCCGCCTAGATTTGTTCCTGACTCAGCAATTACCTGTATTCCTGTTCCACTAAACTCCATATGTGCATAACTGTTTTCATCAGATACCGCACTGTTCCACTTATGTTCTGTATTCCCGTATCGATTGTAAACAGTACCACCTTTCCATCCTGCCCAGGTTGTTGCAGAAACAGATGGTGCATATTCTATTTTACTGTCATAATCATCTGCCAGCTTTACCTTTTCAGATTTTTCTACACGGATATCCTTAGTCAGAACCTCCAGACCTGCGTCATCCGCTATCGGCGTTGCCGTTACTGTAACAATTCCTTCGGCATCGGAGCTTAAGCTTAAAATTCCAGTATCGGTAATATTGGTAGGCATTCCGGCTGCTCTGGGATCCAGATTGAGGCCGCCTGCATCCTGGGCTAATCCTATATCTCCGGTTACAGACCAATTATATGCATTTGCATCTCCGTTTTTTACCATCAGGGCAACCTGTGCATATGGGTATAAGTAATCAAAATTTCCATTAACAGATTGGATCTCCTTTTCACCATTGCCTTCCTGCAATGGTATGAAATTAGCAATATATGTTTTTTCCCCATCCGGAGTTCCTGTTACTTTTATTTCACTCTTACCTCGCAGAATATCTGATGTTTTGTTATTTTTCTCATCCGTAACAGTCCAATACGCAAATTGATAACCTTCATTTGCAAATGCTGTAATAGTTGCTGTTTTTCCTGCCAGGATTTCTTTCGGACCTGTTACCTTCCCCGAATCTTCCGGTAACGCTTTTAAATTAATTTTTTCATTTTCCCTTTGACCAATAACCTTATAGAATGCTTTAATTTCATTGTCGTATTTGCCCACATGTCCTTTAACAACAATCAAATCTCCTGCCTTATATTTATCAGCACTCACCAGGTAATCGGATTTTTCCCACCACAGGAATGAGAACGGGTCTTTGAAAGATTTTTGATCACCACAGTCATATACCATTGATTCATATGTCATTCTGGGAAGATCAATTTTCTCGCCCAGTGCAATCTCAATCGGTTGATTCTCAGACCCAATATGATAGGCACTCAGCTTCTGGGGTACCGGTTTCACTTTTACATCTGCCTTTGCAGTCAAAGCAGTATCCTTTACCTTTCCATAAACCATTTCTTTTCCATAATTCCAGTCATACATTGGTGCAATGGCATTTGCAAAACTGTCTTTATTCATTTCATCCCAAATGACATCAACCATATCTTTGGAGCCATCACTGTAAACCGCCGTAATTTTTTCAGGCAGCCGGGGAACTGTTTTTCGATCAGTTGTAACATATGTGGTTTCCAATGCCACAATTTTTTTACTTTCTTTTACATTTTGAATCGTTACTTCTAATGATGCGCAAGTAGACGAGCCATCGTTTGCCTCAGCCAAAACCGTAACGGTACCTTTCCTTAGGGGTATAAATTGTCCCTCATTTGTAATAGCCGCTATCGTATTATCTGACACAGACCAGGTAATATGGCTGTTTACAGCATCACCATTCACTTCTGCTGTAAATACCGCTTCACTGTCTCCCTCGCTAACCGTATCTGGTCCGTTTATACGAATGGCATTTACCGGTCCTGTCGTCAGCTTATCTTCATGAAGCACACTGACCCAGGCGTTATCAAAATATGCACTGGTTCCATTGCTCAGCGAAAAACCAGCCTGTCCTTCAGAAAAAGATGCATCCATTGCTTCTAATACAGGTACATCATCGAATGACAGCTTCATAAATTCATCGATAACCGTTAGATTAAAGGCATACCAGGTCTGATCCTCCATCGTTACTGTAACGGTATCTCCAAATCCTTCCCAGTTTCCTTTCACTTTTTTCATAAACTGCAATGCTGAAGATGTTCCATTTCTTTTGATTGACAGCTTATACATATTGTTGTCATCAACTGCTCTAAATATAATACCTGCCTCATTATTATTTCCCGAATCAAATTTAACAAGCGTATTGTAAAGATAATCCGACCATTCCTTTTCTCCGGAATAAGAATAGTTTTCAGTATTTTCTTCAGCCTTTCCATAATATATGCCGTTATCTCCATTTGCCCATATATCAGGATTATTTATAACTTTCCAGGTTCCTCCGTTATTTATCCACTTATCTGCATACCGAAAATTTGTATCTGCCTGTCTTTCCGGGAAAAGAACTGCCCCCTCCCCCTTCCAGTCAGCTGCTGATTCGTCCGTTTCAAAATCACAAATATAATCCTTTTCTTTATCTGATATATCCTTTATCACCACATTGTCAATATAAATAAAATCATTCAGTGCACCTGTTCCCTGCTCTTTCATTGCTGCACCTATCTGACTGCCTGTTTCCTTCCCTGCATTATGCTCTGTTCTTAAGCCATAGTATCCTTCTTTTACGGAAAGCCCGGAATAACTGAGAACAGCATCTCCATATTCTTCTGCATTCCGTTTTTTCAGATATACCTTAACATCTGCTCCATTTACATCGATTTTTATTGTATACCATGTATTCTTATCCAATGCCGGATTCGCAGATGCCTTGCAGGAGGTTCCATCCAGTATTGCAACAGACTGATTATTTGTCCCTGCATTGGTAGGCGACAGGCATAGGGGATTTACCGTAACATAATACCCAAGCTTGCGTATCATATCGGCGCGGAAAGCAAAGCTGACAGGTGTACCCGCTGCAGTGTTAAAATCTGCTTCATATGTGCCGTCTGTATATGTATTTTTCGTCATATACATGGGTATATCACTCCAAAACGGTGCCACATACGGCAAGATCTTCATCACTCCATTTTCCTTCTTTCCAGTCTTGTTATAGGTCTGATACCCATTGGCAGCAACTGGATTTGCTTCATATATATCTTCTTTTGTTACCGTCCAATGCTCAGAATCTATAAAATAATCCTGGTCTTCCTCTTTTGTCCCATAAGTAAAGTCCTGTAAATAGGAATCCGTAAGCATTTGATTATATGCCTTAATGTATCTGAGATTTAACGCCGCACCACCAGTTTTTTCAATTCTGATTGAATGATATGTATTGCTCAAACCTGTTTTACAAAATACAGCCCCTGCCTCTGCCTGCTCTGCAGTTATAGAACCCCATAAAACTTCATCAATATAAATATCTCCGCTGACAGCCTGCCCGTCTCCCATACATGTAATAGACGTTCCAAAGAATTTTGCTGTTGTGCTGCTGCCTTCTTCCTTTATATACTCGCTGCTTACCCGGGTCCACCTATCGGGGGCTGGGTTCAGAATGATATTCACAGGTCCATTATGACGGACTGTAATTGTATATTCTTTACTGGCCTGATTCCAGGATTCTTCATAGTTATAATGATTCCTGTCATATCCCGCAATAACCATTTGGGGCTTCTCATCTAAATTGGTGTGAATCACCATCTTTGTCTCTCTTAATTCCAGGTCAGAAGGATTGATACAATATTTAAATTCATTATAGTAATCCAAAATATCCAGGACCCTCTTTCCCCCGTCATTGGCAACCAGATCACCATCTGCCCCCCGGTTGGTTCTGTAGTTATTCAGGTCAATTACCAGTTCATCCCCATTATCCGTAAGTGTCGCTGCTGAATGCGTTGACAAATCCAGGAAATCAATTTTTCTATAGCTTCCTCCTTCATTTAAAGGAATATAAGCACTTTGCACCCTGTCCTCATTTACATTGTTGTTGTATACCTGCCAGCTGTTTTGATTTTTATTAACTGTTGCATCTCCTGTATTAACAGCAGCATACTTTTCGTTAAAGAAATCAATTTTATCCTGTACGCTTTTAAAATTCTGATTATAATACTGATAATCTATAATTGTCATTCCGGAATCTTTCAATGCCTGTAAAGTTGTCGCCGGCGTGTGGATCGGAATCTGAGGGATGATACCGTATCGTCCGCTTGTCCGAAAAAAATATCTCAGGTTTCGGTTCCCCGTGCTGTTATAAATATCAATGCCTCCATCATATAATCCCTCAAAAAATGTAGTGGATTCACCGTCCTGACCTACATTCAGCATGCCGGATCCAGCATAATTCCCCCTGCTCCCACAGGTTGCCAGGATACCTGTCTGTGTGCTGTCTTCATAAAAACCGACTTTAGACTTTAAAATACATTCTTCTTTTGTGGGAATCTGAACCGTATTAATGATTGTACGCATTGCCGGTACCATTGCATTCCAGAACAATGGAGAATACATACTGTTTACAGTCGGTATATCCATCTGATTTTCATACTGAAAAACTGTGGCACCATTTAAAGCATTTTCAATCATGTTCGTGGCATATGCGGATTCCGGGAATGCTCTTGTCCCATAATCTGAATAATTGGTGGCAAAGGTTTTCTCACCCCCTGTGGTTGCTCCCTGATACCAGTTGTATGCATCCACATAAGTGCCAAATCCTGCTGACATATCTGCAAGCCACATGCCATATGCCTCCGAAAAATTATAATCATAATTACAATGCACATTCTTAGGCGTGTAGATAAAGTAATCATGATACTGCCTCAAGATATCCCCTTTCGTTTTATCTGCAACGACTGCATTATAAAATTGGTTTATCGTCTCTTGATTTGCATGTATATGATACCCCCCATACTGTGCCGCCAGTTTTACCAGACCCGGAACTGCTGCTGTAACATCTGCATCCGTCTGTTCTGAACTTGTTGTCCCAATAAAGTTATCGTAACTCTGATACAATGATTCTATCCATCCAAAAGTATCTGCCTGACTCCCTGCCATAGCCTGGCTTCTGTTACCGCCATAGATCAGCATCATGGGAATTCCCAGAGACTGTCCCTGCTCCAGGTTATCCTCAACCCATTTTCTTGCATCTTCTGTTGTATTCCACTTATTATATACAGATCCAAAATGCAGTGTCAGTACACAATAAGACCTGATATCTTCGGGTATGGTTTCCCACATCTGCTTAATATCCTGCCCTCTGTAATTAATATCCCTTAAAAAATCAGAATCATTTTCCGTATTATGCCCCATTACCATAGTAAATGTAAGAACCGGATGTTCATTATCTATTATTCTGCGAAAGCCATTCTGGGCAAAGTCCGTATTCATTTTGGAAATCCTGGCTGTCTTCTGTCCGGCGGCCTCCGCAATGAAGCTCTGTCCTCCCGCAATACCTATAAACATAAATACTATCATTAAAAAAGCAATAAATCGTTTTCCATTCTTTTTCATGTTTACACCCCAGATATCTCCACAGTAATCTGTGGTATATCTTTCCTTTCTCCTAAACTTAAAAGTCCCTGATCCCAATATAATCCTATTTTTTTAAGACCCTACCCTCCTTTAATGATAAATGTGAACCGTTTCATTTTTTGACTAAAATAAAAAGGTATTTAGTAAGATAGTAAAAATGAACCGTTTCATTTTTCTTAATATATCATACATTCTTATTATCGTCAATATTTTTTTGTAATTTTTGTATATTAATTTTTGAATAAATACTTATTTATAATTAATTTTGTACACACATTTTCATGTATTGGGTTTTTATAACATGATATGTCCGTCATTATTTTGCAAAAGTAACATATTGTGTCTTTTGATTATTTATTAGAATGGAGCTGTTTGAAGCTATTTTTTAACTTCTGAAGATTTTGCAGGAAAGTCTGAATATGGGGGCTGTAAAATAAGCCCCATTTAATCCTCTGCAAGGCTGTTGAAGATCGGAAGCTTCCACTTCACATCATTATGGGTCATCCCATCCGACCTGTAAATTTTATACCCACAAAACAATTTTCTTAACATCTCTTCATTTATTCCATATTCATTGCAATGAGTAACCGCCAATGACTTTTTAACCGGGAATCCTTTACTGTCATTTTCTATCCGCTCTTTCAAATCAACCAGATCCAATGTCCCGTAACGTATGGTATCCTGGTATGAATTTGGTATATTTGTTAAGTCTGTAATCTGGGAATTAATCTCCTTTTTTGCACACTCTGTATCAAACCTGCCTGCTCCATGCCTTGTCATATACGTTCTCGTTACATAACATACCTCCACATCAGCATTTCTTTTTGCGATAATATCCATAGGATTTTTGATACCTGTACTGCTGGGTGTTAAATGCGGGGCATATTCCAGATTATTCTGATCCAGCAATAACCCTTGCGCCCCCTCAAAGATCACATAATCATAAAGATCCAGGATGCTGTCACCGGCAGATGAAATACTCTTCTTCATCTTCAGAAAATCATCTATAAAATTCTCAATAATACATTCTTTGTATTCCAGAATTTTATTCCATTTATCTGGAACAGTATCCACTCCTAATTGTTTTAATCTTACCGGAAAATATTCTGAGACGATACGGTTTAAAATACTTCCCAATTGCTGCCGTGATAAATTGGAAAACCCGGATATGGTGCTCTCTATCCTGTACTCTTCATTTCTCACTTTCGTTTCAAATATGCCCACGCCACAGCTTCCATGCTTTGATTTTCCTCTGTATTCTTCTGCAATCTGATTTATCATCATATCAAACGGTGTTGTAATAAGCGCCTGATCGTGAACAAAAATTTGGGGTTCGATATTTTTACTTTTTAGTTCCGCCAGTTCTTTGTTATAAGTAATTGGATTTACTATAAACCGTGCGGATAAATAAGTATCTGCCCCGCACACAGCCCCGGAACCGAAATGATGAAAGACATGTCTTAACCCGGATGGAGAAACGACTGTATGGCCTTTCTGGGAGCCGCCATTATGGCAGATTACAAGACACGATTGATTCTTATCTTTTGCTTCTTTTGCAAAATAGTCTGTCATAAGGCCTTTACCCTCGTCTCCAAAATTTGCTCCTACAACTATTTTTACAGTTTTCATACAATCATCTCTCCTATCCTCTTAAAATTCAATCAGATCATTATTATCATTTATAACAGCCAGACCGCTGATTGCCCGGCTTACAACTAGCGCCGTTTCATCCTCCCAGGAATCTTCCACTTCTTTTACATCTTTTCCTGCCGCTATTTCCAAAATAGAAACAATAATTTCCGGTATTTTGGAGCAGTCAGATACGGCAATTGCTCTCTGCCCTAAGAGATTCGTCCATTTCGTTGCAACATCATCCCTGCCTATTCTCATGCCGGAACCCTCTTCAATCATCAGGTGATAGATTTCGTACTGCCTGGAAACTTCAGTTAGTAATTCATCTGCCGTTAAATCAGCCTGAATATCATCACCTGTAAATTTTTTAATAGCATTCTTTGATATGATATTTAAGAATGGTTCATCCCCCATTGTAAATAAAAAACCTTTCCTTCCATGTTTTTCATATGAATCAATTTTTGTATGTCTTGCAGCGAAATACCAGGGTAGTGTGTAAGATTCTCCATTGTTACCCCCGCCGCCTCTTTCAAAATAAATATTATTTAACTGTTCTGCAATCCGGATATCGGATTCGAACTGGGTTACCTGTAATGGATGACGATCACACTCCACATCCCCAAATGCCATGACCATTACCTGAGGGTCTTTAACTGGTTCTCTATCATAAATTTCATTAATCAGCGTATGTAGTTTTTTCGAAATAATTTCCAAAACACTGCTCATAGATCCCGTTACATCAAGACCTAAAATAATTGGTGTAGAATCAGGGTGTTCTTCTGAATCACAGGATTCTCTATAGGTTATGCCAACAGGTTCAAATTCTTTTTTAACAGAGATTGATTTATACATGTCACTTGCCGACGAGTCTGCCGTGTATCCTCTGCTTGCTGTATATCTAATCCAATCTTTACTTGTAAATGTTCCACATCCCATATCCATTCTCCTTTTCTTTCCATTAATTTTTAATTTCCATATGAATAAATTTTCTTCTGCCATATGAATCATTCAATGCCCGGTCCCATTTCACAAATTCTTCGTAAGGGTCTCTGCCGGAACCGCCAGTCAAAAAATGTATAAACGGCTCCGGCACCGATAAATCCATAGAAAGTTTTCTGCAGTTTACTTCTCCAAACAATTGCCTGCCCATCAGTTTTACCGATTCTAAATCCGTCAATGATGAAGATTTCTTATCTTCTTTCGCCGCAACAGGCATGATGGAAAAAATATCTCTGGATGTTCCGATCATCTTTTCGTTCTCACCTGTCGTATACCACCACCCCCCAAGCAATAAAATAGAATGATTATCCGGTGAGATAAAACAGTTATTGATATTGATACCATTGTGAACAAGCTTATTGTATTTGAGGAAACATGTTAAGCTGCACAATCTGCTTATGATCCAGGCAACATGCCTGTCGTCTAATTTTCCTCCAAAATACGCAAGGACACTTTTAAGAGAAATAACGTGATCTGGCTTTTCCAACAGAATTACATATTCTCCGCCTTTTGTCTGAAAGGCATCCAGAATTCGGGGAAGAAACCTGCTTAAATCTGCTTTCATATGCTCATCCTGAAATTTCAGTCCGGAGATTCTCATTACAGCATTTTCAAAATATTTTTTCTTGTCTGAACCTAATACATATGCAATCCTGGTTTTAGTTTCATATCTTGTGCCCAGTTCAAAATCAAATGCTGCGTCATAATTTAATGCAATCTTTTCGTTATCATCCCGCCTGCTTACCAGAATATAATTGGATTTCTCCCAGGCTCCGGCCTCGGAGAGTTTCAATGCCTCACGATACAATTCTGTAATCCTGGAATATACTTCTGCTGCTCCTGGTGTACAATTGATATCCGGATGCCAGACTTTGACCAATTCTTTATATCTTGCCTTTATCATATCAATTCCATAAGGGAACAAATCACCGGTTTTGGATATTGATAAAATCTGTTCTGCTTTCAAAGTCCTCACCTCATCTTGGTTTCTTACATCTTGATACTCACCTAATGGTTTCCCACGCATCTTTTATCCCTTAAAATCTTCCGCCCTTCTATAGATTTTACTGGGTCTATGGGCACCCACCTTTTTCATTTTACCGGTATCTTCTACTATATCCTGAATACTTTTCCGGAAATTTGCTTTGAATAAATTTTTGCCCAATAAAATCTCGTAGATTTTTTGTAATTCGGGCAATGTAAATTCTTCGGGCAGAAAATGAAAAGCAATTGTCGTGTATTCTGTTTTATTTTGAATGCGTTCTCTCCCGTATGCAATCATCTCTTTATGATCAAATGCCAGTTTATACTGTTCGGAAAGAATTTCCGTTACATCCATAAACAGAACTTCCGTTACCCGCTTACCGATGCTCTCCGCAAGCAGCTCTCTGGGAATCAGAGCCAAATATGAGACAGAAATTACCCGGTTTCTTGGGTCTCGTCTGCAGTCATCCCCCCATGTATATAATTGTTCCAGATAGATATTCTCCGTAATCCCTGTCTCCTCCTCAAGACATCTCCTGGCAGCGTGAGACAGCGTCTCGTCCTCGGCTACCGCAACTCCCGGCAGCGCCAGAGCCCCTTTGAACGGCTCCTCATTTCTTCGAACCATTAATACTTTCAGCTTGTCATCTTCAATTGTCATAATTAAAAAATCCACAGCAACTGCAATTTTTTCATGTCTGAATGCATCCATATTTAAACTAAATCCTTTCTTTGAAATAGTTAGTAGCTTTTTTATACTTTTATATTAGTATAATTTTACTACTAAGTCAAGTCTTATTTGAAAATATATTAAATCATGGTGCCCACAGCAGTCCGAGAACAATTGGTGAACACGCTATTGCTACATCGAACAATTTATCTTAAATTTGGGTTTCGCTGATTAAGACGCTTTGTAAATGATAGGTAGTGTACAGAAAGATGGGTGTGGAAAACTGGTATGGGCTCCGTCAGCTGGCCGCAGAACTGGTATTTTCTAACCTTTCCGTACACTACCTATATCTACAAAGCGTCATTAATCACCTAACCCCCAACACAATAGAAAAAGCATCCATGAACAAAAGCTGTTCATGGATGCTGGTTTCTCCCGGCATTCCCCCTTATTCTGTTGGGTTCCCCAGTCCCCCAGTCCGTGACGTATAAAATGTTCACTGCCGGAATGATGATAAATAGAAGGATAATCCTGCTGCTGCCCCACGGAATAATATCCCAGAAGCTGCCTTCCCCGCAGTGATTTTTCCCTTTCATCTTATACTCTTAATTTCCAATTCAGTATTACCTGCATCTTTTACAATAATCGTCCTTTCTTCCCCTGGAAGCATATTAAAATAATTGTCGCTGCATTTATAGTTTCCAGCTATATACACACCGCACACATACCCTCCTGCCCTTAGCACAAGCTTTTTATCATTTCCCACTACTTCTTCTTCCATAACCTCTACAGGACTCTTTGCATACTTCAGCCGGCTGTTGGGGCAGGTGTATAACATTGCATGATCAATGCCGTCATCATATACATACAGCATATATGATCCGCATTCTAAGTCATAGTCACCTATTTTTTCTTTTAATACCTGCATCCTTGCCCCGGCGGGAACTTCAAATACCATTTCTCTGGTGTCACTGATTTTCCCATCAAATGATACATAACCAAATTTCACTTTGCAGCGCAGTTTTTCCTTTGTATCGTTGATTCCCCGGATAAGAATACAGTCATCTGTCTGCCTGATGATAAATTTCTTATGGGCAAATGCCCTTTTCACCCCGTAATAAGAAATCTTTCTCCTCAAATAGTAATCTATAACTGTCCATCCAACTTCTCCCCAGGCGTCATTATACATCCAGAAAAGCGCTCCACCGCAGTCTTCCTGAAAACGGAATGACTCCAGGGAATATTCATAGACATCTCCCTGTACAAGCCCGCCATACAGAATAAATTCGCTCTCTGTAAGCTCATGATTCTCAGGCAGATAGTTTTGTACAATGGCTTTCTCCAAGGTATCTTTCATTGTCACGTTTGTATGGGATTTCCACAGCTTTCCATTTCTATCCAGGTCTCCGTCTCCCAGATATTCCCTGATACTCTCTAAGCAGCATGGTCCGAGAACACCATATTCACTTACGAACTTTGTTTTGACAGCATCATAACTCTTCAAATCCAAAGCTTCCCGGATATCATTACTTACAAATCCATGGCCCCACAGATGTGCATCTCCACAGTCTAAATCATTTGCATTCTTCCCGCCATATGGAGAGCTGTTCCAATAGGGTATGTAGGGACAATTCATCCAAACCACTTCCTTAGAAAGGACATTTGGAATCCAAAGTCCATATTGATTTTGATAAGACGGTTTTATGCCCCATCTGTCCAGGAATTCGGGATTGGAAAAAATCCAGTGGTTCTCATTCGTGCCGCAAAAAAGTGCAATGCAGGAATGTGTCCGCAGCCGCTTTGCCTGATAGGCATATTCAGAACGTATTTCATTTTCAAACCACGCCTGCTGTTCCGGATATGCACCGCATGCCAGCATAAAGTCCTGCCATACCAATATTCCTTTCTCGTCACAGAGATCATAGAACAGCTCCCTTTCGTATAAGCCGCCACCCCAAATGCGGATCATATTGAAATTAGCCTCAACTGCCTCCTCCAGCAATGTACGGTATTTTTCCGCTTTAACCCTTGCATATATAAAATCATTTGGTATCCAGTTCGCTCCCTTACAAAATATCTCCTGTCCGTTCACGATAAATTTAAAATTTCTGGTCCCATCCTCTAAAACCGGCGTATCTATACTGATTTTTCTGATACCATAGTTAAAAACTGGCCAGCTTTCATTCGTATCTGCGCATCGTGCCGTTATTTCCACCTGGTAAAGGGGCTGTTCTCCATAACCGGCAGGCCACCAAAGCTCTGCTTCCTGGATTTCCAATTCCTGATTAATATAATTTGTGCCGGATGTGAGCAGGATATCGGGAATCGTTTTGCATGCAGCAATTTTGCCGTCCTTTCGAATTACAATTTCCAGATCACAATCAACCGTATCCACGATATTTAAGTTTTCTGCATTAACCATCACGTTTAATAATGCCAGCTTCCCATTCCCGTCCTTCTTAATCTCTTTTGTCTCAATTCCAACTTCGCGGATCGCAATCTTATTATAAGCTCTGACAAAGGCTTGTCCGGTAATGCCAACGGAAACCAGCCGCGGTCCCCAGTCCCAGCCAATGTTAT
Source organism: Robinsoniella sp. KNHs210 (assembly GCF_000686105.1). Taxonomy (NCBI): domain Bacteria; kingdom Bacillati; phylum Bacillota; class Clostridia; order Lachnospirales; family Lachnospiraceae; genus Robinsoniella; species Robinsoniella sp. KNHs210. Next base: position 404,386 of record NZ_JMLZ01000001.1, read on the forward strand.
ACTGCGGCCGCCTTACCATTGTCCTTCTGTGGTCACCCCTGTCACTGTCATTAAAGTCGCTTTCAGCGGTAACGGCACAATCTATTACTGCCAGATCCTTTATGGATATGTTTTCAAGCCCACTGGTGAGCCGGATCGACAGTTTATTATCCCCAGTTACTAAAAATCTTTTTATTTCACAAATAAACGGATAATGTACATTTTGATGAGATCCAATATATTGATCATTTAAAAATATATCGCTGTTCGTATCCAGTCCTTCCAGCACTAACTCTATGACTTCGTTTTCCATGCCGATGTCAGCGGATGAAAAATGCTTTTGAAACCACCAGGAGCGTTCTTCCATCCATTTGGATTCATAACTGTTATCTCCTTCTAAGGGTTCCTTAATGACACCGGCATCTATCAGGGGCATGCGGACATCCACCGGTAAATCACACTTATACCACCCCTCATTTATTTTATTTATATCGGCAAGATATTGCCTGTCCCAACTAAGAGGAGCTTCATGAAGCACCCATGATTTATTTAATCTTGTAATATTCATCTCTTTCACCTAACCTTTCACCGCTCCGGCAACCATGCCTTTTATAATATGTTTTGAAAAAATGAAATAAGCTGCCATTGCAGGCAAAATTGCTAATAACATTGAAGTCATCATTCTTGGATAGTTTGTAGTAAACTGCCCTTTAAATAATGCTATTCCCACAGGAAGCGTCATATATTTTTCTGAATTCGTAAGGATCAGGGCAAAGGTAAATTCATTCCACGATCCAAAAAACTGAATAATTCCTACGGTCACAAGTATTGGTTTACACATGAACAGGACAATTGAGAAAATGGTTCTTTCCCTGGAACATCCATCTATGGCTGCTGCTTCTTCTACCTCTACCGGTATGGTCCTGACATAGCTTTCCACCAGAAACACAGCCAGGGGAAGCCCCATTGCGGTATATGGAAGTACTAATGTAAACCAATGGTCTGTCAGATGTAACTTCGTAAACATTACATACATTGGGACCATGATTGCATGCACGGGAACCAGCATTCCCAGTAAAAAAAATGTATAGGTAGATTTTCGTCCCGGAAAATTATACCGGGATAACAGGTATCCAATCATAAATCCAAACAGCAGTATAAAAAACAAGGCAAGCAGACTATAGCGCAAACTATTCCATACCCATACCAGAAATTTACTGTTAGTCAGAATCTCCTGATAGTAGGAAAAATTGATTTGTGTTGGCAGCGCAACGGGATTCTGATAAAATTCCGATTTTGTTTTAAAGGAAGAGTAGACCAGCCAAACCAAAGGATAAATACAGGAAAGGGAAAATATGATTAAGAGAAAATTGGGAATGATATGTACTACCTTTAATTTATTTTTTTTCATCTTCATTTTTCCCTCCTGCCAGCCTGTTAAGCGGAACCTGTGTGCCCAAAATAAATATCAGGCTTACAATCAGGATCACAATGGACATTGCGCTGCCATATCCCATTTTATAGGACATAAATGATGTATTATATGCATACATTGCCATAACGCTGCTGGAGTATCCCGGACCGCCGGATGTCATCGCATATATAATATCGAATGCCTTCATATTTCCGGCAATACAAAGGGTAATACAAACTATAAGCGTATTCTTTATAAGGGGAACCGTGATATATAATGCCTTTTTCCAACCGACTGCACCATCTATCTCAGCCATTTCAAGTACCTGGGGATCGATGGATGACATACCGGAGAGCATTATCACCATATAGTATCCAATAAATTGCCATATGATTGGAATAGCAACCAGCAGCATGATGATCTTCGGATTATTGAGCCAGGGCTGCACTTTACTTTCCAATCCCACCATTTTAAGAACGGCATTGAGCAGCCCGTACTCATAGTTATAAATCAGGTTCCAGATAAATCCAACAATAACTGCCGAAAGCACCGATGGAAAATAGCACATTGTCCGGTGAAACCCCTTAAATTTTACATGCCTGCTGCCCAGAAATGTTGCAAATATAAATGCCAGCCCAATCTGGAAAATCAAACATACTGCCACCAGGTAAATATTATTCAGCAGGGATTTGATAAAGATCTTATCCTGAAGAACATCCACAAAGTTTTTAATCCCTATAAAGGTCTTATTTACACCCCCATTCCAGTCAAAAAATCCATAATATAAAGCCAGTAAAATGGGAACAAACAGTATAACTGCATACCATAATACTCCTGGAAGTAAATACAAATATATTTTATGTTTATCTAATTTTAAGCCATGACTCATTCTTCCACCACCATTCATCTTTTCACTATTAAGCAGGGTAAACAGTTTTTCTGCATTTAGAAACTATTTCTTAATATTGTCCTGATCCACCTGTATCTCCTGTGCAAGTTCCTCCGGTTTCTTTGTTCCGTTTAGCAGTTCCTGCAATCCTGAATTCATTGTCTCAATAACTGCTGCATTCATTTGCAAATCATAAATCGGAACAATATTCTTATCCTTTGTCAGTGCCACAAAGTCCTTCACCAGCTGAGACTGTCCGGACATGCCTGAATCATCCACATTCATCGGTGTTACAAGGCCATATTCTTTCATAGCATATTCTGCCATTTCAAACCCATTTAGATAAATAATATAATCCATTGCCATTTTCAGTTTATCACCCGTTAGCTTTTTATTGACGCACCAAAACCATCCGCAGCCCCCGGTCACATCCTGTTGTTCGGAACCATCCAGGTTCGGCAGCATGGCAACTTTTGTATTTTTTAACACCTCTTCATCATAGGACGCTATATTTCCCAGTCCCCATGAGGCATTAATGACAGCAGACACTTTTTTCTGCCCATACAGCTCAAATCCCTGTGCATCATTAATGGTATTAAAATCTTCGTTGAAGAGTTTATTCTCCGCCATTTTCTGGAAGTGCGCCAGTGCATCCACAAATGCCTGGTCTGTAAATTTGGCTTTTCCATCATTCTTAATAATACTTTCGGTCCATTCACTTCCGGTATATAAATCACCTACCCCTGAAAAGATATAGGATTCTGCCGGCCATTTGTCCTGATTCCCCATACCGAACATAGGAATTCCTTTTTCCAGAAATTTCTCAGAGGCTTTATAGATGTCATCCCAATTATCCGGAAACGTATCATACCCGATTGATTTCCATAACTCTTCATTGTATAAAACGACTGAGGAAAGTGCCAGCTGCCCCGTCATTCCATATATCTTACCGTCCCTTGTTGCCGCGTCAAAAACACCCGGCTTATAATCGCCTTTGTATTCATATTGATCCAGATACTCATTCACTGGTGCCAATAAATCATTGTCTATGAAGTTATCCATCCAGGAACCTTTCACCATGAATATATCCGGCAGTTCGTTCACTGCTGCCTGAGCCTGGATCTTGGTAGAATAATCATCATGAGACATTACCTGGCTGACCACTTTAATATCCGGATGCTCCTTCTGCCATGCTTCCGACATAGTCAGATGGGCATCTCCCTGATTATTCGTAGCCCGGTCTTCTTCTGTAAAATTGTGCATTACCGTAAGCTCAATTCCTTTGCTGCTATCTGAATCCTCACCGCTATTTCCTCCGCAGGCACACAAACTGAATGACATCGCTGCTGCTAAAACTACTGCTGTTATTCTCTTTTTCATATTCCTTTCCTCCTTCGACCACAAAAGTATTGGTTTTTGACATCCCAATCGTTCTTTACTGACTGGTGCCTGTCTGTTTACAATACTATTCTACAACTATCCTCAATCTTCTAAAACCTGTATTTTCATTGGGAATATCCTTATAATTTGCAATCTTTACCCTTAATCTGATTTGACTGGCATATGATATCCTTAAATATTGCTAAATATCCTCAATTTTTGTCATATCAAACTAATTTGCATGAAAGTTATATATTGTATAGATATTAATCTGATTTTTTTCTGTATCTTGTTTTTATTTTATAGAAATAATGGTATAATTCATAATTAGAAAACTTATCTCAGGGGGATAAAATATGAAACTGCAATTTAAAAGACCGATTACCATGCGCAGGCAGATACTTGTACTTTTTGTTTTACTGATGCTGATACCATTCATACTCTTAGTGTTAATTGCAGATATTATTTTTACTACCCATGCACAAAATGACCTTAAAACTATATATAACAGCAATGTGACGGAGATGGCCAACAGTCTTGATACCCTGTTCACAAATGCAACTGACCTGACACTTTTTCCTTTAACTGAAGATTCAATGCGCACTTATCTAACAATACCAAGTTCAAACCCCGATTTTTTAAGGAAGAAACAAAAAAGCTCAAATATCCGAAATTTAATACCTTATGGTTATCGGGAAGGGATTTTAAGTATTGGACTTTACCGGGAAGACGGAGACTATATAATTACAGACAATACGGTCAAATACACAGAAACTGATTATGAGAATGTCAGAAAACATGATTTGCTTCCTTTCTGGTATTTTCCAGCGGACGAACAATCTATCTTTTTACTTCGGCATTTCAGAAACCCAACAAATTTTTCCGAGTATGCAGGATACATAAAGCTCCGGCTGAGTTTATCCTATGTAACGTCAAAAATGAGTAATCATCTGCAGAATGAAGAGACCTCCTATTTTTTAATCACACCTAACAACGCTCTTCTTATTGAAGTTAATACCGGTCAGTCTGACACACTCTATCAAAAGTTCTCTTTTACATATGAAGAGCTAAAACAAAAGGCCGAGTCTGGTCAGCCAAGTACGATACAGAATAATTGTATCATCTCACAGCATCTGCTCTCAAACGGGCTGATACTGTACAGTATTGCAGCTCCCCATATAATCTCCGAAGTGAGGCACGCATTCTGGCCAAGCATGCTAATGGCTTCCACTGCCGTAATGCTATTATCGTTTATGCTGTCATTTTACTTCTCCAAAAAGATTACGATACCCCTGGAGACACTTGGTGAAAAAATGACGAATCTGACAACAGGGAATTTTTCCAGCCGGGCTGATATTGAAGGCTGTCAGGAAATCTCCATGCTGACAGATCGTTTTAATAATATGGCGGGACAGTTGGAAATTCTATACAATAAAGTTTATCTGGGGGAATTAAAGCTAAAACAATCACAGCTGGATGTACTGGAAACACAGATAAATCCCCACTTTCTTTATAACACCCTGGACACCATATATTGGATGGCTAAACTGGGGGAAACAGAAAAAGTAAGCTTAATGGTATCCAATTTATCACAGATGATGCAGATGACGCTCTCGGCAAAAACAAAAGATAAAGTTACTTTGTTTGATGAACTGAAACACCTCACCTGCTACATCGTGATCCAGGATATACGGCATAATGGCAAGATTCTGTTTGATGTAAAATGCAATGATGATATAAAGGGTTTCCAGGTTTTAAGCTTTCTCCTGCAGCCCCTTGTGGAAAATGCGCTTCATCATGGTTTATCCAGCTATTCAAACGGCATTATCCATGTACATATATACCGGTCAGATAATGATCTTATTTACGAGGTTGCCAATAACGGAACCCCCATAAATCCCGATGAAATCACTACTCTTCTGAATTCCGGAAAACCCGCCCTGAAAGGGTTTGCCCTAAAGAATATCATAGAGAGGCTGCAGCTTAGGTACGGCGAACCCTATTCACTTACTTACTTTTTAGATGGGGATTTTAGCGTGTTCCGGATAAATCAACCAATTGAAGGAGATGAAAATGATGACAAAAATACTGATTGTTGATGATGAGGATTTTATCCGTAAAGGAATGATATATACCATTCCCTGGGAAGATAACGGATTTACTGTATTCGAGGCAGCAAACGGTCAGGAAGCCTTTGAAGTCTCCCTGCAGCAGCGTCCGGACATTGTTTTAGCAGATATTCAGATGCCTGTTATGAATGGACTTGAACTGGCGGAAAAGTTACATTCTGTTCTGCCTAACACCAAAATTATCATTTTGACTGCCTTTGGCAGCGAAGAAAATTTATTAAAAGCAATCAACTTTAAAGTAAGCGCCTTTCTGATTAAAAGCGCATGCAGTGAAAAAATATTGGAAACGGTCATCAGAATCCGGGATGAAACCGCGGCTTACAATGATCAAACGGAAAAACTGAATCATATACAGCAGATCTATACAGAAAACCAGCCGCTGTTAAAATCAAGCCTGCTGCTACGATTTATCCGCAAACAGATCTCATACCCACATTTTTGCAGAAAATATGCCGATTTAGGGGGCGATACAGACATGCCTTCTCTGAGCGTTGGTTTGATGAAGGTAAATTTTGATGATGAAAATTACATCCTTGGGCAATTACTATTTTATTTTGCTGACTTTAACCCTATCTGCTTTTTTGATGACCAAAAAAATGTCATACTGATCCTGAATACAGCAAAAAAGGAACTTACCCCTCAAATGTTTGAACAGATACTACCCAGCATTCAGCCAATATTATTCGGAAATTTCATAACGATCATGAATTCCATTACGTCCTTTACATTTTTACCCATGGCATATGAAATATTAAATCAGACACTGGATAATTGCTTCTGGAGCAAGTCTGCATACCGGATTATCGAACCTACCAGGGAAATTGCAATAAACGACCCGAATATACCATATAATCATGAATCGCAGATCATCCGCAGTATTATTAACCGCGACCAGCACCAATTTATGGCGTCCCTATCCTCTTACTATCATTATATGGAACAAAATATGGTACTAAGAAGCGTTTTTCTGGAATCCGTCATGCACATTCTGGTGGTAATTTCCTCTATTCAGAATACGGACCTGGAATTTGATAAAATGAAGGAATTCATATGGGCACTGGAGACACCACAGGAAATTATCGAACAGCTTCGCACCCTCGCATTTCCGGAACCATCCAGAAATTGTACCAAAGCAGTATCGGATGCCATCTCTTACATGAAAAAACACTTTACAGAAGACCTGCATCTGGAAGAAGTTGCAAATGCAGTATTTTTATCACCGGGATATCTTTGCCGCATCTTCAAGCGGGAGACCACCCACTCATTTACAGAGTACCTGCATATCCTGCGGATCGAAAAAGCAAAAGAACTGATTGAGAAAACAGATTATAAATATTATGAAATTGCAGAAAAAGTGGGCTATAAGAATTACAAATATTTTTCGGCTTATTTCAATAAAATTGCAGGGTGCAGCGCAAAAAATTATTATATGGAGCATATTAAAAGAAGCGGTGACAATTCTTAAAGCGATTATTCCGCCCAATAAATTCAGGGTGCTGCCCACCCTGGTACGAAACCCAGTGCGGCAGCACCCTTCTGACTGTGTTGCAACTGCAAACGATCTATGCAATGGATATCTTCCGGAATCGTACCATCGGGTTTGAGACTAAATTACCACGCTGTACCCTCTCATACCTTAATTTAATAAAGAAACGATATTTGAGGCGATACTAGACAAGCCGGCTTCTCTTCCGTCTCATAGATTCCATATTTTTTCTCTGTATATGGTATTGCATTGCCCTTCCATACCACACCTTCCTCAAGCAAATTTGTCACTTCTACTTCTTTCATAACCTGATCGGGGAAATCTGCTTTCTTATCATTCACCCACACTTGAAAGGTATCACACACATCCCCCAGCTTTAGAATATATCTCTGTCCAGCTCATTCCACGGCCGAAGCTCTTTAATTGCAATTGGTTCTCCCCATTTTTGGAATCCGCTTCGTAAGAAAGATCCTTCCCCATCCTCATTTGGACAAAACTTTTCCAACTCCAACCTATCGAAGATGATCGTTCCCAGTGTGTGCTCTGTCGCCTTTTCATCTGCATAAGCATTTGCATTTTGCAATCCATTTTCTACCCTTTCATCTACCTTATTCTTCCAAGCCACCATTCTGAATGACTCTCTGATACCAGTAAAAAGAATCTTTCGGTATTCTTTCCAATGTTCTGTAATCAACATAGATCAGACCAAACCGCGGGTCACAGCCCTCTGCCCACTCAAAGTTATCCATAATAGACCATGCCGTATAGCCAATTACCGGTATCCCGTCTTTCATCACTTGGTGTAATGCACTCAGATACTGGTACATATAATCAATCCGCTGTGGATCATGGACCTTTCCATCTCTCATTACAAAATCTAGATTGGACATACCATTTTCTGTGATGAGAATCGGAAGGTTATAACGTTCATGGAGGAACTTCGGTGACCAGTAGAGCACTTTGGGTGTGATTGCCCACCCCATTTGTGTACGTGGCATACCAGGCCATCCCAAATCCGGCGCTTCTGTATCTGCATTGTAGTTGTTTGCAAAATACACATTATAACCAAAGTAATCCAATGGCTGGCTAATAAATTTCAATTCCTCCTCGGAAAGGATCTCATCTAGATATTTGGGTGCCTTTCCAAGTACCATCGGATCCGCCCACCAATTTGCAGCCATAGAAAATCCCTTTTCAATATCAAACATCTCACTTCTTGCTTTTTCGATTCCGGCTTCCGTTTCATCATAAGCCACAAAGTTTCTCGCATTCAACGCAAATCCAATCTGTGGGTCTGCCAGTTTAGAGCGTTCTCTAATCAGTTGCACACCATGACCATGGCAAAGCAATACATTTTTGCTAATTTGCGCCAAATCACGGAATTTCTGCTCTTCGCTCATACGATTGATCTTAAACGGCGCTTGTCGTCCTTCAAAGTAACCAAATCCAATGAAACATGCAGGTTCATTAAAAGTCATCCAGTATCGCACTTTATCGGAAAGTGCATCAATAACAACCTTCGCATATTCTGTAAATTCATTTATAATCTGTGAGTTCTCCCACCCACCTTCGTTGTAGGCCCACATTGGCAAATCCCAGTGATATAGTGTACAAAACGGCTCAATCCCTGCCTGTACCAACTCATCTGCTAGATTTCGGTAGAATTGAAGCCCTTTTTCATTTATCACTCCACGCTCGGGCATTACACGCGGCCAGCTAACTGAAAAGCGATAACTTTTCAGTCCCAACTCTTTCATCAAGGCTACATCCTCTTTATAACAATGATAATGATCGCAGGTCACATCTCCATTTACATTTCGCTTGATATGTCCCTTACTTGTCGCATCCCATATACTGTCTGTTTTGCCATCCTCACTTCTTGCACCTTCCACCTGGAAAGACGCGCTTGCTGCTCCCCATAAAAAATTCTCTGGAAATTTTTTCATTTTATCCTCCTAACGGTTCTGAAATTTACTTTTTCTGGCATAAATAAACTTTGCCACACAACCCCACATGATTCTGCGGCTGCCAGTTCTCCGACTTGTTCTTCGGGAAAATCTGTCGTTCCAAAGTAGTTGCCACTTCAATCGCAATCCGATTCTCTCCCTGATGCAGGAAATTCCCAATCTCATAGCGATAAGGCGGCACAATCTGAATTCCGCAGTCTTTTCCATTAACAAACACTTGCACTGTTTCCCCTGCATCTGTTATCTCCAAAATCGTATTCGACTCCACTTCTGTTCCCAGATTTACATCCTGCTCATACCGCAGCACTCCGGCAAAATCAGGCAGTTCTCTTTCGGCAAAATCAGGCAGTGAAACCTGACTGCTATGTCCAAATGCCGGATAGTCAATGCTCTTGCAGACATTTCGTTTCCAATTGGTTTCAATTTTTATTTTCCGTACGATATGATAGATGCTTTTTTCCTTCAAATTTCCAGGCATTTCCCGATCAAATACAATTATCCAGCTCTTTCCAGGCTCAATTCGAACTTTGATTTCTAATCCGGTTTCCGCTTCGCGATCTTCCAGTGCTTCCCTTAGCTCCGTGCAGGCTTTGACATCTAACAATTCCAGGCGGTTTTCCCACGCATCATATCGATAACATATTTCTGGCGTTCCTCTAAGCCGGATATTTCCTTCATAGATTTCTGTACCTTCATTCACCAAGTAGAGAATTTCAGGTTCTCCGTAATACTGATAACTACGGATAAATTTCTCCGCCGGGCTAAGTTGTATCTGAGGCATCTTTCTCTTTCTCATGTAATTGGCAAGTTTTGTAAGCTTCACACTCATCGCATTTTCTCTTATTTCTTCCAATAATACATCTTCTTTGCCTGATTCTATCTGGCTGCAGATTCCCTTTGGATAAGAATTTACAAAAACACATGGAAATCCCTGTTCCCCCAACTTCACAATCGCATCTGCTGTCTCCTTTGTAATATAGTCCGTTTCCGGGATAATAAATATTTTGTACTCCTGTGTATGTACTTTCAAACCATTGTCCAAGCTCACTTGGTAACAACTGTCTGTAAATATATCTGATGGTACAAAGTCAAACCCGATCTGCGCTTCTGTCAGAACTCGTGCGGGTTCCTGTATATACATACATGTCATACCGCTCCATTCCGCGTCTCCGTGATACAGAATCGCAGCCTCACTCTCATGTCTGCCTCCACTGATCAGATTGCAGATTCGGTTCATATACTTCATCAATTCTCCAAAATGCCGATACTGAGGGTTATGCCCATGCGCATAAAAATGTGGCGGACAGTCAGGATCTGGAAATGCCTTTGGTGAAAAAGCATGAGGCACATAATGATTAACACCGCGCACCATAAAATGATCTGCAAGATATGCTTCCAGACGCACACCCTCTTTCCAACCATAATTCCCGAAAATCTCACACATAGAACGATTTTTCTTTCTTGCATCAATCGCAGCCGCACTGGATGCCAGGCGCCCCAGTGCAAAATGATAAAATACACCATCTCTCTTAGTCCCAAGATGGGATACATACAGAGTATCTTCTCCCTGTGGCAGTACCTGTCCGCCAATATCATCAATTCCCGACATATCTTGCCCTGCAAGGCCTCTGAAAAAATGCCCCAAGCTGGATCCACACCGCGCATGCTGGTTATTATCCTCAATCAAGTGTCCAATATACTTCACACCATGTTCCCGGCACCAGTCCCCTATCTGCATGGAAAAGTCCTCTTCCACACGCCGTGTCACCAAATCCATAAATCCATATCGCACCTTTGCTGTCATGTTTTCATCAAATTTTCTGTCCCAGAGAAGCGGCAGCAATTTCAGATAATCTGCCCCCCAGTGCTTCTCCAAATCCTTCTGCAGCTGTATGCTCCACGGTTGGTCATCCTGCTCATAGATCTTTTGATCCATCAAATAAAGATGTCCGTTTCCAATCTCCGGCTCATCAGAGAAAAATCCTGCAATTGTTTTCCCGAAGTCATCCTTATAATGTGCATAATGAGGTTCATATACTGTCTCAATCAATGTACGGCATGCCTCTTTATCCAGCATATTCATATAGTTCCGGTGCGCTCCTCTGTTTCTTGTCAGTTGGCAAGAATAAATTTGCCAATCTCCCTCGGAAGGCGTAAAGACAATTTTCCCTTCGTTTTCCTTCAGCATCACGAGATCTTTTTCACCCGATCCATTCTTTTTTACAGCAACGGCGCCCAGCCACTGATCATCAGAAAATGTTTCAAATGACATGTCAAAATAATTTTCAATCCATGTAGCTTCAAACGGCGCTACGCTTTTATATTCTGTCGCCTCCCATGTCCGTTCACATCCCGCTGCTACTTCTCCCAACACCTTATATGTCAGAAACCATCTTCTGCAGGAATCCGGCTTTTCTTCTACCTTTCCATTACAATAGCCTGTCGGAAAATGACTGTCATCCAAAATCCATACTTTCATCTTCCGCCTTCTTGCTTCATCTAGAATGATATCCATATCATGCCACCATCTAGCTCCAACAAAATCAGGATGGGGGCGGCTTTCAATACAAACAGCTCGGATATTCGCATTATAGATCACCTGCATATACTCACGCAGTATTGATTCTGTTTCCCCATGCTGCCAAAAAAACGGAAAAATGTAATTATCCATTTCGTTATTCAATAGTCTTTCTATTTTTGAATTCATCTGCGTCTCCTCTTTTTGCTTTGCTGGCTGTACTGTATTCCATTTAATCATCCTGTGCATACTTTTGCCGATACTCACTGGGCTTCATACCTTCCGTTCGTTCAAATATCTGATTAAAATGATTCACATCACTATATCCCACCAGCCTGCATACTTCGTAGATGTGCAGCTCTGTTTCTGCCAGCAGCTTCTTCGCCCGATCCACACGATAATCCATCAAATATCTCTGATAAGTCACACCAGTCTTTTTCTTAAACAACTGACTGAAATAATATGGATTGATATAAAACTTCTTTGAAATATCATTCAAGGTAATGTTCTGATTATAATTCTTCCGGATATATTCTTTTACCTCTACAATCAAATCCTTTTTCTTCGGCACACTATCTTTGAGCATCACTTCATTCATAATGCTCACCATATTCATAATCCAGTTTTCCAACTGTTCCATAGTCTTAAACTTTTCAATACTTTTCAACGTGAACAGGTTTTTTCCAAAGTACTCATTCAACTGCAGCTGTGCCGTCGGGATATTATGCAGTCCAAGCAGTACAATATTCAGACTCAATTTTTGCAGTTCAGGAAGTGAAAGATTGTTTTCTGAAAGAACCCTATTGAAAATTCCTTTTACCGCAATATGAAATCCATCCTGATCAAACCGATCAATTCGTTCTTTCAGTTGCTCTGTCTCTTTCTCTGTAAGCAAATCTGTCCGGTTATCCATATCATACAGTTCCTCAAACAGAATCGCTGCACTACTCCCCTTCAGGATTCGGTAATTCAATGCCACACGGGCTTCTTCATATGCTTTCGGAAGCTTTGTATAATCCTCGTAAGAACTTCCTATTCCAACACTGATATGGTATCGATCTTGTTCTTCTTTCATAGCATACTGTCGGATAAGATTCTTCTTTTCTTCTATATCCATACTCTTTGCACCTATGACAACTGCCATCTGTGCATTTCCCGTCTTTACTCCATAGAAAAACATCCCACTTGAAGAAGTCAGCCCTTCTTCTATACTGAAATCACTCAGAGCTTCATCCCATTCAATCACCATACAGGTATACTGTCCATATTCTTCCGATATACCCATCTGATTCAGGTATTCTCCGACTTTATATTGACTGTCTGTTCCACCTGTCAGGAAATCCCGCAGAGCATAATCTCTCATATCATCATTTAGCTTACTAAGCGAATCCTCTGTCTTTCTTCGCTCTGAGATTTCTTTACATACTTTACTCAGCATGTTGCTCAGTTCTTCTTCATCCACCGGTTTTGTAATAAAATCCCTTACACCAAGTTCAATCGCCTTCTTGGCATAGCTGAACTCTGCATAACCACTTAACACCATGAACTCTGCCGGAAAATTGACTTCCCGCAATGCCCGAATCATTTCCAATCCATCCATAACCGGCATTTTGATATCCGTCAATATAATATCCGGCTGTTCCTCCGTTGCCTTCTCATAACCTTCCCTACCATCATGTGCCAATAGAACCGGTGTACATTCCGGATTGTATTTTTCTACTAAATAGGCAATTCCTCTTGCCTTTTCTTTCTCGTCCTCTACAATCAACACTTTATATGCCATAACTCAACCTCTTCATCTAGTCCATATATGGTACTCGAATCTCAACAACCGTTCCCTGTTCATTGCTTGATACAATTCGCAATTCTCCGTCGCTTCCATAACGCAGGCGGAGTCTCTCAGCAATATTGCGAAGTCCGATTCGATGTGAATCACTCTCTTCTACACCCTTTTCTTTCTGTATTTCCACATCTTGGGACACGTAAAGTCCCTGTCGCACCGCTTCCAATCTCTCCGGACTCATTCCCTTCCCGTCATCCTGAATGGTAAAGACCATTTTCTTCTCTTCTGTCAATTGGCCCGTAATCCATATTTCAATGGGTATACCACTTTCGTTACTTCCATATTTAAAGCAATTCTCCACAACTGGCTGAAACAAAATTGCCATGAACTTCGCATGATAAATTTGTGGATCTATACTCTCTTTTAGTGTAATTACATTATCAAACCGAATATTCTGTAGTTGGATATAAGATCGAATATTTTCCAGTTCATCACGAACTTTATAATTTTTCTTATCGCTGTCCAGAACTGTTCGAAACATCTTTGCCAGCAACTTTACCATATCCGCCACTGTATCGTCTCCATTCAAAATCGCTTTGATACGAATCGATTCCAGTGTATTAAACAGAAAATGGGGATTAATCTGGGTACAAAGTGCCAAATACTGCGCATTTTTTTGACGAATTCCTGCCTGGTACACCTCTTCAATTAGTTTCTCCATTTTGCCAACCATATGGTTGTAGCTTTTTACAAGACTTCCAATCTCATCATTTCCTGCCGAATCCATAATAAGCTCATAATTCCCGCCTTCTAGACATTCCATACTACTTTGCAGTTTCTTGATCAGACGAAGCATCCTTTTACTAAATAGGATAGAAACTGAAATAATAACCACTATTAAAATTATAACGAGAAGAAGGGTCACCCTTTGAATAAAACTGACCCGCAGTAACATTTTGCTCCGAGGAATAACTGTATTAATCTTCATTCCTAACTGTTCCGTTGTATCTTCTATCACGAGATAATTGCTTGGATCCTTCTGATACATCAGAAGCTCTTCTTCATTAATCTCACTATAATTCACCCGCCCGCTGGACAGATCCGAATCATAAATCAGACCACCTCTGGCATCTGTAATATTGATTTTTATATTATATTGATTGCGTTCTAACAAAAAAGCATCACTCAGCTTTAGAATGCTCGCAGGTGGCAAATCAATCAGAATTAAACCTGCATATCTACCATTGCTACCATAAACTTTCCGTCCAAAGGTAACTATAATCTGATCCTTATTTTTATCGTAATAAGAACAATCATGCAGTGGCGTCAAAAACAAGGTGTCTAAATTCTGCTGCTGATCTAAAAACCACTTCTGTTGAATCAGTTCTTCATAATTTAAAGTCTTTCCGTTCCGATCATATTGATAGTACTCCCCGGCTTCGTTCATAATTGTAATCGATTGGATCTCACTTTCCATAGTCATTAGTTTCATGACCATTTGACGATAATACAATTTATTTTCAACCTGCTGGGATATTGGAATATCGGTAGCTAAATTATCCAACAGTCTGTCATTTACCAACAATGACTTTGTAGATAAATCATAATCGCTTACAAATTGATTCATATCTGAAGCAATCTGCGAACTAAATATAGCTGTTGTCTCCTCCATTTCTGCTTCTAAACTAGCCGCTGAAATGCGATAAAGCACAAAACTGCTGATAAGCAACGGTATTACACTAACTATTGAAAACACAAGTATCAATTTTAAAGCCATATTCAGGTTATGCCATATCTTTTTCATTACCATCACACCGAAACGTAAGTTTCCCCTTCTGTCTTATTCCAAAGAGAATTCCAGCATATCAAAAGTCCCTCACCTGCACATCCTCTTATTTTAACAGATACTTTATGCCTTTCTCCTTCCGTTTCTTATATTATGAAAACAGGAGCCCTGAGGAATATATCCCCCGGACTCCTGCAGCTTAAGATTCCCTCTTATTAATCTCCGGCAAGTTTCTGTCAAAATCTATATCCGTTCTTATTTAGTTTTATTAGCATACCACTCTCTAGCCAGTTCTGTCACTTCTTTTCCGCCCGATGCATACCATTTTTCAACAAACTCATCGAACTTATCAATTGGATATTCTCCTGCAATGATCTTGGTTGCGTACTCAACATATAATGTCCTGTTTCCGATATCGGGAAAATCAGAGTAAATAGAATCCGGCATACCATCACCTGCAAAGCTCTTCACATACTCCTGGTTTTTCTGAACATTCTCAACTGCCTGAGAAACTGCCCATTCCCTGTCTTCTGTTAACTGTGTGGACAATACATTTACCTGGAAGTCAATGGTTGCAATGCTGTTGTATGGCGCAAGTACCAGGTTCTGTTGAGTAGACGGATCATCCGGAAGTCGAACTGCCTTTCCATCTATCACTTCACTGTGCATACCTTCTACACCGTTGTAAAATTCCATCCACATGTCCTGATTTCCATATGCATCCAGTACCTTCATAATCTTATCTATTTTTTCTTCATCCTCTGTGTTGGCTACTACAAATCCGCCGCCATTCATCTGACGATGCGTATAGTAACCTTCATATCCTGGTGCGGAAATTGCTGGTAGGATAGCGATTTGTGGTTTTACACCTGTTCCAGTATAAATATTCTCGGCATAGTTGTAGCACTCCTGTGGAAGATGTTCCCACACCCCTACAACCCCTGAGTTAATCTTTCCATCCCATGCGGACTTGTCATTCAACAGCGTCTCTGGATCAAGCAGACCCTCTGCATACAATTCTGACATCCATTCCAGGCAATCTTTCATATTTTGAGTTACTGCGGAATATGTAAGTTCTCCGTCATAAATATCCCACTGCGGATATCCTTCCCACATTGCAATTCCATACTGTCCAAACATCTGCCCCATCCATCTTACTTCTGCACGTCCGCCAGTCGCAATCTCATCTGCAACACCGTTTCCATTCGGATCGTCATTTTTAAAAGCACGTAGTACTTCAACAAATTCCTCCTGTGTTGTCGGCATTTTGAGTCCCAGACTATCCAGCCAGTCCTGACGAATCATACCACCGTTTCTTCCATAATTCAGAACCTGTGGAATCACATAAATACGATTCTCACCCGTTGGGTCATTGGCCTTTACAGCATCCCACATTTCTTCCGGAATGCTTTCCCACAAATGGGGAGCTTTCTCCTGTAATAAATCTGTCAAATCCAAAAGTGCGCCGCTCTCAATCAACTCTGATTCAATACCATTCCACGGACTGAATACATCCGGCATATCACCTGCTGCAATTCTTAAGTTTAACTGTTCCAGGTAAGTCTCACCGCCATTCCACTCTACATATGGCTGTACGATACCGACACCCATCATCTCTTTGTATAGATTGTACAATTCACTTCCTGCTTCCACTGGTAGATATCCGGTATTAGTACCCCAAACCTCAATGTCTTCATCTGACGCCACTTCCTTACTATCTGACACTGCTTCCTTGCTATCTGACACTGCTTCCTTGCTATCTGACACTGCTTCCTTGCCATCTGACACTGCTTCCTCACCACCTGATGCTGTTTGTCCATCTTTTTTTTCTGATGATCCGCAACCTGACAGCATGGATAATACCATCGCTGATGCTACCATTACACTTAATAGTCTTTTCACGAATTTACTTTTCATACCTCTCCACCTCATTCTTTTTATTTTATTTTATCAGTTTTTTTTATTTTTTAAATATGGGGATTTTAGAAATCGCTATGTGCTTTTTTAGATTTTTACTACATTACACTGGCAATTCTATCAATCACGAGGAAATATCATATGCACCTCGTCAGTGCACACAAGGATTATATCACAGCAGAGATTAATATGTAGACCGTGATATAGAAAATTTATCAGCCTTTTACTGAACCAAGCATTGCACCTTTAGCAAAGTATTTCTGAATCCATGGATAACCGATCAAAATCGGAAGTATTGCAAATACAACTGCTACCGCACTCAATGTTGCTGGTGTATAATTCGCTGTCTGCGCCATTGTAATCGCGCGTAGTTCACTACCACCGTCTACGATAGAGCGGATCTTCATCTGTAGCGGAAAGAGATCCATATTCTGAATGAACATCATCGGATGTTCATACTGATTCCACATAGTAACACCGTAGAATAAGCCAACCGTTGCTAACACTGCTTTGGATGCCGGCAGTACAATCTGGAACAAGATTCGGAACCTTCCGCATCCATCGATCATCGCAGCTTCTTCCAATTCTTTCGGAAACTGCTTAAAGAATGTCCGAACAATAATCAGATTATATGCCGTCATAATATGCGGTAATATTAAAACCCAATAGCTGTTAAACAATCCGTATGAACGAAGCGTCAGGAAGTATGGCACCTTCGGTGCTGAAAATACCATTGTGAACACAACAAGCAGCATAATATATTTTGAAGTCTTAAACTCCGCCTTTGACAGGGGATATGCCATCAGCACATTTAGTATCAGAGCAAAAATCACACCAATTGCAGTCGATGAAACTGAGATTAAAAACGGTTTCCAAATTCCACCCTTGCCCAGAAGATAATTCCATGAGTCAAACGTGAATTCTACCGGCAACAGATTGATGAGATTCATCTGTGACGCAGTCTTTGAACTTAGGGAGATCGCAAGTTCCGAAATAAGTGGAATGGCTGTAATAACTGCAAACAAAACCAATATTATTGTAATTAAAATCCCGAAAACCCTGTCTTTTGCAGACTCCCGCACAAGTGATGCTTTTTTACGAACTTTCATTACCACAGCCCTCCATCCTCTGAGACCTTATTTGCAATCTTGTTAAACGTAACTACCATAAATAATCCAACTACCGACTGAAACAGACCAACGGCCGTTGCAAAACTATACTGTGCCTGTTGGATTCCAACACGAAATACATATGTATCAAAGATATCTGCAACTGCATATGTCATCGGCGTATACAGATTGTAAACCTGGTCGAAACCAAGTGTAAGGAAACTTCCAATGTTCAAAAGAAGCAATGTCAACACCGTTGGAATCAAAAGCGGGAATGTGATATAACGTATTTTCTGAAATCTGGACGCTCCGTCAATTGCCGCCGATTCATACAGACTTGGGTCAATACCGCTAATTGCTGCCAGATATACAACTGTCCCCCAGCCAGATTCTTTCCATATCGTGGAAATCACATAAATCGGTCGGAACCAGCTTTCTTTCTGCATAACCAATAGCGTATCCATTCCAAAGAATTCTCTTACATTATTGAATAGTCCACCAACACCAAAAATATCAAATACGAGACCTCCAACAACAACCCATGATACAAAATATGGGATACAAATAATTGTTTGGATTCCTTTCTTAATCTTTGCATTCCGAAGTTCGTTCAGCATCAGTGCCAGAATAACTGGAATAGGAAATGTCAAACATATTTTCAGTAAACCCAGTACAATTGTATTCCGAAGTATCTTGTAAAAATCCGGGTAAACAAATAATTTTTTGAAATTTTCCAACCCGCACCATGCGCTTTCCCAGATCCCTTTATAAGCCGAGTAATCCTTGAATGCAATAACACTCCCCATCATCGGAATATATTTAAACATAATCAGATAAATAATTCCTGGAAGCATCATCACGTAATACGGCCAATACTTTTTAAAATGACTTCGCGATCCGGAAGACTTTGCGGCAACATTTCTTGTTTTTACTGCAACCATAACACCCTCATACCTTCTTTCTTTTTGATGATTTAATTTTAGCATTTTTCTATTTTTTTGAAATATGGATATTATAGGTCTTGGCATGGTATTTTTTAGATTCTATGACCGTGTGGTGTGGATGGTAAAGAATTTGAAATATTGTCGGGAAGTAACATAGGCTAAAGCCGGGGCAAAATAGCTCATGTGAGTTATACTGCCTCGGCTTTAGCCTATGTTATTTTGAAAGTGGCTGAGGAGTTTAGTCCGCCATATCCTCTACGTTTCTCCTAAGTCCATCATACTCTGCATAACCGTAACATTTCGGCTCCCCATCCTCATCCATATCTTTTGCAAGATGTACTTGAAATCTACTGTCCGGTAAAAATGTAATCCTTAATTTCATCTGCCCCGTATGTTCTCCTGTTACTTGAAGATTGCTCCAAATGACCGTCTCTTCAGGCACAAACATGTTGGCCGGCGCTTTTACCCGAATCCACCCATCATAAAAGGTCTTTCCGTCCTCACTGTAGTGGTCATATCTGGTTTCTACTGTATCACCCGCTATATAAGAGTTTACCACTATGCCACATACACCTTCTATTTTTACGGGATAGGATGGCTCTGTCTGCATTCTGGCATATTCCATTGGAAGTGCATAAGGAATCTCTTCTTTTCCCGGAGTCACTCCCCACATTTTTGGCTTTGACGGCTGCACATCCAAAAGCTTGCATTTGCGCAGTCTGCTTTTTACTTTCCCCTCTACCAACCGGGTACTTTCGTTCCACATTGCTTTTGTACTGTCCGGATGCCAGCTCATAGGAGAATAATACACCCATTTTCCTTCCGGATCGCTTAAATTTATCCCTTCGTGAGCTCTTCCCTCACTCATAGAACGCTGGACATCAATCAGTACCGGACCAATATTACCGGCTTTTTCATAACGGACACCTGAAATCGCATACTGATACAACATATTCAAATATTTTCTTCGTGTGATATTATCCTTATGAAGTGGCACAACCCCCAGTACCCCACAGTCCGTCTTCGGTGAAAACCTAGGCGACATACAGACAGCATAATGCTCATTAGGAGAAAAGATAGCCGTTTCTTCATAGCCAAGTGTCTCTGTAATCTGAGCAACCTCTTCTGTATCCAGCATCTGCAGCGTACTTTCCGTAATGCAGGTTCCCCCACCAGCCAGCGTAATACCTCTTCCTCCCCTTACAAACTGTTTAACTTCCCCTCCTCTGCTTACCTTGGTACGGAAAAATCCCTCATTTTCCAAATCTGGTTCAACTTCGTTCACAGTACTGATGATACACATATCTTCCATTGCATAATGGGATTCCTTTCTCACTAGGCTTCCGAGAAAATTAAAAACTCCGTTCCCTGTTAGGGACGAGAAGCATATATGCTCATTGTCAGGCGCAATCAACGGTTCGGACCATCTCATAAATAACCCTGGGATTTCGTAGATCTCTTCTGGAAATACCACTTCCACTAACTCAGACGAGGTACATCGATCCAGATCTGGTGTGCATTCTAACACATAGTCCCCTAGCAAGATCCGTTTATTATCGGAATAACACATCCAGCGTATTCCGTTAGCTCCCTTTTTCATTGGGATTACTCCATCAAACAGTTCACAGAGTTCCCGACCATCCTCTGTTATTGTAAACACCCGATACCAATTTTCATTTTTTTCAGGTTCTCTCACAGATACTAATATACGCCCTGAAAAAGTATAGGTTCCGTTTACATTTGTATCAATTCCATCTGGCAGCGGAATGTCTGTGATTTCTATGCGACCATATTCTGTATTTTCGATTAACATAATTCCTTCCTTTCTACTTTGCAGCCTCTACTTTCTGCACATCTTAAATGCCTGTTAAAAAGTCACATATTTGTTCATAAACTCCGCACTCATCTGAAATGATTTTATCGGCGATTTATCCACCCAGTTTTTATGGCTCTCCAGAATCACCGCGTCCACGCCGGCTTTCTTCGCTTGTTCCACCATCACCGTAAGATTCATGTTCCCATATCCCAACTCCATGCTATCTGACTTAAGAATCGAGCTAGTCCTTCCACTCACACGGCTTCCCCGGTCATTGATGTGGTACAGCTTCATCCGTTCACCTAGCTGCTCCATTAATGGCAGCACATCTACACCTGCTTCAGCTGGCCAGTAGGAATCAAATTCAAAATTGACATACTCCGGATTCGTCTTCTCCAGAATCAAGTCATAGGCCGTTTTGCCCGATTCTACCTTGCGAAATTCACAGTTGTGATTATGGTATAACAGGGAAATACCTCCTTCTGCAAAAACCTTTCCTACATGGTTCAGTTTCTCGATCAAATCCAGTACCGCCGCTTTATCTGAATAGTCAAACTGGTGCATCCCAGTCACAACAATATATTTGGTATCAAAGGCCTTTGCTTCGGCGATAATATCCTCCGGTGCCCGCATGCAGCTTCCCAGGTCTTCATGTACACTGACCACCTTTAAATCAGACTCGGCTATCAGCTTTTCCCAATCCAATTTGCCGGTCTTCCCCATCGGCATTCTGGCCAGTGTGGTCAGGAGCCGGACTATCATGGGCATTTTTTTAATCATAAAGCCATTCAATTCGATTCCGTCATATCCGGCATCTTTCATCAGCTGCATGGTCTCTTTTGCCTTCTCTTCGCTTCCCATGACTGTGCCGAGCTGAATCATCTGAACTGCTTTTACCGTTTTTTTCAATTCCATTTTTTCGCTTCCTCTATTGTTTCGGAATCTGCTGCAATGCTGCATTCAAAGCCATTACCTGCTCCTGACTCACGACGTCTCCGACCTGCTTTAACATACTCTCCAAAGTCATAGCTCCCATCATTTTTATCAGGTTTGGGTTATCCTTTACACTTTCAGCCACATCACCCCGGCCGGCAGATGTCTGTGCCATCATCGCTCCCATGATTGCTCCTGTCTGGGGATGGCTCTGCAATGTTGCCAGCGTATCTTTTATTGAAAAATATCCCTCTTTGAAATCATTTTTGTCGAACCAGTTGACAAGGTCTCCGGCTGTTCCGAACCGATAATCCTGATTCGGTTTTTCTACCTTGCGAATCGACATTGCATCAGTACATTGTCCCGCCAGAGCTTGCACGGTATGATTGCCACTGATGGGCACTGCAAAGCAAAATACCCGATTCCCCTTTTGTGTCTCAATCGGCTCACCATCTACATATAAGGTCACTTCAGGCTGATTGGAATAGACCTTTACTTCGGTTACTCCCTCTGCCCGATCCACATATCGGCTGCCACACAAATGGACAAATGCTTCCTCGCTCCAATATGCCTTATACAGATAGAACGCATCCTTTTTCAACCTTCGATCCATGGTAACCAGCCCTTTTTGATTCTGACCGTTCTTACCACCCTCGTCCCTTCCGTCTGCCGCAAAGTCAAACATGTTCCAGACATGGGTCGCCCAGAGATACGGACGCTCCTCTATCATCCTGATGATATGCTCATGATAAATACACTGATAATCTTCGGTATAATCACCGCGCTCCGGATCTGATGAATGAAATGCCGGATTGGCATCTGCACCATATTCAGAAAATCCGATACATCGTTTGGGGTAAGTCGCATGATACTCATCAAAGAAGCTGTTGTTTTGTTCCAGCTCGCCCAGATACCAGCCAAAGTATAGATTATAACTGGCAATATCAGGAATTTCTAATAGCGGACTGTCCGTCTCCAGCATAAATACATGGGCCATCGTGGTCGGCCGGGTCGCGTCCAGACTATGGCACAGATCATTTAATAACCGGTGGTTTTCCATCAAATCATCGCTTACGCCTCCACTTGCAGAAATTTCATTCGATAATCCCCAGCAGACAATCGATGGGTGATTATAATTTTGCACCACCAACTCTCGCATCTGGCTTAAGGTATTTTCCCTGCCGTTTGGCATATGCTGGGTGATGTATGGAATCTCTGTCCAGAGAATCATACCGTAAGCATCGCACAGATCGTAAAAATACTGACTATGCTGATAATGCGCCAGGCGGATGGTATTTGCACCGATTTCCCGGATGATTTCCAGATCCTCTACCTGCATTTCTTTCGACAGGACATTTCCCGTGCCCAGACGGTCCTGATGACGTGAAACACCACGCAGCGGGTAGCTACGACCATTTAAAAAGAATCCTTCCTGTGGGTCAAATTTGATGGTGCGACAACCAAATTTAGTAGTAATGCTGTCACCGTCTTCATCATTCTGACAAATTTCCGCTTTAATGGTGTACAGATATGGATCATCGATGCCATCCCATAGATGTACATTTTCAATGGTAAATACCGCTTCTGCGTGTCCGTCTATGATTTGGGCTTCCTGTATCAAGTCACCGATTACAAAAGTAACTGTCTCTGCCACACCTTCTACCCAGGCTTCGGCGGTTACTTTTGCATCCTTTCCAACCACCTCCGGCGTGGCCTTGATGCCCGATCCGCCGGCATAGCCAAGAGCAAAATGTGCTTTTGGTACAATCAACAGATTCACTTCCCGGTAAAGACCACCATAAAAGGTGAAGTCGGCTTTTTGCGGATATACCCGGTCATTTTCCGAATTATCCACCGAAACTGTCAACTGGTTCTCTTCCTGCAGATATTCAGTCAGATTTACCCTAAAGGTAGAGTATCCGCCTTCGTGAGTTATCCTTTTTTCTCCATTCAAATAGAATTCAGCCGTCATCGCGGCACCGCAGAATTCCAGCCAGATCTCCTTCTCCTTCTTTAATTCTGCCAAAGACTGTCCATCTGCCACTTCGGTTATGTCCAGTTTTCTCCTATACCAGCAGAGTCCACGATAATAATCATTACCACCGTCCTGCCCGTCTAAGGCATTCCATGTGTGGGGGAGGGTTACTGCTTCGCCTGTAGTCTCCCATGCTGCAGAGGCACTGGCAGCTGTTTTTACAAACTGCCAGCCGTTATCCAATAAAATCGTATTCCGCATAATTTTTCCTTTCCTTTAAAAATGATGAACACCTGCTGTCACGAACTCATGTCTGCCATCCGGTAAACATACTTCTGCCTTTGCATTGGCTGGAACCGTGATTTCATAAAAAAACTGATCCTGCTCATATTTCCATGAGCTGACAATTTCCCCCATCGAAGACTGATAAACCGCTTTTGCATATCCCAGTAGCTTATGTGGTTGTGGAGCTATCTTTATTCTTTCATTTTCCACCTGAATACCGCACACGCCGGCAAACAGCCACCCGCAAACAGCACCGTAGGAATAATGATTCAGCGATGCACTAACTTCACCTTTTTCATTGATGCCATCCCAGGTTTCCCAAATGGAAGTAGCACCTTTTTTCACTTCATACAACCAGCCCGGCATCGTATCCTGTAGTAGTAAACGATAAGCCGTTTCCTGATAGCCATACTCCGCTAATACACTACACAGCGACGGTGTCGATAGGAAACCGGTATTTAGGTGATATCCATTTTCTATGATTTTTCCATTTAATTCTGCTGCAGCCGCTTTGACTTCTTCCTTGCTCAGCAAATCAAACGCGATGGCGCGTACATACTCTGCCTGGCGATCCGAATGGATCTTTCCGTTATCAGTCGCTACAAAATGAAATGCCTTTGCAGCATTCTCTGCGGCATCCCGGTAATGTGCGGCATCTTCGCTTCGCCCAAGGACCTCGGCAATTTCTGCCAGCATTCTGCCGGAACGGGCAAAATATGCTGTAGCCACTTTATATTGCGGCTTTGACATAGCTGCCATCGCTGAGACACCCGGCTCGCACCACTCGCCAAA
Organism: Robinsoniella sp. KNHs210; assembly: GCF_000686105.1. Taxonomy (NCBI): domain Bacteria; kingdom Bacillati; phylum Bacillota; class Clostridia; order Lachnospirales; family Lachnospiraceae; genus Robinsoniella; species Robinsoniella sp. KNHs210. The sequence continues at coordinate 429,488 of NZ_JMLZ01000001.1, forward strand.
GTCAACACCCGAGTCGATGGTATACATTGCATAGGGATTTTCTTTTCCAATCGGGTTATGCTCATTTATCTGCTTTGCGCGGTTCTCTAAAAATCCATACCATCCCTGCATCATTTCATAATTTTCTTCCAAAATGCGAACATCATTAAACCGTTTATATATGGTATATGGCACAATTATGCCTGCATCACCCCAGCCAACCGAAGAGGCTAACATTCCTGCGTATTGACTTGTTTGGTTATTTGGCGGTGCGATAATCGAAAGCTTTCCATCATCATACTGATTCAAGCGACACTCGCTCAGCCATTTTCGTACGACCGGATAACAATCAGCAAAAAAGAGTCCGGTTTCAATAAAGATTCCCATGTCCCCTGTCCACGCTGCACGCTCTCTGGTTGGACAATCGGTTGGCATGTCGCAAAAATTGGATTTCATACTCCAGATGCTGTTGCTCACCAGCTGATTCACGTCTTCATTGGAGCACTCGAAGCTCCCCGTTTGCTCCATATTGGAATATACGGCAATGGAAGTAAAGGTTGCTGTGGATAAATCTATATCGGTTTCTATTTTCGCGTAGCGGAACCCCCAAATAGTAAACTTAGATTTGTAATGGTTTCGGCCATTTCTACAGATCAATTCCACACGCTGCTTTATTTCTCCTTCTTTATGTCGTTTACGGTCCTGAAAATTCTCAATTGTAAAATTCCCATTTTCATCCAGCGATTCACCATGGGTCATGGTGAGAGACTGTCCTTCCTTCGCATTCACGGTAAATTCCACATAACCTGCCAGGTTCTGTCCGTAATCAATCACTGTTTCACCGTTCGGCGTAATCATTATCTTTCCGGCAAAACGTTCCTGTTCCACGATAGGTACTGAGTTTGAACCTTTGAAATGGGTGATCTCGAAATCTTCCACCTTCACTTCATGCCAACTTGTCAATCTCTCCTTACGGGCATCATATATTTCACCTTGCTGCATATCGTTTTCGCGAATTGGTCCATCCTGGGTTGCCTGCCATTTTTCATCTGAAATGCAAACTGGCACACCATCAACTTCCAGCTGAAAGAACAGCGCAATATCTTCACCAAAGAGATTTCTCTCTCCATCCACACCGGAGCAGCTGCGATACCATCCATCCCCTAAGATCACCTGGACATTATTCTTTCCTTCTTTCACCAGCTCAGTTACATCGTAAGTTTGATAGGTCAGTTTCTTATTATAGGTATCGCTTCCCGGTGCAAGCACAAAGTCTCCCACCCTCAGACCGTTTATATATGCTTCATACAGCCCGTGGCAGGTGATGTACAGTCGCGCCTGACTTCCAAGCGGTGCCTTAAAAGTTGTCTGCAAATAGCTGGCCGGCTTATGTACACTTGGATCACAAACCAATTCCGGATTTATCCACTTTGCCACAAACTGCGTAGCATCCAAAATACCCGCTTCAAAAAAAGCTTCCTCACTCCATTCTCCAACCGTATCCGCTTCATCCCAAAGACGGACTTTCCAGCTTACCCGTTGCTTACTTTCCAGTACTTCGCCAAAGGTCACCTGCATTTTATTTGTCGATACTTTCCCGCTATTCCAGACGATGCGCCCATCTGATACCGCTTCTATTTTATATGCGGTCTGAGTAATTCCATCTTGGCAAATCCATGATAAAGACGGCTGCTTGATGTCTATTCCAAGTGGATTCACCAGGCGTTCTGTCTTGAGTTTAATTGCTTTCATTTGAATTTATACCTCCCCGTACCTTATTCTGCTTCCGCCTGTGCTTTCTTCTCCTGAATATTTTGCTGCACCTCTACCATCTTCTCTTTGGATAATGGTGAGAATTTAAGTGCAACCAAGGTACAGATCCATCCAAGAATTGGCAGACCATAGTTCAATATTAACGTCATTATAAAGATCGCAGGTGTTCTCTCATCGGTTGGCTGTGGCATTACTGCTGTATAACCAATTACTGCCACACTTCCGGTAGCAATCATTGCACCCAGGGAGGAAACCAGCTTATCGACAAAACTATAAACACCTGTCATAGTGCCCGGCATATATTTACCGGAACGATCCAGTTCATAATCGATGATATCAGCCAGCATGGCGCCGGTTGCCGTCGTCACACACATTTTACAGCCATTTGTAGACAATGTCAGGACAAAGAAAACTATCATCAGTGGCATCACCTTTCCGACCGTCCAGGAAGATGTCACTCCAAAAAATACTATCAAAATAGCGGTGGTAATAATGCACAGGCGTGTCCACGTAATAATTGACTCTTTATTTCCATGTTTTCCGGCATAGCGTCCACCGTAAATGGCAAATATAATGGAAGGAAGCATGGCTACCATAGTGACAATGGTTGATAGCTGCATATTACCGATAATGATTCCATATAACATGGTCGTGACAACAGCCTGCCCAGCCGTCTGCATGGCTAGTTTATCTGATGTTGCAGCAAAAATATAAGTCTGAAGGGCGCGGTTGGTCTTAAGGATGGTAATCATATCTTTGATCTTTACCCCTTCCTGACTGCTCTTAGTACTGATTCCCTTAAAGTTTTCTGCTTTATCTGCCGGTGAGACACCTATGCAGGCCAAAAGCTCCAGTATAAAGGAAACGGTTACTGCAAAGGTACAAGCTGCAGCTAACATCGGGGCTGTAAATTGATTTCCATACTTAGGTAAGATTCCAACTGTAATCCCCATTGATATACACATGGGGATGAAGTAGTTGTAAATAGTTGACCACACTCCTACTAACGGTCTTTGTTTCGGATCATTGGTCAGCACCGGTCCGATGACCTGACCAGCCATATTATTTATTGTGTAGCCAATAATGTACAGCATGTACACTAGAATAAAGGTAACTACGCCATGCCCTTTGTCGCTGAACCAATTGAACATCATGAAAACTGCCAGAGTCTCAATCAGCCAGCCCCCAAACATAAAAAGACGAAGCTTTCCAAACCGTGTGTTCGTTTTATCAATCAATAATGCAATAAGCGGATCAGTAATGCCATCAAAAATACGGGTGCCGGTGATAATCATTCCAACCAATGCGGTTGCAACGCCATATCCCACGTTTCCAACATAGCTTGCATAACCGATTAGCATATAGAAACACATGGCTGCCCCACTGTTGAGCTGCGATAAGGCAATCTGCCATGTTTTTGCCCGACGGTACTGTACACCATCGATTTCACTTTGTGTGTTTTTCTCTTTCCTGCTCATTTTTGTCCCCCCTTTTCTTTTACTTTTATCGTTCCATTAAGCTTCCAAGCACCTGAAGGCTTTCCTTGGGATAACGTGTCTGAGTGCTACGGTCAACACCGATTAGGCCAAATTTCATACCATAGCCTTTCTGCCATTCAAAATTGTCTAAGAGTGACCAGTACATATATCCTTTCACCCGAATCCCATCGTCTATACAAGCTTGGATTCCTTCCGTCACTTCTCGGATAAACTGGCAACGTCTGCTATCATCTGCCGTTGCGATTCCATTTTCGGTAATAATCAAATCACCTTTAAATTCATCTGCTATCTTACGAGTTACGTTTACAATCGCGAACGGATAATCCTCATATCCCATCTGTGTCCGCAAACATTCATCTTTTGCCTGGGCACCACCGTTTTCATCAAAACGCTTTCTGGTATAACACTGTATGCCCAGATAATCATCATCCTTAATGTATGGCAGGTAGTGCTTAAATTCCTCATCCCATTCTTTTTCAGCAAATGCCTCGCCACCGGGATAAGGCTGCATATCATGTAACGATAAGGTCAAGCCAATTTTCAGATGCGGACACGCTTCCTTCATTGCATCCCTTGCTGCTTCATGGGCTTTCATTACTAATAGGTCACCCTCTGGTGTACACAGAGATACAAAGGTATGAACATCCATGGGATTCTGTAGGCCAAAGGCCTGCGCACTCTCCATCATACTAAGCATCATGTTTTCTTTATTCATATTGATACCAACTTGCACATCACTCTCTTGGGCTGCACTCTTTTTATCACCGATTTCTTTATCTGCATCTGTCTGTTGTCCTCCCATTCGCAGCACCATTTCTTTCATTAATGCCGCCAACTGGAGACGCATATTTGCCTCGTTGATCGTGCAGACATATTCCATTTTATCACCCAGTTCATTGGCTAAACGCTTGCAATATGCAGCAAACTTCTCCACCACTTCCGGGTTTTCCCATCCGCCCTGACTGATTAGCCATTTAGGTGACGAAAAATGATGCATGGTAACGATTGGTCGCACATGATTTGCATAGCAACAGTCCAACACATTACGATAATGCTGTACTTCTGCCTCATCCCACGTATCCGGTTCTGGTTGGATCCTCGCCCATTCAATTGAAAAACGGTAGGTATTAAGTCCCGCCTCTGCCATCAGATGAATATCTTCTTTATACCGATGATAATGATCCACTGAATCCAGGGACGGCTCATTAAACATAGAATGTGATATCTGTTCCTGTACCCAATAATCGCTGTGTATGTTGTTTCCCTCCACCTGATGTGCTGCTGTCGCAGCTCCAAGCATAAAATCTTTTGAAAACATCATTTGCTTCTCCTCTCTACTCTAACCAAATTTGCTCTTACATGTTGCTTTTCTCTATAATCTGATTATATATACTATTTCATTTCTTTGTTTTCAAAATTTTGCTTTTTTGTTTGATATTTGTCTATAATTCTTTATCAACCATTTTTTGAACAAATTCGCGAATTTTTAACTGTTTTTTTTCAGATTGTATTATATACTAGAATGTAAGCATACGATAAGAGATTAGGAGCGAAGGATATGAATTTAAAATCAAATATAGATATAGCAAAGTTTTTATTGGAAATTCAGAAATGCCAAGGTGAAGTGTATTATGAAACATCAGATGGAGACAGACTTAATCTTAGTTCTACTTTGAGCCAATATATCTTCTGTACTGTTGCCAGCCATTCCTATGATTGGAGTCAGGGAACGATTTGTTGTATGAGCGAAGAGGATATTCCCAAACTCTCCCCCTATTTAGAAGAGAGCAGAGCGTAGCAGTTCAAAGTCCGCATGTTTATATGATAGAAAGGGGAATGTGTAATGAGTATCATAGAAAATCTAAAATTATTTCAAGAACTGATTTGTTGTAGCCATAATATATACTACTGGACCTATGCTGCCGATTTGACATTGCTTCATACGAGCTGTCCCAAAGAGTTTGCCGCAGGTAATAATTATTCCTTACTAAGTCAGTCAGCTTATCTGCTTAACTATGCCAAGACCGGTCATTATCCGCTCATATTAGATACCTTTTTGAATTTTCTGTGGATTGCCGACTTTGAATGGGATGGCAACAGCTTGACTCATGTCCATGTCATTGGCCCAATTTTTACCGGAAAGAATTCTTACCAGCAGGTAAAAGAAAGTCTTAACCGGCACGATTTGTCCGTCCATATCCGGATGGATGTACTAAGGCAGCTGGAAGAGGTTCCAATCGTACCGCTCAATCTCCTCTACCAGTATGCAATTATGCTTCACTACTGTATCACTGGAGAAAAAATTGCCATTGATCAACTACAGCATATTACATCAACAGATAATTCTAAGAATACGGACAACTTATCCTCCAAATCAGATGAACACTGGGGTATCTGGGCATCAGAGCAGACATTTATTCAGATGATTCGGGATGGAAATCTCCATTATAAAGAAGCTTTAAATGCATCCCGCACCTTAAGCAGCGGTGTTAAATTTGATTCAGGAGGCCCCCTGCGCAATGCTAAGAATAATGCGATTGTCCTTTTGACACTTTGTTCTCGTGCAGCCATCGAAGGAGGCCTATCTCCTGCTGTTTCCTATACTATGCAAGATTATTATACCCAAAGAATTGAAGACTCCGGTTCTATTCCGGAAGCCTCGGTTCTTGTTGAAAACATCATGGAGGAATATGTTCAAAAAGTTCGACAGGTACGAACCAATGCCAATATTTCCAGAGCTGTCCTAAGTTGCTGCGATTATATCACCATGCATATCACTGAAAAGCTAACAACTCAGTTTCTGGCATCCCGTGCGGGATATACCGAATACTATTTTTCCCGTAAATTCAAACAGGAAATGGGAAGTAGCATTAGTAAGTATATCCATCAGGAACGGATAAAGAAGGCTAAGATTTTACTTAGCACGACAAATATGAGTATTATTGATATCAGTAATGAGCTCGGGTTTAGTTCGCGGAGCTTTTTTTCTGATACTTTTCAGAAGGTGACAGGAGAAACACCTGCGGGATATCGACGAAAAAATATGAAAATATAGAAAGAATTCTAATCGTATTATCTGCAGTTTATTAACAATATTTTTCACACAACTGACTACAAGACCTCAATAATATACGCAACAGAAGCACCTCAACATGTGAGATGCTTCTACGCAGACAGAAACCTTTTATCTAAATCAGGCAGCCATCGCGTCTGCCACATCTATCCAATAAAAAGCTCCCTTAAATACTGTCCTTCTCTTCTATCCTGCAGAAGGCTCATGAATTCTTTTACTTTATCCATGTTGATTTTCTCCTCTTTTGACTTCAGATGCACATATAATGCGCCAATCAGATTGGAATCATTGAAGAATTTACAGGCTGTGACTTCCGGAATCGGTACCTCATGAGGATAAACTCCGTTTAATTTTTTTAGTTCTTCCTTTATCATTTGCAAAAACAACGGCTGCGCACTGATCCCACCGCCGATAGCTATGCGTTCCGGGTCAAAGATAAACTGGCAGTTTGTAATCTGAACTGCCAGCGTATTAACAAAACTGCGGATACAGCAAAGCGTTTCTTCATCGCCGCAGTTTGCCATTGAGAATATTTTTTCTCCATCCAGTTCTGCTATTGGAATGCCTTTCTTTGATGAAACCAGATGTATCAATGCTGGAATACCGTTTGTCATAGCCAGCGTCTTATCCTGATTAAACGCATCTTCTCCATCTGTTAATATATAGCTGAATTCCCCTGCCATAAAATGCTTCCCTCTTAAGACCTTGCGGTTGCAGATCACGGCACCGCCCACCGCAGTGCCGCATATGACTGCAATGGCATTTTTACAGTCAGACAGGCTTCCTCTCCACACCTCAGCCAATGCTGCACACTTTGCATCATTTTCAACAGTTACCGGTACATGACAACGGTTCTCCAATATTTCCACTATGTTAATATTGGAAATGCAGAAAATAGATCCACCGTTGTACATAAATCCTGTTTCACTGTCAATAATGCCTGCTGCACTTAATGCGATGCCTTCTATCTGATCTTGATTTTGTTCATAAATCCATTCCAGCATTTGTATAAAATCTTCGAAAGACTCCTGCCTGGTGGCAACTTTATTCTTATTGTAAAAATTACACTCTTCGTCCATGACCGCATATTTTGTATAGGTACCGCCTACGTCAATGGCCAAATATTTCATATATCTGCCTCCTCACTGCCGTCCTTTAATGACGCTCCGTTGCTGGCTATCACATCCCGGTACCAGTAGAAGCTTTTCTTTTTATACCGCTCTAATGTACCACTGCCGTCATCATTCCTGTCCACGTAAATGAATCCATACCGTTTCTTCAATTCAGCGGTGGATGCACTGACCAGATCGATGCACCCCCAAGTGGTATATCCCATGACTTCTACACCATCCTCAATTGCTTCCTTCACCTGCAGCAGATGATCTCTTAAGTAAGCAATCCGGTAATCGTCAAATACAGTAAGATTCCCTTCCTCATCCTCTTCTAAACGGTCCACTGCACCCAGTCCGTTTTCCACAATAAACAAGGGCTTCTGGTATTTATCCCAGAACTGATTTAATACATAGCGCAGCCCTCCTGGATCAATCTGCCAGCCCCATTCACTGGCTTTAAGGGCAGGATTTGGAACTCCTCCAAAGAGGTTTCCCTCTCCGCTGATATCTTTGCGCTGATCTGCCGTGGCACAAACACTGGCATAATAGCTGAAAGAAATAAAATCCACTGTATTTTTCAGAATCTCTGCATCCCCTTTATTAAATGCAATCTGAATGCCATGTTCCCTTAGGTAACGCTTCATATATCCCGGATATTCACCCCTGACATGAACATCTGTAAACATGGCATGTTTATGCTCCTCCTCCATCGCCCGAATGACGTCCCCGGGATCTGGTGTCAGAGGGTACACCGGCATACTGAGGATCATGCATCCAATCTGAAAATCCGGGTTAATTTCATGACCGATTTTCGTTGCAAGGGCACTGGCAACTAATTCATGATGGATTGCCTGGTATAACTGGGACTCAGTCAGCACTTCCTTCGGTGTATTAATTGCACCGCTCATAAACGGAGAATTTAAGATAGAATTAATTTCATTAAATGTCAGCCAGTATTTTACTTTCTCTCTATAGCGTTTGAAAATCGTCCTGACATACCGCTCATAGAATCCGATCATCCTGCGATCCAGCCATCCGTTCCAGGTTTCCGCCAAATAAAGTGGCGTCTCATAATGGGAAATCGTAACCAGTGGTTCCATTCCATATTTCCTGCACTCGTCAAACAGGTCATCATAAAACTGAAGTCCTGCCTCATTTGGTGTTTCTTCATCTCCACGTGGGAAAATCCTGCTCCATGCTATCGAAGTGCGGAATACTTTAAATCCCATTTCCGCAAATAATTTAATATCTTCCTTATATCGGTGATAAAAATCTATGCCCACAAGTTTCATGTTGTCCTCTGAAGGCTTTTCTGTCCTGGGGCCTTTGATGCCGTGTGGCATCACATCCTGAATAGAAAGACCTTTGCCATCCTCCTGATAGGCACCTTCACACTGGTTGGCGGCAACTGCTCCGCCCCACAAAAAGTTTTTCGGAAACATTTTCACATGTTCTTTGCTGTAAATAATATTTCCGGCTTTCCCATCTGTCCTTTCGAACCGTTCATTACATGATTTTGCAATATATGCATGCATCCCCATAAATGAAAATGGAATATCGTCTGCCTTCCCCTGCAAAATATCCTCACAGACCTCAATTACATTTCCAATGATATCAACCGATACTTCCATCACATGGTGAGACAAAAAAACATGTTCATACTTTCCATCCAGGCGCAGCTGAATACGTTTTAATGTATCCCGGTATTCTTCCAATGGGCTTGTATCCTGGTCAAAAAGAAAGGTGGAATTATTACAGGAATCTCCTAAAATCAATATTTTCAGTTCCGGTAGCAAAAACACCATGCTTCCCTGTGTATGTCCCGGCAATTCGTATGCCTCAATATGAAGCCCTCCCAAATCAAATTCCATACCATCAATCAAAGGCTGAAATTCCATGAAAGGAACTGATTCTACATAATTGAGATTCGCCGTCTTTTCAAAAACTGTTCCCAGATTCGCCTGCAGATAACCCCTGCGTTCTTTCACATGACACTGCCTCCGGTAAATTGGGATATCCTTAACATTCATATACACATTCTTGAATTCAGGTGCTCCCATGGCATGATCAATATGTCCGTGTGTCAATAAAACCATAATCGGCTTCGCTGTAATATTTTCAACAAAATGCCTCAGATCCCCCACACCAAGACATGTGTCTATTAAAACTGTCTTTTCTGTTCCTTCCGCCAGATACATAATCTCCCCTGTCAGGCTATGTATGGCAGTAATATGTGCATTTATTTTCTCTGCTTTATAAAATTCCATTCTAATCACTACTCCTCATACAGCTTTGTTAATTCCTTCGTAAGACTTTCAATCTCCTCCATGGAGAATCCTAAGAAGAACATTCCCTTTAACGTTTCCAGACTTTCATGCAGAAATTCCTCATCTCCGGAACCCAGGAAGTGCTGAAGCAGCGGTGAAATGCGGTCTATAATTTCCAGGGCGGCATCATCCTGCATCATGTCTTTAAACAGCGTCTTCCTGGTATACCTGCTTCGCAAATTCTCCATTGGCTGATAACAAAACTGATGAACTCCAGCGTTAAGTTCACCAATTGCCTTTTCGGGATACGATGGCAGACAGACTATTGCCGAACAGCCAAACGGAATCTCAATCAGCACCCGGATCTGTCCATCTTTCTGAATTTTCCACTCACTGCGGTATCGCCCAAAAGCAGAATCATAAGACGCTTTCATATATTTTAGTTTCTGATTGACCAGCGGCGTAATCTCTGCCTTTTTAAATCCGGGTTCCAGTGCCTTAATTCCCGCCACATCCCGGTACAAAAATTCTACTATGGCCCCAAAAGAATAATGATTCAGCGAATTCATTAAAGTGCCGCTTATCTCACCATTATCCAGTACCGAATTCCATCGTTCCCATATGGTAGTTGCGCCTAAATTAATGCAGTGCATCCATCCTGGAAATCCTTCCTGAAGCAGGAAATAAAATGCTTCATCCTCCATTCCATTTTCAGCCAGAACCCTGCACATCACCGGTGCACCGGCAAAACCTCCTTTTAGTTTATAACAATCTTTATAAAGCCGCGTTCTCAGACCTTCTATTATTCTCTGCTTATCTTTATAGATACCAAAATAAAGTGAAACGATATATCCTGTCTGGGTATCTATACACAGCCTGCCTGTTTCCGAAAAATACTCCTTCAAAACCGCATTGTAAACACGTTCATGCAAATCTCTGTAATATATCTCTTCATCCTGCTTTCCAAGAGCTTTTGCCGCATCAGCCGTTTTTTTCAGAGATTCGGCATAGTAGCATGAACCAATAAAATATTCATCCGTACCGCCTTTCATGCTCTGTGAAGTTCTGCCATCCAGAGCCAGCCAGTCGCCCAACTGATTGCCAAAATCGAACAGATATTTCTGCCCTCTCAGCCGGTCTTCTTTGGTAATCTTATCCACCCAGTCCTTCATCATAGGATAATACTGTTCCAGCGCTTCAACATCCCCGTAATGTTCATATAATACCATAGGGAGAAAGGTGGCAATATCTCCCCAGACGCTGCTGAAAATCGGACCATTTGGGTCAAATACTGGGATCACTCCCGGAAGAATTCCATCATATTTTTTCTGTTCTGTCCGCAAATCATGAAGGAATTTATGATAAAATGCTGCAGTATCCATATTGTAACTGGCGGTTCCTGAGAAGACCTGGGCATCTCCAGTCCAGCCCAGACGTTCATCTCTCTGGGGACAGTCTGTTGGAAAATCAATGGAATTAGACTTTTGCCCCCATAATGTGTTCGAAAAAAGCTGGTTCACACCCTCATGCCCGGTTACAATATGCCCGGTTGTGCTCATTTTAGAATACAGCGCCTTTCCGGCAAAATCCTCTTTTTTTACCTCTGTGGTCCAGCCGCTTACCCGGACATAACGAAATCCAAAAAAAGTAAACTGCGGTCTTACCCATTCATCCCGCCCATCCGTTGTATAGACGAGCCGGGATTTTGCTTTGCGGTAATTTTCATTATAAAAATTGCCATTCTGGAGAATTTCCCCAAAATCCAGAATAACTCTGGTTCCTGCGGGAAGCTGAGAATGAAATATAACATATCCTGCAAAATTCTGTCCAAAATCCAATACGGTCTCCCCTGCAGGCGTATGAATGATCTCTTTTACAGGCATTTCTTCCTGCTCTGTTACCGGGACGCTGTAACGTTCCACAAGTTGTCCTTCTATTTCTCCCAAAGCAGGTTTTTTCAAGGCATTTTCTTTTTCTTCCCATAGAAGATGATTGATTATCTCTCCGTCATAAATATCGCTGTCCTCAATGTCTGAACCTTTATACAACCATGTTTCATCAGAAGAAATCACTTGTTCCGTGCCATCTTCGTAGGTCAGATGGATTTCAGCAATCATCTGAAATTCACTTCCGTAATTCTGATCCATATAGGCAAGCCCGAATTTTCCTTTATACCAGCCATTGCCCAGCATAACTTCGATTCTGTTGTTTTTATGTATTTCACCTGTGATATCATAGGTCTGGTACTGGCATTCCGTATGATAGTCACTGAAATATGGTGTCAATACCTCATCTCCTATTTTCTTTCCATTGAGCTTTGCCTGATACACGCCAAGTCCTGAAATATAGAGACCTGCTTTTACTGCTTTTTTTGTGGTCTGGAATTCTTTTATAAATACCGGATGAAATCGGTCACCACACTGGGGTTTCAGCCATTGTGCTTTCCATGGCTCTTTCATTTTACCTGTCTCAAAAAATGCAGTTTCCGTACTTACCGCTTTTTCACCATTATCCCCCATAGCCTGAACACGGATATAGTACCTGCTTCGGGGTGCAGCCTTCATATCCAGCCTTTCCCCGGCGGAATTCAGCTCCTTTCCTTCTTTTACATACACAATGTGCTGAAATTCCCAGTCACTGCTTACTTCTATTTTTATTTTTTCAACAGCTTTTGCCTGTGTATCTGTAATAATCCAGGCACAACGAATCGTATGAAATGAAAATCCTATGGGATTCACCATCCCATTAATCTTTAATCTGTCTATTTTCATAAAATTTCACCTTTGGTTCTTATTCTTTTTCCCGGGTTTCAAGTTCCATTATAATAGATGGCATTTCATCATCCAGCCGATAGAACAACATCAGTATAAAAGCTAAAATAACGCATCCCACAGGAATCCAGTTATAACATATACTGATTGCAGTCAGTGCAGTGTCAGGCTGGGTTTCCAGCAAAGCATTGAAACCGCCGGCAGATAAAACCCATCCCATTACAGCCTGTCCAAGACCAAGTCCCAGCTTCTGTGCCGTGCTAATACCTGCATTACCCATACCAACGGCACGGATCCCTGTTTTCCACTGTCCATAATCAATTGTATCAGAAATCATTCCAAATGCCATGCCGCCGGCAGCCCCCAGTCCAAGACCCTTGACTGCATTGAAAAAGATTAACAGCGGTATATTCGTACCGCTCAGCCCGGTTCCAGCAAATCCAACCATAAGAAACAGCAATCCAAACTGATATATCTTGTGTTTGCCGAATCTCTTCATGAAAAATGGAGTAATGAACATGATTCCAAATTGTGCAACAGAAATCGCATTATTAATCGCTGTATAATAACCTGCATCCCCCAATACATATTGAGCATAATAAATCGCAGCAACTACATACATGACAATTACAAAGAAAATCAGGAACATACAAATAGTAAGAATAACCCAATATTTATTTTTAAAAAGGGATTTTACCGCACCTGCCGGATTGGATGCATCTGTGGTTCCTTTCCCTTTTTTCCCGGTTTCATGAATCCGCTCTTTGGTTCCCATAACAGTAATAACGCTGGCTGCAGCCACAATTATTCCCACAACAATGAATGCCATTGTCCACCCCTTCTGGGAATACATATCGCCTCCGCCAAATGCAGTAAGAAGCTTAATAAAAAAGGTATTCATGGCAATATTGGCAAGTGTTGAAAAGATCTGATTGATATTTCCTAAAAGTCCACGCTCATAACGGTTTCTGGTCATAAGATAATTCATGGAATTATATGGAACTGCCATTGCGGTGTAAAATACAGCATTAACAATATTATACATGATAAAAACATAAACACATTTCACTAAACCCGTCATGGAAGCCGGAATAGAAAATAACAGGATTGTGGACAATACCAGCGGAAGGCACATTCGCAGCAGCCAGACCCTGGCCTTGCCCATTTTTGATTGTGTACGGTCAACAATATTACCCATAACTAAATCGCTGATGCCGTCAAATATTTTGGAGACCGCTACAATTGTACCGGCTACTCCGGCATCCATAAAAGAAACATTCGTAAAATATACCATTAGAAACGATCCGAGAATACCATTAATCAATCCCATACCAAACATGCCTGAGCCATAACCAAGCCGTTCTGCCCAGCCTAGCGCTGCCTCTGGATCATCGTGCTTTGTTGCAAAATTTAACATATCTTCTCTCCTTTACTTTCATACTAAATCTGTGCTAATTACGCGCGTTTTTAACATTCTTGTTTGATGTCATAATAATATCAGGTAAGAAGATATTGTTATATCGTTTTTTTGTCCTTTTTGTCTTTATTTTGCTGTAATCTGAGTTGTGTTTAGCTTAAATCCGACGAATGAATCTCTGCAGAAGAAGGTACAAAAACAGCAGGAGATATAATTTTACATCTCCTGCTGCATCTCCTGATCAGACTGCTCTCTCATGCATATGGAAGAACTTTTGTCAGTTTTAATATGGAATATGGATGGAACGGTGAATTAAAATTTTACAACCTTTTTAATTCCTTTGTCTTTCAATAACTTTTTATACGTTCTTAACTTAGAAGACGGTACCTTTATTACCGCATTGCTTCTACTCTGATCGAATGCCTTTTTACCTACCTCATGCAGTCTGGCAGAATAAATCTTAACATTTTTCAGTTTCTTTTCCGTTCCATAGAATGCATAGTTTCCTATTTTCGCTACGTCTCTTCCTATCTTTACACTGCTCAGCATTTTACAGTTCTGGAATGCACGCGGGCCAATCGAAGCAACATTGCTGCCTATACTTACACTAGAAAGTTTTTTAAAGTTCCTGAAAGAACTGCTTCTGATATAAACAACTTTAAATGTATAATCTTTATATTTGACAGTTGACGGAATGCTTACTTTTTTAACTGACTTTGATACCGCTCCTATAACACTCACTGTTCTTTCTTTTTCCGTAGATTTCTGCACTTTGTATTTCAGTCCCTTATAGCTAAAAGCAGTGCCGGATTTCGGAAGGGATACCGGATTCGCGGCAGGTGCCGCTTTTTCCAGCTGCGCTATTCCTGTCTTGAGGCTTTGTGCCGCTGCCTGTATCGCTGCTGCGGAGACATTGTTATCCCCATATATTCTTTGTGCATTGGCTAATGTATCCTGATACTTTTTCCAGGAAACTGCTGTATAAGCATCTGCTTTTAACAGTTTTGAGCAGGAAATGATACTTTCCAGAATTGCCTTTTCCATAAGTATCTCATTCTGATCAAAAGATTGTTCCGGGTCAACAGTCCCTCTCTTCTCAAGAGCCATGATCGCTTCCTTCAATTCACTCTGTACCCTTTCCAGCTCCTGTGCGGCTGGCATGATACGCTCCAATAATTTCTCTGCATTTTTCAGGACTTCTGCCATCCTGGCATAGCTTTTTTCCGTATAATCTGCCTGGGATAAAGTTTTTGCAAATGTAACGGTTCCTTCCAGTTCACTCTTCGCTTCCACATCTACATGCTCCATGCATATGCTTCTGACGCGTTCCCCGGTCAGACTGACATTGTAAAAATTCAGTTCATCCATCATTCCCTTAAACTGCCTTACAGGCTCACCTCCGGCAGCATTGCGGTAACCGCCCAGCCACATGGTATACTCATTTCCTGACTGATCGATACCTGCACTTTCTTCCGATGCTTCCTGTTTCCCATTTACATACAGTACAAAAGTGTCTCCTTCCCTGACAAGGGTTATATGATTCCATTCTCCTTCCTTAATAAGACCCGGATCCGTTTTAAGTTCTGCCTTTACTTCCTGTTCATTTCCTCCCTTACCATTATTGATTTCAAAGAATACGCTTCCTTCCCTGATACCAAGATTCCACATCCATGCCGGGAATGTATCTCGCTGTTGTCCCAGCAATGTCTGTTCTTTCTGTATATCCTCCGGGTTCATCCAGAAAGAAATCCCGAACTCTGTAAAATGATCTACTACTCTACCAAGATTTACATAATTCTGCGCTCCGTCAAAGGAAAGTGCCGATCCCTGAATGCCATTTACCCGGATTGAATTTCCATAGATGGTTCCATTTTTACCATTAATGCGATCCAGAATTTCATCTCCGTCTGTCTCATTAAAATCAAATGCTCTCAGATTTCCGAATACAATTGACCGGGCACTGCCTTCAGCAATCACATTTCCGGATAGATCTTTTATGCCGCAGGCTTCCACTTCAATTTCTGTAAATGCCTTCATTTCTTTTTTCAGAGTCAGCGTTACTTGCTTGCCGTCTGCATCCAGTGCGGCGGATAAAACTTCATTTCCAGAAACACGGTAGCTGCCCGTATTTTCCGCCGTTTCTCTGTCTAATTTCTCGTTAAAACGAAGTTGGATTACATTTTTGTCCACTGCTTTTGCTTCTGTTAATTCAGGCGCCTCTTTGTCCTCTTCTGTACTGATGGCCACTTTTGCGCCAGTTCCGGACACCGTATTATGCACGGGTATGATTTCATATTCGTAGCTGTTATTCGCTTCCATTGTCTTATCGGTAAATGCATTGGTAAATGCCTTTCCAAGATAATTGCCATTGCGGTAAACAGCATATTCTTTTACATTTCTGCCATCTGCGGTAACAGGATCCCAGCTCAGAGTGATCTGGCTGCTCTCCATAGATGCTTCTGCATTTTGGGGAACCGGTATTGCCGCGGAAGTTCCCGGCGCATCCTCGGGATCATATACTGTAAACCATGCATAGGTTCCCGGTTCCATAGTTAATTCAATTTCAATGTTTCCATTGCTGTCAATGGTATATTCCTGCGGATTCATATCACCAAAACATAATACTGCTTTTTTATCCGTAGGAACTCCCTCCGGTGTATTAATTTCCGGTATCGGCGGATCATACCAATCCCCCAGACCGGGGTATACCCTCATGTCATCACGGTAATGGGACCCTTCCACAGGTGCCGGTGCCGCTTTTAAATCCGTAAGGCCGGTATAATAAAGCGGTACTTTCACTTTCTGCGTAACTTTTTCTCCGGTCTGGTTGAAAAATGCGCCCAGCCCTTTTTGCTTTGTATCCACAGATGCATGAATAAATCCATCAATATCTAATGTTTTATCACTTGTACGGCTGTTTGATCCTTCCGGGATATCATATACCGGTGGTTTTATATGAATCACATCACCATTCAAAATATCATTGTATTTATTATAGAATTCACCCCAAGTCTTCATAACATTTTCCGAGGGTGCCCCTTGATACAGCCCATTTGCACCGCGGTAAGAGCCGCCTACGCCAAACATCATATTCAGTGCAATAATGTAATCATAATCGTTGATTCTTTCATCATATGGCCAGAAAACGGAATCGTCTCCTCCGGTATAGGCTGAAAATGGAACCAGCGTCCATCCCATGGACGGCATTTTACCAAAAGTGCCATAATAAGCGATCTCTCGTCCATAGATCAGCTGGTGGGCTCTTGGAATTGCAAAAGCCGCCTCTTCATATCCCATTACACCCATACTTGCACCATTCATATAATGCCAGTCCGGGGAATTGATATATACATTCATTTCTCTTAAATCTTTGTAGAAATCCCTGACTGCTGTCTCCCACTGTTTCGCAATGGAATCCTGTTCCCCATCATGTCCGATGTGTTCCGGTTTCTTATTGTTACAAACCCAGCTTGGGTAGGTACCATCGATTTCAATACAATCCATGCCTGTTTCTTTATAAAATTTCAATGCGTTTTGGAGACTTGTCTCTGCTGCAGCAGAGGTCATACAGCGCATATTCCCCCAGCATCCGTTATAGCTTTCGTGGGCGCCCTGATCCCCTCGGGATACTACCATGGTATAGGAGCCGATCAAAATATCTTTTTCATGAGCATAATCGCAGATGCGTTTATACTTCTCAATATTTCCTGCCGAAACATCCTCTACATTGACTCCGGAACCAAAGGAAAGAAGTACCATGTTGAATCCCGACGCTTTTGCCTGATCAATACCTTCTTTAATTTTTTTATCGTCCGAACTGATCAAATGATAAATTGTAGGATTATCCGTTGTCTGTGGAAAAAGCACCCGGTACATTTTCTTTACCGCAAGCTGCTGCCATTCATAATAGCTGCTGCTTTGAAATAGTTCATATGTACGAAAACCTGTGAAAGTCTCACCCGGCTGCAAGGTATATGCGGGACCAAATTCTTCTATTTTCTGACCCAGATCCGGTTCATACGAATACTGGCTGATAAGCTGTCCAAATGTCCCATTGTCTTTCCACTGCACAGACTGGTGTCTTCCATTATTCCTGTCGTGATTTGGATTTCCGCCATTATAGCTGGTTTCCATATACAGTGCATCCTTTTTTGGTATCTGTATGGGCAGTATTTCAGACCTCAGATGCTGAACAACTATTTTCTCTCCGCCCTCGTTCACAACTTTTACATACTTGGATATTACGGGTATTTCATCGTAAATTTCATACCGCACCTGAAGTTTCACACCTCTGTATTTTTCTTCAACCGAATCTTTTGCCCCATAGTTAACTATCAAAGCCTTTCCCTTTGCGGGCCAGGGTGTATCCTTCATAGTCGGATCCGCCATACGCGGGTCATATTCCCAGTGGAAAATCTCTTCCGTATTCTCTTCGGTTGTATAGTTCAGGTATTCAAAATCCGAATCTTCTCCGCCTATCCGGTATCGTACTTCTCCATCGTCCCCATCTGTATAGTGGTCATTAAGCACAATTTCCATATCTGCCCCAAGGCTGCCCTTCTCCAGTAAATCCAGTCCTGTGTACAGATTATTATAACCGGTTGTCATGAAATTTTTGGATACATCAAATGTCCTCTCCACAATCCCATTGCTCAAAGTAACCGTATCATCCTTTTGTACAATCGTAGAAGGAATCTTAACTTCACCGTTGAGCCAATCACCCAGAGTGCTTTCGGCGCTGTTTCCTTCCAGTTCTATGCCAACGCTAAAGGTAAAGATCTTTAATTCTCTGTTGGTTATTCCCTGAAGATTCTCCAATGCCCCGGCAGGAATGGTAAGAGAATACACATGTCCCGAAGCCAGAGGCTCCGCCGCTGTTATTTCCAGGGTCTCTGCACCTTCAACTTTTTCATCACAATCCAGCACTTCACAAGCAGCCGGAACCTCTGTACCAGTTGTTTCATCTTTGAAAATAATGGCTTCCGTACTCAGTTGAACCGCCATATTATAAGTAACAGCTATCTTTCCCTGTTTACTAATGGTACTGCCATCGGATGGTGATACCCCTTTGATCTCCGGCGGCAGATTCTGAAGGATTCCTTCGGTTGATTTTTGAATCTGCTGTTCTGTCAATGCAACATTGAAAATCCTTACATCATCCATTCTGCCTTTAAAAGCATGACCGTTAAAAATAGCAGATCCGTCCGCATTCCATCCTGAACCGATCAGCAGGTCATTGGGATTTAATGCCTGGTCTATCTGCATCGCTACCGCTTCCGATGCTATCAGCTCTCCATTCAGATACATTTTATAAGTATTTTTATCACAGGTAACAGCCAGATGGCTCCAGTTATCAAATGCCAGACGATAGTCTTCACCCGCTGCTATCCAGGTTCCTCCTGCAGTTCCTTTATTCTCAAATTCAATATTTCCGTTGTTTCTAACGCAAAAATAAAAGGCATTCTGTGGAACCGTGGTGCGGTCCCGCCCAAAAATTTTATTCAGGCTGTTTCCGCCGCTGGGATCAATATTTACCCATGCTTCAAATGTATACTCATCGTGGATATCAGGATTACCGATATTGATATAGGTATTATTTCCGTTAAACTCCAGAGACTTTCCATAAATACCAAAATCATCCACTCTATAGTTACCATTTACTGCGTATTCTTTCTGATCAGTTTCGTTGATCACGACCTTTTTCCCTGCATTCTCCTCGGTTCCGTCCACGACCTCATCCATTGTGAACTGGAATAAGGATTCGGGCAGTTCTATCTCTTCATCCGGGTTCCCATCCGCTGCCAGATCTTTCATCTTGGCATCATTTACAGCCGTATCAATGTAGTTTGAAATTCCGTCGAATTCAAGTGCTTCTCCATGGCTGCCAACAGGGTCCGTCAGGGATTCGTTATTCCCGGCTTCAGGTTCTGCTGTTTCTTTCTGTACCGTGTTTTCCGTGATTAACTCAGCTGCGCTTACCGGTACGGCCCCCATTACCATACTTGCTGATACAGCCAGTGCAAGACTCTTTTTCATCCATTTTTGTATCATTTTTTTCCCTCCTGCATTATAATTTTACTAATATGCTTTTCTCCTTTATCTGACTAACATTATTTCTTTATTTCCACACTACCTGGCAAGCCTTTCCCCCTGAATAATTTCTTATAAGAAGAAACCTTATTTTTAGGCACGCGTATAACTGTCTTCCTATTAATTTTCTTAAATGCGCTGGTACCTACGGAATTTAATTTTTTAGTCTTGATCTGGATATCTATTAAATTTTTATCTCCATAGAAAGCATATTTGCCTATTTTCGTAACCCGCTCGCCAATTGTAACTTTTTTAAGATTTGTATTATTCTGGAATGCATAATTTCCTATAGAATTTACATATTTGCCAATAGTTACCTTGGACAGCTTTTTGTAGTTTTTAAATGCTTTTGCAGAGATTTCCGTTACACGGAATGTATAGCCATTCACCTTGACAGAGGAAGGGATACTCACTTTTGTCATGGTATTCTTCGTACCTGACACTACCGCAACTGTACCGTCTTTTGCTGCAGATTTTGTCACCTTGTATCTCAGGCTTCCAATCTTATGTACAGAGCCTGCCTTTGGAAGTTTCACAGCCGGCGTTGCGGGAGGCGTAACTGGCTTTAGCTGTAAACCATTTGCTGCCAGTCTTAGTTTTTGAGACATTGCCATCATCTCTGCCTTATCTGCGGATGGTTTTGCTGCAAGTGCTGAACCTTGTGCAATCGTATCATTGAAAGCTTTCCAGCTTGCATCCGTATAATTGCCCTGGCCTTTGCCCAGAACCGTATTCAGTACAGACAGGATGGACTGAAATTCTATTTTGGCTTCCACAAAGGAAGTATCTGCTTTCACCGTTAAGTTCCGGAATGCATTCTTCGCCCGGTTTACTGCTCCAATGACTTCCGATGAGACTGCATCCTGCTTATCCGACATCTGAACAGCATTGTTCACTGCATTGATATATGCTTTCCAGCTGCTGTCCGTATAGATGCCCTGGCCTTTTTCCATCATGGCTTTTCCCACTAATATCTCTTTTTCAAGAGCTATCTTCGCCGTTTCCAGATCAACAGACTCCTGAGTAATCAATCCCCGGACTGCCTTTTCGATTGCTGCAGCCATTGCATCTACATCTGCCTGCCGGTCAATCGTCAGATCCCTGACAACAGCGTTAACCGCGTCTGTTACTGGAGCTGCACTTTCCCGGGTATAAATGGTGAGATCCTGCGGAACCTGACTCAGTGCCGCATCCACATTCGTGTAATCAGCCGGTTCTTCTCCTGCATACTCAATGGTATAAACTGCGTTTTCGGTACTTTCAAATTCAATTGTCTTTTCCCCCGTATTTACTGTAGAACCTTTTTTATAATCAATTTCCTGTCCTGACTGGTCGGTTACTCTTACAACAGAATTTTCCCAGGGATTCACCAATTTGACCGGTTCCCCTTTTTCACTGGTGATTTCAATGTAATCCACCTGTCCGCCTGTCATGCTGGAAGACAGTAAGAATGCTCCTCTTTCCCGCAGTCTGGTAAAGCTTGCATCCGCTCCAGTCCAATTCGGGAATACCTTAATAATATCATTGTCACTCTGTAATAACATGGTGTTAATAAATTCAATTGCTCCCGCTTTTTCGATTCCGTGGTAGCCATCCTGTATCACGAAGTTCTCACACATGGAACTGTCAAGAAGCTGCTTGAATTTCGATATAATGTATTGAGGATCCACACCGCATCTTACCGCATGCAGATATACTTTCGGTGTTTCGTTGATTTGAGACCATATATTTTTGTTTGCAAGCTCTTTTAATTCAATACTGTTTCTTGCCGCTTCCCGTAGTTCCGGATCGGTATCATATCCCAGCTGCTGTCCCGGAGCTATAAACTCAAGCCCGACATTTGCCTCATGAGCCCTGAATTTGGCTCCTACCTCACTTAACGGAACATACGGTTTGTCATAAGTAAAATTCGCATCACTCTGAGGCACAAAATCCTGGATCGGGTAATCCGCAAAGTTTTCATACATGTCCTTCCAGACCGCCAGTTTCTCTGCCGGAGGGAATATATTTCCATCCTCTGTTCCATCGATCAGGCATTCTAAGATATTCTTTACCGTACCGATTGCAGTTCCGGAATTCATGTCAAAGGTGTTCTCATGTGCTCCTGTCCAGATATTATAACGGTATTTACCATCTCCAAGATCTTCTTTTTCACACCATTTTTCATAAAAATTAGCATTTGCCAGCAGATACGGATAAATTTCCTTTAAATAATCACCATCTTTCGTATAATTGTAATATTGTGTCAGACCCATTGCTGCAAATCCCGCATTGTATACCTGCATCAGATATCCGCCTGCTTCGCCGCCCCATGCATAAGATCCCCATGGTCCCAGTGCAACCGGGTACAGAATACCGTCATCAATTCCATCCACCAGTTCAGGTCTTCCGTCAAATTTACCAATATTAAAGGCCGTTCCATTTTCGCCCGGCTGATTTCCTCCATAGATATAATTATAGTATACATTAGCGATGTCTGTCTTTGCTCTCTGGCTGCCGTTTTCCATGAAATCTAAAAGCGGGTCCTTCAGCGATTTGGAAAATTCCCCGCGGTTGCTGGAATGCATACCATAAAACGGTGCAATAAAGTTATAATTCATATGGAAATCCCCGTTCCACATAGCACCGTCCGTTGTGGTCCAGATACCATAGAGACCGGGCGGAAGACTGTCTTCCCTGCTGGTACACGCCATATAGTATAAAGAACCATAATAATATCTGTGCAGTTGTTCATCTCCGATGTTAATATAAGATTTCAGCCAGTAATCTTTCCACCACTGATCATTGCTTTCTTTTAAGGATACCAGATCCTGGGCATTCTGATACTGTGCCAGAATATCGGATGCCTCATTTTGCGGCTCCATACCCTGTAAATTACCTGTGAAATCATAATTTTGGCCGCCGCCTCCCACAGATGTTACAACCTGCACGGTCTGTCCCGGTTCAATGGTAAACTTAAGTACTGCTTCGGAATCTTTATTTTTCTCAGCTGCTGCTTTAGTGCCCAGAACTTTTGATTTTAATACAACTTCAGAAGTCCAGGATTTTTCATTCTGATTTTCAACCAGATTAACCGTTTTCTTCGACGCCCAAACCATGTCGCCGTCAACCCCGGAATCAAGTGGGAAATCCTCAAGATCTGCTCTGGTCCAGACTGCACTTTCCAGATTAAGCGGTTCCTCTCCGGTGGATGTTATTTCTGTTACCATTACATTATCCGTAGCAGAGATCCAGGATGAACAGGTAATAGGTATCCCTGATATTTCCATATTTGTATCCAGTCTGCCATCTGTGATATCCAGTGTTTCTTTAAAATCATACACAATATCGCCAGTGATCAGATTTTTGTTGGCCTCATCATAAAACCGCATTTCTGCAATCCGGGCGGTACTGTCTCTTCCAGGATTAGCCTTTGAAATAAAGACTTTTACGTACTGCGCCTCTATTGCCTCATCCAGAATAAACTCCGTTGCATTTTCCAAATTTTCCGTTACGGTCTGAACTGTTTCATAATTTTCACCATCCTTACTCACCTGGACTTCAAAATCAGAGGTATTCATTTCCGTCTGGGCATTATTATAGGATCCCTGATGGTAAAGAACATATTTTTTTAGCCTGTTCACTTCCCCAAAATCGACCTGGAACCAATGGCTTTTTTTATCATCCGCATGTTCGTTGCCATTACATGCCCAGGTATCCTTGTCCTGTTCCATTTTATCATCTATGATTCCTTCCAGATCATAGATATACGCAGGGTCTGCATCACTGATATATCCACAACCGGTTACCTTTGCTGCTGCATTGGTACTTTCCAGCAATTCCATTTCCAGAATTCTGGCTGTGTTATCTCTGTCTGCGTTGGGTTTTGCAATATCTACTTTGATATATTGTATTTCTTTTGCCTGGTCAAACTGAAAGCTCGTTTTTTGCTGATCATTATCCGTAACGGTTTGTACAGTTTCATAATTAATTCCGTCTGAACTAACGGATACTTCAAAGTCTGATGTATACATTAATGGATTCATATGGTGATAAATTTCATATCCACGGATGGATTTTACCTGATTTAAATTAATCTCAAACCAATGTGCGTCCGGCTCATGATCGGTTCCCTTACATGCCCAGCTGTCTTTATCCTTATCCATCTTACCGTCAATAATGCCATCCAGATCATAAACATATTCCGGATTCGCATCATCGATAAACCCGCATCCTGTTACGGTAGGTTTTATCTCCGGTTCCTCTTCCTCCTGCATCTCCCGTATAGTCAGGCCCCCGACGGACAGGGGGGATACCCTGCCTGCATCTGCAGAGCCTATGTTATCCGTGTTCATATTTCCACAGTTCCAAAAATCTTGTTTTGATATTAAATAGGACTTTTCTTTTGAATTACCGGAAGAGTTAACACCGACATCTCCATTTCCCATCAATGCAGTCTCTATCATTCTCTGCGCCACAGCACCTTTATAGGTGGCATCATTCCACACAGGAGTATAATTCTTCAATGTCTCACGCAGCGTTTCCCATTGAGCGTCGTTGCCAACGGAACTTCCTTCATTTGCAGCTGCACTGACCGGCATCATATTCATAAACACCGATGTAATCAGCAAAGCAGATAATCCTCTTGCCATAAACCTTCTTTTCATTCTCTTATTTCCTCCTTTTGTAAAATACTGCAAATTCATTCATCTGTCCCCATAGCCAATAATCATCCTTTGACAGCTCCTGCCGTAGTTCCGCTGACAATATATTTCTGTCCAAATATATAGAGAATCATAATCGGTGCAACAGATAACAGAATATCTGCAAAAATCATATTCCATTCATTAAAATGCTGTCCGAAGAAATTATATATTGAATTAATCATTCCCAGCTTTTTTGTATCGTTTAAAAGATACAGCGGGGTAATAAAATCATTCCATGCCCCTAAAAAGTTAAGCACCAGCCCGGTGATGGTAACCGGATTCAAAAGGGGCAGAATCACCTTAAAAAACAGACTGAGAGGTCCAGCTCCATCAATAACTGCCGCCTCATCCAGCTCTCTTGGTATCCCTCCAATAAAACTGTCAAAGAGAAAGATCAGAAACGGAATGCCTAATGCTGCATTCACCAGGATAATTCCCATATATGTATTCTGAATATGCAGTGCCTTCAATACAAATATAGTGGCGACATAGTTTACTGGTGCAATCAGTCCCAGAAAAAAATAATTGTATAGGCCCTTATTCATTTTATTTCTGTCTCTGCTAATAGAAAAAGCAGCCATTGCCGAAACAATCAGGCAGATCACTACGGATACTCCTGATATAAGCATACTGTTTCCAAATGCTCTCACCAGGCTTCCTGCTTCAATTACGTCTATATAATTCCTCCATTGGATTACCTGGGGGAATGCAAAGTTCAATTCTCCGGCTTCACTTGAGGTTTTCAGGGAATTTATTACAATGAAATATAACGGCAGAAGGACGGTAAGGCTGCCTATGGCGGCAGTTATAAGTCTTAATATTTTTCCAGTCAACTGTTTTTTCTTCATTTTATTCCTCCTCCCCAACTAAAGCTTTTTTCATAACCATTGAAATAATGAAGGTTACCAGAAATACAATGACAGAAAGTGCATTAGCCATACCATAACGCCCACTGCCAAATTCCTTGAACACCTGTGTATTGATTACTTCTGAATAGGTTCCCGGACCGCCGCCTGTCAATGAATAAATAATGTCAAATACTTTCAGCCCGTGAATTGTATTCAGTACCATAACCATCGTCAGCGAGGATCTTAAGAACGGCAGCGTTACATAGAAAAACTGTTTCCATTTACCCGCTCCGTCAATTCCGGCAGCCTCATAATACTCTTTCGGAATCATTTGGAGACCTGCAAGCAAGATCATCATATTCCATCCTGCCATTCTCCAAATCTCAACAACCATGGTACTTCCCAGAGCTGTATGCGGATTGGCAAGCCATCCTTTTACCAAGCTCTCAAGCCCCAGAAGACGAAGAATGTTATTCAGCGGCCCATCCATTCCCAGAATTGAAGTAAATGCAATACCGATAATCAAAGGCGCCAGTGTATACGGGAGAAAATACAGGCCTCTGAATAAATTTTTGCTTCTCAGTCCTGTATTCAGGAGAAGCGCCAGACCAAGCCCAAGCAGAGTTTTACCTATAACCGTTACTACGGTAAACGAAAGCGTATGCTCCACACTCTTCAGATATGGGCCGCCGTGGGACAGGAAAATATCTTTATAATTCTGTAGCCCTATAAAAGAAATTTTAGACCAGGACGTATTCCAGTCTGTTAACGAAATGCCGATTCCGGCCACCACAGGTATCATAAACATAACTGTATACAATACAATTGCCGGAACTGAAAATAATGGACTGTATATCTTTTTTTTGTTCATAATATTTTACCTTTTCTCTATTTCATCTTAATATTTAAGAGGTAATGATTTTGCTTATCCATTACCTCTTTTCCATAAACTTTCTCTATTTTTCAAATAATGGTTCTCTCATGGCATCAATGCCTTCCAGCACTTCCATAGCTGTTCCGCCAAGATACATATTTTGAACCTGAATACCAATCTCTGTGCTGTTCCAGTTGGTTACACCGGTTTCAAAGTTCTGTCCCACTCCTGTTCCATTTGAAACAACGGTCTTATAACCATTGGATACATTCCCTTCAATATTCGTAAATGAACACTGTCCCAGATCCTGTCTGGCTGCATAATAAGTTTCCAGATTATCCTTTCTTGTCAGGAAATTAAAATAATCTTTCGCTGCATCGATCACCTTAGAATCTTTGTTGATACTGCGCCCTACACCACCTGAAGACTGGGCAAATACCGTATTGTCATTTAACGGAACCTGGAACATTTCCCATTTGTCTGCATTAGTAGACGGATCTTTTGCCATAATCTCATTCTGGAAAGTAGTATATACCAGTATCATGGCATATTCTCCCGTAATCATTTTATCCACACTGCTCTCCCAGGTGTTGGACATGAATTCTTCTCCAAAATAACCAGCTTCTTCAATTTGCTTCATCTGTTCCAGACCTTTTAAAAGTCCTTCCTGTTCTGCAAACTTTGCAGTGTCCTGATTGAGGGATTCCCGAAGTCCCGGCTTGCTTTCTTCCGCCTGAGCCGAAAGAGTATCCAGCCATGTTGCCTGGTGCCACTGAGCCGCTCCCGGTTCATAGATCGGTGTAATACCTAAATTTTTAATTGCCTCACAGGCTTCCATAAAACTGTCAAAGGTCTTAGGTACTTCTTTGATACCCGCTTTTTCAAAAATATCCGGGTTATAAAGCATCGCCCATCCGTCAGCACTCCAGGTAAGGCACTGCACTATTTTTCCGTCATAAGTGGTTCCTTCTTTTGCCCAGTCGCGATAGCGTGATACCCATTCTTCTCCGGACAGATCCAATGCATGTTCTGACGGCTGATATTCCTGTATTCCGGCTCCTGACTGGGTGAGATAAATATCCGGTCCTTCACCCACAGCAAATTTAGAATTCAGTACATTGGTATACTGGTCATCAGGGCTTGCCTGCCACTGGATTGTATTGCCGGACTCTTCCTCATATTTTGCAGCAAGTTCCTTATCAATATCTTTGATCCAGTTGGATGATGCAGCTACCGTAATCGTAACCCCTTCTTTCGCTTCATCGCTCTTTGCTGTTTCCGCAGATCCCGTTTCCGTATCACTCGCCGTGGTATCTCCCGTTGTTTCCTGAACCGCTTCCGTTCCTTTCGATTCAGTAACTGCCGTTTTGCTTTCCCCGCTTCCGCCGCATCCTGCAAGTGCTGCTGCTGATATCGTTGCTGCCAGTGTAACCCCCAAAACCTTTCTCAATTTCATGCTATTCATTTTGCTTCCTCCTTTTTGTTTAACATGTTTATACTATAGCACCCGGAATTGTATTTGTATTTACACATTTTCTACTTCACATTGTGGACTTTTCCTACTTCTTCCTTTCCTGCCTGTTTTTAGCAAATAATCACTTGTAATTCCTTAAAATAACGGATATGATTAAGAAAATAAGAACTTTTTGGGGGGAAGATATGAAAAAGTCTATTCAATCCAATCTTTTTTTGAGCTATTCAAAACTAATTGTTATCCTTATTCTTATTTTAGTGACTTTCTTCTATGCTTACATATCTAATTCACTAAAGGAGAATGCTTCTAACGCGCTGGTGGACAAATGCGACAACCTGACTACCCAGATTGATACCCAGTTAGAAAGGCTCAATAACTATTCCAAACGTATTGCTGTATCCAAACCAATCAAATCACTGTTAAAGCAAGACATGTATAGTTTTACACGTGAAAGTGCCCAGAAAAAGTTAGACTTTTCAGATATGGTATTTAGTGCTTTGGACTATAGAATCGATAATATATCCATTAATATTTTTGATTTTGACGGACACTATATCAATATGTCAAAATCCAGTACGTTTAAAACGATCCCCCCCGAAAAAGTAAAAAACCTGACCTGGATCTCCGATGTTATGGATGCAAAAGGCAATAAAATCCTGCTTGAGCCTCACCCGGATGACTGGGGTTTTGAGAATGAACCGGTTATTTCACTTTGCCGCTCCTTCAGTGAAAAAAATACCCTTCCCCATAATACGATACTGGAATTACAGCAGCCCTTCTCTGTGATTCAAAAGATCATTGATAAGACGCTGTCCAATAAAACAGAATCTTATAACCTTTACATATTGGACGAGAACGGCCATATTGTTTATGCATATGAAAAAACCGGTCATAATAACCATAACGGGAGTATCAGCGAATATTGGAAATCGATTACAGTCCGTGAATCTGCCAACGGTCTTCTCCAGGGAAATACTGCCGAAGCAGGCAATACTTACTGTGCTTACCGGACTTCAGCCCAGTTTGGCTGGACGTTCCTTGTGGAAACCTCCAGGGATGTACTGTTAAAACCCATTAACCAGTTCCGCAATATTATCTTTTTAACACTTGTTGCAATCCTTCTGACTACGCTTCTGATATCCTATCAGATATCCAGAAGTCTGGTAATACCGCTGCGAAAGCTGCAGGAAATCACAACCCGGCTGGATCTGAAGACGATATCTAAAGACACCGTTCCGGATTACAGCAGCCAGTATGATGAACTAAACCAGCTGTACCATTCCTTCCAGTCCATGAACAAGAAGCTGGAGGATTCCCTGGATGAAGTAGTATCCCTGCGTTCCCATGAGATTCAGGCAAAAATGCTTGCCCTTCAGTCCCAGATGAATCCCCATTTTCTCTATAACACACTGTCAACCATCAGTATACTGGCGGAAGAAGACTGTACGAAAGAAATTATCGATGTCTGTGACGATCTTTCCTCCATTCTCCGCTATATTTCTTCCAGCAGTATGCAAAAAGTAATCTTAATCCAGGAAATTGACCAGAGCATTGCCTACATGAACCTGATGAAAATAAAATTTGAGGATCGGCTTATCTTCCACATAGATATTGATGATTCCATGTACCACATAAGAATTCCAAAACTAATCATCCAGCCCCTTCTTGAAAACTGTATCAAGTACGCAATCCATGTAATCCCCCCCTGGGTGATACATATTGAAGGAACAACTAAAGAAAATACCTGGTATATCAAAGTAACCGATAACGGATCCGGTTTTAATCCTGAAAAATTAGAGGCACTTGAAAACACGCTTGCGTCCATTATTCCTGAAAAATCCCTGCCGGAACTGGAAATTGATGGTATGGGGCTGATTAACCTCTATATACGGCTTAAGCTGGCTTACCGTGAAAATGCTGTTTTCAAAATAAAAAATCTGCCTGGCGGCGGAACGGAAGTTACTATTGGTGGAATTATAAGCGAGGATAAAAATTATGGAGATAAATAGACCTGTCCGCATCATTGTTGCGGAAGACGAATCTTTGATTTTAAAAAACATCATTAAAAAAATTGAAAATATTTCCCCAGATTTTCAGGTGGTTGGAAGTGCCTACAACGGATTGGATGCCCTTCACCTTCTGGAATCAACTAAAGCACAGATATTATTTACCGATATAAAAATGCCAATGATGGATGGGCTGGAATTAATCCGGCGCATACGGGAAAAAAATACATCCCTTCAAATTGCCATCATCAGCGGTTATGATGACTTTGAATATGCCAGGAGTGCAATCCGGTACGACGTTGCAGATTATCTGTTAAAGCCGGTGAAAGAAGCGAATCTGGAAAGTATTCTGCGAAAAATGCAGGACACAATAAAGCAAAAGGAGAATTCAATTGAGCGCAGCATCCTCTCTTCCGCCCTTGCGGGGCAAGCCTCGGATGCGCTTATGCCTTCTTCCTTTTCCGGCAGACACTTTATGCTGTTCCTGATCTGTTTTGGTAATTTAAAAAACCATATTCCCGGGCTGACGGTTCAAGCAGACGATGACTCTTTATTTTCGGAGGATACTATGCTGAAAGCGCTCAATACTTGTTTTTCTAAACAGGAAAGCTGGTGGCTGATTGACGAACGTGAAATGAACCAGAAATTCTTAATAGTTGCTGCCAGTCAGAATAATGAAAAAGAAATCTTGCAAAATGCCAAAACTCTGCTGGGGATTCTGGAAAAAATATATGCACCTGTATCAATCGCTGTCTGTGAACACTATATTGCATATCAGGATATTGAAACTTCATCAAGGATGCTGCGAAACCGTATGTACCATGGCTTGATTATCGGTTTCTCCCAAGTCATTACTCCGGAATCCACCGTCGGTCATACCAAGCTTGATATTTCCGATATAAATAAATTATCCGCATCTGCGAAATCTGAGAATTTTGTATCTTTTTCACAATTTATGGAGGCTCTGTTCAGTCAGTGGCAAAATTTAAAATGTCCCCAGTATATGATTGAAAGTCATCTGCTGCAAATTCTCCGTTTAACGGAAAATGACTTCGAAACAACAAATGAAGAAAATAATATGCACGAAAAAAGGTTATATGACTGCATCCAAAATGCAGCCGCCATTAATTCATTATTTTCTGAGGTCTTAAACATATTCCAGGAGATCTTCCGTACACAATCAAGAAAATGCTCGGATGCATCTTCTATCATAAATGAACTTGAGCTATTTATGAAGAAAAATTATGCATCCCCTATTAACATAGAGGACATGGCAAGGAAGTTTAATTTCAACGCCTCTTATCTGACCCGGATTTTCAAAAAGCATACCGGAGAATCCCCCGTGAAATACCTCCTGCGGCTGCGTATAGACGAAGCAAAAAAACTGCTTCTGGAACATTCCGATTTATCCGTGAAGCAAATAAGTACTTTGGTCGGTTATGAGGACCAGCACTATTTCAGCCGGTTTTTTAAGGAATTAACCGGTGTATCTCCTTCCGATTACCGAAATAAGAATCTTTGAATAAAACAATTGCTGCGGTCTATATTAACACTGGCCGCATACCCATGACTCATAAGCTGCCACACTGTCCTTCAGACGTTTCAGGCCATCTGTCACTTGCTGCCTTGGACATGCCAGATTCATACGCAGGAACCCCTTTCCGTTCCGGTAATCATTTCCGTCCGAGAGATATAAACCACTGTGGGAGCGAATAAAGCGGCAAAGTTCCGATGAGTCACCAATGACGGACCGGCAGTCAATCCAAAGCAGATACGTTGCCCTGCCGGAAACCGCTGATACTCCTCTGATTTCTTTTTCCATGTACGCTTCTGCATACCTCCTGTTCTCCCACAGATACTCTCTTAAGGCATCCAGCCAGTTTCCGCCGCAGCCAAATGCCGCAGCCGGTGCCATGGCAGCAAATACATTTGGCTCTGCCACTTCATCGGTATTCAGACCTCTGACCACTTTATTCCTCAGATTATCATCCGGTACAATCACAGCAGCCGTCTGAATCCCTGCCAGATTAAATGCCTTGGTAGGGGATACACATGTTATACTGTTGTTTTGGCAGTTTTCCGATACTGAGGCAAACGGTGTATAATCAGAACCAGGCTCAGTAATATCACAGTGTATCTCATCCGATAAAACAGTCACATGGTATTTGACACATAAATCCCCAATCCTCTTAAGCGTTTCTCTGTCCCAGATTTTGCCCACCGGATTATGTGGATTACAAAGGATCAGTAGGGTCGTCTGGGCATCTGCCAGTTTCTCTTGCAAATCTGTAAAATCAATCTGATATTCATTGCCATCGTATTTCAATGGGTTTTCCAATACATTTCTGCCATTATTACTTATAGAGTTAAAAAATATGTTATATACCGGAGTCATTACTACAACATTTTCCCCTACGGTAGTTATCTTACGGACTATGCTGGAGACAGCGGGCACTACACCAGTGCAAAAAACCAGCCACTCTTTCCTGATTTCAAACTGATGCCGTTTTTTCCACCAGGTCTGGTAAGCCCCATACCATTCATCTGTCACCAATGTATATCCAAATACTCCCTGTCTGGCTCTATCCACCATGCTTTCTGTTATTTCCGGTGCTGTCTGAAAATCCATATCAGCCACCCACATGGGAAGTTCATTTTCATTCACATCCCATTTCATGGCCCCCGTATTCCTGCGCTCTATTTTTTGATCAAACTGAAAATTCATGCCTTTTCCTCCTATTTTCTTTTAATTTCAAGCTCAGTGCCCGCTTAGTATTCAACAGTCTTCCATCTCATTCTAAGCTTCCCTTTTTCAGCGAAACCCAAATTTAAGATATAATTGTTTGATGTAGTACTACTGCACCAAAAAGGATTAAAATGATACCGAATATGCGGTTTATAGCTGCGAGATGATCCTTCTTTGCTTTTTTCTTTAGTAATGTAACCACTCCGGAAAGTGTTCCCCACCAGATATAGGTCCCGATAAATACGCCGCACACCAATCCGATCCCGGATGTAATTCCCGTCTCTCCATCTATACCAAACCAGGAAAACGCAAACAGAAAGGTAAGAATGGCTGCCGGGTTTGTTATTCCCACTGCAAAGGACGAAACGAACATCCGGATACCTCTGACAGGATTCTGTACATTTTGAGGCCTGGCATTTTTTATCGTCAGCATACTGATACCCATGCCCAGAATCAGGCAGCCTCCCCCCAGATGAATGATACTTTGATGCCGAAGTAAAAAATCGGAGATAAAGGTAAATCCACAGGCACCGATACAAGCATACAGGCAGTCCGCAGCAGAGGATCCTAATCCCGTTATCAGGCCTGCTTTCATGCCATAATTCATGGTTCTTTGTGCTGTCATTGCCCCAACTGCTCCGGCCGGCATGCCAAAGATAAGCCCGATTAGAATCCCCTTTATAATAAAAATACCCATTTGTTCCTTCCTCTCCTCTCCCGCCTGTTCGTCTGGCGGAAATCCTCATCTTTTCTTTTACTCACCGTTTACTGCTTCAATCTTTAGTTTTCCTGATAAAGTTTCAATCTGTTCCGTACCAGACACAGCTTCGCCAAGTGCATACAGGCCGCTTGCGCCTCCACACTCACCGTAGTAAAGAACCACATTCCCCCACGGTTCATAGTAAGCCAGTGTTCCTGCAGGTCCCTTGGCCAGGGGAGTGTCCCTTGTATCCAATTCATTGGGGGGATAAAATATTTTTTCATCATTGCTGTAATCTTCTGCCGGGACAGAAAGAGGGAGCTGGTCATACAATGCATGTGCTGCGGAGCTGTTATTCAACTGAAAAACAATATTCTGCCCGTCTTCTCCTTCTACCCGGATTTGTAATTCCTTTATGGGGGGTTCCTTTGTATCAGAAGCTGTTTCTTCTGATGGCGGGGGCGGGGCCTCCGTTACAGGAATGGTTTGTTCTGTCTGGTCTGCATTTATACTTTCCGTATGCAGCCTGGAACTGCTGCTGCAGGCTGAAAGGATAAACAGCAATACGACACAAAGGAAAAGGGGGGTTAATTTTTTCATGTGCAATACCTCCTGTTGTGGCTGTTGTTCTCATATATATCCATTATGTATGTTTCATTGGTTAAACCGCCATTTTGTCTGGACTTTGGTCCATTGTGCAGGTAATGACTGTTTTATGCGGATCCACTTTGTCTTTTTCAATAATCAGTTCCTTGATGTAATCTGCCCGGATACTTCCTCCTGTTGGATTCATAACGCTGTCAATCTTTCCGTCAATTTCTACATCCACGGTAGAATACTCGAATGCAAGGGTGGTATTCAGCAGCCTGCAGTTCTTCATAACAAGATTGTCAATATAACACATTCCCTGCAGGCTTTCGACGGTACAGTTAATCAGTGTCAGATTTTTTGCATTCCAGCCAAGATATTCCCCTGATATAAAGGAATCATATACCGTCACGTTTTCACTGTTCCAGAAAGCATCTTTGGAGAGCAGTCTGGCATTATGGATTTCCATATTTTTTACCCCGTCAAAGGAATAGTTCCCGATCAGTTGAAAATTCTGAAGCTTCATGTTCCGGCTGTTCATGGCAAAGTAGTCTCCTTTTGCCGTAACCTGCTCCATGATGACTTCATCACAGTTCCACAGGGTTTCTGCTGCATTTGGAAAATGTACATTCTGAAGAGTCACGCCATGACACCGGCGGAAATTCTTTGGTGCCTCAATGACTGCATTCTTTACCGTGATATTGTCCGTATACCACACCCCTGCACGGCCCATTTCAAACCAGGTGCAGTCCTCGGCAATGATATTCTTGCTGTACCACAATGGATATTTCCATTTGAACATACTGCCGAAAAGCTCAATATCATGACTTTCCTTCAGCGGTGATTCCCCATCCGTAAATATGGTGTCGTATATTTTTAAATTTTCTCCTTTAAAAAGTGCACGTTCTCCTGTTAAAAACTCACGTCTGATTTCTTTCATTTCTACCTCTCCTTTAATATGTTGTCTTTATGTTATTTTTATGTTATTTTTATGTTATCTTTATGGCTGTGCAATCTGCACGATCTTGTTTCCCCAGCCTTCTAACACAGGGTTTTCCTCTACAGCAGTCACAAAGTCATCCGTTGTATCAAAGGTTCCTATTTTGGTATATTCTCCCGTGATTTCTGCGTCATGATAAAACAATACGATACGGTTTGGGTCCGAATAATAGACTTCCCCGGCTTTTTCCGATGTTACTGTTTTCCCATTGGATGGGATATTATATCTGCCGGATACATCGTAATACTGCATCACGTCATAGTCCGCATCATCATCTCTTTCATAAATGGGAAGTCTCCAGTCAGAAGTTCCCACATAGCGGGCAATCGCTGCCGCGGTCTCGTTATCTTCCAGCTGCATCATGAACGGGGAGCCGTTATCTCCGAACCGTACTTCCAGTTCAGTTACTCCGCTTGTATTCTGGCTGTCAGCTGAATTGCCGCTTTTGGCCTCTGTTTCTGTTACTGTATCCGTCTCTGTTCCTGCATTGGTGCCGGCCACAGTATCTGATGTACTTTGTCCGGTGCTTACGCTCCCCTGTCGTTCCTCCTTGCCGCAGCCAGCCAGAAGTGCCGCAGATAGCATAATTAAAGTTGCTGCTCCCATTGCTTTTTTTACGAGTCTATTCTTCATAATCCATACTTATTGAGATGTTTTTCCTCAATAAGATCTCCTTTCTGCGCATTTGCGCTCAGCTTATTTCTCTTTACCATGTCCTGACTCCTATCTAATGATATGTGTTACACGACTATTCAGCCGTCAACACTGTCATATCTGACTTCTTTATACGGCCGGCTGCCAGATAAGAAAATCCCAAAAACAACAGGATAACGATGAAACCTGGCAGAACCATAGTGAGAATATCCGGATGAGATGCAAAGTTGCTGATTCCCGCAAGCCGCATGACTGCGGAAACCAACGGGTCTGTAAAAATGGATGCCAGTACAGTCCCCACTGCCGCGCCCGTCACTGCTGCGATGCCAAACCGCAGCGAAAATGACAGGCGCAGCATTCTGGTGGAACATCCAATGGCTTTATAAATCCCCATGTCCTTCTGCTCCGCTGTAAGAATCTTGCTTCCGGTCATGATTGTCACAATCAATACAAATAATGCGATCATCCCGTACATAAATGCCAGAAGCCCATGCATAGCCGAAATGATTCCGAACAACCCCGGCCAGGAATTCTCATGCACAAGTACGTCACCTCCAAAAGCTGCCTGAAGCTCCTCTGTTATCGCTGTCCTCTGTGACTCGTCTGAGAGGAAATAATGGTGGCACCATAATTGGGGGGCATCCTGCCCGATAGTGAGATATCCTTCCCGGCTCATCCCGATATTGGCCCCCATGTCATTTGCACAGTGGTAGATTCCGGAAACCGTAAAGGTACCGCTCCCCATGTCCCCACGGATCGCCACCGTATCTCCAATGGATACCCCCAGGTCGGAGGCGGCGGTTTCTGTCAGTACCACCTCATCTTCTCTCAGGCTGGTCTCACCCTGGCTGATATGGAACCGTTCCGGCTCTGTGATTACGTTTGCCGTAAAATTGGTCCCATTTACGGATATACTTGGCATGGCAAGTTGGTAGCTATCGGTGATGTCGGTGTAAGAGCGGACCATGTCCTCCATCACCTCCGGTTCAAGCTCTCCCAGCGCCTGCACGCCGATATCCAGATCCGCCGGATTAAATGCATCCATCATTCCTTTGCCCTCTGGTCCAAGCCATGCATTTGTCCTTCCTGTCAGTGCGGCAAAGAAAACCAGCAAAACCGCAATCAGGCAGGCGCTTATGTACTGCTTTTTTCCAGTCTGAAGCTGGCGCATTGCAAGCCTTAGAGGAAGCCCTTCTTTTTTCATCTGGACTGTTTTTAGCGGTTTCCATTTTCGTTCTGCTGTTTCACCCCGGATCGCCCTCATGGGTGTGACAAACATGATTTTCCTTAAGTTAAAAACTGCGAATCCCACCAACAGGAGAAAAATCACTGCAAAAACTATAAGAGAAGGCAGAATCGGTATATTCTGGGGCAGAAGGACTCCTGTGGCCGTCAGCGTAATCTTTCCTGCCATGCTGACTGCAGGAAATGCCGCCAGTATTCCTGGCAGGATCCCGATGCACATGGCTGTGGCATACTGCACAAGCTGCAGCCGGACCAGCCGGTTTGCGGTAAGCCCGATGGTTTTTAATATCCCCAGATTTTTATATTCCT
Organism: Robinsoniella sp. KNHs210; assembly: GCF_000686105.1. NCBI lineage: Bacteria > Bacillati > Bacillota > Clostridia > Lachnospirales > Lachnospiraceae > Robinsoniella > Robinsoniella sp. KNHs210. The sequence goes on from NZ_JMLZ01000001.1 coordinate 466,598, forward strand.
GTTCGATCACACCGGAAATGCTGTGCCCCAGAACCACCATGGCTGCCGTTAGAAGAACCAGGGCAAATGCCGCCAGCAGCCCACAGAAGGCATTCTGCAGGATACCCATAAAGCTCCGGATTGCCTCTGCACTGTGTATAAACTCTGTGTATTGGGAAATGGGGGTGTTTTCATTGAGTCTCTGGTTGATTTCGTTTACACTGAACTGTTTATTATTCGTAAAGATATGGATCATCGCACCGTTCCTGGCCAGACTGTCCATCCCAGTCTCTTCAATCATCTTCTGAATCTCCGCGTAATCCGATTCTGATACCAGGAAGCCTTTCATTCCAATCATGGAGCTGCCCATGAACGGATCCTCATAATATCCGGAAACCGTAAAGCTTTTGGTGATTCCGCTTCTAGCCACAGGAAATGTGATGGTGTCACCAATTTTAAGGTCCATGACGGAGACCATGGAAGGAGATACATAGATTGTTCCCGGAACGATTTCCTTTGGAGCGTCCCTGTAATCGTTCAGCCCGTCACGGAAGAAATGATAAGTTTCTGTTCCCGAATTCCAGGGGATTAGCTGTCCTTCGCTGTCTGACTTCACGCCATTTGCTTCGTAACCGGAAAAGATAAGGTCCTGTACTTCTGTCCTTTCAATCCCCTCCTGTGTCCCTATGCTGTTGGTCAGTGCCGCAAGATCCGGCACACCCGATACCCAGGCGGTAAGGTTTCCAAACCCAGCCCGCTGCATCTCCTGCTGTATATGCCTGCCGCCGCCAAGGTACACCGTGAGTACTGTGGTCAGGGACAGGGAAACGAAAAACAAAAGGACTGCGATTCCGAAAAGGCTTGCTTTATGCCTTCGGATTCCGGCTCTGCATATGATTGTATTTTCCATGTTGTATCCTCCTACCACTGTAATTCGGAAAGCCATTCTTTTAATTTGTTTTCCCTCTGCCTTTCCTCAGCCATCTGATATTTTGTCATGGTCAGCTCATCCAGGACTTTTCCGTCCTCCAGATATAAAATCCGGTTCCCTCTTAGAGCTGCCCTAAGGTCGTGGGTTACCATCAGGATACTCTGTCCGCAATTGTTTAAGGAGGTCAAAAGGTTTAAGACCTCATCGGTATGGGATTTGTTCAGAGCCCCGGTAGGTTCATCCGCAAACAGGAGTCCGGGATTTCCAATCATGGCTCTCGCAATGGCGGCACGCTGTGCCTCGCCGCCTGACACCTGGGAGGGAAGACGGTTCTCTGCTTTTTCTACACCCATCTGGGTCAGCAGCGTCCTGGCACGTTTCCGGATTTCCCCCGTACTGCCTTTTTTACTTACGAAGCCTGCGACCGCCACATTTTCAAAAAGTGTAAGATTGCTTACCAGATGTGTCTGCTGGAATACAAATCCAAATTCCTCCGCCCGAAGCTTCGCCATCTGCTTTTCCTTTAAGCGGCTGATCTGTATTCCTTTGTATTCCACCGTCCCATCTGAAATAGCATCCATTCCGCTTAAGGCATATAAAAGTGTGGATTTTCCGGCACCGGAGGAGCCCATGATAATGGTAAAGTCCTGTTCATAGATATCTACATCCACCAGGTCCAGTATCTTATTCTTAACCTGGCCCTGCACAAAGACTTTGCTCACCTGTCTACCCTGCAATAACACTTTTTTCATACTGGCCTTCTGCCCCTTTCTGAAGTATCAATGATTTTTTGCCTGTCCTTGGATCCGGAAGGATTTCATTTGTAAAAATCACATAAAACTGTACATAATCCAGCTTCTTGCCGGCAAGGATCTTTTTCATCTGATACAGCATTTCTGCTTTTATTTTTTCTCTGGAGGCAGATGCAGAAGTTTCTGCGTACATTTCAAATGCATCCTTTCCGACCTGCCGGAACTGGTAATCCATAAGCCCTTCGATACAAAAGCCCTCAATGGCAAGAGGATGCAGGAACTCTTCGTTTCCGGATCCGTCTTCAAACCAGAGGATATCTTCGTTTCTGCCCAGAAGACCGACCGCCCTGGTAAATGGATAGGGACTGTTGACCTCTGCCGCTTTCAGAACAAGACTGTCAGAAATACGGTAACGGATCAGAGGCTGTGCAAAGTTATACAGACATGTCAGATACATCACTCCGCTCTCCACTTCAATAAAGTTCATATCATCAAAGAGTATCATACCTTCCTCCGGGTTCAACTCCACGCCTATAGTCAGTGATTCACTGGCTCCATAGAAATTGACCACCTTTGTCTGAAAACTTCTTTCCAGGTAGTTCCGAAGGCTTGCCCCAAGAGGCTCCCCGCAGGAAATCACCCGTACTGCATTTACTTCTACCCTGCCTTTTTCTACAAGTTCCGCCAATATCTTGATGGCGGATGGATATCCAATGATAATATTGGGTTTGAATTCTTTGATCTGCCGTATCCACTCGTCAAGCGGTGTCTTGATATCCAGATACATCCGGCTCGCACCCACTCCGTCAATTCCGTCACCGACTGCCATTGCGCCCCCGTATCGTCCATCCGTTGCTGCAATATATACAATTCTGGGACGTTTTGCCAGCAGGGACAGTATCTGGGGCATGGTCATGTTCCAGAGCGCTGCCCGGATCATGCCAAGCAGCATATGATTCCATGCCGCTTCATCATATACAAAATATCCCGGTTTTCCGGTACTCCCGGAGGAATGTACCACATGGTATTTCCCTTTGTATGGCTTTCGGTCGGATGAATCTGCCGCATCAAATTCACGGAGTTCTTTCTGGCGCAGATCTATTGGAACAATCAGCTCGTCAAAATGCTCTAAAAATTCTTTCTTATCGATGGTAGGGAAGCAGGATAGCGGGAGTTCATCCAATTGTTCCTCTGTGATGCCTGCCGCCGTAAAGGTTCTTCTGTAGTAGGCAGAATGTTTCCATGCGTAATGCAGCATGTTTCTTAACTTTTTATTCTGCAGGGTGCGCATCTGTTGTGCGGTAAGCTTTGCCTGTTTTTTCAAACGGTATAGATCCACCAGCGTCTTAAAATAATTCATCGTTCTCCTCCTTTTCTATTCAACCGATATGGTATATCCCTGCTTATAATTTTCCCTGTGATAGTAAGTCAGTTCCTTTGTCTCCTGATTCATGACGATGCTCCATTCCGTAGATTCAAACTCTCCGAAATTGTCTTTACTCACGCTGTCCAGTGCATTTCTCACATCCGTTTCCGTCATGCTTTCCTGCTTTTCCAGTGTCTCGTTCAAAATATCATATCTCGTATGGGACTGGGAAGTTCCTATCCCGTATTTCTCTCCTGCCGACAGGTAAAAATTGGTGACAACCGGGGTCTCTGTTACAATCATCTGATTGTTTACATATTCCACCACGACACTGTTTCCTTCTGCATCAGAAAGTGCCAGATGGATCATCATTCCCATAGAAGCATGGAAGTCGTACCGGGAAAGCAGATTCAGTGCTTCCTCCACATTTGCGGCCTGATCCAGAAGCAGGCGGATGGCTGTCGTGGTTGTAATGTCCGGCTTATCTGTATTCTGTTCAATGGTGTCTGAATCCTCAATCATGTTGACAGATACCGCGAATCCTTCTTCATTCATACCATCCAGCGGCGCATACAATCCGATTATAGCCTGTGCCATGTCAGGCAGTTTAGAAATATCAAGCCCGCCAGCCTGAATAAAATCCATGTTGACAGTTGAAACGGATGCGTAACCATTGTCCGGTTTTGAACTGATAATCAAAGCGTTACAGGCATCCCAGTCAAAGTTTCTGCCGAACAGGTAACCGCCATCGGTATTCTTCACTGAAAGTGTGCTGCACCCGAATGGGTTCCCGCCAAATAGCAGTTCTGGTATGCTTGATGTGAGCTGGCTGCTCAAATACTCCACCACCCCTTCATCGGAGACAGCGCCGCCCTGCTCCAGAAAACTGCCGAAGCCATAGTCTCCTTCATAGCGGACTAATGACAGCCCTTCTTCCAGCTCTGTGATTTCTGTTCCCGGTTCTACCTTTTCCATAACCATATCTTCTCCTTTTGCTGTTTCCGTCTGTACTGTATTTTCAGGTGTTTTTGTATTCTCTCCACAGCCGACGACTGTACCGAGAATCAATGACATCATGAAAGCCATGTATATTTTTTTCTTCATCTCATTTATTTCCTTTCTTCATCTGCTACTACTGTAACTCCCACGGATAACATGCATCTAACAAAAAGATAAACAATTTCTAAACGGATTCTTTCGTATTGAACCAATAATTCCAGATGCATCATTTTTTTAATGACAGAAGCCCTATTGTCTCAGCATGTTTACTACGGTTCCATTTATGACTTTTTAGACAACATCAATTTTTAGTTCTTTTGCGCTTCACCTTCCGGAAAGATAATCTTGAATACAAAAAAGAAAATAATCATAGATACGCCACCGGTGATAAATGTCACCAGCAGGTTATAGACTGCCGGGGCCACATAAACGGAGGCAATCGGCATCCATAAGTTATTGAATCCATTGCAGATCAGGGAAATCACGACCCAGGCAAGGAAATACCATACAGCCTGATACCAGGGATTACCGTGGCTTTTAAAAGTGATGTTCCTCTGCAGTGGGAAATTGATACACTGGGCAAGAAAAGACCCAACTTCATAACTGATAAAGTATCCAAGCCCTCCACCTATCATCACAGCGCCTCCGGCATCATAGAGAACATTGTAGCCAAGAAGGCTCCATGTGAAGTCAACACCGAAGAGATGCAGCTCTTTTTGCGGCCACATAAACCTGGTTCCGGCAAGCCCCATTCCCAGAAATCCCGGCAGAAAGGTAAAGACCAGGTACTGAAATACCGTTACCATCATGCTGAATACAAAAAAATAAAAAATCTGATATACCCACTTGGAAAGTTTCGGGTGCTTTTCTTCAAAGCCGTTCCATCTCGTAATCCATTTTCCTTTTATCTGACTCATCTTGTTTTCCCCTTCTTTCCTGATAATCTTCTTTCATATGCCTTATTTGCCCTGGCATTGCCAAAGAATCCACCTATTATCTTTTTCATTCCCCTAAAGAACTGACCGTTCACAACTGCTACAATGCCATCTACCATATCCATGCTGACTGCCCCTGCCGTCATTTTTGCCAATGCCCGAAACGGCATGTTATAAATAAAGAGGATATTCAAATCCGGTTTTCCCCTTTCCTCACTTTTCTTTTTTATGCTGGTCAGACGGTTATAAATGAATCTGGCAAGTCCGCTCTTTGCATAATACATTTGACAAATGGCATCATTCGATGTAAGTTCCCCCGTCCATTTTCCTTCCGGAATCGGATACCCCAGAAGTGTCTCAAATTCCAGGTCAGATATCTGCTGTACAATCCCTGTATAATAGTAGGGAAGCATTGCCGGATGATATGGATATTCAGAAGTGGTGCCTTCCACTTCCCATTCTGCCTCCAGCCGGATATCATTTACACTTGCACCGACCATAATGCGGTAGGTTCCCATTTCTTCTTCCCAGCAGTTCGTTTTTATGTTCCAGTAACGGAAGGTTTTATCGTCGAATGGAATATGCACTTTACGGCTTTCCCCTGTTTTCAAAAATACTTTTATAAATCCTTTCAATTCTTTTTCCGGGCGGAACACAATGGCATTTGGAAGTCCCACATACAGCTGCACCACTTCTGCGCCATCCATGTTTCCGCTGTTTGTCACATTCAAGGTAACCCCCTGGCTGTCAGTTTTCATATCCGAATAGGTAAATTCGGTATAGGACAGGCCGAACCCGAATGGATACTGTATCCGGACTTTGCTGGTATCATAATAGCGGTACCCCACATAGATACTCTCCCGGTACTCTGCATTTCTCTCTGTGCTTGGAAAATGCCTTAGTGCCGGTGTATCCTCATACCGGATAGGATAAGTCTCCGCAAGCCTTCCGGATGGGTTTGTTTTTCCGGTCAGGATATCCAGCATGGCGCTGGCTCCCGCCTGTCCAGAAAGGTATCCATGCAGAATCGCTTTGCAGTTCTTCTGCCACGGCATTTCCACAGAGGCCCCAGCGCTCATAATTCCAACGATATTCTCATTTACCTGCAGAATGGACTGCAAAAGTTCAATCTGGTTCTGCGGGATCCGCATATGTGTACGGTCCAGCCCTTCCGACTCACTGAGTTCATCCAGTCCAAAAAAGTACAGTATAACATCTGCCGTGGAAACAAGATTCAATGCTTCCTTCTTCAAAACTTCGTCCGCCTCACCGGTACGTCTATAGCCCCTTGACACTCCAGCCACCTGCAAGTCATACTCTGTAATGGAGTTCTCTATGGTCTCTATTTTTGTGGGTTTCACCATAGATGAGCCTGCGCCCTGATATCTCGGTTCTGCCGCAAAATCCCCGATTACTGCAACTTTACAGCCTGCGTTCAGCGGAAGTATGTGATCGGCATTTTTTAGAAGCACCGCACTTTCAGCCGCCGCTTTTTTGGCAAGCTTGTGATGTGCTGCCTCGTCAAAGTGCGCTTTCTTTACTCTGTGGATTTCACTTACTGTGAACACGGCATCCAGCAGATCGTCTACACAGTCATCCAGTTCTTCCATTGTAAGCTCCCCATCTTCGATGGCAGATAGAATCTGTCTTGCCGAGTCCAGTCCCGGTGCAGGCATTTCCAGAGTTGAACCTGCTTTTACGCCTTTCACATGGTCGTTAGAACCGCCCCAGTCTGTAATAACAATCCCATCAAACCCCCACTCTTTTCGCAGAATGTCTAAAAGAAGATGCTGGTTTTCATTGGCATATATTCCATTCACCTGGTTATAGCTGGACATTATAGCCTTCGCGCCACCCTCTTTTACAGCTATCTCAAATCCGGTCAGATAGATTTCCCGAAGCGCCCGCTCATCCAGCACTGCATTCATCGCCATCCTGCGGAGCTCCTGGCTGTTCACTGCAAAATGCTTCGGGCAGGCATACACTCCCTGGCTCTGTATTCCCCGGATATAAGAAGCTGCCATTTTCCCGGACAGATAAGGGTCTTCCGAAAAATATTCAAAGTTCCTGCCGCAAAACGGACTTCGTTTGATATTAAGTCCCGGTCCCAGCAGCACTTGTACATCCAGTACCGCGGCTTCTTTGCCCAGTGCTTCTCCGATTTCTTTTCCCAGATTCACATCCCAGCTGTTTGCTATGGTAGCTGCTGTCGGAAAACAGGTGGCCGGCAGAGACTCATTTAACCCCAGATGGTCACCGGCTCCCGCCTGCTTGCGGATTCCATGAGGTCCGTCAGAACAGAACACAGAAGGAATACCAAGGCGGGGGATATCACGGGTATCCCATTCCCCTTTCCCGCTTAAGAAGGCTGCTTTCTCCTCAAGAGTCATTTTTTCTATCATATCTAAATGTTTCATTACATTCTCCTTTTTCTAAAGGGCAGTTGAGAACGAAAGGGCTTCCCATTACTGAGAAGCCCCGTTATCCTGCCTGTTACTCTTCTGTCTTTGGAACTATTTCAATGGTAACTTTTTTTCTCTTTTTAAAGTACCTGACAAGAACAAGTGCCATAATACCAAGTGATACCACTGCTACGGCAGCATCAATTCCAATGAATAATTTTGTCATATTCGGCATCTTGTCTGCATTTGGATCCTCTATGGTGTAGTTTCCGCTGTTAGAAACCGTATAGAGAATGTTTTTAGCCGCCTGCCGCATAGCCAGAACCATTGTGGGTGAGGTGTTTGTAATCTGGTTGGACTCTGCTGCAAAGAATCCAAGCATAGCATCGTTTCCATTACGGACAGCGTCATCCGTATTCTGATATCCGTAAGAACCATTCCAGTCAGATAATACCATTCCCTGGAATCCCCATTCATCCCGAAGTACGTTATTCAAGAGGTTTGCATTGGCACCAGTCCATCTGTCCCCGATAAAGGTAAAGGAGGACATCACAGCCAGTGACTTTCCGTCAAAGTTCTTTACACAGATCTCAAACGGTTTCAGATAGATTTCCCGGATGGCCTGTTCATCAGAATAGGTCAGGAGCAGACTGCAGCGGTTTGTCTCCTGTTCATTCAGTGCAAAATGCTTCAGATATGCATAGACACCTTTTGTTGCCATTCCATTTACCGTGGCCGATGCCATATGACCGGACAGCACGCTGTCCTCGGAATAATATTCAAAGTTTCGTCCGGTAAATGCAGAGCGGTGGATGTTCATGGCCGGCGCGTAAGCCCCGAAAATTCGGCAGTCAGCATATTCTGCGCCAACGCCTTCACCAATGCGGCTGGAAAGATCTTTATTCCATGTCTGTGCGATGAGAAGCTGTACCGGGTAAGCAGTACCATATACCCCGATATACCAGTCATTTAAACCCGATGTGCCATCGGAATCCAGTGTTCCGACTTTTCCAATAGAATCCACGGCAACGGTCTGGAACCCTCCAAGATTGACCATGTTAATCATATCTTCCACGGACAGCTCATCCAGCAGTTCCTCCCACAATGGGTCGTCGTATTCTTTTCCCGTCAGATCCGCTACGGTTACTCCATTGTCTGCCTCTGTTACAGGCATCTTATCCTCCGGATTATCGTATTTGGTGGAATCATAATGTGCAACAGATTTCTCTCTTACAAACGCTTTTGTTTCCTCATCCATCTCATACAGCTCTTCGCCTGGCGCTGCTGTGGCTGCCTCATAGTTTGCAAAGCCATTTGCCCGTGACAGATAGGTGACTCTGCCTGCGGAATACTCCTGGAATTGATTTACTGCTGTGGTATCATCGGATACACGGCCATCTGCAGCATAATTGATATCTGCATCCACATGGAAAGTCTCCTCATCCAATACCGTATGGGAATCGGATCTGACAGAAAGGTTATAATCTCCGGCTTCCAGGATGTAACCGCCATTTTCTACCTTGATGCCTCTGGAGTCATAAGCAGCCATATCTTCCTTCATGATCTCAAAGGAAACTACTTCTGATGCTCCCGGCTCCAGCACTGCTGTTTTACCAAAATCGATTAAGTTCACAGATGCTTTTTCAATTCCGCCATTGGTATATGGAGGGGTATAGTAAAGCTCAACTACATCTTTTCCTGCTGTGTTTCCCGTATTTGTAACCGTCACATCTACAGAAACAGTATCCCCATTATCTTTCAGATTTTGAAGCTCCTGAGTGAATGTGGTATAGCTCAATCCATATCCAAATGGGTACTGCACTATTTCGTCATAGTTAATTAAATTTTCCTGTGCAGCCGTCTCATAGAATTTGTATCCCACATAGATATTCTCCACATAGTTTACAAAGGGAAGCCCTCCCTCATATGCCTCGTCTGCTTTTGTGAGTTCTTCTTTTAAATCCTCCACATTGCTGAATGGGAAATTCCCATAGTTGTTGTATGTAGGGGTACTTTTCAAGTCATATACATATGTGTCCACGGTTTTACCTGATGGGTTCACAGAACCGTTTAAGATTTCTCCTAAGGCAGCCATACCGGTTGCTCCGGTGCCCGGTGCCAGAATCACAGAGCCAATACTTTCGTATTCGTCTACCCATCCAAGCTCCATTGTATTATTTGCATTGATGACTACAATGACATTGTCAAATTCAGAGCATACTTTCTGAATCATAGCCTCTTCTGTATTGGAAAGCTCCAGATAGCTTTCTCCTTCATCAAAGTCATCATAATCACCGTTATTATCGTATTTGCAGGCAAAATAGTTATAAAGGTCATTTCCATTAGCCACCTCGTCACGGGGATCGTAGGTTCCGTCAATGACTGCTTTCATATCAAGGGGAACATCCTGCCCCTCTCCGCCTGACCTTGACAGAACGATGATGGACGTGTCAGAAAATTCTTTTGCTTCCTTCATCAGATCATCTGTGTAATACTCTTGCGTTGGTTCCGGCAGAGACCAGTCAGTATAAAAGACGCTGCCGGCACTTCTGGTGGGACTGTATTCCTTATACATATCTGCAAGTTCCTGATTTACTTGAAACCCGGCATCCGTCAGCGAAGTAAGGATATCCACACTTCCGGAATTATCAGCCGCCCCTGCCCCTGTACCGCCATAAATCGGATTGGTGGATGCCCACCCAAATACATTCACATTGGTATTGGCTTCCAGAGGTAAGGTTCCCTCATTTTTTACCAGTGTCAGTCCTTCCTCACCGGTTTCTTTGATAATCTCCCTGGATGATTCTATGGTTTCCTCAGAAACAGAACCTTTGCCATTCAGAATCGGCGCTAAGTTATTGTACATGGGGCCAAAGGAAATCATATTGGCCAGAACTGTCACAATGAGTATCCATGAAATACCGGCGGCCCAGCGGACAACATGTCTGGTTCCTTTTTTTACCACCCAGTGGGCTGCTATCATAATAACAACTGCTGCAACCAGCAACCCTGCAATCATATAAATATAACCGCCTAAAGTATGTACATACCGCTGTACATCCGTTTCACTGACACCCATGCTGTTAAAAATAGGGGTCAGCCAGTCAATTAAAAATTGAAGCATGTTTCTTCCTCCCTTGCTTTAAAAATTATAGTTGATTTCTTTAACTGTGTTTATTATAGCAGGGAAAAGTCTATGTAAATGTAAATGCGAAAACTGGTCGTTTTTTTACGATAATCGGTAAACTGGTCTATTCTTCTGCCAATGACGGAAGTAAGATATCCAGATTGAACTTACCGTCCCGCACAGACATTACAATATCACCATGATATTTATCCACAATATAAGTCATGCTTTTTACACCAAAACCGTGTCGCGTCTTATCTTTTTTTTCTGTGACAGGCATACCGTTTTCAAAGGAAATCGAGCTGCTGCATCTGTTTTCCAGATGAATCAGCATCATATCATTATGGTGTTTGATCTGAAAGCTGATGATACGTTCCCCTCTCTTTTCCTTCATCACACGTTCCAGTGCATTGTCTAATGCGTTTCCCAAGAGAGCATACACATCGGCAGAGGTCATGTATGAGATCATTTTACCTTCCACCATACAGCTGAACTCAATCTGTCGTTCATTGAATATCAGTGTTTTTTCCCGGAGCACATAATCCAGCGCGCTGCACCCGGTATGGTAGGTAGCGTCATAAATGGATACCGCATCCCGAATCTCCTGTAAATACTCTGTTCTGGAACTGTCATCTTCTATCTTCGCCAATGCTTTCATCTGGTGTTTCAGGTCATGGCACTTCATATTGATGATATCGATGGCTTCTTTTGAGCTTTTCTGCTGTGCAGTTGATATTTGGAGAAGCTGCTCCATCATTTCCTGTTCATGTTTCAAGCTGTTTTCCCGGAGCACGTAATACTCCATCAAAAGTACAAGCACGCAGCATAAAAAGCTGTATGCAGGACAGATGATGTCCCCAATCCGGGTGCCGATATATTCCTTGGGATAGGACCAGTAAACACTGAATCCAATGGCAAAGACCATGATGATAAAACCAAGCACTGCAATCCTAAAATCACTGTCCCTCAGTTTATTCTCTTTTTTCTTTGTTCGGATGATTAAAAGGTATACCGCCGCTGCCCCAAACACATAAATAAGGTATCGTGTGACCAACAGGTGAAGCAGGCTGCCATATAATTGATATCTTACACGTATCAGGTGCAGAACAATCCTGCTGAGTGCAAAAGTCATATGTTCTGTCGCATATCCACCTGCCAGAATAAAAATCAGCTCCTGAATTCCGATATCGAAACTGCCCAGAATGGGTATCATCGTTAAAAGCGCGTAGCCAAAATACAACAGGACGTATTGGAATAAGGATTGAGGTAATAAGTATGTTAGTGCAGATTCCCACAGAATGCCCAAAATGATTTGCAGAGCCAGGCAAATGACCAGCCTCGGTACAAAGCGCTTTCTTCTAGGTACATCAAGTAAAAAGATCCCTTCTGAAATAAGCAGCTGAAATGGAAATTGAATACAAAGATTTTCAAAAAAGTTATATATCATCTTACAAGCCTCCCATGAATCTAATATAATCTTGTGCAAACAGTTTTTTTAACCTTCTGGAAAGCGGAAGCTTCTGATCTGTAGTCAATACCACACTTTCTTTCTCTACCCTCCTTACATAATTCAGATTGATTAAACAGCCGGAGCTGCACTCGGCAAAAGGAAGGGATTTCAGTTTATCCTTGATTTCCTTCATACTCCCTCTGCTCTTGGAACATCCCTGCCTTGTATAAAACAAAAGATAATCACGGTCTTTCTCTATGTAAAAGATATCAGAAGCTGTTATTCGGACAATGCCATCTTTATTGCTGATTAAAATATCCTGCTCTTTATGAATTTCTATAAAACGGAATGCTTTTTCCAGTTTCATCGAAAAATTGTAGTATCCGACTGGTTTTACCATGAAATCAATTGCCTGGACCTCATACCCCTCAATGGCATACTGGGCCAGACTGGTAATAAAGATGATACCGACTGCCTGGTCTCTCCCTCTTATTTCCCGCGCCACCTCTAAGCCATTACTCCCGGGCATTTCGATATCCAAAAAAATAACATCGTAATCCCCACAATATTCTTCTAAAAAGTCAAAGCTGGCATAAAAGACTTTTGTCTGAAAACTTTGGCTGTTTTCTCGTTCAAACTGCTCTAAATATGATACAATACGATCCGCATCCTCTATTGAATCATCTACTACCGCTACTCTCATATCCTTTATTCTCCTTTTTCCTGCGTTGTTCTGCTTTCTGCGGCGAAATACTTTCCATCTTTACTTCCATATTAGCATGTGCTACGATTTATAACAAATACGTATCCTTAATGCATTTCTATAGCTTTAAATAATGCAAAATAGTAATGAGAGTTCTTTGAGTAATACAGAAAGTGTTTGAATTATAATTAAAACAAGGATGTACCAAATCCGCTTAAGATTGGTGCATCCCTGAAAATATATAACATTATAAAAATTCTCAGCCCATACCACTACCTTTAGATGTAGCGAATGGTATGATAGACTGGAAACAGGCCTTTTATATATCCATATTACAGACTTTCTTTAAAAATCACCTTAATTTCTTCAGGTGTCAGCACTTTATAACCACCTTCCATAACAAGGGTACTCTTAAAAAGGTCATCCAGCATCTCCTCTGTCACACCCAGTTCCTTGATGTTCATCACTACACCAATCTCTTTCATCCAGGCTTCCATCGCATCTAAACCAGCTTTTGCAACTTCCTTATCACTCTTTCCTGTCGGATTAATATTCCAGACATTCTCTGCAAATCTTTTAAACTTCAAAAGCCCGTATGGCATGATATGTCGGTAATAGGGCAGCGAGACAGCAGAAAGTGTCATACCGTGTGTTGCATCTGTATGAGCACCCACTGCCTGGCCAAGCATATGCACCATCCAGTCTGTGGTTTTTCCCATAGCTACCAGGGTATTCAGTGCCCATGTGGCCGTCCACATGATATTGCTTCTTGCCTCATAGTTTTCCGGCTCCTTTATTGCAATTCTGGAGCTGTGGATCAGTGACCTCATCAGTCCCTCCATCAGATAATCAGATGTATTATCATCCTCTCCTGAAAAATACTGTTCGCAGATATGATTCAGGATATCATAAAATCCGGATACCATCTGGTACTTCGGCAGGGAATAGGTAAAGGTCGGATTTAAAACGGCAAATTTCGGGAATACCCGTTCTCCGAAGATATGTCCGATTTTCAGCTTACTCTCATGGTTTGTTATCACTGCGCCGCCATTCATCTCAGACCCGGTCCCAACCATAGTCAGCACACATCCTACCGGGATAATCTTTGTGTCTGCATCCACGTCCTCGAATTTCAGATAATACTTTTCCCACGGATCCTCCTTGCAATTGACAGATATAGAGACTGCTTTTGCATAATCGCAGCAGGAACCGCCGCCCACCGCCAAAATAAAGTCCACCTTATTCTCCCTTGCAATCTGAACACCCTCATAGAGCTTTTCAACCGTTGGATTTGGCATAACGCCGCCATCCTCGAAGATTGCTTTTCCATTGGCTTTTAAGATTGCTGTGACCTTATCGTAAATGCCTGTCTTTTTAATGGAGCCGCCGCCATATACAAGCTGTATATTCTTTCCGTATTTTGGCAGTTCCTCATTCAGATAGCTTAAGGAATCTTCTCCAAAATAAAGTTTCGTTGGGTTTGTAAACGCAAAATTTCCTAACATGTTTAAATTCTCCTTTTTATCTTCTAATTTCTATTTTATATGTAACAGTTTTCTCTGCATCTGATATGCTGCAAATAGGAAATCTAAATGCACGATGCTGCAAATACTGTTTGTTTCTCGATTATCAGCAAACTGCCTGTTATGCTTCCTCTTTACCAATCTTCATACATTTCCCAATGATATCTCCGGTCCGGAGGTACTCATAGGTTGGCATTTCAAACAGTACGGGTTTTAAAGTATGATAATCCAGTTTTCCCTGTCCATTGATTACCTGTTCCTCTGCATAAACATGGTCGATGGTGCAGATAAAGCTTTCAAATCCTTGTGTTTGATAGATATCCTCAACGCTGCACTCCATAACCACAGGTGCCTCATCCATGATTGGTACCCCAGAATCGCTCATATGATAAGCAAATATTCCAGATTTATCTTCCTTCGCGCCGCTGACACAGCCCACATAATCTGCTTTTGTAAGCATTGCTTCGTCCACAATTGCTACGGAAAGCTTTTTTGTTTCTTTGATGCCCTTATTCGTGTAATGTGCGTTTGCCAGACTCACCATAATGTGGTCATGGCCCATAATTCCCAAATGTCCGACTAAAAGCCAGTTTGGTTTTCCTTCCACAACAGCCCCTACAACTACTAAGGGTGTCGGATATAATGCTAATGATTTTCCAATATCTTTTTTCATGGTTTACCTCCAAATTTATGATTCCTGTTCTTTTTTCTTCTTCCAGTCATTTACCATATCTATCGTGACGGGACCGCATTTCTGGTCATAAGTGTCCAGCTTGTAACTGATTACATCAAGGCTTTCCTGGATTTCCACTAATTTAATTTCCAGCTGTTCTTTTGTTTCCAATAAAATTTCTTTTCTGGCGGGTTTTGTTTCTTCCCCTTCCATCGCAAGCTGTACATACTCACGAATGGATTCCAGTGCCATGCCACCACGTTTAAAGCGCATTACAAAATCTATCCAGCTTAACGTGACATCATCATAATTTCTAATTTTGGAAGCACTGCGCGGTACTTCCGGAATAAGTCCTATCCTTTCGTAATAACGGAGATTATCAACGGATATGCCAGTTTTTTCGGATGCCTCTTTAATGGTCATATTTCATTCCTCCTGTCTGTAGAATCGATTCTGTAATGACTATAAACCCTGAACCTAACTCAAGGTCAATACTCTTTTTTCTTTTTTTTCTATACATCAACTAATTCTGAAACGGTATCCTGCTCCCCAGACAGTCTCGATAAACTGTGCTTTTTCTGAATTTTTTCCAAGCTTATCCCGCAAGCGGTTGATATGTACCGTTACTGTCGCCATATCGCCTATGGAATCCATTCCCCATATGCGGTCAAAAAGTGTGTCTTTAGAAAAGACGATATTCGGATTCTCTGCCAGAAAAAGCAGAAGTTCAAACTCTTTGTTTACCAGGATAACCTCTTTCTTGTCCAGATACACCATTCTGGATTTTGGAAGAATGGTAAGATTCTGATAAGTGATATCAGTCTCTGCATTTTCATCCTGCGATTCCAGCAGCAGACTGTGGATATGGATATGGGACTTCACTCTGGCTACCAGTTCTGCCGGACTGAAGGGTTTCACCAGATAATCGTCTGCACCCAGACCAAGTCCCCGGATTTTGTCGATATCTTCTTTCTTTGCCGTCACCATAATAATCGGCAGATGTAAAAACCGCCTCAATTCCCGGCATACATCAAAACCTGTTTTTCCCGGAAGCATCACATCCAGTAAAATAGCATCATAGCCTCCTGTTTTTGCCTTTCTTTCTCCTTCCAGCCCATCATAAGCAATTTCAGTCCCGAACCCATTGGCTTCCAGATAATCCCGCTCCAGCTCCGCAATCAGTTCATCGTCTTCCACAATCAATATTTTTTCCATCTATGTTATATCCTCCCTGGTTATTGGCAGATGGATGATCATAGCCAGCCCTTCCCTGTTCTCCGCCCGGACTTTACCGCCGTGTCCAAGAATGATTTCTTTCACCACGGCCAGCCCAATGCCGCTTCCTTTTTCAGACTGGGTTCTTGCATCATCCACCCGGTAAAAACTGTCAAATATCTGTTCCAGGCTCTCACATGGCACTCCCGGTCCGTCATCTTGAAATACCAGTTCGATATCCGTGCCTTCCATCGTGCGTTTTAGTGATATCTGAATGTTTGATTTTTCTAACGTGCGGTATTTGACCGTGTTTGCAAACAGATTGTCAAACACCCGTTTGAATTCCTCCCTGTCAATCTGTACCGGATAGGTCTCTTTTCCATATAAGAAAGTTATTTCCACATGGTTCTGTTCTGCGTCAGACCGATAGGTTCCCAGGTACTGATCCACAAAATCCTTAAAATCTGCTTTCTCCATCCGGTACCGGAACCCATTGTCCAGCCTGCTGTACTCCGAGAGACTGTCCACAAGGCTTACGAGATTCCCCGTCCGGGTCTTAATCGCCTGCAGATAACGGCTTCTTTTTTCCCGGGTATCTGCAATCCCATCCATCAGCCCGTCAAGATAGCCGCTGATGGATGTAAGTGGCGTCCTTAGGTCGTGGGAAATACCGGTGATGAGAGAACGTCTGCGTTTTTCATCTCTCAGGCGCTGGTCAACAGACTCTTTCAGATAAGCACGCATCTCGTCAAAGTCCCTGCATACTTCCCCAAACTCATCTTTCTTCTGATATTCCATCCTGGTATCCAGATTCCCTTCCCGGATTTCTTTTGTACCCAGACTCAACTGATGCAGCGGTTTTAAGATGCTTCTTGATATCCACCAAGAGGTTATTCCATTCACAAATACAGTCAGTGCTACAAAGAATGCAAGTATTCCAATCAAGTATTTCAGGATATAATTCTTCAGATAATTCACAACCCCCTGATCTGTCTGCTGACGGTGAACAGCCGTAATACAGAATACTTTCTCACCATGATAAAAAGTATTCTTGATAACAGAAACCTCATGCCTGCTGGCGGTAAGAGTCTTTGCCGTATCAATCGCATCCCCGGCTACCGACCGGGCCGCCTGCATATCTTCTTCCGTAAGATTGGTATAGATCAATTTTTCATTTTTTGTGATCATGAACTGGTATCCCATCCCTGACAGCTTATCTTCCAGATGGTTCATCTCGTCACTGCGGTTAATTTCAGATATCGCATCCGGGTATTTCCCCTGCCCCCAATTATTCTCCCACAACTCCTGCTGGTAGGTATAGATCATGCTCTGAGCAAACTGAATACTGTTTTCATCGCTGTACATGGCTTCCAGAGTATACCAGTAACTTCCCAATGACGTGTGCAGGCAAACATTTATCACGATTGCCGTAAATAAAATGGGAATCAGGACCATCATAATATTGGATATCCTGATTTTTTTCTTAATTGTCAATATCTTACTCTCCTTTATCGTTACTGAACCAGGTATCCGGTATTTTATTTTTACCTGACCGTTCTGCGTCAAAGGTCAGGTTCTTGAATTTTTTCGTTTTCCTCCTCCTTATTTGCACTTAAAACGACTTCTGTTTTCAATTACAGTATAGTCCGAACGAATAATAATAGCCAATACTTATATCATATTCATTATCATAGTTGAAACCTATACATTTTCATGTTAAAGTATTAGTAAATCTTATTGCAAAGGAGATTTACTAATGGAATTAAGAGTACTTCAATATTTTCTGGCAATAGCAAGAGAGCAGAGCATTGTACGGGCTGCAGAATCTCTGCATCTTTCCCAGCCCACCCTTTCCACACAAATTAAAAATATGGAAGAGGAATTGGGCAAGCAGCTTCTGATACGGGGGACAAAGGGGTCACGGAAGGTTACACTGACGGAAGAAGGCATGATCTTGCGGAAACGCGCAGAAGAGATACTGGAACTGGTAAAGAAAACAGAGTCTGAAATCACGCTTTCCGACAATATTATCTTAGGTGATGTTTATATCGGGATGGGAGAAACAGATGCCGTGCGTCTGATTGCCAAAGCCGCTAAGACTCTTCAGGAGTCTCATCCCGGAATCCATTACCATATTTCCAGTGGAAATGCCACTTTTGTCATGGAACAACTAGATAAAGGACTAATTGACTTTGGCGTTGTATTTGGAACAGTGGATTTAACAAAATACAACGTATTAAAAATGTCAGATACAGACATGTGGGGGGTATTAATGCGTAAGGATTCTCCTCTAGCAGAAAAAGAATTGATTACGCCAGAGGATTTGTGGAACAAACCTCTAATCCTATCCCAGCAGGAAAATAGAGGCGGAGATGTTATCCGGTGGCTAAATCGGGAAGTATCCGAATTAAACATCACTGCAACTTATAACCTTATGTTTAATGCTTCTTTGCTGGTCGAAGAAGGTCTAGGGTATGTTATTGGCTTGGCTCATATCATCAATACCTCCGGAGACAGCAATCTCTGCTTTCGCCCGCTTGCACCCAAGCTGGAAAATGAACTGAGCATTATCTGGAAGAAATATCAGTTATTTTCTAAACCATCACAAAAGTTTTTAGAGGTTTTGCGGCTGTATCTTGATACGGACTTGAAACTGCATACGACCAAGTTCCCTTGAGAGCGCTGGCCTTGCAACTCCCAAATAATCGGCAATTACTTCTCTGGTTTCATTAAGTACAAGCCAACCAGTGTATGTATTGTTTTTGTCAGATGAATGCTGCTTTATACTATACCATGGATTCAAAGCTTATCCACCATCTACAATGCTATCAGGTATTTAAATAAACCAAGGGCTGAAGCTCATTATGAGAGACTCCAGCCCGGCTATTATCATTTAAGATCAGTATTTACAGTCTTTTTTCACTCAAATTTTATGAATCAAAGAGACCCTTTTATTTTTTAATAATCACGGTTTCCTTTTGTCCTTTTTTCGCAAATCTGCTCTGATATGATTTCAGTTTAGATTTCGGTACCTTGATGACCGCTCTGGCATGAATACCTTTCAATGCATTTTTACCGACACTCTTAATCACTTTGGAATATACGGTTATTGTTTTCAGTGCCTTATCGTTATAAAATGCTGCTGTTCCAATCTTTTTCACATTCTTTCCGATCTTCACTGTCTTAAGTTTCTTATTGCCCTTAAATGCACTCTTGCCAATTTCGGTCACTTTATATCTGTAGTTACCGATCTTTACCGTATCCGGAACCTTGACTGTTTTTAATGTAATCTTCACTGGTTTGGTCAGGCTCACCGTTCCGCTCTTGGTGGATGCACTTAATACTTTGTATTTGTAATTTCCTACTGTATAAGTTCTTCCTTTTTTCGCCAGTATCACAAATGTCTTCGTCAAGCTTCCCTTATAAGTACCCTTTCCTGTGATAATGATCTGAGCAGTTCCTGGATTTTTGTTATTCTTATAATAAACCGTGTAATCTACATCCTGTTTCAGTACTTTACTGCCATCTTTTATCGATATTATCGGTTTTAAAGAAGATCCGGTATGGGTTTGTGCCTTAATGCTGCCAATTGTCAATTTTGATATTTCTTTCTGTACAACCGGCGGTGTTACTGGTTTCTTAACAAGGCCTTTCATTGCTGCCTGCAATGCCGCAGCTGCTGCATCTACTTCTTTCTGGCTGGCTTTTTCTGACAGTCCAACTGCCGCAGCCAGTGCATTTTTAAAGGTTCTTACACTTTCGTCTGTATAATGCTTCAGTACCTCAGCAGAGATAGCATTGGCTTGCACTATTGCATCTTTCAGCGCCTTCTTATCAACTACAACTTCCGGCTTCGCTGCCACAAGAGCTTCTAATGCTGCTTCAATTGCTGCTGTTGCATCATTCACTTCCTGCTGTGTAGCCTTCTCATCTGCTGCTGCCTCTCTTGCTGCTTTCACGGCTGTTTCTAATGCTTTCCAGCTATCTACCGTGTAATCTGCTTCTTTTAACACTTCTGCTGTTGTGATTGCTTCATTCAGCATTGCCTTATCAACTTTCGTATCCTGATTCTTCAGCTCTTCCAGTTTTACTTCGGCATCAGTCAGCTTTTTCAGAGTTTCTGGTGTAATCAGCAGCTTCTGTACATCGGTCAGTTCCTCATATGCAGCACGTGCCTCAACAATCTCTGACTCTTTCTCCAGTGTAATCTCTTCACCGATCGCTACTATTGCTTTCTCAACTGCATCTGCAGCTTCCTGATCAAGGAATCCCTGCATAAAGTCTTCTGCACTGAGAAGCATCTTATATGCTTCCTCAGAAACCAGCTTCTTCTCTTCTTCTGTAAGAGCATCATACTTCTCCCGTATCTGTTGAACCATACTAAGCTGCGCAAAATCATCTACTGTACCAAGCTGACTTAAAATCAAATCCTCTACTTCCGCCGCCGCTGCGTAATCTGCCCTTTTCAGTACGACCTTGACAAGGGATGGCGCATTACCGTTCGGATTTCCGAATACCAATGTATTTTTTCCTTTGTTCAGGGATACTTTTTCGACTGTGATTACCGAAGCTGCACTTGGGTCATCCCAGCTATCGCCCTCCGGACAAGTTACTGTCTGTGCATTTGCCGTGTCACTATTTACAGTAACAACGAAATCACGGATATTGGCACCTACTCCTCCACTGCTGCTTGCCTTACTGAGATAATAAATATCCATGTTCCACTCAGCAGCTTCTTTCGCATTAAAATTAAAGGTAACAGTACCCTCCTCTTCATCGATTGCATCACTGCTCTTGCCAATCCAGCCTACATATCCCTGACCCTCTGTGAAGTGGGAAGCTGCCTGACCGCTAATTACACCGTTTCCATCGGCATTCAGCACAATCTCTTTTTGCTCTTCAAATCTCTCTTTGTACAGTCTCTGTACCTGACCCTCTGAGAAAGCTTTGTCATAAACAGTAATACTGTCCATAGCACCTGCAAAATGAGTATCTGTATTTGACACATTAGGCAGGAATCCAAAGTAGTAATTATCCGGTGTATTTCCGTCTGTGGCAAAACCAAGTAACGTTTTATCGCTGGAGCCACAAGATCCGCGCTCCACTCCATCAATATAAAGCGTTCCGGTACCATCTCCATTTTCAACGAAGGTAACCAACTGCCAGGTGTCCTTCACATAAGGATTTCCTACCTTTCCCACCTTGTGTCCTCCGGTGCTTCCGGATGCATTGCGGTAAAATACGGTATCCCCGTCTATATTATTTCTTCCTAAAATCTGAAGACTTGCACCAAGATCACCTGTACCTGCATCTTTTCGTGATCCATAAGTGAACAATGAGCTGCTGAAAGTATCCTGTCCAGTTTTTATCCACATTGCAATGGTAGCACCGCTGCCTGATTCAAGTTCCCTCATCGGGTCGTTATCACCATTATCACCTGGAATATAAGTGATACCTGTTGCTGCATTATCTCCATCTGCCGGAAATACTGCGATATCATTAGAATCTTCATCAGATATAAAGGTTACATTCTGAGCAGTAGCAGTTACTTTTTCACCATTAGCAGTTCCAGTTACAGTTGTACCGCTGTCATCTGTTGCTGACTCCGAAAAATCAAATTCCAGAATAGCATTTGCGTCAATCTCTTCCGAAATCTCACCCACATAGTCAACCCTCACATCATCAAACATCAAATACTCGCCGGTAGCTCCATAAGAGTAAAACTCCACCTGGATCTGTCCGTTTGTAACGTTAAACTGCGGAATCTCGATATAAGTCCAGTCGTTTAATTCACCCATCTTCTGGATATCAACATATTCGCTGCCCCCATAATTGGAAACATAGAAGCCGGCACTCGTCTTGTGATTACCGCCTGGCGCCGTACGTGAATGCTCTGATGCCTTGACATAACAGGAAGCCTTATATACGCCATTCGCCACACTCTTATTTAGCTGATAAGTAGATACTTCATAGTTACTGTTTGAAGTATGAATGCCGGAATACGCTCCCGAATATCCACCTTCACTAATATAGGAAGCATTTGTATTGTTTGAACGGTGCCAGTCTGCCGCAGTTACAGACTCCATAGTCTGACCCATATTGGCATCATAATGGAAATTCTCGAAAGATCCATTGTTAACGCCCCATCTTTCAATACGGGCATTGGTCTCAGCCGGAGCTGCGAAATCAGTTTCCTCACCTATTTGCAGAACAAGACCCGGATCGGAAGAATCTCCTTCTGTTGCTGCAGAAAGTCCGATTTCTTCAAGTAACTTCCCGTCAATTGTAAGTGTATTTCCGTCAATCTGTACTTCAGAAGTTATATCCTGCGCCTGGGTAGCAAGCATATCCTGTGCATAAATCTTTTTGCCGCTTAAATCCTGATTGAATGTAAGACTCAGGCTTCCATAATAACCAAAGACCCCAATCTTTCCAGTCAGATCCCCTGCATTCAGAGTAACTTTTGCTGATTTTACCGGCTTGTATCCCGTATTCGTGTGCGTTCTTGCGTAAGCAGCAATACTAATTGCACCATTCGGATTACGGCTAGCCGTCAGGAATGGTATGTCATCACCACTATCCACTGTAACCGTAGGAAGATCAATTCCTCTTGCCATGAATGCAGGTGCTTTCTGACTTAACATATTTTTTGTTCCATCCCATGCAGGTTCACTTGAAGAAAAGGTCCAGTCATCCTGCAGATACGCATTGGAAAGAGCCGTATCGTAATCCCCTACCGTATACGCCGGTGCAATTCTCTGCCAACGTACAGTACGGGCAACTTCATCCAAGCGGTTTCTCGTTGCCTTTGTATCGACAAATTTCTTTCCTCCGGCAAAATAGGTATCTTTTTCTGTTCCCAGACCGAAATACCCATCACCGGAATTTTTGGAATCTGTTGTCAGATAAGGTGTGAAACGCATAACACCGGCACTAAGACCAAGGGAAGCGCAGATATAGAGTTCATCCTCAGCATTCATTAGTCCCATGGCATTACCTGTCTCTGTGTATCCGCCAATCAACTGCTCACCAACTCGATCCAGGGTAATTGCTGTAGCAAGGTTATCCAATACATCATATGTACGGAACACATCTGAAAAGGCCGCAAATTCTATATTGTCAGCAAGAAGGTCCTCCTCAATACGCTCATTATTTGTATTCTTACCACGGCCGCCAACAACATGCTCAATAATAAGTTCCGGGTATTCTTCCTCCGCCCATTCAGAAATCTTACGGCGCCATGTTATCTTCTTCTGTTCGGTACCCCAGTCAATTTTCCAGTAAGAAATACCTGCATATTTACTCCACCTAAGACGCATGCGCCAGAAGTCTTCCTCATCCTTTCCTGCATATTCTTTATAAGCAGAACTTGTCTGGGCACATATCCAGATACCGGTACCCTTCCAGCCATAACTCTTAATCTCTTCGTTCAGAGTCTTCAGTTTTTCCTGGGGAGTATTTCCCCACTCCGCTTTTGGAAATTTATCATCCGGCAGAACCTGGCATCCAAAATATTCTTTATTATATCCATTTTTCTTGGTTCCGTAAGGCAAATCCCAGCCATCATCCAGAAGGAAAATTAAATCTCCTCTGCTTTCCGGATACATGGTAGAGATCCATCCTGTCTTTTCATTAAACAGATGCTCCGGGTCTACAACATCACGTTTGTCGCTTGATTCATGCCAAGCAACCCAATCCTGGATGTTCCAGGTGCAGACATAGTTTGCTGTTTCCGCTGCCGGTTCTGTTGGTACCAGGTTTATCGGAACCCGGTTCGTTGGAGGCGGGTTTGTTGGTGCCGGGTTTGTTGGTGCCGGGTTTGTTGGTGCCGGGTTTGTTGGTGCCGGGTTTGTTGGTGCCGCCGCTTGAACAGCAGGTATAGGGGTTGTTAACAGTACGACTGTCGACATTAACAAACTCACCATTTTCTTTAGCTTCATAATCTTTTTCCTCTTTTCTGTATTCTAATAGGCTGGTATTGTCCACCTATTATTCTTCATTACTGTACATACGCTGGAGCGTGCTGTAAAATACAACACGCTCCATCTTCCTTTACTTTCTAATAACTACTGTACTCTTCTGACCTTTTTTCGCAAACCTGCTCTGGTATGATTTCAGTTTGGATTTCGGTACCTTGATGACCGCTCTGGCATGAATACCTTTCAATGCATTTTTACCGACACTCTTAATCACTTTGGAGTATACGGTTATTGTTTTCAGTGCCTTATCGTTATAAAATGCCGCTGTTCCAATCTTTTTCACATTTTTTCCGATCTTCACTGTTTTAAGCTTATTATTTCGCTTAAATGCACTCTTGCCAATTTCGGTTACTTTATATCTGTAGTTACCGATCTTTACCGTATCCGGAACCTTAACCGTTTTTAATGTATTCTTCACTGGTTTGGTCAGACTCACCGTTCCGCTCTTGGTGGATGCGCTTAATACTTTGTATTTGTAATTTCCTACTGTGTAAGTTCTTCCTTTTTTCGCCAGTATCACAAATGTCTTCGTCAAGCTTCCCTTATAACTACCCTTTCCGGTGATAATGATCTGAGCAGTTCCTGGATTTTTGTTATTCTTATAATAAACCGTGTAATCCACATCCTGTTTCAGTACTTTACTGCCATCTTTTATCGATATTATCGGTTTTAAAGAAGATCCGGTATGGGTTTGTGCCTTAATGCTGCCAATTGACAGTTTTGATATTTCTTTCTGTACAACCGGCGGTGTTACTGGTTTCTTAACAAGACCTTTCATTGCTGCCTGCAATGCCGCTGCTGCTGCATCTACTTCTTTCTGGCTGGCTTTTTCCGCCAGTCCAGCTGCCGCTGCCAGTGCATTTTTAAAGGTTCTTACACTTTCGTCTGTATACTGCTTCAGTGCCTCAGCAGAGATAGCATTGGCTTGTGCTATTGCTTCTTTCAGCGCTTTCCTGTCAACTACAACTTCCGGCTTCGCTGCCACAAGAGCTTCTAATGCTTCTGCTATTGCTGCTGTTGCATCATTCACTTCCTGCTGTGTAGCCTTCTCATCTGCTGCTGCATCTTTTGCTGCTTTCACGGCTGATGCTAATACCTTCCAGCTTTCTGACGTGTAATCTGCTTCTTTTAACGCTTCTGCTGTTGCGATTGCTTTGTTCAGCGCCGTCTTGTCAACTTCTTCCTGTGCCTGGGTATCAATTGCTACCGGTACCTTTACACCATTGTAAGTAAAATCACTGAATGTGATGTCAATTGCAGTGTCTTCACCACCGGACCCTGCATAGAATCCTACACAAAGATTTGCGCTTGCTGCCAGATTTGCATTCGTCGTCGTCTGGGATGTTCCTTTGTTGGTAATTACTGTCCAGGTTTCTCCATCGTAACTATAGCTACTGGTAAATGTATTTCCAGTTTTTTCAAGCTTCACGTAAACATCAACGCCATAGTCTTTATCCTCACAGTAAAATTCAGTGGTACGTCCTGAGGCTGTTGACATTACGCCAAATCCCTGGGGATGGCTGCCACCCAGCATGCCTGAGTGATGGCGTCGTCCTGCTGCTACCGACTGGCCGTTTGGATCTGCTTTGTCAAAGACTGTGATAAATCCACCCTGGTAATTCGCCTTAAGGCCGCCAGTCATCTTTGCTGTGATCGTAAAGTCCCTGTCACCTTCCGGTACGTCCATGGAGAACATATTTTCCCAGTTTCCTGCACCAAGTACTCCATTTTCTGTTGTTATTGTTGCCGAACCGGTATCTTTGATCATGACATTCTCATTCGCATTTAGGATTGACCATGTTTTTTCATCAAGAACATATCTAGCCGGGGTAACCGTTACTTTAATTTCTGCTTTTACTGTCTTGTCGTATGCAGAAGCTACCGTCACGGTCGTCTTTCCTTCTGCTACACCTCTGATTACTCCGCGGTCACTTACCGTTGCGATTGCTTCGTCTGCAGTACTCCATGCAACATCTTTGAATTCTGCATTTTCCGGACTGAGCGTTATTGCAACCTGATCCGATAAATGTCCTTTTTCTACTTTCACCTCTGCCGGCTCTGCAGCGATTGACTTAATACTGTCCATCTCTGCTGTGGGAACTGCACGCAACGCATATCCGCCGCCATAAAGTACATCTACCTCTAATACTGTTTCATTTGTAACATTCGGGATAATATCCATATCCACATCCCGTCTGCCATTTTCTCTGTAAAGCAATACTGTATACTCTTTGTTTTCGTCAAGACACTCTAATGGAACCTGCATAGTTCTTGGTTCTACACTGATGCCGGAGACATACCAGTTATTTCCGGTGCGTCTCGCTATGCTTACCTGCTCGCCAACGGCTCCGTCAACCAGTTTGGTTTCATCCCACTTTTTCGGATAGTTTTTATAGTAGGACATTCCCTCCGGAATGCTTCTGTATACATCCGGTGCAGAACCCATGCTGTGAATCCCGTCTTCCACCAGGGCTGTCAACGCGAACTGGAATCCCATTGTCGTCTTATTGTAATCCTTGGATCTGATTTCTTCCGTAACCTCTGCCGGTCCGATTGCTGCCCGGATAAACGGAATCATGGTATACTGTTCTGCCGTAATTCCTCCTGCTTCCTGTCCACGGATCGCTTCACGTCCATATACGTTTGGCCAGGTACGGATTTCACCGGTCGGTTTATTTGCTCCATGTACAAGAAGCATAAGTCCGTATTTCGCCGCATCTTTATACAGATCATCATATAACTGCATCCGGCCCTGGCCCTCTCCATCAAAGAAGTCCGGCTTAATTCCTACAATGCCTTCTTTTGCCCATTCAGAAAAGTGCCTGTCGCGTTCTTCCTGGGTATCAATATCGCTTACATGTACCCATGCCCACAGGCGAACTCCGTTTTCTTCCGCACACGCTTTTACTTCCGGCCACCAGTCATACATGCCGCTGACGTTTCCACGTCCGCCCTTATTCCAGCCTTCGTCAAGAATATAATAATCCCATCCTATTTCTGCCCCGAACTTAATCCAGTTCAGATGTGTTTCCGCTTTTGACTGGTCACTGACTCCGCTTCCCCAGTTGGTTACCCATGACCAGGAAGATAATCCAGGATCTACCCAGGATTCAAAGTCGTATGTCTCATAATCTGCCGGGGTACTCAGGTTCTCAATCATTGTATTTTCTACAATGTCTGCCGGAGTACCTGTGATTGCCGCTCTCCATGGAGATTTAAATGGCGTGGTTGTCACTACATCCTTCGTCTGCTGTTTCGCAAATGATACATCCAGCATCCCGTTTTCTTTTACGGTAAACATCGAACCACAGAAACTTCCGTTCAGGTCCGCTTCTGAGAACAGCGTCCATACCCCGTCTTTTCCATATAAGAATGGCATAGAGGGAGTTGCATCCACTGCCAGTCCTTCCGTTGTAGTTACCTGATACTGACTTTCATAGTTCCAGGTAGCTGAGGTATAGTTCATCCAATATACATCTGCTTCTTTTGGAAGCTGCAAGCCCGATACTTCATCACTGATCCTGATCTCTTGTTCCCCATCTGTGCGGACCGCATATCTGTAAGCGGTTCCGTCATCATATGCACGGATTACCAGGTCAAATTCCACAGAATCATTGTTTTTCACTGTAAATGTGAGCGTCTGCTCATTACAGTGGTCTGTATACTCATCACTTTTACCGGAAAGCACCTTATAGCTTTCGTTGATTTCTTTTACTTCTGAAGCTTTCTTAAATACAAGCCCTTTTGAAAAGTCGCCTAGACTGGTTACTAATCCAAGTGGTGATGTTCCAATATTTTGTACCTTGTTCTGTTCTGCACGATATTGAAGTACTCCACCTGTGATCATTTCAACTGCCATCTTTGTATTGCCATCCGGAGATGAGAGTTCCCATGTCTTTTCAACAATATCTCCAATCTGAATTGACAGATCGGCTGTTTTTGTAATACCGCCCACGGTTGCTGCAGCGGTAATTACGACTTTACCATTATGTACACCGGTAACAACACCATCTTTACTAACCGTTGCCACCTCTTCATCACTGCTTGTGTAAACTACTGAATCAAACTTTTTAATTTCATTTCCATCATAATCAGTACCTGCCAGGCTAAGTGCCTGCGTAGCCGCTATTTCCATTTTAGCTTCACCAGAAAGCACGACGGATGCTAATGCACTTGTATTTATACCCATCGGTACTGGTTGTCCACCGATTCTCAAATCAGAAAATGTAATGTTTGTAGGATTATTTTCACCGCCGTTTGCTGCGGCGATTGCTACATAAATATTTTCAGGATCAATCAGCCCGTTTCCCTTATCTACATACTCTGTATTTGTATTACTGTCAATAATCTGATTCCAGTCTTCTTTGTTGTCACTGTACTCCGCTGCATAGAAACCAGTGATTCTTCCGTTCTGCTTCTGCAGCTTCAGATAGAACTCATTGCCGATATCAGCAGCACCTTCATAATATTCGTTTGGTGAACCACCATTCTGCATAACACCCATGAGCATGCTTGTTCCATATTTTCCGCTAAGATATCCATGATATCTGCGAACCACGGCAACGGCATTTTCGCGGTTCTTTCCGCTTGCGATCATTAGATGAGCACCCTGATAGTTTGCTGTAAAATTCCCTTTGACTTTTACCGTAAAATCATAGTCTGTCTGGTTTGGAATCTTATAGTAAAGAATGTTTTTCATTCCCCCTGCAGTATCTACTGTTCCGCCTTCTGTTGTGATAGTTACGCTTCCATCCTCATTAACCACCAGATTTCCTTCTGTCGGATTTTCTATTTCCCATCCGGCATCCAGCACCATGTCTGGTTTTTCCGGCTCTACAGCTACAAGTGCCTCTATCGCTGCTGTTATTGATGCAATTGCCGCATTCACTTCCTGTTCTGTAGCATCTATATTTCCTGATACTGCTTTAGCATCATTCACTGCTGTTGCTAATATTTCCCAGCTTTCGGCTGTGTAATCTGCTTCTGCCAAATCTTCTGCGGATGTGATAGCATCATTCAGCGCCGTCTTGTCAACTTCCGGCTTCACTCTTTCGTTATACAGGCTTTGTACCTGCTCCGCCGTGAATGCTTTGTCATAAACCGAAATGCTGTCCATTGCACCTGTAAAATGAGTATCTGTACCTGACACATAAGGCAGGAATCCAAAGTAGTAATGATCCGGTGTGGCTCCATCTGTGGCAAAACCAAGTAAAGTCTTATCACTGGATTTACAAGTCCCTCGTTCCACTCCATCTACATAAAGCGTTCCGGTACCATTTTCATTTTCAACAAACGTAACCAACTGCCAGGTGTTCGTCAAATACGGGTTGCCGACACCCGCTACCTTGTGCCCGCCAGTGCTTCCTGATGCATTACGGTAGAATACCGTATCTCCGCTGGTGTTATTTCTTCCTATGATCTGAATACTTGCACCAAGATCACCTGCATCTGCATTTTGGCGTGAACCATAAGCGAACAAAGTGCTGCTGAACGTATCCTGAGCGGTTTTTACCCACATGGCAATCGTTGCTCCGTTTCCCTGTGCAAGGCTCTTCATCGGGTCGTTATCTCCCGGTGTATAAGTAATACCTGTCGCAGCATTATCTCCGCCTTCCGGGAATACTGCAATATCGTTTGAATCTTCATCGGTTTCAAAGATTACATTCTGAGCAGTCGCAATCGCTTCTTCACCATTTGCGATGCCAACTACACTTGTAACATTGTCAACTGTTTCAGTCTTGGAAAAATCAAATTCTAAGATTGGTCCAACCGACACGCTCTCAAATACTTCTTTTAGTGCTTGCGTTTCCTGTTCTGTTTCGTAAATAAGGTCCGTCTGTATATCATCCCGGACCTGTTCGTTTGCAAACGCCGGCATTACTGATCCTATCGATAGTTGAATCGATAACATCACTGCAACTGCAGCATTCACTTTTTTAAAGCCTGATCTCTTCTTTTTCCCCATACTTCCTCCTTCTGTAATGTACTGTGTTCCATAACAACATAGCTACTTGTTACAAAATTATTAATAACAGCTGTATTGTATCATGATACTTTTGTGTATACCATGCAATTTTCTTTTCCGTACCTACAATTTTCTTTGCATATTGACGTATTTTTTTATTCTTATTTATTTTCTTTGCACGTATATGTTATTTGCAGAATTTATTCACATTTTTATTAAAACAGATTTGTAATATTATTGTTTTCTGTATTGCAAAAAGGCGGGATTCCATTAAGCCCTGCCGGGTTATCTGGTCACTCGCCTTTTGCTTATCCTCCATTAATAGAATATTCCATTTTATCCAATTTTAACCGTTTTTGCCTGTCCTTTCCCATTCAGCAATTTTCTATACTGTTTCCGTTTAGAAGCCGGTACTTTTATACTGGCTTTCTTATAAATATTCTTAAATGCATTTTTGCCAACCGTCTTCAGTTTTTTGCTTTGGATGGTAATCGTTTTCAGCTTCTTGTCATTTAGGAATACCTCGCTGCCAATTTTTATAACGCCCTTACCGACTGTTACTTTTGTAAGTACTTTACAACCGCTAAACGCTTTGGTATCAATCTGTTTAACATTGCTGCCTACTTTCACTGTCTTTAATTTTTTATTGTTCATAAAAGCTTTTTTCGCAATACTTTCTACCCTAAATGTAAATGCTCCACTCTTAACAGTAGACGGTATCGTGATCTTCTGTAAGGTCTTCTTGGCTGGTCCCGTAACCTGGACAGAACCTGTCGTTTTAGCCGTGGCTGCTTTTGTTACCTTGTAATTTAAATTGCCGGACTTGAATTTATATCCCTTTTTGGGAGATACCTTCTTTTCCCAGCGGGCATAGATTATAACATTCGCAGATACCTTGTAGTCAGCTGACACCAGGCTTCCTCCAGTCCTGGCCGTATACCATCCTCTAAAATTATAATTATCTCTGATGGGGGTTGGCAGTGCTCCAATCTTATTATCCTTCTTTACATTCCTCTTTCCATCTGCTGCTACTGCAAGCTTCCCGCCATTAGGATCCAGGGTTACGGCATAAACAGTGTTCTCCACCACTATCCCTTTTGCTTCTGTTTTTACCATCAGAACTTTACTTACAGGAGAGGCAATGTATACATCTGTTTCTGCCAGCCTCTGATAGAATTGATACTCTTTATTAGGAGTCAATCCGGTAAATACCGGAGATGTCTGCCACTTTTCGTTATCTCTTTTATATTCCATTCCGGCTGTAGATGACAACGTCACACTCGTTTCTGTTTTACTGCTTACCGTTGGCGCAGCTAAAGCCTTCGTCTGGCTGCCTTTGTTTACAGTCAATACCGCTGTTACTTTTTCTCCAGCTGCATGGGTTGGCGTTGCCTGCGTTATAAGTCCAATTGCAAAAGTTCCCGCCTTGGTTACTGTCAATGTCCTGCCATCATTCGGATCGATCTTTCCTGCTCCAGTTGCCGTTTTTGTGTTTTCAATGCTGTATGTTGCCTCTCCGGCACCCTCGGCAATATCAAATAGATTTTCAAGTTCTGATAAGTCGATCGCTGCACCTTCATAAGTAACCGTTTCACTGCCAGGAGCATTCATTACTGATACGATCGTTGTAGCTGTAATTGTAACGGAAGCATCGGGCATCACAAAGGAATAATATCCATTTTGTTGTACCTCAAGCCGAATCTCTTGATCTCCATATTGTATGAATACACCACTTATTTCTCTGTCCCCCTCAGCAACAACGTTGAACCGCACTGTATCACCAGGAACTACATCACTTCGTCCGTCAATGGTTATGGCAACGTCATCTGCCTCACCAATCGTAACCGGCTGTGACGGTTGATGATCAAATTGCAGCCAGGATAGATCCGGACCATCCGCAATTATATACAATTTCAGTCTGTGTCTTCCCGCAGCGAGGTAGACACGCTGGGGATCCAGCGTTGCCCAATTAGTCCAGCCACCTGTACCTTCAAACATCGTCCATTTTGTCAACAAGATGCCATCAGCCTCAAGTGCAAAATCTGTCTGGACTGGCCATGTTCGAGGTGATGCCCAACGCATACTCAGATTATAATAACCGCTTTCTTCCACATCTACGTTATACAAAGCATAAGCACCTGGGCTTGTGCTGCCAAGAGTCTTCTTGCCTGTCTCACTACCGCTGCCATTGGCACTGACCATACCCTCAAGATAGTACGGTGTTTCTCCCAACTGCAAACGGTTGGTATCGTCACCACTAACCGGTTTAATTACAGTTGGTTCAGGAACCTCAGGCTCAGGTGTTGAAGTAGATTTATCTTCAAATGTAACGTAATCGAACTGAACCTCCATTGGTTTTGTTGAAGCACTATTATATGCAGCTAAAGCAAATGTTGGATTGTTATACGCCTGCGTTGTTGCCCCCATTGGCGTATAGTTCTCTCCATCTACGCTCACCGAGAAGGTATATGTATTTTCCCGTTTTGTTACCTTGAAATACAAGCTGTCGCTGATAAGCGTATCTTCGTTCTTGGGGTAGGTGTGATTTCTTGTAATTTGAGCTGCATTAGTACCCATTTTGTTAACTCGGATGGCACTGGGACCATTGCTAGTTCCCCCTACATATTCATAACGGAACCATATAAAATTACGGTCCGAGTTGCCTTCCATAATTTTGATACCGAAAGATTGATGTGTCTCACTGAAAGCCGTTGCGTCAAACGTGGCATGGGTTACACTGTCCCAGTCTCCTGCCCCAGACTGAGCGACAATATTATTTGCCGTGGGATTCGCCGTGTCTCCGGCATTCCATGAGCCATTTTCGGTAATTATTTGGATATATCCGTCATGCTTAGAAAAGTTTTCATTCTGATTAAGGACTGTCCAGAAATCATTTAGCTCTTCGGATTCAAAGTTATCGCTTTGGGGTGCGGATACACCTGATATACATTTAACATAGTACTCAATCGCCTGATGATCGCTCTCAGACCGAATGATAATAGTGCTTTGCTCTTCATCGATAGTATAAGAAGCACTCACTCCATCAGGAACCATATATGTAACTTCTGCATCTTCAAGATTACCATCAATCTTCATCTCATAATTCGTTCTGTTTACATAGAAACCGGGAACTTCCACACCATTCACCTGGATTCCGTTAAGATAAGCATATTTCGGATTCTCAACGCTGACAGGCATGCCCGCTTGATTTGAAAATATTACCCGGTAAATGTTTTCGACACCTCCAGCGGATGTTTTAATTGTGGTAATCGGTATTTCTGGAGTCGCTGAGATAAGTTCTACGTTTATATCTGCTGAAGCATCATAAGTTACATTGGGTGTATCTGCTAAATCCCGGCTATAAAGCACATAATCCAGCACAAGCGGATCAAAGTTAGTGATTTTTTCACCATCCAGATAGATCGCATCTAAACGCGGATTTCCTGTCTCGGCTTTCTCTACCGTGAATATCTGGTCCTCGGGAACCTGGTACGGATACAATTCAAGATTATTTGCCCGGGCAAAGGCTGGTGATTTCAGTAAATACTTCAGACAATTTATCGCACTTCTTTGCACCTCTGCCCTGGTTATACCATCGGATGCTGCTAAAGAGGGTTCTAATGTATTAGGGTGCGTTCTTCCAGACATAGAGACATCACACTGTGCCTGCACCAAATAGGCGTGATTCGTCAAAGTGCCTCTGCTGCCAGTGTAAGAATCGGCACGCGGACCCCAGTCAGTCATTACCATGCCGTCCCACCCCCATTCATCACGAAGTATAGTGGTGCAAAGGTCGAAGCTATAGTTAACATACTCTCCGTTAACCCTATTGACTCCGGTCATAATGGTATATGGGTTGGATTCCTTAACCGCAATTTCAAATCCTTTTAAATAGATCTCCCGCAATGCACGTTCTGACATCCTGGCATCAAACTTATCGTTAATTTGTCCTTTATTATTTCCTACATAATGTTTTAATGTAGAAGCAATTCCTGCCGATTGGAGCCCCTTTGTATAGGAAGCCCCCATCTTTCCACTCAGTACAGGATCTTCAGAAAAATATTCGTAATTCCGTCCGCAAGCCGGATCTCTGATAATATTCATACCGGGAGCCAAAAGCACGTCCACCTTATTAAGCACACACTCCTGCCCCAGCAGTTTATATACCGCTTCCACAAGGTCATCATTCCAGGTACTGGCCATGCTGATTCCTGACGGTATAACCGAAGCACTTCCCGTATGACGAATACCCGATGGTCCGTCACAGGTACTGGCCACAATGACACCAAACTTCTTCAAAGAATCTGTGTGGCCACCGAATGCACTGGCATTTCCAGGAATACCCTGACTGTCGTTCATACCTCCGGCACCTCTGCAGAGTTTTGCAATATCATCATCACTTAGCTGAGCAACAAAATCTTCTATAGTATTCTTTTTATCATATACATCACGCAAGGAAATACCTTTATTTCCAGTAGGCTTAATTTCATCCGGTATTGCGCTTAAAATGCGTTTTTCATAATCATCTGCCGTTCTAACGGCTTTCGGTACAGCTTCCGAACCTTGAACAATATTGCCGTTTCCATCATCCGAAGCAGTAATTCTGTTAAAATTCTCAGCGGGAGGCGATACCTCCTGCAGTTGCTCAACGAGTGTCAATTTATCAACAACATATCCCTCATAACCATCTGCCTTTGGTGCACGAACAGAATTTCCTACATATATTGGATAAATACCTGCCTCTAAGACATAGGCAAACCGATGACCAGTCTTTCCGGCATCATCATACGAAGCCATAGCACCAACCCGGAAGCTGATAGACATATCTTGGGACTCTCCAGGCTGTATAATTCCTGTTTTCGTATAGGCAGCCAGGGATCTTGACGATTTTCCAAGCTTGCCCTGCGGTGCGCCATAATAAATCTGAACCGTTTCCTTGCCCGCATAGTCTCCGGTATTGGTCACCTTAACCTGCACATTAATAGTATCATCAGTAATGCCATCCGAAGATTCTGTTACCGTTACCCCAGTCGTTTCTGTATCAAACGTTGTATAGCTCAAGCCATAACCAAAAGGGTATAGCACGGCATCTTGCCGGAATGTTTCAAAATAACGGTATCCCAGAAAGATATCTTCTTCGTATACATTTACGTTTTGGTTAGCAAAATCTTTTGAAGTAGTATAATCAGAATATCTATTCGCTATGGTAACCGGGAGCTTTCCAGAAGGATTTACATCCCCTGCGAGTACTTCAGCAATTGCCCGTCCGCTTTCCATCCCCCCTTGCCACGCAAGAATATATGCATCTATATCATATTCCTGCTTTGCAATCCATTCCATATCCATTACGGATCCGGTGTTAAACACCACAACAACTTCATCAAATGCATTGGATACCTGACGCAGCATATCTTTTTCAGCAGTAGTCAGATAATAACTCCCGTCATTAGCACCCATTTTCAAATCGACACCTTCACCAAAACGACGACCTATTACGATTACTGCCGTGTCAGATTTCTTTGCAGCATCCGTAACCAGGTTGTTCTCCAAAGGCATCTCCGGAAGAGAATGTATACCATCCCGCCAGTTATTTCCTGTAGTTATATTACTTCCGGGGTTTGCCCTTTCCCAATCAGTATATACTTTAGCCAGGTCTTCATTCACTTTAATATTGGGATTCTGGCGAAGTCCGTCTATGATTGTTGTGATATAGGATGGAGTTACATATCCCCCCGAACCGTAACCAGTATAAAATGTATTGATTTGCGTCCGTCCAAAAACTGAAATTGTCTTTCCTGCTAAGGGCAATACATTGTTTTCATTCTTAAGTAAAACCATAGCTTCATTTGCTGCTTGCTTACTGATTGAAGCCAATGAGGGCAATTCCTTGGCACTAACTGTAATACCCGAGGACACCGTGCCCAATAATAAGATAATACTCATTAGCATTGCAAGTAATCTTTTTGCAATTTTCATTTTATTCTATTCTCCTTTTCTCATAACCCTGCTTCATGCTGCTTTCTAACTTATAACATAAAACATTCTTTTCTTCTCCAGGTTCTATTCAGCCAAATATACATCGGTATACTGTAAGCCGAACATGATTGCATCCTGGTGATTGTTCATAAAAATATCAACATGACCATACGGTGTACCCCGATCCTCAACTGTATAGATCTGTCCTCCAATGATCAGTTTTGTGCCAAAATCAACTCCTCCCATTGCTACGGTCCTGTCCTCAACCGGCATAAGACCGCTGGCAGTTGCTCCGCCTGACCAAACTCCACAACACTTTGGACAGGCACAGTATGCGGTTAATTTAAATTTACCCAGATATTTACCATATGTAACTTCTTCATCTTGATACGAATAATCGGCTAAAGCATTTTCGTCTTCTTCAGAAATAATCCTCACTGCCCATGCTGCCACATCCCAATTGATTCCTGCATTTACGATCCCTGTAGCGCTGCTCTGTGCCTCTATTGTCTCACCATTTCCAGCACACATTACAACATGGTAAATATAGTTGTTTCTTTCATAGAAGATCAGATCTCCCGGCTGTGCTTGCTCTACCGGGATCCGGGTTCCGAACTTCGCCTGATCCTCCGCAACCCGGGGGATGTTGTAGCCAAAATCACCATAGATACTCTGTACAAACCCAGAACAGTCTGCTCCCTGTGTCAGGCTTGTTCCCCCCCAAACATAAGGATTTCCTATAAATTGCGCTGCATAACTGATTATCGCTTCCCTGATATGGCTTAATCCACCATTTCCATTTTCTGGTTCTTGCTCCTCTTCATAATCAGCTGCCGCTTCTTTCACCGAAAGATAGGTATAATAGCAAGCACGGTTTTCTTTTGGCCTGATATATTCTTTAGCAGTCAGATAAGATTCCTCGCCACCTTCTGTAACCTGCTCCTCAATACCTTCTACAATCAGTGTATTGAATGGAACAAATCCTCGAACATCCCCCGATTCAATGAAAACCCACTCTTCCTCTTCGTCTTCGATGATAAAGCAGAGCGCACCCTCTTCAAGAAGTCCGACTGCTTTTGATTTTTCATTGCTTTTGTTTTCATCTTTTGCTGGAATCCTGTCCATTATTTCTATATCCACGGTTGGCGATGCATATACTTTTTCTGCTATCGTCTCATATCCAGTGGTACGGGTATAATAAAAGGATTCATTTTCTAGAGGTGACATTAACGCTACGGCTGTCTCCAGGCATTCTTCTTTATTTTGTTTTACATATTTCTCGGCCTTTTTCCCAGTCATCAAACCTTTCGACAAGATAAATCCCCGGACTTCCCCGGACTCCACATAATACCAGTCATCTTCTTCCTCGGATAAAATGTGCAGTACTCCGTATACTTCAAGCCTTCCTGTCAGTTCTGACCCTTCGTCCTTTTCCTCGTATATCGGAATCTTATCCCGCTTTGCGATGGCATAGACCGGATCTGTTTTAAAAAAACGGAAATCCTGGTTAGTATCCTTGTCTTCAGGTGCCGCCAATATCTGTAGACCAGGTGCTAATAACATCATCCCAGAGACTACGAAAATAGTGATCATCTTTATAAACTTATTTCGATACGCTTTTCTTTTTTCCATATGCATACAGTACTATTAGCATAGATACTGCCTCCATGATTAGCCAAAGTGTCGTGTTATTTTCATCACCTGTTTTTGGTGCGGTTGTTTTTTTTGCGGCAGATCCGGATGATGTAGTGTCAGTCATCTGACTCTTGCTGGTCATCTGTGTTGTTTCCGCTTCTGACTCGGTTTCATCTTCCTCCACATCGCCTTCATCATTTTCTTTTACTTTATAAGTACTTTGCTTGACATCTGTAGTCAAATCTGCAGAACCATTCTTCATTTCATTGACCTTGAGCTTCAGTTCGTAAACATCTCCCACTTTCGCTGATGACATCAGATCAAAGTAAAGATAAAGCATATCCCCTTTCAACTTAACTCCCTGTGTTGAAGAAAAGATCATCTCTATCGTTCCCTCTGATGAACCACTATTATTTACATCATTGATCCGACTCGTCATATTATTATCTTCAAAAGCCTCTAAATCTTCTGCGTCGGCACTATCAAGAGTCATTATATTTGCATCATAGGTGATTGTTATTTTTCCATTGGTTATTTCTTTAGTTGATGCAATTGCACATGATGCTGTAAGCATATCTTCACCTGCGGACATGTCATCGATAGTGAGCGTTAGCGTAATGTCTTTATTTCTACTATTAGTATTAGTACTAGTATTTGTGTTAGTATCATTCGAATCATCTTCATCATCATTGGAGTCATCGTTATTTGAGGACCTGGCCCTATTAAGTGACAGCCCCCTATCATTTAACACGGGTCCCTGATCTTCAATTCCAGAAACTTTCTCCGAACTGCTTTCTTCTCCTGCTTCCTTACTCAGAACCATGGTTTTTGGTAGTTCGGTTTCCAAATCTTCACCCAGTCTTTCTCTAATCTTATCGATACGCTGATAGTAATCATTACGGGTCTCTTCTATATTCAGAAACTTTATCATTTCTTCCAATTCCGCTTTTTTTACCGTCACCTCTAACACTTTTACTATTACATTTGAATACTCCACCAGACACAAATCGTCTTCCAGGACACAGCCATTAAAGATCACTACTACTTCCGAGAATGTTTTTGACACCTTTTTTATGTACTCTTTCTGCTTTTTCGTTAAGGAAACCTTCTGTACCGGAATACTTGTCTCGGTACCTTCTATTCCCGGACTTTCTATTTCCGGACTTTCTGTTTCCGGACTTTCTGTTTCCGGGCTTTCTGTTTCCAGACTTTCTGTTTCCGGGCTTTCTGTTTCCGGGCTTTCTGTTTCGGGGCTTTTTTCTAACAACTCAGCAGTCTCAGAAATATTGGATTCGGATACCTCCTGGTACACCTCACCTAACTCAGACATCTCTGTTTCAGCAGTTTCCACCAGCGCCTCTGTATCTGTTGCCTGTCCAGACAGTTCTGTTTGGGGAACTTTTTCCACTGCTGCTACCTGTGGCTGCAATATGACGACAGCAGTTTTTTGTATCTCTCTTTTTCCCTCTTGAATCATATTCCATTCTTCTTCACTGACACTCGCCAACAGATCTTCTTCTTCCTCCTGCCACCTTACATAAAGAAATTGTTCCAGACTATTCTCTTTCTCTGATTTAGCTACAGTGATTTCTTGATCTGATGCATAAACTGTCAATGAAAACAATGACACCAGAATGAGCGACGCTATCCCTTTTACTACTAATTTGTTATTTTTCATATTTCCATGTCCTTTTGTTAAAATATTCTTGCCCTTTTGAGTGACTTCTTTGGATCAACCTGATAATCGCCGGCACTTCTGCTTTTCCGATGGTAGAAATGGCAAATTACCTTGATATTATTTAACTGTTAATTTGATTTCAACCGATTTGCTGCCACATTTTACTGTGATCTTTGCAGTTCCTTTCTTCTTCGCTGTAATCTTGCCAGCTTTATCGACCGTTGCAACCTTAGTCCTGCCTGATTTATAAGTCACTCGATCCGTTGTTTTCACCGGCGAAACCCTGGTCTTAATTTGAGTTGTCTTACCACGCTTTAATGCTATTTTCTTTTTACTGGTCACACTAAGCGATTTAACCTTCTCAGCCTTTTTTTGTACCTTAATGGTAATTGTTTTGGACTTATTTTTGTCTTTTGAAGTTATTACAATTTTTGTGGTACCGGATTTTAAACCTGTAATCACACCACTTTTTGATACCTTTGCAATTTTCTTATTCTTCGAGGTATAAGTAACTCCCTGGGCTGCTTTGGCAGGAGAGACCACACCCTTGATTGTAACTTTCTTACCCTTTGTAATGTAAATGGTTGTGGTTTTCTGGTTCGTTGCCAGGCCAATTGTTGTTACCGCCACCTTTGAAGCTTTCACAATTTTCTGAAGTTTAGACTCTGCATTTTTCAATGAAATAAGTGCTGCATTGATCTGCTCTTTTGTTGCATTTTGATCACCATAAATCTTTCTGGCATCTGCCAATACCTTTGTGTATTCGTTCCAGCTTTTTAAGTCATAATTCTCTTTCTTATAGTTACCGGATCTGTTGATTTGTGTCTGCAGATCCAGAAGCTCTTGCTGCGTTGGCTTCTCATCACCACTTGGCTGAACCGGATTGCGCTGTAAACTGCTGATTGCTGCTAACAAGTCTTTTTCAGCCTGATTCACTGCTTCCTGGGCGGAATTGGCATCAAGCAACACTTTTTTAGCCGCATTCAGTGCATCTGCAAATTTGCTATAGCTTTCAGTTGTATATATATCCTTATTGGGGATAACCTCCTTCTCTGCTTTTGCGATACTGTTCTTTAAACCGTCAACCACCGGCGGAACCGGCTTTTTCTCCAATCCGTCAATTGCTGTCTGTAGTGCCGCTTTGGAATCATCTACCATCGTCTGAGATGCGGCGGCAAGTTCCATCACATCCTGTGCTTCTTTTAATTCTTCCTCAAGTTTCTGCCAGCTATCTGAAGTGTATTCTTCTTTCGTCAGATTGTCGACGGATGCGATTAACTCCTCAAGTTCTTTTTTATCGGCTCTTTCTTCCAATAACGCAAAATCAAACCAATTAACATTCAAACTTCCAGAAACAAATAAAACTTTAAACTCATGTTGACCGGCCGGTATCTCAACTGCTGCTCCCTCCGTCGTAAACCATTTCTGCCATCCGCCTGAATTATGACTTGTCTTTATTAAACCAATTTCCTGATCATCAATAAATAATTTCATCTCAGCTGACCCACTTACTGTAGCAAGCCTACTTTTGACCTCATACAAGCCAGTCTTTTCAACATCCACATAGTAGGATATAAACCGATCCTCATATGTTCCTGTTGTATTCAAACCACCATCTTCATCTTCACAAGACTCCGTACCAATACCTGAGCTTTTCTCCACCCATTCAACCGCTTTGACCCGGCTGATTTCTGATCCGGTAATGTTATGAACAACCGGTTCCGGAATCAAACGATTCATCGCATTGGATTTGAGAATTAAATTGAGTACTCGCTTTGCGCAAATTTCCATATCTTCTCTGGTTATAAAACCAGCTTTTAACGCACTGACCAGATGGTTGGGTTTTCCATCCGCCATTTTCAGATCGTTGCCGGCTAATGTCTCCCGGTACTGGGTACTGTCATTCCACCAGTCAGACATAACCAAACCATCAAATCCCCATTCATCTCGAAGAATAGTCGTCAGCAGAGCATAACTTTCGCTGGTTTCTACACCATTGATCGAATTATACGTGGACATCACACACCATGGATCTGCTTCCTTAATTGCAATCTCAAATCCTTTTAGATATATTTCACGTATAGCCCGTTCCGATATTCGACTGTCACTGTTATTGCGCGCTGTTTCTTTGTTATTCGCAATAAAATGTTTCACAGTTATACCGACATTCTGAGACTGTACACCTTTTGTAATTGCCGCAGCTATTTTCCCGGTAACCACCGGGTCTTCGGAATAATATTCAAAATTTCGGCCGCATAATGGATTCCGGTGAATATTCATTCCGGGCGCCAGCCATATATCTGCACCATTTTCTGCCGCTTCGACACCGACTGCTTTCCCCAATCTTTCAATTAATGCTACATCCCAGGTACATGCCAGGAGAGTTGAACAAGGCCATGCCGTACATGAAACATTTAAACGGATACCAGCAGGACCATCTACCGTCTCAGTAGCAGGAATTCCATATTTCAGAGAATTACCGATGCTGCCTGTACCACCCGGTAATACGGTACTTTGTCCCCCCAGTAAATTAGCAACCTCATAATCTGATAACTGTGATACAAACTCATCCATCAACGTTACATCTTCTGCAACTTCTCTGAACATAATACGTCTGCCTGCTCTAACATATGCTGTGGTACGTTTAGCCGCTGATGTATCACTCATTTCAGATGTGGCACGCTGTGTAGAATTTTCAGGCAGTTTTTCCAGGGTAAAGTAATTCAGATTCCCCATCTGGCTGTTTACAATAAACTTCAGAACACATTTCCCCTCAGGTAAATTAATCGTACCTGTTTCCAGATCAATGAAATTAAACCACTGATTTCCCGATACCCCGGTATATGGCAGATCCAATCGGAAGTTATTCTGTTTTGTCCAGCCAACATAAGCATTTGCACCGTTTACTATATCGCCTAATCCATTAGCCGACCGCATGGTTATTTTATAGGTTCCCGCTTCGGCTACCTCCAGTCCATAATTAACCCAGTATCCGGCGGTATGTAAATTCTTAAGGCTTGTACCACCTTTATCATCACCCGCGTTAATAGATTCTATATCAACTACAGAATGTTTCGTTGAAAAATCTTCCGCCTCGATTTTGGTTGTTTCCTGCGCCGTTACCTGATGGTAAGGTCCTGGTTCCTCCGGGATTGGATTGTCACTTTTTACAAGTTTAAAATAATCAAAGATATCATCCCAGGCATTATGTAGTGTAAACTCAATCTTCAGTACAGATTTACCTTCTGGCAATTCAATCGTAGCCGGACTTGTTTCCTGAATATTCCATTTTCCACCAGTTCCCGGAATGCTTACTGGTTTGATAGGTGCACTTAAATCCTCTACATAAACAGCTAACCCATTTGCAAATGTATTTTTAGTATTAGACACACCCAGAGTAAGATCATAGGAACCAGCCTCTTCCACATCTAGGACATACGTCAGCCAACGGTTGGTTCCGGTATCCGAAGTATATATCTTCATGCCGCAAATAGATGAGTCATCATTAAAATCCATAATGGCATGAACATGTTTTTTAGTAAAGTCTTCAGCCTGAATTTCAGTATAACGCCCATCGGCATATACCGGAATTCCCCATCCCTCATACATGTCGAGATTTTCATAGCTGCCATCAGCCAATAACCGTTTGTCCAGCTGTTTTGGTTTCAGCTCTTCCGTCAACTGCTCAACTATCTGATAATCCATATGGAGTGTATGTACAGCGCCGTTTTCTTTCGCATTCCTAACCGAATTTCCAACAAATATCTCATAATCTCCTTCTTCCAGGATGTATGCCGACTTCTGCTGTTTCCCGGTATCATCATAGCTAGCCATATCATCAATATTAAATGTTATCGTTAAAGTCTCTGTCTCACCTTTTTCAAGCAGCCCTGTTTTAACAAATCCAGCCAGTTCCATTGCCGGCTTGCCAAGCACCCCCTGAGGTGCACGGTAATACAGCTGAA
The DNA here is from genome assembly GCF_000686105.1 of Robinsoniella sp. KNHs210. NCBI lineage: Bacteria > Bacillati > Bacillota > Clostridia > Lachnospirales > Lachnospiraceae > Robinsoniella > Robinsoniella sp. KNHs210. The sequence goes on from NZ_JMLZ01000001.1 coordinate 509,851, forward strand.
CTACTTCTTTTCCCGCTGTATCTCCTGTATTCGTTACGTCAACCGTTACATCAATAGTTCCGTCCGAATCATCTACTTCTTTAACATTAATGTCAAAGGTTGTATAAGATAGGCCATAACCAAACTCATAGTTTACTTTTTCATAATCCGGATCAAAAGTTTCAAACCAGCGGTATCCGACAAAAATATCTTCTGTATAGCGAACATACTGCTGATCTTCCAAAAATGTTTCTGATGTGGGATAATCCATAAAGTCCTTAGCAAATGTATCCGTCAATTTACCTGAAGGGTTAACATCTCCTACCAGAATGTCCGCTACTGCCAGCCCGCCTTCCATTCCCGGCTGCCAGGCTAATAAAACCGAATCCAGTTTATCATAATCGTCTACCCACGAGGTGTCCACGATACCTCCTACGTTAAGGACTACGATAAACTTATCAAAACCTGCATCATTAACCTGCTGAAGCATTTTTATCTCATCATTACTTAAATAATAATCGCCCTTGGAAGCAGACCGGTCACTGCCTTCATTGGAATATCTTCCAATTGCCACCACTGCTGTCCCGGAATTTTTTGCCACTTCCTTAACCTTATCGTTGGTTAACGGCATTTCATTTTTATTTCCGTTATTACGCCACTGTGTATATTCATCCGCCAGTGGTTTGTATATTTTAACTTTCTTGTCGTTTTCTTTCATTTGCATTCCCTGCAGCAAATTACGAACATAGCTTACTGTTACATCACCAGATCCACCGCCTCCTTTGACGAAATCTATCTGGGTTTTACCAAATAAAGCTACTGTCTCATCTGATGCAATAGGCAAAGCATCATTTTTATTTTCCAGTAAAACCATCCCTTCAGTTGCAACTTCCCGGGATAACTCAATATTGCCTGGAGCTGATTCAGCTTTTACCTGTAAACTGTCAAAGCTAACATTTCCAGTAATCAGCATCACTGCCAGCACACTGGATATTATTCTTTGTATCAACTTAATCTTTCTCGTTTTTGATTTATTCATATTCCCTCCACTTTTGTTTTCATTATTTTTGTCACAAAATATAAAAATAGTTACTTTTATAAACAATTATATCAACATTTTTCACAAATTAAATATATTTTTCTTTTCACTATCATCAAATTTCTTTTATACAGCTTAATTATATACATTTCTTTGTGAATTTTATACAATTTTGATACCATCATGATAAGAGCGTTGAACTCTTCTGGCCTTTTTTCATGAACTTGCTTTTGTATGATTTAAGTTTTGATCTTGGAACCATGATAACCGCCTTGCCATAGATGCCTTTCAATGCGTTTTTTCCGACACTCTTTATCACTTTGGAATAAATGGTTATTTTTTTCAGTTCCTTATCATTATAAAATGCCCCAGTTCCAATCTTTTTTACATTCTTGCCGATCGTCACTGTTTTAAGCTTCTTATTGCCCTTAAATGCATACTTACCAATTTCAGTTACTTTATATTTGTAGTTACCAACCTTGACTGTATCCAAAACCTTAACTGTTTTCAATGTATTCTTCACTGGTTTGGTAAGGCTCACAGTTCCGCTCCTGATGGATGCGTTCAATACTTTGAATTTGTAATTTCCGACTATATAAGTTCTTCCTTTTTTCGCAACAATTACAAAACTCTTCGTGACGCTTCCCTTATAGCTGCCCCGTCCGGTGATGGTAAGCTGAGCAATACCGGGGTATTTATTATTCTTATAAAAAACAGAGTAATCCACATCTTGTTTCAGAACTTTACTTCCATCTTTTATCGTAACGGATGGTTTTAAAACACATCCGGTATGGGTTTGTGCTTTCATGCTGCTAATGGACAATTTTGATATTTCTTTCTGTACAATCGGCGGTGTTAACGGCTCTGCCGGCGGCTTTACAGGCACCAATGCATTCCTTGCGTCTGCCAGTGCAATCCTTGCTGACTCTAACTGTTCCTTTGTTGCATTTACATTAATTACTGCCGTGTGTGCCGCTGTCAGTGCAGTTCTTAAAGCAGCCCAGCTGTCTGCTGTGTAATCCTCCTCTGTCAATCCATTTACCTCTATAATAACATTCTGCAGGGCTAATATTGCCTCTTCCATCTCTTTAGAAGAATCTTCTCCTGAACCCAGCTTTGCAATTGCCTGTATCACTTCATTCAGCTTACTTACATTTGTAACCGTTGTCTTATCTGGTAGAGAATCATAGGCTGCATATACTGCATTCGCACGAAGCTCATCATTTTCAGTTACTGCGTCAGCATCCGGAAGCCGATCAATCAGGTTTATTACGGTTTTCTGCGCCTCAGACCCGGTCAAATAAAACTGTACATAGTCGATATTCGGTGCATCCGCACCATTTATCCCTCCAAGAACAATGGTATTTACTCCAACCTCCAGCTTTACTTCCACAATTGCCGGAGCAGCGTTCGTTTTCGTCTCATTTGATCCTTTACAGCTTACCGTAGCCTTCGTTCCGTTTGCAGAAACCTGCATATACCCAGAATCATCGGCTACATAATAGATTCTCATCGCAATTGTACGTGCCGAATCGGAGCTCATCGTCAGGATCACAGTTCCGTTTTCCGCTCCACCCATATTTCCGACAAACTGCCCGCCAGAGCAATCCTCGGAGTATGACGGCACAGCGCTTCCCGAAAGCAGCCCGGCCTCCGCTTCCACGGTAAACATATCCGGATCAGGGATCGTTCTAACTGTTTCTGCAGATGCATTCAGGATCCATGCAACTGCTGCGGAGCAGCCCCATGCTGTATGGTTCCTTATGCCGTCTATTTTTTCCAGTTCTTCTTGACCTTTATCGTTTATTATTGTTTTAGCTTGATACTCTTGAATATTTTCAGCCGTCTGTTCCGTGAAATCTGTCCACATCAAGCCATCGCTGTTACGTTTCCTCCATGTGGATAATGCATTATCCTGCATCCAGGAATCATATGCTGTAATACCTGTTTCTCTTGCCAGATAACCCAGCCAACGCCCCAGTATACCTTTGAATGCTAACGAATCTGCATCACCTTTACTGGATTCTCTGCTCATTACATTGCCCTTGATCTCATCTCCCATTTTTGCTGCTGTATACGCTGCTGCCTTTTTAGCACGCTCCAGATATTTGACGTCTCCGGTATATTCATACAGCATGGTATTCGCTCCGATAAAGGTACCCTGATTATAAGTGAATTTCCAACCAGTTACCTTGCCATCCTTATCCATATTGTCTAATACAGCACCATCATCTCCAATCAGATGATCGCTTACCCAATCGATCATGAAGATGGCTTTGTCGTAGTATTCCGTTAGTCCGGTAGCTTCTGCCAACAGACAGGCTGCGATAGCTCCCGGACCATTTACGCAGGCATTTTTTTGTCCTTTGTCTGTAGTCCACCAAATACCGCCGCCTAAAGTATCGTCTGCCGAACGATTATAGCACAAAGAAAAGTTTTCAAGCGCAACATCCAGATATTTTTCTTCCCCAGTCAGAAGATATGCCCTTGCGGAACCGATAACCATCCACATAATATCGTCGTTATAGCTATTGCCTGCCCAGTTCCTGCCTTTCATGTCTATAAATCCATCAAAATACCGGCTCATTACATCCTCATATTTCTGATCACCAAAACGTTCATATGCGTCAACCATTGTTTCGAACATCTCGGCACTCTTCCAGAAATCATTATATCTACCTGCCGATTTACGGTTTCTCACCCTTCCCAGTCCATTGAATTCTTCATAATAAAACATTTCCAGGAAATTGTCATAAGCTTTTCTGGCACTGATGGGTTCATTGGGATCACTCTCATTAAGATCCCCTGGGGATACTGCAGTTACTGCTTGTGCAACCGCAGCATCTGACAATATCGCCAGCATTGTACCTAACAGTATGGCAAAAACAAATGCAAGCAATTTGGGAGTTATTCTTTTTCTTACTGCCATTTTTCTCTCCCACCCCTTACTATTTAATAGTTACAGTATTCTTCTGGCCCTTTTTAATAAATATTTTCCGATATGATTTCAGTTTGGATTTTGGAACCTTGATAATCGCTTTTCCATTAATACCTTTTAATGCGTTTTTACCAACACCCTTGATCACCTTGGAGTTTACCGTTATTTTTTTCAGCAATTTTGCGTTATAAAATGCCGATGAACCAATCTTTTTCACATTCTTGCCGATGGTTACTGTTTTAAGCTTCTTACTGCCCTTAAATGCATTCTTGCCAATTTCGGTTACTTTATATTTGTAGTTACCGATCTTTACCGAATCTGGAACCTTGACCGTTTTGAGTGTATTCTTAAGCGGTCTGCTAAGGCTCACCGTTCTGATCTTGGTGGATGCACTCAATAATTTGTATTTGTAATTTCCAACTGTATAAGTTCTTCCTTTTTTCGCCAGAATTACAAAAGTCTTCGTAACACTTCCCTTATAACTGGCCCTTCCGGTGATAATGATCTGGGCAGTTCCTGGATTTTTGTTATTCTTATAATAAACGGTATAATCCACATCCTGCTTCAGTACTTTACTTCCATCCTTTATCGTTACTAACGGTTTTAATGCAGCGCCGCTATGCGTTTGTGCCTTAATGCTTCCAATTGTCAGTTTTGATAATTCTTTCTGTACAACAGACGGTGTTACCGGCTTCCTGGTAAGACCTTGGATTGCTGCCTTCAACGCCGCTGCTGCCGCATCCACTTCTTTCTGGCTGGCTTTTTCCGACAGGACAGCTGCCGCTGCCAGTGCATTTTTAAAGGTTCTTACACTTTCGTCTGTATACTGCTTCAATGCTTCAGCAGAGATAGCATTGGCTTGCTCTATTACTTCATTTAACAACTTCATAACAGCAACTTCCGATCCCGGATTCTTAAACTCTTCCAGTCTCGCTTCTGCATCAGTCAGCTTCTTCAGGGCTTCTGGCTTAACCAGCAGCTTCTGCGCATCAGTCAGTTTCTCATATGCAGCACGTGCAGCAGTTATTTCTGCCTCTTTCTCCTCTGTAATCTCTTCTCCAATTGCTTCTATTGCTTTCACTACTGTATCTGCAGCTTCCTGATCCAGGAATCCCTGCATAAAGGCTTCTGCGTCAAGAAGCATCTTGTATGCTTCCTCAGAAACCAGCTTCTTCTCTTCCTCTGTCAGCGCGTCATACTTCCCACGGATCTCCTGAACGATACTAAGCTGCTCATAATCGTCAACAGTATCAAGCTGGCTCATGATCAAATCCTCTACCTCTGATGCCCCTGTGTAATCCGTCCTTGTCAATACAATCTTAACAAGTGATGGAGCATTGGCGTCAGGATTTCCAAATACCAGTGTATTTTTTCCCTTGTTAAAAAATACTTTTGGGGCAGTAATTACCGAAGCTGCACCTGGGTTATTCCAGCTATTTCCCTCCGGACAGGTTACTCTGACTGCATTGCCGGTATCACCGTTTATAGTGATAACAAAATCTCGGATATTTACTCCTACTGCACCGCTGCTATTTGCTTTGCTCAGATAATAAATGTCCAGGTTCCAGGTTGCTGCCACGTCGGCTGTGAACTCAAAAGTAACGGTACCTTCCTCACCTGTTGCATCATTACCATGACCAATCCACCCCACATATCCCTGACCAGGCGCAAAATTTTCTGCTGCCTGACCACCCAGTATTCCATCTCCATCTGCCTGCAGAACCGTTCCCGCAACTACATCTCGATATGGTCTTGTCAATTCTGTCAAATTCTCGCTTGCAGTTCTCTCATAAGGAATCATCGTATATTCATAAGTATAGGTACTATCGGTTTTATACTTATATTCATCATGAGTGTCACCGCCACAGCTGGCATTTCCGGTTCCCTCCGAACCAAAGTTAATGGAAACAATGGTTTCTTTGCGTTTCGTCAGTTCATATGGATGTTTTGCATCGGTCATATCATCCGGGGTGAAATGAAGGGCAGTTGCTTCTACCGTATTTGCTGCAGCGAATACCATCGCATATTCTCTTGTACTGTCAGTAACTGTGAACCACTTCGTATCTGTTAATGTGCCGGTATCCTGTGTCTCAACATACGGATAAAACAGTTCAGAAGCTGTAGTGGCATATTTACCGATTGTTGCACCTGATTTTCTGTCATACATTGTTTCAATAGCCTTGTTATCAAATCCATTACCATAGTAAGTTACATCTTCATAACCTTCGGGCAAAATAAGATTTGCACCAAAACGTTTAAATCTCTTCTGGTTTGTCATTGTTGCATCCACTGTGGAAGTTATCGTAACTGCACCGCTGCCATCAATCGTATATATTACTGTTTCTTTTAGATTTGCTATGTTGTCAAACGTAAGATTCGTAGTAATCACCTGCTGACCGTCGCCGTTCTTTGTTACTGTTACTTCGCTTAGAGTAATCTTATCGTCTGCTTTCCGCCAATCTCCAATATCATTTTTGTCATTGTTGGTCAGCGCCCGCCAGAAGTTCGGTCGTGGTCCCTGATCTAACAATAACTCACCCTTGTAGGTATAACTTTCCATAATGCCGGTTTTTTTATCTAACTTAAAGCTGAATTCCTTTCCAGTTACTGTAATTTCGTCAGTTCCTGACTGGTCTATCTTTACCTCTTCTGTAGAAATTTTCTTTACTGCCCTCTGTACAGTAACCGGAATCTGTAACTGTTCATGTGCAATTTCATAACCTGTAAATGCCCACTCTGTATCAGTTTTCAGACGCACAGACAAATTTAGATAATACTCTGCTCCCGCTTTCTTAACGGACGGAAGATCTTCCAGGTACGGTATCGTAATGTCCATGTTCTCTCTGCCTGCCACATCTACAGTCATCGTACCGGTTCCAATTTCCTCATCGTCTTCCATCAGGCTCCATACAAGATCATATTCGTTCAGGTTAGCAAAGCTTGATTCATTATAAAGTTCTACGATACCATCCTTAAGCTTTGTATCTGTAGATGTGAACCAGAAATTCTGATACTGATACTTAACTTCATAAAGTTCAGGCTGGGGATCTCTGTCCGGAGATAGTAAACCATTTACACAGAAAGAACCTTTATTGGGCTTGTCACCCCAGTCACCTCCGTAACCGAAATAAGATGTTTCAGCCACTTCTTTGTATAGGTTTGTATGAGCATTTTCCTCAGTATATGGATTATAAACACCTGATGTGTCAGTCTCCACTGAAGAATAATCAATCCAAGCAACTACGTCATCAGAATTAGCTATAATTGTCGGATCATTGCTGTTTTGCTTTTTGATTTCATCTGCGGAAAGTGCTCTGTTGTATACGCGTGCTGCTGCTATCTCTCCGTCAAAATCGTAAGAAGAATCCTTATCCGGTGCATAACCAATTGCCAAACCATAGTCACCATCGTTAATCTGTGCATTTGTTGTGCCTTTACCTATTTCATTACCGTCACAATAGAAAATCACATTACCTTTGTCATAGGTTATTGCAACCTGATGCCAGTTATTCAACCAGTTATCCGGTGTGTCCACCAGCACTTCATTCCAATTACCGTTATAAGCAAAGAATTCCAGTTTTGTATTATCCTTATTAATCTTAAGGGCTAACTGCTTATCTCCTCTTGCCATTAACACCTGATTTGCGTCATTGCTTGTCGGCTTACAAATCACCTCCATGGTAAAGGATTTGTTGCTTCCGGACAATGCATCACTGTAAACAGAACTGTTTGGCATAAGAGTGTATCCTGTCACACTTTTTGACGAAACGGAGGTCCCCGGATTCGAATTAATTTTTAATGCATTTAACTTGCCTTCCAGTGCATTTTTGCTTGAATCCTTTACTGTATACTGAACTGGAAGACTGATGAATCTTGACTGATCTACCCAATCCCATATAAATCCACCAAGGAGGTTAGGAGCGCTTCGAAAAGCATCCCAATATTCTTTTATGTTACCAACTGCATTCCCCATGGCATGGTTATACTCACATTGGATATACGGGAACATGTTTCCATCCTTAGCCTTATCAAACACTTCCCAGACACGTTTATACATGGTGCCGTAGATATCCACACCATTTTCATCAAAACAACTCTCGTTATGAACCGGTCTTGTTAGATCATTATTTTTAAAATACCAGATTAAATCATAAAACATGCCATCTGCATAATTTTTGGAATCCGTTTTATAGTAATTCTCATTACCAATAGACCAGAACAGAACGGATGACCTGTTCTTCAAACGATTAAATGCAGTAATGGTACGATCCATAACCATTTTCTTGAACAGTTTCTGGGCTTCTCCATTTCCTTTATTTGTTTCCGAAATTTTTGTTGCCGGGTCATTCATAAGGTCATGGGCTTCAATATTAGTCTCAGCCATTACATAAAGACCATATTTGTCACACAAATAATAAAGATATTCATCATTGCTATAGTGTCCGGTACGGATTGCATTTACATTAAACTTCTTCATAAGTGAAATATCTTCCCACATCACATCCTGGGGAACATGTTTGCCATAAACCGGATCCGTATCATGACGGTTCACCCCTTTTAGATAGAATGGCTTTCCATTAATCAGCATTTGCTGAAAATCCTTCCGGTCTATATTCAGCTTACCATTGTCGTCTACCGTTGCTCTTGTAAATTCAATCTCACGGAATCCCAGCTGCTGTGAAATACTCTCGATATAATTACCTGTCTTCCTGTTATATAGTGTTAAAACCATTGTATACAGATTCGGATTCTCACAAGACCAGAGCTTCGGCTCATAAATCGTCTTTATTTCAGACTTCGTGAGAGTTGTTTTCGTTCCGTCAGGGCTTGCAGCATTAATTCCATCAAAGGAAATAGTAAAGTCCTGCATAAACGGTGATCCGTCTGCATCAAACAGCTGTACATCCACTGCATAATCGGTAACCTTTGTGTCACTGCTGTTACCCAATGTAACATCCAGTTCCAGATTTGCATTTGTATAATTGTCAGTTAGATCTGTACGTACAAAATAATCATTGATATGTACTAATGGGGTAGAATATAAATAAATATCACGGAAAATACCACCGTCATATATCATATCCTGATCCTCGAACCAAGTTCCATCACAGAATTTATGAACTTTTACTGCTAGCAGATTTTCTTTTCCATCGTTTGTGAGATAATCTGTGATATCAAAGCTGTGCGGGCTGTAGGAATCCTCACTGTAACCAACTTCCTGCCCATTCAAATATACATAGTATGCTGCTTCTACTCCCTGGAAAGAAATATAAACCCTTCCATTGTCTGCAAGCATTGTATCATTCAGATCAAACGTTTTTCTGTACAAACCTACCGGATTGTAATTTGTCGGCGCTAATGGAACTTTGACATTTTTGTCATAATCCGTCTGAAAGGGCATGTCTGTATTTGTGTAAATAGAGAAGTCAAATCCATAATAGGTCCAGCTGTAGGGGAGGATCAGATTTTTTTTCCAGTCCTTTTCAGTATTTACCGTGTAATCCTCCTTATAAAAGTTCTCGTAATCGTTTCCCTGTGCCTGATCCTGGTTCTGCAGAACCACAAGATCCCAGTCATTTTCCTCTGTACCAGTCAAAAACTGTACATAGTCTGAAGCATCTCTATCATAGTCTCTGGCTCCTGCTATCGCAGCCTCAACAGAATGATATGGTACTGATGTCGTAGAACCTGCTGTTGCAGACTGCACATTTATGCCATAAACATCAGCTCCTTTTACCTGCTTACCAAACTTATCCGTATACTCTGTTCCCATCCACTCCTGATGAGTAAACTTTTCTTTTTTGTTTACACTTGCATCTTTTACCGGAGTGAGCGGTGGTAACGTGTCTATAGTCCACGGATCATTATCTCTTGTTACATTTCCCGCCGCTTTTACTATCATTGGCGAAAAGTCCCACTGGGCACCCGGAAGTCCGGTAATGATTACTCCAACCGCCAACACAAATGCCAGTGTTCTGGATATAATCTTTTTTAACTGCATATTTCTTCCCCCTAATATAGCTTAATTTACGGTTACTTTTTAATAACCACTGTTTCCTTCTGGCCTTTCTTCGCAAATCTGCTCTGGTATGATTTCAGTTTGGATTTCGGAACCTTGATGACTGCTTTTCCATTGATACCTTTCAATGCATTTTTACCGACACTCTTGATCACCTTGGAGTTTACCGTTATTTTTTTCAGCAGCTTAGCGTTATAGAATGCCGATGAACCAATCTTCTTTACATTCTTGCCAATGGTTACTGTTTTAAGCTTCTTATTACCCTTAAATGCATTCTTGCCAATTTCAGTTATTTTATATTTGTAGTTACCGATCTTAACCGTATCCGAAACCTTGACTGTCTTGAGTATATTTTTCACCGGTTTTGTAAGGCTCACCGTTCCGCTCCTGGTGGATGCACTCAATACTTTGTATTTATAATTTCCGACTGTATACGTTTTTCCTTTTTTCGCCGTAATCACAAAAGTCTTTGTTACGCTTCCCTTATAGCTGCCCCGACCAGTGATGATGATCTGGGCCGTCCCTGGATTTTTGTTATTCTTATAATAAACGGTGTAATCCACATCCTGCTTCAGTACTTTACTGCCATCTTTTATCGCCACTAACGGTTTTAATACAGATCCTGTATGGGTTTGTGCCTTCATATTGTCAATTGATAGTTTTGATATATCTTTCTGTACAACAGACGGCGATACCGGCTTTTTAACGAGACCTTTGATTGCTGCCTGCAATGCTGCTGCTGCCGCATCTGCTTCTTTCTGTCCGGCTTTTTCCGATAGGCTAACTGCAGCTGCCAGTACACGCTTAAAGGCTCTTACACTTTCGTCCGTATACTGCTTTAGTTCTTCCTCAGAGATAGTATTAGAACGCGCAATTGCATCTTTCAGCGCCTTCCTGTCAACAACAACTTCCGGCTCTGCTGCCACAAGTGCTTCTACCGCAGCTTTAATCGCTGCTATTGCATCATTCACTTCCTGTTGTGTTGCATCCTTATTTTCTGCCACAGCCTTTCCTTCATTGACGGCTGCTTCTAAAGCTGCCCAACTGTCTGGTGTGTAGTCCTCATCTGTATACCCTCCATCTTTGATTGCTTTGATCACTGCATTAAGAGCTTCTTTTGCCGACTCAACATCAGGATTTGTTGGCAAGATATTTCCTGTCTCTTCTGCTTCTGACTGCGTCAGTTCGACATTAAAGAAGTCAACATACGGTGCATACTCACTTCCTTCTACTCCGGCGAAAACAATTTCATTTATGCCGGCCTGCAATGGAATATCCAGTCTTATAGGATCCTCACCGATATCAAAATATGCTCCGGTAAGCGGTACATCCAGCACCTGTACAACTACACCATTCACACTAACTTTTAACTTGCTGCCAAACTGTGAACAATAATATATTCTCAGTTTACGTTTTCCTGCATTTTTACAGATCACCTCATAGGTCGCTGTCCCGTCAACTTTATCCCCATCATTCTTAATAATTGCATAAATAAATGTTTGCCCTTGCTGCTCTACTTTATATTCTTTTGCACCTCCTGCAAATGTTCCGGACTCTCCCTCAATCTTGTGCATGATCATGCCTTCACCCGGATTATCATCTGGTTCATCTTTATTATTCGGCGGCTTTATGTCCATATTATAGCTACCCACTATAATACGATCCAGATTCGGTGCGTAAGCAGATGTATTTCCAACAACGATGGTGTTGTCTCCCGCCTTCAAATCCACGGACAGAGATACTTTTTTAATAGTTGTTGTCCAGTCTGTATTATTGCCCGGGCAGGAAACCTGCTGTATGGGACCATCATTGACAGTAACTTCAAAATTACGATCGCTCTGGGTAATGTAGTAAATCTCCATCGTGGTGCTTCCTGCTAATGCTGCATTAACATTAAATGTAAGCTTATTGCCGCTTCCATTGCCGATATTTCCTACGTACTGGCCACCAGAACAGGACGAACCAGTGCTTATACTGCAGGATCCGCCAAGCGCTGCTTTCTCTGCTTCAAAACTCTTACTGGAGATCTGGTTGAGATCTGGATAGTCAGATCCAAATATATCAATCTCATGTATAGAAGCATTTCCGCCATTGTTTGATCCGGTCACTTCAATCTTTACATAGCGGCCAGAAACATTTACACTGTCCGGGACATAGCCTGTAACACTGTTATTACTGCGGTCAATAATCTCTGTATAGCCTGAATCTTTATTATCGCTGACATAAATTTTATACTTATATTGTCTGCTTCCACTGTTTGTAAACCAGGAAATACCAATCATACGCATATCTGTCTTAGCACCAAGGTCAATCGTATATGTCTGTGGATAGTTAGAAGAATTTGCCGCCCATCGGGTATCGTCTTTTCCATCCACTGCATGATTCATAAGATTGACTGCACCTGGCTTATTCTCTTCTGAACTTGCCGTCACCGTTTTATGAAGTGCCAGACTCTGGGGAATGAAAGTATAAAAGTCCGTGTTTGACTCATCTTCAGACATAGCAGCCAGTATCATACCCGCTTCTACATCACCTGATTCCTGATAAATAAGCATTCCATCCATATATTTATAAACGCCTATCGCTGCATTTACATCTGATGAAATCACTTCCCTGATCGTACTTGCATCCAATGTCTGCGGTAGCTGGATCGTCTTATTATTGGCATTGATACGCAGTACATCTGACTGTATATCTGTCGCATCACTCTTGGCACGTAACCACGTCACGGTATCTGTATAGATCTCATCGCCCTTATTCGCTACAAGGTAAGCAACATTTTCGCTCTTGTTCAGGATAACATTCTCCCAGACGAATACATTTGTCTGAGTCAGCTGCTCCTGTGTCAGCGTTCCAATTTCTTCACCATTCATATACAAGGTTGCGCTGTCACAGTTGGAGTATACTTTCACCTGAATAGATGCCTTTTCTCTCTTAGTAAATCTTCGGCTGGTAATATAAGCAACGGGGTCATTACTCCAATCAGCCTTGTACAGATAAAAAACGTCCTTCTTTGTCTCACGGTCAAAGGTTACCATACCCTTAGTATTAATACCCTGCAGACCACCCTCGTTACGGCCGTCTGACCCAAAGTCAAACATATTCCAATAGTAGGTTCCCCATAGATATTCACGTGCATTGATATCCCTAAGGAATTTCTCATTAGATTCCATCTGGTATTCCTCAGACTGGAAACTCCCGGCATTCTTGGTAGGATTTTCCGTGTGATGATTAATGTTGGAACCAATACCATATTCAGAAACACCCATCGGACGTGTTGGTTCAGATTTGTGCAGATCGTCATAGGTGCTGCCCAACTGTTCATTTGTCCCAAAATACCAGCCGGGATAACGGTTCCATGCCTGAAGATCACTCGGCCATTTTTCCGCCTGATTTTTATCTGTTGCCTGTACCGTGAGACGCCCTGATGTATCTTCCTTCTTGGCAAGTTCATTCAGTTCATTCATGAAGGATTGCATAACCTTATCTTCCTCCGAGTCTTTAGATCCTACTCTTACTTCATTTTGCAGACCCCAAAAGCAGATAGATGGACGGTTGATGTTCTGACGAATCATTTCCACCATCTGCTGCTTTGTCACATCAAAGAAACTTTCTCTATCACTATCAGGATTACTGTAACTACCACTTCCCCCAATTTCATTAACGAAAGGAATTTCCGCCCAGACTACAATGCCATACTTGTCACATAATTCATAAAAATATGGATCATGCGGATAGTGAGCGAGACGGATAGTGTTAGCGCCTATCTCATAAATCATAGCGAAGTCCGTATCATGATCTTCTTTTAAAAGTGCATTGCCCTTACCATCTTTATCCTGATGGCGGCAAACACCACGCAGAGGATAGGATTCACCATTCAGGAAGAACCCTTTATCATAATCCACTTTAAAGAAGCGGAATCCTACATAGTCTGTAAGGCTGTCTACCTCTTTTCCATCTACTATAACGGTCAGATCTACCTGATAGCGGTATGGGTCCTCTTTACCATTCCACAGCCTCGGATCTTTAACTATAATGTCTTTGGAAAACTCCTGTTCCTTTCCAGCATCAATACGAAACTCCTGTTCTACAGTCGCAATAGTCTCCGTACCTGTCATAGACGCTACATCAAACAGGGGTTCAATCCCATCGACTTCCTCAAACATCTCCGGCTCTCTCAAAACAGCTTTTACCTTAACTGTTTTTATCTGACTGGAATTGTTGACAATCGTGGATTTTACACTTAGATTTGCGCTGGATTTCGAGACATTGCCAGTTGTCAGTTTTAATCCCGAAGAAGCATAGTCCATCGTGTTTACATGAACATCTTCTGTTAATACCAGAGATACATCTCTGTAAATTCCGCCATAAAATGTAAAGTCAGCCGAAAGCGGTGCAATATCTTTCACTTTTTCATTATTTACTTTTACCGCAAGGACATTGTCCTTATCCGGTTTCATATGCTCAGTAATATCATATCGGAATGCAGTATAACCGCCCTTATGTGTGCCTACTTTATCACCATTTACATACACATCTGACTGCATGTTAACGCCAAGGAACTCTATGTAGATCCTTTTGTTGTTGTATGCAGAATCCCAGCCAAGTTTCTTGCGATACCATCCATCACCTCTGTAATAGCTGCCGCCATCCGCTCCATCCTCTGCATTCCATGTATGCGGAATGTTCACGTCCTCCCAGCGGGAATCATCGAAATTTGTGTTCTGTGCATTACTAACGCTGGATTTTTGGAACTTCCAGCCACTTCCAATGTCAATTTTCTGACGACCTGTCTCTGCCGCATTTGCAACAGTTGTGTATGACAACAAAGACAACACTATACCTAACAGCATGGCAAGAACAATTGCAATCACTTTTTGAGAAAATCTTTTTCTAACTGTCATTTTCAACCCTCCTATAAAATATGCTACCCACTGATTCATTTTAGCCTTTCAACTAATCTACAACTGAAGTTAAACTGACGGATAGGAAAAAACGGGAGAAAGCTTATCGTTCTCTCCCGCCTCAGATTTATCGCATCAACAACTAATCTCTCTATTTTTTAATAACTACCGTATTCTTCTGGCCTTTTTTCGCAAATCTGCTCTGGTATGATTTCAGTTTGGATTTCGGAACCTTGATGGCTGCTCTGGCGTGGATACCTTTCAATGCATTTTTACCGACACTCTTAATCACCTTGGAGTATATGGTTATTTTTTTCAGTGCCTTATCGTTATAAAATGCCGCTGTTCCAATTTTTTTCACATTCTTACCGATGGTCACTGTTTTAAGCTTATTATTTCGCTTAAATGCACTCTTGCCAATTTCGGTCACTTTATATCTGTAGTTACCGATCTTTACCGTATCCGGAACCTTGACCGTTTTTAATGTATTCTTCACCGGTTTAGTCAGACTCACCGTTCCGCTCTTGGTGGATGCGCTTAATACTTTGTATTTGTAATTTCCTACTGTATAAGTTCTTCCTTTTTTCGCCAGTATCACAAATGTCTTCGTCAAGCTTCCCTTATAAGTACCCTTTCCTGTGATAATGATCTGAGCAGTTCCTGGATTTTTGTTATTCTTATAATAAACCGTGTAATCTACATCCTGTTTCAGTACTTTACTGCCATCTTTTATGGATATTATCGGTTTTAAAGAAGATCCGGTATGGGTTTGTGCCTTAATGCTGCCAATTGACAGTTTTGATATTTCTTTCTGTACAACCGGCGGTGTTACTGGTTTCTTAACAAGACCTTTCATTGCTGCCTGCAATGCCGCTGCTGCTGCATCTACTTCTTTCTGGCTGGCTTTTTCCGACAGGCCAGCTGCCGCTGCCAGTGCATTTTTAAAGGTTCTTACACTTTCGTCTGTATACTGCTTCAGTGCCTCAGCAGAGATAGCATTGGCTTGTGCTATTGCATCTTTCAGTGCCTTCCTGTCAACAACAACTTCCGGCTTCACTGCCACAAGTGCTTCTGCCGCTGCCTCGATTGCTGCGATTGCATCATTCAATTCCTGCTTAGTAGCATTCACATCTGCTGCTACAGCTCTTCCTGCATTCACGGCTGCTTTTAATACTGCCCAGCTTTCTGTTGTGTAGTCAGCTTCTTCTAATAATTCTGTGGATGTAATTACTGCTGCAAGTGCTTCTTTTGCTGCTGTAATTTCAGGATCTACTCCACCTGCTTTTCTGACCTCAATGTAGTCCACGTTCGGTCCATATTCAATGCCAACTCCAGTAAGAACAATCGTATTTATTCCCTTATCCAGGTTAACTTTGACTTCTATCGGTTTTGCAGCTGGTACATCCCAACCACCTGTTACCGGGCAATTTACTGAATTTTCAGTTCCATTCACCTGTACAGCCAACAGACGTGATGCTGACGTACAATGGACAATTGCTACTATGTATTCACCAGCTTCATCAGCTGCTACTTTGAATGCTGCGGCTCCCTTGCTCGTTCCACCAATATTTCCCACACGTTGTCCGCCTGAGCAAGCCGCTGCCGATGATATAGAAGCACCACCGGAAAGTTCTCCTGTCTCTACTTCAATCTTGACTCCTGTCGGTCTCGCAAGCCCTTCCATTGCGCTTTTTAGTTTTGCCACAGCGTCTTTCTTTTCTTCTAAACTTGCGTTTGCTGCATTTTTCGCTGCCGCATAAGCATCAGAAAATGATTTCCAGCTATTTGCTGTATAATAGTCTTCCTTGTCTTCGTATGTTTTTGCTTTCTTCAATACTGATTCAAGATCTTTCTGAATTACTGCAGCCTCGTCTATTTCACCTGCAATATGGAATACTAAACGCTCCCCATCTTCGTTGGCGAATTTCTCTGCAACCGGTATTGCCAGTTCCTGGGTTCCTGTAGCATCATACAGCTTCAGATTGCCGCTTGCATCACACTTAACTATCGCACCTTCATAAATGTCTTTGTCAATTGAGAGACTATTCTCACTCTTTAAAGACTGTATAAGGCTGTAATTCAGCGCTGTTGCACTCTCACCGTAACCAATCACACCTGAAAGCACCGGATTCTCCAGTACATTTTCGCCGTTCTCAAATACAATTCCGTAAAGAATTTTATTTGCATTGCCATCTTCCATCTTTGCACCTGAGTAATCAGAATATGAATATTCTTTACGAACATCCTTGGTCATCAGCACGTTCTGACAATTCTCTAAGGTTACATTGTCTGCCCAACGCATCGTATATGCCCACCCTACTGGGTCTCCCATTCCATCATGTTCCGGATATCCGCTTCCGATACCTCCCGGTAATCCCGGAACTGAAGTGTATCCACCAGGCATTTCCATGTACACATTCTTGAAAAGTACATTGGTAATACGATGTTTGTTAACATCCGTATTTCCTCTTGACGGGTTAAGTCCTACCAGCATGGAAGCATGCTCTATCTCATTCTTGTGGCTAAATGGTGGTTCCATGGCATTACTAAAATTCATATCCTCTACAACCACGTTATTAATAAAGCCCAGATGCTTTTCCAGTCCGCTGTTTGCCCTTTGACGATCACCTACCATGAAAGCAATCGAGTTATCCACATCAATCATGTCGATACGTTTGAACGTAATATTCTCTATTTCAGAACCGTCTACTGCCTGCAGGGTGATACCGGACATTCCTACGTTCTTAATTACTATATCCTCACAAGTATAATTCTTAAAATCATCATAAGAGTCTGTACCAAATTTGATACCGTTACAATAAGACTGTAAAGACGTATTTCTCATATCGCAATTGATACTTGGAAACGCATTTCCACTCTTTGGACAGAACGCATCATCACCTGCTATGATATGGCAGTTCTCAATTGTAATGTTACTGCAGTTAACCGGGTCAATACCATCGCGGTTGGGTGCAATATGGTTTGTGATTGCAATGTTGCGAAATGTCATATTGGTACTCTCATATGGCACCAGGGTCCAGTGCGGACTGTTTATAATGTTGATATTCTCAACATGAAAATCATTTGAAGATGTCAGATATAATGCACACGGACGCTGATTCCCCGGATCATTTTCATTGAAACCATAAAATCCATTGCCGTCAAGAGTTCCACCACCGTTAATACGGAAGTTTTCCGTCCCCTCAATAGAACGGATAATACCACAGCCGAGCTGATGGTTTCCGTTATATCCAACTATTCCATTATATTTCGGCTGGAAATGGATATATTCGTTACGGTCCATCTTTGCAAAGATTTTTGCGGATGCATCAATAAACAAAGTCATGTCGCTTTGCATGGTAATCTGTCCGCAGTAGAAAGTGCCATTCTCAAGCAGCACGGTCCCTCCGGTGTAGGCGGCTGCCCTGATTGCTTCATCAATCGCTTCTGTATCATCAGTGATTCCGTCGCCTACTGCACCATAATCCTTTACGTCAAATATTTCTCCCGCTTTAAGCCCTCTTGCCAGAGAAGCACTATCATATACCCTTACGTTATCAACGTAAAGTACATTCTGCTCTTCTACAACATAAGATACGGAAGCAACATCATCTGCATCGCTTACAAATGCTGCCCGGCTGCATCTCTTTGCACCGTCAATATAAAAATCATAACGGTTGGTATATGTATTCAGCACCAGCTTTATCTGATACCAGTTTCCTGCAGGATAATAGTTGTTAGCAATTTCCTGGCTGCAGATGTATTCCCAGTTTTCTCCGTTACTGATAAAGAAGCTGTTGCGGTATGCAGCAACCTTAATCACATCATTCCCCTTACTGTCACGGACTACCGGAACAGTTACCCAGGTATTTTCCATTGGTTTTACCTTTGCTTCGATAGTTACGTCACCGGTAAGTGCTCCAAAACTACGGGTTGCCTCTACCTTGGAATCTCTGTTTTCAATCTGCAGGCTCTTATCGGAGGCAAAGGGAACTTCTGAAACCGCAGCATAGGTTACGTTAGAAACTGTCCAGTTTTCAGGATTTGCAGTACCGGTTGCTTCACTGTTAAAGTTGTCTTCTACAGCAAAGATTTCTGTATCATCATGCATAAGCAGGTTATCAACTTGCAATATACCTGAGCCTGAGGACCATGTGATGGTTTTAATGTTTTTCGCATCGCTGTCACTAAATGGGGCATTCTGCACCTTGCGCATATGATCAACCCAGACCTCGTAGGTTCCCTTATCAATATCCACGAGCATTTTGATAATATACCAGGTGTCCCTGGTATAAGCCATAACTTCCTCATCACCTGCCCTGATGTAACCGTCGGTGCCGAAGGTCAGCTCCACAGCCGTCTTGCCGTCTGCCGATTTCATAACAGGGATAGACATCGCCGTATCATCTGTGGAAGATCTTACCTTTCCTTCGTATACGACTTTTCCGGTAATCGCTTCGTCAAAGGTCTTGACCAGTTCGCCATCTGCCTCGATGATCGGGTAACGGTTCAGATTCTCGGCATCATCAATGATGGTAACCGTCTGTTCCGGACCGTAAATCTCCATCTCGCTAAGCTGTATCGCATTCTTTTCCAGGGTGTTGGAATATCCAACCAATCGGACATAACGCGCTTTAGTCTCATCAAAAGTAATGGTATTGGTACTTTCATTCCCAGTTGGGGCATCCGCCGGGTCAAACAGATATTCTGTTTTCTCTTTTACGGTAGTAAAATTCTTACCGTCAGTGCTGACCTGCACTTCGAACTCCTGCGTTCTCGGAGCCCAAGTAGAAATTCCTTTCTTCCTAAGTTTTAACGTTACTTTATTTACTTTACAAAGTGCCTGCAAGTCAATCGTCAGTTCCGCTGCCGGAAACTCGTCCCCAATTGGCTGACTCTGCCAATAGGTATCGATATTTCCATCCACAACACTGGCGTTGGTATTGCCGGCGTGGTTTACTTTATAGGAAGCTCCAAATGCCATATTGTCACTTTCAGAATAAAATTTCGTCTCACCGCCGCTTCCCAGCTGGCTTAACAAGACATTACTTCCGGTGTAACCGGCAGGGACATCCTCGGATTCATCAAAATTGAATACATCATTTAGATAGTAACGGTAGTTTTGATCCGCTAAATTCTGAGCAGGCTTTTCGCCTTCCTCTACAACAGCATTATGTGTCAGAGCATTAGACACCGCTTCCCCATTTTGCGGCAATACCATATAAAATACATTGTTGCCTGAACCATTATACTTATTCATTGTAACCAGACCTGCGGGGTAGGACCTCTTTGCCAGCCAGAATTCATTACCATTATTAAGCTTCAGAGTTCCGTCTGTCTTTGTAAAACCAGCCAGAGAACTTGGTACGCTGCTTTGTGCGGTATCAATTGCCGCATAAATCTCAATATCCTGTTCCGCATAAAAATGATGATCCCTACTCGGCTGGTTTTTGATACGGTTTAAAATGTAATCACAGCCGATAAACTTATCAGGCATGTCCTGGATCTCATAATCGGACTCTGCATAGTTCGTCACATCACTCTTTGTCGGGTCCGGATCAATCGTATAAATGCAAGTTCCTTTCTGCAGATTAGTTTCCGTACGGAACCAGCTGGCATCCCAACTACTTGTGGAATACCGGGTAATACTTGGTACCGGAGGTGCCTCGTCAATTACACTTGTCGCAGCGCGGGCGGCGGTTAAATCCCCCAATTCAGTAGTGGAATCAGTTGCTGCCACCGTAATCCCCGGTGTCGAAGATACGATTACGGCTAAGGACAACACGGTTGCACAGACTCTTCTTTTGAACATTTTTCTTATTCCTCCTCTTCCCAAAGTTTCTAATTTATTAATAAAAAAACAATTGACATACGACCCAAAATGTGCGGCCGCTCTCGCAATATATTAGATGCTGTGAATCTCATTTATTGTGATTCCGAGAGATGATCTTAATTTAATTATAGTTGTTGATTTACATAAGTAAAAGCGGATTATTTGGGGATTCTTAGCATATTTTTAACATCTTCTATGAATCCAATCCCAGGTAGTATTTCAGAAAGTAATAAACTCCAGTAGGTGTCAAGTCCGTTATAAAACCGACTTATGATGAGAGCGTGCTGTAAAATACAACACGCTCCATTTTTCTTTACTTTTTAATAACTACTGTACTCTTCTGGCCTTTTTTGGCAAATCTGCTCTGATATGATTTCAGTTTGGATTTCGGTACCTTGATGACTGCTCTGGCATGGATACCTTTCAATGCATTTTTACCGACACTCTTAATCACTTTGGAGTATACGGTTATTGTTTTCAGTGCCTTATCGTTATAAAATGCTGCTGTTCCAATCTTTTTCACATTCTTTCCGATCTTCACTGTTTTAAGCTTATTATTTCGCTTAAATGCACTCTTGCCAATTTCGGTTACTTTATATCTGTAGTTACCGATCTTTACCGTATCCGGAACCTTAACCGTTTTTAATGTATTCTTCACTGGTTTGGTCAGACACACCGTTCCGCTCTTGGTGGATGCGCTTAATACTTTGTATTTGTAATTTCCTACTGTATAAGTTCTTCCTTTTTTCGCCAGTATCACAAATGTTTTCGTCAAGCTTCCCTTATAACTACCCTTTCCGGTGATAATGATCTGAGCAGTTCCTGGATTTTTGTTATTCTTATAATAAACCGTGTAATCCACATCCTGTTTCAGTACTTTACTGCCATCTTTTATCGATATTATCGGTTTTAAAGAAGATCCGGTATGGGTTTGTGCCTTAATGCTGCCAATTGTCAGTTTTGATATTTCTTTCTGTACAACCGGCAGTGTTACTGGTTTCTTAACAAGACCTTTCATTGCTGCCTGCAATGCCGCTGCTGCTGCATCTACTTCTTTCTGGCTGGCTTTTTCCGACAGGCCAGCTGCCGCTGCCAGAGCATTTTTAAAAGTCCTTACACTTTCGTCTGTATACTGCTTCAGTGCCTCAGCAGAGATAGCATTGGCTTGTGCTATTGCATCTTTCAGTGCCTTCCTGTCAACTACAACTTCCGGCTCCGCTGCCACAAGCGTATCTAATGCTTCTGCTATTGCTGCTGCTGCATCCTCTACTTCCTGCAGTGTAACTTTCTTATCTCCTGCTACCTCTTTTGCATCTTTCAGTGCCGCTGCTAATGCTGACCAGCTTTCTACCGTGTAATCTGCTTCTTCTAATGCTTCTGCAGTTGCGATTGTTTCATTCAGCGACGCCTTTTCAATTTTCAGATCTTCAAGTCTTACTTCTGCATCAGTAAGCTTCTTCAGGATTTCTGGCTTAACAAGCTGCTTCTGCGCATCGGTCAGTTGCTGATATGAATCACGTGCCGCAGTTATCTCCGCCTCTTTCTCCTCTGTAATCTCTTCATCAATTGCTTCTATTGCTTTCATTACTGCATCTGCGGCTTCCTCATCCACCGACCCTTTAAACCTTTCGTCATACAGGCTTTTTACCTGCTCCGCTGTAAATGCTTTGTCATAAACTGTAATGTTGTCCATGGCACCTACAAAATGTGTATCTCCATCTATCTCATAAGGCAAGAATCCGAAATAATACTGATCAGGTGTATTTCCATCTTTGGCAAACCCTAGCAAAGTCTTATCACTGGATCCACAAGTTCCGCGTTCCACTCCATCTATATAAAGTGTTCCGGTACCATTTTCATTCTCAACAAACGTAACCAACTGCCAGGTATCCTTTTCATATGGACTACCAACACCTGCTACCTTGTGTCCACCGGTGCTTCCGGCTGCATTTCGGTAGAATACAGTATCTCCACTCTTATTATTTCTTCCAATAATCTGAAGACTTGCACCAAGATCACCTGCACCTGCGTTCTGACGTGAACCATAAGCGAACAAAGTGCTGTTGAAGGTATCCTGACTGGTTTTTATCCACATGGAAATCGTAGCTCCGTTTCCTGCTTTAAGACTCTTCATCGGATCATTATCACCAGGAGTATAATTAATTCCTGTCAGAGTATCGTCTCCCTCTACTGGGAAAACAGCAATATGGTTCGAATCTTCATCTGTTTCAAAAGTTAGATTTTCTGCTATGGCAGTAACCTCCTCACCATTAGCAATCCCAACCACACTTGTAACATCGTCAACTGTTGACGTATTGGAAAAATCAAATTCAAGAATAGCTCTTGTACCCGAAGTTTCCACAAGCGCTTCTACTGCTGCTTCGATTGCTGCAGCTGCATCATTCACTTCTTGCTGTGTGGCATTCTCATCCGATGCTACTGCTTTTCCTTCTGTCAGAGCTTCTGCTAATGCTGCCCAGCTATCTGCTGTGTAATCAGCCTCTTCTAATGCTTCTGCGGATGCGATTGCATCATTCAGCACAGACTTATTAACAACTGACGAATCATTGATAAAACGTGCAATTCCCCATTCAGAATGCATACCAGAGTTGCTATGCAGGGAAGAGTTACCCTGTTTTGCAACAAGCTGCAATTCTTTGGCACCTTCCGGTAACGCAATATCAAATACATAAAATCTCCCGGATGTCATTCTTACGGTGCGATCCATCTGTTCTCCATCTACGTAGATGCTGTAGAGAATCGTAAAAGCATTTGTCTTATCACCTACTTCATCGTCGCATCCGGCTGCTGCTACAAAACGGTTCATTCCTGTCGGTATGGAATAAGTTACTGTGGATGGAGCGTGTGCAGAGATTCCTTTGTTAAAAGTACGTCCGCCAATCTTCATAGTCTTATTATCCGCAGACTTATCGTTATGTACATTACTCCATGCAACATCATAAGACTTCGGTGTCAAATCAGAGCAATATTTACCATCCATACTCTCTACATCCGGAATCTCATTGACATATACCAGATAATCATTGTATGTCTGATATACTTCTTTACCTTCAAATTCCACATAAGCTTTCACTCTTTCACTCCTGCTTAGTGTAAACGGTCCGTCATAAATCTTCGCATCTGTGATTGTACTATCCTCGCCAATGGAATATTTCATTTCTACATTATCAAGTTCTGCACCACTCATGGTGATGTACTGTTTTGTGGTATTCAAAATCACTTCCTGATAGTTTGTAAAAGTAATAATCGGATCTGTGGTCCAGGTCTCGTATCCACCCATGTCGAATACATTTGCATATCCCATGTACTGTAATAATTCACGTGCCTGTGAACTTCTCTTACCGGTTCTGCAGTATACGATGATATTAGTACTCTTTGTCGCATCTGCAGCTGTCAGAATACTTTCTGCCTGCTCCAGGATCTTTGACAGCGGAATATTTAAGGAGCCTTCAATTCTTGTCTCCGGATCTTCATCTGCCGGACGTACATCAACCAGGATTGCGCCTTCACTTACCAGCTTCTCTGCTGTATAACGTCCGATAAATCCACTATCTGCACGACCAGCAAGCGGAAGGTAATACTGAAAGGTATCGCTCAGCGTATTGTTGGATGCATCCAATATACGTATCTCTGCTCTACCTATGAATCCTGTTGTTAATTCTACATCTGTGTTCGCAGTAGTATCTGCTGTATCTGACACATCTACATTCTTTGTATCTTTCAATATGTTCTTGTCATCATATATCTTTACTTCCATCGTCTTTGCCGCTGCACTGTTGCCCTGACGAATGATACGCGTACTAATGCTCACTGTATTATCGCGTTGTGTTACTGTGGGGGTTAATACAATTGTATTTGCACATTTCGCTAATGTCACGGCATCCAGGCGCATCTGAGGATTTGAACCCAGGGTAGCTGCCAATTTCACATTCACGTTAATCGGTACAGCACTCTTATAATAAACTGAGTAAACTTTATTATTCCTACCACTCATTCCCATTGCCTTATCAGAATGACCAAGAGCGCTAAAAGCCACTTCCGCATCCATGACTCCAACATAAATCTTTGCCTGTGTCATCTCACTGACTGCCGGCAGCGCCACTGTAAATCTGCTGTTCAACGCTGTCTGTACAGCGCCCCTGTTCGATGTAGCACCACCCGCCTTATATGTTATGTCGGAATCCGCCGTATTCACAACTGCGTCGTTTCCTGTTGTATACATTGGCAGCTGATTTACACCTTCTTTTTCCATGAGGATTGCACCATCAGTTCCACCAAACTGAACGTAGTCCATGACTCCCTCTGCTGCAAGATCAACTTCATCCGCTAATACATCATTGACTGCAGTATACACTTTTGTCGATACTTCCTGATCCGGATTGATATACAGTGCAGCGCCTTCTACTGCTGTGTTACCATTGCTCTGACTCTGTCCCACAATGGTCCATCTGACAGAGACAGTTGCCGGAATATCTGTGGAATAGTTTACTTTTACCAGTTTATTCACACGTGGCTGATTACCTGCGCCCGGTGATTCATTCACTGTCTGGGTATAGCTATCTTGTACCTCGCCATTAACCAGCACCTCAATCTTGATGTTGGAGCGCCAACCGGTAACAGGTACGTACAATACATGATCCCGGGAATCTGACGGTGCATCAAACTGTCCAAATGCACCTATTGCCTTTCCGATAGTAAGACCGCCTTTTACACCAGAACCACTTATCTGAGGAGCACCGTCACTCCAGGAATATGCCGTATATGCATCATTATAATAATCCGTACTGTTTACAGTGGATGGCATGTCACCACTGTACTTCAGCTCTTCTTTTGCATCTGCTTTGCTACGGAATGTCACATCATTCGATTTCCCATAATAAATCCAGTCTGCGTTGCCCAGATTTGACAAATCCATGCTTGTTTCTTTATTGTTAACCTCTACCTCAAAGGATGTAACGTTTGGCTTCTGTTCTAAATCATCATTATCTCCGATTGCAGGTTCCTCACCCTGTACTTTCCATACAACTGTTCCATGTGCAGGAACTGTGATGGTATATGTATCATCTACATTCAGATATTTGTGCTGCCACAAGTCACGGACTACTACATCACCGAAGAATCCCAGTTCTTTCCAGGATACAGTAACTTCTCTCGCCACATTAGCACGGTTAAATACAGCAATCGCTTTAGTCGCAGAGTCAACCTCTCCCAGATCTTTTTTCCAGATCTCAATTGTATTGCTGTCGCCATCGTTAAAATTGTTAAGTGTTTTCACTACCGTTCCACCAACACAAGCGGGATCCTGGTCAACAGCGATCATTTCTTCATTTTTCAGAATCGACAGTGTCTCTTCTGTTACCATTCTGAGATCCGCACCAATCATCAGCGGTGCTCCGGCCATACACCACATACTGAAGTGTGATTTATCTTCTTCATAGGTAAGACCTCGACCAACCTGCATCATATCAAGGTCATTGGATTTGCCCGGTTTGCTGTATTGTGCTTTACTTTTAACGTTGTCAATTGCTTTTAGGACAGAGTTCCAGTTTGCCCACAGGTCACCGCCGGTTCGCCAGGAATCCGCCTGACTGTTTGCCACAGGTTCCCCAGGAAATTCCCAACAACAAACATTATATATGATATCCTTCTTTTTTTCTTGCCGAAGTTCTTCTATGAGATCACCAACCATGATGTAGTGGTCTGAGCCCGTTGTGAATTTGTTCCAGCCAAGATTACGACCGCCGCACCAGTCTACTTTAATAAAATCATAGTCCCAGTCAATAAAGTACTGCCTTAAATCTTCTTCTTCATGATCCAGCAGACCAACACCCAGACCGAATCCGGTACCTGGTTTATTGTGGTGATCCTTGTCTCCTTCGCCATTAGCTCCAGAAGCACAGGTATCCCCACCAATATCTGTGTAGATACCTGCCTTCATTCCAAGCTTATGGGCATAATCTGCGATAACCTTCATTCCATTTGGAAACTTTTCTTTGTTGTGCGTGACAAGTCCTGTCTCCTTGTCACGACCTCCCTGATAGCCATCATCGATGTTAAAGTACTCGTATCCAGCATCAATCAGCCCATACTCTTCCATCAAATCCATCTGACTGATGAAAAGATCTTCACTGATATTGTTTGCAAACTCGTTCCATGATGACCAACCCATTAAGGGAGTCAAACGTTCCTCGTAACCCCCTTCTGCCTGCACTTCCACTGACGGAGGCGCAGCAAGCGAGACCTGAGGAGCTACCGCACTGACCGCCATTGTCACTGCAAGTGCCATTGTCGAAATTCTTTTAAATCGCTTCATTCTCATAATCCTTCCTCTCTGGTATAATGTAGTCATAGACAAATACCATTCTACAACACATCATTAATCTATATCAAAATTGGCAGGAATGGATCACATCCAGTTCTAAACCAATCGTGATACGTGTATAAATTACTGTATATTTTGTATAATTAATCTTTCCATTTTATTTTGAATCGTAGGCAAATTGACAAAATGACGTTTTTCTTACGTGATAATATATAATTATATCAGCGTTTTTACTTATTCAACATGCATTTTTCTCCTGTCTACCATCAATTTTTTTGGATATTGTCGTTCTTTAATATGTACTACATGATTTTTGTTGTAACATTGCATATTTCATCGATTTCACCAATGGGCAATTCTGATATAAGGGCACTCCATGGGACGGAAAAGATCTTTTTTCTATTCCTTTCCTTCTTCAATAATCGCTTCTATTACATCCATATAATCTGCGCAGTATTTCTTATATACACTTTTTACTGCCTCCTGAAATCTTTCTTTTTCTGAAGCTGAAAGCTCGCTAACCTCCACATTATTATCTATGGCTGTATGTTTGGATTTTATTTCCTGCGCCCGCCACAACTCCCGTTCATATAAAGCCGACTCTTCTGCGCAGGAACGGATGATTACCTGATCCTCCGGCGTAAGTTTATTCCAAGTCACTTCAGAACACAGTTGAACTTCCGGCACTCTGGTATGTTCATCGATCGTGTAATACCCCGCTACTTCATAATGTCCCATCGTTTCATATGAGGGCCAGTTATTTTCTGCTCCATCAACCTCCCCCCGTTGAATTCCTGAATACACATCCGCATAATCCAGCGGTATTGCTTCAGCACCAAGTGCCTCTACAATATCTGACATCAGGCTTGACTCCTGCACACGGATCCTTAACCCGGCAATATCCTCTAAAGACTTGACAGGACGAACGGAATTATAGAAATTTCTTGCCCCCGCATCATACCACGAGAGACCGATCACCTCATTCGGGTCAATCGATTTCAGGAAATCATCTCCGATACGGCCATCCAGAACCCTCCACATATGGTTTGAATTGGTATAAAGATATGGCATTTGCAGTACCGTTAGTTTAGGAATATACTCCGCTAAATGCGCCAGCGAAACCCTTGTAAAATCAATTCCTCCTATCTGTAACTGGCGAATAACATCCTTTTCATATCCCAATTCTCCTTCTGCCTGTACCAGTATTTTGATTCTGCCGTCAGTCTGCTCTTCCACCATTTCTGCAAATTTGTATCCGCCCATAGTTGTCGGATAGTCTTTAGTCTGATTTTCTGCATAAGAAAATATAAACTCGGGCTTCTTCTCCTGCCTTCCAGGACATAAAATAACCACTGCCATGATAAGCGCCGCTGCTACTACGAATATAGAGCCGATAACCTCTTTTTTATTTCTTCTGATTATAGATCGGATAACCGCATTTTTATTTCTCATCTGAATTCTCCTGATTCCTGATCTTCTGATTGTCCGATCAAAGCCAGGGTACGATATTCACTCGGTGTATTTCCAGTTATCCGCTTAAACACCCGGGCAAAATAGTTGGAGTCCTGATACCCCACCTGACCGCTAATCTCTTTAACATTATTCCGAACATCCCGAAGCAGTCTTTTGGCTTTTTCAATTCGAAATTCAGAAAGATATGCAGTGAAATTTTTTTCAAAACACTGTTTAAACAATTTACAGAAATAGGCATCCGAATATTTCATTGACATTGCGATATCCTGCAAAGAGATGTCTTCTGTATAATGAGACCTTATATAGTTTAAAATTGCTTCTCTGACAGCATGGATCCGTATATCTCCTAACTTCTCTTCGCCAGATTCCCAAAACGCACCTGTATCATCATCCAACTTTTCAAATTGCCCAGAGTCTGCTGTTTTTTCCTCAAACAGACGAAGAGCCTCTTCAATGACAGCCACGAGTTCCTCATCTTCGGTTGGTTTTAACAGATAATCCATTGCCTGTACGGTAAGTGCCTGCCTGGCATAAGCAAATTCATCAAAAGCCGTAAGAAAAATAATCGCACAATTTTTATCAATTGCCCGAATATCCTTAGCTGCCTCGAGGCCATTAATACCTGGCATTTCTATATCCAGAATAATAACCTGGCACTTTTCTTTTTTGAATAATTCAATAGCTTCTCTGCCATTTTCCGCCAATACTACCTCAAGCCCTTCCCGAAAGTACTTCTGAATAGTCTTACAGGCAACTGCTCTTTCAATCGGTTCATCATCTGCAACCAGTATACGATACATAGCTTTTCCCTCCCTATAATTGCGGAATCCTGATTGTAATAACCGTTCCTACATCGGGTTTACTTGCTATTTCAAACTCACTATTTTCATACATTCCTCTGATTCTTTTATAAGCATTTCCCAAACCAATTCCGATCAGATTGCCACCCTCCTGCTCCATTTGCTGCCTCAACCCTGCCAAGATATCCGGCTTTATTCCACTACCGGTATCTGCAACCGTAATGCACAGTATCTGGTCACACTCCTCAATATTGATTGTAATCTTCCCACCCTCTTCCTTTTTAGAAACTCCGTGAATAATTGCATTTTCCACCAGTGGCTGAAGTGTAAAAGAAGGAATCATGACCTCATCTCTGTCTACCTGGCATACAATTTCATATTTGATTCGGTTACCAAATCGTATTTTCTGCAGATAAATATATTCTCTGATCACACACAGTTCTTTGGTAAGTGAAACCTCTGCTTCCATCGTCTTTAAATTGTAACGGAACAATGTACTAAGCGCTTTAATCATCTTCTCTGTAGTTTCCGCATCCTCCAGTTTGGCCATCCCGCTGATCACATTCAGCGTATTAAAGAGAAAATGCGGATTGATCTGATTCTTCAGCATATCTAATCGGATCGCCTCTAAGCGTCTTTCCAGATCCACACGTTCCATTTCCCTCGTATGAAGTAAATCCATTGTCTTTCTCTTCTCTTCCAGTGCTTGAATATATTCACCTGTTGCATATTTCATTTTATTAAACGCATGTACTAACTCGCCCAGCTCATCCTGACTCTCAACCTCCACATCCGCCACTGTGTAATCATTCTCAGCAATTTTTTTCGACACCTCAACAAGCTTTATAATTGGTGATATAATTGTCTTATTCAAAACATTTGTCAATTTACATATACTCAAAAATAAGACTATTGCAAATACCACTGCCGTTATCAGAATTTTTTGAAGAACAGGAATTTTGTTCTGATAAGACGCATTGCCCGTCTCCATTGTATATCGCATCAACGTCCGCGCATAATCCTGCTGGTATCCCTGCATCTCATAAACCTTATACAAATCACTTATATAATCGGCGCTATTCCCGTGTTTACTTAGTATCTCCTCTCGCTTACCGGCATAGACCGGATAACTATTTCGAATCGACCACGTCTTAGAATAGCGGTATTCTTCTCCAGGGAAATACTCAAAGGGCAGGTTAGCGATCATGATCCTGGTTCTTTCACATGCCGTATCTAACTCTGCCCGCTTTTCTTCATTCGGATTCTTAATATAGTCTTCAAATAACAGAGTTTCTTCTTCCAGCGCGTCTACAAGTGCACTGCTCATCGCATTTTCTTTCAAAATCCGACTGAAGTCTACCAAGGAGAATTTAACTGTCCAAATATTAAAAATTACAGCCAATGAAATAATGATAAATACCATGGTGCTAAAAGATCCAATCTTCTTTTTTATTGTCATGGACCTCCAGATATCTCCAATTCTCTTTACTAATGCTAATCTTCTCATACTTTTCTTAATCTTCTATTTACATATTCTAAAAAAATATCTTTAACTTCCCCCGTCACCCGATCCGGCAGCAGAAAGCCTTCTCTACCGTGGATTCGAATTACAATCATCCGAGGTCCTTTGATCATTCCCTGTACTTGCTTCCATTTTACTTCTGAATCCTGCCCGTCTGCCGTCACATAGAGCCCGAAGTCATCGAATCCTAATTCCATAACACGGGGCATCCCAGCCACCTGTTTCCATGCCTTCCAATAGATAATCCCGGGCTGTAACAATGGAAACAGGCAGCATCCAAAAAACATCAATATCTTAACAGATAGATTAGCACTATTCCAATAACTGTACATCAGCAAAATCGATGCTACTGTGAAGATAATATTACACATTCCTGCCATTGACCGGTACAGGTTGTACATTGTCAATTTCCACAAATCCAAAGCTGACACTCCATACAGGAACTTAAATTTCATACTTTATACCTCCTGCATATCACAGATCCCACCTGCAATACTGCATTAATAAGTAGTTTGCAAGAAACTTTCAAACTACAACTCTTATGCAAACAACGTCGGAAGCCATAGGCTGATTTCCGGAATAAAAGTGATTAGTAATAAAGTAATGATCATGCATATATAAAACGGCAAGGTTGCTTTCACAACACGCTCCATCGGCACCTTGCTGACCGCCGAACCAATAAATAGTACTGCGCCAACTGGCGGTGTAAGAAGACCAATGCCGCAGTTTAGCACTACCATGATACCAAACTGCACCGGATCGATTCCGATTGAAGTCGCAATTGGTAAAAGAATCGGAGTTGCGATTAAAATGATCGGCGCCATATCCATAATGCATCCCAGAACCAGAAGAATCAGATTCAGCAGTATAGCTAACATGATGGGATTATCCGTTAATCCAATAATTGCATTTGCAGCTAATTCCGGCACATGAAGACGTGTCAGGCAATATCCAAAGATACTGGATGTTGCAATCAAGATCAACACAATCGACAAGGTATCAATACATTGCCCCAGGGTACGCCATACACCTTTCCAATTCAGTCCTTTATAGATAAACACACTGACGATCAAACTATAAATAACAGCAATCGCCGCCGATTCAGTCGCCGTAAACATTCCGCCAACCACGCCAAATACAACAATCAGTACAGCAGCCAATGCCCAGAAAGATACACTAAGCTGTTTGATCAGGTTCCTGATACTAAAATTATCGCCTTTCGGATATTGTCTCTTAACAGAAATAATATAAGAGCCAACCATCAGTGAAACTGCCAGTAACGCACCCGGTAAATAACCAGCGAGGAACAGACTTCCGACTGAAATTCCTCCTGCTGTCGTTGCATAAATAACCATGTTGTGACTTGGAGGAACCAAAAGCCCTTCGCAGGATGACGTAACGGTTACTGCAGTAGAAAAGTCATCATCATATCCCTGTTCTACCATCATCGGAATCATGATGGTACCAATAGAAGCTGTATCTGCTGCCGCTGACCCTGAAATTCCACCAAAGAAATACGAAGCCACAATATTAACCATTGCCATACCACCGCGCATCCATCCAACACAGGCATTTGCCAATGCAATCAATTTCTCAGAGATGCCCCCCACTCCCATCAGGCATCCCATGGTAATAAAGAACGGCACCGCCATCAGACTGTAGGAGCTGATTCCTTTTACCATCTGCTGACAGATGGTCGTAAGCGGAAGTCCCTGATTCAACAGGCACAAAAGAGAAGATAGCGCAACCGCATAAGCAATCGGAAAACGCAGTATTATCATAATTAGAAAACTACCGAGTAATACTAAGACAGCCATATTATCTGGATTCATCTGCTATTTCCTCCCTTGTGAATAATTTTTTTGCATGCTGGTAGAATACTTCGATTTCAAATATAACCATTGCTACTCCGGCTAAAGGAACGGGAAAATACTTCCAGAATCTTGACAGCCAGGTTATGCTTACATAGGATCCTTTTGATCCTATTTCTACAGCGTATCTCCATCCGACTATAATCATAACGATAGCCAGAATAAAAATTGCGATATCAGCTATTATATCAAGACTGATCACAACTTTCTTGGGCATATATTTATCAAGTGCGGTCATACGAATATGTGAACCGTTTCTGATCGCCAGTGCAGCTGATAAAACTGCCAGATAAGCCATACAAGTCAATACAATCTCTTCGCTCCATGCCGGATCCGGTATAAACGAAACATATCTTCCTAATACCGTAACACTTGTGATAAGAATATCAATGACCAAAATCAGCTTGCATAAAAGCAGTGTAAATTTGTATACTGCATCATATATAGGCTTCATTTTATCGATTGTTGAAAATATATTTGTCATCGCTGATTAACCTCCTAAACAATTGGGGCACAGAAGATTTAGCTTCTTTCTCCTGCGCCCGTAAACTTTTGACATATATGTCTTTCCAGATACCTTACTGCATATCAAGAATCTGCTGATAAAGATCCTTATTGTCTGCTGTAGAAGATTCAATGATATCTTTACAAGCTTCCTGCCACGGTGTAATATCATCAACATCGATTATATTAACGCCTTCCGCTTTCAATCCCTCTAACACTATGTTCTCTGCTTCTTCTGATCCTTCTTTGTTGAGAGCCGATGCGTATTTACCCGCTTCCGTCAGAATTCCCTGCTGCTCTTCTGTCAGTGCATCCCATGCTTTATCCGTAATGATTACCTGAACCGCGCCAAGCGTATGGCCATCTAAAATCATATTAGGTGCAACTTCCTGGAAAGCGTTTGACTTATAGTTAGCAATAGGTTGTTCCGCACCATCTACAACACCTGTCTGCAACGCTGAATAAAGTTCACCAAAGTCGACAACCGTCGGAGATGCTCCAAGTCCTTCTACCATGCCATTCATAACCGGGTCATTGGAAACACGAAGCTTCATGCCTTTAAGATCTTCCAGTCCTGTGATTTCCTTAGAAGTAAAGAAATGACGGAAACCTTCTTCACCATAGAATAATCCTCGAACACCGCTACCATTTTCAGAAGGTTCTGCTAAAAATTCCTTTGCCAGTTCTGATTCTGCAAAATTCCAGAAATGTTCACGACTTACAAATGTAAACGGAACGGAGAGCAGCTTTGATTTCTCACCGCCGTAGCTCGTCAGTGCGAAAGCTGAAATACGAGACATATCGATCGTCTCACCACCACCAAGCATTGTGTCGAGAACATCGTTCTCAGATCCCAATACACCACTGGCCTGAATATCTACCTTGATAGTACCACCTGAGAGTTCTTCTACTTTTTCCTTAAACGCTGAATCCATCTGTCCTGCAATTGTATCTAACGGATTGACTTCGGCAAACACAAGGGTAACCTCCGCTTCAGCCGCTTTAGCCGTTTCTTTTGGTGCCTCAGTCTCTTTATTATCAGTTACTGCCTCCGTTGACTTTCCTTCAGTGCTGGTTTCCGCTGTCGGAGATGTTAATGAACACGCCGAGAGAGATAACACCATTGCTGTGCATATTACCGCCGCTAAAACTTTTTTCTTCATAAATAAATTTCCTCCTTTAGTTTATGCTTTCTTTGTTATTATAATAATTATAGTTGCTGTTTTGCATAAACTAAAGCGGATATTCTTCTCATTATTAGGATATTTTTAACATCTCGCCATGAAACCAAAATCTATTTCTTTGGATGATGTTATTTGGAATTTCGGCTGCCCTGTGTCTCCAGTATTTCATCTACATTATCCACAGTAACGATTCGATAAGGTAAACGTATATATACTTGATCCGTAAGTTCCACATCATCTGGCAGCTCCGTTTTCATTTCCAGTGAATATGCCAATTCAAGTATGGTATACGCCTGTCCTATAGCATCGTTTAGTACTGTTCCATTCAAATATCCTTCTTGTACAGCTTTCAATGCCGGATATGTACCATCTATTCCTACAATGAGCGGCCAGTCCTGTCTGCCGTCATCCTTCCATGCATCAATTGCTCCAAGTGCCATATCATCATTATTTGCCAATATCAGCTCAATTTCATCGCCAATTCCCTCCAGCCACTGATTCACTTTAGTCTTTGCCTGCGCCCGGTTCCAATTCGCAATTTCATCTCCCAGTTTTTCCAGGCTGATACCAGCCTCTGTAATGGTCTTTATAGCATATTCAGTTCGCACCAATGCATCCTGATGCCCCGCTTCACCTTCCAGTATTACATACTGCAGCTTTCCATCTTTATTCTTATCCCATTTGGAAATTCCATTTCCTCCAGAGCACAGATCTGCCACAATTTTACCCTCTATCTCTCCGGATTCAGATGCTATGGCACCTACATAATAAAGTTTATCCCACCTCTCCAGATCTTCACGGACAAGTTCTCTATTAAAAAATATAATCGGAATATTTGCATTCTTTGCTTTTTCAATGACCATCGTAGCATCCGTACGATCTACCAGATTTATGCATAAAATATCACACCCCGCATCAATAAAACTCGTCACCTGATCATTTTGTACACTTTGCTTCCCTCCCGCGCTTACCACTTCAATATTAATTGTAATCCGTTCCTTTTTTTCTTTTTGTTTTGCTACAGTTTTCATACACTCGGTCAAACTAGCTACAAAAGTATCATACTGATCATAGACACTTACTCCTATTTTCAAACTATTTGGTGTTTCTGCATTGTCACGACTAAGCTCTCCCCCACATCCCATTAGAAGCGTAAAGGTGCAAAACAATATAAGGCTCCATGTACATTTCTTTTTCATGATCTCCTCCTGTAACTAATGTATAATTGGATATAATAACTGTTCATTTTCCTGCAAATGAAGTGTTTCCGTAGATACCTGATGGTGGGCAATTGTCTTGATATCTTTTGAATCTTCTTTACGCATACTCCCTATCAGCGCATCTACTGCTTCGTATCCCATAATAAATTCGTTTTGAAATACAATTTCGCTGATTACCCCCCGATCTAGCGCATATACGATTCGTTCACTGCTTCCCATACCATACAACTTTATATTTGATTGACGATTACCGAGTATATCCGCAATTTGTTCTAATATTTTGTCATTTAAAGCCACGAAGGTCACCGATTCTTCTTTTTCTATAATTTTGCGTATATCTTTTTCCTCATGTCTGTCCACCCTTTCTACCTTTCGGCATGCCTCAGACATTTCGTCCATAAAACCCTCCAGACGTTCTTTTTGGTTCATACGGTTATCCTCCACAGGTAAAATTTTTATAAGTTCTTCGTCATCTGTCTGAGCTAATACGTGCTTCGCCAGTACCTCCCCCATCTCATAGGCATCTGCCTTCACACAGGGAATTACATTCTCTGAATCAATTTCACTTTCCACTAATACAACGGAAACCGAGTTCGAGATCCTTACTAGGTAATCTGACATTTTTTCACTGTCAGCTACTGCCACTACGAGACCCTTAGCCCCATTATCAACCTCGCGTGTTAGCAGTTCCTTCTGCTCTTGACAATCATCCGTTCCCTCCATTATTACAAAGTTTACCATTGCACCCAGATCTTTTGCTGCCTGATTAACACCTTCTTTAAATGCCGTCCATCTTCCTGTACTGCTTCCATATACGACCACTGATATATCTACCTTGGGCTCCGTACTCTTCGTCGGAACAATATAGAAATAAACCATAACCATAAGTAAAATTAACATTCCCACAAGACAGCCAAATACTATCCAGTTTTTTTTAGTCATATGCATTCTCCTTTTACAATGGTTTTTTCGGAAGGTGAATACGGACCGTAGTTCCTATATCCAGTTCACTCTGTATTTCAAGTCCATAAGGTTTTCCGAAGTATAGACGTATCCGTTGATGAACATTCACCAGCCCCACACCCGAACCTTTTTTATGAATTCGTCCGTTATCTGTGAGAAGATAGTCTACCATTTCCTTGGGTATCCCAAGTCCATTGTCCACAACATCTATAAAAATATCACCATCCTTTTCATATCCTTTTACTTCAATTAATCCATCTCCATCCATATACTCCATTCCATAGTATATGGCATTTTCCAAAATTGGCTGAATGATCAGCTTAATTGTGCTGTATTCCATGATGGCTGCATCAACATTTATTTTAAATACAAACCGATTCTTATAACGTGTTTTCTGAATATTCATATAGTTTCTGGCATGTTCCAGTTCATCATAAATAGTTATGATTGTCTTCCCTTTACTTAAACTAATACGAAAAAGTCTGGCTAGTGCTGTAACCATGGAGATAGCTTCCTTATATTGTTCTACCTCAATCATCCACACAATGGAATCTAAAGTATTATATAAAAAATGAGGATTAATCTGAGACTGTAAAGCATCTAATTCACTTTTCCTTTTAGACTCCTGCTCCTGAACAATATCTGCCATTAGTTTTTGCATCTGTACCACCATAGATCGAATGGTCCTTCCCAAATGGCGTATTTCGTGTGATCCTCCTTCATAAATATTCAGGCTCAGATTTCCTTTTTCCAGCTCCTTTACTGAATCTTCTAATTTTTTAATTGGTGTAGCAATTCTGGTTGAAATCAGCATATTTAAAATAGACATCAACAGAATAGCAAATATTACAATTGTAATAACAAAAAATTGAATTTGGGTCAGACTCAGATACAGTTCTGCTGTAGGAACCACACTGACAATTTTCCAACCTGTATATCCTACCGTTTTCACCGTTACCGAACGCTCTATGCCATCAAAAGTTTCTCTGTGCGTACCATCATCATAAGTTGCTGCCCTCAAGTTATTTTCTGTATTTAATTTTGAATATATAGCCTTTTGACGAGGGTGATATATAATCTCCCCCTCACCTCCAATCAAATAGATATATCCATCACTATCCGTATTTACCTTGTAAAAAAGCTGCTCAATTCCACTGAAGCTCATATCTACCAGCAGAATTCCCCTTCTGATATCACCATCATCTGTCAGTTCTATAATACGACTCAAAGATACCACCCAGTTGTAGCGGTATGCACTGTCTTCAAACAAATTTTGTACATGTGGTGTGGAAAAATGTAGATTTTCTATCATGGCATTTGCTCTTTTATACCAATCCTGTACGGTGATATCTAAATTTTCTTTCATACTGGCCACCGGTGCAGCCCCGACCAACTGCTGTTTATCATCAAAACAGGCAATACTAATCAAGTCATCCTTATTGGCCTCGTATAAAAGATTCATTTCCTTATCTAAGTTGTCCGTAGAGAGATCTACCTTTTTTATGACACTATAATACATGGAATCAGAAATCCGCATCATCCCTCTAACATAGTTCTCCAGATTCAAGCTCACCTGATTAACCAATTGTTCGCTGTTTTTAATAATCAGTTCTTCCGTGCTGGAGCTAAACTTTCCATACAACAGGATACCTGCAAATCCCATAGAAATTACTGCTGTTATAGAAAATGATGCAGAGATTAACGTACTGATACCCGCTGTACGGAAACGATATGCAATATAATTCCAACATTTTTTTATTCTGATTTTAATTTTAGCTTTCATTTTGCTCCATTATACTCATTCTGTATTTTGATGGGGATACTCCATATTTTTTCTTAAAAACGTAACTAAAATAGTTAGGTTCCGTATATCCCACCTTTCCCGCTATAACGTATGTCTGATCCTGAGTGTTATTTAACATTTCTATGGCGACTTCCATTCGAATATTTGTCAGATACTTGACAAAATTCTGACCTGTCTCCCTTTTAAAAATTGTAGAAAAATAAGCAGCACTAACACCTAAATTTGCGCAAATTACATCCACAGATAGCGTACTCTTCGCATAATTCTCTTCAATGTACTGCTTTGCCTTCTCCGTCAGCATCTTGGTAGAATCTATCCGTTCCTGATGTATGAAGGAGTGGAATTTGAAACAGGTTTGATACAACCTCTCTCCCAGAACATCCAGAGATTCAAATTTTCCGACATCCTGATAAAAATTTATTTCGCCATCAAATACCTCCTCTAAATTCAAATCATAACTCCTGCCAAGTTTGGCAAGACCCGTAACCAGTTCCATAATTGCAACCTGAAATCTGGGAAGCGATATATTAGAGTTTTTAAGCTTATAGATCAACGCATCCACGGCAACTTTTAGTTCTTGTTTATTCCCTAGTTTTACCGCTTTCATAACCTCTTGAATATCCTGCTCTTCTAATCTAAAATCGTGGTTAATAAAGGGTTGAATATCTTTAATAAAGATTGCCTGATTTGGTTCCAGAAGTACCCGATAATCTACAGCATCCTGCGCTCCTCTATAAGAAACCATTAAATCTCCAAGAATTTTCACCATCTGTCCAATACCTGCAGTCACATTTACTTCCAACAGCTTATGAGCACTCTTGCAAATCTGATCAAGTTCCCTGATAGCCTTTGCAAAATGCTTTTCACCTTTAAGCATCAATATCACCACAACTGCGTCCAGATATACAAAACTACGTATATCGAACTCATCATCCATATTCTCATATACAATCTGCTTTAGAGAAAGATTTAGCAGTTCTTGATGATGTGCATCGGTTCGAAATACAGCAACTGCATAAAAGTCCGACTCTAGATTCACCTCATAGGTACGGTTCATCTCCTTAATTTGTTCATTCAGAATCCTTCCCTCCAGAAGTCCCGCCATAAATTGCTCTTTCATTATAGGAAGGCTCTGAAGATAATATCGAAATAATTTATCCTGATTTCTTTTGGCATCTACCTCATCGTCCAGACTTTTCCTAATTCTTGCAAATACATTACTTAGCTGTTCTGAATCAATTGGCTTTAAAACATACTCCTCTACCTCCAATTTAATAGCCTCTTTCGCATAGTCAAATTCATCAAATCCAGAAAAGATAACTAATCTTATATTTTTCTGACCTTCCTTCAACCGATGACAAAAGGTCAGACCATCCATAAAAGGCATCTTAATGTCGGTCATCACCACATCTGGCCGTAGCTTCTCTGCCAGTTCCAGAGCTTCCTCTCCATTTTCCGCGGTTGCAATCACCTGGAAACCAATCTGCTCCCAGTCTAGCTTTTTTGCAATTGCCTGTCGAACCGCTTCTTCGTCATCTACCAGCATCACACTATAAAGCCCCATTTCTTCTACCCCCAAACCTTACTTGTAATGATGAAATAAAACATCATGATCACAAATATACTCAATAATAATTTTGTCAAAATATCTACCTGTCTGTAACTTAAAGGCACTTTGTCATAAAAACGTTCTTTTGCATTTTTTCGCTCACTGGCTGCTTCACCCAATAGCTTCTCTTTTTCTTGTTCCGTCAATTCTTCAGTGCTCTCTTCGTCTATTCTGTCATCAACCATAGCATTTCCTCACTTTTAAAATTTTGCTCAATTTACATAATTCTTATACGTAATATAGGGCGTCACAAAGACGCCCCACACATACATTATTTATTTTTTTGCCAGATATTTTCTAAGATCAACAGCTACTGCAATAACAATTACAAGACCCTGTACAATATACTGGTAAGATGGATCCACTCCTAAGAACTGTAAAGATACTTTTAGAAGTTCAAATACAAGTACACCGACAAAGATACCTGAAATTTTACCAACTCCACCATTGGTAGATACACCGCCAATAGTACATGCTGCGATTGCTTCCAACTCATATCCTAATCCTGTATTTACTGTTGCCCCAGCTGCTTTTGCTCCTGTCAGGAATCCGCCCAGTGCATATAGACATGCCGCTAATACATAGATGAGAATCAGTGTTTTCTTTACATTTACGCCAGATACCTCTGCTGCATTTTCGTTACCTCCTATTGCGTACATATATTTACCATGGCGTGTCTTGTTATATAAGAACCACATTAAAAGTCCAATTAACAAAGCTATATAGAACAGATATGGTACTCCAATCTTTCCAGTCGCTACATTTGTATAAATCTTTGAGTAACCGCCTAATGGATCTGCCCCCGTGTATACCAAACAGATACCATAAACAATTGTCTGCATACCCAGTGTGGCAATAAACGGCGGCACCTTAAAGTATGCGATAATAAGTCCATTAAAAAGTCCGAATACAGCACAAACTGCTACTGCTGCTAAAAGTGCAATAAAAATATTTACTTCACCGATATTCGGGAAAAACTTTCCACTATAGTCGGCTTTTTGAAGCAAAGTACCAGCTACACATGCTCCCAAACCTACCATTCGACCTGCTGAAAGGTCTGTACCTTTCGTGATCAGGCAACCACTGACACCAAGCGCAATAATGAAACGTACCGCCACGTTAGTAGACACATTATTGAAGTTATTCATTGAGAAGAAATTATTCTTCGTAATTCCAACGAATAAAACCAGCAATAAAAGAATAAATACAATGGCATGATTGAAAATAAATTCTTTTATATTAAAACTTTTTGCTTTATTCATTTTATATCCTCCTATTCAAATCGAGTTGCAAATTGCATAATTTTTTCCTGTGTAGCTTCTTTATCGTCCACCTCTCCAGTAACCTTTCCATTACACATAACTACAATTCTATCAGACATTCCAATCAACTCTGCCATTTCTGATGAAATCATAACAATTGCTTTTCCCT
This sequence comes from Robinsoniella sp. KNHs210, assembly GCF_000686105.1. NCBI lineage: Bacteria > Bacillati > Bacillota > Clostridia > Lachnospirales > Lachnospiraceae > Robinsoniella > Robinsoniella sp. KNHs210. Next base: position 551,287 of record NZ_JMLZ01000001.1, read on the forward strand.
GTTTTGCCAGTTGAATCATAATTTGATAAATCTCGTATTTTGCACCGACATCAATACCACGGGTTGGTTCATCCATGATCAGGATATCCGGATCATTTGCCAACCATCTGGAGATAATTACCTTTTGTTGGTTCCCACCGGAAAGTGACTGTATCTGAGTTTTACTGCTTGGTGTTTTAATACTAAGCTTCGCTACATTATCCCGTACCAGTTTCTCTACTTTTTTATTATTTAAAATAAATCCCGCATCTAAATACTGCTCAATGGAAGCAATTGCAACATTATCTGCAATAGAAAGCACTCCAAAGATACCTGTCCCTCGTCTATCTTCCGTAATCAGGCCGATTCCACTTCGAATCGCATCCTGAGGTCTTTTTATTTTTAATGGTTTTCCTTTATATGTAATCTCGCCCGAAGCAACATGACGAATTCCAAAGATAGCTTCCATCAGTTCTGTTCTCTGAGCACCTACCAGACCTCCTAATCCCAAAATCTCTCCTCTTCTTAAAGTAAGATTTACATCTTTAAAAGAATTTGGTAAAATACTTGTCAGCCCATTTACCTTCAAGATTACTTCACCTGGTTTGTTATCCTTCGGTGGATAAATATTTGTCAGTTCCCGTCCTACCATTTTGGCAATAATCATATCTGTAGTCATATCTTTTGCTGCCCATGTACCTACATACTGCCCGTCACGCATAATTGATACTTCATCCGAAATTCGTAGAATTTCATCCATTTTATGTGAAATATAGATAATGGATACGCCCTTATTCTTTAATTCATTAATAATCCTAAAAAGTGCCTCAACTTCTGTTTCCGTCAGCGAAGAAGTAGGTTCATCCATTATTACAATCTTTGCATCTACTGATACAGCCTTTGCAATTTCTACCGACTGCATCTGCGAAATAGATAGGCCTCCCAGCTTTGCTTTAGGGTCGTACTCCATATGTACTTCTTTTAATAGTCTATCCGCCTCTTCATACATCATTTTATGGTCAATTACCTGAAGTACACCATATTTTTTTATAGGATAGCGTCCGCAGAAAATATTTTCTGCTATACTTCTCTCAGGTATTGGCTGTAACTCCTGATGTACCATAGCAATACCTTTGTGCAGAGCATCATTTGCATTGATTATATTTACCTTTTCACCATTAAAAATTACTTCGCCTTCATCCATTTTATAAATACCAAAGAGGCATTTCATCAGTGTGGATTTTCCGGCCCCGTTTTCTCCCATTAGTGCGTGCACCGTACCCGGTCTTACTTTGAGACTTACCTTATCTAGTGCCTTTACGCCTGGAAAGCTTTTTGAAATGCCGCGCATCTCTAACATATACTCGCTCATCCATACACCATCCTTCCCTAAAGACAGGGTATGCATAACGCACACCCCGACGGTTATTGCAATTATTTGACTTATAAATTATTTCAGAATGTCCAAAACGTCCTGTGCATTATCCTGTGTTACTTTCACATAATCCACACCGTAATACACATCTGTCTTTTCTCCACCTAACATCATGTTCACAACTTCTGCTGCTTTGTTAGCCTGAGACATATGATCATTAAATACGGTACCCGTCATTTCGCCTGCTACAATTTTTTCCAAAGCATCTGTAAGCGCATCTACGCCTACCAGGTAAATGTCTTTTCCCACAGTTCTTCCTGCAGCTGAGATAGCCTGTGCTGCTCCAAGAGCCATTGCATCATTATTACAGAAAACAACTTCCACTGCATCGCCATTTGCTGTTAAAGCGTTTGCTGTAATTTCCTGTCCTTTTGTCTGATCCCAGTCACCACGCTGAATGTCAAGTTCATCTACTTCAACACCCGCATCTGTCAGTGCCTTTATAGAAAATTCTGTTCTCTGCTGTGCATCGATGTTTTCCGGGTCACCCTGCACCATTATGTAACCAATCTTTCCGTCTCCGTTGATATCGCCACCGTTAGCTGTTTCCAAAATCATTTCGCCCTGGAATGTCCCGGACTGGCTTGCATCTGCTCCAACGTAAGCAGCTTGAATTCCTTCGTCAGCCCATCTCTGCTGCTCCGTTTTTTCTGGTTCGCGGTTAATAAATACCGTTGGGATGTTAGCCGCTGCACATTTGTCTGCAATCTGCTCTGCTGCTGAGGACTGTACCAGATTCAGGATAAGAGCATCAACTCCCTGTGTAATAAAGTTGTCAATCTGATTTACCTGCTCTGACTGGTCATTCTTTCCATCCATCATTGTTACTTCTGCACCAGCATCTTTAAGTGACTGCTCTAAGTACTGTCTGTAAAGAGTCATGAAGTTATCATCAAATTTATAAATACAGATTCCAATTTTTTTACCTTCGAGATTCCCCAGATCTGCAACTGTACTTGCTGCTGCACTAGCGGCCTCTGATTCTGTCGCTACTGTTTCTCCTGCTTCTGTTGCTTCTTCTGTTGCTGCCTCCGTTGTTGCTGCCTCTGTTGCTGCCGCTTCCGTTGTCGCTGCTTCTGTTGCTTTTGTTGCTGCTGTTGTTTCAGCAGAGTTGTTACCGCATCCCACCATCATGCTAGCGATCATAGCTGTTGCTAACAAAGCACTAATTACTTTCTTTTTCATGTTTAATATCCTCCTATATTTTCATTTTTCGTAAGGGTCTTGCCCTTCTCATTTACAAGTCACATTATAGCAAAAGGTTATATATGATCACAGAGAATTTTCTTTTATGTTATATCAAATTTCTTGATTATTACTATTTTTCATTAATTTAAGGCTACTTCTTACAACATTTTTTGATTTCTACTATTATTTTATATTTTTTCTTAGTTATTTTGCCATCTATACTATTCGTTTTATCCTTTCCAGCTTATTCACCAGACTGCAATCGGCTTTCTGCGCTGCAGAACCATATAATCTTTAAACACTCTTAGCAAGCTGCAAATTCAATTCCTACTGTAATGCTCCCTGATACCGGAAGCGATATGTGTCTGTTCCTACTTCTATGGTCTCCTTTATCCCAGGTAAAAAAATAGGGCACGGAAACCCGTGCCCTAAAATTATTACTGTTAATTATAATAGATTGTATTATTGTTTCATTAAATATAGGTATCAGTACTTTATATCACCTGAATTTTTTTCCACTTCCCACTTTTATATCGGATTAAAAATGCAACAGAACGTGCCAGCCAGTCCATGCCCATGGCAATCCATACACCAATAATCCCCATATTGCAAACGATCCCAAGGAAAACAGCCGTTCCCAACCGAAACACCAGCATAGATCCGATCCCAATGTACATGGTTATCTTTACATCTCCTGATGCCCGAAGGCTGTTAGATAAGTTAAACGAAGTGGGGTGAAGTAAAAATGCCAACACATTATGCATCACAACCAGAATGCAGCCCAGCTTCCACGTCTCCTCCGATATTATATAAAATCCATGAATTACCGGCAGCAGCAGACAAACTCCAAGACCAAGGATTCCCGTGGCGATATAAGATATTTTCATAAGTTTTTTTGTATACTTTTCGGCCTGGTCATATTCTCCTGCCCCGCTGCACTGCCCTACCACAGTCACCACGGCAAGGTTAATGGCATTTACTACCAGGATTGCAATCTGGTCAATGCCGTTTGCCACACCATTGGCGGCAATCTGGTATGTGCCAAACAATGCCACAATGCTGGTGACAAGCACTTTTCCCAAGGCAAACAAGCCATTTTCTATACCATTTGGAACCGCAATCCGAAGGATTTTTTTAACGGTCTCTTTATTCCAGGCAAAGATTTCTCTCATCTTCACGGACACCTGATTTTTTTCGTTAAAGGACATAGCAAGCATAATCACCGCACCTGCCATTCTGGAGACCAGCGTAGGTACTGCCACACCTGCCACTCCGGCATGCAAAACAAAAATCCCAATGGCATCCCCTGCTATATTGATCACATTGATTAGAACAGATACATACATGGTGATTTTCGTTTTCTGCATGGAGCGGAAGATGGCAGCTGACGAATTATAGATTCCCAGAAACGGAAAGGAAAGGGCTGTGATCAGAAAATAAGTGACTGCCGCCTTTTTTACATCTGCATCAATCGCCCCAAACAAAAGCTCTAATATCATTGTATGGAACACAAGGCAGATTCCCATAATGGCTATTGATAGCAGCACAGTGACCAAAAGGAGCTGGCTGGCACAGCGGCCGGTATTTTTCTTATCCTTCCTTCCCAGATATTGGGATACGATTACCGCACCTCCCGTATCAATGGCTGAAAGTACCACAATAATCAGATAATTTATCATATCAACCAGAGCTACACCCGAAATTGCCGCCTCGCCAACATAGGACACCATCACGGTATCCACAATCCCTACCATCATAACAAGCGCCTGCTCAATCACAAGCGGGAAAATCAACTTTCTTAAATCTTTATTTGAAAACATTTTCACTGCTCCTGTCTTTTCTGCATTACCTCCTCCGTCATTTTCATCGAAAAAAATAATGTAAATGTTCTGAGAAGAATATTTTTCTACTCTACATTTACATTATAATTTTTGCGGTTTCATATGTCTAATACCTATGTTTTATGTCTTACTCATGCTTAAAAAGCATTTAATGTGTTCGATGAATTTTGCTGCAGCGGGTCCAAACGGCTGTCCTCTTTTCCACGCCAATACACTTGTGGCTGTCAATTCCGGAAACAACGGACGGTAACAGATTTTTTCTTTATCCAGGAATGGCAGGGACCCTTCAACCACCAGTGAATATCCCAATCCCCGGTATACCATGACCGCACCATTGGTACTTAAATTGCTGGTAAAGAGTATATGCAGATCCTTGAAGTAATCACCAAACCAGCTTGCCAGCTCACTCTGTACATTGGGACGTCTTACCATAATAATAGGCAGGCCGGACAAATCAGCGGCTGTAACATACTCTTTCCTGGCAAGGGGATCGTCGGGTCTCATCAGTACCACCCAGCTCTCTTTCATATCCAGCCGTATAAAATCATACTTGTCCATATCAACCGGCTCCAGTAAAAGCCCGATGTCTGTCAGGCCATTATCCATCCGATCTCTGATCTGATCTGCATTTGCAGTAAATAAATCATAATTGACACCGGGATATTTTTTGCTGAACGTATCAAACAGCTCCGAGAGAATTCCTACGGATGCCAGCTCACCGCAGCCAATTGAGATTTTCCCTTCAATCAGCTCTTCCTGCTCCGCCAGTTCCCTTTCTGTAATGTCAACCAGCTCCAGTATTTCCTGCGCCCTCCTGCGAAGCAGAATTCCTTCACTGGTAAGGGTAATTTTTCGTGTCCCTCTGTGGAACAGCGTAACCCCCACGGCTTGCTCCAGCTGGGCCAGCTGCCTGCTCAGTGTGGGCTGTGTTATATGCAGTACTGCTGCTGCTTTCGATATGCTTTCCTCCCGTACTACAGTTAAAAAATAATTCAACACTCTGATTTCCAAACGTTCACCCCATTCCTGAAAAATATACTTATGGGTATATCATAACAAATCAAAGTAAAATTTGCAAAATCTTATTCCTAACAGCCCCGCCCCCATCACGACAGTGACGACGTTTTGAAACGGACAAATTGATATTCAAGGCAAGACTCAGGTGCCTGGGCGGGCATAATGGGTTGAATTTATACAAAAAAGGAATCAGCTAATTAAATTCAATCGCTGATTCCCTTTTTCGTGCGGCTGTCTTAGAAACAATTTTTCCGCAATTTCTTTCTGCCTGCCAGATCTGCTTTAATTTTTCACCAGGGCATTTTCCCAATCATTTTTTAATGATCATTTTACTTTTACTTTAACTTTTATCTCGTTGCTGTATTTACCATAGACATTCTTACCATTCGCTTTTTTATACACACGTACCTTGTAAGTATATGTTTTACCTTTTTTTACTTTCTTGTCTGTAAATCTGGTAGTTTTGCCATTAACAACTCCGATGCGGCTCCATTTTTTACCTGTCTTCCTGTAAATACGGTATCCGGTTACTGCAGAAGATTCTTTCTTCCAGGTTACTCTGATGTTTCCTTTCAATTCTCTTGCTTTTATTGTGGGACTCTGAGGAACCGCCTTTATAGTAACTATTTTATACTTACTATAAACTGTTTTTCCATCTGCTTTCTTGTATGCTTTTACTGCAAAAGTATATTTCTTGCCAAGTTCTGCTTTTTTGTAAACATAGGATGTGGAACTGTTTTTCTTAATTGTTTTAATTGTTTTCCATCCTTTGCCGGTTTTGTTCATTACAACATAGCCATCCGCTCCGGAAACTTTCTTCCAGCTTAATTTAATGTATCTGGAAGCCTGATTTGCAGCTTTTGCGGTAACTGTTGCAGCTTTTACTTGTACAGCCGCTTCTTTGTCTGCGTCAATTTTTAATCCCTGAATTGCTTTTGCCAGCGCTGCAGTCTGTGCATCGATGGCTGCCTGTGCTGCTTTCGGGTCTGCCGCAACTTTTTCTGCAGCTGCAATGGCTGCCGTCAGCGCGCTATAGGATGCATTTGTATAATTGCCGATCTTAATGGCTTTTGCCTGCGCAATTTTTGCATATAATGCTGTCTTCGATGGCTGTGGTATTTCTACTTTCAGATTGCTGATTGCATTCTTCAGTGCGTTTACCTGGGCATCAATCGCTGCCTGGGTTGCATTTGGATCTGCTGCAACTTTTTCTGCTTCTGCAATGGCAACGGTTAAAGCGTGGAAGGAAGCATCGGTATAGCTGCCTTTTTTAATAGCTTTCGCTTCTGAAATTTTCCTATTCAAATCTGCCTTTGACGGCTTTTTTGTTTCTTTCATATTGGTAACGGCATCCATCAGATTCCGGCTTGCCTGATTGACCGTCTGCGCATCCGCACTGATATCTGCAAATATTTTTTCCGCTTCTGCAAGTGCAGCCTTTACTGCTTCAATGCTTTCGGGGGTATAGCCCGACAGCTCCGCACCGTCTTCCAGAATAGCTTTGGCTCCATCGATCGCCGTCTTCAGCCCTACTTTTTGTACGCTGTCTTCCAGAAGATCACAAGCCGTAATCAGTTTCAGAAAAGCCTTATCAATCTCTTCCTGGGTTAATTCCGGCTTTTCCAGTATTGCTCTTGCTTCATCCAATGCTTCTTGTACTCTTTCCCAGCTTTCCGCTGTAAAACAGTTGTAATCTTTCTGCTGCTGCTCTAACTTCCCAGCCTCGGCTACTGCAAGCTTCAGGCTGTCCGCAGCAGACTTATTTTCATCAACATTTGCATTGCTGCTCCTGAATCCTTTATTGGACTCCGGCATTTCCTGAGTCAGAGGCTCGTCTTCCGTGATACTCTCTGCATGCACATTTATGGTCCCGGACAAAGCTGAAAATGGAGACGAAGCCGCTAATACACCGATTAATATCCCTGCTGTAAACTTTTTTCCACTTTTTTTCATATTTTCTTTTCCTTTTCATTTTCTGGCATCAGAGTCTGATTAATATGTACCTTTTATCCCTTGACGCTCATTAAAATTATTGAAGAAATAATTTACTTCTATTGACAATATATTACCATAAAGGACACGGATAGCTTTAGGATTATATTAAGGCAATCTAATATTTTATCAAGACATTATGGGTTACTACTTGTATTATTTTGTAGTTTTTGGATTATTTTAAGAAAATTTAACCTGTTCTAAAACTCCGTTATTCTTTCGGCTGCATACTTTAATATAAACGTTGCGTCAGTACCGTCAGAGATGCCATCACCATTCACATCCGCCACTTTATGCTGCTCTTGCGTAAGTTCTTCAAGCTCTGCCACAGATTTTAATACCTTTGAAGAGTCAGCGGTATTCACCTTTCCGTTCATATCCACGTCTCCCATCAAACGCGCCTTCAGAATCTCATTGACCAGTTTTTTAAGAGTTTCTCCTACTTTATTGCTGTCTGCATCTTCATTGTCATAAACTGCCTGAGCCTCATCTATCACTGCTTCCAGCCCGGCAATGCTTTCCGTTAAATATTTACCGGTATTAGTCAGGATCTCATTTGCCTTGTCCAGAGCATTCTTCAGTTCCTCTTTGTTCGCTTTTCTCACAAGTGATGTCATAGCCTCTGCCAGTTTGTTATAGGCATCATTGATTTGTAGATCTGCCGCCTGGCTGTTACCAGCCACAGCCTCTGCTGCCTCTAATGCCTGTTCCAGCGCCTGCACACTTGAAGGCGTATACTTATCTTTATTTTTCAAAAGTTCATTTGCTTTTAGAATCAGGATTTCCAGCCTTGTCCCCTCGTTTTTCACCATCAAACTGGTAACTGCATCCATCAATTTCCGGCTTGCTTCATTGACCGTCTGCTGATCCGCACTGGTCTCTGCCAATACTTTTTCAGCTTCTGCAAGTGCAGTTCTTACTTTCTCAATACTTTCCAGGGCATACCCCGACAGTCCCGCCTCGTCATCCAGGATCGCTTTCGTCCCCTCTATCGTCGCCTTTAGTCCTGCTTTATGCACCCCTTCCTCTAAAAGGCTGCATACCGTAATCAGATTCAGGAAAGCTTCATCAGCATCTGCCTGTGCTGCTTCCGGGTTTTCCAGCAATCCTCTTGCAATATCCAGGGCTTCCTGTACTTTGCTCCAGCTTTCATCTGTAAAACATATATTTTCTTTTTGCTCCGCTTCTAATTTCTCAGCCATGCCCACTGCAAGCTTCAGACTGTTTAAATCAGCTGAAACTGGTGGCTCAGGATCATCATTCTCTACGGTATTCAATATATCAGGGTAAATTTCTTTTCCCGCCTCTGTTCCAAGCATAATCTCTTCCAGTGCCAATTGCGCATCGCCTGTTGATATATAGGTAATTTCAGCAAGGCGCTCTGGCTGGCTTTCATAAGAAATAGTCAGTTTCAGCTTCCCGTCTGCCGTTTCCTGCCGAAGAATATTACCATTGTCTATACGAACATCATCAACTTCTGCACCATTTAATTCAATAACTGCATCTATCACCCTTGTATCTGATTTCTGATTTTCGAGAGATAGTACCGCTGTGCTTTTCCCTCTTTCTAATACAACTTTTTCAATATCACGATTTTTCTTACTCATCTCTTCCTGGGTAAGAAACATGTTCTCGTCAAATACCCGGCCTGTCATAGACTCCGGTACTTCCATGCGAAGCGCTGACAAAACCATAGGGGAAATATCCGCATTTGTACCTCCCTGCAAGCGAGTTCCCGAATTAACTGTCTGTCCCCCTACTCCTATAAATATATCCATATTCGATGGATCAAGAGAACCATGCCCATAACCGCTTCCACCATGATCAGCATTCGTTACAATCAGGGTTTCATCATATTCTCCGCTTTCTTTTAAGGCATCAATAACTGCTTTGTACTGATCATCATACTGCTGAAGTTCATCCCAGAACACATCCGAATAATACCCTCTTCCATGTCCTACATGATCCATCCAGTCATTCTGCATATATACCACTGCCGTATTTTGATATTCTTTACTCCTAATATAATCTGCTACATCATAAAAACTTCTCTGAGATTCAGAAACGCTGCATATCACCGGAGCATCCGGTTCAATAATACCATCCATAATCTCTGCCCACTCAGTAAATGCCGCATTCTGACGTTCTGGAAATGCAGCTTCAGCCGCCTTGAAAACAGAAGGATACAGCGGTGTTTTTCTTCCATAATCCGTATAATAACTGACACTTGCCATATCATTATCGATTTGATAATCTACTGGTACGTCCATCCATGGAATCCCATGAAGAATTGAGAAGTAGTTCTGCGCCGAAATAGACGGCACAGTCGATTGGGCAGTATAACTGGCTGCAAATTCTTCATTCATAAGTTTCATTGCATATGTATTTTTTCTTTTGCCCATTGTTTCCGGATCCGAATGCTTCGTAGGTATTACATCATTATTTGGGGCATAGTATACTGCGTCCGGATCCCACACATTACCTGAGCCGTCCATTGTGAGAATTACGGCATGTTTGTATGGATAAATGGATGCCTCCCCAGCGACGGCAGCTTTTAAATTGTCCTCAGCAAGTGCGATATCTCCTGCACCAATAATCCCGTCCTCATTAACATCAAGCATATTTTTCCCATAGAGACACATCTCTTTTTCGGCCTTTGGAAGCATTTCCAAAGTTTCTGTGACCTCTTTGTTTGAAGAATAAGCTTTGAAATTATCCGTATATACTGTCGTCGTAACAGAATCCGATATTCCTTTTATCTTAAAGTTTAATTTTCCCATTCTGGTAGCGTTATAATTATGGAAACTTTCTGTTGATAGATCCATTTCAGAAACAACATGCAGTCTTCCGCTTTCTTCTTCTGTAATCGTAACACCTTCTTTTAGATGCTGCACATTTTTATATTCCATAAGGGTGTTATCATAAACAATATCATACTCGATCTTGTCTATATCATTTGATTTATTTTTATTTCCATGGATATTCAGATTCCAGGAAGCCTCTTCTGCGATACCGGAAGATCCAATCAATCCAAGATTTATCTGGCTGCCTGCTTCTACTGTTGCTCCTTCAAACGCATTTTCATTCATAATACTGATTTGTTCATCTGATAAAGCCTCACTGTATATTCTGGCAAATCCAATATCTACATTCGACAAGAAATTTGCACTTCCATCTACCGTACTGTCTCCACCTAAGACCATATTCCAGGCATCTGTGGAGGAAGGGAATTGTATTCCTGTATTCCATGCATCTGTATTTACTGCCTTTAGCTCTCCATTCACATACAGCTTTACTTCCTTGCCATCTACCACCCCTGCTATATGATACCATTGATTTGCAGATACTTCTGCTTCAGGCTGCCGGTAATTTCCATCTACATGCGCAAAAAAAGTAAGCATACCATTATTTAACCCTAAACCAATGCCCCCATATTCCTGATTAGAGAAAAACTCATGTTCACCGGTTGGAATATCTTTAAACTTTACCAGACATTCCATTGTTAAATTCTGGCTGATTTTATCATAATTTTTCTTTCCAAAAGAATAAATATATGCTGACCTTCCATTAAAATTTGCAATATTTTTATTCAATTCCCTGTCATTAGCAATTTCCGGAGATCCCAATGTTTTTCCCAGTTGATTTTGCATTGGTGATCGGTCCTCCAATCCAATTGAAAAATCAACATTAAAAACATCTGCACTGGGAAGTTCTGCGTTCTTCAAATTTGTTTCATCCTTAATATCAAAATCCCCACCGGCTTCTGCATATGCAACAGACTGATTACCTATCATAGCTGCTGCTAATAATATAATGATTAATTTTTTAGATTTTCCAAGTTCAAAATATCTTTTACGTTTCATATATTCCTTCCTTATATTTTTCTTCCTCATCTCTTCCTTCTCCTCTCTGAATATTCATTAGAGTAACCCTGAAAATCCTTCCATTTTTGTATCTACATTTATTATAGCACAGGCTTTTTTAAGGTTTTTAGGATTAAATTTATGTTAATTATTATTATTTCAAGAAGATCCGAATTAATCTTGGATATTTTAAGCCAATTTGAACTTTTTCAGGCACTAAAAGAAAACAGATAGAGACGTCCGGTAAGACGTTTTAACTCCGAGATCACACTCATAAAATATTCTATACACAAAATATCAAATTGACATCAGTCGCTTTTAGTGTTATTGTTTTCATATCGAAATTTATGAATATGAGGTTGGAATAGAATGAAAATAAAAATTGCATTTATTTGTGTACATAACTCATGCCGGTCACAGATTGCAGAAGCACTTTGCAAAAACTTTGCAGCCGGGGATTTTGAATGTTATTCTGCCGGAACAATGATCGCACAAAATATTAATCCTGATGCAGTAAGGCTTGTTAAAAAAATCTATGGCATTGATATGACAAAATCACAGGCTCCTAAATTGATATCAGATATTCCAGAGGTTGATATCGTCGTTACTATGGGATGCAATGTTGCCTGTCCTGCCATGCCATGCAAATATCGTGAAGATTGGGGGCTTTCGGACCCAACCGGCAAAGCGGATGATGAATTTACAGCCACGATACGGTTGATTGAAAGCAAAGTAATAGATATGAAAGCCAGATACCAGACCTTATAAACTCTGCAAAATTAAAAGTACACTTAATTTAATAAACTCTTCGCCCGCTGTCTAATACAAAATCAGCCACCACATTTGATAATCTTATTATTTCGCTGTAATCCAGCAAAGACGTATCATTATCATTTTTCAATAGCAAATGGAAGATCAAATTCTGGCGACACTATTTGATAAATACCATAAAATTATTTTTTACGCATAAACACTTTACTCCGAAAGAATAATGTAAGTATGTTACCTTTGATTCTGCGATCCGGCAAAATGCTGTGAGACGTAAACGGAATACCCAAACTAAAACCAAAGGAGTCTAAGATGAAAAGTAAATACACATTGAAAACCCAGCCTACTGATAAAGACCCAATGCAAGTAATTGACTCAATCCCGGATGAGAAAAAGCAAGCAGACGCAAAAACTTTGCTGGATATATTTGAGAAAACCGTTGGGAAACCACCCGTGGTATGGGGAGAAAAGTTTATCGGCTATGGAACCTGCAAGTACCGCTGCGCCTCCGGATACAGTGGGGAGATCTATGCTACCGGCTTTTCTGTGACGAAAAGAAAAATCACGCTGCATCTTTATTTGGACGAGCCGGAACTACAAAGCTATCTTAAACGGTTGGGCAAGACCACATCAGGCAAAAGCTGTGTGTATATAAACAAACTTGCAGATATTGATACCTCTGTTTTGGCAGAAATGCTGGGCAAAGCGATGAGCTATGCCAGCAAGCTTTCAGACAAGGATGCCTGACAGAATGACCTGCCCCGTTCATTCCCCCGTCTCCTTCATGAATCAGATACATTCCCTGGAGGGCAGACTTTATGCATCTATCAACAAGATAAACAACTTCTAAATGGATTCTTTCGTGTTTCTTAACTGCTTTTATCATAATACCAGGTGTTATATAAAAACAGGGATATACCAAACCGATTATGTTTGGTATATCCCTGCACATATAAAACATTATAAAAAATTTTCAGCCCATGCCTTCAGTTCTATTTCTCCTGTACCTGCGTCAAAACGTCTGCCTCTCCGGAGATCAGCCCCTTTACAGGAATCCGCCAATTCTGTATTCGTATTTCCCATTTCACTGCCTCCGGACGTAGTGAATGGTATGATTGTTTTACCCTCCAGATGGTAGCTTACTCCTCCTTATTTTACTTTTCCATATTGTTCATCATCAACCTGCTCCAGCCATTCATTGCTGCTGTTCTCACCAGGCACCTCCACTGCCAGATGAGAAAACCAACTGTCCGGTGCGGCGCCATGCCAGTGTTTCACATCAGTGGGTATATTAACAACATCGCCTGGTGTCATCAGTACAGGCCCTTTACCCCATTCTTGATAATATCCGCGCCCTGCCACACAGACTAAAATCTGGCCGCCGCCCTGGTCTGCATGATGGATATGCCAGTTATTACGGCAGCCCGGTTCAAAAGTCACATTAAAAATACCCACCTGTTCTGCAGATACCGGTGCCAGATAACTCTGCCCCGTAAAATACATTGCATATCCATCATTGGAACTGCCAATAGGGAATATCATACGATTCTCATGCTCTGCCTTTGCATCATCTCCGCCCAATGCTTCTGCCCACACTTCCTTTGCCATATAAAAAGCGGCCCATGCCTTAGGCCATCCGGCATAAAAGGCAGCGTGCGTAAGAATTTCCGCAATCTCCGTTTTCGTAATACCATTCTTTTTTGCTGTCATGAGATGATATTGAAACGAGGAATCTACAAGCCCCTGCGCCATAAGTGCAACAACGGTTATTATGGAGCGGTCTCTTAATGAAAGTTTATCTTCCCGGCTCCACACCTGTCCAAACAATACATCATCATTCAGTGCCGCAAATTCAGGCGCAAATTCACCTAAAACATCTCTTCCTGCTGTCTGTTTTACTGCCATATTTAATCCTCCCTTTTGTTCTTCATTTTTATCAGAAACGTCATATTCTTTGCCAGCGTCCGCACTGTATAACTGACGGTCCCGGAACGCAATTAAAGTGGAGTTATCAACTATTGACCGAAATAAGTTCCTATACTTTTCATTCGCTTCATCTGGTTTACATGGAAAGGACAACGGGAATCGCAATGTCCGCATCCAATACACGCATCCGCCTTCTTCTCCAGTTTTAAATAATGACTGTGGGCAAGTTTATCTCCTGCCTTTGTCAGATCATAATATTTATTGATAAGCCCCACATCCAGCCCGGCAGGACAAGGCTGACAGTGATTGCAATACACACAGATTCCTTCCGCAGCCTGTGGTGCAAAAGTACCCAAAACAGAGTAATCCCGTTCTTCCGGTAATACTGTGAAAAAGCCTAAAATACGTTCCAGATCCGATTTCCCCCGAATACCGGGCAGTACCGTCACAACACCAGGCTTATCCAGCGCATACTGGATGCACTGGTACTCGCTCAATGCTTTCCCGAAAGGCGAAGTTTTGGCGTTCAGCAGCTGTCCGCCGCTGAATGCTTTCATAACTGAAATGCCCACACCCTCTGCTTCACAGCGGCGATAAAGAGCCATTCGTTCTTCAACATTTCCTATGGCATAATCCCCATGCCTATAGTCATATCCTGGATTGATACTGAACATTACCATATCAATCAGATCCATATCCAGCACCTGGTTCACCAGTGCAGGGGTATGGGAAGACAGACCGATATGCCTCACGATTCCCTGTTTTTTCAGTTCCTGAATATACGGAAGAATTCCCCCGGACAGAACTTTTTTCAAATCAGAAGGTTCATCAATACAGTGGATAAAACCAAAATCTATGTAATCTGTCTTTAGCATCCGTAGCTGCCAGTCTATGGATTGTTTCACCGTATCCAGATTCACCGTCCAGCCATAACTTCCGGTTTCATAATTTGCCCCAAAATGAATTTGATAATAAACCTTATCCCGGCTGCCTGCTGCAGCCCGTCCATAGGCACCAAATGGCTTTGCATCTGCCGATGCCATATCAAAATAATTTATCCCATTCTCCAAAGCAAACGTTACGGTTTCCTCAATCTCTCTTTCAGAAGCAGCACCAACAGAGCTTGTGCCCAATCCGATAATGCTGATGTCTTCCCCACCGCGGGGCAGTTTTCTATATTCCATAAAAATGACCTCCATTAGGACTCTAATATCTTGTTTAATATCTTAAATGTTTTAAGGCACATGACGGAGCCATATACATCTCTATTTACGAATTACGTTTATTGTCTTAAATGTTTTCAAGGCACCGCCATAATATCTATTATTACATACTCACAATTACCTTCTGTTCTTACCGGGTATCCCCATCCTGTAAATCCTGAGGACACAATTACCTTGCAGTTTCCTTTCTGATATTCTCCGTAGTTTAAGACTCCTGCCAATTCGGACAGCCATCCTACAGGCCATATCTGACCTGCATGGGTATGACCGGAAAGCTGCAGGTCTACCCCCTGCGCATTATTTTCCTCTGCCGCAATCGGTTGGTGATCTGCCATCACAATATATTTATTCCGGTCAGCCCCTTCCAGAATTTCTTCTGTGGAAGCCCTTCCGGATGTACCTCCCCATGCAGCATCGCCCCTGCCTGCAAGCACCAGATCATCCTGAATTACTACATTTTCATCCTCCAGAATGGAAATCCCGTTTTCTGTTATGGCCTCAGTCAGTTCTTCATCTGTATAGCTCCGGCTGTCTGTATAAGGCTGCCTGTCATGGTTTCCATATACATAATAAATACCATATTTACTGTTCAGCATCCCCAGCAGTCCGAATATTTCCTGCATTGATTCTTTTGAAGTCCCCTCCTCAACAATATCACCGCCCAGGATTACAATATCAGGTCTCTGGGTATTAATTTCTGAAATACGATTTTTTAAGATATCCGGACTTTGTATTGTGCCATAATGGGTATCTGTAATTAAAACGATCCTGTAATTGCTCACATTTTTAGTGGTTTCAACAAAATATTGTGTTTTTACCACATGCTTCATATTTTCATATCCATACCCCAACAGGATAATGGTAATCACAACCGGCAGAAGACCGCAGCCGTATAGTTTTCTGCATACTTTATAGGCTTTATATGTGCTCCAGCTTTTAAAAAGTTTTTTCAACACCAGCGCAATCATATCTGTCAGAATAAACAAGGCAACTATATGCAGAAGCACCATTGCTCTTGTGTTCCACATATTTACGCTGGAAACAATTACATATATAACCAGAGCGATATTTACCATTCTTAAAAATTTCCCGGAAGTATTGAATCCATAAAATTTCATAATCCTTTTAACTGTGTGATACACATATACACCCAGGGCTGCTGCCAATACAATCATTATCATCAAATATGCTGACATAGTTCCCTCTTTTGCTTACCGAAACCCCCACCTTACCGCTTCACAGCGAGGGGCGAGATCCATCCTTTCTTCTATGTTTCCTTTAATGCAGGAATCCATTCAATTTTATTATAAAATCCTTTATTTCTTATGTCTATTGCTTAAATTCTCTGCCTAACCCATGCCTTTCAAGCATATTTCACCTAATTACAGTCCCAGATCTCCCAGCCATGACTGAATATCATCTGAGGATGTCCCGGAGCGGAATCGATCACCCTCAAGCCAATTTCCTGATCCTGCCATTTCTTGAAGCAGCTCTCCACTCTCTCCAATACCTGAGGAAGTGGCAGTACAAAATGGAACAACTGTCTTCCCGGTAAAATCATTCGCTTTAACAAATCCATTTACTGGCCAGGCTGCAATTCCCCACCAGATAGGATAGCCGATAAACACCGTTTCATAAGATTCCCAATTATCAACCGTAGCTGCTGTAAGCTTAATCTCTCTGCTGTCTGGATTATCGTGTTCCCTGCTTACTCTACTGTCATCGTTTCTCCAGTCCAGGTCATCATCACTATATGGTTCTTCCGGTTCCAACTCAAATAAATCTGCGTTTGCAGCCTCTGCAATTGTAGTGGCAACATTTTCTGTATTTCCTGTTGCTGAATAATATACAACAAGGCTTTTTCCGCTATCCTTTGCCACTGCTGCATTTTCAATGTCTGTGATTGTACTATCTTTATCTGTACTTTGTTTTTCTGTGCTTTGATTATCTGAGCTTTGATTATCTGAGCTTTGATTATCTGTGCTTTGATTATTTGTGCTTTCTTTATCCTGTTTATCTGCACTTTCCGCAGTAGGGTCAGATGCTGTAGTTGTCTCATCAGTGGTGCTTCCACATGCTGTTAATCCAATAAGTAATGTTGCTGCCAAAATAGCAGCCATGATTCTTTTCTTCATATGATGATCCTGCCTTTCATATTATAGAGTTTGAGAGGTAAACAGCGCATGAAACATGAAAAATGCCATGTTTTTTCCAAAAATGCGCATGGTCTGTATAAAAGACCCGGTCCAGAAAAGAGGTCATCCCGCCGGGAGCCGCTCCACAGTGGACAGGGGTTCCAAATATGAACCCGTGGCTTCCGTTTGTCAATAATACTTTCATATCCTTAAATTCCCCTTTTCGTCAGCATTTCCACAATAGCCGGATCATAGTGGGAGAAGAACAGACTCTCCTCCGTATCTAAATCTGCAATTTTCTGCATATCCAATGCATCCAGTGTAAAATCAAATATTTCCATGTTCTGCTCCATACGCTCCCTGCGAACGGATTTCGGAATGACTGCCACACCACTCTGCAGCAGAAAGCGCAGTGCTGTCTGTGCAGATGATTTCCCATATTTTTGTCCAATCTCCGTGAGCACTGAATTGGTAAAGAAATTTTTTCTTCCCTCTGCAAAAGGCCCCCAGGACTCATGCTGCACACCATACTTTTTCATTACCTCATGGGCTTTCTTCTGTTGCTGGAACACATGGGTTTCCACCTGATTGACTGCGGGTATAACCTCTACGAACTGGCAAAGGTCAATTAATCTGTCCGGATAGAAATTGGAAACACCAATCGCACGCAGTGTTCCCGCCTTATAGGCTTCCTCCATGGCACGGTAGGTTCCGTAATAATCATTGAATGGCTGATGAATCAGAAGCAGATCCAGATAGTCTGTCTTCAGTTTTTTCAGAGATTCCTCAATGGAGGCCTTCGCCTTTTCATAGCCGCCGTTAGATATCCATACTTTTGTTGTAATGAACAATTCTTCTCTGGGCACACCACATTTTATAATTGCACTGCCCACTGCTTCTTCATTCCCATAAGCCTGTGCCGTATCAATAGAGCGGTATCCAACACTAATAGCATCCAGCACACACCCCTCACACTCCTCATTACTTACCTGATAAACACCGTATCCCAGCTGCGGCATTTTTACTCCGTTATTTAATGTTATATATTCCATATTATACCATCCTTTCCATTCGTGTTTTATTCTTCGAAAACCTCTTTTGCCATGCAAAATGATGCTGCTTTTGTTCATCCAAAGCCTGTACCTAAGCTTTAAGAAGCAGCTTTATTATAAACAAATCGAGGCCTCATAAGAAGTCTCGATTCATTTAAGCTGCAACCTTGAATGGGCATCATCCACCTCCGAGTATTTTCCTATGCTGCTATTATACCTTTCATTTACTTAACCCGGAATCTCCAATATGTTACCATTGTATAAATATTTAGTTTATACTATAACGTCTGTTTGTTGTATCTCCTGCTATTCTGTAGGTTTCAAAGGTCCATAAAAGTAATACGCAGTTGCACCTCCATCAATAATCTCCTCTCTTTAATTTCCCAACTTCTTCTCATATAATTTATTTGCTCTGGCATTTCTAAAGTATCCGCCGATCACCTTTGCCATCCCCCGGAAGAAATGTCCGTTGACTATGGCAACAATTCCCTCTGCCATTTCCATGCTGACTGCACCGCCCGTCATCTTTGCAATTCCGCGGAAAGGTATATTATAAATAAACAGAAGATTTAGATCCGGTTTTCCCTTCCTTTCATTTTTCGCTTTCATCTTAGTGAGTATTTTATATATACACCGGGCGAGACCACTTTTTGCATTATACATTTGGCAGACAGCGTCATTAATTCCCAACTCTCCGGACCATGTTTCTGATGGAATAGGGTGTCCCAGCAACTCTTCAAATTCTGCGTCCTTTACTTCCCGAACAAGACCCGAGAAATACTGCGGCATTATTTCGGAATTATAAGGCATTTCACTTGTAGTTCCTTCCCGTGCAATCACCTCTTCCAGCCGG
Organism: Robinsoniella sp. KNHs210; assembly: GCF_000686105.1. Lineage (NCBI taxonomy): Bacteria > Bacillati > Bacillota > Clostridia > Lachnospirales > Lachnospiraceae > Robinsoniella > Robinsoniella sp. KNHs210. The sequence goes on from NZ_JMLZ01000001.1 coordinate 570,559, forward strand.
ATATCTGATACGTTTGCACCCACATATATGGTGTAATCCCCGCCTTCTTCTTCCCAGGCATTCGTCCTGGTATTCCAATAACGGAACGTTTTATCATCGAACAAAATGGCAGCACGCTTGCTTTCTCCCGCTTTTAGGAATACCTTTGCAAAACCTTTTAATTCCTTACACGGACGGAAAATCTTCTCTTTTGGCCCGCCAACATACATCTGGGCAACCTCAGCACCGTCTCGTTTCCCGGTATTAGTAAGTACAAATTCAATTCCTTCCTTCGTTACTTTTAATTTGGAATAGGCAAATGATGTATAAGATAGTCCATAGCCAAACGGATATCGTACCCGTATTCTGGCAGTATCGTAATAGCGGTATCCTATAAAAATACTTTCCCGGTATTCAGAATTTCTTTTTGTACCAGAGCATGTTTTAAAATGAAGAAATGCAGGAGTATCTTCATAGCGTACCGGATAGGTTTCGCTTAATTTTCCGGAGGGATTCACCTTACCGGTCAGCACATCCATCACGGCACTTGCACCTGCCTGTCCGCCAAGATAACCGTGTAAAATTGCCTTACAGCAGTAATGCCACGGCATTTCAATGGAGGACCCTGCGCTCAATACCCCTACAATATTCGGATTCACCTTCGCAAGTGCTTCCAGAAGCTCAATTTGGTTTTGTGGTATCCGCATATGGCTGCGGTCCATCCCTTCCACTTCACTAATTTCGTCCAGTCCAAAGCAGTAAATCACGGTATCTGCACGCTGTGCAAGCTGCAAAGCCTCCCTTTTCATCTTTTCATCGTTCTTACCTGTTCGGTGATATCCCGAAGCACATCCAACACAATTTATCGGGTAACTACCGATTACTTTTTCCATAGTCTCAATCTTTGTAGGATTTACCATAGAAGAACCCGATCCCTGATACCGTGGATCAATGGCAAAATCCCCGATGAGCGCCACGCTGCAGCCTTTTTTTAATGGAAGAACTGCTTCGGGTTGGGCTGTATTTTTCAAAAGTACAATGCTTTGTGCCGCTGCCTTTCTTGCTAACCCATGATGTGCATCCCGGTCAAAATTCTCTCCTTTTTTCCCGCCTTCCTTTTTTAAAGTTAAGATTGCATCTAACAGATCATCTACACAGTTATCCAATTCTTCTGCCGACAGTTCCCCCCTTTTCAGAGCCAGAATAATCTGTCTGGCTGAATCCAGTCCCGGTTTAGGCATCTCCAGATTCGAACGCGCAGCCACCCCACTTACGTGGTCATTGGATCCACCCCAGTCTGTTATGACAATCCCATCAAATCCCCACTCATCACGAAGTATATCTTTTAGCAGATGTTTATTCTCATTGGCATAAGTTCCGTTTACCTGATTATAGCTTGTCATCAGGGCTTTCGCATTTCCTTCCTTCACTGCGATTTCAAATCCAGTCAGGTAAATCTCCCTCATCGTACGTTCGTCCAGTACGGCATTCATTGCCATCCGGCGTAGTTCCTGGCTATTAACGGCAAAATGTTTCGGGCAGGCATATACCCCTTTGCTTTGAATTCCTCTTACATAAGATGCTGCCATTTTCCCCGACAGATAAGGATCTTCAGAGAAATATTCGAAGTTTCTTCCGCAAAGAGGACTCCTTTTCACATTAAGCCCCGGTCCTAACAGTACATTTACATCCTGAACCGCAGCTTCTTCTCCCAGTGCTTCTCCCAGCTCCTGTCCCAGCTGTTCGTCCCAGCTGTTGGCAATCGTCGCTGCAGTCGGAAAGCAGGTAGCCAGGAGGGACGGATTAAGTCCTAAATGGTCTCCCGCTCCTGCCTGTTTCCGGATACCATGAGGTCCGTCAGCACAAAAAATTGCCGGTATTCCAAGTCTTTTAATTTCCCTCGACGTCCATTCCGAATCTCCGCTTAAAATCGCTGCCTTTTCTTCCACAGTCATTTTACTGATTAAATCCGCATGCTTCATGCCTGGTGTCTCCTCCTTTTTTCATTCAGGCAAAATACCCTGAACTCTTTCATTTCATGGATCAATCCAAATTTAATACACCATGTTTCCATATCATCATCTCACTGTTTTTTTATTATCCACATTTGGCATTATCCAGAACTTCATAGCCGGATAACTGATCACTACCTGCACTACTATATTCGCTACATTTGCCAGTGTCGGCGCAATTTTCAGTGGAAGCCCTATATTTACAAAAAATGCCTGACTGTAAGCCGGAAGGGCAGCAGATACAAGCACCAGTATCACTGCCAGTAAAATGTATTTCGGTACTGCTTTTCCATAATCTGCATTTGATTTAAACACAAGGTTCTTCTGTACAATGAAATTTACGGTCTGCGCACATGCCGTTGCAGTGAGGAAACTCAGGAACCCGCATAGTCCCAGGTCACTTTCCACATTGGTATAGTGAAAGATCAGGAACTGGAAAGGTTTGTCAGCAAAAGACCGGAATACTAATCCGGTACACACCCACATCACAATAAAATTTGCTGCTGTCGCACAGTTTGAAAGAAGATTGAATAAGATAAATTCCCACAATGAAGGATGTTCATCTATCCATTTCTTTACTGCATTCATCTGTTACCCTCCTTAAAAATCTGCTCCGGGCACAGGAATTTTAAAGTTCCATATACCCGGAGATATTTTTTGTCTGTACAAATCTGGTAAAATGATTACTCTTTACTTTCACCTTCTGCATTTACTGCTTCAATTCTGATTGAATCTTTTCTCTTTTTTATAAAGCTTCTTATCATTAAAATCTCCGTCAGCAGAACCAGCACGGCAATGACTGCATCTGTAATATAGAGAATCAGCATCCAGGACGGGATTGTTCCCGGAGTGTACTCCTCATAGGCTGCACTATTGACCGTTACATAGAAAATATTTTTTACAGCCTGCCGCATTGCGGTCACACTTGTGGCACTCAGATCAGTCATAATTGCTTCGTTTCCTGCGGTTCCCAGCATCAGATCTGTTCCTCCGCGTACCGCACGGTCAGCATCCATGTACCCGTAATTGCCGAAGTAATCGGAAATCACCATTCCACGGAATCCCCACTCTTCTCTTAATATGTCATTTAAAAGTGCCGTACATCCGCCTGCCCATTCTGTTCCAAGAAAATTGTAGGAAGACATCACTGCCAGCTTTCCCTTTTCAATATTTTTCACACAATATTCAAAGGGCTTCAAATAAAGTTCCCTTACACTCTGTTCATTGAACCAGGTACACAAAAGCGCATTTCTGTTAATTTCCTGTTCATTCAATACAAAATGTTTTATGTAAGGGTATATCCCTTCCTCTACGGCTGCAGAAACTTCAGCCAGAGCCATTTTACTGCTTAACAGACTGTCTTCCGAATAATATTCAAAATTACGTCCGCCGAAAGCGCTCCGGTGTAAGTTCATGGACGGTGCATACCATCCAACGATATTGTAGTCTGTAAATTCTCTGCTGATTCCCTGTGCTGCTTTTGCTGCCAGCTCTTCATTCCAGGTCTGGGCTATAACGATTTCCGAACAATATCCGGTTCCAAAGGCCCCCAGTGTACTGGAATTCACACCTGCCGGTCCGTCTGTATCCAGTGTTCTAAGTTTTTTCACAGAATCTACAGCGGCAGTCTGATGTCCTCCATATGCAATCAATTCCACCATCTCATCTACGGTCACCTGGTCAAGAAGCGTCTCCCACCGGGGATCATCATACCCGGCTCCTCTTAATTCAAATAATTCCATATCGTTATCTGCCCCGGTGATCGGCATTACATCCTCCGGATTGTTATAATCCTTAGGATTATAAGTTCCATTTCCCTGAACCTCTCCCTGGAGCTCAAAATTTTCCGGGGCTTTCACTGCTTCTTCGTAATTGGCAAATCCATCTGCACGGGATAAATAAACCACATCCCCTTCTGCAAAATCAAGCCTGTTTTCCGCCGCCACTACATCATCGGAGTGTGGATTGTCTTTATCATATAGGATTGTCCGGTCCGCCTTATACACTTTTCGTTCAATCACATTGTGACTGTCTGAACGAAGGCTGATTTCATAATCACCGGATTCCAGAACATATGCCCCTGCACCATAAGTGTCATAAGAAGCCATGTCCTCGATTGGAAAGCTGATTGTCAGTGTCTGGGACTTCCCCGGCTCCAACAGATCCGTTTTACCAAAAGCCGCCAGATTGACACTGGATTTTTCAATGCCGCCATTCACATAAGGAGGAGAATAATATAATTCTACAACTTCTTTTCCCGCTGTGTCTCCTGTGTTGGTTACCGTTACATCCACACGGATACTGTCCTCGGTGATCTGCAATTCTCCCATTTTCTGGTCAAAAGTCGTATAGCTTAACCCATATCCAAAAGGATACATCACATGGTCATTGTAATTAATCAGCTTTTCTTCCGCTGCTGTTTCATAAAAACGATAACCGGTATAAATGCCTTCCGTATAATTAACAAAGGAAACAATGCCATCTGCTTTTTCCCACGCTGCCTTAGCTGCCTCTTCTACATCTTTGGTATTGGTATATGCGAAATGCCCAATATTATTTATGTAGGGTGCCTGTTTTAAATCTTTCACCCAGGTATCCACTGTTTTACCTGATGGATTCACATTACCTGCGATCACATTTCCCAGAGCATTGAATCCCGTTGCCCCTGCACCGGCGCACAGCAGAACACTTTTAATCTGTTCATAATCATTTGTCCAGTCAAGTTCCAAGGTATTTGCACCATTATATACGACAATTACATTTTCAAACTCACTGCAGACAATTTCAACCAAATCTGCTTCTGTACGGCTTGGTTCCAGATAAGACTGACCCGCTTCGAAATCAGCATACTCCACTGAGTTATTTACATAGCTTCCTTTCAGATATTTCGTTCCCACATCCATGGTGGAACCGTCCATAATGCTTCCCATATCCTGCGGCAGATCTGTCCCCTCACCGCCAGTACGGGAAAGTACGATAACCGCCGTATCTGAAAATTCTTTTGCATACTCTATCATATTATCCGGATATTTAGAAGCAGGTACCTCAGGAAGCGTCCACTCCTGCCCTTCATTAATACTGATCACCGGACGGTCTGCACGATAATTTACATAAAGATCAGACAGTTCACTGTTTGTCTCAAATCCGGCATTCTCAAGCCCTTCCAGAATACCCACTGCCGTAGTCGTATCTACCGTACCTGATCCGGTGCCTCCGTAAATTGGATTTGTAGAAGACCAGCCAAAAACATTGATTTTTTGTGGTGCCAGCGGCAAAAAAGAATCCTTATTTTTGGTCAGGACGATGCCCTCTCCGGTAATTTCTTCAATAACCTGCCTGGAATGGTCAATATTCTCCTGACTCAATTCCCCTTTATCAGACAACACTACATTTAATGTGTTATACAAAGCGCCTGATAACATGGTATTCACCACAAGTGCTACAACCACGATGAATGCCATAAACGACTGAAACCGTATAAAACCTTTCACAGGCTTTTTCCATCTGCCTGCAATAATCATAACCGCTGCCATACATATCAGTGCAGCCGCTATTACGATCAGATGTGTCCTGACCAACTGGATGACGCTGATCACGTCCTCCCATGCAACTTCAACATTTCCCATACCTTTTCCCTCCATTATTGTTTTTTTGTACTTCTTATGTTGTAAACTCAAAATACCACAAAATAATACAAAAAATAATTTCTGGTTAATTTGGTATTCCACACGGTAAAACTGGTCATTTTTTGCAGCAAAAAACAGCGGATATGTTATACCCGCTGTCAGTTGACCCTTTCTTCATCTTACAAATAAAATAGTATATCTACCTGAAACCGCTGCTCAACAGCCTGCATCAAGATATCACCTTTATACTTGTCAACAATATATTTGATACTTTTCACACCAAAGCCGTGATAAGCTTTGTCCTTCTTGGAAGTCACTGGCAATCCGTCTTCAAAAGTGAGCTGCTCGCTGCAATAGTTGTCCACATGAATATGGCAGCCCTGTGGTTTCTTCGCCACCAGTATACTGATAATTCTCTTCCCTTCATCATCTTCCTTCATGACACTTTCAATCGCATTGTCCAGCAAATTACCAAAAAGCGCATATAAATCAGTTGTATTGATAAAATTCATAATGGAACCTTCTATCATACAGCTCATTTTTATTCTGTATTCATCACATAAAAGGCTCTTTTCTGTAAGTACAAGATCCAGGATATCATTGCCTGTCTGGTATATATTATCATAGATTGCCACTGCGTCTTTTATCGTCTCAATATATTCTTTCTGTTCTCCTGCGTCCTCAATTTTGGAAATTTTGGAAATCCGGTATTTTAAATCATGGCATTTAATATTAATAATATTGATGTTCTCCCTGGACAGCTTTTGCTGTTCCTTCAGATTGTGCAGCATGTTTTCCATCATTTCGTTCTCGTGTAGAATCCAATTCTGCCTGGTCAGATTAAACGCAGCAAATATCGCCATTGCACAGCAGAGCACTGCATATATTTTACAGAGAATATTTCGCAAAATGCCCGATTCTCCCTGAAACATCCTGTTGTCTACCAGCGCACTGATAAATATTGCCGTAAGCAGAATTACAAATGCTAACACCAACATACGGCTATCCCGATCTTTCAGCTCGCTTTCTCCCTCATACCTTCTAACCAGACCGAAGTAAACGCACAGGGAAACCAGTACATATGGCAAAAATCGATAGAACAGGAAGTCAGGTACCGGACTCAGCACAATTCCGGTTATCTCCCGAAAAATCATAAAAAACGCAAAAGCGATATGCTGGGTGGCATAGGCACAGACGCCTGCAAATAGAATTTCCTTCGCCTTTACCTGAAAACAGCATTTCATCCCTGCCAAAGTCAAAAAAAACATGCTAATATAATATAACGTATAGATGACCGGATTACTGCCCGGAATGCTAACGAATAAATGAAACAGCAGACTTACAGACAAAAAATATACTGCAAAGGATATTAGCAGCCGCAGTATAAAGTGATGCTTCCGGTTCCACCCTAAAATAAAAAAGGCTTCTGCAATCATCAATTGTAATGAAAAGCGCACACATGAAATAAACTGCATATCTTCCATTCTTACATCCCTCCTATATATTTCATCAAGTCTTCTTTAAATTCCTTTTTCCTCTGCCTGCTTAAGGGAAGCTGTATCTTATCGACCCATACCATATCTTTTTGAACCTTTGTTACATATTTCAGGTTAACCAGACAGCCGCTGATGCACTTTGAGAATCCTTCCGTTTTCAGTATTTCTTCAGCCGATATCATCGTTCCCCTAACACGGTAAGCATCTCCTTTAGTATGATAAATCAGGTAATTTTTATCTTTTTCAATATAAGTAATCTGAGAAACCCTCAGCTTTACCACAATCTCCTCTGTATCAACCACAACTTCCTTTTCCATATTCAGTTTGGAAAATCGGAGTGCCTTTTTTAATTTGTCAGTAAAGACGTAATACTCCACGGGCTTCACTATAAAATCAATGGCATTCACTTCATAACCCCTTATGGCATACTGAGCCATGTTAGTCACGAAGACAATTCCCAGTGTCTGGTCTTTTTCCCGTATTCTCCTGGCCGCCTCCAGACCGTCAAGATGCGGCATTTCAATATCTAAGAAAACGACATCCAGCTTTCCATCATATTCTTCTACAAAATTCAGTCCGTTGCGATATTCTGTGATGGAGAAATTCATGTTTTCCTGCATTCCATATTTTTTTAAGTATGATTTCATCAACTCCAGATGCTGAACATCATCGTCCACTAATGCAATCCTGATCATGATACTCCCCTTCCCAAATTCATAAATCTTAAATCTTTATGATAGCTCAATCACCTGCATCGCATCCCCAACTTCCTCAGCCAGCACGCCACTCTGCCATTCCGTATGGTAATTCAGACACACACATCGGTAATCCACACCATTTTTCTGAAGTCTCTTCCGGTAATGCACATGACCCATAATACTATAAGCAACCTTATATTTTTCAAACAGTTCCCCATATTCTCTGCTTCCCAGAAAGGCATTAAAATAATCCCAGTCCGGTCTATCTTCGGGCACTTTAAATTCCGGTACCCCAACCATATGGGTAACCACAATTATCTTCTTTCCTGCACATGCCAAAATCTTTTCTTCCAGATCCCCTAAGATCTTCGTATGGAATTCTTTGTCACTCTGGTGCCATTTCACCATAATGCTGTCCTGCCATACCCTTTCATTATGTTCTTTCTTTACAAATTCATCTTCCGAATAATCCGATGCCCCAAATGAATAATCATACCAGCCGATATTTCCAATTACAACCCACTCTTCATTCAGCTTGGTAATCTTTCCACACAGACAGTCCTTTCTGGATGCATATTTTTCGTAGATTTTCCGGGCATCCTTAAATTCTCCTTCTTTATCCCACATATCATGGTTTCCCGGCACAAAGAAGACGGGTATGCCGGCAGCTTCCTTCATCTGATCCAAATAGGGAAGGCTCATTTTATAACTATTCGATATATCTCCTGCCACTAATAATACATCCAGCTTCTTTTCCCTGATTCTGTCACAAATTGCTTCGATCACCGGATGTGCTTGATTCACATCCAGGTGTATATCAGATATTGCTCCGATTCTCATATTGATTCCTCCTGCATATCCAGGTTCCGCCTGCGATACCTCATTCATAATTTATTTAAAAAGAATTTGTTTTACCATTGTTTGATCCTGCATGATTACACATAATGGCAGCTTACAAAATGACCTTTTTCAATTTCAACTAATCCTGGACATTCCATCTTGCAGGATTCCTTCATTTCCCTGCATCTGGTATGAAAGGGACATCCCCCGGGAGGAGCCGAAAGATCCGGTACATCCCCTGTCAGTAAAATACGTTCCCGCTCCTTTTCTCCGCTCACGGATGGAATGGATGAAAGTAATGCCTTCGTATAAGGATGCTTCGGTGAGTGATAGATATCATCAACACTTCCAACCTCCACCAGCTTTCCAAAATACATCACTCCAATTCGGTCACTCATATACTGCACCACATTTAAATCATGAGAAATAAACAAATAGGTCAGATTCTTTTCTTCCTGAAGCTTCTTCATCAAATTCAGAATCTGAGATTGTATGGACACATCCAAAGCAGATACTGATTCATCGGCGATTATAATCTCCGGATTCAGCATCAGTGCCGTAGCGATACTTACTCTCTGTCTTTGCCCGCCGCTGAGCTCATTGGGATACTTGCCTTTGAAACTTGCATCTAATCCCACAACTTCCAGTATTTCTTCCACTTTCTGCTTTCTCTCCTGAGATGCAAGTTCCGTATGCAGCTTTAATGGTTCTTCCAAAATCCACCCTATTTTTTTCTTAGGATTTAACGATGAATACGGATCCTGAAAGATAATTTGGACCTGCTTATGATACTCTTTTTTTTCTTGATGGCTCATAGCTGAATAATTTTTCCCTTTATAGCTAATCTGTCCATTTGTGGGCGTTATGACATCTACCAGCATTTTAGCAAAAGTACTTTTTCCGCATCCGCTTTCTCCTACCAGTCCAAACACTTCTCCCGGATAAATGCAAAGGTCTATATGCTCCACTACTTTTATGTATTTTCTTTTATTGAGAATCTTGTTACTTTCTGCTGCATAATACTTGCAAAGCCCTTTTACTTCCAGTAAAGGCTTCTCTAAATTTTCGTATTTCATTCGTATCCCCCTAAATTCTTAAATTAATCAGGTCAAATAAAATCAAAATCCAACTTCCGGATGGAATACCAGAACGTGTTTGAAAATTCATTCCTGCACAATTGGATAACCAAGAAGGATAAACTTCATTTCCATTTATCTGAATTTTTTCCTTCACTCAAAATATAAACCACTTTTATTATGTTCTCATTATATTATTGTAAAATTTCTGCAAATAAATGATGTGAGGTAATAGTACTACAGCGAACAATTTCAATTTGGGGTTTGCTGATTAAGACGCTTTGTAAATGATAGGTAGTGTACAGAAAGATGGGTGTGGGAAACTGGCATGGGCTCCGTCAGCTGGCCGCAGAACTGGTATTTTCTAACCTTTCCGAAGCGCTTTTTGGCGGCACGCGGGCATTCGCTCCGAAATCCTGATGCATTTCGCAGCTCACTGCCCGCTTAGTATCCGATGGGAGCCAGTCGAATACTATCCGCCAAAAAACACTTCGGAAAGCTAAGTAAATACTCAGCTCTGCTCTACGCTTCCTCCGCCCATACCAGTTTCCCACACCCATCTTTCCGAGATAGCATTCGTTGATACAAAGCTGGTTTTCTCAGCAGGTTGGAGCCCCCGGGCTGTGGCCGGCCGTTCGTTTTTGGATGTTGCAATATGTGTTTCAGCAGTTCTGTGTGAAATGGATGTGACCGGAGTACTTCTCCCATCGGATTGTAAGCGGGCAGTGAGCGTGCCGCCAAAAAGTGCTCCGGGAAAGTTAGAAAATGCCAGTTTACTGTTCGCTGTAGTACCAGTTACTCTATATTCAATCACAATACGTACTCTAATGTCAATTACCTTTATAACAAAAATATCTTCCTGATTCAGCCTCATTCCTTCTGAATCAAGAAGATATTTTGGAAAGCAAAAACACGTTTCCAGAAATTTTCCGATTATCCTCTGCTGCATTTAGCAGCATCAATCGCCAAAACGATCATCAGACATATCAAAGCATCTTCATCCTGCTCGATATCCATAACATAGGTATCCGACCAGTTAAACAATTGCTTTTCCACGTGCATAATATGACGCGCACTGCTATATACGTCATAATCCCATTCCATAACACTTCCCTGAATTTCCCAGTCATTACATGTCAGATAAAATTTAGGTACAAAAAAGCTTAATTCTTTTTGTATAATTCCAATCTCATTACCATGAATATACATCCGAAACTTTGGAAGAAAGGTTAATACTTCTTCCCTAATTTCACCAACTTCTTCACCCCGCTGATTATAAATTACCAGACGATGTCCCCATGATAGTCTTCCCTCTACCGTAAAAACGGTGTCCTCATATTCATTATAAATATCATAGCTATCCAGCCAGCTGAAAACACGTTGTTTAAATAAAAGCTGCATAAGAGAACCTCCTTTGACTTTTGTTTAATTATAACATGATTTTCATGGAGCGTCGATTGTATTAATTTACTCGTTTCATTTTGTAAATCCTTTACCCTTCAGGCAGAGACTCTTTTACATTCCTCAGGTAGTTTTTCCTTCCCGTCCAATTCCAGGCAACTTACTCTTCTTCCCTCTGTTTTTTGCATTTCCGGTTTTTGTGTCTGGCATTCTGCCTTGGCATTTGGACAACGTTTTGCAAAGACACATCCCGTCTGGCTTCTCTTCGTCAACGGCTCTACGATACCTGGTATATTATAGAGGATTTCTCCTTTTTTTTGGGGTGTGGGTATGGATTCCAGCAGGCCTTTCGTATAGGGATGCATTGGGTTGTGCAAGATTTCTTCTGTACTTCCTTCTTCCACAATATTTCCTGCATACATAACAATAATTCTGGAACACAGCTCTTTGACTACGCCCAGATCATGGGAAATAAATAATATAGTGGACTTGAATTCCTTATTCAGTTCCCGCAGAAGCTCCAGTATCTGATACTGGATTGTCACATCTAAAGCCGTAGTCGGCTCATCTGCAACGATAAGCTTAGGATGATTGATCAGCGCCATGGCGATTACAATTCTCTGTTTCATGCCCCCGGATAATTGATGGGGGTATTCCCGGTAGAGCTTTTCTACCCTGGAGAGTCCAACTTTTTTCATCATTTCTTTCGCTCTTACACCGGCATTTCTTTTTTCTCCGGGATGGTGAAGGAGATAGGCTTCTTCTATCTGTTTTCCTACCGTGATCAATGGATTCAGAGCGGTCATCGGCTCCTGGAAAATCATTGAGATATCAGCGCCTCTGACACCGCACATCTCCTCCTCCGACAGCTTTAACAAATCGGTATCTCCCAGACAGATGCAGCCTGCCGATACCCTTGCCGCCTGAGGTAAGAGCCTCATAATCGCCAGGGAGGATAAACTCTTCCCACATCCTGATTCACCCACCAGACCGACAATTTCCCCCTCTTCTGCCTGAAAACTGATGCCATCCAGTGCCTTGTAATAATTATTCTGATTTTTAATTTCTACCGTTAAATCTTCTATCCTTAATTTTTTATCCATTTTATTCCTCCTGCTTGTTGCTGAATTTGCACCGCTGCCGGCCACTGAGCAAATGTTTCGGATTCTCCGGTACAGACAGCCGGGTGTATTGGCTAAAATCTGCGTCAGGTGTTCATACACGAAGCATGGCAGATTGCAGTTATTAGCTGCGGCAATCCGTTATATCCCGGATTCCGTCTCCCAACAGGTTAAATCCTAATACCATAATGGTAATCATGACACCGGGTACTACGGCATACCAGGGGTTGGTCAGCAGATATCCCTGGGCTTCAAACAGCATCTTTCCCCAGCTGGCATCGGGCGGCTGTATTCCAAGCCCCAGATAGCTTAATCCAGCTTCAGATAAGACTGCACTGGAAAATCCAAGAGATGCCGTAACAATCAGTGAGGATACGACATTGGGTAATATATGTATAAACATAATCCGAAGATTCGATGCCCCCCTCGTCCGCGCTGCTTTGATATAATCCATTTCCTTTATCTGCATAAATCCGCTTCGGGTCATCCGGCAGAACCTGGGAATCGCCATGATTCCAAGTGCCGCTGCAGTATTCAGTATCCCGCTTCCGAAGATTGTGATAAATACCAGCGCCAGGATTACCCCTGGAAATGCCATTTTTGCATCCATGATTAACATGATAATCTTGTCTATCCATCCCTGGAAATATCCTGCAGCCGCACCCAGTATTACACCGATTGCCATTCCGATTGCTACTGCCGTGAATCCCACCAGAAATGCTGTCTGAGACCCCTTTACAATACGGCTGAAAATATCTCTGCCAAAATTATCTGTTCCCAGAAGATGGGCAGCCGATGGTCCCTGAAAGCTGTTTAAAGTATCCATCTCATTCGGATCGTAGGGCAGGTAGATGAAACTTAGCAGCAGAAGCAGTCCCAAAAATGCGACCATACCTAATCCTATCATAAAATTCTTATTATTTCTGCATTTTTTCCACATATCAGCCACCTACTCCAAACGAATTCTGGGATCCACTGCCATATACAGCAGATCTACCACCAGATTAATCACAATCACCATAAACGCAAGATAAAATACCAGCCCCTGGACCAGAGGAAAATCCCGGTTTCCTACTCCTGAGGTAATAAGATGTCCGATTCCCGGCAAATTGAAAACATTTTCAACAATAATGCTGCCGCCCAGTACATCCACAACGGTCATTCCGAGAATTGTAATGGTAGGAAGCAGGGCATTTTTCAATACATGCCGGTAGAGTACTCTCTTTTGTGTGGCACCTTTGCTTCTTGCCGTCCTGACATAATCCAGGTTCATTTGATCCAACAGGGTATTTTTCAGATAGCGGATAACCACTGCCGATGTACCAATGGCGATAGCCACCGATGGCAGTATGAGAGACCGGATGCATCCCAGCGGGTCTTCTGAAAATGGAATAAAATCTCCCGAAGGCAGCACCTGAAGTGTAACGGCAAATAGCATAATCAGCAAAATCCCCAGCCAGAAGGACGGGACTGCCACACCGATCTGTGTTAAAAAAGACAGAAACAAAGCTGATTTTTTGTTATTGTTTTTAGCCAGAAATATAGCGATTGGAATCACGGTAACCACCGTAATCAGCAGCGAAAAAACCGTTAAGGAAATGGTAACCGGAAGACTGCTCTTTAACAGATCCCCCACAGGAACCTGATAACGGATAGAATCTCCAAGATCTCCCCGGAATAAATCCCCGATCCAGTTCACATACCGCTCACCAAGAGGCAGATCCAGTCCCAGCTGCTTTTCAAGGGCCTGTGCCTGGAGCGGATCTGCATCCACTCCAAGTATCACATCCACCGGATTTCCAGGAAGTATCTGAAAGACGCCAAAGGTCAGTAAAGATATAACAAATAACGTACATACCATGGTAACTATTTTTTTCAAAACGTATTTCATCAAAATTACCTCCCGGTATCCCCTATTTTGTCAGGCTGATACTGCTCATATCCAAAAACGTAACCGGATAATTTTTCATTCCCTGTACACTTTTTGAGGTAGCATAGATGACATCCGGGTCCTGGATATAGACTGCCGCTGCCTGGTCTACCAATAACTGCTGACATTCTTTAAATAATTCTACTCTTTTTGCCTCGTCCGTGGATACTGCCGCCTGGTGAATCAGCTCATCGTACTGAGGATCGGAAAATTTAAAATAATTCTTATCATATGCGGAATCAAAACGGTTGAGAAAATCGTTCGGATCCAGTTTTCCGCTGTGTCCGATAATTGTTGCTTCATAATTTGCCTTACCATAAACGGTATCCAGCCACTGCGCCCACTCGATCAGCTGAATGTCAGCTTCAATACCTATTTTGCTCAATTGGTTTTTAATCACCTGTGCGGTATCTACATGGGTCTGGTAATTAGATGGTACGGTAATGGTCATTTTAAATCCATTCTCATATCCCGCTTCTTTTAAGAGTGTCTTCGCCTTTTCGATATCCGTGTTATAACAATTTTTCAAATCCGTATTAAAATAAGTGCTCATACTGGGGCTTAAGAAGGAATCTACTTTCGTTCCGTTGCCATTTACCACCGTATTGATGATCTCTTCTTTATTTACAGCATAATTGATAGCCTGTCTTACTTTTACGTCATTAAATGGTTCCACGCTGTTATTCAGCGCCATGAGCTGCACCATATTCTGTGGCCCCTGTACAATATTGTAATCATTTTTCAGTGCTTCCACATTCTTTGCATCCACAGAGGTAATATCCAGATCCCCGGATTTCAGCCCCATAAGGCGCGCATTTGCATCCGTCATAATCTTAAATTCTACTTTGTCAATAACCGGCATCCGCTCTTTGATGGTACTGTATTCCGGATATTTTTCTAAAATAACTTTCTGGCCCTGTATGTATTCCACAAATTTAAATGGTCCGGTACCAACTGGTTTTGTGCTGTTCTGGGTATAGTCTTTTTCTACGATAGATATAGTAGCTTTCGATAAAAATCCTGCATTTTTTTCTTTTAGAATAAGATTTACACTGTAATCATCCGGAGTTTCAACCGATGCCAGCAGCTGGTTCAAAGTTTCATTCAATGGTGCCTCCCCATTTAAACCGGCGAGCTTTTCATAAGTATATTTCACATCTTTGGATGTAAAATCCGCTCCGTCGTGGAATTTTATTCCCTGTTTCAGTTTGAAGCTGTAGGTAAGCCCATCTTCAGAGATATCATAGGTCTCCGACAAAGCAGGGATAAATTCTCCTTTTTCATTAAATCCCAGTAAACCTTCAAACACATTCATCATGATTGCAGATGTATCCGTTGCAGAAGAAAGCATCGGATCTAAATTATCCGGCTCGGATCCAACCGATACCTTCACGGTTCCTCCAGCTGCAGATGTCTTTTCAGCTTCTGCACCGGCATTCTGGCTGTCAGCCTCTACTGCAGCAGATTCTCCTGTTTGTCCTGCTTCCGTAACTGTAGTGTTATCCGCCTCTGCCTTGCCTTGAGAACTGCCGCAGCCAGCTGCTGATGCAGCGATAACTGCTGCTAATGTAAACACCATTAATTTCTTTAATCCTCTCATAATTGCTCCTTTCGTACCTTAACGTACTGTCTGTACTGTCTGTACTATCTGTTCAATCGGCTTCATTCCGGTTATCTCCAGTCAAATATCCCAGCCCACCGCGGGGTATCTGATCCTCGCGGCAGTCTCCAAATGATCCCCAGGCGTTTTTGCATGGCTCTTTGCTCACGGGAATATTCAGACGCATGCCCGGCTCTGCCAGAATAATATTTCCCTGATATACTTTTTCTGCTTCTTCCTGCAGGTTTCGGATTTCCCCATAATGAGGAAAATGAGTCAGGCATAAACCAGATACTTCTGCCTTCACCGCCACTTCCCCGGCCTCGCTGGAGCACATATGTCCCCAGACATCTCCTTTTTGACAGGCATACAGTGAAGCTTCGCATAATAATAAATCAGCTTTTCCTGCAAACTCCGCCAACCCATCGTAATAATTCGTATCACCCGAATATACCAGCACGCCTTCTGACCTGCCTTTAGCCTTTACGGCATAGGAAGGGATCTCATGCTGATTCAGGTTCACTTCAAATTCCAGGTCCCCGATTTGAAAATGGGGCTGGTTCTCATAACTGTATCCTTTGCAGTAATTCTCATATGACAGCTTATTCTCATTTCCGGGCCCCCACGCTGCAAAATCTTTCCTGCGCCTGCCGGTTAGGATATCCAGCATCACCGCATATTGCAGGCATCCCAGGTCTGCACAGTGGTCAGGATGATAGTGGGTGAGAACCACCCCGTCTAACTCCTTTAAATCTATCACATTTTGTAACCGGGATAATACACCGCTCCCGCAATCCAGAAGAACTCTGGTATTCCCTTCTTCCAGGAGATAACCGGAAGTTGCTCCATTTTTCACGGGATATGCTCCGTGGCAGCCTATGATTGTCAGTTTCATATGTTCCTTTCCATACAGTTTTCATAGATCATCTCTGTACTTTTTACATTACTCTTAATTCTTTCTTTGTCCAGGCTGACCAGTTTTACCACCAGTGCCTGCGCAAGTGTAAATACCGACGAATAAGAATCCAGAAAAAATACGGATTCCGTAGCGGCATAATACGATATATCCGCCGCTTTCGCAAATGGTGACAGGCTGCAGTCTGTAAATGCAAGAATGGTGACTCCCTTTTCTCTGGCGAGGTTTGCTGCAGACAGGGTTCTCTTACAATACCGCTGGAAGCCCACCAGAATCATCACATCGCCCTCTTTCATAAATGCAATGTGCTCATAATAATTGGACAGATTCAGATGCGTGGCATTTCCCAGAAGGTAATTCAATACAAAATGCAGATAGGAGGATACTCCCAGTCCCATTTTGTCACCCATAATCCAGATTCTCCTGGCATTTGCAATTTCCTTTGCCCCCGTTTCAACTCATCTTTTTCGTTCAAACGAAGGGTATTGGACAGGTTTGCTGCTTCCATATGCCAGTATTCTTCCAGCCAGCTTTCCTGGTCCGTGTTATTTTTCAGCTCCAGATTCACCAGTGCCCGGTTTTTCATCAGATTTTCTTTGACACTGTTTTTCATCTCCAGAAAGCTTTCATATCCCAGTCTTCCAGCCAATCTATGTATCGTAGCCTCACTGACTTTTGACTGTTCTCCCACCTCTTTAGCCGTCATCACGCAGATATTTTCCCAGTTTTTCTTCATATAAATAGCTGCCTGCTGCTGTGTATCCGTCAGCTGCTCAAACTGGTCATCAATCCTTTCGTACAGATTCCTGCCCTTCTTTTCCATTTGCTTTTCTTTCATAATCCACTCCCTTTACCGGAAGGTCCTAAAACAGAGTTTCCGGCCTTCCGGTATTTATTTAAATTTTCGATCCTATACTAATCATAAATTCTAATCTACAAACTTTATAATTTCTGATATATCGGAAATGATTTTATCATGGGTGATCTCTTCAATTCCTTCGTTTCCGTAAGGATTGATTAACACACAATTCATTTCCACTTTTGCGGCCCCTATCACATCGTCATAATAATTGTCTCCGACGTACAGAGATTCTTTGGCACTGGTATTCCCTTGCTCAAAAGCCGCTTCAAAAATTTCTTTTTCCGGTTTTTCAACTCCCATTTCCGAAGAAATTACCACCGTGTCTAATAAATCCAGTAATTGATTTTCCTCCAGAACTTTCCTGCAGGTACGATCCCAGTTAGAAATCAATCCCGTTTTTATCCCTTTTCGTTTCAACTCTTTCAAAACCCCCAGTGCACTGGGAATTTGTTTCCAACCTGCCGATTCTTTTGACCGAATCTCTTTAAACCTCTGGTAAACCTCCATAATATTAAGCCGGACATCTAAAAAATAATTCAGATTTCCAATATACCAGGGCATATAGCAAGTCTCATCCGTCCCCAATACATGGGGATACTCTTTCATAAACAGCTTATCTGTCAGATGATAAGCCTTGTGAATCCGGTTCTCAGACCGGTCAATCTGAAACTCCTTTAATACTTTTTGATACAGCGAACTTCTGGATGGTTCAACCAGAGTCATTCCCAGATCAAACCAAACATAATGATATCTCATTCATTCTGCCGCTCCTTTCTGTAGCCTAAACTTCAATTTCGTAATTATGAATTATTTCCTACAGTTTAATAATATAAATGATATTTATCATGCCTTTATCAGAATAATGTAAAGTTTTTGTGAAATAGTTTTGTGAATAGTTGGACGGTAACCCTGCAGATTACCATCGATGTCATATATTACATTATTTCAGAATATGTATTTTGATACTGGCATGGTAGAAATGAAGTTTAGGTTCATTTTTTTCAGTCTCATTATAATACAGGAACTTGTTCAATGCAAATCCATATACATCAAAAAAAGCCCTCCACGGGCTTTTTTAATTACAGTACAGAATCAATTAAAATCTTTGTAAAAGTCAGCAAACACTTGCGCACCATAATCATTTGCCATATACTATATGCAAACAGATAAAAAAAGAAAGAGGACAGTTATGAGCGAACGTTTACCTGCCTATTTAAAAGTATACCAACAATTAAAAAATGACATCCTGGATGAAAAATATAAAGTTGGGGAAATGATTCCCGTTGAACGCCAGTTAGAAGAAATCTATTCTGTCAGCAGAATTACCATCCGCAAAGCAGTGGAACTTCTTGCGGAAGAAAACTACGTGGAAGTCCGCCAGGGAAGAGGAACCAGGGTATTGGATTATAAAGCCAGGCAAAGCCTCAACTGTGTTACCTCTGTTACGGAAACATTACGGAAAAAGGGGTTTACAGTAACCACAAAGAGCATGTATATCGATACCCTGGTACCTCCGGCTCATGTTTCCCAGATTCTTCAATTAGGGGACAGAGAAAAAGCAGCCAGAGTACAGCGCATACAGCTGGCGGACGGACAGCCTATCGTAATTATGAAAAATTATATTCCGGAATCCCTGGTTCCCGGTATTGCCGGCTATTGCAGCCAGTTCTCCGCACTGTACCAGTTTCTGGAGGATACGTATCATATTGAAATTGATGAAGCCGCTGATAAAATCTTTGCTAAGAACGCAGAGTTTGAAGAGGCACAAATGCTGGAAGTAGAGGTCGGGGAAGCACTGCTCTGCATCCAGAGGCGCTGTTCCCAAAGAGGAAAACCGGTCTGTTTTGATGATGTAACCATTATTGGTAAGAAATATGAGCTCTATACTAATATGACCGGCCGGAATAAAAACTCAATCTGAAAGGAGTAATCCAATGAACCTGCAATTCTTAAAGGAACTGCACCGGCACATCGATGTTAGCTGTGTCCGTGCCGAAAATACCATGGATGATATTAAGCAGATGATTTTATATGCAAAGCAATACCGATTTATCTGTGCATTCTCAATGCCCTGCTTTACCCCTTATCTGGCAGATGCCCTGAAAACAGAACCGGATATACATACCGGCGGAGTTGTGGGCTTCCCTTCGGGCGCAGACACCACCCTTTCCAAAGTACAGCAGAGCACACAGCTTCTGGAAGCAGGATGTCAGGAACTGGATATGGTAATGGCAGTGGGAGCCTTAAAATCAAAAGACTTTCAATATGTAAAACAGGACATTGCACAAGTGGTACAGACAGCCAGAAAAGTACCTGTTAAAGTAATCATAGAGGCGTCTTATTTAAATGATACTGAATTGGAAACTGCTTGTAAAATTGCTTCAGAAGCCGGAGCCGCTTATGTTAAAAGCGGTACCGGCTGGGCAAATATTCCGGTCAGTGCTGATACGATCCGGAAAATGCGTGCTGCTGCTTCGGCTCATGTCAAAATAAAAGCCGCCGGGGGAATCCGCACCCTTGACCATATATTAGATATGCACGAAGCCGGGTGTGACCGGTTTGGCATTGGTGTACAGACAGCTGTGCGGATTATGGCTGAAGCAGAAAAACGCCTTGAAAGTGGGTCAGACAGAGGATAATCGTCATATGAATGTCGTTTTACCGAGACCGTAAACATTATATAAAGATTATATCTTATATAATGTTTACGGTTTTACTTTTACTTTTCTGGTTATTTTATATACAAATTGCACAATTTTTATCCCAAAAGATTATGATATATTTTTGTTATTATTGAATTGATTATACATTCATTATATGTTATATTTATGGCATGTCAAATAATTAACAATGTGTTTTCGAAAGGAGATCGTAACTATGAGAGGTTTTGCAATGTTAGGAATCGGAAAAACTGGATGGATTGAGAAGCAGGCACCTGAATGCGGACCATTAGACGCAATCTGTAAACCACTTGCCATCGCTCCCTGTACTTCTGATGTACATACAGTCTGGGCAGGCGCTTTAGGTGACAGACATGATATGATTTTAGGACATGAAGCAATTGGTGAAGTTGTGGAGACCGGTTCCCTGGTAAAAGACTTTAAACCGGGAGATAAGGTAATTATCCCTGCTATCACCCCGGACTGGAATTCCCTGGAGGCTCAGGGCGGATATTCCATGCATTCCGGCGGAATGCTTTCCGGATGGAAATTCTCCAACTTTAAAGATGGTGTATTCGGTGAATTATTTCATGTAAATGATGCAGACGGGAACCTTGCCCTGCTTCCATCCGGTATGGATCTGGCTTCCGCAAGTATGCTCTGTGATATGGTTCCCACTGGATTTCACGGTGTTGAATTAGCGGATGTACAGTTTGGTGATACGGTAGTTGTCATCGGCATCGGTCCTGTAGGGCTTATGGCGGTAGCCGGAGCTGCACTTCGCGGTGCCTCCCGCATCTATGCCGTTGGTTCCAGACCAAACTGCATTCAGATTGCGAAAGAATACGGTGCAACAGAAATTGTAAATTACCGTGAAGGCGATATCGTGGAACAGATTATGGAAAAGACCCATGGAAAAGGCGTTGACCGTATCGTCATTGCCGGCGGTGATGTAGACACCTTTGACCAGGCAATCCGTATGTTAAAACCAGGCGGAAGAATTGGAAATGTAAATTACCTTGGAGAAGGTGATTATATTAAAATCCCAAGAGTTGAATGGGGCTGCGGCATGGGCCACAAGACAATCGCAGGCGGTCTGATGCCCGGCGGAAGACTCCGTATGGAAAAGCTGGCTTCTTTAATCGAAACCGGCAAACTGGATACCAGTAAGCTGATTACCCATACATTCCACGGATTTGATAAAGTGGAGGAAGCGTTGATGCTGATGAAAGACAAGCCAAAGGATTTGATTAAACCGGTTGTACTGATTTAATATAATGACAAGGGGCTGTAAAAAAACACCCTTTACAAAACAGGTTAGCGGGCATCATCTGTGCCAGCTAACCTATTTTAGTTAGGGGAGTTTTTTACAGCCCCTTTATGTTGCGCCTCTTCTAAAAAACACAACATAAACCGTCTGAAAAAGTATTTTTATATCCAGACCCAGCGACCAGGTATCAATATATTTTAAATCCAATGCCAAAACATCTTCGAAATCCTGTATATTACTTCGGCCGCTCACCTGCCAGAGTCCTGTAATTCCAGGGCGAAGAGTTAATCTCCTTTTATACTGACCTTTATATTTTTCGAATTCATCAACAGTCGGTGGTCTGGTTCCAATAAGGCTCATATCACCTTTTAATACATTCCAGAATTGTGGAAGTTCATCAATACTGGTTTTTCGTATGAATTTTCCCACACGCGTAATTCTAGGATCATCTTTGATCTTAAACATGAGACCATTCATTTCATTTTGCGCTAAAAGCTCCTGTTTCCTATCTTCCGCATCTGCGTACATGGAACGGAATTTATATATCTGAAACCGCCGTCCGTTTTTACCGATCCTGATCTGGGAAAAGAATAAAGGTCCGGGTGACTCCAAAAGAATAAATGGAGCAACCAAAACAACTGAAATGCCAGTTATAACCAGCCCAACTATTGCACCTGCTATATCTATTAATCTTTTAACTACCTCCATTCGCAGGCCAATGGTTTTTTTATAAAAGGAAGTGACATAATAATTCCCCATAATCTGCAATTGCTTATTATGGTCCGCAAGCCGTTTATCTAATACCTGTATATTAACATCCACCATAGCTCCCATATCCTCCAGGCTTTCGATAATGGGATAAAGGTCAATGCCTCCATTGTACGGCATGTTAATAAATACTTCATCCATAACTGCCTGCTTTGCATATTGAAACAGATTATTCTTATTGGCAGTGATCTCAATACCTCTGATTTTGTCACCCAGTTCCTCATCACCTGCATCCCACAGAACCAGAGACTGAATTATGTAATCCCACATACTCTCATCTTCCAGATTATCCAGAACCTCCTGCACACACTCCTTTACAGTTAAAACTACCAGGCGCTTGCTATGATTACTGTATTTATAAATACTGTTTAAATAAATTTTATAAAACATCCGGAATAAAAACATGAAGAGTATATTACCAATAAAATTATAGAGCAATATTAACCTTGAAAAATCAGATGATTTTTTCACCAGGAACAGCAGCACTATAATAACTGCTATCAGGTAAATATTTCCCCGCAGAACAGAAATCAGTTCCTTCCATGCACCTCTCCTAAAAAAGCGCAGGCCGGATGAGCGTAAAAAATATATTCCTATATAAACCAGCACAATTACCAATAAGGATGATCCCGTACCAAATTCTATTCCTATCTCAAAGAAATCTCCAAAACGTATGTAATTCGCAATAAAAAAACTAAGTGAAATGGCCATTATATCCATTAAAATCACGATTACGGTATTCAACTTTTGTTTTTCTGAATTCATACAACCATCCCTCCATCTCTGATACATTTTTTCTATCAACGTAAATATGATCCTGGTACCCTTGGATTTATAATCAATACCTGTTGATCCCTTAATATTCTTTCGGGATTAATATTGAAAAGAATCTGCGCATAGCCCTCTGAATAATTTCTGCTGATATAACGGTATACACTTTTCAATCCCGGCATCCGGCTGTGGATGTGATGGCAGTCACTGGCTATCACCTGTACCAGATTACAATCTAACAGAAGGTGCGCAGTTTCCTTTTCAGCCCGCCCGAATACTCCTGCAATACTTCCTTTATTTATCTGAATAATATAACCTCTCCGATTCCAATCATAGGCAATCTGAGGATTTTTTTGAATTGTTTTATATCGTTCCGGATGCGCAATCACCGGAATTAATCCTTTACTTTCAATGATCTGAAGAAGTTCAAACAGAATTTCCCGATCAGTATCAAATGAAAATTCAGTCAGCAGGTACTTTGACTGGTTCAGTGTCCAGATAGTTCCGTCGGATAATTTATCATATAGATTATAGGATGCAAATACTTCCATACCTTTATAAATATTTATTTGCATGTTCAATTCAGAAAGTCTTTTTTCTAACCGTTTGAATTGATTATTTATTGACTCCTGCCGGCTATCAGGGAATATCTCCGTCAGATTTCCGTGAGGTGTCAGAACCACATCTGTAACACCAGACTGTGTACATATTTTTAACATCTCTACTGCTTCTGTCAAAGAATCTGCCCCATCATCTGTTTCCGGTAAAATATGGGTATGTATATCTATCATGTCATCCTCCTTCAAGTGCAGTAAAATCAACATTAATTACGGTATTCCGGTTTTCTGATTATTTTTCGCAAGAAACAGACATTCTTTTTTAATCTGATTTTTATTTTTTCTTTCAGACAAATAAAGAAATATATCAGAAAACTGCAATTTACAGCTGCAAGCAGGCTTATGATCCTGTACACAGGAAATTTTCCTGGATTCCGGTAACTTTTCCAGAATTCCATTACTTCCTTGTTTAGACATATTTGTTTTACTTTATTATATCCTTGTTTTGCACAGTACATATTGATCAATTGGGCATGTTTCAAATACGCATAATGGTCTTCATAAGCCTGCTGAATCCTGCTGTTCTGCTCTGCAAATCTACCAAGCCGTTTCAGACAACGGTTTTCTACTTTAATTCGGCTGTCTAATATAACCTTTGTAACCAGACTGTTCTCTCTGGTATAATAGATGTACACAGATCTGGATACATATCCGACCTTTCTTTTCAAATGGGAGAAATATTCCAGATTAAAAAGATAATCTTCACACCAGGATATATCCTCCGGAAACCAGAGATTGTTATTTTGAATAATTTCTTTTTTGTATAGTTTGTTCCATAATGCACCGTAATAAAAACCATGTACACATTTTGAAAAATCATCAATAAAGCTGCTCTGATCCAGAACTCCCGTTAGCGTTGACTGCCAGAAGTTTCTTTCATTTTCAAATTTCCCAATAACCAGATCTACATTTTCTTGAGAAAGAAAAGGAAATACAAGTGCAGACAAACTTTCCCGATCCATCCTGTCATCTGCATCTACAAACCAGAGATATCTGCCCTTTGCCCTTTTTATACCTTCATTTCTGGCATGTGAGACCCCCAGCTTTTCCGTATGGATAACAAAAATTCTTTTATCCATTTTCTTAAACCTGTCACACAGAAGACCGCTTCCATCATCAGAACCATCATCAATAATAATGATCTCAAAATCCTGATACGTCTGATGCAGTATATCCTGTACGACAGCCTCTAACCATGATATACAATTATAAACTGGAATTATGATACTAACCGTGTAAACTGACTGCATATAGCCATGCCCTTCTTCCGTTCTGGTTACCATTATTTCACTGTTAAATACAGCTTTTTCCCAATTGAGACATTTCCGTCCTCATCCGCAACGGTATATACAAGTGTATATGTCCCGGGAGCTTCCGTATTATATTCACCATCAACCATAATCTGACGGTATAAGTACTGTTGGGATGATTTATCGTCAACAATTTCTGATATATAATCCAGTGGATTAAATTTGTCACCGATTTTTATTTCAACTTTTTCTTTCAGCAGCTTCAGCACCGGTACTGCCGGATTTGCATTCTGTTGTGATGTATCCGTTTCTGTTGTACCTGATTCTGTTATTTCCTGCTCTTCTGTATTCTTTTCTGTAATATTTGTTTCAGCTTCTGTTCCATTATCTGCTGCTGTTACATTCCGCTTATTTACTGATTTATTATTCTCGGAGTTTACTGCATCTTTTTCATCTGTATTTTTATCTGTAAACTCCACCGTATCTTCTCTGCCCTGACGGATCCGGTTCTGTGTTACTTCAATTGCACTGAGACTTAATAAAAACAGACCTGCGCATATAATTCCGAGAATCACTGTTATGATTTTTCTCATATACACCCCTCCATTGCCGTATTTTAATATCGTTCATTTTCATAATCTACGTATTCATCATATTTTGAATACCCATACTTACTGTATTTTCCATATTTTCCGTTTCCGGTAATTCCTGACTCTGCAAAATTAAGTATATATCCGAGAATATTGATGCCACTGCTTTGTAAAGTGTCAATCCCTTCCTCGACTGATCTCATTTTGCTCTGTCCCTGCTTCATTACATATATTGTCTCATCCACATATCCTCCGATTATAACCCCATCATTCATCAGTGTAACCGGCGGCGAATCAATAATAATGTAATCAAAAGATTCCTCTTCCTTAAGGTATTGCAGTAATTTAGGGATATCTCCTTTCGTGAGCAGTTTGTCAATTGCTTCTCTAGCTGTACCTGACGGAATCATGAAGAAATTTTTATCCACTTCTTTCAGAATATCCTTTACCTCTATATCCCCAGCCAGATAATTAGCAATACCTGCCTCATTTACCTGCATTACCAGATAGTTGTCCGGGTTTGACTTCTGATGCAGATTCATATCCATTAATACTACTTTTCTGCCTATTGAAGCAAGTGCTCTTGCAAGCCCCGTGGCTATCGTCGTAGTTCCTTCATTTCTTCCTGAACTGGTGACCAGAAAAACTTTACTTTCCTCATCTCTTTTTTTGTGTTCCAGTTTAAAGCCTACCACATTTAATAAATCCTGAAATTCATTACCCACACGGCTTTTTCCAAAAATCATTTCATTTCTGCGCCGGCTTCTGGCTTTCATTAATATTGTGGGCAGCTGAGTGAGGCAGGGTATATTGGTTATACGTCGTATATCCTCAGTAGAACGCACGGTTTTCTGTGA
Organism: Robinsoniella sp. KNHs210; assembly: GCF_000686105.1. NCBI lineage: Bacteria > Bacillati > Bacillota > Clostridia > Lachnospirales > Lachnospiraceae > Robinsoniella > Robinsoniella sp. KNHs210. Next base: position 596,899 of record NZ_JMLZ01000001.1, read on the forward strand.
TGCTGTATAAAAAACCACAAACAATACACAAGCGAAAACCCCCAGAACACCTCCTATTAAGCCATAATAAACTGCATGATATGGTGTCATCGGCTCCTTTTCGTTCATAGGGTTTTTAACTTCTTTCAAATCAACATTTCCCACTACGTCAGATGCATACGACGGGTATACTTCTTTTATTGTTTCCGCTACACTCTGAGAGACGGAATAATGATCCGACACGGCCTCTATGGTGATCATATTGATACCTTCTACATAATAACCGGTAATTTCAGCAGGAATACTGTCCAGGGAATCCACCCCCAGAGCATTCGCGATATCTTGTCCGCAGCCGCTGGCTGTTAATGTTTCTTCAAATGCTGTTCCCAGGTATTTTGCCATCAGTATATTCTGGGAAGAATCCTGGGTCTTATTGACCATGTATGTAACAGCTGCCTTGTATTCCGGATAGTATATAAACCCTGCCACAGATAAGACCAATGCTGCTGATGATAAAATAACCAATAACATTGACAGCCAATAACGTGACAGGCACCTCCAGATGTCATCTATGATACTGCTGATATTTATTACGGCTGCATCATCATAAATATCTTTTACCTCATTTTCATAATCTCGCATCTATTTATCCTCTTATTTTCTATAATTACTAATAAGTACTAATTCGTTTTTCTTTGCTTTTTTGTCTTTTCACCATGCTGCACACTTTATTCTTTACTCCATTAAGTACAAATCCAATAACCGGAACCCCATTGCTCTCCATTAGGTCAATACTGTCATTAATCATTGTAACCCTGGATGACTCCTGACGTACTACCATAAGCATGGAATCCATATATCCCGCCATTACTTCGATATCCTGAATGATACCTACAGGTGCAGAATCAATAATAATATAATCCATCTCTTTTTTAGCTTCTTCCAGCAATGCTTCCAGATTCCCTATCTTTTGTATGAAATTGTTTCCTGCTATAAATTTATCACCGAGAATATAGTACAGATTGCAGCGTCGGTCATAAGATATCAGGTCTTTATATCCGGTACCATATTCAAAACAATTACCGATCTGTTTATCCGGCAGTACAGGAAGTCCCAATACTTTATGTAATGCTGGTCTTCGAAGATCCAGATCCAGAACCAATACTTTCTTTTCCCTTTGTGCCAGAATTAATGCTATATTAGCTGCAAGCGTAGACTTTCCTTCATTCTCCAGGACACTTCCCAAAAGCAAAGTTTTGGATTTGGTTTTATCCATTTGATATTCCATTTTAGTTACAATCTTCTTCATATTTTCAGAAAATGCAAATGACACTGAGGGTTTTGTTACCAGAATACTTTCTTTTCCTTTATGATCTTTTGCTTCGTAACGAACACTACCGATAAAATCAGCGTCGATCTTTACCTTGGCCTGCTGTTCATTATCCAGTTTCCCATTGAACACATGAAATAGTATAACAGCCGCCATTCCCGTAATAACAGCCAGCAGACTAATACCGACAGATAACAGTATTGCATTATTAGGTATCGGTTCAATCTGGTCAGCAGATGGAGCAGATAACGTTTCCAATGTATAACTTTCCATGGCATATGCTGACACATCTTTATAACTGTTAATTGCTTCTTTCATTATTTTAAAAGCATTTTCCGGAGTATCTCCGGATGCCTTTAAAACTATAAGATTTGAATTCTCAGTTCCTTCTGCAATCAGACAGTTTTTCGTATAGACATTCTTTCCCAGTTTTTCTTTTACTATGTTTAAATAAATATCACTGTTTAATATTCCGCAGTACTGTGCCACAGCCTGATTATATTGAAACTCTCTTAAAGTCTGTGCTGAATTATCTTTTGCCACCACTACTACACTTGAGGCAGCAGAGTACTTAACCGGTAACAATTGATTAATACCTACATAACTTAGGAATCCCAAAATGATACTCAACATCAATATAATTTCTAAATTCCTCAGCACTGCCCTGGCAATAGCCGGCATATCAAGACCCATGGTCTTATTTAGTAAAACTTTACTTTCTGATGCCATAATATCCTCCTCATTCAACAACAACTATCAATTCTGCATTGCCGCTATAACCGGTTTCTTTTGATGTATAGTTATAAATAACGGAATAATTACCCTTTTTGGCAGAATCAACATTTGACTTGTAAGATATATCAGCAATCGAGATCCATTCCCCTGCCTTTTCTAAAAGCTGAGATTCTGTGTTTTCTCCCTCTGAGACACTTCCCCGCTCAATCTGTTTTACACTTCCGTCTTTTACATAAGCCACAAAATCTGCCGGATTCAATTGCTCACCTTTTTTCATGTATAATATATATTGTTTTAGATATATCTGCGGTTCAAATGCTGTTTTCTCATAACTATCCTCATATATTTCCACAGAGACCGGCAAAACGGCAGTATCTCCAAGGCTATTTTCCACTTCCAGAGAGCACTTATAAATTCCGCTTTCTATATCCTCTTTAAAAATATCATCGCCTGTGACTTTTACAAATGCACTGATATCGCCATCAATACAATCATTGGCATGAACAATAGACATCAAATCTATCGCAGTAGATTTGGAAAATCTCAAAGGACTGTCTATGTTGAAATGAGGGGAATTATAATCTGTATACTCCAGCTTTCTGGAGGTCTTCCCAATATTCCCTGCTTTGTCTATCGATACATAAGTTGCTGTAAATTCCTGTTGGTCCCCCTCCGGATTTTTTTTAATTCCTTCCAGGAAAACTGAATCTGTCAGATCACCTTCTTCAGGATCCATCGCAGTCACACCTTTTAACAGATCTTTCTGGCTATCGTGTATACTTGCTTTTATTTCTGTGGGATTACAGCTTAAAACCGGCTCTCTCAGATCTTCATTTTTAATCTGTATGAATATATATACAACCATACAGATCACAGAGCATGCAAACAAAATTCTCATTACATATTTCAACCATTTCATATTACTAAGTACTCCTTTCATTGAAACTCTTTTTTCTATTCCGGTAATTCTTTGTATTTTACCAGCATATATTTCTCATCCATCGCATATAGAAGCGCAAATAATACAAAAATGTAATCCAGGGTTCCAAGCACATCTACCCACCACAGAGATATAAAATATAAGACAAAGCATATGCTTAGTGCAGCCGCCAGACGGGAGCCCCTGCATAACGCGCTCCGAAAGCCTTTGATAAGAAAAAATCCATATAGCAGCAGCTGTATTATTAACCCGGGATAGGCGACTTTTATATACTGGTTCACATAATAATTATCAATGGAACTTATCCAGAATCCCTGATACGCCCAGTTAAAGGTATATCCATATCCTCTTCCTATCAATGGATTGATCCAATCTAGTTTAAAAATAAGCGGCAATAACTTTCTGTAATCTTCACTCAATACATATGTCGTTGTATCCACCCCCAGAGATTCTGCAAACTTTGTATTTAAGGCTGCATCAATCAGATGGGCAATGGAGATAAGTACCGACTGGACAGCAGCGGTATTGTAAAACAACATTATGACAATGATACCGGTTATCGCAGTATAAAAAGCAATTAATAACACCGGTAATTTTTCTTTACGGGAACTTGCCAGAAAGATAATGAAGATTTCAAGCAGAAACAGTCCCAACGTAGATCTGGAACCTGTCAGATATACATTTACGGCTATCAGCAAAAAAAGCCAGAAGTGTGAAAATAAACTAATTGCTCTTTTCTTGTAATGAAAACAAACCAAAGGTGTCATTATTAATAAATACAATCCGTACCCCAGTGGATGATGAGCCGGCCCCATGATCCGGTACTGACCATTTCGAAAAGAATCACCCACCACCATGCCTGGTATCATTTCAAACTGTAAGAAAACAGAACCTTTTAACAGGAATTCCAAAATACCAAGAATGCACAGCACATAAGCGATACGGATCAAAACGGATAAAAATTTCTCAACCGAAAGTTCGGCTTTAAATAAATAGATCATTGTGTATAGAACCGCCAGCTGATCAAAAAACGGGTTAAAGAATGTATTTATATTTCTTCGGTATACTGCTGTGTAAAGCAAAACAATCATATATATCAGTACAAAAGCATTCCCACGAAACGAAAAAATGACATTTTTAAATTCCTTTGTCCGCCCAGGATTACGCAAAATCATATACCAGATGATTAAGAGTGTTACCCTCTGGCAATTGAAAACAGAAAAACCTATGTAATCCGGAATAAAAAAAATCGAGATTACAAGAAAAATTGATAATGAATATAAGGAAACTTTTTTATTCTTACTTCTATTCTGGTGCCTTAATTTTTTTTGGAAACCAACTTCGCTGTTCAATGGAAATATTCACATCCTCTCCTGATTCTAAATCCCCTACACCTTCATTCTGATTCTATAGAATTGTCCAAAAACCACTCCGAATCCCCTTATCGTATATTTGTTAACTAACTTTAAAATACATCCTCTTATTCCTCTTTTAAGATATTTATTACTTCTGTAATTACTGAAATAAGTATCAATTATGTTTATAATCTGATTTTGATAATCCATTTTTAATTTCTTATCCCTTAATAAAGCAATTCTTCCAAGGGAACTGCATAGCAGGATTTTTACACAGAAATATTCCAGTTCTGCAAAATAGGTATCCCAGAAATGGTGTACATGGTAAAACTGAATGATTTCGTGTATTACCGTAATCATTTCTCCAGCCCGTGGATTATGCTTTTGTGTCTGGGTAGAATTTTTTCTATAATAATGTGTTACATATTCAGCTTCCAGATAAACGGCTCGGTTAATATACGGAATTAAATTTATGTAAAAGGCAGTATCTTCGTATATCAGCCCTTCCGGAAAAAACACTCCGGCCCGCTTTAATACCGATGCCTTATACAGCTTATTCCAGGGAGAAACCAGGGGATCCAGAAAAAGTTCTCTCTTATTCTTTTTCTCTGATACGGAGGCATAATTTTTCAGACGGTATTTTCTTCCATTTTTAATCTCATAATATCCGTAGCCGCATTCCACCATATCTGCACTTGTTAATACTGCTCTTTTATACATTTGCTCATACATAGCAGAATCAACTGAATCATCAGAATCCACAAATCCTACATATTCTCCGGAACATAAAGATAAGCCCTGGTTTCTGGCTGCAGCCTGGCCTCCATTAACCCTGGTGAACATCCGGATTTTATCCGGATATTTTTTTAAGTATCCTTTCATAATCTCCTCTGAAGAATCTGTAGATCCGTCGTTAATCAGGATAATTTCTATTTCCGGTAATGTCTGGTGCACCAAACTGTCCAGACACTCTTTTAAATATGCTTCGGTATTATATACCGGTACTATAACGCTGACTTTTATTTTTGATCTCTGCATGCCATAACCTCTTCTATAGACCTGACTAAAAAATCCGGAAAATATAAACTGATATCAGAATGATTTTCATAATATAAGATTTCTTTTTTCGTTGAAAAATTACCTGTCTCTAAATCCATCAGCATAAATTTAATATGCTCAGAATAGGTATGTTCTGCTTTAGAGTAATGCAGGTAAATATGGTTTTCTTTATTATTTCGGACAGCATCCAGGATCTTCACTCTCAGATGATTATTTAATTTCTCTAATTTATCCTGATCTGCATCCAAATACCCACAGCCGGTAACCGATACCAGAGTCTGCTCCAGCCGATTATTTTCATCCATCAGATAATCTCCAAGCCGGTATTGGGGGGCACCTGCAATGATTGTACTGCCAGGAATCCGAACCCCAAAATTGATTGCTGCATAACCGCCTTTACTCGATCCGGCAAAAATGATTTTTTTATACCGGCCTTCACTGATTGTTTTCTTAATCAGGCTTTCAACTGCGCGTTCAACAAAAAAATCCATATTCTCACCCAGATAAAATAATCCTCTTGCATCATTCCCTCCATCGTCCAGCACAAATATTTTATCTGCATTTATCCTCTTTAGTGTTCTGACGTAATTATATCTCGCCTTAATTCCGGCTCTTGTACAGGAACTAAACACAAAAATGACTGCATCAGAGTGCATTTTTTCAAATAGATATTTCACAGTAGTATTTTCATACCAGTAGTATTTCTGATGAAACATGATTTTGATTTTTGTAGTGAGATATTCTATATATTTCCCAAATCTTTTCTTAGCAGACTGATCCTGTTTTCCTGCTTGTATCCGATCCAGACAGCCTCCAATATTTTTGATATAAGATTCCGTATTCGAATTGTAAATGAGGGGGGTAAACTGTTCAATTGCCTCTAATTTATTTGCAAGATCAGCTGTTTCCCTGCAAAAGCAAATAAATCCTGCTGCTTCGAACTGGCTGAGCAGTTCCATCTGATGATTGTCTATATGTTCATGGTATTCTTTTTTCCTTGGCACTGCGACTACCTTTTTCCCAGCTTTGATTGCCCTGACTATAATCCCGGTTCCACCGTGTGTTATAATAATCGAACTTTCAGATATTTTTTCTTCCATCTCAGTCTGGTTCAGAAATGCACGGTATGTATAATTAACAGGGATATATTGGGAATAACCGGTTTGGGCATAAACAGCTTCTTTTATGACACCTGTCCCGATCAGGCGGTCTACCTCTATTAATAGCCTGTCAAAAGGAAACTTTTGACTGCCCACTGTAACAAAAATCATTTTTAATCATCTCCTGCCTTAATAAATACCTCCCAGATAAGAAGCCCGGGGAAATATATCCAACATTTTCTTCCATTGTACATAAAAGTTATCCGCAAATTTATATAGAAGTTTTCCAGTTTCCGTTGGGCTTTCAGACTTTGCAAAAGACTCTATATAAATTACTTTTTTTCGAAACAGTTTACATAGCAGACACATCGGTACCATAGCCAAAACACCGGTGCAGACTACCGCTTCCGGTCCTTCCATCATAAAAATCCAAAAAGATTTTAATGTTATCTGAAACATATTTAAGACCCACAGCTTCTCTTTTCTGTTGATCTGTTTCAGAAAATAGGTTTTGTGATTTTTTGTACTGACTTCATAGCCGGTTTTTTCCGTCAATATAAAGCTGTCATACTTGTCCATTAAAGGATCAAGCATCATTAACTGATCAAAATGCCCACCGGAAGATGCCGCAAAACACACTTTTAACTTTTTATCTGCTTTCTTCATTTTTTTCCCTCATCTGCATGCTTTCATCAGTTCACAAATACGATCCACATCATCCATAGCAAGTTGCGGATAGAGCGGCAATGTTATGATATTCTCGGATATATATTCTGCTACAGGTGTAAATCCAGGATCAAACCTCTCCCTGTAACATCTGCAATTATTGATTAACGGGTAGAAATATTTGCGCGGATAGATCTGTTCTTTATTCAGTGCCTCACAGACTTTATCCCGGTCTGCTCCAAAGCTTTCCTCCACTAAGACCGGAAAATAAGCATAATTATATTTGATATTGTCTTTTCGTCTGTTTAACCGGATTCCGGTAACCTCTTTTAAATTTTCTTCATACCGATGTACAATATTTCTTCTTCCGTTAATCAGTTCATCAACATGCTTCAGATTACATAAGCCCATTGCAGCCTGAAATTCATTCATTTTGGCATTTGCTCCGATACTGCTGATTGTCGTTTCACCGGTAATCCCAAAATTTTTAAGCTGATACAGCTTATAACCGGTCTCCATGTCCTTTACAACAGCTGCCCCTCCTTCAATTGTCTGAAACACCTTTGTAGCATGAAAACTAAATATGGAGCCGTCACCATAATTACCAATTCCAATTCCATTTACTTCTTCGCCAAAAGCATGCGCCGCATCATAAATAACTTTTAACCCATGCTTTCTGGCTATTTTTCGTATAGATTCCACATCACAGGGATTTCCGTATACATGAACCGGAATAATAGCTGAAGTCTTATCTGTAATCAGTGCTTCTATCTTACCGGTATCAATTGTATAGTCGTCTTCCAAAATATCGCAGAACACAGGTGTCAGTCCATTTCTGACAATGGCATGTACCGTTGATGCAAATGTAAATGGTGTTGTAATAACTTCTCCTGTCAAACCGGCGGCCTGAATTAAAAATTCAAGTGACAGATGTCCATTAGTAAAAAGCATAGCATAAGGAACATTAAGATATTTTCTTAACTGTTCCTCCAGGTGATTATGCAACGGTCCTGAGTTTGTAATTACACCGGATTGCCAAATTTGATCCAGGTAACGGTCATATTCTTCTCTTGGCGGTAAAAATGGTCTCGTCACATAAATAGGATTCTTCATCTTATCCATTCCTTCCTCTAAAAAAGCTTTTTACCATTTTCACGTACAATGCATTTGGCGGGATTACCAATTGCTGTGGTATGTGCAGGAACATCTTTATATACAGCAGCATTCATACCGATCACAGACGCCGTACCAATGCGCAGCCGGTCACGGATAGCCGCTGCCGGTCCAATATAAACTTTTTCTTCTACACTGCAGTGACCTGCAATAAAAACACCTGCTGAAATCATTGTATTGCTTTTGACACATGTGTCGTGTCCGATCAATGCCATATACCCCACCGCCACATTATCTCCCAGTGTCACATCGCTCCCGATAAATCCATTAGCTACGATCAGTCCCTCTCCGGCTATCAGTGACGGGGATATATTCGAATGAGGATGGATAATTGTTGCAAGATAATATCCGTTATCTTTTATTCTTCTGTATAGAAGTTCCCTGTCAGCCGGATCTCCCACCGATACTGCAAATTCAATCTCATCTGAATCATATGCAGTGATTGCCTCCTCAAAAGTATAAACTCTTTTCCGATATGACTCACTCACACCAATAACATCATCAATAAATACAATTTCCTGCCATCTCTGTTTGAACATATTTACTGTTTCTGCAAGATCTACAAGAATTTTGCCATTACCGCCTGCTCCATATACCCCTAGTACCATAACAGTCTCCTTTTAAAAATCATTTATCATTTTTTTTATTTCACCATCATCCAGTTCCGTTACCTTATGATCAACAATCCGGTATACGCGGCTGCACATAGCCAGTACACTTGGTCTGTGAGTAGTAAGCATACAGGTTCTTCGGCTTGCCTGACCCATAAGATTTTTGAGTATTTTCCGTTCCGTCACTACATCCAGCGCAGAAGTCGCCTCATCTAAAAACAGGATGGGTGTTCTGCATAACAGGGCTCTGGCTATTGCCAGCCGCTGCGCCTGGCCTTCTGAAAAACCGATACCGCCTTCTCCAACAGGCTGATGAATACCTGCCGGAAGTTTATTGACAAAATCCAGGGCACAGGCATTATCCAGAGCTTCCATTAATTCTTCATCAGAAGCTTCCTCCCGTACTAAGCGAAGGTTTTCTGCAATTGTACCGCTCATTATTGTATTTCCCTGTGGGACATAAGCAATCAGTTTACGGAGAGACGGATTCAGTGGCAGAGTATCTTCTTGATTATTACCAACCCGCATCACCGCTTTGTCCCCCGGCACACGAACAAGACCAAGTAATATCCGGAGCATGGTGGTCTTTCCTTCACCCGAAGGGCCTACCAATGCTACAATTTTACCGGGCTCTGCCTTCAGAGTGACATTTTCAAAGACCTCTTTTCCATTTTGGTAAGAAAAATTCATATGCTGAATATCAATTGTCACACCTGTACGCATCCCTTTTTCCAGAAAGTCCACGCTCTCTTCTTCATGTTCTGTCTTTTCATCTTCCATAGCCAGCAGGCTGCGTATCCTGGAAGAAGATGCTATGGTTGTTACTGCATTGGGAATTGTCTGAACCAAAGTCTTAAAAGCTGTGGCTATATAGTTTGCCAATACGATTAACAGAGTCATCGTTCCAATGGAAATCACACCGGTATAGATATGATAGATTGTCCATGCCAGACATACCATTGCACCAAGCTGGCCGCTTACATACATCACTCCCCAGGAAGCTATGGAGTATTTATTTACCAACAGTTCAATTTTCCTTCGTTTTTCCTGTAAATCTACAGATTTTTCCGTGAATACTTTATGAAGATCAAATGCTTTGATTGACTGGATATTATGGAAACTTTCTTTTAAAAACGTCATCACATCGCTGACAGCTTTTCTCTGCGTTTGATTACATATGTACATTTTCTTTAAAAAAATTCTGGAACCAAACAGTACTACAGGCCCTAGAAACATAATTAAAAATATCATGCTGAAATCGTAATAGACTATCAGCAGTGCAGAAATACCTATCTGGATTCCCAGGGATAAAAGACTGGGTATCCACCCGACAACGCTCCCGGATACCATATTAATGTCTTCACTTAGCCTGGTCATCAAATCTCCTGAATGAAGCCTTGTAAGATTTTCCCATTCTGCCGTCAGTATCTTTTTATAAGCCCGCACCGATAAATCCTTTCTCATCCGGTTGCTGATTATGGCAGATAATCTCTGGCTCAGCATGGCTATTATTAAATTCACTAATCCTATGCTGATATAAATTGCAGCAACGGCTATTACACCCTTAAAATCTTTATTCAGCAGCAAATCCACAAAATCTTTTAGCTGTACGGAAATAACAAGTGTAATGCATGCCGTAAACAATGCCAGTGCAGTATACAGAATAATTCCTTTTTTATATGCATTTGAAAGCTGATAGATAAATTTCAGCTCCTGACAAACCTCTTTAAAAAATCCTTCCCTGATTTTATGAACCACTTTTTTTATTTTTATCATCACGTACTCCATCATATCTATTCTGAATTTTCTTTTTCAAACGAAGGTATAATATCCGATTACCATGAATTATCATATACATTCTGTGCGTTCCAAAAAGGATCATAAACAAAGCAAGAAAAAAATATCCCGGACGTTTCCAAACAAACCCTTTCGCCATATAGTCAGAATAGAGTTTCGCCTCCAGATTACGATAAGAAATTAAAACATTCAGTTTTTTTCCTATTTTTTCAATTTCTCTATGTATTGCAAAGGCATACGCTCTCCACAGATAATTTCCCCTTTGAAACTTATATGACCAGCTGCCTTTCTCTTCAATGAGATAACGATATACGGACATTTGTTCCTGCATACAGCCAATCTTCCCCTCACTCAGCAAAAACAGCGGGACAATTCTGTCAAGCGGCGCATAATGTACCTTGTAAAGCAGCTCCAGGAGGGATAAATCCTCTTTCCAAAAGTTTCTGGCTATTACTGTTGAAGTCTGACCTGGGATTAAATAATTCTCCATATCTTTTACCGAATATTCCGGCGAAGCTGAAAATGTACCGGGTAATTCTATTTCTGTCTCATGATGGTCTATAACTTTACATGCGTGATAAATAGCTGAATAATCTCTGTGCTGATCCAGAAAGTCCACCTGCTTTTGCAGTTTACCACTATCTGTCCAGTAATCGTCCCCCTCTAAAAAGGCAACATATTCACCCTTACAGGCTTTCAACGTTTCAATACTGTTGATTTTCATCCCCACATTTTTTTTCCGGAGTACCGGCACTATGCAATCAGAATTTTGTTTTTGCAGTTTTTGAATCACTGCTTGTGTCCGGTCCCCAGAGCAGTCATCACTGACAATAATTTCAATTGAAAAGGATGTCTTTTGCGCTAATACGCTTCGTATGGCTTTCTCTATATATTTTTCATGGTTATACGTTATAATTGCTACACTGACTTTTTTCACTTTTTCCTTCTAACTCATCCATTTATGGATTATGTTTTTCTTCTTTATTAAAAAAAACTGACTCCATAGGAAGACTCTGCTGGCTGTTACCGGATATTTCGAAATTACGCGGTAAATCAGCTGCTTTCGCTTATGTATTGTCTTTTGATACTTTTCTGTCTCGGCTTCCAACAGCCTGATTAAGCTTTCCCATACATCTTTTTTATCTGCCTCTACCATACGAAATAACTGTATGCAGATAGTATCCAGATAACTTTCTGTCATTTTACTGCGAATCTCTGCATATACCTCTTTCTGGCATATAATAACCCTTTCCCGGAAAGCTTCGATCATGGAAAGATGACGTATATCCAGAAAAAACTTTTTATCCATAATACTTCCTGGCCGTTTTCTGTAAAAATATAACTGGCTGGCGGTTACAACTGCATATGGGATTTTATCAACCAGCTGGTGGATAATTAATTCATCTTCATGCAGCTTTCCAGGAGAAAAACGACACGTGCAGAACAAGTCCCTAGAAAACAATTTATTCCAGGCTATAATAATTGTCGTGTTCTTTTCATCGCATCCTGTATATGCCAGTGACCGCATTAGCTCTGCTTTGTCCTTTATGACTGGTTTGTCAGAAAGTTCTTTATCAAAATTCAGGTCTGCATCCTGTTCAAAAACCAGGAAGCTGCATATTGAAACTAAAGCATGGCATTCAATAATGTTCCGGTATAAAATTTCCAGATATCGTGGATGGACAATATCATCAGAATCAACAAAACACAAATATTCTCCGGAAGATTTCTCAATCCCTCTGTTTCGAGCCGCAGATAATCCTTGGTTATCCTGTGTAAAATACTGTATTTTTTCAGATGTCTTAGACAAGTCTCTGCATATTTCACCGGAATGATCGGTAGATCCGTCATTAATAAGGAGAATTTCCATGTCCTGGTAAGTCTGGGAAAGCAGAGAATCCACACATGCTTTTAGATAAGGTTCTACATTATATACCGGTACAATTACACTGATCATTCCATTACTTCCTTTCCTCCATTCCCCTGGATTTTCTTTATTGCTTATAATAATGTTCAAAGAAAAATATCCTTTTTTTCATCAGCCATATTTTAACCTTCATCTTATTTCTTCTGCTTACTGCATTCGCCAGGTAATATTTAAATTTCGGATTCGTTAACATCTGATATTCTTTTTCCAGTTTTAACTTCCAGGAAAACTTTTTATTTCTGCGTACCTCCTTTGAAAACATCAGCATTTTATGAACCAGATCCGCATAGTAATGTGACATATCTATATTATGCGGCAGAAGACAGATCTCAAGTTTCTCTCCTAAGAGCATAATTGCTTTATCTGTATCTTCATGGTATTTCGTTGTCAATGCACCGGGGCGGAAATAGTTATAACGGTAAAGTGCTTTATCGATTACTTTCAAATACTTTGAACAGTTTATTAAATCCATTGAAAAAATTAAATCTTCCAGAAACCAAAAATTCTCGTGAAAACGTATGTTATATTTTTTTAAAAACTCTGTTCTGACCATCTTATTCCAGGGTGCATTAATTAAAAAATCATCATACATTTTCCGAAACCTCGTCGTAACAAATCTGTCTTTTCTTCCTGAAAAACGCTTGCCAATCTGATAAGAAACCAATTTTCCTTTACGGTACAGATGAAAACCACAGATTACAAAATCAACATAATCTTCTTTCATTTCCTTACACATGTTAGAACACGAATCTGTTTCCAGGGTATCGTCACTGTCTACAAATAGAATATATTTCCCTTTTGAATGATCAATTCCATAGTTTCTGGCAGATCCGGGACCATTGTTTCTCTTTTTATAATAATGTATTCTGGAATCCCTGCCTGCATATTCTGTACATATGTTCCTTGTATTGTCAGTACTCCCATCATCAATGCAGAGTATCTCGATATTTTTATAATCCTGCTGTATCAGACTCTCCAAACAACATCCAATGGTTTCATCCGAATTATGGATAGGAATAACAATACTTACCAGTTCTTCTGTCTCCCTCTTCATTCCAATTCCTCTCGCATACACTAAGATATCCACTATTTGTCCCGAATATCTTTTATAATATTTATCAGATATTTTCTTTTTATTACTACCGTTAAAACCAACCCCAAAATAAGCAGATACCGAATAATCCAGTTTCCATAAAACACACTAATAACTGACGCGAACATCAAAAAAGCAAATGAGACTGCCAGTAAGTCTGATGTACTGAACAATGGAGATCCGGTGTTAGCTTTGACAACCTTATTGACATAAACGTAATGCATTCCTGCAAAAAGCAGATAACAAAACAGCGTTGTGTAACCTGCTGCTGAATATCCAAACCGGGGAATACAATAATAATTCAGTATAATGTTGGCGGCTGCCCCTATTGTTGAAATGATCATTGCTGCCTTATTTGCATCATAAAAAAACTCAATATTGCAAAATACGCTGTATAGAAAAACAAAAAACATACTGGCTGCAACGGGCGGAATGACTTTTACCGCGTCATAATATTTTTCAGATGCCATTAATCTGATCAGCTCCGGACCGAGTGCTATAAATACTAAAAAAGCAAATGCCATCATAATACCTGCAGACTTCATCTGTCCTGCTACAGCCTTGTATTGGCCCTTTTCAAGTTTCCGGTACTGCCAGGGAATCAGTGCATTATTAATACTGTTAACAATTATTTTCGTTACAAGCCCGGCATTGTAGGCTACACTATATAAAGCTGCAGATTCCAGACCACACATTTTCTGAATCATAATACGGTCAGACTGATCCAGAATATAAGACGAAAAGTAATGGGGAATTAAAGGGATATTAAATATAATTGCAAATTTAATATATTCCCATTTCCAAATCTTTTTACTTTTGCTTAAATTAACCAGGTAAAAGATCATGCCAAAACATGCCTGTACGATAACACACGAAAGTATTCTGGCAATTCCTTTATCCTCCATACAGATAACAGCAGCTAAACCAATCAGAAAATTTGCAGCAGACATAGCTGCTGTTACAAAAACTACACCTCTATAGTGAAAGTCATATCTTTGCCGGATCATCCAGAAATTCAGAGCAGGCGTAAATAACAATTCCAAAAACAGAAACAAGGTAATTGTTGTACTTAATTCCGTTAATTGATTAATCTGTTTTCGAAACAACAGATATGCCAGAAAAGCAGTAATTGTCAGTAACGTTGTAATTCCCTGCATGGATGAAGTATACTCTTCTTTATTGTCGTGATATTTGGTCATCCCTTTATTAAATACCCCAAAATCTAACCGGAAAGTGCACACAATGGTAAATACCTGCAGCCATGACAGATAAACACTATATATTCCAAATTGTTCTTTTGTTAAAAGGCGAGTAAACACCGGGGTTGTAATAAGTGAAAAACTTTTTTGTATCACGCTGCAAATAACAAACCAGATTCCGGCTTTAGCGGCTATTGACAGCGTACTGTATTTTTCCTTGATTTTAATTATTCTGCTCACAGACTCCGCCCCTTATCTGCTCTCTCCAAACATAGCTGCCATTTGCTCAGCCATGGAATAAACGTTTTTTTTCCAATCCTTAACCTTTTGCTCAAATTCTTTATTCTCATTGCTGCAAATCAGGGGGATTTTATTTACTAAATTCTCTATAGCAAGCCTGTCATTGCGATAACAATTATCCTGGCACCCGATTGCCTCCATAAAATTATCAATTTTAAAATTATAGGATATAGCAATACTCTCAATGTTATAAGAGGCAGATATAATTACTGGATGCATCTTTGAGCTTATCATTACCTGTCCTTCTGAGAGATATCTGCACAGTTCATTTACCTTAGGATTTATGATGATTTCATAATCTTTATCCGGTAAATTTTTTGCGATTTTTTTCGTAAAATTCAAATCAAAATACCAATTTGTGCTCATAACAAAACGTATTTTGAATTTCTGCCCGTAACTCAGAAGCTTTATTATTTTTTTCATCTTAAAACTATATACATAATATTTTAATGTGATTCTGCTTATGAGTTTATTAAAAAAACGGTTTTGTATGAAGTCACCCTGAATCGCAGTGTACTTGGAATACCCGGCTGCCATTACATTTATAACTGGCTTTTTTTGCTCTTTACCTGAAATATAGGTATCTGATATTATGATTGCAGTGTCTATTCCGAGTGTCACATCTTTATCAGGTAAAAATTTTCTGATCAGATTAAAAGTATCCTTATCACGGACATTTATATAGTCGCAGGCATTCATTGCAGTTTTAAAATATCTCCTGTTCACTGCACTTGTTATAGGACCAATGGATTGCCCGATAATAGCAATCTTTGCCTCCTTACGCTTTGCTATCTCTATTTCCAGAATACGGGCTATAAACTGTCGCTTCCAGCGATCATTAAAATACCCTCCGCCTGCCATAACAAATAATGTACTTTCATCAAGACTATCTGAAAATTCATCCAGAAGAAACGCTTTTGGTTCTCTTAGTACCTCCTCAATCCCGGATAACGTATTTAACCCGCATCGATCTACTTTTTTATGTACGGATTCCAGCGATTTCATTTCATGGTGATAATAAAAATTTTGCGGATCATAGGAATAAATCGTCAGATTGTTCCGGGGAAAAAAATTTTTTAATAAGTATATGGTACAGCGGGCGATTGCTTCATCTCCGATATTGCCATAGCTCCATCCGCCAGATAATACTATTTTCATTATGTTCTATCCCCCCTTATAAATCTTCCTTGCAGCCGGACTGCCGCTAACTTTAAGATTACAGGTACGCATACTCCAACTAATGTATAACAGATCCACCACAAACCCCCGGTCTCTATAACCGGATAATCTGACAGGCGCGAAACCGGCAGTCGGTATATTATGATGATGATTAAACTTACTATTTTAAATGCCAGAAAATGTAATGCCATTATTTCCAGCGAGCATTTGCCTATCTGTATCAAATACTTATTATTCTGAAACCAACCGAAACTGGCAATCACCAATACTAAGCTTATTCCCAGCAAACCGCCTGCTGCAGAAGCACCTATATTATTATATACATCACTAAAATATCCCATCTCATTGAGCCAGGCTATAACACCCAGGGTAGTCACTGCTGATAAAAGAATTGTTTTTCTATACTTGCCAAGAATTCGATCCCAGCCATAATAATGGTAAAGATATCCCATCACAAAGAAAAACATTCCCCCGGAAGCCCTTCTCACAATCATAGGTTTTGGGATTACAGAAATTTTACTGAACAGAAAGCAGCAGAGTGCCACGGCTGTAATAATATAAATTCTGTACCTTTCCAGCCCTAATTTCAGCAAAAGGAAATTACCCGCTGAAAACCCGACTGTTATTATAAATATCGCTATTAAGAACCAAAGTGCACCTGAAAAATATTCTCTATGGCATCCAGTTATAATATCAAAAAAATGTACTTTAAATTCCTTTAACGAATATGCACCGCCTCCATTTTTCGCATCTACCAGATGCAGCAAGGCAAAAATATTATGTAAAACCAGATATCCAATATCATAAGCAAGAAAAGGAAGATAGTATGCCTTTATACTTTTCTTAATACGTATAAAAGGATGTTCTGAATAGAAATCTTTATACAGATATCCGCTGATGAAATAGAACAAGGGCATCTGGAACATCATGACTGCTGTAACAATAAATGTTGAAGTTCCGGAATGTCCAATGCAGACACAAATGATTCCAATTGCTTTTGCTATATCAATAAATTTCAGTCTGTCATTCATTTTTTCTCCTCATACAGCATCTTATTTATTTCTCACTGACATCAACATTTCAACCAATATAGATCTTTTACAGCTGTAATACTTTAGGTACCGCAAAGACAATGGAATTATATTCATCCATTTTTTATTTTTCAATAATTCTATGCGCAGTCTGACAGATTCCTGGTTGTTTCGGATCATTGTCAGGATATCGGGAGCAAGCTTCTTCATTTTTGCATATTCTAGGGTTTGTCTGTGACTGACCAGCAGCATATCCAGGAACTGGATTCTTTTTTCTATCTGATGCATTTTCCTTTTTGATAAGTTGTCAGAATGCAGCCTTCTTTTAAATAATATCCTGTGATAGAGATAGCAGGCATCTTCACATAAAGAGAGTTTCCATATAAATTCATCATGTGCCCAGCCCGAAGTCCAATAGCCTTTGATTTGCTCAAAGAATTGCCGCCGGATACTCATGGCACAGCCTTCGCTTCCGAT
Organism: Robinsoniella sp. KNHs210; assembly: GCF_000686105.1. NCBI lineage: Bacteria > Bacillati > Bacillota > Clostridia > Lachnospirales > Lachnospiraceae > Robinsoniella > Robinsoniella sp. KNHs210. Next base: position 614,850 of record NZ_JMLZ01000001.1, read on the forward strand.
AAAAATTGTTTTACAGTCCAGATGTATATGCCGGACAGATCCATCATTTTTCATTCTATTCATGATTTCACGGGAGAGTTTTGGTGCATCTTTTGTACATGCATATGGTTCATAATCACATGCCAGCAGTTTTATACCAGGATTATCATCCATAACCTTTACCATGCGCATCACTTTATCATGAAACCAAATATCATCCTGGTCACATAAAAAAATATACTTTCCATGGCACAAATTCATGGTTCGGATAAAATTTCCTGCATATCCGAGATTTTCTTTATTTTTATAAATATGCCATGAGCCGTGAAGATTCTTCTCCCTGATAAAAGATTCGGCTACTAATACCGTATTATCTGATGAACAGTCATCACATATAATAACCTCGTCTACCGTTAGCGACTGTTCATAGACAGACTGTAATTGTTCCTTTATATATCGTTCGCCATTAAAGGCTGCCAACGCTACCGATACTTTCATTCCACTTCCCCTTGTTTTGCAATATAATATGATCCTAAATAATTTCCGCCGGAATAAAATGTGACGGATACTGCATCGCAATCTGGTTCTTCCATATCAATACGCTCTGTAAGATTCACTGGTTGCCGGGGATAATCAACTACCTTTCCTCCATAATCAAGTTTTTCCCCATAATCGCTGAACGGTATATATCCCCCTATATCTGCGGAAAATTCCTGCTCTCCCGATTCTTCACCATTTTTCAGATATCTGATTGTTCCGTTGACAGAATATGCCTGCGTGTTATAATTGCTTAAATTAAACACAAACTGATTATCTTCAACAGATATGCTGCCAATCAGCGGCTCCATACTCCTTGCTGTATTAATTTCCGACATGTTCTGCTGTGAATTTTTGTAATATACTCCAAACCGGTAACCGTCTCCGATAATCGTATTTTGCATCACAACATTTGCAATTGTATTCTTCTTAGGAAAAGAATAGATGGTAAAACCTCCCCCGTTTAAGATACACCGGTTTAACTCTGTGCCATTCACAGCACCATAATCCGGCTGAATCATTACACAGGCATTTGCCACATGATATCCGGGAATATGCGGCATATCAATTCGGACATTTTCCAAATAGATATCATATGCATCAATAGAGTCATATCCTGCTATCTGAATTCCATCAGCATGGGCTTCCGGATTAGTCCCTCCATCGGTAAAATAACTGTCATAGATCTTCACGTTATATAATGCATTTATAAAATCACTCTCTGAATCATGCATATAAATCTTATCTATTACCATATTACATGCTCTTATCATTCCATTCTCAACTTCTCCGTTTCGAAGGGTTATGACAGTATTCCCGCCATTATTTCGATAGTCATTTATAATATTCCCATCGCTCAGATAAAAATCATCTAATAAGACCGGGGTATTCAGATTTGTAAAACGTATATTTTCCGAAGTTCTAAACTGTTCAAAACAATAATTATATTTTTCCGCACTCTTTTCGGTTATCAGAATCCTTCCGTCGCTGCCAATACACTCGGGATACTTTTCTGTAAATTCCTGAAGTTGTTCAGCCGGACTGTAGTATCCTGTATTATTCATATCTGGTATCACATAATTCCAGACCCCACTTGTATCTGTCTGTTTCGTAAGGCTAAGAATGATACTGCTGTCTTGTAAACAGCTTTTCATCTCGAATGTTTCTCCACCAGCTATTCTTATAAGCCATCGGTATGTACTGCCATCTTCCGTATCTGCTGCTGCATATCCATACTTTTGCGCAAGATATCGGATTAAGCACTCCCATGCACCATCCGTGTATGCCGCCGTATAAAAAGCAGAATCCATTGAACCCTGCTGATCAAAATGTAACTCTGCCTCAAAAAGCATATCTGCTATATTGACATTACCGGTGAGAACTTCTCCCGTCGTATCATTTGTAGCAGAAACAGAACTGTTTTTTTCCTTAAACTCAGATACTGTACATCCTATTGCAATGTCATCATTATCTGGAAGGCTGTAATCATTCTTTCTGTCATTTAAACCGGAAGGAAACGTATCCTTTTCAAAGTTCTCCGGTCTGTTTTCTGCTTCCCTGTTCGGCTTATCCGGGAATATCCTTGTAATTTTTACTGCACCTATAATGACAAGGATAACAATCACTAATATACCTGCCGCAACTGCTGCTTTCTCTTTCATATTATCTCCAACATATGTTCTTTCTCACGATCTGCTGCTGCGAAATCCCCACAGCATACCGATTTGATTTAACTTAAGCAATTTACTGCTATCGATATTATTCGTTCTGGTACCTCTGTATTTTTCCCTCTGTATATTTATCCATAATCCAAGCTTTAATCCGGATTCGGTCACGTAATTAAGAGGCACTTTAAGATCACCGTATCGTTCATAATATTCTTTTGCTTCCTGATACCAGTCATCCCATTCCCGCCTTATACGTATCTGCCATCTCATACCCAGCTGCTCCAGTTTTTCAATCTCACTGTCGCTAATCTTTTTTTGCTTATAGCGTTTCCTTTGATAACACAGCCATTCACCTAAAGGAAGATGTTTGTATATGTAGTTTTTCGGAATATCCAGATGCCCATAACTCGAATAGTACCGAACGCAATACTGATACCAGATGTCCCATTGTGTTCGAATTCCCATCGTCCACTCCATTCCAATCTGATTAAGTAACGATATCTGCGTATCACTTATTATATATGAACCTTTTTCATGGTATGCTGCCCTCTGCCGTTCGATCCAGCGGCCTAACAGAAGTCCGTTTTTTGTTTTATACTTGATGGGAATTCTAAGATTCTGATATGTAAGATAATATTCTTTTGCATATTGGTACCACTCTTCCCACTCAAGTCGTGTATACCTGCGTTTACTCGTCCTGACCATAGAATCCACCTTTACGTTTATCCTTTCCTTTGTACCTCGGCCGTTTTCTGCCATGATTTTTTCAAATATAGCAGACTGTTTTGTACCAGTCAACGGATAATAACCCAGTGGATGTCCATGCCGCACAGAGGTCATAATTATTACAGTCCGGTCAGTATATGATCAAAACTAATTCCAGGACCGGCTTAATTCAATGGTACCTTTTTACACAGAGAGGTGTGTTTTATGACGGAGTGGTGGTTGAACTCTAAAATCTTCTATATTATAATAAAATTCGACTTTATAATATTTATCTATATATAAGCATAAGTAGTCTTAAATCAGCAGTGAGGTGAAAAAATTGAAGATAGCTATCGTTGACGATGTTGTAGAGGATCGGCAGGAAGCCATGAGTTACATAACAAGTTATTGTAGTACTTATCATCCGAATCTCCCTATTGAATATGTTGAATTCAACAGCGGCGAAAAATTGCTGATAACATTTCGTCCTGGATTGTATGATATTATATTACTTGATGTCTATATGGATGGAAAAAATGGTATCGAAATTGCAAAAGAGATATATCAAAAAGATCAAACCGCCTGTCTCATGTTTTTTTCAGACAGCGACTTTTATGTACTGGAAAGTTTCTCTGTACAACCTGTCTACTATATCCTAAAACCCCTCTCTATGCACAGAATACAATTTGAAGAAGGGCTTCATCTGTGCTTTGACAAGCTGGAGAAATTAAACGAAAAACCAAAATCCCTAGAAGTTACTATTAATAAATTCAAAGCCCAGCTGCCGCTTAAAAATATTATTTATGTAGACTGCCAGCTGCGCAGATGCCGAATACATATGGTTAACAATGATATTATTATCGTTGCAAACCCCGTCAGTTACTGTATCAATCAGCTTTTAAAAGAGGAAATATTTATGGAATGTTATCGTGAAGTAGCAGTAAACATGGATTATATAAAAAATATATATAACAATTACATTTTACTTACGAATGGTGAACAGCTTCCAATTGCCCGACGTAAAAAGAAGGAATTCCTTAATTTATATGTGAAACATCTTGTTAATAAAGCTGGTGGTCAGGTTCTTTCTCTATAATTCCGGCTTTACAGATCATATAATTTGAAAGAAATCTTTTCTTCCATATTAATATATGATAAAATACATTATCAAAAGCAAAGATTTAAAATACTATGGATTAAGATAGTCTTTTCTGCACGAAAAGGCTATCTTTTATCGCGCCCAAAAGGAGTTTTTATGAAATATTATATAACTATTTTTATTTTCCTTATGTTTCTTCTATCTATGGAAACCGCTGCAAAATCCCCTGATACCATTAGCGAGAATACCGAATCTGCAGCCGGTCAAACAGATAATCAGGCGACGGACCCTGAATCTGACCAGCCGGATATTCAGGACATGGTGTCTACTGCTGATGAACTGGATAGCTGGCTTCGTTCTCATCAGGAGACTGGGGGCTGCGTAACTCTGGCTGATAATATTTCCCTGCCCTCAACGGATACCTACTATACCCGCCAGCCCATTACCATTGAGACAGGTTCTTACGGTCTGGCAGGAGTCTCTTTTAATGGCCCTTTTACCTTTTGCGGTATCGGTACAGATCAACCCGTTCTAAAATCTGCCAACCGGGATTATGGATTATCACTGTTACGAAACAATGGCGCATGTACGGTAATCGCAAGAGGCACTTCAGAGAAGGGAGGAACTGCCATCTATTCCGACAGTACCGTATTACTTGATTCTTCCCTTATTACCGCTTCCGGACCTGGAGCAATTGCAGTTCACATCCAAGAAGGGCAAATTAACTGTGAAGCGGGCAGTATAATAGCAGAAGGAGAAAATTCCAGGGCAATCTTCTGGGAAAATAATACAAATAGTAATGATAATATGCTGCAGACAGCGCAAAACCGGATTGATTTCAGCCGAATTCACGCCTCAGGATTGGGTGCTTTATCCATAGATTCTCCCGCCTCTTTATCTTGGATCTTAACAGAAAATGATATTATTCCTGAATTTTTCCATCAAAATAGTAACCTTTCTATGATTAAGGCTGATCAGTGGAATAAAAAAACAATCCTTAAATCAGCTGTTAGCCATTATCTGTATACAGGTTTGTATAATGTTTGGTTTGTATCCAACGACCCGAGAATTCCTACCAATCCGATATATTTTTCGGTACCCGTTGTATGGGATCCCCCCACTACAGCAGATGCCAATGGAAACTATACAATAAGCGGTCATCTCGGAAGTTACTCTAATGGAATGGTGTTAGTCGAAAACGAAGAAGTGCTTCTTACTGTCCGTTCGGATAATCAGCCCGATCTGACCGCTGCCATCCCCAGTGTAAATCAAAAGGATGCCAGTATTATGTTCCGGTGTTCCGGTTATTCTTCAGATTTTGATTTATGGGGCTCCGATAATCAGGGTCAATCCTGGAAAAAGTACTCCTTTGAACCGGTAACTATTGCATCTGAGTATATACAAATCGGCGGTGATTCTGATAAAGAAACAAATATTCAGCTTGGAAAAGAATATATTTTTTTTCTGGAAAACAAACCGGACAGCAGCTCGCCCGGTCTGCGCTCCGATCTATTCTATTTAACGGTTTACGCTGACGGAAACTATAACTGGAGTACCGGCGCAAATGCTTCTGTCATAGAAAATCCGGAAGAACCCTATTATACAGCATCTACGATAAGCGAACTGACTAACTGGATTAATTCACATAATGAGGTTAATGCAGCGGTACATGTGCAAAACAACTTAATTATTTCCGACATACAACGTCTTGATTCTAATTCACGTTTTTTTGAAATTGGCACTACTTCCATAGATATGGGTCCTTATTCGATTATAGTTGAAGAAGGCGGAGTGCTGTTTTTAAATGTAAATGAATTATATGGTGAAGGTGTCAATCAGCCTTTGATCAAGGTAAAGAATAAAGGAAAGCTGATTCTTATGCAGTCTTTCAGCGGACAGGATCCATATCTGCGTGACTATTACACCATACGATCTGAAGGCGATGGAATGAATGGAGGTACCACCATTTCTTTGGATCCAGGCAGTACACTTTCTGCAGAATATGTGAAAATAATAGCGGAAGGCAATCAGGCAAAAGCAATTGAGAGTCTTGATCCAGATGGTTTTTCCCTGCCTGCAGCTATGTATCTGTCCGTTTCCGGCACAGATAGTACTGCACTTTCCTGTGTTGGAACAGCTGATGTTTTTTACAGTACAATTATTGCACAGGGGCTGAATGCCAAAGCCGTTGAAGCATTACAGGTAAACGCAGATTCTTCTTATTTGGATCCGTTTGAATCTGACTTTATAACAACATATAGTAAATTTGTTGATTTTAATATAGATATTGATCAAATCAATGTCTTACCTTTATATACAAATAGAATTGATGCCTGGATTACCGCACCTGACTATATTTATATTACCGTTGCAAAGGCAGGAGATATGAACAACCTGAAAGCTATCCCCATTATGTGCAAATATGATTTCAGTGAAATCAATACGCTCAAAGCAGGAAAATATCCCCTGTCTGTGCACCTGGAAACTATAGGTGGTATGCATGTACAGAACCTTCCTGAAAATAAGATACTGACTGTAGGTGTACAGGATAAATCCGTCCCCGATATCAGTTTAATCAAAATATTTGCTCCCATATCATCAACGCTTGATGAGGAACCTAAACATACTGTTCGTATCGATACGCTTCATCACTACACATCAAAAAACAGTAAGATCTGGTATTCCACTGACAATGGATTATCCTGGAAGAATGCTGCTGAAGATTTCAACGTATTTTATGATAATTCCAGCATTTATATTGGCGGTCTGATATCCGAGGTTAATTACCTGCTCAAGATGGAGGCTGACAATTCTTCCAATAGCATATCTGAGGAACAAACACCAGATGGATGGTCTGCAGTTCAAAAGCTTTTTATAGAAAAAGACAATAATATTACAGTTATGAATTGGAACGGAAGCCGTGGGGATGGTGACCGGACCGATCAGGAATTACCACCTGGCAACATTGAAACTGAAAATCAGAATATGCAGGATGAAACAGCAGAAGCAAAGCCAGTGCAGGCGGTGACCGATACGGAGACTATTATTTCAGGTACTATACTAAACCAGCTTATGAAAATAAGCCATAATACGGTGCTATTTGAAAAAAACGGAACCTCTCTATATATTCCAAACGATTTTCTGGAAGGTCTTAATTTATCAGAAAATGATATGCTGGCTGTTACCATAAAATCCATAAGCAAAAATTCGTTTTATTTTGCAATTTCTATAAATGGAAAACCTGTGAATAAACTTACAGAAATTTCGGTACAGTTTCCTACAAGCCTTTCTATATCGGCAAACAACAAATACTGCTACGATCAGAACGGTTCTTTCATATCTGAGGCAAAATCCGATTCAGATCTGGGTATTGTAAGCTTTACAATTTCCGATACCGGAACCTTTTATATACAGGAATCTCCCGGGAGTTCATCCTACAGGCATGTTGCCAATGAATCTAAGCTGCAATCTTATATTACAGATCAAGGTGTAAATTCGTTTGTGTTTCTCATTTTCTTTTTCTTGTCTTACATTATAAAAATAAAGAAACATCATTAAAACATTACGGTTAACCAGCATTTTCTTTTACAAAGATCTCCGGAGGATTCAAAATGCAGACTAGACTAATTACATCTTTAATAAATAAGTCCTATAGAAAACAACTAAAATTGATCGTTATAATACTTGTTACTGTATTATCGGCTGTATTACTTTTTCATATTTTATATTACAAAGATAATAAGTATACTAATACTGCACTCCAGCCAGTTAATGGAGTTTTGAATCTTACTGAAGATTTTTTTCCTGAGAAAGATCTTCGATTCCTTACTCATGAATGGGAATTCTATCCGGGTGTATTATTATCTCCGTCTGATTTTACAGAGGGTCCTCCGGACCGTTACCGCCAATACATATCTATCGGGCAATATGGAGGTTTTGAAACAGGCAATCCAGTCCGTTCTCCTCATGGAAGTGCCACATATCGGCTTACTATTAATCTGCCGTCGCCTCAACACGTTTACGCCCTGGAAATTCCGGAAGTTTATTCTGCATATCGTTTATATATAAATAATACCCTGATTGCCCAGATAGGAAATCCGGATGCCGGCCTATATGCACCAGGTCTGCAAAACAAAATTTATTCTTTCAATGGTGAAGGCAGTGTACAGATTATTCTGGCTGTTACCGATTATTCATATTACTTTAGCGGACTGGTCTATCCCCCCGCATTTGGTGATCCGTTTTCAGTCAACTTCAGGCAGGACGTACAGCTTTGTATTCGCATTGCTGTATTTCTAATTTCCATTGGCTGCCTGTTCCTTTCATTTTTTCTTGGAGTTCGGGTTCATCACAGATATGCCCTGGTATTTTCTGCACTTTGCCTGGCATTGAGCGGTTATACCGTTTACCCACTTATCCATACCTTTTTGCTTACCGCTATCCAGCCTTGGTATACAATAGAGCGTTTCTGTTATTTTTCTATGTTTTTGTTTATTGTGTTCCTTCAGAATAAGCTCTGTAAAACAAACAGAATAGCTGCCGTAATCTCTGTAGCTGCATGCATCATGCTTTGTATTCTTTCTCTGGTATGCGGTGTCTTCATGCCTTATTGGAATCTTACTGCATTAAAAGCATGGTCTTATCTGTTTTCCATCAATAAATGGCTAACAGCATGTTATTTAGTTGTAATCGTAATGGCCGCAATGTACCGACAACTTCTGCAGGAATGGTTTATTTTATCCGGAACTTTATTCTATGCCGTTTCTCTTCTGGCAGACCGTATCCTGCCAGCGTATGAACCTGTATATGGGGGATATTTCTCTGAATGGGGCGGTGCCGCATTGATTTTAAGCCTGGGATTTTTATTATGGTCTGAAATATTCGACTCCTATAAGTATCGGATACTTCTTGAAGAGAAACAGCACCATATGGAGCAGCAGCTCTCTATGCAGCATGAACATTTCAATCAACTGCAGGAAAAAATCGAGGAAGTCCGGGCTGTAAAGCATGATCTGCGCCATAATCTGCGAACTTTCCGTACATTGCTGGATTCGGGTAATATACAGAGTATCAAAAATTATCTAAACCAATATGAAAAACAGCCGGCTTTGCAAACGGTACCTTTCACATACTGTAATAATTTAACAGCTGATGCCGTTATCCGGTATTATGTACAAAAAGCCAGCAGTGCACAGATATCTTTTAAAGTTGCCCTTTCCCTACCGGAAGATTTTCCTTTTCCGGATTTTGAATTGTGTATCATTCTTTCAAATCTTTTAGAAAATGCTGTTGAAGCCTGCTGCCGTCAGATAGAACAAGAACAACGCTCAATCTGCCTCCAGGGAAAGTTTACGAATGAACAATTCCATTTGATTGTTTATAACTCTTATGCTGGAAAATTATATAAGAAACATGACCATTTTCTTTCTTCCAAACGGAATGAATATGGCATTGGTATCTCATCCGTCAAAAAAATTATTAAAAATCACAATGGATTATGCTCAATCCAACTGAAAGACAGAGAATTTCAGGTATCGATTTTGATTCCAATCATCACGGAAAATTTATCTGCTTGAACATTCGTACATTTACAAACAGCTATTTAAAATAAAAGTCATAAACCTCATTAGTCCCGCAAAAGTGTAAAAAGCAGAGCGCAAATCTTACTTTTGCGCTCTGCTTCCTATATCATTTTCCCATATTCAGAATTCTTTTTAGTAATCTATTCCTCCCCCGCCGATGGTATCAGATAGGAATTTTCTGCCTCCGCATACTCTGCCTCCGGCATTGATTCCAAAGTTTCCAATGCCTTTTCCGAAGCCTTCAGCGCAGATGCTTTTTCAGCCGGCTCAGAAATCTTAAGGCTGGCATCATAGATGACACCTTTAAATTTCTGATCATATCTGGAAAAAGATAATAGTGCTCTTTCTCCGTTTATCCCGGTCACTTCAATAGTGATATCAGGATCATTATTGGAATAACCCTGACAGCCATATTCCGAAGATGCTGCTTTCCCATTCACAATATCCAGCTTTTCTGCCAGTTCTTTTGCCAGTTGCGTATACTCGCCGGGATTATCCATTAGTTTCTGGTCAAAATCCAGTGACACTTTCTTATCCAGAGTGCGTGAAAAACCTGCATTAAAGCGTTCCCCCGTTACGGCATCGATCATAAAAGAGTAGCAGGTATCTTCCGGTGAGCGGGTATCCCCCAGACGCACATCCCCGCTCCAGAATGCCCTTGGAAATGTTTCCGTACCGGCATTATATGACATATAGATGGTCGCCCCGTTCATCTTTAATCCATAAAGCTCCCACAGCATTTTAGCCCCTGTCTCTGCTGCTGCATCCTGTTTCAGATCCTTCTCAGTTGGAATGCTGTCCTTCGTCAGAGGATCAGAAACCACTTTATAAGTTCCCTTCACATATTTATTTTCCTGCACTTCTCCATTTATCACAGCATCAGCTTCCTGGATTTCTTCTTCTGCTTCGATGGCTGCGTCTACTTTCTTTGCTCCCTTGCTTTCAGTTCCTTCTTTTGCCTCTGCCGTTCCTTCTTTTGCCTCTGCCGTTTCTTCTTTTTTCTCTGCCGTTTCTTCTTTCAACAGATAGCTGGTGGAAACAGTCGCTGTTTTCCCCAATTCTGCTGCCATAACAGCATCGCTCACACCCCCAAATAAAAATGCACATACGCCAATTGCTGCAAATGCACCAGCGATAATCCTGGGAAATTCATTTTTATCACTCTTTTTATTTCTTCTGTTATTTGCTGCAGTATCTCTTCTGCTATATATCTTTTTATCTGTTCTTTTATCTGTTCTGCTGCCTGTTCTTTTACCTTTTCTATTATTCATATTTACCCCTTTGCTTCTGGCATGCCTGCCTTTTTATTCGTATTTGTGATCACATTTCCTATCTTAGACTCCGGAGATTATAAACTTGTAATGAACTTGTTACAGAGTTGTAAACATTACTTTTACCTCGGTTCCTTCCATAAGACCGGATGCGAATTGAAGATGTGCATTATGAAGCTGGGAAATTTGTTCACAGATCGATAGTCCCAATCCGGCTCCGCCTTCCTTGCGGCTTCTGGACTTATCTGCCCGATAAAAAGCTTCTTTTACGTGCTGCAGCTGTCTCTCTGTCATACCTTTTCCATAATCCCGGACGGATAAAACTTTTACATTATCTTCCTGATAAGCTTTTACCTCTATGCAAGACTTCGGATTGCTTGCTTTGATGGCATTGTCAATCAGGTTCACCAGCAGACTTTCCAGAAGTTCTGCATTTCCGGTAATACAATCCATTTGACAGCTGTAGTTAACCGTAATCTCTTTTTCGACAGCCTTACGCAAAGTGGTATTGCTTACAGCATCCAGCAATGATTTCACTTCTATCTTTTCTTTTTTGATTTCATTGTTCCGCATCATCGCCAGGTCCAACAGCTGGTACGCCATGTTTTCCATTCTTTTGCTTTCAGACATGATATAACCGCAGGACATGATTCTGTCTTCTTCTGAAATTACCGCTTTTTGTATATACTCCGCATACCCATAAATTGCTGTTAAGGGAGTGCGCAGTTCATGGGCAAAATTATCTATAAACTGTTGTTTCTGCCTTGCCGCTTCATTCAGGTCAGCTATTTGTTTTTGTATTTCCATTGCCATGTGGTTAAAGCTCTGTGCCATATATGCCAATTCATCATTGCCGGAGACCGGAAGCCGTTTTTCATACTCTCCTGCCGCAATCCCCATGGATGCCTCCGAAATCTGCTTCAGCGGGCGGAAAATCTGATTTAGCAAAATCAGCAGGCAGAATGCCAGACATACGGATAAAACCGTTCCCGCCATATACAGCGTATTCTTTAACCGGTTCCAGGAAGTTATGGTCTCTTCTATATTATAGCGGTATACCAGGGCATAGTCCTCAAAAGGTGCCGGAAGCAGACCCGCCACATAAACAGACGGCTCCTCATTTCCTTTGATGGATACATAGCGCTGTCCTTCCTTATAAGAATCAGTATTTATATCCTCCAGAACTTCCTGCGCCATATTGGTATAAACCAGGTTTACCTTTTTATACACTGCAAGACCCATGCCGTTACCTTTTGCCAGATAGGAATACGGATGCATTAAGCTCTCCATTGAGCCCCCAATCTCTACCCCTCTGCTGTCCAGAGCCTGAAAATCTTTTAATATAGAAGAAACAATCACGTAATGCTCCGCCAGGCATCGTTCTTTTATAACACCAACCTTATCTTTAAATATGATTGCTGACATTACGGTTATTCCGGCGTATAAAAAGAATAAGAACAAAATAAGCGTGGTAAAAAAGGCCCGTTTTTTCATTTCGTGACCTCCAGACGATATCCCATCTTATATACTGTTTTTATATAATCCTCCAGTTCCAGTTTCTTCCGCAGTTTCTGTATATGTACATCCACCGTCCTGGTATCCCCTTCAAAATCATACCCCCAGACAAGCTCCAGAAGTTTTTCCCTGGAGAGAGCAATATTTCGGTTCGTAACCAACGTTTCCAGCAGGTCATACTCCTTTGGCGTACAATCCATAAGCAGGTCATTTAAAAATACCTGATGGCTTTCAAAATCTATTCTGACTTTACCAACCGAATACCCGGTATTCTGTTTTAATGTCCTTCGCAGAACCGCCTCCACCCGCGCCAGAAGCTCCAGCATTTGAAACGGTTTGGTAATATAGTCATCCGCCCCCATTTTTAAACCTTTCACCCGATCCGATAAACCGGTTCTGGCAGTGAGAAATATAGTAGGTGTTCCCTTTGATTCCCGGTATACTTCATATCCGTCCAGCCCGGGCAGCATAATATCCAGGATTAACAGATCAAAATGATTCTGCCCAAGCTCCCGGACTGCTTCCTCTCCATCAAATGCCGTCACACACGTGTGCCCCACAAGCTGCAGATTTCTGCGTACTAATTCATTTATCGCTAACTCATCTTCGACAATTAGTATTGCTGCCATTTTTATCCCCCTTTCATATCGCAGATGTTCCTGCTTTTAATGGAAATATAACATGGGGATGTTACCAAGTTGTAAACTTTCTTTCGGCGGCTTAACAGAACCTGACCGTAACCACCCCGCCAGATTCACAGTTTCCCAGTTCCAGATGTCCAGCGTGAGCTTTTACTACTTCCGCTGCAAACCAAAGTCCAAGTCCATTGTGTCCATCGGTGCCACGCGCTGCATCTCCACGCCACAGGCGCTCTGTTGCATGGTGTAATGCCGATTTACTAAAGCCGGGACCTTCGTCACGCACAGTGACCTGCCAGCCCCCCTCTGCCATGCTGCTTTCCAGATACACATTTCCTCCTGCGGGGGTATACTCAATTGCATTCTGCACCACATTGCCGAGGGCACGAAGTAAATGGTCTCTCTGAATGCTCACAGTACCCTCCAGGCCGTTATGGGTTTGCAGGCAAACCCTCTTTGTTTCTGCAAAAGCCATTGTTCTGTTGCCCAGCTCGTCAAACATGGCAGACAGGCTGGTGTTTTCAAATGCCTCATCACCACCGGCGGCAGTTTCCAGCAGGCTGGCAACATACTGCCTGGCCCTGTCGTTGCCTGCCATAATTGTTTCCACCATTTTGCGGCTGCTGCCAGGCAGTTCTTCGCCCAGCAGAAGTTCGGCATTGCCTCCCACCAGGGTGAGCGGGGTTTTTAAATCATGCGCAAGTGCTGCAATTTCTGCCTCACGTTCCTGCTGTGCCGCCCACTGGGAAGACAGGGCGCTGTACAATGCCTCCCGCATATGCTCCATGGCGCCAAGAGCCTGGTCATACTCGCGGATGCCTGCGTGAGGAATTGTGAAATCCAGTTCCTGGGCGCCGATCTTCTCGCTTACCTCACTGAACAGCTTCAGCTTGGCTGCGAGGCGCCGGCGGAGCCACAGAGTATTAAATAACAGGCAGAGCACCAATGCCGCACCAAAGGTTGCCAGCCACAGGTATTCAAAGGGTGGCAGCATGTCACGCAGCACAGGATTGGTAAACTCTGCCCTGTAATGCCAGCGAAAGATTATGGTGCTACCATCTGCGTAAGTGTACCGCGAAACATCCGCGTTGGTGTGCCGGGAAACATAAAGGCTGTAGGCATCCTCCTGTAAAATTCCGGCAAGGGTTTCCAGCTTCTTTCCCTCTACGTTGCTTTCCAGCACTTTGCCGTTTGGATCAAACAAAGCATACTCAGGCAGGAAATCGTCACTGGGAGAAACAAATGTTTCTGGCTCTCCGTCCAGCATCTGCTCCACCTGCTGGTTCGGGACAACTCCCCGGTAAACAATGCCGGTGTTTTGAAACCTCACCAGGCAAAAAGACCATACCATACAGCATAACAGCATACAGCCGGACATAACTACTGCAAAGCGCAAAAGCACAAAAGAAAGGCCTACAGAACGCTGTCTTTTCGCCATTTGTAGCCCACCCCCCAAACAGTTTCTATAGGACTTAAGCCGTCGGCTTTCAGCTTGGCACGGATATTTTTGATGTGCTCCGCAATGGCCGACGAATCGCCTTCCGCGTCAAAACCGAAAACGGCTTCGTATAATTGTTCTTTGGTAAACACCTGACCGGCATGCAGTGCAAGGTGCTCACAGATGGCGTATTCGCCCTTGGTAAAAGGCAGTGTATGTTCACCCGCGATGGCCCCCTTTGCCTGCATATCAAAGCGAACACCACCCCGGTTCAGGGTGCGGCTGGGCTGGCGTACCTCCCGCCGCAGATGGGCATTTACCCGTGCGCACAGCTCCGCGATCCTGAATGGTTTTTTAATATAATCATCAGCGCCCAGGCCAAAGCCCTGCACAAGGGCCGCATCTTCCGCCCTGGCAGTCAGGAACAATATGGGACAATCCACCTCGGCACGGATGCGGCTGCAAAGGGAAAAGCCATCCTCTCCGGGCATCATCACATCCAACAGCAAAAGGTTATACAGCTGACACCTGGCAGGCTGCACGGTAGCGGGATCCGTTTCGGTGTCTACCTGGTGCCCGTCCCTTTCCAGAGCGGTGCGTACCAGTGCCAGCATATCAAGGTCATCATCGACCACTAACAGTTTCGCCATAGTCTATCCTCCTAGTTTTACTCTTGTATAACTTTACCTTCCCATTTACTATACCATAGTAATGTCAAAATCAGAATCATCGAAGTAATAATAATCTGAGAAATAATTCCAGGAAAAATAAGTTCACTTGAAAATCCAAAATAATTTTTCAAATACCGAACACCCCATTCCCAGGGAATGAACGGCCAGATTTTATCACCAATGGGATTTTCAAAGAAACCCGCTAAAATCGTACCAGAAATCCCCAGCAAAACAGAAATACTTGAACCAAACCGAAATGCAATAGGTACGTGTAATAAATATAATAATAAACTGTTATTTAAAATAATACAAAATATGGCAAGATATGAATCAAAGTTCATTACACTTATATCCAGAAAAAAATTGACTCCAATATAGAAACAAAGTTCATATATGATTACACTTATGGCTGAAAAAAACAGTAAAAAGAACAATTTTCCCAAATATACGCTTCTTCGGGACTTCACTAAACCCAGAGCATTTTGAATACCGTTTATATTCCTGTCGAGATTAATTAAAATTGGTGCAGCAATACTAACAAAAATCGGATAACATATTTGTAATACCACGAAAAACAATCTCGCATCCGAAATAATATGGTAACCGGCAGAAGCGTAATAAACCAAAAATAATGTTGTAACCGCAACAGGCAGTAACAAATGCAATAGAACAACCGGAGTTCGTCTGATTTTGGTAAAGTTAGATAAAAACTCCCTTATAATAGTCATTTGCGGTACACCTGCTTTCCATACCAGCGGGCAAACAAGATTGAAAAAACTAACATAGCAAACAAGCTTATCAATACCAGCAGCAAATTTTGTCCTGAATTTAATAATAATCGTGAATCTGCACCAACCAATAATCCGCTTGGCAAAACTCCAAATAAAGTAACCATAAACCTGGCAGTCCAGCTATATGGGAAAACCCAAAACAACGGCGTCAAGGAAAAAAACAGACCGCCTAATGCACTGGCAAACAAATTTATTATCACAGATCCAACAAATCCGACTTTCTGATCTAAAAATAAACAGAACGGAATCTGCCATAATAAAGAGAGACACAATAAGAAGTATCCTAAAACATAAAAACCGGCAAAACCTATCGCAGCTGAAACACCTGACCATATGACTTCAGAGATTATGGCGATAAACGATAGCAATAATGATATCATCAAAAGATTCAGCGCTATTAGAATTGTTTTAGCAATAAATGTCTTCTTCAAGTTAATGGGCAAACTATAAAGCGTACGGTATTTGTGTTTTTGATCCTTATGATTGACTAAATGGCATAAAATCACAATGGACAAAGATGCAACAGGCATGCACCAATTGCAAACGATAGAGCTTGAAAAGCCACCTAAACCAATATTTAAATATATAAATATCATGGATATTAAAATTAAAGCTATTGGTATAAATATAATAAGTTTTCTAAATAAAGAGCGTTTAAATTTCAAGTTTTCTGCTTCTAAATATGTTCGCAGCATCATTATGCACGCTCCCTTCTTACAATATCCATAAACAATTGTTCCAGATCTTCATCTGCTTCAACTTTGTCCTGGTAAAGAAGCGATCCATTGTATATGATCCCTATATCATCGGCAACCTGTTGTATTTCGCTTAAAATATGACTGGATATAATTACAGAAATCCCAGACTCCGCAAATGTTCGGATCATGATCCTTAATTCTTCTATGCCAAAAGGGTCTAGCCCGTTAGTAGGTTCATCCAAGACTAATAATTGGGGGTTATTAAGCAGCGCTAATGCTATACCCAGCCTCTGTTTCATTCCCAGCGAAAAATCGGATATCTTTTTATTTTTCGTATCCGCTAAGTCCATTTTTTGCAATACTTCAGTACATTTTTCTGCCCCAATCCCCAAAAGAGTCGCCCTCACTTTTAAGTTTTCAAATGCCGTTAAATTCTCATACAGCGGTGGTGATTCGATTAATGAACCAATATTCAATAAATCTTTTCGGGACCAGGGATGATTGTTGAATAATATTTCTCCTGAAGTCGATCTGGTAATTCCTGTGATCATCTTCAGCAATGTTGATTTACCGGCACCATTAGGTCCTAATAAACCGTAGACAGAATTTTTTCTTACACACATCGATAAGTCTTTTATTGCATACGTCTTTTTAAACTTTTTAGAAACATGATTGGTTTTTATGATATACTCATACATTTATAACTTCCTCCATTTTACATAATTGACAACATAAAACGGTCTGCCGGCTGCAGCCGGTTTGAACAGTGTCCGTTCCATAGCGTTGTAACTCTTTTGATTTGTTACTGCTATGGTAACAGCTATTTTTAAGGAAATTATAAAGAAGCTGCTGCTTACTTGAAATTCACCCCTGCCAGAAGCCTATAAAGTTTAAATATTGCGTTTGTCAGGCTGGGCACTAAATTTGTTTCTTCTTATATTCCTTTCCCCAAACAACCATTGCCTCCAAAACTGTATTCAAACTCAACCCCATCTCTGTCAATTCATATTCCACACGGGGCGGTACTTCCGCATATACCGTTCTGGTAATCAAGCCCGCCTCCTTCATATCCTTTAGATTAGAAGTCAGCACTTTTTGTGAAATGTTCCCAATCGAATTTTTCAGTTCTCCAAACCTTTTCTTGCCTGTTAACAGATCACGGATAATCAAAACTTTCCATCTGTTACTGATTAAGCTTAGTGTTGTTTCAACCGGACATTCCGGTAATTTCTGTGTTTCCATATGATTTCCTCCATTAGTTTCTTTTTGGCACCTTAAGCACTTTATTGTGCCTACTTGCGCTAATCGCTGTATGCCTTTAATATATTACTTATAAAACAAGAAGTCAAGACAAGAGCGTGTTTGAAAATTGCTTTCTGACAGATGTGCGTCACAGTTTGTGGTAGATTTGTCCCGGATGAAGGGCGCGTAGCGGGCTACGCAACCTGAATCCGGGGCAAATATGCCGCAAAGTGGGGCGTGCAGATGGCAGGAATGAATTTTAAAACACGCGCTAGGGAGGAATACCTATGGAAAACAAATATCTCAACATACTTAGGGAAATTAAAAGTGTATCGATGTCAACTGTCAGCAGCGACGGAATGCCCCAGGCAAGAATTATTGATGTTATGCTTGTTGAAAATCAATCCTTATATTTTTGTACCGCCAGGGGGAAAGGTTTTTACGCAGAATTACTGGAGAACAATATGGTTGCGGTAGTGGGAATGACGAAGAATTATCAAATGATCCGCTTAAGCGGCAAAGCAAAACATCTGTCAGAGCAGAAGTTCTGGATTGATAAAATATTTAAAAATAACCCCATTATGAATGACGTTTATCCCGGGGAAGCCAGATATATCTTAGAACCATTTTGCATAAACAGCGGTTCCCTAGAATACTTTGATATAAGCTCAACTCCTGTATACAGAGAATATGATTCTTTTGGAAACATGGACTCCATTATGAAAGGATTTGAAATTACCGGGGATTGTATTTCCTGCGGCATTTGTGCCGAGAACTGCCCGCAGCATTGTATTGATTCGAAAAGCAAATATATGATACAGCAGCAGCATTGCCTGCACTGCGGATTATGCTATGAAACCTGTCCCGTAAAAGCCATTAAAAGGAGAACGAAAATATGTTAATGGATATTTGGATTTTACTAACGCAACGAAGTGCATTTTTCATTAATCTATGCCTGGAACACTTGAAAATTTCTATTATCTCTATCGTAATTGCAATTCTATTCGGAGGGATCCTTGGTATTCTGGTTAGTGAATTCCGACGATCGTCTAAGCCCGTACTTGGCATTATTAACTTTCTGTACACCATTCCATCCATTTCTATGCTGGGATTCCTGATACCCTTTTCGGGCATCGGAAACATAACTGCCGTGATTGCACTTACCTTTTACGCATTAATGCCGATGGTGAGAAACACTTATACAGGAATCACCAATGTAGATGAAAATATTATTGAAGCTGCAAGAGGGATGGGCAGCACAGACAGGCAGATTTTATTTAAGATTAAACTGCCATTAGCGCTTCCGGTAATTATGTCCGGCATCCGAAATATGGTAATTATGACAATTGCTTTAGCAGGTATCGCTTCCTTCATTGGTGCCGGAGGTCTGGGTGTTGCCATTTACAGAGGAATCACGACGAACAATGCTGCAATGACAATGACAGGAAGCCTTCTAATCGCTCTGATCGCCCTGTTATCTGATTTTATCCTCGGGCTGATTGAAAAACTGCTGCAAAGGAAACGAAAAAATAAAAACAGGAAAAAAATATCGGTGATCATAGGCGGCGCCATTCTCATCCTCGTTGTTTTTGCTGCCGCTGCTTTCTTCCACAAATCAAAAAAAGAAACGCTACATATTGCTACAAAACCAATGACAGAACAATATATCCTTGGCGAAATGCTGGGCATTCTGATTGAAGATTATACAGATTTAAATGTAGAAATTACCCAGGGTGTAGGCGGAGGAACCTCAAATATCCAGCCTGCAATGGAAAAAGGCGAGTTCGATATCTATCCGGAATATACCGGAACAGGATGGAATATGGTGCTCAAAAGAAATGAACTGTACACGGAAGATATGTTCGGGCAGTTACAGTCCGGGTATGAGTCCGGGTATGGACTGCAATGGACGGGTATGTATGGATTTGCAAACAGCTATGCACTTGCCGTAAGAAAGGACATCGCTGACAAATATAACTTAAAAAATATCTCCGATCTAAAAGACATATCATCTGAATTGACCTTCGGTGCGGAATACGATTTCTATGAAAGGGAAGACGGATACACCCCGCTATGTGCTGCCTACGGAATGGATTTTAAAAATACCGTTGATTTGGATATCGGTTTAAAATACCAGGCGATCAATGAAAAGAAAATCGATGTAATGCCGATTTTTACAACAGACGGACAATACAGTGTCTCTGATATCATTGTGCTGAAAGATGATAAAACTTTTTATCCCTCTTATCAGTGCGGAAACGTTGTCCGCATGGAAGTACTGGAAGAGAATCCGGATCTGGCAGATATATTTGAAATGGTGCAGGGTATTCTGACTGATAAAGAAATGGCTGAAATGAATTATAATGTAGAAAACAATGGCTCGGAACCCAGAGAAACTGCAATTGCTTTTTTAAAGAAAAAAGGATTAATCTAGCCTGGAGGTAAAAAATGTTTGATAAAAAAATGCCAATAATACAATTTAAAGATATCGAAAAAAAATATGATGAAAATGCCATCATCACGCATTTCAATCTGGATATAGAAAAAGGAGAATTTCTCACCGTTATCGGTTCGTCAGGCTGCGGAAAAACAACACTATTAAAAATGATAAATGGACTGCTGCTCCCGGACAACGGGAGTGTCCTGGTGAACCAGAAAGATATTAAAAATGAAGATTTAATTGCACTCAGACGCAGTATCGGTTATTGCATCCAGGGAAGCGTACTCTTTCCCCATATGTCCGTGGAAGATAATATATCCTATGTCCCCAATCTGCTGAACCATCGTAACAAGAAGAAAACCCATGAAGCCGTTGCAAAATGGATGAAGATCGTAGGTCTGACCGATGATATGCGGATGCGCTATCCATCGGAACTGTCCGGCGGACAGCAGCAGCGGGTGGGGATCGCACGTGCACTGGCTTCCTCTCCTGAAATCTTACTGATGGATGAACCCTTTGGTGCCGTTGATGAAATCACCCGGGTACAGCTGCAAAAAGAAATCAAAGAGATCCATCAAAAAACGGGTATTACTATTATTTTCGTTACCCACGATATTTCTGAAGCATTGCAGCTCGGTACAAAAGTCCTGGTATTGGATCAGGGTACCGTCCAGCAATACGACACCCCGGAAAAAGTAGTTCACTCGCCCGCCAATCCATTTGTGGAAAAATTACTGAATGGGAAAGGAATTCAAATTTAATATGACACAAGATAAAAGATTACGTTACCTGATTCGGTTTCTCCTGAATGAAAATTCTGAATACAGTACACTCCAGATTCCGGCAGCCGGGCAGGAGCAAAAAAAGCTTTTGCGTTCCCTCATGAATGTACGATTACCCAGACCCATTTCTCCGGAGTTTTTAGAAATACAGGATGCTTATTTACAAGAGGAACTACATGAAAAAAAAGTCACTTCCCTTCTTGATTTATCCCCTGTAAAGGATGGAATTTATTTATGGAAAGGGGACATTACCACACTTCAGACTGATGGTATTGTAAATGCCGGCAACTCTGGCTTATTGGGCTGCTTTGTTCCCTGCCACGGCTGTATTGACAATGCTATTCATTCTTTTGCAGGCATACAGCTTCGTTTAGCCTGCCAGGAGATAATGGAGCGGCAGCAAAGCGGGGAACCCGTTGGCAAAGCAAAGATTACAGAAGCATATAATCTTCCTTCCAGGTTTGTATTGCATACGGTAGGTCCAGTCATCCACGGGCGCCTGGGGGAAGAAGATTGCGTTTTGCTGGCATCCTGCTATCGCTCTTGTTTGGAACTTGCCGACACTTACCATTTAAAAAGTATCGCCTTTTGCTGTATTTCAACCGGAGAATTTCATTTTCCAAATGAAACCGCAGCACAGATAGCAGTCAATACGGTAACCGCTTACCGTAAAAATACACATGCAGAAATGGAGGTCGTATTCAATGTTTTTGGAGAAAAGGACTACAGCATCTACCAACAGCTGCTTAGAAAAAATTAAGACTTTAAAAGAAAAAATAGATACTGCCGATGCCATTCTGATCGGAGCCGGTGCAGGACTGTCTGCAGCGGCAGGATTGGAATACAGCGGTAAAAGATTTACGGACAACTTTTCCGATTTTATTGAAAAATATGGTCTGAGCGATATGTATTCCGCAGGTTTTTATCCATTTGAAACATTAGAAGAATACTGGGCATATTGGAGCCGTCATATTTACATCAACCGCTATATATATTCCACGGGAAAACCCTATACGGATCTGCTAAAACTGGTCAGAGACAAAGAGTATTTCATACTGACAACCAACGTAGACCATTGCTTTCAAACCGCGCACACCAGAAACAAATTAACGAAAAAATTGAGAAAACGGCGTATTTCAGGACATTTGCAAATTCAAACTACAATTTATAAGGAAAGGCGGTGTGCATGATGTTTGGCAGACGAAGCTTTGGACAAACCAATACGATAAATGGCATAGATAAGCTGCGTTGCGCACTGGCACAGGCAGACACTGTCATCATCGGTGCAGGAGCCGGTCTTTCCACATCAGCCGGTTTTGTTTATACGGGAGAACGCTTTCAGGAGAACTTCCATGGCTTTGCAGAAAAGTATCACTTTAACGATATGTACTCTGGTGGGTTTTACCCCTACGATACCTTGGAGGAGCATTGGGCATACTGGAGCCGCTATATTTGGATAAACCGCTACACACAGGCACCAAAGCCAGTGTATGACCAGCTGTTTGACTTGGTGAAAGACAAGGATTACTTTGTCTTGACTACCAATGTTGACCATCAGTTCCAGAAAGCCGGATTTGATAAAAAGAGGCTGTTCTATACGCAGGGTGATTACGGTCTGTTTCAGTGCAGTGAGCCATGCTGCCAGAAAACCTATGACAATGAGGAAATCGTTCGTCAGATGGTGGAACAGCAAAGAGATATGCGTGTGCCAACGGAGCTGATACCTCACTGCCCTGTCTGTGGCAAGCCCATGAGTATGAATCTGCGAGCAGACAATACATTCGCCCAGGACGAGGGCTGGCATAAAGCTGCGGAACGCTATTCAGAGTTTTTGCGGCGGCACGAAAATACGAAAGTGCTGTTTCTGGAATTAGGTACTGGAATGAATACGCCTTCGATTGTAAAATTTTCTTTCTGGCGTATGACAAACCAGTGGTCTAATGCTACCTATGCCTGTATCAATATGGGTGAAGCCTATGCACCAGATGAAATCAAAGCAAAGTCTATCTGTATCAATGAGGACATTGGAAGTGTCTTGAAGCAAATTTAACTCGTATCGATAACCGGCACAGGCTTATGAGAGCCGGAAAGGATACGCAAATGGAACATACGATTATTGAAAATGGATTTACCTATCATTTGGCTGAGGATGGGATGTACTATCCCGATTTGAAGCTGCCGGAGGATAAAAAACCCCGCTACGGCAGATACGGGAGGATGCGGAAAATATTCCTCATGGAACACAGGCACGGGATGTTCATGGAGCTTTTGTTAGATGGTAAATTGGTAAAGCATCTGAATGAGATAGACGAGCAAGCACAAAATCAAGTGGATTTGATTGTTCGTCAGATGGCGGAGAAACAGGGGGTAAACGAAGCTTTGAAAGCCTGTGACCAGATGGCATGGGTTGGGGCGAAAAACAATATTAAGAGTGCAGCGGAGGAAATTGTGCTGCCAGAATTGATTTATAACTAACTCAAAAGGCGTAGGTAAAGCGATGTTCGCTCTGCCTACGCCTTTGCTTTTATAATGTTGCTTGGGCATTCGTTTCCGAATTTTTTGGCTCAAAGCATGAATCAAGATTTTTGCATACTTTCTTTTAATTCATTTAACAGAAGTTTTGCAACGGGAGTGAATATTTGATATTTCTTCCAGATGATGTGCATAGGAGAACGAAGCTGAGCAATTCACAATAATGTGACCACGACAATTTTCCAGACACTGTCTGGATTTTTTGATAGCTGAGATAAAACAACCTCATATTATAGATATTGGAACGGGAAAATCCTTTTCCAAACTCCTTGGAAAGTGATTTGGATAACTGTTTCAGTGTATTCTCTCCGTAGGCGGCTCGTATCTGATCATTTTGTTCATAACGAACGAAAATTTCACCGATTTTCCAGTAGGTGGATAGCAATTCGGTGTTTACCTGCGCCGCAACCTTATTTCTGGACGAATCTAATATCGTCTTAATTTCTTATCGCATAGTCCAAACACTTATCGGAATTATATTTCTTTACAATGATGGCACATTTTTGCAGGGCTTCAAGCCCCTGCTCCGGGTTGCCCATTTCACCAAGCAGAACAGAGTAGTTCACAACGCCAACGCATCCTTTTCCAGCTTGACAGCTTTCTCTGTCTTGTTATGGAAGGTATCCTCATATAATGCGGTGTAGTCCAGCAGCAATGCCTGGTCAGTGTTTTTGCCACAATCCGGGTTATTCAGCATAGTTTCCACCTCTTTTAGTAGAAAGACAATGCCTGGTTCATAACTGTACTTTTCCATATAAGGAATGGTATCCTCAACGAACAGCAGGAGGAACGCTTCATCGTCACGGTCAAGTAGCTTCACGGCGTTTTCAATGGTCTGGAACAGCGTTTTGTAGTTGGCAATATCCTGTCCATGCAGCAGACAAATGTGCTGAAGGTTTTCCAGCAGTGTACGGCAGTTGGTGACAGACGGCTTTGTATCTGTGACTGTGATTTCCTGCATCATCGGGTGCAGAGCAATCATGCGCATTGCCTTTTCCTGTATGAAGCCCATTTCAATTAAATCATTAATGCCGTTCATATTCGGCTGCCCTATCCATCCGGCAAACTGCCGTGCGGGGATGCCAGTCAGCGGCACAAGAGCAAGCCCACGCAAGATGTTTTGCTCACTTTCAGAGAATTATCAATGACAAATAAAGTGTCGTCTTTCAAGGTGCGCAGGAATTTATTATGCTTCTTAAAGCGTTCTTCTTCGGTATCAGTAGGCAGATCATCGGCAAAATCCATGTCGATGATGTCCTGCTTCAAATCTCCGCTGTATGTCAGATAAAGAAAATTGGTGTAGCTTTTTTGGTATTGGGCTGCATAGGCTTTTGCAAGCTCGCTCTTGCCGATACCGGCAATACCATGCAGAAACCACCTTTCCGTCCTTTTCCAACAGGTCGTGGAGCTGTTCCAGTTCCTGTGTGCGCCCGCAGAACCAACGGCAGGGCTTGGGAATATCGTTGGCAAGTACATAGTCCCGAATGACCGGGGGAAACAGAGCAGTATACCGATATTACCGAAGTGACCGCCGAGCTTCTGCACACACTGGTTGAAAAAATCGTGGTGCATGAAAAAGAGGTTGTCGATGGTCAAATCATTATGCGAGTGGATATTTACTACCGCTTTATCGGGAAAATCGGTGCTATGGACGGCGAGGATTTGCAGGCTCCTAAAATCCGCAGGAATACCAAACTCTTGCGGGAAGCTGGTGTTTTACCGGCTCTGGAAGCCTAAAAGGGAAAAAGAACAAAATGGTGCGCAATAAACATAACACTCCGGGCATTATAAAATACCCCTTTTGGCAAATGACATACGAAAATCCCAAATCTGCCTATGCCTGTATCAATCCTGGACTAGAGCGTGTTTTAAAATTGCTACACATTGGTCATTTTAACCAAATTAATATTGAAGCGATACACAAAAATCCCAGATAGGTGAATGCAAGTTTGTCATAGCGGGTGGCAATTCTACGAAATGCCTTTAGCTTTAAAAAGAGTTTTTCTATCAGATGCCGCTCTTTATATAGCCACCAATCGCAATGACGTTCAAACTTTGCTCCCTTTCTTGATGGAATTGTTGGTTCACCACCTTGCTCATAGATATAGTCAATCAGTTTATCACTGTCATATCCACGATCAGCAAGTATGTTACTTCCTTTTAAATTTACATGTTTCAATAAGGGAATCGCGAAATTAATATCGTTGCGTTGTCCTTCACTGATCATGAAATACACTGGATTTCCATAAGCATCCACAATGGCGTGTATTTTTGTACTGGCTCCGCCCCGGCTGTGTCCTATTTCGCTAGAAGGCCCCCTTTTTTTGCACCTGCACTATGTTGGTGCGCCTGAACGATAGATGCATCTAACGAAAGTTCTTCCAATGCGGCTTCAAGGCTTAGAACGCGAAAAATATTATCCAGTACGCCAGCATCAATCCACTTACGAAAACGGCTGTATACACTTTCCCATGGCCCATAACGCTCAGGAAGATCACGCCATGGGGCTCCGCTTCGCGCCAGCCAAATCATTGCATTAAGCATGGTACGGTTTTCTTTTGAGGGACGACCTGGTTTTCCTGTGTTTTCAGGAGGAAGTAAAGTTACTATATGATTCCATTCATCATCTGTTAATTCATATCGTCTCAACATATAAAACACCCCTTTTTCTTTATTTTACCATAAAACGGGGATGCAAAACATTTGTTTTGTGCAACTTTTAATTTTCAAACACGCTCTAGAGCACTGCCCTTTTGAAATCGAAAGCCAGTCAATTTGTATCAATGATGATATCAGAAAGGTAATCCACGTTCTCCTTACGCAATAACAGTCAACTGCTAATGACTACTAATGACTTTAATTTAAGCCTTCTATTTGAGACATCTTTGTAATAGTATATTAAAGAGCCGGCAGATTGTACCGCTTTTTATCTGTCCGCCATTCCGGTCACTTGAAAAATAAGACCTGATAAGGAGATGTCTATGAAACGTATATCCATCGCTATTTTAATTTCCATGTTCATATGTCCCGCCATACTCCTAACGGTATATGCAATGCCGGATTGGCCTTCTGATGTCTGGATTCAGGCGGAAGCTGGCGTAGTAGTTGATATGGATTCCGGTGCAGTTCTTTTGGGTCAGAATATTGATACACCCTATCCTCCTGCAAGTATCACGAAGCTTCTGACTGCCCTGATCGTTATAGAAAACAGTAATTTAGAAGACATTGTGACTTTCTCTGAGGATGCGGTAAATAACGTGGAAGAAGGCAGCGGGAACAAGCTCAATGTTGCTGCAGGTGATCAGTTAACCGTAGAGGACTGCCTTTATTCCCTGCTCCTGCACTCCTGCAATCAGGTGGCAAATGCTTTAGCAGAGCATGTTGCCGGAAGCCGTGAGGCGTTCGTGCAGATGATGAACGATAAAATAGCAGCACTGGGATGCACCAAGAGCCACTTTGCAAATCCATCCGGTTTAAATGATGATACACAGGTTGTCACCGCATATGAAATGGCGCGCATCGCTCAGGCGGCATTTTCCAATCCAAAGCTTCTGGAAATTGATTCTTCCCTGTCTCATGATATCAGTCCGACTCTTAATAATCCCAATGGGATCACGATATATATGGAACATAAACTGGTCAGCACCTCCGATGAAAACAGCGAATTCTACTGTCCATTTGCCATCGGAGGCAAGACCGGATACACCACCCCTGCGGGAAATACCCTGGTCACTTACGCGGAACAGGACGGCCGTAGACTGATAAGTGTCATCTTACGGGGCACACCTTCCCAATATTATCTTGATAGCAAGGCTCAGCTGCAAAGCGGCTTTCAAAACTTCAAGAACCTGGATATTTCCAAATACGACAATACATCCAATCTCTTTAAAGAACCCGTTACCATAAATGGAAATACTTACGAACCGTCACAACTGGAACTTGCCGGTAAAAGCATAGTATCCGTACCTGCAGATACCACTGACTTTAAAGGAATTAAACGTATCTTAATCAAAGGGCTTCCGAATAATCCACCTTCCAATGCCGTCGGCGTCATCCGGTATGATTATGGAGAACATCACCTGGGTTACGCATACCTGTTAAAAAAAGACAGCAATCAGGCATCCGCAGAAGTTTCGGCTACCCCTAGTTCATCAGGTACTCCGCAAGAATCGGATACTCCGCCAAGCGAGAGCACACAAAGTCATCAAGATGCAGATCTGCCGCCTACTGTTGAAAGCAAGAAGGATGGTATTGATCCCCAGAGTAAACTTTTGTTTTTAGCCGTTTTGATTATAGCAGGGATCGCATGGTGTGCTGTTTCATTTGGGTCAGGGAAAGAGGATACACAGTAATAAGTGTCGCTGCTACTTTATTAGAAAAGATAAAGAAAACTTGCGTAAAAAAGGATCAACAGTCCCGCTGATCCTTTTTATTCCCCAAACAATATTTGCTATAAATTTACAATAATGAGAAGTCCCAAAAATGCAATAACCCCAATTGTCCCAATGCAGGCTAATATATTTAATACTTTGTTGGTTTTATCCTTTAACAGCTTATAAAAAACTATATAGATCAAACAACCAATTACACCTCCAAGGGTATTTCCAATTAAATCCGTTATATCAGTTGCTCCAACTGCGAATATAAATTGTAGTATTTCCAGCGCTAAACTTGTAAGTGCAATTGGTACGATTTTTTTCAAAAATGACCAGTTACTTTTTAGCATACAGATATACAATCCAAAAGGGATAAAAATAAGTACATTGTTAATTATTTCATCAAAATCCATTTTCCCATTAATTATTACAGATCCGGCAAAAGGAATTAGATTTACTCCTCTTAGATGTGGTAAGCCTTTTAGTGTAAACTGCATTTTTAATAATATAATCCATACTAATACAAAAACATAGATTATAAACAAGATCCATGTTAATTTCCTTTGACTCTTATTCTCCATTTTCTCCTCCTTATTCTATAATAGAAATATACTAACACAACTATCCTTTATATTTCTATTATAAATATTCTTATTTTTCTATTATGAAGATTCTTATTTTTCCTTATCTTCTATATTTTCTTTTTCAAAGGCAAGGCTAATAAGCCGCAAATTTACAGTAAGATATTTGCTGTAAAACATCCTAATCTATATTATTATACTTCCATGTGTTATAATGAAACTAATTAATAATCAAGGTGTAAATATAAGCGTTGTAATCATCACAGGCAGCTTGTAGAAAAGAATTTACAAACAGGCTCTACGCAGTATTCGTGATATCTATGAAGGAGCAAATAAGAAACTTGAATATAGAAATGCCAAAAAAGAAGATGCGAAACTTCTGACAGATATTTATAATAAATCATTTTATGATGATTATATACATTATAGTGAATGTCCCAAGTACATTTTTCTATAAAACGGTAATATTCGATTTCAGCACTACTGATCGGTTTGTTCGCTTTGCAATAATAATTATGTTTATGTGAAAGGAGGTATGTTGCATGTTAGCAGCTTTTATGGGGCAGTTCGGTATGTTTTTAAGTATCCTTTTCAATGTCTTAAAATTAATATTATATGTTCTTGCCATATTGGCTTTGATTAAATACTTAAGAACTAAATAATCTGCAAAAAGGGTAAACCGTATATACCGTTTACCCTTTTTTTCGTTTTATATCCCACTTTTCTTGAAAAATCAAATTATTACGGTCATTTTACCTCCAAAGTTTTAGAAAAACAATATTTACTGTATAATTTCCCCTATCCTGAAAAAGCTATAACTAAATCTAACTTACTGCCTGAACGGCTGAATGGAGGTCTTATGAATAAAAAAGGATTTTACTGGACGATGGGAATCATAGCTGCTCTTTTAGTGGTTCTTCTGATCTGGCTGTTTTTTGCCGGAAGAAATAAAACTGCTCCTATGCCAAACACAGATACAAACACCACCCAGGTTACTACCAACAGCAGCGGTGCTGACCACGCAAACAGCAATGCCAACAGCAATACTAACAACAATGCTGCTGACCAAACAGACGGCAATGCTGCTGACCACAGCGGTATGAATCATGATAATACGAACAACCATGGAGATAAAAATCTGGCTTCCTATTTGGATGAGCAGGACGATGATATGGATGATATGATGGAGGACATGGAGGAGATTGACAAAACAGGCTATGCTGCTATTGATTTTTTAAACGGAATGCTTCCCCATCATGAAGCAGCTATTTCCATGTCGCAAAGCTACCTGAAATACGGCGGTGCCAACGAAGAATTGAAAAAACTTGCAAACGATATAATTGACGTCCAGAAACAGGAAATTGATCAAATGCAAACACTCGCTAAGGAATTAAAAGCTGCCGGCAGACAGGATCAGGATCAGGAAAATGCCTATCTGGAAGAGTATAAAAAGATGTTTTCTTCCCACCAAATGAATCACTCTACTGCTAATAATGTAGAAGCCGCTTTTGCTGAAGGCATGATCATGCACCACCAGATGGCAGTTGATATGGCAGAATCTATTTTAAAATATACAGATGAAGAACAGGTAATCTCACTGGCTCAAAATATAATCACCGCTCAAAAAGAAGAAATTAAACAGATGGAAAATCTCTTAAAAGAAGTAAATTGAATCATTTTTTCGCAAATCGACTCGAATCGTGTCGTAAAACGAATTGACATATTCCGCTCGGAATTATATACTATAGAACGTGTTAACTTCTTAATTCGACACATATGATTCATAGCCCAGATCCCACGTCTGGGCTATTTCATTTTGACACACCTGGCATACGTTCAAAATATGGATTATCTGAAATGATCTGTAAATCTCACATTCTTACCCGAATTAGAAACATCCATGCACGATTGGTAACATTTACCACCATTACAAACCCCGTAAACCCAGGAAATAACCGAAAAAATATAAAATTAATATTTCATAACATAAAACCGGTATTTCAATACATTTCACAACTACATTTCAAATTAATAGTTATAATATAATTGTATTTAATTTTTCAATTTATACTCCGCAACTCCCACACGTTGCGGAGTACTCCCCAAATAATATTCTTATTGTTCATAATGAATTACTACATTTAATGCCCGTTCAACATCAGCGGCTTTTTCTATCGCTTCCGGCAGTTCCTCCCAGGTATAATCATGTGTAATAATGCTTTCAATATCCCATTTTCCGGACTTCATAATCTTCATAACATCCTTTACATCCGCCGGCATATAGCCCCCGCTCCCAATCAATGCATGCTGGGCAAATGTCATATTTAATATGTCCACCGGCCTCATTCCGGCCAGAACCGCTACGATCACCATACGGCTCTCTATCTTTCCCATATTTTGATATGTAAAAAGAATAGACTCGGCTCCTGCCGCATCAATATAAATATCCACATCAGCCGTAGGCCCATTTAAAGAAGGTGCCTCACCAAAATACTCCATCGCTTTTTCTTTCATATTTTCCCGCCCGTTATTGCAGACTTCCATACCGAGAGCACCGGCCTTTTTCAGGCGAAAATCCGAATGATCACAGATCATAACTTTTTCACATCCAAAATACTGCAATGCAATTCCGGCTGCTATTCCGATTGTCCCGGCACCAAAGACAATTGCTTTTTCCCCTTTCTGCGGGAACGCTCTTCGCGCAGCACGGCATCCTACAGTAAATGGTTCGATCAGACAAGCTTCTTTCGATGATATTTTTTCGTCTACATAATACACCTGCCGATTTAATTCTGCATGCGGTATCAACATATATTCCGAAAAACCGCCAATCGTTCCTGCTCTCTTCGTATCCCCCTTTGCCAAAAGCGGGTAAGGATAAACCCTGTCCCCCTGTTTAATATCTTTTACCTTTTTTCCCACCTGTACAACTTCTGAAACTGTTTCATGTCCAAATTCACCACCTACGTTAATTTTATGCCCTGTACCGGGTCCATGTTGGTAAACTGCCACATCCGTCCCGCAAATACTGGAATATAGATTGCGGACTACAATATCATAATCACCAGCTTCAGGCATCTCCAGTGCTGCCATTTTAATATTCTTTTTTCCCTGATAGATCGCTGCTCTCAATTTTTTACCCTCCTTATAATCTTTCAATAATATTGCTTTTATAATAGACTGTTTCCTTTTTCACATATTTCATATATCTCATCATATTTGTCTTCCATCAACAAATTTACTTTCTTTCTGCGTCTCATCCTTAGGCTTCGGAAAACAAAATACGGCAGTATCCAGCCTGCAAATGCCGGGAAAGCAAGTAAAATGCAGAGCCAGATAATGGGGGGTTCATTTGTCACGGCAAATACAGAACCTGCCATACATACTGTACCCAAAATGCCAATCGTTATCGCCATTATTGTTGGCATGGCTGTCTCAGACTTCTTAGCGGCATTAATTTCATCCATACATGCTTCGAAGTGCCGCTGCAGACGGGTCAGCTCTGCTCTGTTTAATATTTTACGGTCCCTTTTTAAACGGAGAATAACTTTTGAATTTTTCTTTACCGGCTCTACATTTTCATCTGATATCCATCCAAAATTTTTGTAACCATCCAGATAATGGGATAACTGTTCTTCCTCAATCTCTACTTCCTTATATTCATATCCCACAAAATCCTTTCCTTCTTTCACAATACCACTCATTCTCTACTCACCTGCCTCCGTAATCGGGATCCGCACCGTAAAGGTGGTGCCCTGACCCATTACACTTTCTGCCAAAATTGTATACTCCATTAACTGCAATACACGTAACGCTATTGCCAATCCCAGTCCGTTCCCTTCCGTTGCGTGGGAGGTATCTCCCTGATAGAATTTATCAAAAATGTGATTTAATGTTTCTTCACTCATGCCGCAACCATTGTCCGATATCTGAACAATGATTTCTTTTTCCGTGGAACTCTGCTTTAAAGTTACGGTACCACCGGGTTTCGTAAACTTAATGGCGTTGGATATCAGATTGTTCCACACCAGTTCCATAAGATTTTCATCTGCAAGAATAATCGCCTCATCTTCCATCTCTGCTGAAAACTCAATTTCTTTTTGATCCCACAGTGTTTCGAAATGAAGCACACATTCACAAAGCTGACTGCATAAGTCATACTCACTTGCTGCCGGGTGAATCGTCTGCTTTTCCAGTTTGCTCAGCTTTAAAATATCTGTAATCAGTTGGGACAGCCGTCTGGAAAACTGTAATATGTTATCTGCATATTCCTGAACTTTCTCCTTTGACAGATTTGATTTCCCCAAAAGTTCGGCATAATTTTGGATCACAGCCAAAGGAGTTTTGATCTCATGGGACACGTTTGAGAGAAAATCTGTTTTTAACGTTTCAATACTTCCAAGCTCCGCTACCATTTTGTTAAAATCTGCAATCATGACATCCAGATAGTCCGCCTTATCTGCTGTGTGAATGGGTCTAACATAAACTGAAAAATCACCGTTGGCAACATCCTTCGTCGCTTTTACAAACTGCTTTAAAGGTTTATCATAATGCCGGACTATCTGCCAGCGTATAAGTATAGTAAATGCTGCCGAAACCAGAAGCCAGTACGCAGTCATTCCAAAAATATATCCTTTGGGAATGGATGCAACATCAATGTATGCTCCTAAAATTTTATTCTGCGTGGTAGTCAGGAAAGCCAGTACAAAAAACGTAACCACAAATATGCGGATAGGGAAATGCTTGACTTTTACGCGGGGATCGGCATATTCTTTTTCGCTCATAATAACACCGCCTTATATCCGATTCCGCGTACAGTCACAATTTGAAATCCATCACATCCCGAAAATTTATCTCTTAGTTTTGTCACATAGACATCCACAGCCCGAAGGCTGGTATCACAGTCAACACCCCAAAATTCATCCATCAGCTGTGCACGGGTAAAAGTTTTTTTTGGATAAGAAAGCAGCTTATACAGGATATGGAACTCTCTTGTGGTAATTGGGATTTCCACATCATTGACAATCGCAGTCATAGCATCCGAATCCATCACCAGATTACCTGCTGCAAGCTTTCTTTCCGTTTCAATATTGGCACGGCGCAGCAAAGCCCTGACCCGAAGCAGCAGTTCATCAAGTTCAATGGGTTTCACCATATAATCATCAATCCCCAGCCGGAACCCTTTCTGTTTGGATGGCAGATCATCTTTAGCCGACATAAACAGGATGGGAATAGAGCTATTCACCTGACGCACCGTCCGGGCAAACTCAAAACCATCGATTTCCGGCATCATAATATCAGAAATAATCATACTGCAGATTGATTGATACATCTCATCATATGCCTCCGCCGCACACATACAGCCCTTAGCCTGAAACCCGCTGTCATTTAAATATGTACAGACAATTTTATTTAACCGCTCATCATCTTCCACTACTAATATACGAATCATTCCGTACCTCCTTTTTTCTTTCAGAATCCAACGCACTCAAAGAACTTCTCATTATTTTAACATATAATCTATCTGCTGCATTCTTTTTTTATCCGGTTTACCCGGATCACCATGCTCACTCCCAGCAGGGTGGCTGCACTTCCCATCAACACACCCATTAATCCATTGGACAGGGATGGATCGTAGCCGATTTCACGCTCATGGGTAAATGACAGCAGTGCCGTCTGGGTCAGAACCAGGCAGATCAGAGAAGATGCCAGATTAATCATTTTAATTGCATGGATTAAAAGAGTATGATTATGGCGTTCTAAGATAACTCCCCGGATATTCAGCGTTAACTCCGTAAATGTAAAAGCTGCAATGGTAATTCCCACATAGGGATGGTACGAACTGACCTCTGGATAGAAGAAAAGCCTTGCAGAGTAAGCAATATATAACGCACTGGCTATAATGAGAACTTCTCCGGAAAGCATATAATAGCGGCACTGTAGTTCCCGGCTTTTCCCTTTTGAGATCCCGGATAACGCAAAAAGCTTAGCCAGAACCATGCCAAAAGTATAAAATGCACTGACACAGGTAAATACAGAAAATGAGAGTATTCCCATAATCAGCTTCCCGGCCCCCACAAGAATATTTCCAATACAGGATGCTCCGGTAATCTGCAGAGAACGTCTTGGATTACAGATTCTTTTTACTTTTTGCAGCAGTTCTGTTTCTCTCATTTTCTTCATTGGTGATACCCCGTTTTAAAATAAAGTATATTTGTTGTATGATAGGATTGATTATAAATGAATTTTGTTTGTGATTTGTTTGAGAAATGTTTCTAAATTGTGAATTACTTGTGTATTGATAATGTCCGTTGGTAATGTCCGTGCTGATGCAGCAAGCCCCTTTTTGCTATTTATTATTTATTACCTTGACAAATCAAAAATGAAACCCTATAATAAAACAAACAGACAGTCTGTTTATAGGAGGATTAATATGAATAGAGAAGAAAAAAGTAAAAATAGTAAAGAAAAAATAATTCAATCAGCATTTTCTTTGTTTTCAGCAAAAGGATATGATGCGACTTCTACACAAGATATTATAGATCTATCTGGTCTGTCCAGAGGCGCAATGTATCATCACTTTAAGAGTAAGGAAGATATATTAAGAAGTGTAACAGAAGGATTCTATTCACATATGAATAGTTTCTTAGAAAATCTTGTTGCAGATACTACTCTTACATCAAAAGAAAAATTGATGAAACTTATTACTCATAGCGCGGAGGATTATACACATAAACAAATGGTAGATTGCTATTGGAGTGAAAAAATACCGTTTGCTCTATTAGAAGAAGTACAATACCTTAACAATGTGGCTGCTCCATATTTTTGTAAAATAATAGAGCAAGGCGTTGAAAACCATGAATATGAATGCGAATATCCGCAAGAATTGGCTGAAATTCTTATTTTTGCTGTCGACGTTTTACTCAACCCGACATTATTCACTCGTAGTTATTCTGAAGTATGCAGCAGATTAGACTTTTTATTTTTTCTTTTAAAGAAAATGGAGATACCAATTATTGATAGTGATGGAATAAATAAAGCCAAAGAACTATTCAAACAGGAATTATGATATAAAGGAGGAGAATGTGAATAATACAATGAATGATAATATACAATGCAATTCTGTGGAAAAAAGAAATATTCCACCGTTAAAAAACTTTAAACTAATGGTCTTAGGGCAGATCATATCAATACTAGGTTCTTCACTATTACGATTCGCGTTATCGTTGTTTGTTTTAGATAAAACAGGTCGTGCAGATGTGTTTGCGACTTTATTTGCTATTTCTAATATCCCACTCTTATTAGGTCCGTTTGGTGGGGCCATAGCGGATCGCTTTAATCGCAAAAATTTAATGGTAATCTATGATTTCTGTAGTGGTACGATTGTATTTTGTTTTTTTCTTTTACTTTTAACTGGAAATACTTCTATTGTAGTAATTGGTATCTTAATGATACTGCTTTCCGCAATCAGCGCAATGTACAATCCAACTGTTTCAGCCAGTGTACCGTTACTGGTTGAAGAAAAAAAGATTGAAAGCAGCAATGGGATTGTAATGGCTGTTCAATCATTGGCAATGGTTTCTGCTCCAATTATAGGTAGTCTTTTATATAGCGCTATAGATTTTAATATTCTCATATTAGTATGTAGTATATTATTTATACTATCTGCAATTATGGAAATTTTTATTGATATTCCCTTTAGCAAAACCAGGGAAAAAGGACATATCATACATACGACTATATCCGACTTAAAAAGCGGCTTTATATATGTAGTAAAAGAACCTTATATCTATAAATCCGTCCTATTTGCAATGGCACTAAATCTTATAGTGACACCACTTTTAGTAATTGCAACTCCCACAATTCTTCGTCTGGTTATGGGAAGTACAGAAACAATGTATGGTCTAGGCATGGGTCTGATCAATTTTGCAACAGTCGTTGGTGCATTGACGGTTGGTATTTTTGCGAGAAAATTGCATTTTAATAGAGTGTATCGCTGGGTGCTGGTTATGAGCGTAATGTTCCTTCCTATAGCAGTATCAATTTTACCATCCGTCTTGAAATTTGGATATTTACCTGCATTTTCAATTTTTATGTTAGGGGCAGTTCCGCTATCCGCTATGATACAAATACTTTCTATCTTTGTAGTTAGTAAGGTTCAAAAGCAAACACCAAATGAAATGTTGGGCAGAGTCATGTCAATCATGATTGCCGGGGCACAATGCAGTACACCAATTGGACAAATTATATGCGGAAATATACTGGAAACCTTTAGCGGTAATTTCTACTTACCTGTATTATTTATTTGTGGAATAATGATAATTATATCAGTCATAACAAAATATAGTTTTAAAAATATAAAATTGAACTGTGAAGGAGGAATTTAATATGCCATTTACCGAAATATGTATTTATCAGGTCAAGCCGCAAAAGGTGGACGAGTTTGAAGCACTCATGCTTGAGGTTAAGAGTTTTTTAGAAAAGCAAGTAGGACTGCTTTTACTTCGATTTGTCAAAAGGGAGTATCATATAGACTTAAAACAAATTAAAGAGGGGCTTCCCCCTCCCAAAATTACGCGCATTGTAAAAAGCGTTAAGTACATGCTTTATTGGGAATTTGATACTAAAGAAAGTTATGGAACTGCACAGAAAAACCTTTACGATAGTTATTGGAAATCTATCGAAAAGTGCTTAATAGTGCCACATGACAAATATTTAGGAGAGGGATTGTTTTGACGGGCAACGGCAAGCCCCGGCCAAACTGGCGGCCGGCCTCACCGCTAATTTCGTTTCGTCCTTACAGCTTGCAGGCTTAACGGGGTATCTGCCGTTCTACCTCATACAGCGCCTCAATATTCTCAATCGGCACATCTCCTTCAAAAGCCTGGCTTGCCATTAATATGTAACCGCCATCCCGATTCAATGTTTTAATAAAACGCCTTGTCTCTTCTGCAACTTCCTTAGGTGTCCCATAAGGGAGTATTCCCTGCGTGTCGATTCCGCCGTGAAATGTGATTTTTCCGCCAAACTCTTCCTGGAGGCTCTCCGGTTCCAAACCCGCAACTTTTTGGATCGGCTCCAGTACATCCACATTGCACTCAATCAGTTCCGGTATAATAGGGCGCACGGCGCCGCAGGAATGCTGTTGGTAAAACGCGTTGTATTTATGTGCCAGTGCGGTGAGCTTTTTCGTATTTTCTTTGAAGAAATCTCTCCACATGTCCACACTGAATAAGAGGGAAATCTGGGTACCATAATCATCGTGGGGCCTTAAAATGTCAATTCTGCCCTCTCCAGCCTTAAAAATTCTTTCATAATATTCCAGTTCAAAAGCTACCATGCGGTCTAATATACGCTGTGCCACTTCCGGTTCTTCAATCATCATTACAAAAAAACGATCCATATCAATCAGAAATGTTACTATCTGGAAAGGTCCTTCATGTCCTACAATAATAGCCTTATCCGGATATTTATCGCATTCTTTTTTGATAACGCTATAATCAAACCAATCCGGATCAGGGAATGGATACGCATCCACTTCTTCTATGGTTGTAACATCATTTAACGGAAAATAGGATGTCATACCGTACTCATCAATAGCTGTTTTATGGATGGTAGTTTCGTATCCCCAATAGCTGGTGGTGACTTTCTGCCCTTTTTCGTTTACATACTCCTTGCATTTTGGTCCGATGTATTTTGGCGAAACCGGTACTACATCGATTTTAAACTTATCTAATAACTGGCTGTAATCCGTAAATTGATAGTGCACCATTAATTTTTCCACTACGGAATCTACAGCTTCAAATGCCGCCGGTGTCCGGTCCGGCTTCTGATGGGCAATTGCCGCCCTGACTCTTTCTCTGGATGTCATAATTATCCTCCTTCAGTACCTTATGATAGCCTTATTGTACAATTTACCCCCTCTTACAGCAATGAAGAAAACAGTACATTTTATTGTATATTTTAAAACTAATTATAAACTTCAATTGACAATTTTATACCATGTTTTATAATGGAGATATACTCATATTCGATGTTTCCATATGTGGGTTTTACATTTTACTATTGACAATTTAGAGGTTATTATATGACAATTGATGAAAGAATAAAAAACGTACTGCATTTCAACTACCGTTTAGCTTCGCCACCAGCAAACGATAACTTTTTATTTCATGTAATCCGTGCCGGATGCAGTTATTTTGATGAAGATTTTGAAATTATCCGTGACAATAATTACCCTTATTATACGGTTCATTTTGTTTTCGACGGATGCGGAATTTTTCATATCTCAAAAAAAGAACATCTCCTGAAAAAAGGAGATGCATTTATTATTTTCCCCGGAGAGGCCCATGACTACAGCAACTACAGCCATTCTTCCCTGGGACTGCTGTGGATTGAACTGTCGGGCAGTAACTGTAAAGAATTATTCAGTTATCTGCTATCCAATAATCAATATGTTTTCAAAAATGTATCCACTGAAAAAGCCGGTCAGCAGCTTCTTGATATTTTAGAATATTTAAGTCCCCCGGTTACTATAAATAAATATGAATTATCTTCTAAAATTTACACTTTTATCATGTATTTGTTGGATTTAATGACCGGTATTCCCACAAAAAATACACCTGCGCTTATTGTAAAAGCACTAACTTACATCGATGAAAATTTTACCGGTCAGATTCAGATTCGTGACATAGCAGACAATCTTCATATCAGTCATACTTATCTTACGAAACTGTTTCAGAAAAATGTCGGTGTGACTCCTGTTAAGTATATCAACATGAAGCGCATTGAATATGCCTGTTATCTGCTGCAGAATACGGATTTGAGCTGCGAATCCATCAGTGATAAGACAGGGATCTACGATAATGCATATTTTCATAAGATGTTTAAATCCGTGAAAGGGATGACCCCTGTTCAGTACAAAGAATCCCTATAAAGATCACCGGGGATTGTTATCCCCACGATACTCCCTGGGACTGCACCCTACATATTTTTTAAATATTTTGGAAAAATAGTTCTGGCTGTTAAATCCGGTCTCATAAGTGACTTCTTTGATGCTTTTTTTCTGATGAAGCAGACGCTTTGCCGCTTCAATCCTCCTTTCTGCAAGTACATCCGTAAAGTTTTTCCCGGTGTTTTTTTTGAACACCCGGCTCAGATAAAATGGAGAGATGCGCAGATATGCCGCCATATCATCCAGTGTAATGTTATGGCTGTAATTTTCTGAGATATACATCATCGCCTGTTCCACAATATAGTGATTATTGGTCCGGTTAAATTTCAGGATTCCCTCCTGCATAGTAATCAGCTGCATTTCCAAATAAAACGTTAATTCCTTTGTATCGTTTAAGGTTAGAATTTCTTCTAAAGACACTGTAAATTCCGTGAGCAGCGTAACCTCAGCATATTGCTGCATAAGGAACGATTTTGCTGTTTTATCTATTATCTTGTCATAGCTGCAAAAAAATAGCAATATCTTGTCACTATGACAAGATATTGCTATTTTTCCGAAAAGGAATTGCATTGCTGACAGCTCTCCTTGATTTAATCAAGGCTTTTTATCAACCGGAATACCTGCTCCGCCGCATTTGTAATATTGGTAAGCGCCACCCGGCTGTCCATTGCCTGCTCTAATGTTGTTATCTCCTGTAAGATGGGAAAGTATGCATCTATCCCTTTTTCATTGCATTTCACTGCATCTTTGGAGACACTGCCGGCAAAGGCGATCACTTTAATTCCATGTTTTTTGGCAAGACCTGCTACGCCCACCGGTGCTTTTCCCATGGCAGTCTGTAAATCAAGCCGTCCTTCTCCTGTAATCACAAAATCTGCGTCAGCTATCTCTTCTTCCAGATCAACCGCTTTCATCACCAGATCAATTCCGGGCGAAAGCGTTCCGTTAAGAAAGCTTAAAAATGCAAATCCAAGCCCGCCTGCTGCACCTGCGCCCTGATATCCGGAATAATCATGACCAAAAGTGTGGGCAGTGACATCTGCAAAATGCTTCAGATCCCTGTCCAGCGCCTCTTTCATCTCATCCGTTACACCCTTTTGGGGACCATAGATCCAGGTTGCTCCGTTTGTACCACACAGTGGATTATTAACATCACACGCTATCCGGAAAGTACACTCACTGATCTCGGGATTTACGGCATCCGTTTTGATGGATGCGACCAGCTTTAAGCTGTCTGCGGAGATCCCCACAGGATTTCCTTCTTTGTCCAGAAACCGGTACCCTAACGCAGTGAGCATCCCGATACCGGCGTCATTAGTAGCACTTCCGCCAATTCCTATCATAAAATTGCGGCAACCTCTGTTTATTGCATCCAGGATCAATTCTCCCACACCAAAAGTCGTTGCTGATAACGGTTTTTTATCTCCTGCTTTTACAAGAGTAATACCGGCTGCCGCTGCGATTTCTATGACCGCCTGTTTTTTATCCGGTATGAATCCATATGCGGCATTTACCGGTTCTCTCATCGGACCGCAGACATAACGGCTGATATAGGTCCCTCCGCATCCTTCCACGAAAGCTTCAACGGTGCCCTCACCACCATCAGCCAGTGGTTTTACAATGACCTCTGCATCCGGATAAACCCGTTTTATTCCTGCGCG
This sequence comes from Robinsoniella sp. KNHs210, assembly GCF_000686105.1. Taxonomy (NCBI): domain Bacteria; kingdom Bacillati; phylum Bacillota; class Clostridia; order Lachnospirales; family Lachnospiraceae; genus Robinsoniella; species Robinsoniella sp. KNHs210. The sequence continues at coordinate 656,009 of NZ_JMLZ01000001.1, forward strand.
TATGCCACCGCCTGCTTCCATGGAACTCAGGCTTCCTTTCAAAGAATCAATAGCAACTACCACTTTCATACAATCATCCCTCCACCTGCAGACGCAGCTTACCTTCCTTTTATACCTCCTGCATATAGCAGGTTCCGCCTGAGATATGCATTAATAAGTAGTTCGATTGGAACTTTCAAATTTTATCTCTTCAATATATTTCACATTATTCTCAAGATGTTCCCTCATTACCTCCACAGCACCCTTTTCATCTTTTGCTATGATTGCATCAATTATTTTTCCATGATATTTCAGGGCAAGATCCCAGCCCATTTTCTCGATAATGGTCGTCACGTAAGAATTGATGACTTCCCTTAATATTTCATTTGTCTTTATAATCAGAGGATTTCTTGTCATCTGGCTGATTTTAAAATGAAACTCGGTATCCATTACCGCAAATCCTAAGGAATCGGACTCATCCTTTTTCTGGAGCATTTTCTTATGAATTTTCTTTAATTCTTCAATATCCTCCTGGGTACCTCTGCGGACTGCAAGCCTTACCGACTCCACATCGATGATCTGGCGGAATTCAAATACCTGTTCTGTTTCCTGCCCGCTTAAATACACTGCCGGCACTAATGCCTGCATATTCTCACTGATATCAATCACTTTCACAAAAGACCCTTCGCCCAGGCGGGTTTCAATCAGTCCCAGCGTCCCTAACTTCTGCAGTGCCTGGCGGACAGTGATCCTGCTGACACCCAGCATATCCGCCAAAGCATTCTCCGAAGGAAGCTTATCCCCCTGTTTCCATTCGCCATCTATAATCATCTGTTTTAATTGATCAAATACCTGCTCCCCGACATTCACGCGCTTGATTGGTTTTATACTCATACGTGCCTCCATCTTTCTGCCTGTACGTTGTCATACAGATACAATCATCATACCTTCTTTTTAGCATGATTGCAACTGTTTTTGTAAGGCTTTTTCTTATGAATATCCATATAAATATAATCTTTTCCGCCTGATCTGTAGAGGCACTCTATTTTTCCAGTTTCCCCACTGCGGCAAACCACGCTCTAGTACTACAACGAACAGTTTCTTGAATTTGGTTTTAGCTGATTAAGACGCTTTGTAAATGATAGGTAGTGTACAGAAAGATGGGTGTGGGAAACTGGCATGGGCTGTGGCAGGCTGTTCTTTATTGGATGCAGCGCAGTATGTTTCGGCTTTTTGCGTAAAAGAAGATTGGCCGGGCGACACTAGATTCATCAGCTGAAATATTTCTTAAAAAACGCAAGTGCTTTTGGAGCACTTACCCCATAATCATGGGTATATGCCTCACAGCTGACGCGTCCGTCATAGGATATAGCTTTCAGGGCATCTATAAAGGGCTGATAAGTTTCTTCCTCTATGGACTCCGGGTATACACGCCCATCTGGTCTCGCAAAATGAACGTGTCGCAAATACTCTTTTCCTTCTTTCAACAGATGTTCAACCGGTTCTTTTTCTTCCGTCAAATGATAAAAATCAACCAGTACCTTAACATTCTCTCTATCCACAGCCCTTGCCAGCCGGCATCCTTCTTCAAAAGTATTGATTAGGTTACACTCCTGTCTGCGAAGGGGTTCAATCACGATTGTAATATCCAAGTTATGTGCAATGTCATTTACCTGCTGCAATAAAGAAACTATCTGTTGGTATCCCCGTTCCAGGGGGAATCCGTCCGGTACATTTTTTGCAGGCCCGCTGCCGAACACTACATACTTCACACCTAACCGGTGTGCCCGCTCTAATGCCTCTGCGGCATAATTCAAATTGGCTTCCATATCTGCATCCGGACCTGTAAGCCGGTAACCGGTTGGGAAAAAATTATTGCAAACCTCACAATTTACACCGGAGGTGTCTACACAATGCTTTAATTTCCCGAATTCATCCTCACTCAAATCCATCATCTGCGCAAGGGGTAATTCTGCATAATCATATCCGCAAGATACTAATTGTTCCAGGAATTCGATGCCCGTTCCGTCTGCACCCTCCGCTATCATATTTAGACAACAACCAAATCTCATTTTCTTTTACCTCTTTTTATACTGGGATCAATCATGACTTTTATATAATCATCCGGGTTCGTATGCAAATCATCCATAGCATCTTTTACTTCCTCCAGAGTAATTGTTTTCGTTATCAGCTTTGCTGCATTCAATCTGCCGCTTCCAATTAAATCCACTACTTCTCCAAATTCTTCATGGGTATAGTTAAAGGAGCCAATCACTCTGCGGGCAGAGCATACGATATCCTGCATATTAATTTCCATTTCTTTTTGGGACATTCCCACCCAGATTGCCTGTCCGCCGATTTTCAGGCACTTAATGGACTGGTTGGCTGCAGCCTGAACGCCCACTGCCTCAATGGAAGTATCAATCATTCTCCCATCCGTATATCTGGAAACAGCTTCCATATAATCTTCATCCTTAGGATTAATTACCTCATCCGCTCCAAAAGTTCTTGCCGCAGCAAGTCTTGTATCACTTAAATCCGAAACTACGATTCTGCCCGGATTCTGTAATTTTACAATCTGCAAAATGCAAAGCCCAATGGCACCGGCTCCAATAATCAGCACATTCTGGCCTTCTATATTTCCTGCCTTCTTCACCGCTCCGTATGCAACCGCATAAGGCTCTGCCAAAGCACCGATTTCATAATCCGTATTATCCGGTAACTTATACAGAAGTTTTTCGGGTACTGCTGCATATTCAGCCATCGCCCCGTTTACCGTCAGTACGCCAAAGAATCTTTTATTCAGGCACATATTTGTCAGTCCTCTTTTACAGTTTTCACAGGTACCGCAGAAGTGAATCGGCTGAACGATTACTCTGTCACCCTCTTTAAACTTTGTGGCACCTGCCCCCGGCTTCACTACCTCAGCCGCGAACTCATGCCCCATCGTCATTGGTGCAATCCTTCTTCCCGTCAAACCCAGATATCCGTGCACATCACTTCCGCAGATACCACATGCCCTGACTCTCAGAAGCACTTCCTGTTCCCGGGGAACCGGCATCTGCTCTTCCTGTATTTCTAATTTGCCTGGTCCCATATATTTTAATGCTTTCATTACGTTCTTCCTCCTTTCAAACACACTCTAGAATACCGGGAATACCAATGCCCCGATAATTGCTAATATAAAGATACAGATTGCTGATATAAAAGAACCCAGTGTATAAGTTTTCAAACCGCCGGTCACCGTTAATCCCGACAAATTTGTTGCCACCCAGAATCCACTGTCATTTACATGCCCCACACTATTTCCGCCTGCCAGACATGCCATGGCTATATAAACCGGATGTATGCCCACCGTTGGTGCCAGGGTTGCCATAATCGTCATAGAGGTTAGTCCTGCTACCGTACCGGAACCCTGAGCTACACGGAAGATAAATCCGATGAAGAATGCCAGGAACAATACCACAATGGCAGAACTGGTATCCAGTCCCAGCTTGTCAACCAAAATTGTACCAATATCGGTTGCTTTGATCACTGCACCGAAAGAACCGCCGGCTCCGGTAATCATAAGAACTACTCCGGCAGCCTTTAATGCTTCTCCGGCAGAGTTTTCAATATTTTTCTTACCAATATATTTATAACCTAATAAATAAGATGCCAGTGCGCCTAATAGAAGAGCCGTTAATTTATTGCCCAGGAACTGGCTGATTATAGGCTGGTTCTCTTCTCCGAAGATTGCCGTTCCCACGGTTCCGCATAAAATGCAGATAATAGGAACTACAATTGGCAGCAGCGAGATGAAAAAGCTTGGTCTGTTCTCCTTGATCACTTTACCCTGTTCTTCTAATTCTTTCACAACATTTGAAGAATGATTTACATCCTTTTCCTCATTCCAGAAATGCCTGTCATGAATTTTGGTATATAAAAATACACTAACCGTTACCGTAATAATACCGAAAATCAATCCGAAGATCAGCATGATGCCCAGGTCAAACCCGAAGATATCCGGTGCTGCCAATGGATTCGGGGTTGGCGGAACGATACAATGGGCAGTGGTTGCACCAATCGTAAGTGCCCCCGTTGTATATGCCATCGGTTTGTTGATCTGCCTTGTAATAGCAATTCCGATTGGAATCAGAATCACAAAGGTAACATCAAAATAAACCGGTATGGATAATACAAAGCCCGTAAATGCAATGGCATATAAAGCTTTTTTAGCAGGGAATTTTCTGACAAGCGTTTCTGCTATTACGCTCGCACCGCCGCTGTCTGACAGCAACTGGCCTAAAATAACACCAAATCCGATAGGCAGTCCCATACTGGACATCATGCTGCCGAAGCCGTCTGAAATCTGCGTAATTGTACCCATGACACCCAATTTTGATGCAATCCCCATATATAAGCAGGCAATAATCATTGCAATACTTGGGTTGATTTTCAAAACCATAATTAAAAACAAAATAATTGCAATCGAAATAACCAGATTAATAATTAATAAAGTACCAACGTCCATAAAGACCCCCCTAGTAGATGATATCTGCCGGAATTCGAGCTTGTTTGAAATTTTCTTTCTGACACACCCCGGTCCGAACAGATTCAGATTATCCGCGGATTTCTACACCTGTAATTTTTTCATAATACTTTGCAATTGCGCTGTGATCTTGCTGCCCGCATCCGTCAGCACGTAGCGTCTGCAGCATTTCCATGGCCAATGCGGTCATCGGAAGCGGTGCGCCGACCCCATGGCCTGTTTCCAACGCATTATTCAGATCTTTAATATGTAAATCAATTTTAAATCCCGGATTAAAGTTGCCTGCTGTAATCATTGGTATCTTAGCATTCATAACTGTGGAGCCTGCCAGCCCGCCTTTAATTGCGTCAAATACCCTCACCGGATCCACTCCTGCTTTTGTGGATAACATAAATGCTTCCGATACAGCAGCAATATTCAATGCCACAATAACCTGATTGGCTAATTTTGTTGTATTTCCTGCACCGATGTCACCACAGTGTACCGCACTGCCCCCCATCACCATTAGCAGATCATACACCTGGTCGAAGACCATTTTATCTCCGCCAACCATAATTGACATGGTTCCGTCAATTGCTTTTGGCTCGCCGCCGGATACCGGTGCATCAATCATTTTTACTCCCTTTCCGGCACATGACCTGGAAATCTCCTGGGATGCAAGCGGTGCTATCGAACTCATGTCAATTAATATGCTTCCTTCCTGTGCACCTTCCAGAACTCCGTTTTCTCCCATAACAGCCGCTTTTACATGTGGTGAATTAGGCAGCATGGTAATAATGGTTTTACACTGTTGTGCAACTGCTTTGGAAGATTGTGCGGGAACTGCCCCATCCGCTGCCGCTTCCTCAACATTTGCCTCCATTACGTCAAATGCCACAACCTCATATCCCGCTTTTAGCAGGTTTCTAACCATTGGTTTCCCCATGATTCCCAGTCCGATAAATCCTACTTTCATTTTCATTACCTCCATTTTCTAAAATGATTTTGATTTGTGATTATTCTAATCAGTTAAAGTTATCCATCTTTTCAATAGCTTCCACAATACGCTCTTTCGTCAGTCCGTGGTACTGCAGCACATCCGCATAGTTATGTGCGCTGCAGCCGAATGTGTCATGAATTCCTACAAACTCAATGGGTTTGCATTCTTTGCAGATTGCCTCTGCAATAGCAGAGCCCATCCCTCCGGCTACATTATGTTCTTCTGCTGTCACGACTGCTTTTGCATCTTTTACAAGCTGGATAACAGCCTCCTGATTCAATGGTTTTATAGTGCTGACATTGACTACCTTTACAGACACTTTTCCTTCCAATTCTTCTGCCGCTCTTAATGCAAGCCCCACCATAATTCCGGCAGCAAATACAACGATATCTTTTCCTTCTTTTAAAACTGACGGCATCCCGATTTCAAATTTTTTGCCCTCCGGCGTTACATTTTCATAATCATTTCGATTCAACCGGATATAACAGGGACCATTGTATTCTGTAATTGCCTTTACTGCTTCCACGGTTTCATTGGCATCTGCCGGACAAATTACCGTCATGTTGGGGACAGCCCGGAAGATTGCCATATCTTCCACACACTGGTGGGTCGCCCCATCACCAAAATCAGACATTCCCGAAGAAGAACCACATATTTTAACATTTAATTTTCCAATTGCGATCGTCTGGCGGATCTGATCAAATGCCCTTCCGCCAGAAAATACGGCAAACGAATTTGTAAATGGGATTTTTCCGGTTTGTGCAAGCCCTGCCGCAACCGATGTCATGTTCGCCTCTGCAATACCCATTTCAAAATGCCTGTCGGGATACGCTTCTTCGAACAGCTTACCCATTGTAGAACCTCCAAGATCAGCATCCAGCACTACAATATTTTTGTTTTCTTTTCCTAAATCCACCAGTGTTCTGCCGTAAGCGATTCTCTGATTTGTATAACTCATTCTCTCAGCCTCCTTTAAGATAATTCTGCAATAGCCTGTTTATAATTTTCTTCTGTCAGCATTCCATTATGAAATCCCACTACATTTTCTGCGAAGCTTACGCCCTTGCCTTTTACAGTATTTGCAACAATCATGGTCGGTTTTCCTTTAACCGTATCTGCTTCATCCAGCGCACTTAAGATTTCCTGCATGTTGTGTCCATCTATTTCAATGACATTCCACCCAAAGCCTTCCCATTTCTCAATTATGGGATTCGAATTCATCCGATCCACAATTTTACCGTTTGCCTGCAGCCCGTTTCTATCCAGAATGGCTACGAGATTATCTGCCTTATATGCACTTGCAGCCATAGCTGCTTCCCATATCTGGCCTTCTGCCATTTCACCGTCTCCGCAGAGCACATATACTTTCCGGCCGATCCCGTCCAGTTTCATCCCCAGTGCCATTCCAAGACCAATTGACAGCCCCTGTCCCAGTGAACCGGTCCCGGCTTCAATCCCAGGTGTTTTCAATACATCCGGATGCCCCTGCAGGTAAGAACCGATTTCTTTGGTGGTCTTCAAATCTGCCACCGGGAAATAACCGGCTTCTGATAAAGCTGCATACTGCAGGATTGCCACATGTCCCTTACTTAATAAAAACCGGTCTCTGTCCTCCATTTTCGGATTCACGGGATCATGTTTCATCTTGTAAAAATATAAAGCAGTTACGATGTCAGCAGAAGAATTAGATCCTCCGATATGACCGGCAACCCCTACACCGATGCTAACGACCACATCTTTTCTGATTTGCTTTGCTTTCGTCTGAAGCTCTTCAATCAACTTATTGTCATAAACCATTCCATTTCCTCCTTCACTATTTTGTATGTTGTTATATGTCAGTTGTATTACAGGTGATGAGTAGAATATTACTCTTCTCTGGCATTTTTGTCAATAGAAATGGTTTATTTAATATTTTTTTGTTTATTATATATAATTTATTATTTGAATTTTTGTTTATATTTTTATTAGATGAAAAAAATTAAATAAAGTTTGCAGACATCCGTAAACTCTACGGAGCGTTTATTGCTTTTATTCTAATTTATAGATATGCTTAGATTCGGTAAAGAAAAACAGGCTGTACTTAGGAAGGAAAAATAATGAGTAATTTTCAACCAATAGATATACCGACATGGCCTATGACACAGGCTTTTTACTACTACACGAAGATGGCATCAACCAGCTATACCGTCAATGTCAATATGGATGTGACAATTCTTAGAAAAGAACTAAAAGAATGCGGGTATAAGTTTTTTCCGGTAAATCCTCAAAGTAAGGGTTTTGCACAGTACCAGAACCGCCCCGGCTCATATTCAGCCGGGGCGGCAGCCCTTTCCCTCATTTATAATCACTCAGGATACTAAAACTTTCAATTCCCCCGCATCCATCTCGCATACCGTATCACACAGCATCTCAATATCGGCGGCATTATGGCTGACCAGGAAAATCGTCTTTCCCTGGTCATTTAATTCCAACATCAGATCGTACACTTCCTGCACTCCCCGCTTGTCCAAACCGTTAAAGGGCTCATCTAAGATTAAGATATCTGGGTCTTCCATGATCGCCTGGGCAATCCCCAGCCGTTCCCGCATTCCCATAGAATATTTTCCCACATGCTTCTTTGACTCTGCATCCAGCCCTACGCGCCGGATTGCACTCCGGATTGTTTCATCATCAATTTCCCCTCTTAACGATGCCAGTAATTTTAAGTTCTTAAACCCGGAAAGATTCGGAAGAAATCCCGGACTTTCGATAATCATTCCTAAAGATTCCGGGAAATCGATATCCCTTCCTACCAGTTTTCCCTCTACATAAATCCGTCCTTTAGTTGGAAATAAAAATCCGCAGATACATTTTAACAGCACCGTTTTTCCGGATCCATTCATCCCTACAATACCGTGCACCATTCCACATGCAAAATCATGCGTAATATTCTTTAATACTTTCTCCTCACCAAAATCTCTGCACACATTTCTTAAACTGATTGCAATATTCTCCATCTTATTCACCATCTCTATCCCTCTGCCGTATTCCAAACCCGCCTTCACTATTGCCGCAAATAAGTTCTTCACTACTCATTTAGCTGCAGGAAATGAAATTCATATCTATGCGCCATTTTGCAGATAAGCAGTAAAATAATTATTAAAATTCCCCCAAACATGCCTGTACTCATCCATATCCGGGGAAGATAATCATATCCAAAATTATGCATATAATAAGTGGCATGATTAAGAGGAGAGAGCCATCCAACTGCTAAATTTGCTTTATATTCCATCGTCTGGGGTAATTGAAACAGTGCCATAAAAATCTGAGGACTCAACAGCAGTCCGTACAGATTCAAAACAAAAACACTGATTACTCCCATAAACTGGCTTTTACAGAGATTAAAAAGCAGCATAACAGAGGCAATCACCAGAGAATACAAGGTAGTCAGTAAAAATATAACCGCTGCACACTGGTATGGATAAGACATTTCCATGGTCTTAACAGATGCCGGCAGTGCGATCTTTACCCCAACGCCGGAATAACCAAGAAGAGCCCCCGTCTCGCTCCACATATTCCCCGGAAAAGACAGAGGAGCGCAGATGATACAGCTGACCGCCAGTAAGAAAGAAGTATAAAGCACTGTAGCAAACACTACATAGATTACCTGCCCCCATACCCACAGGGACCGCTTCGTCCGATAAAGATAATAAGGGGTTCCCTGGCTGATAAAAGGCATGTCTGCAAACAGTAAAATCAATAGCAAAGAGGATATCATAATGGAATTCCCATCTCCGAATGTCCATACAAAGGCCTCCAATATCTGCATATTTGTACCGTAACTTCTCGCCAGGGACACTGCTTTGTCCGATAACATCAGACAAAGTACAAATGCCAGGGCAAAAGTCATAATGACTCTGGGATTCTTCTTCCATAGACGGAAATTATAGAACGCAATCTGAAAAGACTGTTTTATGTCACGCATCCTTCAGCCTCCTTTCCATGGTTATCACAAAAGCCGCTGCTGCTGCAAAACCTACCACAGAAACCATCAGTCCGGCTTCCCAAATCTGTATCATCCTTGGTGCTGCCCACTCACGGGGATTCAGTATATACAGAGAAGAATAATATCGTTCTTGAAATGCATTCAACATATAATACAAAATAAAAGGTGTGGTATATGCCATATATTTGTTTTTCATTACAGCAGCAAAAAATCCACCCAGCAATGCCCAGAGGCTGCCGCTAAAACAGGTGAGGACTATCCACCCTGCCACTTCTGTAAGGTGGGGAAAAATTTCTGTTTTCATGAAAATCCCCTGCTTCGGATCTATAAAAACTACCAGTGTTATACCTGCTAAGAGCAGCAGCACCCCAAACAATACCATCAAGCCGCCGGATAAAACTGTCACAATTACTTTTGAACTAAGATATCGTCTCCATCCGGTACGTACAAGGCCTGCTAATGCAAATCGGTACTTCAGTTCATCCGAAAATGCAGCCCCATAAGCAAGTGAACTAACCAGTGGAATCGCCATCAAAAACAATTCTGAATGAATCACCGCTTCTGCTAAATAAATCCAGCTGCCCTGAGAATCATAAACCCTGTTTTCCTTCATATATGTCACTGCTGGCAATCCACCGCAGATGCCTGCGATGACAAGTCCTATAATGCCGGTTAGGAATCCCATAGATAACACTGCCCTTTTCCAGTCTGTGAAAAATACTTTTCTCATCTTTATACCTCCTGCATATAGCAGGCCCGCCTGCGATACTGCCTTAATAAGTGGTTTAAAAGGAACTTTCAGACTTCTCCTGCCTGTTGCCGTAACTTTATGAAGGATTCACAAAACCTCCGTCAATCCCATTAAGAAATACCGTTTCCGGCATCGTATACATCTCACTGCCCTCGTAAGAAGACTGGACTACAAATACCCAGACCGGAATCAACCAGACATGATCGGGAGCATTAAATGCCGTGGAATAAGCCGCTTTTAATTCTGCACTTTTTACCTTGAAAGTGACAACTGTCTGATCTTTATCTGCCCCACCTGCACCATCTGGCGGCAGACCGATATACTGCAGATGTTCTGCCAGCCTGTCCTTGATTTTATCAAAAGGCAGAAGTTTCGTATTTTCTGCAACCACCTGATACAACTCCGCCATATTGATCCAGGAAAATCCCACGACTCCGTCTTCCGTAACCGTTATTTCGATTTTTTCCGGTTGAAAAGGAGGATTATAAGTTAGTTCAGGCATATCATTATGCAAAGTACCTCTAATAGGTCTATATTCCGAAATTCCATCCAGATTCCAACTATACAGTAACGTATAGGCTGCTTTGTTCTCTCCCAAATCTGAAGCATAATCTTCATAGCCATGCCCCCATATAGGGGGATTCGGAAACCAAACGGCCTTCTTGGATTGTTCCAATGAAAGACCGGTAATTCCCAGATCCTTCAATATTTTATTTCCTGTTTCAACAGCATCATCTATTTCTATTGCCGGATTTTCCATTGCTGATTCACATCTCTGTATAAAATCCTCTTTGTCATCCAGATGTTTGCTCCCCTGGGGATATCTGTTTTTCCTATCCCATATACAATCTTCCTTATCAGAATTCAGGAATTCTTCATCATAAACATCCCCAATAGAGTATGAAAAGTAACCTGCAGTTCCTGCTTTTTCATTGAGGCTGAAAGCTTTTATTATAGGATCCACTTTTTCTCCTGTTTCCACTACTGCCCAAAAACAGTTATTCTCAGTACGTACCATCTCATCTTCAGTACCCCACCACATATATTCCATTTCTGACTGGACCGGTTTTGAAAACTCCGGCTTCCTATATATTTTTTCCTGCTTTTTATCCGGTGCTTTTTCCATTAATTCTTCCAATCGCGGCTTCCATTCCATTTTGCTAAGCATAAGAAAAGTGCCCTCTCCGTTTATCCCTGATTTATTTTCTATATTAGTAATCTGATGTGATAACTCTTCTTTTGTCATTTGCGGCTTTTGATAAAACTTCCTCCCTTTGAAGAAATAATCGGTCAATTTCTTCAACTGCTCATTATCAAAGTTCGCTTTTTTTAATTCTAATACCGGAGTATTACTTACCGAGAGCCTGGGTATGTCCACATCCGCCTCTACTGTCACACGTCCATCCATGCGCTCCATGGTTTCCTTCCAGTGTTCCGGTGCATCAATCTGTTTTAATTCTCCATCTTTCACCTTGTCAATTATGCATCCTTTGGGAAGTCCTTCTGATTTATTAACAACCGGTGCCTGGTCAGGCGTTTTCTGACAGGCAGTTACCGTACATCCTAACATGACGGCCAGCAGAATCATACCATACCACTTTTTTCTATTGTTTTGTCTGTATTGTTTATTTTGTCTGCTTCGTTTTCTTATTTCTTTCACCATCGCACATCCATCCCTCTTTGGCATATTTACCGGTGTCTTTTCATTTACAAAAGCATAACAGAAAAATATCCCCTTTTTATTCTTCTGCCTTAAATCGAATACGAAATAAATTCCCGGCAGATGTATTTTCAGCCTCGCATCTCATTCCATGCAGACCTGCAACCTTTTTAACCAGATACAGCCCATATCCCAGATGCTTCTCCCTGCCTCCGGACAGCTGTTTCCCACTGGAAAAAAGTTCAAACATATCCCTCTTCCAATCTTCCGAAATAGGTTCCCCTGCATTTTCAATTGAAAGTTCTTCTTCATCCAGCATAATACGAATATAACCACCAGGTGTCACATAGGAAACAGCATTAGACAGCAGATTTGATACCAGTTGTTCAAAATAATTCTGATTCACTTCTTTTTCCACCCGTTCTATATCCATCTGTAAATCAATGTCTTTTTCCAAGAGCAGAGGGGCAATCCGGTTCAGAGATTCCATTACCAGTTTCCCAAGATTTGTCCTTTGCAGCTGAAGCATGAAATGTATGGAATTTATCTGCGACAACGTCATCATCTGGCGAATCATAGTATCCATCTCTTCTGTCTTCTGGTTAATCATATCCAGATAATATTCCTTTTTATATTCCAGCTCTTTTATCCGCAGATTATCATCACACATCCGTATAATTGCCAGCGGCGTCTTCAGTTCATGGGTCATTCCATTGATAAAATCCTTACGATCCTGTTCCATCTGCTGCCGCTTTTCTTCTGTTTTTATCTGGCCATAAGCCAGATACAGCGCACATAAGCCCAAAATAAAGAACATGACCAGATAAGCCCACTTCAGATTTACCAAAGATGTATACAAATGCCTTCCGCTTGCCCGTATTTGAAGGCAGATATACGACCTGCTGTTGAGTAACGAAAACCTCATACGGGTCTCCATCTGTGTTGTTAGAAATCCAGAGGTCAGGGTCTTCCCATTATCCCAATTCATTTCCTGACCGGATGTGGTGTTCATTGAAATTTCTTTCCTGTTATGCAGCCATTCCTCCTGCTCCCAGTAATTCCACTCTTCAAAACCATCCTGGTAGTAAGGAAATCCCAATATCTGTATTTCTCTGTATTTTTCGTTTTCAGATATGGCGCTTATTTCTGGAGAAATCCATTCCATTACAATTTCACTGCCGGACTGACAATAATTCTTCCCATCATACTCTGATTTCCATGAGCGTGAGGTTAATAACCAGGGATCCTGCTGTGCTTTCTCTCCCTGTTCTCCACTGACCCACTCTAATTTTTCAACATACAGACCCGTTAAAAACCCTTGCCCATCCCTGCTATCGGTACTGCAGAGAAAACGATATTTCGGTGGTTTCGATTTATTCCTGCTGTTTTCTTTTATAGCCGTTATAAAAACATTTTTCTGCTCTATAGAAAACAGCTCTTCCGGAAATATCAGCTTCGATTCAGTCGTTTCTCCATCCTCTATTTTAACATTCAGATAATTTTTACTTTCCGCCAGTAAATCTTGCTTATCATTGTAAACCAGGTAACTGTAATATTGGTTCTGGAAGTTTCCATTCAGACTGCTTTTCGCACTGTCTCCCACTTCGTTAACGATTTTCTGAAAATCCTCTTCGCTGCTTTTTACTAATTTTTCATATATATAATTTTTCTTTTGTTGAAATGCCTCCTGTCCCAGTTTCCTGTTTCGTAAAGTATCGTAGGTAGTTATGATACATGCACAAAGCAAAAACAAAAGTAAAAAACAACCTCCGGTTTTAAGCAGAATACGATATTTTTCCTTTTTGGTCATATATTTCTCCCTTATTGAATCTGAAAAGAATAGCCTGCTTTTGAAACCGTTCGGATATAGCTGCCTGCATCTCCCAGAGCCTGGCGCAGCTTAACGATATGTTTATCCACAACCCGGTCCAGAATCTCGGCATCCACTCCCCAAACCTGGTTTAAAATCTGTTCTCTGGACAGTACCCGGTTCTCGTTCTCCATAAAATACAGCAGGAGCTGATATTCTTTGTCTGCCATGATACACTCCCGACCTGATGCAGTTACTTTTCTCTGTTCCGGATTAAGCGTGAGGATGCCTTTCTGTAATACCCGCTCCTTCCTGTCCTTACTGGTCCGCTGGGCCAATGCATGTACCTTCGCCAAAAGTACCGGAAGAGAAAAGGGCTTTGTTATATAGTCATCGGCACCGCAACCATATCCTCTTAACTGCATATTTTCCGCTTCCAATGCAGTCAGGAAAATCACCGGAATCTCCATGTTTTTCCGAATCTCCTTACAGACTTCAAATCCATTCATGCCAGGAATCATTACATCCAGCAGCACCATCTGAACCTCATTCCTTTGCAGATAAGCAAGCGCTTCCCTGCCATTATCAAAACATGCTGTCTGCCATCCCTGTACGGTAAAAAAGTCCGCTACCATCTCCTGAATAAGAATTTCATCTTCCACTAACAGTAATGTATTTTTCATTCTTTATTTTCGCCTTTCTATTAAGCAGTAAAATATTATACAAGTTTACTATAAAAATGTCTTCTTTTTATGCTTTTGCTGTATTTTAACAGCTGTTCCCATTTCTAAAAATAAAAAAGCCGCTGTACTCCCTTATGTCTCAAACAACAGGAAAGTACAACGGCCTTATTCCAGCGCAAGCTTAAAAATGTTAATATTAATTTACGGTCCAATTTCCAAGACATTCTCTAGTAAAATGCTAAAATGCTTCCATTATCTTCTCAGCAATTTACACAAAATATCATGCAGCACCTTAAAATCAAGAGGCTTCGCCAGATGCGCATCCATTCCGGAATCCAGCGCCTCCTGAATATCTTCCTCAAAAGCATTGGCGGTCATCGCAACAATAACAATATTTTTTGCATCCTCTCTGTCCAGTGCACGGATCGCCCGGGTAGCCTCGTATCCATTCATGCCGGGCATCCGGACATCCATCAGAATTGCATCATAGGTATTGGGGGCTGTATTTTGGAATGCCAGTACTGTTTCTGCCCCATCCATCTTCACAACCGATTCTGCTCCGTGCATCTGAAGCAGTTCACAGAGAATTTCTGCATTAATGGCATTATCCTCTGCTACCAGAAAGCGGCGTCCTGCAAATATTTCATCCTGGGAAGCAGCTGATTTAACCCTTCGGACATCTTCTGCGTAAATATCCGGTTCACCCTGCGCTGCCTCACATTCCAGTTCCACACGGAATGTAGATCCCTGATTAAGCTCACTCTCAACAGATATCTCTCCATTCATCAGATCCACTAATCCCTTGGTAATACTAAGACCAAGTCCTGTTCCCTCCACATTCACTGCTGCACTGCTGCGTGTGAACGGTTCAAAGATATGCCCGAGAAATTCTTTGGACATCCCTATCCCCGTATCACGAACCGAGAATCGGTAACGCACCCATTGCCCGCCTTTGACGGAAGGCACTTCCTCCACCAGAAACTGAACCTTACCGCATTCCGGGGTAAACTTCATCGCATTGCCCAGAATATTGATGAAGATTTGATTGATACGCAAAGAATCCCCATAGAAATATTCATGGCAGATCCCCTCCGTCCGGAGTTCAAACTTCAGTCCGGACGCCGTGACCTGGGGTGCCACAATAGCCGTCAGCTGCTCCAGCAGCTCAGACATCGATATCTTCATGCGGTTTAGCGTGATATTAGACCGCTCGATTTTGCTCATATCCAGAATATCGTTGATCAGACTAAGCAGATGCCTGGAAGAAATAGAAATCTTCTGCAGACAGTCCTTCACCCGCTCCGGTTCTTCAATATGAGCTGTTGCCAGCGTAGTCATCCCCATGATCGCATTCATAGGTGTACGAATATCGTGACTCATGGCAGACAGGAAATCGCTCTTGGCACGGTTTGCTTCCTTTGCAAGTGTCAGCGCATTTTCCAGGGTCTTTTTCGCCTGCCTTTCAGCCGTCAGCATATCCGTTACATCCGCCCGAACCATACAGATCGTACTGTGGTTTACATCTCCCCACAGTACATTAATCTGCTTATACAACAAACCGTCCCTGGATTGGTAAGGAAGGACAAAGTCATAACCCTCCGGCTTTTCTTCCAGACGCAGAAGCATGTTCTCCAAACAGAACCGCTGCAATATTTCTGCCCGGTCTTCCTCTGTACCATAATGGTCTGCAAATGCTTTTGCATTTTCATAATTATCTGCAATATATGGGGACAGGTTTTCCAACACGGTCTGACGGGTATATGTCACAAGTCGTTTGGTGTTGACATCAATAAATCCCGCCAGTTCAAAAGTATAGGCAATCATATTAAGCAGACCCTGCTGCTCCCGCACAGATTCCGTAATGTCTGTACGTACCAGACAGACCCTCCCAAGTCGCAGATCTACAGCGGAAACGGTCATATTTTTGGTACGGATTTCACCTTTTTCATCAATTGTAGAAAAAGCAAATGTATAGGAACTCTTCTCCGTCAGCCTCCGGTAAATTTCATCAGGTGTCAGTGCCCTGGCATACTGTTCTCTGTCCTTGGGCACAATGGGAGACCGAAGCATATCTGCAATCCTTTCCGAATGACAGCCTTTGGTTGCCGGTAAAAAATCTGAATTCTCATTAAATGTCAAAACCGTATACGAATCCTGCTTAAGGTTTAAATCTATGACAAAGTCATAGTTGGTGACTGAAAGCTGGTGCAGAATCCGGTCAGATATGGTCTGCTCCGTAATATCCGTTACCGTCAGTATCCCGGTGATATCCCCGGTATCGGGCACCTCCACCAAATTTACCTTAAATTGAACATAACGTCCAAAATCTTCCCGCGGCATTTTTATAAAACACTTTAGGATCTGTTCCCTGTCATTTCTTTCAAAAGCCTCCAGCGCAGGTGCATTCAGATAGGTCTTTAAAAATGTCTGCCTTTCCTTTTCATCAACAACAAGTCCTGCTATCCCGGTAAAAAACTCTTCCCGTACCGTACCAAGAGTTTTTAAAAGGTCTGAATCTGTAAGATCAATTATTTCCAGAATCTTATTCCGCGTGATATTGCAGTGGCCGATAATCAGTGCATTGGGTACCGGAATCCGATAATGCTGTATAATCATATCCTTATACTGCTCCCGGAGCTGTTCCTGTTCCCCTAATTCCCTGGTCATATCATGATAGACAGCATAAACCCGGCTCTCTCCATTCTCATTCTGAATAAGGGAGAGATTATTTTTCACCCATACATAACTATTGTCGCCCTTTTTCAGACGATATACCATTTCACACTGGTTCTCACCGCTGGAAATATATGCTGTCAGCTGCTGGTCCACCATTTCCTGATCATCCGGATGTACACCCGCCAAAGCATCCTTCTCGTATAGCTCCCAAGCATCTTCCAGGGTCATTTCGGTCAGTTCTGCAAATCCATCAGATAAAAACTCAGGAACCATTTTCCTGTCCTTCTCATAACGGACAACCGAAACTCCCCCCGGAAGATTTTTAACTAAAGTCTGAAAATACTGCTCCAGACGTTCTTTTTCCTTTCGAATCCGAACCTCTTCCGAAATATCCCTGACATAATTGACATACGCCGGAATTCCATTCCACTCCGTTTCACGAAAACGTATGCTGTAACAGGCGTCTGACTCATCAGACATGATCTCCTGTTCTTCCCCGTCAGGCTTATTATTTTTCAATGTGCAGAATTCGCAGGGTGCGCTTTTGCCATGCATTGCTTCATAGCATTTAAGACCGATACAATCCACTTTCTTGCTGAAAAGACTCTTGGATTCATTGACATAGAGCAGATCATAATTTCTCTTGTCGATCACATAAATTCCATCCGCGGTTTCGTTGGCAATATTCTGAAACAGGTGCGTCTCTGCCGACATGCCGGTAAAAACTGCATAAAATTTTGAGTTCTCTGACAGAGGTCCCATACGTCTTCCATTGAGATGAATCCAAATCAGACGGCCATCTTTATGACGCATACGATAGGAGACATCCAGAACTTCTCCGCTGGCAAGAGCTGCCTGCGCCGCTTCCAGAACCCGCTCCCTGTCCTGCTCGTATACAATGTCAAACACATCATGCCTTGCCATCTCTGAATATTCTTCCCGTGAATGACCGGAAAGTGCCATTACCCCATCCGAGAAAAAGGTTGGGATGAAACGCTTTCCTTTTACCAGATAACTGGCAATGCCACCTGGTATGGAATTAACCAGATGATCCATTTCCAGCTGTGCTTCCTGCATCTTTTCATTGGCTCCGGCAAGTTCCTTTTCCAGATGCACCTGTTCGCTTACATCGCTGTATACGCCATATAATAATTTTTTTCCGTCAGCCTGTTCCTTTACCGCTCCCTCAAGATGAATCCAGCGGTATTCTCCAAGCCGGTCATTGAACACCCGGTAAGTTTGACGGACGAATCCATTACTTAGAATTGCTCTTTGGATTTTTCCCTGTAAAAGCTCAAGATCTTCCGGATGAACCCCCAGAAAATCTGTCTTCTGTTCCAATAACCGTATATGTTCTTCTGAATACCCCATAATTTCATAAAATGCAGAGTTATGGAATAATGGAGAGATGCACCCGGCTTCAAATTCATAAACGCATAAGCCACAGGGAATGCTTGTGAATGTTGTCTGCAGTTCCTCTTTCACCGCTTTGAAGTGATTTTCTTCCCGTTTTTTATCCGTAATGTCCAGTATGTACTCAATATGAGCGGATTTGCCTCCCCATTCGATAATTTTCCCACTGAGCTGGTAGGTCCGGTTATTGCCGGGATGATGGAATTCACGAACAAAAAGCTCGGTCCGGCTCATGTCTCCTGCATGACAAAAAGGGCATGGCCTGTCATAACCCGCCGCTTCATAACAAGTAATCCCACCAATGCCAGGATACTGAAAAATCAAATCCTTTACTATCTGATTGGCATAGAGCAGTTCCATATTCTCAGCTGCGCTTACATATATAGCTACTGGGGCATTGTCCAATATGGCCTCCATCTGTTCCGTTGAAAGGGAGATATCCTGCATTATCCCATCTTCCTCATTATTTAATTCCCCCATCCTCTCAGACCTCCTTTCCATAGATGAAATCATATAGAGTCTGATACAGCCGGTCTGGTTCAATGGGTTTTGCCAGATGGGCATTCATCCCCGCCGCCTTGCTTTTTTCGATGTCGTCATCAAAGGCATTGGCAGTCATGGCAATAATGGGAATGGTCTTAGCATCCACATTACTAAGATGACGGATATTGTTCGCCGCAGTCAATCCGTCCATCAGAGGCATCCGGATGTCCATTAGGATGGCATTATAATATCCCGGCTCTGATTTGCTGAATAATTCTATGGCCCGCAGTCCGTGTTCCGCCGTGTCCACAACAAATCCCTTATCCTCCAGCAGCATGGCAGCCACCTCCGTATTAATCATATTATCTTCCACCAGCAGCACACGGTTGCCGGTGAAATCGTAATTGATCACCTCCGTCTGCTGAGCCTGTTCTTCCTGCTCTCCCAAAGCTCTTGTGAATGCGGAGACCAAAGTAGATTTAAACATCGGCTTGCTCATCAGTAAATTTACCCCCGCAAGCTTTGCCTCATTTTCAATCGAAATCCAGTCATATGCCGTCATAATAATGATCGTAACTTCCGGGCCTACAATCGCACGGATACGCCGGGCAGTCTCAATACCGTCCATTTCCGGCATTTTCCAGTCAATGAGAATCATGTCATAGTATTGGGATTTTTCCCACAGGTCCTTGACCCGGTCAATTGCCTTACGGCCGCTGTCTACCCATTCCGCCCTGATACCTATCTCCTGAAGCGTATTGATGGTACTTTCACAGACAGCTACATCATCATCTACCACCAGTGTTTTCAAATGTGAAAAATTGTGATTTGTTTTCTTCTGGTTGTGACGAAGCTTTTCCTCCTCCGTAATACCCAGCTTCACATCCACGGTAAACTCTGAGCCGATTCCTTTTATCGACCTGACAGTTATTTTTCCATCCATCATATCCACTATGTTTTTGGAAATAGCCAGACCCAGCCCGGTTCCTCCATACAAAGCAGTAGTTCCGGAGCTTTCCTGAGAAAATGGCTCAAAAATATGTACCAGATACCCTTCGCTCATCCCCACGCCGGTATCATTGATGATAAAACGAAGAACGGCATCATTTTTCGTCTTCCTCTGCTGCGCTGCGGAAAAAGTGACCTTTCCGCCTTCCTTTGTAAATTTAATCGCATTGCTTAAAATATTAATAAGGACCTGCTGCAGCTTCATCGCATCGCCTATGTAATAATCATCCAGTACAGGATCCACAATACACTCATATTCCACCCCTTTGGCTGCCGCCTGGGAATAGCAGATAGAGTTAATCCCGGTTAAAAATTCCTCCACAGGTATCTTCTCTTTTTTCAGCAGCATCTTACCGCTCTCGATCCGGCTCATATCCAGAATATCATTAATCAGTGCAAGCAGGAATCGGGAGGAAATACCAATCTTAGAAATACAGTCCGCAACCTGTTCATCATCACCAATAGAACGGGCAGCGATTGCGCTCATGCCGATAATTGCATTCATCGGTGTACGGATCTCGTGGCTCATACGGGAAAGAAAGTCCGATTTTGCAGCATTGGCCTGCTCCGCGGCAACAAGAGCC
The DNA here is from genome assembly GCF_000686105.1 of Robinsoniella sp. KNHs210. Classification (NCBI taxonomy): domain Bacteria; kingdom Bacillati; phylum Bacillota; class Clostridia; order Lachnospirales; family Lachnospiraceae; genus Robinsoniella; species Robinsoniella sp. KNHs210. The sequence continues at coordinate 676,551 of NZ_JMLZ01000001.1, forward strand.
GCCGACAGCTCCTCTTTTTGTTTCTGTTCCTGCCGTACAACATCCGTGGCATCATTACACGTTACACAGACCCGTCCCAGATCCTGGCTGATATAGAATATCTGGAAGCGTTTGACATGAACCATACCAAATTCATCTTTCATCTCCACAATAAAAGTATAATTAACCTGCTTAACCAATGTCTTTTTCATATATCCGTAATCCAGCTTAGCAAGAAATTCTTTCTTTGACGGTTCATCCATAAACTGGTCGGCAATGACACGTATTTCCTGCTGAAAACCATCCTGACACGGAAAGATATTCTTCTGGCTGCTGCTAAAAGAAAACAGACGTTGGGAGTCCTGCTGTATATCAATTTCCATAATAATATCATAATCCAGTTCTGTGATTCTATTTAGCAGCTGTTCCTGCAATTTCTGCTCCGTAACGTCAAACATATAGAAAAAAACGATCACGTCCCCCGTTTCAGGGTTCAGCGAAGAACGGAAACTCATACTGCCCCAAAAAGTTTCTCCGCCTTCACTCCTGCATAAGAAATCAAAGTGATAATCTACTTTACCGGCAGCATGGTCAGCCAGCAGCTTCTCCCTGCTCAGGGTATTGCGGATCTTTTGCCCATAATCCCTGTCTACAGCAGAAGCTGATATACTCTCGACAGTCTCTTCATAGGTATTCCCTACATGTGCAATTGCTATATTCGAAGAGGCTGCATAACTTTCCAGCTTATCCTTCGTGACATTAATCCGTCCCTGAATACTTCCTCCTGCGGAAGACAACTCTGCAAAATACTCCAGTTCCTTTTCGTACAGCTCCCTCTCCCTCTGCTGCAGCAGTTTTTCTTCCGTAATATCAACAAAAACACAATAGAAATACTTCTCATTATCCTCTTCTGTAAGAAGTTGGGCTTTAATCGAAATCCACTTTACCGTCCCGTCTTTACAGATCAACCGGTTCTCATTCTGTATGGTATTTCCATCCGCCAGCTGTACTTTCAGCCGCTGCGCCATAACTGACAGATCCTCCGGATAAATTACAGATGACATTTTGTTGCCCATTGCTGAAAATTCTTCACGGGAATAGCCAATAAATTCAAACAGCCCGTCATTTGCATCGATTACAGAAAAATCGGCATCAAATCTGCAGCGAAACACTGCACCGGGTATGTTATTATAGATATGAAGCACTTCTTCCTGTGCCTGCTTTTGAGCTGTAATATCAATACAAACTGAGGTGATGGCAGGCTTGTTGTTCTCTGCAGTCATCTTAAGCCCTGTATCATGAACCCAGATGTAAGTACCATCTTTTTTCTTCATCCGGTATTCTACGACATATTCTCCTTTTTCCTCTATCTGGACATCCACCTCATGATCCACCCGTTCCCTGTCATCCGGATGCATACATTGGGTTATCATTCCGCCAATATCCGAAATAAACTCTGCTTCACTATCATAGCCCAGATATTCCAGCATCCGGCGATTAATAAAATAAAAAGGAAATCCCGGTTCAATATAACCGCCCATCATTCCGCCTGCCAGGGAATCATTTAGAAGTGCCTGCCGCTGCTTCATCACATTTTCCAGAACCAACGTTTGCGGATAGTGCTCCCCGCCCCTTTGGCTGCTGCCAGGTTCAGCAAAGTGCAGGCTGCATACCAGCCATCTGTTACTCTGCCTGCACAGTGCAAAAAAGCCGTGCAGGCTCCAGGCATACACGGAATTTCTGAGTGTAAACTCAGCAGTCATAATATAAATTGCATCGTTAAAAACCTGCTCGTGGATAACCGTCAGTTCCATTTCAAACGGTTCCGGAATTTCCCGGATATCAGTAAGAACATAATTCGCCATATCCGTCTTCCCCAAGGCAAACTCTTTCTCCCCCGTGCCGATAAATTGGATATCATCCGCCAGGAATTCCGTGGCCAGCGCTGCGTCCCGCTGTTCAAACCAAGAACTGCAAAATAGCCGGACTGTCTGCCGTGCAGAAATTTGTTCTTTCATATCATTTCCTCTTTCCATAAACAAATATTTCCTTTATTATAATTTTTCACTTGCTAAATTGTCTGAACACCTATGGCATGACCGAAGAAATGCCGTAAAACTTAACGTCACACTGCCTGATAAACCGCCGGTTTATACGGTTAGGATTACAGAGATATTTCGAGTTATTTCGCCTGAAAATATTATTTTCATTTTAGCATAGAAAAAGTGGTTGTGCAATCATTTCAGTGAGTGGTTCGGAAGATCCAGAAGAATTGTTTTCGTGGACTGTAAGATGATTTGTATTGACTGATTAGAAATAATATGCTATTATTTATATGACCTTAAACAAAAAATAAGTCATATAAAGGAGTGTATATGCCTAAATTTACAGCGACAGAACGTGAAAAGATTTTCTCCCTGCTTTTGGAAAAAGGCAAAACGTTATTTAATGAAGAAGGATTCTACGCAGTAACAGCAGAAGATATCTCTTTAGCAGCCGGAATAGCAAAAGGAACCTTCTACCATTTTTTTGACAATAAAGAACATCTATATATGGTGATAAATAATCGTTTACAAGCTAATATTTTTGAATTCCTGCTTTCAATGCTGGAAGAACATAAAAGTTGTCATAATGCTGAAACTTTTTACCGTATGTTATGCTATGTAATGGAAAAGTTTATTGAAAATCCACTTATTATGAACATTGATGCACAGTTATGGGAACGAATTGTAGCAAAAGCACCAAAATCGTGTATAGATGAGAATAATGATAGAGACTTGGAATTAATATCCATGTTAGAAAACTCGGGTTTTATGTATCGATATAACTTAGAAATCACAACTAAAATCTTGCAGATGCAGTTTATTCAATTATCTTATCTTAAACATGAAACACAAGATATTGAGTTGATGAAGATTGTATTAAAGGCATTGTCAGAGCATCTAATACAGGAGGAGAGAGAATGCTAATTAAACCATTAAATGAAGAAGCGATTAAACAAGCTGGCTGGAATGACACTTATATTTCAGGCTATTCTGAACGGGTACATATTTTTTATTATCATGCAGAAGCCGCCAGTAAAAATATAATTGTTTTACACACACCTGTAATTGCTGTAAAAAATTGTTATGAATGTTATGAACAGCTTGGCAGCATTTATGGTTTCAATGTATTTGCTGTGGATTATGTACCGGGCGAAGGAGAGTGCAGTGGTACGACAAAAGATTTTACACTTCCTAACATGGTTGCAAATTTAGATGCCGTGTATGAGTATGTATCTGGAAAATATTCGGGCGATATTCATTTATTGGGTTATACGGGCATTGGCGGCATTATGGCACAATATTATTTGGGAACAGGCTGTAAGTTCAAGAGCTTTGCGCAATTTGCTTGTGGAATTTACGGAGACATAGCTCCTTTAGGACTTCCGAAGTTCTTTGCAAAACCGTTAATTCAAGTTTGCCGTCTATTAATCAGGATAAAACCAACTTTGGCAATTACCTTTACCCCACCGCCAGCAAAGGGTTATCATGCTGAATTAGATAATGAGTTTTATAAATCCTTCCGCTTACGGGATGCCAACTTTTTCATCATGAAAATAAATACACTGCTCCGAATGCTGGAGTGTATGGTTGGAAAAGAAAGCTTATTAAAAGTGCCCCTTGCCTGTCCGACTCTGGTGTTTAAAACATTACATGACCGATATTTTTCTTGCGATTATTTCGATCAGTACTTTGATGCATTAACCTGTGAGAAAAAACTCGTTGAGATCAATGATGTCCACAATAGCTATTTTATTTCCCCAGAGCCTTTTATGAAAGAAATTGCTGCATGGGTGAATAGCCATTAACTAAATTCCCAAAGTGCAGGTATTCCACCAAATTCATTTTTTCTCATTAAAAACTTTCCAATAATTTTGTATAACCCCCTTACGCCATGCAAGCAATATATTAAAGCATATAACCAGCCCCGCCAAAATAATTACAACAACGGGATTCATCCCGGAAACATCCAGAAACTGCGTCACATCATCACCTACCGGTGCTTTTCCATTCAAATAAAGCAGCGGTACTAAAATCCATGCTGCAGCAGAGAAACTAGCCCCTATTATAAACATAAAAGAAAAAATCTTATAAAACACATTTTGCTTCTCTTTCTGATACAACAGCAAATAGATAATGGAGACTATAACCGGCAGCAACATGCCACCCGCCTTAAGCAGCGCAGAAGTTAACGGCTGATAAACACCGCCTACAGAACTCATATGCGCCTGTAAAATAATCTCCAGCTTCCATTTCCCAGGCAGCTAATGAGAATTTTTCTTATTAACTGCTTTCCTCTTGGCATTTCCAAAATTTTATAGTATGATACACTGGTTAGACGCGCCTAACTTTCATAATTCTCTTCTGTATGTCCAAGATCATATAACCGTTCTCTGCCGGGCCCCACAACCGCAAACGAACGATGCTATGTCAGAATGTAAAACACTATAAAACAAAAAAGGAAAATGCAAATGATTAAACACAAAGAATTTACTTTTATGATAATTTCTGTTATTTTATGTGCTGCACTATTTTTCGTAAAGATTACAGGAAACGCTGTGCATACTCTCATTGGTTTTCTGTTAGTTGTCATCTCCTCTGTTCACCTGTATGCGAAATGGAAAAAATACAGGTATATGCCGCCAAACCTCAGAATAGTAGATCAAATTTTAATACTTTCATTCGTATTCATATTGATTTCAGGAATTGCATCCCATATGTCAGCAGGTCTGCTGATATTCAAAATAATACATAAACTGTCTGCTCTGGTTTTTTGCATCGGTTTAATCGGACATACCGTGCAGCACAAGCAATTCCTGATAAAGAAGAAAGGATAAGAAGCAGGATTGCCACTGAAACTTATACTGTCTTTTCCGAACGCTCCGTTACAATCTGAAGCAGCACAGCTGCAATAATTATAAATCCTTTAATAATATCCTGTGGATAAGACGGAACCGCCATAAGATTCATAATATTTCCAATGAGCGCCAATACCAAGGCTCCCACTACAGTCTTTATTACAAATCCGTTTCCGCCCGCCAGGCTTGCTCCGCCGATTACACATGCCGTAATGGCATCCAGCTCCTGCCCCATTCCCACGGAGGCACTGCCGGTAGAGCTTCTTGATGCCACAAAAATTCCTGCCAGGGCAGCCAGTACACCGGAGACTGCATAGACAGAAATCAGATAACGTTTCACTCGTATTCCAGCCAGTTCAACCGTGGTCTCATTGCTTCCCACAGCTATTACAATACGTCCAAATGCCGTATATTTCTGTATGAACCAGAAAATCACCACTATAAGCACTGTAATTATAATAATAGGATAAAACAGTTCTTTTTTCACCAGCAGATCCAGATACCCCTTATCTAATTTGATTGGAGTGCCATTGGTAAGTACAAATGCCATCCCACGGGCTATTGTCATCATTGCAAGAGATGCCACGAATCCCTGCATCTTCGTATAAGCAACCAGTACACCGATAAAAGTTCCCATGAGCAGCCCAGCCGCCAGTGATATGAGAATTGCCAGGAATAAATTCATGGAAAAATCTCTGATCAGTATGGCTGTCAGGGCTGCACCGAAAGCCATGACAGAGCCTACCGATAAATCAATTCCTCCGGTTAAGATTACAAACAGCATGCCGATTGCCACACAGATCGGTGCTGCCTGCTGCAAAGCAATATTTCTCAGGTTCATTACTGTCAGAAAGTTTTCCGACAGCAGACAACAGACAATAAATAAAATGATAAAGATAATATATGTATTATTTTGAATGAATAGCTGCCGTATCCGGCGCTTCTTTTTCTCCTGCTGCATCCGCTTATACCCCCATAGCATATTTAATTAGATTACTTTCTGCCAGCTCTTCCTTACTCAGTTCCCCGGTAATCCTGCCCTGAAACATAATCATGGCTCTGTCGCACATGCCGATAATCTCCGGCATTTCTGATGAAATCATAATGACTGCCACGCCATTTTCCGCAAGTGTATTCATTATCTTATAAATTTCTATCTTGGCGCCAATGTCTACGCCCCTGGTCGGTTCGTCAAAGACGATACATTTACAGTCTGCCGCCAGCCATTTGGCAAGAGCTATTTTTTGCTGGTTCCCGCCGCTCAGGCTATTTGCATTGTCCTCGGCAGAGCCATATTTTGTTGCCAGTCCGGTCAGTAACTCACAGACATATTTTTTCTCTTTCTTATGATTGATTACACCAAATCTATTTGTGATTTTCCCAATTGCAGCCAGCGTGGTATTCACACGGATACTCTGTTCCAATAGAAGTCCCTGCTTTTTCCGATCCTCCGGAAGCAGACCAAACCCGCTTTTGATCGCTTCTTTCGGATCTCTAAAATTCACTTTTTTCCCAAAGTAGATTATATTTCCGGAATCTTTCCGGTCGGCTCCAAAAATGGCCCGCATTGTTTCCGTTCTGCCTGATCCCACAAGGCCGCTGAATCCCAGTATTTCTCCGGATTTCACATGGAAACTTACGTTATTGACCAGCTCACCGGCATTCAGTCTTTCCACCCGGAGCACTTCTTTTCCAATCACTGCATGCCGCCCGGGAAATAACTGGGTCAGATCCCTGCCCACCATCATATTGACCAGCTTTTGTTTATCAATGGAAGCAGTTGGCACCGTACCCACGTAGGTGCCATCCTTTAGGATCGTGATATGATCACTTAGTTGAAATATCTCTTCCAAACGATGGGAGATATAAATAATACTGGTTCCTTCCGATTTTAATTTCCGGATTACTTCAAATAATTTTTCGATCTCGGAAAAAGTCAAAACTGCAGTTGGTTCATCCAACACCAATACCCTGGCATTGCGTGTGAGGCATTTGCAAATCTCTACCACCTGCTGATATGCCACACTCAGGGTACCTACCCTCACACCTGGATCTATTTCCCCGAATCCCAGTTTTTCTAACTGTTTCTTAGCGTCCAACTTTAATTTTCTCCAATTAATGGTCAGCTTTCCTGCGGACAATTTATCAATAAAGATGTTTTCCGCCACTGTCAGATCCGGTGCCAGCATAAATTCCTGGTAAATAACTGCAATTCCATGCTCTTTCGCATCTTTCGGACCGTTTATTTTGATCCGGACACCATCGACCAGAATTTCCCCGTCATCCTTCTGATACGCGCCGGATAAAACCTTCATCAGAGTTGACTTGCCTGCCCCGTTCTCTCCAATCAGAGCATGTACCTCTCCTTTCTGAACTTTTAGCGAAACACCGGTCAGTGCCTTAACGCCTCCGAAATGCTTGGTTATATTTTTCATCTCAAGTCTGTATTCATCCTGCATAGCGCCCCTCCATCTTCCGGCAATCTAAAATCCGAATTGATAATGTTCATCGACGTTTTCTTTTGTCACCGCAACTGCCTCCGTCAAAATAACATCTTCATAGCTCTTCCAATCCTTCTTATCCACCAGAATCTCTTTGGCAACTTCTATGCCTTTTTCTGCAACTTTATATGGAGAATTTTCTCCTGTGCCAAAATATTTTCCTTCCTTTATCAGATCATAAGCTTCCTTTGCACCATCTGCTGCTGCAACCATATCCACCCCTGTGATACCTGCATTTTCCAGTGCTTCCATTCCGCCGAACAGCATCTGGTCATTTTCACCCAGCATACAGTTTAAATCTTTATTTGCTGTTATTAAATCTTCCGCCGCAGTTAATCCTTCTTCTCTTGTTCCTGCACCCCAGCCTTGTCCGCGCAGCGTAAATCTGGCCTTCTCATTGGATGCTTTTCCATTTTTCATTAAATCATCTTCAAATTCCTGCGCCGCTTTCCACGCTTCCTCTTCACTGTATCCTGCTCTGCTTTCGATGATTCCACAGAATAATCCCAGCCTTCTTTCCATACATGCCACATTTCCTTTCAGTGCACTCAGAAGTACTGCAATAATTTCCTTGTCTTTGTCGAACTGTTCACCATATGCTTTTCCGACCAGCCGTCCATTCTGCTTATTATCAGAGTATATGGTAGTACATTGATTACACTCTCCCACTCCGCTGTCCAGATTAATGACCGGTATATCTGCTTCTGCAGCTGCATTGATACTTGGAATGCAGGCATCCGGCTCCACACTGTCCAGAAAAATCAGATCCATCCCCTGAGTAATAAAAGTCTCTAAATTTTCAGCTTCTTTGCTAGTATCACTGTTCGCATCCAGAACGGTACACTTCCATCCCTTTTCCTGGGACAGTTCTTTTACAGCCTCCACCAGGCTGACGAAATAGGGGGAATCCTGTGTCTTTATTGCAAAACCGACTTTAATATCCGATGTTTCCTGTACATCCTCCGCTTCCTGTCCTGCAGCCGCTGCTGTTGCCGCTTTTGTTTCTTCACCCTTCCCATTGCTGCCACATCCTGCCATTGTTATTACCATTGTGAAACATAACACCGCACTTAATATTTTCTTCAACATACCAATACCTCCGCTTATTTTCATTAACATATGATTTTACCGCAACTTCCCACACATGAATTCCCTTCTCCGCTTGTGCTTATTTTTCAAACAGGCTCCCCAGCGTGTCTGACAATTGCTTTTTTGTCAGCTGTGCGTCAAAAGGCTCTAGACATACACTCCGATTTCTTTCGCCAACCGTGCAAAATTCACAATATTTTCTAATGGCATATCATCCATGAAATTACTGGTAGGCGCCATAATATATCCGCCTTCTTTTCCCAGGGACTGCACTCTCACCTCCATTTCCTGCTTCAACGTTTCCAGGGAGCCGATCAGCGCCGTCTGCTCATCAATGCCGCCATGGAAGATCAGCTTATTTCCAAACTCCTTTTGGAGCCGGAACGTATCCATATCGTCTGCACTTGGCTGAATGGGATTTAATATGTCAACTCCCGTAGCAATTATTCCGTCCAATATTTTATAGACAGATCCGCAGGTGTGATGGAATATCTTTACCCGGGGTGCTTTTGATTTAATAAAATCATTTAATTTTTTACGCCTGGGAACGATCATTTCATTAAATAACTCCGGAGATATAATAGGTCCCCTCTGTGTCCCATAATCATCCCCCGTCTCCACAATCTGTATGTACTCGCCACATGACGTTAACAGAACATCATACAGTCCCATCTGAATTTCCAGTGTTTTATCCAGCAGTCTGTTGGCAAATTCCTTATCCACCAGCATATCAACCAGCATATTTTCCATTCCCCGCAATTCCCAGGCAAGTTCAAAAAATCCATGTGATACTGCTCTGGATGCAATTGCATAATCAGTGTGATAATACAGGTATTCTGCTCTTTCCCTCATCCCCCTCGCACGTCCGGGAGCATAAGGATCCGGCCAGGGATAGGTATCAATATCTTCTATTTCTGCATCCTCCAGGGGACTGCTGTGCCCCTGGGACAGGCCGTTGACCAGCTTCTTCTTAATGCCGAATTCATTTGTGATCACACCTTCCTCATCGTAAACCGGCTCATATCCATCGGGCGGCAGCAAGAAAACATGGCGAAAATCTCCTCCCATCTTTTCCATCAGTTCATCATTATACAATGCAGAACTCTCATCCGGCCGAATCACAAGATCCTCGCTTTCCACCTGGAAATATTCCTTTACCCGCCTGAAGGTGGGATTGGTCATACCCGATGCGGTTGAACCGATATCAATTGCTACTCGGTCCGGTCTCCTGTGTTCCAAAATACACTGCACTCTTTCTCTGGGTGTCATTTTTCTTCCTCCTTGTTATGCATTATCTGATTATTTTAGCAGCTCTTTTATCTATAACTGTAAAGCTGCCAGTTCTCTGAACTGCTCTTTCATTGCGGGATATAGCTTTGTATATATTCCATACAGACGGTCATACTTTTCAGCGTTTGCTTCCTCCACGGATACCGGTTCAAACTTCAGATATTTTTTTCCGTCCTGAAACGAATTCAGAATTCCCGCTCCATATGCTGCATTTATCATATTTCCCATTGCAGTAGCCTCTTCGCACTCTGCCAGATACAAGGGTCTTGCAAGTACTTCTGCAAATATCTTCATCCAGATATTACTCTTTGCTATTCCGCCAGCTATTCGAAGTTTTTTGGCTACGGCACCTTCTTTGCCAAGTAATTCCATGATCTCCCTCACTGCCAAAGCGTTCCCTTCCATAATTGCCCTTAAAAAATGTTCTCTCCCATGATTTGGGGATATTCCAAAAAAGACGCCTTTCATACTACCATCCCATTGAGGACATCGTTGTCCCACTAAGGTAGGAAGGAATAAAAGTTTATCGGCACCCGCCTTCACCTTTTCAGCCATGCGGTTCATTTCTTCATAAACAGAATCCGAATTAAATTCCTGCATGAATTTATCCCGGAACCACCTGTAATTTCCTCCTCCAAAATCAACCCCCGCCATATTGCACCATGTCCCCGGAACAATATGGTGATATACATGGAGGGAACCACTTCTAACCGGCCTGTTAGTACATACTCCAAGGGCGGTGACAGTACCCCCGGTAATAAAAGCATCGCCTTCTTTTGTAATTCCGCATCCAAGACCGCAGGAGACTGCATCCATGGCACCTGCCACTACCGGAGTTCCCATAAGCAGACCAGTGTTATCACCAGCCTGTGCAGTAATATTTCCCACCACATCAAAGCACTGGTAAATCAAGGGCAGTTTATCCATATCCAGTTCACAGGCTTTCACCAATTCCCCGGACCACTCCCCCTTCTCAACATCAAACAGCTGGGTCAATCCTCCTTCCGAAAGATTGCAGGAAAATATTCCGGTCAGCTTATAGGCAAGAAATCCTGCAGCATTTAATATCTTATAGGTATGCCGATAATGCTTTGGACAATTGTTCTTAAACCACATCAGCTTAGGTGCTATATTGGATTCATCATTGCGGTTACCATTTATCTGCGTGAGTATTTCCTGCCCCACGTTGATATCGATCCATTTCTTTTCCATAACGGCACGGCGATCTGTCCAGATCATTGCATTGTGAAGTATTTCTCCGTCTCTTCCTATTGGTATCATGGCACTGCTCTGGCTGTCGATTCCCACCACAGCAATCTGCTGGCTGCTGATCCCGGCTTTCCATAATACTTCCCGGATTGTTTCACAGGCACCCCTCCACCACTCATTGGGATCCTGCTCTGCAGCACCGTTCTCTCCAAAAAATGTTTTATGTTCTCTGGACGCTATGCCAACCATTACACCTTCGCCATTAAATAAAGCCGTCTTGCAGCTGGACGTCCCCAGATCAACGCTGATAATATACTGTTTATCCATTTTCTCTTCCTCGTTGTTTATTCAATGTTTATTATTTGTTTATTGTGTTTGTTTTGTTTATAGTTACATATAATCATATCCTGTTCGTTTTGTCAAGATGTTTTTGATGTATTTTATAATTTATTGTCTTTTTTAGTAATTTGTTTGTTTAATTCATATATTATTTATTATGGTATTGAACATTTTTTCTGATATCGCTCACACTTGTACACAAACAAACATTTTATTCCAAGAATCCTATTGTAATTTTTTCTACTAAACTATATAATGGAATAAACAAACATAAGGTAACTATGTTTTATTTGTGTTTAATTCTTTTTGAAAGGAACATAAAATTATATGAAAATCAAACGAACAGATCAAATTATTGAATATATGCGTACTCATGGCGGTGTCGCAAATGTTGTTGACTTATGTGAGAAATTCGGTGTTTCAGATATGACCATCCGAAGAGATCTGCAGACACTGGAAAATAACAAGTCTGTAATCCGGCATTACGGAGGCGCCACCCTGATACAGGAAATAACCTCCTCTGTAAATGCCGCTCCATTTCAAACACGGCTCAATGTAAACCAGCAGATTAAAATGAGTTTAGGACTGGCTGCAGCAGAATACCTGCAAAAAGCCAGCATACTTCCCACCTGTAATGCAGTATATATTGCCTCCGGTACAACTTTGTACAGTATGGCACTGCAAATCAATTATCCGTTAAGTAATACTACCCTGGTTACAGACAACGTAAGCGTATCCCAGGTATTGGCAAGCCACCCGGACTACACAGTAATTTCTATCGGAGGCCAGTTAATTCTCCCTTCCCTGAATGCAGTGGGGCATGTTGCTGAAAATATGATTCGCAGCTTTTCATTTGATTATGCCTTTATCAGCGCTGCTGCCATCGATGAAAACGGTTATATTTATAACTACAATTATATAGAGGCCGGAACTTTTACTGCCGTTCTGGAATCCAGCCGCCATATTATTGTAGTTGCCGATTCCACTAAATTTATGAAAAAAACCTTTGTGCAGCTCTGCCAGCTGAAAAAGGGATACACCCTCATTACAGATTCGGGTATATCCCAGGACTTTTATAATACTTTAGTTAAAAATGAAGTTGATGTGATTGTAGCACCATGATGGTCAGATATCTCTGACGGTGGGAAGATATTTGGCTTTTGCATATAAAAAGCCGATAACCATGAATATATTTCATAGGTTATCGGCCCTGCCTCACCAAACACATTTTATTGCATTTTGCATTTCTAAATTAATAAATCCCTTTCTTTACTTTATGGCTCGTAATCACTCCTCCAATCACCCAGAATCCAACAATCCAGATCATTAAGTAGATAACTTGATCCATGTAATTAAAGAATTTCCCACCACCAGCAATTCCCTGAATCATATTCATGTATGCCTTTTGCGGTATGAGATTTAATACATTGTCTAGCAGAGTGTTGTTATCCGAAAATGATATAAAACAGCCAGCTAATATACAGGTAATTACCGCAATACCACTAGCTGCCAGCGAAGTATTCCTTTCAATCAGCGAAGAAATGAACAGGGCAAATGATGTTGAAAAAACTGTAAGAATCCCAAGTAATAACGCCATCATTCCAAGGCTATAACCAAGATTTATTCCAAAGCCAGCATTTGCAATAACAATTGCAACATATGTTGGTATGAAAAGGAACAGAACTGTTAAAATACCCTGTGAGAAAAGATATTGTTTTTCACTTACAGGCGCTGTCATAATCCTGCGAAATGTTTTCTTAATTCGGTCTTCCGGATATAGTATCGTTAAAGCTACCGCCTGCATAATCATAATCATGAAAATATATCCCAGTATATTCGTTCCTGCACCCCTTTTGTTTTCTATTTCCATTTTGCCGGTATTGAAATAGTTTTCCATTGCAGATTGTTCTTTTTTACTTTTGATGGTTTCAACCCTATAAGTTCCATCCTTATTTTGCTCGATGACAGCTGCATATGTCCCCATAAGCAGGGCAGATTCAGGGGGCCTCTCTTTCACAACATCTATTTTATATTTGTTATTTTCCGATATTTCCCGGGATATCCCACTTATATCACCAACCAAGGCAACGGATAATTTCATTTCAGCCCTTTCAGAAAATATCACAGCAATTCCTATAAAAACCGGTACAATAATTATGGCAACTGCCAGAATCTCTTTATGTGTAAGAATACGTTTAAAGTTGTTTTTAATTAAATTTATACAATTCATGCTACATAGTCCTCCGGTTTAAATGTAATCTGGCAGATTGCAATACATATGGCTGACAGCAACAGCATCATACCCATTACAGGAAGAAACAGATGAAAGTTCTGGTCATAGATTATCTGAAAAGCACATTCTGTTACCCATCTTACCGGTGAAATAACAGATATCATTTCCACCATTCTGCCAAAGCTCGCTGTAGGAAAAAATATGCCTCCAAAAAAAACGAATACCAGTATAACAAGGGGTATCACGGAATTTGCTCCCTCTTCACTTTTTAGAAGACAACAGCACATAATGCCGAAAGCAGTTCCAAATAGTGCAGCAAAATTAATCAGCAGCATAATATAGACCAGGTTTTTTCCGCCAAAATTTATATGGAAGATAAACTGTCCGAGAAAACAAATGAAACTGTATGAAATACTGCCCAGAATATAAGTAGAAATCATTTTTGACAGATATATTTTCACTTTGGAAACCGGTGCATAAATAATCCGGGTATTTCCTCTCTTTACTTTTTCTTCCATAAATGTATTTGATGCTGTCATTGCTATCAGCAATGCCACAAAAATCATCATTGTGATCCCATTGTAGTCGAAAGAACTCACATTGCCTGCTCCAAAACTGCCTGATGTTACAAGTCCCATTACCCCAATTAAGATAAACGGAAATATGGTATTGACTATGAGCAGCATTGGATTTTTGATAATATTCATAAAATCGAATTTTATGATTTTTATAAAGTTCAAACTAATCACCTTCTTAATCTCTTAATTTTCGTCCGGTCAATTCAAGAAACACTGTTTCCAGGGACGCCTCTTCACTGCGCATACTTTCAATTTTACAGCCATTTGCAATGATTACGGATATAATATCATTTAGATTTTCTTCTGATTGGTCCGAAGTAACTGCAATATTTGATTCAGAAAAAACAACTTCCCGAACACCTTTCAAGTCCAGAAAATCCTGCTCATTGCATTTTTCCTTTTCCTCAACCTCAAAGTAATACGTGACATCATTATTTACTTTCTGATTCAATTCTTCTTTTGTCCCTTCCGCAATAATCGTTCCTTCGTTCATAATAATAATCCGGTCACAGATTGCCTCCACTTCTTCCATATAATGTGTGGAATAAATAACAGTTGCCCCTCTCTGCCGTAAAGTCCTGATTGACTCTAAAATGTGATTCCTTGACTGCGGATCAATCCCCACCGTAGGTTCATCCATGATAATCAGTTCCGGCTGGTGAACGATGGCACAGGCTATATTCAGCCTTCTTTTCATACCACCGGAAAAAGTTCTCGGCTTATCATCCTTTTTATCATATAAACCAACTAATTCTAAAGCTTCTTTTGTCCGTAATTCTAATTGCTTCCCGTTTATTCCATAGAGACTGCCAAAGAAACGTACATTTTGAATGGCTGTAATTTCTTCATAGATAGCTAAATCCTGAGGTACTACCCCCAGCAAACGTTTAATTTCCTTTACATTCTTCTTTAAATCCCGGTCAAAAATCGTGATCTCTCCCTGATCCATAGAAAGAATGGTTGACAGAATATTAATGGTTGTGCTTTTTCCAGCCCCATTTGGTCCAAGGAAACCAAGAATTTCTCCTTCATTCACCACAAAGTTAATACCATTAACCGCTTTCTTTGTATGATAGCTTTTCTCCAGATTTTGGACTTTAACAATACTATTCACTTTTATTTCCTCCATTATGGGCATAATATCGGCTCCGGTCAAATTCTTCCAGTGCTTTCATCTGGCTTTTGGTAAGCTCTCCGTCTCCAACTACCCGATTATCTACATCTTCCTCAAAACCATCCATTTCTTCTCCATCATAACGGTACATTTTTTTGAGCAGGCTCCATAAAATTTCAAGTTCTTCCGTTGTAAAACGCTGAAAAACATCGGCAAAAAACTTTAAGGAACGTTCCGAACACTCCATCATAACCTGCAAACCAATATCAGTTATTTTAACATTCACGGCTCTTTTATCCTGTTCACTGGGTACCGTAACCACATACCCCTTTTTTTCGATGGCTGTAATTAAATGCTTCACACTTTGTTTTGTAGTACCAAGCTTTTTTGCAATATTATTCAGTGTTGTTTCACCTTCTTTTAAATGCGCTGCCGCAAGCATAGCCATATACTGCCGGGAAGTTAAATCCTGCATAAACTGGTCTCCTTTTACCTGTAGTTTATTGGTAACAGAAAAAAGTGTGGCATATGCCTGGTTCATTAGAAATAAATCATTTGCGTATTTCATTATATTCTCCTTTCATACGACAACATGCTGTCTAAATGTATGTTAACATTAAGACAGCATGTTGTCAATGTATTTATAAAATATTTAAAAGGTTTCTTTTATTAAACGGGCTTTCCTATTCATTGAAAGCTTCAAATTCTTTAATTTATAAATTATACTAAGATATTATATACCACGAAAGATTATATCTGGTCGTTTATGTATCTAAAGGTAAGTTTATTGACATGAACCATACGGTAGTTGATTTCATTTCTCTCTTTCATTTCTTCTATTTCTTATCTGCCACTTAATTCCAAGGTTTTCTAATTTTTCGCATTTCCATTTACTTATTTTATTCAGGCGATAGCATTTCCTTTGATAAAGGAGCCATTCTCCAAGAGGCATTTGCTTATATATCAAATTCTTGGGTATGTCAATGTTCCCAAATTCTAAATAATACGCTTCGCAATATTTATACCCTGTCTCCCATGTTCTTCTCACCCCAAGTGTCCACATCATCCCGATCTGGTTTAACAGATAAATTTTCCTGGCATCAATTTTATAAACGCCCTTTTGGTGGTATGCAGACCTCTGTCTTTCGATCCACCGACCAAGAAGAAATCCTTCTCGTGTTTTATAATTCACAGGTATTTTTAAATGATGCTCTAAAGAATAAAATTCTTTTGCTAACGCATACCACTCATCCCACGATAAACGTGTATATGTTTGTTTTTTGGTAGATTCAAAAGTACTCATGATTACCTCCCTTCTGCAAAAGTTTTTTCCTCCAACTCCCGTATATATTCCAAGATTTCTTTTTGTCTCATCTTTTATTCCTCTCTTTTAGAGCGTGTTGGAAAGTTTAATCAAGATATGCGGTCGGGTTTGTGAGAAAAATTTATTTCTTCCAATGGAATAGAATACTCATTAAGTGGTATTATTACGTCTATAGTATTCATAATGCCAACTGCACTGCTTACATATGGCACCCACTCTTTTAATTTTGTATATAAAGTTCTGATCTCGCTAATTGTGATATTCCTGCCGCTTAACATCCCTCTTAAAATTAACAATATCTCTTGTTTATCGGCAGAACATATATCTCTTCTTTTCTTTATCAGATCACAATAATGCTTTAATTTTCTATGATTCTGAATTTTAACCTGAAGATTATCATGATCTGTGATACTCACATATATAACATCTCCATTATATAAATTAAATTCCTGCATCAATTGATACCTGTACTGAATTTTAACTGCAGGAAACTGCACCATTCTTAAAGTCTCTATGATTCTGTATTTGATCCTGTCATCCGACATCACAATACTATTTACTTTATATGTATTTTCAATTGCTCTCATTTTTTTTCTCTGCCATATATACACTTTGACCGTAAAGTATTCCTTACCATTTATAATCCGTATTCTTCCTCTTAAATCTTTTTTTTCATATGTCTTTTTGTTGTCTTGTATCCTAAGAACTCCATATATAATTACGATAAAAATTAGTGTTACTAAAATCCAGTAAAGTCCGATCATCCCGTCTATTTTACCTCCGGATCTTCAATATTAGTGATTCCCAATAAAGCATTCATTTTCTTTAACATTTCCTTTGAATTTTTGAAGTAAGTTTTTTGTTTACAGCCACTGTAACTCATTATCCCATGCCAGGTATTATCTTCTAAAGATAAGATATTAAGGGCAAAGAAATATATTTTAGGTTTGATAGAATAACAGTTTTTTTCCGGATTTATAACAGGTTTTAAATAAGCTCTTTCTTCTTTTGTTAATTTTCGAACCAGGGTATCCGCCATAATATACATTTGTGCAAAATTCTCAAAATATATTAGTTTCCGGTAAAAGGGACTGTAAAAATATCCACAAACTTTATTTTCCACAATTTTTGTAACTGAAATAAATATGGTTCCGATTCCTCCACTTAGAAATCCTATATCCTTCTTTGATTCATTCATATGTCTCACAGCACTCCTCCCTGTTATTTCTCTACTCTAATTAAACTTGATACTATCTGCCTTATACTTGCTCTCTTATTCTGGATCCCCGTGGTATTAAAATATAGATATTTTCTGCTACTTGAAATAACCGGATTTCCAGAACAAAAATAGCTCCGCTTATAAAGTCCATCATTTTCTGCTTTTCGTTTTGTTCCAAATTTTCCATGTTCATCAGAACTACCTGGTATTCTGCACTTTCTACAATGTCGTACATGTTTTGCTTTTCTTTTGGCGTGAAAATCCGTACACTTTTACCTGACAAATCATATCTTTCATCTTCATCGCCATACTTTTCTCTGTTTAACAAGCCCATATGATAACCCTCATGTTCTTTTTATTTTTCTTCCATTTTAGTTGTCATAACTTCCCCCAATATTACCATTTACTTATCTTCCACCCGCTCACAATAAACCACATACCTTTGATAATTATATCCATACGGATGACACGTAATTAACGTGACTAAATCACGGTTGGGCTGTATCAGTATCTGATCTATATCCGTTGGGATGATTACTTTAATTTCAACCACCGCATAGGTTAGTGTTTCCCGAAAATTTTTAATTGTAACCGGATCTCCTATCTGTAAATCCTCTATATCCCTGAACATAGCTGCATTACTATATCCCCGATGAGCCGCTATAACTGCATTCGTATTATTGCCGCCGACCGGAAGCGACGTTTGCGATAAATGCGCCGCCCCTTTTATCATATTCTCATCAGTTGCGCCTAAATATATGGGTAATTCAATTCCCATTCTGGGTATCTTCAGGCTGCCAATCATATCCTCATCAAATCCCCATTCTTTTAAGCTGAAATCTACCTGTTGATAAGAAAAAGGATCCACTAAATCTTCCTGACCGGTTCGAAATAGCTTTCGGTTATATTGCACTATTTTCTGATATAAATCTTCATGTCCCAGATTAATCTCTTTTTTCCCGGATGCCGGTTCCGATTTCACCGCAACACCGTTCTTTTCATCCGCCTCCAAATAATCGCATTCCATCTTCTTATCAAATTCTTCTATAATTTTCTTAGCCTGATCCGCATACATATATTGGCGTATATGAGGATATAAAATTATGCTAATTCCAAGTAACAGGAAAATACCCGCTGCTGCAAGTGCCATATTTCTTTTCATTCTATTCCCTCCTGTTTCTGCTTTTCCTTTTTAACATTTTATAGAATATTAAAATCAGCAATAGAATAAAGAATATACATGCACCTGTGACCAAATATTCCATATGAGATGTCCCCTCAGTAACTGCTGCTTCTGTTTCCTTTATCCCGCTCGTATTTTCTGCTTGTTCCACATCCGCAACTCTGGTACCTCTGACTAACAGTCGATGACTGTTCACTCCATAGGGCGTACACGTTATCAGCGTAACCAAATCTCTATCCGGTATAGTCCGCAAATCCTGCACTTCATCCGGGCTGATTACTTTTATCTGATCCACTTCATAGGTCAGTATCTTGTCTAAAATATATAAATAAAATTGATCACCTTTTTCTAATTTATCCAAATCTGTAAATAACTCTGCTGCTGGTAATCCTCGATGTCCCGATAAGACACAATGATTACCCTTTCCTCCAATAGGCAACGCTGTATCTTCTAAATGTCCCACTCCTTTTTGTAAAGACTCTTCCTTACAGCCATGATAAATGGGTAAATCTACTTTAATTTTTGGAATCTTAATATATCCCATTATTCCGTCTACATCTAAAATTTCTTCGTAATTATCCTGGATTACTCTTCCACTGCCGGGCACAAAAGGATCTCCGATCACTGCTCCCGATAGTGAAGCATTATATTTCTCCGCAGCTTCCCACTCTGCTTTTATATCTTTCTCGTTTGATTTACTAACTTTATTTTGGTAATTTGATATTATTTGAATTTGATTTTTGATTGCAATATAATTACTCACAGTCGGATAGCTAAGTATTCCAACACCTAATATAAAAATGAAAACAATAAAACATGTTGCTAATTTTTTACTCATTTATCCACCTATCCAGAAAGGAAGTAGGGTCTTCCTACTTCCTTTATTATTTTATGGCAATTTATTATTGTGCTTTTTTTCTTGCTTTGAATCCCAGGAATACAGCAAGAAGGATTAATGCTAAACCGGAAGCTGTGAACATTACGGTTCCCATACCGCCAGTTACCGGTAAAATTATTTTATTTTTATTTATGATAGTTTTAGCTATTGCACTATCTAAATGGGATGTAGCGCTCACTTTTACCTCTACTGGATCTTTTAATAAACTAAAATTCGTTGGCGCCTTAGTCTCTACAATCCAATATGATGTTTCTTTTGTTGTATCGAAATCTTCTCCCTTAATGCCGCCATAAGCAAGTCCATAGAATTTTACCAACCCGGTATCATCTGATATTACAGTATCCGTAAATCCGGTGCCTGCATTGTTAATTACAGAAATAGGATCTGTTCCGGCCCTGGCATCTTTCTCGGAAGCATAAATTTTAAATTCAGCCCCTTTCAGTGCATCTCCTTTATCATCTGTCTTTTTGATTTTCACTCCACCAGTATGTACTTCCGGTCTTTCATCCTTATTAGGATCATATGGTTTACTTGGATCAGTTGGATCCATACCATCCGGTACGATAACTGGGGCAGTTGACTGATCTTGTGCATTTGTATATTCCAGAGTAGCTCCATTAGGAATGGCAACGCCAAGTTTTGCTGTTTCATTTAATTGTGTAGTAAAATGAACATGGACTTTTTTAGCCCCAAGTGCTGCAACCTTTTTAATTCCCGCCTCTGTCAGTGCAACTTCTAATTTTCCGCCATATTTACCTACAGGTTTTGTCAACTTATAATCATCATCTAATACCAAAGTGCCGTTAGCAAGTTCAGTATTGTCTTTTGCTGCAGCACATACTTTTACATTTCCAACATAAGTTAATTGTGTATCCAAATTATCGGAAATATTATATTTCTTAGATGCTGTAATGCTCTTATCCGCATTTTCCACTACCATATTCGTAGGTACAGTTGATGAAATAATCCACTCATGGTCTTTTCCTACCGTTGCTGCATGATCCTTATTAGGGATATTTACAACATGTTTGTCGATAGCAAGTTTTTCATTCTTAGGATACACATGAACATCATAGATCCATCCATCTCCAGTCGGATTCGTCATTGGAACACTTACAAGAAATGGTGCAGCCGGAGATACTCCTGTTACGCTGTTAGTCTCCTGAATTTTATAAGTTCCAAATGGCAGATCACTAAATGATAATGTTCCATCATCTTTTGTTGTTCCTTTGTCTGTACCATTAGTAGCAAAATTTGTATCATAGTCAGTGCTGGTTACCGGGTCCGTATCTTTCGCCAGTTTACTGATGTTAAATGTAACACCTTTTAATGGTTTTGCTCCCGCAGGAATTTTATCCCCTGCAACCTCATTTCCGTCGGATGGCTTGCCTGCATCTGCTATGTCATCCATAAGAAACTTGTGAATCGTTATTGAGCTGTTTCCGTTCCTTGCCGGATCTGGTAATGCCTCTTGCGGCACAGTCGTTGCAAAAGCAGTTGTGGATAGCATTCCGATTGCCATTACAGAAGCCAACACCATTGTTGTAACCTTTTTAAAAAATTTTTTCTTAACCATAGTTTACTCTCCTTTTCTTTTTGGTTTTCTTTTTACTATGATGAATAATATAATTGCACCTCCAATGAGGATAATGCCTGTTACTGTAAAAATAATAGTTCCTATGCCACCCGTAAGAGGTAAATCTGTCTTCTTGAAATTGGGTAATACATATGACACTTCATTTCCTGCGTCTTTTTTTATAAACGCTGGCGGCTGGGGATTCCCGACTGCTTTTATTTGAATTGGTTCCTGCGCATTTGTTATGTCTACGCGGATTCTCCATTGTCCCAAGGGCAGCGCATAGTCCGGATTAGTTTGGATTTCTACCAGCTGATAGTCCCCACTGGGTAAATCCTTAAAACTAACCAATCCATTTTGATCACTTGCAACCGTTTCTCTTTCTTTCCAGCAATTTTCAGGATCATTGGTCACGAGTACATCATGCTGAGAATCATCTGCATGGTTTTTGCTGCATATATACAACGTAAACTTTACATCCTTTAATGGTTTGGTATGATCATCCCCGTCTACTTTAAGGAATCGAAATGGAACCGTAAGCAGCGTATTTGTAAATTTAGCAGCTTCTGTATTCTTATCTCCGCCTTTTGAAGAATAAGTGATGCTCTTTACTTCCAGCTTGTCAGTACCCGGTATTTTGGCAATCACTACTTCCGCCTTATATTCATTTGTGTCGTAGATATAATCAGGATCCTTATCATCTAATTCTGTAATGATAAAATGATAAGTCCCTTCTGCACCAATGGATAAGGCTGAAAATTCAGCAATACCATCTAAATCATTTGCTTTTACCTCATCAACCGCCGGAGTGACAGCAGATGTCTTATCATTTACCAAATGGAACTTAAATTTTCCTTCTGGAACAACAGCTTCACTTCCATTTGGCGTAACCAACTTTTTATCAGCCTTTAAATTAAATTCAACTGGTGTCAGTGTATCTAATTGCTGAACGGATAACGTTTGTGTAAAGGACGCAGATACTTTTACATTCTGGTATAACTGACGGGCATCATTGATTTTTGACTCTGCTTTTGCAACTATTGCATCTGCATTTTCGGTATCTGTGACCGTAAATGTCTGATTGTCGGCAGTTCCGCCCTGGTTACCCTCGGTCCATTCAATTGTGATGGATGCAAGCTTTCCGTTAGCGGGCGCTTGAACCTCCAGTTTTACAGGGTCTTTTGTATCCCCGCTTAACATAAATACTCCATCTGTCTCTTTACTACCATCCGCAGTTTCAAGCTTGTTGCCGGATCCTCCTTTAATAATGATCTTCCCATCTTCTACCACGAAAGGTACCTTAGCCGGGTTAATTTCATATCCTTCCGGAGCCTTTATTTCCTGGAAATAATACTCCGCTGCGGTAAGCCCCTGCGTTAATCGCAACAAACCGTCGGCATCTGTAGTCAAGTTTTCCATTACCAGATCGTCGGTTCCTGTGCCGTTCTTTTTATAAAGATTGTAGACTGCACCGGCTTTTCCTTTGTTGTCATCGGCTCCCAGTTTTTTTAGGGATACAGAATGAGATGTGGTTAGTTGGGCTGGTTCGGTTTTGGTGTATATTTTTGTATATACAGGAATATACCAACTTAATGTATCTTGTTTAGCCCTTGGCTGATCAAATTGATTAACGATAACTGTTCCCCACTGACATGTATCATCTGTACCTATTGTTGCTATAAACATTCCTGTTTTTGTTATGCCCGACACCGGTATTTCTGGAATCTTTCCAACTGTAATTGCTCCTGCTTGTAATTTAGCCCCGCTGTCTTGTGCACTTGGATCTATTACAGATCCAGGCAAAACATCAACTGAATTTGTAGATGCACTTACTCTTTCATTGTCACAATACAACTCTAATGGGATAATATAGTTCTGGGAATAATCTTTTTCTCCATCACAAACATATATTAGATTTTTGTCTAATAATGGAATTGATTGGTTTTGCATATCGTCATTATTATAATAAAGTCTTACTCGTCCACCTACCCAATATGAGTACTTATATATTGGATTACCTGCCAGTTCAATTTTGAAAGGTACTTTTGGAGATCCATAATATGTTTTTAATTCTTCTGGCATTGAATTGAAGTCATCTCCCACTGTAACAACAGCTAAAGGAGTAAAATCATTTACTAAATTATCTGAAATATCTAAAAAACTAGCTGATTTAAGTAATGGTATTCCTTTAATATTTTTAATTTTACGAATATCTTCTTTTCCAGTGCCACTTGCATGAATTTCACCAGTGTAATTTTTGAGCAGCTCTTTTACATTTCCAAAGCTATTTACCTCCAACGTATTCCCATTCAAAAACTTCGTCGGATCTGCCACTATAGAATCATATATAGCCTGCGCAAAATTTCGGTCCTCAATTCCAGCTGCTACAATTGCATCTACAGTAAACTCACTTGCACCTAGTTTCGGCGTAATCTTATTATTCAGACTTTCACTTGCTTTTTCTGAACCTTTTTCTTCATCCTCCTTTCCTTTCTCACTCTCTGTCTTCTGTGTATTTGTCTGTTTTTCTGATTCTTCTTTCTTTCCTGTTTCTGAGTGTTTCTCTGTGTCTGATTGCTTTTCCGTTTCAGGCTTTGTATCACTCTGTTTTTCTTCTGTATCTGTTTGATTTTGTGATTCTGATACCTGCTCCGTTTCTTTTTTATGCGTTTCCTTAAGTTCTGTTTCCGGCAGTTTCGATACCTCTGACTGTTCCGAAATGCCTTCCACTAATGATGCTGCCTCAGACTGCTGTAACCATATGGGACTGGCTGTCATACATACAACAACGCATAAAACAAATGCAACAATCCTTGTTATACTTTTTTTTAATTTCAAAGCATTTACCTCCTATCCATAAAAATTTCCTACATCTTGTGATTTCCTACCTCCCCATTTGATATTAATACTCCCTTACCCAAACTTTCGGGCGGTTGGAGCCCATATATATATAATATTTGACTATTTCTCTAAAATTTTTATAGTCAAACAACATGGCCTTTATCCATTTACACTATTCAACGTTTGAATATCAGTAGCACTCCAATTCAAACAATACGCAATCATCAATCCAATGCACAAAAAACTAAATCCGCAAATCATAATTTTAACTGCCAGTGCTTGCCCCTGATTTTTACTCTTTTCAAGCCAAATGCCTGTCCCAATTGCAGGAAACAGGATTGTCACCACTATATAACGAAAGTTCATCGTACAAATAAACGGATACTGAAAGCAAAATTTTATATATGAGATAAGCAGCACTGCGTATCCTGCGACAATCATGCCTTTTAATGCGCCATCCATACTTCTTTTTTGAATAAGCACACGGATCAGCATCACGTTCATCAAAACAGCAGCCAGAATACTGGTAATTAGCAATATGACTGCAAACCATTCATACAGAGTTCCCGTCATTTGAAAGGCTTTTTCATCAAACAAAGCCGAACGGAATAATTCTGCCCATATATTATGTTCCGCTCCCGGATTCCATTTGTTCCATGCATGACTCATAGACTCTGCCCCTGGAATACCAAGCCTTTCCCATACACCATAATTTCCTACGTATTGATACTGATCTATTTCACCCAACATAGGCACATAAGTTAATGGAATCTGATACAACATTCTTAATCTGACTACCCACGCCATTCCAATAGGAATACAAAGCACTCCAAAGGCCAGAAACTGACGACAGATTTTTATCCATTGATCTCGTTTTCTAACCATTACCGTCAAAAATACAATTCCAACACCGGGGGCTAAAAGACCCACTGATGTTTTTGTGAGCATCCCCAGGCTAATCGATAATGCGATCAGCAAAATTCTGCTGATACTTTGCTTTTTATACCATCGAACGGTATATAGGAGGGTACTCAATGAAAATAAAACCGCAAGGCAGTCATTATTCAAAGATGCGCTTAATACTGTAAAAACCGGATGAAAAATCAATACACCTGTTAAAATTAATAAATTACTTTCTTTTATTTTGAATTCCTGTAAAATGCGGTAAACAAAATAGGTACTTACTGATCCATAAAATAATGTAAGAATCTGTAAATTCTCCATACACAGCTCGTAATTAAATCCCAGCATCCGGTTGATCCCTATCCAAACAGCGGAAATGATATGATGCAGCGGCGGATTATAAAATGCCCATATTCTTGTTGGATCAAAGTTTGGTAATTTTTTGAATTTATATAAATATTCAATATATCCAAAATGCCCGGATCCAATTTCATTTGTATCCCATCCGCCTACGAAATGAACATCATGCTGTCCCAGTTCATAAGGGGAAACCAGGATAAAAAGTGCTCTTACCAAAAAGCTTCCTAAAAAAATACCCGTAATTATTCTTCTCTTATTAAGAGTTCCCTTAAAATAACAATAGCCATAATACGCAAGGTATCCGGCAATTATCAAAACAGCCAGGAATCGTTTGTTTCCCAGGATTACACGCTGAACAAACTCTATGGAACCAACAGCCCATATACAGATACAGGAAAATACTATTGCCATAATAGGATACCTGTACATCATATTCAGCCCTTTTCTTTCCTGACTGTTTGAAATGTTTTTATTCATGCCATAATCCCCTTATGCCCGTTTACTTTCTAAGAGCATTTTCCTGCTTATAAAGTTATAAACCATCACAATAGCTGTAGCTGCAATCTTGGAAATCATATAGTGAATACCAGCTGCCTCTACCATAACAACCATTACGAATTGGTGAATTCCCAACCCCACTGCACTCAGAATAATAAATGCAAGAAATTCTTTTTTCTTATCTGTTTTCCCTCCTGGCCGGAATACGAACTTCATGCTTAACAGATAATTAACGGCAACAGAAACTGTAAATGAAACACTGCAGGATACGAGGTAATGTAAATGAAATAATTCTGTTAAAAAGGTCATCAGTCCATAATCTATGACAAAACATAAAAATCCGACCATTCCAAATTTCAGTATTTGCTCCATCAGGTTCTTCATGCCGGTTTCCCTTTCATTTCACAGGATTTACTTTTCTCATGGTATTCTTTTTCCGTATTCACGTTCCAGATCGCTGTTTTATCCTTATTCCCACTCCGGATATTTTTCACTGCTTCCAAAGACGTTGCCATAGAATGGTCCATATTATTGTAACGGTGTTGTCCGTTCCGTCCCACACAGTATAGATTTTCAATATGATCCACCCACTGGATCAGTTTATCAATCTGTTTATATGTATCAAAGTATGCCGGATACGCCTTTTTTACTTTCTTGCAATGATAGTCCTTCACATCTTCCCTGCTCTCTATTACCCCCATTTTAATCAGTTCTTTTACTGCTATTTCCACACGCTCATTACTTTCTAAATTCCAGAAGTCATCATTTTCATTACAAAAATACTCCAGGCCCAGCCAGACATTTGATTCAGCATTGGAAACAAGATATGGTGACCAATTATTAAAAATCTGTATTCTTCCCAATTTAACGTCTTCATTTTGTACATAGATCCAGCAGTCCGGTACGATATTGTTTATGGTTCTAATGCTTGTTTCATTTTTTATTTTAAGCTTGTCTGCCAGAAGACCAATGGTAACAAAATCCCGGTATGATAATCCGTTTGCTATTGTCCTTATCTGTCCGGGCACATATTTCCCCATTCCAAGCACCAGATCTTTTAACGGCATGGAGGAAATAAAAATATCCCCCTCTATTTTCTTTTCCATACCGCTTTGCTTATCCCAGTATATTAAGCCTGTCACCTTATTTTGGGCAGCTTCAATCATTCTGACAGATGCTCCATGCTGAATCCTGCCACCCTTTTTCTGAATTTCTTCGGCGACCAGTTCCCAAAGCTGCCCCGGTCCCAGCTTGGGATATATAAATTCTTCAATTAAAGAAGTTTCTTTTTTGTCACGGATAAATAGGTTTTTCAGCAGTGCAAAAACAGATACCCCCTTAACCCTCTGCTCTCCCCAGTCCGCAGAAATTTCACGCGGATGCCTTCCCCATAATTTTTCTGTATACCCTTCAAAAAACATGGAATATAAAACTTTTCCAAAACGGTTGATATAAAAGTTCTCCAATGAATTTTCAGGAAGTTTATGTAAACAGGAGCCCAGATAACTGCATCCCGCTTTTATAGTCTGCAATACTCCCATGTTAATAAAAGTCTGAGGTTTCATAGAGATAGGATAGTCAAAAAATTTTTCATGGTAATATATACGGGAAACTCTTTGTCTTAAAAGCATAACCCTGTCATCTTTTTCCGGATCGGGGCCTCCCTTTGACATCTGTTTTTCCCGTCCCAAAACCAAATCATCATAAGATGGTTTCCCCTGAATGGGCATTATATTTTCCCACCATTGCATAATTCTTTTGTCTTTGGAAAAAAAACGGTGACCTCCTATATCCATACGTTTCCCGTTATATTTCTCAGTCATGGAGATACCGCCAATATCCGGCGTTTCCTCTAAAATAACAACCTCATATTTTAATGGATCCTCTAATAATTCATACGCTGCCGTCAAGCCTGCCGGACCGGCTCCAATAATCACTACCTTCTGCATACTTTCTCCCCTTTGTACGTTTTTGCTTTAACCGTTTTGCTCAGAACTCTTCGCTTAGACTTCTTCGCCTGAATCTCTTCTTCATTAGAACTACGGTGTCTTTGTGTCAAACAAACCTTTCCAGATTACGGCTGCAGCCACCCCGCCCAACAGCGGTGCAACTATAAATACCCATACTTCCATCAATGCATTTCCCCCAGAAGCAACGCCGGTCCAAGAGAACGGGCAGGATTTACAGAGGTACCCGTAAAATAAATACCAAACAAATGAACCAGTGTCAGCGTTCCCCCGATTACCAGACCGGAAACACTGCTGTTTTCCTTTTTACTGGTAACTGCAAGAATTGTAAGAATAAATACCGCAGATAATACTATCTCAATAATAATTGATTTCCATACACTTCCCTGGTAAAGTCCATTTGCACCCAAGCCCATATCCGTACCAATTAACAACCGCAGCAGTGCCGCTCCAGCTATGGCGCCCAATACCTGAGCTGCAGCATAACCGGCAAAATCCTTTAATTCCATCCTTTTTGTCAGCAGCATTCCCAGGGATACCGCCGGATTAATATGACATCCCGATATACTTCCAATAGAATATGCCATGGCTATAATGACACCGCCGAATGCCAGCGCAGTGAGGAGATAAGACGCATTGGCTTCACCGTTGCATCCCGTTACTGCTGCGACACCACAGGCAAATAATACTAATACAAAAGTCCCAATAAATTCTGCAATATACTTTCTCATATCATTCCCTCTCTTTCACGGTTTTCAGCACTATTTCCATTTGATGCTGTAGGCTCCGGAAGTTGATTTTAAGTTGCTGGATCTTGTTACTTTAATATAGTAGGTACCTTTAGGAAATTTATCTCTTGTAACATACTTATTCGTACCTGACTTCACGATAGCGCTGCTCCCTGTAATAAATACATTTTTATCTGCTGCCGCAATCCTGAAGTTAATATAATCGTTTGCTTTTGCGCCATACCATAATGTTATCTTTTGTTTATTTTTCAGATTGATCTTATACCAGTCTGTCTTTGAACCGTTTTCTCCGGCTGGTAAAACTCCGTTTACGGTTTTATTCCGCTTGATTGCAACTGCTTTTCTCTGGCTTAAACCGCTTTTCTCTTTTACGGAAGAAAAAGAATAAGAGAGATTATAAAGTTTCTCCCCTTCCACCTTGAGATAATAGGTCCCCTTCCTGACTCCATAATAGCCTGTGAATCCTGGCTTGGAATAACTGGAGAGGTAGGTCTTATAGTCCTCCATTGGTTTCTTTTTTGAATTACACAGCAGAACCCCCATACTATACCGGTTCACACTGTATGCAGAACGTCCCCATCCGGTCACTTTTATATAACCATTTCTGGGAATCGTGATTTTGTGATAAACTGAAGTATTATAATCTGCTTCATTTCCAATGTAAGTCTTCCCTGATGACAGGCTTACCTGTCTGGTTCCTGCCGCCATCGCAGTCATTCCCAGCATAAACACGCCCAAAATAACCATTGTGCTAAAGGCGATAACATGTCTTTTTAAATTTTTTATGGTCTGCAATCTCTTCATATCATTCCCTCTTCTCTCTTTTCAAATTTTCTATCGTTTCTCACTCTTTGCCATTCTCTTATCCGTCATCCCTCTTCTTTTACAATAAAAACCGGTCTCCCCTTACACTCTAAATAAGTTTTAGACAGATACATTCCTATAATTCCAGTAGCACAAAGCTGCAGTCCTCCCAGAAATATTACGATACATGCCAGGGATGGCCAACCTGCTACCGGATCACCAAACAGTAAAAACCGTACGATCAGCAGCAAGATTAATAAAAATGAAATACCGCATAATGCAATCCCTCCAACAGAAGCCAATGCCAGAGGCGTGGTGGAAAATGCAATAATTCCTTCTATGGAATATCCAAACAGTTTTAAAAATGACCATTTTGTATTTCCTGCTGAACGCTCTCTGTTTTCGTATGCGATATACTTCGTCTTAAAACCCACCCATTCAAAAATACCCTTACTAAAACGGTTGTATTCATTCATCTGCAGTATTGCATCCACTACCTGGCGCTTCATAAATCTGAAATCTCTTGCACCGTCTACAATACCCGTTTTAGAAATGCTGTTCATCAGTTTATAAAACCGTCTTGCGAAGAATGACCTCAGCTTTGGTTCGCCTTCACGGCTGCAGCGTCTGGTCGCCACACAATCATAGCCACCTGTTACAACAGCCTCATACATCTGTGGAATTAGATCAGGCGGATCCTGCAGATCTACATCCATCACCGTAACAAATGCTCCTTTTGCTTTCATAAGTCCTGAATAAATGCCTGCCTCTTTCCCGAAGTTCCTGGAAAATGAGATATAGCGAACTCTATCGTCTTTCTGATGCAGTTCACGTATAACAGACAGAGTTCGGTCACTGCTTCCGTCATCCACAAAAATAAATTCAAAGCAAAGGTTCTCCGGCATATTTTTTAGCATTTTTTCCATCTCATCATAGTAAATGGGAATGGCTTCTTCTTCGTTATAGCAAGGAATAACAAAGGAACACAGCTCTTTCATCTTTTCCATAATTACGCCTCCACCTCTATATTCCGCTACTTTGCAAGGTATACATCTCCATATTGAAGCCCAAACTGAAGTGCTTCTTCGTGTGAATTCAAATAAATATCCACATGGCCGTAAGGTGTTCCCCGGTCTTCCACCACATAAATTTTCCCGCCTATGATCAACCGTGTTCCAAAAGGCAGACCCGCCATCGCCACCGTCCTGCCCTGGGTTGCTGCAGTGCCGCTGGCTGTAGCTCCGTCGGCCCACTGTCCGCAGCAGATTGCGCAGTTACAGTAAGCAGTCAATTTGAAGTTGCCTAACAGTTCACCAAAATCCACCCTGGCTGCTGCAGTATAAGCAGAATCATAAGAAATACCTGCTTTTTGGTTTACTTTCTCAATCTGTTCATTATCAGTATCCGATATAATTCTAGTAGCCCAGACAGATTCCCCCCTGCTTACTTCTGCTGTAATAATTCCAATTTCGGAATTGGCTGCCTGTACCGTCTGTCCATTTCCGATATACATAACGACATGATAGATATAGCCATCTTTCGCATAGAAGATAAGATCTCCGGGCAAAGCATCTTCCACTGGTATCTTCGTGCCATATTGTGCCTGGTCTTCTGCAACTCTTGGAATGGAGTACCCATATGTACTGTAAATGGTCTGTACAAATCCGGAGCAGTCCGCTCCATTTGTCAGGCTCGTTCCTCCCCATACATAAGGATTCCCAACAA
Organism: Robinsoniella sp. KNHs210; assembly: GCF_000686105.1. Taxonomy (NCBI): domain Bacteria; kingdom Bacillati; phylum Bacillota; class Clostridia; order Lachnospirales; family Lachnospiraceae; genus Robinsoniella; species Robinsoniella sp. KNHs210. The sequence continues at coordinate 707,830 of NZ_JMLZ01000001.1, forward strand.
ACTGCAGTGCGAAATCAACCATAGACGTTCGTATAGGGCCGGAAACAGATCCTTCTTTGACTGACGTAAACGTATAGTAAAGGCTTTTATTTTCCTCAGGCTTTTTCGTCATCTCAGCTGACAGAAGATGATCCTCTCCCTCTTTTTCCACAATCTCTTTCGCTTCATCTCCCAGAATCATTTCATCACTTCTTACAAATCCTCTTACATCACCGGATTCTACAAACAGCCAGTCAGCATTATCATTAGCCAGTAAGTAACACAAGGTATCCTTCTTTAATTTTCCTACCGTTTCTGCACCGGCATCTGTGGATTCCATTACAGCAGTATTTTTCTGTGCTATCACATAAACCTTGTCTGCCAATGTCCTGCGGGTAGTAGTTCTTGTAAATGCAAGCGCCTTATTCTCCAGCGGATCAATGAGGGCTTTTGCATAAGTCAATGCCCCGCTTACTTCCTTCGATATTTGGTGCAAGTCACCTTGATAACTATCCTCACCCTGCGCTTCTGTTTCTGTATATTCTGACTTGGTTTGTCTGTCTTCCCCGGACTTTTGCATCTCTTCATCCGGCTCAGCTATGGATTCACTCTGCACCGTTTCCCTTTGCTTATCCTCTGATAACTCTTCCAGCAAGAGCGTATACGATACCTGACCACTTATTTCAGATCCATTATCCGGTTTTTTCGGATTCGTTATTATTTTGGGTTTATCCTTTTTCTTATCTGTCTGCTTTTCGGTCTGTAAGTCCACCGAGTAGGATGTATTACTGTCCATTAATCGATCCAGGCTCAGTTCGTATTTCACAAAACTGCTTTCTCTTTGCTTGATTAGTGCCTCGACATCCTCACCGGTCTGAATCATCCCGCTCTTTACAAACCCTCTTACAACTCCGGATTCAATGTATGTCCATTCCCCTTCCTCTTTCAGGATATAGCAGATATCATCCATATTCATTCTCCCGGCTTTTCGTGAATCTTCCTTCATTTCTTCATAGACCGGTACCACTTCTTCGCTTGCCATAGCGGCTTTCTTCTTCACTGTTACGAAACGAAAGTCGTCTTCTATCCGGGGCAAACGGACGATCTGCTGGTTTGCCAGCAACTGTTGGTTTGATTGAAACTGCCTCTGGGTTTCAGCGGTTTCCGCTTGATCTTTCTTAATGTCTCCCTCTGCTTCGGAGCCGGGTTTCTTTGTTATATTGGTGTCTGTATCTGTTTCCGACGGAATTTCAGTATCTGTTCCTGGTAGGCTTTCCGGCTCTGTTCCGGGATGGCTTCCTGGCTCTGTTCCGGGTTCGCTGCCTGTATCTGTTCCTGGACGGCTTTCCGCTTCTGTTCCTGGCTCACTCCCTGGCTCCTTTTCTGGCTCGCTTCCCGGCTCTGTCTCCGGCTTGCTTCCCGGCTCCGTCTCCGGCTTACTTCCCGGCTCTGTCTCCGGCTTGCTTCCCGGCTCCGTTCCTGGCTCGCTTCCAGTATCCGTTCCTGGCTCACTCCCAGCATCTGTCCCGGATTCGCTTCCGGGCTCCGTCTCTGGCCTGCTTCCAGACTCTGTTCCAGAATCACCCCCGCCATCCATTCCAGGCTGGCTTCCTGCTCTCATCCTTGGCTGCTGTTCAGGCTGGGTTTCCTTACCCCCCGCTGACAGTATCTCTGCTCCTGCCCCGGAATCTCCCGTCAGGTTCCCGGCATAAACTTCAGGAAGTGAAGCAGCATTTACCCCATGTACCGGAATTGGCATTAATATAACAACCGTCAATAATACTGCAGCAGCCTTTTTATAATGCATTTACCATTCTCCTCTCCGGATCACCGTCTTATTGCGCTTCTTTTTCGTCGTCCAGATCTAACTGTGACAGATCACTCAATTCCTGAATATTTACCGTATTCCCTATGTAGTTAAACAGATCCTGGTAACTCTTGATTGCATTTTGCTGCATCATGCGATATCTGTTATAATCCTCACTTACTGCCTGAATTACTATACTGGCTCTTTCATTTGCCCTCTGCATAATTCTTTCTTCTTTTCTGATTGTCAGATCCAGTTTTACCTTTGCTTCCCGCTTCATGCTCTCTGCTTCAAATCGGGCATCCTCTAAAATTTCTGCTTCATCTGACCGAATTTTTGCAACATAATCAATTCCTTCCTGCTTGGCGTCTTCTTTGATCTTTTCTGCTTCTGAACGTATTGTTTCAGCATCTTTACGGGCTTTCTCAATCAAATCAGCAATTTTTCTGTCTGCCTCTTTTTCCTTCTCATCTATCTGTTTTTTTACAGCGGTGAGATATGCATCTGCTTCCTTCTTCGCATTATCAAATATACTGGAAAACCGTTCCATATCCAGAATCTCTTCATTACTGCTTTTCACTTCCGATTCTTCTTTTTTCCTTACCGCATCTTCCCATACCGATTTTTCCCAGGCTTCTTTTTCTTTTACCAGTTTTTCCACAGCATCCTTCAATTGAACGTTTTCCTCCATCAAAGTATTCATTTCCTCTGAGACATCCGACTTTCTGCTGCTCACCGCTATATCCTCCACGGCTTTATTCCAGTTTTCACTTTCTTTCGTCAATTCCGTTATTCTTTCTGTCAGCATTTCCTTTTCACGTTGTAAACTCTGGTATTGTTTTTTAAGATCTTCCAATTCTTTTCGTGTTTCATTGTCTGCTTTTAACTGTTTTTTCAGTAATTCTTTTTCTCTTCGCTGGTCTTCTAAGAGATTATTGAAATTCCCTACTTCCAATTGGCTATCCACCACTTGCTTATTTAAAGCCTTTATCTTAGTGTTTGCCTCCTCTAATCTATTATAAATACCTTCACATTCTTCTTCTTTTTCCTTTAACTCTTCATCAATGTCCGCAACTCCCTTTTGCAGTATTGCAATATACTTCTCTACTTCCTCTTTGTTATAACCTCTGCGTTCTTCTGAAAACGTCACTTTATTCATCTTCCTTATCCTCTCTTTACTGTTTTATTTCTGCCCAATCTATCGGACAGCCTGAACAACATAGCGGTCCTGGTTTGTTCCATCCCCCGTACAGGTTGAAAGCGTGAGCACTCTGTTGTCAATATTAAAGTCCTTTTTCTCTGTCTGAATACCCGAATTTAGACTCATCCGTTCTAAAAATGACAGATAATTATCATCGGGCTGTGCAAACAGGGTATAACATTCGTTTGCCACAGTTACTACCTGTGCTGAAAATATTTCATATCGGTAATTATTATCTTCCGTCAATATCCATACATAAGGACTTTTGTCATATGCTCCTTCTAACGTCATTTTTTTTAATTTCCCGAACATACTGCCATCTGCCATGTTATGTCCGTATATAACCGTATTGCAATCTTTAAAATCGTTTGAATTCTCCCAATCCATAAATATGGAACCAGCAAAATTGTAATTTCCTTCTATCGTTCTGTGCAGGTAATAGTCATTATCTTTTCCTTGTACCACCGGATAGCTGATATCCAATGCTTCAATATAAATCCATGCCAGTATCTGGGAGTTCTTTTGCTTCAGGGTTTTAAAATCCACGCTTATAGGCGCTGTTAATTTATTTTCTTTCGCCGGCGTTTCACCTGCATTTTTTCGTATGCCGTCTTTTTTTTCTTTCTCAATGGTTTTCATCTGTTCCGGGATCTGTTCTACAACTTCTTCCTCAAGCTTTTGATACTCCTCTTTCCCATCTGAATAATCAGCATTCGTCTGATATAATTGAAAAAAAGAATATATCATTATAAAAATTAAAACGAGGATGAGCAGATTGAAAATTTTATTGGAGATGCCTTTTTTCTCCTCAATTTCCGGCCTGTTTTTTAATTCAAAGCTTTTTAATTCAAAGCTTTTTAATTCTTCTTCCAGTTCCTGCTTTCTGCGTGCCATCTTTTCTGCCCCTCTTCTGTTTTAACCTCTGGGCTGTTTTCTTTCTCCAAAAATAAAAACTATCCGCTATTTCTGTGTAACAGATACCCGTAAACAACATTAATAAAAGTAACACAAGTGCCAGTCTGCTGGATGCATGCCAGATCTGCCAGAACAGATGCTGGTATCCGGTCAGCGTAATTGTTCCATAATTGTATTTGTAAATACCAAGCTTTTCACTTAGATTATCTACCAGCAGAAATGTAATATCCGACTGTTCTATCTTTGTCACAATTTTGCTTCTGCTAAAAGCCAGACCCATGGAATAAGTGTTATCCATTACTGTCTGGTTCCCGGTAATTCGATAAGATACCGGATTTTCGGGAATATTATGTATCAGTACATAGTCTGACAGATCATTTCCCTTCTCTTCCTCCATTACATACCGTACCTTCTGCAGCTGGTTTCCTTCATTGTCCAGATAATAAATATCATTCCCTTTTTGTCCAAAATACCAATTCTCCTGACCCCCGTCGGAAAGTATGGTATAACTCTTGCTGTTCCTGCTGTCTGCTGCATAAATTGTCTTTCCATAACCCACGTTGTCATATTCAATCGGTATAATCTCCTGACCCTGGTAATTCGCAGCTCCAACCAGACCTTTTTTGTCTGTTATGCGCAATGCATCTACATGTCCATTAAAAAATTCAATATCGTCATATACAAAATCCAGTATTTTATCTCCACCTGCCGTAAAAGCTCCGTATTTTCCATTTCTTTCGCAGATAAATACCCTTTCTGTCTCTTTTTCTTTTGTGTTATTCTCATCATTGTATAAAATACTGTCCAGATACTCGGCAACCACAACACCACTGTTGGTTACCAGCGTTCTGCCCTTGTCACCCTGATATACAAAATAACTGTTTTGAAAAATAAACCTGGACTTTTCATTTGTTGAATTAAAAAACCGATCCTGTTCTCCTTTTCCAATTCGGAACAACTCACGATTCTGATAATTCTTTACAACATAATCCTTACCGTCATCATAAGTAATCAGTTCCGATGTAATCATACAATCCGTTTCCGCCCCAACATCACATAATAGCGTGCCATCACCAGCATTATATACACGGTAAAAAGTATCTTTTGTATCGATCAGCAGCTTATTATCTTGGGCAAAAACCGGCATATCTACATTCTCTGTTCTGGGACCCTCGAAGGTTAAAATAATATTTTCATTTCTGTCCTCCAGTGTACAGGTTCCCTTAAAAATTCTCAGCCTTCTGTCCCCTCCGTCAACATACCGGTTAACACCGTCATAATTTCCTGCTACTCCTTCATAGTTTTGAATATCCATATTGCCTGCCTCAGCAGCATCTGTATCTGTAGTGTCCCTATTCTCGGATTCACCATTATCTTCAGCTTCTCCGCCGGCAGAATTTCCTGTCGTATCTTCCGCTTCATTTCCGGATTCCGTTACTCCATTTCCAGCTCCGCCAGTTCCTTCTGCGTTATTATTTCCGGCACTATCTGTAGTTTCCGAACTGCCCTCTGTCCCACTCTGTTCTTCCGTCTGTCTGCCCTCTGTTCCGCTCTGTTCTTCCGTCTGTCTGTCCTCTGTTCCGCTCTGTTTTTCCGTCTGTCTGCCCTCTGTTCCGCTCTGTTTTTCCGTCTGTCTGCCCTCTGTTCCGCTCTGTTCTTCCGTCTGTCTGCCCTCTGTTCCGCTCTGTTCTTCCGTCTCACCTTCCTCTGTGCTGTTTTCCTGAAGTTCGCTTTCCTGAAGTATCTCTTCTGTCTCAGGTTCCGTTTCCCGTTCCTGTATCTTTTCTTTATCTAAGTTCCCGCTATCAAAGAAATATCTGGTAACGGTTCTGGTATCTTCATGGATTACTCCGATATATCCGCCGTCATCACTCATTGTTAAGCTGTCATATTCTAACGGGATCAGCGTTTCACCTTTTTCCGTTATTACTCCATATTTTTTATAAGCATAATATCCTCCGCCTGCCCCCGCATTGGAAAGTTCACCGGTTCCTGCAATAAACTGGTTCTCCTGTGTTTTTTGTAAAAACCCGTATTCTTGTGGAATTACAGTCTCATTTTTATCATTTACAATTCCCACCTTACGGTCGGAGATCACCCAGAATAAGTTTCCTTCGTGATACATCCCATCTTTGATTAATTCTCCGGTCCACGGATCAAATATCGTAGATTCGAATGGGAGTACCACCTCTCCTTCGTAGTTGAGCGCTCCTGATTTACCATTCTCTGAACTCGTAGCAATAATCAATCTGCTGTTCTCGTCGGTTACCACATTAGAGACTTTTTCATTAAACCAGGTAATCTTACTACGGTTAAACCAAATTCCACATTGACTCGCCAGCATACATACAAGGCACACTGCTATAACTTGCTTAATAAGCCGATGGTAAGACTTCTTTTGAAACAAATATTTTAAATTTAGATTTTTAAGTCTTTTTTTAATCTTCATTTCCCTTTTCCATTTCCGTTATCTGTCCGCCGCGATTTTCCTTTGCATCTCTTCTTCTGCTGCAGATGCACAACAGAACCATAACTGCCAGACTGAGTAAACTGATCCCAAGGCCCGCATATAAACCTGGCGAAGTATACTTAAAAATAACTTCATGTTCTCCTGTTTCCAGATCCAATGCGATCAAAGACTGATTAATCGGCGTTATTTCAGCCTCTTCCCCGTCTATAAAAGCTCTCCATCCTTTTTCATAAGGAATAGTGGTAAATAGAACTCCATCTTTTTCTGCATGTACCTTTCCTCTGACGTACCCATCCCTGCCTTCTTCAATCAGAAGCGATTCACTGTTCAAATCTTCAAATGCCCGGTCCATCTCCTTCTGATGATATGCATACATAGAAAGGCTGATCTTGCCAAATGTCACACTCTCTTCCTGGATCCCTATCTTCAGAGTTATCTTATCTCCCTTTTTTACCTCTCCCACATGATAGAAATGATTGCTCAGCTGCTTATCTGCAATTAACTCATCATTTATAAAGATCTGGACTCCGGATGTATAAGCTGCTGCCAGACGCAGATACAGATCTTCATCCTCTTTTACTACTGCTTCAAAGACGATATGATCCTTTCTGCTGCCTTCTGCAGATAAATATCCAAACTGCTGGTTATCAATAATCTGAACCTCCACATCATTCTGCTCTTTTAACTGAAACTCCTGCTCCATGAACACCTGATATTGTTTGCCCGTCATCAGATGCAGCAGCTGCGACTGATTATAAAAATAATCGGCATTCAGAGATTTCCAGTCCCTTACCTCGGGTTCACACATATATGCTATTGGCAGTATCTGCTTATTTTCATATACATCAACATTTCCGGTCTGTGTACTAAGTTCATAACGGTTATCCAGACGACTGGCATCACCATTTAATACCAGTATATTTTTCAGACCAAAAAGCGTATTAATAACCGGCGTTCCACTGGCATATCCAAAATGATTACTGCTGAAAGAAAAACCAATATTCCCAAGAAATGTTGCCATTGTGCTGTTTACCATAGATCCAAATAAACCAGTGCCGTACAAGTTATACGCCATCCCCTCATTTTCTACTGTAGGATTTGACAATTCCTGCCGGTAAAGATCCTTACCAAGTAATTTTCTCGCTTCATAGACATCATTCTGGCTCCTGTAAAAGTCAGTGACGGTAATTCCGCCCTGCAGTTTACTTCCCGTTACAGCACTTGCCAAAAGCTCCAGGCATATAACAGATATCATGATTCCCATTACGAATTTCCGGTCTTCTGCTTTTATTACGTACCAGATCTGCATAATCATATATCCTGCTGCTAATGCCACGCTAAACCAGAACATTTTAATTGAAATATTTTCACGCTGCAGAACATACAGGGCAGATAGACCTGCGATGACGCAGATGTCAGCCAGCAGGATCTGCCACAGGGGATACTTCTTTAAATTGCAAAAAGCTTCATATGCCAGTAACAGAACTACAAAAATTAATAAAAATACAAAACGGTTCGGAATTCCGACCTGATTATGAAAACCATGCCAGATAAAGTTAAGGCATTTTTCATTCGTGCTTAAAAATAACAGCAGTATGAGCCCAGCCATTTTTAATTTGCTGCTTATCTTTATTCCCCTTTTAAAAAAATAAAGTAAAGCAAGTCCTAACATAGCAATTCCAGTGTATAAATTTGCATTATAGGAAGCATTATTCACAACAGAAACCGGATCAGAGAAGGCAAATATCCCCCCTTCTTTTCCAGCTAAAATATTAGAAAATGTCGTCATTAATTCTATTTGTGGCAGTTGTTCATTTACGGAGGTCTGAGACACTCCAATATATGCCGGTATAAGAACCAGGCAGGCCATTCCTGCCGCTAAAACAGAAGAACCGGCAAACAAAAATCCACGCTTAAAAAAGCATTTAATATTTTCAAACTCATAAAAGAAAAACCATATTACTAAAAAAATGCAGATCATATAAGTAATGTAAAAACTGCTCCATAAAGAAAGCGACAAACTAACGGCATATAACTTCCATTTACCATTTTTCAGCAGTTTCTCCAGACCTGTAAGTATCAGAGGAAACAGTGCAAGACTGTCCAGCCACATAATATTAAAAGAATACCCAATCATAAAACTGGACATGCCGTAAGCGCATGCAAATGGTAAAATTCGTAAATCATGTTTATTTCCCCGGCTGCCAATATAAAATGCGAAACTGAGGCTGCACAGGACCAGTCTTAAACCGATCAAAAAATTCATTGCAAAATCCAGGCCATCTGCTGGAAATAAAAGTATGATCAAATTCAATGGAGATGAGAGATAGTAAGACCATAAGCTCAAGAAATTAAATCCCATACCTCCGCCAAATGAATATTGTAAAGACTGTCCTTCTAAGAGACGTTCTCTATACTGGCCCATAAATGGATAATACTGATGAATTGCATCATTTGTCAGAAATGAATTATTACCAAAAGGAGCATATCCCATAAATATAGAAATCAAGACCCAGAACAAAGCCGAGACTGCAAGTACGATTACATACACACGATTTTCTTTTATCCATTCTTTCCAGTTAAATGATTGTTTTGCATTCATTTTTTCTTTTTTTTGCTTGTGTGTAAAAAGTTCCATTCCTGTACTCCTTTTATTTCATCAGACTTATTTTATGAAAAGGAAAAACCCGTGCAACAATGTGTCCGTCAATTTTCTCCTTGGGAATCGTCCCTATTTCACTGTATCTGCTGTCCATAGAGACCGTTCGGTTATCTCCCAATAAAAAATACTGCCCCTTAGGAACTTTGGCTGGATAGTGAATATCACCCGTAACAATCGTGGTATCCATAATATAATCCTCTTTTAATTCTTCTCCATTGACATATAAATTACCAGTCAGTGGATTTATATCAATCACATCACCGGGCACCCCTATTACACGCTTTACCAGTTCCTCTTCCATTCCTTTTCCGGAATGACAAATCACAATATCTCCCCTTTTAGGTTCATATCCCAACTTTATGTATATCAATAAATTTTTATTTTGCAGCGTAGGCTCCATACTCTCACCATGAACTAACGCAAATCCGCCTACTGTTAAATTTATCAGAAAAATAATAAGCCCCACTGCTGCCATTTGAAGAAAGAAATAGAGCCACTCTGCAGCTAATTTTTTCTTTTTCTCAATCTGATTTTTCACTATAATTACCCTAATTCTGGATTACTATGGTCATTGCTGCTTTCATCGTTCCGGTCACTTCTTTTCCGTCCACATCGTAGACATAATAGGTGAGTGTAGCCGGATATGCACCTTTTGGCAGGTTTTTGGTAAGTTTAATTGTGGGGATATACTGCTCAGGATAAATGAGGTCATCACTGCGGTACAGCTCTGATCCATCCTCATCTAAAGTTAAAGCTACCGTACACGGAAAACTATTGCCCGGGCTGTTTACAATATCTACCTTGCCCTTTGAAGTTCCATTCTGAAAAATCGGCTGGCTATTTACATTAACTGTAAACATAGATTCATCTATTTTCTGCTGCAGTGCATCTCCCAATTCCCCTTCCTTCATTCCTTCCGGCAAGCCATTCATAATAGCTCCTTCTGCAGCTATACCTGCAGTTTCGGCTTCATCTGCTGTATTGTTTTTAAACTTTGATGAAAGCGCAAACGCTGTGGTTGAAAGTATCAGAACAACTGCAATCAGCAGAACCCATTTTCCTTTTGACTTTGGCTCAGGCTCATGCATTTCCGTTGTTTCTTTTTTTTGTTCCTCCAGTTCTTCTTCATAAGCCTTGTTTAATTCATCTAGTTTCATCTGTTTTATAATCTCCTTTAAATTTCTATGACTGTGTCATCTATCTGCCTGCTCATGGGTTTCAATAGTAGCTGTCACCTGGTGTTCCCCTACCACTGTCTCCCCCTTTTCGTCATAAAATGTATAATAAATCGTTGCATTATAGATTCCTTTTTCAGCTGGCAATCCGGTGAGTTCTGCATCTTCCACGCTGTCGCCAGGTTTTATCAACTCTGACTGATAGAGATAAGCCTCTTTTTTCTCATCTATAGACAACTTAATTTTAAGGGGATATGCACAATAAGGTGGATTTGCTAAACGCAGCGCAACCGTTTTTCCATCCGCTTTTACATCTAAACTGGTATTCACATACACATAAATCTGACCTTTATCTACACTTTTATTTTTCCAGTCTGCTTTTTCTTCTTTAGTGATGAAAGATGGATATTTATTTCGGATATCACTGCTGTTCATTTTGTTCACTCCCAGAAATATTCCTCCTATTATTACAAGAATCAACGCAGGAATTACGGCAGCCAAAATATACAATTGCTTTTTTCTTCCCACTATATTTCTTTTTTTCTTACCCGCTCCCCTATTTTTCGCTCTTTCCGGGGGCTTACCGAATTCTTCCTTTACACTCTTGGAAGATTCAAATTCTTTTTCCAGCTGCTCCAATGCGGAGAGTCTTCTGTTTTCATCCATGATCTACCTCTTTAAATTATTATCGTCAGCCTGATAGGCTGACGAAAAATATTCTCCAATATGCATTTGGGAACTCCCCGCCTATTGTTTGTTTCTTGCAGTTCTCTGTTTTAACACCACTGCTAAAATGATTACTGATACAATCAGTAAAACCAGAAATATCAGATTTCTGTTTAAATCTCCGGTTTTTGCATTCTGAGTCAGCTTATCATTTAGTCCATTTCCAACCTGAGTGGTTGATGGTTTTGAAGATTTAGATGACGAAGTCTTACCTGATGAAGCTGTACTTCCATTCTTTGCCTTTACCGTACCATCAACATCCACCTTTCCATTTCCCTGCACAGGTTCTTTATTCCCGGGAGATTGCTGCTGAATTGTTTTGCTCTCTGCTTCAGCCGCATAAGCTCTGTACGGTAACGTTAAAAGCAGAGAAATCGACAACAAAATTCCCAGCAGCAAAAAGATATTAGTTTTACACGCTTTTCTTCCTATCCTTTCTTCCATAAAGTCCTCCTTGTATTGTAATTTTCAACGTGGCCCCTTGAGAAACAGCTGCATCTTTTCAGCTGTTTCTCAAGGGGTCAAGTATTTCTCAACCCCAGTTTAAAAAATAAGTAGCCAACGTATTTTTTGTTTTTTAGACTGTCCATTTTAATGAATGGACAGCCATCATATGTATTCAGTTATTATTTGTTGTAGCTATAAACCATATTCAATTTGAAATTACTTTTCAGTTCTTTGCCATCTTCGTAGCTTGAAGCAAATTTAGTTGTAACACCTGCTGCAGTTCCATTCTGGTCAGCAAAAAATAAATCTGTTGAAGATGGATTTACAGCATCTCCTGCTGCTCTTGTTCCTGCCGCTAAAGTTCCTAATGCTGCCTTGTTTAAATTAGCACCTAAATCCTGTGCAGTTCCACCCTTCAGGTTCAGATAAACACCGGCAACCTGATTTGAATCTTCTGCTGCATTGATGCCGCTTACAACTTTAAAGTCTCCTGTTGCATTTGCTTTCGTTACTGCTACACTAACTGTCTTAGGAACCGGCACTTTACTAGACTGGATATAACAGGACTGATTTAAAATCGTACCTTTTACTGATTTATCACTGGAAGTAAGCTGAATATTAGCATCGGCACCATTACCTGCTACCAGGAAAGAAAGGTATGTAGGTGCAGTTATAATAAGCTGAGCAGAATCTTCTGTTCCATCGCCGCCCCAGTCTGTTGAAGAACTGTTGCTGTCCAAAGGTTTTCCTGATCCTGTATAGCTTGGAAGTGAAGGGTTAACAGAGCTACCACTAGAATCAATAACTGCATCTTTAGTCAGCCAACCGTCTACATCCACACTTGCTTCTGCATTTGCCGGAGCGTTATCTCCCGCTGTTCTTTGATTTAAAACCCGATCCGGTGTGGCTGCAAATGCTCCAATTGACATGGATGCCGCCATTGCTACTGTTAAACCTAACGCGATAAATCTCTTCTTGTTTTTCATATGTTTCTTCCTCCTAAATTAAGTTTGGCTACTCTATATAATTAACGCCATTGGCTGTTAATCCGTTATTATTGTCCGCTTCCAAATGAAAATGAAAGCTTCATAGTATGAAATCCATTTAATACAATAGTATTGTCTGTAATATCACTGGGCTCCTGATAATAGCGCTTTGTCTGCGGATCTGTATATGCACTTGGAACTGCCAGCTGAATCTTAGATTCACCATATGGTGCTCCGAACCAGACTTTATCTACAGTTCCCGCACTATCATCTAATGAGATTCTTTGCTGTCCATCCACATTCGCCAATGCTTCCAGCGCTACCAGGGGATGAGTAGAAGGCTTCGCCATCTGTTCCGCAGTTACCGTTGCAAAATCAACTAATGAGTAACTGGACGTGGCACGTGTCTGAATTCCTTTATAACCCACATTTGCCACATGCTGCTTCTTGCCATAATCCTTTTGCTGTCCATCGATTAAAATGGAATCTTCAAATGAAGCACTTTCATTATTTAAAACAGCAGGAGGCGCAATAAATCCTTTTTCTGTTCCATTCAGACCGCTGGTATAAATATTAAAGATAATTCTTGTAGGAACGGTTATTTTTAATTGATTAACCGCTTCCGGAACGCGGACTGCCTGATAGCGGCCATAAACTCCGCTTGTATCCGCTATATTAGTTCCTGTCAGCCCGAATGTTTTACCATAAAGGTTATTTGCACTATAGGATGGGTCCAGGTACTTAGTATCCTGATCCCCTTCTGCAAGTCCTCTGACAAAGGCTTTTCCGGTTACCGGGTCGGTAACAGCTACATCATCTTTTAGCCATGTACCATCTATATTATCTAATACAGAGATCATCTGATAATTACCTGGTATGGTAAATGCGGCCCCCTTAATACTTAAGTCTAAGTTTTCAGAAACTTTGCTATATAAGGTAAGATCCAGTTTTTTAGCTTTTCCTGTAATACCCTGGATTGGTTCTTTTCCCTTATCAGCTGCAGCACTCACCGTACATCCTTCATTGATCTTTATACTTGTAACATTTTCGCTGATAACAAGTCCTTCACCGTTGATATTTGTAAAAAGATTATCCATATCGCCAGCATTGCTTCCAAACGTCACCATACCATAGTTATCCAGATTCAACTGCTTAGCGCTTACACCTTTTACTGTAATATTAAATTTTTTATCTTCTGACCCTTCAATAATTACACTTTTATCAGCTTTTCCTATTATCTCTAACTCATGGATGTGATCCGTATTACAGCTTACAAAGGCATTGTTTGTCATAACAATTGTCTTACTTGTAACCGTGAAACCACTTGTAATATTCTCATTCTTTGCATTTTTTAATGTTCCTGCGGCAATGTCTAAAACAAGCGGGCATACGTCTGAAATTGTATTTGACCATTTTGCTGTCAAAGTCACATCCTGAGCAGGCATCCGAAAGGTATCATTAGGGTTTAACTGCTGTTTCTCCTCACTGCCTACTAAAACTGGTACACTACTTTCCCATCCCGCAAATATCCATCCTGCTCCTGGAGATGTCAGCCCTTCTTTACCCAGAACAACGACATAAGCATCTGTCTGGTAAGGGCTATTGCTATCCGTTATACTGCCGCTTCCGTTTCCTGCACTGTAGAGTACTTTATATGTCATCTCCCAATGTGCATATAAAGTAACATCTCCCGTGGGAGTATAAGGTGCTTTTACTTGGGTGCCGCCTTCTGCTTCCGTAAACCATCCCTTGAAAATATAATGCTCCGGATGTTCTGCTGTTGGGAAAGAAGCAACCGCATCTCCTTTTAAAACGGTATCACTAGCTTTTTCCGGAGTACCGCCATTTCCGTCATAAGTCACCGTATACCCGTCTTTAGCTGTCCATACCGGATAAAGTATCAGGTTAGTCAGATCTTTAATCGCATCTCCCGGCTGGTACTCTGCCGTCTCTGCTCCGGAAACCGTACTCCACCCACCAAATTCCTTACCTTCCGGTGCTGTAAAATTAGGCATCGTAAGAGGCTGGCTTGTATTCTGTGTGGGATCATTATTCAGAATTTTAGCATTTTCTGCATCTTCATCTGAATAATAGATCTGTTGATATTGTGCTGCTCCATCTGAATCATCGAATTTATACAGCATTTTTTTACCTGGTATTGTAATACTTCCCAACGTAACATGACACCGCTCTGAAACAACCTCCTCGCCTGTCTCAGCGGATATTCCGTAGACTTTAGATTCATTATCCTCCTCACTAAAGTAATCACGAAGACGTACATTTTCAATCACTTCTCCTGGTTCAGCTGCAAAATTATAAAAATATAATTGAAATTCGTGATATCCAGTACCATCTTCCCCAGGTGTAAGCACACCACCATTCACATTCCACCATTTAAAAAGCTGTCTCAGGCTGTACAATCCCATTGATGCATCTTCTGGCAATTCATAATAGGGTCCCCCCGTCAGTGGTCCTAACTCCGGAGCGTTTTTAAGCTCCGGTAACGGAAGCCTCGAAGGCCATGACCATTCCAGGACTCCACTTTTTATTTCTTTTAATTTAGCCGGATCGGTAATTACTCTTACATTCATAGTTGCATTATATCTTCCGTCTGCCAAGTTTGGATCTCTATCTGCCCTTGTATCGAATACTTTATAATCTACCCAATTTCCTTCCAGATGTTCTTCGCCTTTCCAAACCGGATAAAGAGTAAGATTCGATACCTTGTAAGATCCATCTGAATTTTTTTCTTCCAAAGAAGTACCTGGCTGGTATTCCGGATTTTTTGAATTAGGAGTTGTACTCCAACCCAAAAATTCTTTATCCTGCACGACAGGAAAACCTGTAGCTTCAATATCCAGTATTGTTTTACCAATTAATTCTTCATCTGTTTTATAACTCTGGGTATAAACCTGACTTCCCTCTGCGTTCGTCTTGTAAATAATCGATCTTCCAGGAATTCTTATATTGCCGATTGTAACCGTTTCTCTGACCGAGTCTACACCTTCATTCGTTGCCGGATTCATTAATTCAAGTGTACTTACTCCCGAATCCGGACTAAAATAATCACGTACTCTGACTCCTTTGAATACTTCTCCCGGCACTGCTTCAATATTTGAGAAAGCTAGTTGAAACTCTTTGTACCCGGTTCCATTTTCACCCGGAGTCAAAGCACCGTTAACATCATCATTAACAAATTTAAAAACTTGTCTCAGGCTTCGCAACCCCATTGCTTCATCTTCTGGCAGCTCATAATAGGGACCTCCATGCTGTGCTCCAAGAGGTGGTGTATTAAGAAGTTCTGGAATCGGCAGCCGTTTCTGCCAAGACCATTCCACACCTCCCCCTATAATATGTTTTACTTTTTCACGATTTACTGTCAGTCTTGCAGTCAATGTTGCATCATATTTACCCTGTGCATTTTCAGTGGCAACCGTATCGAAAACAGTACATATAACACCAAAATCATCTTTTGGAACTGCCTCCCTATTATTAGCTGCAAATGCATTCCCCGCCATGGAACTAATAAATGTAAAGCACAGAAGTACTGCCAGATACTTTTTTAATTTTTTATTCTTAAACATAAACTTTCCAACACTCCTCTCTAATTTACAATTATAGCTTCCAGAAGCTCCACATCCTGTGGAGTAATACGAATAGTTCCGGTTGTAGCTTCACTGTTCATATCGCCCATTATTTTCTGATAGGCATACTGGTCAAGTTTCACACCTGGGTCACCACTTATATATGCTTCCAACATTACTATATCAGAAGCCCTGATATTACCATTCAGATCCACATCTCCTGAAGAAATAATAATACAGGAGGCCTGGCTGTTTTCATCTCCATTATAACTAATCGTCAGTTTCACAATCCCAGACATTGTCTTCTTTGTATTAGCGGAAATTGTCAAATTATCGGCTCCAGGTTTTGTGATACTTATTGGCAGTTTTTCAATATCAGCATCATTAATACCTTCCTGTAACACTTTGCCTGACCAGTCATAGGTATAATTTCCTGAACTTCCGGTTCTGGTATAGCGCTCATAAGTATAAGTCATCTTTTCCAGATCCTCCAGCGCTGCATCTGCTCCATTGATTTTTATCTTCGGCAATGCTTTGCTGTTCACTTTTCCTGCTTCATTTTTGATTTTTAACAATGCATCATTGCCATCCTCAAAACCGTCAAATGTAATATCTGACTTTGCATCTTTCCAAATTGCTTTCAAAGTTATATCCTGGGCCGGCATTATAAAGGTATCTTTGGGATTCAGTTTTGTGGTACTTGTTCCGTTTACAGTAACCGCTGCGCTGCTTTCCCAGTAGTCAAAAACCTTGTCTGCAGGAGGTATCATATCTGCACTTTCTCCAACGGTCGCAGTTGCTCCTTCTTCATAAGTCTCAGTGAGCGGAATCCCTCCGGTCCCTCCATTGAAATTATAAGAAACCTGATAACCAACTCTTTCTCCTAAAACTATGTTACCTATGCTGTCTTTGCCGATCTTATGAGGATAAACCAGTGCATTATCATATTGAGTCTCATCAGCCTTTGATTGTGTTCTGAAATTCAGTAACTTATCACCCAGAACATTTTGAACCTTCTTTTCATTCCATTCACCCAGTTTTAATTTCTTAGTAGATTTCATGCTTCCATTCGCTGCAATACTAAGAGGATACGAATTGTTATGGTCTGTTCCTTCCGATTTATAAATATATAATCTGCTTTCATCACTGGTGTTCACAATACTGCCAGCCAATCTGTCTGCCACTTCTCCTGATGCACCCGTATGACCTAACCTCAGATCTCCACCTTCCATTTGCAAAATACCGGCTCCGTTTGTATAATTGCTTCCTGAAATTATAAATTTGCCATTAATAACATTAAACAAATCTCTCCCCGATGCCTTATCATCTGCAGTACCTTTAATATTTACATTCAAATTAGCTGCTTCTATACCACTTTCAATATTCCCACCTGATCCAATTATGTTTCCGGTAGTTAAATTCAAAACAGCTGTTTTTCCTGCTGCATTCTGAACTGTTTTATTGTAAGTACTATTTTTATCATCGTTACCATGTGCAACAATATAATTAACTGTTACATCTTCCAAATTTATTTCTTTATCGCTTTTAAGATACGTGGTACCTCCAGCCGAAAACATGATTCGATTCAGATTCACATCCTCACTTATATTATTAAGATTTAAAGTCAGCTTTGGAATTGCAGTCGCAGTTGTATCACCTGTAATTTTACTGCATCCAATAATATCCATTGGCTGTTCACTTCTATTTTTTATATTTGAAATATTTACTGTAATGCTATTTCCCCCTTCAGCGTTATATACAGAACTGCCAATCCCTCCGATTGCAATCCCTTTCGCTGTGGAATTTCCTGTAAAAGTCACTCCGGAAATATCAATAATATTCTGTCCATTTCCTTTTCCATATGGAGAAGTATAGGAATTTGCTGCTGATATCGTTGAGCTCTCATAAACGCCAATACTTAACTTTGTTTCGGGAATATCGTATGGTTCAACACTATTAAAAGTTCCATCTTCTACATTATAGGTAGTAGTCATACCATCCTTTGCATTTTTTCCATAGATATGATTTGGCTTATACGTATTCATACCTGTACCTACGATATTAGATGTAACAATGCTATTTTTAATACTTAGCTGGTTATTTTCACCTGATATTCTATTTGTATTCCCTGATGCGTTTTCATCAATTCCAGTCATTCCAAACAGAAATGCTCCACCCACCGTTGAATCAGAAATATTAACAAATAAATTTTCCTGTATAGTTCCTGCCATATCATCTAATGCCACTCCAAAAACAGAACCATTTACAATACTGTTACTGACATCCATAGTTAAATTATTGATATATCTTGGATCATTATCATACATCTCCGTTACACCATATAAATTTCCGCCAATGGCCGCATTTTCCATGAGAAATTCTAAATCAACGTAAGTAGTTCCCCATTCATAATGCCAGGCTCCTTGGAAATTGTCTCCACTAAATGCATAAAGTGATCCATTAATCTTTACCCCATTTTCACCAGGCGCAGCTCCTTGGATAACAGTTTTCATATATGGCATAGATACTACATCTGACCAACCGCCATTAAATACATTACCACCAATTATAACTCTGTCTTTTATAGTTAACGTGCTGGTACTTCCATCATTTCCCATCATCCAAGCATTTGGAGATCCCATATCCACGCCTTGTACAACCTGTACATCATCCTGAATTGTTAATGATGCATGAAATTTATAATATGGTGCTACTACGTTATACCACGCATTATCGCTTGCCATATCGCCTGCAACAACACCCATATCTTTTATCCAGCCATTTTCATAAGTATATTTAACCGTATCTCCAATAACTTTAACATGATCCTTAACTAGGATATTCATATTAGGCATGTGTACTTCAGGATTCGTTCCTCTAAAATGATTTGCACAGGTTCCAGCAATGACACCTGTTTTGGTATATCCTTGTACAAGAATATTAAAACCAGACACAGTACTGTTTTCCACAGCTTCACTATAAATAATATAGTCACCATTAGCTAATCCCGTTGCTACAATGGCACCTTCAACTGTAACATAATCTGAATCTGTGTCACTTGGGCTGCCCACAATAACATTCGTCTCCGTGTAGGCATGTCCTCTTCCCGCACCACCGGCAATAAAAAACCACGTCCCGCTATAAATTTCTACATTAGTGCTAGCCAATCCATCCTGATTA
This sequence comes from Robinsoniella sp. KNHs210, assembly GCF_000686105.1. Classification (NCBI taxonomy): domain Bacteria; kingdom Bacillati; phylum Bacillota; class Clostridia; order Lachnospirales; family Lachnospiraceae; genus Robinsoniella; species Robinsoniella sp. KNHs210. Next base: position 726,962 of record NZ_JMLZ01000001.1, read on the forward strand.
ACAAATTTTTTCGCAGTTCTTCCATCATAGCTTCCATCTACGGCACCATATACTGTTGCATTTCCTGTAACTTCAACATCTTTTTCAACAATAAAGCTCCAGCCATTTGCCTGTATATTATTATCATAAACACTTCCATATGTATCACTTGCCCTTGTGGGAGTTTTTAATTTACAGCCAAATGCATCATTTTCATCTCCATGAATAGTTACATGTGCCCCAAACCTTGTGTTTTTTCCCAATTCTAAGGTAAATGCTGTAGAACCACTGCCATCGCTTCCCGTTGAACAGAAGGTTAATCCCCATTGAACAGCCGGTATTGCATTTGCTCCATTCAGTTGTCCGCTCCAATCTCCTGCTATACTTAAATCACCATTGTGCAAATCAATAATATATTTACCGCTATCATGATTATTGGTTGCTGTATATCCAGGATTACCTCCGTTTATATTACTAATATTATTACCATAACTACCATTTCTATCATAATTTAAAATCTGTACAATCCCATACTTACCTGCAGTTGTATTGCTCCAACTATCAGACCCATCAACATATATCTTTTCACCATTCCCCAAATCTCTATATACATTGTACTTAAAACGATTAACTACAAATTCTGATCCTTTAGATAATGTAGAGCTTTCATTTTTTACCAATGGGAAACTTTTTTCTTCCTGATCTGCTGCCTCTGTCTCAGCTATTTCACTTTCCACAGCTTCCGTTTCAGTTTTATATGTACTCTGTTCCGTTCCCTCTGAAACCTCAACGGTTTCATTCACTGTTTCCCTTGTCTCAGTGCCCGTTTCAATAACCTCTTCTGTTTGATCATCTACTTCGCTTTTTATTAACTCAACTTTAAGATCGGTCCTAATCCAAAAATATTCAGTCAATTCCTTTTTTATATCTTTCAGATCCTCTGTATCCGCTTCTGTGTTGTCTATCTTCACTCCTTTACATAATTTCCAGATATAATATCTTCCGCCTTTTCCATCATACTTCTCTAGTCCAAAAGCCTCCATATTATTTAAATCATTATTATTCGGTTTTAAATATCTCACATCATTTGTTTTATCTTCTTTACTTACATATATCATCACATCTTTTTCATTAGCAGCTTCCAAATTCTCATACCCCTCTGAAGCAAGCTGCTCTGCTGCATTTTCAACACCCAATGACCATGCCTCATTAAATTCTTCGGAAGGTTCAAATACATCCACCTCTGTACCTGAATCATTGTATGTAAGCAATGTTTTATTTTCTGCACTCTGTTCATCACCAAGAGCATAAGCAATTGGTATTCCTCCAATGCAGATACACACTGTTAATAGATATGCCAATATCCTTCGTATATCAATTCTGCTGTTCTTTTTCTTCTTCATTTTCCTACCTCTGTATGTGCATTCTTATCGTTGATATAATATTCCTGTTTCTTATACCATTTGAAAAAAAGTCGCAGTACCTAATTTACTATAATTGCTTCCAGAAGCTCCACATCCTGTGGAGTAATGCGGATTGTTCCGGTTGTAGCTTCACTGTTCATGTCGCCCATTATTTTCTGATAGGCATACTGGTCAAGTTTCACACCTGGGTCACCACTTATATATGCTTCTAACATTACTATATCAGAAGCCCTGATATTACCATTCAGATCCACATCTCCTGAAGAAATAATAATACAGGAGGCCTGGCTGTTTTCATCTCCATTATAACTAATCGTCAGTTTCACAATCCCAGACATTGTCTTCTTTGTATTAGCGGAAATTGTCAAATTATCGGCTCCAGGTTTTGTGATACTTACAGGCAGTTTTTCAATATCAGCATCATTGATACCTTCCTGTAACACCTTGCCTGACCATCCATAGGTATAATTTCCTGAACTTCCGGTTCTGGTATAGCGCTCATACGTATAAGTCATCTTTTCCAGATCCTCCAGCGCTGCATCTGCTCCATTGATTTTTATCTTCGGCAATGCTTTGCTGTTCACTTTTCCTGCTTCATTTTTGATTTTTAACAATGCATCATTGCCATCCTCAAAACCATCAAATGTAATATCTGTCTTTGCATCTTTCCAAATTGCTTTCAAAGTTATATCCTGGGCCGGCATCACAAACGTATCATTAGGATTGAGCTTTGTGGTACTTGTTCCGTTTACTGTAACCGCTGCGCTGCTTTCCCAGTAGTCAAATGCTTTATCTGCAGGTGGTATCATAGCAGCAGCGTCTACAACTGTTACTTCTTTTCCCTCTTCGTAAGAATTTGCCAGCGGTATGCTGCCTGTTGCTCCATTAGCGCTATAGCTTACCTGATAGTCCATCTTATCACCCAAAACATAGTATCCATCTGTTCCAGATTTTGTAACTGCTATCCCATAATTATTCTTCCGCAGATTTGGTCCCAGTTTCATGCCTTTTTCTTGAAATCGTTTCACATCAGCATAACTGCTTGTCAAGAATCTAGTGATCTTTTGTCCCTTTTTCAAACCGGAAACAGCTTCGTCAACAACATCCAGCGTCAATCCTCCAAGATAATCACCTTTTACATAAATCCCGGTGTATGCTAAAGGATTCACACGTAATGTACCTGTATTATCGGATGAACCGATATTTCGAACTCCAGTTTCGTACTGATACCCCACAACATTGAAAGAGCCTCCTTCGATAATATCAACATCTCCACTGAGATCTTTCGTAAAATATACTCCATTTACATTGTTAAAATCACTAAATTTATTTGGATTAATGTAATTCCAGCCAATTTTATTTACAGTAGCTCCATTACCAATTATTAATTTGGTATAATAAACAATAGAACTTATTTCTACATCACAATTTATCCTTATAACAATACCATAGTCACTATCATCTGCTTTATATGGATAAAAGTCAGTTGTACTCTCCCTGCCTACAATATCAGTTGCACTAGTTTCACCACCAGTACCAACTCCTGCAATTCTTCCAATCGCCTTAACATTATTAATAATAAGTTCACATGGCATAGTATAAGTTCCTTTCACCACATAAGCATTTCCTGCACTCACATTTCCAAACGTAAAATCTGGTGCATCAATAACGGTTTTATATCCTTTTGGTACTAGCCCTGTTGCTGATGTATAGCTGTAATAATTATCAATTTTTCCTATTACACCCGGATCAGCATAAATTGCAACGTTTACTTTGTCTGCAGTCGAGTTTCCACCACGTAATGGTTCTAATAATCCACATTTAAATTCTCCATACCCTTTCCTAATTTCAATTTTCAAATCAAGTTCACTACTTTGATTGCCATTTTCTGAAGGACCATGAATAATATCAAAAGTTCCTCCGTAGATACGCAATCGTTGTTCTCCCGTTGTTTTCTGATTGTATGCCGTAGTACCCGCAACATACCATTCACCACCATAAACGGTCAACGATGCTCTGTCATAGACCTGTTTTTCATTATATGTTCCTCCATACAGATACCAATGGTTTTTTTCTGTACGTTCTAACCCAGGGCCAATCTGCAATCGATTTCCATTACCATACATGTAATTTTGCAATTTAAGCTTAGCATTTCGAATAGTAAACGCTGTATCCATCTTAGTAACCGTTCCTGTAAAAGTCACTGTTGCCGCATTCTCCGGAGCCAATCCTTTAAACTGATTAACACTCGGATCTGCATTGTCATCTGTCAGGTTCGTATTATGTCCATAACCATCGGAAGAAAGACTAAACTTCCCACCTTCTTCTGACATCGCCAGTGTTTCCGTTTCATTTTTATCGCCGGTAAATATTAACCCCGCGCAGTTGTTCTTAGAAATGCTATTCAATCCATATGCAGTATTGCCTACATCAACCGTAGTATCTGACAAAAACGTCACGCGAAACACAGTGTCTGGAGCTTTCACTCCATGTAATGCCGTTCCGGCTTGCTGCCAAGTATTATAATAAGTAGCACTCTCCGTAATTGAATCTCCCGCAATACCGGGTTCTATTTTAATTGTAACGCTCTCCACAGACAACGCATCTGATAGATTACTTTGAGATTTTTCTTCCGAATTCACTTCCACATCCGTTTTGCTATCTGTGACTGTGGCTGTCTCTGTCTCAATCCCCTCCGTAACCGGCTCTTCTACATTTTCTGTAGTGACTTCCTCAATCTCCGTTTCAGCTGCTTTTGTATTTTCTTCTGTCTCTACATTGCTCATCTCCAATGCAGTCACCTGTTTATCCCAGATTTGCAGTTCCACAGGGATATCCGTCCTCAGCCAAAAATATTCCATAACTTCTTTTTGTATCTGTTCCTGTTCGCTATTGTCCGGCTGGCCTTTATCACCTGGCGTATTCTCTGATTTTGTTCCTATATATAATCGCCATACATAATAACTGCCTCCACTGCCATCATATTTTTCCAATCCCTTCTCTTCCATATTATTTGTCTCGGCAATACCCATTTTCAAATATCTGCCATAATGATCTACTGTTTCCTCTTTACTTACATAAATCATTACATCTTTTTCATAAGCAGCTTCCAGTTTTTCATATCCTTCTTTCCCAAGCTGCTCCGCTGATTTTTCATATCCCCGCTGCCACTCATCTTCAAATTCCTTTGTAGGTTCAAATACATCAACCTCCGTACGGGTATTATTATAGGTAAGCAGTGTTTTGTTATCTGTATTCTTCTCATCTCCCAACGCATAAGCAATTGGTATTCCTCCAATGCAGATACACACTGTTAATAGATATGCCAATATCCTTCGTATATCAATTCTGCTGTTCTTTTTCTTCTTCATTTTCCTACCTCTGTATATGCATTCTTATCGTGATATAATATTCCTGTTTCTTATACCATTTGAAAAAAAGTCGCAGTACCTAATTTACTATAATTGCTTCCAGAAGCTCCACATCCTGTGGAGTAATGCGGATTGTTCCGGTTGTAGCTTCACTGTTCATGTCGCCCATTATTTTCTGATAGGCATACTGGTCAAGTTTCACACCTGGGTCTCCACTTATATATGCCTCCAACATGACTATATCAGAAGCCCTGATATTACCATTCAGATCCACATCTCCTGAAGAAATAATAATGCAGGATGCCTGGCTGTTTTCATCTCCATTATAACTAATCGTCAGTTTCACAATCCCAGACATTGACTTCTTTGTATTAGCAGAAATTGTCAAATTATCGGCTGCAGGTTTTGTGATACTTACAGGCAGTTTTTCAATATCAGCATCATTGATACCTTCCTGTAACACCTTGCCTGACCATCCATAGGTATAATTTCCTGAACTTCCGGTTCTGGTATAGCGCTCATACGTATAAGTCATCTTTTCCAGATCCTCCAGCGCTGCATCTGCTCCATTGATTTTTATCTTCGGCAATGCTTTGCTGTTCACTTTTCCTGCTTCATTTTCGATTTTCAACAATGCATCATTGCCATCCTCAAAACCGTCAAATGTAATATCTGACTTTGCATCTTTCCAAATTGCTTTCAAAGTTATATCCTGGGCCGGCATCACAAACGTATCTTTAGGATTCAGCTTTGTGGTACTTGTTCCGTTTACAGTAACCGCTGCGCTGCTTTCCCAGTAGTCAAATGCCTTATCTGCAGGTGGTATCATAGCAGCAGCGTCTACAACCGTTACTTCTTTTCCCTCTTCGTAAGAATTTGCCAGTGGTATGCTGCCTGTTGCTCCATTAGCGCTATAGCTTACCTGATAGTCCATCTTATCACCTAAAACATAGTATCCATCTGTTCCAGATTTTGTAACTGCTATCCCATAATTATTCTTCCGCAGATTTGGTCCCAGTTTCATGCCTTTTTCTTTAAATCGTTTCACATCAGCATAACTGCTTGTCAAGAATCTAGTGATCTTTTGTCCCTTTTTCAAACCGGAAACAGCTTCGTCAACAACATCCAGCGTCAATCCTCCAAGATAATCACCTTTTACATAAATCCCGGTGTATGCTAAAGGATTCACACGTAATGTACCTGTATTATCGGATGAACCGATATTTCGAACTCCAGTTTTGTACTGATACCCCACAACATTGAAAGAGCCTCCTTCGATAATATCAACATCTCCACTGAGATCTTTCGTAAAATATACTCCATTTACATTGTTAAAATCACTAAATTTATTTGGATTAATGTAATTCCAGCCAATTTTATTTACAGTAGCTCCATTACCAATTATTAATTTGGTATAATAAACAATAGAACTTATTTCTACATCACAATTTATCCTTATAACAATACCATAGTCACTATCATCTGCTTTATATGGATAAAAGTCAGTTGTACTCTCCCTGCCTACAATATCAGTTGCACTAGTTTCACCACCAGTACCAACTCCTGCAATTCTTCCAATCGCCTTAACATTATTAATAATAAGTTCACATGGCATAGTATAAGTTCCTTTCACCACATAAGCATTACCTGCACTCACATTTCCAAACGTAAAATCTGGTGCATCAATAACGGTTTTATATCCTTCTGGTACTAACCCTGTTGCTGCAGTATAACTGTAATATTCATTTACCTTTCCAATTACGCCCGGATCTGCATGGATAGAAACATTTACTTTATCTGCCGTTGCATTTGATTCACGTAATGGTTCAATTAAACCACAATTGAAATCTCCATATCCATTCCGAATATCAATTTTTATATCTAGTTCACTACAACTATTTCCCGTACGTGCAGGACCATGAATAGTACCATAACTTCCTCCATAGATTCTCATTCTTTGTTCATTACTCGTTTTCTGATACCATGCAGTAGTCCCCACATAGTTCCAATTCCCACTATAAATTGTCATTGAAGTTCTATCATAGTCTGTTTTATCGCTGTAAGTTCCTCCATATATCGACCAAGCTGTATTTTCTGTACGTTGCAATCCAGGACCAATTTGCATTCTATTCCCGTTACCATATATTTCTTTTTGCATATTTAATTTTATATTTCGTATAGTAAACGGTGTATTCATCTTATAGATAGATCCTGTAATAGTAACTGTAGGTGCATTCTCTGGTGATTTTCCTTTATATTGATTTGCACTGGGATCTGCATTATCATCCGTCAGGTTCGTATTATGTCCATAACCATCGGAAGAAAGACTAAACTTCCCACCATCTTCTGATGTTTCCTGCGTTTCAGTTTCATCAATGTCACCCGTAAATATTAACCCTGCGCAGTTGTTCTTAGAAATGCTATTCAATCCATAAGCAGCATTGCCTACATCAACCGTAGTATCTGACAAAAAAGTCACGCGAAACACAGTGTCTGGAGCTTTCACTCCATGTAATGCCGTTCCGGCTTGCTGCCAAGTATTATAATAAGTAGCACTCTCCGTAATTGAATCTCCCGCAATACCGGGTTCTATTTTAATTGTACCGCTCTCCACAGACAACGCATCTGATAGATTGCTTTGAGATTTTTCTTCCGAATTCACTTCCACATCCGTTTTGCTATCTGTGACTGTGGCTGTCTCTGTCTCTGTCTCAATCCCCTCCGTAACCGGCTCTTCTACATTTTCTGTAGTGACTTCCTCAATCTCCGTTTCAGCTGCTTTTGTATTTTCTTCTGTCTCTACATTGCTCATCTCCAATGCAGTCACCTGTTTATCCCAGATTTGCAGTTCCACAGGGATATCCGTCCTCAGCCAAAAATATTCCATAACTTCTTTTTGTATCTGTTCCTGTTCGCTATTGTCCGGCTGGCCTTTATCACCTGGCGTATTCTCTGATTTTGTTCCTATATATAATCGCCATACATAATAACTGCCTCCACTGCCATCATATTTTTCCAATCCCTTCTCTTCCATATGATTCATTTCATGGATACTTGCTTTTACATAATTAGTATCTTCAGACACTTTATCTTTACTTACATAAATCATTACATCTTTTTCATAAGCGGCTTCCAGTTTTTCATATCCTTCTTTCGCAAGCTGCTCCGCTGCTTTTTCATATCCCCGCCGCCACGCATCTTCAAATTCCTTTGTGGGTTCAAATACATCAACCTCCGTCCGGGGGGCATTATAAGTAAGCAGTGTTTTGTTATCTGTATCCTGCTCATTCCCCAGCGCATAAGCAATCGGTATTCCGCCAATGCAGATGCACATTGCGAGTAAACAAGCTAAAAATCGCCGTACATTCATTTTCTTATCTTTTTTCTTATCTTTTTTCTTTTCCATTTTCCCACCTAGATTATTTTCCTCTTTTTATCTGCTAATTTCATTCTACATTCATCTCATTCAAATAGCTCTGCACTGAAAACATGAAATGATTCTATTACTATAATAGGTAATTTCATTCATTTTTTGCCCCCCCTGCTAATAGTGCATAGACTGCCGCTATTATATTATAGTTAATTCCCACTCTTTCAATAATATTTAAAATGTGTTATAATGACCCATTAATATACGATATAATGGGATATACTAATCCCGCGGCACTTTTTAATTTTCATGAAATTACTGATTTCGCGAAATAGCTCTGGTTTTCTTATAAATTATAGGTTTCATCCATTTTAAGGCTGACGGCTCATGACGGCTTATATTTTTGATTTTAAGCTGCCAATCGCTTCATCTTCTTCATAGACTGCTGAATATGTTCATTTGTAGAATGTCCATACCAATCCATAGTAAGCTTTGCTGAAGTATGACCCAGCAACTCCTTCAATGCTAAAATATCCCCCCCTCTTTCCATGAATCTAGTGGCAAATGTATGTCGTAACGTATGAAAATGTACACCTTTTATTTTCAGGGAATTTGTTATTTTTTCAATATGATACTGCAGTACTCTTGGATCTACAGGCCTTTCTTTAACTCCAAACATAAAATTAGCTTCAGTCCCTTCATGTTTCTTTTTTAAATTAGATAGTAAACGAATCATAAATTCAGGCAATGGAATAAACCTTACAGAAGCCTGGGTTTTGGGTTTAGAATACAAAAGAGTTGTCTTATTATTCGTATTTCCATAATCATGAATTCTTTGTACTGTGTGTGTAATTCGCATTCCCTTTTCTAATTGGTCAAAATCTTCCCACTTCAATGCGCTGCATTCACCTACACGTAATCCAGTATAAAGTGATAGAAGAATTGCCAGATCTTTCTTTTTTGTCTCATCCAGTTTCTTTTCCAATGTCTTTTGTTCATGTATCGTCATAAACTTAGCTTTTTTCTTAGTTTCATTCTTCTTTTTAAATGGAATAGCCGGTACTTCATGAATTAAATTAGACTCGTAAGCACTTTGTAATGCTGCTATAAAACGTTTGCAAATACTATGAGAAGTTGCATATGAAATGTTCTTATCTAAGATATTCTGATACAGTTTTTTCATACTTTGTCTGTTCACTCCGCCTAGCGGCTCATTTCCAATTGCAGGCAGTATATGCCGTTCTATCTGTCCTCGGTATACAACATACGTTGATTCCTTTACATGAGGCCGTATCTCTTCTTCCAGCCAGTATTCCAGCCAGGTCCGCAGCTTCCCATCTCCAAATACCTGCTTCGTATCTTTTAATCCTGCCAGATTCTGATTTCCTTTATAAATTTCTAACCTTTTCTTAACCTCCGTATATGTTTTTCCATATACATAACTAAATGCTGTTTTTCCATTATCTTTTTTCCCGGTAACATATCTTCCTTCCCATCTTCCATCCTTTCGTTTATATATATTCTCTCCACGTCTTGCCACGTTATCTGTCCCCTTTCTATTTGACGGCTTATTGACGGCTTAAAAATTTTCATCTGATATTTGCTTTTGATCCATAAAGTCCATATATTTTTCTACTTGTCCATTAATCAATACATTTTTATTTAGATATTGACATTATTTGACAAATATGGTAGATTATTACCATAAACAGTGATATTACAAATGGTATAGATCATATTTAATATCACGAAATCAGTAATTTTGCGAACGGGTCATTGGTTTTTAATTCCGATGAATAGTTCGTTTTTTTATGCCTTTTCCTGGGTCATTATAATGAAATAAATACTTATATGTTAAATCATGGTATAAGCGGTATTTCTTTTGCCCTAATTGGTTAATTGGTGATGGGAAGGATTTGTGAAATAATGATTACAGTGATTTTTTGCGATGATGAATTGACTGTTATACAAAGATATATTAAGTTGTTTGACAACATTAAAAAAAAGATAAATGAACAGATTTGTATAGAAATATATACCAGTGGTGAACAGGTATTATTTCATATTTCAGAAAGGCCGGAAGCGGTAGCTGTGCTGTTTCTAGATATTCAAATGACTGGTTTAGACGGCATTGCTACCGCTAAAACCCTTCGTAAAATGGGATGTTTTGCAGAAATTATTTTTCTTAGTGCTTATAAACAATATGTGTTCGAATCTTTTGAAGTACATCCATTTCATTATTTATTAAAAGATATAATAAAACCAAAGTACTTTGAAACTGTCTTCTTTAAGGCTTTGGAAAAATACAAACAACGGCGGGATCATTTTTATTCCTTTCGTACTTCTGATTCTTTTGTTCATCTCGATATTGCACATATTTTATTTATTGAGGTTTATCAGAAAATGATAACCATCCATTGCCAGGATCAGGTTTATCGTTTTAGAGGTACGATTTCGAAGCTTTGCAATGAATTTATTCCCCATGGTTTTCTAAAACTCAGTCAGAGTTGTTTAATTAATTATGATTATCTGGATTATATAAAAGAAGGTACCGCTTATCTTTCTACAGGAGAAGCTCTGCCTATATCGAGGCGGTACCGTAAGGATGTAAACACAGAACTCAACAGTCGGGTTTTATCAAATTATTCGTCTCTATATAATATATAGAAGGAATTATACATTTTTTTCTCCACACTCTAAATGTACTTCTGCCAGACATCTGCCTTCATGGATACAAATATCAAAACTGCCTTGATAATTTTTCAAAGCTTTTCTGATGCTTAGTAAACCATAACCATGCTGCATGGAATTCCTTTTAGAGGTAACCTTAAAATTAACATACGGAGATTCCACCGTATTTTCAATCTGGATAAATAAAATTCTATGGCGATATACCATTATCATTGATATTTCTTTCGGAGATAATTTTAATTTTTCAGTTGCTTCAATGGCATTATCTATCAGGTTTCCCATAATAGAAATCCAATCATCATCTTTGATATTTAACTGGCGGGGTATTTCTAATTTAGTTTTAAAAGCTATATTTTTATTTTTTGATTCCATTTGTTTTTCTGTTAAAATCGCATCCAGTACAGGATTTCCTGTTTCAAAATATTTTTTCGGACGTTTCATTTCATTTATTAACTTTCCCATATAATTTAAGCATTCCTTATTCATCCCCTGTTCCACCATAGTATAAATAGATAACATTCTATTTTTCATATCGTGCCGAAAAACAGTCAGGTCTTTATAGGATTGTATCATTCCAGCATAATGCCGTACTTGTGTTTTTAAATGTATTTTTAATGCCTGATTCTGAACCTGCTCCCGGACTGCTCCCGAAAAAAAAGTGCAATAACGATTTAAAATAAAACATAATAATATAAAAATAGTGATATAACTTGATCCAACTCCTATTCCAAAACTACGGTATACCTTTGGATAGAAAAAAAATCCATCTATAATAAAAGTAAAAAAATAAAGGACCGATATCAGCTGCCTTCCTCTATCTTTCGATCTTATATGTGCTAATACTGCCATTCCAAGACCGATTGCGGCGGCTGGATACCAGACCATCTGCATGTCCAGATAACCAAATTTATGCGTAAATTCTCCCAGGGTTCCTATGTAAAATAAATACCTATAAAAAGTTGTTGTTGTTTTCAGAATTTTCCTCCACTTTTTGTTTTCCACATATCCTAAATATTGTATTAAATAAATAATGCCAAAATAGAAACAGAAATAATTGATATAATAGATTAATACATAATTATTGAGAAATTGCAAAATTAACCTGCATTCTGTTAGGAGCCATCCACCGATACACATATATGCTTTTCCCACATAATTTCCCTCCTTAACCGGTATACAATAAAAAATATTTAGAATCGCAGATGTTATAATTGATATACTTCCCATAAGAAAAATCAAAATGCCAATTATAGATTGCGGCAGTTCCTTTTTTAACTGAGCTGTCACTATATCCGTCCTGTTACCAATTAATACGGTTGGTTCTCTCATATACGAGATCGGGTAACTAGAACGCATTTCCATTACCAGTTCCATACCATTATACTCTTTTGGAAGGTCTACAAACAAATAGAGCATCCTTGTGACCGGGAGTTCATGTGTGCCGCAACTAAAATGATATATTTCTTTCCCATCCAACATTACTTGTAATTTCGAATACGTTGAACCTATCAACAGACACGGGTTGTTGTACTCTTTCGCATTCAATACTTTACTAACTGTAATCCTGTGTTCTTTTCGATAACTTAATGTTTGTGATAAACCCTCTTTTTGAAAAGAGTCCCATACGACAAGCTCACTCTTGACTAGGGATTTCTTCATAACATCCGGCATTTTGCCTCTAAACGATAATCCTTGAACTAATAAAAAAATAAATATTACAAAAATAAAACCGGGAAATACTTTTCTTACCTTCACCATACTAGCCATAATCTATGCCTCCTAATTAATCTAATTTTTTGCACTGCTTATAGGAAAACCTTTTTCAAAGTATTCTTAGGTTTGCAGTACAAACAAATTATATAATAAAAAACACATCTTAATTGAAGTATGCCAAAGTGAATTTTCAAAAAACGCAGGTCAGATGCAAGTAAAGGAGCTTTTCTCCCTTTCCGCTTCTGCCTGCGTTCTTTTTACTTAATATTTGAACTAACCTGCCCTGTCTCTCAATCCACTAGTATAGCTGAACTAATCCTATAACCTACAAACCGGAACTGCCTGCTTCGCCCCCATGACCGTATTCGCTCCATAATTGAACTTCGGTGCCAGCGTGGAATCCAATTGATATCCATAAGCTTTCGCATTATACTTTTCAATGGCATATTGGACACTGTCAATAGCTACACAGAAATCCTCTTCCTTTTCATATGGTTCCGATTGAAAATAAAGCATTTCACAAGGTTCCAGTTCAACCACATCGCATCCATTTGGAATAGCTCCTGCATAATCGTAAGGCACTTCCACTCCTGCCGCTACGGCAGAGGTTCCTTCTTTCACCAGATGTGCCGGAAGTTCCAAAATGGCCGCCAGATCATATTTCTCAGGAATGCTGTTAAATAAACCTTCCCAATCACACCCTGCTTCCTGGCAGAAAGAAAAGTAATCCACAGCTGTTGCCGAACGCATCAGTATTATCTTTCTTTTTGGTCTTGATACTGCAGTAATCATACATAATTTCATTTCTTTACACATATTTCTGTCCTCCTTGTGATTAATTAACGTAAAATAATTTCGGATCGGGTACTGAACAAACAATGGAATAGGATCCGGTGAATTCCGGTACGAACTGGGCGTAACATGGAAAGCCTCCCAAAATGCCTTTACATATCCCTCATGGGATTGATAACTGCAGTTCAGTGCAATATCCAGAATTCGCTGGCTGCTATTCAATAATTCCAGGGAACTATCCGACAGACGGATTGCCCTGACGTACTCTTTCGGCGTCTTTCCGATAAACTCCTTAAATATTCTGTCTCCGTGCCTTTTCGAATATCCTCCGCAGGAATACATTTCTTCAAAAGAAAATTCTTCACTTTCCACATGATCCCGTATATAATCCTGCATCCTTTGTACAGCATTTACTTTTTCCATGTCCCACTGCTTCATTCCGATACCTCTTTCTCATTTTATATCTTTTCAAATTTATTTTCTTGAACTGATTGGACAAGATTTTTTCTCCTGCCGCTTCCTCTTTTATTATAATGCTTTTTCTCCTAACAGTGTTAAAAATTAAATATCATAAAGGCAAAGCAAAACCGGGCGCGTCCTGCGCCCGGTTTTATCCCTACCAGTAAATCTCCCAATCCTTTGACAATCTCGTAAGCAGCTCCATATAGAAGTAATCTCCCCAGATAACACATTCATCCACACCCCTTGCTGCACTTTCCGGGATGGGGTTATAAGGCGTGGATTTCGCATACACACCATGAAGCAGTAACCCGTTGGATTCCCTCACATCACGGACACTATAGTCTTCTGCCAGTGACTGCGCAATCTTCTCTGCAAATTCACTATATCTTTGAGCTTCCTCTTTTGGCAGATACTTTGCCATTTCCAGCATACCGCAAGCTGCTATAGCGGCCGCTGAGGAATCCCTTGGCTCCTCGCCATCCATAAATTCCAAATCCCAATAGGGAATCAAATCATCAGGAAGACGTTTGATAAAAAATTCTGTTACCCTGTGGAACAGGTCAATACATGTTTGATCTTTCGTATAGCGATATCCCAGTGCCATACCATATATTCCCCAGGCTTGTCCTCTTGCCCACGCGGATCCGTCCCGGTAACCCTGATAGGTACATCCCCGTACAGGAGCACCCGTTTTGGGGTCAAAAAAGAAGGTATGGTAAGTAGAAGAATCCGGGCGTATCAGATTTGCCATACTGGTTCTAGTATGTGCCAGGGCAATCGCCCGGTACTTTTCATCTCCCGTAACATCCGATGCCCAATATAAAAGGGGTACATTTAAAAGACAGTCAATAATCAGACGGTAATTTTCTTCCACTCCCATAGTGCCCCATGCCTGTATAAACTGTCCTTTTTCCTGAAAGCGTGTCAGGAGCTGGTCCGCTGCCAGAACCGCTGCCTTCTTAGCGGCTTCACTACCCGTTAATTTGTATCCGGCAACGCAGGAAAGGGAATAAAGAAATCCCAGGTCATGGTGATCCACATCAATTTTTCTTTCCATACGGTCTAAAAAGCTGTCCACCTCTTTTAAAGCTTCTCTTTTGAAATCCTCATTGCCTGTCCGCTCATATGCCAGCCAATACTCACCGGTACAGAATCCGGTAGTCCAATCCACATTCTTTACAGACGGATAAAAGTTATTCTCACTGCAGGAATGCCGGAAGCAATCTCTAAAGTTGTCCAGATTTTCATGCAATAGCGCACATGCCCGATCCAATGATTTATTTAAATACTCAGTCATCTATTTCCTCCATCTACTGTCTACGCTAATGGAATACATGCATTCCATGCACAATTCATGGTAATAAAATCAACATCCGTTCCGTCATTTGTGGCTACAAACAAATGTGTTGCTTCTCCATTTTCATCTATGAGCAGAAATGGCCGGTCCATATTGCCCATCTTACGCACTTTTCCATCATCCCAAAGTATGTCACGGGTGAATGACGGTCCTGACCGGACATTCCATTTGACACCGTCTTCACTGGTTGCATATACACCGTCTCCGATATTTCCTGTATAGATGCCGTTAAAGTCTTTGGCAATCATGGCATACCCCGTGTCCGTTCTCCAGATAAAAGGATCTTCCACTTCACCGCCATCCTCAAATAAAGGTTTTTCTGTAAGTCTTTCATAAGGTCCCGACCAATGGGGTGCCCATGCTGCCCCTAATTTCATTCCGCTATACATCTCATTGCCTGATTTATATTCTCCATAAGGAGGTTTCTTCCAGCTTCTGGTCTTATATACTAACAGGCAGCTGCCATCCGGATTGATACAAGGTGCCGGATTAGAAGTGAAGAAATCATCAAAGTGTCCCGGGCGGACATCCAGTAAAGGGTGGTCAGAACGTTTCCATGGACCGAAAATGCTCTTTGACGTTGCCATTCCAATCCGCTTATTGCTGCGTGAGCAAATCCACTGATAGCTTTCAAAATTCAGGCTTCCATCCTGGGGTATATCCGGATATGGATATGTAGACCCCATGTAGAACAGTACGTAGGTATCACCATGCTTTTGAATTACCGGGTTGTGTGTAATACGTCCATCCCAGTATCCGGCTGACCTGGAGGGTAACACTACTTCCTCGAATATGTATGGACCCTCCGGCGTCCTGGATACAGCCCTGACAATTTCACTGTCGATTCCCCATCCCGGATGAAACTGATAAGTCTTTTTCCACCTGGAAGCAAACATATGGTAATTTCCATCTTCGCCTTTTATTACGCTTCCACACCAAACCCAGTAATCCTCCATAGAGAATCCACCCTTCAATGGTGTGGGTTTAAAAAATTTATGTAATTGACATTCTTCTCGTCTCATATTTATTCCCATTGCATATTGCAGGCAGGCAAGCCTGCAATACTGCCACAATTAAACTGGTTAAAAGAAACACATCGTGGCGTCCTTTCTGCATTGTAATTTTCTTTCAACCTTACCCTGCTTTTCAATCTTTATTTTATTTTGTCTGATTACCCTTTTAATCCACTTGTAGCAATACCTTCTACGAAATAACGCTGGCAGAACACATACAATATTACAATGGGAATCAGACTGACCACGCTTGCCGCCATAATAAGCTGGTATTCCGTAGAATATTGTCCTACAAACATCCGGATTCCAAGTGGTATGGTTTTATTAGCTTCACTGCTGAAATAAATCATGGGACCCATAAAATCATTCCACACAGTAACAAAAGTAAATATCGTCAGTGTAGCCATTGCCGGTTTAGCCAGTGGAACTACAATTCGCCCAAAGGTTCCATACTCCGACAGACCATCAATACGTGCTGCCTCTAAGAGCTCATCTGGAATCCCCTGGAAAAACTGTTTTAACAGGAATACACCAAATGCCGCAAAGCTTTGAAGCAGAATATATCCCAAATGGGTATCTACCAGTCCCATTTTTTGCAGCATTACATACTGGGGAAGCATAAAAATCTGCCATGGAATCGCAATGGTTGCCACATAACACAGAAATAATGTATCCCGTCCTTTGAATTTACACTTCGTAAATCCATATGCTGCAAAGGCACAGGTTGCCAGCTGAATAATCGTAACAATTACTGTCAGTTTTGTACTATTAAAGATAAACAGAGCAAAATCTATTTTCTGCCATATTTTGATATAGTTTCCCCATTGAAATACCTCCGGAATCCATTGTATCGGACTGGTAAATACTTCATTAGAAGTTTTGAGGGATGCAGACAACATCCATATTAACGGCAGCAGCGTCACCACTACAATGATACTAAGGCCTGCATATATCAAGGTGCGCACTACCGGATTTCTCTTTTCTACCATTTTCTCTTACTCCTTTACATATAATCAGAAAACTTTTTCTCCATTCGGAACATCACTACCGTAATCGTTCCCACTATGAGAAATAGAATCATAGATGCAGCACTTGCCATTCCAAAACGCATATAAGAGAAAGACTGGTCGTAAATATATGTACTAAGCAAGGTAGTCGCAGTACCCGGTCCCCCCTCCGTAAGTACAAAAATAAGGTCAAATGTCTTGAAGCTGTTAATCGTAAGCATCATAAATACAAAGAAATGATTTGGTGTCAGCATTGGAAATGTAATTCCTTTAAATATCTGCCACTTAGATGCTCCGTCAATCTTAGCCGCTTCATATACGGAGGAAGGAATGCCCTGAAGAGCAGCCAGATAAATAATCATAAAATAACCCATATTACGCCAGATACTGACGATAATAACTCCAGTCAGAGCCCAGTCCGTAGAAGAAAACCAACCCGGAAGATATTGTTCTGCAAATCCCACTGCTTCCAGAGCTACGTTAACAGGACCGCCGTCTTTCATAAACATAGCTTTCCATACTGCTCCGATCGCTACAACAGAAGCTACATAAGGAAAAAATATGGCACTCCTGAAAAATGTAGTCCCCTTTAATTTCTGATTTACTAAAATAGCAAGTCCTAACGCAGCCGCCATACTGAGTATGACGGTAAAAAAGCTGTATTGCAGAGTCTGTGTTAAGGATGCTTTGAACACCCGGTCACCGAAAATAGCAAAAAAGTTATCCAATCCTGCAAACTTCATTTCTGTAAACCCATCCCACTCCATAAAGCTGAGAACAAATGAAAATACTACCGGGATTAATACAAAAACTGCAAAGCCAATAAAGTTCGGTAGAATAAATGACATACCAACCAGGGTATTCCGTGTTCCCAGAGACATTTTTCTACGGCTCTTATCCTTTTCTCTTTTAATACTCAAACCTCAATTCCTCCTTAAAACAACGGTGGGCACTTACATACCTTTCCGTAATATTATCATTTATCCACCTTAAACGTTTACTTCTGGATTTCTTCACTCCGTTCAGCCATTTCAGCCAAACCTTCTTCAATACTTACCTCTCCTAACATAATAAGACCATGAACCTCTGTCAGCACAGAATCCACTTCCGTAACGTTTTCCCCAATCGGTCTGTCTGCTGCAATGCTCTTCACCTTGAATGCTTCTGCAAGCCCTTCCGGCATACCTTCCAATGAAGCAATTTCCGTTAAAACGCTGTCATTAAGCCGAGCCGGAACAGCGCCGACTTTCGCATATTCGCCAGCACATTCATCACTGCTTAAGAAATTAATAAATTTCCATGCAGCATCCTGCTTCTTGGATGTAGGGTTTATAACCAGTGGTGTACTTGCTCCAACGGTATATCCTGCTTCTACGTTTTCCGGGTGAGGCATTGTCGCTACTCCCCAATTGGTTACTTCTGTATCTCCGGCTTTAATAGCAGCTGTTAAGGTAGTCACATACCAGGTTCCCATAGGCATCATTGCAACATTACCTGCCTGAAAAGCACTGGAGTAATGAATATTAGCACTTTGCAGCGAACCAAAGTCCTGTATAATTCCATCATCCTGCATACCTACAGCCATTTCATAATAAGGTTTAAAGAAATCATATCCGGTGCTGAAGTCAAGTGTATCATGCTTTCCGTCCTGAATACCTAAATTTTGTACCTGTGTCTGCCATGTATGGATATAAGCGCCGTATACATCCTCACTAGCCACTTCTCTGGCTGTCTTTTCAAATTCTGCCCAGGTCATATCATTTGTCGGATACGCAACCCCTGCTGCATCAAATAAGTCCTTATTGTAATACAATACATAATAGTCTGTACGAACCGGCATCGCGTACTGTTTTCCTTCAATATTAAACGGCTGGTCCGTACCGTTAAATCCGGTCATGTCCACATTATCTTTTGCAATTCTATCCGTCAAATCTAGCATCTGGCCTTTTTTGTACAAGTCATACGTATTAGGCGCATCTTTAATGAAGTATGCATCTAATTCGCTTCCCCCATTTAACATCACATTTAATTTTGTATTATAATCTGTAGACGGGATATCAATAACCTCTACCTTAATATCAGGATATTTTGCTTCAAATGCAGCAATTGCATTGGAAGTACTGTCATTAGAGGTATAATCCCATGTTGCCAGCTTAATACTTGTCACCTCACCGGAACCACCCGTTTCTCCTTTGTTTTCCCCTGACGTATCCCCGGCGGTTTCTCCTGAACTTTCTTCTGACGTATCTCCTGAATTTTCTGATGCTGTTGTGGTTCCTTCTGACGCTGCCTTGCTGCTCGTCTCCTTAGGAGCGCCTGTCCCACCGCATCCACTTAATAATGACCCGCAAATACTAATCCCCATAATGATTGCTGCTAATCGTTTCATACTTACCTTCTCCTTTTTTGTATTTTTTACTTTTTTGTTGGCTTTTCTTTCTGTCATTATTATATCAATTTGCATAACAAAAAGTAAACTCAGCATATTTTTCCGTTATAATACTATTTTACATTTTGTTATTTTCATCTATTACTTTTTTACGATTTAATACTATTTTTCGAATTTTTTTCACGAATTGAAACGGATATTCTTTTATGTTATAATGCGAATTATAAAAATAAATATATGTTTCTTCGGAGGCTGAATGAAAATTTATAAAATACAATTCAAAATTTTTATATCTACCGTTTTATGTGTTATGCTGGTAAGTCTTTTAGGAACAATGTATCTGTATCAATATATTAATAAGCTGATCTATGAAAAGTCTCGTCATATCGATGAGATTTATTTAAATACTGTATCTGAGCAGATCACTTCCTATCTGGATAATTCCATCGAGTTAGGTATGCGCTGCGCCAACGATACTTCTGTAATTCGTGCTCTTAATGCTTCTTCCCCCGATAGCAGTCGTTCAAAAGTATATTCCATTAATGCTCAAAAGCAGCTGAATGCCTATCTGGATAGTTTTATCGCCTATGCCTACGTGGACAAGTTAATTGCCTTTAACACAGACGGTACCATCGTTCAATCTATCAGCGCCCGTGAATTCGGTTCCCCAAATGATTATAATGAGTTGATTAATACAAAAATAGCCGACATACGCTATTTAAAACCAGATCAGTTAAGTCCTTATACCATTAGTCTGGATACTTCCATAACCAGGCAAAACCGGACCGCTCTCACCTTGCTCTGCCCGGTCTATGGAAAAAGTAATCAGTCCGTATACGGATATATTTATATCGAAATAGGCCTTAGCTTATTTTCCGACCTGCTATCGCCCTATGCCCAGGTAAACAATCTGTTTCTGATTGATGATGAAGGGAAAGCCCTGTCACAGCGTCCGAATATTTTACCTGCTGATATCTCTCTTTCCTCTATTGGAAATGGAATATATAACTTCGGAGATGCTTCATATGAGTTTTCCGGTAATCAATTTCCTGATATCGGCATGACTTTGTACAGCTGTGCCCCATTTCCTGTAATGGGAAATGACCGGAGCCATTTAATTTATATTATTATCCTGGTATTAATTATGGCACTATTAGTTGGTGCAGTGCTTGCGTTCCTTTCCTCCTACATTCTATCTCTGCCTATTCAGCGGCTGAATCAGCGGCTATGCAAAATAACCCAGGGTGATTTTTCGTTTGATGCCGAAATCGAACGTCCCCATGATGAAATAGGCGCGATCGGACACACGGTAAACGAAATGTCCAGCAGCTTCTTAAATCTATTGCGCAATACCCAGGAAATGTACAAGCAGCAAAAAAATATTGAAATTGCCCTGCTGCAAAGTCAGGTTAATCCGCACTTTTTATATAATACTCTGGATTCTATTTATTGGATGGCAGTCATTCAAAAGAACACCGGCATTCAGCAAATGACCCGCAGCTTAAGTAATTTATTAAAAAATCTTGCCAAAGGAACCGAAGATCACATCCCCTTACAAGAAGAACTAGCCCTGCTAAATGATTATATTTCGATACAGGCAATCCGCTATATGGATGCTTTTGAGATGAAAGATCTGATTCCCCGAGACTTATACCATCACCGGATTTTAAAATTTACGCTGCAGCCGTTAATCGAAAATGCCATATTTCATGGAATTGAACCCAAAGGCATTTGCGGTATGATTTTATTAAAAGGGCATACCCAGGATGGTTACTTGTATATCGAAATCGAAGACGATGGAATGGGAATTCCTCCTGACAAACTGGAAACTCTGTTAGATACACCAAATCCGGTTAAAAATAAGGCTTCCTTAAATAGTATTGGTATCTATAATGTAAACAAGCGGCTGCAGCTGATCTATGGAAAAGAATGTGGTCTTCACTACGAAAGTGAACCTGGTCATTATACAAGGGTAACGATTAAAATCCCTTTGGAAGATTAATCCAATTATAGAATATGTAAAGAAGGTGAATTTGTATGTACAGTGTACTCTTAGTAGATGATGAACCACTTATTTTGTCCGGAATTAAATCCCTGCTAAACTGGGAAGCAAACGACTGTAAGATCGTAGATACGGCCCGAAATGGACAGGAAGCTTCTGATAAAATTCGTGCGTTAGAACCGAACATCGTTTTTTGTGATATTAATATGCCGGCAATGTCCGGTATTGATCTCCTTCAATTAATATCCAGGGATTATCCTTCTATTGTATTTGTAATGTTAACAAATCTGCAGGACTTTGACCTTGTTAAGAATGCTCTCCATTATCGTGCCGTAGACTATTTGGTAAAAAGCCAGTTGGAACCGGATGTGCTGGAACATTCCCTGACCAATGCGAAAAAGGAATGGGATAACCGAAATCTTTTAAACAATGCAGATTATATAAAAAATCAGGGTAAAGTGATCCAAGAACTATTATGGAAAGAGATTTTTTTAAGACCTACTCCTCAGGCGCTCAGCAATGCCCCTTTGAGTGATAATGGCCACCCTTTTGATTTGGAATCCTATACTGCTATTTATCTGATCATGGATTATAGCTTACAGGATCATACGAAAGACCATGATGAATTATTTACCTGGGAAAAAGACCTGGTCAATGCAATGGCTCAAAAGCATTTTTCATCCTTCTCCTTATTTGAGCCGGATCATTCCAGTGACAGCCTTGTAATACTTTGTTCCACACCCAGGGACCCAAGGGCATTCAAACAATTAATGGAACAGTTTTATCAAAAACTATGCTCTTCTTCCGCTAATATTACACAGGTATCCATTTGCATGATGGCAGCAGAATGCTTTCATGGCTTACAGGCTATGGCTGATTGCCGCGCACAGCTTTTTGCAATGGTCGACCATTTTTACAACACCGAACAGCCTTTTTTACTGGGAAGCAATATTACTCCCATTTCCTATATGTCACTGGGGCTTACCGGTATATCCTCACATTTACTGGAAGCTCTGCGTGAAAAGAATGCAGTAAGATGCAAGTCCCTGCTGGATAAGGCAGCTTCCCGTATTCAGAATATAAATCATGAACGCAACAGTGCTATCTGGCTGTGCAGTGAACTGTATACAACAGTGGCGGAAATAATCCATAAGAGTATTCCTGATTCCAGACTAAGTACTTATTTTTCCCAATCAGAAAACATGCTGGATCAAATAGAACATATGCATACACGATCCCAGATTTTAGGCTGGCTGGAACATCTGAATAAATGTACAATTTCAGCAATTGAACAGGCAAATGCTGACCGGTGCAGTTTTGTGGATTCCGCCAAACAATACGTGGAAGATCATATTGAAGAACGTATCAGCCTTTCCGATGCTGCCGATTATGTGAATATATCTCCCGCCTATCTGTCCTCTATATTTAAAAAAAGGTATGGAGAAAGTTTTATTGATTACGTCAATAAATGTAAGATGGAATATGCATGTAAACTTATTAAGGAAAGGAAATACTTAATATATGAGATTTCATTTCGACTAGGCTTTAATAATGCCTATTATTTTACGAAAACGTTCAAACGTTATACGGGATTGACTCCTATGGAATATCAGAACGCGTTAAAAAATGATGAGGTTAAATAGACGTAAACTATAGATAGCATGCTGAAATTTTCCGACACTAGATTTCAGCATGCTTCTAACTTCTGTTAAATTTCACTGTTCAAACTGTCAATAATTGTATTACCTTTCACTCTTTTCACCTACCAGACAAACAAAAACCATGCATTATTATTATTTAATAGTACAGCCCCCCCATTCATTATATGCTATTCCTATATTGAATTTAGTCGCTATCTATCGTATGTAAAGATCATCTCGCTAATAAAATTTATACTTTGTGAGAACACCTCTTATTATTTTCCATTCTAAAATTTAGTCGCTATCTTTTCAAATCAGCCTTTACATTTCATTAAATAATCCCCGATTTTAATTGGATCCGGCACTCCTATCTGATTCTGTTATTAATTTAGTACGCTATTTTCTGCATGTTTTTATGGCTTTCATCTCGCAGTTTTTCACTATTTTAGTCGCAAAGTCTGATCAACCATAAACTATACTGAATATTTTCCATGTATTGCGATCCAACTATTCACAATTTAGTACGCTATATTCAGCCTATTTATTTGGATAGTACTGACCCCTTCTTTAAGGATTTTAATCATTGCCGCTGTGATTTAGTCTCTAAAATACTATTTTTACTATTTTACATAGACAGACTTTTTATGTATTCATGCCACAAATCAGTATCACGAGACCCGACAAAAGAATTTTTAGACCTGATTATTTTAGACCTTTACATATTTAGTGCGGGATTTCGGGCTTATTTTTTTGAAAATATTTCTTATTCTCATTACAGTTTTTATATTTAGTACGCAAATTCCTGCACATTTTTTTATATTTTTTTCTATTAAAACGTTAGTTACTTCATCGTAGACATTGAACTTTATTGTCATTTATATTAAAATTTTTATATAAGCAAAGATACCTCTATTATTTAGTGCGCGATTTCCTGCACATTTTTTTGGCTTTTACTCCCACTTGAGACACCAATATCTTAATAATTATATTTTTTTATCCTAAAATACGCTCTGATATTAATAAAAACAGAGCTGATGGCGCATAAATGACCTTCATATCCCCTCATATTTCAGCGAATTAAATTTAGTCTCTATCTTTTTCAAAATACAACCTTTCCGGTATCTGTCTGAATTTAGTCGCTAACTCTATCAAAATAATACGTTTTCAAATTTAGTCGCTATCTTTTCACATTATATCGCCAGACCGAAAAAAACTATTTTATTCTGATTGATTTTACTTTACATAATTTAGTCGCTATCTTCTGACATAGCCCCTTTTTAATCTCTCAGGTAAAATATATATCAATGCCGGATTGTTTGTTTTTATAATTTAGTCGGTATCTCAAATACAGGAAATTAAATTTAGTCGCTAACCCTCATAACTTCCAGAAAAATTTTTCCATAAATTTACCATTTAACCACTGAAATTTGCTTGATACCCCCAATTTAGTTCGGAAAAACATGCAAGTTTTTTTAATTTGATATATTTAGTGCTCAATTCTGTGTATTTTTTTATGGAGCCCTTTTATTTAGTTCGCTAAAATCTGCACGTTTTTATGGATACTAAAGCAGTGGGGAACATACTTGCCTTTATTTTTTTACGACTTATAAGAAAATACATATGATTACAAAAAAATCAAGGATTTAGTCCGCCAAAACATGTCTATAATTATAAAAAACGGCATATTCTGATCAGTCTTAATTTAGTACGGAAATATATGCATATATTTTTGAAAAGTTTTTTAAAATTTTTTTTCATAATGCAAAAAGGAGCTAAAACCCTTAATTTTCAAAGATTTCAGCCCCTTTTCCCTTTACAGCACATTTTCTTTATTTTCACTTATAAAGTGCAGGAAGATAGGTGAAATCAAGACTTTTCTAAATTCAGTCCGCTAATTCCTGCACGAAATTATTGTTTTACAAACTCCGATTTTTATTGTATATTATAGAAAAAAGTGGATAACCTATAAAATTTTGGCGATTTTACATTTGGTTATCCACTAGACAAAACATTACCGTTAATATTGTAGTTTGGCGATTCCAATATTAACGCGCTTACACCGATATTTTTACCGATGGGCTTTATAGCTTCATTGTACTATTAAAGTACGCCTTTTTCAAGTCCCTTGTGTAAATTTTGTCGCTATCGTACAGTTTTTTTGGCAAATATGAGCAAAGGGTGGTAATCTCTTACATTCTTATTTTTCGATTTCTTATCCTGAATAGCTCATTCGCTTTCCAACTTGATTATTATAGGGTGTTTAAAATTCATTCCCGCCATCTGTATGCCCCACTTCGCGTATAATATTCGCGTATATTATGCTCCTAAAATAGTCTGCGTAGCCCGCTGCGCCTCCTGTTTCTGGAACATATTTACCACAAAGTGTGACGCACAGGTGTAAGAAAGCAATTTAAAACATGCTCTAGTGACTAACATTTGAAATAACATGTATTAAATACGAGGTGTGCTGGAAATGTTACTTAACTTGAATAATTTTGCCCGTGTTGGCAAAGGACCTGCTTTGAAGGCTATTGGTCTTCAAAAAAACTATAAGGAATATTATACCGAGTATCAACAGCTGGATGAAACCGCATCTGGCTGTTTTGCGTGTCCACATTTTAAGTACAAATCCTTTTTAGAATATATGCCAGAGGAGATTCAGAAAAACATATGCCATCAATGCGGCAGTTGTCCCAAAGCTGTTTACAAAACTGCTTACAAAACTCACATAAAATACATGAACGAAAAAAATATGTACGGCTATCAGCCTCGCCTGAAAGGAAATGCACTAAAACTGCTAATCACTTATCATTTTCTTTCGCCCAATCCTCGTGGTTTTATTTCTGATATATCTGAAAAAGAACTGGCGGAGTTTATCAAATGTGATATTAAAACAATCAAATATTCCAATGAAATACTTGCTAAATATGGCTACATATCTTATCACGCAACCGGCTGGGAGAAAAATCATATTTCTATACTGCTTCCTGAATACAACACCTATCACCTTACCGCTTCAGAAGGCGGCAGAGGCTACGCAACGATTAGCAAAGAACTTCTTCAGCAGATTATGAATATAAAGGATATCAATCAGCTACGTATTTACCTGCGTGCTATTCTGGAATCTGATGCATCTTCTGCCCCCCAGGTTAAGCTGGAGCGTTCTTATGAACAGCTTCGCCGATATCTTCCCGGCTACTGCAAGCCCAATGTAATCAAAAAGGCCTTGGTTACAAAAAGTGATATTTTCAATGTTGAGTATGAAAACAGCAAAATTGTATTTCACTTAAATGCAGCTTATAACACACGGCAGGCAAAAATACATCTGATCGAAGAAAACCGCGGTGAAATACAGTCTTACATAACTGCTTTAAATGATATGCTGGATCAATACAATTTATTACAGGAACGTCCGGATGACGAGATCGGCGATCTGGCAGAGCAGCTGCGGGCAAATGGAATTAAACCATACTTAGACACTAATAGAAAATTATCCAATACATATCCTCCTGTTATATTAAAGGACAACGATTACCGGGATCTTGGACTTTTAAGTACCACCTATTCCCTATCCGTTGTAAAACAGGCTGTTTTAGAAATTTACAATTCCTATATTCTTCTAAAACGTCCAATCGAAAGTTTTGGTGCTTTAACCAGGACAATAATCAAAAAAGAAGCCCTTTTTTCAAAAGCTTCCTGATCGAGGGCTTTTTTGTCGTGCCCTTTTTTAACTGAAAAGATCTATTTTGGGTTTACCAGCTCATTTTTCCATCCATATTTTCATCATTTTTATAAATTTACTTTCTTTACTGCTAAATTCTCATTTATAGATGGAAACTTTTCTTCCACATTTGGAAAGTTTTCATCCACAATAAACTATAATTCATCCATAGTAATACACTTTTCATCCTATTAAGAAATTATTCATCCACTCTAAGAATTTTTTCCTCCACCCACAGAAATAAAGCATCCACAAACCGAATTTTTACTCCACTTTTAGAAAAACTATTCCACATTTTTCAATTCTCTTCTTCTTCTATTACTCAGAAAGCTTGTAAATAAAGGGATTTTGTCATTTGGATTTAGCAATTATGTTTTTTTAATTATGTTCTTATAAATATGTTTTTAATTATGTAATAAATATGTTTTTGTATTTATATAAGTTTTCTATTTATTTTTTAGATAACAGGATCAATATGCAGATGATATAGAAATATATCTTTTATTATATCATGAATCAAAAATATATAGAACATGTAAAACATTTCTATACCATATAAATCTATACCAATTAAATCTATACCAGTCCCCTCTCCCATGTTCATCCGATTTTTTTGAAAAGAATAAAAACGAATTAAAAGTAATATTATATTTTTTTAATTTGGAATAGAAAAATAGATTAAGTGGAAATCATATGTTAATAAAAATATTCAAAGATATTCTGACAGTCAATCCACTGTATATAAAACGATGCCATAAAATGCCTTAAAACAACTTTTTTTGACATTAGGCAATAGATTGTAGCCTCAATAATGAAAATGAATATATGGGCAGATTATAACGTTTTAAAGGGATTGCTAAAATCCTAAATAATATTAAATATGGCTAAATATAATTTGTGTAATTATATAATTAAAATACGACATAATATATTGTTATATATGTATTTGCAAAAATAATTGGGAAAATATAAAAAAATTTTACTGTGGATGTTCACAATAATGATAAGTGGGTGGATGTTTTATATCATTATTATGCGATCAAAGATAATGTAAAAAAAGTACTGCTTTTTTGCTCAAGCAATATCAAGAGCAGATGCTTCAGGGGAATGGGGTATTGCTAAGATTGTGAAAATAGATTTTCATGAAAAGGAACAGGAATGTAAGAACGTTATGTTATCGTGTTAGCCATTATAGAAGTAATCGCCAATTATCGTAGAACTTATTATGACTTTATCTGCTGCTCAATATTTTGTCAAATACCAAATTATTCTAACACACCTTTAGTTTTCTACGAGGTATTAGTAGCATTAGCGGCATTTGCACTGTAGGATACAATATAGCTATAAATATTGCAGACAGTTCATGATCTTATTTATCAAGAATAGAATGAACAGAAGAACTCACAAAATATTAAATTAGGTGTTGTTGAAAAGAGACACTTTGTGTAACCGGGTGTGCGTGGGTAAGAATTGAAGCGGAACCAATTGTAGGGACTTAGGGACTTTGCACGACTTATTTCTCCTACGCTCCTGTACTTCTCATCTAACTATATTCAGGTTTCCCCCTAAAGCAGATTTTTCAGCATTGGGAAACCTTGGAGATGGCTTGCTGTACTTTTTTGGAAGTAATTAAAGGGATTGGAAAACAAAAGACGAAGATAGCTTATACTGTTGTATACGTTTATTCAGATATTATATATGAATAAGATTAGTTTCTGAATATACTCCATTTATCCGTAAATGTATATAATCCTGTTTGGTAGATGGAACACCTAATTCGGGAGGTTTACTTGCTAATTAAATTTTACATATTAGTCTGCAAAGTGGGAGGAATAGATTAGTGTAATGTATCTATAGAAAGCGTTACAGATAGCTTTTCTACATAGTAGCAGGTTAGTATCACTAATATACGTTATCAGGTTAATCCTCCGTATTACCACCAGACTGAAAAAACCTGCTTTGTATTATTGCCTGTGCGCAGCTCTTTTTGAATACTATCTGCATATGCAATATGTCCTAACTTAACTAAACTCAAGTATAATTAATCTGTAATATTAAAAGTATATCCTATAGCCAATTATAGAGGGCTCTATTTAATGTAGTGGCGCATAAAAGATGATGTTTATTTAAGAATTTCCGCCCCGCGGAAAAATATGTATATTTTATTATAATTTTAAAGAGACAATTTCTTTTTAATAAGAATAATAAAGAAGCATGTTATTCATCATAAGTATAAAATAAATACGATAAGTAAACGAAAAGCTATTAGCATAAGATGAGCTGCATTAACCATCATTATAAAGTAACCAAATTAACTGGCGAGGTTCATGTCGATTTGATCTGTTTAACAGTTTAGCAGCATTTACTATGATACTACAATGATTCTGTAAGGGGGGACAATCTTTATGATGGTTGAAAGTCTTTTGTAACTGATGTCTAGCAAACAACTTGGATGCAATATGTAATTCTTTAATTGAACAAACACAGCCATCACTTCGGACAACGTGATGTAATAGTCAATAATTCAGTTAAGCGAAGCAAGATATTTTAGTCATAGTGTTTATCAACTGGTAAATGAAAATAGTATCAACAGCAAGAAGCTCAGATTGTAAAAGGGTAATTTATGCAATATCTATTTGAAAAGTAAAGAGATTCGGCTTATATACAATTTAAGAACTGGTCAAGGACCATCTCTATCCGTATTCTTTTACATTGCCTAATGAGGTGGCCTAACAGAGTATAGGTGGATCCAACTGCATATCGTTTTCGTTATCAGCAGCGTGAGTATTTCCGACGCGTGAGACATTATTCACTTGTAGCCGTATAAATGTTAAAGATGTAGTATGGACCTTTTATAGTCAAATACAAAAAATCAATTTAAATTTACAGAACTATACATTACAAAATGTCTGGTGGCCGACAATTGCGCTGTGATAGTTAAAAGACATAGTATGTATCAGCTGATGCTTAACATTATTTATTTGGATCTGCTATGCTGCCTTCATGTGAAGACGCTGCCAGGCGATAATGATACAACTTATGATTATCAGTATATCATAAATGTTCCCGATTTCTATCATCTCTAGTATGCTTGGTACATTTAATGTATATTGTAGGTTTCAGCTGTTAACTTGAAATTTATCAAGATAACTTTGTCAGATAGTATCATTTGTACTGGAATACCTGTCTGATTTATAAACACAGAAGGTCTTGAGGACTGTCCACTCTTTATCGCGGACTACTATATAGGAAGTGGGATCCATCTATATTATAAGGAAGTCAACGTTTATGCAAATGCCTATTAGCGCTACTAGGCTTCTGGTATTGGAGGTTCCATGTATTTATCAAGTGATAGAAACTTAAGCTTGAAAAGCATAAGGCCAAGAGCGTGTTTTAAAATTCATTTCTGCCATCTGCACACCTCACTTTGCGGCATATTTGCCCCGAATTCAGGTTACGTAGCCCGCTACGCGCCCTTCATCCGGGACAAATCTCCCACAACTGTGGCGCACAGCTGCCAGAAAGCAATTTTAAAACACGCTCTAGTACTACAGCGAACATTTTAAAAGTGTTGTTTTTCGATGCGATAAATATGCACAGTGATTCCTACGTATGTGGTAACATACAATGATTCTCTTATTGGTAACTGCATGATTCATAATCTCATGCATTAGTTTTACTACTATCGCCAGTGTTAACGAAATTGCTTTTTTATAAAATTTCCCGTATCCTTGTGGTAAATAAATGAGCTATCATTACAAATAACATGTGTCGGTTCCAGCCCTGATAACTGTGGCATTCATAATGGCTCATTCCTAAGTTGCTTTTACATTCCTCAAAACACTGCTCGATTGGTCATCTTAAGGTGGCAGCACGATCCAGTTCCTCAGGGGGTAGACTTTCCGGGGCATTCGATACAAAATATTTAACTTCGCCGTCTGCATATCTCCTTAGATACAGCCATATTGCATAGCCGGGCTTGACATAACTGCGGTTTCCATCCTTACGGCACGAGTAGCACCGGATAAATAACTGTTCCTTTGCGTTAGTTGCTGCGAAATACCATACCCCTTCCGGTAGCTTTAGGCTGTCCATAAAAGTCATGGTCATTCCCATATGCCGCATCACAGCCAATCCACTGTGCATGAAACAGGCCGCTCCCCAGTGCGCGGTTGAGCAGCTCCAGAGCAAGCGCGTTTTTTGTGGAGAAGGCCAACTCCCCAGGGATATGGCAAGCTTCACGTAGTGTGGAAAATCATCACTGTACCATTCCTTAGGGAGGTACAGTGATGATTTTCCACGAGTCCATATCCGTTGTCTCCGGCATAAGCAAGAAAACTGTCAGTCTGGCATATTTCTTGCTTATGCCAGACTGACAGTTTTCTGTTTTACCCAAGCGGCCGCAGTACTGCCGTTTTACACCAGCAGAAAGGTATCCTTTTTTACAAAGCTTGTATCATCCACAGACAGCGCCCCGGCTTGTGCATCAATCTGCCGGAACAGCATTTTCTGATATACATTCAAAAGAGACTGTTCATCAAATGGGGAGCGGGAAAAGAACTGTTGGAGCAGCCCATAGATAAAGGTTTGGAACAGTTTCCGCTGTGGTTCTGACTGAAAGCAAGGAAAATAATAAAAGATAGGTTTCCAGTTCTGTTTTTAACAGTTGAAGATTTTCATCATCAGAATACCAAGCTTCTTTTGCGATTTAGGATCGAACATTGTAGGATTTATCATAATACCAGTCCCCTTTTTTAATTATACTAAAAAAGGAAAGGCAATGATATCATATTTTAAAGAATTCGCGCTAGGTACAATTATCTTAATATTGTAAAACGCCATACCGTATATAATAATTGTTAACACGTTATTTTCCGCGGGGCGGAAATCGATTCCTGTTTACTTTATTGTAATGAATAAAGGAGGCATCCTATTTAATAAAGCTATTATTAAGAATAAAATTATTAAAAAAAGTAAATACGACAATAAACGACAATTATAAGAAGCTGAGACTAGTTAAGACACGTTATAATCATAATATGATATTATAAGAGTGTCTAATAATAAAAATATATCTTGAATAATAGTTACTAATATGTAATAATTATCTTAAAATGAAAAACATCACCGTGAGGTTTTTCATTTTATAAGTAGTTTATTAACTTACAAGTAGATTTAATTGTCTATTTTTGTAGAATCAACGAACCCTATATATAGTATAAAGTTAGTAGTTGAAAAGTTTTTGAATAATAAGTTATATCTATTTGATGTATAAGCTCTATAGACTATTAAATGGATAATAAAATATGAAGTATAGATTATATAATACAAAGGAGCTAAGAAAATATGACGGCAGATATTGTAAAAGCGACTGTTACTGAATCAGAACAAGAAGATTTGAAACAGATTACGGAAGAAATGAACGTACAGGATCTAGATCAGTCGCTCGCCAGTAAGCTTAAGTATTTACCGGATGACATGTTGGTAGATGATCCTATAAATACTGAAGTATATGGCGAATTGGAAGTCAATGAATTGGCTGAAGATATGAAACAATATGGGTTCCAGGGAGTTATATTGGCTTATCCATATCAGGGAAAGTATAGAATAGAATCGGGACATAGGAGAAGGTACGCTGGTAGAAAGGCTGGCATAAAAGAATATCCAGTTTTTATCACAGATCCCCCAGTTGCTGAATGGGAAAGGGCCTTAAGACTGGGACGTGCAAATTTACATTCAAGAAATAGGACACCAATGATTATTGCAAAAGAAACACAGTTTTTGTATGATGCACATGAAGAAGAACAGAGAGCTAAGAAAGAAGCTGGAAGTGAATACGAAAAATCGATTATTCAATTAGTTGCTCAAGATTTAGAGATTTCAACTTCACAGGTATCAAAATATAAAGCATTGCTAAATTTGATTCCGGAGTTACAGAAACTAGCTGATAATGGGATATCATGGTCTACTTTATCGGCTGCTTCTACCATGACAAAGTATGCTCAAGAAATGCTTTACAGGCGAATTAATGGCAGATTAAAATTATATAATAAAGACGGAGTGACGAGAACTTGGCTGGAAAAAGAAATTTCAGAGCTAAAATATGTCAGAGAAGAACGGGGATATCAGTTTGATAGAAATGATATTGCACTATATCCTGAAAAAGAGAAAAAAAGAAAAGAGGAATTAGAAAAAAAACCGCAGCGTGTGAGGAGAAGAAATGGCACAAAGGCAATTTTAAAAAATGCAAAAGAATTATGCGAAGTTTTGGAAGGTGACGCGATCTATAAAACATCTGAAATACCAGTTGTAATTAAAAAACTGGAGGAATTACAGAGAAGCATTCAAACAAAGCTGAAATATCTAAAATATGATGATTTTTAGATATTAAATTTTTGAGCTACTACCGCTTTTATTAATAATAATGCTACAACAACGGGCCAAATTTAGTCTGCTAAACCTACTATGCCTCCCTAATTTGTATCATCCATATCACAAAATGTTATGAGATTCATGATAAAAGTAATTATCAAACTGTATGGACTATTTGAACGTGTTTGATAATTCATTCACGCCATCTAGACGTCGTACTTTGTGGTATATTTTGCTCCAAATGCATGTTATGTAGTCTGCTACGTGACCTGATGGGGACAAATCTCATAATAAATGCTACTGCTGTTTATAAACAAGGAGTGTATGTAATATGAAATTCTTAATTACTGATAAAATAGAAAAACAAGATGAAGAACTTATCTTTCAAGGATTATTGGAATATAATTTAACCAGGATTGAAGATAAAAATTTAAAGGACCTGGGAATTTATATAGAAGATGAAACGGGAGAAAAAGTTGGAGGTTTGATAGGAAATACTCATGGTAATTGGTTATTTGTAAAATATTTATGGGTAAAGAAAGCGTTTAGGAAACAAAGTATTGGAAGCCGTATATTACAGCAAGCTGAGCAGACTGCGAAGGAAAGGGGCTGTAAGTATGTATTTTTAGATACATTTAGTTTTCAGGCACCAGAGTTTTATAAAAGATATGGTTATAGTGAAGCGTTTACTTTAGAAGAATATCCTATATCAGGAAAACGCTATTATCTAACGAAAGATTTATAGGTGTAATATTAGCGTTGTTAAAAGGTTCAAAGACAATGGAGTAATTATCCAGGGCAATTTTAGTGATTTTACTGTTTTCTTGTTAGGGGGGGCCGGTATATGTTATTTATAGGTCGTGTAAGGGAATTACAAAAAATATTTGTACATATACTACTGTCCGTTTGAAAACTAGTTGTTATACAGTAATATATATAATATGTAGAAAGAAATATTTTATATATTACAATATGATATCATAACATAACATGTAAATCTAAAGGATAATTAAATATCTATATTAATTGAGTCGAGATATTATTTTGTGTTTAAATTTCCGCGGGGCGGAATTTTAAGTTATATATAAATATTTAGATATTATATACTCAAATTTTTTAATCAGCATTATGTAATAAAAATTTTGAAAATTACTTACAAAGTACTTACAATTACTTACTAAAATGTTCTCTAATAATTATATTATTTTTGTTACTTATAAATCTATAAATCTCTTTAGAATTATAGATGTTGTCTTATGACATTAAAACAACATGGATTAATCATTAAAAGCCATACAGTATATACTACTGCTTTAGTATTCTGTTTGGATACTAAAAAGTATTCTTATAGTTAGTCAATATATATTTTTACTATTCTTTTTATCGTGAAAAAATATATCTTTAATTATTCATTTTTAAATCTTACAAGTATTATTCTTACCCTAATAATCACATATATACAATTACACTTAAGTCCAGACATTATAAAAAGTTAATTATACTTATAACTTTTCTATAAAATAGAGAGAAAATACAATGCTACCCCCCTCACACTTAAATATATTTATAACGTCAATCTATTATTAAAACCATCTATCTTTCCAAACAAACCTTTTCTTTTCACAACCCTAACCAATAGCATAAAAACAATTTTTCCGCCCCGCGGAAATTACTGCGCAAACTAATTTATTGTTTGTGCGAAGAAAAACACATATTAACTTGAATTGTTAAAAAGAATGATGTATTATAATGTAGGAACATCATTGGACGGAGGTATATTATGAACAGGCTGGATAGAAGAGAAAAAATAATGAGCGAGATTACAAGATTGTTAAATCAACGCGATTGGGATATGAAAGAATGGGCAAGAGCAACCGGTATTAAGCAAAGACTTCTTTCTGATATTATGGCAGAAAAAATTATGTTGGATGAAGAAAAAGCTGAATGGCTGCTGGATGAAACTAAGAAGGCAAAAAAGAAAAAAATGCTGCGTTTTGATGAACCTCAGGTACTTGTTTTTGGTGCCAGAAAAGGAGGTACGGGAAAATCGACTTTGGCAGAAAATGTTGCATATGAATTGGCAAGCAGAGGTTATAATGTTCTTGCAGTTGATGGGGATAGCCAGGCTGATATGTCCAGTACATTACAGTGTAGATATACGGAATTCAGAGATAAAAATATATATGACGCAATGATATTGCATAGATCCCTTGAAGATTTTACGGTAGAAACTGATTATTTGAATTTGGATCTGGTACCAGCATCTGGTGTTATGGAAGAATTGGAACGTACGGTTGCTACTATGCAGGAAAAACATGTAAGTTCTATGTTTAAAGATACATTAGTACAGCTTAAAGATGAAAATTATTATGATTTTGTTATTGTAGATGTGGACAAGACGATGGGACTTGTTAATAAATCGTTTTTAAATGGAGCTAATTACGTAATTGTAGTTGCTGAGTGTGCACTCTACTCTACTAAGGCTTTAGTACCAATCACCGAGATGATCGAAATAGTAAAAAAGACTAATGAAAAACTGGATTGTTTAGGACTGGTTTTCAATAAAGTTAATTTAAGAAAAAATGAAGTTAAAAATGCGATTGATGATGCAAATTCATTTTTTAGCTGGCCGGCATTTGAAACATTTATTTCTAATGATGCCGCAGTTGAAAAGTCGCAGCGTGTGCTTATGCCGGCAGGTGCGTATGGGGAAACAAGGAACTCCAGATTCTCAAAACAGATTAGAAGTTTAACAGATGAAATTTTAGGTCGAATTAAAGAGAAAATGAAGGGTGGGAATTAAATGGCAGCTAAAGGCAAAAAGACAGGATTCAGTTCTACAGATTTTATGAAAGCACTTGCCGGTACTGCAAAAGAGGATATGCAGAAGGCGGAGCAGATGCAGGAAGATACAAAATATAAACAGTTGGTAGAGAGTACCGGTAAAATACTAGAATATATTAGCTGGGAGTTAATGGATGATGCTCCTGCTGATTGGAACAGATATCCGAGGCTTAAGGATAGTGATCGTGCAACCTATGCGCAGCTTATGATGTCAGTTGAACAACATGGTACACTAAATGCGTTGATTTTATGGCAGAGAGAAAATGGCAGATATATGTTGTTGGCTGGACATAATCGACGAGATAGTAACAAGGATTTATATGAAAAATATAAAGATCAGCCAGAAGAAGAAAAGAAAAGATTCTTATATCTTCCTTCCATAGTATATCAGGAAAATGAATTAACAGATGAAAAAGCCAGGGATATTATAGAAGATACAAATTATTTGCAGCGTCCTGAAAATACAAAGATGACAGTCGATATGGTTAAACGCCGTATTCAAAGAGCAAAAGAACTGAAGAATAAGGCAGGAGAAACGATTGAAGAATTATCAAAGTCAATGGGGATTCAAAAATCAGCGGTTTATGAATGGAAAACTATCGGAGAAAAGCTAATTCCCCAGTTTCAGGAAATGTATTTTGATAAAAAAATTCAAAGAAAAGCTGCATTAAAGCTGGCTCTATTTGATGAAATGATGCAGGAGTGGATCTACGAAAAATACAATAATCGTCTTACTGATAATAAGATTATGTCATTGAAAAAGAGCATGAGAAAAAAAGAAGATATTGCAGAGGCGCTGGATGATCCAATTATTATGAGAAGGATTAATATAACAGTTCCAGCTGGCAGGGAAGAAGAAATAAAAAGAGTTTTGTCAGAATATCTGAAAAATAATCCTAATCCAGTTACTTAAACGAAAAAATTTATTACAATACAATAGCAGAGTTGTCACAAAAATAATGTGGCGACTCTATTTTTATTTAACATAATTAAGTTTAAAATCAGATACAAATTTAGCTGTTTCTTTTCTGTCTCTTTATCTTTTGTTAATTCCTTTTTATTTTTTTTCATCCATATCCTTTTCTAATTTTAATTGGAAAAATCTTATATTAGCTTGCGTTATGATCTTATAATTTTAAAACCCGAATAAAATCATTGTTGACAATTAAGTATTTATGTGCTAAATTCTGGTTAGTGGGTTATATCACTAACCCAATACCCTTAAGAAATGGAGGGAAGAATTAATTGAATAATGACAAACCTATTTTTCAACAAATTATGGAAATGATTGAGGATGACATTATTTCCGGGACTTATCAAGTTGATGATATTATTATTTCAACAACTCAAATTTCAAAACTCTTGTCTGTGAATCCTACCACATCTGTAAAGGCTGTAAGTAATTTGACAGAGGAAGGAATTCTATATAAAAAAAGGGGAATTGGAATGTGTGTCACTGACGGTGCAAGGGATAAAATACTAAACCGCCGGAAAAAGATTTTTTTTGAAGAAGCTGTTCCAGAACTGCTTACAGAAGCAGATAAACTGGGAATATCTGAAGCAGAGTTAATTCAAACGATTCGGAAGGAGAAGGAACATAATGATTAGCTTAAACGATACTTCAAAGCATTATGGCGAAACAATAGCAATTGACCATATTACGGCTCAATTAAAAGAAAATAAGATATATTGTCTCCTTGGCCGGAACGGAGCTGGCAAAACGACGCTGCTCAAAATGATAGCCGGACATATTAATGCTTCTTCCGGTCAGATTGAAGTCTGCGGCAGGCAGGTAAAAACGTCTGTGATGCCGGAAAATGTCAACTTTATCGAAAACAAGATGACACAGTTTAATACAACGGTGGGAATGCTGTTAAAAATGGCAGGTAATCTCAATGATGATTTTGATTACGACTTTGCCAAAAGCATGGCAAATAGATTTCAGCTTGATTTACATAAGAAATATAAGCAGCTGTCTTTTGGGATGCAGACCATGTTGACCACACTGATGGGGCTTGCAAGCAATGCAAATATTGTTATTTTAGATGAGCCACTTTTAGGATTTGATGCTGTTATGCGTAAAGAGTTCTACGAAATGCTGAATGATAGTTTTGAAAAACATCCGAAACTAATCATTGTCTCTACTCATATGATTGATGAAATAGCGAAAAGTGCACAGCGGGTCATGATTCTGGATAAAGGCAGACTTATTTTCGAGGCGGATATTAATGATATTGATGAAAAGGCTTATGTGATCACAGGCCGTACTGCCGATGTGGATTCTATAGTGGGTAACCTGAACGTGATCAGTAAGAAAATATTGGGGAGCCATACTTCGGCTTTTATTTATGATGAGAGGGGGAAGGTTCCGGCAGGAGTTTCGGTACAATCTGTTGGCTTGCAGGAGTTCTTTGTGAATATGGTTGGAGGAAATGCAGATGAATAAAAAAGCTTTGGTTATAGCAAAGATAAATTTTCGGTTTTTACTGCCGGCCTATATAATCACTGCAGTGTTCCTGCTGGCTGGCGTATGGAATCTGATTGGTGCATCAACAGGTATTACCGGAAATATCTATGTTGAAATAGGTAACTATCTGTATGTTTTTGCTGTATTAGCACCAATTTTTATTGCAGGGAGAAACTTTAAGAGAATTATGCATCTGAATGGTAAGAAGCAGGATTATTATTGGGGATGCCTTGCCAACTATATTATAATTGCTGCGGCAGCGTCACTGGGTAATATGATACTGTTTTTTTGCAGCAAAGCGCTGTTTGATTCTTTGGTTAACATTCAGAATCTGGCTGAAATATTTGGTTGGCTGAGTCATGGCATAGTAATCTGTTTTATTCAACAATTTTGTTTTCTATTGTTAACGGCTGTGTTTGTACATATGATGACAGAAATGCAAAGTTCTTGGCTGGGCTGGCTGGCAGATGTTTTGCTTGTTGTAGTCCTTAGTATATTTATTCCGGTGCCTGTACTTCGAAATGTCCTGGAAGGTTTTTTCAGGCTAATTATATTTCATCCTAATGTGTTTATCCAGATCGGATGTTGTCTTGTATTAACTGCTCTGTGTTATGCAGTAGATTTATATGTTCTAAGGAGGAAACGAATTTGATTAATGAAGTAAATCAACAATTCAATCAACAAATAAAGCAACAATTTAAACAGCAATTAAAGCAGCAATTAAAGCAAGAATTAAACCAGGAATTAAACCAGGAATTAAACCAGGAATTAAACCAGGAACTAAACAAAGAATTAAACCAGGAACTAAACCAGGAACTAAACAAAGAATTAAACCAGGAACTAAACCAAGAATTAAAACAGGAATTAAACCAGAAATTAAAACAAGAACTAAACCAGGAATTAAACCAGGAACTAAACCAAGAATTAAAACAGGAATTAAACCAGAAATTAAAACAAGAACTAAACCAGGAACTAAACCAAGAACTAAAAAAACAGGAAGAGATGTGGATTATCTGTCCAGCCTGCCATAACAAAACCCGCACACGGGTTCGGGCAGATACTGTTCTTTTGAATTTTCCACTATACTGTCCTAAGTGTAGGCAGGAACACCTGATAAATGTCCAACAATTGAATATATCCGTTATCACAGAGCCAGACGCACAGATGCAGAGCCGATAACTTGCGAATCAAAATGAGATGAATCGCAGTTATTGGCTCTGTTTGCGTTGTTTTATAAAAAAATAGAATCGAGGTAATTTATGAACCCATTATCAACCATTAATTTTTTTCGCCACAATAAGCGGAAACTGTTATCTAACGTTATTATAATTGTTGTTGCGATCTGCCTGGTATATCTAATGGAATGTTTTGTGGCTTCCATTGCGGGCTCTATTTATCCATTGGATGCGAACCGTTTTCATTATGGCATGGTTGTAGTATCTACGTCTGCGGTTCCGGAAATTCCCCGGGAAACCATAGAGGAATTGGAAAGCAGTGACAGCATTGATGTTACCGTGCCCATTGCAATTAAAAAGATAACTTTTTCGGTACCTGGTTCCACTACTCACACAGCTGCATTCGGTTGCTCGGCAGAAGACCAGAAATTGTTATTAGACAGATTTCAAATAAAATTAAGCCGCGGCAGACTGCCGGAAGAAGGTACAAACGAGTTAGCTATTGATAAAAATGTAGCACTGAATAACAAACTGCAGATAGGAAGTCAGGTGGGGAGTAAGCATGATAAGACACAATCACTCCCCGGGGATTATAGGGTAGTTGGCATACTGGAAAGTGACAGTCATATTTCCCTGATAGGTTCCCCCACTCCAGGTGACAAATCCATTAAGTATGGGGATAGCGGAATTGTAGTATTTCCCCGAACCGGGAGATTTGAAGGAGCAGAAAAAGAGGTAGCTGCTTTGAACAGCCAGGGATTACTTGTTTGGACGCTGGAGTTGTACAACAGAACTTATGCGAAAAATCAACAGACATTTCAGATATTGGATATGATGGTAATTCTTGCAATTTTAGCAATGGTGATCTGTCTTGTGTGTTCCAATTATGCACAGCATTTTTCCCGGAAAAGTGAGATTGGAGTACTGGGAGCATTGGGTTATACCCGCAGGCAGTTAACAGCCCGTACATTTCGGGAAGTGATAGTAACAAATCTAATCGCATTAATCATCGGATTACTGATTGCAATATTACTGACTTCAGCAATTATTCCCAGACTCTTTGATGACATCGGCGGGACGGGAATTGTGTTTTATGGGAAAGCGGCTATCATGTCAGTATTGGCGCCGCTCTTTACTGGTGTCTTTGTACTGATTCCGGTCAGACGCTTGATTCGAAGCGTAGATGCCGTTTCTATAGTGGAACAAAACTAGAGTGTGTTTGAAATTTCATTCCTGCCATCTGCATGCCCTACTTCGCGGCATATTTGCTCCGAATTCAGGTTACGTAGCCCGCTACGCGTCCTTCATCCGGGTCAAATCTCCCACAAAGTGGGACGCACAGCTGCCAGAAAGCTATTTTAAAACACGCTTTAGAGCAAACGGTGGTAAAAACTATTATTTTATATAAACAGGATCGTAATTGCGATCCTCTATACGAGGAGGAATCATAATGAATTACAAATTAAATAATGTTAGTCTGATCTATGATATGGACAAAGAAGCAAAAACAGCAGCTTTAAGTAATGTGAATCTGTCTCTGAAGGAAAGTGGTATGATTGGAATCATGGGACCCTCGGGCAGCGGCAAAAGTTCCCTTTTATATGCCATGGCAGGATTGAAAATTCCTACTTCCGGTCAGATTGTATATGATGGGAATGACATGACAGCAATGGATAACACAGCTTTAGCCAATTTGCGCCGGCAGGATTTTGGATTTATATTCCAGCAGCATTTTCTGATTAATTATATGACTGTGTTGGAAAATGCCCTGGTTCCAATAAATCTTAATACAAGGCAGACAAGAAAGAAGGCAATGGGGCTGCTGGAGAGTCTGGGCATCGCAAAGCAAGCCGGCAAATATCCCTACCAGTTATCCGGAGGACAGCGGCAGAGGGCAGCTATTGCCCGTGCACTGATGAACGATCCCAAGGTGATATTCGGGGATGAGCCGACTGCCGCACTGGATCATGAAAGCGCCATGGAAGTGGTTGATTTGCTTACGGAATATACACAAAATACGATGGTGGTTATCGTAACCCATGACAGGAGTATCCTTAAAAATGCAGATACGATGATTCAGATAGAAGATGGAGTCATAACGCAGATGTATTCACCCGATCAGGAGGAAAGACGATGAAACCGCTGAATGCTTTTTTATATCTCAAAAATAATTTTAAAAAAGTCCTGCCTATTTACCTTTCACTGCTGGTTGGGGTGTTTATGATCTACTTCTATTCTCTTTTTAGTGCAACAACAGAGAAGATGATGAGTGTGGCGTCAACAGATGTGATGGATAAATACAATATTGTATATACTGACGATGACAGTCCTCTGCCTTTGAATTTCCATGAACAGCTGAACAGCATGAAGGAAGCAGATCCAATTCCGGTACAGATGGATCTGCCCGGATTTTCTTATTACCGGGGAGGAATGGGCGGTACGACGATGCTGACATTTAATTTGTTCAGGGATGATGTATCTTCAGTGTTGGAAAATTGCGGTGTGCAGCTTGTCAGCGGCAGGCTTCCGGGGAATAACCAATCAGAGCTTCTTGTGCCGGGGGAGTATGCGCTGCAGAATAACCTGGAGGTAGGTGATTTTGTGGGTACGGAAGTGTCTGATGAATATATGCTGTATGGTAAATACAGAATCTGCGGATTAACAGAGGGAGACGTATTTTTCGCAGTTACCTGCCAGCCGGGGGAGGAAACAAAAGAACAGATTATAAGCAGAAGTGTGATGTATCGAAGCCAGCCTCTCAGCGTAGATAATCAGGCGTTGCTGCTTAAAGATCTGCCCTCAAATGTGGTAACCAGAACACGCTCATATTACGAACAGGAATACGGTGCCACACTCCTTTCGATGCAGTCCCTGACCTATGTCCTGACGGCGGCAATGGTTCTGGTACTGTGTATTGCATTGGGAAACTTAAATGCCATTCTGTTTGCAAATCGGAAAAATGAAATGATGATTTTACATTCTATTGGCTATACCAGCGGACAGTTATCACGCAAGCTTTGGCTGGAAAATCTTCTGGTATGTGTATGCGGTTTTCTATCGGGGATTTTATTTACAACCGCGGTTGTAGGAGTGGTAAATCTTTTATTTATGCAGCCTCATGGTAAAATTCTGGAAGTGATGAATTTAAGAGGACTGATAGCAGCAGGTGCAATACCCGTATTTGTATCTGGCTTCAGTATAATGCCTAGTTTGAAAAGAACTCGTAATTTTTAAACAGGCAGGAAAGCAGCCAGAATGACATCACGGCATGAAACATGAAAAAACAGATGTAATTCACAGTCTTATGCGCTATAATAAAAACAATAATGTTTGAATAGAATAGGAGCATTTTCGTGAATATACAGGATTATATTATTTACAATAAAACGATTCCCAAAAGGGCAGCCGTTTATGCTGATT
Source organism: Robinsoniella sp. KNHs210 (assembly GCF_000686105.1). NCBI lineage: Bacteria > Bacillati > Bacillota > Clostridia > Lachnospirales > Lachnospiraceae > Robinsoniella > Robinsoniella sp. KNHs210. The sequence goes on from NZ_JMLZ01000001.1 coordinate 770,171, forward strand.
TCCCGGATGGTTTATCAAAGGAAATATGTGAGTATCTGTCATGCAGGGGAATTACAAAACTTTACTGCCATCAGGCTGAAATGTTTCTGGAGGCTGCAAAGCAAAAGAATATTGTAATCACAACTTCTACGGCCAGCGGTAAAACATTGAGTTTCCTGCTCCCTGTTATCCAGGAAATATTGGCAGATCCGTTGACAAGAGCTATTTTTATATATCCGACTAAAGCTTTGGCAAGTGATCAGTTCAGGGCAATCAAGCCATTTCTGGAGTATTTCGGTGAGAACAGAATAGCGGCAGGGGTATATGATGGAGATACACCGGTAAATGAAAGAAGCAGAATCCGGAAAAGCGCTAATATTATTTTGACTAATCCGGAAATGATAAACAGTGCTTTTCTGCCAAATCACAGTAAATTCGGCTTTGATTTTATTTTTTCAAATCTGAAATATGTAGTGATTGATGAGCTTCACACATACCGGGGGGCTTTTGGTTCCCATCTGGCTAATGTTTTTCGCCGGCTGGGAAGAGTATGCAGGTATTACCATTCTTCACCCCAGTATCTTTGCAGTTCTGCAACCATTGCCAATCCGGTGGAGCTGGCTGAAGGTATTTGCGGGCAGAAATTTGTGCGGATTGAACGGGATGGTTCGGGGGCGTCTGAGAGAAATTATAAATTGATTCAGCCACCCAGGATTATGGGAAAAGATAAGCAATATTATGGACAGGTACAGTCCACAGCTGTGGCAGCAGAACTTCTTCCGGAATTAGTGGAGAACGGCCACAGCTTTATTGCATTTGCCAGATCCAGAAAGAATGTAGAGATTATTTTAAAGGAAGCAAGGGATAAGCTGGAAGCAGAAAGTTTCTTCGGAGTATCGCTTACAGACAAGATTTCCGGATATCGGGGCGGATACACACCGCTGGAGCGAAAAGAAATTGAGAGTAAGATGATCTCGGGAGCTTTGTGCGGGTTAGTTTCTACTAATGCGCTGGAACTCGGTATTGACATTGGAAAAATTGAAACAGCAGTGCTCTCCGGTTATCCGGGCACGAGGGCTTCCTTCTGGCAGCAAACGGGAAGGGCTGGAAGAAGCAGCAATCGCTGCACCAATTATCTGATTCTGGATAATCTTCCTTTTGACCAGTATATAGCCATTAATCCGGAGTGGCTGTTTGAATCCGGCAGTGAGAATGCGGTTATTGATAAGAATAATCTGCTTATAGAGCTATCTCATATTCGTGCGGCGGCAGCAGAGATTCCGCTGACACTGGATGATATTTCATTGTTTCCGGATCTGGGCGAGACAATTCCTGTATTGATCCGGGCAAAGGAACTGGCAAGCCAGGGCGGGAAATTTGCCTGGACAGGTAATGCCTTTCCGGCAGGAGATTTCAGTTTGAGAAATATTGACAAATCCAGGTATAAACTGATGAATCAGGACAATCAGAAGGAAATTACGGAAATGGACGAGCTGCAGGCGTTCCGGGAAATTCATAAGGGTGCAGTGTACATGCATGACGGGGTACAATATCAGGTTCTAAAACTGGATCTGGAATGTAAAACGGCTTATGCGGTGACCTTTCAGGGAAATTATTATACAATGCCGGGAAGTAACACCAATATAAGGATCATTCAGGGAAGCAAAGAAAGAGATTATAAACGTGTAACAATTAAATTTGGAGATGTAAATGTGGATGAGATGGTCTATATGTTTAAGAAGCTGCAATTCCATAATCATCAGAATCTGGGGTATGAGCAGCTGGAACAGCCGTTGTCTAAGGATTACGATACGGAGAGTACCTGGATTAAGATTCCTGAAAACGTAGTACAGGCATACAGACGCCTGCTTCAGGAGAGCCCCAATGGACAGTTAATCAGGAATAATCACTTTGAAGGCTTGTGCTATGCAATTAAGAATGCTGCAATGATGGCTACGATGACAGAGCAGGAGGATATCGGTGTTGTCATGTCCGGAAATGCAATTGGCATGGGGGAAAATTTTGCCTGTGGAGAGGTATATCTGTTTATCTATGATAAGTATATTGGTGGTCTCGGATATTCGGAGAAGGTCTATGACCTGACAGAACAGATTATCCGTAATGCAATCACCCTGGTAAATGGATGCAAATGTGAAAAAGGATGTGCGGTGTGTATCGGGGATTATAAATTAGATAAAAACATGATTCTCTGGGGATTGCAGAATCTATTGGAGGAAGAGCCGGTACCCAAAGAAGTGAAGCTTGTAGAATATGCCCCCTCTACCTTTATGCAAAAACAGTTTCAATTTAAAGAACTGCCGGAAAAGTGGCAGGAGTTCTGTGAATATTTAAAGGAGCGGGGAGATACCTTTGCAGCTTTTTTCAATACGATACCGGTAGTAGAGACAGATGGAGCGGACCTGATACTTTTTACGGACAGCAATTTCTATAAGGAATGGATTCTGGAGGAGAATAATAGAAAGAGCCTTTTAAATATAATATCTTTTTACACGGAAGCGCCTCAGGGGATCCGTTTGCAGATTAAGCAAATGGAGAAGGGAAGAGACCGAAGTGAAATAAAGGATAAACTACAGAGAAGATATGAAAATCTGATGGAATAGGAGGTTTCCATGCAGTTTGAAAAAGAATTAGAACGGCTGAACCAGTACCAGAGGGAAGCAGTGCTGGATGAAAGCGATGCCTGTATCGTAAATGCTAACGTGGGCAGCGGTAAAACGACGGTATTAATTTCTAAGATCATGTACCTGCATAATGTGAGAAATGTTCCATATCAGAATATGGTGGTACTTACGTTTACCAATAAAGCGGCAAATGAAATAAAAGAACGTCTGACTGGTACTGATGCGGGAATTCCAATGGATGAGCTGGAGACTTTCGGGACTTTTCACAGTGTTGCACTCCATCTTTTAAGAAGTAAGCTGCCTCTTGAAAAGATTGGGTATACAAAGGGCTTTCTTGTGATAGAACCAGAAGAAGAACTGGATATTGCAATGCAGGTGATCGAGAAAGAGAAACTGGTTATTAAATATAAAAATCGTTTAAAGAAACGTTTGGAGCAGGCGATGACGGGGCAGATAACAGAAAATAATTCCAGCATCCGGGATGATATTTTCAAACTGGTGAAGTTGTTGAAAGAAGAGAAGGTACATCAAAATAAAATGTCTTTTTCGGATCTTTTGCAGAATACAAATCAATTATTGGAAGATCATAGTATGGAAGCCAAATGGATAATTATTGATGAGGTGCAGGACTGTGATAAAATGCAGCTGGATTTTATCGAAAGATTTATGAATGGAGACACCAGACTGTTTGCTGTGGGAGATCCAAACCAGATTATATACAGCTGGAGAGGAAGCACCTGGAATGTATTTTATATTTTAAAGGATAAATATCATGCTAAGGAATTATCCCTTCCCATTAATTATCGTTCCAGCAGTTCTATTTTAGAAGTAGCAAAGTGTTTTTTACAGAATGGAACTCCGTTAAAGGGTATGCGGGACACAGGGAATAAAATTATTTTGAAGAACCATTATAATCCCTTTAACGAAGCCTGCTATCTGTCCGGTAAAATAAGGGAACTTCAGTCGGAAGGTGTGCCGCTTAATGAAATTGCTGTATTCTACCGATTGCAGAATCAGTCCGAAGTCTTTGAGAAGGTATTTGCAGAAAATGGAATCCCATTTGAAGTTTCCATGAAAAAGACGATACAGGATATTCCGGTTCTAAAGTGGATGGTGAAACTGCTGCGTTTTTGTGTAAATCCGGATGACGATATGTCGGGGATCTATGTGTTAAGTAATCGGGATTATGGAGAGCGGCTGACGAAAAAAGAAGCCGTAAAACTGTTAAAAGACCAGAATGGGAATCATGTGGGTATTTCAAAATTATATGATAAAATGATGGCTTTTACGGAACAGAGCAGCGAATTACATAATCCCTTAGAACTTTTCCGGTATTTTGCATTGGATGAGTATCTTATGCCTACTTCATCTGCTTATACACAAGACAGGCAGGCGGTCATAGATTTGGCAGAGATTATCTTTTCCTATATTAAGGAAAAGCAGATGATGTTTTTGGATGGATTGACGGATTTCCTGAATTCTTCAGCACTTTATGGGATAAATATATTACAGAAAGATGTTCACAGTGAGGAAGACTCGGTGAAGCTGATGACACTGCATGCTTCTAAGGGGCTTGAGTTTTCCCATGTTTTTATTACGGGAGTGAATTATGGACTGATTCCTTTACGGACAAAGGATTTCGAAGAGGAGGACGAGGAAAGAAGGCTGTTTTTTGTAGGCATTACCAGGGCAAAAGATTATCTTGAGATTTCATATTATACGAATCCGGATTTTTATCGGGTGATGCCCGGTGAAAGCAGATATATCCATATGATTCCCGCCCATCTGATTGAGGATGAAGCGGGTGTAAAAAGTGAAGTGAATCTGCAGGAACTCAAAAGGCAGATACAGGAAGCAAAAAATGAGGGGGCAAAGGAAAAGTCATCCAATGCGGTACCAGAAGAGCAGGTTTCCCAGGGAATGGTAAAACATAAGAAATATGGGACGGGTAAGATATTAAAAGAAGATGACCTTATGATTGTGGCAGAGTTTGAAAATTATGGAGTGAAAGAATTTATGAAAGCTTTTAGTGAGTTAGAGCGTGTTTGAAAATTCTTTTTCTTAATTGGATACCCTGCTTTGCGGACGGCATCCGCCTTCTTTTCTGGTTTTCCGGTGATTGTCAGCTTCATGTAATATGAGATATCCGTGAAATTAAAATATATACTTGTCTGGAAATAAATTTTAATGTATAATTTTACTATTACAGTCACTCTATGTATGTGACTATGGTAAAAAAAGAAAGAGAGAGGGAATTGTATGGAAGAAAAGAAAAAATCAAATGGTGGTGCACTGCTGGGAGCTGCATTTATCATGGCTACATCAGCAATTGGTCCTGGGTTTTTAACACAGACAGCAAAGTTTACAAGTGATTTCCAGGCAAGCTTCGGATTTGTTATTTTAGTTTCTATTTTACTGGCCATCGTCGTTCAGATGAATGTCTGGCGTGTGCTTTGTGTATCCGGGATGCGCGGACAGGATGTGGCAAATAAGTTACTCCCGGGATTAGGTTATTTTGTAGCATTGCTGGTTGTATTAGGCGGCCTGGTATTTAATATTGGCAACGTAGGCGGCGGTGCTTTGGGATTCAATACGTTATTAGGGCTTCCGCTGACAGCCGGATATATTTTAGCCGGAGCGATTGCCATCGCTGTATTTTTACTTAAAAATGCCACAAAGGCAATGGATACTCTGACAAAAGTGCTCGGCGGAGTGATGATTGTTGTAATTTTTGTGGTTATCGTAATTGTAAAGCCTCCTGTTGGACAGGCTATTAAAGAAACTTTTATCCCGTCTACAGGTGCGGTAGCGCTGTTCCCAGCAATATTAACGTTACTTGGCGGAACCGTAGGAGGTTATATTACCTTTGCCGGTGCCCATCGTCTGATTGACGCAGGCATTACAAAGAAAGAGAATTTAAAAGAAGTTAACAAGAGTTCTATCATGGGTATCGGAATTGCAACGATCGTGCGTATTTTCTTATTCCTTGCAATTCTTGGTGTAGTGGCAAAAGGCCTTACTTTAGATCCAAACAACCCGGCAGCGGATGCATTCAGCCAGGGTGCAGGTGAGCTGGGCTACCGATTCTTTGGATTAGTATTGCTTTGTGCAGCAGTTACCTCTATTGTAGGTGCGGCTTATACATCCGTTTCATTCATGAAGACTCTGAGCAAGACGGTTGCAAAATATGAAAAATGGGTTACCATTGCTTTCATTGCAGTATCAACTCTGGTTATGGCGATTCTTGGACAGCCGGCTACTCTTCTGGTTCTGGCTGGTGCATTAAATGGCCTGATCTTACCGGTTACTTTAGGTGTATGCCTTGTGGCATCCCAGAAAAAGAGTATCATGGGACAAGATTACAAGCATCCGAAGTGGCTGTTGATTCTTGGTATCCTGGTAGTTCTGCTTGCAGCATATCTTGGAGTTACTTCACTTTCAGGTCTTGGTAAGTTATTCGCATAGAAAATACAAAGGTGTAGTCACTATGATTGCACCTTTTTGAAATAGGAGAGAGCATAATGCTGAAAATTGAAATTCTAACAGCAGGTGATTCTGCGATTTTGATTGAGTTTGGCAAAGAGATCAGCCCGGAAATCAATCGGAAAATTACGGCTATTGTACAGCTGATTAAGGAACAGCAGATCGAAGGAATTGTAGACACAATTCCCGCTTTCTGCTCCTTACTGGTGAATTACGATCCCAGAATTATCTCATATGAGAAGATTGTGGAGCGCATGCGGCAATTAGTAAAAGTGGATGTTATGGCTGAGGTTGGTGAAAAACGGATTATTGAAATCCCTGTCTGCTACGGCGGGGATTTTGGACCGGATATTGAAACCGTTGCCGAAAATGCAAAAATGTCCCGGGAAGAAGTGATTAAATTGCATTCTTCCAAAGATTATCTGATTTATATGCTTGGTTTTCTGCCGGGATTTTCATACCTGGGAGGTCTGGATGAGCGTCTTCATACACCGCGTCTGGCTAATCCCAGAATTAAGATTAATGCAGGAAGTGTAGGCATCGGCGGTTCCCAGACAGGAATTTATCCACTGGATTCTCCGGGAGGCTGGCAGTTGATCGGTCTAACTCCGGTGAAGACATATGATCCGAACAGAGAAGTGCCTATTTTATTTGAGGCTGGAGATTATATCCGTTTCGTACCTATCGATGAAGCAGAGTTTTACCGCATAAAAGAATTAGCCAATAAGGGCGAATATCAGTGTATCGTTCATGAAGGAGGTGTGTAAGATGGGATTTCGCGTATTAAAAGGAGGCATGCTGACAACGGTACAGGATTTAGGAAGAACAGGTTACCAGAGTCAGGGATTTGGTGTGTCAGGAGTAATGGATGTACGTTCCTTTAAGATTGCAAATCTGCTTTTAGACAATCCGGAAAATGAAGCGGCGCTTGAGATCACTTTGATTGGTCCTACATTGGAATTCACATCCGCAACGATTATTGCCATTACCGGAGGGGATTTCCAGCCGATGATTAATAAAAAACCGGCGCCAATGTATACGGCGATTTACATGAATAAGGGTGATATACTGGAATTCCAGAGTGCCAGAACAGGCAGCAGGGCATATATTGCGTTTTCAAGCTATCTGGATATTCCTGTTATCATGGGAAGCCGCTCCACCAATATCAGAAGCAGGGTAGGGGGATATAAAGGAAGAAAACTTCAGGCGGGTGATTATGTGGGATTCCGTATAAAAAGGAGATATCTGCCATACTTTTTATCCAGAAATCTGGATCTGGATGAATTTGACCAGGAGGATGCTACGCTGAGAGTGGTGTTAGGACCCCAGGACAGTCATTTCACAAAGCAGGGGATGGAAAGCTTTCTGGGCAGTGAATATGAGGTAACCAGTGACTTTGACCGTATGGGATGCCGGCTGGAAGGTCCTTTTGTAGCTTATAAAGATACGGCGGATATTATTTCAGATGGTATTACAATGGGATCTGTACAGGTTCCGTCCCATGGAAAGCCGATTATTATGTTGTCTGACAGACAGACTACCGGGGGTTATGCCAAGATCGCAACCGTTGCATCAGTGGATATCCCGAAGCTGGTACAGAGAAAGACAGATCATAAGATACGGTTTCAGGCAATTACTGTTACAGAAGCCCAGAGTCTTTATCTGGATGAGATAAGAGAAATGGATGATTTCCGAAAAGAAATACACAGGCCCTGTAAAGAAGTTTTGGACTGCCGTCTGGTTGCCAAGCGGTTGGAAAAACTCTTTTCATAGATAAAAGCAGATAAGAAAGAGAGGTATTTAAATGGATTTAGAAAAGATAGAGGGATTGATAAAAATAATTGAAAAGTCATCTTTGACAACGTTTTCCATCAAAGAAGGAGACGTAAAGATTTCTATGAGCAAGATTAAGTATGCTCCTGGAGCAGCAGAAGGCATGACTGTTAATACTTCAGCTCAGGAGGAAGGTAATCCAGTGGAAGAAGAAGAGCAGTGTTTTATAACATCTCCTATTGTAGGAACTTTTTATGCGGCGGCATCACCCGATGAACCGGCATTTGTAAAAGTAGGTGATGTGGTAAAGGGCGGACAGACTGTCTGCATACTGGAAGCGATGAAGCTGATGAATGAGATTGAAAGCGATTTTGACTGTGAAATTGAAGCTGTTCTGGTAAGCAATGAACAAAAAGTAGAATATGGACAGCCGCTGTTTCGCGTAAACAAATTATAGGCATAAAGGGAGGATTGGACTGTGTTTAAAAAAATATTAATAGCCAATCGGGGTGAGATAGCAGTTCGAATTATCCGCGCATGCCGTAACCTGGGCATTCGCAGTGTAGCGATATATTCCAAAGAGGACAAAGACAGCCTTCATGTACAGCTGGCAGACCAGCGTATCTGTATTGGCGAGGGTCCTGCAAAGAACAGTTATTTAAATATGGAACGCATTATCAGTGCGGCAAATAATATGGCTGCTGATGCTATACACCCGGGATTTGGATTTTTATCTGAGAACAGTGATTTTGTGCGGATGTGTGATGAGAATGGAATCACGTTCATCGGTCCATCCGCTGATGTAATTGACAGTATGGGCAATAAATCCCATGCCAGAAAGACAATGATGGATGCAGGCGTACCGGTTGTTCCGGGAACAAAAGAACCGGTCTATGAGGCTGAGGCGGGTGCAAAGATTGCAAAAGAAATCGGGTATCCGGTTATGATTAAGGCATCTTCCGGCGGCGGCGGTAAAGGTATGCGTGTTGCAAAAAATGAAGATGAATTTGAGTTTCAGTTTAATATGGCGCAGCGGGAATCAGCCAATGCTTTTGGTGATGATACCATGTACATTGAGCGTTTTATTGAGAATCCAAGGCATGTGGAGATACAGATTATTGCAGATGCATATGCAAATGTAGTAGCTCTGGGAGAGCGTGACTGTTCGGTGCAGAGAAATCACCAGAAATTGATTGAGGAATCGCCATCACCTGCTATTTCAGAGGAAATGCGGGAGGAAATGAACCGCTATGCAATACTGGCAGCGAAGACCGTAAATTACACAAATGCCGGAACGATAGAGTTTATTGTAGATCCAAAAGGCAACTTTTTCTTTATGGAAATGAATACCCGTATCCAGGTAGAACATGGTGTTACAGAGATGGTTACCGGTACGGATTTAATTATAGAACAGATCCGTATTGCTATGGGTGAAAAATTGAGCTTTAACCAAAGTGACATTATTCTTCGCGGACATGCTATTGAATGCCGTATAAATGCCGAGATTCCGGAGAAAAACTTTATGCCAAGTCCGGGTGTGATTAAACATATGCATCTTCCGGCAGGAAATGGAGTGCGTGTGGATACCGGGCTTTATACCGGGTACCGCATTCCATCCGAATATGATTCTATGATTGCAAAAGTTATTGTCCACGCACCGGACAGAGAAGCAGCATTACAGAAGATGCGTTCCGCGTTGGATGAAATGGTGATTATGGGAATCGAGACAAACATTGATTTTCAGTATCAGATACTGAAGCACCCTACATTTTGTGAGGGAAAAGCCGATACCGGATTTATTGAACAGTTGATGAAACTGAGTTAGAAAATGATATATCTAAATATTCATAAAGTGAGATGAAAGGAGTTTCCTATGTATAAAGTGGATTTAAACAGCGACCTTGGCGAAAGCTTCGGACACTATACAATTGGAATGGATGACCGTGTGATTCCATTTATCACATCCGCAAATGTGGCATGCGGATATCATGCTTCTGATCCGGTTGTTATGGAAAAGACAGCAGCGATTGCGAAAAAAGAAGGGGTGCGGGTAGGTGCGCATCCGGGACTGCCGGATCTTATGGGATTTGGCAGACGCGTTATGGACATCACACCAGGGGAAGCAAAAGCCTATACGCTTTATCAGATCGGAGCATTGGCCGGAATCTGTAAAGCACAGGGTATCAGCCTGCAGCATGTAAAACCGCATGGAGCCCTTTATAATATGGCAGCAAAGGATTATGAACTTGCAAAGGGTATCTGTGAGGCAATTTATGAATTTGACAAGAATCTGATAGTTTTGGCATTATCCGGCGGAGAGCTGGCAAAAGCAGCAGCCGACTGTGGGCTTCGTACTGCACTGGAAGTATTTGCAGACCGTGCTTATGAAGAAGACGGAACTCTGGTTAACCGGAGAAAAGAAGGCTCTATGATTACGGACGAAGAAGAAGCGATAGCAAGAGTTGTCCGTATGGTAAAAGAAGGAAAGGTTACTGCGATTACCGGAAAAGATATACCGATTAAAGCAGATTCAGTGTGTGTGCACGGAGATGGCGAAAAAGCTCTGGCATTTGTAGAAAAGATCCGTAAAACACTGATAGATGAAGGTGTGGAAATCAGCCCGCTGGATGAGATCGTGTAAGATTTATAGAATATTTATTGGAAATTGTTGTAAAAACGCCTGTTCATGATAGTTTATATCATGAAACAGGCGTTTTTTGAATTAACGTATTTATTTGTAAGAAAGTATTTCCAGAATGGCAGGTATTTCAGCTTGGAGGCCGGCTGCCGGAAAGTTTGGGGAAAACTCAAATATATCCTTGCTTATAAAAAGAAAAGCTGATAAAATGCGGTTAGATATAGCTAACTATGTGGGCTATAACCAAGCATCATATATCTGCTTTGAAATATGATATGGGGATAGGTAATGATATTCTATGTATAAAAGTAAAAGAAGGTGAAGTATTGAACGGAATAGATTTATCATCGGTACGGATGGATTTTAGAGGATTTGGCTTTTCAAAAAGGGAAGTAAACGAATTGATTCAAGAATATAGCATAAATGAACCGAAAAACAAAGTACATATAACAGCTTATATGATTTTGCCGGGAGTTGAGATTTTTTGCACAGATTATCAGACACATGAACATTTTTATGGAAAGGTGAATGAATGCAATTATTATCAGATTGCATATTCCCATAAAGGTGTTTATGAAAGCAGGATTGACGGGCATCGGTTTCTTAGACTTTCTGAGGGTGAAATTTCCATGATGACAAATACGTATCAGAGTTTTGATTCTCATACACCCATGGGATATTTTCAGGGAATCAATATCATTTTTTATCCGCAGATGATCGGAGGAGAAGCAATTGACTTTCTCGGATTGTTTGCGATTGATATTAACGAACTTTTTAAAACGCACCTTCAGGGTAAACGATTTGAACGATTTGTTTGTGACGGTCATATCAAAAAAGTCCTCGAAGCATTGTATGAAGCATCCAGAGAGGGCGACTATATTCATATGAAAATACATGTTCTACACTTGCTGACAGAATTTGTCCATTATGAAGGAGCCAGACAGAAGAAATATCATGTCGTTACAGATAAGAAAACAGAAACAATCAGTCAGATCAAAAACTATATAGAAAAGAATATGCAGAAGCATTTTACCATTAGGGAGCTGGCTGCACATTTCCATATATCGGAGACAGGACTTAAGGATAATTTTAAAGTCATTTATGGTTGCAGTCCTTATGAATTCTTAAAAGGATGCCGCATGGAATGGGCCGCTAAAAGGCTGAAAACAACAAATGAATCCATAGCGGATATAGGAAACGCAATCGGGTACGAGAATCCAAGTAAGTTTTCAGCAGCTTTTTCAAGTATCTACGGTTTAACACCAATTAAATATAGAAAAAATGGCTAAATGGAGTATTATGACTAAACAGAGTGGAAGAATATTCCTCAATTTTGTATTATTGGTTAGGTAAAGCTAACTATGCTGGGGGAAAATCAGGAGAATGCGTGTGTGGATTTTGTGATTACCCATGACCTGGAGCTGGTTGTGGGAAGCTGCACCCATGTGCTGCATTTGGAATATGGAAAAGTGTAAGTGTTCAGCTCCTCTTTGTGGGGGAGATTAAAGAAAGGAAGAAAGAGAGGAAAAAGAAATTGAAAACGAAAACGAAAAAGAAAAGCAGTATTGTTGTTTTACTTCAATATGCCGGTAATTATCGCTGGCTGACAATCCTGGGCTGCATTTTATCAGGGGCTGCAGCCGTCATCGGCTTAATGCCGTATGTATTTGTATGGTTGGTGGCAAGAGATGCGCTTGCGGTATATCCCAATTTTGCGGCGGCAGATAATCTGGCTAAGTGGGGATGGCTTGCAGTATGGTTTTCAGTAGCAAATCTTGCAGTGTATTTTATAGCGTTAATGATGACCCATATTTCTGCATTTCGCACAGCAAGAAACATGCGAATGAAAGCAATGCAGCATATGGTGGAATTACCCCTTGGTTTTTTTACCGGGAATCAGTCTGGCAAGCTTCGCAAGCTGGTAGATGATAATGCAGCGCTTACAGAGGATTTGTTGGCGCATAAGATGCCTGATACCGTTGGCGCAGTCGTGACACCTCTTGCAGCAATTGTTTTTTTGCTCCTGTTTGACTGGCGAATGGGTGCACTATCCCTTTTCACCATGGTCCTGGCACTGGCATCTATGGGTATGATGATGAGTGGAAAAAATGCAAACTTTTTTCACCGGTATCAGCAGGAAATCGAAAAAATGAGTGGAGAAGCAGTGGAATATGTCAGAGGTATTCCGGTCGTAAAGGTATTTCAGCAGACGGTATATTCCTTCAAGGCCTTTTATGCAGCAATTTTGTCCTACAGTGATCTTGCCGGCAAATACGCTATGAGCTGCCAAATGGGCAACACTTGTTTTTTAAGTGCCATTAACGGAACATTTCTACTCCTGATTCCTGCAGCGCTCTATATTGCTTCTGTCAGTGACGGATGGGGTGTCATTCCCAATTTTATCTTCTATGCTTTGTTTGCACCGGCTTGTGGAAATATGATTAACCGGATTATGTATGCGTCACAGTCTGTCATGGAAGCAAATGAGGCTGTATTTAAAATGGAGGAAGTCTTATCCCAGGAACCATTGAAAAATGCGACATATACCACGGCACCCTCCGATGGAACGGTTGAGTTTAAGGATGTCACATTCACTTATCCGAAAGCCACAAGGCCTGCACTTTCCCATATCAGTTTTCGTGTGGCGGGGGGGCAGACAGTAGCTTTGGTGGGGCCTTCCGGTGGGGGTAAAACTACAGCAGCCAGTCTCATTCCCAGGTTCTGGGATGTATTGGAAGGGCAGGTGAAGATTGGCGGCGTTGATGTTCGTGAAATAGACAACAGGCTTTTGATGGATCAGGTTGCTTTTGTCTTTCAGGATACGCGGCTGTTTAAACAAAGCCTGCTTGATAATATAAGGGCAGCAAAACCGGAGGCATCCAGGGAACAGGTTCTCCGTGCCGCCCATGCTGCACAGTGCGATGATATTCTTGAAAAACTTCCGGACGGCTTAGATACGGTTGTGGGAACGAAAGGAATTTATTTGTCCGGCGGGGAGGTACAGAGAATTGCGTTAGCCAGGGCCATTTTAAAGGATGCACCAATTATTGTGCTGGATGAAGCAACGGCATTTGCGGACCCGGAAAATGAAGCACAGATTCAAAAAGCCTTTGAGTCGTTGATTCGGGGGAAAACGGTACTTATGATTGCCCACAGACTATCCACGATTCAAAATGCAGATAACATTCTTGTTATGGATAATGGGAAGATTACGGAGTGTGGAACACATGGTGAACTTTTGGAAAAACAGGGACTGTATGCTAAAATGTGGAGGGATTATCAGAAGTCGGCAAAGTGGAAGGTTGGAAAGGAGAGCACATTATGATTTCAAGAATTGAACATCTTTTTGCACTCAGTCATCAGGGGGCAAAGGACTTTGTAAAGGCAGTATTGCTGACGGTAGTATGCAACATCAGTCTGATGCTTCCGGTAGGCGTCATTATGGCAGTGATCCAATATATGCTTGCAGCGATTCCCAACGGAGAAAATACAGGAGCAAAAATTCTGTATTATACCGGGATAGCGGCAGTGATCCTGGTTGTACTGTTTGTGCTTCATTACATTCAATATGCGGCCCTTTATCTGTCGGTATATAAGGAGAGTGCCAACCGAAGAATTGCACTGGCTGAAACACTGCGCAAGCTTCCGCTTTCCTTTTTTGGAAAAAGAGATTTAAGCGATCTGACAGCAACCATGATTGCAGACTGTTCCAGTCTGGATCAGATGTTTTCTCATTATATTCCAGTGTTGTTTGCGGCTGTTATTTCCACCACTATTGTAGGAATCAGTATGTTCTGTTTTAATCCCAAAATGGCACTGGCTGTATTGTGGGTTGTTCCGGCAGCGCTGCTTTTGACGATTTGCTCCAAAAAGCTGCAGGATACATATGGTACGAAAAACATTCTGGCAAAACGTGCCGTTACTGACTATATCCAGGAAGGATTGGAAACCAATCGTGATCTGAAGGCTTGCAATCAACAGGAAGTTTATTTAAAAGAACTGGAGCAAAAAACGGCAGCCGCAGAAAAATCAGCCATCCGGTCAGAATTGGCGGCAGGCACTTTTGTAAGTTCTGCGCAGGCATTTTTACGTATTGGTATGGCGACAACAGTTCTGGCAGGGGCGGACCTTTACGTACGCGGAGAGCTTACACTACTGTATTTTCTTGGTTTTCTGTTTGCTGCTGCACGAATTTATGATCCCCTTAGCATTGTTCTTATGAATATGGCGGCAACCTTTAACGCAAAACTTCAGATTAACCGTATGCGTGCGATTCAGGAAGAGCCGGTACAGACAGGAACGGAAGATTTTAAGCCAAACGGCTTTGACATCAGTTTCGAACACGTGGATTTTTCATATCGAGACGGAGAAGGGGTTCTTTCGGATGTGACATTTACGGCAAGACAGGGGGAGGTCACAGCTCTTGTGGGTCCTTCTGGCGGCGGAAAATCTACAGCAGCAAAGCTTTCAGCCAGATTCTGGGATGTGAATAAAGGAAAAATTAAATTAGGTGGCAGAGATATTTCTGAAATAGATCCGGAAGCCTTACTGAAATATTATGCGATCGTATTTCAGGACGTTGTCCTGTTCCGGGATACCATTATGGAAAATATCAGGCTCGGACGTAAGGGTGCCACGGATGAAGAAGTAATCGAAGCAGCAAAGGCAGCGCAGTGTGATGAATTTATCATGCGCCTGACAGATGGATATGAAACAGTAATCGGAGAAAATGGCTCTACCCTTTCAGGAGGAGAACGTCAGCGAATTTCCATAGCGAGGGCGCTGTTAAAGGATGCACCTGTAGTCCTTCTGGACGAAGCCACGGCGAGTCTGGATGTGGAAAACGAGAGTGCAGTCCAGGATGCATTATCCAGGCTGATTCGCAAGAAAACCGTTTTAATTATTGCACATCGGATGCGTACAGTAGCCAGTGCTGACAAGGTGGTTGTTCTGGAAAACGGACGAATTGTGCAGCAGGGTGCACCCGAAGAGCTTCTGAAACAAAAGGGAATGTACAGACATATGGTAGAACTGCAAAATAAGAGCATGGCGTGGAAGTTATCATAGAGAAAACCAGCTTTGTATCAATAAACTGTATCCCGGAAAGAGAAAGGGGCGGACCATGGCAGGCGTGCTCCCATCGGATACTAATCTGGCATAGATCTGCCCGCTGGATGAGATCGTGTAGAAAATTTATATGAAAATGATTTCGATTAAACGGTAATAAAAGCGCCTGTTCATGAAAATAACATCATGGACAAGCGCTTTTAAATACTTTTCTATTTTATGGATAGGATATCCAGAATGGCAGGTATTTCTGACTGAAGCTGCCCCATTTCTTTTTCTTTTTGTTTCATCACGGTTTTATAGGCAGCAGCTTTTTCTGTTTGCCTGCTGTCTGTATAAAGTCTGTAATTTACGGCAGCCTCATAGTAGCGGGCCAGAGCATAATATTCCTCAAGTATTTCATTTGTTTTGGCACCCCGGGCTTCGTTTTGTGAAGTTTTTCGCAGTATAGACCCATAATCCTGGTATTTCAGATCTCCGGAAAAAGATTGTTCATCGTATGTTGTATAGCCCTGGAATTCTTCCTTAAGGCGTGCGATCCCCATAGCAAGTAAAAAGACAAATAGAATCGACAGAATGATGATAAGGATGCCCGATATACTAATTCGTTTCTTCTTCATGGATGTCTAATCTCCTTTCCAGTATATCTCGAATTCCGTTTGCAGACAGGTTGGGAAGCGTACGCAGATCTTCCTTTGTCATATTGCAGAAGGAAGACAGCAGCAGCTGAATCTTCTGATCAATATCATCTAATGCAGCCAGATGTTCAGCCTGGTATTTCCCCTCATATAAAAAATATTCTCCCGATATGGTTTCATAATAGGAGGAGAGGCTGGAGACCAGGTATCTGGGAGACCAGCTGCTATGAAGTTCAGGATTAATCAGCGAATTAATGGAATCAAAGATACTATTATAACTCTCTGAAGCCCGGGTAATTGCAGTGTAGGAATCAAATTCGTCACCCAGGTACAAATTGTTTGAGTTATAGTAAGCATTCAGGTCGATATATTTTCTGTTTTCTATTAAATTATCCATGGTTTCTTTATGGATAGCTTCATTTTTATGTAAGGCGCTTTTCGTAACGCTTTTGTATATGGGCCAGGCGGATCCGACCAGGATAAAGGCGGCAACATTCAGGATCACCAAAATGGCAATGATGCTTGTGCGTACACTGATACTTGTAAATCTATGGGTTGTAGTGTAAACGTCATTCTGAGTTTTTTTGAATTCCGACTGATAATGTTTCATATCAGAACGGTGTTTCAAAATATCGGGATTTTGGGAACCGCAATAAGGACATTTTTCATCCTTTAACGTTAAGGGTGCCCCGCAGAAAGTACACTTCATTTTTTAACCTCCTCATCATAAAGCTTTTTTAATTGATCTATACTCATGTGATAGCGTTCATTTAAAATCTGTTCTGCTTCTTTTTGATATGCTTTTACCATAGCAGAATCTTCCTTACGCATATCTTCAAGGCGTGTCATGATCAGAAGAGAAGTCATGGCGGTCATGATATCTTTTTCACGGTTGTTCTCCGGGTCCGTAATTATGAGATAGTCGGCATATGCCCAGATAAAGTCAGAATGCTTCCAGTTGTAGGTGGAAAATTTCTGTGTTTCGGAGTCTGTCAGTATGTAGTTCAGAACAGCGTCGTAATTTCCTTCCTCATACCAGACATCCATTTTCGGAAATGCCGTACGTTCCCAGGCTGTCTGGGCAGCGTCCTGTTTTTTTAACTGGCTGTCATTAAACTGAAACAATAAAAATATCCCAAGTGCCAGAAGGGCGGCAATCAGGAGCGATATACCAATGCGCTTTCCTACACGTGAAGATTCACTTTTTATAGTATCTTCAAAGTAGTCCATAGGGACATCTTCTAATTTCTCCAGATTCTGATGCAGCTCATGTAGCTCATTCATATATTCTTTTTCGGCACCGGGGAAGTTCGTGGAACCACAATAGGGGCATTTCACTATAGTTTCATTCAGTATGGTGCCGCAGCTTTGGCATTTCATAATAAGAACTGTCCTTTCAGGTTAGTTAATTAATTATAATAAGAATACAATAATATGTGGGAAGGCGAAAGCGGTCATTCTATACCATGGTTTTTACCATATTAACAAATCTGAGGACATCTTCTGGTGCATCCAGGCTATAAAGTAAGCCATAGGGGATGCTGTAATCCCAATTCACAGGAATTGATATAAGACCCGGGTGAACCTCCTGCCAGCACTCAATGCTAAGCAGGACATTTCCGGTCTCTGCGCAGCGGTTAAATACTGATAAATCATAAAATTGAGGAGTATCCTCTATTTGAATTTTGGGATGATGTTTCGTCAGGTCATTGCGGAGGAAATCATTCACTCCGGAATCTCCGTGGGCTACCATCATCAGAGTCTCACCGTATAAATCTTCGATATCAATGCAGGAATTTCCTGCAAGGCGATGTTCTCTGGGGACTGCAATCATTTTTTTGTATCTGCCCAGGGCAAGAAAATTACAGCGGCTAAGCCATGCTTTGGAATCACATACCCCTATCAGAAAATCAAACTTTTCTCCCAGCAGTCCTATTTCCCCAAGAATTCCTTCGTAATTATCCTCAAACGGTACAAGATGCAGTTTATATTCCGGAAAATCTTTATTTACACGATACCATAAATCCATAAAGGGCTTTGCAGGATTCAGAAGCGATGTGCCCACACAAAAGGTAGTGTCCTTAGCATGGTTGGCGGCTTTGGCATTTGCAATGGATTTTTTTGAATAATCTATCATGAATTTAGCGTCCTGATATATGACAGCTCCGGAGTCTGTTAAACGGATGCCCGAGGGGGTACGTTCCACAAGCTTTATATCCAAATGATTTTCCAATGTATTTATTTGTTTCATAACGGCGGTAGGCGAGATATACAGATGTTTTGCTGCTTTTGTAAAACTTCCGAAGTCCGCAGCTGCTATAAATGTATCCAGCATCTGATTGTACATATATTACCTCCTAAAATTAAAGTGTATAAACTTTATGTTAATACAACGATAACATATCGGAGATTCCAAGTCAATGAAAACTAAGATAAACTATAGGAAAATACAAAGAAAAATAATAGAAAAGAGGTAGATTAAATGGCAGAACTGATAGCGTTCTTTTCACGCAGGGATGAAAATTATGTTAATGGTATAATTAAGACACTGGATATCGGTAACACAGAAGCCGCAGCTGGTATTATACAGGAATTGACAGGTGCCCGGCTATTTCAAATTGAGCCAATACAGACATATTCAAAGGAATATAACGAATGTATTGCACAGGCTCAGGCAGATCAGAAACGGAATGCCAGACCGGAATTGAAAACGTACCCGGAAAGTATTGATCCGTATGATGTAATTTATCTGGGTTTTCCTAATTACTGGGGGACTATGCCCATGGCGGTGTTTACCTTTTTGGAACACTTTGATTTCACCGGAAAAACCATTATGCCTTTTTGCACTCACGAGGGCAGTGGAATGGGCAGCAGTACAAGTGATATCAGCAGATTATGTCCCGGAGCAATGGTAGAGGCGGGACTGCCCATTTATGGAAGCGCTGTACAGAGGTCTAAAAAAGACATAGCAAACTGGATGACAATTAATAGCAATCGGGAAAGGACGGAATGAAAATGGAATATATAAAATTAGGAAATACAGGCATTGAGGTATCACGTTTATGTGCAGGCTGTATGAGTTTTGGTGACCCGGCAAGCAAAATGCATGCATGGACCCTGAACCCACAGGAAAGTGAAGAGATTATCAAACATGCATTAGAATTGGGGATTAATTTTTTTGATACGGCTAATTGTTATTCCGCAGGAACAAGTGAGGAGTATCTGGGCAGGGCGGTTAAAAATAATATAGCAAGAGATAAAGTCGTTCTGGCCACAAAGGTTTATTTCAATGATGGAAAACTTTCAGGGGAAGCAATACCGCGAGAGGTGGAATCTTCGCTCAAACGCCTGGGAACAGACTATATAGATTTGCTGATTATTCACCGCTTTGATTATGATACGCCAATAGAAGAGACCATGCAGGCCCTGCATAAGGTGGTCCAATCAGGTAAGGTTCGTGCCATTGGTGCTTCCGCTATGTATGGATACCAGTTTATGAAGATGCAGTATACCGCTGAAAAGAATGGCTGGACAAAATTTGTATCGATGCAGAATCATTATAATCTGCTTTATCGTGAGGATGAGCGAGAACTGATCCCGGCCTGCGAAGATCAGAATGTGGCAAGAACACCGTACAGTCCGCTGGCTGCCGGAAGGCTGTCACGTCCTACCTGGTCTGCAGATACTTTAAGAAGCAGAACGGATGTAACGGCAAAAGGTAAATATGATAAGACCCGGGAAAGTGATATGGAAATAGTAAAGAGAGTATCCGGACTGGCAGAGAAAAAAGATGCAACCATGACTCAGATTGCCCTTGCCTGGCAGTTTGCAAAAGGTGTTGCAGTGCCAATTATCGGTGCAACAAAAGCAAAGTATTTTGATGATGCAGCAGGCAGTTTTAAGGTTATATTGTCACAGGATGAAATGAATTATCTGGAAGAATCATATGTACCCCACAATATTGTGGGAGCGTTATAAGGAGAAGAATTCAATTTACTTACGGCAGAGAACAGCGGCTTTTATTTTCTTAAAACCGCTGTTCAGCTAAGCATTAATTTTTGAACATGAACTATCAACTACTAAATGACGGTTTTTATCTTTTGGCAGAGGATTAAAAAATGAAACTTATGACAATTCATTTAAACCAATGATCTTACTGCCTTTACTTTCATAATAGTGCAGCATTTCGTCAATTTTCCTTTTATCATAACTTGTAATGCAATCTGATAATACATTAACCCTATAATTAGCTTTGCGTAAGTTGTAACAGGTTGATTTAACACAAGCAGCAGCATCTGCTCCTGTTATGTAGAATTCGCATATTTCATTTTCACTAATAAAGTCCGTAAAACCCTCACTGCTTAATGCATTTCCTTTGCATTTTTTGAAAACATTTTTTGAGACGATTTTCAAGTCTGAAGCTAATTCTGCTCCTTCTGTATTGGGTTTAAAAGTCCTCGTGCCGGCTGATAAATTTTCATGCCTTATATAAACAACATGAATATTATTATTGACTGCCCAATCAATAGCTTTATTGATATTCTCAATGATATCCTTGTAATTCTTTGTTATATCATTTTGAATATCAATTATTACTAAGGCTTTTTTCTGCATAGTGTTTCCTCCTGATAGGTAGATTTATTTGTTTGCTTGTTTATTGTATCATGTAATTGTTGACAACATTATGGCAATAATCTATAATGATAAAAATAAAAATCTTTAAAAATTGAAAGGCGGCTGTCAGATGAAAATTGACAGACTTGTAAGCATTATAATGATACTCCTTGAAAAAAAGCGCATAGGCGCACAGGAGTTAGCAGATATGTTTGAAGTTTCACCCCGCACAATCTACCGTGACATAGACACTATAAACATGGCGGGGATTCCCATTTGTTCTGCACCTGGAGTTGGCGGTGGATTTGAAATCATGCAGAAATATAAGATTGATAAAAAAGTTTTTTCGACGGCAGATCTTTCCGCTATCCTGATGGGGCTTTCCAATCTTCCTACCATGATACGAGGGGATGAACTGGTAAATGCCCTTGCAAAAGTTAAGAGCTTTATACCCGCTGACAGAGCAAAAGACATTGAATTAAAAGCAAATCAGATTCACATAGATTTAAGTCCGTGGATAGGCAACAGAAATATTCAGGCATATTTAGAAATCATCAAAACAGCTTTACTGGAAAGCAAACTGCTTACCTTTGAATATGAAGACCGCTATGGCAACATAACTGCACGAACAGCCGAGCCGTATCAGCTTATATTGAAAAATAGCCATTGGTATTGGCAAGGGTATTGCCTTAAAAGAAATGATTTTCGCTTATTCAAAATATGCCGCATATCAAATCTACAAATACAAGAGGAATCTTTTACACCACGAGATTATCAAAAACCAATTCTAGATTTTGCGGATATTTTAGCAACTATGCAAAATACAATCAAAATCCGTATTCATAAATCTGTCAAAGACAGGGTACTTGATTTTTGCGATTATGAACACTTTACGCCTGACGGCAATGATCATTATATTGTTAGTTTTCCTTTCATAGAGAATGAATACTACTACAATATTCTTTTTAGTTTTGGGAATAAATGTGAGTGCTTAGAGCCGTTACATATCCGTACAGAAATGAAGCGCAGAATACATGATATAGGTATCTTATATGAAGACGCGCTTTAGTATTATACAAATTCAGCTTAAATTGGGGTTTAGCTGAGGAAGGGGACGCTTTGTAGATGGAAGTAGTGCGCGAAAAGAGAAGGGGGCGGACCATGGCAGGTGTTTGGAAGGCTTACCGCAGAACTGGCATTTTCTAACCTTCCCAGAGCGTTTTTTGGCGGCACGCGGGCATTCGCTCCGAAATCCTGATGCATTTCGCAGCTCACTGCCCGCTTAGTATCCGATGGGAGCCAGTCGAATACTATCCGCCAAAAAACACTCTGGAAAGGTAAGTAAATGCTCAGATCTGCTATACGCCTTCCAAACGCCTGCCATGGTCCGCCCCCTTCTCTTTCCGGGATGCAGTTTATTGATACAAAGCTGGTTTTCTCAGCATGGTTGGGCCCCGGGGTTGTGGCATGCTGTACGCTATTGGCATAGAACACTTAAAAACCAATAAACCAATAAACCAGCTGGATGTTATCACTGTGAACTGTCTCTAAATTCTACTACAGTATATTTGTGGTTATAGTACCTACATCCAGTTAAGTCTGTGATCAGGAAAGCAGGTAAAATTTCGTCTTATCATCCCCCTTTCACACTGAACTGCCGTAACACACTCTGCTGCATCCAAAAACGAACAGCCCGTCACAGCCCAAGGGTCTCCACCAGGCTGAGAAAACCAGCTTTGTGGCAGTAAACTGAATCTCGGAAAGATGGGAGTGGGAAGCTTGTATGGGCGGAGGAAGCGTAGAGCAGAGCTGAGTATTTACTTACCTTTTCGAAGTGTTTTTTGGCGGATAGTATTCGACTGGCTCCCATCGGATACTAAGCGGGTACTGAACCGAGAAATGCATCAGGATTTCTCGGTGAATGCCCGCGTGCCGCCAAAAAGCGCTTCGGAAAGGTTAGAAAATACCAGTTCTGCGGCCAGCTGACGGAGCCCATGCCAGTTTCCCACACCCGTCTTTCCGTACACTACCTACATCTACAAAGCGTCCCTTACTCAGCTAAACCCCAATATATAAAACGAAGTATTTTATTCAGAAACAAATGAGCAGGAGCTCCCGAAAGGAGATGGTGAACTGTTATGGCACAGATTTTAGTTGTAGAAGATGAACAGAATATGCAGGAAATTATAGTAGAGTATATGAAAAGAGGAGGGCATTCATGCCTGACTGCTGATGATGGGATTGATGCGTTGACTATTTTAAAAAATACTCCTGTGGATTTAATGATATTAGATGTTATGATGCCTCATATGGATGGTTTTTCTGTTTGCAGGTTCGCACGGGAAATGAGCGGCATGCCTATTATAATGCTCACAGCAAAAGGAGAGGAAGAAGATAAGCTAAGGGGATACAGCTATGGTGCAGATGACTATATGACGAAGCCTTTTAGTCCAGGGGTACTGCTGGCAAAGGTGAATGTACTTTTAAAACGTTCACTGATGGTAGCGACAGATTTTGTGAATGCAGGGAAGATTACGCTAATACCGGGATCCCACGAGGTATATGTGGATGGGAAGGGGATAGAACTTACCCATAAGGAATATGAATTACTGCACTTATTTATGAAGAACAAAGGACAGGTATTTTCCAGGGAACAGCTTCTAAACCGGATTTGGGGATATGATTTTGAAGGAAACAGCCGTACGGTAGATACCCATATTAAGACCTTGCGGCAAAAGTTGGGAAGTGAAGGCAGTCTCATCGTTACACTTATCCGTTCCGGTTATAAATTTGAGGGATCGTTATGAATAGATGTAATAAGGTAAAAGAATTATTCGGGATTCGCACCGTAAGAAAAAAGGTCTTTTTTCTCTCGAAAGCAGCTGGTGGGGCAATTGTTTTTTTCTATATTCTGGTGGAAGAATTGCCGGTGAGCAGTGCCGCTGCTTCTGTCATATGGTTTTTCCTGATGCTTTGTACAATCCTGGGCGTTAATTATTTATTAGGCCGATATATTACAAATCCGATAGATTTACTCAATAAAACAGCAGGACGAATGGCAAAATTAGATTTTTCCCAGGCATGTACGATCGAATCCGATGATGAGTTCGGAGAATTATCAGTCAGCTTAAATACGCTTGCGTCTAACCTGCAGCAGTCACTTTCGCAGCTGGAAAGCGTCAATGCCCAACTGGAAAAGGATGTAGACCAAAAACAAAAGCTCCTTGCCCAGCGTAAAGAACTGACAGATCATCTGTCTCATGAAATGAAGACGCCGTTAGGCGTGATTCGTGCCTATGCAGAAGGCCTGCAGGATGAAACGGATCCGGAAAAACAAAAGAAATATACCCAGGTCATAGTTTCTGAAACAGAGCTTATGAACCGGATGATCATTTCGTTACTGGATCTGTCAGCATTAGAAGCCGGTGCAGTAAAGCTTCAGCCGGAACGTTTTGATTTTATAGAATTTACGGAAACAGTTGGAGGCAGGCTGTTAATGGATATTCCGGACGATGATTTTCAATTGGAGTATGAGCTGCCGGGGCAAAAGGTTTATGTCAATGCGGATAAGGGACGAATGGAGCAGGTATTGGATAATCTGATTATTAATGGGAAAAAGAACGTGATACCCGGTGGGATCATAAGGATCTCTGTTCACGTTGCAGACTCTAAGCTGTACTTTTCCATTTATAATCAGGGAATGACGATTCCGGAAGAGCAGCTTTCAAAAATCTGGACGAAATTTTATAAGAGTAACCGGGCAAACCACAACGGTTCAGGACTGGGACTTGCGATTGTGGCGCAGATACTGGCTATGCAGGATATGGATTATGGTGTTAACAATTGTACGGACGGAGTGGAATTTTATTTTGCAATGCCTATTATGGAGTAATTATTCAACAGCCGATTCCAATGATGGCTCTGAAGAAGGCGGTTGGTCTTTGGGGGGAGGGGGCAATACCGCTGTTTCCTTTTAAAAAAGAGGTTTACAGGGGGCACGTTAAATAGGGATAAGGACGTAACAATTAACCTAATAAAACGGCTGACAAACAGTGTGTGGAAAAACGAGCGTATCGTCAAAGCGGCGGTGCGCTCGTTTTGTCACGCAGTAGAATGCCATTTTGACGGGTAGGTGTATAAAGTCCCTGCCCTTGGCATTTCAGTGTCTGTAACGCCCATGAATACGGACTTTTATAGCTCCTATTGGGTGACATGAATACACGCATATATCCATTATTTTAAGGGGCAACGATACCTCTTTTTTGCGCTCATTTTTAGAAAGTCACCAATTAGTAAGGAACGAAGAAAATGTAAGACGTCTTTCCTATGATAGTGTTGCCTAGTCACAAGTAATTAGTATTCCTGCGTTTCATTCCGCTTTCTGTAGCTTTTTGCTGATCATCAAAGTTCCTTGTTGTCCAACATCTTCTGGAAAGTCTCCTGGTGTGCAAGAAACACATCGAGTAGCTCAGGCGAATAAATGTTGTCGCGGTCCTTGTTCATAATCTCAAGTGCCTCCCCAAAGGTAAATGCTCGTTTATAGGGGCGCACAGCTGTCAGCGCATCGAAGATGTCCGCGATCGTCAGGATCTGAACGTAAAGCGGAATCTCGTCTCCTTTCAGCCCGCAGGGGTAGCCGGTGCCGTTCCACCGCTCATGATGATACAGCGCCATGTCCCGCGCGTAAAGTAAAAAGCGGTCCGCACGGCTTCTGTCGATAATCTTTTGAATCATATCCGCGCCGATCTGCGAATGAGTCTTCATGTAATCAAATTCTTCCTTGCTGAGCGCGGCGGGTTTTTTGAGTACCGTATCGTTGATGCCTATTTTGCCAATATCATGTAGGGCGGAGGCGCGAAGCAAATCTGGTATGCTTTCTTTGCTTAAGCCCTCCTGATAAGCGGGAGTCTCATATACCACCCTCAGTAATGCCTCATAATAATTTGTAGTATGACGAACATGGTTACCTGTGGTACCATCTCTGGATTCAATGATTTCCGCCCAGGTTATGGTAATAACATGCTGTAGTTCCTCAACCTCCGTGGTTTTTTCACAAATGATTTCCCGCAGCTCCATCTGATACTGATACAGTTCCATCTGAGATTTGATGCGGGCGCTCATGACCACGTGGTCAAAGGGTTTCCGGATGAAGTCCTTTGCACCCAGGCGGAAGCCCATGCGCTCACTCTGGACATCGTTTTGCCCAGTTAAAAAGATAACGGGGATGTCTTTCCATTCCTTGCGCTGACGGATCTGTTCCAGCGTTTCGTAGCCGCTGAGCCCCGGCATCTGAATATCCAACAGGATCATATCCGGTTTCTTCTGCTTCAGAAAATCCAGCAGCGCTTCGCCGGATTCCAGCTTGGTCAGGCGGTAATCCACCTGCAAAACGCTTTCCGCCAAATCCAAATTGACTGGATTGTCATCCACCACCACGATATGCTTTCTGCCGTCCCCTTCCTGCCCAAAGCTGATTTGGGGGACAGTTGCGGTGGACTGCGTAAGAAATTCTTCGATCTCGTGGAAAGCCGATTCGTTCCTCTTAGTAAAAACAGCCAGTAGCTTCCCAATGCCGTCAAACCGATCCGTTTTACCCAGCAATTCCATTTCTGCCGCTAATCCCGACAGTTGCACTGCACCGATGGCGGCGTTGGCCCCCTTTAGCCCGTGAATTTCAATGACAAAGCGGTTTTTGTCCGTTTCCAACCACTCTTTCAGGGCGGGGAGCTTTTCCTTGGTGGAACGCAGGTAGGTTGACAGAATGCCGGTATAGGCGGTGGGGGAACCCACCATCGCCAGCCCTTTTCCAAAATCTACCTCGCCGTAGGTCATATTCTCAAACCCAATATCAGTCCAGATTGACAAAAGCGCATCCGCGTGCTGCACAGGGGGACCCTCCGAGTGCGCCGCCGCACGCGACTCATTCAGGTCTTTCAGATATTTTCGCAAAACCTCGTTAAGTTTCTGCATTTCAATGGGCTTGGAGAGGAAATCGTCAAATCCCTCTTGCAGGAACATGCTGCGCGCGTCGCTGGTCGCGTTGGCGGTCAGCGCGATTATGGGAAGCGTCCCGCATCCTTCCTTGGAAAGGGCGCGAATCTGATGCAGAGCTTCAATGCCGCTCATGCCGGGCATCATGTGGTCCATCAGCACAAGGTCATAGCCGCCCGCCTCCACGCGCTGGATGGATTCCTCTCCGGAAACAGCGTAGTCAATTTGCATGTGATAAGGCTCCATGAGGCCCTTTGCCACCTGAATATTGACGATGTTGTCGTCCACGATTAGAATGGAGACATAGGGCATCTGGTGTAATTCTCCGACCACCACACCTATATTTTTAGGACTGCCAATACATTCTGAAGAGCCTCGCAATAGGTAGGGCAGATGTAACTGGAACATCGGAATAAAGATATTACTTGATGCCGTATCGATAAACGCATGTTCATTGAGCCGGTATATCGCGATCCGCTGCGACAACGCCTCCTCACCAGCCGGTAGCAGCCTCAGTGTTTGGCTGGACGCCAATATGTGCGTATATGCGCCCTGTGCGGCCTTCCGGATCAACTCGTCCTCCGATTGGCAAATATCGTACCGCAGGCCCAGCTTGTCAATACAGGCACTTTCATAGTCCCGCAGAATATCCGAGGGCTCACACACCAGCAGCCTGTATCGGGCTGGGTCAGGCACAATGATCCCAGGTTCCACGCCGTCGATTCCTTGGCGGAGCCTCACTACAAAGGAGGATCCCCTGCCGTATTCGCTGGTCACGGTAATCGCACCGCCCATCATCCTGCACAGCCCCTGCGATATGGACAGCCCCAGCCCGGTGCCCTCAATGTTGCGGTTGCGCTGGGTGTCCACCTGCGTAAAGCTTGCAAACAGCTTATCCAGATCCTCGGTACGAATACCGATTCCGGTATCCCGAACCTCCATCTCCAGAAGCCATTGCCCATTGTCCTGTTTCCCATTTATAATCAGCCGGATGCTGCCATTGATTGTAAACTTGATGGCGTTTCCGATGATGTTTATTAGAATCTGCTTGACTCTGCCCATATCCCCCACAAAGCTGCGCGGGAGCAGCGGATCAATTTCCACCATAAATTCAATGGGCTTTTCGCCAATACGGACCGCCGCGATCATGGTTAAATCGTACAGCATGGATTCCAGCTCATAGGGTTCTTCGACAATGGTGAATTTCCCCGCCTCTATTTTGGACAGGTCCAAAATATCGTTGATAATGGTCAAAAGGCCTTTTCCGGAATTAAGAATGGTCAGCACCTTGCTGCGCTGGCCTGCAGTCAAGCCATCCCGCAGCAATATTTCACTAATGCCGACAATCGCGTTCATGGGGGTTCGAATTTCATGGCTCATATTGGCCAGAAACGCCGACTTGGCGCTGTTGGCCTGCTGGCTATCCTGAGAGACGCCATAGGACCGCAGTGCTAAGAGCAAGAGCCCAAAGAAACCCAGCAGAATAGCCACGCCGATAAAGACCATCTCTTTTGTCATTCTGTCCGCTTTACCGGAGACGACTTCTTCCGATACGATGTTTATAAGATACCAGTCGTTAAACGGGATATTGGCATAATAGGCTACTTTCTTTACGCCCAAATAGCTGTAGTATAAAACCCCTTTGCGCTTGTTGCTTAGATCATCGAGAAAATTCTCATAGCTGGTTCCGTTGGTAAACTTTGCCGTTCTCCACGCTTTAAACAAATTGTTAAAATCGAGGCTTTGGGTGCGCATGATAATCGTTCCATTTTTATCAATGACATAGGAATACCCCTCTCCTCCAAAGCTTTCAAGGCTCAGGGCGGCGCTCAAGTGCGATATCTCCATCATGGCGACCAGCGCGCCCTTGGGGGAATCCTTTCCCATGGGTACTGACAGCAAAATACCGCTGGCGGCCCTGTCCCGAAAAATTTTTCTGGTCAGGTTTGAAATGCTGCTTTCCCCGCGGAGGGCTGATTTGAAATATTCCTCCCCGCTGATGTCCACCGATTCAGACGGCATGGTCGAGTAGAGCATTCCATCCGTACCAGCGCAGCCGATATAAGCAAAATTGTACTGTGTGGCAATTTGGTTGAGATATTCCATTTTGGTGGTATTCGACTCGATGGAACTAACGGCGGAGGCGACAGCCTGGAGCGCATCCTGGGTTTCGGCAACAGCACTGGTCATATGAGAAATTGTATAGGACGATACCTCGTCCAGACGTGTCCGGTTTTCGGCCTCCAATTCCCTGTCAAAGCGGATAATATAGGATGAGATGACCCAAATAAAAACAATGAGGAAAGCCACCAAAATAGCCGATGCGATCATCACACGATTGCGTTTATCACTTGTATTCTTCTTGCCAGACAAAGAAATACCCCCTTATTGCTATTAAATCATGATTTTTTATGTTCCAAAATGAATACGTTTCAGTCTGGCATCATTCATTGCCGTTAAACAATCCTCCAAAGAGATCTCGTTTTGCATATACTGCTGAATGTAAGAGGCGTCAATCTGAGAAAACCCACGCACGCGCGACCAAGCGGTGGACGGATAAAAAAGCTTGTTAATCAGCCGTTCCGCCTCCATATATTGGGGCGTTGTAATGCTGCCGCTTTGGTCGTTAAACACGGGCGCTGTGTAAATGCCCTCGTAGTGCCTGTTATAGTTGCAGGGATCCGCCATAAAATTAATCAGATCCAGTGTAACATCCAGCTGGGAGCTTTCTTTGCTGGCAAGGCACAGGATGATGTTCGCGCTTTCAAAACAGCCATCCTCGGGAACACCCATAAAAGCGGGCATGATGCCGATTTTGGAAGGGTCTCCCGTATAGCTGGTATAAAGCCAAGTGTCCCAGCACAGCATCATCGCATAGCTTCCGTTTTGCAGCGCCTGGTCCATGCCGTTCCAGTCGTTGCCCAGATAATCCTTGCCAAAATAGCCCTGGTCAGACATGGTTTTATACCACTGCACAATTTTTCTCATTTCCGGAACATCTGCATAGGATAGCGTTCCGTTATTCAGGCTGTCCAAAACGGACTGATCCTGTAAAAAGCTGTCCATAGGAAACTGATACAGAAGCATGGTGATTTCTGCGTAGGGCAAATAAACCGGCGTCACGCCATTTTTGAGCAGCGTTTCGCATACATCCAAAAATTCATCCTGCGTTTTGGGGATTTCCAAATTATATTTTTTAAAAACCTCTTTGTTATACAGCATACCGGAAACCGACGCTTCGCCATGCGGCAGACCTATGACTTTTCCATTAAAAACGGCTTGCGTAAGCGCGGTGTCCGAAAGGTCATCGATCCAGGGCGCGTCTGTAAAATCGTAAAAGTTTTCGTCGGGATTCAGGTTCTCCACGTTGGTCCCGCCGTAAGCGAGCAACATGTCGGGACGTTCCGCCCCTTCTGCTGAAAACGCCAGCGGAACCTCTTTGTTCAGTTCACTCTTTGTAAGGGGAACCACCTCTATAAGATTACCGGTTTTCTCCTGATAATCTTTAAACGCGTTTACCATATAAGGACGGGACAGATCATCCCGGTCTCCCCATACGGTAATTGTCCGGCCTGTGATTTCGCCCCACTCATATCGCTGTGCTTCCTGATAAGGAGCTTCATTCTCCTGTGTCTGACTGGAGCAGGCGGAGAGAAGCATAATCGTGGATGACAGCAGACAGGTCACTCTCAGTAATTTGTGGTTCAAAGGGAGTCCTCCAATCCATTAAAACACCTTGTGTATTTTACGAAACAGTTCATTAGTCGCATGATAAATAACATTATACATCAAAAATATTTTGTTTTCAATTCAAAATACAGATTTGGATTGTGTAGTATCAGCAAAGATCCTGGCTAAAAGGGTAGTAAAAATGCGCTGGACTTTTAGAGAAAACGGAATTTCTACTCTGCCCGCAAGGGCGTCCACTCAACGCCGGAGCTGTTGGCGAAAAGCAAAAAAGCTAGAATGGCCAGCAACCATACGCGTTTGCGGGCATAATCCTTTTAGCAGCAAGTAAAAATTGGCGCAAAAATATGACAAGACTACCATATTAAAAGTTATTTAAGAGGATAAGTTTTTATAAAATGGCTGTCCTCTTATCGTTTATAATGCCCTGCTTTATGGGGGACGTATGGCTTTTTTCTTGATAGTTTAGTATAATGCTTTTGTAGACAGTGTTTTGGGGGTGGGGCTATGGAAAAGGTAATTACTATTCATGATTATTGGGATGGGCCAATTGCAGATAATTGGGGAACTTACGAGGTTCCCTTAAAAGATATTGACGGAAACGAGATAGTGATAGCAGAGTTTGCGTAATTGTCAGATTGGAATTTGTGGAGGAAAAAGATAATGGCAAAAGAAAAGGTTTCGTTTAATGAGTTTCTAATGGCAGTTACGCCAGAACATCAAGCGTTTGTAGAGAAACTTAATAATAAACTTATTGAACAGGGGTGTGACCTTGTCATCAAGGAAGTAAAGAGCGGTTATACTGCTTCATACCAGTTAAAAAAGAAAACAGTAATGAATTGGGTTTTTAGAAAGTCGGGTATTTTGGCGCGGATTTACGGTGACAACGCCGGCAAGTATGAGGACATACTTGCTTCTCTGCCTGCTGATATGCAAAAGGAAATGACTACTTCTCGTGATTGTAAGAGACTGATTGACCCCAATGCTTGTAGTGATACCTGCGTGAAGGGTTTTGTTTATGCCTTGAATGGCGAAACACATAAAAAGTGCCGTAATGACGGAATGTTCTTTTGGTTGACAAATGAAACGGCGGAGCATATAGCGGGGCTGGTCTGTGCAGAGGTCAGTGTGCGTAAATCGGCTTCATAGTCGCAGAGTAGTTAAGCCCGATGAATCCCAATTTTGAGGAACAAATTTAATTTACCTTATTGGTATATTGCGGCTATTCGCGGTCGAGAAATATTGTCGAAAACCATTGAATAATGTCGAGAACGATTTTTACGCACGCGATACAAGCAGAAAAATTCGGGCAATCCTGACGGTAAAAGCAAACGCCGTCCTGCAAAGCAAGGCGGCATAGTTTAATGCTACACCGCCTTGTAGGAAAAACTTCCTTATCAATATTTAACGCGTGGTAAGTGCGTCCTAAAGTAAGGTCACGGCAGCATTATCAACAGTTCCTGTTTGTCTCTACAAACATATGGGGATTAACAGGACTAATCCTGGCACAGCTTGCGGCCGGCCTTTGTGCCACCTTTGTTACAAAATAAGAATAGTCATTAAAATTATTTCACACCGATTTCACAGCAGCCACACTTCAACTTCAACCTCGTTTTCTAAAATGTGTTTGAGAATTGTCCCGCTTTAGAAAAGGAGGTTTTATAATGAAGTTTTTAGATATGGAATGGTACTGGTGGCTGTTAATTCTTGCAGGCGCAGCGGTGATTATCCCCGCCAAGGTGAAATTTATGAAGTGGTGGAGCAGAAAGCAAAAGGAACGCAAGGACAGCAGAAGAAATCGGTGGGGGGATGAAGAATGATTGCGGTAAAAGAGCTGACGTTTTCTTACAGTAAAAATAAACAGGCACTCCACGGGCTTGATTTTAAGGTGAAAACAGGAGAAATATTTGGATTTCTGGGCCCAAACGGGTCAGGTAAATCTACGACACAAAAAATACTGACCGGGATTTTAAAAGGATATGGAGGGGAGATATCTCTATTTGGAAAGGATCCGTCACTGGATCCTACTGAATTTCATCAAAAGATTGGCGTGCTTTTTGAGTTCCCATACTTATATGCCAATTTAAGTGCATTGGATAATCTGAATTACTTTGCATCATTTTATCCCAGAGAGCAGCGGCGCGATATAGGTGAACTTCTGGAAAAACTGGAATTTAAGCCGGATTATCTGAAAAAGCAGGTGTCTACTTATTCCAAAGGTATGCGTCAGCGGGTGAGTATGGCGCGTGCCTTGCTTAGTAATCCCAGGCTTTTGTTCCTGGATGAGCCTACCAGTGGACTGGATCCGGCGGGAGCTGTTTTATTTCGTAATATTATAGAAGAGGAACGCAGGAAGGGAACGACGGTATTTCTCACCACCCACAATATGCACGATGCAGATCTGCTTTGTGACAGAGTCGCATTTATTTCCAATGGAACTATCGCAGCACTTGATACGCCTAAGAAATTAAAGGAGCGTAACAGCAGTAAGGAAATTGTTGTAGAGTATCTGTATCTTGGAAAACGGGAAAGCAAGATGATTCTGCCGCCGGAGTTAGAAACCGGAATTCCGTTTCCCCATGATGAGATCATCAGCATCCACTCCAAAGAACCCACATTGGAGGATATGTTTATCCAATATACGGGAAGGGGGCTGACCTGATGGTAAACAGTTTTCTGTCTTTGCTTAAAAAAGATTTCCGAATGATGCTTTCCAGCAGGTTTTTTCTGTTGGCACTGGGATCACTGATCCTGTATACCTGTTATATCAACTTCGTCTATGTGAAGACCGACCAGGATATTTATCCGGTTTACTTATTTGACCCTATGGGAAACCAGTTCAATGCATCAGCGGATGTAACCGTGGTAAATTCAAAAGAAGAGCTGCAGAAGGTCTGCTTGGATGGGTACTCTGTGGGGATTGATGCCAGTGGAGATTCACCGGAAATCATAATGACCAGCTCCGGAAGCAGTAAGGCAGACCATTATCGGGCTGCTTATGCCCGGTCACTGATTTCAAATACCAGTGGTAATCGTGCCGTGGTAATCGGAACCAATAATAAAGAAATGAAAAACCGCCGTGAGATCACCAGTGAGTTCTTATTTTTCGAACTGGCTGCGGTAGGTTTCCTGGGTGTTGCATCAACCTTGTTTAAAGAAAAGCAGATGGGGGTGATCCGTGTTCATAGCATTCTGCCTATAAGTAAAGCTGCATTTATAGGTTCTAAGCTGTTATTATTTTTCCTGTCCGACCTGCTATTTGCAGTATTACTGACGATTTTCAATTTAGGGATTCCTTCTGCGCTGGCTGTAATGCCGGATGTGCTGCTTCAGGTGGGGATACTTTCTACCATTATGGCTTTGGCCGGTTTCCTCTGTGCCGTATGGATTCCTGATTTTAAGCAGTTTTCATTACTCTATCTGGTGTTAGCTATATTTGTTACTACCCCGGTTTTTCTTGCAGGGCAGACAAATGTATCCTGGGGATGGATAGACTTTCATCCAATGTACCATTTGTTTATGGCTATGAAGAATGCTTATTTTAATACTCCTAACGCAAATAGCATTTATTATCTTGTATGTATCGCTGCCATTGGATTGCTGTTTTATTTTGCCCGGAGAGTTTTAAGCCGGGAAATGACAAAGGAGGGATAGAATGAACGGATTAAAATATCAGCTGAAAAATATCAGTAAAGATAAAATGTGTATCCTCTCATTTTTACTGCCGATCATTGTTGGAATTGCCATTCATTTTATATCTGCAGCAAGTTTTACGGCTGTAAATGAAATATCTTTTGGTATCATCGGAAATGATTTGCCGAAAGAAACGGTAGATTGGCTTAAAGAAAGCGGAATCGTAACACCGTTTGGAAGTATTCAGGAACTAAAAGCACAGATTCTGGAGCCCTCGTCTCAAATGATTGGGGTGATGCAGAATGGAGATGGCATTCAGACGATGCTGGCAGGAGATGAACTGAGTGTCAGTGTTAAAATCGCGGATTCCCTTCCGAATCTCTATGAAAACCGCGGTTCATTTCAAGACGGGAATGTGAAAATTCTTCCAAATGCCAGTGACAGCAATGTGTTAAAATCTTTGTTGATTGTCATTACAATGGTGACGGCTATGTTTATGGGATGTACTTTTAATGCCATGAGTATCATTGGGGAAAAAGAGGATGGGGTGGCATTGATTAATGAAATACTGCCTATGACACCGACGAATTATCTGCTGCAGAAAATCCTGCTGGGGTTTGCCGGAGGCGTGGTTTCCACAATTCTGACGGCATGGGTTTGCATGCGTCCGGAGTTATCCGGGATTCCCGGGATACTGCTTCTGATCATCTTTTCTGCCTTTATTTCAGCATTGGCGGGGGTATTTATCGGGCGGATAGCAGATGGACTTATGGTAGGCATTGTGTACTTGAAAATTGTTATGATAATATTTATCGCACCGCCGATCGTCTGCTATTTGGTGGCCCCGGAAGAGAGCATAGTACGGGGGTTATCGTATCTGCTGCCGTCCAGCGCAACATTTTACGGTCTTATGGATTTGCTTCATGGCAGGATGGAAGAGGCAGGCATGAATATTGTAATTCTGCTGGTTCACAGTGTGGTATGGATTCTGATTTATCTTATTATACAGAAGGGTAAAAGTCCAAAGTTTCGGTATGTGAAATTGGGGGACTAAATGATATAGTGTTTTGTTGTTGAGTGTGATAAAATATCTTAAAGAAGATACGTTCACAAAGTTGAGTCTTTACATTTGAATGAAGTATTGTTCAATGAGATTCAGGAATAACGGAGCAGGTATATATGAACAAAAAAAATAAAAATACATTTAGAAGAATATTAACATGTCTGTCCGGTATACTGTTGATTACTATGTTATTAAATGTAATTCATACATCAGCTCTGCCGGATGTCCGTCCGAAGGTGGAGAAATGCAGGCTATTTCAGGATGGCTGGCAGCTGGAAGGAAAAGAGGGAGAAGCGGTTCATTTTCCATTTAAACTGAAAAATGAATCAGGGTACATAAAGCTTAAAAATCAGCTTCCCCAGGTGAAAGATGGAGAAAAAATAATATTTAATAATGGATATCAAACGGTAAGGGTGAATATCGGACAGGATTGTGTCTATGAATATGGTTTTGATACAAAGCCTCCTGTGGGGAATATGCTGGGGTACATTTCCTGCCAGATACCGGTATCTGCAAAGGACAGCGGTAAGGATATTACCATAGAATTAGAGCGTCCCTATAAAAATTTATCGGGAGGAGTTGGTTCGGTTAAAATAGGAACGACAGGGGCATATGTTACAGAAGTATTATACAGCAATGTAGGAAAGATTGGCTGTATCTTATTTCTTTTGTTATTTGGTATTGTGCTGCTGGTCGTTTATTCCGGGCTGTATATCAAAAAGTTTAATTATAATTTTGATTCATTTTTATATCTGGGATTATTCATGGTGATATCTTCGGTGTGGATTTGGTCCGATTCGGAATTGTCACAGCTTATGATCGGGAACAGCGTGGCCTTATGTATCCTCTCTTTTATCAGTTTTATGGCAATGCCTGTCTATATTTTATCTTTTGTAAAGAATATATGTGAAAAAAAAGGTAAATATATTGAGCAGATACAAACTGTATTATGGGTAAATATGATTGTCCAGAGTCTTCTTTACATGGGTAATATAGCTGATTTCCCGCAGATGCTGATTATTACGC
The DNA here is from genome assembly GCF_000686105.1 of Robinsoniella sp. KNHs210. Taxonomy (NCBI): domain Bacteria; kingdom Bacillati; phylum Bacillota; class Clostridia; order Lachnospirales; family Lachnospiraceae; genus Robinsoniella; species Robinsoniella sp. KNHs210. The sequence continues at coordinate 806,405 of NZ_JMLZ01000001.1, forward strand.
ATACGATGATGTTTTTGGTGATTATCATTTTGGTGGCATTTTTAATATATGAAGCGGTGAAGATGAATTCCAGGAAAGCAAAAGGGATGTTATATGCAATTCTGTGTCTGACTGTTTTTTCAATTATTGCACTGATCCGTTTCTATACGAATCCAATGGAGGATAACAGCAAGTTTTTCATATATGGACTGATCGTCTTTCTTGTTATTCTGATTTATTTAAATTATGAAGAACTGTTTCTCTATCTGAAGGAGAAGACGCAGTTTGAACTCTATGAGAAAATGGCGTATTCGGATATGATGACACAGACTTTGAACCGCATTTCCTTTGATGAATTTATGGAAGAGGAAAAAGAGAAGGATAAAAACCAGGAGCACAAAGCCCCGCTTGCATTTGTTATGCTGGATTTAAATAACCTGAAGCAGACAAATGACTTATATGGGCATAAGTCCGGTGATGATGTAATTAAAGGGGCGGCAGAATGTATTAAGCTGGAATACGGCGGTGTAGGAGATGTCTATAGAATCGGAGGTGATGAATTCCTGGTTGCGATACAGAAAGAGGATGCTGACCTGGCTGAATTGGATAGAGCACTGAAGGAACGGATTAGAATTTATAATAAAGTGCACTGCCATGACATCTCTATTGCCAGTGGTTCTGCAGTCAGAGGTACCAGCAATAAAGATGCGGAAACATTGTTCAGGGAAGCAGACGAACGAATGTATTCCGACAAGCAGCAATACAAAATAAAATTATAATATGTTCTAAACTTTGTTAATAACGGTTGCGTTTTCTCCATTCATTTGGAGATATATTCATTATATTTTTAAATGCACGTGTAAAATGAAATTGATTGGCATAGCCTACCAGAGGAGAGATCTGGGCTATGGTCATATCAGTGGAACGCAGAAACTCACAGGATTTATGAATGCGGTATGTGATTAAAAATTCCTGTGGGCTTTTTTGTGTCATTTTTTTGAAAAGCTTGCTGAAATAGCTGCGGTTCAGGCTCAGATTAGCTGCCATATCCTCCACGGAAATATCTTTCATGTAATAATTCTCAATAAAATCTACCGTAGACTGTATATAAAATTTCTTGATATCATTTTTGGGAAGTGCCCTTGCGGTTTTAGAACTTTCGATCAATGCGCTAAAAAACAGATAGGTATAGCCCATAATCTCAGGGGCAGGGGAATCCGGATGGTCAATGATATAACTTAAATATGCATATACTTTCTTTTTTCCTTCTTCATTTATGGAATTGTAAACCGGTGATTCATGTGACAGACCTGCATGATTTACATATTCTTTTGCTTTTAATCCGTCAAATTCAATCCACATATATTCCCAGGGATCTTTTTCATCAGCAGTATAATGAATGACTCTGTTTGGCTCGATCAAGAATGCCTGGCCTGCATGGAGATGGTATTCTGCTTCCGATTTTTCTGTGCCGGCACGGTAAACGCCCGTACCTGAAATGATATAGTGTATCAGGTAATGGTTTCTCATCGCTGGTCCAAAGGTATGAAATGGTTCACATTGCTGGTAGCCATATTGATAAATGGTAATATCGAAAAAATCATTGCTTAAAAAAAGATAGTCGCGCATCTTTTGGCTCCTTATTTTCAGATTTTATTCTTTGTATTATATACCATTATGTGTCCTAGCGTCAACGACAGAGTATAAATGACACATAAAGGTATAAATGAAATAATACCACCGCATGTACAAGGTTTGTGTAAAGTGTTAATATAAGTCACATAGAAAAAGGCGTATTAGTCAAATTGCTGGAAATATAAGGCTGCAGACTCTATAATTCCCATAATAAGTTTGATGATATGCTGAAAGACTTGATAATAGAAACAAAAACAGTATATTGAAATAAAAACATACAAAGTTATATTAAGGTAAAAGGAGATATAGAAAATGATAAAATGGAAAAAAACATGCGCACTTGTTATGGCAGGTATGATGGGATTATCCCTTACAGCCTGCGGCAGTACAGGAAATACAGGGGACGGAAATGCTGCAGACAACACCACGAAGGAATCTGCAGCAGGAGATAATGCATCAACCAATGAAAATGCTTCGGGAGATGCGCTTTCGGTTATGATCTGGGATACTTATCAGGAGCCGGGCTTAAAGAAGATTATGGATGATTTTACAAAGGAGACAGGAATTCCCACACAGATTCAGGTTGTTACCTGGAATGAATACTGGACACTGCTGGAAGCAGGAGCACAGGGCGGCTCTATGCCGGATGTTTTCTGGATGCATTCCAACGAAGCACAGAGATATATGGAAAATGATATGCTCCTTGATCTTACAGATAAAATCAAGGATAGTGATAAACTGGATATGAGTAAGTTCCCGGAAGATATTAAAGAACTTTATTCTTATAATGACCATGTTTATGCGGTACCAAAAGACATCGATACGATAGCACTGTGGTATAACAAAACTATGTTTGACGAAGCCGGTGTGGCATATCCGGATGATACATGGACATGGGATACCCTTGCTGAAGCAGCGAAGAAACTGACAAAAGCAGACGGATCACAGTATGGTCTGGGAATGAAGAGTGATACAAACCACGAAGGTTACTACAATATCATTTATGATATGGGCGGAAAAGTAATATCGGATGACAAGAAGACTTCAGGATATGATGATCCGAATACCATTAAGGCTATGCAGTATGTTGAGCAGCTGATCAAAGACGGTTCTATGCCAAGCAGCCAGACACTTTCTGAGAACGGACCGGATGTATTGCTGAGATCCGGACAGCTGGCGATGGCATTCCAGGGTTCCTGGATGATTTCCAGTTTCAAAGATGATGATTATGCCAAAGAGAATCTGGATGTGGCTATTATGCCAAAGGATGCGGAATCAGGAAGAAGATGTTCCGTATACAACGGACTTGGATGGGCAGCATCTGCAAATGGCAAAAATACCGACAATGCATGGAAGCTGATTGAATACCTTGGAACAGAAGCTGCTCAGAAGAAACAGGCTGAATTAGGTGTTACTATGTCTGCTTATGAAGGAACATCCGAAGATTGGGTTAAATCAGCGCCTGAGTTTAATTTACAGGCATATTTAGATGTACGGGATGACATGGTAATCCGGCCTTATTCCAGATCCACAGTAATCTGGGAAAACAAAACTAATGAGCTTTTAAAAGAAGTATGGGCAGGCAACGCAGACATGGCAGAAACCTGTAAGAAGATCGCAGAGGAAATGAATGCATCTTTAGCAGAGGAGTAAAGTGTGATCTAGAGCATGTTTGTAAACTGCTTGTTTGGGACTATCGTAAGCCAGTTTGGATATTTATAAAAATATGTGTGATTATGGCGGTATGGCAGGTCTGCTGTACCGCCATAGAATTAAAGACGAAAGGAGTTGGGACATATGTCTAAGAAAAAAGTAAAAGGCACTTCCCGCGCCCGCAACGAGTTCCTTTGGGGATGGGCGTTTATATTGCCTACGATGATCGGGCTAATTGTATTGAATATTATTCCAATCGTACAGACTATTTACCAGAGCTTTTTTAAAACCGGAGATTTTGGTAAGGGAAATATATTTGTTGGTGCAGATAACTATATGAAACTTTTTGGTGACGGACAGGTGTGGCAGGCGTTATTAAATACTTTTAAATACGCAATTGTGGAAGTTCCGTTTTCCATTGCCATTGCACTTGTACTGGCTGTTCTGCTCAATCGTAAGATGAAAGGGCGCAGTGTCTACAGAACAATTTTCTTCCTGCCGATGGTTGCCGCACCTGCTGCGATTGCTATGGTATGGAGATGGTTGTATAATTCCGACTTTGGATTGATTAATAATCTGACCGGAACAGATACTAATTGGATCTCTAACCCGAAGATTGCGGTGTTTGCCATCGCAGTTGTGGGTGTATGGTCCATTATCGGTTATAATATGGTGTTGTTTTTGTCCGGTCTGCAGGAAGTACCTCATGATTATTATGAGGCGGCAGAAATTGACGGAGCAACGGGAATCAAACAGTTTTTCCACATTACCATCCCGCTGATTTCGCCTACCATCTTCTTTGTATTGGTGACCAGGGTAATCGGGGCATTACAGGTATTTGATTTGATATTCATGGTGATGGATAAGTCTAATCCCGCATTGGAAAAAACACAGTCACTGGTTTATCTGTTCTACCGGTATTCATTTACGGAGAAAAATCTCGGCTATGGTTCCACTATCGTTGTGCTGCTCTTAGTAGTGATTATGATCATAACTGTTTTCCAGATGATCGCACAGAAAAAATGGGTTCATTATAATTAGAAGGAGGGAAAGTAATGGAATCGAAGAAAAAAGTAGTATCTGTATTGATTCATGTGATTTTAATTTTAATTTCTATAACCATGCTGGTACCTTTCCTCTGGATGATTTTAACCGCTTTTAAGTCGGTAACGGAAGCTACTCAGGTAGACCCTTTTGTTATATTTCCAAAGGTTTGGAGAACAGACGCTTTTAAAGCGGTGTGGAACAATATGAATTTCCTGCTGCTTTATAAAAATACATTATTGTTAATCATAGGAAGGGTATTATGTGCTGTGATTACAGCCACAATGGCAGGTTACGCATTTGGGCGGCTTCATTTTAAAGGCAAGAACCTGATGTTCTCTCTGGTTTTATTCCAGATGATGATTCCGGCACAGATCTTTATTATCCCTCAGTATCTGATGATCAGTAAAATGGGAATGATGAATACTATTTTTGCACTGGTCTTCCCGGGACTTGTAACGGCATTCGGTACTTTTCTCTTAAGACAGGGTTACATGGGACTTCCAAATGATCTGGAAGAGGCAGCCAGACTGGACGGGTGTAATATCGGACAGACATTTTTATTTATCATGGCACCGTTAACCAGATCTGCGATGGTAGCGCTGGGTATCTTTACTGCGGTATTTGCATTCAAAGATCTGATGTGGCCAATGATTGTAAACACAGATAAAAACATGCTGACACTGTCTGCGGCACTTGCCAAAATGCAGGGACAGTATGTAACGAAATTTCCGGAACTGATGGCAGCTTCTCTGATCGCCTGCCTTCCGATGATCGTTATTTATGTGATATTTCAAAAACAGTTTATTGAAGGAATTGCAACTTCAGGCGGTAAGCTGTAGAAAACACGAATTAAAAAGAAGGAGGCCAATGGAATGGCAGTTACATTTGACCAGGAAAAGAAAGTCTTTACTTTACAGACAAAAAATGCCACCTATCAGATGCTGGTGAGCAGCTATCAGCATTTAATACATGTGTATTACGGGGCTAAAATAGGAAGCATGGAATTATCCTACCTGATCCGCGGCATTAACAGAGGATTTTCCGGAAATCCATACGAAGGTGGAAATGACAGGGGGTATTCCCTGGACACCTATCCCCAGGAGTATTCTACTTTCGGAATGGGAGATTACCGTTCCAGCTGTCTTCAGGCAGAGAATCCGGACGGAAGCCAGGTAACGGAACTTCTATATGTATCCCACAAAATTTACGATGGCAAATATGCCCTGGAGGGACTGCCGGCAGTATGGGCAGAGGAATCCGAAGCCCAGACCCTGGAAATCGTTTTAAAGGACCAGGCAACCGATCTGGAAGTAACGCTGTTATACGGTGTCCTGGAAGACTACGATGTGATTACCAGGGCTTGCCGGATTAAAAATGGAAATCAGGATGCGGTGTACCTGAACAGAGCGCTGACGGCATGCCTTGATTTTACAACCGATCACTTTGATGTGATCTCTTTCTATGGAAAACATAACATGGAACGGATTATGCAGAGAAGAAATGTCTGCCATGGAAAAGTATTGATTGACAGTACCAGGGGTACCTCCAGTCATCATGAGAATCCATTTATGATTATCTGCGGCCGGGATGCAGGGGAAGAATATGGCGAATGTTACGGTGCTTCCTTTGTATACAGCGGTAATTTTATGGCGCAGGTGGAAGTAGACCAGGTAAATCAGACGCGGTTTACTATGGGAATCAATGCAGATGGGTTCCGGTATAAGCTGGAGCCGGGAGATGTGTTCACAACGCCGGAAGTAATCTTGTCGTTCAGTACAAATGGACTGGGCACATTGTCCGGAAATTTTCACAAACTATATATGGATCATCTGATCCGAAGCAAATTCAAAAAGCAGCGCAGACCGGTTCTGATCAATAACTGGGAAGCAACGGAATTTGAATTTGAGGAAGATACGCTGGTTTCTATTGCGGATAGTGCCAAGGATCTGGGTATTGAATTGTTTGTTATGGATGATGGCTGGTTCGGTACCAGAAACCATGATCTGAGCGGACTTGGTGACTGGTTTGTAAATAAAACAAAACTGCCTTCCGGTGTTACCGGACTTGCAAAAAAGATAAATAACCTGGGCATGAAATTTGGTATCTGGATTGAGCCGGAGATGGTAAATGAAGACAGTGACCTGTTTCGGAACCATCCGGAATGGTGTATGCGCATCCCGGGCAGAAAGCCCAATCTGGAGAGGTTCCAGCTGGTTCTGGATATATCCAGACAGGATGTCAGGGATTATCTGTTTGAAACCATTGGTAAGATTCTGGATGAAGCAAATGTAGAATATGTAAAATGGGATATGAACCGTAATTTTGCAGATGTCTGGTCCGCACTGCTGCCAAAGGACAGGCAGGGAGAAGTATGTCACCGATATGTTCTGGGGCTCTATGACATGATGGAGAAATTTGTTACAAAGTACCCGGATATCCTCTTTGAAGGGTGTTCTGGCGGCGGCGGAAGATTTGATGCGGGCATGCTCTATTATATGCCTCAGATCTGGTGCAGTGATGACACAGATGCTATCGAACGGATACGGATTCAGTATGGAACTTCTTTTGGATATCCGATCAGCACCGTTGGAGCGCATGTATCAGTCAGCCCCAATCAGCAGACAGGACGGAGCACACCGCTCGAGACAAGAGGTACTGTGGCGATGGCCGGGACCTTCGGCTATGAACTGGACGTAAGAACGTTGGATGAGGAAGAGCGGGAAGCGGTGCGGCAGCAGATTCAGTTCTTTAAAGAAAATTATGACCTTATTCAATACGGTACGTATTACCGGCTGAGCAATCCGGAGGAAAATCGCGATTATGCCGCATGGCAGTTTGTAAATGAAGATGGCAGCAAATCCCTGTTTAGTATTGTAGTGCTTCATTCGTATGCGAATCCTGCATTATTCAGAGTCAGAGTGAAAGGTTTAAAACCGGACAGCTTCTACAAAGTGAATGATGAAGACCGTATCTATGAGGGAAGTGCACTGATGAATGCGGGAATTAATATTCCTTTAGTAAATGGAGATTATCAGAGTTTTAATTTTGCGATAAAAGAAATTTAGAAATTTAGTCCGTTTTAGAAAAATTATTTTCTCAGAAAGTAATTTTAACAAAAATTGATATTGTGCTGATTATGATTAAACCCGTTTGTTTTCTATATGACAAACGGGTTTATTTTTGCAGGTAGCGGACCTTATGATAGTATACTTAATAACTAATAAGTAACTATGTGAAAAAATATGTTGCAATAAACAATTTATTGTGATAGTATAGTTGTATTAAAACATTCTAAGAACTGGCTGTTCTGCCAGGTGATTTCCAATTGACATTTAATTAAATATAAGGCATTGCTATGCTTGCCGTAAGTCGCTATAATATATCTGGAATCGAACGAACCCTTCTTACGCTGCAAAGGTTACTGCCTTTTAGTATGAGGAGGACTAACATGATAAATTCGCCCAAAACAAGTAATATTCAGACTGAAAAAGAGAAAACAGAACCATTTATTATGCTGCCTACGGTTGATTTTTGTTTTAAAGAACTGATGTGCAGTGAGAAAGCAAGGAAAGGATTAATAGCTGCATTTTTACAGGATACAGATCAATGGTATTCCTGTTTTCATCTCCGGGAAGATCAGAGGGGGAGCTTATACTCCGATAAACTGGAATTGCATGTACTGGAGCTGCCCAAGCTGGGTAATTGGGAAGAACCGGAAAATGAATTATTACAATGGGCGAAATTCCTGAACGGAAAACGGGAGGAGGATTTCAAAGAAATGGCAGAGAAAAACGAATACATAAACGAAGCGTATCAGATCTTAAAAAACATCAGTGCAGATGACCAAAAAAGATACGAATACGAATCAAGGGAGAAAGCAATCAGGGATCATAACCATATCATATACATGGCGAAAAAAGAAGGCCGGGAAGAAGGCTGGAAAGTGGGCCGTGAAGAAGGGCGCGAACAAGGCCGTGAAGAAGGCATTAAAGTTTTTATACGGGATAATCTGGACGAGGGTATCATCCCCGAACGAATTGTTGCAAAGCTGCAGAAATGTTTCAACCTGGATTTTAATTCTGCTGAAAAATACTATGAGAAATATAAGTAACGCAGCTTATATGTTCGAAATAAGAATGAGATGTCGTTAACCGGATCGGTTATCTATCAGCGGCAGTTGCTGCAAAATTTGCAGCAACTGCTTTTCTGATTCAGTATTAATAAGCCAGTATTATATTTTTATAGTCTTTTAACTCTTCCGAAACTGACTCCGTAATTATCGGATAGGTATCAAGATCAGCTATTTTCACCATAGTAATACAACCGTATTTACTGGAATCTATGAGAAAGTAGGGGGTGGCCGAGTTCTGAAGTGCCAGAGTTTTGATTACTTTTTCATTAATATCATGATTGGTAATTCCGGCCTGGATTGTAAAGCCGTTGGCACCCAGGAAGCATTTATTAAAGTTAAGATCCTTCAGAGTTGATTCTGCGATGGGACCAATACATGAATTGGTGGTGGATTTAATATTTCCGCCCACCATGATGGATGGTACACCATAATGTATGAGCTGGTTGATATGTGATATGCTGTTGGTAATTACAGTTATATTTTTATCCGTTAGTAACGGGATCATATGATAGGTAGTGCTGGAGGGGTCTACGAAAATCACATCACCATCCTGAATCAGGGAAACGGCTTTTTTGGCAATCAGGTATTTCGCATCTCTGTTTAAATCCAGTTTTGTTGTAATGCTGAGTTCTGTTGGTTTTTGAGCAAGTTTTACACCACCGCCGTGCAGCAGAACTATTTTGCTTTCTTTTTCTAATTTAGATAAGTCGCGGCGGATGGTGGAGATGGAAATATTCAATACATCCATTAAATCTTCTACGGATACAATCTCATCATTCGAGAGAATATTCAGTATTTTTTCTTGGCGCATTGCAGGAATCATAAATCGTGAGCCTCCTTGATTAAATCTTTTTTCCATTATATCACATTTTGCAGTTATATGAATGAACTTTTTTAGAAACTTATTCGAAAAAACGTTTGATTTCGGTCAAATATTGATGTGTAGTTGATTATTTAATGCACAATTTTGAATTATAGATCAACATTTGTATAGATTATGTTATTATAGTTGCTCAGTTCCGGTATGAATTTTTCCGTTATGATTGGATATTCATTGATATTCGCCAGTTTGACCATAGCAATTACATTAAATTTGCTGGAATCCATTAAAAAATAAGGATGACAGCTTTGCCGGACTGCCAGAGTTTTGATCACATTTTCATTAATGTCATGATTGGTAATGCCGGAAGTGATGCTAAACCCATTGGCTCCAATGAAACATTTGTTAAAGTTAAAATCTCTTAGTATATTTTCCGCAATCAATCCGATACAGGAATTAGTGGATATCTTAATGGTACCGCCTACCATAATACAGGGTATCTTATGGTGAATTAATTCATCGATATGGGAAACGCTGTTTGTAATAACTGTTACCCTGCATTCCTTTAAATATGGAATCATCTGGTAGGTTGTACTGGATGGGTCCAGATAAATGACATCCCCATCTGCAATCAGGGAAGCCGCTTTTTTAGCAATTTGATCCTTTGCTTCTTTATGAAGCCCCATTTTAGCGTACATGCTCATTTCAGTATTTTTAGGCAGGATCCGTATGCCCCCTCCATGCATAAGCATAATTTTTTCTTGTTTTGAGAGTTTTATTAAATCTCTTCTGAGTGTAGAAGGAGAAATATCTAAAAGCTTTGTTAATTTTTCAGTTGATATAATATCGGATTCAGAAATTATATCAATAATTTTTTTCTGGCGCAATTCTGGAATCATATTGCTACGTCTCCTTTTGTTATTCTGACAAGTGTTTGGTTAAGACTTGTCTATCATATCATAATATGGAAAGAAAGTGAATATTTTTATTGTAAAAAGTGAAAATAAATGAAATAATATGGTTATATTATGAAAAATAGCGGAAGAAACAGGATTGTTTATCATTGCACAGAAAAAAACATTGGTACTATTCGATGAAATTGAGCGCTGTAATAGGTGTTGTTCGTCAAATAGTCCACATATAATCACAAAAATATCATAAATATTCAAAATATGTTCAAATAGTTCTTGCAAACATGATATATATATGATAATATAATGAATGAAAAGAGATATAACTAATAAATAATAAAAATCAGGAGGAAGGTTCTTATGGCAATGAAAAAATTAATTGCAGCAGCATTAGCAGTAACACTTTTGGGGTCAACACTTGCAGGATGCAGTTCGGGGGACAAAAATACAGGAGGAACAGATAGTACCGGTGCAAAAACGGAGGCCGGAAGTGAAAATAAAGAAAGTGATGATAAAACAGCAGACAGCGGTGACAGGGAGAAATTAGAGTTTTGGGGCTGGTGGGGATCAGAAGCAAGAAAACCGGTTCTGGAAGAAGCCGTGAAAATGTTTAATGAATCACAGGAAAAATATGAAGTTACATATGTGAATCTTCCATGGGGAGATGTTTTTACGAAGAATATAGCACAGATTGCAGCTGGCAATCCTACCGATATTATGGCAAATACTTTGGAGGAAGTTCGATTCCGTGCAGAGCAGGGACAGGTTGAGAGCCTGGATGATTTTCTGAAAAAAGATGAGGGGACAGGAGCTGACAGTTTTATTGAACAAGACTTAGATGCCTGTACCGGAGAAGATGGAAGTGTTTATGCATTGCCCTTCTCTGTTGATACCAGAGTGATCTATTATAATAAAGATCATTTTACGGAGGCGGGATTAGATCCTGAAAATCCACCTAAGACTTGGGACGAATTAAAAGAAGCTGCTTACAAACTGGAAAAGAAGAATGGAGATGCTTATGACAGGATAGGATTTCTTCCATTGCTTGGAAACGGCGGTTTGGATACCTGGGTATGTAATGCCAATAAGGGACAGATCTGGTATGACGAAAGTGGTAATCCGTCTGTAGACACCGATATTAATAAGGATGTTTTCAAATGGGTTGACGAGTTTACTCAGCATTATGGAAGTAGTACTTATAATGAAATGAGCGCAGCATTTAAGTCTGGTATGCAGGATCCGTTTTCTTCCGGAAAACTTTCTATGCTGTTACAGACAAGCGCATATGTGTCCTCTCTAAAGCAGACAAATCCGGATTTGAATTACGGGGTTATGCAGATGCCGGAATACAAAGAAGGAAATGGGCACACGGTAAATGGCAGTGGATTTGTGCTGGAAATACCAAAAGGAGCAAAAAATCCGGAAGGCTCCTATGAATTTATTAAATTTATGACGAGTAAAGATATGCAGGAATTCTTATGTGAAAGACTGGGGGATTTTTCTGCCAGGACAGATTTTGATAAAGACAGTGCTTTTTTAAGTGATCCGATTACTGCAAAAATTTCTGAAGCATTATCAGATACAAAGGCAGCAGTTACACCAAACAATATGAAAGGTTATACAGATATCATCAATCCACTGATTGAAGAAGGAACCCTGGGAGTAAAGAGTACCGATGATGCTCTGGCAAATGCACAAAAGGCATTCCAGGACTTCCTGAAGTAATAATTGGAATATAGTGGAATGTTAAAATGGCTCTTTGATTTTTGAAGAGTCATTTTTAGAAAAAGAAAGAAGGTAGCTTTATGTTTGGTAAATTACTGAGTAGGCTGGGTATTAAGAATATGAAGGCAAGGGAAAGCGTTTATGGATATATTTTTATACTTCCCTGGCTGATTGGAATCTTTTGTTTTGTTATGGGACCGCTGATCTTTTCTTTTATCACCAGTTTTACCGATTATAATATGATGAAGATGGACTTTACCGGGTTGACGAATTATAAAAAAATGTTCTTCGAAGATCAGCTTTTTTGGAAAAGTCTGCAAAATACCGTAGTTTACGCGCTGATTAATATTCCCCTTGTCACAATCGGAGGGGTAGTGGTTGCATGTATATTAAACCGGTCTATATTCGGTCTTCGGACGTTTCGAACCATATATTATCTGCCATCTATTATGGTAGGGGTTGGTACATATTTTCTCTGGATGTTATTACTGGACCCGGCGAACGGTCTTGTAAATACAATATTAAAGTTTGTGGGAATTACCGGTCCGGGCTGGCTTACAGATCCTAATTGGACAAAACCGGCAATCATTCTGATGCACCTTTGGGGATTGGGTGGACAGATGCTTTTATATCTGGCAAGGCTGCAAAGTATCCCCACAGAGTATTACGAGGCAGCAAGTATTGATGGTGCCAGCGGTTTTAAGCGGTTTACAAAAATTACTGTACCCCTGTTATCCCCGATTATTTTTTACAATCTGACCATCGGTATTATCGGAGCATTTCAGATATTCCAGGAAGGTTATATCTTCTCCGGAGACGGAACCGGGAATCCCGCAGGTTCTCTTTTGTTTTATAATGTGCATCTGTGGAATCAGGCATTTAAGAATTTCAAAACAGGTTATGCCAATGCCATGTGCTGGTTCCTATTTGCGATTATCATGGTATTGACCATATTTAATCAGAAGGGTTCTAAAAAATGGGTTTATTACGAGGAAGGTGATAATGATGACTAGACAGAAAGAAAAAAATGGCAGTAGTTCAAAACAAAAATTTAAAAGAGACCGGGTAACCGATTTGTTTATGTTTTTTATTTTATGTCTGGGTGCAGTCATCATATTATTTCCTATTATCTGGATGGTCTGTACAGCGTTGAAATCCCCTCAGGAAGTGGCACAGTATCCGCCAACACTGATTCCCCAGGTACCAATGTTTGAAAATTTCGCCATAGCATGGACGAAGGCACCATTTACAAGGTATACATTAAATACGCTGGTAATTGTACTGTTTACCATCATCGGAAATGTATTAGTGAACTCCTTTGTTGCCTATGGATTTGCCAAAATTGAATTTAAGGGAAGAAAACCGCTATTTAAAATTGTATTGGCAACTATGATGATTCCGGGCTTTGTTACCCTGGTTCCTACCTATGTTATTTTTTCGAAGATTGGCTGGGTTGGCACGTATCTGCCACTGATCATTCCTGCTTTTACAGGTAATGCTTTTCACATTTTTATGATGCGGCAGTTTTACCGTACTATTCCAAATGAGCTGATGGAAGCTGCAAAAGTAGATGGGGCAGGACACTTCTATATCTGGGGGAAGCTCATGATGCCATTGATTAAACCTATACTGGCAACAATTGCACTGGTTTCTTTCAAAGGAGCATGGAGTGATTTCCAGGGACCTCTGCTGTATATAAATGACCAGAAACTGTATACTTTGCAGTTGGGGCTTCAGGTATTCAAGGGGCAGGGATACACAGAGTGGAATTATCTGATGGCAGTTTCTTTCCTTTCGATGATACCAATCTTAATTCTATTTTTCTGTTTCCAGAATTATTTTATTGAAGGTATGAATGTGGGCGGTGCAGTTAAATAGCCAGCCATAAGAAAGTGAGGCAGAAATGGAGTTTACAATGAAAAAAATTGGTGTAATACATACAACAAAAGCTACCGTAGACAGTCTGACAGCACAGATCAAAAGTAAAATGGAAGATGCTGCAGTTTATAATATACTGGACGATTCTATTCTTAGGGATATGGCTGACGAAAGAGATACGGAGATGGTACGCTGGCGCTGGCTGGAATATGCAAAGGTTCTTGAGAAAATGGATATGGATATTATTTTAAGCGCCTGCTCTACAGTTGGAGAATTTGCAGAGGAAGCAGATCGGGTTCTTGGAGTGCCGGTGCTTCGGATTGATGAGGCGATGGCAGAAAAGGCAGTATCAGAAGGTGAAAAAATAGGTGTATTTGCCACGCTAAATACCACGCTAAATCCTACGGTTAATTTAATTGAACGTAAAGCAAGAGAAGCGGGAAAGGCAGTCTGCGTCCGGTCGGTTCTGGTAGAAGGGGCATATGATGCACTGATGTCTCAAAATAAAGCGCTTCACGATAGAAAAATTGCTGATGCAGTGGAAGAGTATCTTGGTGAAGTGGATGTAATTGTGTTGGCGCAGGCATCTATGGCATCAGCAGTTACCGCAAAAGAAGACATGGATCAGAATCGGATTCTGACAAGTCCTGCACTTGGAGTTGATAAATTAAAAAGTATGATTTGCGATATACAAACAGTTAAAACGAACAGAAGCAAAAATAAAACAGAATGAAAGATAATGCTATGATAATAGGGATAGATATGGGAACGACCCATATTAAATCAGTGTTGTTTGATCACGCAGGCAGAATCATTGGAATAGAAAAAGAAGTGACCCCTATGTCTAAAGACCAGTGGGGCGATGTATACAGGCCGGATGTGATCTGGGGAATAGTAAAGGAGCAGATGACGAGACTTTGTGCACCTGCAAAAGGGCAGGTGAAAGGGATCAGTATTACCGGTATGGCAGAAGCAGGACTGATCGTGAATCGCCGGACAGGTATAGAAGAAACAGATATATTACCCTGGTTTGATAAGCGGACCGTGGGACTTGCAAAACAGCCGGTCGATGAAGAAGAGCGTAATTTTACTTCCACTGGTTTGCGGGGGAGTTTTAAATATGGTATTTATAAATTCATATGGTTATTGCAGAGCAGGCATATCGATCAGAAGACGGCGGTCTGGCTGTCCATGTGTGATTTTATTGCATGGAAAATGACCGGCGAATTCGTTACCGATCCCAGCTTTGCAGCCAGAACTTATGTTTATGATATTAGAAATGGATGCTGGGATGAAGAACGGATACAGGGATATAAGCTAGAACTTTTTAATTTTCCGGAAGTATTACCAAGCGGAAATGCAATTCCTATACGCAGTCAGGAGATAAAGCGATTGCTTGGATGCAGGAAGCAGGACGAGATCCTGGCAGCGGTTGCAGGCCATGACCATGTGTGCGCGGCATTTGCGCTTTTGCAGAATCGGGAAGAGGACATATGCAACAGTTTGGGAACGGCTGAGACTTATATTGGTTTATTGAAACAGAAACCCAAGGATAATTACGGCTCACAGGCG
Organism: Robinsoniella sp. KNHs210; assembly: GCF_000686105.1. Taxonomy (NCBI): domain Bacteria; kingdom Bacillati; phylum Bacillota; class Clostridia; order Lachnospirales; family Lachnospiraceae; genus Robinsoniella; species Robinsoniella sp. KNHs210. The sequence goes on from NZ_JMLZ01000001.1 coordinate 821,757, forward strand.
GCGGCAGATGACGATTTCAAGCAGGGAAGTGGATTTATATATGGTCCTTTTGTAGACGGCGGGTATTTCTGGATGGGAAATATTCCTTCGGCAGGCCAGTCGGTAGAATGGTTTCGGAAAACAGCCCAGAAAGAAGAGATTAGCTATAAGGAAATGAATGATATGCTGGAATCTCTGCCCATGAACCCTACGCAGATATTATATTTTCCATATCTGACAGGGATGGGGACACCTGTTTTCAAACCGGATACGGGGGCAAATTTCATCGGGCTGAAGATGGAACATACATACGCACATATTTTAAAGGGTATCATGGAAGGTATTCAATATCAGGCCGCGTGGATTTTGGACCTTCTGTACCGGTGGCACGGAATAAGCCCCGGAATCGTCCGTTGTGCAGGCGGTGCGGTTAACAGCCGGGTCTGGATGCAGATCAAGGCAGATGTTTTGGGGAAGATTATACAAGTCCCTTCCGTTTCGGAGGCAACCGCACTGGGAGCCGCTGCTTTATATATAAAAAAGAATGAAGGAGCCGATGCCTGCCGTCTGTTTCTGGATGCTCCGCTGCAGACAAGAGACTGGTATTATCCGGATTTGGACAGGGGTATGGAATACGGCAGGATATGGAGTGAGAAATATATGCCTTTGGCACAAGAGCCTGTTTGAAAGTTCATTCCTGCTATCTGCACACCCTGCTTCGCGGTATATTAGCTCCAGATTTAGGTTATATAGCCCGCTATGCGCTTTTAATTGGAACGAATCGCCAACAAAGTGTGACGCACAGCTGTCAGAAAGCATTTTCAAACACGCTCCAGTAATTTTCAAACACGCTCCAGAAGGAGAGAAAGGGTATTGCAGATAATTCTGCAATATGCAATAGGTATAATGATGATAAAAAGAGTAGAGAATTTGACAGATATTTTAAAAGATGCAACAGAGAACCAGTATGCGGTGGGATCCTTTTCTGCACGTTATACGAAGCTGATCAGGCCGATTATTGAGGCAGCTATAAATCGGAAATCTCCTGTAATTGTACAGCTTTCGGAAAAGGAAATTATACGTCATAAGGTGGGAATTCCTGAATTTACAGAGGAATTTTACCGTGTTATGGAAGAATTGAAGCCGACAGTTCCGGTGGCACTGCATTTAGATCATACGAAGACCATAGCAGTGATTCAGGAAGCAATTGACTATGGATTTTCTTCGGTAATGATCGATGCTTCAGAACTGGAATTTGATGAGAATGTGGCTGTTACAAAGAAAGTTGCAGGGATTGCGCATCCGGTGGGTGTTACGGTAGAGGCGGAGCTTGGGAAAATAGGTACGACGGATTTTGTGGAAACAGATACCGATGAAGAGATGTTTACAGACCCAAAAGAAGCACAGGAATTCTGCAGACAGACCAAGACAGACTGCCTGGCAGTATCGGTTGGAACGGCACATGGTGTATATACCGTAAAACAGCCCAGTGTTGATTACATGAGAATCACAAGAATAAATGAACTTACGGATACTCCGCTGGTACTGCATGGAGGTTCAGGTGTGCCAAGTGATATGGTAGCAAAAGCAGCTCAGATGCCAACCGGTGGAGTCAGCAAGGTGAATATTGCAACAGATCTGGAACTTGAGATGCTGGCAGTAGTGGGCCGGGAAGGCCATATGACCGAAGAGGAACTGAATAGTTACCCCGAAGATGTGATTGAAAAATCCAGAGAAGCGGTACGCCTGCTGGTGGAAGAAAAAATGGATCATTATCTTTTCAGCAGTGGGAAGGCATAAATTTTTATATAGAAGAGAGGCAGTATCGCAGACAGGCCTGCGATATGCAGAAGGGATAAGTGTGAAAGAAAAGCGCTTTCAAACTACTTATTAAGGCAGTATCGCAGACAGGCCTGCGATATGCAGAAGGGATAACTATGGGAATAAAGGATAAAAAATTACATATGATTGGGAATGCTCATCTGGATCCGGTTTGGCTCTGGAAGTGGCAGGAAGGGTTTCAGGAGGTTAAAGCGACTTTTAAATCGGCGCTTGATCGTATGAAGGAAGATGAGAATTTTATTTTTACATGCAGTTCAGCAGCTTTTTATGAATGGGTAGAAAAGAATAATCCGGGGATGTTTGCGGAAATTAAAAAAAGGATAGAAGAAGGGCGCTGGGAAATTGTTGGCGGATGGTATATTCAGCCGGACTGTAATATTCCTTCCGGTGAATCATTTGTAAGACAGGGATTGTATGCACAAAGATATTTTAAAGAAAAATTTGGAAAGACAGCGGTCACTGGATATAATGTGGACAGTTTTGGACATAATGGAAATTTGCCTCAGATCCTTAAGAAAAGCGGTATGGACAATTATGTATTTATGAGGCCGATGCCTCTGGAAAAAGGGCTTCCGGGGCGCACTTTCTGGTGGGGGTCTGAGGATGGTTCTCAGGTACTGGCTTACCGGATTCCGTATGAGTACTGCACCTGGGGAAAAAATCTGGAGAAATATACAGAGCGTTTAAAATGTGAGCTGGAAGATGGGGAAGATAACCTGATGATGTTCTATGGTGTAGGCAATCATGGAGGGGGACCCACGAAGGAAAATATAAAGAGTATCTATGAACTGAATGCCAGAGAAGATATGCCGGTTATGGAAATGGGGACTACGTCTGGTTTTTTTGAAACTATCCGCAGCAATGGGAAAAAATATCATCAGGTAACCGGTGATCTTCAGCATCATGCAAGTGGGTGTTACAGTGTGATGTCCAGAATCAAACGTGAAAACCGCAGGGCTGAAAATCTGCTGCTGGCGGCAGAGGCATGGAGTACGATTGCAAATAAGGTAGAAGGCCAGGCTTATCCGGATGATTTTGAGACGGCATGGAAAGGGGTTCTATTTAATCAGTTCCATGATATTCTGGCTGGAACCAGTATTCCGTCTGCCTATGAGGATGCGTCTTATCTCTATGGACAGGCAATGGCGATTGGGCAGAGGAATCTCAATTATGCAATTCAGGCGATATCATGGGATATTAATATTGAAGAAGATGTGACAATGAAGCCCATTGTAGTATTTAATGCACATCCATTCCAGGGGAGAATGGTGATTGACCTGGAGGTACGGGGACTTAATAATGACCAGTTTAAGCTTACGGACAGTGAGGGAAATGTAATTCGTGCACAGCGGATACAGTCAGAGGCTGCAGTTAATGGGCAGTCAAGACTTTTATTCACCGCAGAACTGAAAAGTATGGGCTATGAAGTATTTAAATTGTACCTGAATATAGAGGAAGCGCCGGCATTTGATCATGTGAAAGTAACGGAATATACCCTTGAAAATGACCGGTATTTTCTGGAATTCAATCCGGTAAGCGGATGTATGAAGCAGCTGTTTGATAAAAAATCTGACCTTGAGGTACTTAGACGAGAAGGTGGAAGGCTTGCTGTGATTGAGGATAAATCCGATACCTGGTCTCATAATAAGTTCAAATTTGACAAGGAAATCGGGGATATGAAGGCCGTATATCTCCATGTGCTGGAGGATGGACCTGTTCGTTCAGCACTGCGTATTAAGTATAAATACAATCAGTCCTATGTGATTTGTGATTTTCGGCTGTACAAAGACCTGGACTATGTGGAAGTAAGGACAGTGGCAGACTGGAGAGAGCCTCAGACGATGCTGAAAGTGAAGTATCCGGTAAGATTTAATTTCCGTAAGCCTACTTATGAGATTCCATATGGTTATATTGAAAAGAGTGCCAACGGAGAAGAAGAGCCGGGACAGACCTGGTTTGATTTTACGGGAGAGCATTTTGAAAAAGGTAAAATGTATGGGCTGGCAATTGCAAATGATGCGAAATACAGCTATTCTTTTGATGTTGATGAGATGTGTCTGACAATATTGAAAAATTCGGTATTTGCGCATCATGATCCCAAACAGCTGGAAGAAGGCATGGAGTATAAATTTGTAGATGAAGGTATTCAGGAATTTACTTATCTGCTGCTGCCTCATGAGGGCACCTGGAAAGATTCAAAGATTGTAGAGCATGCAGCGGCTCTGAACCAGAAACCGTTTACCGTTATAGAAACTTTTCATCAGGGCAGCCAGCCTCAGAAACAGTCGTTCATGGAACTTAAGAGTGACCATGTGGCAGCCGTAGTTATGAAGGAAGCAGAAGATCAGGACGGAATTATTATCCGGGCTTTTGAAACAAAGAAACAAAAAGGAATGGCCACGCTTATGGTTCCTTTTATGAACAGGGAAGTGGAACTGAATTTTACTCCATGTGAGATTAAAACGGTTAAGATCCCATACGATATTTCCGCGGAAATTACAGAAGTTAATATGCTGGAATATGAGTAGACAGGTGTTATAGTATGCCGTAATAGGAATAAATAGGTTTTATAATATGCGGTAATAGGAATAAATAGATAATAGGAATAAATAGGTTTTATAATATGCCAGAACAGGAATAAATAGTGTTATAATAACCCGGGGTGTGGAAAAGGCTGTGTACAAGTTAGACCTGTCTGAAATACACCATGAAAAATTATAACGAATGTCAGGAGATAAAAAAATGCCATATACAGTAGTAATTGCAGATGATGTTACAGGAGCAAATGATATAGGTATTATGTACGGGAAATCAGATCTGGAAACGATCGTGTACAGCTATGGAGATGGGAAGAAGTCCGGTTATGATGAGGGTGAAGTGGTCATCATTGATACCGATTCCAGATTTGATACTTATCAGGATGCTTACAAAAAGGTATATGATGCGGTCAGCCATGTAAAGAATCCCCAGGTAAAGCAGTATATTGACAAGCAGTGTTCCGTGTTTCGCGGAAATATAGGGGCAGAATTTGATGCTATGCTGGACGCTCTTGGGGAAGAATTCGCAGTAGTGGTTCTGGGATTCCCGGATAACGGAAGAACCACCATTCACAGTGAGCATTATGTGCATGGGGTACTCCTTGCCGATTCGCAGTTTAAGCAGGATCCGGTACATCCGATGACCAAATCAAGCCTGGTTGAAATTCTGCAGGAACAAACGAAAAGGAAAGTGGGCGCGGTTACTTATGAAGTGACAGAGCAGGGAAGTGAGGCTGTAAAAAAGGCAGTAGATGAATGCCGGAACCTTTATAATTATGTGATTATGGATGTGCGGAATAATGAAGATCTTGGGATTCTGGCTGAGGCACTTTTTGATGAGAAAATTATTTGCGGAAGTTCCGCTTTATCAAAATATCTTGCAAGAATATATGTCAAAGGACAGTCAAGAGTGCCTGTCTCAGAAACGAAAATAGAAGAGGCGGATAAAAGGATCTTGTGTATTGCAGGCAGTCTGACACCTCAGACCACGGCTCAGACTTTATATATGAAAAAACATGGATATCCGGTAATTGAATTAAACACAAAGCTTTTATTTGATGACAGGACAAAGCAGCAGGAATGTAACCGGGTATCAGAGGCGGTAAAAAAGGCATATGAAACAGAAACTTTTGTTATGCTTCATTCCATGAACTCTGTGGAAGACGTAGAGGAGACGAAGCGGATTGCGGCAGTGCAGGGGATAGATAACACGGCTGTTTCTACCCTGGTATCCGGTACGCTGGCGATGATATCGGAGCAGGTAATACAGAATTATGAAATTCGAAGGATTATCGTGTGCGGTGGAGATACCAGTGCGTCCTTATGCTCCAGTCTGAGTATCCGTGGAATGCGGATTTTAAAAGAAATTGAGCCAGGACTTCCTACATGCCAGAGCATAGATCGCCCATATTATAAAATGGTATTGAAATCAGGGAGCTTTGGTACGGAAGAATTTGTGGAAAAAGCAATGAATATGCTGATATAGCATAGTAACTTGGGCATATCGCAAGCAGGCTTGCGATATGCATATTTGAAAGGATGAAAGCAGTATACCAGGACTGCCTGCTGTACTGTAGTGGGTAAAATGCGAACTTGGTTCGCATTGCTTATTTGGGAATAGCACAAGCCTGCCTGCGCTATTCATGGGGGAAAAGGATGAATATTTATAATCATATTGCACAATTAATAAAACGTTATCCTGTATTACAGGCGTGTGAATCCGAAATATGGTCGGCATTTACTAATATACGGGATTCCTTTCGGACAGGCGGAATGCTTCTTGTCTGCGGCAACGGAGGAAGCGGGGCAGATTCAGAGCATATCGTGGGAGAGCTGATGAAAGAATTTGCAATCAAACGGCCATTGTCAGATGAAATGAAAGAAAAGTTAAAAAATGCATCCCTGGAAAATGGAGAATTATTGGCGGAGCATTTACAGGGGGGACTACCTGCAGTGACTCTTACCAGTAACATCGCCTTATCTACGGCGTTTGCCAATGATGCAGTACCAGAGTTGGTATTTGCACAACAGGTTTGCGGGTATGGGGATGATAAAAGTGTTCTGATGGGCATCAGCACCTCCGGAAATTCTAAAAATGTCATTTATGCAGTGGAAACTGCAAAGGCACTGGGAATGAAAACAGTTGGCATGACTGGGGAAAAAGGCGGCGGGCTGAAGGAATTGTGCGATGTATGTATCTGTGTCCCGGCGGTGGCAACACCAAATATTCAGGAACTTCATCTTCCTGTATACCATACAATCTGCATGATGCTGGAGGAGGAATTTTTTGGATGAGTTATTTGGCAGGAATTGATATTGGCGGTACTAAGTGTGCGGTTAGTATTGGAAAAACCACGGAAAAAGACGGGATAGAGATCTGTTATAAAGAAAAATTCCCTACTCCTGATACTCCTGAGGCGGCAGTACAGAAAATGGCAGATACCCTTGCTTTTATGATAGATGCCCATAAAGAGATAGATCTAAAAGCCATTGGGATCAGCTGTGGAAGCCCACTGGATTCTAAAAAAGGAATTATTATGTGCCCTCCGAATCTGCCCAATTGGGACCAAATAGACGTTGTTACTCCGTTTGCCAAACGTTTTGGCGTTCCGGTTCAGGTACAAAACGATGCAAATGCATGCGGGCTGGCGGAATGGCTGTGGGGAGCGGGAAGAGGCACAAGGAATATGATATTTCTGACATTTGGTACCGGTCTTGGAGCAGGGCTGATACTGGATGGAAAGTTATACTGCGGAACCTGTGATATGGCAGGCGAGGTTGGACATGTGCGCCTGTCCGAGGACGGACCGGAAGGATACGGCAAGAGGGGGTCCTTTGAGGGCTTTTGCAGCGGAGGCGGAATTGCAAGGTTTGCAGTACCCTATATTGAGGAGTGGATCAGGAACGGCAGACAGACGCAGATTTTACCCCCGGGGAAAATACCGCAGGAGATTACCACAGCGGACATCGGTACGGCAGCCGGCAAAGGAGATGAACTGGCACTTGATATTTTGAAAAAGGCGGGAGAAAATCTGGGAAAAGGTCTTTCTGTTCTGATTGATATTCTGAATCCGGAAAGAATTGTAATCGGAAGTATTTATCTGCGGCAGGAAGATATCCTCAGAGAACCGATGATGGAGGTAATCCGAAGGGAAACATTATTACAGAACCGGCAGGTATGTCAGGTAGTACCGGCAGGGCTGGGAGAACAACTGGGGGATTATGCCGCGTTATCTGTTGCAGGTAATCTGCTGAGGCTTGATTCATTCATTTAATTATGAACAGCGCAATAAGACAGGAGGTATTCGATTGAAAGTAAAAGATCCGCATTTTATATTAGAGAAGATCCGCAAATACATTGATGAAGATATCTGGCCCACCAGATACCGTGATGTTGTGGAACTGGACGAGTGGAAATATATAGAGCATCATATGGATAACCGTATCAATGATGCCTGTGATATTAATTATGATGACAGCGGCTGGCAGGATTTCCGTTTATGGGATACCTGGGGCGGATATGACAAGGTTGCCTGGTTCCGTACCAGTGTGAAAGTTCCGGAATCCTTTATGGACAGCCAGCTGTGTCTTAAGCTGTCGGTTGGCCCCCGGGATGGGGGAGAATCTACAGCGGAGGTTTTGCTGTATATCAATGGCAGGCCTGTTCAGGGAATTGATATCTGGCATGAGGAAGCCTTTCTGGATAAAGAATTATTTCAGGACAGTGATACCCTGCATATTGCATTGAAAGCATGGAGCGGCGTTCTAGTACCTCCCAGGATGCGCACCTTTAAGATTGCGCAGCTGGTAAGGATGGACATGCATACAGACCGTTTTTACTATGTAATAGATACGCTGCTGCGATGTGTGAAGCTTTTAGATGAGGATGATTTGCGAAGAATAAAGTTGACCCAAGTATTAAATGATACATTTTCCAGAGTGAATTTTCTGGAATATAAATCAGAAGGGTACTATAAGTCCATTGGAGAAGCACTGGCATTTGTACTTGAACAGCTGGAAAGGTATGCAAAGGTGGAAGAAATAAAACCTACGGTATATGGAGTGGGACATTCCCATATTGACATGGCTTGGTTATGGAGGCTTTGCGCCACCAGGGAAAAAGCATCCAGGACATTTTCTACTGTACTTAATCTCATGAAACAATATCCTGAGTACCGGTTTATGCATACGTCTCCGCAGCTGTACAAGTTCCTGAAGGAAGACTATCCTGAAATTTATGCGATGGTAAAAGAAAAAATTGCAGAAGGTCAGTGGGAAATCACTGGGGGAATGTGGGTTGAACCAGACACCAATATTCCTTCCGGAGAATCACTGGTTCGGCAGTTTGTCTATGGAAAGCGTTTTATAAAAGAAGAGTTTGGACAGGATACGAATCTGGTATGGCTGCCGGATGTCTTTGGATACTCCGGTGCGCTGCCCCAGATTATGAAAAAAGCAGGAATGAAGTATTTCATGACGACTAAGATCAGCTGGAACCAGTACAATCATTTTCCGTATGATACTTTTAACTGGAAAGGAATTGACGGAACCAGTATCTTTACGCATTTTATTACAACACCGGAAGACGGCTCCTGGTTCTATACATATAACGGGCATATGGATCCGGAGGAAGTGACCGGGGTATGGAAGAACTATAAAGATAAGGATAAAAATGATGAGCTTTTAATTGCCTTTGGATGGGGGGATGGCGGCGGCGGACCAACAAGAGAAATGCTGGAGCAAAGCCGTGTTATGAAAAATATTCCCGGAATTCCAAGAGTAGAGATGGATTCGGCAGAGCACTATTTCCAACGCATTTACAGCCACGTGGATCATAACGGGCTGGGAACCTGGGATGGGGAACTATACTTTGAACTGCATCGGGGTACCTATACCTCGCAGGCTGCCAATAAAAAGTTCAACCGGCAGTCCGAGGTGCTGCTCCATAATATTGAATTCCTGTATAGTATGTCAGATATTCTCAGCGGAGGAGACTGCTATCCCCGGAAAGCGCTGGATGTGATCTGGGAGCGGGTTATGTTAAACCAGTTCCATGATATACTTCCCGGATCATCGATTCGCCAGGTGTATGAGGATACCACCAGGGATTATCTGGAAATAGCGCAAAAAGGCAGGGAGCTTAGCAGGCAGGTACAGACAGCGCTTATGGCGGAGATCAAGGTGAGCCCCGATTCCATCGTAGTGTATAATACTACCGGTTTTTCAAGAGATGATTTATTGTTCCTGCCCTATGAGGAACCAGAGACTGGCAGCAGAGTCCGCTATGCCGTTGATTCGGCGCTTTGCACTGATGCCAATATCAGGCACTCTATTCACCCAAACTTACGCAACGATGTATCAGGTAGTCAGGCAACAGAATTTTCATATGAATCTGAAAAGCTTGTAAGCCAGCAAACAGAAGAAGGTCTGCTGATATATATAAAGGATATTCCTGCTTATGGATATAAAATAATTAAATATTCTGCAAATCCAAAGATGGAGGCTCCTGCTTTACCATGTGTCAGGGTCACGGAAACATCTATGGAAAATGCCTTTTACCAGATAGAATTAAATGAAAATGGTGAAATTTCGTATTTGTATGATAAGGAAAACGGACGCAAGGTCAGCTGCGAAACTCCGATGAATCTGCTACAGGCATACGAGGACAAGCCTCAGCGTTTTGATGCATGGGATATCGATGTATATTACAAAGAAAAACCATATGAACCATTTCAACTGGTAAAGACGGAAGTGGTGGAGCAGGGTGAGATAAGAGGTGTCTTACGGCATGTTTGGATTTTCAACCGTTCGGTGATAACCCAGGATATGATTTTATATCACAACAGCAGAAGAATTGATTTTAAGACAACAGCAGACTGGAAAGAAGAACAGGTGCTCCTGAAGGTTTATTTTCCTGTGGATGTGCATTGCGAAGAAGCGGTGTATGAGATACAGTTTGGAAATATTAAGCGTCCAACCCATACGAATAATGAATGGGATTTTGCAAAATTTGAGGTATGCGGACACCGGTGGGCTGATTTGTCGGAAAGTAACTATGGTGTATCCATTCTGAATGACTGTAAATATGGTTATGATATCCACCAGAACACCCTGGGACTTTCCCTGATCAAATCTGCTGTGCGTCCGGATGAAACAGCAGACAGGAAAATTCATGAGTTTACCTATTCCCTGTATCCTCATGCCGGCTATGTAACTGAATGTGAGGTACAAAAGGAAGCAATGATGCTTAATATGCCGCTGTTATATTCTGCTGCAGCAAAAAATGAAGAAAAAGCAGGTGAATCCGTATCTGAGAAAGGAACTAACGTGACTTCTTTCTCATTGCTAGAGACAGACTGCGGCCATATTGTGATTGATACGGTTAAAAAGGCAGAAGCAGAAGAGGCTTATATAGTCCGGCTTTATGAATTTAAAAATGCAAAAGAAACAGGTGTCCGGCTGAAATTCAATATTCCAGTGAAACGGGTGGTGGAAACTAATCTCTGCGAGGAAGAGATGCAGGAACTTAAAGTGAGAGGAAATGAGATTGAATTTGAGATTGGGTGTTTTGAAATTAAAACATTTAAGATTTATATTTTGTGATACTCAGAAGAAAGAAGAGGAATCGATAAAATGAAGAAAGAATATATGAGCAGCCGCCAAAGAGTGACAAATGCAATTGAACACAAACCGGTTGACCGGATGCCAATCGATCTGGGGGTACATTTTTCTACCGGAATTTCAGCGTATGCTTACTATGAACTTCGGAAATATCTTGGACTGTCTGCTGATAAGATCGAGATGATTGACTGCGGGCAAGGGCTTGCCAGGGTTGATCAGGATATTTTGGACAGATTTCACATAGATACCATGCTTCTAAATCCCCCCTGGGAGAAGACACGCAAATGGAATCCCCGGGGAGCGTATGAGTTTCTGGTGCCTGATAATTTCAATCCGGTTAAGCAGACAGACGGGGGATATCGCATGAATTCCCCGCAGGGAAAGATGTATATGCCTGCGGGTGGATATTTCTTTGATGGGATTTGTCCGGATTTTTATGGATTTTCAAGTGAAGAAGATAAATGGGAGTTGTTTGGCAGGAGAGCAGAGGAAATTTATAAAGAAACAGATAAGTTTACTATGGTCATGGGATATGGTGCTTTTTTCCATGGTTTGGAGTTTGCCTGCGAGATGTTATTAGACCCGGAGTCTTGTAAGTACCAGAATAAAACTCAATTGGGTAAAAATATATCGAAATTTGATCGTATGAATCAGAGGTTTGGAAAATATATTCAGGCGATTGAGGTAAACAGTGATTTGGGAATGCAGAATGCACCTATGTGCTCACCGGATAGTTATGAGGAATGCTGCCTGCCGTATCTGAAAGCTTTTTGCAGACATGTACATGAAAACAGCGATATTAAGATTTTCCTTCATTCCTGCGGATCTATTGACGCACTGCTGCCGGATATTATTGAAGCTGGTGTGGATATCGTCAATCCGGTTCAGATCTCTGCGGATCATATGGAGCCCGGTCATTTAAAAGAGGCGTATGGAGATTCCATTTGTTTCTGGGGCGGAGGATGTGACACACAAAGTGTGCTGTGGCAGGGAACACCGGAGGAAGTATCTGCTCATGTGAAAAAGAATATAGAGATCTTTGCCAGAGGAAGCGGATTCGTATTTAATCAGGTACATAATATTATGGGAAATGTTCCGCCTGCAAATATAGCTGCCATGCTGGATACTGCATATTTGTGCGCGATAGAGGATTAAGAGGAGGAGTCAGATGGAGATTTCATTATCAAATCTTAACTGGCAGGTAAAAGGGTATTGGCCATATGTGCCGATCAAAGAAAAAAGCATGGAAACTGGTCAGACGCTGCATGGTGTTACACCATGGATAGATGCAAAAGTTCCGGGAGGTGTACATTATGACTTGTGGAAAGCAGGATATATCCAGAACCCTTACTATGCGAGAAACAGCCTGAATTGTGAGTGGGTGGAGAACCGCTGGTGGATGTACCGCACGGATTTTGACGGACAGTCTGGCTGTGAAGACCTTACTTCAGAACGGGTATTCCTGGTGTTTAAAGGTATGGATTATGAAGCAATGATCTATTTCAATGATGAACTGCTGGGTACCCACAAAGGAATGTATGAACACAAGCGCATTGATCTTACGGGCAAAATAAAGGAACATAATAAACTGGTAGTAATATTCAAAGGAATACCTTCTGAGATGGGCCAGATCGGATATACCTCAGCCACATCCACCCAGAAAAGCCGGTTTAATTATAAATGGGATTTTTCCACACATCTGGTTAATATCGGTTTCTGGCAGGATGTGGTTCTGGATATTGTGGAAGAAGCGCAAATAGAGGATTTGTTTATCCGTACCGATATGGAAGATGATCTGGGAATGATCCGGGTATCGGGAAAAGTCTGTACCAGTAGGAATAGAGAAGAAGCACAGAGGCTCTCTGTGAAAGTCTGTATAGGATCGCCAGGAGATAAAAGCAGCAGTGATGTAAGATGGATACGGGAACATGAAATGCTGGATGAGGATAGTGTGTCCGCAGATGGTTTGACGGAAGTGATGGAGGAAGATCCGCCGTTAAGAATAGAAGAAGTCAGTCTGAATGCAGATGGAAGTTTTGATAGGACAATTGTAGTTATAAACCCTCAGTTATGGTATCCTAACGGTGAGGGAGAACAGCCCCTTTATCCGGTTACATGCAGTGTCCATGAGGGTGAAAACCAATTATATACCTGTACAAAACACGTGGGAATCCGCTCCTTTACATATGCACATAATGAAAGAGAACATGCCGGTGCATTGCCCTATACATTTGTTGTGAACGGTAAGAAAACATTTGTGAAAGGCGTCAATATTACCCCCCTGGATCATATTTACGGCAATGTAACCAGAGAGCAATACGCGTATTTGATTACAGCCATGGTAAATGCGGGAATAAATATGGTTCGTGTGTGGGGAGGAGGTCTGATAGAAAAGGAAATATTCTACGATCTCTGTGACAAAAACGGCATTCTGATCTGGCAGGAATTTATCCAGTCCAGTTCCGGGATTGACAATAAGCCCTGCGAGGAAGCAGCTTTTTTGCAGCTGTTGGAAGCAAATGCAAAAGCTGCGGTACTGGAGAAACGCAATCATACCGCACTTATGGTATACAGCGGCGGAAATGAGCTGATGGAAGAGGCAGACAGACCAGTTTCTGCTGCTAATAAAAATATAGCGCTGTTAAAATCCATTGTAGATACTTATGACGGTACCCGTCTGTTTCTGCCCACGTCTGCGTCCGGACCCCGGGAATTTATAACCAGAGAAAAAGGCGTCAGCCATGACGTACATGGAAACTGGAGATATGAAGGAAATCCGGAACACTATGAGTTATACGGACAGTCTGATAATTTGTTTCACAGTGAATTCGGCATGGATGGTACCAGCAGCGTGAAAAGCCTGGAAAAGTTCCTGCCCGAAGAGTCTGGGAAACCCACGCTTATGTCCGGGGATCTGAACTGGCAGCACCACGGTGAGTGGTGGGGAACTTATCTGCGTGATGTGGAGATGTTCGGAGAGATAGCAAAAACAAAGGAGAACCTGATGCTGTTTACGAAATGCAGCCAGTTTATGCAGTCTGAAGGACTTCGCTTTATGATTGAAGCGGACAGAAGGCGTGCGTTTCAAAACAGCGGTACGATTATCTGGCAGTTAAATGAGCCTTGGCCCAATGCCTCATGCACAAATCTGATTGACTATTACGGGGAAACGAAATCGGCGTATTATCAGGTTAAACGGGCATATGAGAGACAACATATTTCTATGACGTATCGGAAATTAAACTATGCTCCTAACGAAGAAATCAAAGAAGATATCGTGGTGTCCAATTCCGGCGAAGGATTTCTGGCCGAGGCAGAAGTGCTGGTACGGGTAATCTCCGGTGAATTGATTTCAAGGTTCGCTTTGACCGGAAATATTCTGAAAAACGGTTCTTCTGTCTTAGGGAAAGCAGTTTTTCATGCACCGAAAGATCAGGGTATCTTCTTTGTAACCGTCAGGCTGAGAAACGGCAGCAGGTTCTTATCAGAAAACACTTATACATTTAGCAGCCTGGAGAAAGAGATATTAAAGCCTCTTCGGGGAGGTGCGGGAAAAGTGGAAGTCCGGCATTCTGAAACGAAAAAGCTTCGAAATGGCAGATTGGAAAAAACACTCGTATTAAAAAATACCGGAAAAGAAGTAGCAGCAGAGGTTGGAATTGAATTGGTAAGAGATGACTATTACCTTTTAGGAACAGATAATTATGTTCTGCTGTTTCCGGGGGAAGAAATAAAAATGCAGTATTTATTGATTCCCAAATTTGCCGGAACCTTTTTGGAGGTGGAAAACCTGAAGGATACGGATGGTGGAAAGAACTGGGATATAAGAGTGACGGTGCTGCAGAGCGTGTTGGAAAGGTGTGGAAAATGAAACAGGACATAATAAAGATACTTTTAAAAATCAGATGTCAGAAATCCGGGGAACATGTGTGGGAGTGTTCCGGTAAGAGCGAGCGGGATGGAGAACAGATCTATTTATTTGAAGAAGATAAGGGAAGGGCAGAAATAACTATCAGGAAACACGGAGAAATCTTAGCGGGTTTTCTGAGCCTGAAATTAGGGAATCAGCCGTTTCGGGAAAATGATAATCTGGAGCTTATAGAGCCTGTTACATTGGAAATAGAATTAGCACAAAAACCCAGGGCGGTTACAGCCATGTATCTGCATCGTGATTGGTGGACCAGACCGGAATTTACAGATGATCTTGGAAAAATCCCGGACAGAACACAATCCGTTTTTATGGAATATGATGACGGAGCAGGTTATCTTCTCCCTTTATCCGGAAATCAATTCAAAGCTTACGCAAAGGGAGAAAAGAAGGGCATTCTTTCACTGACGATGACCTCCTATATGGCCGGAATGAATCAGCTGTATGAACCCGTATTTTTGATGACAACGGGAAAAGAGCTGTATTCTGCGGTAAATAACGCATTTGATGAAGCAGTGAAATTAAAAGGAATACCAGGAAAAGAAAAAAAGAATTATCCGGATATGTTCCAGTATCTAGGGTGGTGCAGCTGGGATGCTTTTTACACCGATATTACAGAAGAAAAAGTGCAGGAAAAGGCAAAAGAGTTAAAAGAAAAAAATGTTCCGGTAAGATGGATGCTTATGGATGACGGATGGTTGTCGGTGCATGACCAGCGGCTCTACAGTATGGCTCCGGAGACAGAAAAATTCCCCCGGGGATTTTTAGAAATGACGGCTGAGATTAAACGTAATACTGATATTAAATGGTTTGGGGTCTGGCATGCTTTTGGCGGTTACTGGGGCGGCATTGAGCCGGGCAGCCCTCTGGCTGAGGAAGAAAAGGATAATCTGTTTTCTACCACCAATGGAAAGCTGCTGCCTTATCCGGAAGCGGAGCGGGGATATGGCTTTTTCAGGGACTGGTATGAACAGCTTCGCAGGGACGGGATAGATTTTGTAAAAGTAGACGGCCAAAGTGCTGTGAAAAATTATTATGAGAATAACCGGCCTGTTCCATTGGCTGCAGCACAAACTCATATGGCACTGGAAGGTGCTGCCGCTGCTTATATGGGAGGCAGACTTATTAATTGTATGGGTATGGCTATGGAGAATATCTTAGGACGCCAGGGATCTGCGATTTCACGAAACAGCGATGATTTTGTCCCGGATCATGAGGATGGATTCAAAGAACATCTTCTGCAAAATGCATACAATGCTCTGTACCATGATGAATTATATTATCTGGATTGGGATATGTTCTGGACTTCACATAAAGATGCCGGGAAGCATGGGTTATTAAGAGCGATCAGCGGAGGTCCTGTATATTTCAGCGACCGGATAGGGGAAACGGATGGCGAAGCAGTGCGGCCACTTGTTTATCGGGATGGAAGAATATTGAAAATGGACCGGGGAGCCAAGCCATCTCCGGATTGTATTTTTACAGACCCGCAAAAAGAGGGGTTGTGTAAACTTACCAATGTCGGAGGATGCGGAGAAAATCGTAAGGCGGGGGTGATTGCTGCATTTAATATCAGCCCGGGATGCCAGAAAAGCACCATTTCTCCGGCAGATATTTATGATCTGAAAGGAGATCAGTTCCTGGTATATGATTACTTCAGACAAGAAACGATGGTTATGGACAGAGAAGAGAAGTTAGAAATAACTGTGGAGTCAGAAGGGACTGCATTTTTTTTGATTCTGCCTTATCAGGAGGATATCATTTTCTTTGGCCTGCTTGATAAATATATTAGTTTTCACTCCATAATGGAGGTAAAACACGACACCCATATGACAATGGCAGTTTTGAGACAGGGCGGAAAGGCAGCATTTTATTCCGAAAAGAATATATGCAGGGTATTAGTCAATGGAAAAGATCAAACAAACCAGCTGGATTACCAGGGATATATGTATCAGATTGATTGTATGCAGGAAGTGGGAACCGTGATTTTGATGATTGAAACAAAAGATGCGCTATAACGTGTCAGCTGGGAAATCCAGATTAGACCATAAGCATTATAGGTTCTATTGAAAGAGGAGGGATTTTGTGTATATAGATGAAAAACAAGCATTGGTGAATATCTGCCGTATGCTTTATGAGCGGCAATTAGTAACTGCATGTGATGGCAATATCAGTATGAAGGTGTCTAAAGATCATATTTTACTGACACCTTCGGGAATGAATAAAGGTCTGTTACTGCCGGAATATATCATGGTGCTGGATCTTTTCGGCAATACCCTGGAAGGAAACGGGCGAGCCTCAAAAGAATATCCGATGCATCAATTGATCTATCAGATGAGACCGGATGTAAATGCTGTGATTCATACTCATCCGGTCTGCGCAACAGCATTTGCACTGGCAGGAATAAATATTCCGGACAATTATCTGATTGAAACCAGAATGATGCTGCCGGATATTGCGCTTGCAGAGTATGCAACGCCAGGGACACGTGCGCTGGCAGATGCGATAGAACCCCATGTATCTGTTTCCAATGCAATTTTGCTTAAAAATCATGGTGCGTTAACGTATGGGAAAGATCTGATAGAGGCCTACAATAAAATGGAAGTTTTAGAAAGCATATCCAAAACAATCATTATGTCTAAGATTCTGGGGGAACCCCAGAGCATTCCGGAGTGAAGGGAAATAAGGTTGAAAAAATTATGAATGGAAAGGAAGCCACGGTATGATTCTTTCAAGCACGCTATATTGTGGCAGTATTGCAGGCAAGCCAGCAATATGCAACGGGTATAAAAATGAATAATAAAATAATGCTGATTACCTATGCTGACAGCTTTGGTAAGAACTTAAAAGAATTAAAAGAAATGCTGGATATGTATTTTTCGCAGGAAATAGGCGCGATTCATATCCTTCCGTTTTTCCCATCTACCGGAGACAGAGGATTCGCGCCTACTACCTATGAAGAAGTGGAACCGGCATTTGGCAATTGGGACGATATTCATGCGTTGTCTGAAAATTATGAGTTAATGTTTGATTTTATGATTAATCATCTTTCCAGACAATCCGCCCAGTTTCAGGATTTTATAGAAAAACATGATAAGTCAGAATATAAAGATATGTTTATCCGCTTTAAAGAATTTTGGCCGGAAGGAGAGCCTTCTACGGCAGACGTAGCAATGCTTAATAAGAGGAAAAACCATGCACCCTGTGAGGATATCACTTTTCGGGATGGTACGCATGAAAATATCTGGTGTACTTTCAGCGAAGAACAGATGGATTTAAATATGGAATCATCAATTACCTGGGAGTTTATAGAGCGTTCCCTCCGGTTTTTAATGGATAACGGTGGTGCGTTGATTCGTTTGGATGCATTTGCCTTTGCTACAAAGAAATATCAGACTTCCTGCTTTTTTATAGAGCCTGAGATGTGGGAACTTATGGAACGGGTACAAAAGATTCTGGATGAAAAGCATATTCCGATGCTTCCTGAAATTCACGACCATTATAAAGTACAGATGAAAATCGCGGATAAAGGATATGCGGTATATGATTTTGCCCTGCCGGTGCTGGTGCTGCATACACTATATACAGGCAGTGTCAAAAGGTTAAAACATTGGTTTGAAATCTGCCCGCGTAATCAATACACTACGCTGGATACTCATGATGGAATCGGAACAGTGGATGTGGAAGATTTACTGAGCAGTGAAGAGCTGGAACATGTAATAAAGGTAACAGAAAAGTGCGGTGCAAATTTTAAAATGGATTTTTCTGCAAAAGCAAATGAGAAACCGGTGGTATATCAGATCAACTGTACTTACTATTCGGCACTGGAATGTAAAGATAATGCTTATCTTCTGGCTAGAGCCATCCAGTTTTTCGCGCCTGGTATCCCGCAAGTATATTATATGGGGCTTCTGGCGGGAGAAAATGATTATGAATTAATGAAAAAGACAGACTTCCCAAGAGATATCAGCAGACATAACTATACAGTTGCGGAAGTCAAGCAGGAGGTGCAAAAGCCGGTGGTAAAAGAACTGTGCAGGCTTATGCGGATCCGGAATGAATACAGGGCATTTGATGATATTTTTTGTGCTGAAGAAACGGCAGATGATAAACTTAGGATAATAAGGGAAAGTAATGGATGCAGAGCGGTGCTGGATGCAGATTTGAAGACAATGAAATTTTGTATTATTTGCGATGATAGCAATTATAATTATGTGAGTCAGTAAGGAAATACGTTTTTATTGTGGTAATTGCAGCAGAGGAAAGTATAAAGAGATATATTTAGAAATAGGGTGTATAAAGGAAGATTCTTAACAAGAGCACACTACAAATGTAGTGAATAAGCATTCTTGATCAGAGTCTTCCTTTTAAGTTTGCGGTTTATAAGTTAATTCTAACAATTAATTATTACGCAATTTAAAGTTTTTTAATTATCAGTAAAAGCTCTTTATATTATATGGCTTTTACTGAACTTCGTTCTATAAAATGAGTTGGGATCATCTTGGTTTCGGGAAAACCTTCGCAATCACCGGAGATACGGCGCAATAATAAATCAACGGCCTGCGTGGCAATTTCTGAAAAATCCTGAACCATGGAAGTAATCGGAGGATCAAAAGCATGGAAAATCTGATCATCATCAAAAGATACTAAAGAAAGATCATTCGGAAGTGACAGACCCAGATTATTTAATTCTAATATGGCACCTAACGTTAAATTGCATCCCAGCATAAAAATTGCGGTGGGAGGATTGGGGACGGATATCATTTTTTTAAAAAGTTTTGCACCAGAAGCAGCAGAAAATTTACCGCTTAAAAATAGTAAGTCTTTTTCAGGAAAGCCATGTTTAAGATAAGCATTTTT
Organism: Robinsoniella sp. KNHs210; assembly: GCF_000686105.1. Lineage (NCBI taxonomy): Bacteria > Bacillati > Bacillota > Clostridia > Lachnospirales > Lachnospiraceae > Robinsoniella > Robinsoniella sp. KNHs210. Next base: position 841,524 of record NZ_JMLZ01000001.1, read on the forward strand.
ACATCCTTCAAAACGTTCCTTTATGGTATAACTATTGTAGTTACCGCTTATAATTCCAATCCGATTATGCCCATGGTTTATTAAATATTCCATAATATCAAATGCCGCCTTGTAATTTGAAGATGTGACAGCATCAGACGAAGGATTTTCAAATAGCTGGTCTAAATATACAAAAGGAATATTTGAATTGCGCATGAGTATTGCAAGATTACAAGAAGCCTCGTCTCTGGGAACAAAAAGAACACCATCAATTTGGCTGCTTATTAAAAAGCGCAGTTCCTCACTGCTTTCAGTGAGCTGCGGGTTATAGGAGCTTATAATTGTAGAATAATTATGTTTTTGCAAAGCTTCTTCGATATAGCCGCAGAGAGGTCCCCAGAAGTAATCACCGGCATCAGGAATCAGCACACATATAGTATTTGTTTTATGGGAACGCAAAGCCTGGGCAGTTTTGTTTGGTACATACCCCAGTTTTTTTATGCTGGCTTCTATTATCGGTTTATTGTCCGGAAGTATTCTTTTACCATTCAGATATTTGGATATGGTAGCAATGGATAAACCAGTATCTTTGGCAATATCTTTGATTGTACATGACATGGAGCAACCTCTTTTCTATAAATAATTCAACGTAACAGAATCATAACATTTAATATTAAAAAAGGCAATATAGGAATAGTAAATACGAATCGTTTAGTCTTACATAAAAAGAAATTTACAAAAATGAGTGCATAAATATGTTAAATATTAACAAAAAATATAAAATATAATCAATATTATTGACAAATAAAAGTAAAGGTACTATACTTTTGATAACAAAAAACGAATCGTTTAAGTTAAAAATGAAGGAGGATGTAAGATGAAAAAAATGTTGGCGGGTATTTTAGTTGGAAGTATGGTGTTATCTTTAGCGGGTTGTGGAAACAGCCAGAGTCCGGGAACAACTGAAAGCAAAGAAACCTCTGAGCAGGGAGCGGCCAGGGACACGGCAGCAGCAAACGAAACAGAAGCAAACGATACCCAAGGGAAAGAAACGGCGGCAAAAGAGGATGCAAAAAGCGGTGATGATGTTACGATCTATGTATCTTCCAGGTATGGGGCAGATGTTCCGGATGAAGAGTTTTACCGAAAAAAAGTAGAGGAATTCAATGCGCTGGATAATGGAATTACGGTTGTAATGGATAATATCCCGCCGGAAGCAGAGTATTTTGATAAAATCCGTACTTCCTTTGCAAGCGGTGATGCGCCAAATGTATTTATAGAATATGGCGGATCCAGAACACTGGATTACGTGGAATCCGATGCACTTTTGGATATGCAGCCATATTTTGAGGAAGACCCGGACTGGTATAACAGCTTTTACCCATCGATGTTTGGGGATTTGAAATATGAGGAATATCCGGGAACCTGGGGAGTGCCGTTTAAATCCTATACCGTACCCCTTTATTATAATAAAGAAATTTTTGAAGCCCAGAACCTCACACCGCCGGAGTCATTTGACGATCTGCTGGAGGTTTGTGAAAAGCTGAAAGCAGCCGGTATCAAGCCTTTCCAGGTAGGGGAGCACGATGTCTGGAGACTGGGGCATTTCCACAATAACGTGGTAATCAAAACCCTGGGTGCAGATGCGGCGGCCAAGCTTGCGGACAGAAGCCTTTCCTATGACAGCCCGGAAATGACCGGAACCTATCAGGTCATAAAAGATATGGTGGATAAGGGATACTTTGGAGACGATATCATTAATACGGATTACAATACGGAGAAATCTGTTTATGCAGACGGGGGATGTGCAATGCGCTGGGATGGTTCCTGGTATGTATCGGAGATTTACGGTTCGGAGATTTATGATAAAACAGGAGTGGTGCCATTTCCATACATTAATGAAGCGTACAAGGACAATGCCCAGGGCGGCGCATCGGACATGTGGTTTATCACGAAGATGGACAAGTCAGAGGAAGAGATCGCAGCATCGGTGGAGTTTGTAAAATATGTGACTTCAAAGGAATACTATGCACAGAACAATGAAGTGGCGGCAGTGATATATCCTGCTAAATTTGAAGCCACAGCAAATACACCGGAGAACCCGTTGCTGGATGAGGTGAATAAAATCGTTTCAGGCTATACTGCAATGCAGACAGACCTGCAGAACCCGGATCCGGATTCCCATATGATGGATACGGTAAGAAATGCCCTGCAGGGAATAGCAATGGGCAATACGCCGGAAGAATGCGGTAAGGAAATCGTGGACCGGATTGCAGAATATGCAGAATAAGAGCAGATAACCGGAAAGCGGACCGGACGGCGGTTCCGAGTGGCTGCCTGGCGCAGGAGACTGTACAGGCGGCCTTCTTATTAAGAAAGGGGAAGTTATAGTGAAAAAAAAGGCAAAGGACAGATGGATCATTATCTTGTTTTTACTTCCGGCTCTGTTGATATTTCTGGGGTTAATTGTATATCCTGTCTGTAATACGGTTTTTCTTTCCTTCCACAGCTGGAAAGGGGTCCATGGTGCAGCAAAGAAGTTTATTGGAATATCGAATTATACCAAGGTGCTGGCCAGTGACAGTTTCTGGAATTCGATGCTGAATGCACTGTACTTTACGATTGGGGGCTTTGTGGTGCTGATGCCCCTGGCTTTCGGTCTGGCATTGCTGATCACGTCGAAGCTGAAGGGCACAAAGATCATGAAAACGGCGTTTTTTATGCCGGTCATGCTATCCACCACAGCGGTTGCGCTAATGTGGGTGTACATATTAAATCCCGGGTACGGCGCATTGAATGAGATCCTGCGGTTCCTGGGTCTGGAATCCCTGTGCAGGGAATGGCTGACGACCCCGACTTTAAACATCTGGAGTGTTGTGCTGGTAAATGAGTGGATGTATGCCGGATACAATATGCTGATTTTTGCGGCAGGGCTAGTATCGATTCCGGATTCTCTCTATGAGGCGGCGGAAATAGACGGATGCACCGGATGGAAGAAAGTACTGCATATTTCGGTTCCGTTATCGAAGGAGTCTTTTAAGATCTTTGCGATCATGTGCATTACCGGCTGCCTCAAAGCCTTTGATCTGGTATGGGCAATGACAAAAGGGGGACCGAACCACACATCTGACACACCGGCAACCCTGCTTTATAACGAGGCGTTTACTTTTAAATTTTTTGGGAAGAGCAGTGCAATCGGTGTAATCCTTCTGGTGCTGGGCATCGTACTGAGCCTGATGGTAAACCGTTTGTTTAAACCGGAGAAGGAGTAGGTGTATCATATGAAGAGAAAAATAGGCAGAACCATTATTTATATATTTGCAGTATTCTGGGGAATGATAACGATATTTCCGCTGCTGATAACATTCCTGTCTTCGGTGAAGGATAACCAGGGCATAAACCTGGGCATGTTTAAACTGCCGGAGCAGTGGCTGTGGTCCAATTATGCGGCGGCATTTGAAAGCGCCCATATCGGAAGGGCGGTGGTGAATTCGGTGTTTCTGGGCATTGCGTCCACCATTGTGGTAACGGTCATAGGCATGCTGGCAGCGTACATCATATCCAGAAAAAGCTTCCGGTTAAAGGGAACGGTCTATGCCCTGTTTATGGTAGGGGTCATGGTACCGGTGCACTGTACGATTATTCCGGTGTCCAGTCTGGCGACGGAGGTAGGGGGGAAAAATTCATTCCTGTTTCTGACCCTGATTTATGTGGCGTTTAACCTGGCCCAGGCGATTTTCCTTTATACAGGGTACCTGAACGGGGTGGACAGGGAGCTGGATGAAGCAGCCATAATTGACGGATGTGACGACATACAACTGCTGTTCCGGGTACTGTTCCCGGTTTCCATACCGATTATATCCACAGAGGCAATCCTGGTATTTATATATGGCTATGGAGAGCTGATCTTCTCCATGCTTTTACTTTCAGATGAAAACAAATATACGGTGTCAAGAGCGATGCTGGCATTTTCGGGAGGATATCAGCAGCAGCTGGGACCGATCTTTGCATGTATTATAGTCGCAGTGCTGCCGATGATTATCCTTTATATACTGTTCCATGAAAAAGTGCAGGCCGGTATGATGGCGGGAGCTGTTAAGGGGTAGGCGCGTGTTTGAAACAAATCTCCCACAAAGTGTGACGCACAGCTGTCAGAAAGCCATTTTAAAACACGCTCTAGTGCCGTCCGGCGTATTTACGCCGGGCGACACTAGTACTCCAGCCGGACAATAACAATAGTGACAGCACTGCCTATTTTGCCATCTGCGGCGTTGTCGTCAGTCAGCGGAGGAAATTAAGATAATAGAGCTTCCTGTATCCGGTTGTTCGAAATAAAATACTATGCTAAGATTAAGGCATATAAAAAATACAGGAGAGTGTAAGATGGCAGTTACAATTAGTGATGTGGCAAAGGAAGCCAATGTGGCGGCTTCTACAATTTCAAAATATATGAATGGCGGCAGTGTTCGGAAAAGGAATAAAGAGGCCATTGAAAAAGCTATACATAAACTTGGCTATCACCCGAATACAGCGGCCCGGGGACTTAGAAGTTCCAGAACTTATACCATTGGGCTTGTAACCGATACGTTAGAGAATCAGTATTTTGCAAAAATTACCGGACAGATTGAAAGATGTTTAAAAGAGCGGGGATATACGGTTTTCTTCTGCTGTCACAGAAATAGTCCGGAAAAGGCACAAAAAGCCGTTGAGACTTTGGTTGGAAAGCAGGTAGATGGGATTCTCCTAATATCAATTGCAGGAGGAGAAGCTTGTATTCATATAGCCAGGGAAGCAAAGATACCAATTGTATCACTGGATCGTGAAGTGCGGGGGGAAGCGGTGGATTATGTAATGTCAAATTCTGCATCCGGAGTTTATGAGGCGGTAGAATATCTGATTCAGAAGGGACATGAACGAATTGGTATACTGACAGGCAGGAGCCTGACGAATGCTGGACTTTTTGTAGCAGAAGAACGTTTCAGGGGTTACATTCGGGCAATGGAAGACTATAATCTTCCAATTGATAGAGAACTCGTTTCAGAGGGGGATTTCAGCTTCGAATCGGGATATAGGTGTATGATGGAACTGTGGAATAGGAAGGCTCGTCCTACAGCGGTATTTGTTTGTAATTATAATATGTGCCTGGGGGCAATCACAGCCATTCATAATTTGAAAATTAAAATTCCGGAAGAATTGTCATTTGCTACATTTGATGATCTGGAGTTCTCAGTAATGACACAGCCGGGATTGACAGCAGTGCGCCAAAAGGTAGAAGAAATTTCGAAATGTGCGGTAGAATTAATTTTAAAAAGAATAAATGGGGATTATTCAGATTATCCTAGAAAGTTAAAAATAAAAACAGTTTTTAAGGAAAGAGAGTCTGTAAAAGACGTAACTAAAGGAGAATTTAATGATGAAAGATACAAAACAACAATGGTTTAAAGAAGCGAAATTTGGATTATTTATTCACTGGGGATTATACGCCCTTTTGGCAGGAGAATATAAGGGACAAAGAACAGAACATATCGCAGAGTGGATTATGAATTATCTGGATATTCCTCCCGCAGAATATGAAAAGCTGGCAGAAAAATTTAATCCGGTGAACTTTGATGCAGATGCAATTGTCAGCAGGGCAAAAAACTGGGGAATGAAATATATTGTTTTTACTGCCAAACATCATGAAGGGTTCGCAATGTATGATTCAAAATGCAGCAATTATAATGTGGTAAAGGCTGCCCCATACGGTAAGGATGTACTTCGTCAGTTACAGAAGGCATGTGAAAAATATGATATGAAGCTGGGACTTTATTATTCCCAGGCGCAGGACTGGCATGATCCAAATGGTCTGATGCAGCATCATGATGATTCTAAGAAAGATTATCAGTTCTATTTAGATCATAAAGTGAAACCACAGCTTACAGAGCTGCTTACAGAATATGGTGACATTGCATTAATCTGGTTTGACACGCCTATGAGTACTACTTATGAACAAAGTAAATCCCTGGTAGACCTGGTAAAATCTCTGCAGCCGAATTGTATTGTAAGCGGCCGTATCGGAAATAATCTGGGGGATTATATAACAACTGCAGATAATTTTATTCCCAGGCTGCCATACGATGGTGATTGGGAAGTCCCCGCAACATTAAATGATACCTGGGGATTTAACCGATTTGACCAAAACTGGAAGAGTGCAGATGAAATACTGCAGTTGCTGCTGAAAATTAATGGCAGGGGTGGAAATTATCTGTTAAATATAGGACCGGATGGGTTGGGAAATGTTCCGGAAGAAAGTATTCGTATACTGGATGAAGTAGGAGGATATGTAAAGCGAAACCAAGAGGCTCTCTTTGGTACGAAACGGCTGGATTATTATACATATGAGATGGATTGGGCTGAATTTACCCAGAAAGATTACAAACTGTATCTTCATGTATTAAAGAAGAAAAATATTATAGAGATACTGAATGTTGCAAATCAGGTAAAAAAGGCATATATCGTTGAAAATGCTACGGAATTAGAATATAAGTGTATGACCGCATGCGAGGGTAATAGCATTATTGAAGTTCGTTTACCCAAGGAATTTCAGGAGAAACGTAATTACTGTATTTGTCTGGAATTAGAAGAAAAAGATCCTATTTTTGAACCGATAGAAAGGTAAAGGTAAGGGCGGGAAAATGAGACAGGAAGATATATGTACGCATCTTGGTGATTTGAGTGAACGCTATTTAGGAGCAGTTACACCGCCTATTTTTCAATCTTCATTATTTGTAGATTGTCCAAATAATGAAAATGGGAAAGAAGGACGGTTTGCATATACGAGAGTTAGCAATCCTACGACAGAGATAGCCGAAGAAAAGATAGCAGCTCTTGAAAAGGGAGAAAAAGCAAAATGTTTTTCCTCGGGAATGGGAGCTATATCTGCTGCTATTATGCATTATGTAAAGGGTGGATGCCATGTGGTAGGTGTAGCAAGCTGCTATGGACCGGCAAGAAGATTTTTGGAAGATTATCTGAAAAAATTTAATGTCAGTGTTACTTTTGTATCGGGAACGGATACGAATGAAATTGAAGCTGCAATCACTGCTGCAACAAGCCTGATTTATCTGGAAAGCCCTTCAACCTATTTATTTAATTTGCAGAATCTGAGAGAAGTGGCGGAAGCAGCAAAACGGCATGGAGTATCAACCGTGATCGACAATACCTATTCTACACCCATTTACCAAAAACCTCTTGAATATGGTATAGATATGGTTGTGCATTCCACATCAAAATATCTGGGTGGACATAGTGATATTATAGGTGGTGTAGTGGTAGGAAAAAAAGAAGATATTGATCAGATTTCATTACATGAAAGGGAACTGTTTGGAGCGGTAATGAGTCCTTTTGATTCCTGGCTGCTGCTTCGCGGGATTCGTACACTTTCCGTACGTATGGCTCAGCATCAGGAAAATGCATTGGAATTTGTGAAGCATTTTGCCGGTCATACTTCTATAAAAGAAATTATTTATCCGTGGCACGAAAGCCATCCGCAGCATATGCTGGCAAAGACTCAGATGAGCGGCTGCAGTGGGTTAATGAGTCTTGTATTTGACTTGCCGCCTGATACGATAGAAAATATATCAAGAGAACTCCGGCTCTTTTATGAAGGTCCAAGCTGGGGAGGATATGAGAGTATGTTTCTTCCTGTGGGTACAAAGGTGGAAAAGGATACAGACATAGTAAAAAAAGGAATGGTCCGGGTTCACATAGGTTTGGAAAATACAGAAACATTAATTGAAGATCTGGAACATGCAATAGCAAAGTGCATATAGGTGAAAATGAGAGAAAGAATCGGATTGTGATAAATCCGGTTCTTTTTATTATGGCTCAGAGCGTAAATGAAAATTCATATCAGCCATCTGCACGCACCGCTTCGCATGGAATTTGCCCCGAAAATAGTCAGTGTAGACCCTTACGCCTCCTGTTTTCAGAACAAATTTCCTACGAAATGTGACACGCAACTGCCAGAAAGCAATTTTAAAACACACTCTGGCACATTAAATATGTAGACATCCCCAGTAAAATTATATAGTTAAGAAAAACAGATCTGCAATAAATGATAATAAAATGATATTAATATGAAATATAATGAAAAAATTAAAAATAATCCTTGAAATAAAATGAAATTAAATATAAAATGAATATAATGTGAAAGTAAAATGATAATAATATGAAATTCAAAAAGACAGAAAAATATTTTTCTGCATTACAATTTATGCAAAAGAAGGGGAACTATGAAACTAATGAATCATCTTTACATGGTGGCAGGTGTATCTCTGTCCCATTCCTTTGATGCCACAGCATATCTGATCGAGGGGGATGCGGGACTTTACCTGTTGGACTGCGGCACGCCGGATGGCTTTTTCAGGATTACAGAGAATATCAGATTACTGGGATTTGCGCCTGATGATATCCGGTATATTTATGGAACCCACGGGCATTACGATCATGTTGGAGCGGCAGCGATATTTCAGCAAAAATATAAATGCGGGGTGATGATTCATGAAGCAGATGCCTGGCAGGTGGAAACGGGCGATCCGATCCTGACCACAGGTGAATTGCTTTATGGCAATCCATTTCCTCCCTGTATAGTAAATGGGTACCTAAAGGATGGTCAGCAGATAAACTTTGGAAACCAGATAACAATGACAGTGGTACATACACCAGGGCATACAAGAGGAAGCGTCTGCTTTGCCTTGGATTGCGCCGGTTATCAATTTTTAGTTGCAGGGGATACGATCTGGGGCGGCTTTAGTGAACAGATTGGGTCTGATGCAAAGCTTTGGATGGAGAGCCTGGATAAGCTCACTGCAATGCATTTTGACGGATTTAGTTTCGGGCATGTTGGGGCAAATGTCATTGCGGATGCCGATAGAAGGATTATGGATGCAAAGCGGCAGTTTGGTGTATATTATAATCCCTGGTTTAAGCCAATGAAGGAAGAGTTTCGGTACTAGTGTAAATATGCCACTATATAGCACCTGCTATCCGCGCCAGCTGACGGAGCCCATACCAGTTTCCCGCACCCATTTTTCTGTACACTACCTATCATTTACAAAGCGTCTTAATCAGCTTAACCCAAATGCAGTTCACAGACATAATCATCAAAAACGAATAAAGAATTCGTTAGAAAGACAGAGATTGAAAATGGGAAATAAAAAAGAAATATTTTCAAACAGGCAGTTGAAAGCATTGATTATTCCTTTGATTCTGGAACAGATACTTGGAGTCACGGTAGGAATGGCGGATACCGTTATGGTGTCCGGTGTGGGAGAAGCAGCGGTATCCGGAGTTTCGCTGGTAGATTCCATCAATATATTATTGATTAATATTTTTGTATGCCTGTCAACTGGTGGTGCAGTTGTGGCTGCGCACCGGCTGGGCGAGAAAAATACGCAAAGAGCCTGCAAGACTGCAGATCAGCTGCTGTTAGCCATAACGGGTATGGCATCTTTGATCATGGTGATATCACTGATTGGAAATCGATTCATTCTTGCATCCATTTTTGGAAATGTAGAAAAGGCGGTAATGGAAAATGCAGTAGTTTATTTTTACCTGACTGCATTGTCATTTCCTTTTTTGGGGATATACAGTGCAAGCACGGCGTTGCTGCGGTCTATGGGGAATTCCAAAATAGCAATGTATACCTCTATATTGATGAATATCATGAATGTAACCGGAAATGCAATACTGATTTTTGTATTTCATATGGGTGTATTTGGGGTTGCATTTTCTACTTTATTGTCCAGGGCGGCAGGAGCTGTGATTATGCTGGTGATTCTTCATGACCAGAAGAAAGACATACATTATGAAAGGCATTTCCGACTGGGGTTTCAACCTGGAATTATTAAGGATATTTTGCGGATAGGGGTTCCTACCGGGCTTGATAACTGCATCTTTCAGATTGGAAAGATTCTGGTACAAAGCCTGATTGCCGGATTTGGCACCGCGGCGATTGCTGCCAATGCTATTGTAGGTGTAGTAGCCGGCTGTGCAGTTATTCCGGCATCTGCAGTAGGAACTGCGCTGATTACCGTGGTGGGACAGTCTGTGGGAGCAGGGGCATATGACGAATCCAGGCGTTATACAGTTAAACTGATAAAGTATGCTTATCTATTCATGGCATTGCTGAATATTGGCATTATTCTCATGGCAGGTCCCATTGTGGGAATCTATCATGTGTCCTCGGAAGCTTCTGTGATGGCAAAACAAATCGTTATATTTCACAGCGTTTGTGCAGCGCTTCTCTGGCCCATGGCATTTTCCCTCCCCAATGTACTAAGGGCATCTTTTGACGCTCCTTATACAATGGTGGTATCCATTGGTTCTATGTGGATATTTCGGGTAGGGTTTAGTTATCTGCTGGGACTGCATTTTGAAATGGGGCTCCTGGGAGTATGGGCAGCTATGGCTATCGACTGGCTTTTCCGGTCAATATGCTTTGTGTATAGGGTGAGAACTGGGAAGTACTTGAAAAATGTGAAATAGATGTGTAGTTGAGTCGAGCATTCGCTGTAAAATCCGGAAGGCTTTCGCAGCTCAATGCCCGTTTAGCAACCCATGGGAGCCAGTCGGATGCTGCTCTAAAGCGTCTTCAATCAGCAACCCCTAATCAGCAAAATGCCTATCAAAATTATAGAACCGATTAGTAAAATTGTGAATATATTTTCTAGAACCGATCATATGCTTATTGAGTATTATGTATTTCCTAATTTAAATTCCCGATTTGAAATCCAAATTTGAAATCAGATCTGATTTCCAGATTTAATTTCAAAAAACCACTTGACAAATGTAAAATTAAGGATATAATAGCTAATATCATACTAACTTGATATACTTAATAGGTTATATGGGATTAGAAAAGTATGAAAGGAGAATTCACATGAATATTCGAAGAAACCAAAATCAAATATACATAGAGGAGGCACGAATGTGCCGATGTTGTTCCTGTCAGGTGCACTGCTGTATTTGCATATGAAAGTTAAGAGGTGGATGAATGGAAAAAAAGAAAGTGGATTCTTACGGACAGAGAGATGATATAACAAAAGTTATACAGGCAATTGAGTCGGTGCAGTATGGTGCCGTTTCGGTTATCATCCAGGATGGACGAATCGTTCAGATTGAAAAAAATGTAAAAGAAAGATTAAGATAAACTGACCAGTCAACTGGAGGTTTCGGAAAAAATTATTTTCGAAATCTCCAGTTTTTTTGTACAGTACTGCAGTTTTCAATATAGAAAGAGAGGGGATAAATTATGAAAAATGAAAAGAAGAGTGACTTAGCAATAAAAGGAAGAAAGATCAGATTGACGATGCTATTAACAACTATTTTATTATCGGCAGCAGCACTAACGGGCTGCCAAAAAGAAGCTTCCAGTGCAGAGGCGAAAGAGGGACCGAATACGGAGAAGATAGAACTCACGAATGTTTCCTATGATCCAACCAGGGAATTGTATGAACGTTATAATGAGGATTTTGCAAAATATTGGAAAGAAAAAACGGGTCAGGAGATCGAGATTACACAGTCGCATGGGGGTTCCGGAAAGCAGGCGAGGTCCGTTATTGAAGGTAATGAGGCAGATGTGGTTACACTTGCACTGGCAGCAGATATTACAGCAATTCAGGATGCAGGACTGATTAAGGAAGGCTGGCAGAGTAAGCTGCAGGATAACAGTGCTCCTTATACATCCACCATTGTTTTTCTCGTAAGAAAGGGAAATCCGGCACAGATCAGCGGATGGCAGGATCTGATCAAGCCAGATGTAAAGGTCATTACACCAAATCCCAAGACGTCAGGCGGAGCCAGGTGGAATTATCTTGCAGCATGGGCTTATGCAGAGAAAGCTTATCAGGGAGATGAGGAAAATGTGAAATCGTTTATCAAAAAGTTATATGATAATGTGCTGGTTTTAGATTCGGGAGCCAGAGGCGCAACGACAACATTTGTGGAAAACGGGCAGGGGGATGTTCTTCTCGCCTGGGAGAATGAAGCATATTTGGCGATGAAGGAACATCCTGATGAATATGAATTAATTACACCGGATATCAGTATCAAAGCGGAGCCCCCTGTGGCAGTAGTGGATCAGACGGTAGATGAGAGAGGAACCAGAAAGGCAGCTCAGGCCTACCTGGAGTACCTCTATTCAGAGGAGGGACAGCGGATTGCCGCCGAAAATTACTATCGCCCTTCAGATGGGAAAGTTGCTTCTCAGTATGGGAAACAGTTTAATCTGAAAATGAATCTGGTTACCATAGATGATAAAATCTTTGGCGGTTGGGAAGAAGTACAGAAGAAACATTTTGATGACGGTGGTATCTTTGACCAGATCTATGAAGCAAATTAAAATGGGGATCTGAAACGGCAGAAGACCAGAGTGTGACTGAAATTTATGACATCAGGATTTGCGCCCTGAGAAAGGAAATATATGAAAAGAAAACAAAGATCAAAAAGAGTGATTCCGGGATTCGGTCTCACAATGGGTATTACACTGGCATTGCTTGGGCTGATCGTTATCATTCCCCTGGCGTCTATTGTGATCAGCGCATCAGGGCTGGGATTTGCCGAATTCGTAGGGATTGTTACGGACAGGAGAATTATGGACGGCTATAAGGTGAGTTTTCTGTGTGCATTGATTGCGGCGCTGATCAACAGTTTTTTTGGGGTCGTCTTAGCCTGGGTTCTGGTAAGGTATGATTTTCCATTGAAACGAATTGCAGATGGTTTGATTGAACTGCCATTTGCGATTCCCACAGCAGTAGCAGGTATTGCGTTAACGACGCTGTATTCCGATAATGGGTGGATTGGCGGACTGTTTGCAAAGGCAGGAATTAAAATTGCCTATACCCGTGTTGGAATTACCATAGCTATGATATTTATCGGGATACCATTTATCGTAAGGTCAATTCAACCTGTTCTTGAAAAGTTAGACAGACAATATGAGGAGGCAGCAGCGATGCTTGGTGCCGGAAGAGTGGTTTCTTTTTTCTGCATTATACTGCCGGAGATTACACCGCCGCTGCTGACCGGATTTGGTTTGGCATTTGCCAGAGCCCTTGGGGAGTATGGCAGTGTGGTATTTATTGCAGGAAATATTCCATATAAAACAGAGATCGCCCCGTTGCTGATTATGGGAAAACTGGAACAATTCGATTATGAAGGAGCCACAGCAATTGCGTTGGTAATGCTTCTGATCTCATTTTTAATATTATTATTGATTAACTCGGTACAGATCTATGCGGGAAAGTTTGCAGGAGAATAGGAGGAAGGCGGATATGAAAGAAAAACAGGAAAACCGGGTTACAAAAATAGTACTGATCGGAATCAGTCTTATTTTTTTAACGGTACTGCTGATTCTGCCGTTACTTGTCATTGTAAGAGAGGCAATGCGGGGCGGCTGGGAAGCTTATACAAAGGCAATCACAGATGAATATACGCTGAAAGCCTTTTTTCTCACATTAAAAGCGACGGGGGCTGCGGTAGCGGTAAATACCCTGTTCGGAGTTTTTGCAGCCTGGGCAGTGACCAAGTACCATTTCCGGGGAAAGAAGTTTGTAACAACACTGATTGACATTCCATTTGCCATTTCCCCGGTTATAGCCGGTCTGGTGCTTTCTATGACCTTTGGCAGAATCGGGTGGGCATATCCTCTGCTGCAGACGGCGGATATTAAAATTGTATTTGCTATTCCCGGCATTATACTGGCAACGATTTTTGTTACATTTCCCTTTATTTCCAGGGAGCTGATACCGGTACTGAATGCCCAGGGAACCGATGAGGAAGAGGCGGCAGCACTTATGGGAGCGGGAGGCTTTACGATCTTTCGTAAGATTACATTTCCTCATATAAAGTGGGCTTTGCTATATGGAATTATTTTATGTACAGCCAGAGCAGTAGGAGAGTTTGGAGCAGTGTCCGTTATTTCCGGACATCTGAGAGGGAAAACCAACACATTGCCGCTTCATGTGGAGATTTTATACAATGAATTTAAGTTTTCACAGGCATTTGCAGTGTCTACGATTCTGGTGCTGCTGGCAGTTGTTATTCTTATTTTAAGAAATCTGGTTGAATATAAAGGGAAAAAAGGAGGTGGCCGCTAATGTATGTGGAGTTAAAAAATATTCGGAAAACCTTTGGCGACTATACGGCATCTGATCAGGTGAGCTTTGGTATCGAAAAGGGCAGAATGGCGGGGCTCCTTGGACCCAGCGGCAGCGGAAAGACAACGATTCTTCGTATGATAGCAGGGCTTGAGACGCCGGATGACGGGGATATATTCATTGACGGCATCCGGGTCAATGATCAGGAACCAAGTAAGCGGGGAATCGGATTTGTATTTCAAAGCTACGCGTTGTTCCGGTATATGACTGTATTTGAAAATATTGCATTTGGGCTTCGGATAAAAAAACAGAGTAAAGAAAAGATACATAGCCGGGTTATGGAGCTGGTGCATCTGATCGGCCTGGATGGCCTGGAAAAGCGGTATCCCCATCAATTGTCGGGAGGCCAGAGGCAGCGTGTGGCATTTGCCAGGGCACTTGCACCGAATCCCCAGCTGCTGCTCCTGGATGAACCTTTTGCTGCTATTGATGCAAAGGTGCGAAAGGAACTGCGAAGCTGGTTAAAAGAAATGATTAATACAGTGGGAATAACCAGTATCTTTGTAACCCATGACCAGGATGAGGCGGTAGAGGTTGCAGATGATATTATAATTACTAACCGGGGCAGAGTAGAACAGATGGGGACTCCGGATAATATTTACAGACACCCTGCAACGCCTTTTGTGGCACAATTTGTAGGAGAGTCTGCGGTTCTGGACAATTATGGACGATTAAAAGGATTTGATGCAGGAAAAGAATCCAGAAAAGCAGTAATCCGGCCTGAATTTATCAAAATTGCAAAGCGTGGCAAGATGAAACAGTTTGTTCATGCCTGTGAAGACGGGGTTGTGTGTGAAAGTTCATTTCGCGGCAGCTATCAGGAGGTCCGGGTTCTGGTAGGAGATCTTACTCTCACGGCAAACTGGCCTCTGGAGAAGGAATTGCTAAAGTCCGGTGATGAGGTGAGTGTATTGATCTATAAGCTGTATGAATTCGATGAACGCAGCGCAAGGCTGGTAGAAAATCAGAATCTTCAGGAAACTAATCTGATTTATCTTTAGATTCTGTTTGAAAATATGCAATGGATGAACGACAAACGTCCATTGGACGTTCAGCAACCCTCTCGGCAGTCGTCAAGGCCAGGCAAGCTTGACTTTGGCTCGTTGCCGGCGGGAATAAAAGGAGCCGATTATGAAAAAGTTACAGGTAAAAAGACTTAAAAGCGACATTTTGATTATTGGCGGCGGAACTGCCGGATGTTACGCTGCATTGACCATCCGCCGGGAAGGTGATGCATCTGTCTTAATTGCCGAAAAGGCAAATATTAAGAGAAGCGGGTGCCTTGCAGCAGGAGTGAATGCACTCAATGCTTATGTTACAAAAGGGATGATACCCGATGACTACGTTGATTATGCAAAGAAAGATGCAAATGAAATCGTAAGGGAAGACCTGCTGCTGACCATGTCTGAAAGGCTGAATGGTGTAACCGAACAGCTGGAATCCCTGGGACTTGTGATTCTTAAAGATGAAAATGGGGAGTACGTCACCCGGGGAAAAAGGAATATTAAAATTAACGGAGAAAATATAAAACCGCTTCTGGCAGATGCGGTGCAGGGATTAAAGGATGTTCAGGTGATGAACCAGGTTCATATCATTGACTATATCATGAAGGATAATAAAATTCTGGGAGCCGTAGGAATTGGAGTGGAAGATCCGGTGATCTATGTGATAGAAGCAAAAGCCGTGCTTTGTGCTACAGGAGGCGCTGCAGGGCTGTACCGACCGAACAATCCCGGATTTTCAAGACATAAAATGTGGTATCCGCCCTTTAATACAGGCGGTGGATATGCTATGGGAATTCGTGCCGGGGCAGAGATGACGACTTTTGAGATGCGGTTTATTGCACTTCGCTGCAAAGATACAATCGCACCGACCGGTACCATAGCCCAGGGCGCGGGAGCAAAACAGATGAATGCCCGAGGAGAATTATATGAGGAAAAGTACGGGATTTCTACCTCTCAGCGGGTTTATGGAACCGTAAAAGAAAATCTTGCAGGCCGGGGGCCCTGTTATCTTAAGACAACTGGAGTTTCCAAAGAACGGGATCTGGATTTAATGAAAGCTTATCTGAATATGGCGCCGTCCCAAACGCTGAAATGGATAGAGGAAGGCAAGCCGCCAAGTGCAGCAGATGTGGAGATTGAAGGGACGGAACCATATATTGTCGGGGGACACACAGCAAGTGGATATTGGGTCGATACCAAACGAAGAACTACCATAACAGGACTTTATGCAGCCGGAGATGTGGCTGGTGGATGTCCCCAGAAATATGTAACCGGAGCACTGGCGGAAGGCGAGATTGCGGCACAGGCAATACTGGAAGATTTAGAAAGGTGCAATGCTGCTGCTTTGACGGAAAATAATGATGGTTTATTTGAACAGGTGAGTATTGAAAAAGCGAAAGAAATTCAAGAAATACTGGAGAATAGACCAGGACTGTTTTCAACGGAACAGCTGGAAGAAGCGATGCAGAAGGTTATGGATACTTATGCAGGAGGGATTTCGAACCATTATCAGTACAATGGGATACAACTGAATCTGGCTGAAAGAAAGATAAAGGAACTAATGGCATTGGCGGAAAATCTGTCTGCAGCAGATATGCATGAAGTGATGTTTGTATATGAACTGAAAGAACGTCTGGTGGTCTGTCTGACTCTGATTGCGCACCTCAGGGCACGCAGGGAGACCCGGTGGAACAGCTTTAATGAAAATCTGGATTATCCGCGGAAAGATCCTGAATGGATGAAGTATGTAAATTCCCGCATGGAGGATGGCGAAATTAAAATCTTATACCGGAAGCTGACGGGAAGGAGGGAGCAGTATGAGCATAACAATTAAAAGGGGTGTATGCATCGGATGCGGAAAATGCCGTATGGTGTGTCCGGGCAGTTTATTGAAGGCAGATCAGGATCGAAAAGCGTATATTGCTTATCCCAGAGACTGCTGGGGCTGTGCATCCTGCGTAAAAGAGTGTCCCGTAAATGCGATTTCCCTTTACCTGGGTTCGGATATGGGAGGAAAAGGAAGCCTGCTGTCTGTGGAGGAAAAAGGGGATCTGCTTTACTGGAAAGTAGAGAAAACAGATGGCACGACGGTAACAATCGAAGTTAATAAAAAGGATGCAAATCAATATTGAGGAGTGCAGATGGAGGGAATGAATTTAAGACACGCTCCAGACAGTGACCATACAGCAATTAGGAGGAATAAAGGTTGAAAGAAAATTATGATTTAGAAAGGAAGCCACAGTGTGATTCTTTCAACCTGTTTTATTGTGGCAGTATTGCAGGCAATCCTGCAATATGTAATGGGTATAAATATGAAGAAAATATCAAATGAATTATCTCATTTAGACGAATTGGAAGCGGAGGCAATTTATATAATACGGGAAGTGGCGGCAGAATGTGAGAAACCGGTTATGCTGTACTCCATTGGAAAGGATAGTTCCGTTATGCTGCATCTGGCATTAAAGGCATTCTATCCGCAGAAACCGCCATTCCCGTTTTTACATATAGATACCACATGGAAGTTTCATGAAATGATAGAGTTCCGTGACAGAAAAGCGGAGGAATTGGGGATTGAGATGCTGGTATACAGCAATGAAGAGGGAATACGCCAGGGAATCAACCCCTTTGACCATGGAGCTGCATATACGGATATAATGAAGACTCAGGCATTAAAACAGGCACTTACAAAGTATGGTTTTACGGCTGCATTTGGAGGCGGACGCCGTGATGAAGAGAAAGCAAGGGCAAAAGAGAGAATCTTTTCTTTTCGAAATGAAGCCCATGCCTGGGATCCCAAGAACCAGCGTCCGGAAATGTGGAAATTATATAATACGAAAATCCATAAGGGAGAAAGTATGCGGGTATTTCCAATTTCAAACTGGACCGAAAAAGATATCTGGCAGTATATTAAAAGAGAAAATATTGACATTGTACCGTTATATTTTGCTGCAGAACGTCCGGTTATTGAAAGGGATGGCAATCTGATTATGGTAGATGATGACAGATTAGAATTGCTGCCGGAGGAAAAAATTCAGCATAAAAGTGTAAGATTCCGTACCCTGGGATGTTACCCCCTCACAGGCGGATGTGAATCCAGGGCAGCAACGCTGGATGAAATTATCGAAGAAACGTTAAGTGCAGTTTCCTCTGAACGTACCACCCGGGTGATTGATAAAGAAGAGGCGGGCAGCATGGAGCGAAGAAAAAGGGAGGGATATTTCTAATGAAAGGATTATTAAAATTTATAACCTGCGGAAGCGTGGATGATGGAAAATCAACCCTGATCGGGCATATTTTATACGATGCGAAACTGCTTTATGCAGATCAGGAAAAAGCACTGGAGCTGGACAGCAAGGTTGGCAGCCGCGGAGGTGAGATTGATTATTCCCTTCTTCTGGATGGTTTAATGGCTGAGCGGGAACAGGGAATTACGATAGATGCAGCATATCGCTATTTTACAACAGATCATAGAAGCTTTATTGTGGCAGATACTCCGGGACATGAGGAGTATACCAGAAATATGGCAGTGGGTGCATCATTTGCAGATCTGGCAGTAATACTTGTGGATGCAAAACAAGGTGTACTGGTGCAGACCAGGCGCCATGCCAGAATATGTTCGTTAATGGGTATCCGTTCATTTATATTTGCAGTAAATAAAATGGATCTCATGGGATACGACCAGAATCGTTTTCTGGAAATTGAACGTGAATTGCAGGAATTGAAAGAAGAACTGTTGCTTGAAAATATCATTTGTATCCCGGTATCTGCTACGGAAGGAGATAATGTAACCAAAAAATCAGCAAACACACCCTGGTATGAAGGCCAGGATTTGCTTACCTGCCTGGAAAATATCGACGTTGCCGTAACTTCGGAACAGGGATTTGTACTTCCGGTACAAAGAGTGTGCCGACCGGATCATACTTTCCGGGGATTTCAGGGTCAGATTGAATCCGGTGCGATAGAGACAGGAGAAGAACTAATTACTTTGCCAAGTGCACAGAGGGCGGTTGTAAAGAGTATTTATGCGGGAGACCGGGAAACCTCCAAAGCATACGCAGGTCAGGCTGTGACCATTCAGCTGGACCGGGAAGTAGATGTTTCCAGAGGATGTGTGCTGACTAAAGATACCGATTTAAAACCAGTCAAACAATTTGTGACAAGTCTGTTGTGGATGGATGACTCCAGACTGGTTCCCGGAAAAGAATTTCTGGCTAAGACGGGAACAAAATTAATACCGGGAGTGGTAAAAGCGATCCGGTATAAAGTAGATGTGAATACAGGGGAACATTTAGCAGCAGAGAACCTGGTGAAGAATGAAATTGCACGTTGTGAAATTGCTTTGACAGAACCGGCTGTAATCGATCTGTTCCATAAGCATAAAACGCTGGGAGAATTGATTCTGATCGACAGGATAACAAATATGACTTCTGCCTGCGGTGTTATTGAAGAACTGTGTGGGTTAGACAAAGCAGGGGAGAAAGAGGGGAGAGACAGTACTTTTATCCATGGGGACCTCAGGGCAAGAGGCGATATTTTTGAAGAATATTATTACAATCTGGAAAGCTTGTCTGTTATGAAAAGCAGAGAAGTACAGCAGGTTTATACTATTGGAGATCAAATCCCGTTAGAAGGGGAGAGTTTTTCATATCCCGAAGATTTTGATGTTTGTGTACTTCGCGATAAGACAGCGGTACGCATACGCAAAGGACAGATAGCGGAAATACAGCCATTAAAGGAATATCATTATAGTGGTGTACCGGTTTTAAATGGCAGAGGATTTGGAATTCAGGTAAATAGCGATGATGAAGTATCAGAACTTTTTAAAGAATGGGAGCTAAAAAAAGATAATCGGCAGGCAGAATTTTTAAACCGGTGGATGGATTTTGGGGCTTACCGCAGAATTATCTTTCATGATAATTTCTGGGTGATTTAATTTGAGAAAAAAATGATTCTGAAAATACTGCTGAAATACCCCGGAGGTTGGCTGGCTCCGGGGTATTTGAAAAGAGAGTTCTCTGTAAACAGAGTTAAAATGATAAAGAAGTTTATTACTCAATTATTATATATAATCACATCGGCTTTTTGTTCACGAATGTATTGAAATGCAGTTTTTGTGTTACCAGTTTCTTTGATGAACTATCAGTAGATAATAAAAGAAAGGCGGCTTTCGGTTTTTGATTTCTCCATCATGTCTACATATATTTGAAAGAATTCCGGGATCGATTCGGTTACGTCAGAAACCATTCTTTCTAACACTTTATCAAAGGGTGCAATACCGATAGCGTTTTGGGGTTCACCGGAAAGAAGTATGGGTAATTCTTTTATCTCCCACCACTTATATCTTCCGCCGAAAGAGCGTCTGGCTGTTTCCAGAATATAGCAGCCAAATAAAACCCTGGTATTTTGCCGGAACGCCGGATTAAATTTGGCATATGGCGGCATTGTTTTCAGGATATGATCCAGCTGGGAAAGGCTTTGGACCGAGTAGTCAAAATTTTCTTTAAAGGAATAATGTTTTATAAATGCAGAAGCAAAATATTCGATTTTATGATTGGAACAGTTTTCTTTTGTCAGTAGTCTGGGGGGATTAAATTTCACGGAAACCTCCTGGAGATTATAAACGGGTTTTGATCTTTACGATACACCGGCTCCTGATATAACCCCGGAGCCAGGCAAAATGGAGTTACTCCGCAGCGTTGGAGGAGGCTGCGGAGCCGACATTGTGAATAACGAAATTCAAGATTTATTATATACGATTGTCAGAGCGTTGTGGTAATGTTTGTATTAAAAGGTAAGTTTTCTGGCATAGAATGTTTTTGGAATTAAAATACTTTATTTATAGCGCTTATCAGCTGGGCAACATAAATAAATGTACAGACTAATCCGATTCCAGTTATAATTGCAAAGAATATCAGTATATTTTTTATGGTTCTTACATTATTATACTGGTCTTCCAGTTTTTTTTCTATATTAGCTAATTCGCGATGAAATGCTTTATATTCAAGACTGCAATCATGGGAATTATGTAATTCAGATTCCGGATTCCGATGGGAAGATTTTCGTGATACATTTTCTTCTTTGCAAGTACTTTCGTAACAAGTATCCAAAGGCGTTTCCAGTGAAATATTTTTTTTCGCATTTTCAACATCAAATTCGGATATATCACTTTGATGTTCCCGGTATTTGAGTTCCAGAAAGCGTTTTGTATCTGGTCCTAATTCGTTGATTTCTGCCACTTTGTCAAAATAAGCTTTTGCAACAGCCGGATTATCGTAGGTATACATATTAAGGTGTTCGTTGCATCTGCTGCAGATGCTGCCGTCTAGACCAATTACTGAAAAAATACTTTTCTCGTTTCCACAGATTACACATTTCATAATTCCCTTCTCCTTATGATAACTTATGCTTTTTTCCATTTAGCGGTTGTATGGAGCAATTGGATCACTTTTAAAGCTTAAGCTATTTTTTTCTTTGTAATAGTTTATGTACATTATTATAGGGGAATAAATGTAGATTTTCAAGTTGTTTTGGTTGGTAAGATAGCTTACTACTTTCCGAACACTACCCCCCAGCTACAAAGCGTTTGCAAGGCGGAGGAATGAGGCGCAGCGGATACGTCGATTGACCACATCGCAGCAGTTAGAAAATAGACAAGGATTAGCCCCGAATTTAAGCGTTATGGTCTGTTAGGTTAAAAATACGTTAAGAGATAAAGGGTTAAGTGAGAAGAGCTGGATGCTGTGAAGCTGGAATTTCAGATCAGATAAGATTCTGTTTTATCTATAAAATTATATAGGATTTAGAAAATATTATATTGTTGGGAGTACCCGCCGCAGCTTGTGGGAGCTGCGGGATGGGAATCATGTAATACTAAGCAATCACTATTATACACAAATTAAAAACAGTTAGAACATGTTTGTACTAAATGGCTGTTTTTCTGTAACAAAATAATAAAAGTGTGAAGATTACACCCTGTTTTATCTGCTGCGGTTACATTGATTACAGAAAATGAACATTTTAAAACAGATCATCCTGCGTCTTCCCGGTAAATGGAAAGTACAGCTTGTAAAATCTGTTTATAAATACGCTTTAAGCTGCGCTGTCTGCAGGTTTTTCTATGGCAGAGTTTTTGACATCATCCGGAAGCGTAATGGTTTCAACTTCGCCAAAAGACCCAAATTTAAGATCAAAAGTGCATGATTCACAGTTGAATTCTACATCTTCCTGTGCTCCCGCTGATTTCATGGCTTCTAACATCATAGTCTGCAAATCAAGCGTCATTTTTACCGGCATGGAATCTTTTTTTGCAATATAAAATTCTACCGGAATTTTAATAGCTGCCCAATCTGCATCCCCCATGATCTCCGCAGAATCGTTCATTGCACTTAATGCAGAGTCCAGAATTGTGCTCAATGCTTCGCCGTCCAGTACACCTTTTAATGCATAGCATTCAACACCTTCCAGATCAGTTGTATTCTTTTCCAATTCCAGACTTGCTGCCAGTTTTTCAAACTCTTTAAATTCATAAGCATTCAGGCTTTTATCCAGATTTTCTTGTACTTCTTTTGTCCAGCCCTCTTCCCCTGTTTTGGTGTACGAAATTGTGTTATCACCGTCCCGGACTGTATATACTTCTAGTGGAGATGTCTGATCCATACCAAGCATTCCCAAAGCCATACTCCCTTCGGCATGTATGATTTCGGGATCTGTGTTTACCTTCATTCCCATATCCATATTCATGGTAACATCGACCGAAATTCCCTGAACAGTGCCGCCGGCTTTCAAATCCATAAGCATGTCTATTTTATAGTTTTCTGCTTTCGACATATTTTCGGACATGGATTTTAAAAGTGATTCGGATGTTGCTTTACCGCATCCTGTCACGCTTAAAATCAAAATACTGCTTCCCAATACAGCACAGCTATACCTTACAAATTTCTTTTTCATACTTTTTTTCTCCTTTGTCTTTCCCTTTTCAATGGGTGATTGTATTCTTAAGACAGAAAGAACACATGATAGTCATTATATATGATTTATTTGTGATCGGATCGGGAGTGTATTGAAATGCACATTTTATAACATAAAATGTGCAAATAGAGATGGAAAAGCAGAAGAACATATTTGCCTTCTGCTATTTTCATAAATTTATATTGTTTATGTTGTAATATTTTCTGTTTCTGAATTCATGGCTTCCGAAGTCTTTTCTGTCTGAATATCTTTAATTTCCTGTGGGAAGGAAATCGTACCAATTTCTCCGAAAGAACTATAAATAAAGTTTAATGTTAAATGATCACAGTTTATGCTTAGGTCTTTCTGGTCATCAATAGATTTCATCAGACCCATCAATAATGGTTTTAATTCCACACTTATTTTAACCGGCATTTTTTCTTTTTTGGAAACGTAGAATTCTATAGGTATTTCGATTTCCGCCCAGTTAACATCTTTATAAATATTGTCAGCTTCATCGAACTGATCATATAGTGAATCTGCCATTTTACGCAAGGCATTCGTATCTAAAAGACCTTTGAGTTTGTAACATTCTATGTCTTCCAGCTGGGATGTATGATCCTCCAGTTCTAAATTAACCGACAAATCTGTGAGTTCATTATATATATTTACGTCAGGGTCATTTTCCGGATTGGTAATGGAGTTCCTTTTCCATTCTGATTTTCCGATTTGAAAATAATTGATGATATCCGGATCTTCTTTCATGGAGTAAGACGCAACATCTATTTTCTGCTCCATACCCAGTGTTTTGAACCAAATATTACCATCAGCATACAGTATCTGTGGCTCCACATTTAGCTGAAGTGCTATATCCAGACCTGCCTGTACATCCAGCGTAACTCCGCTCATGGATCCGCTGGCGTTTAGATCTGCCGACATATCAATTTTATAATCATTTACTTTTGACATGTTTTCTGACATGGAGTTCATAAGTGATTCTGCAGTTACCTTTCCGCATCCTGTTATGTTTAGAATCAGGATACTGCCTGCTAATAGAGTACAGCCGTATTTCCATAAGTTCTTTTTCATATTCTCTCCTTTTGTTGTTGTTTAGACTTTTAATCGGTTTTTCTATAGTTTTCCTTTTAGAAATAGAAACATAATTATCATTATATATGATTTTATAAAATACGGATCAGATTTGTATTGAAATGCAGATTTTGTATGTGTTTTAAACTCTTTATTGAAGAAAGTACGGACATTTCCGGCATAATTTAACGTGCAGGTATGGCATAAAAGACAAATCTGCTTTTAATCTGCTTGTGTATTGAAAAGTGGAAGACCCCGGGCGGACATGAAATCATGACAAAATTTAAAGATATTATTTTGGGTTATGAAAATCATGGTAAATGAGAAAAGTACTTGACTTTAAAATCCTACAGATGTAATATATAAATAAAATTTTTGCAATTAAATATTACAAATGTAATAAATATGAATTGTAAGGAGGATGTGAAATGAAGAAAAAGAATATCGCTGTCATTGTGCTTTTGGCTGTTGTTGTGGCCGGAGTGATTATCACAACGGGATATATGTATCTGAGATCACAGGGATATAAGGGACCGGAATCTCTTTTGAAGCAATTAACCGGCAAGGGAGAAGAGCCTGATCAACTGCTTCAGAAATATATGTCCTATATAGAGAAATCAGAATATCAAACCATGTACAGCATGATAAGCGGGCAAAGCAAAGAGAGCTATTCCGAAAAATATTTTACGGAAAGGAATAAAAATATTTATCAGGGAATGGAAGCAGAGGATATCAGGGTCAGCATACTGGATACGGAGGAAGACCAGGGGCAGGTAACTGTGAGTTATCAACAGGCTATGAAGAGCTCTGCCGGAGAGGTGCAGTTTGAAAACCAGGCGGTATTTACCAAAGAGCAGGGGAGGGGATATGTACTGGAATGGAATGACAGCCTGATTTTCCCAGAGCTGACGGCGAAGGATAAGGTAAGGGTATCTGTAGTGGAAAGCAGACGTGGAGAGATCACAGACAGAAATGGAAAAATGCTTGCCGGGGAAGGAACAGCGGTATCCATAGGACTGGTACCAGGAAAAATGAGTGAAGATGCCGGCAATGATCTGATCAGGCTGGCAAAACTTCTGGATACTACCGTGGAATCCATCAAGACAAAGCTGGATGCGACCTGGGTAAAAGGAGATTCACTGGTACCGGTTGCCGTATTGGATAAGGTGTTAGAGACGGATCTGATGTCTGCTTCCCCGCCGGATCAGGCTATGAAAAATAAAGAGGTTCAGGATGAACTGATTACGATACCCGGGGTTTTGATATCGGATACGGTTGTGAGAAGTTATCCTCTTGGAAAGGGGGCATCCCATTTGACCGGATATATTCAGAATGTAACGGCTGAAGACCTGGAAGAACACCCGAATGAAGGATACAGTGAAAACAGTGTAATTGGAAAAAGCGGAATGGAAGGCTTGTATGAAAAAGAATTAAAGGGTCAGGACGGATATGAGATTGTAATTGAAAATGAAAACGGGAAGACGAAAGCGGTGATTGCATCCATACCAAAAAAAGACGGAGAAAATATTAGGCTGACGATTGATGCCGGGCTTCAGGAAAGTCTGTATGAGCAATTTAAAGATGACAAAAGCTGTTCTGTTGCAATGAATCCGTATACCGGGGAGGTGCTGGCCCTTGTCAGCACGCCGACTTTTGACAGTAATGATTTCATAAAAGGCATGTCGGATAAGAAGTGGAAGGAATTAAACGACGATAAAAGGAATCCTTTGTATAACCGGTTCCGTCAGGTACTTTGCCCGGGTTCATCCTTTAAGCCGGTAATCGCCGGAATAGGGCTGGATACAGGGGCAATTAACCCGGATGAGGACTTTGGAAATGAAGGGCTTAGCTGGCAGAAAGACACAAGCTGGGGAGATTATCATGTAACTACTTTACATGCATATGAACCAGTCACATTAGAAAATGCAATGATCTATTCCGATAATATATATTTTGCAAAAGCAGCACTTAAGATTGGGGCAGATCAGTTGGAAAGCCAGCTGGACAAACTGGGATTTAACCAGGAAATGCCTTTTGAGATTACCATGGCACAATCCCAGTATTCCAATACAGAGAAAATAGAATCAGAGGTACTGCTTGCCGACAGCGGCTATGGCCAGGGACAGATTTTAATTAACCCGCTGCATCTTGCGGCATTGTATACGGCATTTTGTAATGATGGAAATGTCATAAAGCCTTATCTTCAGTACAAGGATTCACCAGAGCCTCGGGTGTGGCTTCCCCAGGCATTTTCAAAGGAAACGGCGGACAGGGTGGAAAACGCTATGGAAAAAGTAATATCCTCGCCGGAAGGCACAGGCCGGGCAGCAAAAATGGATTCCACTATTTTAGCAGGGAAAACAGGAACTGCGGAAATCAAGGCAGACGTATCTGATACGACAGGTACGGAATTGGGATGGTTTGGTGTATTGACTCCGGATCCTGCTTCCAGTAAGCCCGTCCTGTTAATCAGCATGGTGGAAGATGTAAAAGAAACCGGTGGAAGTACCTATGTTGTGGAGAAGGATAAGATTGTTTTGGATTATTATTTTTCAGCAGAATAAAAAGAATATTAGGAATACCGATGGAAGGAGAAAGACCGGATGAAAAAGATAGTAATTGTAACCGGAATTTTATGCTGTATGGTTATGATAGGTGTCTTTTATGCCGCACCAAATCAGAAGGGAGAGTATCTTCTGGCTCAGAATATGGAGGGAAGTATCTCTAAGGAAGTCTCAGAGCGGGTGAAGGAAGAGTGTCTGGAGGTTGCCGGCATTTATAAAGAAACCTATTTTAATACGGATAAACAGCCGTCTGATATTGTTCAGGCAGATAAGCAGATTTCAGAAGAGGCTGTCGGTGAAATCGTAAAGAAGATTGGCAAAAGAGGAATTACTGTAAGCGATACTGCTGGCAGGTGCAGTCTGGAAAATACCGAAGCGTTTTATAGCTTCTGGGAAAAGATCCAAAAGGGAGAAGCTGCATCTGTTACCATTTACCGCATACGGCAGAATGGAGGGTTTTACCGCTATGAATTCTATATGGACCACACCGGAAAATATCTGTTATCTGCTTCTGTCAATCTGGATTTAGAAGGGAATCCTGACGTATATGAGATGAAAATAACACCTCTCTCGGAATGGAAATTTACGGAGAAAGAAAACTTTATTTTCCGGGATGATTATGCAGTCTGGGCGAGTGGAAATGGATACCGCATGATCCGTGTAAAACCAGTGGACGAAAATTGTCTGTCCTATCAGAAAAAATATGTGGAACCCATCAATTATGGAGGTAATAATCTGATGATCAGCAATTGGTCAGAGACGGATTATTCAAAGCTGAGCTTTAATGACCTGTTTGAAAACTTATATAATTTAAAAGAAGGCAAACGGCTGGAAAAAGACCAGTTTCCCATTGATCCATCAAATGAAAACAGGTACATTCCTGCTGATTTATTTGAAAACGTCATTCAGAGTTACTTTTCCATTACAAAGGAGGATCTGAGAAAAGCTGCGATGTTTGAACAAAAGAGAGATGCTTATCCCTGGCAGGAAATTCGCTCCAACAATAATTGTGTTGCAATGCCTTATATGGACCCGGATGTAACAGCGGTGAAAAAAAATTCAGATGGTACGGTAACGCTAACCATAGATGTGATCTGCCTGGAGAAAAGTAATGACCGAGCGTTTACCCATGTGTTGACGCTGCGGGAATTGGGCGGGGGAAAGGTGCAGTATGCAGCAAATGCAATCGTTCCTGATGAACACAATGTGATGCCCAATTATGTTTACCGGTTACAGTAATAATGGAATAACATAAAAATGGAATAATAAAAATGGAATAATAAAAATAGAATAATAAAAATGTATAAACGTGACGATAAAAAAATGTATTGACGCTTCCATGTATCTAAGGTTAATATTGTTTTAGACATTACATACAAAGGAAGGGGAATAAAATTGATGAATTTTAACATAGAAGGACTTTTGCATGGCGGGGACTACAACCCGGAACAGTGGCTGGACGATCCCGGGATTCTGGAAAAAGACATTGAATATATGAAGGAAGCGAAGATAAATACCGTTACCCTGGGAGTATTTTCCTGGGCGGTACTGGAACCGGAAGAAGGCGTCTTCCATTTTCAGTGGATGGAGGATATCATTGACCGCTTGTATGAGAATGGAATCAGTGTTATTCTGGCAACTCCTTCCGGCGCAAGGCCCAAATGGATGGCAGACAAATATCCCGAGGTACTCAGGGTGGATGGGAACCGTCAGCGCAATCTGTTTGGCGGACGCCACAATCACTGCTACACGTCCCCGGTTTACCGTGAAAAAGTAAGTATCATGAATCAGGAACTGGGAAAACGCTTCGGTGCTCATCCCGGTGTGATACTGTGGCATTTATCAAACGAATATGGAGGGGACTGCCATTGTCCGCTCTGCCAGGAAGCATTTAGAAACTGGCTTCGGGAGAAATATAAGACAATCGATGAATTAAACCGCCGGTGGAGCACTACTTTTTGGAGCCATATTTATCAGAATTTTGACCAGATCGAAAGCCCTTCACCAAGGGGCGAGATGCAGCTTCATGGACTGAATCTGGACTGGAAGCGGTTCGTTACCCATCAGACTATCGATTTTATAAAGGCGGAAGCGGCGGCAATCCGTCAGACAGGTTCAAAGATTCCTACAACTGTGAACTGTATGTATTATTATAATGAACTGGATTATGCTAAGTTTAACGACGTGGTAGATGTCCTTTCCTGGGATTCTTACCCTACATGGCATAAGGAAGATGAATCAGTGACCGCTATGGATACTGCGATGATGCACGATCTGCTGCGCTGTGTGCAGAAGAAACCATTTTTATTGATGGAGTCCTGTCCCAGTGCAACCAATTGGCAGAAGGTGAGCAAACTGAAAAAACCAGGGATGCATCAGCTCTCGTCACTTCAGGCAGTTGCCCATGGTTCGGACAGCGTGCTTTATTTCCAGATCCGTCAGAGCCGCGGAGCATCCGAGAAATTTCATGGTGCCGTGATTGATCATTATGGCGGGAATGATACCAGAGTGTTCCGTGAGGTGACAGATGTGGGAAACACACTGGAAGAAATCAAGGAAACCTGCAGTACGGATACAGTTTCCGAAGTAGCGGTTATCTATGACTGGGAAAATAAATGGGCGATGGAAGATGCCCAGGGTCCCAGGAACCAGGGGCTTTATTATAAAGAAACCGTTCAGAAATATTACCGTGCATTTCGGGAACAGGGAGTAAATGTGGACGTAATCGGCAGCGGGCGGAATCTGGACGGTTATAAAGTGGTAGCAGCACCAATGCTCTATCTGTACAGGGAAGACTTTGCGGATAAAATCCGCAGATTTGTGGAAAATGGCGGTCATTTTATCATGACTTTCTGGTCCGGAATTGTAGATGAAACAGACCGGTGTTATCTTGGCGGCACACCTTATGGATTGATGGATGTACTGGGACTGCGCAGTATGGAAATTGACGGGTTGTATGATCATGAAACGAATCGGATTCAGATAACCGGGCAAAAAGAAACTCTTTGGGAAGGAACATATGAGTGCCGACATCTATGCGACCTGGTGAAAGTGTCAACGGCGGAAGTATTGGCTGTATATGAACAGGATTTCTATAAGGGATATCCGGCACTGACCTGCAACCAGTTCGGTAAAGGCAAAGCCTACTATGTGTGTACGGACGCTGAGCAGGATTTTTGCAGTGAACTATGCAGCCAAATCGGGGAAGAAGTGAAGCTTACAAAGTATATGAAGAAAGTACCAAAAGGAATTGAGATTTCTGCCCGCAGCTCGGATACGTCAGTGTATCTGTTTGTGCAGAATTTTAATTCTGAGAGTGTGAATCTGGAACTGCCGGATGGGTTTACGGTGTTAGCAGGTAATTGGGAAGCGGATGGAGGGATTGATCCGTTTGGTACGGTTGTGTTGAAGAAATAATGAAATATATGTAAAAATAAAAGAGATGTTTGTGGATTCCGTATCATGAGGGGATGGTCATGGTACGGGATTTTTTTGTATATAACAATAGCTAGGAAGGGGACGCTTTGTAGCTGTCCGCCCCCTTCTCTTTCCGAGATA
Source organism: Robinsoniella sp. KNHs210 (assembly GCF_000686105.1). Lineage (NCBI taxonomy): Bacteria > Bacillati > Bacillota > Clostridia > Lachnospirales > Lachnospiraceae > Robinsoniella > Robinsoniella sp. KNHs210. Next base: position 871,860 of record NZ_JMLZ01000001.1, read on the forward strand.
GCATTCGTTGATACAAAGCTGGTTTTCTCAGCATGATGAGACCCTGGGTGTGTGGCATGCTGGACGCGATTGGCGAAAAGCAACTATTGTTCGCTGTTGTACGAAAGCGTGTAAAAAATGGCTCCGCCCATTTTCTTATCCAAAATAAAATATTATTTTTATGCACAATATCTGCCCCAATCCCCATCTAATATATAGGAACCAATAATTCAGAACAATGAAAACGCAGAAAGGGGGTAAAAATTTGGATTTTCTAGTGAAAAAGGCACAAAGAGGTGATGCAGATGCCTTTGTGACCCTAATTGAGCAGAGTAAAAGCAGTATGTATAAGGTTGCAAAAGGGTTTTTTATGAATGAGGAGGATGTGGCTGATGCCATAGCAGACAGTGTTCTGTCGGCATACGAACATATAGGAAGTTTAAAAAATCCGGGTTATTTCAAAACATGGCTGATCAGGATTCTGATTAATCATTGCAATATGTGTATCCGGGAAAGAAAACGATGTGAGGTGATTGAATTTTTCCCGGAGATCAATTACATAGACAGGGAACTGGAAATTGTAGAGTTTCAGGAAATGTTGAATGCATTCCCGGAAGACTGCAGGATGATTTTACTTTTATATTACGGGGAGCAGTTTACGGTAAAGGAGATCAGTCAAATCCTGGATATGAATGAAAATACAATTCGAAGCAAGCTGCGGCGCAGCAGGGACAGGCTGCGTAAAACAATCGTTGAAAGTTTATGAGGAGGAGTCATCTATGGATAAAAATTATACAGAACAGGAAATGAGAGAAACATTAGGGAAAAAATATGAGCCTTCAGAAATAGTAAATCAAAGACTTCAGGATGTTTATCAGCAGATAGGGACAGGCGGGAAATCTGTTAATAATAAAGCGGGGAGGAAGAAGTCTGGCAGTAGGTTTTCGGTAATTAAAAAGGGATTGACTGTGACTGCGGCAGTGTTGGCGGGAGGAGTTTTGCTGTGCGCCAGCAATCCGGCACTGGCAGCGAAGATTCCCATTATAGGTGCTATTTTTGACCGCGTGGAACAGGATGTTACTTTTTCAGGGGAATACTCGAAAAAGGATAATGTACTGACTGCGGAGGATGAGAGTACAGGGATGCCTGTCAACACGCAATATTCAGTAGAAGATAATGGAGTTACTATGACAGCTTCCGAAATATACAGTGATGGTTATTCCATTTATCTCACACTAGATGTGCAGTCAGAGTCCGGTGGATTTGATAAAATGCCAAGCCACTATACAGCGGATGATCAGAATACTGCGCAGACATTGTATATTCAGGGAGTATGGCTGGTTAATTCAAATGGTGCAGGTATTCCCTTTGTCAACAATTTAATAGAAGGGAAGGTGGTTTCTGATACAGAATTTATCGGAATGATGAAGCTGGATCTTCCCGATGATGGAAGGATTACGGAAGATACACTTTCTCTGCAAATGACGCAGATAGGGTTTGACAATAAGGAATTCACACCGGAAATGCTGGAAAATGAAGGTGTCACAAATACCATTCTCGGAACCTGGAATATAGATATCCCTGTGCAGGCAGATGAAACAGATATCAAGGTAATCGATGTGAAAGAAAAAAATGAGATGGGATTTTCTATAGATCAGGTGATTGTTACACCATACCAGGTCAAAGTTCTGACAACGGTTCCATATACGACCCGGGATGATTCTGAAATTACGAAAGAGGAATTTGAGGAGTTATGGGGGGAGAAAAATAAAGAAATCCAAGCGCAGGGGGAAAGTGAAGTTCTCTATGATGATTATTTAATGGATAAAATCTATGAAGAGTTTGGCGTTTCCGTGTTTACGCAGGATGGAAAAAGGCTTATGCCAATTTCCCAGAGTGAAAAGAGTGCTACTTTTGCAGTTCAAAATAATGATATCAGCCAACTGCAAGTGTATATTGGAAAGGATGGGATAGATACCATGAAAGAGAAGGATATGGGGAAAATGAAGGAAAAGGCAATATTAGGGGTAACGGTAGAGGTACAGTAAAGGCTAGTATTCAAAGGGAGAACTGAGTTAAAGCGTTAGGAGAGGGTAAGATTAAGAGAAACAGCAAAAAATCACCAGGCATATATGATAACCAATTATCATATATGCCTGGTTTTTTAATGCACGACTTCCCGCTGCTATTACATGGTAAATAGCACACTTTCGTGGTAAATGGTAAATTGGCAGAAGGTCCTTTCTTGTATAATAGTTATTAGATATTAGAAAAAAATAATTCTCTTTAAATATAAAATAGTTAAAAAAATTCGTTGGTAAAGTATCACTGACATAAATTGATAAAATCAAAATTAAATGTGGCGAAATATTGATATGGAAAAAAATAATGACTTTTTTATTCGCTCCACTTTCCGGACTTATCTGATACCCTCTATTCTGGCGCTTCTTGGAACTACGATTACGGTCTTAATTGATAGTATTATTATTGGTAATTTCATAGGTGAAAAAGGATTAGCGGCACTTAATCTGGTAAAACCGGTATATTTTACATTTATGACATTGGGTTCTCTGATCAGCGTGGGGGCGGCGGCAAATGCATCTGTCTATTACCAGTATCCGAACGACGATGAAAATGGCTTTCCAGAGCGGCATCGGCATTATTGTGGCTGTAACCATGGTGCTTGTGATTTTACCACAGCAAATCTGCCGAATGTTCGGGATACAGGAAGGGGAAGTACTTGCCTTATCTGCAGCTGCGCTGGTCTGCTATGCTCTTAGCCTGGCTTTGTCTATGGTAAATAATATATTTATTTTTCTATTCTTTACAACCGGCAGAAATCTGCTGGCGAATGCAATTACATTTTTCAGGGCTTTTGGGTTTGTTACGGTTTTTGCAATGCTCTTTTCCAGAGCAGGTTTTTTAATGGGAGTGTGGTCTTGCTTTATTCTTGCGGAAGCAGCAGCTTTTCTTGTGATGCTCATGTGGGTGGGGGTCGTGTGCATCAGAAATAATAAATTTTCCGGTTTGTACTTATTGGACAGGACTTATGAGGACAAGGGAAAATATCTTTCTTTTTCGGTACCCAATAAAGTAGAAGAGGCGGTGGATGCTTCAATAAAGATCAATGCTTTTTGTAAAGAAAACCAGCTGGATGGGAAGACGGCAATGATGCTTAGTCTGTCTTTAGAAGAAATGCTGATTATCATTTTTGACCATTGTTTTGAAGACAAAGAAATACAGTATGTGGATATTCGCATTTTTGTAATACCGGGAACGGTAGTTCTCCGTATGCGAAATGGAGGAAAGATTTTTGACCCTTTTTTGTATTACGAGAAAAAGAAAGAGCAGGCAGGAAGTGGGGTTCTGACGGACGACAGCCTTGGAATACGGCTTATTGTGAAAAAGGCGGATCAGGTATCGTTTAATCGGACATTTGGTGTCAATAACCTGTCAATTGTAATTAAGACTGTAATTCAGACTGCATAGCTTTTTAGATAACAGTCAGGAGACGTTACTGTGAAAGCCTTATGTTCATATTGGAAAGGAGCAGATAAAAAGATGCAATTATATCATAGAGAAACCGGTGAACGTTTGGAAGTAACCTTTCGGACCTTAGAGGAAAGGGATGCAGAGGGAGTTGTTGAGTGCATTCGGGATGAGTATGGGGATACCTATTTTAAAAGGGATTTTTATAATCCTGAATTTATTCGGAAAGAACACAGGGAGGGAATTATTACTTTTCTCGTGGCGGTTACGGATATGGCAGATGTGGCAGGTGTTATGATTTTAAAAGAGTTTTTTCCCTATGAGTTTATGATCGAGATTGCAACGCAGATTTTCAAAAAGAAGTATCGGGGATATGGGATGGCTGAGCATATGTTTGATTATGGAATGACTATACTCCAGGAGATGCCATGTTCAGCAGTCTATTCTCTTCCCGTTACTTTTCACGCCATATCCCAGCGGTTATTGCGGATGAGAGGGCTGATCGGCTGCGGCTTTATTTTTTCAGTATTTGATATGGGGAAAATACAACAGTCTTATGGTAAGCGCAGGAACCTCAAGCATTCACAGGGAATTCAGATTCTGGCTAAGGATAAAACCAATGGGGGAACACTGTATATTCCATCGGAGCAAAAAGGGTTTACAGGATGGCTGTATAAAAAGCTGGGCGTGACCTGCCATTTGGCGGATGTGCCGGAGGATAGGGAGTGGAATACAGGAGACCGGCATGCTCCCTGCCAGGTTATGAAGACGATCGACTGGATACAGAGCAGCGCCGCCATTACGATCTATAGAACCGGCAGCGGGCTTAAGGAGTATGTGGAGATGATACTGGAAGAGTACGGAAGGCTGCCGCATTTTACGCTGAATGTATTTCTGAATGTAAATGATCCGGGAGCGGTTGCTGCTTATTACCTGCTGAAAGATTATGGCTTCTTTTTTGCAGGATTTAAGCCCCTCTGCAGTGAAAATGAATTTATGGTTATGCACAATCCCCTGGCAGTTCCGATTAATTTTGATGATTATATATTAACAGAAGAATTCCGTGACCTGAGCCAGTATGTGGAAGTGTTTTATGAGGAACGGCAGCGGTGCCATTGTATGGGAGGCAGGAAGTATGAAGCATAATATCAGGAAAAAGGTTACGGCTGCAACGATTCTGGTAGCAATGACAGCAATTATTATCATCAGTGGAGTAACGGTTTATGGAATGCTTTCCATGAAATCCCACACAGTTCAGACAAGTAAAGAACTGGGCCATCAGGCGGGAGCTGATTCCAAGGTGGCGCTGATCAGTCAGGCGAAACAAAAAATTGCAGACGTTGCCAAAGAAAAAGCAAAATATATAGAAACAAAATTCAATTTCACAAAGACTTATGTGGAGACCATAGCGGATACCATGACATCTATTTATGATAATCCGGATGAATATCCCGATCGGTCTGTGAAGGAGCCGGTCAAAGGAAACACAAACCTTACAGCCCAGTTGATGTTTTCTTCAACCGTAAAGGATAAAAACGATCCGGCAATTCAAACTGAAATACATAAAATAGCCAACATCCAGGATATTCTGGTGCAGATTAATGGGCATGACGAGGTAGTGGCTTCCACTTATGTTGCTACAAAATCCGGAATTGTAATTATGGCTGATTATATTTCTTCCGCTAAGTTTGATGATGGTTCGGATGTGCCCAATCCATATGAAGCATTTTTGCGTCCCTGGTATCAAAAAGCAGTGGATGAACAGAAGCTAATTTTCACTGACATCATTAAGGACATTCACGGAGGAGGTTCCGCAATTATCTGTGCTAAGCCTTTTTATAAAGGTGGAGAATTCATGGGTGTTGCAGGGGTAGGCTCCTACCTGACGGATATCAACGATGTGGTAATGAATACGGAAGTAGGGAAATCCGGCTATGCATTTCTAATCGACAGCGGCGGCAAGGTGAATATATCTTCCAAAGAGAGCGGAGAGGTGGGGGCTGATCCTGATCACGTAACGGATCTTCGCCGGAGCGAAAATAAAGAACTGGCAGATGCGGTCCGGAATATGGCAGCAGGTGAAAGCGGTATTGCTGAAGTAACTATAGATGGAAAAAAGGTATATCTGGCATATGAACCGCTGACAACTCTGGGCTGGAGCTTTGCAACTGTCATTGAGCAGGAGGAGGTTATTGCTCCGGCGATTGAGAGCCAGGACGGTATTATGAAGCTGACGAATGGTGCCATAAGCCAGATTAATCAGAATATCAGGATGGTATTTGTGATCTTAATCGTATTAATCCTGATTGTATTACTGGCAATCTTCTTCCTGAGTAACTCTGTTTCCAAAAAAATAACGGATCCTATTGTGAGCGTGACCCGGGCTGTACAAGAAGTGGGAGACGGAGATCTGGAATATAATCTGGAAATCCATACAGGAGATGAAACGGAAGAGCTTTCCAATGCATTTCAGGAAATGACATTGAAATTAAAAGAGTACATCAGGAATCTGACAGCAGTGACAGCAGAAAAAGAACGGATAGGAGCAGAGTTAAATGTGGCAACACAGATACAGGCAAGTATGCTGCCTTGTATCTTTCCGGCATTTCCGGAGCACAAAGAATTTAACGTATATGCTACGATGCAGCCTGCAAAAGAAGTCGGCGGAGACTTCTATGATTTCTTTCTGATCGATGATAACCATCTGGCAGTCGTGATGGCTGATGTATCCGGCAAAGGAGTTCCGGCTGCGCTGTTCATGGTTATTGCAAAGACTTTGATTAAAAACCATACCCAGAATTTTGAGGCGCCCTGCGATGTTTTTACCAATGTGAATAAACAGTTGTGTGAAAATAATCAGGCGGGGATGTTTGTGACTGCGTGGATGGGCATTCTGGAAATAGACAGCGGCATGTTTACCTATGTTAATGCAGGACATAACCCGCCGCTTCTGAAGAGGAAAGGAGAACGCTTCACTTATCTGAAAAGCCGTGCAGGATTTGTACTTGCAGGTATGGAAGGGATACGTTACGGGCAGTACCAGATCCAATTAAACCCGGGGGACCTGCTATACCTGTATACAGACGGAGTGACGGAAGCCACGGATATTTATAATAAACTTTATGGAGAAGAGCGGCTGCAGGAAATCCTGGATAAAAATGCAAGCCTCCCGCTAGAAGAAATTCTGAAAAATATCAAAAAGAATATTGATTTGTTTGTAAAAGGTGCTCCTCAATTTGATGATATAACAATGCTTGCATTAAAGATTCATGAAAGGGAATAGAGAAAGCGGGAGGTGTGAAATGAAAGAGTTAACCGTACCGGCTAAACCGGACTGTCTGAATCAGGTACTGGAATTTATTGAAGAAGAATTAAACAAAACAGATTGTACTGCAAAAGTCAAAATGCAGATCAAAGTTGCAGTGGAAGAAATCTACGTCAACATTTCCAAATATGCATATCATCCCAGGGAAGGAAACGCAACGATCCGCTGCCTCATTCAAGGTGAACCAAAGCATGTGGCGATCCAGTTTATGGATTTTGGAACACCTTATAATCCTCTGTTAAAGGAGGACCCGGATATTACCCTGGATGCGGACCGCAGGCAGATAGGAGGGCTTGGCATACTGATGGTGAAGAAGATGATGGATCACATATCTTACCGGTATGAAGGGGGAAGGAACATTCTGACCTTGCAGAAGAACATTTAAGACAGCGAAAGAGAGGTGTAAAAATGATAGACTTGCGTAAGGAAAAGGCTTTTAAAATGGTATATGAACATTATTATGACTATATATATAATTATTTTTACTATCACACTTTTCAAAAAGAGGTCACGGAAGACCTGACCAGTACCACTTTTATGAAAGTGTTGGAAAAAGGAAACCTCTATGACGAAGAAAAGGCTAAAATTATTACGTGGCTATTGACGATTGCGAAAAATGTATGGGTGGATTATTTGCGGAAGAATCGGAAAGGGGCTATTTCGATAGATGATCTGATTGATCTGGATGTTTCCCGGGAAAATGAAACTTACAGCCAGGTTGAAAATCAGGTAGATATACAAAGAATACTGGGAAATTTGTCTGAGAGGGAACGAATGATTATCGTTCTTCATTATTATATGAATTTATCTTATGGGGAAATAGCGGTGCAATTGGATATATCTGAAAAGTGTGCCAGTGTAACAGCAAGCAGAACTCTGAAAAAGATAAAAAATAAATTAGAAAAATCTGAAAAAAAATGTAGGGAATGCAGAAGTTGATACGTATATATATACAGAAAAGAAAACATAAGAAGGTGAAAACATGTATGCAAAATTAGCAGAACCATATGCGTTAAGGGGATGGAAGAATCTGCCCTTTGCAATTATAAAAACTGACAATGGTACAATCAATTTTCTGGAGCAGGATGGTTTTCAGGTTTTGGAATTTTGCAATGGAAAAATAGATATAGATGCGGTTTTTTTAAGCAGAAAGCAGAAACAATTTTTCTGTGAATTAAAGGATAAAGAAATTATTACTGTTTCCCCGCATCCTATGGAACTGTCTGTGAAACAGGAATACCGGAATGTGGATAATACATACATAAAAGCAATTCACTGGTCTGTTACAGGCAGATGTAACCTGAAATGCAGGCATTGTTACATGAGTGCTCCGGACTACCGTTACCATGATATGAATACAGAAGAATGCTTTTCAATGATTGACCAGTTTCGGGAAGCAAATGTAAGTGTGATATCCATAACCGGCGGAGAGCCATTTCTGCGTAAAGACTTTTTTCAGATTGTGGACAAGATTCTGGAATCGGGAATAGCCATATCACAAATTTATACAAATGGAATTCTGATAACGGATGATATTTTAAAAGAGTGTAAAAAACGCTCTTTCAAACCGGAATTTGTCCTGAGTTTTGATGGAGCTGGGCAGCATGACTGGATGCGTGGGATTGTGGGAACGGAAGAAAAAACAATAGAGATCATACGGAAGCTGAAAGAAAATGAATACCGGGTCATGATTGAATCCGCTATTTGCAGAAAAAATCTTGATGGATTGAAAACTACTTATGAGATTCTTAGAGACCTGAAAATTGATTTTTGGAAAACTTCGCTGGTATTTGAAGCCGGAAAATGGAAAGAAAACAATCAGGGAACACCCCTAAAGACAGAAGAATTGTATGAAGAATACCTGAAAATTGTGCAGGTATACAAGGCGGATCAGGCACCAATGGGAATACAGCTGGATGGATTTTTTGCATGTGAAAAAGGAAATATAGAAGGATATGGAAGTCCCTATCAAAGATATAGTGGGGACAGGGAATGCGAGAATGCAAGTTCCTGTCTGAATTGCAGGATTCATCCATATCTTTTGCCGGACGGGACCTTTCTTCCCTGCCCGTCTATGACGGATTCTGAGATTGAAGAAAATATGCCAAATTTATTACAGACAACCGTAGCAGAAATTTATAGAAATATAGAGAACCCATTTTTTCGCCTGGCATCTATAAAATTAAAACAAGTAATTTACGCAAATGAAGACTGCAGAATTTGTGATTACCGGTACGATTGCGGAGGCGGATGCAGGGCTATGAGCATGTTTACCGGCAATGGTGTTATGGGTAAAGCAGATATTCTTTGTACTTTTTTTAAAAAGGGTTATCCGTCACAGATTAAAAGCCTGATTTATAAGTAATAAAATTTATATATAAGCAATGAAAACGGATCTGAAAATATCCAGAGCAGAGTATAAGGAGGAATTGGTAATGTGCGAAGAAAAAAAAGATGAAAACTTAAAAGATGAGGAACTTGACAAGGTATCCGGCGGCGGTACCGCAGGTGAAATAGGTAAAATTGTTGGTGAAAAAGTTATTGAAAAAGTAGTAGAGGATGTCTTAAATAACACCAATACCGGAAGAAATAATTATAAGAACGGTGTTAAATCAGAAAGAAAATTATAGTTAATTTCTTGCTGCATAATGGATTTTCTTAAAAATCAAAATAAAAAAATAGAAGTAGAAAAGGAGAATTAAGAATGAATAATTTAAAAAAGTTCTATGAAGAAGTAGAGAAAAATGCAGAATTAAAAGATGAGTTAGTAAAATTAAACAAAGAGACAGAAGGCGTAGAAATTGATGAAGCAGCTATCAAAGCAAAGTTAATCGAAACCGCAAAGAAATATGATCTGTCATTATGTGAAGCAGATTTTAATGCAGAAGAAGGCGAATTAAATTTAGATGATCTGAAAGCGGTAGCAGGTGGAGCAGGTGGTTGTTTCATTTCCAATGCAGGATGCAGCTTATTTGGAGAAATTACATCCGAAGGCGGATGCATTATCATCGGAGCTTACGTATAAGTTCCAGTATTATGATAATGAGTTGTTCATAAAATAAAGTTTATTGGACGGGTGATGTGGTAACGGAACATCACCCGGTTTCAATAAACTTTATTTTTGCATGTAGGGAAAAGCCCGTGTTATGCGTATATATTAATAGTGACAAGAGTAAGACCAGGATCGGATTTATACTTCTAGCTGATTTTAAGCCGTTTTGAATACGGGAGAGAAGGGAAAGAGGATGGAGGATTTAGAAAAGACATTAATAGGATTATTGGCAGCTCAGAATCCTGCGATTCATTCAAAGGAATTTAAGAGAAGCCTATGGGAAGAACTACAGGAAAGGACACACCAGGAAGAAATGCATCAGGAGGATCCTGATATGGTGGCAGCAGGAGTAAGAAGTCAGGAGAAGGTAAAAAAGTATTGTAGCAGAAAGGAGAGAAGATATGAGTAAAAAAAGCATTTTCAGACAAAGGAGCCTTGATACGGTAGAGTCTCCCGAGCAGTTAGATGAGTATATACGGGTATCAAATCCCAGTATCTGGATTATTTTGTCGGCCCTTGTTATTCTAGCTGCGGCCCTTGTAGTATGGAGTCTGGTGGGATCATTACCGGAGACTTTGGCAGCTAAGGGCGTTACGGTTTCCAAAAATATGGTACAGTGCTATGTAGATGCGTCAAAATTAAATGAAGATCTGACGGGATGTAAGGCAAATGTTGTGCTTCCGGACGGTGCCAGCGTGGAAGGGGTTGTAAAATCAGTAAGCAATAATCCGTATTCATTGGAAGAGATAGCACAGTCCTTAAAAAGTGACTGGGTAGTGGAAAATGTGGCTGTTGGAAACTATGCTTATCAGGTAGATGTAGAACTCCCGGAAGAAGTGAGGCAGGATGTTCTGGCAAATGTGACACTGGTAACAGCGGAAGTGAAGCCCATTGTATTTTTACTGAATTAGGAGGTGCGCCCGTGGCAGATAAACAAAAGAAATGTGTTAAAGTGCCCGTAATCATGCAGATGGAAGCTTTGGAATGCGGAGCAGCATGTCTGACAATGGTTATGGCATATTATAAAAAATGGGTGCCGCTGGAACAGGTAAGAGTAGATTGCGGAGTATCCAGGGACGGGAGTAAAGCATCCAATATGGCAAAGGCAGCAGGTGCATATGGATTGCAGGTAAAAGCCCATCGCTATAGTGTGGCATCGGTGCGTACCAAGGTAACCTATCCGGCTATCATTCATTGGAATTTTAATCATTTTGTGGTACTGGACGGATTTAAGAGGGGGAAAGCGATTATCAATGATCCGGCACGTGGAGTTGTAGAAATATCTCCGGAAGAATTTGATAAGTCATTTACCGGAGTGTGTCTGGAGTTTGAACCGTGTGAGCACTTTGCTGCTGACGGTAAAAAAGAAAGTGTATTGGAATTTGCAAAAAAAAGACTGCAGGGAAGTAAATTATCTATAGTTTTTGTAATGATGACTACGGTACTGACAGCATTTGTAAGCTTATTAACCCCAGTATTTTCAAGGATATTTACCGATAATATTCTAACCGGACAGAATACACAATGGCTGTCTGATTTTCTTGCATTTTTGGCAGTTATCATCGTATTCCTGTTAGTGGTAGGCATGATAAATGAAATTTACATATATAAGATCAAAGGCAAGATGGCAATTGTATCTAACTCGTCTTTTATCTGGCATACTCTGCATCTGCCGATGACATTTTTTTCACAGAGAATGGCAGGCGATATTGCCAGCAGACAGCTTTTAAATGATGATATTGCGGAAACTCTGGTTGGACGAATTGCGCCGATGCTGATAAATATGGTACTTTTGATATTTTATCTGATCATCATGCTTCGTTATAGTGTCGTATTGTCACTGGTTGGCTTTGCGGCAATTGCTGTTAACCTGGTGCTGGCAAATATTATTTCCCAAAAGAGAATACACATTACCAGAACAAGGATGCGTGACCAGGGCAAGCTGGACGCTTCTACGGTATCAGGAATTGAGATGATAGAGACAATCAAGGCAGCAGGTGCAGAAAGTGGATTTTTTGAACGCTGGTCCGGATTTCAGGCTTCTGTAAATAAGGCAAAGGTAGAATTTGCATTGACGAATCAGTTTCTGGGGGGAATTCCTGCTTTAGTACAGCAGCTTTCCGGGATTATAATCCTGGCACTGGGCGTTTGGATGATCATAAAAGGTAATTTTACTGTTGGTATGCTGTTGGCTTTCCAGTCCTATATGACACAGTTTTTAATGCCGGTGAACGATTTGCTGGAAACGGGACAAAAATTACAGGAAATGCGGACTTCAATGGAACGCGTGGATGATGTAATGAAATATAAAGAAGATGTTGTATTTTCATCCATCCAAAATACGGATGATGTGTTTGAAAAGCTGGATGGCAGCGTAGAGTTCCGTAATGTTACGTTTGGATATTCCAGGTTAGAAGAGCCTCTTTTAAAAGACTTTAATCTAACGGTAAAAAGTGGATCCAAAGTAGCACTGGTTGGTTCGTCAGGATGTGGTAAATCTACAATAGCCAAACTTGCCTGCGGATTATATGAACCATGGTCAGGTGAGATTTTGTTTCAGGGGAAACCGATGAAGGCTATTCCGAAAGAAATTTTTAATGCATCTTTATCCGTGGTAGACCAGGACATAACCATGTTTGAAGATAGTATTGCAGATAATATTAAAATGTGGGATAAATCCATCGAAGATTTTGAAATGATTATTGCAGCAAGAGATGCGCAGATTCATTCTGATATTATGATGAGAAAAGGCGGATACGGGCATCCTGTTTCCGAAGGAGGCAAAAATTTCAGCGGAGGACAGCGCCAGCGGTTTGAGATCGCACGTGTTCTGGCCCAGGACCCGACGATTGCTATACTGGATGAGGCTACATCAGCGCTGGATGCGAAAACAGAATATGAAGTTGTCAAAGCAATTCAAAAGCGCGGGATTACCTGTATCATTGTTGCACACCGTTTGTCTACGATTCGTGACTGTGATGAAATTATTGTTCTTGATCACGGCAGGGTCATGGAACGGGGGACACATGAAGAACTATATCATTTGAACGGTTACTATACACGGTTAATTACCACAGAATAGGAGGGCAGGTTATGGGTTGGTTTGACAGTCAGGTAAAAGAGCGGCTGCAATACGATGCAGGCGAGATGAAGAAATCCTATGCAAAGCTTGCCGAAGTCGTTGGTAGGAAAGAAAAAATTGACTATGGTCATCTTGCAGAAGAGGGACAGGGGAAAGATGCACTCACAAAAATCTGTAAATACTATCGAATAGATAAAACAGAAATTCCTGAAAATATAGTTGAAATACATGAACAGATTCAATATCTCTTTGAACCGTCCGGAGTAATGTGGCGGCATATGCGTCTTCGGGGAAAATGGTGGAAAGACAGTATGGGACCTGTCCTGGGAGAAACGAAGGAAGGACGGCCGGTGGCTTTGATACCAAAAGCTTTTAGCGGCTACCGACATTTTGATTATGAGAGCGGGAATGAGCTAAAAGTGGATGCCCGCATTAATGAGCGGCTGAAAGAAGATGCCATTTGTTTTTACAAACCACTTCCCCAAAAGGAACTTTCCGGAAAGGATTTAATTATCTTTTTGCTGGGGAATATAGGGATGGATGATAAATTGCTTCTAGGATTTGCAGCACTTGCGGTAACACTGCTGGGATTAATCACACCGGCTGCTAATACCCTGATTTTCAGCCATATTATTCCAGCAGGTCAGATGTCCATGGTGTTGTCAGTATCGTTTTTACTTTTCGGTGCCGCAATCTCAACATTTTTAATGAATATAACCAAAACGCTGGTTCAGACTAAAATAGAGACGAAAATGAGTGTTATACTGGAAAGTGCCGTAATGGGACGGGTAATTAATATGCCTGTTCAGTTTTTTAAGAATTATAATTCCGGAGATCTGGCAAACAGGGTGCGTGCCCTGGAGAATATATGCAGTATTCTGGCAAACGGGGTGCTGGGGATAGGATTAATGGCGGTCTTTTCACTGAGCTATATTCTGCAAATCATTCGGATTTCTCCACAGTTGGCAGCTACTGCATTTCTTGTAATCTTAATGCAGCTGATCATTGCTTTTCTGGGAGCATGGGGGCAGATCCGGGTGCTGCGAAAAAAGATCCGGTCGTCCTCCAAAGTCGAAGGGGTGGTTTTTGCTCTCTATTCCGGTATTCAGAAAATTAAGATGTCGGGTAGTGAAAAGAGGGCATTTGTAAAATGGGCGAATGTGTATCATGAGGAAGCAGATGCAGATTACAATCCGCCGCTGTTGGTTAAGATTCAAAAAGCAGTTTCACCGGCTGCAGCATTGCTCGGGACGCTGCTGATCTACTGGGTATCCGTGAAAAGTGCAATTACGGTAGCCAATTATGTTGCTTTTAATGTGGCATACGGTATGGTTAGCACAGCGATTCTGTCACTGGTAGCGACGGTTTCAACCGTAGCCATGATTAAACCCATCCTGGAACTGTCACAGCCAATATTGCAGACTCCCCCGGAAATCAGTGAAAACAAAGAAATTGTTAAATCTGTTTCAGGAACCATTGAATTAAACCAGGTATCTTTCCGATACCAGGAGGACACGCCGTTAATCATTGACAACCTGAGTCTCAAAATAAACAGGGGTCAGTATGTGGCGATTGTGGGAACCACCGGCTGTGGAAAGTCTACGCTGATGCGTCTTATGCTGGGATTCGAAAACCCGGATACCGGAGCTGTCTATTATGACGGCAGGGATATTCAGAAAGTGGATCTGAAATCTCTCAGGCGGCAGATCGGCGTGGTAATGCAGAACGGAAAGCTTTTTAGCGGAGATATCTTTGCAAATATTACAATTTCGGCACCGTGGCTGACTTTGCCGGATGCCTGGGATGCTGCCGAAAAAGCAGGAATCGCCCGGGATATCCGGGAAATGCCCATGGGAATGTTTACAATGATTGGAGAAGGAGCCGGGGGAATATCGGGCGGACAGCGTCAGAGGTTAATGATTGCCAGAGCCATTGCGCCAAAACCAAAGATACTGATGCTGGATGAGGCCACATCTGCACTTGATAATATTACCCAGAGACAGGTGTCAGATGCGCTTGCAGAACTAAAAAGTACCAGAATTGTAATTGCACACAGGCTTTCTACCATTAAAGCATGTGACCGGATCATTGTATTGGATAGAGGGCGGATCATTGAAGATGGAACCTATGAGGAATTAAATGCAAAAGGCGGATTTTTCTCAGAACTGGTGAAAAGACAGCAGATAGGGTCGGAGAAATAGTGGAAGTGCCGTGATTTTCTGTAATTGCATTTGTAACATAAAGGTTGAAAGAAAATAAAGATGAAGAAAGGATGCCACTTGTGATTCTTTCAACCTGTCTGAGAGTGGCTGTATTGCAAACAATGCGCAGTACATCATGGGGATAACTATGAATATTATAAAGAAAATAGATGAAAGTAAATTAGTATTAGAATTAGAAGGGCGTCTGGACACGATGACGGCGCCCCAGCTGGAGAAGGAACTGGAGGCATCACTTTCGAATATTGCAGAGCTGGTTCTGGATATGGAAAACCTGGATTACATTTCTTCGGCAGGATTACGTGTTTTATTGGGAGCCCAGAAGCAGATGAATCAGCAGGGGTCTATGGAACTGCATCATGTATGTGAAGAAGTACAGGATGTTTTTGATATGACAGGGTTCAGCGATATCCTGACAATAGTGTAATACATAGCCCGCTATGCAAAACTCTGCTCAGCTAACATTGGCCGTTTTTTATAGGCAGCAAGATTGAGGTTCGGAATTCTTTTTGCAAATTTTCAAATTTTACTATTCCATTGCATTGTTCTACAGCGGTCCGAATATTTAAAACGCCCAAACCGGATAATTTCCGGTTCCTTTTGTC
Organism: Robinsoniella sp. KNHs210; assembly: GCF_000686105.1. NCBI lineage: Bacteria > Bacillati > Bacillota > Clostridia > Lachnospirales > Lachnospiraceae > Robinsoniella > Robinsoniella sp. KNHs210. Next base: position 887,611 of record NZ_JMLZ01000001.1, read on the forward strand.
AGATAAAAACCCGCCTTTTGCATCGGGAAGAGCGATATTTTCACAGTTGTTATCTATTGTGATGGAGAGCATGGAACCCATTGGCTGAATGCAGATCTGCAAGAGGGCTTCTCCATTTACCATACGTCTTGATGCTTCTAATGCATTCTCCAGGCTGTTACCTAATATCACGCACAAATTAATATCTGATATTCCGCCCAGGTCATCCGGCAGACTGATATCTGTTTTAGTGGGGATTGCTTCCTCCCTGGCAAGAATAAGGTAATGAACCAGGATGGAATTAACAGCATGATTCTGACAAAATATGAGATTAGATGCGGTTTTAAAATGATTTTCAAACTGATTCAGGTAATTAATAAGTTTCTCCTGTTCCTGGTTTTCAGCCAGGGAACGAATTGCCAGGATGTGGTGGCGCAGGTCGTGGCGGTTTTTAGCTGTTGCTTCTATGGATGAGATCAGGCGCTGGTATTGTTCCTGCTGAACCGCTAACTGGCGCCTGTTATATTTCTCCTGTTCTTTTAATACCAGCATGCTGCGGTATATGGATACGGTCTCCGAAAATAAGATACTGCATAGCAGAAGAACTACAATAAATCCTGCTATTTCCAGTGGCCATCCGGCGACAATGGGCTCATATAACGGAAAGATCCGGTCTATTGCCAAAGCGGAACCCATAAGACCAAAACCTATCAACAGTCGTCTGGAATATCTGGTTTTATCTAATACGGCAGCCATTGTACTGAGAATCAGATAACCTGCCGCAATCCATTTGTAGTACATTAACAATTTACTGTAAAGCAGCATGATATTTATGTTATCTTTCCATAACGTGGGCATAATCAGAACTGCCAGACAAATCAGAAAGCTGGCAGCAGCCATTGGATAGCGGCATTTCCCGGGGATCCGGCAGATGCCCCCCTGCTGTATAATCAGTATTAATAACATGGCATACAGACTAAATGATTCTAAACGGTACCAGAAGAAACTGTCAAATCCAATGGCATGAACCAGTGGATAGCTGATATATCCAGCATAAAAGACGCAGAGTAAGAAGAACATTACAGCAGTCTTTTTCTGCTTTGTTTTCGTCTGAGTGAACAGATAAAAAATACCTATGAGAATAGTAACCGTGAATGCCATGGTGTATATCAACAGCCGCAGGATAAAAAATTTTGTGACTTTGGCGGGATTACCAAAAGCGGGAGGATAGGTAAGACCGCTGTAAAGACTGTCCGGATCGGTTGCCTGAATTACAATTTCTGTTTTATCCGATGGTGGAATGGTGATCAGGGTGTTGGCAATCCCTCTCTGATAACTGGATGGATCTACAGATCCAAACGAAGTAACTAATTTCCCGTTAACCCAGATGCGGCAGGAGGAATAAATCTCAGGAACCTCCAGCATTTGGGGAGTATCAGCGTTGTTCAGGATAGTCAGGCGGTAAGTTGCGCTTCCATGGGGATTCTTTGCTTTATCTCCTAATTCAAAGCCTCCATGCTGACCGATGGATACATAGTCGCTGCAGGCTGGGGACTGGGAATGGAGTTCGTCGGGTGTAAGAAGCCGGTATTGATAGAATTCCCAGCCGCTGATGAGATATAAATAATCCGTTTCGGTATTTCGCAGATCCAGCACTCCGTTTTTGCCCTGTGGCGTTTGCAGTGCATACTTGTTATTATGAACGGCATTGAATGAAAACAGAAGGATGCCGGTAAGAATAGCCACCGCCAGCAGTAGGGGATATTTGTCTTTGTGTTTGCCTGATATCTGCAATGTAGGAGGCTCCTTTCTAAGAGATTTTGGGTGTTTGTCTTAATATTTCCGTTTGCCTCTCCAATACAGAGTCAGACATGCCAGAATAACTGCGGAACATAAAAGTAATAACTTTGGCAGTACATGCCCGGACTTTCCTACGGGCATGGGATTAATGATATTGTTTTGGGCAGAGTCAGTGCCGGTATTCGGAGCTGCTTTCAGAACCGGTGATGTTTCCGGCATAAAAGATTCTTTTTTCACATTATCAGCCGTTTTGTCCGAGGCAGATTCTGTTTCAGTCATATCAGAGCGGTTATTATTTTCTGGTATGCTGCCTTGCTGCGAAGCTGGTGTTTTTGCTGAAGAACTACCCTCATCCCCTGGAGAATCAATTACGATCTCTTCAGTGGAGGGTGGATTAGCGGGCGACGGCTTGGCAGGGAACGGCTCAGTGGAGGGCGGATTAGCGGGCGACGGCTTGGAAGGGAACGGCTTAGTGGAGGGCGGTTTAGCGAAGGGTAACGGTTCTGTTTCAACGTCCAAAGCGGATGACTCGGATTCCTCGGAAGAATTGCTGTTATCTCCGGGGGACGGTGATGGCAGCATATCGTTTGGAGGATATGATTCATTTGGTGGCTTAATTCCGCTATCCGGAGGAATTACAGGCTGATCATCCCGGTCACTTCCATCCCGGTCGCCATCCGTAATCTGAGGGGTGATGTGCCCATCCGGACCATATGCCACTTTCAGTATATTGGTTCTGGTTGTAATGCCGTCAGCAGTAATATCTGCCTGGAATAAATAACTTAAGCTTTTATCCAGGGGAGTCTCCAGATACAATTCTCCTGGATGTAAAAACGAAAAGTTCTCAAAAGGCTGCCAGTTGGAACCAGCATCTGTGGAGTAAAAAAGCTCAATGGCGGACTTGTATGGCGGAGTATTATAAAAGTAAAGACGGACATTATTATTCGTAGAGGATGCGCCGTACAAATAGAATTTTCCGGGTTCAGTAACTAAAACAGAGCAGGTTATCTGAGGGAAATCTATATCCAATCCAAGGACAGGAAAGGCTTCCGGGTAAGTTGAAAACTTGTAAATTCCAGGTGTCTCAGGATCTACATTTTCAATGTTCCAGGTGATGGGTAATAAAGCTGTTCTTTTTGGTACGGTTGGGTCATCAGACTGAAATGCATATTGCATTAATTGCGGGATCCGGGCCAGTAGTTCGTCTGAAGTACCCGGCGATATAATATAATTAACAGCGGAATCGCTTAATGACACGATTCGGTTAATGACTTTTGCATTTGCCGGTACATCAGATATGCCGCAGCAATCTAAAGAGACATCCCCGGCTGTACGCAGAGGTATGCCATTGCCTGCAATACCAGTTAAAAATAAAGAGGTATTTCCCAGCACTTCCATACCGCAGGCGCCTTTCTCTAATCGGATATTAAAGGAATCCAGAGAAAGATTACCATTGCATTTAATACCAATACCCTTAGGCCCGGAAACAGATATATTAAAAAAACTACTGCTAAAACTACTGTTGGAGTTATCCGGTAAATCGGCATTTGCATCGCCCTCAAAATATAGCCCGCAGCTGTTTACCACTTCTATACGCACGTCCTTAGTAAAAGAGATGCTTGTATCGGGGGCTATATCTAATACAGGTACCGGATTATCAATACTGACCATTCTGACCGGGCCGAATATACTAATTGAGCTCAGAACTTTAATGCCATAACCGTTCATATGTATGGTAACGGGGGAAGTGGTATTCAGCGACAGATATCTGCCAGTATTAATCGTGCAGCCTAAGGTTACTTCTCCGCCGTTTGGGTGTTCGGCAAACCAGTTCATAAGCTCATTTCCGGAATATACGATATCTTTATTGCTGGTAGCTGAATGTTCTATTTCACTTGCAGATACCGGTAGATATACAAGAGAGAGAAGCAGTAACAAGGTGATAAAGGCACCATATATTCGTGCAAAACCATGATTCATTTAGATTGACTCCTTCCTTGTACGGCTCCACAGATAGTCATAGTAAGACTGTTTTACTGCCAGAGAGCCACGCAGCCGGATGGGAACCTTATCTTTGTTTTTCAACAGAAAATCATGTTCCAAAACCGCGTCTATATCATTCATATTTACAAGACAGCCCCTGATGCATTCCAGAAAGGGCAATCCGGCAGCCTGTTTTTTCAGTTCGCGATATGAGAGATATGTCTCAATAATCTCATCTTCGAGATGCAATAAGGTTAGCCGCCCTCTGCTTTCTGTCCAGAAAATGTCGTGTATTAAAATGTTGCGTACCAGTTTTTTATCTTTTACAACAAGATAATGTGCCGTCTGGTTCAGAAGATTCTGACATTTTTTCATGGAAACGTCCAGAGATTCATATGTAATAGGCTTAATGAGATAATCGGTAGCGGATACGCTAAATGCCTGTAAAGGATGTTCAAGGCTGGTTGTTGTAAAAATCAGATGAAAGCCAGTATCTTTTTTGCGCAGCAATTTTGCTGTCTGCATGCCGTCCGGAGATTTCATATAGATGTCAAGAAAAATAAGGGGAAATCTGATTTTGTCAAAGTCCGCAAGCAGTTCTCTGGAACATGTATAGGCAGAAAGTTCAATAGGTATTTGCTGATTTCTGCAATAACCTTCCAGAAGTCTCGTCAAGTTGTCTAAATCTTGTATATTGTCATCACAGATAGCTATTTTCATGTTTGTTTCTCCTGTTTTTTATTCCGTATTATTATAACATGTTTTCGTTTGTTTTCGTGATTTTTATTACAAAAATCTGCGCTTTATTACAAGTGAATTGAGAATTTTTGGAAAATCTGTTTTATTACAATTATACAGTATTTAATCTGTTTGTAATAAGGGAGGTGTTGAGTAATGCTGATTGCTGTTTGTGATGCAGTTTTTGAGGATTCTGAGGTTCTACAGACTTACATTTTTAGGTATGGATATGAAAATTCTTTGAATATCAAAGTACATATACATCAATCGATATTTACCATGAAAAATGCATTGAAACGATACTGTTATGATGTGATTTTTCTGGACGTGGGAATGGAAGAAAATGAGGGTAAGAGGCTGGCCGAAGAAATATGTGAAGATTATCGTGGGAAATTAATATTTGTAACGGGATTATGTGATTACGCAGTGGAAGCATTCCGCTTATATGCAGTAAATTATCTGATAAAGCCGGTGGATTATTTTCAGATATGTGACTGCTTTGCCAGGCTGAGTATTTCCTGCTCGGAAGCCTGTATCCAGGTACTTTGCGGATACCATAAGGTTTCCATACCACTAAAAGCAATTGAGTATATTGAATCTTTTAACAATAAAGTGATAATCCATACGGAAAACCAGGAGTTTACCACCTATGAAAACCTGAGTATGCTTTATCAGGAATTGAAATCGGCTTGTTTTATACAGCCTTACCGCAGTTATATCGTAAATATGTCTTACATAAAAGTTTTGGAGAAGGACAGGCTTTTATTGAAAAATGGAAAAGAACTGCAGGTATCCAGACATCGGAAGCAGGAGATGATGGAACGCTATAACCAGTTTTTATTTGAATCCAGGTAGCTTTAGAGTGTGCAATTTCAGGTTGGAATTGGGGGGGAGCTGAGGAAGGGGACGCTTTGTAGCTGGAGATAGCGTTCGAAAAGAGAAGGGGGCGGACCATGGCAGGCGTTTGGAAGGCTTAGCGCAGAACTGGCATTTTCTAACTTTCCCGGAGCGCTTTTTGGCGGCACGCGGGCATTCGCTCCGAAATCCTGATGCATTTCGCAGCTCACTGCCCGCTTAGTATCCGATGGGAGCCAGTCGAATACTATCCGCCAAAAAACACTCCGGCAAGGTAAGTAAATGCTCAGATCTGCTATACGCCTTCCAAACGCCTGCCATGGTCGCCCCCTTCTCTTTCCGGGATCCAGTTTATTGATACAAAGCTGGTTTTCTCAGCATGATGGGCCCCTGGGGGTGTGGCATGCTGTACGCTATAGGCATAGAACATATAAAAGCATAAAGCAGCTGATCTTCTCACTGCAGTTTTTTTCTTCATTCTACTACATATGTTTTGGTTACAGCACTACTGTCAGTTAGGTCTATCAACAGGATAGCAAGTATACTTTAATCTTATTGCCCACATTTCATACTGAACTGCTGAAACACACTCTGCTGCATCCAAAAACGAACAGTTGGTCACTGCCCGGGGGTCTACACCCTGCTGAGAAAACCAGCTTTGTTGCAAAAACCTGGATTTCGGAAAGGTTAGAAAATACCAGTTCTGCGGCCAACTGACGGAATCCATACAAGTTTCCCACTCCCATCTTTCCGCGCACTACCTCTATCTACAAAGCGTCCCCTTCTCAACTAAACCCAAATATAATAATTCCGTAGGATCCTTGAAGATGAAATGGGTACCAGAAAATTTAATAAAAGAAAAAAGTGCCGGTGCGCAGCAGTGATATGCTCCTGTTAAGTAGACAGGGAGCGGTTCACAGATGCGTGCCGGCACTTTTTCTGTTCTTCGGTGACCAAGTCCGATAGCGAAATTGCACAATTTAGGATGTAAATTAGGGGAAAGTACCAATAGATGAAACAAAGTACCATAAGTAGACAGAAATATAGACAGAAATGTTTCATCTATGTATAATGAACACATTAAATAAACAAAAAAACAAATATATAGGTGGTATTGCATAATAAAATTTTCGCAATGCTGAAAATGTATAGAAAGGATTGGTCAAAATGCATGGAAAGTGTTTTGGTGAGGCTTCGTGAGTATTATGATCAGGCAAGTAATACAGAGAAGAGTATCATTTCTTTTCTGCTGGAGAATCCGGAGGAAGCTGCAGAGATGAGCATTCATCAGCTGGCGGACAGAGTTTACGCATCTGCATCTACCATCACAAGGCTATGCCATAAAACGGGTTTTCCGCAGTATAAGCGGTTTCAGAAATCCCTGCTTTACGAACTGGCTGTTCGCAAAGAAAATGTGCTGGGACTGGATTATGAGATTCATCGTGATGATGCACTGGAAAATCTGGTGGATAAGATCACCTATAAGAGCATCGCTTCTTTGGAAGATACCAGAAGCTTAATCGATATTGGTACACTGGAGAAATGCCTTGATTTGCTCCAAAATGCGCGTATGGTTTCTTTTTTCGGAATTGGGGCGTCACTACTGGTGGCAAAAGATGCTTATCTTAAGTTTTTGAGGATCAACAAACCATGTCAGGTATGTGAAGATTTTCATGCCCAGCTTGTGCAGGCTAAAATAATGGGGCGTCAGGATGTGGCAATTATTATCAGCTACTCCGGACAGACAAGTGAGATAATATCCTGTGCAAAGATATTAAAGAGTGCACAGGTTCCCATGATTGCAATTACCTGCTTTAAAGAATCACCCCTGTCGAAGCTTACGGATTATAACCTTTACGTAACGGCAACGGAGTATGCTTTTAAAACGGGAAAGCTGGCGTCAAGGCTTGCACAGCTGAATGTAATTGATATTCTGTATGTGGCTTATATTCAGAGAAATTATGACACCTGTATGGTTTCCTTAAAAAAAACTTATATATCAAAAACAGACAGGAGTGAAGGAGAGGGATGAGATGTACAGAAAAGTGGTAGATTTGGAAAAAATGGCAACAGAAATGCGCAATGCCAAAACGATGGCATTGGATGAAATGACACCTCTGGAAATTATCACTATTATGAATCATGAGGATGAACGTGTGGCTAAGGTGGTGAAAAGGGCGCTTCCGGAGGTCGCAAAGGTGATTGAGTGGACAACAAAAAGCCTGCAGACCGGGGGAAGGATCGTTTACATAGGAGCGGGGACCAGCGGAAGGCTTGGTATCCTGGATGCCTCTGAGTGCCCGCCTACTTTTGGTGTATCTTATGACTGTGTAGTAGGGATTATTGCTGGAGGAAAGGAGGCATTTATCAAAGCGGCTGAGGGGGCAGAAGATAATCCCCGTCTTGGAAGAGATGATCTGATTCATATTCATCTGACCAGTAAAGACACGGTGATCGGGATTGCTGCCAGCGGACGAACGCCATATGTGTTGGGGGCTATGGCATATGCCAAAGAAACCGGGTGCAGGACGGTGGCTATTGTCTGCAATGAAAATATGGAAATGAGCAGGGCAGCAGATATTGGAATCGAACTTTTGACGGGTCCTGAGATACTGACCGGTTCCACCAGGCTGAAAGCAGGAACTGCTGAAAAAATGGTTCTGAACATGATTTCTACTGCAAGCATGGTTGGAATCGGAAAGGTATATGAGAACCTGATGGTGGATGTACAGCAGACCAATGAAAAGCTGGTATGCCGTGCGGAAAACATTGTTATGGAAGCAGTGAACTGCAGCAGAGAAGATGCAAAAGAAGCTTTAAGGGAAGCAGATGGGGATGCGAAACTGGCAATTACAAGGATGCTGGTGAACTGTAATATTGCAAGAGCCCGCAAGCTGTTAGAGGCTGCAAATGGGAAAATCCGTTTAGCAGTTATGAATGGGAAAAAGGAAACGCAGTGTGAATGATGTTCACACAGCTGATATGGGAATAGCACAAGCTCGCTTGCGCTGTTCATGGGGATAAGGTTGAGAGAAAATTATAAGATAGAAAGGAAGCCACGGAGCGATTCTTTCAACCGGATTAATTGTGGCCGTATTGCCGGCTTGCCTGCAATACGAAAAGGGTATCAAAATGAAAGGTAAAAAATTATGGGGACTTGGTATGGCAGCAGTGATGACATTGTCAATCATTTCAGGTTGTGGGGCGTCCACAATGGGGGATACGAAAGATGGTACAAAAGATAGTACAAAAGACAGTACGCAGACGGATGTCAAAGCGGGGAATGCCGCTGACAGTACAAAGGAGAGTGAGGCAGCAAAAGAAAGTACTTCCGGTGAAAAAGATGTAGTAACAGCTTTACTGCCTCCGGTTTCCGCTACCTATCAGGACAAAATCAATTCTTATGTGGAAGCATTTAACAAAGAAAATCCGGATGTAGAGATCCAGGTGACAACGGCAAGCTGGGAAGATGTAACTCAGAAATTAGATGTGCAGGTAAATGCAGGATCTCCGCCAGATATTGCATTCATAGGTTCTGACGGCCTTTCCAAATATGTAGATTCCGGCATGGCAGTGGATATTTCCAAGTATGCTGATGAAGAAATGATGAGTGATTTTGATCCGGATATTTTGAATTACTTCAAAAATGGGGATGGAATGTATGGGTTCCCGGCCTATTGTGAGGTGCAGTGTATCGGCGGCAACCGTCAGTTCCTGGAGGATGCAGGTATTGACTGGAAGAAAGTACAGCAAGAGGGATGGAGTTATGACGAATTTCGGGAATCGATCAGTAAGGGGGTAGTGAAAGATGGGGATGCCGTCAGCCGTTATGGGTTCCTGTTTGCATGCTCAGGCGTGGCGGCAAAGGATTATTTCAGTATTTTTGTGAGAAATGCAGGGATGCCGTCAGCATTTGATAAGGATTTAAAATATGCATATACCAGTTCTAAAATGAAAAGCTTCCTGGAGGATCTGCGTGCTTTAATTGATGATGGATCTATGCCAAAAGAACTGGGAAGTATAGATGCTGGAAAACGTTGGAATATGTTTCTGACCGGACAGACAATGATTACCGGAAAAGGGCTGTCCTCTTTTGAAAAAAGTGCATACGACAATAATGAAAAACTGAAAAATAAGGACAGCAGTGCAGTAGAAGACAGTATGGAATTAGACTACATTGTTCTTCCTGTACCGGTTTTTGAAGGCGGAGAACAACAGGCATATGGAGCAGTGGACGGATACATCTGCCTTACCGGAGAAAGAAATCCGGATGAAGCCCATCTGAAAAATGTGGCAAATGCAGCTTATTACCTGGCAAGCGGGGAACGTGCAGCGCAGACCTGTCAGGAATTATACCTGAATCCAATCTGTGAAAGCGGTCGTAAAGCATATGAAGCGCTTACTCCGATTGAAAATAAGAATGAAGATAATACGAAAGCAGTGCAGAAGCTTTTGACACAGGTTGGTGAAGCAAGACCGGATATCCCGGCTGAATTAAGTGCAAATGCAATCAAAATCGAAGATGAAGTCATTGTACCTAAATTCCAGGGATTACTGGCTGGTGAAGTATCACCGGAAGAGATGTATCAGGCGATTAAGGATGCGGCATATGAAAGGTTTGGCGAGGATGGCTGTGTAAATAATTAAGCATAAGGGGGTGCTGCGGCAGGCATTTAAACACTTACTGGCATTGGTTTGTGCAGCATCCCCTGGAAAGAGAGAAGACGATGACGAATAAAAAACATAAACTGAAAAAAGATGCTCTCTGGGGTTATATTTTCATTCTGGTACCCCTTACAACCTTTATTATTTTCACCCTGTATCCGGTTATTTCTGCGGCTGTCACCAGTTTTCAGCATTATAAACCGCTGAATACGACCTGGGTGGGCGCCCAAAATTATGTGTCCACTTTTAAGAATGCATTGTTTTATAAAGCACTGAAAAACACGCTGGTTTATACGGTCTTTGCAGTTCCCATTTCCATGTTTTTATCCTTTGCCATCTCTTTATTTATTCTGCCATTTAAGAAAAGGACACAGACCGTATTCAAAGCGGTGTTCTACCTTCCGGCAATTGCCTCCGGAGTGGCACTTTCTTTTGTGTGGAAATGGATTTATGATCCCCTGCCCACCGGGCTGTTAAACAGCATACTTCATATTCTGGGTATCAGTAACCAGAACTGGCTGGGAAGTTCTAAGACAGCAATGGCATCGCTGATTATTATGGCTGTTTTTTCCGGTCTGGGCACCAGCATTATTATTTATATCGCGGCTCTTCTTGGAATTGATTCTACATATTATGAAGCTGCGGATATCGACGGGGCATCCTTTTTCCAGAAGGTGCGCTATGTGGTGTGGCCCATGGTGAAACCGACCACAGTATTTCTTGCTATTACCGGTGTCATAAATGGGTTCCAGTCATTTCAGAATGCATACCTGATGACTGGCGGAGGACCGGATAACGCGACCACCATGGCAGGACTTTTGATTTTTAACCGTGCATTCAAATACTTTGAATATGGGGAAGCCTGTGCCCAGGCATTAATTCTGGCTGTAATTATTGCGGTATTTGCAGTATTCCAGTTCAAACTAAGTGCCAATGACGTGGAATATTAGCGTGCCTGAAAATTGAAAGAATATTATGATATAGAAAGGAAGCCACAAAGATGGGATTATATAAAAACTACGGAAAGAATCAAAGATATCGGAAAATCCTTAGAAATTTGCTGCTGGCTCTTTTGCTCGTTACCATTGCAGTGCTTACCATTTTTCCGATTTATTATATGGTAATTTCCTCCTTTGGAGCGCCGACGGAAGCCGGGGGAGCCAGCTATTCACTGATCCCCAGGAGTTTTTCACTGGATTCTTATAAGTTTTTCTTCGGCTACAGCAAATACTCTCTCAGGTGGATTTTAAATTCACTGATTGTGGCGTCCGCTGTGACAGTAAGCAATGTGATTTTTGCAAGTCTGGCCGGGTATGCATTTGCGAAGCTGCGTTTTCCGGGGTGCAAATTTTTCTTTTTCCTGTTATTAGTGGCGATGATGGTGCCCTATCAGGTTACCCAGGTACCCCTCTATATTCTGGTGGTAAATGTACTGAAGATACAGGATACTTATGTGGCTTTAATCGCACCAACGCTGATTACCTGTTATAACGTATTTCTGGCGAAACAGTTTTTTACATCACTTCCTACATCGATTATGGAATCGGCAAGGATAGAGGGATGCAGCCAGCCAATGATTGTGTGGAAGATTGTGGTACCACTCTCAAAGACTATATTGTCTGTTATGGCGATTATGACATTTTTAGGAGAATGGAATACGTTCTTCTGGCCGTTTCTGGTTTCGAACCAGGAATTTATGCAGACGATTCAGGTGGGGCTTAAGAATTTCAGCTTCGCAAATACGACTTATTTTGCCCCTATGATGGCAGGAGCGACGGTTTCAGCGCTGCCAATGTTTATCCTGTTCTTTGCGCTTCAGAGATATTTTCTGGAAGGGGTAACCGTGGGGGCAGTGAAAGGGTAGTTCTGTGAAAGTGTGAGTAGTGAAAGTGTGAGTCGTAAATGAGAGCAGTGAAAGAGAGAGCCTGGTTCAGCCAGGAAGGGGGATATGACAGAAATGTATGAAAAAGCATGGGAAGAGCAGTACCTGCTGGCAATTGATGGAGGGGGAACGAAAACGGTAATTTTAACGGCTGACTGTATGGGCAGAATTATTTCCAGACTGGAAGCCGGCCCCCTGAACATGAATGGTCAGAAAGAAGAGGCAGTGCAGAGCATGCTGCTGGGGGCATTTGCCTGTTTGAAGCAGCAGGGTTATCCGCCGGATAATTGTATGAAGATTGGTATTGGAACCGCTGGGATCAGTAACCCGGTGGTATCCGGTTTTTTAGAAGAAACCTGTAAAAAAGCAGGTTTTTTATGTGAAGTTGTCTTATTTGGAGATCATGAGACTGCATTGGCGGCGGCATTTCCTTCGTGTAAAGGCTGCATATTAGTCGCCGGCACAGGGTCTGTCTGCATGGGGATAGGCGCAAATGGCATTTTGTACAGGGCGGGGGGCTATGGGCATTTGATTGATGATGGCGGAAGCGCTTATTTTATTGGGAGAGAGATTCTGTCTGCAGTTGTACAAAGTGAAGATTGCAGAGAGAAGAAAACCCTGCTTGGACAGATGGTTTATGATCATTTGCAGATAACCGGTATAGAAGAAATGATCCGCTGGGTTTATCAGGAAAAAAGAACCAAAGGCGAAATTGCTTCACTGGCGGTTTTGTGCGGGGAAGCAGCTGAAAAAATGGATAAAGCAGCCTGTGAAATACAAAACAGAAGCGCAGAAGAACTTGCAAAGCTTGCAAAATCTGTGCTGCGCCTGATGCCGGAGGAACATAATCTGGTATTTGCCGGAAGCGTCCTGCTGAAAAATAAAGATATCTGCCGACAGACAAAGGAACGGATACTGCTGGAATTCCCGGATCTTCGTGTGAAACTGGCAGAAACGGAATCGGCAGAAGGAACTTTGAGAATGCTGTTGAAAAGAAAGGTGGAGACAAAATGAAGAAATATCTGGCAGTGGACATAGGAGGCACCTTTTTGAAATACAGCCTGATGAACCGTAATTATCAGGTCTTAGAGGAAGGGGAGGAACCTACTTTAAAGAATCCGGAACAGTTCCTGGAACAGATAAAAATGGTGGTGAAACCATATCAGCAGGAAATTTGCGGGGTGGCTGTCTGCATGGCTGGATTTATTAATCCGGTAACGGGAGAAAATACGGATTACAGTGTTGGGGAAAATTTCAGGAAGTACAATCTGAAAAAAGAACTGGCAGATATCTTTAAAATACCTGTGATGATTGAAAATGACAGTAATTGCGCCGCTGTAGGAGAGTTGGTAAAAGGTTCTGGTCAGAACATACAAAACTTTTGTATGCTCACCTTTGGAACTGGTATCGGCGGGGCAATGATTATAAATGGACAGTTGTACCGGGGAAGCCATTTTAAGGCTGCAGAAGCAGGGTTAGTGAAACTTGGACATACGTCAACTGATTTGGAAAGTGCGGGAGCCACTTCAGCGCTGGTCAGGAAAGTATCCCTGGCGCTGGAAAGAGAAGTGGATGGGATCTATGTCTTTGCCCATTTAGATGATCCGGAGATATCACGTATTTATCGTGCATGGCTGGAAAAAACGGCAATGGTTACCGGCAATGTGGCGATGCTTCTGGATCCCGAAAAAATGCTGATTGGCGGCGCAGTTTCCCACCAGCCGAGGTTCCTCACGGATCTCTCAGAGGCGGTCTATTGCCTTTATCCCCAGTTAAAGGAATATACGAAAATTGAGGCGTGCCGCCTGGGCAATCAGGCGGGAAGAATAGGTGCTTTGTATTTGTACAGGATGGCATATGAAGTGGAGGTAAAGAATCTTGGCAGAGAAGAATGAAAAGAAGGAATTTTTACAGCGTTCAGGGGAGTCAGAAACACAGAAATCAGGAATGCAGAAATCAGGAATGCAGAAATCAGGAATGCAAAAGTCAGGAATGCAGAAGTCAGAAAAGCAGACCCCCCGGGGTATCAAAGTAGTTACCATCGGTGGTGGTTCCAGCTATACGCCGGAGCTGGTGGATGGTTTTATAAAACGATATGATGTACTGCCGGTCAGAGAACTATGGCTGGTTGATATTCAGGAGGGATCAGAAAAAATGAATACGGTTGCCGGACTTGCAAGAAGGATGGTAAAGCGGGCACAAATCCCTATGGAGATACATACAACCCTGGACCGGAGATCGGCATTGGCAGGAGCGGATTTCGTCACCACCCAGCTTCGGGTGGGGCAGCTGGAAGCGCGGATAAAGGATGAAAGGATTCCTCTGGCCCACGGTATACTCGGGCAGGAAACCAACGGAGCCGGCGGGCTTTTTAAAGGCTTGAGAACGATTCCCGTCATTGCTGATATATGTCGTGATATAAAGGAAATATGTCCCGATGCATGGCTGATTAATTTTACAAATCCGGTGGGCATGGTGATGGAAGGAATTCACCGGTATACGGACTTTCAGAAAATCATCGGTCTTTGTAATGTGCCGATAGGCATGCATAAAGCAATTGCAGATCTGCTGGAACGCCCTGTGGAAGAAGTACGGGTTGATTTTGGGGGATTGAACCACATGGTATTTGGCACCAGAGTAGAAGTGGACGGAATGGATGTAACCAAAGAAGTGTTAAAGCTTTGGGGAGACCAGAGCGTTCAGAATATAACTTCCATATCCTGGGACCCTGATTTTGTGGAAGAACTGGGAGTCATTCCCTGTTCCTATCACCGGTATTATTATATGACAAAAGAATATCTGGAGGAGGCTTTGGAGAAATACAAAAAGCATGAAGTTCGGGCTGAATTTGTCAAAGCTGTTGAGGATGAATTGTTTGCGCTGTATAAGGATCCTGCACTCTGTGAGAAGCCAAAGCAGCTTGAAAAACGTGGAGGGGCTTATTACAGTGATGCTGCATGCAGTCTGATCAGTTCCATTTATAATGACACAGGGGATATTCAGGTGGTAAATACGGTGAACCGTGGTGCCATCGAAAATTTTGAAGAGGATGAAATTGTAGAGGTGAGCTGCCGCATTACCGCCAATGGACCGCTACCGATTAAAATTGGCAGGCTGCCGGGAGCGGTAAATGGCCTCATTCAGCAGATTAAATCCTTTGAAATCGCAGGATGTGAGGCGGCATTTACGGGAGATAAGAAAAAAGTTCTGCTGGCGCTGATGATTAATCCACTGGTCATGTCCCAGAAGACAGCCCGGGCAGTCATGGATGAATTATTTGAGGCGCACAGAGATTATCTGCCGCAGTTTAGAGTGTGAAGATGGCTGGAATGAATTTTAAGACACGATCTAGGGGAGGTATTCAATGAAAATAACAAAAATAGTAACCGGGAGCAGGGAGTCGGAACAGGCATACATGATGTTTAGCCAGTCTTGCAAAGAAAAAGAAATGCTCCATTTGCCCCTGTCAAGGGAAACATTTGAGGATAAGTTTCTGAAGCAGAATGAGGGGATGGAGAAAATTACACTCCTTCTGGATGACGGTATTGCATTTGCATCAGGAGTTGTGGACCATCTAACAGGGAAGCTGTTTGTAACAATGGTAATAACTGATAAATCCTGCCGAAGAAAAGGCTTTGGCAGAGCAGTATTGTCTGCTTTAGAAAAGCAGTTAATGGAACGCGGGCATAAGACGGAGCTGGAAATATCCTTTTTTAATCCGGTAGGGCTGCCCTGGGGTGTTCCGGGGAAAGAAGCAGTAACCCATCCGAACACACCCGGCGTGGACATTCAATCGGATGCATATATATTCCTGAAAAACTGCGGATACCGGGATTTTGCCATGCAGAATAGTTATTATCTGAATCTGTCTGATTATCAGGCTCCCAATGAAATGGATGAGAAAAGTAGTAACCAACTGTCTGAAGAAGGATTTTCATTTACCTTCTTTGATCCCAGCGTTCACCGGGGCATGGAAAAGATGATGCAGGATTTTCAGAATCCTCTGTGGGAAAAGGAGATACTAAACACAACTCTGTCAGACAGCAATATTGATGCACACGGAAATAAAGGAGGGAGGCCGATTCTGGTTCCGGTGTATCAGGGGCGGGTCTGTGGGTTTGCAGGACCTCTGGATGTGGAGGAAAGTAAAAGAGGGTATTTTGCCGGTATCGGCATTGATGAGGCGTTCCGGGGAAAAGGTCTGGCTAAAGTTTTGTTTTGCTTCTTATGCAGCGGGCTGAAGGAAAAAGGTGCAGAATATATGACGCTGTTTACAGGGGAAAATAACCCGGCAAGAAATATTTATGAATCCGTGGGATTTTCCATAATACATACGTGGGCAGATATGAGAAAACGTTATTTATAGGGAAGATCAAGGTTGAAAAGGTTGAAAGATAATTAGGAAAGGAAGCCACGGAGTGATTCTTTCAATTTGATTTGTGACGCAAAGCTGCCAGAAAGCAATTTTAAGAAACGCTCTTGTGCGTATATGTATGGAGACGAATAAAAAGCAAAAAACAATTATGGCAATAGGCGGTCATGTGGGCGATGCGGAATTAACTTGCGGAGGCGTGTTGGCGAGCCTGTCTTTAAGGGGATACCGGATCGTTACGGTGGCATTGACCGGAGGAGAGAGGGGAAATCCGCCCCATCTCTCTCCACAGGAATACCGCATACAGAAAGAGCGTGAAGCAGCAGAATTTGCACAGATATTAAAGGGTGAGGCTCTGGTTTATCCCTATGTGGATGGGGAACTGCCTGACAGTGAAGAAGTGAGACTCAGGCTTTGTGATGATATCCGGACATATAAACCGGCAGCAATTATGACACACTGGAAATACAGTATGCACAAGGACCATGAGCTGACCCATAAAATAGTAAAAGATGCATGGTTTTATGCAGGGCTTGCAGGTCTGGAAAGAACAGAGGATGCCTGGTTTGCAAAAGGTCCTTATTATGCCCAGAACTGGGAAGACGCAGCACATTATACTCCATATTTATATATGGAAGTAACAAATGAGGGGTTTGCTTTATGGAAAGAGGCTATATCGAAACATTGGTTTGCTGTAAACAGCCCCAGTTTTCCATATATGGAATACTATGCGCATTTGATGAGATGCAACGGGTGTCTCGCAAGAAAAGAATATGCTCAGGCATTTACCGTAGAGGAAGAAGCTAAGAAACTGGTTTTGCAGGAGTTTTAGGATTTAGGAGTTCTTGGGGGTGTTTTATGATAAAGAGATGGGAGGTTTGAGAGAAAATGATTCGAAATGGTATAGATTCTATTGATGATTACAAGGGATGGTTTACTGGTAAAAGGCTTGGGCTGATTACTTCGGTTTCCGGTGTAGATAAAAGGCTGGTATCCACTATTGATATTTTACGTGAGAAATTTATGCTGACAGCGCTTTACAGCCCGGAACATGGTGTCCGGGGAAATGTGGATGCAGGAGGCGATGTGGGTGCCTATGTGGATCCTTATACAAAGATTCCGGTTTACAGTTTATATCGCAAAGATTCTAAGCGGTTTACAAAGGAAATGCTGGATCGGGCAGATACTCTGGTCTATGATATTCAGGACCTGGGGGTGAGATATTATACGTTTATTTCAACGATGTATTATGCGATGCAGGAATGCGAGAGATACCAGAAGGAATTGATTATTCTGGACCGCATAAATCCCCTTGGGGACAAAGCGGAGGGGACTTTGCTCCGGGAAGAATATGAGAGCTTTGTCGGTGCATATACGCTCTGTATGCGGTACGGACTGACTATAGGAGAACTGGCAGATATGATATATCAGGAACAGGGTTATCATTTTGAGCTGAAGGTTGTCCCGGTACAAGGCTGGGAGAGGAATTGGATGTTTCCCGATACAGATGGCATATGGGTAATGCCCAGCCTTGGGATACCCAGGTTCGATACAGCACTTTTATATCCCGGGACCTGCTTGTTTGAAGGAACCAATCTCTCTGAAGGCAGGGGGACATCTGCACCTTTTGAAATAATCGGAGCACCTTTTGCAGACGGATATAAGCTGGCAAAGCATATGAACATGAAAAATTTGCCTGGAACCATATTTTCGCCGGCATATTTCACACCTTTTAGCTCAAAGCACCAGGGAACGGCATGCGAAGGAGTCCATATACACATTACGGACAGGAATGCATTTTGTCCGGTGGAAACCGGTCTGCAATTGTTGTTTGCTTTCCGGGATTATTATCCGGGAGAGTTTGCCTTTCTGCCACCCTATCAGGATGGTGCAAGAAGCATGATAGAGTTACTTTTTGGCAGCGGAAAAATCCTGGAAGAGGGGCTGCAGGCGGAGGAACTGCTTTGCGGACTTTCCAGAGACAGCAGTAAATTTTATAAAAGAAAATCTAAATTTCACAGGTATTAAATGAAGCAGAAGGGAAGCGTCAGAAAGCAGTCTCAGGCACACCCCGGTACACCATGAAATAGCTTTAAGGAATACAAGGAGATTATGATGGATTTAAAAAAATTGGAAAATTTAGATCAAAAAATAGGACAGTTGATTGTTACCGGATTCCCGGGCAGTAAACCGGATCAAGCATTTTTGGATTTAGTGAAAAAGGATAAGGTTGGAAATGTTATTTTCTTCTCTTACAACATAAAGAGTAAGGAACAGGCGGCAGCTCTGTGCAGGCAATTGCAGGATATCATCCTGGAAGAGACCGGGGTTTTGCCCTTTCTTAGCGTTGACGAAGAGGGAGGCGTGGTATCCAGACTGCCTGAAGATGCAGCTGTGCTTCCATCTGCAATGGCGCAGGGAAGAGCTGAAGCGTGTTTGCAGCCTGCAATGTATGACCCGCAGATTCCAGAAAGCGATTTACAGGCATACCCCGGGGAATGGGATCCCATTTATCAAGGGTCTAAAATTGTAGGAGAAGAATTAAAAGCACTAGGCATAAATTTTAACCTGGCTCCGGTACTGGATATAAACAGCAATCCGCGAAATCCCGTAATTGGAGTCAGAAGTTTTGGAAATGATCCCGCTTTAGTCAGCAAATGTGCTGTACAGGCGGTACGTGGATATCAGGATGCCGGGATTCTATGCTCAGGAAAGCATTTTCCGGGACATGGGGACACGGATGTCGATTCCCATCTGGGCTTGCCTTCTGTAGATAAGAACCGGGAGCAGTTAGAGAGGGAGGAACTTTTGCCCTTTCGAACTGCCATTGCAAAAGGGATTCCTGCCCTTACGATTGCACATATGCTTCTGCCGGCATATGAACCTGAAAAAATCCCATGTACAATGTCTAAGAAAGTCATAACTGGTTTACTCCGGGATGAGCTGCAGTTTAAAGGGCTGGTAATTACCGATTGTATGGAAATGGATGCCATCCGGAAGTATTACGGGACACCGGCAGGTGCAGTAGAAGCTCTGCGGGCAGGGGCAGATCTAATCTTTATATCCCATACAGCATCGGTAGTCCATGAGTCCATACAGGAAATCAAGAATGCTGTAGATGACGGCAGAATTGAAATGAGCAGAATAGATGAAGCGCTGCAGCGGGTTTTGCAATATAAAGCATTATATGCCGGAGAACCCCCAGAAAAAAAACATGGGACAAAAATTAAAAAAAATCACACTGCACAAGCTGACTTCAACTCTGGTCAGCCGATGGATTTAAAGCTTGTGGGAACAGCTGACCAGAAAAAGTTCATGGAAGAATTTTACAGAAAATGCATTGATCTCTATAAACCAGAAGGAATGGATAAAATGAAAGTCGGACGAATGCCGTTATGGATCGGACCATATCCGGCAAGGACTGCCCTGGTGCAAAATGAAGCGGACAGCAGCTTCGCTTTTCCATCCTATCTGAAAGCGAAGTATGGCGGTGATGCTGTATATATGTCATTAAATCCAACCCTGGATGAAATAGACATTATATTAAGCAAAACAAATTCATGCAGTGCTATAGCGGTGGGCACTTTAAATGCCCATATGAATCCCGGGCAGGCCGAACTGGTTGCCAGACTGGCGGCTAAACTGGAAAAGGCGGGAAAACCTATGGCAGTAGCAGCCCTTAGAAATCCTTATGATCTGGAGCAAATGCCGGAGAATATTTTTCGGGCAGCACTATATGAGTACAGTGAAAGGGCGTTGAAGGCTTTTTGTGATCTTGCTTTCTTCTATTAATTATTTTTATCTTATGCATAATTACAATTATTTATCCGGCTGTGCATTGACACAGGTTTCATAAAAAGTTATACTTTTTATTGGAAATATGATGTAATAACGTATTTGCAAAAAGATATCGGAGATGTTTTCTATAATTGAATTCACAAAGATAGAGAACAGGAAAAGGGCTGTAAAAAGCCTGATTAATAGGAGGAATTTTAATAATGAAAACAATTGGTTTAATTGGAGGCATGAGTTGGGAGAGCACGGTTACATATTATCAGATCCTGAACAGAGTGGTGAAAGATAAATTAGGTGGTCTTCATTCTGCCAAATGTTTATTATACAGTGTAGATTTTCAGGAAATAGAAGAATGCCAGGCTAACGGTGAATGGGAAAAAAGCGGTAGTATACTGGCGGAAGCAGCAAAAAATCTTGAAAAAGCAGGTGCTGATTTTATTATCATCTGTACCAATACAATGCATAAAGTAGTACCCCAGATAGAAAAGGAAATAGAGATACCAATTCTTCACATTGCGAAAACTGCTGCGGTGGAATTAAGAAGACAGGGGATTGATAAGGTGGGCCTTTTGGGGACGAAGTATACTATGCAGCAGGACTTTTATAAGGAGAACCTGAAAGAGAAGCAGGTGGATGTAATCATCCCCGATATCCAGGATATGGAAATAGTTAATTCGGTCATTTACAAGGAGTTATGCCTGGGAATTATATCGGAGAAGTCCAAAAGAGAATACTTGAGAATTATCGACGGACTAATGAAAAAGGGTGCTCAGGGTATTATTCTTGGATGTACGGAAATCGGTTTATTAGTGAAACAGGAGGATACAGAGATTCCTGTGTTTGATACTACTTATATACATGCCAGACAGGCGGCTATGCTGGCGATGGAAGAGCGGGTTTTGATATAGGTAATATGTTAGGGGCGTTGGAAAATAGAACTGGTATCTATTTTTCAACGCCTTATTTTTATACATTAAGCAAGAAATTCAAAAGTCAGCTAACCAATCAATTTTCGGCACGTATAGCTGTATACTCTGGCTTGTTTGATAAATATGACATAAAGTCTACCTTTCAATACATTATAAAGCCGTATATCATCAGTATAGTATATAATAGAAAAATTATATTACAATAAAATATAATAATTAAGTGGAAAAATTGTATTATAAATTTTTGAAAAGAGGAAAGCAAATGAATCAAAAAATTCTACAGTTAGTCGGAAA
Source organism: Robinsoniella sp. KNHs210 (assembly GCF_000686105.1). Classification (NCBI taxonomy): domain Bacteria; kingdom Bacillati; phylum Bacillota; class Clostridia; order Lachnospirales; family Lachnospiraceae; genus Robinsoniella; species Robinsoniella sp. KNHs210. The sequence goes on from NZ_JMLZ01000001.1 coordinate 908,903, forward strand.
TATTGAACAAGTAATCGTCGGGAAAAAACTCTCTGTCATAAAAGTAGTTCTTGCAATGTTGTGCAATGGACATGTATTGATAGAAGATGTGCCAGGTACCGGGAAAACTCAACTAATACTTGCTTTATCCCAGTCGGTTGCCGGTGTATTTCACCGGTTGCAGCTGACGCCCGATATTATGCCTTCAGACATTATCGGTTATACCATGATTGATCCCGAGACAAAGAAGATGGTGTATCGGGAAGGTGTGGTCAATTGTAATTTCCTTCTGGCGGATGAGATCAACCGGGCTTCGCCAAAAGTGCAGTCGGGATTATTGGAGGTCATGGAAGAAAATCAGATCAGTGTTGATGGAAAAACTTATCCGCTTCCAGAACCCTTTATCACTTTTGCTACTCAGAATCCCGTTGAAAACTATGGTACTTATCATTTGCCGGAAGCTCAGATGGACCGGTTTTTCATGAGATTATCCATAGGTTATCCAAATCATGCAAGTGAAATGGAAATTTTGAATAAAAACAGCGTGAGAAGCTTAAAAGCAGCATTGAATCCGGTATGGAGCATTGAAGATGTAACGGCTATGCAAAAGGAGGTTGAGCAGGTCCGGGTCCAGGACGAGGTTAAGAAATATATTCTGGATCTGGTTCAGGCAACCAGGTCTAATGAGAATGTCTCCCTGGCAATCAGCCCAAGAGGGAGCATCAGTCTCTTTAAAGCGGCAAAAGGCCTTGCCTATATGGATGACCGTGACTATGCAACGCCCAATGATGTAAGGGCGATTGCGGTTGATATCCTGGCTCATCGAATGATCCTTTCCAGAAAAGGAAAGGTAAAATTTAAAGATTCCAGAGCATTTATTAACTATTTACTGGAAAATATTTCAGTGACATCTTAGAAAAGAAAAATTATGGGAAAAATTAAAATATATAAATTAAAAGAATACTTACTTACCGGTCTTGGAATTATTATAATCGGCTTGTTTATTGATATGGATTTTTCACTGGTTTTCTTAGGGATGTATCTGGCTGCTCCGATCCTGTCAATTGGCGGTGCGTTTGCAGTAGTGAAGAAGCTTGAAGTTTCCATAGACATTCAGAAAACTGTTCTCCTAAAAGGGGAGAAAGGGAAAATATCGGTTACCGTAACGAATCACAGCCTGCCGCCGGTTCTCGGTCTGGAGGTTATCTTAACCGAAGAGAACCATATACAATATTTGGGTAAAGACCGGTATCATTTATCAATTGGCGGCAGGCAAAGCCTGTCATATGATAAAGAATACCAGGCTGTCATGTGGGGAGAGTGTAATCTGAAAGCAGCATATGTAACCGTAACAGATTTATTTGGATTTATCAGTTTTCAGGAAGCGGTTGCTGATCATGAGAAGATTAAAAAAACAATCAAGATTGTACCGGATATTCCGGATGTACTGATAGAAGATGAGTGTATATGGAACTGCTTCAGGATTGCAGATGATACTCAGGATGAAAAAGAATCCAGGGAATCTTTAGATCAAAGATCAGCCATGCCCGGATATGAATACCGGGAATATCAGCCGGGAGATCCCATCAAAAGAATTAACTGGAAATTATCAGAGCGCAGAGGAAAATATATGCTGCGTTTGGATGACTACGCCATGTGTTCCCCCCCGGTCTTTATACTGGATGCATATGTGGATACGGATGCCTGGCCGGAGATCCAGAGAAGTCAGATAATTTATAAGGAACAGCGGGTTCTTGAGGGAATGCTGGGAGTGACAAAGGAATTTATAGAAAATGGATCCGGTTGTGAACTGTACTGCTTTTTTGAAGGAGAGGTTCAACAGACATCATTAAATGCAATGGAAGATCTGGGAGCTCTGCAATGGAAGATGTCCAGGTTTCAATTTGAGCACAACAGCTATCGTAGTTTTAATCTATATGATCAGATTCCGGATAGCAGAGGCGGATATATTATATTCACGACAGGCATGAATGAAAGGTTGAAATCCCAAATTAAAATTCTGGGAAATCAGGTGATAACGGTAATCGGAGGAGAGAATTTGTTTACTGCCCCGGATATGTTTTTGATTACCGAAGAATTTAATTTGCAAAGAATTACCTGATGATGGAAGAAAGGAAACACTTATGCTGAACACAATAAAAAAGAATGGAGTACCCCTTGTATATGCAACGTTTGTCTGTGGTATTATCCTGACTTTATACATACAAAATATCCTGGTTTGGAGTATCGTTGTCTTATTATTTCAGGCAGTGTTATTTTGTTTCTTTTATTTTATTGAAGAAGATAATACCAGGAGAGGAACGCTATACTATTGTCTGGGTTTAGCTGCTGTGCTTATCATCGTATGGGTGTGCTGTATGGCGGCAGGTAAAACAGTTAATGAATTCAAAGACATTATTTTTGGCGGCGTTTATACGACGAATATTTTTCTGCAGGCCGGAATCATGGTATTTATATGTTTTGTGATCGGATCGCTGGTTTATTACTGTTCCAATGTGATACAAAATAGTCTGCTTAATTTTTTGATTGTAATTATGCCTATGCTGCTTTTTCTTAAAACAGGCAGAATATTTTCCAGTGTATATATCATAACTCTATGCTTCATGTACTTTATGACAATCCTGCATTGCCGCCAGATGCGGGAAGAGAGCAATTATACATATATTATTACGAAAGAGTATAAATGGTACGCATTTTTACTGCTTGGCATTCTTATTCTTCCAGCTTCTTTGATGCCAAAAGGATATCTGGCGCCCTTTGGAGAGGAATTTAGAAATCTGGTGATGTTTCAGATTGATGTAAACTCAAATGCAAATCTGGGACACCTGAATAAACAGTCAGGGAACAGCAATGGAAATGAGGATTTAGATGATCAGATTTTACTATATGTATATGCGGATGAACCGCTTTATCTGGAACGCCAGTTTTATACTTTTTATAACTGGGACAACCATAGCTGGGAAATGAAAGAAAGCGATAGTTTTGAGGGGCTTGATATTCAGCAGAATCCTTTTAATATGGAAGAATTGTATACTAAAATAGATGAAATTTTATTAAATAAAAAGGAGCTGAAGCAAAGTTTCCCAGGTGTGCAGCCGGAACTTTCAAAAGCAATAAACTCTATTGAAAAAACGGTTTACCTGGAGCCACTGATGAACTTTACCATGCTGCCTCACCCGCCGTATTCTTATGCGGGTAAATTAGAGATGGAATTACAGCAGCCGGTGTTATGGGATGCGAACAAAATGATGGCAGTCAATGGAAGTACATCATACCCTTACACAGTGAAATATATGAAGAACGAACTGACAGATCCGGATAAAATATTAAATTTTCTATCAGAACTGAATGAGGATGCATATAACAGATTAATAAAAGTATTTGATGATGAATATGTGGACTATTATGAAGCATTTTCTTTTGCCTATTCAGATCATATCAAAAGACAGTTTGACTATTATCCGGATTATTTAAAAGAAAAGGCATTGGAAATTACATCAACCGCCAAAACCGATTATGATAAAGCAAAAGCCCTGGAAAAATATTTTCATGAAGGAGATTATATCTATGATGCTGCCTATGTACCGCCGGATTACGGACCAGAGTATTTCATGGAGAACAGTAAACGTGGAGCCTGTACCCAATATGCAACGTCCATGGCGTTAATGGCTCAGACACTTGGCTTGAACGTCAGGTACATGGAAGGTTTTAAGGTCAGTGAATATGATGAGAAAAAAGGTGCATATGTTGTCAGGACAAAAAACTCCCATGCATTTGTGGAAATATTTATTAAAGGTCTGGGCTGGATGGTTTTTGAACCCACAGTATCCTTAAGCCAGGAATATGAAGATAAACCGGCAGATACAGTAACAAAATGGTGGGAAAACATTACCTTTCAAAATATACTGGTTATCATAGCTTTTGTGTCAATAGGTCTCAGCCTCCTTATGATTATCCGGACATTAGGGAGTGAATTATGGTTTCGGTTCCGTATATTATTTTGTACAAATGAGCAGTCGGTAAAAATGGTATATCATAGATTATGGAAGATTATTTTAAAGAAAATGAAGAAAAAAACAATACTGGGAAGTAACGATTTAATCCAGAGTGTTCAACATGGATATGGATATGACTGCACTGTAATCGGACAGATATTTGACCGAAGCACGTATGGAAAAACGCTGGTTTCCGGAAAAGAAAAACGGGAAGTTATACAATGTTATAGGCATTTGTACAGATTAATAAAAAAGAAGAAAAACCCAGATTTTGCATAAATGATTAGTAAAAAGACAGCATACAGCATGATTGGATTATACCCGGTTCTAATCTGATTCCATCATCATTTTTCTGGGGGATAAAGTTGAAGGCAGGGTGTGAACAGCATTGGTCACACCCTGCCTTCTTTGGAACTATCTATTTCCCGCCATCTGCACGTCCCACTTTGCGGCAAGCCATTCTCATTACAGGATAAAAAATTAATTCTCTTTTGTCTCGCCGCTGTCAGATTCTGAATCATCTTCATCAGGCTGTGAATTTATAGTTTCAGTAAAACTGTACAGATAGTCAAAATCAGACAAATCTTTACACAATTCAATATATTGAAGTGAACTTTTATCAATCAATGAACGGAGACCCTCATACTCAGTACGAGCACAGCTTACAATATGTTCAACCTGATCTTCGGCACGGCCGATAATCTGATCATGCTTTTTATTAGCCAGTTCCAGCTTCATGTTTGCTTCAGTTAATATATTTGCTGCATCTTCTTTTGCCTTAATTATAATCCGCTCTGCTTTTTCATTTGCCTGATTTTCGGAAGTCTCTATTTTGGCTTTTGCTTCGTTTAACTGAGCTTCAATAGAGGATTTATAACGCTCTGTCTCCTGCATCATTATTCCATTTTTCTTCTGTAGTTCCAGTGCTTGTTCAGAGGCTTTTTCCTGTATGTAAAGAGCTTTCTTTTCAGCTAAAGCTAAAACTTTCTGAGCTTTTTGGTTAGCGTTTGTTATAGTTTCTTCTGCACTTTTTTTCGCTTTTTCCATTTCTGCATCTGCAAGATTCTTAATATTATCAAAATATTTTTCTGCATTTTCCTGAGCAGTAGAAAAAATATCAATCATTTTTTCAGTCTTCGGAACACGTGTATTATTTGCTGATAAATCTTTTCTTAACTGATTCACCTGGTCTTCTAAATTAGCAATTTTTTTTAAATGAGCCTTTTTTTCTTTAATTAAATTCTGTATATGGTTATTCATTCTTTCAGGATCATATTTAGGCGGTCTGGATATAATGTCCTGGCCTGCAGTAAAAGGTTTTCTGGATTCTGAGTCCGGTGATTTTTCTTTGATGGATTCATTATTATTAATATTATTCTGTGATGCTTCGGGTTTCTTTTGGGGATTAATTTCAACCGTGGGATTATTTGTCTCTTCTTTTTTTGAATCATTTATAGAGGGAATAATGCTGCTTTGTACGGTGGGATAAGTGGTATCCTTAGTTTCTGCCTCAACAGGTAATTGATTTTCTTTTTTTTCTGATAAATCCGTATTTTGAGATAACATGCTTTTTTGTTCTTGTTTTTGGTTTTCCTGATTCATTATTATGCTCCTTTTGTTTTTTATAAACTGAATTATTGATATGTAGTTTGAGATAAATTGATTTATTTGCAATGGAATCAAATCTGAGATATTTCAAAAATATAGTACAAAAATAACATATTTTAAAAATACAATGCATGAAAATGTATTAAAAAGCACATTTTGTGTATTAAAACAAAGATAAGAAGTTGATATACCGCAATTTACATCGCAAATAATAAAAATATGTCGATTAATTTTCTATTCAGTACATATAGATCAATAGAACCACTATTTTTTGTTAGAATAATGTCTTAAAGAAATTGGGAAGAAATGAGGCTATGAAAGATAAAGAAAAAAAGATACAAAAGCAGTATGAGCAGAATATAGAGCAGAATATTAATATTTTAATTTGCAATGAAAACGAAAGCCTGATGAAAACATATAAAAATCTGCTCATATATATTGCTGAAAAAAATGGGTATGATGTGACGTTTGCCTTATATGAGAGTGGAAAAGAAGCCCTGTTTTGTGAAGAGGACAGGGCAAAAACACTCGATCTGATTATGATTGGATGGGAATACAGGTATTTAAGAGGGATAAATATTGCCAGGGCTTTTCGGAAAAATGAATGTGAGGCTGAAATTATTTTTTTAGGGATGGAAATTGAAAATATATTGGATTCCTTTCAGGTGAATCCTTTTTACTATTTTATAGAAAAGGAAGTCACTCATGGAAAATTCGAAGAAGTAATTATGAAGTGCTTTCGGTTAATTCTAGACAAAAAAAATAATTCCCTGTGTTTTACTCAAAATGGAAAGTTGAACAGGATTAATATGAATCGGATCGTTTATATGAAAGTAGAGCATAGGGTAACGCAGATTTATTGCCAGGACAATCAGGAATATTCTTTTTATGAAAGCTTAAAAAATGTAGAGCAAAGCATTAAAAATGAGAATTTTGTCAGGATTCACAGGGGCTATATTGTGAATTTAAACTATGTGGACTGCGTAGATAAAGGTGAACTTTATCTTATGACCGGGGAAAAATTACCTGTTGCGAGAAATTACAAACAAGATCTTGTGGAGAGGATGATACAGCAGGAAAAGACAATACTGCTGTAAAGTGAAAAAGGAAGGTAGGAGGAGCATGCTAAACAAGAAAGGGTATACGGTTCCAATGGCGTTGGCATTAATGCTGTTGTTAATGGCATTTGCAGGCAGCCTTCTTTTGGTTGCCAGCTACAGATATCAAAGTACATTCGTGCGTCAAAAACAGGATCAATTATATTTATATGCAACGGCATTAGTTGAGGATGCGACTAAAACAATTGAAGAGGGGAAGTTAAACCAGCAGATTGCGCAGATGGTAAAAAATATTATTGTTACAGATCCGGGTAAATTGTCCCAGTATGCAAAAGTCTATAAGTTTCAGTTTGACCTGGGGGAAAATGCAGGCGGAGATAAAAAGTATTTAACAAATTCCTTTATACAGAATGATCTTGGGAAAGTTTACATGGATATGTCGGTTGCTTATGAACCCCAGGGTGCCGGCCAGATACTTCCGGATGATGCAAAGAATTATATAAGAATTGGAGACCGCTTAAAAGTAGAATACCGGATAAAGCTGACGGATATGGAATATCGCATAGCAGCTGATTACTATTGTTCTGCTAATGCGAATAAAAATCCCGATGGATCGGATGTGGAGCCTCCGCCATCGCTGGAACCTTTTATAAACATGAAATGGCAGTTAAATAAATATACCGGAAAACTATATACAACTTAAATTCGATTGGAGGGATAGTGTGTTCAATAAAATTATTAACATTTTCCGTAATAGTAAAGGTTCTGTTTTGATTGAAACTTTATGCGCATTTGCTGTTCTGACAATTGTAATTTCTTTTTTCAGCCTGAGTGTAATCAGTGCATCTACGTTATTTCGTAAATCGGCTGTGGTATCCAGTGAATGGGAGAGGATATTCAGTAAAACAGTTGAAAAGGATTTTTCAGCTTCGTTTACAAAAAGTACACCGGCATTTAATGTAGTAATGGTTATGAACAATATTAACAGAGAAGACATTATTCTTGCAGACAACTCCCCTTTGGGTACAGGAACGATTGATGTATCTACTGTAAATAGTGGGATGATTCCAACGGTAATCATGCTGAGAGATAAAGTGTTCTGCAGGTATGAGGAACCTGTAAAATCAGAAGCTTCCGTATCTGGCGGCAATGCATATATTTATACAATTGATAACAGGTAAACGATCCTGCAGATACATAAATATAGTATAGAGAAGGTGATGAAAATAAAACAAAAATACATGGATAAACATGGGTTTACCATAGTGGAATTTATTGTAACGATGGCTGTAATGTCCATATTTTTCTTAGGAGTCACTCTGATATTAACTTCAGGCAGCAAGATTTACCTTACAGAAACGGTCGCAGGAAATAATCAGGAGGCTGTCACCACGATTATGGATGATATCACTAATTATGTGATGTATGGCGAAGATGTGAGGGTCTTCTACCGTTTGTCAGAGGGAGAGACGAAAGTGTCCGGAAAAACCGTGGCAGGGGCAGCCGCCAGCTGGTTTGCAGAAGGAACTGAGGTTTATCTGGATCCTAAGGACGATAACCGGTTAATCTTTGACGATATGAACGGAACCAAAAATGCTGTTGCTTTACCTGGTTCCGGTGTTACCGGACAGTTAGTGTCAGGTGCAGAATTTTATGGTAACGGAATAGATCTGGGATATAAAAAAATTTATTTAGTGAGTAAAAAAATAGCAGCCGATAATTATCAGGGGGAATCCATTTATGGGCTGTCTTTTGGCGGCAAATATTACAGAGGGTTAAATTTGAAACTTCAAATCAGAGACAAGGGTGTTGTGGCAGGGGATGCAGGTAAAAAAGGGATTTATATGATTAAACTCACCGGAACCGGAAAGATGGCTGTGGCATTATCGGAGGTATCGGTAGAAGGCTTAAATAAGAACTAGATGCAGGAAAGGAGACATCCCATGTCTGAACAGATTCAGAATGATATAGAAGCTAAGATTAACAGACTGCGTGAATTAGAAGTAAAACAGCAGTTAGAGATAAAAAAGAAAGTATATAGGAAGAGGGGAATCATCGGGATTGGAATAATATTAATGCTTGTTCTGCTGCTATTTGTCAGCGTTCAGTTTACTTATATCGCTGGACAATATTATACATTGAAGCGTCAGATAAACATAATGGATGAGCGAATACAGCAATTGGCCTCGGACATGCGGATGCAGGAGGGCAGAATAGAAGAAAGGAATACAAATAAGGATGGCGAAAAGTAAGATGAATAAAAATAAGATATTTACCTCTGCAAAAAAAATCTTTAAGTCCAGGGATGAACTGGAACAGGAAGAAGTGCTGGATATTGAACAACAGGATATTGCACAGGAGATAGAACAGTTAAGAGCAGAAATAAAAGCGTTCTATCTGGAACATCCGGATAAAGATCCTTCCATGCCGGATAAAATATATGTGAAAGATATGAATGAACTGGAAGAAAAGATAACAGAACATATTCCCAAAAAAGTAGTGGAAGATGAAATTGTTATAAAGAATATGATTGAGCAGGACGGACCGGCAGGATCAAATCCCTTAGATTTCAGCCGGATGAAGGAATATGATCTCCCAGATGAATACAGAAGCCAGGTGTTTTCACCGGATATTGTAGAAACGGATGTTATGGAGGAGCAGGATACCGTTGTTGAACGTAGTGATGAGAAGACTAATGCGGATACAATCAGAGAGTTATTCGGTGAAGAACTATATCAGGAAATGGGAGAAACTGCGAAGGATGAAGCGCAGAATATTATCGTTGAAGATAAAGCAAATGAAAATACAGCAGATCTTAATTCTGTGAAAGACAGCCTGGACCAGGATCTGCTCAAACAATTGCAGGAACTGCGCATGGAAGAAGGCCAGGATTCGGAATTGAAAAACAGAGTTTTCACTCATCAGGACTCATCAAAATATAAAAGCAATCATTCCGGTGAGGAATCCGGGCATATTGAGCAGGCAGAGCAGGAAGCGTTCGTGGGACAGATGGATGATGAAACTCAGAGTATGAGTGATCTGTTGAGCCGCCTTTTATCAGAGGGTAAATTAGAGGCAGATCTGCATAGCAAGGACAATCAGGAAGATAATGGAGATGTTTATATACCGGGACTGAATATGGAATCTGCAGAAAATACAGAAAAAGCAGAAGATGAAGATGAAAGCATTGAAATTACAGACACTAGGTCTGATGGAGAGCATGAAAGCTTGAATACCGAGGAACCGGGAGAAGTCCATGACAGCAATTTATCTGATTTATTTAGCAATTTGTTATCTAATGATCAGATAAGTGAAGCGGATGAATCACCGGAGACAGATACAGATGATACTGAGGAATACCGTAACAAAGTTTTTATATCTTCTGTCAAAGCGGACAAAAATATGCCTCGGCCGGAGTCTGCAGAGGATGGTAGAGTTTTAGGGCATGGTAATGAAAAGGCCGGGAACAAACCAGGTGACACGGTAATCCTCCAGGAGTATGGTGAAAATGGAGAGGAGCAGATAGAAATAAACCTTGATGGTCTTGCTGGAGAAGGCCCGGATAATCAAGACTTATCTGATGATTTAGAAAGAAAAAGTGAAAGCCCAGAACCTGTTTCTATGGATAATTGTTTAAAACAGGAAATCGTGCCTGATTCTGGATCAGAGGGGCAAACAAATCCGATAACCAGTGGTGAAGATGAATCTTCCGCCAATCATGATATGGAATCAGCAAAGACACAAAGTAATGCACATGTGGAAGATGAATCTGAGGAAAGTAACACAAGTGAAGAAGTGATTACCGATGGATCTGAGAACAAAGATAATGTATCAGAAAATCATTCCCCGGAAAATTCGCGGGAAAAGCAAGTGCAATTAGATGAATATAGTGATGAAATCAAAATCGTTTCAGGAGAAAATGCAGATGAAATTCTAAAAGTGGAAATGGAAAGGAGGAAGAGTGAATCGGAGGATAATGAAGAAACAGACAGCGACAACCTGGGAATTAACAGTTCTATTGGTGATGAAACAACAGATCAGTTTGAAGTCATGGAAGATTTATTGAATTCGTTATTAGGGGGATCCGATTCTGGCATTGATCAGGAAGCCGAAGCTGTTGAAGAGTGCATGGACATGGAATCATCCGGACTGTTTCATAATGATTCAGAGCAAAAGAGTGACGCTGGAAAAATTAATGAAATGGAAACTGCTTCGGTAATTGGCACAGGTGAACATGCAGAACAGTTAAAAGGTAAATCCTCCGGTAATACAAATAACATAGAAGATATCCTGAATTCATTAATGGAAGATACGCAGGCTGGTCAGTCTGATTTACAGAATAATGAAAAGCAAAACATAGAAAAACAGGACATAGAAAGCCTGGAATATATAGATGAGGACAAGGATTCTGCAGAAGAGAAAAAGAAGACAGAACCCACAAAACCTGTCTCTGCAGAAAAAAGAATGGAAGATGGAATTGCCGCTTATTTTCAGGAGGATCATGCAGCGGACATGCAGAAGGTAATACATAAAAAGATATCCGATCCGGTATCTGTGGCTGTACCGGAAAAAAAGAAAATTGTTGGGAAAGCAGCTAAGGAAGAAAATAATAAAAAACCTGCGGCAAAAAAAGTTCCGGAGGAAAGGATAACAAAAGAGAAGCTAACGAAAGAACAAAAACAGACAACTGCTGAAATAGTAAAAGCAGATTCTTCCAGTCATGCAGTAAAAGTGCTGACAGAGGAAAAGCGGCAGAGCCTGCTGTCCAGGCTGATTCAGAAAATTCGAGAACTATTTAAGAAAAAGCCTAAATTGGAGATTGTCAGCCAAGAGGCTGTTATGGAAGAGAGTAACGTTTATAAAAGTCAGGAAAAAGAGACCTTTATTAATGGATTAATTACCGGTTCAGTCAGCGGAGATAACGTGACGCTGAATCCGCTGGCAGTTGTAAAGAAGGATGTCATTGCCCAGGGAAAGGTTCTTTGTTTATCTGGAGCAGCTATCATGGGGAAAGTAAGCTGTGATTCCATCGTTGTGGAAGGAACGGTATTTGGCGAAATAGAAGCAAGAGGAAAAGTAGTCATTAAAAATGATGCATTAGTTTTGGGAAATATCTATTCATCCGATGTAAGGATTACACAGGGGGCAATGGTACAAGGAGACATCTTTTTCAAAAATCCTGAAAGAAAGGGGAAATAGTACATGGCAAAATTTCGTTATACGGCAAGGGACATGGAAGGAAAAGTTGTTAAAAAATATGTGGAAGCAGCCAATTATGCGGATGTATATGAAAGCATAGAAAAAAATGGATTGCAGCCTATCAAAATTTTACAATTGGATAAGCAGGAAAAGCAGACGAAAGCTAAAAAATTATCATTAAAAACAGTTACCTTGTTCTGCAGGCAGTTTGGTTCTATGTTATCAGCCGGAATTCCCCTGGTTAAAGCTTTTGATATCCTTACTGTTCAGGCAAAACAGACAGGGCAAAGGCAGTTGTATAGAATATACGGAAATATATACCAGAATATTCAAAAAGGTATGTCCTTAAATGAATGTATGAGGGCAGAAGGGGATGTGTTTCCTCCTATGCTGGTAAATATGGTTAGAGCCGGTGAAGCCAGTGGTAATCTGGATATTGTTATTGATAAATGCGGAGTATATTTCGAATCTCAGCATAGGTTAAAAAACAAAATAAAAACGGGATTACTGTATCCGAAAATTTTGTTAGTGCTGCTGGTAATTATTGTTGTCGGTCTGTTTACTTTTATTTTACCAAAGTTTTTTGTTGTATTTGATCAGTTAGATGTTGAACTTCCTGCAGTTACTCAGGCAGTTATTGCAATCAGTGATTTTTTTATAAACAAATGGCTGTACATCGTAATTGCAGTTGCAGCAGTCTGGTTATTATTCGTTATTTTAATGACAAATTATCAATTTGCTTATTATATTGACCAGATAAAAACGCAGCTCCCTATAATCAGAGTAGCTACAGAAAAAGTGGCGATAGCCAATTTTAGCAGTACGATGGCTGTACTTTACGGAAGTGGTGTTTCTATGCTGGATTCGTTGGAGATAGCATCTTCCATTTTGAATAATAAATATTATGAAGAACGTTTTAAATCGGTTATCAAGGCGGTGGAGTCGGGGAAAATGCTTTCCGCAGCTTTGGAAAAAGAACAAATATTTGAACCGATGTTTACTTCACTGATGTTTGTTGGTGAAGAAGCCGGTAATCTGGAACATATCCTGCAGGAAATCTCCGTGTTCTATATGAGTGAAGCAGAAGAAGCAATTGCGAGAATGGTAACAGTGATTGAACCGGTAATTCTGGTTATCATTGGAGTATTGTTACTGGTTGTAATTGCAGCCGTAATCGTTCCATCATTTTCACTTGCATCTCAGGTTACCGAAAAAGCAAAGGCAAGTTAAGGAGGCAGATCATGATTGGTATTGAAATGACAGGCAGTAACATACATATTGTATCCGGCGTCCTTAGCGTAAGGGGAGTCCGGATATTAGATTCATTCAGCATAACCACCCCATGGGGAGCACTTAGAAACGGATATATTAAAAATATAAAGGGACTGGCGGAAGAGATCAGGGGGGCTTTGCTGGATCATAACCTGATAAGAGAAAGGCAAATTTGTTTTGTGGTAGATGGTACTGCGTTAAAAAGGAAAGAAGTAGAGGTACCCTTTGAAAAAAGGGAAATAGTACTTCAGCTCATGCAGCGTGAGATGGGGGAGCTTATTGCAGATGAAGATCACATTCTGGACTATATTGTAAAAGATATATACAAAAAAAATAATAAGAAATATATGAAGTGCATTTTGTATGCAATTCCCAAAATCTTTCTCAAGGATTATCAGGGGCTTTGTGAAGAGAGCCGGTTAAATTTAAAAAGTATTGATACATTAAATGAATCCATTATTAAGCAGTTAGACAAAAAGGACATTGGCATAATTAAAGAGTTTTCAGAGCCTAAAAAAAAGAAGAAAGTAAAGAAACCCAGGAAAAAGAAAGCAGGATTGACGGATAGTTTTCATGAAGATCAGGAAATAGATGATGAAACAGATGAATTTCAGAATGTCCGGATCGAAGGACAGGTGAAATTATGGATTGGTCTTTATTATGAAAAAATTAAAATAATGACAAATGGTATCGATGGAGATATCTTTACAAAAACAATCATGCTGGAGGGGATGAATCTGGATCTTGGAGGTGATACAGAGTACGAATCAGAGATGGAGGAGGAAAAGAATATGATGATACTTTATATGAAGGAAATAAAACAATTCCTGGCATTTCAGAAAAGTGTATTACCGGATCAGCCTGTGGAGAGCATCTATCTATACGGTGAATTTTCCATGCTGTCTAGAATGTGTGAACTGACTGCAGCAATGGTCGATATCCCCACCTCCCATCTTCCTGTTCCCAAAGGGGTAAGAGGGATATATGAAACAGATTATCCAAAGTACGCAGGGGCAATTGGCTGTCTTTTAAAAAGTTAACAGGTTGGAAGAAAAATATGTAAATGGAAGGAAGCCACGCTGTTGTTTTTCCAACTCAATTTATTTGTGGCAGTATAGCAGATGCTTTGCTATATGCATGGGTTATAAATTATGAAAATAAATAGAAGAGATAAAGATATCAATTTTTATGTCAGTTTGCATGAGAATGAAAATCCGGATAAATTTAAAGCACGCCGTTCCAGTAATGCAGTATTTCTCGTTTGTGCATTAATGCTGGGAAGCGTTTTGATCGTATATGCAATGGCGTGGAATCAAAACCTGATGGTAGAACGCGATATTACAGCATCTAAAGCGTACATACAGGATGAAAATAACGTCAAACAGTATAATGAAAAACTGGCAATAAAAGCAAAAACAAAAAAAATAGAAGATTATAATAATGCTTCTTCACAATATTTGAAGCAGTTAGAAGACAGTGCCCGGTTCTCAAGTAAATGGGTGGATTTTTTTACTGCAGAAATGGATAAGGCAATTGGAGATGGCAGTGAAATTACGAATTATAATTATGGAGGTAATTCCTTAACGTTAAATTGCTCTGCTGATGATGAGAAAAAGCCTAAGCTTTTTGCCCAGCATTTAAGTGAATTGAAGAAAAAGGACGGAACACAGATGTTCTCGGATGTGCAGTACACAGGGTTTAAAAATCAGACTGATGTCTTTGGCGATATGGTTTATATTTATGATTTAAAAATAACGCTTTGGCAAGTGGATACTGAGACAGCAGAAGAATCTGAACCAGCAGTTGCTGAAACACAAGTTCAATCTGAAACGGTACAATAAAGAAAGGGGGTTAAATATTGAGTTTTTCTATTACGGAGAGTCAAAAAAAGCTTATCATGCTGCTGTTTACGATTATGTTCAGTGCTTTGATTATCACAATGGGTGTTCAGTCCGTCTATGACAAAATTAAATTAAATAAAGAAGAGCTGGAGACCTTAAAGATCCAGGAAGACGGAATCCGCAGCGTAATTGAAGATGTTACGATAGAACCCAATTATGAAAAGATCAAAAAAGACAGTAAAATGACCTTTGAACAAAATTATAAAAGCTTTAAGGCTAATGAAAAAATCGAAGAAATTGTTACCAGCCTGGGATTGAAACTGAATTCCATAAATATATCTCCTTATACAGAAGTCGATGCTGTTACCTATGAAAGCAGTATTGTACAGCCAAAGAATGCTAAGGACTATACAAAGATGCAGGCGGATATGGGAGGAGAATTAATTAATCTTTTTCTCGTTTCACAAATATCTATATCATTGGATGTAAACGATTCCCAGTGTCTGCAGGTAATTAATGCTATTAATAATATACCACCGGAAGGATTAGGAGAAAAAAATAAAGAGCGCTACTGTCTTCAGATACCTACTGTCGAATTTGAACCTCAGGGGGAAACAGTCAGAGAAGTGTCATTGCAGGTAAATATGTATGGGATGACACCGCCGCCGATAGAGGAGGAAAAACAGTAATGGATTTGAATTATATCATTGCATATGCAGTTATAGCAGGAATTATCGTCGGCAGTTTCTTAAATGTATGTATATACAGAATTCCAAGAGAAATTTCAGTTAATGGAAATCATGGAAGGTCCATGTGTACTTATTGTAAAAAGACACTAAAATGGTATGATCTGGTACCGGTAATCAGCTATTGTGTTCTAGGCGGAAAATGCAGATTTTGCAAAAAGCATATTTCCCTTCGTTATCCGGTTATTGAACTTTTAAATGGCGTTCTGTGGGGAGCGGCTGCATATATTTGGGGAAAGAGTTTAAATACAGTTCTATACTGTATTTTCTTTTCTGTATTGATTGTAATCTGTATGATTGACTGGGATACGATGGAGATTCCATACAGGTTTGAAATCATCATTATTGGATTAGGTATAGCTTCCGTTTTTATAAATGGAACAGATAACATTTGGGATAAAGTAATTGGTATATTTGCAATCAGTGTGCCCATGATTCTCATCACTCTGTTATGCGGAGGGTTTGGAGGAGGAGATATCCAGCTAATGGCTGTTGCCGGATTCCTGCTTGGGTGGAAGGCAAATATTGTTGCTATGATGGCAGCAGTAATTATCGCTGGAATCTATGGAATTATGATACTCATTCATAAGAAAAAAAGAAAATTGAAGATGCCGTTTGGACCTTTTCTTTCTTTTGGCCTGATAATAGCCTCGATCTGGGGAAATATGATTTTTGACTGGTATCTGGGATTATATTAAGGGGAGGTAACGATGGAAAAAGAACAAAATCAAAGTTTGGAAATGATTCTGGTTAAAATGGGTCTTCTAAATGAAGAGGGACTGCTGAAAGCTGCTGAGGCAAAAAAAGCTTACCCGAAGAAGATGCTGAGTACTATTTTACTGGAAAAAAATATAATATCTGAGTTTGATTATATACGGGCTATGGGTGTTAAATATAATCTTCCGCTGGTTAATCTTGCAGCCCAGAAAATATCTCCTGTCATACTGCGGTATATTTCGGAAGAAGATGCCAAAAAGAATGTAATTATTCCTGTACATGAAACAGAATATATGCTGCATGTTGCTACCGACAATCCTTTTAAGCAGGTATTATTTGAAAAACTCAGTCAGTTATGCGGTAAACAGGTTTCTGTGCTCCTGGCCACTAAGAACGATATTGAAGAAGCTATCCGGCAAAATTATATACAACAAAGTGTTAATAATATAATGGCACAGATTGAGGATGAGTTTGGAAAAGGAGAAGAAGAACAGGAAGAAATCTTTGCATTTGATGACGAAAGCCTCCAGAATGATTCTATTGTAAAGGCGGTAGGAGTTATTCTGGAACAGGGATATCAGAGAAAAGCAAGCGACATCCATATTGAGCCTGTAGAAAATCATGTAACTGTAAGGCTCAGGATAGATGGAGAACTAATAGAGACGATGTCTTTTGCCAAAACAGCTTTTGGGCATCTGTTGAGCCGCTTTAAGGTGCTAGGGGGATTAGACATTGCAGAAAAAAGACTGCCCCAGGATGGTAGAATGAATGTGCTTTTAGATGGAGAAAAAGTAAACATGAGAATTTCCACTCTCCCGACGATATTCGGGGAGAAGATTGTTATTCGAATTCTGGGGACCAGTAACCCTGAGGATATTCTCGGAATAGAGGATCTTCATATGGGTCAGAATCAGAAAAAGTTTGAAAAGGGACTGAGTGCGCCGAATGGGATTGTGCTGATTACAGGACCTACCGGAAGTGGTAAGACCACAACCGTATATGCAGCTTTGAAAATGCTGGCAAAACCTACTATTAATGTAATTACGGTAGAAGATCCTGTGGAAAAAATATTACCGAAAATTAATCAGGTGCAGGTAAATATAAAAAGCGGTCTTACGTTTGCAGCCGGATTGAGATCGATACTAAGGCAGGATCCGGATATTGTAATGATAGGTGAAATCAGAGATGCAGAGACTGCCGAGATAGGAGCACGTGCGGCGATAACCGGTCACCTGGTTATTGCAACCATGCATACAAATGATGCGGCATCGGCATTTATGCGTTTAATAGATATGGGGGTGGAGCCATATATGGTTGCATCCTCAATTGCCTGTGTTGTGGCGCAGAGACTGGTAAAAAAAATCTGCAAATACTGTAAAGAAGAGTATTCTCCTGAACCAGAGGAGTTGGAGGAATGGGAAGGAGAGAAACCTGAAAAATTACACCATGGAAGAGGATGTCCAATGTGTAATAATACTGGCTATCTTGGCAGAATGGCAGTCTATGAAATCATAGAAATAGATAATAAGGTAAAAAGGTTTGTTGTACAAAAGGCAGAGAGTAATGTCATAAAAGAATACCTGAAGGAGGAAAAGGGATTTCTGGATCTGGGATTACATATGCAGGAGCTGGTGAACCAGGGCGTTACAACTACTCAGGAAATGAAAAAAATAAAAACATCATTAGACTAAAAGGGGTTGGAATCATGGGTAACGAAATTGAAAAAAGGCAGATAATAGATATTCTTTTGGAGACCTGCAGGGAATGGAAGGTATCTGACCTGCATTTTACAAAAGGACTTTCGCCTATTATGAGAATTCATGGGAGTTTGGAGAAAATGAAAGAAGTGGGTATTCTGAATGAAAATCAGATACGTGCTTTGGCTGATTCTATGCTGGTTCAGGTAAAAAAAAGATATGTATTTGGACAGGATGTGGACTTTTGTTATGTTTCAGCTGACGGTAACCGGAATCGTGTCAATATTTACACACAGTATGGGAGTCCTGGTATAGCAATACGTTTGCTAAATGATACGATTCCCACAATTGATGAACTGCATCTTCCTGAGCTGTTTAAAAAGCTGGCAATGTTCCCGAGAGGGCTGCTTTTGGTTACAGGACCCACCGGGAGCGGTAAATCCACTACACTGGCATCTATGATTAATTATATTAACATGAATAAACAATGCCATATTTTGACATTTGAGGATCCGATAGAGTATAAACATGAGCACAAGAGGTCTATGGTTAATCAAAGAGAGGTAGGAAGGGATGTGGAGTCTTTTGCAGGTGCATTGAAAAGTGCCCTTCGAGAAGATCCTGATGTCATACAGGTAGGAGAAATGCGAGACCTCGAAACTACATCATCAGCCATAACTGCCGCAGAAACAGGGCATTATGTATTGTCTACTTTACATACAACCGGCGCTGCCAGTACGCTTAGCCGTATCATAGACCAATACCCTGCAAGCCAGCAAGACGAAATACGGATACTTTTAGCACAGGTTTTATGTGGTGTTATTACTCAGACTTTGATTCCGAAAGCGGATGGGACAGGCCGGGTGGCAGCATTTGAGATTTTGCTGTGTAATGATGCAGTTTCTAATATGATAAGGGAAAATAAATGCCATCAGATTGCATCAGTGCTTCAAACAGGTCAAAAAGTAGGGATGCAGTCATTGGATTACCATATTGCGAAACTGATACAGGCGAATATTATAACTTATGATGCAGGTATTGAAAGGTGTGTTGATAAGCAAATGGTGAATAAATACTTGGTTAATAAGTAAAAAAAGACGAAAAAAGTCATGAAAAAGTAAAAAGAAGTAAATTAATGTCAAAAAAACTGCATTTCAGTACATGATAGATAAAAATATGACATAGAAAGAGTATTTGAATACAAAAATGATAACTATTCCATTTTTTTTGTTATTTTATTAATGTAGCTGACAGTAATACATTTACTGCGGCATAGAAAAATTGTACCTAAACATAGAAATGGAGGGAGGAAGAAAAACAAGAGGTACAGATAAAAAATATATAATAAAATAGAAAATAATGGAGGAATAAAATGCAAAAATTAAGAGAAAAATTGAAGAACAGAAAGGGTTTCACGTTGGTTGAAATGATTGTGGTTTTAGCTATTATTGGTATCCTAATTGCCTTGATAGCACCTAATATGGCAAGAATTATTAAAGACGGACAGGAAACTTCTGATGCTGCTAAAGCTAAAACAGCATTGACGGCTGCACAGGCATATGGAACACGTCAGGTTTCAGCTGGCCAAACAGTTGTTCCGACTATTGGTACAGCGGTTGGAGATGCTTTTGCTATGGAATTAACAAATGATAACATGAAACAAGCTTATAGCCGTCCAATTACAGCTGGAAGCGGTGAAGATTTTATGAGTAATACGGGCGATGCTTATTTAAACACTAATGTTGTAAAAGGTTCCGATCATTTATATATTTATATAAGTAAAGAAGGTGCTGCAATGGGAATTGTATATACTAATGGAGATAAAATTAAGGCTGTTGCTGGATTTGCCCCAACTGGAGCATTGCCTACAGGTCTTGAATTTACTACAGCATCATTAAAAGATTGCACATATACTGCCGGTGCTATTACCGCACCTACACCGTAAATTTATTTTTAGAGCAATATTTTTATTAAAGAAATGGAGAATAGTAAATGCAAAAGTTTAAAGAAAAATTGAAAAATAAAAAGGGTTTCACATTGGTTGAAATGATCGTAGTATTAGCGATTATCGGTATTTTAATTGCCTTAATAGCACCAAACATGGCAAGAATTATTAAAGATGGACAGGAAACATCTGATGCTGCAAAAGCAAAAACAGCATTAACAGCAGCGCAGGCATATGGAACACGACAGGTTTCTGCTGGGCAGACTGTAGTGCCAGGAACTGCTGTTGGAAGTAGTGGCGCTTTCTTTGTAGAATTAAATAATACTGCAGTAAAAGCTGTTTATAGCCAAGCAACACCTGGTAAAGAAGATTTTATGAGTAATACAGGAGATGCATATTTAAATACTAATATAGTGAAAGGGCAGGATAAATTATATGTCTATATTAGTAAAGAAGGCGCTGCAATGGGAATTGTATATGCTAATGGTAGTGGAACTGCTTTAAATATAAAAGCTGTTGCAGGTTTTGCGCCAGATGGGGTTTTTGGAACGACTACAGGACTTGAATTTACAACTGCTTCTTTAAAAGATAAAAAGTTTACTGTGGCATCGGGTGTAATTGGTTAATTATTAATTGATATTTACATAAACAGCAAGCGGCTTCAGACTACCAGTTGGAAACCGCCTGCTGGCTTTAAATGAATGTTTCGCAAATCTTCCCCTTTCTCCCTGTACAACGGGGAGGGCGGAGCATTCATTTAAAGCCAGCAACTCAAGTGTAACAAAATGGCATGTGACAGAAATTATCAGCATCTAAAAAATGCAGCGCTGACTGCTTTGAAAGGAGGTGACTGTATATGATGCCATTTATGCACAGGTACAAGAAAAGGGTTAAAAATAAAAAAGGCTTTACAATTACTGAATTAGCTGTAGTTTTAGGTGTGCTTAGTATATTGATTGGTATAGTTGCATTTAATGCAGTGAGAATCGCTAATCAGGCATACATGGCAAGGGCAGATGATACTGCTCAGGTAATTTATATGGCGATGCAGTCTTCGCTGACAGATCTGAAAGTTCAGGGCAAGTTTGATGAGGAGTTTTCGGATGCAAACCGGGGAACGGAATTCTTTGATGTTCCCGAGGAGGCGATTAAGGGAGGTACTGTGGATGGAGTTGATTATCCCGGCGTGACATTTCCTGGAGTTGCCGAAGGCAGTGCAGATGAAACTGCTAAAAAGCAAGAACTGATCGATTCAAAAAAATTAGTTTACATGGAATTGAGCAAAGATGACTCGGATGAATCTGCTTTGCTTTACCGTCTGTTAGAACCTTATATCAGTGATAAGAGTATTCTCGATTACAGCATTCTGGTAGAAGTTAATCTAAATAATAAAACGGTTCGTTGCGCATTTTATTCAGAACGTACAGATAGCTTATCTTATAATGAAACAAGTTTAAGCGAAAGTGTATTAAAGAGTAAAGAAAATGTGCTTCTGAGGGACCGGGGTGCCCTGGAAGATAAAAGACAGGGCTACTATGGCGCTCAGGGGATTGGAGAACCGGAAAATTTAGGACTTTTGGAGAATGCATATGTAAAAGTTAATAATGATGATATGCTTACTATTGAGTGGGGGGAAATCGGTCCGGAAAATGATGCAGGTGGAGTAACGGATGATAAGAGGAAAAAATTCACCAAAATGACTTATGATATATCCATTGTAAATGCTGTGGATACGTCGAAGGTCTATTATAAGATAAAAGACGTTACCGCATATAACAGCGGAGATGGTTATATAACGCCAGGAAGTACTGTGACAACAGGAGCATCCGGCGATGTCCGTGGTCCAATGCCGGTTTATGATCTGTATTCTTATGATAAAAATAAAGGCGTGAATAACTCTCTGAAAACGAATTTAATGGTTCCTTTTTATACGGAAGAACTCCAGGGTGATGGAACAATGAAGAGCTATGACGGCTCTGATGAGACCAGTACCTTTAAGCACCGGCTGTCATACTATGTACCTGCGGATAAAGCAGGGAAGAAACAATATGGAGTGTTCCGGCTTGTTCTCGACAGTATAACGGATGACAGTGATGATAAATTATCGGTCAATAAAAAATATCCCTCAATACCATGGAATGAAAACTTTAAAGTCATAGTAGAAGGAAAGTATAAAGGTGAAGGATTTACCGGATCCATGAGTGTTTCATCCGGAGAAGAAAATGCCTATACGGAAGCAAAGACGGTCAATCCCGCAGAAAATATCTATGTAACAGGTGTGCGGGGCGGCACGTTATGGGAAGAAGCAAAAGCGTATCTGGCTAACAGGGAGAACCCGGACTTATCTAATATGTGGTACGGTTTAGGGTATGCAAGACACCTGAGTAATCTTCGGTACATACTAAATGATAAAGCAGATCCGACAGATCCGGCTTATGTGCAAAATAAAGCCGGCAATTTCCAGAACTTCATGCTGAATGATGACATTGACTGGAGTTTACAGAAGCTTGGAAGAGAAGAGGTTATACAGCCAGGAGGTGGTAACAAAGTATATCACCGGCTGGTAGTGTCAAATGCGTCGGGAAATGATCTGACCACAACAGATGTCTTGAAACTGCGGATTTTACAGCCGATTTCGGCAAATGAACATGATGCGTTAGAGGCAGACAGAACTAGAGGGTTTGAAGGATCATTTACTTCCACGGTTAAAAAAGATACATCAGGGAAGATCGAATACCAGAAAAGGGCGGACGGAACGGATCTAGAATATGAAGTTACGGATTCCCATGGTGTGGTAAATAATGAAAAAATTCCTGTTTATCAAAACTATAAATTATCAAACTTAAAAATAAGTAATACATATACAGATCCGGATAATCCGACTGATACAGCAAAGGAAAACAGAGTAGGTCTTTTTGAAATTGTTGGACAAAATGCATCTGTTAAGAATTTTACCATTGAAGGCATCACGGCTAAGGGAAATGATTATGTAGGCAGTGTTGCCGGCGAGTTTCAGGGATTTGGAAAGAATATTACACTCCTGAAAAACGAGAAAAATAATTATCACACGAAAATGGTAGAATTGGCAAGCGGAGAAAAAAGTGAAGAACGACTGAAGGATAGCAGTGGAAATGAAATTGTTCTAAAACCTTACGCATATGGAGCAGCGGATACTGGATTTAACGGCAATACCATAAAAGCAGCAGGTAATTATGCCGGAGGAATTGCAGGTATACTTGCAATAGGAATTGAGGACACAGTTCCCGGTGATGCAAAATCAGGAATGTTGGTAGACACTGCAAACGGAACCCGTTTTATCAGTCTGTATGACGGTAAGATTAACGAAGTGAATCAAACCCAGAATCCTGCTCTTGGAAATGCCAGCCGAAAAGATTTGAATGGTATATCCGTAAAGGCAGATAACAATGCCGGAGGAATCGCCGGTGTGGCAGACAAAAAGACAGTCATAACGAAAGCGGTTAACACCGGAGAAGTTACAGCTAAGCAGTATAATGCCGGAGGAATCGCCGGAAGTATAGAAGAAGGAAGCACTTTTTCTGGACTTGATAAAGCAGCGGGTTCAACCAATGAGCAATATGTTATCCGGGATTACGAATATGTTACAAGTGCCGGGACGACTGCGGTGAAGACTTACAAAAGTGAATATTCCAATTATGGAATCATTCAGGCTGAAATAAATGCCGGAGGAATTACAGGTTCTGCAGAAGGACCGTTGAATCCAAAACTGCATTATGATGTAGTAATCGAAAATACAGCAAATGCCGGCCCGGTGCTGGCAACAGACAGTTATGCCGGAGGAATTGCAGGACAGATACAAGGTTATCAGGTATCCCTGCAGAATATAGTAAATAAGGCCGATGTGGCTGCTGTTGGTTTGACAGCGACTGGTGGAGCAGGAATAAAAGGTTATGCCGGAGGTATTACAGCTGCCGCAGGAAATGAGTTTTTAATAAGCGGAGCTGTAAATCTGAAAACGGAAACAGGAAAGATCATTGAAGATATTAAAATCGGAACAGTGCCTGTTATGAAGCCTGGTATTTCAGCGGTATCGTATGCCGGAGGAATTATAGGCTTGGCAGATGATCAGGTGGAAATATCAAACCTTTCATTACCTTATAATATTGGAAACCTGACGGCAAATGCCATAATTCAGGTCAGCAACAGTGCGAATGTAACCACTCAGGGCAGTTATGCCGGAGGGATCGCCGGTGCTTTGACAAAAAATGTAAAACTTAATGTGGGGACTACTCAGGTGCAGGAAAAACCGGTCTATAATGAAGGAACGGTTAGTGCCGGAGGCAGTTATGCCGGAGGAATCACAGGTGTGGCAGCCGGAAAAGTTGAGATTCAAAATGTGGAGAACCGTTATAATACGGTGACCACACCTAAGATTGAAGCTGCCGGCAGTTATGCCGGAGGAATCGCAGGTAGTGTCACTTCCGAAGCAGATGCAGGTTTGTTCCCGGGGGACACCCAATCTCCAGATACTGAAGTAAGGATTGTAATCTTAAAAAGTCTGCCAAGTATTACGGTGGATCCTATAACAGATGAAATAGATCCTGTTCTGGGGTATTACACAAATACAATGCCGGTTAGCACAACCGGTACAACCGGCAATAATGCCGGAGGTATTGCAGGAAAACTAAATACCACAGGAGAAATCCGAAATGTATTTAATGCCGGAGCTGTAACCGCATCACAGGCAAATGCAGGTGGAATAGCCGGTTACATCAGCTCAGCAGTTACGATTATATATGATGAAAAATTAATAGAAGCAAGAATGAATCATGTCAACTCCATGGCTACCAATGAAGGAACTGTAAATGCATACAGAAATGCCGGAGGAATCGCAGGAAATATTTCAGATGGGGATGCAGTTGTTCATAATGCATTTAACCGTGGAAATATTACAGCGACTAATGAAGATGCCGGAGGAATTGCAGGGCTGATCCAGGAGAGACAGCCAAGGGGTACCAACGCACTGCCGGATAAATTTATTCTGTCATACAGCCAGGATATCTTAGATAATGTTGTGATACCGGCTGAAGCAGGTAAAGGTATTTTTTATACGAACAGCGGCTCGGTACAGGCGGCAAATAATGCCGGAGGAATTATTGGCGATTCCCACGCAGATGTAAAGAATGTGTTTAACCGGGGATCGGTAAGTACACGTACTTATGGGAATGCCGGAGGTATCGTGGGCAATATGAACAGGGATACAGCAACTGCTGCATTGCCAATGGTTATATTCAATGAGGGGCATATCGCAAAGCGTATGATCTCCAGGGCAGAAGCAGGAGCAGTGCCGATTTATAATAATGCTGGAAATGTATGGACGAATACCGAAAATGCCGGAGGAGTTGCAGGGCACAGTGAACACACCGATATTTTAAATATGTTCAACCGTGGAAATGTAACTGCTTATACCTACAGTGCAGGAGGACTTGCCGGAAGTATTACCGAAGGAAACATCCGTCATGATGCGGATGTAGCCGAAAAAGTTTTTGCCGGCAGGATATTCACCAATCAGGGTAACATCACAGCCTCAATAGATAACGCAGGAGGCGTGGTTGGCGCAGGTGTAGATACGAATATTAACAATGTATTTAACAATGGTACTGTCCAGACTTCCAATAGAGATAATGCCGGAGGTATTGCCGGTGATCTAAAGGGTGATATGCAGAATATTGCCATCAGCGTGGACAATGCAATTGCAATAAGCATGTTAGAATATGGCATGTATACCAACCAGGGAAATATTACGGCAAGAAACAGTAATGCCGGAGGTATTGTGGGAAGAGCAGCAAATGCAGTATCGATAACGGATACTTACAATACCGGTACAGTAAAATCGTTATACAATAGCAACGCCGGAGGAATTGCCGGACAGGTGATCGGAGAAATCCAGATCGAGAGCAGGGAAGCTACGGCTTCTAAAACCCTGGAGAAAAAAGTAAGTACCAACCAGGGAAATATTACTGCGAATCAGAGTAATGCAGGAGGTATTGTCGGAAGTGCAGAAGGCCATGTGACAATCAGAGATGTATTCAACCGGGGAACCGTAAATGCAGCTGCCGGGAATAATGCCGGTGGTGTAGCAGGATTTTTAAGCGGAAAAGGAACGATTGAACATCGCAAAAACATTGTCATTGGAGGCATAGGCAACCCGGACAGCGTCCTGAATGATTACTTCATGACCAACCAGGCAAGCGTCACCGCAGGCGGAGACAACGCCGGAGGAATTGCAGGTAAGGTAGTCGGCGTTGGTTCAGCAGATGCAGACAGAGCGATCATAAAAGATGTCTACAGTGGAAGTTCAACAGCAGCTGGAGCATTGCCGCTTAGCGTAAATGCCAGAAGCAATGCAGGCGGTATGGTAGGAAGACTGATCGATACTGATATTACAAACGATGTCAGTGTAGATACAGCAATCAGTAAAGGAATTTACACAAATAATTCTACTGTAACAGCAAGCCGCAGCAATGCCGGAGGAATTGTCGGCAATGCGGATGGCAGGGACAGAGCAGATGACAGATTTAATAATATGTCATACGCAGGAATAGACAGCATTAAGATAGGTTCCGGACTGGAACAGAACAGCTTTAACATCTCTGATGTCTATAACGCAGGAAATGTTACTGCGGAAAGGATGAATGCCGGGGGAATCTTCGGTATAGGCGGTGACGGAAAATACAGTAATAAGGACAATCGTGTGGTAAACATGATTGCAAAGGGTATGAGTACGAATACGGGAAATGTATGGGCGAAAATTGCAAATGCCGGAGGAATCTTCGGTTATGCAAGTGAAAAGTTTGAGATTTCCACAACCGCAAAAGACTATCAGGGAAATGATATAGATGCAGATATCACCGATTTATTTAACAGAGGAAGCATCAGGGCACAGTACAATGCCGGAGGAGTAGCAGGAAAAGCGGTAAAGCTGGATCTGAAATATTCCAGGAAAGTACTGACAGATGCTATGAATGCGAATGATCCTGATAATTTCCTTTTTACGAATACAAATCGGGTAACCGCAGATTATGACAACGCCGGAGGAATCATTGGCGATGCGGACATCTGTATTTTACAGGATGTATTTAACAGCGGAATGACAGGAACCTATGAACAGGTTCAGAATAGTGGCGCCCAGGGAGTGATCAGTGCCGGCCAGGACAATGCCGGAGGTCTGGTGGGAAGAGCAGATGCAATGAGCATTTCTTATTCCAAATTAATATCAGACCAGATTATAAATAACCGTGCATATGTCTATACCAACCTGGCTAATATTCGCGCAGGAAGGGACAATGCCGGAGGAATTATCGGTAACGGCCGGGGAAGTGTGCAGCTGCTGGATACCTATAATATGGGTCAGATCACCGCAGGAAGAAATAATGCCGGAGGAATTGCCGGACAATTATATGATAAGGGAACCGGAGATATTGTCAGCGACAAAAAAGACAGCGCCGACAAAAATGTGGCAGACTTAAGCGGAATTGATGTGAAATTAAATCAGACCGTGAAGGCAGAAGATACCAATATAGGAGGTACTGCTGTTAAGGATCTGAAAAAAGCCAAAAAAGTCAGCTATATTACCTATCAGACAATCACGACAGGTCCGGATACACCGGATGCACCTTATCAGAACCGTTATACCAATGCTCCGAAAGCTGCAACAGTAAAAGCATCGGCAGAGGATAATATAACGGCAGGCAACAATAATGCCGGAGGAATTGCAGGATTCGTTACTGGTAATCCGGGAAATATCCGCGTTGAGAACACCTTTAACACAGGTGCGGAGAAGAGCGGCAATGCAATCTGCGGTATTCGTGCGAGAAACAGCAATGCCGGAGGTTTGGTAGGAAATTCAGTTTATGCAGATATTACCTACACATTTGATATTAATCCCGGACCGTCAAATCTGAATACTACAGATAAAGGCGATCACAGTACATTTGCACCGGCGTTTAACGATGAAGCAGTACGTAAAGATCCGTATGCAATCCGTATTGGCGGGAGCATGACGGGACTTCACATGGTTGCCAACAATGCCCAGGTAAGGGCAAGTTCCATAGACAAGGGTGCCAGCCAGACAACTGCTCAGGGATTGGTTGATTTTAGTACAGGAGACCAGTATAACCTGACCAGTCAGAACGCAGGCGGTGCAGTCGGATATATGGAAGGCGGCAGAATTGAAAGAGTTTATTCGCTGAAAGGAGAAGTTGTTTCTCCGGAAAATGTAGGCGGAGTAGTAGGATTTGCAAAGAATGCACTTGTGAAACAGGTTACCAGAATGGATGGAGAAGACATTTCCCTTGGGACAAAAGTTGCAAAGGGAAGCGGAAACTTTATTCAGAGGGGAAGCAGGAATGTGGGCGGAATCATCGGCTATGCCTATGATGGAACCCAGGTACTGGATACCCGTAATTACAACAGTGTAACCGGAAGAACAAACGTAGGCGGTATTATTGGATATGCAGGAACAAGCGTAGAAGTAACGCTTGCCCAGAATCTGAAAGCTGTTACCGGTAAGGCATACAGCGCCGAAGATTTAAAAACGGATACTGCGTCCATAACTTTACCGGGTTACGAATCTGCACAGCTTGATAAGAGTAACGTAGACGGAAGCTATATCGGTGGAATCGTGGGCCGGGGTGACAATAGTGTTATTGTTACCATGAGTAAAAATGACCCGTTGATCACCGAAGAATTTAAAGATTTACAGGAAGATGCGAAGTTTGCCGGAAAGTATACCCTTGGCGGCAACCAGTCTAACGCAGTCAGTGGAAAAAGCTATGTAGGCGGTATCACAGGAGCATACGGTATTATCAATTATACAGTCAATACCGGACAGATATCTGCGGTGCAGCGTGCAGGCGGTATCAGCGGAAGCGGGTACCGGATCACAAATACATACAACACGGGTGATGTGATTGGTGAAAACAGGGTGATTTACATTCATGATGTAGGACATGTTCCGGGAAATTCAACATTGACAGAATATACACAGGCAACACATATCGGCGGTATAGCCGGTGAGCTTGGTGAACGTACCGGCAACGGAATTGTTCAGAAGCCGGAGACAGGTGTCTATATCCAGAGTGTATTCAACAGTTCACAGATTGTCAGAGGAGCCAGTTACATAGGCGGTATTGCAGGCTATGCAGTCGGTCCTGTGGATGTATCTTATAACAGTGCAACCATATCTGCAAAACAGACGGATACCGGACTGGATGACTTAGGAGTATCCGGTACAAAAGTAGGCGGGCTGGTAGGCGTAATGGCCCAGGACCGCAATAAGACCATAAAAATAACAAACAGCTATAACACAGGAGAAATAATAGGTACCAACGACCGGGGAACCCTGATTGGATTCCTGGAAGGATATACCGATGAAGTAATTAAATCAGAACGTATTGAGAACAGCTATTATCTCAGTGACAACGAACTGAAGTATTGGAATAGTTCCACCTCACAGATCGACTCCACCTTCAACTATGGGTTAAAACCAATTTCACTGCCAAGCAGTACAGACTATGAAACATTTGTACAGAAAACGCAGCAGTTGAAAAAGGATGGAGATCCGGCAGATAATACAACTCCGTTGGATGAAAAGAGAACGGACAGTGAATATGGTCTGCGAAATTACAGCAATATGGTACGCCAGTATGCAAAGGTAAATTCCAGCGTCAGCGTATCTATGGAATATCCGGCCAAAGGGGAAGAAAATTTAAAAACCCCTCTTAACAATAAAATTATGGGAACCGGTTCGGCAGATGTGGCAGCTTCTTCAGGCAGCCTTGCAGCCCAAAAGGCAAGATCGGCTAAATTTGTTTATCCATGGACAGAGGATGAATTAACTCTGGGAATGGATTATGAATTTCCACAGCTGGATCTGGCAGGTGCTTCTGCGGATGACAGCGGTATATCCCAAGTCAGCCTGGGCAGTTTTACAACAAACGGAGGACAGGCACTGCCGGGTAATAACCAGTCGTTTACGTCTCTTGATAATACGAAGGTTTCCTATTATTACAACTATTGGCCAACAAAAGTCGTTGATTATATGCAGTCATCCGTGGAATACCATGATGGAGGAAATAATGACAATTCATCGTATACAGACGGTACCTGGACAGCAGATAACACCAACAATACCGGAGTAGAAATAAAATTCAGAGACAATGATAAGTATCCGGTAAAGAGAGTTACACAGGAAAATGTTGATTTATTAGCCAGGTTCAAACTGAGCAGCGGCGCATTGCCAAATTATATGAACTTCTCCGTTTATGACGGACACAGCAGAGGAACCTATAATTATAATAATACAGTCTTTACAAATACGATATTGCCAAAATCGCCGGTTAAAGTTTACACACTGGCTAAGGCATCCAGTTATGAGTATGACGTCCCCAATAAAAAACAGGATATTATGGTAAACGGGGAATTGTATTATTTCTATGCAAAAGATACGGCAGGAAATGATCCGGATAAATTTGATTCTGTAGATGATATTACGGTATCCGTAAATCTCACAGGAGCAACTAATATGACCATCCGAATAAATCTTCCTTGTGAAGAGATGGATTCTTATCTGCCGGCTTCCAGTGGTTATTTTACATTAGAGGCAACCAAGATTTATGATAAGGAATTAGGAATCAAGCCGGAAAATTTAGCGGCATATGACAGAACCAGCAGAATGTTCAGTATGCATTTTTCAAATACTGAAATAGATGATGTTCATAATGACAGTATACTGGATGAAATCCCATCAATAGATTTTGATGATCTGGATGATCTGGAATATTATCCGCAGACAACAGCGGCATTGGGAAGCACATTGCTTGCAGAAGATGAGGCAGCAGCCCAGCCGGATACATACCGGGTAGAGACAGAGAACAAGCTGCAGATCCGGAATGAACGTCATTTATATAACATGAACCTGGGTGAAAACATGGGTTATGCAGCAATCGGAAGTTCCTATCTGAAATATCTCACAAGAGATATAGAATTAATGAATAATATTCAGTTGTCCACAAGTGATGACGGATACAATGGATTTGTAATTGGTGCATCCAATAAACGTATGTACCGTATGACGGGATCTCTGGACGGAAATGGTTATACCATTGGAAGAATCAGGGTAAACCGTATACAAAATCCCGGTAATTTCGAGGCCGGGGCATCCATACCGAATACACATTATGCTCTGATTTATGATCTGAGCGGCGGTGTGGTGAAGAATTTAAATATCGGAAGTGACAGCAAAATTGTTGCCGATGAAGCAGCAGGGCTGGCATATTACGTAAGTAATGGCAGGACGGCCAGGAACCCGGATCCTTATCAGGATTACGACAATGCTTTATTTGAGAACTTAAGTCCGCAGCTGCCGATGGAAACCGGCGCAGATGCAAAAATCTATGATACAAGGGTATCTGCAAGGATAAGTGCCAGCAGGGCAGGAGGTTTTGCACTGTATACGGCAAGGCGTTTCAGCGGAAGCGGGGATGTTCCTACAACAGCATCCGGAAGAGAGGCAGTTAAAAAAGCGGTTACTTTTACAGATGATACTTTTGCCGGAAAGATTAACGGTATCTATGGAGGAAATGATCCATTTATGAATGCCGGAGATGCACTGGCAAGAAATTCATCCAGATCAGCAGGTATCTTAGTATTTGTTTCCGGTACCCGTAAGTCGGAAGATATTGACGAGACAAAGCCAGGTTTGAATTTGTATCAGAATTACAGAACCGAGGCGGAAGTAAATGGGTGCCAGGTAGACAGAGAAGGATATGTATTTGCAAATAATGTATCTGCCGGAATGATCTGCGAGGCATTATATCCCCAAAATCGGGTGGGACAGATCGGAACAATCCGTAAATCATCCAATAACGGGGCAGTCGTTGCCCATGAACAGGCAAACGGCATCACGCAGGGTATTGTCAGCTTTGGTACAGGTGACACGGTACAGCAGGCAGACTGCAGAAATGAAAGCAGGATACAGGTTACTTATTCTTATAATAACGGTATCGTACAGACGCCGGACGGCAACGGACTGGCAAGCGGAATCGGAAACTATGTAAGTGAAGCTTCTTATTGTACGAATAATGGAAGTGTATTTGGAAAAATTGCTTCCGGAATCAGTAACTATGGAGATAAACATACCGTTGTTGACCTCTGTGTAAATAATGGTTATGTACAGGGAACGCTGGCAGCAGCAGGTATTGTGGCAGTTCCTTCCGGGTATGGCGGAACAGCCGTACCGAATCAGGATGTCCAGCTGAAACTGAGTAATTGCTACAACACAGGAAATGTTGCAGTCACTACGAATACGGATAATAAAAAGGCAATAGAAAATTCTTACGCCGGAGGTATCGTAGCTTATGCATCCAGTCCAAGACCGGACAGCTACAGCTGGGATACGTTAAAACCAACAGATATTACGGATAACGATGACAGAAAGACCATAATCAGGAATTGTTATAATGTAGGAACCGTTCACTATATCAAAGATTACACTGCGGATTCTTATATTTCTGGTACTTTCTCAGATAACAACCGGAATATCGGCGGAATAGCCGGAGGAGGATTAAACCGGTTCGTAGATATACAAAACTGCTACAGTCTGTCTGATCCGGAACTGAGCATCAAACAGCTCCACCAGGCTTACAAGCTGGTAATAAATGGAGCAACGACGGATTTCACCTGGAATCAGGTAGTAGTAAACCAGGATCCTGACGCAAAAGGTTATAATTACAAACTGGATGCGGTTGGAAATACAACCTATGGAAATAACGTAACAACAATGACTTATATGGATATGATGTCCGGAGATAATTTCAAAGGCTTTGATCCTGATATCTGGACTCTGGATAATCAAACCAGGGACGATGACGGAGATGTCTTGTATCCATTCCCACAGTTTGTGAAGAGGCAGCAGACAGCGGAATACGTCGGGGATCAATTCCTGGCAGATAAACCGGACTTTGCATTCAACGCAGACTTTAATAGGCGCAAGAACAATATTGATATAGAAACCCCGAAAACCACGATAGAAAACGCACAGGTTACGGTTAAAGATGCTGTATCCAGTACAATCAGCTATCAGAGTACACCTTCCAATTATTCCATTCAGATAGATGGATATGATCCGGCAGCCTCTTATCAGGTCACAATCTATGATGGTGATGCATATGAGAAGGCAGATTATGCCCCGATTACCATCCGGAAATTTGAAATAGCACCGGGAGGTGCGGTAACTTCAGGCGGCAAACTTCCGAATTATGAGTCAACCACCACAACGGCGGGAACGATGAAGTTCTTTAATCCGGCAAATGTTGTATTTAACGCAGGAACAGGAACGCTTCAGATTCTCGATGAAGAAGAAACCGGCTGGTATATGCCAATTAAGGGATACTATACAGCAATTGTAACAAAATCCACAGGAAACGCCACGACAGCGGATATTGAATCTAAAGTCAGTGATTTCCAGGATAAAAACGGAACGGTAAATGGTATTGCAAAATCTGCAATAAAAGGAAACACCTCTGAGCGGTTCCAGGTACATTTTGGAGGGGATAATGCTGATGGAAGTAATATTGATTCCCAGACAACCTTCTTTGGTCTGCTGCCAACCGGATATTCATACGGTACACAGGCGAAGCCTTATTATGTAACAGACCAGTACAGCATAATCGGCATGACTACATCCGGTATTGCACAGGATGCCACAACAGGGCGTTATTACAGGCAGAGCCAAGATTTCAAAATCGATCAGCCGTTCTATGAAATGTTTGAGTTTAACGGTGATTACGATGGCGATGGCCATAAGATCACTCAGGACAACAAAGATATTGGATTTATATCCTATTTAAGAAGTAAGGATAAAGCATCATTTACAGCCAGTGTACACAATTTACAGATGCAGGTAAAAGCAACGGATACGTCCGGTAAAAAGCTTAAGAACCTTGGAAAATACCAGGAAGCATCCAACTATACAGCAAACCTCGGACTGATTGCAGATTATGCGGACGATGCGTGTCTGGATAAGATTACGGTAAGCGGAGAGGTACGTGCTCAGGGATTTAACAGCCTTGCCAATGTAAAGAGATATTTAAATAACAGTTATACACTTGGCGGTGTGGCAGGATTTATCAGAGATTCAGAAGTAACCGATACAAGAAATAACGCGACTCTTGGAGTGAATTTAACCAGACCGGAAGCAGATGTTCCCCTTGGAAATGGGGACACGCTGAAAGTAAAATATGATCTCCCGGCAGCACTCAGTATCGAAACAGCCGGAATTGCAGCGTATGCAAAAGATACAAAATTCGTGAAAGTTTCCAATAATGGCGAAATTATTGCCAGTCAGGGAAATCATCACGCAGCAGGTCTGGTGCATACCATGGAAGGAAGTAAATCACAGATTTCACAGAGCATGAATGGCGGCTATATCAGAGCACACAACGGTACGGCGGCAGGACTTGTAAAGGATTTAAGAAGCGGCCAGATCAAACAGGCTTATAATACCGGTAAAGTAACAGCTCTGGCAGTTGCTTCAGCCGGAGGCAGCGGAACCGCAGTTGGTATTGCCGCAGATGTTACAGGCAGCGTAACGGAAGTTTATAACGCAGGATTTGTAAGCGGAAAATATCAGGGAAGCTTATCCAGGAACAAAGGGTCCAGAGGACGGTTTACAAATGCATACTATCTGAAGGACGAAAATTTCTACTGGGGAGATTCCACACAGCTGCCCGGATTGCCGGGATCCATGGTGGTGACAGACGATAAGGATCTGGAACTGTACCTGGGATTTGGCAGGGCACCGAATGAATATTGGGCTTTCGCAGACAATAAACACGAAGATTATGTGACAACACCGGCAGACCCGGACAATGGTATTGATGAAGTTTACCAGGATACCTACGCATTGACTTATGCAGAAATCACGGATGCAGCCGCAATGGCGGCAAAGGGATTCGATATGACAACAGGAGGTGCGGACAAAACCTGGAAGCTGGATCCGAATCCGGCAAATGATACCATTAACAGCAGTAACCTCTTATTGAGGGATTATGCTAAAGATCCATATCCACTGCCGCAGTTTACGCAGTATGAACATAAGACAAGAAAAGACCTGAACTTCCCGCTTCTGTTCGGAGCGGCACAGGAAACCGGGAAAACGCCGTATGGAAGCAGCGATAAGAAGCTGAAATACGAACCTTATGATCCGGTGGCTGACAAAGGGAAAACAGAGACATTTAAGGATACCATCAAGGTAGATCTGAATAATGTGAGTACCACAGCCAGATATAAAGTCCTGGTTTATGAAGGCGATGCGATTGCAGAGGATATAAAGAAACAGGAGAAACAAAAACTATTCGTTACCATAGAGAAGAAATATGTGGATCTTCGTAATCCGGGCAACCTGTCCAATATCAGCAATCTGAACAATATGCAGTACAGTAAGATTTATGTAGACGGGCAGAGCGGATACTATTATGAGGTCCTGGTAAGGGATGGGTATGGAAATGAAGTACCGGCGATTTTCGCCAATAAAGAATTTATCAATAACAAAAATGAGATTTTATTCAATAACAATGTATTAGACAGGCTGGAAGAGCCTCAGAAGGAGAAGCCATACTACAGTGCAACCGTGGTGGAATATCAGGTTCCGGGCAAAGAGGAGACAGATAAGAACAACTTCTACTCTAAGTTTAGTCCGCATTTTGCAAAAGCAACAGAAACGCAGAGTGCTGCATGGGAATTTGGAACTCCGGCAAAACCTTATGAGATCATGACTCAGAGAAACCTCTATAACATCAGTCTTGGGGGAATCAAACACGGGGACAGCCATTATCTGAAATCTCATTATGCACAGACACAGGATCTGGAATTAAAAGATAAGAAATTATCTGTGCCTGTACAAACGAACCAGGAAGGAACCATGCAGGAATTCTGGAAACGGGGCATTGGAACCCCGGCACAGGACTTCTCAGGAACCTATACTGGGGCGGCAGCGGGAGGAACGAATCACAAGATTCTGGATAACAGGTCGGCATCAGCAGCGAAACCGGTTGGATACAGCATTTTTAACGGAATGACTAAGACCGCTAAAGTATCAAATCTGGATTACATTATCAATAAAGCGGATTACCGTATCAGTGCAGATGCTATCCTTGTGAAGACAGGAGCAGGTACCATTTCCGGTATCAACCTCACTTCTGCCGCAGCGGACACCTTAGTAAAAGTAACAACCACAAGCCCAGACCGGTTTGGTCTGATTGCGGGTGAAATAAAAGCGGAACCAGGAGCAGCCGAGATACCGGTTGTAGAAAAGATTGATATCAGGAAAGAAATTTCAGTGGAAAATCAGGTTTCGAATAAAGAGGACATAGGCAGTACGGTTGGCAAGATCACCGGTTCTGCAAATCTGGCAGATGTAACTTCGGCAGCATCTATAAACCATACCGGAGCAAGCAGCAGTCTGGCTTCTACAGGCGGAATTGCAGGACGTGTAACAGCACCTGCAGGTTCTACAGAGCAGGCAGCGTTAAGCTTGAAGAATGTACATTACCGCGGAGGAAAACTGGTTCTTACAAATGCAGGCAACCAGAGGACAGGCGGAATCGTGGGTCTGATTGAACAGGCTGATACCGTTATGGATAACGTTTCCTCATCTGCGGATATCATCTTGAACCGTACAAACGGACAGGGTGCTTACGGTGGATTAGCCGGAAAGCTAATTAAGTCCGGCATTGAACTGAAAAATGGCACTGCTTCGGGGAATATTGTTCAGAATAACACAACCCAGAGCAGCAACCTGGGCGGAAGCTTTGGTGGAATCATTGGAGAAGTTCAGGAAACACCGGATATTGCATTTACAAATGTAACGGCAGGCAGCTATGATGCTGCAGCCGGAAGCTCTGTTACTAAGATACAGGCTGTAAACAATGGCAGCAGTGAAGCAGTGGCAGGCGGGATCATTGGTAAAGCAGTTATGGCATCACCTGGAAGTGCAGATGCACCGAACAGTCTGGTTATGAAAAATGTGACAGGCAATAGCGCGCTGAACCTGAGCTATGTATCAGGAAGCAGCAGAATCGGCGGAATACTGGGATATGCAGTCAATTACGCGGTGGAGATGGAAGATATCACAAACCGTGGAGATATTGCAATCGACAGGAACCAAACCGGCGGATTGGGAACCTATGGAGGTCTGATCGGAAAATTAGAAAAATCAACGATCTCCCTTACAAATGGAACGGCATCCGGCAGTATTGCAGAGAACAGCAGTGACCAGAGTTATAATCATGGAGGTGTATTTGGAGGAATTATCGGAGAGGCATCAGAAGTACCGGATATTGCATTTACAAATGTAACGGCGGGAAGCTTTGATACCACAGCCGGAAATTCTGTTACAAAGATACAATCAGTAAACAATGGGAATTATGAGACATTACTGGGTGGAATCATCGGAAAAGCCGTAATGGCGGCGCCGGGTAGTACAGGTGTACCAAACAGGCTGGTGATGAAAACAGTAACGAACAACAGCGGACTGAGCCTTACAAATGCAAAAGGAAACAGCAGAATCGGTGGAATACTGGGGTATGCGGTTAATTATACGGTGGAAATGGAAGATACAACAAACCGTGGAAATATTGACATCAATAGAAATTATACTAATGGGCTGGGAACTTATGGAGGTATGATCGGTAAGTTAGAAAAATCAAC
Source organism: Robinsoniella sp. KNHs210 (assembly GCF_000686105.1). Lineage (NCBI taxonomy): Bacteria > Bacillati > Bacillota > Clostridia > Lachnospirales > Lachnospiraceae > Robinsoniella > Robinsoniella sp. KNHs210. The sequence goes on from NZ_JMLZ01000001.1 coordinate 946,729, forward strand.
GATCTCCCTTACAAATGGAACCGCATCCGGAAGTATAACAGAAAGCAGCAGCACCCAGAGTTATAACCGCGGAGGATCTTATGGAGGAATCATTGGTGAGACTTCGGCAGTACCGGATATTGCATTTAAAAATGTAAGAACAGGAAGCTTTGATGCAGGAACAGGTACGTCCATTTCACAGATACAGGTGGTGAACAGTGGAAGTTATGAAGCCATAATTGGCGGTATGATCGGAAAAGCCGTAATGGCAGCCTCGGGAAGCGCAGACGCACCGAACAAGCTGGTCATGGAAGATGTAATCAATAACAGCAGCCTTAATCTGAATTATGCGGTTAATAACAGCCGTATAGGAGGAATATTAGGATATGCCGTAAATTACTCGGTTGAAATGAAAGAAATGAAGAACCTGGGTAATATCAACATTATCCGTAATCAGACCAATGGTCTGGGAACTTATGGAGGCATAATCGGTAAGTTAGAAAAATCCGATATAAAGCTGACAAATGCAGCAGCATCTGCAAACATTACAGTAAGCGGAACGCAAAGCTATAATCAGGGCGGATCATTCGGTGGAATCATCGGTGAAACCGCAGGCGTTAGTTCAATTACAATGAAAGACGTGTCTGCAGGCAGCTATGATGATGCAGCAGCAGCGGGCACAACACAGATTGTCATTCCGGACAGCGGTCAAAGAGTTATAAATGCAGGCGGAATCATTGGCAAGGCGGCAGCAGATACAACAGCTGCATCCAATACCATACAAATGGAAGGTATTGTAAATAACAGTACCATTCAGATAACGTCTTCTGCAAATGACAGCAAGATGGGCGGTATCATCGGTACAGAAAAGGGATTTGCGGTTGAGTTAAAAGATGTACAAAACCGTGGAAACCTAAATGCTTCTCAGGTAAGTGATACAAATTCACTTTACAGCGGCGGATTTATTGGAAAAGCCGAAGGCGGAAGCGTTGTAATCGAAGATACGGACAGCACTGGCAAGAGCAATGTGGTGAACCAGGGACATACATCAATAAAAAATGCCTATGTAAATACTGGTGCAGATGTAACTACCGTATATGCGGCAGGAGCGATAGGAAATATTGTATCAGCACCTCTGTCAGTCAAAGGTTTTGAAAACATAGGAAATATAGAAATTTCAGGACAGGGTAAGACAGGCAAGATGGCAGGCGGTATTGTAGGTCTGTCAGATCAGTCGGAAGTTACAATACAGGACAGTGTGTCAAGTGGCGATATCAGCCTAAAACAGATCAGCGGCAAAGGTTCTTTTGGAGGACTTGCCGGAAAAATCTCAAAAGCGGATATATCGGTTACAGACAGTACAGCCTCTGGAAATATTACACATAAGGATACTGCTTATGCTGTAAGCCAGGAAGGAACCTATGGAGGCATTATCGGCGAAACATCAGAAGTATCTGAGATTACGCTGAGCGGTGTTACAGCCGGAAGCTACAATACGGCGGACATGAAACCGGCTACCCAGATCGATATCAGCAATAGTAATAAACATGCTGTATCTGTGGGAGGCATCATTGGTAAAGTATCAAATCCGTCAACGGCAGCAGATGCCAAGAATAAGGTGACGATGGATGGCGTTGTAAATAACAGTTCCATTCAACTGGCGAATCCTCAGACTGAAAGCAGGCTGGGAGGAATCCTTGGAGAAATGCAGAGCTATTCCGTGATTATGAAAAATACGCAGAACCGTGGGGATCTGAGCGTAACAGGACTGGGTGATGAATCCGTTCTTTACAGCGGTGGATTTATCGGAAAAGCGCAGAACGGCGATGTGGAAATCACAGACACCGATGACACGGATGTAAGCAATGTACTAAACGAGGGTAACATCTCTGTCGGAAAAACACCAAGGTCTGCAACAACAGCAGGTTATCTATATACCGGAGGTGCAGTCGGCTATGCGGACCATACTCCTCTTACGGTTCATGGATTCCAGAATACAGGAAGTATGGCTGTTACAGGATCATCAGCTGGCACAAACTTCTATGGAAGTACAGCTGCAGGTGGAATTCTGGGTAATGTGATACAATCTGACGTTGAAATGGATGAAAATATTTCTGCAGGAAATATCGCTGTCAGCAATACGAACGGACAGGGAAGCTATGGCGGACTTGTGGGCAGAAGTGAACAGGGTAAACTAAATATCAAGAATTCGGCAGCTACAGGCAGTATCGAACAAAACGGAAGTAATCCGGTGAATACACTGGGAACATCCATTGGAGGAATCATTGGAGAACTGAATGAGGCAGCAGAAGTAAAACTGAAAAAAGTAACAGCCGGAAGCTACGATGATACGGATCCGGACAGCCAGACAAAACTGTATGTTAAGAATACAGACAGGCACATGATAAATCTGGGTGGTATTATTGGAAAAGCATCGGCATCAGATAACAGCGCGAATGTCATTACTTTGCAGGGAGTGACCAATAACAGCAATTTATTCCTGGAGAAACCTGCGACAGAAAGTAAACTTGGCGGAATCATGGGACATCTGCAAGGTTATACCGTGAACATGAAAAACACTGTGAATATCGGAAACCTTGAAGTATCCAAGCTGGGCGATGAATCTGTGTTTTACAGCGGCGGGTTTATCGGAAAAGCAGAAAATGGAAATGTTCATATGGAAGACAGCGATGATACTGGAAACAGCAACATCAGAAATACCGGAAATACAGTAATTGATTTAGAAGTTCAGAATCCAAAGGCTGATACCTTTACTCCTGGTACTGTTTACGGTGCCGGAGCAGTGGGATATGCGGCTGAGACCATGCTTGAACTGTTTGGAGTGAGAAACGAAGGTAATGTAGAAGTAACAGGTGAAAACCGACATGTTAATTTCTACGGAGCAGGAATTGCAGCCTATGCGGCAGATAGCGCATATCCAACAGCGCCGCCAACCACACGTTTCATAGTTCAGAATACACTGAATCAGGGAAATATCCAGGATAACCGGGATAAATCTGATCCGGATGAAGTGCCGGCAAGGGCAGACGGAATTGCAAAAGCGGGTGGAATCTCAGCAGAGATCCTCTATAAGAGCGACGTGGATATCCAATATAACCACAATGCAGGAGGAATCAAAGCAGATATGGCGGCAGGTATAGTTCACACTTTGGATGAAGACAGCCTTCCGTTCAGTACGGTTAGGTATAACATCAACGTGGGAACCATCGATGCAGGAACGCATGAAAACGGAGCAGATATAACTGCAATGTGGCAGCTTCCGGTAAAAGTGGATGTAAACGGTGATGAGTATAACGGGCGGGGCGAGAAAATGACAACAGCTCCGCCGGATGAAGGGGAAGGGGATGCCGAAACCCCGGAAACTACATCTGTAAAAGCAAAAAAACAAAAAAATAAGGCAGATAAAAAAGCTGAGACAACAGCGCAGACAACAGAAAGCCCCGCTGAAAAGCAAACCGGGCAGGACACAGAAAGCGAAGAAGAAGCAAAACAACCGCTGTCGGGCGAAAGCGCAGCCGAAACAAAGAATATACCGGAAACCGAAGATGTAACTGATACAAAAAAAACATCAGAAACAGAAAGTATAAAGGAAACAAAGGCAACGCCGGAGGCGGAGAGCCAGAAAGCAACGAAGAAGGCACCGGAGACGGAGAGCCAGACGAAAGCAAAGAAGGCACCAGAGACGGAAAGCCAGACAGCAACGAAGAAGGCGCCGGAGACGGAAAGCCAGACAGCAGCGAAGAAGGCGCCGGAAACGGAGAGCCAGACGAAAGCAAAGAAGGCACCGGAGACGGAAAGTCAGACAAAAGTAATAAAAGAACCGGAAACAGAAAAAGTGAAGAAGTCGAATGCGGCGTTGAGATCTGCTGCGGTAACGGAAATACAAACGGTACCGGAGACAGAAGAAGAATCCAATATGGATTCAACTTTGGAAGTAGAAAGTTCAGAATACAGGAGATCCGGTTCCAAATCCGGAGAGGTATCTGTCATAGATATTCATCCGGAAACGGAAATAGAAGATTCCAAAGATAGTGCCGAAACATACCCTGAAATACAGGAAAATGAAACCAGATCCAAGAGCCGTACAGGTTCAGGCAGTGGCGCAGCTACTGAGGGAACTTCAGAAACAGAAAGCAGTTCGAAATCTGAAATGGAATCTGAAACCCTTAAGGAAACAGAGACGGAGACTGAAACAGTAACAGAATCCGAAAGTGTGTCTGAAACAGAAAGTGAATCGGAATCCGAAACTGGTTATGAAACGGAGAGCAACACAGAATCCGAAACAGAAACAGAAACGGAAACTGAAACAGAGACAGATCCACCTGAACCACCGAAACCGGCCATTGCCCAGTATTATAACATTGGGCTGGAAGATATGGTTCGTCCGGAGCAGACGGAAGAAACAGATATGACCAATACAGGTACTACCGATACAGGTACCACCGAAACGGATGAGTCTGAGGAAGATGAACCGGAAGCAGAAAGTGCAATCTTGTTAAGTCTTGCACAGATGCAGGATCTAGATACCTTAAAAGATAAATCCGGCTGGGACGATACACTGATTGAAGGAATTAACCCGGCAGATCCGGATGCACCGGCAAAATGGATGATGCATACCGCAGATGAGTCAGAAGGACAGTATACATTGCCTGTATTAAGAGGAAATGAATATGTACCGGACGATGATACCCATTATATGGTGCAGGCGGTCAATAATGTATCCATTACAAATGATCCGGCTTCCGGTGATTATGTAGTGAATTGGAGTTACACAGAACAGACGGATCCGTCTGTGGATGGATTTGCAATTATGCTATATGATGCAGATCAAAATCCAAAGAGGATACTTACTTTAAGACCCGGACTGGCTGACCAGTCCGGAACACCAAAAGCAACTTCTTACAGTTACCATTTCAGTCCGGAGTACTGGGCTGATATCACAAACCGTTTGACGGAGGATACACCATTCCTATTAGGTGTAGCTGCAGTGAGAGATGGAAATGACAGAAGAATGCGCGGGGAGTCAATAGATATCACTCTGGGTAAGACAGAGGGGCTGATAGAAGCAGGAGACTCTTTGGTAATGGAAGCGGATCCCCTAATCCTGAACAGCAGGAGAGGTAAAATGAGATTTTCCCGGGGATACAGCGGAACGATCGGAGATACGGTGGTTCAATATGCTTATACCCGTTTAGGGGATCCTTATTCCATGCCATTAGCAGGACAGGGAGACTACCTGGATTGCAGTTATCTTGTAATGACAGCTTATGATCTTGCAGGTGTATCAGTACCTCGTGTAGCAGCTTGGCAGGCACAGTTCTGTGCCGAACAGGGAAGCGTAGTTTCCAGAGAGGAACTGCAGCCCGGTGATTTAATTTTTTACAGTTATGAAGCTAATGGAGATTATATGAATATCAGTCATGTAGCAATCTATGTAGGTGACGGGATGATGATTCATGCGGCTAATTCCGCCAGAGGTACCGTATTAGATCCAATTGTTGATTCTAATATTAACTTCTACGGAAGACCATATACTGCTGATGCAAATATCAATGCGAATGCAGATATGATGCCAATTGGAACCAATGATTCTGAAATTTATCTGGTTGCACAAATTGTAGGTTTGGAAGCCGGTGGAACAGGAGTAGAAGGAATGACAGCTGTAGCAGAAGTTATTCGTAACAGAGTAATGTCACCGCTATTCCCGGATACAGCAACAGGAGTTGTAGCGGCACCAGGGCAGTTTACAACCTATGCCATGATTGACAGTTATGTACCAACAGCAGAACAGATTTCAATCGTCACCCAGGTGATGAGCGGAGAACTATCTGTATTAAATAATTCAGATTGTCTGTATTTCTGCAGCAAAGGTTTCTATGAATCACAGGGAATACATGATGGGTTCTGGGGAAACATGAGTTTGATAGCAGAATATGGAAATTGTTTCTTCGTACCTTAATGGTACAAGTACAAATCAGAGGCACTATGATTATATGATTATTATAATTATAGTGCCTTTTATAATAATACGGTTATACAAAGGAGAAAAGGTTATATGGAGAGCAGAATATTATTAAAAATTACCAGTATTCTCATGATTATTATGGGCGGGGTTACCCTGGTTTACCATCTTGTGCTGTTTGATGGAATTGGATTATTTGCAGAAGGATTGTTATCAAAAATTGTTTTAACAACGTTATTTATATACAGCGGCTATGCTATTTTTATGATGGTATCCGGTATTTTAGGATTAGTATTTAACAGGCGGGATGACAGAATGAATGTTATCCGAATACTGGGAACTATCATGTTTATCCTGCAGTTATTAGGTTTTGTCGGAGTGCTGCTGTCGGGAGATAATATTTTGACGAGTATACTGGGGCTATTATTACCTGGTCTGTATATTTTAGGAGCAAAAGACTATTATTAAATTTAAATTTGAAAATAACCGGTAAAATATCTGCCGGATTCTATAGATTTGAGTGGGTATGAAAATTGTTGGTGCCTTCCGTTGTATCAACGCCGGGAGGCACTAGGGAAAATTTGAAGTGTGGGATCGGCGTATTGATAAACTCATCTGCTGCAGTCATTTTGCTGTGATCTATGCAGGTGATTTTATAAATTTTAATCAAAGGGGATGATTATATGAGTGTATTTACATGAAACCGTAAGTTGAGCATTACATAAGAAAAGGAGAGAAACATGGAAAACCGAAAGAGACAATTAATAGTGTTAATTTGTTTTCTGGCAGTTTTTGTATGCGGAATCTGTCTGATGAAAACGGATACACTTGCAGCTCCATCTCAAAAAAGCTTCTGGGATGTAGCGGATATCAATCCGGTATCCAATCCTGCAACAGAAAACTGGTTGACTACATTAATTGCAAAACAGATTGTGGGTTCGCCGAAGCCCACGCCTTCACAGCTTACCCAGGCGCAATTTGATTCGATTGAGACACTTGTGATCAAAACGGTTCCCGGAAGTGGGAAAAACCCCTGGGAAGCGCCAAAAGAACTGGCTAATCTCAGGAATCTGAAAGAAATTGAATTTCAGGCGTTAACAACAGAAAGCGTTTTTAATAATACGCCAGATGAAATGTTTGAGATTCCATCCCTGAAAAAACTTAAGATCACCTATTACAAGGGGAATTTTCCGGCTAAATTATGTTTGGCTACTCAGATTGAAGAACTTGAGATACTGAATGGATCCGGTACTTTAGGAAGTAGTAAACAAACGGTAATACCACAGGAATTTGGTAATTTAGTAAATCTCAGGCGTCTAAACATTCAGGAGACGATGAGCAATATAACATTTCCGGAATCAATAGGAAACCTGGTAAATTTACAGTCTGTTGAAATTTCTGACGGAGAAGGAGTTATATTTCCGGAAGAACTGGGAAAACTGCAGCAACTGGAAATTTTCAATGCTGCAAATGTGGTAATGGATGAATTTCCGGGAGGACTTACTAACTGTAGAAGTTTAAAAGAATTGTCCCTGTATGGTAGAAATTATGCTGAAATACCAGAACAGATCTCTAACCTTGCAAATCTGGAGAGGCTGGAATTACTATTTCTCCCGACGGGATGCAAGATCCCTGAAAGTATTGGAGAGCTGTCAAAACTAAAATATTTATCCACGTACAGTGTATATTATAATGACCTGGATAAAGAAGTCGGGATAACACAGCTTCCGGAAAGTATTGGGAATTGTACCGAGCTGGAAGAGATAAATTTAACAGGGGCATCCATAACCTCCCTGCCAAAATCAATTACGAAACTGAAAAAACTGACGAAGCTGGATTTGAGCCAATGCTTAAATCTGAAGAGCCTTCCGGCAGATATTGGCGGTATGTCAGCACTGACACAACTGGATCTGGAAGTTGTCCTGCCGGATATCGGACAGATCAGCGTGTTGCCGGATTCCATTGTAAACCTGACGAACCTGACTGAATTAAAAGCAGGACAGCAGCAGCTGAAAACTCTGCCGGATAAAATCGGAGAAATGAGCGGATTAACAGCAATTTACGTGGAAGGAAACCAGCTTACCCAGCTTCCGGACTCTATTGGACAGTTGAAAAATCTGGGTATTCTTCATGCACAGAGAAATAATTTAACAGAGATACCGGGATCAATCGGCAATCTGTCTCTGGGGCAGTTATTTCTACAGGGTAATCAGCTGACCTCCCTGCCGAAGGAAATTTCTGAGCTGGAAGGAAGCAGCTGGATGGGGCAGGTAGCAATTGATTTGAGTAACAATAAGTTCAAAACCGTTCCGGATATTTCACTTTTTAAGAAAGCCACAGTGGCTTCTTTGGATTTATCAAATTGTGAAATTGAGGACTTAGGAGAATGGACGGGGGAGGATGGAAGTCCCGGTGCGCTCAACGGATTTTATGCTAAGCAGAGAGTTGGCGTATCCGTAAACTTATCCGGCAACCGTATTTTAAACATACCGGAATCCTGGGAAGGCAAGGTTGTACCATCCAGTACAGTGTTAAAGGGACAGACAACTAAAGTAACAGCACAGTATAATTCAGGTACAAAAAAAGCAGTATTAACTAACCCACTGCAATATCATGGCGGAAAGCTGCCGATTGATAAATATACCATTTCCGGCGGTGGCAAATACGACTATAATACCTATACATTTACCTGGGATAATGCAAAACCAGGAGATATGTATACCATTACTTTTGATGCAAAATCTATTTATAATTCCCAGGGAGAGAAGCTGTACCAATATTCCGGAACACTTTACGTCAGCGTAGGCGATGGAGTACAGACCGGACATACACTCAAACTGACAGCCAGAAATTCCAAGGGAGAGGATTTAACCAGCCAATGGCCAAAGAGCTTCAAGAGCAGCTACGAAGTATTCCCGGATGAAACAATCCGATTTAAATTACCGGGTATCGCAGGATATACACTGGCATCCCCGATCGGTGATTTCGTACAGGGAAGCGGAGGAAACATATCGGCAGCCGATGGATTCGTAACTATTTCCAAAATTACGCAGAATAGTGAAGTTGTATTCCATTATGCAAAGGGATTGCATCGTATTCAGGTAGTACCATTAGAATATGGAACGGGTACAGATCTGACAGAACTGGCAGCAGATCCGAATTATCAATTTAATTATGAAGTAGAAGAAAACGGATCCATAACTATTCAAGCGCCTCTGATAAAAGGTTATACCATAAAAGGAGCTAGTCAAGTCACTCTGAATGAAGTAACTTCAGATCGTTCAGTGGAATTCACCTACACCAGAAATCCTGTAGAAGAAAAAGTGAATATAATAATTCAGGTAAAGGATGCAGATGGAAGAGACTTGAGTGCACTTGTAGACCAAGATGTTACACCTTTAAATAGAGAAGTTACAAAGGGAAGCAGCGTAAGAGTAGAGGCACCAGTGATAGGCGGATATAAAGTCCAGGGAGATAGTTTCCAGGAATTCAATCCAATCACGAAAGACGAGACAGTAACATTTACGTACAAGGAACAGCTGCAAGTCACAATTAAGGTAAAGGATAGTGCAGGAAAAGACTTGTCAAATCTGGTAAACCAGGAAACGACACCGTTAGTAATACCAGTGCTGAAAGGTGACAACGTAAGAGTAGAGGCGCCAGTGATAGGCGGATATAAAGTCCAGGGAGAAAACTTCCAGGTATTCAATCCAATCACGAAAGACGAGACAGTAACATTTACGTACAAGGAACAGCTGCAAGTCACGATCAAGGTAAAAGATAGCGCAGGAAAAGACTTATCCAATCTGGTGAATCAGGAAACAACACCACTCGTGATACCAGTGCTGAAAGGTGACAATGTAAGAGTACAAGCACCAGTGATAGATGGTTATGAAGTTCAGGGAGATAATTTCCAGGAATTCAATCCAATCACGAAAGACGAGATAGTAACATTTACGTACAAGGAACAGCTGCAAGTCACAATTAAGGTAAAGGATAGCGCAGGAAAAGACTTATCCAATCTGGTGAATCAGGAAACGACGCCACTCGTGATACCAGTGCTGAAAGGTGACTACGTAAGAGTAGAGGCGCCAGTGATAGATGGATATAAAGTCCAGGGAGAAAACTTCCAGGTATTCAATCCTATCGCCCAAAATGAAACAGTAACATTTACGTACAAGGAACAGCTGCAAGTCACAATTAAGGTAAAGGATAGCGCAGGAAAAGACTTATCCAATCTGGTGAATCAGGAAACAACACCACTCGTGATACCAGTGCTGAAAGGTGACAATGTAAGAGTAGAGGCGCCAGTGATAGATGGATATAAAGCTCAGGGAGATAATTTCCAGGAATTCAATCCAATCACGAAAGACGAGACAGTAACATTTACTTACAAGGAACAGCTGCAAGTCACAATTAAGGTAAAGGATAGCGCAGGAAAAGACTTATCCAATCTGGTGAATCAGGAAACAACGCCACTCGTGATACCAGTGCTAAAAGGTGACAATGTAAGAGTAGAGGCGCCAGTGATAGGCGGATATAAAGTCCAGGGAGAAAACTTCCAGGAATTCAATCCAATCACCAAAAATGAAACAGTAACATTTACTTACAAGGAACAGCTGCAAGTCACAATTAAGGTAAAAGATAGCGCCGGAAAAGACTTATCCAATCTGGTGAATCAGGAAACAACACCACTCGTGATACCAGTACTGAAAGGTGACAATGTAAGAGTACAAGCACCCGTGATAGATGGATATAAAGTTCAGGGAGATAATTTCCAGGAATTCAATCCAATCACGAAAGACGAGATAGTAACATTTACGTACAAGGAACAGCTGAACGTGACGATCAAGGTAAAAGATAGCACCGGAAAAGACTTATCCAATCTGGTGAATCAGGAAACAACACCACTCGTGATACCAGTACTGAAAGGTGACAATGTAAGAGTACAAGCACCCGTGATAGATGGATATAAAGTCCAGGGAGATAGTTTCAAGGTATTCAATCCAATCACGAAAGACGAGACAGTAACATTTACGTACAAGGAACAGCTGCAAGTCACAATTAAGGTAAAGGATAGTGCAGGAAACGACTTATCCAATCTTGTAAATCAGGAAACGACACCGTTAGTAATACCAGTGCTGAAAGGTGACAACGTAAGAGTAGAGGCGCCAGTGATAGGCGGATATAAAGTCCAGGGAGAAAACTTCCAGGTAATAAATCCAATCACGAAAGACGAGACAGTAACATTTACATACAAGGAACAGCTGCAAGTCACAATTAAGGTAAAGGATAGTGCAGGAAAAGACTTGTCAAATCTGGTAAACCAGGAAACGACACCACTGGTAATACCAGTGCTGAAAGGTGACAATGTAAGAGTACAAGCACCAGTGATAGATGGATATAAAGTTCAGGGAGAAAACTTCCAGGTATTCAATCCTATCACCAAAAATGAAACAGTAACATTTACGTACAAGGAACAGCTGAGCGTGACGATTAAGGTAAAAGATAGCGCAGGAAAAGACTTGTCAAATCTGGTGAATCAGGAAACAACGCCACTCGTGATATCAGCCCTGAAAGGTGACAACGTAAGAGTAGAGGCACCAGTGATAGACGGATATAAAGTCCAGGGAGAAAATTTCCAGGAATTCAATCCAATCACGAAAGACGAGACAGTAACATTTACGTATAAAGAACAACTGCAAGTCACAATTAAGGTAAAGGACAGCGCAGGAAAAGACTTATCCAATCTGGTGAATCAGGAAACAACACCACTCGTGATACCAGTACTGAAAGGTGACAATGTAAGAGTACAAGCACCCGTGATAGATGGATATAAAGTCCAGGGAGAAAATTTCCAGGAATTCAATCCAATCACGAAAGACGAGACAGTAACATTTACGTATAAAGAACAACTGCAAGTCACAATTAAGGTAAAGGACAGCGCAGGAAAAGACTTATCCAATCTGGTGAATCAGGAAACGACGCCACTGGTAATTCCGGCACTGAAAGGTGACAACGTAAGAGTACAAGCACCAGTGATAGATGGATATAAAGTCCAGGGAAATAATTTCCAGGAATTCAATCCAATCACGAAAAACGAGACGGTAACATTTACGTACAAGGAACAGCTGAGCGTGACGATCAAGGTAAAAGACAGCGCAGGAAACGACTTATCCAATCTGGTAAATCAGGAAACGACACCACTGATAGTTCCGGCACTGAAAGGTGACAACGTAAGAGTACAAGCACCAGTGATAGACGGATATAAAGTCCAGGGAAATAATTTCCAGGAATTCAATCCAATCACGAAAGACGAGACAGTAACATTTACGTACAAGGAACAGCTGCAAGTCACAATTAAGGTAAAGGACAGCGCAGGAAACGACTTATCCGATCTGGTAAATCAGGAAACAACACCACTGGTAATTTCGGCACTAAAAGGTGACAACGTAAGAGTAAAAGCACCAGTGATAGACGGATATAAAGTCCAGGGAGAAAATTTCCAGGAATTCAATCCAATCGCGAAAGACGAGACGGTAGAGTTTATTTATCAGGAAGAAATAAAACCAATTGAAAAAGTAATGGTTACCATCCACGTAAATGATACTACAGGAAAAGATCTAAGTAATCTGGTAGATCAAAACGTAAATCCTTTATCCTTAGAAGTGGAGAAAGGGAGCGATATTACGGTTACGGCACCTGTAATTGAGGGATATAAACTACAGGGAAAGGGTAATATTAATTTCTTCCCGATTCAAAAGGATGAAATAGTAGAATTCATTTATGAGGAAGAAGTGAAACCTGCAGAAAAAGTTACCGTGACCATTCTTCCTGTGGATACAGAGGGCAATGATTTAAGCAGCCTTGTGAACACGGAAGACAGACCATTAGTTTGGGAAGTGGAAAAAGGCAGCAATGTGAAAGTAGAAGCGCCTGAGATTGATGGGTATGTTCTTCAGGGAGAAAGTTCTAAAGATTTTTCACCAATTAAGCAGGATGAGAACATTGTATTCACATATGCAAAAGAAGTAAAGCCGGTAGAAAAAGTAAATATAATCATTATACCGATAGATGAACAGGGCAGGGATTTAAGCAGTCTTGTAAATCAGGAAGAAACACCGCTGCATCAGTCAGTGGAGAAAAATAGTAATGTGATTGTTTCTGCTCCTGTAATTGAAGGATACAAAATCCAGGGAGAAAGCTTTCAAGAATTTAAACCCATTTATCAGGATGAAACCGTGGTCTTTGAATATAAAGAAGCGGAGAAGCCTGTGGAAAAAGTAAACATTACAATTCTTTTAAAGGATGAGTCAGGAAATGATTTAAGCAGTCTTATAGACCAGGATATTTATCCATTGGCGAGGACAGCAGAAAAGGGAAGTAATGTGAGAATAGAGTATCCGGAAATGGAAGGGTATGAAATTCAGGGAGATAAAGTGAAAGACTTCTCACCGATTCTTCAGAATGAAGAGATCACATTTATTTACCGCAAAGAAGTAAAACCGGTGGAAAAAGTTTTTGTCACCATACTTGTGAAGAATGAGCAGGGAAGAGACCTTAGCAGTCTGGTAGACCAGTCGGTTACACCATTAGTGGTGGAAGCGGAAAAAGGCAGTGAGGTCAGAATAGAAGCTCCATTCATAGATGGTTATGTAGTGACAGGCGAAGATGTGCAACTGTTTTATCCAATTGTCAGAGATGAAACGGTAGAATTTATTTACAGAGAAAAGGAAAAACCGGTTGAAAAAGTTAAAATTCACATTTTGGTAAAAGATGAGAATAACAAAGATTTATCCGGTCTGGTTGACCAGTCTGTATCACCGTTGGAAATAGAAGCGGTTAAGGGGGACAGCATAAAGATCTATGCACCGTCCATTGATGGTTACAACGTAAACGGTCAGCCATATTATGTGATTTCACCGATTACAGGAGATCAATCTGTAACTTTCTATTATAAACAAAAGGTAATACCGGTAGAGAAGGTGAAGATATATGTAAAAGTTTTTGATGAGTACGATCATAATATTAGTAATTTAGTTGATCAGTCCATTTATAAAATGGTGTATGAAATTGACAAAGGAAGCAGTATCGTCATCAATGCTCCATCTATTAAAGGATACGAGGTGATAAGCCAGTCTAAGATTCATTTACAGAATGTTAGATATGAGCAGTCCGCAGCATTTTGTTATCGTAAAGTGCAGGAAAAACCAAAAAATCCTAAGCTTGTATTGAAACAAGATCGGGCAGAGATTTTTGTGGGAGACAATCTGCTGTTAGGACAGATGGTATCAGTTGCCACCGACTCCACAAACCAGGATCTTAGATATAGTTTGAGGTATACGGTATTGCCATCGTTCCTGATTAATGGACAAATATTCTGCTCTCCTATTGCAGGGGAATTCAGAGTAGCCATAACATTGCCACATGCAGCAGGGAATGTAACAAAATATCTGCTGGTAAAGGTGAAAGATCGTCCGAAACCTGATTATGCAAAGCTTACTTTGAAAAAGAGTAAAGTAACAATCAAAGTTGGTAAGAAATTAGATTTAAGAACTCTAATCTCTGTGGCTCAGGATTCCAACGGAAAGAATATCAAAGATAAAGTAACATTCATTGCAGATAAAAAGAAAATGATCAAAAAGAATTACTTTGCAGCATCAAAAACAGGAACTTTCAAAGTTACCTTTAAAATGCCATATCAGAAAGGTACTATGAAAAAGCAGTTAAAAGTTGTAGTTAAACCTGCAAGTCCGGTTCTGCGCTTAAAGAAAACTGAGATTACGGTTAAATCCGGAGAAACAGTAAATCTGAATCAGTATATCAAAGAAGCATTGCAGTATAAGGGCGGTAAAAATGCTATGAAATTAGTAAAATGCAAAGTAGGCTCAGAAAATTTGTCAGAGAATATGAAGTTTAAAGCTGATAAGGCAGGTAAATATAAAGTAATGTATTCTTTGACAAATAAGTATGGTATCACCGTTAAGAAATCCATGTACATTATTGTAAAAGCGAAAAAGCAACTTCCTGTTCTTAAATTATCTACGGATAATTTAAGCATCACTCCTGGTAAACGCGTATATTTGAAAGATTTCATAAAAACAGCCAGTGATGAAAAAGACGGTCCGAACTTAAAGAGTAAAGTCATATGTACATTGAATGGTGAACGGCTTTTGGGCGATACATTCTATAGCTATAATACCGGAAGTTACACTATTTTATATCGGTTAACTAATCAGGCCGGACAGACCGCCATGGCAGAGTTAGTAATTAATGTAAAGCCCTGGAGAAGCTAAAATTTAGTATATTAATAAATTCTCCAAATGTTTAAAGGGATCCGCTGTACACAAATACAGCGGATCTTTTTGTCAAATATCCTCTGACTGGAAAGAAGTTTTTTTGCACTGAAATTCTGTTTTTAAGGGTTAAAAGAATTAGAATATATTGAAAAAAACAATTCATGCAGATAAATAGGCATTTCAGGACAAGTCTGGTATTTCAGAAATGAATCTGTGATAAACTACCCTCAGAAAAGATTTAAGGAGGGAAATGAAAATGTATGATTACAATAAAATGAATCTGCACACAAAACGATATAAAAGAGCTGGAGCCATAATGGTGTTGGGATTTCTGCTTGCTTTGTTTTTTAGCATGTCAGCATTGGCTGCACCGGGCGTTCCCTCAGGATTGAGACAGACATATGCATCAGAAGGATCTGCCAAGGTCGTTTGGAATCAGGTTATGGGAAGCAGCATCCGATATGAGGTAGAATATTCACAAGACAACCGGAACTGGTATTCTGTTGGCTATACGATGACAAGTCTGGATTGCAGCAAGAGCGGACTTACCGCCGGAATGACATATTACTTTAGAGTCAGGGCTTATGAAAATCAATACCCCAATAAGATATATGGACCATGGTCAGCTGGAATAGCAGTTGCTACTACACCGGTTCAGATTCCATATCAGAAAGTAATACAGACAAATGCCGGTACATCAAGTGTAACACTGCAATGGGATAAATCAGCTGGAGCAACCGGATATAATGTATATCAGATTGAAAGCAATCAGGAGATCTATATAGGAAAGACGGCAGCAAATACTTATACCATTAATAATCTAAAGGCA
Organism: Robinsoniella sp. KNHs210; assembly: GCF_000686105.1. Lineage (NCBI taxonomy): Bacteria > Bacillati > Bacillota > Clostridia > Lachnospirales > Lachnospiraceae > Robinsoniella > Robinsoniella sp. KNHs210. The sequence continues at coordinate 962,819 of NZ_JMLZ01000001.1, forward strand.
GGCGGAACTTATAAGTATAAAGTATATCCGGAACGGAGCGCAGGCGGTTATACAGCGGTGGCCAGCTATGGTACAACAGTTTATGATGTAAAAACAGTACCGTCAAGTGTAAAGAATATTTTTACCGATTATGGATACGCAAATATCAAAAAAGCAAGTATTCAATGGGAAAGAGCAGAAAACGCAAATGGTTACGAAATTGCTTTATACTCTGCTAAAAACAAAAAAATAGGATCCACAAAAGTTATAAACTATAACACTAACAGCTATACATTTTCAAACATAAAAAAAGACTTTTATAAAGTAAAAGTACGTGCCTATATTCAGTTAAAAACAGGTAAGAAGTATAGTTCCTGGTCAACCTCCTACATTGCAATTCAACCAAAGGTGGAAGGTAAAAAATCCGGAACGGGAATTAAGGCCTCCTGGGACAAGATAAATGGAGCAACAAACTATACTGTATACATTTCAAGCAAACGTAATTCCGGTTATAAAAAAGCCACAACAACAAAATCAACAAAAACTATAATTAAAAAATATGGTAGCAGCAGGCTGAAAAAAGGCAGAACATATTATATTTACGTAGTAGCAAATAAGAAAGTTGGAAGTAAGACTTACAGAAGCAGTGATAATTACACTTATCAGGTTCGATACAGATAAACCTGTTGCGTAGTCTGATTGACAGGAGGAGAAAATGGCGGCAGCATTTGGGATTATGATATTAATTGGATTTATAATTATGCTATATGGATGTATTAAAATTAATACCCATTATGATATCATCATTGATGACTGGGAACAGGAAGCGTACTTAAAAATGATTAATAAAAAGTATTAGTTGATTTTATACTTTCAATAAGGTAGAAAGAATTGTAAATATACACAATTCTTTCTGCTTTTTTAATTTAAAAAAATATTCCAGTTCAAAAATATGAAAATTGTGGCATAATAATTCATGAATATTCACAAATGGAGGGAATGCAATGAAAAGCCAGAAATATGGATACGTACGCGTATCAACAAAAGATCAACACACAGACCGTCAACTGGCAGCTATGGAAAAAGCTGGTATATTATCAAGTCATATATTCGAAGACAAACAATCGGGTAAAGACTTTGATCGTCCGCAGTATAAAAAGCTAATAAAAAAATTAAAGGCTGGAGATGTATTATATGTAAAATCGATAGATCGCCTGGGAAGAGATTATGATGAGATAATATGCCAATGGCGCAGATTAACGAAAGAAATAAAAGCCGATATTGTCGTCATTGATTTTCCTCTGTTAGATACAAGAGTTAAAGAAAATGATATAACAGGTATCTTTATAGCAGACCTTGTTTTACAGATTTTGTCCTATGTTGCTCAGATAGAAAGAGAGAATATCCGGCAAAGGCAAAAGGAAGGAATTGAAGTTGCCAAGGTAAAAGGAGTACAGTTCGGTCGTCCCAGTAAAGAGCTACCGGCTGATTTTACAAACGTATATGAACAATGGTCTGAAAATAGAATCAGTGGCAGGGAAGCTGCCAGAAGATTAGAAGTAGATCATAAAACTTTTTTTAAATGGGCTTTACAAAGCAATCAATTGAATGAATCCCTATAATAAATTAATTGTAATATATTGTCGAAAATATATTGTTTTTGGAGAAAAAGGTAGACTTTTTTCCCCAGCTAAAAATACATAAAAATGACAGCCAGCATGCAGGCATAATCCAAGAAGGAAGTCGGCAGCTGGCTGTCATTTTACAGACCCTGATAGCTTTGCGTCACAGGCTTTCGCCTGTTTTGCTATTGTCATATATCACGTATTCTTTTGTTACAGTTTTCTTACTTGCCTTATTCTATCACATCTGAAGAAAAAAGTCTGATTTAATCACCAGTAATTTCCAGGAACCTATTAGAATGAATAAAAGAAAAGCCTTTGTTATAGGCAATATTTATAAAATCGGAGGGAGCACAAATGAATAAAAAAGTAAAAAAAATAGTGGCTGTTATGCTTTGCATCGGTATTATCATATGCAGTCCGGGAATAACAGAGGCTGCTGGAACAGCAACAGAAAAATACAATCTTATCGGAAAAGTAAATACGATAAGCGAGTATTCAGGTGAAGCAAAAAAATCAGTCTCGGAAAATGAAACAAAACTAGAAAAGGCAACAGATTCAGAAAAGGGGACTGAAATACAGAGGAAGACGGATACAGAAAAATCCACCACAGAAATAAATAAGACCCCTTTGACAGAAAAAAATATATCGAATACAGAAAAAAAGGCAGAAGCAGCAGGGACAGATAAAAAAACTCAGGAATCAAAAGACAGTATAAAGGAAACTACAAAAGAAAGTTCAAAAGATAGCACAAAAGAAAGTACAACAGACAGTACAACAGAAACTACAAAAGAAAGTGCAACAGACAGTACAACAGATAATGCAACAGAAAGTGCAAAAGATAGCACAAAGGAAACTCAGTCGGAATCCAAAGAGAACCAAAGCCAGGAGTCACCGGTGCTCTATTGGGATCCATCCGCTGCTGCAGACAAAAATACGGATGATAATAGTCGGGATGGTAAAAGCGCTCAGACTCCTTTGACAAATATAGAGGATATATTCAGTAAGGCAGCTGATTTGAAAAAGTTACCCGGAGATGAGGTTACAGTTTATGTTATGTCCTCAATGAAAATCAATGCTTCTGAAAAAGTAGAATTTGATGGAAGAGGCATCCGGTTTGTTAATTGGGCAGAAAGAAAAGGGGAAGACCAGTCGATATTTCTTATTGAAGAAGGAGGGGCTGTACTTTCTAATATGACATTAGCCTCAGCCGCCGGCAGAGAAAATCAGACACTTATCAGGGTTACGGGCGGAAGCCTTGGGATAGGAGTTGGGCTCAACGTTCAGGGTAATCTGGAATTGGACTACAGAAACAGCCAGGCGAATAAGCCTTCCATTCAGATTCTGAAAGAATTAGAAAAAGGCAGAACTTACACTATATCTGTACAGGCGGATGCAAATGTAAACGAGGAAATGGCGTTATCAGCACTCTATGAAAATGGGGAAAGCGGAGATAGCTTATTAAGTCATTTTACGTTGGAACAGAGCGCAAAAAATAATTGGAAACTTTGGGTTAAGGAGGACACAGCAAAAGAAATTTATTTAACGCTGCTGTCTAAAACAGATGATAAAGATACAACAAAAGATGAAACCAAAGATGTAGAAAAAGATGTTTCTAAAGCTTCTCCAAAAGATGAAGATAAGACAGACATAAAAGAGCCTGAAAACAATACGGAAAATAAAGTCCGTTCATCGGCTCGCGCAGTGGGCAGCCAGATCGTCTATTGGAATGTAAATAAGGATGCATCAAGTCCCGAAGGTGACCGACCTGCGATTCCGGGAGGCAATGATGGGAATTCGGGTATTGATGACCAGCATCCGGTTCAGAGTTGGGAAAAGGCGAAAGAATTGCTTGGCGGAGAAGGCGGAACTGTTATTGTAATGAGTCCGGTAGTTGTAGGTGATCCGGAGTTTACTCAGAATGGTGTGCCGATAACGGAGCTGGATGGTGAAAATAAGATTGCGTTGTCTCAATGGGAGAAATATCCTACGGAAGTTTTGATCATTCCTCCGGGTGAAACATTTAAAATGTCTAATATTGACGTAGCCTGTAAACAGGGTATCGGTATAAGGATTGCAGGAAGTTATGACGGCGCATCAGGTGATGTTCTTGGCAAGCTGGTGATCGGAGAAGGAATGACCATAACAGGAGGAAGCATCCAGACAGAATTGGATCCGGAATACAGGGACCGTCTGGCAGATTGTACGATAGAACTGGCCGCTGATCCGGGAAACCGTAAATTTAATGTTTATTTTTCGGGGTTAGACGACAATCAGGTATATCAGTATGCAGATGTAATTATGGGACCCGCCGGAAGCGACGCGTCAGATTACCTGGATGCATTTGTTCTCCACAGCCGTAATCAAAATTCCGGGTGGGGACTTCGTAAGGATACGTATGAGGATAGTGACGGTGTATTTGAAAATCATATTGAACTTTATCGTAAGTTTGTCTTTACCGGAGTCTATCTCAATGGACAGAAAGGAAACGATGCGTGGTTTGGAGGAAACTGTAACTGGCCGGTGAAAACCTTCGCCCAGGCAAAAAAGATATTATTAGAAAACTGGGATGAGATTGCGCCCGAAAACAGAGTGATCTATATCTGTGATACCGTTGACATTACCGGAACAGAGGTATGGAATTTCATCGATGATTCCGGGAAAGACAGAAGCAGTGAAGCGAAAATTACCTGCTGTAAGACAAATACTGATTACACGACACACCATAAAACGGTGCCGGGTACGCTGGTGTCAGTAAAAGACGGAGGAAACCTAACTACTTCCTCACTTCTGATGGAATATGACTATAAAAATAACAGTAATATCATGATAAATGTACTTCCCGGGGGAACCTATACCTCTGAGGATGGTACTGTTTTAAGAGGTTTTAACAGCTCTTATCTGGGGATCGGAGTTCAGGTTCAGGGAGCATCCGGCAAGGAAACAAGGTTTACAATGAACGGGGGGACGATAACCCGGAAATCACTGGGTGTATCTGTAACAGGTGTAAATAAAAATGATACGATTTTTACTTTAAATGGAGGTAGCATTACCGACAACAGCGGTGCGGACTCAGGCAGATACGGAGCCGGAGTTTATGTAAGCAATGCGCAGCTGGATATGACAGGGGGAACAATTAATTCCAATCTGTCGTTATCTGATTATTATAAAGGCTTTGGAGGCGGTATTTACGCTGCCGGTTCAAACAGTATCCTCAACATCAGTGGAGGAAGCATCACCAATAATGAGGCAAGAGGAACAGGTGCCACATCGGGAAGCAGCTCTTCTTACAATAGTTATGGCGCCGGAATCTATATAACTGGTGGAGAACTAAATGTAAGTGGAACCGCAGTAATATCAGATAATACTGGTACAGGCTATTACGTTTACGGAGGCGGTGTTTATCTGGGTTCCGGTGTGAAAATGGTAATGGATGGGGGAAAGATTTCCGGAAATAAAGCAATTGGAACAAGCAGCAGCAGTCGTTATGGCGGAGGAATCTACAGTACCGGAGGTAATTTAACTATCAAAGGGGGTATTATTGAAAATAATACAAATACTTATTATGGGGGAGGGGTCTATTCTACCGCTGGCAGTTTTTCGATGTCAGGAGGAACAATCCAGGGAAATGAAAGTTATTATGGAGGTGGATTGTATCTCAACGGCGGATACTCAAGCAGTCGTTATTCCATAACAGGCAGTGTCATACAAAAAAACTCCAGCCAGTATGGCGGCGGCATTTATACTTCCAACAGTTATTTAGATATTCTGCAGGGGGTGGAGATAAAAGAAAATAATGCAGTATCCAGTGGCGGAGGATTATATATTAGTGGAAATACGATAAAAGTAACAGAGTCGTATTTAAAAGATAACACAGCCCAGTATGGCGGAGGTGTTTGTACAGTCGGTGGAGTGATATATTTGGAGGATACAGAAGTTTCCGGCAATCAAGCAACTGAAAACGGTGGTGGTTTTTTCAACAATGGAGGAACTTCTTATATTGGAACAGGCTCTTCCCTTACAAATAACACCGCGGTGAATCAGGGCAGCAGCTGCTATATATCCAGTGCTATGTGGTTTTTAGGCGGAACCTATGATTCGAAAAATACAGAGGCTGGCAAGTTCGGGATATATCTGGATATAAGTACTACTTCTTCCTACAGGATTTACATTGATCCGGAAGCGCTTGATATGAAAGACAAGATCTTTTTAAATACGGCAACAAGTAAATTATATTTGCTTGAAAAAGTGCCGGTAACCGGTTCAGAAGGTAAAATGCCGTTATACTTAAACAAAAATGCTTTTGAAGTGGGCAGTGTAGTCGTTACGCCGGCAAAATATGGCGCAGTTAATGTAATTGATAAAACATATACGTATTCAAATATTCAGGATGCAGAGCCTTATGTTTCCTATTTTACAGGAGGTGAGATACCGCCGAAGACCCAATTGGGAGGATTTAATAAAAATATTATTCTGGTTGGAGAAGGGGTTTATCTGGATGGAACCAATGGAAGTGATTCAAACGCAGGGACCTCTCCGTCTAATGCAGTGCTTACATTTGAGAAGGCAAAAGATATTTTGAAAGACAGGATTGCAGAGGCAAAAATAAATGCCCAAAAGGCTGCGGGAGATCCGGGCTATGATCCGGATGGATTTGAGCCTTACATTTACATATGCGGGGAGGTAAGGATACCTGCAGACGCCGGAGATCAGAAATGGGAGCTGGATTATGAAGCAGAAGAGTTTGTTCAGTCTGACACGACTAATTCCCAAGGGAATGTCATTAATACAAATCTGGCACAGGTAAAACGGTTTGCCAGTTACTATGGCGTTATGGCCAGATTGTTAAACAATGGTTCCGGCAAATTTACCGTGGGCAAGCTTCTGATGGACGGAAATGCAGGCGCTGTAGACGGGGCTAATAATACGATTCAGGCTATGATTTATCTAACCTCCAATACATCGCTGATATTGGAAAACACAATTTTGCAAAATAACTACAGTTTTGGAGTTGAGAGCGCCGGGGGAAGCATTTTAATGAAGGGGCTTAATCCGGATCAATCGGACGGAGCGGTAATCCGTTGGCATGGGAACTGGGCAGTCAGGTTGTTAAGCGGCGGAACTCTAACGATGCAGGATCATTCGGGTATAGAAAATTACAGGTACCTGAATAATGACAGCAGTCAGGGGAACCTGCCAGGACTTAATAGCAGTACAGGCGGCATTGGCATACAAGGAGATAATTCCAAAGCTATTATGAATGATTCTTCATATATTCTGGCCCCGGGCAGGTATGGGGCAGGCCTGTTAGGAAGAACGACAGTATCGGATACGCCAATGCTGGAGATGAATCAGGATTCGTCCATTCTACAGTCTGATATAGGTATATACTTGTACGCAGCGAATAATGTTGCATCCTTACATGACAATGCCCGGATTCTGAAAAGCAGCAGAGGTGTTTATGCAACGTTGGTTTCAAAAAGCAGCCGTTTCAATATGGACGGAAACTCTGCCATTATAAATGAAAACAAAGATTATGGTATTTATTTATATAATATAACTGCTACAAATTCTGATGCTGATAATTTATCTGTTGTGTTGGATGGAAATGCAAAAATTGAAGGATCAAGCTACGGTGTGTATGGAAATTCTTCTTATGCGATCAATAACACCAGTATTATTTTGCGGGGTAAGTCCAGAATAGGTAAAAATAGCTATGGCATATACTTTGATTATTGTACCACTTCAACCAGTACCGCGGTACGTCCTAAAATTATACTGGAAGGCAATGCCGTTATTGGAGGGACTTCACGTTCGGAAGCAAATTCCAATTATGGAATCTGGTCCAAAAGATCATGTGCAGTGGAAATAAAAGACAGTGCCAAAGTTTCGAATAATGGATCATATGGGATTTATCTGGAGCGATATAAGACAACAAGTTCCAGTTATTATACCGGGCCCAGCAGTATTCTGATGTCAGGAGATGCATCGGTTAACGACAATGGTAATAACGGTATTTTTAATGATGATTATTTATATACAAGCAGTGGCATAACAACGATTTATCCAAATGAGATCGAGATGACTCTGGAAGGTACCGCTAAGGTTATCAATAATCAGGGGAAGGGGATTATCGTCGGTTCAAAGGGGACACTCACGCTTAAAGATGGTATTGAGATAAAGGGTAATCGCAGTACATCCATTGGAAATGCGGTGGACTGTGCCGGTAAGCTGAATCTGGGCGGTAAGGCTGAGGTATCAGGAGAGATCTATATACAGGATGTGAATAAGCCCGTTACGCTGTTAAGTGAACCGGATAATCAGAAGTTTAATATCGGGTGCAGCGATAACTTTATCGGACAGGTCTTAGTGGAACCGGATACAGCCCTTACTGCAGGTGCAGATCCTTTTATCGACAACTTTATAAAAACTGCTAATTTTCCAAAAGATAAATCTATTAAGGCACGGACACCGAATCTGATTGTTCAGGGTGAGAATAATGTATATCTGGCGGGACAGGGGGCGCTTACGCCCACTCTGGTACCGGGAAATGACAGTAATAACGGTGGGAGCCGGGGGGCGCCAGTGGCAACATTCGCCAAAGCAGCGGAAATATTAAAAACATTAGATGCCGGAGCCAGTATTATCATCTGCAATTATCCGGTAGATTTCTACTCGTCGTCTTCGGCTAAGCCCCAGGGGGATACCTGGAGCTTTGATGAGGGAGGATCCTTTACAAATGATAAAGGGGATACCTGGAAACCAAAAGTATTAAGGGATGAGCAATTTTTTGGCAATATGATACAGCTTGGCGGAAGTGCAGTATTCACGGTAAAAAACATTACAATTGATGGAAATAAAGAAAATATCCCGTTGAATACAGCAATTTCCGGTTCCATTATCAATGTCTATAGCAGCAGCGCCGTAGTCAATTTAGAACAGGGGGCGTATTTACAGAATAACCGTAAGACAAATTCTAATGAAGGCGGAGCAGCAATTTTAAATTCTGGCAATGTGAATATTAAGGGTGGAGGTATTGTTGGTAATGAATGCTATGGGCTGTCTTCTAGCTATGTATATGCTGCCGGCATCTATAATTACGGTAAGGTAATCATGACTTCCGGTCATATAGATGATAATGTAAACCGGTCTGCCAGCTATAGTTATGGAGTTGGTGTTTACAATTATAATGTCTATTCGACATTTGAATTTTCCGGTGGGACCATTTCCGGAAACAGAACTGAAAAAATAACATCAACGATCTCTGGAACGGCTTTTTATAATGCCGGAACACTGAATATGTCGGGAAGCGCAGCAATTACAGGGAACATCTCAGATTCGTCAAGCTATTCGGCAAACATAATGGGAACTGTATTTAACAATGGAACCATTACAGTCAACGGTGGAATAATTTCTGATAACGAATTGATCTACAGTGGTACCAATACCTCACCTACTTATGGTGCGCAGGGCGGCGGAATATTCGTTAACAGCGGCCAGGTAACGATAAATGGTGCGGAGATACAGAATAATATATGCAGAGCACTTAGAACGGAAAGCACATCTACTTCCTATAGCAAAGGTGGTGCTATCTCCGTAGTAGGGGGAACGTTAAAATTCCTCAGCGGAAACATCAGGGGAAACAAAGCTAACAGAGGTGCAGGAATCTATTATTACGGAAGTTCCTCTAAGGTGGATGTGGCGGGTGGAGTAATCCGCGATAACATACCACTGAGCACTGCAATACCTGCAGAAAAAATAAATGCCGGTATTTATATTGAGGGACCATCCTTCAATCTGAAGGGCGGCGGAAGTGTAATTTCTGACAGAATTTATCTTTCCAGTACATCCTATCCGTTGGTTTTGGGTGGATCCATATATCAGAGAAACAGGAAATACATGATTGACTGTTCCGGCAGTTTTCAAAAAGGCAGCGTTGTGGTAAAAGCGGATAATGATGTTATTTTAGATGCTACCGGTTACCTTGCATATTTTACAACTCAGGTAGCAGGCTATGTTCTGGAAAAGCAGGCACCAAATCTTGTACTTAAGCAATGTGTTTATATAGACAGTGAAAAAGGTTCAGACAGCAATAACGGTGCTAATCCGGACAGGGCTGTTAAGACTATGGCTAAAGCAATATCTTTGGGGGGCGGAAATAATTATGTAATATATGCCAGCGGTCCGATTGAAGTGAATAAACAAGAGACCTGGGATCTGCCTGATACAGCCTGGATAAGCCGTTATACCGGATTTCCAATTTATGGGGCAGGCAAAGAATGGGCAGCATATACAGGACCGGTTGTCCGGGCAGCTGCGGGTGCAGACCTGAGGCTTGAAAATATCCGGATATTGGGAAGAAGGGAAATAGATGACGTTATAGAAGGAGATTCCTTAATTCGGATAGATCCGGGAGCATCTGTCAGCATGAACACAGATACTAAGTTAAGGCTAAACAATCTCCCAGCGGGTAAAACAGGAGGTGCAGTAAATAATAATGGAGGTACCCTTACCGTAAATGGTGGGACCATACAGGACGTAAGCGCATTAAAAGGAAGTGCAGTCTATCAGGGCGGATCTATGAGCATTGCAGGCTCCTCAACTATTAACGGGGAAGTATATCTGACAGGCAGCGGTGCTGACGAAGCAGCCAGCAGTTACATCAGCGCAGACGAAACTTATAAACCTGTCAACGGTACGGTATTAAAACTGAACATGGACAATCCATATGGAGGACGCCGTGTAATCGAATATCCTGCAGGAGCGGTGCCTGACAGCAACACAAAGAAATATTTCAGCCTGGATTCCTCGATTTTGGCAATTTATCATTTGGAGAACAGAAGCAGCGATAAGAATATTCTGGAACTTCAGCAAAAAGGGGTTGTTTATCTCAATGGTGAAAGCGGAGATGACAGTGAGGATGGAAAGACGCCAAAAAAGGCAGTCCGTACACTGGAAAGGGCATATGAAATTCTAAAGGCAGGTGCTGAAGGAGGCGTAATCACAATCGTCGGAAAAGTTACCGTGGATGATGAAATCAAAATGAATAATATAAATGATTCAACAGGAGCACACGGATATTATGAAAACGTCGTCAAAGTAATTGATGCAAAAGGTCCGGTCTACTTCCAGAGATACGCACAGCCGGATGCATGGGAAGAATGGGAGGAAGAGCGGCCTGAAAAAGATCAGTATAAAACACCTACCTATACCGGCGTAATGATAGAAATAGCTGCTTCCGGAAAATTAACTGTTGATAATGTTTATTTCGACGGCCACAGCCAGGAAGTAGTAGGGAATCCATTATTTGCAGCAGGTAAAGTAGAAGCCGGGGCGCCGATCTTCCAGGTGAAGGGAAGCCTCATTATACCGGCAGGCGCAACGATATACCGAAATCATAATACGGCTGCTGATGCAAAGAGTGCAGGTGTCTATGTTGATGGAGGTACCTTCCAGGCTGTCAGTGTTGAAATCTCGGATGTGAAAACGCCAAACGGCAAAGGCAGCGCTATTTACCAGGACGGAACCTGTATCTTAGACAGGGCACCCAAAATAGAAGGAACGGTGCACCTGACCGGTAGCGGAAGCATCGGCAATACAGCGTCCAGTAAATTTATCGAAATCTCTCTGCGTGGCTTCAAACCGGTGAATGGTGAATTGCAGATAACGATGGATGATCCGTATCTTGGCAGACCGCTGGTACAGTATCCGGGACGGACAAGTACCCAGGAGCCCTATGAGCCAACCCTGGAAGAGGCATCCATGTACCAGCTTGAAAGGTCCGTTACCGACATTTATTCCAAAGGAAGCCGTACAGGAGAAGTAAACATGCTGGAGCTGCAGTTCCGCCGCAGAGTATATATTGATGGTGTGAATGGAGATGATGATACAAATAGCGGAGGGCTGCCTAATGATGCGGTTCGGACACTGAAAAAAGCGTATGAGCTGCTGAAGAATATCGGCGGAGGTTATCTGTATGTAGTAGATACGGTAAGCGTTGACAAAGATATTTCCTTATCGTCAACCTCTTATTCGGAGGCAGGCAGTCCGGGCGAAATCAGCATTATCGGGGGTTCCGTAGACATTCGAAGATACGTGGTTCCCGATGCCATGAAGGCAAATCCTAACTTTAGCAGTCCGGGCAGCCATACAAAAGAATTGTTTAAAGTAAAAGAAGGCAGCAGTTTGAGCCTGCAGCAGATTCTTATTGATGGGCACCGCTTGCCGGTTGCCAGCGGAGATCCTATGGAAGATGTTGCGGAAGCAACAAAGTCTGAGGCACCTCTGATTATTACAGAAACAAGAAGTACCCTGAATCTAAATGAGGGAACAATCCTGGAACACAATGATAATACGTTGTCATCAAATGGAAAAGAAGAAGGAGGAGCAATAGCGAATCATGGAAATCTGAACTTAGACGGAGCTGTGATAAAGAATAACAGTGCAGGAAAAGGTGCCGGTATTTACCAGGATGGATATTTTACCATCGTATATGGTGCAGCCAGACTGGCAAATCAGGAGATCTATCTGACAACAGAGAATACTGGGACACAGGACAATCCGGTCTGGGGAGCTGACCGGGTGATACATATCCAGGAAAAGCTGAATGCAAGTGATTATCTGGACATCGGTGCCGACAATCCGGTAAATGGAAGAGATATCGCAGTGTATGACATCAAGGAAGCATATGAGGATGCCGTTGACGATGAGTATTACCACTATAAGCTTGGGACGTCCATTACCTCGGTGAACCCGGCGCTTTATCTGGTGGAATCAACCACGGAGAATGACACTTTGGAACTATACAATTATGAAATTATGGATATTTCAGTGCCATTAGAGGTCTGCCTGGCGGCAGTGGAAAACCCGCTTCAGGCAAGTGCAAAAAACAAAAATATTCGTAATGCTTCATTAGATGCACCGGATTATACCATTACAAACGGTGGAAAATATAAGACAAAAGTCACTGTAGTGGCATTTAGAAATGACAATCATACCGAGGGAATTACGTGGGATCAGATGATACTGGTAGGAGATGAAACGGAACTGACAGGATCAGATCTGGATAAAAAGCTCTATCTGGCAGTAGCGGGAGCAGACCAGGAAAGCAGCAACGGTTTTGCAGGACTTTCGGAATCTGCCCTTTCAAAAGCGAATACCACACCCATAGAATTCGGGGAATTAGAAGCAGGTGCATCGGGAAAATTTACGTTTAAAGGAACAGCTGATACGGCATTTTTCGAAAAATATAATGATACTCTATTTGGTACCTCTTATACGGAGCCAGATACTTATGTAAAAGAAAATGCCAGGGCGAAATACCAGATGGTTTATAAATTTGAATTAGTCCGCTGACAGTAAAGGAGTAATTTATGGAAAAGAAAAAGAGAAAGGTCAAAAAATGGGCCGTTCTGCTGCTGCTCCTTCTTCTGGCGGCAGCAGCTGTGGCAGGGTATTTCCTGCTAAATAGAAATAACATGGATGATACCAGTAAATATTGGTTTGACAAGATGGCAAAGGACGGCACACTGGAGGGGAAAACCCCTACAGAGCTGCAGGGTATGCTGGACGGCATTGTACAAGAAGGGATGTTCAATGTTTCTATGAATGTAGAACCGGTGTTTGAAGATGGTAAAAGTGAAGGTAATCTGGGGATTGAAAATATAAAAGAGAATAGATATTACTGCCGTGTAACGCTTACTCTGGATAAAGACCATACAGTTCTTTATCAAAGTGACGGCTTAAAACCGGGTCAATACATAGACAAGGTAAAACTGGATCATAACCTGGAAGCAGGGGAGTATGACTGCACAGCAGTTGTAACTGCAACCGACCCGGAAAGCCTGGAGGATATCGGCCAGGTGAATGTCAAAGTCAGGGTTAAGATCCTGAACTGACGATCATTTGATTTAAATGGGTTTGCCATTTACCCTTTTAAAATATAAAAAAAATAAAAAATACTATTGGAGGAAATTATAATGAGAAGAAAAAACACAGCAAAGAAAGTATTAGGAACCTTAACAGCAGCAGCACTCTGCATGTCAATGACAATCCCGGCGATGGCAGCCACAACAAATTCAGGCGGTGATGTCGTTACTGTACCAGGCGGCACAGATGTGTATGCCGGTGTTGTAGTAGATGATGAGACAAATGCAGATGCACGTATTCGTGTTACTGTACCTACTGTTTTTGCATTTGTAGTAAACGGAACTTTGGATGCTGCAAAACAGAATAATCCGCTGTCATCCACAGACGGTACCATACTGCTTCCAAATGTGAAAGTAAACGTGTTAGATCCTACTTCAAATACCAGTGATTATGAGATTGCTGTTGAACAGGACAGCACCATGACCTTTACGAATTATTCTACAAAGGCAAATACAGGCGGCGGTCGTGATGGTATTCCGGTGAATCTGACAGGAGCTATTGAAAATAAAGGATCTGATAAAGACCGCAACTACTGGAAGCACAGTGCAAACGCACAGGGATTCAAAGAATTTACCCTCAGCCTGGAAAGCCAGAAATTCAGTAAGGCAGCAGGAGCGAATACTTTCGAAATGGCAAATGCGGTAGTACTGGATGCACCGGATGTATCTGATGCAGCTAATGTAGATGCTACTACGAAACTGGCTAAAACCGGCGCAGCTAAAGACCTGGCATTTGATGTACAGGTTGGCGGAAAACGCGGGGATTACAAACAGATTGAACAGTCTGCAAAAGTAGGAACTATCGTTTGGACGGTAGGATATGAGGTTGACAATACAACAAATAATATTCCTACAGCACCGGGTAATGATTTTTCTGAAACTAACTAATAAATAACAAGAATATGATTGAAATAAAAAACTTAAATAAAAAACTTAAATAAAAAACTGAAATAAAAATACTCAAATATTAAAATGGCATCATACCGGGGGATACCAATAAGCAGGTTGGGGCATATCCCAACACGGAATTATCCGTAATATGCTTTGGCATCCCCGGGAATGGAAAAAGTTTGTTGCAGGCAAATCTGAATGGATAGGTTTTTCTGCAAAAGGTTTTTTCCATAAAATTCTGTTGGAAAGAAGGGATAAACAAAATGAAGATAAAAAGGAAAATAACATTTGCCATGGGAATTTGTATGGCAGCCGGTTTTATGGCGGGAGATGTGTTGTGTATACAGGCAGCCGACCCTGGTCCCAGCCAGAATATATGGCTTGATGTAGCAAAAAAAGATTACAGCCCCCGGATCTCCGTTACCGTTCCCACTACGTTTGCCTTCGTGGTAAACGGGACGTTAGATGCGGGCAGCAGAGTGAAGATATCTGTCGATAACGGGACGCTGCTTTTGCCAAATATCGTTGTAAACGTATTGGACCATGACAATCCGGCAAGCGATTATGAGATTGGTGTGGTGGGAGATTCCAGACTTTGGGTGAAAAATTATTCCACCCAGACTGCGGATCAGGATGCAGATGGAAATGAAAACTACAATCCTGCAGTAAGGCAGGGAAAGGCAGTCCGTTTAAATGCCTGTGTGGAAGGCATCGAAAATCCCGGTGAAGAGCAGGGATACTGGAAAGCAGCGGCAGAAGACAGTAAACTAACCACGGACCAGGGGAATTATAAAAACTTTCGTGTAAGTCTTACAGATGAAAGCAGTTCATACATTTTTAACAGTCCGGATACCGCAGATAAAAGCATCTGGCTGGATCAGGAGATATCTTTGCAGGCACCCTTGAATAAAGAGGGCTTCACCCCTTCGGGGACGGCAAATAAACCGTATGAAAAAGAATTGAAACTGGGAGTGGAGGTAGGCGGATACCGGGGACAGTATTCGCAGATTGAGGAATCCGTCAAAGCCGGCAAGATTATATGGCAGGTAAATACTGATTAATTCTGTAGTTACAGCAGCAGAGGACAGAATCAGAAAGGAGCAGACATAAGGTATGGAGCAGAAGAAAAAGGGCAAAAAGTGGCTCATTGTCCTTGCCCTGATCTTAATTCTGGGAGGAATCGCAGGAGGTTTCTATTATCAATCCCAGAAGTCTCAGGGAAAGGACAGGCTTACAAGAGATGAAGACGCCCTGGGCGGGCTTCTTCCGGGAAAAAGCCCTTCGGAGATGGCAGAGCTTCTCAGCCAAAAGGTAGAAGAAGGAATGGTAGATATCGGTATCGCAGCAGAACCGGTATTTGAAGAAGGAGGTAAAAAAGGAAAACTGGGCATAGAAAATGTTCCGGGAAACCGCTACTCTCTTCAGATCGATCTGGTATTAGATGAAACAGGGGAGATAATTTATCAATCGGGTCTGATTGATCCCGGTTATTACATTGAATATGTAGAGCTTAATAAACAGTTAAAGAGCGGAAATTATCATGCAACAGCGGTATTCACCACATACGCCCTGGATGAAACAGAAGATGAAATAGCAAAAACAAAAGTAAATATTTTACTGCAAATTAAAGATGGAAAAGTTTATTCATGATAAGGATCAGACAGGCATGGAAAAACAAGCTATTAATAGCGGCTTCTGCCATGTGTATGCTGGCAGGAGGATTCTATACCGGACTTGGCATCTACACTGTCTGGAATCCCTCAGAACTTCCTCTGGTCAGGGACAACACAGCCAGAGAAAGAGAGAATGACAGAAAAGAAGAACAGAACAGTCTTCTGGCGGATGCCATGCAATATATAAATATAGAATCCGTTATCTATTTTCAGAACCCGGATGATAAAGGAACAATCCGTTTAGCCAATGACAGCCGGAACAGGTTCTGCATCAAAGGAACCATTCTTTCAGACCGGGATGGAAGTGTACTATATGAATCAGATGGGATAGATCCCGGATTTTACATAGATTCCGTATATTTGAATACAAAACTGGAACCGGGTGTTTATCCCTGTACAGTGCTGATACAGTTTTATCAGACGGAAGATGACAGATATATCGGAGAAACAGCCAGAAAAGCAGTTGTGATAATAGAGAGATGAGGTGGTTATGAGGTGATGGTATTATTGAAAAAAACACGTGGTTTTGCAGTTTTGCTGTTAACGGCACTTTTGGCATGGTGCTGCTGCAGTAACGGTGTATCAGCGAAATCAGGAACATCAGGAGAAGTAAGGCCAACTGAGTCCTACACACCGGGCAAAAGCAGCACGGATATAACAGCGGGAGTAGTCGTTGATTATATGGGAAAGCTTAAATTCATTGTCAGGGATGAGGAAACAGCAAAGCCTGTTGAAGGAGCTTCTGTGGAATTGTATGTTCCGGAACTTGGCAGATACGTATTATTTGGACAAAGCGGTACAGACGGTATTTACCAATTGGATGTGGCTTATGGGACAGGAACAGATGCACAAAAGCAATATTTACAGGGGGAAAGCAAGTCCGGGGAAAAAGGGACACTGGCAGAGTTTGAAAATAACCAGATCCGGTGGAAAGTCTATAAGAAGGATTATCTTCCATACCCGGCAGAAGGAGAAGTTCTCCTGGATGCCATTACCCTGCCATACGAAATCGAGGTCAGCCTTTATAAGGAGCCCAGGGAAACGGATGAAACAAAGGCAACAGAGGAACCCGGTGATACGGATGATACAGATGATACAGAAGGAACCGAACCGGCAGAATCAAATAAAACCACGGAGACCACAAAGACAACTGTTACATATCCCCCCGGTAATAACAATCCACCACACAGCGGACAGATACCCAAGACAGGAGTAGAACAGGCAATTGGTTATGGGGTCATAGGACTTGGATTTTGTGTGGCGGCCATATTATTAATCATACTTTACCTATATAGAAAGAAGGAAAATGAAAAGAAATAAAATTCCAAAGATTCTTCTGGCAGCCTGCCTTGTGATTCTTTTGGCGGGCGCTGTATATTTTGGAAAAAGTATCTGGGAGGATGCCGCACCGCTCCTCGCGTCGGAGGGTTATTACAAGAATCTTCGAAAAGAGATATATATTCAGAGGGAAAACGGTCAGACACCGGATATGGAAAAGTTAAACGGTCTGAATCAGGACGGGGTTGCCTGGCTTACAAGCCCGGGTACTACCATAGATTATCCGGTGGTACAGGGGAAGGACAATGAATATTACCTTCACCACCTGTCGGATGGAACACCTAATGAAATAGGGGCTGTTTTTTTAGATTACCAGAACAATCCGGATTTCACCGGTGAGATATCTATGATATACGGACACCATATCACTTTGGGGAGAATGTTTTCCCCACTGTCTTCGTATAAAGAGCAGCGCTATTACGAGGAACATCCCCGGATGATACTCTACACGAAGGAGAAAACCTATCATATAGAATTATTTGCAGGAAATATCCTGAGTGGAAGCGAGGGATTCCCTTTGAGCTTCCAATCCGGTAAAGATAAAAAAGAATGGATTCAGGAGATCATCCGTAAATCCACTTTTTCCAGCAACGTTACACCGGCAAAGAATGACAGAATTCTGATTCTGTGTACCTGTTCTTATGAATTTTCCAATGCCCGGTATGCGGTGTTTGGAAAACTGACGGAAGTGAAGTAAGTTCTGTACAAACAGGGTCGTATACTTAGGAGATGAAGCATGAAGAAACAAATATTATTTACAATATGCGCCGTTATGGCAATGGCAGTACTGGAAGGCTGCAGCACCAATCAAAACTATGTAACGAAAAGTGCGGACATATCAGAAACGTTTCCGATTGAAGCCACAGATGCAGGAGAGAATCCCCAAACGGCGAAGAGTGATGGACCTTATGCCATTTTCCATACTACAGCCGGAGATATAACCGTGATCCTCTATCCTGATCAGGCACCGGAAACGGTTGCGTATTTTATAAGCCTGGCAGAACAGGGATATTACAATGGCAGCCCGTTTGACTACATTGATAAAGATAATACCATACAGGCGGGAACAAAAGGAACCGATGAAGAAAAAACCGATGAAGAAAAAACTGATGGAGAAATGACCGGTGCGGAAAAGTCTCCGGCAAAAGAATATGATGACGGCCTTCACCATTTTCCAGGTGCGCTGGCTATGGCGGGAGGCAAAACGGATGCGGAAAAAAGCCAGTTTTATTTCATAGTAAACCAGGAGATACCGGAAGACCAAAAGTTAGTTTCTGCAAATTTGTACATGAATGAACTGGTTCGGGATGGTACGTTGGAATTAAATGAAAAAAACAAAGAAAGCAAAATGAGTGAAGAAGAAATTAAAGAATACGAAGACCAGTTAAATCAGAAGATACAATCAATTGGTACAGAAGGCGTACCGGAAAACGTTTTGCAGAGATACCAGACAGCATTAGATACTTATATGAAGATTGGCGGAGCTTACTATCTGGATTATAAGAGTACCGTATTCGGTCAGGTGATCAAAGGCCTGAATGTAGCCGAAGATCTTTCTAAGGTTCATGTAGACGCAGTAAAAAAACCAAAGCAAGAGCTGGTGGTTAACAGCATTGAGATAAAAGATAATCTGTAGTAAAGGAGGTACCGGTACATGCAGAGAAAACATGGGCAGATGGGTGTGCGCAGATGGAAAAAGGGGGTATTGTGGGGCGGAGTGTGTATAATCGTGTGTCTGGCAGGTGGATTTCACATATATGAAGGTTACAAACTGGATCAGAATGCAAAAACAGGGGTACCTGTAATAGAAGACCTGCAAAAGAAGGCGGATACGGAAAATTTCCGGTTTCAGATATTGGTGCATCCTCAGTTTGAGAGTGCAGATGAAAAGGGAGAGGTTATGATTACAAATCCGGCAGAGAATCCCTACAAGATGTCTGTGAAAATAACACTGGATGAGTCTGATAAAGAAATATATGCATCCAAAATATTAAGTCCGGGTGAGCGGATCCGCTATGCCAGATTATCAGGCCATCTGGACAAAGGTGAATACCCGGCAACAGCTGTCTTTTCCGTTCTGGATCAGGAGACGGAAGAGGTGGTAGGGGCAGTAGAAGCAGGAATGATAATCACTGTGAAAAGCTGAAGAAAAGTTAAATATAATGAAAAGAGATGACAGATATGCAAAAATATGAAAGCAAAAAACAAAATATATATTCTCTCGATGTTCTGGGAGATGTGGAGACAGGAAGAAAAAACCTGGGACCGGAGATGCCCGTAATTGTCTATCGTTTATTTATGTACAGTATGAGGGATACATTGGAGCAGCAGTATGGGATAGAAAAAACAGTTCAGATCCTGAGGATCTGCGGTAAAAAAGCCGGTATGGAATTTGCAGAAAAAGTGCTGGATCTATCGCTGGATATGGATACATTTCTGATCCACCTGCAAAAAACTCTTTCCGATTTTAAAATAGGGATTCTGAGAATGGAATCCTTTGATGACAAAAAACGCAAGGCGGTATTTACTATCAGTGAAGATGTAGACTGTTCCGGACTTCCGATACTGGGGATGGCAGTTTGTAACTATGATGAGGGATTTCTGGATGGCATTTTGGAAAAATATACGGGACATTCCTACACGGTTACAGAAATAGACTGCTGGGCAAAGGGGGATCGTGTCTGCAGGTTTGAGGCTGTGGAAGGCAGCAATTAAGATCATGAAAACAGGTGAAGTTTATGGATAAAAATATAGAACGGATGCAGAATTATGTGAATCATGTTCTCTATGACCATCCCTCGGCTTATCTGGATCCGGAGCAGTTCGACCCGCCGTACAGGGAATTTTCCCAATCATTACTGTTTTTGGGGAAATCTATATTGGACATGTATGAATATATCTGTGAAATGTCAGATGGGGTGCTGGACCGGCAGATGGAAAGACAAAATCCGCTCCTTGGGCCTTTAAAAGATTTACAATCGAAACTTAGCCATATTACATGGCAGACCAAGCAGGTGGCAAAAGGAAATTTTGATATCCAGATCCAGTATCTGGGAGAGTTTTCGGAAGCATTTAAAATGATGGTGGATCAGCTGAGAAAACGTGCTGAGATAGCAAGACGAAATGCGGAGATGGAGAAGCAGATTCTGGAAACAGAAAAACAGCTTCTGGAACATGAGATGGAAAACCAGGTAAGGCATTATAAGTCAATCGTGAACATGAATCAGGAAATAAGGGCATACCAGCACGATATAAAAAATCATTTATTATGCCTGGGAAGCCTGTTAGAAGACGGCAATACAGAAAAGGCAAAAGAGTATCTGAAAGGGATCTCAAAACAGGTATACCACAATGAAAAGATTGTACATACGGATAATTACATATTAGATGCCCTTATATCAGAAAAAGCCCAGATAGCAAAAGAAAAAAATATCCGGTTGACAATGGACCTGAAATTGAAGAAAGAACTGAACATACAGCCGGCAGATTGGTGTGCAATTTTTGGAAATGCTTTGGATAATGCCATTGAAGCATGTGAAAAGGTAGAAGAAAGTAAAAGATATATCCATGTAGTTGCGTACTGTGTGGGGAGCCTGCTGAAAATTAAAATAGAAAACGCAATGCAGGGAACCATCGAAGTCAATGGCAGCGGGTTTGAAACTACCAAAAAAAGAAAAGAGTATCATGGATTTGGATTAAAGAATATAGAAAAAACAGTACAGCGTTATGACGGCATCATGGAACTGACTACCGAAAAAGGAATATTTATTATGCAGATACTGCTTTGCGATATTATGAGCCAGGCTGTTTAAATATTTAAAAGAGACAGGGAGTGATATTATGGTAAATATTTGTTTATGCGATGATAATACCGTAATCTTGGAAAAATATGAAGCATGTTTGAAGAAAATTGCTGAAAAATACAATCTTGATGTTTACATTAAGTTATTTACCAGTGGTGAGGAAGTCATTGATTATTTTGAAATATTTTCAGAAAGCCATATAGATATTATTTTTATGGATATAATTATGGACAGGATGAATGGTGTGGAGACTTCAAGGATGCTGAGAGAAAAAGGATATAAAGGAGAAATTATTTACCTAACCTCCAGCAAAGAATTTGCGGTAGATGCGTATGATACTTTTCCCTTCTACTATTTAATGAAAAGTGAATACTCAAAAAAACTGGAAGATGTGTTCCTTCAGGTAATGGGACGTAAGAAGGAAAAAATTAAAGACGGGATATTATGTAAAAAAGGCAGTGTGATGAAGAGAATCCAGCTGGATGATATTCAGTTTATGGAAGTTTACGGGAGAAATATCATCATACATATGCAAAAAGATGTGTTTGAATTTATTGCGAATATGGAAATAATAGAAGATAAGATTAGAAACAAGGGATTTTTAAGAACCAGCAGGTCTTATATTGTAAACTTAAAATATGTGAAAAATATCATGAAAAATAAACTGGAAATGTATTCCGGGGACATGGTTCCGCTGAGTACAAAGAATAGTCTTGCAGTAAAAAAAGAAATTTTACAGATAAATCCGGATAGCTGGAATTAATATTATGATTAACGAAACAGAAAGCAGGATGGTGACCATGAAAGATATGTCAGATTCCGGTATATCTGCGGATGAGAAGACACTATATATTTTATTATGCAATGCATCCTTTTACCTGCTGCAGGTTTATGAGAGCCTGATCCGGTATGTAGCACACAAGTATGGATATCAGACAAATTTTCTTGTATATGAAAATGGAAAAGAAGCAGTTTTCTGTAAAGATGACTGGATGCAGGAAGTAGATATTTTGGTGATTGGATGGGAGCCTGGAAGGATGAAAGGAATAGAAATCGCAAGGGCTTTTCGTGAAGATCAATGCCAGGCCCAGATTCTTTTTCTGGGCAATCAGAAACAAGATATTATAGAATCTTATGAAGTGAATCCATTCTACTATTTTATCGAAAATGAGGTTACTCATAAGAAATTTGAATTGGTTATGAAAAAATGTTTTTGGGAGATTGTGAGAAGCAAGAAGAACTCCCTGCAATTTATCAGCAATGGGAAAATACAGCGTGTTCAATTAGAACTTATCGTATATCTGAAAGTAGACCACCGTATGATTAGCATAACATGCAGGGATAAGAGAGAGATTCTTTTTTATGACAGTTTAAAAAATATTGAAGAGAAAATAAAAGATGACACATTTATGAGGACTCACAGAGGATATATTGTGAATCTGAAATATGTAGATTATTTAGATAAAAATGAATTGTTTTTAAACACCGGAGAATCAATTCCTATTGCCCGAAAATATAAACAGGAACTTGTAGAACGGATGATGGATCAGGAAAAGAATATACTGATCTGATCATAACAATAGAAAGCCGGTTAAGCAGGCTTTCTGTTTTGAAATGAGCGGTAAAGGAGGGAAACGCATGCAAACACTAACAACAAATACAATGCAGAAAATTATATTAAGATTGTATCAAAATCTGCCAAGAGAGGTCTATATTCATCAGAGTTTTACAGCAAAGAATGCCTGCCAGCTTTTTAAGAAATCCTGTGAAGAACAGATCTATCCGGATGAAATCGCACAGATTTGTCTGGAAGGCATAAGACTGGGTGCACTTTATCATGATGCCGGTAAGATATTGGTACCGAAAGAAGTACTGTGCAAAAAAGATCTGCTTACGGAAAAAGAACGCTCTATGATTTACTGGCACGCGCTGTATGGCGGAGATATTGCGATCAGCTTGTTAAAGGAATCACATCATAAATATCGGCAGACAGTATGGGCAATGGCGGAGTACCATCATGAGCGCTGGGATGGTCAGGGTTATCCCAAAGGCCTGAAAGGAAAGAAAATCCCTGTAGCGGCAAGAATCTGTGCAATAGCAGACAGTTATGATGCCATGGTCAGCTGCCGTCCCTATAACAAAGACATTTCCAAGGAATATGCCTGCAATGAAATAGAGCGTAATGCAGGGAGCCAGTTCGATCCTTTGCTGGCAAAATTGTTTTTATCCTATCAGAAACAAGAAGATGCGGTTTTATGTATCTGAGGATTTAACCGGGGAAATTTGGTCTGTCAGTTTCACAGACGCATTCTGAATCAGTGCCACATCTTCCAGCAGAAAATCCAGATATTTTTCTCCCAGAGTGGTTTTGTTATGACCTTTTTTCTTAATGTAGCCAAGATGCAGCCTGCCAATTTCCTCCTGGAGCGGTTTGGCAAGGATTTCACCCATGCCTTTGTGGAAAGTATCGGCATTGCTGTTGGTTAAATCGGGTCCGATGCTGAAACAATCCGTTTTTCGCACCAAGGCAATCTTAGTACAGCGGTCACAGACATGGACATTTTTATTCAAAATGTTAAAAAATAAAGGCTCTTCTGTGAAGTGTGAGGTTTTTGTCTCCTGATCATAGGTGACAAAAGGGAAATCCTCCAGGTCTTTTAATGTGATCCGGGATTTTCCGGAAAGGGGATGGCCGTTACGGAAGAATACGTAATTCTGCATCAGGGCAATTTCATGGAACTCAATATCATAGGAAGTTAATAATGTCTGAAGTGTACGAAGGTTGGATTCCTGTATTGCCAAAATGCCCAGTTCGCTTTTGCTGCTGGAAACATCATGGATCACGGAATTTGTATCACATTCCCGTATTGCCATATCATAGGTATTAAAATCCAGTTCTGATAAAAACCGGGTAAATGCCCGAATAGCGAAAGGAAGATGCTGGGAGGATACAGAAAAGCGCATTGGGATAGAATTTCTGGCTCGATAGCGCTGTTCCAGATACTGTGTCTGTCCAACGATTTCCTTTGCATACCGGATAAAATCTTCTCCGTCATAAGTCAGGGTTATGCCGCGGTTGGTGCGGTGAAACAGTGTAATCCCCAGATCCTGTTCTATTTCTTTTACGGCTGTAGAAAGTGTGGATTGGGAGACAAACAATACCTGAGCGGCTTTTGAAAATGACTGGTAATTAGATATTTCAATAATATATTTTAAGTTCTGTAAGGTCATGACCGTATCCTCCTTTGGTTTATACTATCAAAAAAATTGATAGCAGGCAATAGAAAAATACTTTTAGATAAGCGGTTGTATTAATAAAGTTGATATGTTATATTAAAAATAGTTTAAGCAGAATATTTTATGGAAGCCGGTCTGAAGCCGGCGCGGTGCCGCCACTGTAGGACGGAGCTGTAACAAAAATGACACTGGAGGAAACTCCGGGAAGTCTGTTGCAGCAGTGAAGTCGAGCCAGGATACTTGAATATTTTGCCGGAACCCTTTATTTAACGAAACATTGAATGAGGGTATAGCAAAGGGGAGTACCTCTCTTTTTTGCATATCCTTTTCTGATGTTCGGAAAAGGATTTTTTTAATTTAGAAAAGTGAGGATAAGAACATGAAGAAGGAAATGCAAAAGAACAGCACAAGCAAACTGACAGGCAAAATCGGTAAAAAGGCAGCGGCTGTGATCCTGACAGCGGCTATGTGTATGTCACTGTTTGCCGGATGCGGGCAGGGAACAAAAACAGGTGAAACGAATGGGGCGCAGGAAACCGCTGCAGAGGAAGCTGTCCGGGAAGTAACGGATGCGGCAGGAAATGTAGTAAAGGTGCCGGCAGATATTTCAAAAATTGCAGTAACGCCGCTGCCCTGGTCGTCCGTTATCTATGCGATAGACGGAAGTTCTGACCGAATGGTTTCCATTAATCCAGGAGCTATGAAGGCATATACCGGTAATTTCTTTGAAAAGCTGGACAGCCATTACGGCACACTGGATACTTCCAGTATCGGGAAAGATTTTTCAATCAATATGGAAGAAATGGTAAAGGCAGGCGTACAGGCTGTAGTCATCTGGGATTATCAGACAGATGAAGCGAAGCAGCTGAAGGATTTGGGAATAGTTCCGGTCATGGTGAAAAACGAAACCGTTGAGGAGCTGCAGAACAGTTTTAACGCAATCGGACAGCTGCTTGGCAAGGAAGACAGGGCACAGGAATTTATTGATCTCTATGGGAACACCTATGACCGTATCAAATCTTATCAGGACAAGACAGCCGGAGCTGAAAAGCCAAAGGTTTTGTATTTAAGGAATACCGAATTAAAGCTGCAGGGAAACGATAATTTTATCAAAGAAGCGCTGGAATTGGCAGGAGCAGATAATGTGGCAGCCGATATCTCTGATATTACCATGGAAGAAATAATAAAAATCAACCCGGATATTATTTTATTGAGCTGGTTTGATGATTTTGTCCCTGAGGATTTATATGAGAATAAGATTGACGGTCAGGACTGGAGTAATGTAAATGCCGTAATCAATAAAAAAGTGTATAAGACGCCCCTGGGAATTTACCGCTGGGATGCTCCCGGTGTGGAAACCCCTCTGATGATGATGTGGCTGGCAACGTTAATACAGCCGGATATTTTCTCGGATATCAATATAGAACAAGAAGTGAAAGATTATTTCACTAATTATTTCCAATATACATTAACGGATGAGGACTTGGCACAGATCATGAGTGACGCGGCTAATGCAGACAGTGTAAAATAGAAACGGGAGAGGCACCTTATGGAATCAAAAATAAAAAAGAAGAAAACCTATGGGGTGATTTTAACTTTCATGATATTGCTGCTGCTGGCACTGACAATAATGGCGATTGGATTGGGGAGATACTTTATCTCTCCAATTGATGTTATAAAAATAATTTTTTCAAAGATTCTGGACATTCCCCAAACATGGGAGAAGCAGGCGGAAGGAGTTGTTTTTACGCTGCGGCTACCTCGTATCCTGGCGGCGCTTCTTGTAGGAGCAGCGTTATCCTTATCGGGTGCATCTTATCAGGGAGTCTTAAAAATCCATTAGTGGCACCGGATATGCTGGGCGTATCCGCAGGAGCCTGTGTCGGGGCATCTTTGGCAATTTTGTTTCAGTCAAATCAACTGGTAATCCAGATAGCTGCTTTTGGAGGTGGAATAATAGCCGTAATGGCGGCCACTGCAATTCCCAGATTTATCCGGAATAACTCCATGATGACTTTGGTGCTGGCAGGGGTAATTGTGGGAGGACTGATGAACTCTGTATTAGGGCTGCTAAAATACCTGGCAGACCCGGATACACAGCTTGCATCCATAACCCACTGGCAGTTAGGAAGTCTTTCCAGCATAGTGTGGCGGGATATTTTTTATGCAGGACCCGCGATTATTGTGTCTATGCTGGTATTATTGCTGATCCGCTGGAGGATCAATATTCTTTCCCTGGGAGAAGATGAGGCAAAAACTCTGGGGACAAATATTAAAAAATCCAGAGGGCTGGTTATATTTTGTGCTACGGTTCTTACAGCCAGTGCGGTATGTATCAGCGGAACAATCGGATGGATCGGTCTGGTCATTCCACATTTTGGAAGAATGCTGGTGGGGCCTGATAACAGAAAACTGCTTCCGGTTTCTGCAGTACTGGGTGCCATATTTTTGCTGTTGATTGATACGCTGGCAAGAAATTTAACCAGTGCAGAGCTGCCGCTTTCTATCTTGACAGGATTAATTGGAGCGCCGTTTTATTTTTACTTATTATTAAAGCAAAGGATGAAGCTGTCATGATTTTAGAAGTAAAAGACCTTGCATTTTCTTATCATAGTGATCATAGCCGGATGCTGTTTCAGGATGTTAATTT
Source organism: Robinsoniella sp. KNHs210 (assembly GCF_000686105.1). NCBI lineage: Bacteria > Bacillati > Bacillota > Clostridia > Lachnospirales > Lachnospiraceae > Robinsoniella > Robinsoniella sp. KNHs210. The sequence goes on from NZ_JMLZ01000001.1 coordinate 989,939, forward strand.
CACTCTGCAAAAAGGAGAAATCTTCTCCATTTTGGGAGCGAATGGTGCAGGAAAATCCACTCTTCTGAATTGCCTGGCTAACTTATTGCGTCCGGCAAAAGGGCAAATATTATTAAACGGACATAATCTCACTGATTCTTCTCTGAAAAAAATAGCCCAGACAATCGGCTACGTTCCCCAATCCCATACCCCGGCATATGCTTACTCCACCGAAGAGTTTATCGTCATGGGTAGGGCACCCTACCTTGGATTATGTGCACAGCCAGGGGAACAGGATTATGAACTGGTCAGGGAAGCGATGGGGGAATTGGGGATTACTCATCTGTCAGAACGTCCTTATACGGAATTAAGCGGAGGGGAACGGCAGCAGGTAATCATTGCCAGGGCAATCGTACAGCAGCCCGATATAATCATGCTGGACGAGCCAACCAACCACTTGGACTACGGTAATCAACTGCGCATGATCCAGCTCATTCAAAGATTAGCGCAGAAAGGTTATAGTGTCATTATTACCAGCCATATGCCCGATCACGTTCTGCTATTAGGAGGTGCGGTGGGTATGCTTGGAACGGATGGCAGACTGCAGGTGGGAAGTACGGAAGAAATCATGACGGAAGAGAATCTGAAACGTCTGTATGATATTGATGTCCATATGGTTTATATAAAAGAAGTTGGAAGGAAAGCCTGTGTAGCCGGGATGGAAGGCAGTGAAAAGGAAGGCAGTGAAATGGAAGGCATTTAATAGTTATGCAGTTAATAGGAATGCAGTGAATAGGAAGGTAGTAAAAAGAAAGGCAGTGAAATGGAAAGCAGTAAATATGGAAAGCAGTAAAATTGCAGGGGAATCTGCAGTAAGATATGGGGAGAAAGATGAAAACTATTAGAATTGCATTTTATGGAAAAGGAGGTATCGGGAAATCAACGATTGCCTCTAATGTATCGGCAGTACTGGCCTTGGAAGGGAAAAAAGTATTACATATAGGCTGTGATCCCAAAGCGGATTCCACAAGAGGTCTGACAGGGAAGAGGATACCCACTCTTTTGGATCAGCTGAATCAGAAAGATGAGTTATTAGTCCGGGAGGATGTGCTGTTTGCAGGAGTAAACGGTGTGCAGTGTCTGGAGGCAGGTGGCCCTCAGGCAGGCTGCGGCTGTGCAGGACTTGGAATAACGGCAGCTATGGATGAACTGGAACGTATGGGAATCCTGGATGAATCATGGGATGTCATTGTGTACGATGTTCTGGGAGATGTGGTATGCGGCGGCTTCTCAGTACCGATGAGACAGCACTATGCGGATCAGGTATATATTGTTACTTCACCGGATTATATGTCCATTTATGCTGCAAATAATATTTTAAAAGGCATCAGGCGCTATTCAGCAGAGGATAACAGTTTATTGGGCGGCCTGGTTTTGAATCATGTGAAAGATGAACGGGATATACGGATCGGTGAGAGGTTTTCAGTAAAAACCGGAGCACCGATCACCGTAACAATCCGGGAGAGCAGCGAAATGAGGATGGCTGAATTTCAAAGAATGCTCTTTACGCAGGAATTTCCGTACGGCATGAATACGGCTGCATTAAAAAAATTTGCAAATGCTCTGTCTGGACACAAGGCAGTAAGGTGTTTCCGGGGATTGGATGCAGAGGAAATGGAGCAGTTTGGAATGGAGATATTTAGAGAGGAAATATCGGAATGGGATGAGGCTGCGGAAGGAACATCCTATTAAACACCGGTAAGGAAAATGGATGATGAATAAATGTGAAATTGAAATTGTTCTGACAGACGAATCACCTGATATGCAGAAAATTCCGGATCAGATTTTAAAGGAGAAAGGGCTGGCATTGGTAGCAGCAGGCTCTTTAGCCTGTGTACGGATACTATATTTTCGGGCCTGCAAGCTGGGAAAGCTGCAGCAATTTTTTGGCTGTCCGGTGACTGCCCGGGAATATGGAATGGGAATGCAGGGTAGAAAACTGAGAAATTGCATTGGGAAGGCGCTGAAAATGGAAGGCATACGGGGTGTTATTGTCTATGCATCCTGTATGGAAGTTCTGACTCTATGGGATTTTCAAAAAGAGTTGGAACAAGTATCCAATCCACATAACATTCCGGTCAAAATACTGTACCGGGGCCCGCTGGTGAAAAGAAGAAAACCTCCGGCGGAATCCTTACGACGAATCCTGGCGGAGATAGAGAAGAATCAGGAGGCAGTCCAGGCAGAGCAGGAGGCCGTCCAGGCAGAGCAGGAGGCAGTCCAGGCGGATCGGGAGGCGGTCTATACAGAGCAGCAGCCAGCTCATACAGAGCAGGAGGCATCCCAGGCAGAGCAGGAGGCAGCTCAGCCAGATCAGCAGCCAGATATCCCGCTGCCTCCGCCTGCGCCGGATTTTTCCGGGATTGCGTCACTGCTTCAGGAATGGAACTGTGAGACTTTACTGCTTACACCCGGAGGATGTAAAAGCTGTATTGAAAGTGCTGATGGAACAGACGGTATGCATGACCTGAAAAGCACCAGATTTCATGATGCCAACGTCTGTCTGGGATGTGAAAAACAGCTTATAGATGCAGCTGTCCATCAACTTACCGGTAAGGGACTTTTATGCCTGTTGGGAAGTGCGGTCATTAAAACGGTTGGAATGGATGTAAGAGGCATAACCGGAGAACTTGAAAAATCCGGCAGACCCTGTGTATATCTGCCAAGCGACGGATTTGAGGGAGCGCCCCCGGCAATGGCTCAGGCATGGCTTATGCTGGGACAGAAACTGCTCTTAAAGCATTCGCCTGATGAAAGGAACAGCTGCCACATCTGGATTTTGGGATATTCAAGATTAGGAACAGGTAAAATCGAACATCTGAATCCTGTAATAGAGAGTTTAAACAACATTGGATGCAGTATTACGATCTGGAGTAACAAGGAAACAGAAAGTAATGCCCCACTCCCTTTTCTGACTTGGGTTGTGAGTACGGAAGGATTGAAACTGGCACAGTGGATAAAAGATAAATACAACATACCATATGTGGATGCAATGCCAGTGGGTGAAAGGATGCTGGAAGGTTTTATAAATAAAATCGCATCCATCAAAAATAAAACCCTGTATTTGGAACAGGTAATGAAGCAGGCTGAGAGTCCAGACAGTAGGGACAGCAGAAATGTTGTGATCATTGGTGAACCTGTGCTGTCTTATGGAATTAAAAATTATCTTCAAACGGAAAAAGGGTTTACAAATGTGCAAATATCAGCATATGCCCCAACCCGGGGATGCAGTCCTTTTACCGCCAATATGCAAAAGAGGTGTTACAATTCACCTCTCCTGAAGAATTGTGTGGGCAATTGTGTGGACAAAAGGCAGACATTGTAATTGCAGATCCTTTGTTACTGCAGGTATTTCAAGGAGATATTGTGCGCATACCATTACCCTATCCGATATTCAGCGGACGCATTTTTGCAGAAGATTTCTATGAATATGCGGGTGGGCCTGGAGCAGAGTATTTGAATCGTTATTTAGATTAATAGAGTAGGCATGTCCCTTCATCTGTTGTGAAATATGACACGGATTGAAGGGATATTTTTTATCAAAAAGTATTTTTACACAAAAACAGGGTGTTTGACATTTGCAAATTTATAAATATATGATAATATGGTAACAGTTGACAGGACAGTTTATACAACGAAAATACAGCGGTATAAAATAACAGTGCAAAGGACAGGTACCATTTAAATATGAAAGACCATGACAAAGAAAAAAGGAAAAAAAGATTGGAGTTAAATCTTAAGATGAGGGTGAAAATATTAATCCTGTGCCTGGGATTGACTTTGTTTGCACTTATTTTACAGACCATCCTGTTTGAAAATTCTTCATCAGGTCTGATCTATAATCAGGCGAAAGAGGAAAGTTTTGCTTCGCTGCAAAACATGCAGAACGAAATATATGGATTTGTAAAAAATATGGAAAGCAATATGATCGAAATTTACAGTGAAAAAGACTTGATTCAAGGACTGAAAAATAAAGAGAAAATAGAAAATCTGAGAACCGGTTATTATCGTTTGGCTTATAATTTTGGCACCAGCCATTTTGCCACTACAGATGGAGTGGTGGCAATGTATCTATACAATCCGCAGCACGAGATTATCAGCACTTATCGAAGGGCAGTTACGCCCAAGCATAATTATCAGACGGATATTTATGAGGATGCGGAGAACCAAAACGCAGGGGTTGTGAAAGAGTATGTGGAGTCGGACGACACGACGATGCTGATATCCAGTTATTATAACCAATACCGGGAAACGGATATTATTCGGTTGGTTTTGAAGATTTATAATAACAGCAATTTAAATGATGTAATCGGATATGCGGTCTGCGATATTGACAGCAAAGTTATCCGTTCCATCATGGAAAAGTACAGTACGGATAAAACCATGTTTATGTGGATTCAGCCATCCGGAGACAGGCCGGCGGTAAGTATCGGCAGCCTGGAAGGCAAGGATGTGGAATACTACAATGAAATCAGCGCCAAGATACAGACTACATCATCCAGTGATGTAGCAAAATTATTAACTACATCGAAACGGGTGTTTTTCCAGGTTCCTCAGAAGAAGTATAACATGGATGCCTATTCTCTCATGCCCAGGTCACTGCTGGTGCAGAATCAGAAGGCGCTTACAAAGAATCTGATTTTCATTGCATTGATTATGATTATAGCCGCAGCCATATTGACGATTCTGGTATCCCGGGGACTGACAAAGCCTCTTGATAAGCTGATGCAGACCATAGAGCGGATCAAAGGCGGAGAAACCCATTTGCGGGTAGATGTACATAACAAAGATGAGGTAGGGATTCTGGGACAGAGTTTCAACGAGATGCTGGATCAGATGGAGGTACTGATCAGCCAGGAGTATGAGACGAAGCTGCTGCTAAACAGGGCAGAATACAAGGCGCTTCAGGCGCAGATCAATCCACATTTCCTGTACAATACCCTGGACACCATGAGCAGTATCGCTCAGATTCAGAATTGTCCCGAAGTCAGTGGACTCAGCCAGTCCCTTTCTAATATTTTCCGGTACAGCCTGGATATGAAAAATCCCTTTTCTACGGTAGCAAAAGAAATTGTGCATCTGAAAAATTATATTTATGTTATGAATGTAAGGATGCGGGATAATGTGAAATATAGCTTTGATATAGATGAAACAGTGCTTCAGGATACAGTTCCCAGAATTTCCATACAGCCATTAGTAGAGAATGCTTTAAACCATGGACTGCGCAACACCAGGGGGGACAAGGAGATTATAGTCTGCGCCCAGGTGCGGGAGGGAAATTTATGGATCAGTGTGCAGGACAACGGAGTTGGAATGGATGCTGCAAAAGTGAATGAGATTCTGGAGAAAAACGATATTAACCTGGTGGAAAAAGGAAGCTCCATCGGATTAAATAATATTAATGCCCGTATGAAAATGCTGTATGGCAGAGAGTATGGAATCCATGTGGAAAGTGAGGTGGGAAAAGGAACCAGAATATATCTGAAAATACCAAGAGTAAAAATGGAGGAGGTCAGTTCATGGATGCAGCAGCCTATAAAGTCCTGATTGCAGATGATGAGTATTGGACAAGGGAGAAAATAAGGAATATGATATGTTGGGAGAAATATTCCTTAGAGTTTATGGAACCGGCAGTAGACGGGGAAGATGTGTTAAATAAAATCCAACTGGAAGAGCCGGATATACTGATAACCGATATAAACATGCCTTTTATAAATGGAGTAGAACTTCTGTCCATTATCAAAGACAAATACCCTGATATAATTACTTTCGTCATAAGTGGGTATGATGATTTTCAATACGTAAAGGATACATTTATGTCAGGGGCAATAAACTATCTGGTAAAGCCTGTGACCAAAATCGATCTGGTAAATGCGCTGTCGAAGGCGCTTGAAATTATCAGCACCCGCAGGTGTGCAAAACAGGAGGAAGAAGAACGGCAAATGAAGCTGCTAAAAGCAGCCTCGCTGATACAGGACCGTGAATTCAGCCTTTTGGTGGAACGGGAAGATACGCCGTTTACACCAACCATTACTATGAACAGTGAAATTAATTTTGCAGGCGCAAGCCTGATGCTGATTAAAATACATAACTTGAATGAGCTTATGAAGAAGTATCAATATGATATGAATAAGCTTTCTTATCATGTGAAAAAGGAAATCAAAAATATTGTTTCAAAAGAGAGCTCTATGGTATTTAATCATATTTTCCGATCCAACGAGTTTATTGTAGTTTCTGAAATCGAAAATGAAGAATTGAAGAAGGCGGCTGAAAAACTTATTATATATCTTGCACCGGCAGCGAATTCTCCGGTAACAGCCTGCATCAGTGAGCACAGCTATACCATGGACAGCATACATATGGCATATATTCAGACCGTGGCGCTTTTTATGACCAGAATTTACGAAAATCGAAATGAGATTCTCATTGCCGGCAGGGGCACGGAAAACCAGAAAAAGGTTCATAACCAGTTGAGCAGTGAGTATGAAAAACAGATTAAGAGCCTCTTGCAAAGGGGAAATAAATCAGCGTTAAAACAATTGATCTTTGATACTATTGGACTGCGAAGATGTCAGGAAGAAAAGTGGGAGTATCTGGAGGTAAAGCAGACAGTCAAGAAAATCCTTAATATTTTTACAGATTATACCGCAGAGCAGGGAAATCCGAAAAAATTAATGGATATGGAAAATATGGCAGATGTGGCAGATAAGATCATCGAACTTCTGGATGCGGATGTGCTGTGTGAAGTGCTTTGTGACATTATAGAGTTTGCCGTCACCAATCAGGGAGAAGCTGCAACAGACTCTATACGAAGTGTAGTAAAACAGGCAGTACAGTTTATAGACAGCAACTACTTTGAAGAACTGAGCCTGTCCTCTCTTGCTCAGCAGTTCAATGTGGAAAGTTCTTATTTTTCCAAGATGTTCCGGCAGGAAACAGGGGAAAATTTAATGGTCTATATCACTCGATTAAGAGTTGAAAAGGCAAAAGAATTTATGGCTAATAAAGAGGTAAGCCTTACCGAAATCGCCTTTATGGTTGGATACGATGATTACACTTATTTTAGCCGTGTATTCCGGAAAGTAGAGGGGAAAAGTCCGAGAGACTACAGAACGGGTATTACCGGTCAGAGGGAAGTATGAGAAAATATCACGATTACAAAAAACCAGCCCGCAGCGCCCCCTTCATGCGGGCAAATTCTCCCGCAAACTGTGATGTACAGCCAACGGAAAGCAATTTTAAAACATGCCAAAAAATAATCCTGATGTGCATAGCTGTCCTTTTGTTTCTTACAGGATGCGGGCAGAAGGAAGTGCCGGTGTACCATCAGGACGAAGACGGGATTTTGCTGACGGTTCTGGCGGGACAATCGACTTCCGATGCAGGTATAGAAGATATGATTGATGAAGTTATCGCTGAAGAATATCCAAATGTAAAACTCCAGTGGGAGTGCGTGGATTGGGGAGAAAAATTCAATTCCCAAATGCAGGGCAGGTTTGCGGCAGGAGACATTCCCGATATTATGATTGGAAAAGCGCAGGATGTTCAGGCATATGCCCACACCGGGAATCTGTCTGTTCTGCCGGAAGATTATACAGACAGAATCAGAGCAGAAGCGTTAAAAGCAGTGACGGTAGACGGGGCTGTGTATGGAATGCCATATAATGCCTGGTATCAGGGCGTCATTTATAACAAAGAGATATTCAGAAAGTATAATCTGAAAGTGCCGGAAACACAGAAAGGGCTGAGTGATATTATAAAAGTTCTAAAAGAAAATGGTGTAACACCCTTTGCCAGCCATTTCAGGGAGAGTTGGAAAGTGGGAAATATGACCATGCAGTTCTTTATGAATGAAATATTCAGCAGCACACCTGAATGGGGAGACCGGTTCAGGCAGGGTGGGGTTAACTTTACGGACAGCCCGGTTATAAGGCGCTGTCTGTCTTATAACAAAATGATACTGGATGCCAGCTGGCAGGACGCACTATTGATTGATCAGTTTGAAAGTGACAGCCGGTTTACGCAAGGACAGGCTGCAATGTATCTGACCGGATCCTGGTCCATGCAGTTTACGAGCCAGTATAACGAGAATATGGAGCTGGGAATCTTTCCATTTCCCAATGAAAATGGTGATGCCCGGCTCATCAGGGAGACAAACATGACCTTTATGAAAAGTTCCAAAACAAAGCACAGTGAATTGATTAACGATATCTTCAGCACCCTGCTGACAAGCGAAAAACTGGAACGTGAAATTCTGGACTTTACCCAGACGGCTTCAGTCGTAAAAGGAGTAGAACCGGCCAGCCGCAGCAGGATTCAGGATGACATAGACAGATATGAGAAAGATGGCAAGGTCGTAGAAGTGAGCCTGGGCAACTCTCAGTTTGTCTGGTCCTTTCAGAATGATCTGGCTGCCCAGCAGCTTTTATGGCTCCAGGGGGAGAAAACCCTGGATGAAGTATTGACATATGCGGATCGGGAGCGGGAGGAGAGTGCGTATTGAATTAGTAGCTGAAAATATTGATTATATTTTATCACATAATAGGTTAGATTATAGGTTAAATGATAGCTAAATTAGAAGTTAAATTAGAAGCTAAATTAGAATCAGATGTCTCCCTTTTCAGATTGATTAGAGAATGGTATAATGTTTATAATTAATAATATAGTGCAGCATATGTTAAGAACAATATGACATTTATAGAAAAGTCATAATGATTGCAAATAAATATGTTGGATAGAGATGAGGTGGGTATTTGGAACTTAAAAAATTACCGGTTGGAATTGATGACTTCAAAAAAATAATTTTACAGGGATATTATTATGTAGATAAAACATTGCTTATTAAAGAACTTATAGACTTAAAAGGTGAAGTAAACTTATTCACAAGGCCAAGAAGATTCGGTAAAACCCTGAATATGAGCATGTTACAATATTTCTTCGAAATATCAGAAGAAAATAATAAAGAAATTTTTCTGGATTTAAAGATCGCCCGGACCGGGGAACAATACATGAAATATCAAGGAAAGTATCCCGTCATTAATCTTACATTAAAGGGTGCAAAGCAAGCAAACTTTGAGTATGCTATCTTAAGCATTAAGAGAGCAATTTCAAGTGAATTTCAGAGGCACAGAAAAGAAGTACTGGAATATGAAGCAGAAAAAGACCGTATTCTAAAAATACTGGACGCAGAAGGTGATACAGGTGTTTATCTGGATTCCATACAGCTTTTATCCAAGTGTCTGTATGAGTATTATCAGACGCCGGTAATTATTCTGATCGATGAATATGATGTTCCTTTGGAAAATGCATACTTCAGCGGATTTTATAATGAAATGGTTTTTTTCGTGAGATCCTTATTTGAATCGGCATTAAAAACTAATAAATATCTGGAATTTGCCGTAATGACGGGGTGTCTGCGCATCTCAAAAGAAAGCATTTTTACAGGCTTAAATAATCTGGAAATTATTTCAATCCTAAGTGTGCACTACTCAGAGCATTTTGGCTTTACAGAAATTGAAATAGATGATATGTTAAAGTATTATGGTTTGGAAGAAAAGAAGGAAGCAATCAAAGACTGGTATGACGGTTACTTGTTTGGAAACACAGAAGTCTATAATCCCTGGAGTATCGTGCGTTATGTAAAGGATAGTTACTATGGGTCACATGGTTTTCCCATATCCTATTGGGGAACAACCAGTTCCAATTCAATAGTCCGTACAATGGTAGAAAAGGCAAATGATCTCCAGACAAAGAGCGATCTGGAAATGTTAATGCAGGGAGATGAAATAGAGAAGCCCGTACATGAAGATGTCACTTATGATGAGATATACAACAGTACCAATAACCTGTGGAATTTTATGTTTTTTACAGGTTATCTGAAAAAGGTAAGTGAAAGATTTGATGATAACGGAGATCATTTCATAACATTGAAAATACCAAATAAAGAAGTAGCTTACATTTTCCGGCACAAGATAATGGGATGGTTTCAGGAAATGATTCAATCCAGAAATTTACAGAAATTGTATTTAGCAATTCTCAGATCAGATGAGGCAGAGGTAGAGCAGGAATTAAAACAGTTGTTAAGAGATACCATCAGCTACGAAGATTATAATGAAAACTTTTATCATGGATTTCTGTTGGGATGCCTTTCCGGAATGAGTGATTATTATGTAAAATCAAACAGGGAAAGCGGAGATGGACGCAGTGATATTATCATTCGTCATCCGGATTTTAACGAAAAGGCCGTCATCATAGAATTAAAGTGCACTGCCAGTCCCCGGAAAATGGAAGATAAGTGCCAGGAAGCCCTGAATCAGATTGAAGTAAAACACTATGATGATGAACTGATAGAAGAAGGGTATGAAGACATTATTAAATATGGTATAGCATTCTGTAAGAAAAATTGTTTGGTGAGAGTTAAAAAATAGTGTTGAAATTATAAGGCGATCCGGTTGCTGGCTGGCCATCTTTGGCCTGTATTATTTTATTTATTGGTGGTATTCCATTATTTTGTATAGGGATACTGGGATAATATATGGCCAAAGCCTATCTGGAAGTGAAGGAACGTCCAATTTTGTTTGTAAAGAAAAATGCTGTTCCTGGCTGATCCCTTCAGGTGGGAAGGTCAGACTGGTGCAATAATTTCTAAAACACGCTCCAGGAAAACTGATATATAGAAAAAATAATAACGGAGTAAATATCTGATGGAAAAGAAAAAACATGGTAAAATAATTGTAGGCATATTAGTGGTTCTTATTTTGCAAAGCCTAATTTATATTTATTTTGGCAATCAAAAAGTAGGATTTCACATAGATGAATTTTATACATATGCATTATCTAACGGTCAGGAACGCGCCAATGACTTCATAGAAGATGGCAGAATCTATTCTGGCGGCAGTCCATTTACAGAACATTATACAACTAATAAGGATAACAGATTTGATTATGAGATGGTTTGGAGGAACCAGGCAGAAGATGTCCATCCACCATTGTACTATTTTTTTATACACACAATTTCTTCTTTTCTTCCTGAGGTATTTACAAAATGGATTGGATTAGGAGTTAATATATTTTTTTCTCTAGTTGTGACAATATTGGTTTATTTAGTGTCAAAAGAACTAATAAAAGATAAAAAAGCAGTTTTTTTGTCTACAGTTCTTTTTTCAGTATGTCCGGCCGTCATTAACAGTATCATGTTTTTACGAATGTATATCCTTTTAAATATTTGGATATTAGCGGTGGTGTGGCTATTCTTATTATACTATGACAAGAAGAAGCTGGATAAACTTTTTTATGTGGCTTTATTGTGTATTACAGTTCTGGGGACATTGACACAATACTATTTTCTTATATTTTTGTTTTTTCTTTGTCTTTATTTTGGAATAAATCTATTGATAAAAAAAAGATGGAAGGATGTGGTTGGGTATATTTTTACCCTTGCTGCGGCAGGGATAATATCCATAGCAGTATTTCCAGCAATGCTTAATCAAATCTTTGGTGATGGCTACAGGGGAGAGCAGTCATTTGAAAACCTTGCTAAAGGAGGAGATTTTTTTGAGCGCCTTGATAAATATTTGGAGATATTCAAAAATAGTTTCTTTGGAAATAAGTTTGGAATTTTTGCATTTATTATAATAATATTAGCGGTAATAGCAATTTTAATGAATATAAAAGACTTGAAAAAGAAGACTGTAGTTTGTTTTTTTAAAGGCAAAGTGATGATGGTTATTTTCACTGTTTTGGCATATACAATATTGGTTATTAAAATATCTCCATTCCAGACACCTCGTTATATATTCTGTATTTATCCATTTATTATAATCGGACTTACAGGCATTTTATTTCGTAGTATGATAACCATATTCAGAGGCAGGGCAAACACTATAGTATTGACCATAGTCAGCCTTATATGTTTATTATCTTTTTATTCCAGTTATAAACAAGGGATGTCCTATTTATTTCTGGAGGAAGAGAATATAATTGATATCGCAAAACAACACAAAGATGAACCAATGATTTGCATCTATGATGGTAAGCAGTGGAAGCTAATGGGAAGTTATTTTGAATTATCTTATAATGAATCAATAATTTATATATCAAAAAAGAATCTTAAGAAACTAGAGAATATAGATATAACAGGTTTTGATAAGATGCAGGTTTATGTAAGTGACTCATTAAATCAGGATAAGATGGTCAATAAAATTTTATCTAAAAATAAAAATTTTAAAACCAGTACACTATTATATAAAGTATCTTATGGGAGTGTTTATGAGTTAGAGTAAGACGTGAAAAATAGATTAATTTCTTTTTCCAATTTTATAAATTTATGGATGCATTTTTCTTCAAAATATATTATACTGTTAATCATAGAGAACACTTCTTTTGTATGTATTTGGTTTGGTCGCCTAATACAGTTTAACACAAAGTAGTGTTCTCTTTTTATATTTTTCATCAAGGCGAATAATATTTTACGTTAGTCATCCCTTTTTCTAATCAATTCAGTCATCTCCCCAACAAACATCAGCGTCAAACGGTGCATCGCCCGCGTGCAGGCAATATAAAGCAGGTTTCTGTCATATGCAGTAGTATAGGTTTTCCTGTCTGCCTCAGGAATGATGACTTCATCAAATTCAAGACCTTTTGACATCTGGATAGAGGTGATGGATACCCCGTTAATAAAATTAGTACTTTCCGGTGTAATCAGATGTATAGGGCAAGGGCAAGTTGCTGCAAGCTGGTCATAGAGAACTTTTGCTGCCTGATTTGTCTTGGTTATGATTCCAAGAGAAGCATTTTCACGTTTCAGAAACTGTTCAATTTCCATTTGGATTCGTTTGATTTCGTTTGGGCTGCTGCTGCATTGTATCAGCCCAGGGTCATCACCGTGGCGTTCCATAGGTTCCAGGGATGTCACATGCTGTATGCGTTTGGCAAAGGTTATAATTTCATATGTAGACCGGTAACTTTTATTTAGTTCGATTAGTTCGGCATCCTCATATAATGCCTTTAAATCCTCCAATGTATGCACATGGTTTGGATTGATAAACTGGCCAAAGTCCCCCAGTATTGTTTTCTGGCATTTAAACAAAATATTGATGACCGCATATTGGATGGGCGTGTAATCCTGCATTTCATCAATAACCAGATGTTTGATCCTTTTACTTTCCTGCAACCCGGCAAATGCCGCGTGAAGGTAGAGAAATGGATATACATCTGCCCATTCCAGAGTCTTGCCGGACGCCATTACAAGCATGTCCGAAGCTTCTAGCTGTCTGTAGAATTCCCGGTATAGTGAAAGTGTATTTTTAATTTTAAGCATAGTATTCAGACTCTTCAGTATGGAGTTGATCCTGGGTAAATCATGTTCCATGATATTATCGGTCTCAAAGCGTTCACGTATATCTTCTGCGATCATTCGCAGACGCTTCTTTACAGGGTAGCTGCCGTAGGCATGGTAGCGTGCATGTATCCAATTAGATTTAGCGGTAAATGGTCCAAAAGTATAATCTGAGGGTTGGAATATCTGGTCATGCATCTGTCCGATATACTTGTCCATAAGCCGGACAAATTCAAGTGTTGATTTAAAACGGACTCTTCTGTTCCAGGATTCATCCTTTGACTCCAGCGGATCATGGTCAGGTTCAAATCCAATCACTCCTTCTAACTGAATTTCAGCGATATCAGCAAATCCGGATTCATAAATAGGTTCCTCTCCAAGCTCGGGCAGGACGCTGGAAATATAATCGCCAAAAACTTTATTAGGGGATAGTATCGTGATATTTTTGGCGGACAGCCGGTCTTTAAATCGATAGAGCAGAAAAGCAATCCGGTGCAGTGCGATAGAGGTTTTTCCTGACCCGGCAACACCCTGGATGATCAATGTTCCGGATTTTTCATTTCGGATAATGCGGTTTTGATCTTTTTGAATAGTGGAAATAATAGATTTCATCTTTTCATCTGAGGTGTGGCTAAGTTCCCGTTGTAAGACATCATCCTGAATATTAACGGAGCTTTCAAGAGCATACTCCAGCTTCCCATTTTTGATTTTAAACTGGCGTTTGCGGGTTAAATTGCCGTTTACCCTTCCGGAGGGGGCATCAAATCCTGCAGGACCTGTCTCATAGTCATAAAACATGCCGGCTATGGGCGCACGCCAGTCGAAGACAAGGAGTTTATTCTCATGGCTGAATGTGAAGCGGCCAATATAATGCTTCATTGCATGATCTTCATCTTCCGGGCAAAAATCAATGCGGGCAAAATATGGGGAATCTTTCAGTTTGTATATTTTATCCCGTACTCCTACCGCAAAAGCACCAATGTGGTCTATTTGCTTTAAAGCAAGTTCATTTTGAAACATTTCGTGGGGGTCAATTTCACCACGGTAATCTGCCATGTAGCGTTTGGCTTCCATATAGTCTTTATCCAGCCGGTCTACTTTCGATTCCGCTTCCTGCAGAGCGTCTTTTAGTTTTTCGTTCATTTCAGCGAGATGGGTGATTTCATCCGGAAAAGGAATTTCATTATTCAGATCGTTTGACATTTTTCCCCTCCCCCGGCAATACAAATCGTTGAGTGGGATAACCGTATTCTACCAACAGCTCCGCCTCTGCAAAACCCAGCTCCAGAATTTCTCTGCGATGTCCGGTGTCCGCCCTGTCACCTTCTCTGTAGGTGGTAATGCTGATGTCTTTCCCTTTTAGCAGTTCACTCATTACTTTATTCAGAAAAGCCTTGGGAACACCCTTATTACGATAGAGCGGGTGGGTTCCCATGAAATCAATGCTTCCGTTCTGATAAGAAAAAAGCATAATTCCCGTTGCAATTCCGCCATCTTTTAAGATCAATGCCTGCTTTGTGTCTATTCGCTGTTTAAGTACCTGAATATATTCTTCTTCATACAAATGAGGAAAACCATCAATAACAAGCCGGACTAAATCCATCCAGCATGGAATATCTTCTTTTGATGCAAAAGTAACTTCCCATGCAGGTTTTTTATCACTGTGAAGCATATGATACCTCCCTTTAAACTCAAATTTTAATTGCAGCGGGTAAAATTTTTCATTTTCCCTGTATTTATTAGGAGGCTGCTTGTACATCGCAGTAAAAATATTTGTAAATGCCTGCTGGCTCTCATATCCGGCAATCAGGGCAATTTCCAATATCGATTTATCAGAAAATACCAATAATTTGGCTGCTTCTGTTAATTTTCTCCGCTGGATGTAATCATGAATAGTAAGACCGACACTGGTAGTGAATGTGCGGTGTAAATAGTACTTAGAATAGTGGACCGCGCTAGCAACCACATCCAGATCGGTTTTTTCTGACAAGTGTGATTCGATATAATCAATAGCGGATATAATTTTTTCAATGCTCTTATTCTGCATTCTTTTTCCTCCTTTCAACTGCAATAATTTAAGATTATAACAAAAATGTACGGCTTATTTTTAATCATTCTTGCTGTTTTTCCGGGTGGGTTAAAATGAGCTCTTTACACAAGTTCTTGCTTAAAAAATAAAAACGGCGGCTTTGATCGTTATTTCAAAACCGTCGTTAAGCTATTTATTTTTTTCTGGCAATGTAATTCTGCTTCCCCAAAAATGTTTTTGTGTTACCGCTGGACAGCAGTGGCATGATAATTATTTTGATTTCAAGGCTGAAATTATCCGGTTAAATCCATATTTATTTTTAACGCTGCCGCTAACCCCGCGCAAACCGTTCATAGTGCTATTGTTACCAATAGAGTAAACCAATGTGGAGCTTAACGGAAGGTAATACCACCGGATTTTAAGCATCAGCGGGTTAAGCTGCAAATGCGTAAACCGCCTTCTTATTCTCATCATCTCTAATTATATACATACATACAAACAATATCAATAAATAAACTTCAAACCGCGGAAATCCAAACAGATTCTAATTCTGCCGGGCAAATTCATTTATTTTTTGCTGGGATTCTAAGATATTTTTCTCCACTCTGCTCAGATTCTCCTGTAATTCATCATCGGTTTTTTCAATAGATGCCAGTTGTTCCTTTATATTTTCAATATTATCTTTCATTGGCTGTATGATGCTTGTGATTGCCTGTAGTAATTCATTATCTGTCATGGGGACACCTCCTGTTTTATATACGACTGTTCTTTAAGTGAGTCAATACACCTTAGTGTTCCACTGAATTTTCCAAATATTCACAAGAAAGTACAAGTCCGTTTTTCAATTTTGTCCTACAAGAACATTTTGCAATGCTGTTAAAATAAAGCTATCAAATTGCAAGGAGGAAGAAAATGAAGAAGAAAGCAGTTAAGAAACTATTGTCGGCAGTTTTGGCAGCAGCTATGGTTGTGACATCAGGAGTTCCGGCGGCGTCTTTGACGGCGCAGGCTGCAGGTAATGAAAACAGTCCTGTTTTAACGGTGGATATGTCCTCGCAAGGACGGGCACTGAAGCATGGGGCTACCGGATGGCTTTACGGACAGGGAGATGACCAGGTTCCAACATCCAATATGATTACACCGTTAAAACCCAACACGGCTGTGCAGAAAGCGCCAAATGGCATGCAGCATCCCAATGGTGATGTTCTGGATACGGCGAAGACATTTCTGGATTCAGGCGGCAAGCATATTCAGATCTATGTACCGGATTATTATGCCCTTTGGTTCTATGAGTTTACCGGTACAGAGTACTATCTGGAAATTCTGAAAATGCAGGCTCAGGCTTGTATTGATCAGGGTATCCAGGATGAAGCAGTCTATGTATTATACAATGAACCCAGTGAAAACTGGGTAGGCGAATATCATGATGACAAAGGAAATAAGGTAACAGGCTGGAATAGCATGTTCTGGTTCTGGAATGACATGGTTAACGCCCTCAGAGAAGTATACCGGGAAAACGGCATAGAGACAGAACCAAAGACAGCAGGGCTTAACCTGGCTGGCTACAATAATTCAGTTATGGAGCAATACATTAAGTTTTGCGTAGAACATAGCTGTATGCCGCAGATTATCTCCTGGCACGACTTATCCACCTGGCAGTTTAACAACTTTGGCAATGAGTACAATCATTACCGCAGTCTTGAGGCGAAGTACCTTACAGAAGAAAACCAGGAGAAATACGGGGTGGATATTACCCCAAGGGAAATTGTAATTAATGAGTATGCAGACCGTTATGAATGCGCCTCACCCGGCAATCTGGTTCGCTGGATAGGCTTGTTCGAGGATTACGATGTTGCCGGATGCCTTCCGTTCTGGCACTTTTCCAATAACTTAAATGGCCTTGCCGCAGATAACAACGAGGGCAGCGGAGCATGGTGGCTGTTCAAATGGTATGGGGATATGTCCGGCAGTTATTTGAATGTACAGACATCCAACGCAGAAAAATCTGATTTTTATGGTGCGGCATCCATTGATGAGAACAAAAAAAGTGCAAATGTTATTTTTGGCGGAAAAAGCGGAAATGCAAATATTGTGCTGGACAACTTAGACAGTACACAGACTTTTGGTGAGGCGTCAAAAGTCCATGTAAAGGTAGAAGCTACGGATTACACCGGTTTCCATGGTGTTGCAGATGAGCCGCGTACGGTAAAAGAAGGCGCTGCGACGGTAGAGAACGGAACCGTAACAATTCCCATGAGCGACATGAATTCTATGAGCGGATACCGTGTAACGGTGACTCAGGCAAGTGATGATGAGGCAGTAGGGCTTCTTGGCAGCACCTGGAAAGCACTGTATGAGGCGGAAGATGGTATTCTGGGCGGAAATGCCAAAATTGGAAGTGCGGATCAGTTCTATGCGTGCTCCAACAGAAAAAAAGTGGATTACGTAGACACCGCAAATGACAGTGTAACTTTAAATGTATCTGTTCCAAAAGACGGTTACTATAAATACGATATGGTTTATTCTGCGGCAACCGGTGTGAATACCGGAGATCCGGACAAGAACACGCCATATACGGCGATTCAGACTCTGACCGTTGATGGTAATGAGACGATACAAATGGAGCTTCCCAATACCCTGCATTGGTCAATGGGAGGTATGTACAGCACTTATCTGAAACTGACAGCCGGGAACCATACACTGAAAATTGCAGGTTCCGACAGCCAGGGTAAGGCGACTCCGGACTGTGTTTACCTGACTTACAAGGGAACAGAGGAAGAAGATACCCGGTATAATACAACATATGAAGCGGAACTGGGAGAATTTAATGAGCTGAAGGGTGAGCAGACAACCCTTACAACCGTAAAGGAAGGTGCAAGAGGCTATATAACCGGACTTGGAGACCGCAAAGTTACAGAGGGCGGTGGTGTCCGCTTTAACGTAGTCGTACCGGAAAACGGAATGTATACAATTGCCCTGAACTATTCGGCAGAACAGGATGGGACAGCCAATATTTATATTGATAATGATGCAGTGAACCTGGACAATCTCCGTGCATCCATTGCACTTGTGGCAACCGGTGATAACTGGATGAAAGCATATCAGACCGTATTCCTGCAAAAAGGAATTAACATCCTGGATATTGATGCTGACGGCAGCGTAAATCTGGATTATGTAAATGTAAGACTTGCCGGAGACAGCCAGCCGGTATCCGTGGTAGAGGCAGAATCTGGAGAACTGACAGGAGCGGCAGCAGTAGGAAACAGCCGGAATGTACAGGCATTTGCATCAGAAGGCGGTTATGTAAGCGGTATAAAGGCTGCAAACAGCGTAGAATTAATTCCGGAAGATGATCCCGACTTTACCATCCTTGGTTTGGGACGTGTGAAAGACCTGGGAGAAGCTGCAGATCAGAACAGTCTGGTACTTCACGTAAATGTGCCTGAAGACGGCGCTTATAAAATGGCGGTTTATCAATCCAGCGGTGAGCTGTTTGGAAAGCATGACTATAATGCACAGATGACGGAACGCTATGCATCCTTCTCTGTAAACGGCGGTGAAGCAGTAAAATATGTATTCAGAAATACTTACAGCGATGAAACATTCCGTGCACAGGTAGTAGATGTAAGCCTGAAAGCCGGAGATAATACAATTCGTATTTTCAATGACAATTCTAAGGTCGTTACAAATGGAGTACTGAAAGAAGGAAAATGGGAACACCGTCCGGAGAACATTGATTATGGCGTATTGACAAATTACACCCCCAATTTTGATAAGTTTGAAATATATAAAACCACAGGTGAAACTGCTGTGGAAGAAAATACTACCTGTAAAGTCACCACAAAGTCTACAGACGGAGGCCAGGTAAACGCAGACAGAACCAATGTACAAAAAGGAGAAGACGTAATACTGACCTTTACAGCTAATCAGGGCTGTACTCTAACGGAGGCTTTTGCCGGTGGAAAAAGTATCATGGATCAGCTGACGGCAGACGGAGGGATTGTCCGCATCACCGATGTGCAGAAAGACATGGATGTGCAAGCTTATTATGAAGTTAAAGAATATAAAACCCAGAAGAAACAGCTGGAATATGTATATGCAGTAAACGCAGGAGATGTTGACCCATCTACGGTAAGTTCGGGAGACAGCTTTGGTTCCAGAAATACGGTAACAGACCAGTTCTATGGGGAAGATCCCGCAACCGGATACAAATGGGGCGTGGTAGATAATTATGTGTATAATGACCGGTATCCGAATCTCTTAACCGGTGAGAAGACATGGCCATGTGAAAATGATGGTGCTACCGATGCATCACCCAAATCCAAATCATTCCGCTATGCGAAGGATCAGAGTGTGGACGATATAGGAGTTGAATATCAGTTTGACCTGGATGCAGGAACCACTTATGATGTGGAAGTGGGATATTATGTGCCGGCTAACTGGACAAATGCAGGGAACCCCAGAACAATGAAGCTAACATTTAATAACGAAGTAATTGAAGACGGTTTTAAGGCTTCTAATGATTCCTACAATCCATATATCATTAAAGCTAAGGCCACGCCAGATGAAAACAGACAGCTGGTAATACAGACTTCCTGTGCAGCAAATGCCGTTTGGGGACCTGTGATCAGCTATATCAATATCATGAACCAGGCGGATACCAACGAATTACAGGCAGCAGTTGATAAATATTATGATCTGAAGGAAGAAGACTATGATCCGGATACCTGGTCAGCGTTTGCCAGTGCCTATGAATATGCCGAAGGGATCATTGGTTCCGATAGCATTACCATGGCTGATGTGAATAATGCACTCTACGATCTGGAATTAGCAGTAGAAAAACTGGAAAAAGCAGTCCATAAAGATGAATTGGATAGTTTATTTAAGAAATATGAGCATTATGAAGCGGAGACCGGACAGGGAATTACATCTGATGAGGACTGGAACGAGTTCCTGATCTCTATGGAAAATGCAGCCTTTATTCTGAATAAAGACCAGGTACGCCAGGAGAGTGTGGAAGCAGTTCAAAGCCGTCTGGAAAATGCAGCAGATAAGCTGAACGCAATCGCCCGTATTGAAATTACGAAGACGCCGGACCGGATGTCTTATTATGTAGGAGACGGTTTTGATCCGTCCGGACTTGTGGTTACAGCTGAGGATACAAAAGGAAATAAAAAAGTGCTGGCAGATGATGCGTATACCTTAAGCGGGTATGATTTTGATACCGCGGGAACGAAAGAAATCACAGTTTCTTATATGGGTAAATCCGCAGCATTTACGGTAGAAGTATCGGTAGCACCGGTACCGGATCCTGTATTAAGGAATATTACTGCATGGGTAAATAAGGCAGTCTATATGACTGGGGAAGCATTTGATAAATCCTCTCTGTGGGTGACTGCGCTTTACAGTGACGGAACCACCAAAACGGTATCCGATTATACGATAGCGGGATTTGATTCAGGTAAAGGCGGTAAAATAACCCTTACCATAGGCTATCAGGGATATACTGCAAATGTAGAGCTGTATATTCAGGAGAAAACTACGCAGCCGGAACCTTCACCGGATAAAGCAGTTCAGTCACCAAAGGTAAAAGCGTCACCGGCTGGTTATAATAGTATTCAGGTAAAATGGAATAAAGTCAGTGATGCGGATGGCTATGTCATTTACCGCTCCACAACGAAAAAAGGAAAATACAACAAGGTAAAAACCATCACCAAAGGCTCTGTCATAACATATAAAGACACCAGACGTGTGTTTAACCGCACCTATTACTATAAAGTAAAAGCATACAAAAAAGCGGAGGGTCAGACAAAGTACTCCGATTATTCCAACATAGTAAGTGTGAAGACAAAAGTAGCGGCACCTGTTGTAACTCTGAAAAAATCATCATCCACCAGCCTGCGCCTGTCCTGGAAAAAGGTGAGTGGTGCCTCCGGATACCAGATTGCTTACTCCACCAAAAAAAGTTCCGGATATCAAACGGTTAAGGTGAAAAAGAGCAGTACCGGATATACCATAAAGAATCTTAAAAAAGGCAAAACCTATTATGTAAAAGTGCGGGGATACCGTACCGTAAAAGGAAAAAATGTCAATGGCAGCTGGTCGGCTGTTAAAAGTATCAAATTGAAATAAGATGTGCATAAACGGGAGCCGGTTCATGGTGATACATGAACCGGCTCCCGGTTTTTTGTAACACATAGAACAAAAAGAATTTTAATTTTCAAAATTGTACAACTTATTTTTTCCGTTTTGTCCTACCTGCTGCCTAATTGAAAACGCTATAATTTAGACATAACAAAGACAAGTCCTAAGGAGGAATAAAAAATGAAGAAGAAAACAGTGATCAGTTTTATGTTAATTACATCTATGACAGCTTCCATGCTGGCAGGCTGCGGTGGAGGAGCAAAGGAAACAGAAGCTAAAAGCGAGGCGAAGACAGAGGGGCAGACAGAAGCGAAAACAGAAGCGAAAACAGAAGCAAAGACAGATGCCGTGACGGAAGCGAAGACAGAAGCAAAGACAGATGCGGCAGAAACCCAGGCAAAAGCAGAGGGCAGTGCAGCAGCTGTTAATCCGGAGGAAGAAGTAACCCTTTCCGTATTGGCAGGACAGTCAACCACGGATGCAGGTATTGAAGATATGATTGATGCAGCATTAGCTGAGAAATACCCAAATGTTAAACTGGAATGGGAATGTGTAGACTGGGGAAATGATTTTCAGCCTAAAATGCAGCAGTACATGCAGTCAGGGCTGCCGGATATCATGATCGGAAAGGCTCAGGATGTAGCCACTTATGCACCCCAGGGTGTGTTGGGAGAAATCGACAGTACATACCTGGACAGAGGGCTGGATGCAGCCAGAGAAAATGTAACGATTGACGGCAAGACTTATGGTATGGTTTACAATGCACTTTACCAGGGTGTTTATTATAACAAGACTATGTTCAAAGACAACGGATGGGAAGTTCCTAAGACAATGGACGACCTGCAGAAAATAATTGACGACTGTAAAGCGAAAAACATTACCCCATTTGCAAGCCATATGGTGGATACCTGGTCTATCGGAAATGTAACCATGCAGTTTGCCATGAATGATGTATTTAACAAAGATCCTGAATGGGGAAATAAATTCAGGGCAGGAGAAGTATCCTTCAGCGACAGCACAGAAATGCAGGCAGCTTATCAGAACAACAAATTAATCTTTGATAATACATTTGAAAATACATTCTCCATGGAACAGACAGATTGTGACGCAAAAATGGTATTAGGCGAAGCGGCAATGAAAGTTTCCGGATCCTGGTCCATTCAGAATTTCCTTGACATTGATGAGAACTTTGACTTTGGCATTTTCCCGTTCCCGAATCAGACAGGTGATTCCAAATTAATATTCGAACCAAATATCACAGTTATGACAAGTGCAAAGAGCGAAAATCAAAATGCGATCAACTGTGTACTGGATGTGCTTACATCTGACCAGGAGCTTGCAGTAGAAATCTATGACTATACCAAGACAGCATCCATGTTAAAAGACGTATCACCAACCTTTACAAATCCCAGCCAGGAAGATATTGATCAATATGCAGCCGATGGTATGATCGTAGACGTAACTCTTGGTAATAACCAGCTGGTATGGGGCGGATTCCAGGAAGAGAATGCAAAAGATATAGCAGCATGGCTTCAGGGAGATGAGACTTTTGAAGAATGCCTGAAAGCGTCTGATGCAAGGGTAGATGCCAGCTCAGCAAACTAATTCCTTCCGGACATTAACAATAGTGACAGCACTGTCCGGCTGGAGCACACTTTATAGCAGGCTTCGGGGGAAAAGGAATTTTCCCCCGCTGTCTTTTACACTTTTCAATGAAAGGAAGCGGAAATAATGACTAAATATAAGAAAAAAAGCATGGATAAAAAACTGTTCCGCCAATACCTGATACTGGTTCTGCCGGGTTTTATTATTTTTACGATCGGATTAATTATACCAATGTTAATGGCATTTCGGTATTCGCTCACCAGCTGGGACGGTATGTCTGCGGTGAAGCCATTTGTAGGATTAAAAAATTATATAGACCTGTTTCAGGATTCCGATTTCAGGTCGGCATGGTGGTTCACAATATTATTTACTATTGGCAATACCGTTATCCAGAATATTGTTGCACTTTTATTTGCAGTAGCTCTGGACAGTGGAATTAAAGGTCAGAAAATTTACCGTACCGCATTCTTTGTGCCTTGTCTGATCAGTGCGGTCATCGTAGGTTTTGTATGGCTGAAAATGTATTCCAATGTACTGCCGGCAATCAATGATGCACTGGGAACCAATATCAACTTTATGTTGTTTGGAGACGGGAAAACAGTATTGTCAGGATTATTGATAGCGAATAACTGGCAGTGGATCGGTTACTGGATGCTGATTTATCTGGCTGGACTGCAGTCAATTCCGTCAGAACTTTATGAAGCAGCCAAAGTGGATGGGGCCGGAGCCGTAAAAAGATTTTTTAACGTTACCATTCCCATGCTGGCACCTGCAATCACGATTTGTGTGGTAGGGATCACCACAGGCTCTTTAAAAGTATATGATCTGCTGGTTTCCTCCACAAAGGGAGGGCCTGGAAGGGCATCCACATCCATTATTTATCAGACTTATACAACGGCAATTAACGGGAGGCAGTATGGTTATGGTTCTGCGATGTCCGTAACTCTGGTGCTGGTACTGTTCCTGGTAGCACTGATACAGGTAAAAGGATTAAAGAAGAAGGAGGTGCAGGCATAATGTTTGGAAGAAAAAAGATAAAAGAAGATACGCCTTCCCAGCCATATACAAAAAGCACCTTAATCATTCAAATCATAATGAGCCTGTGTGCAGTTGCTTTTATGGCTCCAATCTTCATGATTTTAAATTACTCCTTTAAGACAAAGAAAGAACTTTATCTGAGCAGCCCGATTGCACTTCCCGAAAATTTCAGCCTGGATAATTATGTACAGGCATTTAAAAAACTGAACCTGGTAACTACGTTTGGAAATACATTTTTATATACGGCAATCAGTGTTCTGATCCTGGCACTGCTGTGCGGGACAACAGCCTGGGCAATCGCCAGATGCAATCATAAATTCTTCAAATTCTGTTACATTTATTTTATAATCGGAATCCTGATTCCATATCAGGCATTGTTTTTACCAATCTACATTATTGGGTTCAATATGCATTTGACTAATACCAGAATTGGAATTATCTTTATGTATATTGCCACAGGGGTTTCCTTTGGGGTTTTTCTGATGAACAGCTTCATGTCCACTGTTCCCGTAGAACTGGAAGAATCCGCGCGTATTGACGGATGCTCCGTATTTAAAACTTATTATAAAATCGTTCTGCCGCTGTTGAAACCTGCTATGGCTACACTGGTAATCATGCAGTCATTCCAGATCTGGAATGATTATCTGCTGGCAAGCCTCTATGTGAGCAAGAAACAGTTAAAAACGCTGACAGTTGCAATCCAGTCCCTGTTTTCTGCACAGTCCAGTGATTATACCACGGCTATGGCGGCGATTGTCATATCGGTTCTGCCCATAGCGATATTGTTTATCTGCCTGCAGAAGTATTTTATTAAAGGAATGACAGTAGGAGCTGTAAAGGGCTGAATTTTTGCAGTATAGCAGAGGAGCACAACCCAGACTGTGCTAGTCATTGGGTTAAGTGTGAAAGAAAATCGCTTTCACACTGCTGATTTTGGAATAGAACAAGCCATCTTGCGCTATTCATTGGGTAAAAATTGAAAGAAAATAAAGAGGAAGGATGCCACTGGATAAATCTTTCAAATCATTTATTGTGGCAGTATAGCCGGACTACCAGCTATATAAAGAGGTGAAAACATGATTCAGATTTTAGAAGAATATTTATTTGGCGATATGACGGCAAGATATGTAACAGACCAGAAAAAAGAAAAGGTCGGACTCATACTGCTTCCAGCGTCAGAACCGGCACCTGCCGATATTGAAAAAAAACAGGAACCGGATTCCCTGGTTCAGATAAAGGTTGCCGGAGATACCTATGGAGGCGCATATTCACAGGGCAGTACCCTGCGTAATTCCCAGACGGTGCAGCAGTTAAAATTTTGGAAACAGGAACATTTGCAGGAGGAAAAAAAGCAAACAGTCGTTACCAGTTTAAAGGATGAGCGGGGGTATGTTGTCCGCCATTTTCTCACATGGACAAAAGGCGACCTCTTCTGCCGAAGCTTTTGTGAATTTGAAAATAACAGCGGTGAAGCGGCAGAGCTTGAGATGTTCGAAAGTTTTTCGCTGGGAGGAATTTCTCCATATATAGAAGGTGACTGCCACGATCAGATTGTAGTTCACAGACTGCGCAGCAGATGGAGTCAGGAAGGCCGCCTGGAATCCCTGCCCATTGAACGCCTGGAGTTAGAACCGGCATGGGCAGATCATGCGGTACGATGCGAACGGTTTGGGCAGGCAGGATCCATGCCGGTGAATAAGTTTTTCCCTTACCTGGTTCTGGAAGACAGGAAAAACCACATTTTCTGGGGAGCACAGATTGCACATGGGGCGTCCTGGCAGATGGAAATATACAGAAAAGATGAAGGAATTGCAATGAGCGGCGGTCTGGCTGACCGGGAGTTCGGGCATTGGATGAAAATTGTAGAAGCAGGTGCCTGCTTTCAAACGCCTCAGGCAATTTTAAGTGTTGGGAAATGCAGGGATATTGA
Source organism: Robinsoniella sp. KNHs210 (assembly GCF_000686105.1). NCBI lineage: Bacteria > Bacillati > Bacillota > Clostridia > Lachnospirales > Lachnospiraceae > Robinsoniella > Robinsoniella sp. KNHs210. The sequence goes on from NZ_JMLZ01000001.1 coordinate 1,016,060, forward strand.
TGACATCTCTTACCGGCTTACAAAGTCAGGAGAGGAAGGCGCAAATCAGGCACCTGAGGCAGAACAGGATCTGCCCATTGTATTTAATGAATATTGTACCACCTGGGGATGTCCGTCCCATAAGAATATCAGCAGCATATTGGAGGCAGTGAAGGGAAAAGGATTCACCTATTTCGTAATTGACTGTGGCTGGTATAAAGAAGAAGGAGTGCCCTGGGATATCAGTATGGGAGACTATGAGGTATCGGCAGACCTGTTCCCGGAGGGGCTGGCTAAGACTGTAAATGCAATCAAAGAAGCAGGTTTACAGCCTGGAATCTGGTTTGAAATTGAAAATACGGGACGTGCATCCAAGGCATACCAAATGACGGAACATTTGCTGAAACGGGATGGAAAAGTACTGACCACAGATATGAGAAGGTTTTGGGATATGCAGGACCCCTGGGTAGAGGCTTATCTCACTGAACGGGTAATCGGCACTTTAAAAAAATACGGATTTACCTACATGAAAATTGATTATAATGATACCATTGGAATCGGCTGTGACGGTGCGGAATCCCAGGGTGAGGCACTGCGTCAGAAAATCGAAGCAACGATGAAATTTCTGGAGAAAATAAAAGCTGAGGTTCCAGGTATCGTCCTGGAAAATTGTGCTTCCGGAGGACACCGTCTGGAACCCGGCTTCATGCAGGCAACCAGCATGGCATCGTTTTCCGATGCACACGAATGTGTGGAGATCCCGATTATAGCAGCCAATCTGCACCGGTGCATTCTTCCAAGACAGAGCCAGATCTGGGCGGTGATACGCAAAGAAGATTCATTGAAAAGAATTGCCTATTCAGTTGCCAATACATTTCTGGGCAGGATGTGTATTTCCGGTGATGTTACGAATTTAAATGAAGGCCAGTGGGAAGTAATCGATTCCGGGATCACTTTCTACAAAAAGATTGCAAAAATTATTAAGAACGGTAAATCCTTCCGTTTTGGTCCGGATATCAACAGTGTACGAAATCCGGAAGGATGGCAGGGACTGCTTCGAACCGGAGAAGAGGAGAATGCCTATATAGTACTGCATACCTTTGGAGGTGTATTGCCGGAAACGATCCAAATTCCACTTCCCGATGACAGATCCTGGGAACTGGCTGATATTTATTCTGATACATCGGAGGTTGTCAGTTTGAAAGAGCGGACATTATCTTACCAGCCGGCAGAAAACTTTAAAGCGGTGGCAATACTGCTAAAATGCATATAGACCAGATCGTTAGATAATACAGGGAAAATGAAACCCTGACAGTCACAGTATAAAATCTGTGTAACTGTCAGGGTTTTGTTTTCCCCATATTATATTTTCAGTGCAAGAACCTTTCTTATATCCCGCGTTTGGATTGCGGAAGCGGTTCAGACTGCATTTCCCTGAATTTCACAGGCGGCATATGATATTCTCTTGCGAAGATGCGGCAAAAATGGCTGGCATCAGAGCAGTTAATTTCCGCAGCTATTTCAGAGACTGTCATATCCGTTTCTTTTAAGAGCCAGCGCGCTTTCTCCATACGCTTATGCTGAATGATCTGAGAGAATGACAGCCCAAATGATTTTTTGATTAAACGGCTCAGATAAGAAGAAGAATAATTAAAATGCCGGCATACATCAGAAAAAGTAACCGTATTATAATTCTTCTGTATGTATTCCAGAATGCCCAGCAGCCGCTGGTCACAGGATGGTTTCTGTGAAGTAATAACATCAGAGATATGATGCCGGAGAAGATTAATTAAAACGGTATTCAGATAATTGCTGATCATATTCTGATGGTACTGTTTCTTCTCAAGGAACTCATCGTAGATCAGATACATATAATACCGGATCATAATATTCTCACCGGTTCTGAAAATAATCATTGGATGATCGGTATTTCCATACAGAATACTCTTAAAATAATGAGATAAAATACTCTGTTCCGATAACAGTTCAAAAAAAATAGAGTCAAATGAATTCTGTCGGATCAAAATATTGATTCCGATAAAATCATCAGAGTAGGAACGTATCTCGTGAGGTGAATTAAATTCCCAAAAACAAAAATCTCCTTTCTTTAAATGGTAATCATGTGAGCGGCAGGTGTGGATACATTCTCCCCTGGCAATATAAAATAATTCAAAGAAGGAATGGGTGTGAGGACGGGGAGGAAGGAACCGGCAGTGCTTTATTACCACAATATTGGATTCCATATGAAACATCTCCTCCGTTAGTACATGGGATATTTCATCAGCCGGTCTGGAAGCAGCAGAGAAAAACTTACGATATTTTTCCGCGCGGCGTCTTTGCTCCGATGGAGAGCAATGATCTAACCCGTGTTCCATCCGGTACATATCCCGGCACACAATTTCCAATGGGTTAAATTCCATTAATTTCACTTCAATAGCTTGCATGATGTCTAAAACAGGATTTTCCATAATATTTACGACGAAACCTTTCTTTTTGGTTGAAATGACGATTCATCATAAACTTTTAAAATCATATTTTCCTTATATGAGTATTATTGTACAACAAATTTGTGGAATATGGAAGAGTAAAGAGCAAAAAGTCATAAAAATACAACTATAAAGAGAGATATATACAATAAAAGAAAAATGGAAAGTGTTAAAATAGGGAAACAAAAGAAGAATCAGGAGGGCCTAAGATGAGAAAAAGAAAAAAAGTAATAGCCGCTTTACTGGCGGTATCCATGACCGCAGGATTGTGGTCGGTACCGGGAGTAGAAGTACTAAATGTTCAGGCTGCTGCTGCAAGTGCAATCAGCAGTGAGGAATTTATGCAGCCGGGAATGGATTACAGACCGGGAGTCCGCTGGTGGTGGCCGGGGGGTGCCGTGGATGAAACGGAGCTCCAGACAGAGATAGACTATCTGGCTGCAAATGGATTCGGTTATGTTGAAATCAATCCCTTTGGCAAAATCGAAGCAGTAAACGGTGATGAGGACCGGATAAAGTCCATCTATACACCTGAGTTTTACAAATTGCTTGACAAGGCAATAACAATGGCAGAAGAAAAAGGTATAGTGGTTGATCTTAATATGGGTTCCGGATGGAATGCCAATAGCCAGAATGTAACACTTGCAGATTCTATGGGGAACATGGCGCTTGGAAGGGTTACAATCAGCGGAAATAGTCTTGCGGGAGAAGAAACACTATCGGAAAATAAAGCCGCAGAAGCAATTACCCTGCCGGAGTTGGAACAAAGTCTGTTCTATACTGAGAATAATCCAAAGGGAACTTTGGATGAAAGTATGGTAGAACTTCAGGGTGTGCTGATTGGTGAACTGACCGGAAATCAGGGTATGGAGTTTGTTCCCGGATCTTCCTTTATGGGTCCCACACCTGCCTATAATGAATTCCAAACCAAAGATGCGAATGGGGATATTATTACCAAAACCTATAGTAATCAGCTGGAACTGAATATGGACAACAGCTACTTTATAGATGCCGGGGATGAAATGATTCAGGACGGACAAGTGGTACTCAGCCAGGATATTCTGGACAAAATAGATAAGGAAAAAGATTATGAAGTGATTGCGCTGTATTACCTTCCGTCCGGCGGAAAGGCCATTGACTGTGCTAATGACTGGTTTGTGGTTGACCATATGGACAGCGCTAAAGTTACGGACTATATCAATGATTGGCTGGGGGAAGCAAATTTAAATCAGATCCTTCAGGGCCATCAGAATATCAGAGCCGTATTCAATGACAGCTACGAATTTTATTCTGATATGTATTATACGAAAGATCTGTATGCGCTGGCAAAAGACAGCATAGCAAATGGTCTGGGTTACGATTTTACAAAGTATCTGCCAACGGTGTATAAACAGTACAGTGCGGCTCCATTTTATATGGGTCTTGGGACAAAAGACAGCTTTTTAACGTATTCCCTGGATGCTAATGAAAAAAGCAGGATTACATATGACTATAATACACTGGTAAATCAAAAATTCCAGGAAGGCCTTGCCGCTTTTGAATTTTCCGCAAACAGCTATGGGCTATTATACCGTCAGGAAGCATACAATCCGCCAATTGACACCATTGGTGCTGCTAAATATGTGGATATACCGGAAGCAGAGCAGGCAAATGAATTCTCTCTGATCAGAGTAGCCTCCGGTGCACATCTGTATGGCAGAAATCTGGTTACCTGTGAGCAGTATACACTTGGATGCACACCATTTAAGAATACCCTGGAACAGGTAAAAGCAGGATACGACATCATGGCAACCAGCGGCGTGAATAACTTTTTCTATCATGGTTTTAATTACCGCTATGGTGCCGGCTCTGAACAGTACGGAGAAGAGGGGTGGTCACCAATGCCGACTACCGGAATCAACGTTACCCAGAGTAATACTCTGTCACCTTATTTTACCGAGATGAATGCTTATGCATCCCGTGCCAATTATCTGATGCAGCAGGGAAAAGCCAGCAAAGACGTCGCCCTGTATATGCCATTTAACGGCAGTTTATCAGAGACGGATGCGGTAAAGGCAATGAACTACAACGGATATACCTGGGATGCTATTAATGATGACAGCATCGTTACAGCAGATACACAGTATTCAGATGGAAAGATTCAGGTAAATGGCGGAAACATGACTTACGATGCAATCATAGTGGAGACATCGAAACTGCCTGTTGATACCATGATGAAACTGGCACAGATGGCAGAAGCGGGAGCAAATATTATTTTCTATGGAACTCTTCCTAATGCGCAGCCGGGATATGCTGATGGCAATTATGAGACAGAGGACCAGAAGGTAGCGGATGCCGCGGCAGCCTTGCTGGAGAACCAGACGGGTGTTCTGGCAAATTCTGTGGAGGAACTGGCATCTGTTCTTGCAAATGTATCCGCTCCTAAGGTATCCTATGCTGAGAATACCAGCCTCAGATTCAACAGACGTACCTTAGAAGATGGCGGAGAACTGGTATATATCAGAAATATTGGTGAAAGCCAGAATGAAGTTACTCTTCAGATCAATGGCGATTATCAGAATTATTACTGGATGGATCTGAATAATGGAAAAATATATGAAGCCCGGGCTAATGGGGATCACACCATAACAATGACGATGAAAGCCGGCACCGATACGCTGTCATCTACAAGAAGTATGGCAATTGCACTGCTGTGTGAACCGGCAGGCGCAGGATTTGAAGAAACTGTTATCAGCAAAGGAGCTCCGGACACCTTAGATGTTGCCCCAGCGGATAAAACAGAGGAAGTTTCCGTAGAAAAACTTACGGTAACAGCTGATAATATTGGTGGGGATAGTGGAAATACCAGAACGGTGACTTATACCGGAGAGGTTCTTGGAAAATGGAACGACCAGGAATTTCAGGGCGGTGAACTGCAGAAAGTTTCCGCTGACGGTGTATATCAGGCAACTTATACATTAAATGGTGATCTAAATGGACAGAAAGCAGTACTGGATCTTGGAAATGTATATACTGCGGCAAAAGTAACAGTCAATGGCAAAGAAGCCGGAAATGTGCTTTATACTCCATATACGCTGGATATCTCCAATTTATTAAAGACAGGTAAAAATGATATTCAGATTACTGTGACACCAAGGAAATATAACCGGCATTACGACACGCTGGTAGACACCGGATTGGAAGGCCCCGTTACCATTGGATTTACCCAGAAAGAAATAAAGGCGCTTACCATTACTAAAAATCCGGTAAAAACCACTTATACAGCAGGAGAAGATCTGGATTTAACCGGGCTTGAGGTGAGTGCTTCCTATGCAGATGGCACAACCAGTAAGATTACGGGTTATACCGTAAGCGGATACGATAAAACGAAGGCAGGAACCCAGGCAGTCACCGTGTCTTTCCAGGGGATGACAGCATCTTTTTCCGTAAACGTAAATGAAAAAGCAGTTGCAGTAAGTAAAGTCACCTTAAATTTCAGTGCGAAAACGCTGGATATCGGGAAAACAATTCAGCTGTCCACAGCTATCTATCCGGATAATGCGTCAAACAAAAAGGTTGCTTATACTTCCAGTGATTCCGCCATTGCAGCAGTAGATGGAAACACAGGAAAAGTAACTGCGAAATCAGCAGGAAAAGCTGTGATAAAAGTAACGGCACAGGACGGAAGCAGTCAATCGGCACAGTGTACCGTTACTGTGAAACCTGCAAAGGTAACGTCTCTGAAAGTAAAGAGCCGCACGACAAACAGTATCGAATTGAAGTGGAACAAATCAGCGAAAGCAGATGGTTATGCTATCCTGCGCTATGACAGCAGCAAGAAAAAATATGTATCAATAGCTGACGTAAAAGGAACCAAAAACACTTATAAAGTAAGCCGCCTGAAAGGTAAATCCGGTTCAAAATTATCTCCGGGATACATTTATAAATTCAAAGTACAGGCATATAAAATGATAGCCGGTAAAAAAGTATATGCGAACGGAGCAGTTCTGAAGACAGCAACTAAGCCAAATACAGCTGTAATTACAAAATTGACAGGTAAATCATCAAAAGTAACCATTACATGGAAAAAACAGAGCAGGGTAAGCGGCTATGAAGTATGGATGTCCAATAAAAAAGGAAGTGGATATAAGAAAATTAAAACGATTTCAAAAGGAAAGACTGTTTCTTATACGAAGAAAGGGCTGAAAAAGAATAAAAAATATTATTTCAAAGTAAGAAGCTACCGATTAGTTAATAATCAGAAAGTTTATGGAAAACTATCTGGTGCTAAGGGTTATCAAATCTAAATTCCAGTGTAAATAGTGAAGTCCGTATCAGAAAGCATGCGCTTTTTGATGCGGATTTTTACGGCCTGCCAAACCAAGGACCGTTCAACATGAAAAAAGCCGGCCGCCAAGTCAAATAAATGGTCATATATAAATCAAAGTCACCATTTAAAGCAGCGGGCATAAAATATAAAAAAGCCGGCCGATATGGCAAGTCTGCTTGCGATATAAATGGAGTCAAAGATGAGACAGTTGGAATATCAAAGAAATAAAGTATTAGATTATGCAAAAAAATGGGCATTTGGGCGAAATCCGGCATACCTTGATTTCGAGAATCTGGGTGGTGATTGTACAAACTTTGCGTCTCAATGTATCTATGCAGGAAGCCAGGTTATGAATCCTACAAAAGTTTATGGATGGTATTATTACAGCAGCACTAACCGTACTGCTTCCTGGACAGGAGTGCAATACCTGTATAATTTCCTTACCAAGAATAAAGGGGTGGGACCGTATGCAGCGGAGGTTAAGGCAGAGGATGCAGTACCCGGAGATATCTTGCAGCTGGGAACTTCCGGCGGGTTCTTTTACCACAGCCCTGTAATTGTAAAAGTAACAGATCAGAATATTTATGTGGCTGCACACACATTTGATGCATACTTAAGACCCTTGGATAGTTATATCTACGAAGAGATAAGATTTTTGCATATATTGGGAGTACGGGGGTACTGATTTTATTTTCTTGTTGTTTGATAAAAATAAATGCGGTATACTATTAATAAGAAAAAATGTAATCCGTAAAACCTGGAGTTATCTATCTGTATTATATGAAATAGAAGTATTAATAATATTGGAAGCAAAATACATGAAATCACTTGTAGTATTGGTACAATGAATTTGGATGTGATAATTTTTACATTCAGAACAACAGGAGATAAAGGTTGAAAGAAAAATATGATATAGAAAGGATGCCACGGTGTGATGCTTTCAACTTGTTTTATTGTGGCAGTATTGCAGGCAGGCCTGCAATATGCAATGGTATAAATATGATTAAAAAAATTGACCATATCGTTATTACTACCGCAGATATAAATGCCTGTACTGCATTTTACAGGGCACTTGGATTTGACTGCCGGGAAGCAAATGGACGCTGGGAACTATTTTCCGGAGATTTTAAGATCAATGTACATAGGAAAGGGTTTGAATTGGAACCCAAGGCGCAGAATGTGGCAACCGGAAGTGCGGATTTATGTTTTGAACTGTGTGATCCAATTGAGGTGTGCAAGGATAGGCTGCTGGAGCAGGGGCTGGAAATTGAGTTAGGAATAGTGTTGCGCCATGGTGTTTTAGGAGAAATGAAATCACTTTATCTCAGAGATCCCGATGGCAACCTGATTGAATTGTGCAGCTACGAATAGAGGTATCTTCTAAGAGGCATAAAAGCCTGTTAGAACTGACAGGAGATAAGATTTATTATGAGAGAACAAAAGAACAAGCCGTTCAACCATTTACCGGGAAAACGGAAGATAAAAAAAATATTAGGGGTATCTGTCCTGTCCCTGGCTGTTATGACCGGAGTTGGCGGCTGCAAAAAAATCGACCGCATTCCGGAAAAAGATACGGCTCAGATTCTGACATCTGTAAGTGTAAAGAAGTCAGGGGTGAGTACGTCTGGCTCAAGAATGACAGATCAGCTGAAGGAGAGTCAGCTGCAATTGAGTCAGTTACAGTTGAGTCAGTTACAGTTGAGTCAGTTACAGGAGACTCAGTTGCAGGAGAGTCAGGAACAGACAGCAGATAAACAAGAAAAACAGAATGTCACAAAGCAAAATAAGAAGCAGGACAATTTGTCAGCTGAAAGCCAGAAACAGGATAAAAAGAAAGCAGATCAGATAAACCGTGAACAGTCAGATCTCCTCGTTCTGGTAAACAAAGAACATCCTTTGAGCGAGGACTACAATGTCAAGATGAAGACATTGGAAAACAGTGATAAAGTTGTAGCGGAAATGATAATTCAGGATCTGCAGGATATGCTGGCTGATGGTACGAAAGAAGGGCTCAGGTTCTGCATTGCTTCTGCCTACCGCAGTTCTGAGCGCCAACAGGAAATCCTGGATGCAGATATAAGAAAGCTGACGGATAAAGGTATGACTGATGAGGAAGCCTATGAGCAGGCTACCAGAACCGTAATGCCGGCAGGTTACAGCGAGCATGAAACAGGTTTGGCGGTGGATATCGTGGCACTTAGCAACCAGCTGTTGGACGACAGCCAGGAGAATACGCCTGAAACACAATGGCTTCAGGAGAATTGTGATCAATACGGCTTTATTCTTCGATACCCGAAAGGAAAAACAGATATTACCGGGATCGATTATGAATCCTGGCATTATCGTTATGTAGGAAAAGAAGCAGCGGCTTATATCAAAAAGCATGATCTCACATTTGAGGAATATCTTGAGGAAAAAATATAACCCTAGAGCGTGTTTTGAAATTGCTTTCTGGCAGCTGTGCGTCACAGTTTGTGGGAGATTTGCCCCGGATGAAGGGCGCGTAGCGGGCTACGTAACCTGAATTCGGGGGAAATATGCCGCAAAGCGTCCCTTAATCAGCAAAACCCAAATTCAAGAAATTGTTCGCTCTAAAGCTCTGCACAGATCCCGTAAATGCACTCCTGAGATCTATGCAGGGCTATATTACAAATATTTTGCCGTTACACTATTGCTTGTCTCCTTCATTTCTATTGGTGTTCCCGCAAAGATAATCTGGCCGCCCTTTATACCGCCCTCCGGTCCTAGGTCTATGACCCAATCGCTGTTTCTGATAATCTGAGTATTATGTTCAACGACTACCACAGTATTCCCGGCATCCACCATACGATTCAGAAGAACAAGAAAATGTTCCACATCTTTAGGATGCAAACCGGTTGTAGGTTCATCCAGCAAATAAAGATTCCGCTTTCCAGAGCTGCTTCCGATCAGTTCTTTCGCAAGCTTAAGACGTTGTCCTTCCCCGCCGGATAAGGTGGTCAGAGTTTGTCCAAGTTCCAGATATCCAAGTCCCACATCCATAAGAAGACTCAGGATCTTTCTGATTTTGGGATGCCCTGCAAAGAAATGGGAGGCTTCTTCCACAGAGAGATTCAGTACATCTTTAATGGAAAGTCCTTCATACTTTACTTGCAGCACATCATAATGGAACTGATTTCCATTGCAGACAGGGCAGACAACTTCAACATTGGAAAAAAACAGCATGTTGCTGTCTACATATCCCAGTCCCTGGCAATTCTCACATCTGCCGCCAGGTGTGTTGAAAGAGAAATGCTTTGCGGTAAATCCTGCTTTTTTTGCTGTATCAGTCTTGGAAAATACAGTTCTGATTTCGGAATAAACCTCGGAATATGTTGCAACGTTGGAACGCTTCATCTTTGTGACTGCCGACTGGTCAATTTCAACCAGTTTATCAAATTGTTCAAGTCCAGAAACATAATTGTTCTGTCCATGATGATTCCCTTTGGCAAGCACTTCAAATATTAAAGTTGATTTTCCGGAACCGGAAGGACCTGTTATAGCAGTCAGGCATCCCGCTGGAATATCTACATTGATCTTTTTTAAATTAAATTTATCCGCATTTCCGATATGGACGATATCTCTGTCAGCTTTTCTAAAAGTTGTTTTACCAGGCGGTGGATTTTGCAGATAACTGCCGGTTAGTGAAGTTTCCCGGCTTTTTATTTCGTCAAATGATCCGGCGGCTATAACCTTACCGCCATATTTTCCGGAGCCGGGACCAATATCTACGATATAATCTGCACTTGCCATGGTATCCACATCATGCTCAATTACAAGTACAGTATTGTCCAGATCACGTAATTTTTTAAGAATTTTTATCAATCCTGCGGTATCTTTTGGGTGCAGACCTACCGTTGGCTCATCTAAAATATAGATCACACCTGACAAATCCGAATCCAGGATTGCCGCTAGCCTCAACCTCTGTAATTCGCCCCCTGACAGAGTCACGGTCTGGCGGTCAAGAGAGAGATAGCCAAGTCCCACGTTGATAAAGCGGTTAAGCTTAGTCCGGATATCCAGAAGATACGCTTTAACGTAATTTTCATGCTGTTTTGTAAGTGAGGCACTAAGTTCCAGAATCCATTGATTCAGTTCCTCTAAAGAAAAGTTTGAAAGCTGTGGCAGGCGTGTACCGTTTACTGTAACGGTTCTGCCTGATTCAGCGAGCCGCTCGCCTTTGCAGTCGGGGCATTCTATGGTCTCAAAATATGGAGTAAACTGTTTCATATCTCCGTTTTTTTCGGTAAACCTGCGCCATAATATAGGCAAGACACCTTCAAATTTACCCAGTGCCACAGTTTTAGGAGGAGCCAGATTAGGAAAAGTACTTTTCATTCTTTCGCTTTCAATGCCATCATACAAAATAGATTTTTGCAGCTCACTAAAATGCTGTACAGGGGTGTTTACAGGAACTGGGATGCCGTAATGTTTAAATGCAGCGTATAATACAGCGGTCTGATATTCCCCGTATTTTTTCTCCCAGTAATTTACCGCGCCTTCTTCCAGGGACAGTTCTTCATTCACTGCCTGTTCTTTTAGTATCGTATGGATTTTTCCCAGACCTTCACAAGTGGGACAGGCTCCCTCTTTGGTATTGAAAGAAAAATTCGTGCGGGTAATCTTATCCATGCGTTTGCCGCATTCGCAGCAATACATATAAACAAAAAAATCATTCCCTGCTTTTCCGGTTTCTTCTTTGCAGTCGGATGCCTTAATTATTTTCCCGCAATAGGGACAGGCCCTGACCCCAAGTTTTTCATATACCATTCGCAGGTCGGTGTAAATATCGGAAATGGTTCCTACTGTTGAACGGGGATTTTTGTTGGCGTCTGTCTGGGAAATTACAATGGCGGGAGAAACTCCCCGTATGCGGTCCACCTTAGGTTTATGAATACCTTGAAGAGACATAGCCTCCAGGTATTGCCTCTGACATTCATTAAAAAGAACATCAATGAGTAATGTTGATTTCCCGGAACCGGAAACTCCTGTAAATACCACAAGCTGGTTCTTGGGTATTTCTAAGGAAACATTTTTTAAATTACCTTCATTCGCGTTTTCTATTTTAATACTTTGCATAAATTCCTCCTGTCAGTTCAATCTTCATACCTATATTATACAACATGAAAGCAATAAAGGAAGATTTATGGCGGAAAGTACTTGATTTATGGAGCAAACCTTATATTTGTGTTAGAACCTGGTACTACAGCTAACAATTTCATCTTGTATTTGGGTTTAGCTGAGGAATGACGCTTTGTAGATGTAGGTAGTGTACGGAAAGAGAAGGGGGCGGACCAGGACATTGGTTTGGAAGGCTTACCGCAGAACTGGTATTTTCTAACCTTCCCGGAGCACTTTTTGGCGGCACGCGGGCATTCGCTCCGAAATCCTGATGCATTTCGCAGCTCACTGCCCGCTTAGTATTCGACTGGCTCCCATCGGATACTAAGCGGGCAGTGACTCATAAATAAGGCATTGACAGTGCTTCAAAAGGATAATGTCATCTGTACCCAGATTAAACAGAGATTTTTACAGAAAAAGAATGATGATGCATCACGGATGTTTTCCATTGATGATGTAAGTAAGGCTACGGGGATAACCCCGACTACAATAAGATATTGGGACAAGATAGGGCTTATATCGGCTAATCGGTGTGCGGAGTATATCTGCATTATATAATCTGTGCAGACATGTTGAGCTAAACAAATATGATGGCGATGGGTAAAATATCCCATCGCCATGTTACGAACTGCTATCAGTTATTTTGTGAATCATTTTTCAGGCACTGCCGGATGATTCTCTGGATACTTTTCAATGAAAGAAAATATTTCTTCGCCAGATCATCTTTATTAATTCCGGATAGAAAATCCTGATAAATTTGCCGGTTTCTTGATTCCAATTCTTCCCGGATATATGTTCTTTCACCCCAGGCTTTTTTATTGCCTGACATTCTTGGAATATAAATATATTCACCGTCTATATATTCCTGGATTTGTTCCACTAATTCCGGTGGTAAAATATGTGTAGCTTTTATATAGCTCATTATGCACTCCTAATTTATTTAATAATGAAATAGGAATAGCAAAGGCTATTAAATAATACTTTATGTAATTTTCTACACTGCATCAGCCTTTGCTATGCAGTAATAACGATAGGATTAAGCATAAGTCATCCGCCCCCCTGATTCTTTTTAGGGCAAGTATATCATTGGTATTTGGGGGTGTCAAGAATAACGTAGAGGGATTGCTGATCTGGCAGTGACAAATTAAACGTTTTGCATATATTTTTCATGTAAAAGATGTTACAATAAAAACAGAAAACAGATAACAGAAAGAATAGGAATAAATCCAAACTATGAAAACAGAAAACAATCTATTTAAAGAATATAATTTATCCGGAGAAATCCTGGAGGCTTTGACAGGACTAGGCTACCTGAAACCAACGGAAATACAAAAAGAAGTCATTCCTACAGCTTTGAGGGGAAGAGATATTGTAGCGAAATCACAGACAGGAACCGGGAAAACGGCAGCATTTGCAATACCCTTATGTGAGAAAGTAATCTGGGAGGAAAATTCACCCCAGGCTTTAGTCTTGGAACCAACCAGGGAACTGGCGGTGCAGGTGGGGATGGAGATCTTTCATATCGGCAGGAAAAAACGTCTGAAGGTTCCGGCAGTCTTTGGAGGATTTCCCATTGACAAACAGATACAGACTTTAAAACAGAAATCTCACATTGTAGCGGGAACACCCGGGCGCGTTATGGATCACGTCCGCAGAGAAACATTAAAGCTGAATCAGATTAAATATCTGGTTATTGATGAGGCGGATCTCATGTTGGATATGGGATTTTTGGAGGAGGTAAAGGAAATTATCTCACTGCTTCCGGGAGACAGACAGATTCTTCTGTTTTCAGCAACTTTAGATGAAGGTGTAAAGCAGCTAATTGAAGGATATATGAATGAAGCGGTATCCATAATACTGGAATCAGAAACGGAAACCGTTGCAGGCATCCGGCAGACCGTATATGAAGTGGATCAGGAAGAAAAATACCAGGCACTGCTTCGGATACTGATTAAGGAAAACCCCGTGGACTGCATGATTTTCTGTGGAACCCGGGAGATGGTAAATGTACTCTGCCATAAGCTTGGAAGGGATAGGATACCATGTGGTATGATTCATGGGGAACTGGAACAGAGAGAAAGGCTCAGGATGATCGATGGATTTCGGGAAGGGCGTTTTCATTATCTGATTGCTACTGATGTAGCGGCAAGAGGAGTTGATTTTGAGAACATTACCCATGTGATCAACTATGATTTTCCAACGGGAAGGGAGACTTACGTACATCGGGTGGGAAGAACCGGAAGAAACGGAAAAGAAGGAACTGCTATTAGTCTGGTCAGTGAATCTGATCAGAAAATGAAACAAATGGTGGAGGCATATACCGGTGACAGATTGCCTATAGAAGAGCTGCCGGAAATCAATTCAGAGGATGAGAAAAGATTCTGGGCATATCTAAAGAAAAAGGCGGTACTGAAACCAAAAAAAGGTGCAGCTCTAAATAAATCTATAACGAGATTATCGGTAGGCGGCGGGAAGAAGTCTAAAATGCGTGCAGTGGATGTCGTGGGAGCAGTCTGCAATATTCAGGGAATGACGGCAGAGGATATAGGAATTATTGATGTAAGGGACAGCTTAACATATGTAGAAATCTTAAATGGAAAAGGTAAAGCCGTTCTGGAAGCATTACAGGAAAAACCAATTAAAGGAAAAATACGTAAAGTGCGGATAACCAGAAATGTATGAGTGAAATACAGTTACGGAATGTAGTAATGAAATGATGTGACGAAATCAGATAATAGTATACCCTCAAGAAATCAGGTAACGGTATGCTGCAAAGAAATAAAGTGTGTATTGAATAGCAGTAACAAAAAGCGATGCAGTTTCGAGAAATCGGAATTGTGACCGCTTTTTTATTGTCATAAAAGATGATACTGATGGTGTATAAAAAGGAGAACGTTAACATTTTATAACATAAATAGTTAAATATGAAAAATACCTATTATACATTATGCATAAAATATAAAGCATAAATCTGTTATAATTGGTGAAAATAATTTATATAATTGACATATTAGAAAATAGATGTATAATGTAATTAAAGAGAACGTTCTCAAAAAAATTCATTAGTGAGGTTGGACATATGGGGGATAATGGAGAAAATAAGGAAAAGACAATCAAAGATGTGGCGATATTAGCCGGTGTATCGGTTGCAACTGTGGGCAGAGTAATCGGCAATTATGGATCTGTTTCAGAGAAGACCAGAGATAAAGTAATGAATGCAGTCAGGGAATTAAATTATTCGCCTAATGCCATTGCTCAGGGTATGAGAGGCCGGAGTATGAAGACTATCGGCATTGTAATCGGAAGTATTAAAAATAGTTTTTTTGGAGAAATGGTATATTCCATAGAACGGGTAGCAAGAAAAAATGGTTACAATACATTGATCTGCAATACCCATGAGAAACCGGAATTAGAATTACAGCACATGGAAATGCTTCGTACAAAGCAGGTAGACGGCATTATTCTGGCATCCATATTTGACAATATTAAGGCAATTCCCAAAGACAAGCGGGTTTTGTATAATGGTCCGATTCCGGTTGTTTGTGTTGACCGGAAAATCGAAGGCTTAAACCGTGATTTGATTGAAACTGCAAACAAAGATGTGGCTTGTGAGGCTACATCCTACTTATTGGATTTGGGTCATCGTAAGATTGGTGTCTTTGGGGCAGGGCGTCCCATGATCACTACTGTCAGGGATCGTGTGGAAGGCTACCGCAAAGCCTTTCGGGATAAAGGAATTGATTTAGATGAAAGGTACATAGAAACCTTCGACTGGGAGGAAGAAGCGGTAGAGAAAGAAATTGATGAGTATCTGAATAAAAACGAAGATATTACAGCCATTCTTATTTTAAACGGATCACTTACAACTGCTATATTCAGGGAACTGAAACTTCGTTCTGAAAACTGGCTGAGTGAAAGGTCCATTATTACATGGGATGAAGAAGATATGATACAGTTGATGGATATTACTACAGTTGAACAGCAGGTTGAGAAGATGGGAAGAATTGCGGCTGAGAGAGTATTTACTCAGGTGGAACATCCCGAAAGAGAAGAAGATGGAATGAAGATTGTATTAAAAGGACATTTGAATATCCGAAAGTCCTGTAAAAAACGATAGCAAACCGGTAAGGTTACTATAAATAAAACAAAAATGGAGGTAAACAAATGGATTTAATTATGGGAATGAACAGTGGTTCATCATTTGATGGTATTGACGTTGTTCTGGCTGAAACTGAAATGGATGCAGATGGGTTTCCAAAGGCACCGAGATTTATTGCGGGAGGCTCATACGACTGGCCCGAAGAGGTTAAGGAAATCGTTACAGCTTCCTTTGAAAACAAAGTGGATATGGTGGGACTGAACCGATTAAATTATATCTGCGGCGCAGTCTTTGCAGAAAAAGCGGTTCAATTTATGAAAGAAAATAATATTAACTCCAGAGATATCAAGGTTCTTGGACTGGATACCCAGACTATTTACCAGGAACAGCCGGATCACAAAGCAATCGCTGAGATGACGGTAGAACAGAAAGCGGACTGGCCGGGCAGGTGGCTGTCGAAAGCATATCCTGCAGGCTTCCAGATGGGTGAAAGTTCCGTGATTGCAAATCTTACAGATATTGATACCGTTACGCATTTTCGTCCGGCAGATCATACCTGGGGCGGCAGTGCAGCACCTCTTATGCCGTATCTGGATTTTATTATGTTTAGAAAAAAAGAAAATCCATCCATGACATTAAATATCGGAGGTATTGCAAATCTTCATCTGGCAAGTAAGGACAGACGCCAAATGTTTGGATTTGATACAGGTCCGGGGAATGTAATTTCTAATTATATGTGCAAAAAGCTTTTTGGCCTGGAATATGATAAAGATGGTATGATTGCGGAGCGTGGGAATGTCAATGCAGATTTACTGGATCATTTTATGAAGCATCCGTTTTTTGACAGGCCGGTACCAAGATCCGGATGGATTGCGGACTATAGTGCTGAGTACATAGATAGTGTTATAGAAAAGTTCAAATATCTGCCAAAAGAAGATATTATTGCAACTGCATGTGCCTTTACCGGTGCGGCGGTAGCAAAATCAATGACGGATAACATTCCGGCTGATATTGTTGCAAAGACAAATACTCTTTATGCAAGCGGCGGAGGTGTGAGGAATCCGGCGATTATGAAAGAAATTCAGGCAAGAATTCCTCAAAATATCAGATTGACTACTTCTGCAGAGATTGGAATTCCTCCGGAATACAAAGAAGCAGTAAAATTTGCAACAATCGCATATTCCACGATTCATTGTGTACCTGGAAATATTCCGGCAGCAGGACACGCATCACAATATGCAATTCTTGGTAAGATCGCTTTGGCTCCAAGAAATATTAAAGGCGGAGCAGAGTTTGTGAGATAAATCTATAATAAAGTGATAGTAAAACGATAGATAATACCATGAATAAAAGATTGCTGGGCTTAGCTCTTCCCGGGATTTCATTTGGGATCAATCCCAGGAAGGGCTTCACATAAACATAAAACATCTTCATTATAATATAGGTATAGTATTAATTCAAGCATCATTATACGGCAAAATATAAAATAAGGTAAAAAATCGGGCAGGCAGCCTGATTATATATAAGGAGGATTCATATGAAGAAGAAAATATTATCAGTTTTATGCTGTGCTGCATTGGCAGTTAGTTTCGCAGGCTGTGGATCAAATGATGCGGGTACCGCTTCTTCCTCTGCCGCAGGAGTCACGGAAGTGAAAGAATCTGATTCCAAGGCAAAATCAGATATTGCACTTGGTATTTCATTTGGGCAGAACGTACATCCATTTTTTAAGGCAATGCAAAAAGGTGCGGAAGATGCGGCAAAAGAATTGGGTGTGGAACTAGTTGTACAGTCAGCAGACAGCAGTGTAGAAAAACAGACAACACAGATAGAAAACCTGGTACAAAGCGGTGTAAAAGCAAT
The DNA here is from genome assembly GCF_000686105.1 of Robinsoniella sp. KNHs210. Classification (NCBI taxonomy): domain Bacteria; kingdom Bacillati; phylum Bacillota; class Clostridia; order Lachnospirales; family Lachnospiraceae; genus Robinsoniella; species Robinsoniella sp. KNHs210. The sequence goes on from NZ_JMLZ01000001.1 coordinate 1,033,935, forward strand.
TTTATTAAACCCATATGATTCTGCAGCAGTGGCACCAGCTTGTCAGGCTGCACTGGATAAAAACATAGGCATATTTACGATGGACATCACAGTAGACGGGGCGGAAGCAACTTCCTTTATTGCTTCTGATAATGTGAAAATCGGTGAAATGCTGGCTCAGTATATAGATGAACAACTGGGTGGTAAGGGAAAAATTGCATTGTTAGTTGACCCTTCTGTTTCTTCATTAAAAGACCGTGAAAAAGGATTTACCGACTATATTAAGGCAAAAACCCAGATTGAAATGGTAGCAACCCAGAACGGTGCTATTGAGCGAACAAAATCTTTGGAATCAGCAGAAACTATTCTCCAGGCACATCCCGATATACAGGCATTTCCGGGAATAAATGAGAACTCCGCATTGGGAATAGCAAGCGCTGTTAAGGCTTCCGGATTAAAGGATATTATCCTTACCGGAGTTGATGCTACGGAAGATGTTATGAATGGAATCAAAGACGAAACGCTGGCGATTGGCGTTGCCCAGGATCCATATCAGATGGGATATGAATCCGTAAAAAATGCAGTAAAGTGGATCAACGGCGAAACAGTAGATAAAGAAATTAAACTGGAATGTGAATACATGACAAAAGACAATATCCAGGAATACATAGACAGAGAAGCTCAGTATCTAAAATAATCGCAAAAATTATGAGGTGAAGCTGTGGGAAAAACAATAGTAAAGATGGAAAATATAACAAAATCATTTGCAGGTATCAAGGCACTTAATAATGTACAGCTGGATCTCAGAGAAGGCGAAGTACATGCTCTGATGGGGGAAAACGGGGCAGGAAAGTCAACCCTGATGAAGATTCTTACCGGAGTATATACAAAGACAGAAGGGAAGACTATGATCGCCAATGCTGCAGGACAATTGGAAGAGATAGACATCAAGACGCCTTTGCAGGCACAGCAGTTAGGGATCAGTATGGTGTTTCAGGAATTTAATCTTCTGGAAAATATGAATATAGCAGAAAATATATTCCTGGGTAGAGAGCATTTAGACAAAAAGCACTGTATCGATAAAGCTGCCATGTATGCGGATGCGGCAATGGAATTGGGAAAAGTCAATTTAAAGCTGGATCCAAAGACAACGATCAGTTCTCTGAGCTGCGGACATAAACAGTTAATTGAAATTGCAAAATGCTTATCTTTCCATGCAAAGGTAATCATTTTAGATGAGCCCACAGCCAGTCTGACCGATAATGAATCACACATTCTATTCGAGATTATACGGGAACTGAAGTCTCGGGGAATCAGTATCGTCTACATTTCACACCGTATGGAAGAAGTTTTTGATCTGGCAGACAGAATTACAGTTTTTCGTGACGGGGCTTATATCAGCACGGTAGAACGGGATGATTTTGATGAAAAGGCAATCATTAAAATGATGATCGGACGGGAGCTGGAAGAAAAGATTCCAAAAGGGAATGTGACGGTGGATGAGAATAACGTTGTGCTGGAAGTCAGAAATGTAAAAATATATCCTGGATCCATACCTGTTAATTTTAAACTTTATAAGAAAGAAATTCTTGGATTTTTTGGACTTGTGGGAGCGGGCAGAACAGAGCTTTCCAGGATCATATTCGGAATTGACTCCATTGCAGACGGTGAAATTTATATAAAAGGGAAAAAAGTAAGTATTGGATGCCCAAGAGATGCAATTAATGCCGGAATCGGGCTTGTTCCGGAGGACAGAAAGGATTTGGGGCTGGTGCTTGGAATGAGTATAAAAGATAATATGCTGCTGTCGAAACTGGCTCAGTTTAAGCATGAGATTCTAAGAAAAGAAGAATTGCAGGATATCACGGGGACATATATTAAAGACCTGGCAATAGCCCTTGCCAATGAGAACCAGGCAGTGAAAGAATTGAGCGGAGGAAATCAACAGAAAGTGGTAATTGCGAAGTGGCTTTCCATGGCACCGGACGTACTGATTATGGATGAACCTACCAGAGGAATTGATATCGGTGCAAAGACAGAGATCTATAACCTTATGCGCAGGCTCACCGAACAGGGAATGAGCATTATTATGATTTCGTCTGAGATGGCTGAAATCATGAAAATAAGTGACCGTGTGGTAGTTATGCATGAGGGAAGTAAAACAGGGGAAATGAATTCCCAGGAAGTTACACAGGAGGCACTTATGAGCGCAGCTATCGGAGGAGGAAAGGGATTATGACTACTGCAAACAAGAAAAAATTGAGTTTTGATACAATGAGACAACTGGTGCTCGTTTTCATCCTTATATTTATCTGTCTGTTATGGACGGTGTTAACACCCACATTTCTGACATTTAACAATATTATTAATGTAATCCGCCAGGCATCTTATACAGCAATAGCATCTATTGGTATGACGATGGTTATTATCGTTGGGGAGATTGATTTGTCTGCCGGTTCTCTTGTTGCAGTAAGCGGTTTGGTTGCAACCTGGACATTTAAAATGACCAATTCTGTAATTCTCGCTGTTTTAGCAGCGATATTCATGGGAGTTGCCGTTGGATTATTTAATGGATTTCTTACGGCAAAAGGAGATCTGCCGGGGTTCATAGCAACTTTGGCAAGTATGACGATCTTAAGAGGAATGGCGTATATTGTAACGGGCGGTGATCCTATTTCAATTACAGATGACAGGTACCTAAATATTGGTACGGGATATGTGGGGTTTTTACCGATTCCGGTAATAATTATGGCAGTCTGCGTGATAGCCGGTTCATTTATCATGAATAAGTTACGTTTTGGGCGATATGTCTATGCAGTGGGTGGCAATGCAGAGGCCAGTAAGTGGTCAGGGCTGAATGTAGATAAAGTTAAAATTATTGTATACCTGATTATGGGCGTACTGACAGCGGTTGCAGGTCTTATAGTTTCAGCCAGACTTGGTTCAGGCCAGCCTTCCGCCGGGCAGAGTTTTGAAATGGATTGTATTACTGCTGCGGTTGTAGGCGGTACCAGTATGTCAGGCGGAAAAGGCAAGTTATTCGGAACAATTGTGGGTGTTTTACTGCTGAGTGTACTAAGTAACGGGATGACGCTGATCGACATTAACTCTTATTGGCAGCAGGTTATAAAAGGCGGAATTATCGTGGTAGCTGTATTAATTGATACAAAAACAAAGAAACGTTAAATATGTTTGGGACTTTAAGAAATTGTAGAATTAATTTTCAGAACACGTTTAACATCATAAAATATCACGTAATTCGTGAGAATAAGTGGAGGTAAGCATGCAGTTAATTTTAGATACGGCAAATTTGGATCAGATTAAATTGGCAAATGAATGGTTTCGCATATCCGGGGTCACTACAAATCCAACCATTATAGCAAGAGAAAACACTGATTTTCTCCAAAGGCTTTATGATATTAAGAATATTATTGGAAATAAGCAGCTTCATGTTCAGGTGGCGGGAACATCCTGGCAGGAAATGGTTGCAGATGGACTTGCTCTAGTGGAGAAAGTGGATAGAGATATCTTTGTAAAAATACCATCAAATTTTGAAGGCTACAGAGCAATGAAAGAGCTGAAGGAAAAGGATATTCATGTTACAGCTACGGTAGTATATTCACCAGAACAGGCATATATAGACGGTTTGGCAGGAGCAGATTACATAGCAGTATATTATAATAAAATGTATAACAGTAATATGGACCCTGCAAAAACTGTTCGGGAGATTACTCAGCTGTTTGAAATGAATCATATAAGCAGTAAAGTCCTTGGAGCAAGCTATCGCAATACAAGACAGGTAATCGATACTTTTCTGGCTGGAGCAAGGGCAGTCACATTACCGTATCCTATTCTGGAAGAGTTTTGCAAAAATGCATGTGTTTCTGCAGCGGTGGAGGGATTTGCAAATGATTGGAGAAAAGTCTATGGTAAAAAAACGGTAAAAGATCTGCTTGCCTAAAACGCTGATACAGGGGCAGCCGTGATGTGCCGGAAAAAGATGGGCTGGCAGATTTTTTGCAGAAAGAATGAATTTTCATATAGCAATTATCTTGAGAATGAAATATACTGAAATAATATCTGTAGTTCATAAAGTTAAGATCGGGCTGCAGATCAGTAGTAGTTTATGGCAGCTGTTCTATGGAAATGAGGTATACATGATCAGGATATTACTTATAGAAGATAATGAGGATATTATAAAAAACCTAACAGAGTTGTTAAAGGAGGAAGGTTTTGCGGCTGTATCCGGCAGGACCAGAAGTGAGGCAATGGAAATACTGGAGCAGGAGCAGTTTGACCTGGTATTATTAGATTTAATGCTGCCGGATGGAAGTGGTTATTCTATCTGCAGGTATATTAAGCAGGAGTGGGAGCTGCCGGTTATCATGCTGACAGCATTGGGAGATGAAGCAAGTGTAGTCACAGGATTTGACCAGGGTGCAGACGATTATATTGCAAAACCATTCCGGCCGTTGGAATTAATATCAAGGGTTAAAAATGTATTGCGGCGGTGCGGAAAATCGCAGTCTGTATTTCGGATTTCTAATTTAAACGTAGATACGGTAAAAGCATATGTTTCTAAAGATGGGAGGGAAATCAACCTCTCTTCTTTAGAGTACAGGCTTTTATTGGTATTTTTGAATCATCAGGGAGAGGTGCTGTCCAGAAACCGCCTGCTGGAAGAAATCTGGGACATTGCCGGGGATTTTGTGAATGACAATACGCTTACGGTCTATATTAAACGGCTCAGGGAAAAGGTGGAGGATGATCCTGCGAATCCTGTGATCATCAGGACGATCCGGGGACAAGGCTATAAAATAGGAGATTAAGAGAGACTGCAAATCCGCCAAAGGCAATAAGGAGTGTCGATATGAATTTTCTAAGAAACTCAGAAGTAAAAAGACAATGTATACTTTATGCCGTTTTCTCAGTTCTGGCTGTTTTCGGCGGTGTTTGGATATCAGTACCTAGCGGTATTTATGCAGGGATGATCTGCGTCATTGGGGGTGTGATCTATTATTTATTTACCCGCAGGCGTTATAAAAAAATATCTGTCATGAATGAGGGGCTGGATCAGATACTGCATGGTGATTATAGCATGGATTTTATGCAGGATCAGGAAGGGGAGCTGGCGATTTTAAGCTGTGAGATCTATAAGATGACTGTCAGATTAAGGGAACAGGCAGAAATGCTGCAAAGAGACAAAGTCTATCTTAGCAATTCGATTGCAGATATCTCGCATCAGATTCGGACTCCTCTTACGTCCATACGTATGATTACGCAGCGGCTGCAGCGGGAACAAATTTCTGCAGAAGAACGGGTAAGAAAAGTACAGGAAGTGAACAGCCTGTTATCCCGTGTAGATTGGCTGATCGCCTCTCTGCTGAAGATTTCACAGCTGGAATCCGGTACGGTGAAATTCCATTTCGAATCTGTTCCAGTGAGCACACTGGTGAAAAAAGCAATGGAACCACTGGAAATTCCCCTGGAGTTAAAGGAACAGAGGTTCCTTATGGAAGTCGGAGATGAGATCAGCTTCAGAGGGGATGTTTTATGGAGTGTGGAAGCGATTGGTAATATCATAAAAAACTGTATGGAACATACTCCGGCAGGCGGAAGTCTATGTATAACAGCAGAGGAAAACCCTGTATACACTAAAATAGTAATTTCAGACAACGGTGAGGGGATTGCGCCTGAGGATCTTCCGCATATTTTTGAAAGGTTCTATAAAGGAAAAGGATCCGGCCAAGGGAGTTTTGGAATCGGACTGGCGTTGTCTCAAATGATTATTAGCCGGCAGAATGGTACAGTGAAAGTTCAAAATGGAATAAATAGCGGTGCAGAATTTCAGATTTGCTTTTATAAGGGGGCTGTGTAAGGCCTTCTTTTTTTGCTTTCAAAACAGAGGCATTGTATAATAAACTTCAGTTGTTAATGACAATATTGTAATTTTAGAGTCACGGCAGAGTCACTTTATTTTGCTATAATAATTTCAGGGAGAGGTGCAGCATGGAAATTTTAAGGGTGGAAAATTTAAATAAGAAATATGGAAGTGGAAGTAATCAGGTTCATGCTTTACAGGATGTTTCTTTTTCGATAGAGAAGGGAGAGTTTGTTGTTATAACCGGACCCTCTGGTTCCGGAAAATCTACACTGCTTCATCTGCTTGGAGGTGTGGATACTCCATCCTCAGGCAGTATTTCTGTGGATGGAAGAAATATTCTGCAAAAAACAATTGACGAAATGGCAATCTACAGGCGCCGCCAGATTGGTCTGGTCTATCAGTTTTACAATCTGATTCCTACCCTTAATGTGGAAGATAACATCACACTTCCTCTAAAACTGGATGGACGTAAGGTTAATCAGGAACATTTATCCAGGCTTTTAGATATTCTGGATCTGAGTAAGGCAGTAAAACAATTGCCCCGGCAATTGTCCGGCGGCCAGCAGCAGAAAGTTGCTATTGGACGCGCCCTGATCCATGCGCCGGCATTTCTTCTGGCAGATGAACCAACTGGTAATCTGGACAGCGTAACCAGACAGGAAATAGTGGAGCTGTTGAAATATTCAAATAAGTATTATAAACAAACGCTGATTGTTATTACACATGATGAAAGCATCGCTTTGCAGGCAGGCCATTTAATTGAAATCTGTGATGGTAAGGTAAAGACAGACAAAGTCATAAATGAATAGGCGAATAGGCCACTTGAAGTACGTATAGAAACAGGAGGTTTGATAAATGGACATAGTGAAATGTGTTGGTCTGACTAAAATTTATGGTTCAGACAGTAACCAGGTAACAGCTCTTAAAAATGTAGACCTAACCGTAGAAAAAGGGGAATTTGTAGCAGTGATCGGATCATCCGGATCTGGCAAATCCACATTGCTGCATCTGATTGGTGCGGTTGACCGTCCTACGAAAGGAAAGATTCATATAGAGGGTGTTGATATAACTGCTCTCGATGCGGTTAATGCAGCAATCCTGAGACGGAGGCGGGTAGGGCTAATTTACCAGTTTTATAATCTGATACCTACTCTGACGGTGGAAAAGAATATCATGCTTCCGTTACTATTAGACAAGAAAAAACCGGATATGGAGTATTTTAATGAAATTGTGAATGCATTAGGGCTTGCAGATAAAAAGAAATTTTTGCCAAGCCAGTTATCCGGCGGCCAGCAGCAGAGAGTGGCAATTGCCCGATCTTTACTATACCGTCCGGCTATTCTGCTGGCAGATGAGCCCACCGGTAATCTGGACCAAAAAAATTCCAATGAAATTATGGAATTATTAAAATTTTCCAACCGTAATTATGAACAGACAATACTGATTATTACTCATGATCAGAAAGTAGCGCTGGAGACAGATCGGATCATAACAATCGGAGATGGGAGAATCCTGTCAGATGAACCAGTGGAAAGCTTGCGATAAATCGGGGGGAAGATGAAATGTGGAAAGTGTACTCAAAGAGTTATATTAAAAATAATAGAGCTGCAAGTATTTCAATTATAGTGGCGGTCCTGATATCCTCCGTATTTATATCTGCAATCAGTGCAATTTTTTATAATATGTGGACAGATAACATAGACCGCATTGTGGCTAAGGAGGGGGCATGGCATGGAAAGATCGTTGGAAATGCCACAATGGAAGAAATAAAGGCAATAGAAAACAGTCCCAAAGTTGAGAAAGTAATGCTCAGCCAGGATACAAATGGGGAAACCAGTATTGAAATTTATTTAAAAAATCCCAGAAGTATTTATAAGGAATTACCGGAGCTTATAAAGCAGGCAGGGATAGATATACAGGGGGATGCAGAATTACAATACCACAATATGCTACTCTCCCAGTATTATATTTATTCTCCGGAGGAAAAGAAAAATCCTCCGCTGCTCATGACTTTTTATATATTTGTTATGATAGTTACCTGTTTTTCTCTGGCTATGATTATCTATAATGCATTTGGAATTACCATGAAGTCCAGACTGCATCAGCTCGGTATCCTGCAGAGCGTCGGTGCGACACCAAAACAGATACGTGCAGCGTTGATGCAGGAATCTTTTGCATTAAGCCTGCTGCCAATCCTGGCAGGGATGGTTTTTGGAATTGGGATTGATATTCTCTTCCTGAAGTTTGCCAATGTGATCGGAGACATTGATAATAGAGCAGATGCGCGGTTTTGCTATCACCCACTGGTATTTCTTGTTGCCTCTGCAGTTTGCGTGCTGACTGTTTATGCGGCATCTGCAAGAGCTGCCAGAAAATTAAGTAAAGTAATGCCTTTGGACGCTATTAGCGGAGGGGCTGAACCGCCGGTTAAGAACGTTAAAAAATACCGTCTGCTTTCTGCCATATTTGGGATAGAAGGAGAGCTTGCCAGAAAATCACTGTATACAAGAAGGAAAGCCTTTCGCACGGCCAGTATTTCACTTACACTGTCCATCCTGATGTTCAGCTTTTTCTTAAACTTTATGACCCTGTCCGATATGAGCACCCAGCAGACCTACTTTGAAAGGTATAAAGACGCCTGGGATTTTGTGGTTACGATAAATGGAACAGAAGAACAGGAGAATCGACTGTTAAATGAGTTCCGTAATATACCGGGAGTCTCTGATTGTACAGCTTACCAAAAGGCAGAAACCTATACATGGATAGATAAAAACATGCTGTCTGAGGAACTGAAAGACCTGGGGAGCATAGACAGCCTTGGTGATGTGGGTATTCTGAAAGAGGGAGAAAAATACCGGGTACCTGTTCCCATTGTAATACTGGATGATAAAAGTTTCCAGGCTTACTGCAAAGAGATTGGGATAGAGGATATGCTGTCTATAGGAAGCAGCGTGGTTACTGTAAACAGAATCTGGGATAACATTCACAGTGATTTCCGAAACAGAGAGTTTCTTCCTTTCATAAAAGAAGGGGAGGGGAAGATTCTGGAACTGGAGCCGAAGAAAGAAGGAAAGAAGGAATCAAAAAAGGAAAAGAAACCGATACCCGTAAAAATAGGTGCTTATACAGATCAGACACCAAATCTTCGGGAAGAATATAATTATTTTTCGCTGCTGCAGATTATGTCAGCTAGTTTCGAGCAGAGATTTCCAGATCGCATTGTGGGAAATGAGCGGTACGTTCGAATACTGACTGATTCAGATAAGGAAATAGGACAAGTGGCAGTAAAGCTCACGGAAGTTCTGGATAAAAGTGGTTGTAACTACACTCTGGAAAACCGTAAATCAGAAGAAGCGTATAATACGTTGTCCAGAAAAGGAATGAATATTATAATGGGTATCTTGTGCGGAATGTTATCCTTTATTGGAATAGCCAATGTTTTTGCTAATACACTTGGGAGTATTTATCAACGCAAACGGGAATTTGCCCGGTACATATCGATTGGACTTACTCCGGGCGGGGTTAAGAAGATTCTATTTATGGAAGCGCTGATTATCAGCATGAAACCGATTTTAATCTGTCTGCCCCTGAATATTATGTTCGTGGTATTCTCTGTATATTTAAAATATGGGGATTTTGTGAAAATTTTGCCGATTAAGCCCCTTTTCATAATGGCATTGTTTATTATAGTGACAGTAGGTTTTGCTTATTACTTTTCTGGCAGGAAAATTTGCAGGGCGGATATAGTGGAAGCATTGAAAGATGAAACTATGCTTTAAATTTTGGAGTGCGGGTATGCGGCTGGAGTCAGTGGATCAGTGACCCTTGCTTATGTGGACGCTGTGGCACTGGCTATGATCTGCACTGGAATGTACAGCCAGCCCGGGAATCAGGCAAACATTCAATGAGAATTTATCATATTTTTAGGACGCACTTAATAAAATGTGGAGATAGACAGCGTACCGGAACATTAGCTGATTACGGGATAATCATTGTGGGAAGCTAACGGAACAAATTCCCCAAAAAGTGTGATGAACAGCTGTCAGAAAGCAATTTTAAAACACGTTCCCGAGCAGCTGCATGTATAAGGAAATGGGGTATGAAATGAAAATTTATAAGCTCTCCTCACAAGATGATGTTTACCGTTATAAAAAATCAGTTGTAATATGCTTTAAAGGAAAACGCAAGGTATTGAGTACCGGGCCAAATAACGGCGGATACCGCACGGACCTGACTGCTGTATTTAACAATGACGGGAACCCGGGAGCCGGGATGGCATCTGCATTGCGGGCGGCTACCTATGAAGAACATATGCATATCATAGCAAAAGAAGATCTGGGAATTGATCCCAAAAGGGCTACGGGACTGAATACGGCGGCATATATGGAGAACCTTTCGATAAAATCATTGACGTTCCAAGATTTTACGGTTACGGCTTTAGTAACAGCGGGTATTCGTGTAAATGGAGGGAGGGTGGGAGATCCGGCAACATGGCATGAAAAGTCCGGTGTCTCTTATGAAGTAAAACCCGGTACCATTAATATTATCTTGTTTATTGATGCGGATCTTTCGCCGGATGCCCTTGCAAGGGCGCTGGTTACCTGTACGGAAGCTAAGACAGCAGTTTTGCAGGAACTTCTGGCACCCAGCCGATATTCTATGGGAATTGCCACTGGTTCAGGTACAGATGGAAGTATTATTGTGTGCAATGCAGAATCGGATACCCACCTGACGAATGCCGGTAAGCATTGCAAGCTTGGAGAGTATATCGGAAAAGTGGTAATGGATGCGGTAAGAGAAGCACTGTTTTTACAAAGCGGGATGAACCAGGAATCTCAGCACAATATCATTTGCCGCATGGACCGGTTTGGGATTACGGAAGATCTGATATGGGCGATTTATGATAAAATGAATATCCCCGATAAACTTAGCCGGGCTGAGTATACCCATCGTCTGCATGTATTATGCCGGGATGATAAAATGGTTACATATACCTCCCTTTACGCTCATCTGCTGGACCAACTTCTATGGGGGATGATTAGTGAAAAAGAGGCATGGATGGCGGGCAGGGAGCTGCTATATCTGATGGGGATGGAGCCGGAAGGGGATGAGGCAGATTTACAAAAAATGATTGGTCATTTCCGGGATGGGCTGGCAGAGCTGGCACAAAAGGATATTTCATCATTTGCAGCATGCAGCAGTAAAAATAGTGATGCAAAAGAAGGGAGTATAGTCCAAGAAGAAAGTGGAGAGATTTCAAAAAGATATGGACTGTAAAACAGAGGCATGAAAAATAAAAATGACCCTGTTTTACAGTCTTATAAAGGTGCAATTATTGTTTTTCCTGTCCTTTATACAAAAAGAAAGAATACATTACGGGTACAATTGCAAGAATTAGTACCACTGTGATGGTAAGAGGTACTCCATAAACCAGATTATTCGTAAGTAAAAATGCGGAAACAATGATAATGATGCCTCCGAATATCCACAAGATGCCTGCCAAACGGTGTGTTTTATTCCAATTGTCATCGCTGTGCAGTGTCCAGGGTAATTTCAGGCCTATCGTATAATTGCGTCTGCATTTTGGAAGATAGTTACCGCAGATAATCATAAGTCCGCCGGCTGTTACCAATGAAATCAGGGCAATTGGTATGTTCACTCCCATGCTGATAAAAAGGGTTACCGGTACGATGATCAGGGACAGCAAAGGGATCAGCCATATGCTTAATAATCTTAACGCTTCGGAGTGTGCTGCTCTTTTGGGATCGCCAAATAAACGTATTTTGGAATATAGATTTACTGCCAAAAATAATATTGGAAGCCCTATGGCGGCAATGGACTTCGGCAGATATCCGTCCGCAGTTCCGGTATTATTCCAGTGGACTGCAATTTGAACCGGCAGATCCTGATAGATTACAACAGATAAAATAATCGGCAGTAAACAGATAAAGGATGTTATCCACATAATGATCGTATCTTTTTTTTCTATTCTTTTATTCATTTTTATTACCTCCATTGAATTGTGAAATCCATAGCATTAATTCTTCAAAGACGGATACATTCAGCTCGTAATAAATGTAGTTTTTATACTTGCTTTCATATATTAATCCAGCCTTTTTTAACTGTGACAAATGATAGGAAACAGTAGCACCGGTCATCTCAAAGTTTTTAGCAATTTCTCCAGCAGACATTTTCCCTTCCTTAAGCATAATGAGAATATCACGTCTGACCGGATCAGAAAGTGCTTTGAATGTTTCTGCAAATCCCAATGGATCACCTCCTGACTATTTAGAAATATTTCTAAATAGATTCTAGTACAAACGAAATGAAAAGTCAACTCTATTTAGAAAAAATTCTAAATAGAAATATTTACCAGACAGAGGAAAACTCATTGATGTTATCCGGGACTGCATATATAATGTTAGAATACTGTTATCATATTTTGCAGATACCAGAATTTGTTTGAAAATTCATTTCCTTTATCTGCATGCCCCTGTTTGCGTGGAATTTACCCGCTGCGCCTCCATATATGGCGCATCCCTACCGGTTCGCATATATTGATATAAGCAATTTTAAATACGCTCTGGGACGATCAGGAGTCAGGAGAGATAAGGCTGAAAGAAAATTATGATATAGAAGGGAAGCCACGGTGTGATTCTTTCAACCTGTTTTATTGTGGCAGTATTGCAGACAAGTCTGCAATATGCATGGGTATAAAAATGGAGAAAACATATAACATACTGCTTGTGGAAGATGATTTAAGTCTTCTGGACGGACTGGTCTATTCGCTGGAGAAGCATCACTTTTCTGTAACAGTTGCCAGAACGGTCAGAGATGCAATAACGCTGTATGCAGCTGGATCTTATGATTTAATACTGCTGGATCTGACCCTCCCCGACGGCTTAGGGTTTGAAGTCTGCACCTATGTGCGGGAGTGTTCTGCAGTTCCGGTTATTTTTGTCACTGCTTCTGATGAAGAGGTGAACATTGTGAAAGGGCTGGATATAGGCGGGGATGATTACATTACCAAACCCTTTAAACTGAACGAGTTAATTTCCAGAATAAAAGCCCTCATGAGGCGTGCCGGGATGTCCGGGCAAAATAGCGGGGTGGTGCTGAAATCCAATGGGATTACCATTAAATTTCTGGAAAACCAGGTCATCTGCGATGGTGAAACACTGGATTTGATCGGAAATGAATACAAGCTTCTTTGCCTTTTTATGCAGAATCCCAATATTGTACTTACCCGGCAAATGATACTGGACAGGCTCTGGGATGACAAAGGAAACTTTGTGGATGATAATACCTTATCCGTTTATGTACGAAGGCTGAGAAATAAAATAGAAGAAAACCCTGACCGCCCGGCGAAGATTTTGACTGTACGGGGGGTTGGATATCAGTGGAAGGTCAGGTGAGTGACATGATTGTACTGCGTCAGAAAGAAATGAATAAGATGCTTACGGCAATAGCGGGCATTGTATTTGCAGCTGTTGTAATAGGGCAAATCACTGCCGGCTGGTTTTCCGGTCAGTATACCCGGTTTATCATTTTAGTTTTAACGCTGCTGCCGGGGATCACAATTCTGATAATTGTGCATGTTCATTTTCGCAAACAACTGCTGGAGGTTGAGCAGTCCATTAAGACCATCAATTCTTTTATCGATGGCAACAGTGAAGCCAGACTGGAAGATGACAGTGAAGGCAGTTTTTCAAAATTATATCATACAGTTAACCGAATGGCTACCGTGCTGGAAGCCCAGGCAGCCAGGCAGAAGAACACAAAAGATTTCTTAAAAGATACCATTTCCGATATTTCACATCAGCTGAAAACGCCTCTAGCAGCGCTTAATATGTACACCGAAATCATACAGGATAATCCCGAGGACAGCAGCACGGTCAAAAACTTTATGGTTAAGACTCAAAGGGAGCTGGACCGCATGGAGATGCTGATTCAAAATCTGTTAAAAATTACTAGACTGGATGCTGGTGCAGTAATAATGAATAAAAAGATAGAAAATGTATCCGAATTAATGAATGAAATAAAACAGCGTTTTGAAACCCGCACAATCAGGGAAGAAAAGCTGATGACCCTGTCAGGAGATACATCCCAGAACTTACTGTGTGACCAGGACTGGATTTTGGAGGCAGTGAGCAATATTGTTAAAAATGCGCTGGATCATACAAAAGCGGGAGATGAGATTCATATATGCTGGAAACAGCTTCCGGCAGTGAAACAGATTATCATAGAAGACAACGGGAGCGGCATCCATTCCGATGATATTCATCATGTCTTTAAAAGGTTTTACCGCAGCCGTTTTTCAAAGGATTCGCAGGGAGTCGGACTTGGACTCCCCCTTGCAAAATCCATTGTGGATGCCCATGAAGGAGATATACTGGTTGAGAGTGAGTTGGGTAAAGGCTGCAAATTTACGCTTAGTTTTTTAAATCTTACATAAATATGTTTTCTTATTAGTACTTATAGATAAATAATCAAAACCATTCATTAAAAATTATTAACAATTTCTGAACTTAATGTCATTAGACACCATGCATGGTATAATAAATTTCGTGGGATGTTAGAGCGTGTTTGAAAATTCATTCCTGCCATCTGTACGCCCCACTTTGCGGCATATTTGCCCCGAATTCAGGTTACGTAGCCCGCTACGCGCCCTTCATCCGGGACAAATCTCCCACAAACTGTGACGCACAGCTGCCAGAAAGCAATTTTAAAACACGCTCTAGGCAGATAGATACTAAAATAAGTTATGAAGGGGATGGTGAGTTTATGAATAATCCAATATCAAAAAAAGTAGTATTTGGCTTTATCGGTGTTGTTTTGGCTTTTTTTCTTGTGATTTTTGCACTAAGCTTTCCTTCGTATTCCAAACATCATCTTTTTGGCTCAGAATTGAGCAAAGTTGTAAAAGAATATGATAAGGATAAGCAGGTAGAATTATTTGGCGATAATGAGGCTTATGAAATGGGATTAAATGCGGAAGATCATCCTGTTTTTAAGGATAAATTTAGAGCGTTGGCTCAGCTTAAAAAAGATTGTCCGGAAGGTATAAAGTATATTAAAAAAGAACGTAAGCTGGGAAGAAACCTTTCCATATTTTATTGGGATTGGTATGCTACTTATTCTGGTTATATATATGAAGATGCGGATGAAGAGATTCAGCCACAATTAACAAAGATTCAAGAGTTCTTTTATGTTTATGATAATAGCTTTAAAGATCCGGAAAATGAGTTATAAAAAATAGGAGGGCAGACATTAATCTGCTCTCCTAATATATTTTAAAGAAATTTTAAATTTTAATTAATTCGAAGGAAATTATACTTCTAACCGAGCCATTCTAATAAAACATGTGACTATATTGAGAATGAAATAAACAAAAATTGCTATATTGAAAAGAATTCGATTATTTCTAAAATATGTTTTCCATTCTTTTATAAAGTCCCGATTAAATTTCTTGCATGCGAAGATCAGTCCCCAGATTATTAAAAGGGTAATCCCTTATTAAAGCATACATTTTCATATCTGTCACTTTTCCGTTTTTGATGGCATTGCTATGTAAAGTGCCTTCAAATTGAAAGCCTGCATTTTCCAGAACGTGACAAGAAGCAGTATTATAAGCAAATGGTTCAGCAAAAATTCTTATAATATCAGTATGGTCAAATATATACTTACTTATTTGCTTAATGGCATTTGTTGCAAAACCTTTTCCCCAATATTGTTCGCCTATATAGTAGCCCATTTCTGCAGTCTGAAAATGAATATTGTCACAACGGAATACTCCGATGCTACCAATAACCATATCATTTAAAGTGATAGCAAAAGCAAAAGTTTTCGTTTTGTCTGCCGATAGCATTGATGTGATAAATTCTTCAGCATCTTTGACTTTATAAGGATATGGTAGTCCATCACGTAAATTGTTCAAGATGTTTTTATTATTCAATATTTCTGCCAAATTGTATTTATCTTCAATTCTCCATTCCCGTATATCGCAATCCATATATGTCACCTCACTTAAATTTAATTATTTAATAGTATATAATTTTTTAGAATAAATGTCATTAGGCTTAATTATTATTTTTTACTAATAGTGAACACATTTGCCAGTATCTTTAAGAATATACGCAAGTATTTAATGAATATATAATATATCTTCCAAGTTAGTTAGTCAATTAGTATTGACTAACTGGTTTGATATATTGATTACTTGGTAATAAATGCATTTATAAAACTTAAATTTATCGAGTATTTTAAGTTAACACCCGTATACAGCGTTTACAAGCAACAATCATAGGGCGAATGTTACACAATGTTGAATTCAAAGTCCCCGGCTTGTATATTTCTGCAAAAAGAAATATAATAGAGCAAAAAGAAATAAAACCAGTAAAGTAAAGGTTGGTGAATATAAATGAAACAGATATTTTTAGTTGAAGATGATAAGGAAATTGCAAAAAACCTTGGGCGTTTGCTTCGTTCGGAAGGATTTATAGTTACCCATGCCCCCACCCAGAAAGATGCCATTGCTATGCTGGCTGAAAATAAATTTGATTTGGCGCTGGTGGATATCTCTTTGCCGGATGGGAATGGATTTACCGTCTGCACAGAGATCAGGCAGAAGCAGGATATTCCCGTGATCTTTCTGACGGCTTCCGGTGATGAAGCGAGTGTCGTTACAGGGCTGAACATGGGGGCAGATGATTATGTCACGAAACCTTTCCGCCCACGGGAATTGATTGCGCGGATAGGAACAGCTCTTCGAAAATACGGCCGTTCTCCATCTGCATTTGAATTATTCGGACTCCAGGCCGATACGGCCAATGGCGTTGTGAAAAAAGATGGCAAAGAAGTTTTCCTGTCGGCATTAGAATATCGCCTGCTGTTGATATTTATTAACAACCCCAAAAGCATTATCACCCGGAACAGACTGTTGGACGAACTGTGGGATGCGGCAGGGGAGTTCGTCAATAACAATACCTTGACCGTCTACATCAAACGTCTGCGGGAGAAAATTGAGGATGATCCGGCTAACCCGAAAATCATTCTGACTGTTCATGGAACAGGGTATCGATTGGGAGGCAGCTATGTTTCGGAATAGAGAGATTCAACAGTTTTCAGCCTTGTTTGCCGCAATAACCGCCGTAGCTGCTGCGGTGGGATTTGTCATCCATCCGGCGGCTGGAATCCTGACCCTTATCTTTGCCGCCGCCGCTGGAGCGGCATTTTTAGCTTTTACCAAAGCCCGCTACCAAAGTCTGGCACAGCTCGCCAGCCAAATTGATCTTGTACTGCATAACGATGACCACCTGTATATTACCGAATTGGACGAGGGCGAACTTTCTATTTTGCAAAGCGAGATTACCAAGATGATGCTGCGTATTCGAGAGCAAAACGTCGCATTGAAAAAAGAGAAAAATCATCTTGCGGATTCTCTTGCCGATATTGCACATCAGCTTCGTACTCCGCTTACCTCTGCCAATCTGATTCTGACTTTGCTGCAAAATAACCCCGAAGAAAAAGAAAGGAAAGACCTGCTTCGGGAAACTGAGGAACTGTATATACAGATGGACTGGCTGATTACTTCTTTGCTGAAATTGTCCCGTTTGGATGCTGGCATTGTGGTTTTAAAAAAGGAGCCGGTAAATCTAAACTGTCTGATAAACACTGCAATTCACCCGTTTCTGATTTCAATGGAACTGCACAATGTACAGGTACAAATAGACGTACCCAAAGGAATTGAGATTACAGGCGATTCAGGCTGGCTATCCGAGGCAATCCGGAATATACTGAAAAACTGTATGGAGAGCGCAGGCGACAACGGGAAGATTGAAATTGTTTGCGAGGACACGCTGCTGTATACGAAGATTATGATTCACGACAGTGGCGCGGGTTTTGAAAAAGAAGATCTGCCCCATCTGTTTGACCGGTTTTATCGTGGAAAAAATACAGGAGCCGCGGGATATGGGATTGGACTGGCGCTTTGCAAAATGATTATAACCCGGCAGGGTGGGAGAATTACTGTTAAAAATCACCCCCAGGGTGGTGCGGTTTTTTCGATTCGCTTTTCAAAGTGACAAAATTCAAATTAAAAAGTGACGGATCTCTCACAAAAAAGTCACTAAAATGTAAGTGAAAAGTTCTATTATTTGGGTATAGCACAAGACATGTTTGAAAAGGAGGCTCACATAATGGAGTTTTTGAAAGTTGAAGATTTATGTAAAGTTTACGGGAAGGAAGATAACCAGGTCACTGCGCTTGACCACGTTTCGCTTTCCATTCGAAAAGGAGATTTTACTGCAATCATAGGTTCCTCAGGTTCTGGTAAATCCACTTTGCTTCACGCGATTGCCGGCGTGGATGTGCCCACAAGCGGAAAAGTATATTTGGATGGTCAGGATGTATACGGCCAAAGCAATGAAAAACTTGCTATATTCCGCAGACGGCAAGTTGGACTGATCTATCAGTTCCACAATCTCATTCCCACTTTGAATGTAGTGGAAAACATGACTCTGCCAATCCTGATGGATAAACGGAAGGTCAATAGAGAACGGCTGGACGATCTGCTGGATCTTCTTGGACTGCAGGAACGAAAAACACATTTGCCAAACCAGCTGTCAGGCGGTCAGCAACAGCGTGTCGCCATCGGCCGCGCTTTAATGAATGCCCCGGCAGTCATGCTTGCAGATGAACCCACCGGAAGCCTGGACAGCCATAATGGACAGGAAATCATCCATCTGCTGAAAGAAAGTCACCGTAAATACCATCAGACGCTGATTATCGTCACTCATGATGAAAATATCGCCTTGCAGGCAGACCGCATTATTACCATTGCAGACGGAAAAGTGGTGCGGGACGAGAGGCAGGTGGCGTGGTCATGAACATTTTCCATAAAGTTGCCCTGCAAGGGCTTATAAAGAACCGGACAAGAACGTTAGTAACAATCATCGGAGTTGCCCTGTCTGCTGCCCTGATTACCGCAGTCGCAGCCTTTGCTGTTTCCCTGCAAACCTATATGGTAAATGGAGCCATCATGAAATACGGCGGCTGGCACGTTGAGTTTCCGTATGAAGATTCTGCTTTTGCACAGGAACAGGCGAAAGACAGCAGAGTTTCCAATACTGCAACTTTTGAAAATGTTGGCTACGCAAAGCTAGAAGGAGGACAAAATCCCGACAAACCATATTTATTCATCGCCGGGTTTAATAAGGAAACGTTTGATACTCTGCCCCTTGAACTTCTATCAGGCAGATTGCCGGAAAACAGCAATGAGATAGTTGCTCCGGCGCACATTTCATCAAACGGCGGTGTAAAGATTGCGGTTGGGGATACCCTTACCCTTGCAGTTGGAACCCGTCAGGCTGGAGAAGAAACACTCAGCCAGCATAATGTGTATCAATCCGGAGAAGAAACACTGACACCCTTGACAGAGAAAACTTACACAGTTGTTGGCATTTGCCAAAGACCCTCATTTGAGGAACGCTCTGCGCCCGGCTATACCATGATTACAACAGCCGGTTCCATGGATGCTGCAAAGAGCCTGAGCGTATTCGTCACACTGAAAAAGCCCTCCATGGTCCGCACATATGCAGGAGAAGCTGCTGGAAACCCTGCTTATCTCCTGAACGATGATGTGCTGCGCTTCATGGGAATTTCGGATGATACAATATTCAATACCCTTCTCTATTCTATAGGGGGAGTTTTGGTGGCGCTGATTATGCTGGGGTCGGTATTTCTGATTTATAACTCTTTTCATATCTCCCTGGGCGAACGAACGCATCAGTTTGGCATTCTGATGTCGGTAGGTGCCACGGAAAAGCAGCTGCGTAATTCTGTATTGGTGGAGGGACTTTGTATCGGTGCAATCGGTATTCCGATTGGCATATTAATTAGTATCCCAAGCATCAGGCTCGTACTTGCTCTTGTGGCAAAGAATTTCGCCAATGTACTGTATGCCAATGTGCCGTTGACTTTAAAGGTGTCTGCTCCTTCACTTGTGGCGGCAGTCGTGATCAGTATGATCACCATTTTGATTTCGGCATATATTCCGGCAAAGAAAGCAGCCGGTATACCTGTGATGGAGTGCATTCGCCAGACCAATGAAATAAAGGTTGAAGCAAAAGCCATAAAAACATCGAAATTTATACGGCGTATTTATGGTTTGGAAGAAACGCTTGCTTTAAAAAACTTTAAGAGGAACAAGCGGCGTTACCGCAGCATTATTCTGTCGCTTACTTTAAGTGTTGTGCTGTTTGTCTCAGCCAGTGCCTTTCGAACAGGTTTGAATCAGGCAGCAGAGCAGGCAAAAGCAGTTACGGACTATGACATTGGTTTTGGCACACAGGATATGGATGAAGGCGAAATGCCTGCACTTTATGATAAACTGAAGACCACAGAAGGTGTTACCAAAAGCTCCAGTCAGATTGTTATGAAGTATACCTGCGCTGTTCAGGCAAGTGATCTGTCGGAGGATTACCTGAATGCTGCAGGAGAAACTTTGCCGGAAGAAACGGTGAAATTACCGATAGAGATTCAATTTCTGGATGACAACACCTATTACGAAATCATCAATGGTCTGGGCCTGCCTGCTGAAGAATATACCGGAGAAAATGCAAAGCTCACAGCGGTTGCCAAAATGGAGGATCAAAGTGGTCAGGCGGAGGATGTCAGCCAGCTTCGGGATGTATTCAGGAGTTCTTCGGCCAGTGTCACTGTCATACCACAGGAAAATGGCAAGCCTGTCATGGAACAGGGGCAAAACATAAATATTACCTGTGTGGAAACGGTACCGCCGGATACACCCCCATATTCAGGAACCAGCCGGCAGCAGCCATATTTCTTTCAGATCATGGCTCCCTGGTCGCTAAAGGAGAAGCTTGCGCCCCCGGATACCGCTGTGGATGTGAAGGTCAAAGGATTTACGTTTCAGTCAGAAAATCCCTCGCTGTCAACAGCCATGATGCAGACTTTGATTGAAGGATCGGGGATTACCGCAAGCTACAGTTTATACAATGTTCATGCGATGATGGAGTTAAACCGTAATATTTTATTCATTGTTAATCTGTTTACGGTTGTTTTTATTCTGATGATTTCACTGATTGCAGTTGCAAATGTATTCAACACTATCGCTACCAATATCAAGCTGCGCAGGCGTGAGCTTGCCATGCTCCGCTCGGTAGGGATGTCCGACCGCGATTTCAATAAGATGATGCGTTTTGAGTGTGTTCTATACGGGGGAAGGACGTTGCTGTTCGGTCTTCCCATTTCAGGAATTTTATCATGGCTGATCTATAAGGGAATGGTGGCAGGCGGCGCAGCCATAGATTTTAAGTTCCCGTGGACCAGTATCGTGATTAGTATGCTTGGGGTGTTCTTTGTAATATTTATTACAATGCTGTACGCTGTGAGTAAAATCAGAAAAGAAAATATCATTGATGCTCTTCGGGATGATATGGCATAATAAAGATTGACGGCAGTGAGGATTCTGATCCTCATTGCCGTTTGTTCGATAAATAGGTGAAAACAGATAAAAATTTATGGTAATATTCAAAGCTTTATGATAATATATCCAATAGACAGGGAAAGGAGGGTGAAAACCGTTGTTAAAAAAATACAAATCCAAAAATTATTTAAACCAGATTGTAGTTTCTATGTTTATCTTTTTTACCCTGATTAGTATCCCGTTTTCCTATGCCGTATATCATCTGGCTGAAAAAACTTATCTTGAGACGACGAATAACACAAATAGAAAACTACTTCAGCAGATGCGTTTTAACTTTGATTATAACAGAGATACTGTCGGGAGTGTGATGCAGTCCATTTACCATCAGTCATCCGTTACCTCTCTTTTATATAATGAAGATATAGAAGGGTATCAGATCTACTCTACACTAGACGGGCTGAAAAAAAATGTGCTTAGTGCGAATCCGTCCTTACATTCCATCTACATATATAATCAAAACAGTGACAGTATGGTATCTGTGGAAGCTTCCGGCGATTTTAAAGACAGGCAGCTTATTGAGTTTATGGAAAAGAATAAGCCGCTTACCAGGATGCAGCCCTATTTGAGAAAGGTACAGCGATCCCCCGATGATCCGGATACTTACATCTATGTTTTTACTTATTTTATCTATGATTTTGAGGGCAGTGATTCACAGCCGCAAAGTTTTCTGGCAGTGAATCAAAGAACGAACTGGATTCTGGACAATTTGGTTACAATGAATAAGCCCAGCGGCGGCAGCAGTGAATTTTTATTGATTGACGGAGAGGGAAATATATGCAATAACAATGTGAAAATTGAAAATAATGAGGAATATCAGGCGATTATCCGGGAATTTCTTGCAAAGGAAAATCAATTAAAAGAACAAAATGAGGATGGTTTAGGTTTTTATACGGCAAAAATAAAGGAATCTAAATATCTGATATCTTACGTAAATATAGGTTCCTATAATAATCATATACTTTCCATACAGGAATATGATCAGGTATTTCATGCGCTGAATCAATTAAGAAGAAATTTTATTCTATGTACCTTGGTGTTATTTGGTTTCTCCATGATGTTATTGTGGATTCTGGCGAAAAGAATTTACAGGCCCATAAATAATTTAGTAAAAGATGTATCCAGTTTACTTCCGCCAGATACCAAAGAAGCGGTGAAAGAGAATGAATTTGATTATCTAAAAAATGCTTATGTAAAAATCAGTGAGAAATATGTGAGCATTGAAAATCAAACCCTGGCAAACCAGGATATTGTGGCTCAATATTACCTTGAAAATCTTCTTCTAAGCAGTCAGGAACAGCATATTGATAAATTGCGGAAGAAGTTTGCAGGTCATTGGATTTTTGAAGCTGGTATGCGTTTTTGTGTGCTGGTAATTCGGCTTGATGATGAAAAGTATATTTTGGAACATAATACAGTCAAAGAAAAGCAATTATTGGTTTTTGGAGTACAGAATATTCTGTTAGAATTACTGAAAACGAAGGTAGAATGTGAAGTGGCACGCGTTGAGGAAAATTCTTTTGTCGTACTTCTTGGCGGGAGGGATGCAGGACGTGTTTATGGCGGAGATTTAAAGGAGTCTGTTCTCGAATGCCAAAAATATGTGAAAGAATATTTTAATATCACATTTTCATTGGCTTTTAGCGAGGCAGATTCAGATAAATATAAGATATCGGCTATGTACCGGCAGGCAGAACAGGCCATGGATTACCGGTTTGCCTTAGGAAGAGCAGTGATCATAGACTGGAAAAAATGCACCCCGAACATTCAGAATGCAGAGCTTTTCGATCCAAAAGAGCTGGCATCTGAAATGGCGGCAAAGGCAGGTGACGCACAGGTAAGGGAAAGCGTTATTTTGCAGCTAAGCCATGAGATTCAAAAGTTAAATTATGATAATATGGTAATTGTATTACTGGACTTTTTGACGGCTTTAAAATATCAGATGGATCATATGAGAACATGTGCTGTCGATGTGGAAACATTTGATTTCAGATTCTTATTTAAAAGTGTAACCAATATGGAATATCTGGATGATATTATGGATCTGATACGGAAGCGGTTTGAAGAAGCCTTTTCATCTCAGAAAAAAGAGGCAGATACTAAAGAAGTAAATCTGGTGAAGACTGTGACTGAGTATATGAACAGAAACTATATGGACAGCAGTTTTTGCCTGAATATGATTGCGGATGAGCTTGGAATTTCATCGAAATACCTGGCATCTGTTTTTAAAAAGCATACCGGGATGTCTGTTGGAGAATATATGTTAAGCGCCAGAATGGTTAAAGCGGCGGAAATGATGGCGGACTCCAATCAGACAATCACCTCAATTGCAAACAAAGTCGGGATGGAAAATGAAAGTTACTTTTACCGTATGTTTAAAAAATATTATGGCTGTACACCAAGAGAATATGCGATCCAGTGTAAGATGGAAAAAATAGCAAAGGAATGACATGAAAGGCAGGATAACAGGACTTTTTAAGCCCGGTTATCCTGTTTTTTTCTCTTTTGTACAGGAAATTCCGATTTGTACATAGCCTTGTACAGTAAAATCTGATATGTACAGTAGCAATATAAAGGGAAAGAAGATAAGATAATCCCAGTAGAGCAAAAGCAAAACAAAAATTAAAATGAGGAGGAAATTGTTAAGTGTGAAAGTGAGGGTTCGTGTAAAAGAATAACACTTTCATGGCTGAGAGAAAATTAAATAAGAAAGGAAGCCACGCGACGATTCTTTCAGCTTGTTTATTTGTGGCTGTATTGCAGGCGGGTCTGCGGTACACAATGGGTGGTTTAAAAATGAAGAAAGTAAAAAAGTTTAATTGGAAACTTTTTATCCTGGCAGTTCCGGGGTTAGCTTTTTTAATAGCATTTAATTATGTGCCCCTATTTGGTTTAATTATTCCATTTAAAAAGATGGACTATGCAAAAGGGATACTGGGGAGTGACTGGGTAGGATTGAAAAATTTCGAATTCTTCTTTCAATCACAGGATGCATTTCGGATAACCAGAAATACCATCTGCCTGAATCTTCTATTTATCAGTGTTACCATTTTCCTATCTGTTCTCTTGGCGGTACTGCTGTTTGAACGGTCGAAAAGGCAGGTAAAGGTGTTTCAGACAGCGATGTTTGTTCCTTACTTTATATCGTGGGTAGTAGGAGGATATATTCTATACGCTTTGATTAGCCCGCAGCTGGGTGTTGTGCCGAATATGATCAAGGATGCCGGAGGGGTTTCACCAAGCTTTTACTTTGAACCAAAATATTGGCCGGCAATCTTATTAATTGCTTATTTCTGGAAAAATGTGGGATATATGACTCTGATGTTTTACACGGCACTGATGAGTATCGATATTTCTTATTTAGAAGCAGCTTCTATAGATGGTGCCAACCGGATACAGCGAACGCTCAGAATTACGATTCCATTTATTGCACCCACGATTGTAATGATTACCTTATTGCAAATTGGTAAGATATTCTATTCAGATTTTGGAATGTTCTATTTCTTAACAAAGGATTCCGGTGCATTATATCCGGTGGCAGATGTAATAGATACTTATGTATACAGGGCGCTGCGGGTCAGCGGTGATATTGGAATGGCATCAGCCGTGGGCTTATATCAATCATTGGTAGGATTTATTCTGGTATTGATCAGCAATTATACCGTAAAACGATTTGATAAAGATTATGGAATATTCTAAGGGGAGGTTACTATGGTTACAGAAAAAAGAAAGAAGTATTCGGCTTCAGACGTGGTCAGCATAATTATTTTCAGTATACTTTCTATCTGCTGTGTTGTTCCGATATTGTATATTGTGTCGGCGTCATTTACAAGTGAGGCATCATTGGCACAGCACGGATATTCGCTTATTCCCAGCGACTGGTCGCTGGATGCTTATGAGTTTGTACTGAAAAGCCCCGGACAGATTTTAAATTCATATGGAATTTCGATTCTGGTTACGATAGCAGGAGGGGGAACAAGTTTGCTTTTTACCGCAATGTTAGGTTATGTAATGTCAAGAAGGGATTTTTCGGGATCTAAGATTATTTCCTTTCTGGTAGTATTCACATTGCTGTTTAATGCGGGTATGGTTCCGGCATATATTACGATTACCCGGTATTACCATCTGAAAGATACGATATTCGCCTTAATACTGCCCTATATTATTGTTCCATGGCATGTGATGCTGATGAGGGGATTCTTAAATGACACACCGGTGTCTCTGATTGAAGCAGCAAAATTGGATGGTTCCAGTGAGGTTGGCATTTTCTTTAAAATCATTATGCCCATATCAAAACCGGCACTGGCAACCGTTGGTTTATTTGGAGCTTTTATGTACTGGAATGATTGGTGGCTTGCAATGTTATACATAGATAATCAGAAGCTGATTCCGCTGCAGTATTACTTATATAGAATCATGAATAATATACAATTCCTGGCATCCTCCCTGCAGGCAGGAAATCTTGGAATTGACGTATCTAAGTTACCAAATGAGACAGCCAGAATGGCATTATGCGTTTTAGCTGTAGCGCCCATGTTATTTGTATTTCCTTTTTTCCAAAAACATTTTGTAAAAGGATTAACAGTTGGTGCGGTCAAGGGATGATTGTATAATGATATACAATATAGAAAGCAAAATAAGGAGGATTTAGAAATGAAAAGAAGAAGAGCAATGGCACTTTTATTGGCGGCGGCAATGAGTGTTACGGCGTTGGCAGGATGTTCTGCAAATACGTCAAATGAGGAGACGAAGGCAGGGACAGAAACGAAAGCGGAGACAGGAGAGACAAAAGCAGGTGAAGAATCAGCAGCGGCTGACGGCGAAGAATCCCAGTCGGCATCAGGAGATGTGGTAGAGATAAAATGGTATGCCCCTATGTCGGAGATTCAGGCAGATCAGGAATCTGTCCAGAATGCGGTTAATGAATATTTAAAGGATAAATTAAATGTACAGGTTAAATTTATATCCACAGATTTCGGAAGCTTTGATCAGAAAATGCAGATGGTGATCTCATCCCAGGAAGAATTTGATCTTTGCTTTACATCAAACTGGTGCAATAACTTCTATAATAATGTAAATAAAAATGCATTTTTAGATATCGGTGAAATCGTAGAGAAAGAAGCACCAAAATTAAAAGAAATTATGCCGGAGTCAGGATTTGCTGCGGCAACGGTTGGCGGGAAATTGTATGCAATTCCCAATTACCAGATCTGGGCAATGACCAATGGCGGTTACATCGTAAAGGATTATGTGGATAAAAGCGGCGTTGATATCAGCAGCGTAAAATCACTGAAAGATTTGGATCCTATTTTTGAAAGCATTAAAAAGGATAATCCGGATGTATTCCCGATGATTAATTCAAAACAAAGTATATATGGGTTCACAGCGGCAGCATTAGGACTTGACGAGTTATCCGGCATGAATGTTCCGGGAGCAGTTAAATATGATGACAAAGAATTAAAAGTGGTGAATCAGTTTGCGCTGCCGGAGGTTATGGAACATTTCAAATTGATGAGAGAATGGAATCAGAAAGGATATTTCAGACCGGATGCAGCTACGATTACCGATTATAAAGCAGAACAAAAAGCAGGTAAGTATGCAGCTATTATGGCGGGAACCCTTAAGCCCGGAGAAACGCCTGTACAAAAAGCAGATTTTGGTAATAAGGACGTGGAACAATTCCGTATATCGGATTCCATTTTAAAGACCAGCGGCATTAATGCAACTATGATCGCTGTGAGCAGAACATCCAAGCACCCGGTAGAAGCGGTTAAATTACTGGAATTAGTAAATACAGATCCGGTTCTCTATAACTTACTCTGCTTTGGTATTGAGGGAACACATTATACAAAAACAGAAGATGGACATGTAAAGCCAATCGAAAATTCAGGCTATAATCCTAACGTAGACTGGACCTTTGGAAATCAGTTTAACGGATATCTTAGAGAAGGTCAGGAAGATGGCGTCTGGGAAGAAACGAAAGCATTGAATGAAGCAGCAATTCCATCTGAAGCATTAGGATTTGTATTTGATCCGGAAAAGGTTCAGACAGAAATTGCAAGCACCAGTGCAATTGTTACGGAGTATCTGCTGATGCTGGATACCGGTGCAGTTGATCCGGAGGAAAAGATGCCTGAATTCCTGGACAAGTTAGAAAAAGCAGGATCCCAGAAAATTATTGATGAAATGCAGACACAGATTGATGCATGGAAAGCAGCGAAATAAAAAGGATATGAAGTTATCATAATAATGCCCATCTCTTTGGTGGGCATTATTCATAAAAAACAAAGAGGTGACATCATGACTTCAAAGGAGAGAGTGATAAAAGCAATAGAATTTTCATGTCCCGATCGAATTCCTTATAATTTTGATTCTAACCGGACCCCAGCAATACCGGAAAAGTACGGTGATGACTTTGAATGGGTATTTGTTAATCAATATCAACATGCTGCTGAATCTGCCTCAGGGAGAAAAAGCTGGGAAACGGAATGGGGTATAGTGTACGAGACGATACATACAGAGTTGGGAGAAGCGGTTGATTTTCCATTATCGGACATCACAAAGGTATACGAATATCAGATTCCCGATTTTACAAAAGAAGAACGGTACGCGGAGCTTGAGAAGGCTGTAAACCAGAATGAAGAAAAATATATTCTGGGTATGTTTCCACATTTTCTGTTTCTGCAAATGCTGGATCTGGTTGGATTTGAAAATCTGATGTATGAGTTTATAGACAGCCCGGATGAGATTGAATACTTAATCGCAGAGCTGACCGGAAGCTGCCTTCGTGTGGTGGATTGTATGCATGATCGCGGTGTGGACGGAATGATTGCGATTGAGGATCTGGGTGTACAGGATCGACTGATCATCAGCCCGGTTTTATGGAGGCAGATCTTTAAGCCGGCATATAAAAAGATTATAGAAAAGCTATATCAGTATGGTATGCATTTCTTTATCCATTCCTGTGGATATATTATGGATCTCATTGAAGATTTTATTGAAATCGGAGTAGATGTGGTTCAAATAGACCAGCAGGACAATATGGGAATCGAAAACTTGAGTGAAAAATACAGAGGAAGAATCTGCTTTTTCTGCCCATGTGATATCCAGACAATATTGCCAGATGGTTCAAAGGAGCAAATCGAAGAGAGTGTGCAGAAATTAATCCATCTGCTGGGCAGCGAAAAAGGTGGATTTATGGCAAAAACTTATCCACAGCCGGAATCCATCTGTCTTCCAGAGGAAAGTGTAAAGTATATGTGTGAACTGTTCAAACGACATGGAGCAGGAGAGGAAGGAATCAAGGTTGAAAGAAAATTATAATATAGAAAGGATGCCAGGGTGTGATTCTTTCAACCTGTTTTATTGTGGCAGTATTGCAGGCAAGCCTGCAATATGCGATGGGTATAAGGTTGAAAGAAAATTATGATATAGAAAGGATGCCACGGTGTGATTCTTTCAACCTGTTTTATTGTGGCAGTATTGCAGGCAAGCCTGCAATATGCGATGGGTATAAATATGAATAGCTATGAGCGGGTGAAAAATACCATTCTGCATCAGCCGGCAGACCGCGTGCCCTGTGATTTCATTGCGGAGGATATAGTATGGGACCGGATGAAGGAATATTTCAAAGTGAATACCAGAGATGCAGTGCTGGATATTTTAGATATTGATTTACGTTCGGTCGGTCCCAGATACATTGGACCTGAGCTTTTAACTGATGAGCATGGATATGAAGAAATTATTGTAAGCGGAGGACCCAGAAACCGGAAGATCTATAATGATGCAGGAGACTATACGACAGCGATTGCATATCATCCCTGGGGTGATATCGAAGAGATCGGAGACCTGGAAGGAAGAACCGGATGGGATGGGAAAATGGAATGGTGGGATTTTTCCAATATCGAAGAGGACATTGACCGCATCAATGAAAACGGCCGGCGATGGATTAAGACTCACGGAGATCCATCAGGCCTGCAGCATCTCACTATGTGGGCAGGTGATGAGAAGTTTCTCTGTGACTTGATTGCAGATGAAGAACTTGCCGTGGCAATGATCGAAAAGCACAATGAAATCCGTCTGGAACATGCCCTGAAGACACTGGAAGCGGGAAAAGGAAAAATTCATGAGCTGGATGGGGGCGGGGACTATGGTTCTCAGGCGGGGCTGCTGATCTCCAAAGAGATGTTCCGTAAGTTTTTTAAAGATCTCTATGTAAAATTTTATAGAGAGATCAGGAAAAACTTCGATGTAGAGATTTTTTTCCATAGCTGCGGGAGTATCCAGGAATTAATTCCGGAACTGGTGGATGTTGGCGTAACCATCTTAGATCCCATTCAGGTGAGTGCAAAAAATATGGATATTGAAGTGATAAAAAGAAGATTTGGAAATCAATTGACCTTTCATGGCGGAATTGATGTACAGCAGGTACTTCCTTACTATACGATACCTGAGCTTCGGAAAAATGTGAGAAACAGCATAAAGGTGCTTGGGGAAAATGGCGGATACATCCTGGCACCTACACATAATATTCAATTTGATACAAAAATTGAGAATATTATTGCAATGTATGAAGAAGCACAAAACCGTGTCATTGCAAAATTATGATGATTTTCAGACTGCTTGGCGAAGAATTCAGAAAGGAAAAAGAAAATGTCCAGAATACAAATTAACATAGAAAACTGTACCGGTAAGGAATATATACTTTTCCCCGCCTGTGCGTACAAAGGGAATCAATTTGACGTTCTGCCAAAAGAATATCCTCCGCTATTAGAGCCGGAAGAAATGGGGGTGAATCTAAATACCATAATCACGGATGTGCCGCGTTTGAATAAGGATGGAAGCGGCAGGATAGAAGTAACCACGGGAGATGTATCTGTGCCCTGCGTTGGAATCTTTGTGCAGGCGGAAAAAAAGGCTGTTTTTGTATTTACCATTCAGCAGATCAAAGGCAGAAATATAGGTCTTGCCTATGAAAAAGGGTGTGTCATTTTGACCTGGCCGGCATATCGCGAGATGATATACCGATGGCCGCATATGGTTAAAAATGATGAAAAATATGTGGATGAAGAGGCTGAAATCCCATTTCAGAAATTAGAAGTGCCCTGCAAATCAATAGCAGAGTTCTACGAGATTTTCTTCCGGAACAGAAAGCTAATGAAACTGAATGATGAACTGCCGGACGAACCTTCCTGGGAAGAACTGAGACAGATTCAATTAGAAAAGCATAACACCATGAACTGGTTTGAAGAAGGTCAGTTTTACGGGAGCACTACTACAGGAAGTGAAGGAAATGCCTGGGAGACAGGCTGGGTAGGCGGCGGTATCTCCAGTTACGCTCTCATGAAGCTTGGGGGAAAAACGGAATACGAAAGGAGTATCAAAACGCTCGCGCATTTATTCCGTCTGCAGGGAGAAAGCGGCATATTCTATTCCGGGAGTAATGCAAAGGGCGAAGTAATAAAGGAAAAAAAATACGAAGAAACAGACGGACTGAGGGAGTTCAGTTCTGTCCGGGACAGCGGTGATGCACTTTATTTTCTCTTTCAGCACTTTGCGCTTATGAAAGAGGTGCCGGAAAGTATGAGAAAAGGCACAAAGGGATGTGCTGATGCATTTGTAAAATTATGGAATACCTATGGGCAGTTGGGACAATTTGTAAATGCGGTGACAGGTGAAATCCTGGTGGGGGGATCCACAGCAGGAGGCATTGTTCCGGCTGGTCTGGTGTCTGCATATGAATATTTTGGTGACCGGAAATATCTCGATGCGGCGGAAGAAATCGCAGCTTTTTTCTATCATAACTTTGTAGAAAGAGGATACACAACCGGAGGACCAAATGAGATTTTACAATGTCCCGACAGTGAGAGTGCCTTTGCGCTTCTGGAAAGTTATACAGAATTGTACCGGGTTACATTAAAGCCCGAATGGCTCTCTTATGCAAAGACAGCGGCGCATCTGTGCAGCAGCTGGGTAGCTGCTTATAATTATGAATTTCCGCCGGCCAGTGAATTTAACAGACTGGAGATGAAGACAATCGGCACAGTCTTTGCCAATGTACAGAATAAGCATTCTGCACCGGGAATCTGTACCTTATCGGGGGGCAGCCTTAAAAAGCTCTATGATTGGACAAAAGAAGAATGCTATCGCCGGCTATATGAGGAAATTACCATTACAATCAGCCAGTATATGTCTACGGATAAAAGACCTATTTATTCCTGGGACGTTCCGAAAGATGCGACTTCCAAAGGGCTGAATCATGTAACGGTACCCCGGGAGAAACTTCCGGCAGGATTTATCTGCGAGCGTGTGAATATGTCCGATTGGGAAACGGACAGATGTGTGGGGGGTGTCTTTAATGGGAGCTGTTGGAGTGAGGTGAGTAATTTATTGGTTTTAACGGAACGCTTAGCACGGTAAGTTACTAAGGTTCCGAAAGCAGTAAAACACTATATAATATGGAGGAAACCCAGGATGAAAAAGAGAGTGATAGCACTTGTATTATCAGTATTTATGGTTTTAAATCCGTTAACGTCTTATGCAGCAGCTCCGGAAAAGACGGAAGCTTCGGAAACGACGGAAGTCGCGGAAACTACAGAAGTCCCGGAAACGACGGAAGTCGCGGAAACTACAGAAGTCCCGGAAACGACGGCAGTTACGGAAACTACAGAAGTCCCGGAAACGACGGCAGTTACGGAAACTACAGAAGTCCCGGAAACGACGGCAGTTACGAATACAGCAGCAGCTTCGAATACAGCAGCAGAATCTGTGGCTGTAGCAGACCGGTTCCTGCTGAATTATCAGGAAATCAGTATAAATATGGAAAGCGGTTATCCATTGCCTTTATATCTGACAACGGGATATTACACGGAACCCAGCGGTACCGGAAAGATTACGTGGAGCAGCTCTGATGAGTCCATTGCAGCTGTTGATGGAGAAGGCCGCGTAACCCCGGTCAAACCTGGTGAGGCAATTATAAAGGCAGTACATAAAGATTATGCCGGAAAAACGGCGCAATGCAAGGTAACAGTTTATCAAAGCAAAGAATGTGAGACATTTTATTATGTGTCACCACAAGGCTCTGACAACAATCCGGGTACGGAAGCACAGCCTTTTCAGACAATCCAGGCAGCCAGAGACACGATTCGTGGACTGGATCAACTTCCGGATGGCGGAATCACAGTCCTGTTAGAAGACGGGAAGTATTATGAACAGGAGACAATTGTATTCACACCACAGGACAGCGGTACACAGGAGAATCCGATTGTATATAAAGCCAGAAACGAAGGGAAAGCGGTCATTACCGGCGAGGTACCAATTACAGGCTGGGGAAAAGCTGAAGACGTGGAGGGCATGAATCTGGCGGCAGAAGGAAAGCTGTATGTGGCTGATGTAGATCAGGGCTGGCGTTTCCATGATTTGTATGTAAATGGAGAGCGTCAGCAGGTATCGCGCAGCTTCAATACGGATAAGTGGCGGGACTGGCCTGTGTTTTACGGACGGGCACCACTTAGTTATGATCCTGAGAAAGGCGCGCGGGTTGTATTTGGGGACGGTGAGCTGGATGGCCTTGACGGAAATGAGGATGTAGAAGTGGTTCTGCTTCCTGTTATGTACTGGAATACGATTCCCCTTGTAAAACACATTGATTCCAGTAATAATACGGCATATCTCCAATCCCAGATCCCCTCCAATTTCTGGCCGGACCATTTTGGTACTGGTGAGGGCTATTACAATATCATCAATACTCTGAAATATCTGGATCAGCCCGGTGAGTGGTGTATCGACAGCCAGGCGGGAAAGGTCTATTATTGGCCTAAGAATGAGGAAACAATTAATACGGATGAAATTGCAGCTCCAAAACCCTATGAGCTTCTGCGTCTTCAGGGTGACGGCATTGATGAAGATTTCAAAAATATGGTAGAGTATCTGACCTTTGACGGAATTACGTTCCAGTATACAGACCGTCTGCCGGAGAATGAATTTCCAGAAGACTGGATCATCCGAAATGCAGAGAACCCGGATGCTGCCATTTACTTTGACGGAACCAGAAACTGCCGTTTAATCAATAATGAAATACGGCATTCAGGAAGCTATGGCGTTACCGTGAACCACTACGGTCAGAATAACGAAATCCTTCATAATCAGATGCACGATCTGGGAAGCGGCGGTGTGCAGCTCTATGGATACGGGGTAGGAACTGTTGATGTAAACTATAATAATATCGTGATGTACAACTCTATTTATAACATGGGTGTGGCGCCGTATCAGCATGCACCCGGATTAGGTGTTTTTGGAAGCGGCACGAACACGATGGCATTCAATTATATTGCAGGGGCTCCCTATGCGGGTATTTCCATTGTGGGAACTGATGAAAACTCAATCAGCAGGACAAAACCGGATACACGTGCAGCTTATGATATGTTCGGCAGACAGAGCAGCCAGTACGGCATTCGGTTTGAAGATCTGAACCAGCTGCCCCAAAGCGAGCTGGACGGTAGTAACGGAGAATATTTTTCCATTGGAAATCTGGCACAAAAATATCAGCATTCGGAAAGAAATGTGGCTGAATATAATATCTTAGAAGATTATTCACAGTCCATGGATGACGGAGGTGCATTATATTCCTGGTATTGCGGACTGGGGAATGTGTATGCCTATAATGTACTGAAGGAACAATTGGAGGGCTCCAGAACATGGGTATTCTGGCAGTACATGGATGACCGGGCAATCGGGTTTACGTTACAGAATAATCTCTGTACAGGCAACTTTAATGCAACGATTGATAAATCCTTTGCACCGTATTCAAACAGGCGCGTTGATAATGTCTACGCTAAATTCCCTCAGGTTCCCGCAGGATATGATGTGCAAAAGGAAAAAGTATTGGATAACGTGCAGGATGCTATGGGGGGATATAAGCTGGCAGAAACGAAAAAGCCTGCAATTCTCAGCCCGGAAAATGGCAGTGAAAATGCTAAAATTCCAACCACAATCGTTTTGAATCACTGTGAAAATGCTTCTCTCTATAAGATAGAAATCGCCACAGATGAAGCATTTAAAAATATTGCAGAGACAATCGAAACCCGCCTAAGCGTTGCGACTACGGATAAGCTGGAGTATGATTCTTCATACTATGTCCGTGTGACGACCAGAGAATATTTAGGCACTCCCCAGGTGAGTGATGCTGTGTCATTTAAGACGGCAAAACAATCAGCCCCGGATGAAGTGCTCCGTAATGCAAAGCTGACAAATGATATTGATGCCGTTCTTGTACAGTGGACTCCTGTGGCAAAGAACAGGGTAAATGTATATCGGAAAGCGGAGGGGGAAGCAGACTATACACTGATAGGAGAAAATGTGGAAGGCAAGGGCTTCCTTGACAGCCAGATAAAAGAGAAAACAACTTATACATATCAGATAGCGGGAGTAAATGCTTCCGGAGAAGGTCCGCGCAGTGAAGAATTGAAAATTAACACGCGGGAACTGAATATGCTGTTCAGTGATGATTTTGAAAATGAAACCATTAGTGACCGGTGGACGGATCAGTCCGGAAAGCAGACAAATTTAAATCCTGCGGATGCTGTTGTAAAGGATGGAAAATGGGAACCTTCCGGCAGCTGGCGTGAATATTATGTAGGACTTAATAATAAGAATTGGGACGATTATGCAGTAGAAGCGGACATTACATTCAAAGATCTGCAGCCGGGTGCAGAGAACTATTCAGCATTCGGGTTAATCACACGTGCATCCACGGAAAAGGGAAGAAAATTCTATCAATTTTTGATTCGTTCAAATGGACAAAAGCAGATGGAACTTCAGAAGGCGGATGGTAATTACTGGACGCAGCTTGCAGCTGTAAAAATGAAGGAAAATCCGGTACCAGGAACGCTTTACCGTATGCGGGCGGAAAGTGTGGGAAAATCACTTCGTATTTATCTGAACGGAAGCTTGTTTGCAGAAATTGAGGATGAATCTCTTACCTATGGAGGTATCGGATTCGGGTATGGCAAGGATTATATATCCGTTGATAATGTGAGAGTTTCTCAGCCAAAGCAATATAAGATCCATGTGGATGAATCTATGAAAGGCGGAACTGTTACCGCAGATCAAAGCCAGGCGGCCCAGGGAAAACCGATATTCCTTACCGTGAAGCCGGATAAAGGCTATACATATGAAGAGGGATCACTGAAAGTAAACGGTAAACAGCTTACAGATACCTTGTTCACTATGCCGGGTGAAGATGTAACGGTCACTGCTTCATTCCGATTAGCAGCAGCAGATGGAAACCGGATCTATGTATCACCGGATGGTTCCGATGACTCGGGCAATGGCTCTTTTGAAGCGCCTTATCAGTCATTGGCTATGGCACAGGAGGCCGTGCACAATCTGGTGGCAAAAGGATTGGACAGTGATGTGCAGGTAATCCTGAGAGGTGGAAACTATTATCTGAAGGATGCTGTTCATATCGGTCCGGAGGATTGTGATGATACTTATCGAATTACCTATAAAAATTATGAAGAGGAAGAAGTACGTGTTGTAGGAGGTTCTCCCGTTACCGGATGGACAGATAAAGACGGGGACGGCATTTATGAAGCTGATATTACAGGTCGGGAAGGATTTTATTCTCTGTTTGCAAATGGAGAACGCCTGCCAAATGCCAAAGAAGTGAAGTGGCAGAATGTTAAGGTTGAGGATCAGTCACATATGCAGGCTGTATTAGGAGGTGCTACCAGCTGGTTTGGCGAAGTGCTGAAAGTAACTTCAGTAAATGGCAGCAATCTGGCAACCGATTTTCCAGGGGGGCAATTCTCCGGAGGAGTGCAGTATCTGCAGGGTGCAAAGGAATATATCAATGAGCCGGGTGAATGGGCGATTGCAGGCAGCACGCTTTACTACAAACCGTTAGATGGAACGTTGCCGGAAAACAGTGAAATCATTGCACCGTCCACAGACAGAATTTTTTATCTGCAGGGAACAAATGAAAATCCGGTCCGGAATATTACAATTGACGGATTGCAGCTGGAAATGAATGGATTCGGGGAAAATCTGCTGGCACATGCCGGTCGCAAAGGTGACAAGACGGAGGAATATGAGAGCAACCTGAAAGGTATTGTTGATTTGGACAATACATCCAACGTTACCGTAAGCAATTGTATTCTGAAGAATGCCGGATATATGGCGGTAGTGATGAACCATTACAGTCAGGAAAATACAATCTCCGGAAATGATATCCAGGATACCGGATATGCGGGAATTTTCATGATAGGAGAAAATCCCGGAAGCTTAAATTATATCAACAAGAACAATACGGTTACCAACAATAGAATTAAAGATGCAGGGAAATTCGTCAGCCATGGATCTGGGATTTATCTCATGAACAGCGGAGATAATACGATTACGCATAATAATATTTCAGAAGTTCCACGTTATGGAATTTCCATGAAGGGTGTAAGGTATGGTGTCTTTTCTGCAATCGGTGTAGATGTACCGTTTGAAGATCATTGGAAATATAACCAGACAATGAATAATTATATCGGGTACAATACCATATTCAATACCGGTATCCGTTCCGGTGACGGCGGAGGAATTGAAGGCTGGGGAACCGGACGGGACAACTGGATCGACCACAATATTATCTATAATGCATACCGTGGGGTAGCGACTACCGGCTGGAGGGGACATAGTATTTTTACGGACGATGCCACCCATCACACTATGGTAACCAACAATGTTATATACGATGAAAATGCAGTTTCAGTTAACGCGGGAACGATGATGAAGAGTATCTCCAACTATGTGGCAAATAATGTGTTTGATATTGGATACGCCTATAATGGTGCAGCAAATATAGGGCCGTATATTGAGCCGAGCGGAGGCATGGCATTCAAAAATAATATTGTTTATTCGAATACAGGCGGAACTTTGCATAATAACGGTACGTGGAGTGAAGACGGAGCGGGAGATCGTGTTCTTCTGAAATTTGATGATGGGTCCTATAATGTATCGGGTACAGCAGCGCTGGATTCTCTAAGCGTTATGGACAATAACCTCTACTTCAATGCAAAGGGCAAGGCGGAATTTGAGGTGCTGGGCAGCAAACTCAGCCTGTCAGACTGGAAGCAAAGCAGTAAAAATAAGCATAAATATGACCAAAACAGTATCATGGAAGATCCGCAGTTTGTGGATGCCCAAAATCGTGATTACCGCTTAAAAGCAGACTCACCGGCAATGGCAATTGGAATTTCTCCAATAGATACAAGCGGAATTGGATTATTGCCGGAATTCCGTTATGGTGATAAGAACGATACACCGAAAACATTATTTATATCGGCTGAAGATAACGGTCAGGCATCTGCGGCAGTCAATCCGGGTCAAACGATTCAGATGTCGGTATCAATGAGAACCGAAAAAGGCTATTCCGTGGAAAATCCGGAAGGGACAACCTTTGCCAGCAGTGACGAATCAATTGCCTCGGTAGGAGAAAATGGGCTGGTCACAGCAATTGCTCCGGGAACCGCAGTCATAACGGCAGAAGGAAAAGGTCTGAGAGACCAGTATACAATCTATGTAGGAGAACAGGGAGCGGAATTGACTGCAGATGACGTGAACCTGGTACTGGAAAAGAATGACACCGCATGGATTGATGTGAAGGCTAAGACCTCGGCAGGACATTATGTATTACCGATAAATATCAGCTATGAATCCGGCAACGAAGAAGTAGTTACTGTTGATGACAGAGGATTTCTTAAGGCACAGGCAGAAGGTGAAGCTGAGATTCGGATACAGGCATCAGTTAATGGAGAAAATCTGACTAAGGATGTGAAGGTAAGTGTTCATAAGACGGCCATTCAAACGAGAGATCTGTATGAAAAGGCAGATGCAGTAACGGCAGATACTTATGGAAATGGTGCTGTTAACCAGGGAACCAAGGCCGGGATGGATAAAAACGGAAGCTACGTTGCATTTAAGAATGTGGATTTCAAAGAAGGGGCAAAAAGGTTCACTGCAGTCTATGAGACAGGAAATTTATCAAGGGTTGGAAGCATAGACCTGCGATTGGATTCCAGCACAGGTCCATTGATTGGCAGAGTAGATTGCGAAACTACAGGAGCATGGGGAATTTCCGGACAATCCTGGATTGATGTAAATCCGGAACAGGTGAAAGGAATCCATGACTTATACATTGTTGCAAATCCAGGAGCTTTAAATCTGGTTAATTTACAATTTTCACAAAAGGATGCAGGATCAAGTGTTCAGAGCCTGGAGCTGTCCGGTGAGGATATTGTATGTGCACCTCAGGACGGGGAAACAGAATATACATTGACCGCATTAACATTGGATGATCTGGGTTACAGGACAGAAGAAAAGGCAGTTACCTGGGAACTGGATGGAAATGCTGCCAACATTTCCATAGATGAGGCAACCGGAGTATTAACAGTTGGTATACCGGAAGAAAAGGAAACGAATCTTGTCATTAAGGCAGTATTAAATTCTGATCATTCTATAAAAGCTGAGAAACCGGTAATGGTTTATGACGGTACTATCGTTGAATTGAAAGGTGCCGAGGCTGATGAGAAGAGTTCTACAGCTGCTGATGGAGTCAGCGGGGTGGCATTTCAGGGAAAAGATGCCTATATCCTCTATAAGAAAGTGGACTTTAAAAATGGTATAGAAAAATATCAGGTAAAATACAGCTATCCGAATGCCAGAAATATCCTGAAACTGCATACCGGATCTGCTGCAGGTGAAGTGTTCTCTTCTGTATCACTCAGCAGCGGAAGCTGGGCGAATTATGTAGTCACAGACCAGAGTATATCAGAAGGATGCCCTGTGGGAATACAAGATCTGGCAATTACACAGAGCGACTGGCTCAATTTTCACTGGATACGTATGTTCATGCCGAATAACAGAGTACCAGTACAATCTTATGAAATTACAATTGATACCAATATGACAAATGGAAAAATTGAGAGTGATAAGACGGAAGCGGTAGCAGGAGAAGAGGTAAACCTGACCGTTGAACCTGATGAAGGCTATATTCTGAAAGAGGGAAGCCTGAAGGTTAACAATGGTGATGTGGAAGTGACTGACAACAGGTTTATCATGCCGGAACAGGATGTAATGGTTACGGCGGAATTTGAACAGCAGCCTGCACAAATGCATACAGTCACCATAGATCCGGCAATGGAACACGGTAGAATTGAGGCAGATAAGACAGAGGCAGCAGCAGGAGATACAGTTACGCTGACGGTTACACCGGAAGAGGGATATCTGCTGACCGAGGGAAGTCTGCAAGTGAATGGCGGTGAAGTAGAAGTAACAGATAACAGCTTCCTTATGCCGGAACAGGATGTAATGATTACGGCAGAGTTTGAACAGCTGTCTGCAGAAACGCATACAGTTACGATTGACCCGTCTATGGAACACGGAAGAATTGAGGCAGATAAGACAGAGGCAGCAGAAGGAGAGACAGTTACACTGTCGATTATTCCGCAAGAAGGATATATGCTGACAGCGGGAAGCCTGAAAGTAAATGACGGTGCCGTAGAAGTGGCAAATAACAGCTTTGTTATGCCAGGGCAGGATGTAACGATTAAGGCAGAGTTTGAACAGACGACAGAAGAGATGCATACAATTTCAATTGATCCGGCAATGGAACACGGAAAAGTCGAAGCGGATAAATCAGAAGCAGCAGCGGGAGAAATGGTTGCGCTGACGATTGTACCGGAAGAAGGATATCAGCTGAAAGAAGGAAGCCTGAAGGTTAATGACGGCGCTGTGGAAGTGACAGATAACAGCTTCCTTATGCCGGAACAGGATGTAATTATTACCGCAGAGTTTGAACAGCTGGCAGCAGAAACGTTTAAAGTAATAATAGATCCGGCTATGGAACACGGAAACGTTGCAGCAGACAAACCGGAAGCGGCAGCTGGAGAATTAATTACGCTGACGGTTGTACCTAATGACGGATATTTCTTGAAAGCAGGAAGTCTGAAGGTCAATAATGGAAATGTGAAACTGACCGGCAGCAGCTTCGTTATGCCGGAACAGAACGTAAACGTCACCGCAGAGTTTGAGCAAAAGACAGTAATCACAACTTACAAGTTAGCATTTGACCCAAGAGGCGGAAAAGTAAGCCCTGCTTCGATTACGGTAACAAAGGAAGCAGCATATGGCAGGCTTCCGGTTCCGTCAAGAGAAGGCTATTCCTTCAAGGGCTGGTTTACCGCAGCATCGGGCGGAACCCAGATCAGGGAAGGCGAAGTATGCAGGTTAAACGCAAATACGACTGTCTATGCACAGTGGAGCAAGTTGATCCTGAAGAAACCAGGAAAGCCAACCGGATTAAAAGCATCCAGACATAAGTCAGGCAGCCTTCAGATCAGCTGGAAGAAAGCATCGAATGCCAAGGGCTATGTCGTATACCGATATAACAGCACTGCAAAGAAATGGACAAAAATAAAGACTACAGCATCCACGAGTTATGTGGATACGGGACTGAAATCAGCATCAGACTACAAATACAAGGTAAAGGCATACAGCCAGCTTGGAAAAGAAAAGAAGTATGGCTCCTGCTCATCCGTAATGACCACGGCAACGGCACCGAAAAAACCTCATCTGCTTAAAGTAAAGAAAGACGGAAAAGGAAAAGTCACCATTAACTGGAGCAGAAGGTCAGGAACGGACGGATATGTGATCTATATGAAGACAAATAAAGGTGATTATAAGAAGATAGCTACAAAATCATCCAAAGTTTCTTCCTATACCAAATCCGGATTGAAAAAGGGCAGATCCTACCGGTTTAAAGTAAGAGGATACAATAAGGCGGGAAGCAAGAGAATCTATAGTTCGTATTCTGACAGTAAGAAAATAAAATTTTAGTATTTAGTTCAGCTGCAGGCCCATGTGGCCTGCAGACACAGAAACAAGGAAAATGCC
Organism: Robinsoniella sp. KNHs210; assembly: GCF_000686105.1. Taxonomy (NCBI): domain Bacteria; kingdom Bacillati; phylum Bacillota; class Clostridia; order Lachnospirales; family Lachnospiraceae; genus Robinsoniella; species Robinsoniella sp. KNHs210. The sequence continues at coordinate 1,075,241 of NZ_JMLZ01000001.1, forward strand.
GGGAAAGAAGGAATTATAAATGAGCATACATTTCAGCAAAGAACGCTGGTCAGAGACAGAGAAAAATTACAGTGCATGGTGGAAAGGGGAATTAGGCAGGCCGCTGTTTAAGGTTACAGTAAAACATGCCTTTGAGCCAGAACGGAAGAAGCCCCCGGTTCCATTGCTTTCCCAGAAAACATGCCATGATTTTCAATATAGTGCAGAAGAATTAATAGATGCCCTGGATTATGAATTATCCCAGAGTGAGTTTTTGGGGGATGCATTCCCCTTTGTGAACATGGCGGCATTCGGACCGGGATCACTGGCGGGATTCTGCGGGGCCAGGATGGATAACAGTACAGGAAGCGTCTGGTATTTTCCGGAGGAAAGAAAAGAAATTCAGGATATCCATATACAATACGACAGGGAAAATAAATGGGTCAGACGTATCAAGGATATTTACCGCGCAGGACAGAAAAAGTGGGGCGGGATGGTACTGATGTCCATGCCCGATCTGGGCGGGCCCCAGGATGTAGCCGCAATCTTCGCGGACAGTACGGAACTTATGTGCCAGCTGATGGATGAGCCGGAGGAAGTGCACCGCCTGCAGACGGAGGTCTACCAGGCATTTCAGGAAGCCTATGAGGATCTTAATTCCGTATTAAAGCCGTTAAATCCGGGATACAGCGACTGGGGAGGACTTTACAGCAAAGATCCGTCCTATATCCTGCAGGACGATTTTGCATATATGATCAGCCCTCAGATGTTTGCGGAGTTCGGGCTGCCGGATATTCGGAAATTTAGCAAATATTTTACCAATACCATATACCACCTAGATGGAATTGGAAATCTAAACCACCTGGACTATTTGTTAAAAGAAGATATCAATGCGGTCCAGTGGGTCTACGGCGCAGGACAGCCAGGCGCACGGCATTGGATGGAGATCTATGAAAAAATATATAATGCCGGGAAGGGAATTGAGGTAATCGGGGATTTAGATGATTTTCTTGCATTGTACGGGAAGTATCCGGAGCGTCTGTACTATCATGTGCTGGTAGATGATGAGGAAGGAAATGCAATGAAAACGATGGATGAAAAGGATTGTCTGAATGATTACTGTGTGGTATCCCGAGATAGAAAGGAAGAAGTGGTAAGATTATTAGACGAAGTTTTAAGGATTGAGGCTTGAACCCGGAAATCGATTCTTATGCTTCGGGTAAACGTGTGTCACACCCACATATAAAAATATCCGGAAATTCTTTATTATTTAAAGATTTCCCGGATATTTTTTCAGGTTATATTAATTAACACTCAGACATGAGAAAGATTCGCTTTGTAAGCAATTACCATGAGAAAGAACTGCCTCGCAAGTACTTACCCGAATATGTTTTTATGCGATCATTTATTATATGATATTTGTTTTGTAGGACAGAAATAATGGTTCCTATTTTATTGATCAAGATATCTCGAAGCTTATAATTCATTATTTCTGAATAATCTTATCTAACCGTTTCATCAAATTCTCTTCCTGCTTTTTCACAACCCCAACCAGCGGAGCACCGACCATATTACCTTCGCTGTCCACGATATAAGTCATCGGATATCCGGATATTTCACCAATAAAATCCTGATAAAAGCTGCTTGCGTTATCGGGAATAAGGTTTGGATAGGTCACTCCTTTTTCCTTCAGAATTGTTTCTGCCGTCCCTTTCGATTCGTCCGACTCTCCGGCACTTGCAGCCACCCCGATCAGGTTAACGTTGATATCTTTGAAATCCTGAAAATAGGCTTCTAATTCCGGCATCTCGGCAATACAGCTGCCGCAGCCATTTGTCCAGAAATTAATGACGGTGGCATCGTAGTCTTTAAAGATATCATTGGTAATTTTATTTCCTTCAAAATCCACACCTTCAAATTCAGGAAATGGTTCTTTCGAAGCTTCTATATCCGAGTTGCCGCAGCCAGCTAAAGAAAGCATGCATACAGCACTTAATGTAATACACAATAATTTTTTTCTATTTATTTTCAAACCTTGTCCTCTTTTCTTAAATTGATACTTTTACATATTGCACTCCGGGGGCATGTGCGGATGCAGTCACCGCAGCGGATACATTCCGGGTGGTTTGGGGTCTTACAGACTTCCACATCCATTTTACAAACCTTTGTACAGGCTCCGCAGCTGTTACATTTATCCTGATCAATATGAAACTTATAGAAGGATATTTTATTAAACAGGGCATAGAATGCGCCAAGCGGACAGATCCATTTGCAGAATGGTCTGTAAAAAAAGATGGATAAAGTTATAATTCCAACCAGCAAACAGCTTTTCCATGTGAATAAGGCACCAAGTGCTGCCCGGATGCCGCTGTCTGCGAGAGAGAGAGGAATCGCACCTTCTAAGATTCCTGCCGGACAGATCCACTTGCAGAACCAGGGATCTCCCATACCGACTTCATTTAGGATAGTCATGGGCAGTATGATGACAAACAGCAGTAATATAACATATTTAAGCCAGGTTAGTGCTGCAAGTTTTTTTGTGCTGAATTTTTTAGAGGGAATCTTATGAAGCAGCTCCTGAAACCAGCCAAAAGGACATAGAAAGCCGCATACCAATCGTCCAAACAGCACACCGAACAAAATCAGCAGGCCTACAATGTAGTAGGAAAATTTGAATTTTGAGGAACCAATCACCGCCTGCAGGGAACCAATTGGGCAGGAACCTACTGCTCCGGGACAGGAATAGCAGTTAAGGCCGGGAACGCAGATCCCCTTTAAATTTCCTTTGTAGATTTTACCGGTAAAGAAGCCTGTAATGTGGGCATTCGTCAGCAGTGTGGCGCCTGCCTGTATCTTCCAGCGATTTTTATTCTTAGCCAATACCCACACACTCCAGACATAAGTTTATTCCCTTTGAGAGTACTTCGTAAGCTTCGCCACGGCAGGCACCAATACAGATAAGGACAATAGCCAGCAATAAGGTACCTACCGTATATTTACTCTTCATCTTTCAACTTCCTTGCAAATGACAGTAATTCGTCCCCTTCGGGATTACTGTTCCAGGCAGTATAAAAGCCACCTTGTTTTGTAAATATGGATACCAGATCAGAGTTAATAAGTTCTTCATAGCTCTTTAAAGATTGCTGCATGGAATCATTGTATACAATTATGGGGAACTTTATATCTGCCAGTTTCTCTTTTGCCGCGCCGAAGTCTTTGTCCGTGATAATACCAATAACAGGAACGCCGGCAGTCGTCATTTCATCAGAGATATCGTTGAAAACCTGCAGTTTTTCCAGCGTTTCCTCACCCTGGGTATTAAAAAAGACCAGGCATGTTTCTCCTTCAATGATATTGGAAGAAGCGGGTGTTCCATCCAGATATGTAGTTTCAAAGGGATCAAACAGGTAAATTTTTGATTTTGCTTCCACTGTTTCGTAATTCGCTTTTATCCAGTCATCATCAATCCATCCCTTCTCTTTTGCATCCTCTACGGTAATAGTACCTTCATCCAGAGCAGATTTTATTTTTTCTTCCGAAGGCTTGGAACTGCAGCCGCCAAGAGAAAGAATCAATAGGGATGAAATTATAATGACAAATTTTTTTTTCATTTCGATACCTCACTTTTTCGTTGATGAGGCCATTGTAGCAAATCTAACATAAAATTTGTGTTAAGAGAAAATGTATTTCATCAAAACATCTCTCCGTCTTATTTTGTTTCTTCGTTCACAGCAGCAAAGCATGAGGCTATAATTGGTTATTGCCGTACGGCAGCAAGATTTCAAAAATAGTTCCGCCGCCCTGATGATCTGATACAGAAATTGTGCCGTTGTGCTTTTCAATAATGGATTTCACAATGGAAAGACCAAGTCCCGCCCCGCCCATCTTCCTGGAACGGGATTTATCCACACGGAAAAATGGTTCAAAAATAAGAGGCTGCATTTCAATTGGGATGCCGATACCATGATCTTTTATGGTGATTGCCGTATTTCCCTCCCGGGTGGAAATAGTAATTTCAACCATACCATTTTCAACGTTGTATTTTACAGCATTCTCAATGACATTATAAAATGCTCTGTGCAGCAGGTTTTTGTTGCCGGTTAGGATGGGGGCCTCACCGCTGACCGTAATATAGATATTTTTTTCCTTTGCCAGTGGAGACAATTCTTCTGCAGCATTAATCAGCAGTTCGTTTGCCTCAATTCTTTGATCACACACCAGAGCATCCATATTTGTAAGATCTAAGAGCTCTTTTACCAGATCAGACATTCGATTTGTATGGGCAGATATGATGGATAATAATTTACTGTATTCCTCCGGAGTATGGTCATTTTTCTTTTTAAATACGTCCACTTTTGTTTTGAGTACGGTGAGAGGAGTGCGAAGCTCGTGCGCCGCACTTTGGGAAAAGCGTTTTTGCATTGCAAAGGCATCATTTAATTTATTCGACATTTCATTAAAAGAGCGGGTTAAATCAGCGATTTCATCATGGGTTTCCGGTACCATTAAATCTTCGGAAAGGTTATGAACGGTACAATTTCGCATCTGTCTGCTTAGTATATGCAGAGGCTTTAAGGCTTTGCCGGAAATATAGTAGGTTAAAAATCCGCCAATAACCAGCAGCAATATCATATAAAAGATACTCTGGTATAAAAAAATCTGACGTGCTGCCTGTGAGTTCCGGGTTGAAGCAGAAGGCATGGTACTATTAGCAGCAGTATCAGGATTGAGCTGCGTATTAAGTTCCGTATTTGCAGAATCCGTATCCTGCTCAACCTGAATTGCGGGAGTCACAACAGTAGCTTCGATTACATTTGCCATCCGGTTTGCCGAAAAGTTTAAAATGATGGTCAGGACGACGCAGCAGATGGTAAGCAGAATAACATTCAGGATCGTAAGGCGAAGACGGATAGATATTTTATTTAACATTATTTACTACCTCCGATTAAATAATACCCGGCACCAATTTTAGTTGCAATGGTGTCGTAAGACAGAGCGGCTTTTAATTTTTTTCTTAATGATGCAATATGTACGCGAACAGCATTACTCAGGCTGTCTGCTTCCATATTCCAGACATGTTCCATCATTTCTTCCTGGCTGATTACTTTGTCTGGATGAAGGAGAAAATATTCAAGCAGTGCCAGTTCCTTTTTTGTCAAGGCCAATTCTTCGCCATTTACGGATGCAGAACGTCTCACAGTATCCAAAGATATACTGTCCCAGACGAGTATAGTGTCTTCCTGTATAAAGGTGCGCCGCAGTAAACAGCGGATTCTGGCTTCTAATTCTTCAAAATCAAAGGGCTTAGCCAGGTAATCATTTGCTCCGGAATCCAGTCCGGTTACTTTATCAGAGACGGTGCTTCTTGCGGATAAGATCAGGATTTTTATATTTTTATCCTGACTGCGTACTTTTGAAAGTATATCAATGCCGTCCATTCCCGGCAGATTTAAATCAAGTACAACAAGATCATAGGTTTCCGTTGTGATAAGTTCATAGGCTTCCTCACCATCATAGCACGTGTCTACCGCATAGCCATCTATCTGCAGCCCCTCAGCAATGGAGTCACATAAATCTGTTTCATCTTCTACAATTAAAATTCTCATTTGCCCACCTCCTGGATCTTACATTATTATACCACGTACACATAAAATCTTTGTTAAGAAAATCATTAACTGCCTTAACAAAGATTTTATGTCGGACGTGATAATATATTCGTATTAAAACCGAAACCGGGTAAAATCGTAAAGCAGAAATGAAATTACCTGGCAATTAGAGGAGATTACTATATGTTTGAAATTAAAAATGTATCAAAACAATTTGGAGATGAATTTGCCCTGCGGGGAATTTCAATGACCATAGGCAAAGGACTTCATTTTATTGTAGGATCCTCCGGAAGCGGAAAGACTACATTATTAAAAATTATCAGTGGAATGGAACAGTCTTTTGACGGGGAGGTTTTTTACCGGGGACAAGATATCAAAAAGCTAACAGAACGGGATAAGAGTTATTACTATAATAATATCTTTGGATTTGTATGGCAGGATTTTAACCTGCTGGATGACCTTACCGTTTTAGAAAATATCATGCTTCCCGGGTATCTGAAAATGAAACAGAATAAAAAAGAAGTCATGAAAGTCCTGGCGTATCTGAAAATTGACGGGCTGGCAATGCAAAAGACAGGCAGGCTGTCAGGCGGACAGAAACAGCGCGTGGCAATTGCCCGTGAACTGCTGAAAGACCCACAGGTAATCATAGCAGATGAACCAACAAGTGCATTAGATGAACAGTCTTCAAAAATTATTATGAAAATTTTGCGGGAAATTTCAAAGAAAAGAACCGTGATCATAGTAACCCATAATACTGCATTGATTGATCAAAAGGATAAAGTACATGAATTGGACAAAGGGGAACTGGTCAGCACAACTGATGAAACAGACAGAAAGGAGATTAAAACCAATCGATATGAAAACAAAGCCGGCCAAAACAAAGCCGGCCAAAACAAAGCACATAGCCTGGGCATATATCATGCAATAAGGCTGGCCTGGAGCAACCTGAAAAGCAAGTGGGGAAGTTTTGCCATCCATGTGCTGTCGCTCATGGTGGGGGCGGTTTTATTACTTGTCACAGTGAGCGGCGGGATTACCGATACGGGTCAATCAGCCTTTGATGAACTGTTTCGTACATATGGTGACAGCATTTTGGATATCAGCGTTGTTAACAGTTTTATGAGTGCAGGAGGTACGGACGGAAAAGAAAATGATGAGCCGGATGCAAATGTATCACAGGATATTGACGGGCTGTACGAGAAGTATTTATCTGATGACCGGGTTTCACATATCGTTTTTACCCAGGCGTATAGCGATATCCAGGTAACCGTTGACGGTAATGACATAAAAATTGATACAAGTAATTCCGTACCCGTTATAAACAAGCTGACTGCAGGGGTAATGCCAATGGGAAACGAAAATGAAATTGTTGTTCCGCAGAGCTTCGTGAAGAAATTAGGGTGGGCTGACAAAGAGGCATTGGGTAAGACGGTTACTTTTACCGGTGCAGTCTATAATTGGGATAGCGGAGAACCTGTTTTGATGCCGGTTACATCGGATTGTAAAATTGTGGGAGTGATGGATACAACGGTAAAATATGATGCTGGTGAGGAGTTAATGGAATATTCTGTGGATGATGCCTTTTTCTTCACTAAATCAGCCATTGATGAAATGAGGAACCAGGCGGGGATTAAGAACGAAGAAGTTAATTTTTCCATTCGGGCGAAAACTCCGGCAGATATGATAGCAATAAAAGACGAATTGAATGCAGACGGTATTGTGCCTTTAGGACGATTCGAGCTTGTGGAGGATATGGTACGTTTAAACCAGCAGACGAGCCAGCAGTCCGGGGCGGCAGTTGTTGTTATTGGGATCATGTCGGTTGTCATTATTCTGGCAGTGTCAATCATCACTGCCTTGATTCGGAAACGGGAATATGCGATTTATAAAGTCAGCGGTTATGCCGGAAGACATCTGGCACTGATGTCATTTACTGAGGCGTTTTTTTCCATAGTGGTGTCAGCCGTTTTATTCTTGTGTATGTCACCGATAGCTGATTTTGCAGCTACTGCATTCTGGAATGTGAATATTTTAAATGGTAAGATGCTTGGAGCGGGGGTATTACTTGTCCTTGCAATGGGTATGCTTTCCGGAAGTGTAACAACTCTGGTGAGTTTGTCAGCGAAAATTACGAATTCCCTTAAGACAGGAGACCGGTAAAGATGATCAGAATAAAAGATGTTACAAAAAAATATGGGAATAACGTTATACTGGAGCACAGCAGTTTTGATTTCCCCGATACCGGGATTGTATGTCTCATGGGACCTTCCGGAGGCGGTAAAACCACCTTACTGAATCTGCTTGCGGGATTTGATACCGATTACAGTGGTGAGATTTTAGCAGGAGGGGTTTCCATCAGTAAGATGAAGGCTGATTCTCTTTGTGAATACCGCAGGGATAACATAGGCTTTGTATTTCAAAACTATCATCTGCTTCCCGGATATACCGTTCTGGAAAATGTATTACTAGCCTGTGAATCGGAAAAGGAAGGGAAGGAATTTCAGAAAAAAGGAAAGGCCCTACTGAAAAGGCTGGGTCTGGAAGAAAAAGAAAATCAGATGTCAGAGACTCTTTCGGGCGGTCAGAAACAGCGGGTTGCCATAGCCAGAGCCCTGGTAAATGACCCGCAGATTATTTTTGCAGATGAACCTACCGGTGCACTGGATCGTGCAGCGTCTACAGAAATCATGAATTTGCTCAGGGAAATTTCCCGGGACAGACTGGTGGTTGTAATTACGCATGACCAAAAAATAAGCGCATTTGCAGATGAGGTTATTCAGATTAAGGAGAAAAAAATATTAGAAGACCAATCGTCAAATCGAAAAGAATTAAATGAAAATAAAAATACATTTAAGAAAAGTAGTCCGGATAAAAGATCTATGGTATCCAAAGCAGTTAAAAATTTTAAGGTTCACATAAAGCGTTATATCGCCGTTTCACTGGCAATATCCATCGGTATGCTGGCATTTTTATTTTCCCTTTCCTTTGGCAATGTGATGGATCAGTCTATTCAGGAGTTTGAGGCAAAGAACACGGCATTTAATAACGGATACATCAGGGGTGCTGATGACGGGACTATTTTATCCTATTTAAAATCGGACGAACGTATAGAAAATGTTTATTACCAATATAAATTAGAAAATATATCTTTGCATATCAATGGAAAAAGCGAGGTTCTGGCTGAAAAATTTCCAGTCCCAAAGGCAGCACAGGGGCTGTCGTATGGGATTATGCCAAGGAAAGGAATGAATGAGATTGCAATTACCCCAAGCCTTGCCAGGAAAATGGCAGCAGATATTAAAACATTGCCTGGCAGGGAGCTTGTTTTGGAATTGGATGGTCAAAGTTATACCGTTACAATTAGCGGTATCTATAATGCGGGTTATGACGATTTTACCATCAGCTCGGATATAGAACAGAAGTTCTATCAGAATCTAACGGACCAGGACAATTATTCCATCAGTTATGATGTGAAAAAATTCTCTGATATCGTGGCGGTCAGCAACCGGCTCAAACTGCAGGGACTGGATTCCACCAATGCTTCAGACGAAGTATACGCATTACAGAATACCTTTCAAAGTCTGGGTAAGCTGTTTCTGGTACTGTCTGTTCTGATTCTGGGGATCGGACTGTTTATCTGTGCCGTACTTCTGATTAAGCTGCAAAATACGCGATACCGGGAGGCAGGGTTATTGTCTGCGCTGGGTTATTACAGGCATCAGATCACAGGTATGATCCTCCGGGAGAATCTGTTTCTCTCCATACTCACAGCAGTGGTGGAACTGGGATTACTTGGGGGAAGTATGTTAATCAGCAGTCTGTTTGGGTTACCCCTTGTTGTGTCCGGTACACAGGCCGTTTTGACAATCATCGCTGCTTTTGCTGTTGTTATGGTTATAAGCGGTGGTGCAAGTCTGCCGTTAGTGCATACGGAGCCGGCGGCTGCATTGCGGAAATAATAATATCCGTGGCAAACGGGCAGCGACCAATGTTCAGGACCCGGATCCTGAACATTGGAAATATCATAATAAAATTCTAAATTCTAAAGAAAGTTCTAAAGCCTGACAGAAATCCCAAAATAGTGAAAAATACCAGGTAAATAGTCCTAAAAGATCTTAAAATCACCATGCTATAATAATTCCAGGAAAGTCCCATTCGATAGAGCGAGTTTGAAAATTCATTCCCGCCATCTGCACCACTTCGCGGTATATTAGCTCAACACGCTCTAGGGGACGGTAATTATGGAGGGTACATGATGAAGAGAAGAGGAATTACATGGGTTTTTGTTCTGATGATGGCAGTCGGACTGGTGTTATCCCCGCGTATGATACTGTCTGCAAAAGATGACATTGTGCAGATAGAAGCGGAACAGGCACGGGAGAAACTGCATTTTAACCAGGGATGGAAGTTTGTAAGGCGGAATATTCCGGAAGCAATAAAGCCAGATTATGATATGGCGGAGCTGGAACGGTGGGAGAACGTAGATCTGCCCCATTCCGTAAGACTTGAGGAAGAAAATACCAGCGGAGGAAAAAACTATCAGGGGCCTGCCATGTACAGAAAACATTTTTATCTGTCAGATTCGTACAAAGATAAAAAGCTGTATATAGAATTTGAAGGTGTCATGGGTGTGACGGACGTATGGGTAAATGGCAAGCATCTCCAGGGACATATGGCGGAAAAAACAGGAGAAAATACCCAATACGGCGGATATCTGCCGTTTATTCTGGATATTACAGATGCTGTTCATTGTGACGGCGAGGCAAATGTAATCACCGTTTTAACCGATAACAGCGATAATGTAAATGTTCCCCCGGGTAAACCCCAGGGTCAGCTGGATTTCACTTATTTTGGAGGAATCTATAGAAATGTCTGGCTTCATTCCGTGAATAACGTTCATATTACAGATGAGCTTTTTGAGGATGAGACAGCAGGAGGCGGGATCTTGGTAGATTTTCCGGAGGTGTCCCCGGAACAAGCTATTGTGGATATTAAGACGCATATCAGAAATGAAGATAAAGAAGAAAAGCAGATTTCTCTGGTTACAAAAATTGTAAATCAAGATGGTACCGTGGTAGGTGAAGACAGGAAAACATTGTCCTTGCCGGGTGCTGGCGCCGGAGAGGTAAAACAATCGGTTACTGTTGAAAATCCTGAATTATGGGATCTGGATCATCCGTATATGCATACCATTGTGTCTGAAGTATATGCTGACGGTGCAGAGACAGACCGGACAGAGACTCCGGCAGGTATTCGGAAAATCGAGATGGACGCACAAAAAGGTATTTTGATAAACAATAAGCATGCCGGGTTTTTATCAGGTGTCAACAGGCATCAGGAATATCCCTATATCGGATATGCGGCATCTGATTCCCTCCAGAGGAGAGATGCCATAAAGTTTAAATCGGCCGGGTTTCATATTGTGAGAACAGCACATCATCCCCAGTCGGAAGAATTTTTAAAGGCCTGTGATGAACTGGGAATTTTAGTCATCGAGGCGATACCTGGATGGCAGCATTGGTCGGATGATAAAATTTTTGCACAGCGTGTGAAAAATGATATCAGGCAGATGGTTCGAAGAGACAGAAATCATCCCAGTATTCTTACTTTTGAGATATCACTAAATGAATCTCCCGGTGTACCGGAAGGATTTACAAATGAACTGGAGCAAGTGGCAAAAGAAGAGCATCCCTCACTGAAAACTTCTGCAGAAAATCCACATGGGGGAGCAAAAGGAGATATCTTATACGGGACACCGGAAGAAGTAGAATCCTGGTCAGATACTGCACTGTCCCTTATTCGGGAATATGGAGATCACTGGGAAGAGCAGTTTGGTAATTTTATTAATGACTGCCGCGTTACAAGGGGAAAAGAGTCATTTTATCCCGGTGGTGAGGCAAGAATGGTGAAACAGGCTAATAACAGACTATGGAAGGGATACTCATTTGAAGGAACCGGAGCGGTCTCTCTGTCAGAAGGAATACAGAATTACAAGGATAGCGCACATCGTTTTGCAGGCATGACCATGTGGATTGGAATTGACCACAACAGAGGATATCATGAAACGATGTCTCCTTGCGGAATATGGGATTTAAAGAGAATACCGAAATATTCCTACTATGCTTTTGCAAGCCAGAGATCAACCGCAGAGGATGAATACCTGGAATCTCAGGATGTTGCGACAGGCCCAATGATTTTTATAGCCAGCAGTTGGGGGACGAAGGCGCCTGTGGTGGATAAGTCTAATCAGGAAACGGTGGGAACAGATAGCAAAAGAATGATCTATGTGTACAGTAATGCCGACAAAGTTAAACTTTGTGTTATGGGCAAGAATGAAGAAATATTATGGGAACAGGAAAATGTCCCGCTGGATGAGGGAACATCTTCTAATCTGGAACACCCGCCCTATTATTTTGAAAATGTACCATATACGGAAGGTTCTTATTTAAAGGCGGAAGGTTATGATGCAGATGGAAATGTAATTGCCGGTCAGGAAGTACATACGGCAAAGGAACCGGCCAGACTCAGGCTGGAAGTGGATGATTCGGGTAATGGACTCACAGCGGATGGTTCTGACCAGGTTATGGTATATGCATATGTGCTGGATGAAGAAGGAAACGTATGCGCAGAAGCCGACAATAAATTAAAGTTTTCGGTAGAAGGACAGGGAAGTATTATCGGAAATGGTGATAAAAGAGTAGGTGCTAATCCTGTTAATGCAGAAGCAGGAGTTGCAGGAATCTTTATTCAGGCTGGTAAGAACCCGGGGAAAATCCAGGTAACGGTCAGTTCGCCCGGTATGGAGCCGGAATCCGTTGAGCTTCAAACCAGGGAGATGACAGATAAAAGGGTTCCTTATGAAGAGATTGCACAGGGCACGCCTATGGACCAGGTGTCAATGTATCTGACGGACAAACAGGAAAGTGTTCCCGGAGAGGATCCTCCTGGGATTGTAAAAGACACGGTCTCTATAGATGGAGAGGATTATACCAAAAGCATGGAAGTGAAAAACATGGCTCCTGTTATGTTCGAACTGGACGGAGGCTATGAGAAGCTGACTGGGAAAGCCGCTGTTAAAAATCCGGAAAAGACAAAAAGCGGAGTGAAATTTAAGATATATGGAGACGGTGCGCTTTTGTATGTAAGTGACCCGGTAACGTCAAAAGCAGCAGAGATCGATGTGGATATTACAGGAGTAAAAACCCTGATGCTCTGTGCGGAAGATGAAAAAGGACTAAATGAAGTTATTCCATGCTGGCTGTCTCTTTATATAACAGAAGGAAAGGGAAATCCCGATGAAAGTGAATTGCAAGAGAATGTGGCTGTAAAAGCTGCAGTTACGGCAACAAGCAGTGATGTGGGTACCGTACCGGACAATGCGGTGGATGGCGACATTCTCACCCTGTGGAGAAGCGGAAATAAAGTAACAGAACAGAACAGTGAATCCCTGTATCTGGATTTGGGACAGGAATACGATATCCGGAATGCCAGACTGGCTGTGGAACATGATTATCTGAAGTGTACCTATACAATCTACACGTCTTCGGATAATGTAAATTGGGATAAAAAGTCTGAGTCTTCAAAAACTGCCCATGCAAATGGCGAACTGGACTATTTTACTGCATCTAAGATCCGTTATATTAAAATAGAATTTACGAAAGTAGAATCCACCCAGGGAGAAACAGGAGGCAGCCTGCCCCGTGCTTCCATAAAAGAATTGGAACTATTTAAAGATAAAGGTGTGGATACGGTTAAAGATTATAATCTGTCGGGACTTTCAGTGGCAGGTCATGACATTTTATTCCGGCAGAACCAGACAGCGTATGAGATAAGCTTAACCGGTAATGAAAAGGAAGTCTGGGTGAAAGCATTTCCGGCAAACACTGCTTCACAGATTACCATTAATGGAGAAAAAGTGGAAACCGGGCATGGGGATACTTTGATGGATATGGAGTATATCCGTATAGTGCCCGATGAAAATAATAATATTACGGCAGAGGTTGTCTCCCCAGACAAAAAGGGTGTGAAACAATACAAGATTCACATCAGGGAAGAAGAGCGCAAACAAAGGTATGGAGCCTGGGAAAGTTTTGTGCCGGGTGTAAATGGTGCTAACGGATGGACATACCGGAAAATGGATAAAGAAAGCGGTGACATTTCCGATTTAGAAGGCAAAGGAGGTTATATAGCAGGTGAATATGCATGGGAAGGCGGTAACTGGCTGTATGCAGGTCCCAGATATATGCACCCTGCATCCAATGTAAATGCTGTCCGTACCTTTGAGGCACCACAGGCAGGACGGCTGTCCCTTCGGGCATCTGCACAGAAATATCTGAACCAGCCTGGGCAGGTTTCCCTTTCGGTATTAAAAAACGGGGAAAGAATATGGCCGGTAAATAAAGATAAGGAAGTACTGGAAGCCGGAAAGACACTGCAGATTCTTAACACCAGTCAAGTACTAAAGGGAGATCTGATCCAGATTGTACTTGATGCAGAAGGTGACAATGGAGGAGATGCCACTTATATTGAATCTTACGCAGAATACCAGCAGGATGCACAGGAGGAAAATGCCGTATATTTATCCGATCTTGAATGGAAAAGCGCAGAAGCAGGATATGGTTCGGTAAACAGGGATGTTTCCTCATCAGGGCAGCAGATCTGTCTAACGGATGAAGAACAGAATCCGGCAGTATATGAAAAGGGTCTGGGAACCCACGCAGAGTCCAGGATCGTATATGATATCAAGAATAAAGGTTACACGCGGTTCAGAAGTAATGTGGGAATAGATTATTCTCAGAACTCAGCAGGCAATCCCGCAAGTGTAAGGTTTAAAGTATATTTTAATGATGAAAAGCAGGATCCGGTATATGACAGCGGTGAAATGGTCAGTAATACACCCCAAAAAACGATTGATCTGGAAATCGGCGGCTTAACGGAGAAAATCATACTTGTTGCAGAGCAGGGAGAAAATAACTGGTCGGATCACGCGGACTGGGCAGATGCCAGATTTCTGACAGAGTATCAGAGAGGAGATAAAACACTACTGGGTAAACTTTTGCAAGAGGCACAGGATATAGTACTGCAGGATTATACCGATCCTGACGGTGATGGATTCCGGAAATTCAAGGCATCACTGCTTCAGGCAGAAAATGTCTTCCAGGATGAAAGGGCCAGTCAGGAAGAGATCAATGCTGCACATGATGAGCTCGACCGGGAAATGAAGAGGCTGAAAGAAAAAGAACCGGAAAAGCCAGAGGATTATATCATTCACGTCACTGATTACGGAGCAGATCCCAAAGGAAGCAAGGACAGTGCCCAGGCCGTTATAAAAGCACTGGACAGAGCTGCATATCTGAGAAAGAAAAATCCGGAACAGGAAATTGTAATTGATTTTCCTCAGGGTAAATACCAGATTTATCCGGATAAGGCAGAAGAAAGAGAGCTTTATGTCTCGAATACAGTAGGTGCCGATTCGGCTTATAAAGATAAAAAAATAGGTATTCTGATAGAAGACCTCAATCACATTGTGATGGAAGGCAATGGTTCAGTCATTAATTTTCATGGGAAAATGACGGCTTTTGCGGCGATCCGTAGTGAAAATGTAAGATTTCAGAATTTTACCGTTGATTTCGAGGTACCCACCGTTGTAGATATAACCGTGGAATCTGTGGATGGAAATACAGCTACCGTATATATTCCGGAGTGCTACGAGTATTCCATAGAGAATGGCCAGATTAACTGGTTCAGTGACAAAAGCCCCTATACAGGCAAATACTACTGGACAGGTACAGACAAGTTTGAAAATAATTATGCCCAGAGCATAGACCTGAGGACAGGGATAACTACACGCAGCAATGAACTTTTTGATAACCGGGCAGGAATGGAAGACTTGGGCAATCGAAGAGTAAAAATTACCTACAATGGAAAGCCGGACAGTGTGACAACCGGCATGTGTTACCAGATGCGTCCTACCCGCAGAGATACACCGGGAGCTTTTTTCTGGCTCAGTAAGGATATTGAGATGGAAAATTTAGATATCCGGTATCTCCACGGATTTGGAATGGTGGGGCAGACTACGGATAATATTTCACTGCGGGATGTAGACTTCCGGGCACCGGAGGAAACCGGCCGAACTACGGCAGGATATGCGGATTTTCTCCAGATGTCAGGCTGTGGAGGAAAGATTCTGGTAGAGGACTGTTATTTTGCAAATCCTCATGATGATCCGATTAATATACACGGAACTTTCCAGCAGGTAGTGAGTATCAGCGGTGACAGAAGAGAAGTGACAGTAAGATATAATCACGATGAAACAGCAGGATTTCCAAGTTTCTTTGAAGGAGATCAGGTAGAGTTTACAAGGCAGAGCAACATGCTTCCCCTGGAGGATTCCATTTGTACAGTGGAGGAAATCATCAGCGGCCCTACCGGCAGCAGCAGTGAAGGAATCAGTCTTACGGATACCGTAATACGGTTTACAGAGCCGATTCCGGATGAGGTACAGGAATGGCAGTTTGTGGCAGAGAATATTACCGATACGCCGGAAGTGGAGATTCGCAGAAATACATTTAAGCAGATCCCAACCAGAGGAATACTGGTTACAACACGCAAACCGGTGCTGATTGAGGAAAATGTGTTTGAGGGCACGTCCATGGCGGCAATCTATATTTCCTGTGATGCACAGAGCTGGTATGAGTCTGGAAGAGTGGAAGATGTAACGATACAGAATAATAAGTTTTACCGCTGCCAGGGAAATGGTGTGATCTTTATTGAACCCACAAATCCCAATGTCTCGGTAGACAGTACCGTTCATAAAAACATTCAGATTACAGGAAATGAATTTTACCAGTCGGGCAGCAAGGTAGTAGATGCCAAGAGTGTGGACGGAATAACGATAGAAGGCAACCGTATATTCCGATTTGAACCAAATGTGGATCTGGCGTTGACTTTAAACGGCAAAACGGCACAAGAATGTACGATAAGTGTTGGAGAAGGTCTGCAGGCAGAAGTGAAATCTTCAGCAAGCCAGCTGGATAATGATCTGTATTCCTTTAACGGATGCAAGAATGTCTCGATACAAAATAATGAATATGATGCAGGAATGAAAATGAATGTGTCCATAAATAATATGGACGTTAGTGATATTAATTTGTCAGATAAGGAAGGGATATCCATAGGAGAGGGGGAAAAAGCTGCTGCTCTGGGAGAAGTTTATTATGAAAGCAGCTCACCGGATATTGCAAAAGTTTCAGCAGATGGAAAGATATTGGGAATTTCCAAAGGAGAGGCATTGATCCGGGCATATAGTGTTATAAATGACCGAAAATATGCTTCCGCCCCGCTGCAGGTAAATGTGGGAGCCCAGACAGAAATAATCTACCCCCAGTCTGTAAAGCTAATTTCTGAAAGTGATGTGCTGGATGGGGCAGGAAGTACCCTGCAGATTACCGCTGCCCTATATCCGGAAAATGCGCAGATGAAAGATGTGGTTTATACGGTGGAGGATATCAGGACAGGAGCGGCTTCTGACGTAGCAGCTATCAGCCAGGACGGTCTTCTTACCGCCAAAAAAGCAGGTGCGGTACTTGTGAAGGGAACTGCTTCCAACGGTATATCAGCAGCAAAGCTGGTAGTGATCAGGGAGAATACCAAGGTTCTTTCCAATGCACTTACGATTCTAAATCCGGTGAAAGGAACCTGGGGACTGGATCAGGAGGATCTTTATATATGTCCTTCGGGAGCGGGAGATTGGGAGTCAGGCAATGGCGCTACGAATATTGTACTTGCGGAACTGGCTGATTCCAGTCAGGCTGTCATAACTGTAGAAATGGAAGGAAAGACACATCAGGGATACGAAGAAACGGGGCTTGTCTTCTACCGTGATGCAGATAATTATACTGCGATTCAGAGAAAACATGCCAATGGAAATCCAAAGCTGAATGTAATTACAGAAAAAGAAGGAAACCCATCCGAATCAGGGATTGATGATATCTTTGGAGAAATCATATATCTGAAACTGGAAAAAACAGAGTCTGTTATCCGCGGCTATTACAGTACGGACGGCAGCACCTGGAATCTGGTACAGGAAGTGGAAAATACAGGGCTTGATGATTCCTTAAAGGCGGGCATTCTTTGTACCTGCGGTGACGGAACATCGGTTATCCGGTTCCGGGATTTTATGGTAAATGAAGAAGCGGTTCCGTTTGGAGAAGAAGCGGTGATTCAGGAAGTCAGCAGTGTGGAGGCGGCCTATGATGAAAATAGCCGGAGTCTGACTGCAGATTATCTGACAAGTGCAGAAAAAGTAAACGATGTAATCCGCTGGATGGTTTCGGATGCCCCCGATGGTAATTATGAGATTCTGGATGGATATCAGGGAACTGAAATCAGGGTGCCCTACAGTTTGAATGGATTTTACTTTAAACCGGTCGTGATACCAATGCTTTCCAATGGGGCGGCAGGTGTGCCGGTGGTGGCAGCAGAGCCTGTTCAGACAAATATGAAGATACCGGAAGCAGCTTCCAACAGCAATCTGGAGACTGTGTTATGTGAAGAGACGGATTTTGGAGAATTTGATAAAAATCAGAAGTATTATATTGCAGCAGAATATGAGAATAAGGCAGTTCGTTTCCAGGTAGTTCCAACAGAGGGTGCGTCGGTGCAGGTACTTTTAAATGGTAATGAATTAGGCAATATTCAAACAGATACCATAACGGTTCCGCTGTTTAGAGGAATTAATGCGGTTGAGATGTTTGTCACTGCAGAGGACGGCATCACCCAGAGCGTATACCGATACGTAATACTTCACTATGTGGAGAAAGGAAGCGAGGCACCGGATGCAGATCTGACGAGCCTGAATCTGGCAATTTCCATGGCAGAGGCAATGGAAAAGGAACAGGAAGAAAACCAGTGTTATACGGAAGAAACCTGGGCAGCAGTGGCGAAAGCTTTAAATGCAGCAAGAGCGATTCTAAAAGACCCGTCTGTCACTCAGGAGCAGGCAGATGAAGCTTTTATAAATCTGATTACAGCATGCTTTCTTGTAGAAAACGGCCCACAGAAGACAGGCCTGAAGGCAGCCATAGAAGGGACAGAGGCAATTCTTGCAGATACAGCAGGCCTGTCTCAGTACACAGAGGAAAGCGTGGCAGAAGTCAGAAAAGCACTTTTGCAGGCACAGCAGGTATTTGACAGCAATCTTGCAGATCAGGGAACAATCAACGAAGCAACTACAAGACTGCTGACGGCAGTGACATCTATGATGGTAGAAAAAGCAGACACAAGGCTGGATATCCTGATTCAGAAGGCAGAAGAAATATTGAAAATGCAAGATCAGTATACAGCTATAAGCGTACAGAACCTGAAGGATATACTGGCTCAGGCAAAAGAAACAGCAGAAAACAGCCAGGCATCCCCGGAGGAGATGAATACGGCTTATGAAAAACTGGCAGATGCCATGGTATCACTTGTAAGAAAAGGCAACAAAGAAGAATTGAAAAACGCACTGGATAAAGCAAATGAAATCCTTAAAGATGCCAAAAAATATCTCGAAGCCAGTATGGAGGGGCTGTCGGAGATGACTGCAGAAGCGCAGACAGTTTATGATAACCGGAATGCAGATCAGGATATGACAGGAGAAGCCCTGAAGAAGCTGATTATAGAAATCCTGGAGGTACGGTTGTTGGGAGATGTTGATTTAAACGGTGTGGTAGATACGAAAGATGCTGCTAAACTGTTGAAATATAATGCAGAGAAGGAAGAACTGTCAGAGGAACAGCTGCAGATCGCAGACATGAATGGAGATAATCTGGCAGATAGCAGGGATGCGGTCACTATACTTCGGTACGCAGCAGAATTAACAGTTTTTGAACCATAATAAAGCGGGAATCATTGTATTTACGAATGATTTTGCCTTATTGGTAATAAGGATATAACAGATTATAAACCGGGCTTTCTATGATCAAGAATGAATCATAGAAAGCCCGGTTTCTGACTACGTTTGTAAATAAATGTATTATTTAATTATTACCATATACCAAAAAGTTCGTCTATGCATTATTTTTCTAATCTAATAGTCCATAAAGTTTGAATAGATGCCGAAAAATCCATTGACCTGTCAGGTAAAAAGATGTACAATGGCATTAACCTATAAGGTCAATATCATCGCATATATATGAACCTATATAAAAGCCAGCAGATGAGGAGGAAATACATGCCAGCCAAATTATCAGATTTAGATACAAGCCGCCGCAATGCTATTTTGAATGCCGCACTAAAAGAATTTGCACTACGGGGATTTGACAACGCTTCAACAAATGTGATTGCGAAGGAAGCCGGATTTTCCAAAGCCTTAATGTTTCATTATATAGGAAGTAAACAAGAACTTTTTCTATTTGTTTTTGACTACTTTTCGGAACTGCTTAATAAAGAATATTACCAGTTAATCAATTATGATGAATTGGATTTATTAAAGAGGCTGCATCAATCTTATTTACTGCAGATTAAATTATTAAAAGAATATCCTTGGATATTTGAATTTAATAAACTTTCTGCGGTTACCAATTCCAGTGAAATAAATAATGAATTAAAGGAGAGAAGCAGCAAGAAGGATGCAGATTGCTATCCAACAATATTTGATACCATAGACAAATCCAAATTCAGACCGGATTTAGAGATCGAAAAAAGTAAACATATAATTTTATGGTCGTGTACTGGATTTGCCAATCAGATGTTAGAAGACATCAGAAATTCCGAGTATTCGCATTTAGACTATACAGCTATGGAAAAAGCATTGGATGATTTATTTACAGAATTGAGGCATGTTTTTTATAAGCCGGAAGCTTATAATCCGGAAGCTCAAATGGAGGTGTAAATGGAAGAACTCATGAAACCAATTGTTGTTGATTTTCCTCTACGGGGTGAATGGTCCGTCCCGAATACGCCGGGGACACGTATTCCCAGCCACGGAACAAATATATTAGGAACGAGATATGCCTACGACTTTCTTCAGGTGGATTGGATGCAAAAAGGGAATCCCTGTTATAGCGTCACTCCCTTACACTATCTTCTGTCCGGTGTACCTGTGAACAAGTGTTATTGTTATGGAAAGGATATCTATGCTCCATGTGAGGGTACCATTGTAGAAATAGAAGAGCATTGCCTCGAAAGAGAAAAGGCACGATTGTTTTCAGATTTCAAACGTGCCAGAGCTAACAGTAAATTTAATCCTGGGAGCGATGATATAAAAAATTTAACCGGTAATTACATCATTCTGAAACATGGTAATGGTGTCTATGCAGCATTCTGCCATCTGCAACCTGATTCTATCAGAGTGTCAGTCGGGCAAACGGTGAAAAGAGGAGATGTTCTGGGGAACATTGGCCATACTGGAAACTCCATGTTTCCCCATCTGCATTTTCAGCTTATGGACAGTTCTGATATCACCGCTGCAAATGGCCTGCCCTGTTCCTTTGCACAATATGAACTGTTACATAATGGAAAGTGGGAAAAAATTTATGGGGGTATTCCAAAATCTACGCAGAGAATACGGTTTTTGTGCCAATAAGGAGTAGATCGATGAATTTGAAGGAAGAAAACAAAACTAAAAAATGGATTATAGATGCACTATTTGATTTATTGAGGCGTAAAGATTATCAGGATATTACAATTTCCCAGATAGTCAATAAAGCCGGATTGGGAAGAAGAACCTTTTACCGCTATTTTAAAACAAAAAACGAAGTGATCGAATATACTACGAAGCTTCTCATGAATGAATTTGCAAATACAATTATAATTAATCATGCAGAAACACAGGAAAGTATTGCGAAATCATATTTTGAGTTCTGGGAAAATCATGTTGATATACTGATGTTAATGAACAAAGCACATCTGCTTTATTTTATAGAAGATCATCTGCTTTCACTTATATATGAGGTTGCCAAAAAAGTGGGACATGTGCCGGACCATCTGGATGAAGAAGAACTGGCGGAATATTACAAAAGATATAAATTTGCTTTTGCAGTGAAACTTGCAGGGTTCTGGAAAGCAACGGTTCTGTGGTCTGAGGAAGAACCACGCAGGTCGCCGGAAGAAATGAGCCGACTTATTAACGATATTTTAAAATAAAAATATGCTCCGGCATGCCTTTTGGGCTGAAAACAGTCTGTGCTTATGTTAATTGCGAATTTTACGACAATTAAGGTATATATAAAGAAATTTTTTTCAAAAAAATTGATTATATATTCACTATACACATATCGACAGATTTTAAAATTGTGTTATAATAATACTATAAAATCAACTGTTCTCATAAAAGAAAGTGGGAGGAAGCAAAATGATCCGGAAGGAAAAGAAAAATCCTTTTTTTAGTTTAAGGATGTATCACAGAGTATTTTTGATATTTTTTATTATATGTATCCTTATTACTATATTTAGCTTTCAATATTACAGTCGGTTATCTTCCACAATACGGGAGGAGAGTGAAGCATATCTCCAGGAGATCTCAAGACGTATAGGAGAAAATGTGGATCGTATTGTTAATGACAATTACGATGTCCTTCATACAATGGCGGCTTCCCTGGAATATGCAGACATCAGTCGAATGGATGAAGCTAAGAAAATGCTGCAGAAGCAAAAGGAAGGCTTGAGCTATGAGAGCATTTTTCTTATCGATACGGATGGCACGGCATATGATTTAAGCAATACACAGACCTTTCTCACACTTGATAAATCGGTTCGGAAGGATCTGCTCAGTGGAAAGGACTCGATGTCAACCACTCAGATAATCCAAAATAAGGAGTACATACTGTTTTCCGTTCCACTGGACAACATGAGCATTGACGGTAAAAACATAGTTGCACTGGCTGTGAGCTACGCTCCGTCTTCTTTTGACCAGGTGCTGTCAATGTCATCATTCAACGATCAGGCATATTCCCAGATTGTAACCATGAAGGGGGCTGTTGTGGTACGTTCATCTTCCACTTATGCCTTTAAGAGCGGATACAATATCTTTTCTACCCTGGAAGGATTAATCATCGGGGAAAAGGAACTGGACGATGTGATGCAGGAAATGTCTGTCAATGCATCCGGGCAGATCCGTTTTAAATTGGATGGTCAGGAGACTTATATGGTCTATACTCCGGTAGCTCCGGATGACTGGTACCTGCTTTCCTTTGTTCCGGTAGAGGTTGTAAACGAAAAGTCAAATTTACTGCTGCAATCTACGCTGATAATATGTGGATTGATCACCATTACTTTTGCCGGACTGGCGGCGGCACTGGTGTATATTTTTAACAATCATAAACGCAAGCTGGAACAGATTGCTTATGTGGATGATATAACCGGTGGACATACGATACAGCGTTTTTATGAGTTGGCAGAGGAGCTGCTTACTTCGGATCATAATATGCAATATGCACTGGTTTACACCAATATTGTCAAGTTCAAAGTGCTTAATGATGAAATTGGACGTATTAACTGTGATGCCATTTTGCGGTTTTTCAGCGAATTTATGAACAAAAAGATATCGGAAAGAGAGTGTATGGGAAGGCAGTCAGCAGATAATTTCTGTATACTAATGGAGTTTTCCAATGAATCGGAATTACTGGAGAAATTCGGCAGATGGCACACAGAAGCGGAGCAGAATGTTCTGGATATGAATGTGGCATGGAGCCTGCCGATTATGGAATTTGGCATTTATGTGATTGAGAACAGTACTCTGACATTCCCGCAAATGATTGACAGGGCAAAGCTGGCTTTACGTGAAACACACCGTACAGTTGACAGTAAGCTGCGATGTGCTTTTTATGACGATGGGGTGCGCCGTCAGCTTCTCCGTGAAAAGCAGCTGGAAGACAGAATGGAAACAGCGCTTAACAACGGAGAGTTTGTGGTATTTTTACAACCCAAGTACCGGTTGCCGGAGGAACGAATTGGCGGTGCGGAGGCTCTTGTCCGCTGGAAGAGTGTCACGGAGGGTATGATATATCCGGATGAGTTTATTCCACTCTTTGAAAAAAACGGTTTTATCATCCAACTGGATTTATTTGTGTTTGAAACGGTTTGCCGCACATTACGCAGATGGATTGATCAGGGAATGACACAGGTAAGAATATCAGTGAACTGTTCCCGTCTGCATTTCAGAGATAACAATTTCCTTTTTGAATACATCCGGATCGCCGATAAGTATAACATGGATAGGTCACTGATTGAAATTGAGGTAACAGAAAGTATGGTGCTGGAAAATAGCAGCCGTCTGATTCATATTATCCGGAATATTAAGGCAGCAGGATTTGAATGCTCAATGGACGACTTTGGCAGCGGATATTCTTCACTGAATCTGATACAGACGATTCCGGTTGATGTACTTAAACTGGATAAAATATTTTTCCATGGAGAAGGTGTTGATTTGAGCCGCACAGAGGCTGTGGTAACAAATATTATAAGCATGGCAAAAGCGTTGTCAATGGAAACAGTTGCCGAAGGCGTGGAAGAACGGGAGCAGGTAGACATGCTCAAACGCGCAGGCTGCGACTACATACAGGGGTACGTTTTTGCAAGGCCAATGGATATCCCAGCGTTTGAAAAATTAGTGACAGATAACGTTTCTTGTTAAGAGGGGGAACTGATGAGAGTGCTTAAACGATCTGAGAAGATTCAGAGGCGAGTGTTAATGATCATAATTATGATGACACTTCTGCTATGTTTGCCGGGCTGTGGGGCAAAGGTTTCGGACAATGAAGATATTTTAACCCAGAAGGCTATCGCTAAGGGTAAGACACCAATAACAGTTCTGGTTAAGTATGCATTTTCCATTAATGAGTTTGAAAAGGCGGTAGAGGAAAAGTTTCCTGAAATTGATATCGTACAGGTTGGAAATTTTACACGTAATATGGGAATAGAGGAATATGCTGCACGATTGGAACATGACGATCTTCCGGATATCGTCATGACCTGGCCTTTAGATGTGGGCAAGGAGTATTGGAGTGACCGGCTGCTGGATCTTTCCGGAATGGAATTCTCCAGCCGCTATAATACATCCATGTTAAATGATATTTCCACAGATGGAAAGCTCTATTATCTGCCCGGACCGGCTCAGGTAAGGGGGATTGTATATAATAAAACGCTGTTTCAGGAAAATGGCTGGGAAATACCCGAGGACTTTGAAGGCTTTCTGAAATTGTGTCAGACAATTGAAGCCAGTGGTATCCGTTCCATTCAATTGGGATTTGAGAATCCCGAAGTACTGGCTACTGCTTTTACGGGCTACAATTTTGGCAGTTACTTTAGCCGTCCACAGGATTTGGAATGGATGGATGATTACAATCAGGGAAAAGGCAGCTTCGGCAAGCACTTTGACGGGGCACTGGATGTGTTCCGGCAAATGATAGATGCCGGCGTATGGAAATCGTCTGATTTGGATATTAATTATTCGGAACGGGAGAAGATGCTTTTTACCCGTCAATGTGCAATGGTGGAGGATTCATCATTGATGGCAAAAATGGGATATGAACAAACCGGTACTACGGATGAATTTGCCCTTATGCCATTTTTTAATCCCGGTAGTAATAATGACTGGGCACGTCTCTATATGGTATGTTATATTGGGCTCAACAAGCATCTGGCAGAGTCGGACAACAAGGAGAAATATGAACTTGTTATGGAGCTGATGAATTATATATCTACAGTTGAAGGCCAGCAGACACTTGCGGCGGATACAGGCGCGATGTTCTCAAGCCTGATTGATGCAGCACCGCCGGATGTTCCTGAAATAGAAGAGCTGCTTCCGGCATTGAACCAGGGCCGCTATGCAGTATTTCCTACATTGGAGAATGCCCAGGATGCATTGCAGGAAGGTCTTGCCGGGATGTTGGAGGGGAAGCTTAGCAAGGCAGCGGTTATCAGCATGGTAGATGAACAGAATCTGTCACCGCCGGCGGCGGAGCCTTCAAAGGTACTGGGCAAAGCAAGCGAGAGTTTTACACTGACAGACACAGGCAGCTTTGTGGCTGATGCCATGCGTGCCTGGGGAGACTGTGAACTGGCACTTATTCTTGACAATGGCAAGGATGGATGCTACAACGGCAAGGGTATCAGCGGACGGATATATGCCGGGGATATTACTGCTGCAGATATAGACCGCATTATGCCGGATTTAAAAGCCAACGATAGTGGAGCATTATGGAAGGCATCCATAAGTGGTGAGGATTTACGGAAAGTACTTGAATATTCTGTGAGTGTGGAGAATAACCAGACCGGATGGTTTTATTATTTTTCCGGACTTAAAATAGAATTTGACCCTACGGCAGAGCCTGGCAGCAGAGTGAAAAAAATCACTGCGGCGGATGGGAAGGCAATTGATACTGCGCGCAGTTACACAATTGCTGTTACGGAAGGCTCCGTACCAGAAGAGTGTCTGCAAAATTGTTCAAAGACGGATATCTTATCATATGATATTGTAACTAAGGCGGTTACATCAGCAGGTACCATTACTCCGGCTAAAGATGGACGATTCATCGTGTATCAATAAAATGTAATTAAAAGATAAACAGGAATAGTGATTATGAAAATAGTTGCAGCAAGTAGTCCTGCCAGGTTAAATGGCAGGGCTTTTGCGTGCAGATGGATGAATATTCTGACACGGTCCGGATTAAAATAAGAGTGAGGTGAAATGGATGTCACAAAATAAAATCTATGTCTGTATTGATTTGAAATCATTCTACGCTTCGGTGGAGTGCGTAGAGCGCGGTCTTGATCCAATGACAACCAATCTTGTAGTAGCGGATCCGGAACGGACAGAGAAGACAATATGTCTGGCTGTTTCACCGTCCATGAAGGAGCAGGGGGTTCCGGGCAGATGCAGGGTATTCCAGATTCCGGCACATATAGATTATATAATGGCACCGCCCAGAATGCAGTTATATATGGAATATTCCGCAGAAATCTATGCCATCTATCTGAAATATATAGCAAAAGAAGATATCCATGTCTACTCGATTGATGAAGTATTTATGGACGTAACGGACTATTTAGCCATGTATCAGATGACGTCAAAAGAACTGAGTATGCAAATCATGAAGGATATCCTTGATACTACAGGAATTACGGCAACCTGTGGGATTGGAACAAACCTGTATCTTGCGAAGATTGCCCTTGATATAACGGCAAAACACGTGGAAGACCATATTGGTATTCTGGATGAAGAAGCTTACCGGAAGACGTTGAGCAGCCATAAGCCGCTCACAGATTTCTGGAGGGTAGGTGCAGGAATTGCAAAACGGCTGGAACGGATGGGCATATATACGATGAAGCAGGTTGCGGCAGCAGATGAGTCGATGCTGTACAAGCTGTTTGGTATTGATGCGGAATTACTGATTGATCATGCCTGGGGAAGAGAAACGACTACAATGGCAGATATCAAAGCATATAAGTCCAAGTCAAATTCCATATCCAGCGGTCAGGTATTGGGCTGCGATTATGACTATGAAAAAGGAAAGCTTATCGTAAAAGAAATGGCGGATTTACTCTGTCTGGAATTGGTGGATAAAGGTCTTGTTACGGATTCCATTACCCTCTATGTGGGCTATTCTAACCGCATTGAGAAGAAATCGTCACATGGGACAACATCCATGACCGTGACCACCAGCTCCGCAAAGCAGATCATCGCCTATACACAGAGGCTGTATGAAAAGATCGTGGACAGGCACACTCCTGTGCACAGAGTATATTTAACTTTTAATAACGTTGTGGATGAGATGTATCAGCAGTATGATTTATTTACGGATCCTGCAGAGCTGGAAAGGGAACATAAGATGCAGAAAGCAATGCTGGATATCAAAGAGAAGTTCGGAAAAAATGCAATTCTAAAGGGGATGAACCTGCAGGAAGGGGCAACTACAATGGAGCGGAACCGCCAGATAGGAGGGCATAAAAGTGGTGTCTAAAATGACCAGAGAAGAACGGGCAAAACAGTTTATGCCGTTCGCTGCATTAAAAGGGTATCCGGAAGTTTTACGGAAGAAAGAAAAAATTGTGGTCCCGAAGATTGAACTATTAGAAGAATATCAGGAAGAACTGAGCCGGAAACTTCGCCAGGTGCAGAAAAATGATATTGTAACAGTCGTATATTTCTGTAAAAATGAATACCTGAAGTTGACGGGTATGGTGTCCAGAATAGATGATACTGCAAGAATCCTGAAGATTGTGAATACTAAGATATCTTTTGAGGATTTGTATGATATTGTGGAGATGCGAAGGGAGAGATAGGGGCTGGTACTAGAGCGTGTTTGAAAATTCATTCCTGCCATCTGCACGCCCCACTTTGCGGCATATTTGCCCCGAATTCAGGTTACGTAGCCCGCTACGCGCCCTTCATCCGGGACAAATCTCCCACAAACTGTGACGCACAGCTGCCAGAAAGCAATTTTAAAACACGCTCTAGTGCTACAGCGAACAATTTCTTGAATTTGGGTTTCGCTGATTAAGACGCTTTGTAAATGATAGGTAGTGTGCAGAAAGATGGGTGTGGGAAACTGGCATGGACTCCGTCAGCTCTGCTCTACGTTTCCTCCGCCCATACCAGTTTCCCACACCCATCTTTCCGAGATAGCATTCGTTGATACAAAGCTGGGTTTCTCAACTAAACCCAATATTTTATCTCCCCATACATTTATCGCTCTGTGCGTCTTCTAATCTTTCTCAAATCCATTTTTTTTATAAAAGAAGAGAAAAACAAAAATAGAAAGTACAATCTCTGCCAGCATTATGGCAATACTTCCGACATTCAGAATCTTATCGGGATTGGATGCCATATTCATGGTCATTTCCATAAGAATTCCGGTAAACATAAATTTCGAGATATCTGCCAGCGATTTAATAATTTCTGAGAATATGGGGATGAAAATAAATATCATCAGTACTGGAGTCATAAGCGTTCCGGCACTGACCTGATTCTTAGCAAAAATGCCCAGAATCATGCCAATAATACAGCTGATCAGGGAGGAAATAACAGACACAATGGTAAACAGCACCAGGTTGCTGCCTGTAATGATAAAGCCGCTGATTGGCATCAAAATGTAGTTTAAGATAACGGTAACAATAAATACGGGTAAAATACTTCCTAAAAAGAACTCTAATCCATTCACAGAGGATGTCATAAGAACTCTCAGCGTTTTTTTCTCTTTTTCTTCCGCCAGCAGCAGACAGGGGCAATAAATACCCGTCATGCCGATATTCATAACCAGTCCCATACTTAATACATATGCGTTGAGTGATTCCGGAGAGGAAGATGAACCCATTTTGCTGTAGAGAAATTTCATGAGAAGCGTGAATCCCAATGCAAAAACCGGCATGATAATACAGTTCTTGCCCATAAATGCTTTCGTTTTTACCTGTGCAATTGCCAGGACCTTGTTTAGATGGATTGTTTTCATGATAATTCCCTCCCGGTAACTTCTAAGAATACACTTTCTAATGTTGGTTCACAAGAATGAATCGTCTGGATTTTATTTTCTGTCATCCAGCTGTTGATCTGTCTGATGCTTTTTTCATCCTGCTCCAGAAGATGTTCAGAACCATCCTCTAATTGAATGCTGTATTTTCTGACCTTGTTATACTTCAGACAGATCTCTTTGGGTGTACCGTATTCAACAATGATTCCTTCATTGAGCAATGCCACATGATCGCACATTTTTGTAGCTTCTTCCATGTTGTGAGTAGTCAGAAAGATTGCCATGCCTTCATTTTTCATTTGCAGCAGCATTTTATGGATTTCAATAGCTGTGGATGGATCTAATCCAGACGTTGGTTCATCCAGAAACAGAACTTTTGGCTTATGAAGAACAGCTCTGGCAAGAACCAGCCGCTGTGTCTGACCTTTTGATAATTTACCAGCTGTTTTTTTCTGGTGTTCATATAGTCCGACCTGCTTTAAAACTTCTGTAATTCTCTCTTTTCCCACTTTTAGGATTTTTGCAAAATACTCCAGGTTCTGATAGACACTCAGATATTCATAGATACCGCTGCTGTCGGTTACGATGCCAATCTGTTCATAGATGGTTTCGTCAATATTTTGGGCATTAATGCCCAGAATATAGGCTTCACCCGATGTCTGCTTTAACTGCCCGGTAATGATTTTAATCGTTGT
The DNA here is from genome assembly GCF_000686105.1 of Robinsoniella sp. KNHs210. Taxonomy (NCBI): domain Bacteria; kingdom Bacillati; phylum Bacillota; class Clostridia; order Lachnospirales; family Lachnospiraceae; genus Robinsoniella; species Robinsoniella sp. KNHs210. The sequence continues at coordinate 1,104,971 of NZ_JMLZ01000001.1, forward strand.
AGTTTTGCCGGCTCCGCTTGGACCCAGAAAGCCCAGGATTTCGCCCTTGTTAAGCTTTGCATCGATATCTTTTAGCACAAGTCCATCACTGAATTTCTTTGAAATATGTTCTAACCTGATAAATTCTTTATTCATGTTCCTTCCTCCTCATATAAAAGTTTGCAGCCAGGTTTAACAGGCTCTTCGTACATGAATATATCATTTTCTGTCAGAATATGGTACGTTAATTCCTGAATGGCAGCCGGGAATTCCTAAACGGTTAAAAAAGAGAAATAGAACAGTGAAAAGGGTCAGGCTGGCCGCAATGAATTTCCGATACGTTCCAGCAGCTTAGATTTTTCTTTACGGGAAATACTGCAGATTTCCCCGCCGATGGTAACGGTGTTATGCTTTAAATCGATTTCTTCAATTTTATTGACGGCTACCAGAAAAGAACGGTGAATCTTAATAAAGCGCTCGCCCAGGTTATTTTCTATATTGCTCAGATTTCCCAGAAATTCAATTCTTTGTTTCAGTCCATGGAGGATTATAAAATGAGATTTTGGAGAGGTTTCAAAAAAAAGAATATCATCCAATGGTACATTTCGTATGCAGTCACCGGTTTTAACAGTGTAATATTCTGTGGGATCAGCTTTTTCCTTCTTCAATCGGTTTTCCAGGGAAGACAGACATCCTGAGACTGCATTTGTAAGCGCCTGTGGATTATCCTTTACAATATAATCAAAGGCCTCTATATGATACTGAAACGTCTTATATGCCAGGTCTTTAAAACTTGTAATATAAACGATGGTTCCATTTGGATCCAGTTCCCGGATTTTCTTTCCCAGGAGAAATCCGTCATATTCCGGGTGATTTAAGTCAACATCCAGAAAGTAGATATTTCTTTTCGTAACTATCTTTTTTAATTCTTCCAACAGGATAACCGGGCTGTCACAACTGACAGCAATCTCCATATCATACTGCTGAATCAGAATCTGGTTGTTAACTTGCCTTGCAATTTCATTTCTTATTTTGTCATCATCATCACATAACAGTATTGGTATCATTAATCTAAACTCCTATTCTTAATTCCTGATAAAAACGTTCATCTCTGCAGTCAGTCAAACAGCTGACATTTGCATATTGATTTGCGATCTGCTGATAGCTGTACAGCCCCAGCCCCCTGTTAACCCCTTTTGTGGAATAGCCCTTTTTCCAGATTTTCAATAAATCCGGCTGTTCTTTAATAGAATTGCTAATGAAAAAATCCACGTAGTCACTCTGGGCTGTAATTATGATTTCGATATTACCGGCTGTATTTTTAACTTCTTCTATGGCATTGTCAATCAGGATTCCAATACATCTTAAAAGATCCTGAATATTTATACCACATTTTTTAACCGGATACATCACTTCAAAATGATATGGAATATGGAGTGTCTGCATCAGGGTGAGTTTCGTCATAAGAAGGCTTTTTAATTCAATAATTTCAAGATTCATCATTTGATTTGCAATCTGAATCTTGGCACCGATACGCTGGTCGAAATCATTTAACATCCCCTGCATATAATTTTCGATGGCCTCTGTCTTTCCTTCTTTTACGTCCAGGTACATGCCTGTCATAATATTTCTGAAATCATGACGATAAATACGCACATCCTTTTGTATCTCTTCCAGGCTTTGAATGTAGGCATTCTGCTGGGTAATAATATTTTTTTGGGATTTCTCATTTTCTTCATGAATTATATTTCTCGTGGCAAATTGATAAAACACGGCAAATAAAAACAGCAGACCTAAACCGATGACAGCCACCAGGGTATTGTAATCTTTGATAATGCGGGATAGTACCACAAAATAATTTGAAGAGCCGGCCAGTAAAAATCCGGTGATGGATCCGTAAATCCGATGTTTCCTATTTGCCATACAGCGGTTTACAAAGGAGATCACGTTAAGCCTGGTAATCACTTTTCCAATCAATAGCGTAAATAGGATCAAAACAGAACAGGATATGAATTGATTTGTAATGCTGTTATATGCAAACTGCATTGGTACAAATAAGAATGAAATCAGATACGTCTGGTAAAAGATAAAATAGGCAAACGTACCCGAAATGATGATCTTAAAAACATTGCGTTCAAAAATGATGTACATAGATACAAGATTTATGATTACTACTGACATATCCAGTAAATAGTACAGCAGGTTATTAGGAAGAAATGTTTTGAGGTATCCTGTCATAAACAGATATAAAACAGGAGATATTGTTAAATTGATGATAAGAGATGCAATGATAATACGAATCCAGGGAACTCTTTTATTCAGAATCTTACACCCTAAATAATGAATTACTATTTCTGTACAATAACTTGCTGCGATATAAATGGTTAAACCTGTTATCATGGAGATCTGCCGCCTTTTATTATTTTTTTCATTATCGCACTTTCTGGAAAGATTGACAATATTTTTGTGAATATCTTTAATGCTGGCAGATAAGAAAACGATTGCCAATGGATGAATTGGGGGGCATTTTTATGAATGATTCCTATATTTTAAAAGAACTGGAGAAATATATCTATACAACATTTGTGAAAGAGATTTGAGGAGAAAAGAATGTTCATCCATAAGTATATAAACTTTTATAAAATACCTATATAAAACATAGACAAAAAGTCAATAATGATTTACAATATTAGAAAAAAATGTAAATTATATTGGAGGAATTTATTATGTCAAGAGGTCAAAGAAAAACAATTGACGATCAAATCGCAGTTTTGGATGAACAAATTGCAAAAGTGCAATCAAAAATGGATGCTTTGTTAGAGCAGAGAAAAGGATTAGAGCAGAAGAAAAGAGAAGATGCCCTGGGCCTGCTCTATGATATGATTCAGGAGAGAGGAAAGACAATTGATGATATTATGTCTATCATCACAACAGAAAATATTAATATAAATGACCTTTAATTTTCGCTGAAAAACCTAGTAAAATCAAGGACTCACAGCACTTACATCAACCACTAAAATACACCGCTTTTAAAAACATCAACAATAACAACCAAAATAAGTGTCGTAAAATTGTCGTAAAAATAATAACAACCTAAAGGAAAAATTGATGATCAGATCGCAGTTTTGGATGAGCAAATTGCAAAAGTTCAGTCAAAAATGGACGTATTATTAGAAGAGAAAAAAGGTTTAGAGCAGAAGAAACGTGAAAAAGCTTTAGGTCAGCTTTACGATATGATTCAGGAAAGCGGAAAATCTATTGAAGATATTATGATGTTGATTACGGATTGATTTTAACTTATATGTGAATAAAATGTAGATAAAAGAGTAGAGATGTACAGTTATATAACTGTATGTCTCTATTTTTTTATTCATGTTATGCTCAAAATAAATGGAGATTACAACCAACTAGTCAAGAATTATGACCAGTTAAGCAAATGATATTGTGTATAGCATACTCTTGTGATATAAATATGATATTACAAAACAAAGTTAAGCCAATATATAATAAAAGGAAAGTAGGTGGATAGTGTTCAACGAGATTGCTTAACTTTCTTGAGAAAGAAACCAAATAATTCAACAGATGAAGGGAGTAAGAGCATATGAGAAAAAAATTTTTTAGAGGAATTATAGTTACATTTTTGTTGGCACTTATGTTATCTGTTAATGTTTTTGCAGAAGAACAAGATGACCTATCATTGAAAAATGAAGCCATCGTATTAGAGGACGAAGATTACAATGGTGGAATCTCTACATACGATTATAGTTATTACGATGTTAATGTGTGGGCATATAAATCAAAAGGGACACCAACTAATGTCTCAAAGGGTGGTTGGATAAAACTGGGGATACCGTTTACTGCCAAATCAAAGGGGGAGCAAGCGACTATAGGAAGCATTTCAGGTTATTCAAGCGAATTATCTGGAAGCGTAAGTGTTACTTTAAAAAAACAGATTGAAATTAAGTTGGGTTACACTTTTACAAAACATAGCGCTTTTTATGTAGGTGCAGTGAGTAAACCTTTGAAAGTAAACCAATCAGCGACAAGATATTATAAAAAATGTTACGAAAAAACGCTGGTGACTCTAAAAGAAGTTAAAAAAACATATAAAAATGGTCAAGTAATACGTCATAAGGACACAGGAAAAACGAAGACTGTGTATGCTTATAAGGCGGTAGAACCAGATTTCCACTTTACATATTCTAAATAATAGAATTTAGGGACGTGAAAATATTGAAAAAAAAGACTTTATTAATAGTTATAATAGTGGTGGTAATTATTTTGATAATAATTAGTGGATTGTTTTGGAAAGTGGCAAAAAAAGAAGCACTATCAATAACATATGGAGATTGGGAATTCCAAAGAGAAATCACAATAAAGGAAGATGGAGAATCGGCTTTTACAATTGGAGAATACACCTATGATGATTCTAAAAATAAAGGTATTCCATCTTACATTATCTCATCGCTTTCACTTAAATCAATATATGAGATTAATGCAGCTGATGGGTTGAGTATGCATGAATTACCAAGTGGTGCAATTGTAAAATATTATATTCAGCCAGTATACCAACAATCGGAAATTACAATTAAAAATATGTATACACAGAAAAGTTGTATATTATTAGAGCCACTACCACCTAAAATGAAAATGATCTTTACTAATTTAGGAGAACAGAAAGATTTTGAAGAAGTATATGAAGCAGGTGAGGACGGAAAGTACAGATATGCAAACAAATGATAAGCGGTAACAGTAGACGTATATGTTTGTATACCTCTATTTTAATTAATAGAATTATGAAGAAGTAAGGGGCGTAAATGATACGTCCCTATTCTTGTTTGTGAATAGAGCGCTTGCGCACGTGCCCTTTAAATTTCACCTACTCCCCAAATGGTCTCTTTATATCCGAGACACCCAAAAGATAATCCACACTGCAATTATAATGCTCTGCCAATTTTATAGCTGCCCACACCGGAATTTCCCTGATACCTTGCTCATATCGTCTGTAAACCTCTCTTTGACACATTAGCAATTCAGCTATTTGCTCCTGTGTTTCATCATGATCAATTCTAAAATCACCTATTCTTCTAAAGAACATAAATTCACCTCTTGGTTATGCTACCATACAGTGGCATAATATATTCGTAAATGCTGCTATTTGGTTGCAAATGCGCAATAATTAATAACGCTTGGATAATTGGGCTGTTGAGAGTAAATGGTTCGTAGGTTGTTGGTGTGGAACCTTCTTCCAACTGGATATTCGTGTAAGTATTTGTGTAAGTTTCTGTGGAACTGGTGCCAAAAATATTTGCATAAAACTTTATCCGATAGAAGTAACCTGCTTTATTGTTATAGCTGATACTCCTGAAAGAGTTCTATTCTCAAAATTTTTATCAGTTGCTTCATCCAAATTTATTCCAGTATTTTTCCCAGTTTAAACCGAAGACGGCTTATATGTTTTTCCAACTGTCAATCCGTTAAGTTCAAAAAAGATAAGTGAATACATTTTTGGGCTTGTGCAGCTTAATGTGAGTGAGAATGCATCTTTGACGTTATAGGATGATATACCGATGTCATTTCCGACTTTTGGAGTTAACTTAGTTAAATCCAGTAAATTCTTCCCCAGCGTACTCTGCACCTGCTCCGACTTCCCCTGTATTTCTGTAACCCTGACACATCCCTGATCCTGTGCGTGAGTACATTCGATGAGTCCGGTTGTGGTGTCGTGGGTACAGATGTCTTCGTAGGTATGTTCTTCTATATTAAGTATTGTTAATTGATTACTTGCTTTCATTTTTGATTTCTCCTTCCTGTGCCTCGTATTCTTATATAGGCATAAAAATAACAAGGCACTGAAAGACCTTGTTTATCTATTCGACTTCTACGACAAAAGTACATTTACTGTCAATGATAAATATAAAATAAAAGTAAGCCATTGAATATTCATATACGCATATTCAATGGCTTACTTTTGTCCAAAATTTGTATACCATAGGAAAGTCTATTAAAAAGAAGGAAATAAATCTTCAGGTAAGGGGTGGAAAGGTTATCTGAATTGTTTAATTTTGGTGTTAATTCTTAAATAAAAAATAAAGACAGTTGTTAGTAAATATGCTAAAATATTTTTAACATAAAGAAAGAGGGGTATCTTATGGGAATGAGAATTTGTGCATAGCAAAGGCTACTGCACGTAACAGCTAAATATATTGTATATCGTGAGTAATAATAGCCTTTGTTAATCCAAAAAGATTTGAAATCAGTGGAATCAGGAGGATGCAGAATGAGCTATCAAAACTCAATTAATTTATTGCCGAAAGAGCTTTTAGAACAAGTGCAGAAATATGTGGAGGGCAAAGTGATTTATATTCCCAAAAAGAAAGCTAACAAAAAACATTGGGGAGAAAATACAGATACTAAAGAATTGCTGGCTTCCCGCAACCATCAAATGTACTTAGATTTTCAAAATGGAATGAGTGTCCAGCGATTATCAGAGAAATATTTTTTGACAACAAAAAGCATACAAAGGATCATTAAACAGAATAATTTATAATTAGAAATGTGCCATGATAACAGTGGCACATTTTTGTTTTAAGAAAGAACGTGAGGTTTTGTATCCATACTTTTACTGATATAATGAAAATAAAAAATCGAATAGGAGGAACAAATAAATGGCCGATTTTAAGTATGGAGATAAGAATATTTTCTATGAAGAAGTTGGTTCAGGCTTCCCATTAATATTGCTGCATGGTAATACCCTATCATCAAAAATGTTTACTCAAATTATTGATTTATATAAAAAGGATTTCAAAGTGATTCTAATCGACTTTTTGGGGCATGGAAACTCTGACAGGCTGGAACAGTTTCCGATCGACTTTTGGTATGACCAAGCCATGCAGGTTGTACAGCTCATAACTCTCAACGACTATGGTAAAGTTAATTTAATTGGTACAAGTGGCGGTGCATTAACTGCGTTAAATGTCGCTTTAGAGCATGAAGAGTTAGTTAACAAAGTGATAGCAGACAGCCTGGAAGGAGAAACCCCCCTTAACGCATGGACAAGTACTATATCTGAGGAACGAAATAAATCGAAAACGCGAGAGTTTGTATGTATGCTTTGGGAATATTGTCATGGCGAGGATTGGGAAAGTGTTGTAGATAATGATACAGAAGTTATAATCAGACATGACAGGTTTATTAAAAATTTTTTTCATAAAGATTTAACCCAGCTTAAAGTGCCGGTTATGATGTCTGTCAGTCTTAAAGATGATGAATACGCAGCTATTATGGATATTGAAGAGGTATACCAGAGCATGTTAAGAAAAATACCAGATGGAAAACTGCATTTATTTCCGGATGGTGCGCACCCGTCTATGTTGACAAATGCAAAAGAATTTGCAAGTGTGGCAAAAGTGTTTTTGAAGAATAAATAAAAGTATATCAATATTAAGAAATGAGCCTGAGGAGGAGTCTTTTAACTTTCTCAGGCTTTTGGCGTTTGTGCAGGTGAATCACGGCAGAATAAAGTGATCTGTAAATTAAGTAATAAAGAGGTAATCTGGAGCAACTGTTGTAATAATATGCACATAGAAAATACATAAGCAAGCATTTATAATAGAAATAATCATTTATGTTGATAGAGCATACTTGAGACATGGCAACGGAACGGTCCTTAAATGTCAGATGAGAAAAAATATTTTTTGATTGAGGAATGGCAATTCGCTTTAAACAAAGGTTTGCAATTGTGTCGTAGCGGCGCAACCCGTACGTTATGAAAATGAGGAACCGAATGTCTTTTTGCTGGACAGATGTAATTATGTGTTAGATAATGGAACATATCATGAAGAGTCCGACATGCTAAGTATTGATAATCGTTTAAGGGAACAGCTGGGATATGAAAAGCGCAGCGAGTTTGTAGCTCAGCCATATGTGGATCAGGAAGCGGATATCAGAGATCATGTACTGCATCTGAAATTCCGGTTTTTCTCAGAAGAAGCTGTGAGTGGGTGCCGTCTGGCACTGGAAGAAGCTGCATATACCCAAGGAGAGCTGAATGGAAATAAAATAGACAGGAATCCAGATGGTTACTATGTAGATGAATGTATTCAGACAATTCCCCTAACGGATGTAAAAGCCGGAGAAAATGAACTGGTACTGCACATGCAATTTGGAAAACGTACAAATCTGGAGTGGATGTATCTACTTGGAGAATTTGGCGTACAGGTTATGGGACCGGAAAAGAAATTGTGTAAGAAACTGAAAACATTATACTTTGGAAATTATGGAGAACAGGGATTTCCGTTCTATACAGGAAATCTTACTTATAAAATGGAAGTAGATAACGGCGGACAAGATATGCTCGTGGGGGTGCCATATTATGCTGGCGCGGCACTCAGAGTATCTTTAAATGGAGTAAAAAAGGGGTACATTGCATTTCTGCCTGATGAAATCTTGATTACCGATGTACCTGTTGGAAAAAATACCCTGGAGATTACTTGTCTGGGAAACCGGTTTAATGGATTTGGACAGGTACATCTGATTGGCGATGATTTAGCATGGGTTGGTGCGGATTCCTGGAGAACTGAAGGCAATTCCTGGGCAGAGGAGTATCAGCTTAAGCCTATGGGAATATTAAGGGCGCCTGTGATCAGAACCAATCGTGCTTGAGTATAAATTGGCAAAACCGGTCAGGTACAAACAGATATTCTTATTACCTATCACAGCGTAAATAAATTGAGTTATGGAAGAATCATAAAGGAGAGTGAGACAATGTTCTTCAACAGAAACACAAAGATTAACTGTTCTAAGGTGGATACGGCTATTTACCATGCCATTGATAACCTCAAAAGAGATATACAGGATGTATTTCTCCCTTCTGATGAACAGTCAGGCGAGGTTATACTGACAGAAAGGCATATGGAAGAGGAACAATTCTATTTAAAGGAAAAGGAAGGAAATCTGGTACTGCAGGCTGGAGATACGCTTGGATTTGTTTATGGAATTTATGAGATCAGCCGTCGTTTCCTTGGTGTGGAAAACTTCTGGTTCTGGAATGAACAGCGCTTGGAACCGAAGCCTTTCATAAATATAGCAGAAGGTTTTGCTTATGCTTCAGAACCTTTCCGGGTGAAGCTGAGAGGGTGGTTCATCAATGATGAGGTTTTGCTGCAGGGATGGCAGATTGACCGGGATAAAGCAAAGCCATGGGAAATGGTATTCGAAGCACTGCTTCGCCTTGGCGGAAATATGGTAATACCAGGAACAGATAAAAACTCTGGAATTTATTGTCATCTGGCATCTCAAATGGGGCTTTACATTACACATCATCATGCAGAGCCGCTGGGTGCAGAAATGTTTGCAAGACGTTATCCAAATCTGAATCCATCCTATGATGAGTATCCGGAATTGTTTCAGGGGCTTTGGAAGGAAGCAATAGAAAATCAGAGAGGGCAGAAAGTCGTGTGGAATCTCGGCTTTCGAGGTCAGGGGGACTGCCCGTTCTGGGAGCATGATTCCAGGTATGTAACAGAAGCAGAACGGGGGGCTTTAATCAGTTCTTTAATTCGTTTGCAGTACGATCTGGTCAGGGCGGAAGATCCAAAAGCATTGTGTTGTACAAATCTCTATGGAGAAACCATGGAACTTTATCAGAAAGGTTTTATGAATATGCCAACAGACGTGATTAAAATCTGGGCTGATAACGGCTATGGAAAAATGGTATCCAGACGTCAGAATAATCATAACCCGCGTATAATGGCTTTACCGGATAATCCGGGAAAGCTGACAGGATGCCATGGAATCTATTATCATGCATCTTTTTACGATCTGCAGGCAGCAAATCATATGACAATGTTTGTGAATTCCATGGAATTTGTAAAAAAAGAACTTCAGCAGGCTTTGGACCGTGGTGTGGATGATTACTGGATTATTAATTGCTCGAATGTGAAACCTCATACATATGTGCTGGATTTTCTGGCTGCTATGTGGAAGGACGGAAAAACAGAGGCTGCTGATCACCGGCATGAATATGTGAAAAAATATTACTGTCAGTCAGCAGAAAATTTGGAAATCGAAGAACGTATCCGGGAGTATGCAGAATTTGCCCTGCCATACGGAGATCAGGAGGATGAACATGCGGGAGAGCAATTCGCCAATTACACAACCCGTATGCTTGTAAGCCAATGGATGAAAAACACCGGTAATCCCGTGGATGAACTTAGATGGGCAGTAAAAGCAGATTCCCTGCAACAACAGATGAACTGGTATGAAAGACTGTGTAAAAAAGCAAGGATTTCTTATGGGGAATATCTGGAAAAATGCCAGGTCACGCGTATGAAGCTGTCGGGACATGCCAGAACATTCTTTGAACATTCTATTCTTTTACAGGCTGAGATTTATTTTTATTGTTATGAGGGGGGAGTAAATGTCTGCCAGGCATTTTCCGAGTCGGAGAAAGGAAACTATGCAAAGGCTTTTTATCTGACGGGGAAGGCAAGGGACAGTTACCGTATGGCGAATGACAGTATGCGAATTACGGAAAGTGGAAAATGGAATGGATTTTATGCGAATGACTGTCTGACTGATATGAAACAAACTGCCTGGGTGCTGGATATGCTCATGAGCCATTTGAGAAATCTTGGTGATGGGCCGCATTTTTATCAATGGCAAAGAGAATTTTTATATCCGGAATCGGACAGGCGTGTATGCCTTGTTACAAATATGGAAAATCATATGCAGAATGAGGAAATATACGGGTTGATGCAGGAAAAATGGGGATAATGTAATACTTTGTATTTCAGGTAAGTCCCGGAAAAGTTGTATTGTTTAATAGGAGGATGAAGTATGGCACTTATACAAGTAAATTTTATGTCACAATGTCTGATGCGGACGGTAACGATTAATGCAGTTATACCCTTTGATAAGATCTATATGCCCGGAGAGGCGCCAGGGGAGAAAAAGCCTTTTCAGACTTTATATCTGCTCCATGGTATTTTTGGGAGTTATACAGACTGGATCAGCGGAACCTGTATACAGCGTTGGGCGGAAGAAAAGAATCTGGCAGTGATTATGCCATCTGGTGAGAATCATTTTTATGTGGATTGCAAGGCAAATGGAGAACGTTTCGGAGAGTTTGTCGGAAGAGAACTTCCGGAAAAAATGAGAGAATTATTTCCGCTCTCATCCAGAAGAGAGGACACTTTTATTGGCGGACTGTCGATGGGAGGCTATGGGGCAATTATCAATGGTTTGAAATACCACAGTACATTTGGAAGGATAGCCGGATTGTCAAGTGCACTTATTTTTGATGATATATGTAATGATAAGCAGGATTTGGCACAGACGGTTTTCGGTAAGAATTTTTACCGGACAGTATTTGGAGAGCAAGAGCAGCGAGAAGGCAGTGACGGTGATTACTTTGCACTTGCAGAGCGGGCTGCAGCATCAGAAATTGATATACCGGAAGTGTATCTGTGCTGTGGAACGGAAGATTTTCTGCGGGCAAAGAATCAGGAATTTGCAGAGTTTCTGAAAATAAAGGGAATTACCTGCTGTTATGAAGAGGGACCGGGAGGCCATGAGTGGGATTTTTGGAATCGGTATATTAAGAAAGTCCTGGACTGGCTGCCTCTTGATAAGGAGAACGGTGGAGTAAACAGTGGAAATGTCGGAATACAATAGATAACTGTAAAATGATAATTATCATGAAGTCGGGTAGATTTAGCACGGTGAGGTGTTATCACTGCCCGACTACTTTTGTGCCTGGTAATTTTCCGTCAATTCAGCATCGAAGAGATTCAAAACAAATCATAAAAGTGTACAAAGATGAGTGATTTTTATAAATACATAATCTTTTCAAGTAGGTTATAATGATAATAATTGAGTTTCATTTTCCCACCTCTAATATATTTTCTTTCGTCTTAGAAATAGTCAGGAAATCATTTGAAAACATAAAAAATAACATATTCTGATAAAAATTCAAACAAAAATCATAAAATACTCCGTATCATATATAATAAGAGAGTGATATTATTTAAATAAGATAAATATAAACTCTGTGTTGTATCTATCTGGAAAACTATTATAAAGAGAGGGATAGTCTTATGGAGGAAAAAAGGACAAAAGGATTCAAAAAAAAGGCAAAAAGAGTTTTGAGTTTTGCATTGGCTTTCTGTGTCATGGCGACTGGTGTGCCGGCTACAGCATTTGCGCAGACAGAGGAAAAAGCGGTGTCCGGTCTGATAGCTCATTATGATTTTAAAGAGCTGTCTGACAATGTGCCAAATGGTACTACAATTAAAGATGTATCAGGCAGTAATCATGATGCTGTAGCCAGAGGTAACAAGCTGACAGCAAAAGACAGTATTCTGGCATTTCCAGGAGGAAATTATGGAAGTGGGGCAGGTTATGTTGAACTGCCGAGAGGATTGTTTGATGGTCAGGATACCCTGACAGTTTCATTATGGCTGCAGAATAAAACAGGTGCAGGAAATTATGGGGGGTTTTATTTTGGAACAGAGGCAAATAGTGTTAATAAGGACATGCCGACCCAGTATTTTATTTTGGATCCTATGAATCCGAAGGGAGTCATGAAGGCAGTTATGACAAATTCTTATAATGCATCTGCGCCTTTTAGTACGGAAATCGGTCTGGGAGCTTCCGGCAATCCATCTGATGGACCGGCTACCAGCAGTGACTGGGAGCTTTATTCTATTGTTATTACACCGGATAATATCACAGGATACTTAAACGGAGTAAAATATAAAACATATCCGTTGAATCTGACTGTTTCCGATTTTGGATCAAATCTGGTATCTTACATTGGTAAGTCGCCATATAAAGATATGTTTTATAAAGGTGGAGTTAAAGACCTGCGAATTTATAATACGGCACTTTCGGAGCAGGATATTGCGGATCTCTACTACGGAGGTACTTCATCAGGAGATTTATTGAATAGAGCAAAGAAAGAACTGACAATACCTGAGATCAGGAATGGTAAGGTAAATTGTTCCTTTGTTGAAAAGATTACGCTCACGGATACCCTTTTAGATGGCAGCGTAAAAGTTGAATGGGAAAGTGATCGCACGGACATTATTGCGGCAGATGGTACGGTAATAAACCCGGAAGAAACAGCTACGGTACATCTGACAGCAAGATTAACCAGCGGATCCAAAAGTGATGCAAAAAACTTTGATATCACGGTCATTCCAAATGGAGATACCGTTTATTCTATGGTAGTGGATCCATACGATCAGGGAGCGGATATCAGCCAGCAGATGATTGGATTATTCTTTGAGGATATCAATAGTGCAGCAGACGGTGGACTGTATCCGGAAATGGTAAAGAATTATTCTTTTGAAAATTATTTCAATACAATCAGTATATCCGAACCTGGAAGAGGAAATCAGTACTCTTGGAAATTACACTGGGTCAGCGATGCGGATAACCGTTTCGTAGTATCCCAGAATGGCGGATTAAACGAAAAGAATACAAATTATGCACAGATTACCGGAAACATGATTCTGCAAAATGGCGGGTTTGCTCCAATGAATAACCCGAATTCTGCTGCAATGCCAATGGTGAAGGGGGAATCCTTCGACTTTTCTGTCTGGACTAAGGCTGATAGTGATTATGCCGGAACGTTGAAGGTAAAAGTAATCAGTGAAACAGGCAAAGATCTGACAGAGGAAGCAGTTATTGATCTGGTAAACGATGGAACATGGCATAAAGCAACGGCAACTCTGGAATCAAAGAAGACCCAGAAAGGCAAGCTGGTTCTCTCTATCAGCGGTGCAGAAGACAGAGCTGTGCTGAATATGGATATGGTTTCTTTAAGTCCGCAGAATACCTATGGATATGGTGATACCAACTATGCATATGGAAAAGGAATCAGAAAAGATCTGGTTGAAAAGCTCCAGGGGTTGAATCCAAGTTTCATCCGATTCCCGGGAGGCTGCATCATTGAGGGAAATGCGGGCAGAGAGAGTTACTATAACTGGGAGAATTCCATTGGGCCTTTAGAGGAAAGGAAAGCAATTGGAAACCAGTGGGCAAGTGATAATGGCTCTTACACCAATACATATGGGTATATGCAGTCCTATGGATTTGGTTACCACGAAATTTTGAAATTATGTGAAGATTTAGGGGCAGAACCATTTCCAATTTTAAGTGCAGGTGTCTTCTGTCAGTTCGCAAATGGGGATAATGCACCGGCTGCGCAAGGAGAAGAACTGGATAAATTTGCACAGCATGCGACAAATTTAATTGACTACTGCTGGGGAAGCGTGTCGAGCAGTGATCCTACGCAGCGCGAATGGGCAGAAAAAAGAGCAGAAAATGGACATGAAGATACCTTTAATTTAAACTACATCGGGATCGGAAATGAAAATTGGAAAGAAAAATACCTTAATAATTTTGAGTATATTAAAGACTATGTGGAAAGTTATGTTAGTGCCAACTATCCAGACAGAAAGATTACCATAATTTCTTCTTCCGGTCCGGCTGCAGAAGATGAGAATTATCGTTTTGCGTGGGATTGGCTTAATGAAAAAAATCCTGGAGAAACCCTGGTAGATGAGCACTATTATCAGTCGAAGGAATTCATGCTGAATTCTGACGACCGTTACGACTACTATGCCAGAAAAGAAAATGGAGGAAGTGACGTATTCCTTGGAGAGTATGCAACTCATCTTCAGGACAACCGCAATAATAATTTAGAATCTGCTATTTGTGATGCAGCGTATATGACCGGTATTGAAAGAAATGGAGATATTGTCCGCCATGCATCTTATGCACCATTGTTTGAAAAAATCGGAAGCACTAACTGGTCACAGAATATGATACATTTTGATGAATATGACAGTTTTGCAACACCAAACTATTATACACAGCAGATGTTTGCACAAAATTATGGTACCCAGGTGGTCAATACCACACTTGAAAAGCAGGGCGAAAATTATTCTCAGAATACAGGAAGTCCAATTATTGGAACCTGGTTATCGGAAGGCTATGTATCTCATGTAAAAGTAACCAGGGAAGATGGTAAGGTATTGCTGGACGATAACTTTACTGCAAACGGGGCAGCAGGGATGACCTGGAAGGCAGTACCAGGATCTACCGGCAGCTTTAATATCGCAAATGGGAAGATGTCATTTTCACAGGGAAGCGGTATGAATGCAGTATGGATTCCACAGGCGATTAATAATCCGGAGTGGTACGATTATGTAGTGGAAGCAACTGTAGTGAAAACTGCCGGAAGAGAAGGATTCCTGGTAGGGGCAGGAGCAAAAGATACCGAGAATTATTTCTGGTACAATATTGGCGGCTGGGAAAATAAAATGACGGCTGTTGAGCGTGCAAGAAGCGGACGTGGAAAGGTAGTTATTGGCAATAGTTTTTATGGAGATTTTACTCCGGTTCTGGTAAATGATGAAATGAAAGTTACCTTTAATTATGGTGTAAACGGTAAAATAGAAGCCGGGTATGTATCAGATACAGTGGATAAATCCAATGATTTTTCTGGGAATTTAAAACCATATCAAAATGACATTTACCAGGTTTGTTCCAAAGATGATGAGTACATATATCTGAAATTGGTAAATCATGACAACGTAGATAAGGATATCACCCTTACTTATCCATGCCAATTAGCATCTGATCAGGCGGAGATAATCTGTCTGAGCGGAGAAGCTGGTGGAGAAAACAGAATTGGTGATGAGTGGATTAAACCGGTTGAAACTACACAGAGTATTGTAAATTCACAGATAAAATATCTGGTACCGGCTATGTCTTTTTCTGTAATCAAGGTACCATACCAAAAAGAAATTAAAGTAAGTGATATTACCTTAGACAGACAGAGTGCAGTTATGGAAATCGGTGAGAGTATTACCTTAAATGCGCAGGTTTCACCGGAGGATGCAACAGATCCGAGTGTGGAATGGATCAGCAGCAAACCGGATATTGCTGCGGTAGAAAATGGAACAGTAAAAGCCTTAAAGGCAGGAGAAGCAATGATTACGGTAAAAGCCGGCGAAAAATCAGCCTCATGTGCAATAACAGTAAAGGCAAAAACAGTGATACCGCCAACACCAAAACCAGACCCGAAGCCAACGCCCAAACCGGATCCAAAACCAGTTCCAAAGCCGGATGTAAAACCGGTCACGAAATCGAAGATAAAATTAAATGCAGCTTCAATCCCTTTGCGTATCAAACAAACAACAAGTGCTGTTAAAATAAAATCTTCTTCAATCAAAGGAGATAAGTTAAAATCAGCAAAGAGCAGCGATAAAAAAATAGCCAGTGTAAAATTGAAAAAAGGCATCCTGCAGATTACCGGAAAGAAAAAAGGTACGGCAACAATTACGGTTACCAGTACAAAGGGTGGAACAGCAAAAGTAAAGGTGCATGTTCAAAAGAAAGAGGTTGCAACCAAGAGTTTAAAAATAAGTAAGAAAGTGAGCCTGAAACGAGGAAAGAGACTGACTTTGAAAGTAACGAGAAATCCAATCACTACCATACAAAAGCTAAAGTGGACATGTTCTGACAGCAAGATTGCTTCTGTCAGCTCCAAAGGTGTGGTAAAAGGGTTAAAGAAAGGAGAAATTACAATCACAGTAAAGAGCAGCAATGGTAAGAAAGCAAAGTGCGTTGTTAAAGTGAGGTAGTCTGATTAGGGACAGGCATGATATAGAAGTGCTTGTCCCAAAAAGGTATTTAAATTGATTTATGAAGGAGATAAACCAATGAAAAAATGGGTAAAGAGGGTAATACCGGCGATATTAACAGCAACTATGATTTTGACTTCGATACCGGGAAGTATGCAAGTGGAGGCAGAGGAGCAGGAAAGTCAGGCATCTGCCAATGAGGCTGTCCAGTTAATTACAAATTATGAGATGACGCTGACCGAAGATGGAAAATTAGAGGATAAGGCAGGCGGGCATAATGCAAATATGGTATCCATGGGACAAGGGGATATCAATGAGGGAAATCTTATTTTTACCGGAAATAAGAGTCAGTATATAGAATTCCCGGAAGGTACATTTGGTAACGACGAAAGTTTTACAATCGATTTGAAATTTAATACCAGTCAGAAGGCATATGCCTGGGTATATAATCTGGGTGCCAGAGATACTGCGGATTATGTATTTTTGAATCCTATGCGCAGTGAAGGTAATACAGTGTTTGCCCTCAAACAGAAACCGGCAGGGGAAAAGTTTGTTATGAAAAATAATGTGGTTACACCCGGTGCAGATACTTGGGCGACAATGGTATTTCAAGACAATAACACAGCTAATCTCTATATAAATGGAAAACTGTCAGGCAGTATCAGTCATGGTTATTCTGTACAGTCTATTATAAACAATGCAAAAAAAGATAATTGCATTGGATATTTGGGAAAATCCCTGTTTGATCCGGATCCTGGATATGTGGGCAGCATCTCCTATTTCCGGGTATATGATAATGCTCTGGATGCTGATCAGGTATGGAGAAACTATGCGGAGCAGCAGGGACTCTCTGACGAAGAAAAAGCGGAGATGGATATCTCTGAATTATCACTGGAAGAAGGAGAAGCAAAAGGGGATCTGGATCTTCCTGCAACCGGCAAGAATGGAGCAGCTATTAATTGGACAAGTTCACATCCCCAGATCATATCGGAAACAGGAATTGTAACTAAAGCAGCGGAAGATACGGAGGTAACATTAACAGCATCCGTAATTTATGGAAGCATAGAAAAAACGAGAGATTTTCATTTCATGGTGATCTCAAATGCTTCTATAGTCGCAGAAGCAATCGAACAATTAGCCATAGACAATGCAGATCCGGTTGTAGAAAATATTACGCTTGCAACAGAATTAAATGGGGCATCCATTACCTGGGAAAGTTCGGATACAAATGTAATAACGGATAAAGCTGTTGAAAATGAAGAATATGCTGAAACTCCGGCAGGCGTGGTCACCAGAGGTGAGAAGGACAAACAGGTAAAGCTTACAGCTACGATTACTTTGGGAGACATCAGTGATACGAAAGAGTTTGACCTGACCGTAAAGAAAAAAGCGGCTCAAAAAGAATATGCAGCATATCTTTATGTCCATTTTAATGAGCTTGTGGTAGGAACCAGCCTACAGCAAATTTATTTTGGTGTAAGTAAGGATGGGCTGCAATGGACGGCGTTAAATGATAACGCTCCGATTCTTGAGTCTGCCGTGGGAGATTTGGGCGTAAGAGATCCTTACATCGTCCGTTCACCGGAAGGAGATAAATTTTATCTGATTGGAACAGATCTTGATATCCACCATCCTAAATATGGCGGTAATTGGGGTTTGATGGCAAGTATAGGCAGCAATGCATTGGTAATATGGGAGTCAACTGACTTAGTCAACTGGACAGAGAGCAGGACGGCAGATGTGGCTTCTGGCATAGGGGCCGGATGTGCATGGGCACCGGCTGCAATTTATGATGAAACAACCGGTGAATATCTGGTATTTTGGTCCAGCCCGCTGACTGGCCTGACTGGAGACAGCGGACACGGGTATATTTTTGTATCCAAGACCAGAGATTTTGTAACCTTTACAGAAGCGGAACTCTATTCAGATCCTGGCATTAATACAATTGATGCAGATATATATAAAGAAGGAGACAGTTACTACCGGCTATTGAAGGAATCTGCCAAAGGGTATGTATATTTGCAATCCTCACCAAAGTTACTGGATTATACAGAGCCGCCTGTTTATAATATCGGAGGCAGAGATTTTACAGCAAGAGGCATGGAATTCCAGCGCATTGAAAATACTGCGCCGGGATGTCTGGAGACTTTCCGGGGTACCTACGAAGGTCCTACTATGTTTAAGTTCTCTGACCGTAATGAGTGGTGTATCCTGGTAGACGAATATGGATTTCCGACAGCAAGAGGATATGTTCCGTTCTTTACGAATAACCTGGATGAACCAAATAGTGTGAAAGTTGCAGCGGATAACACTTATACCTTAACGGATGGTGCAAAACATGGTTCTGTGATACCTATTACACAGGAAGAATATGATAACCTTGTGGCAAAATGGGGAGTCAATAATGAAAAATATGCTGAAGAAAAAACCGAGGCTATTTTAAACTATGATTTTGAAGAAAAGGTCGAAGAAGGTATAGTAAAAGACAAAGCGCAAAATAATGACGGACAGCTTTTTGGCAAGGCTGCATATAGGTATGATGCAGAAAAGGGCAGCAATGTGTTGTATCTGGATGGTTCAGAAGGAACTTATGCACAGCTTCCAACGGGGCTTTTTGATGGCCTGGATAATTTGACAATATCAATGGATATTAAGGCCGAGTCTACCCAGGAGTACCATTTTGACTTCGCTATTGGGAAGGATATTAATAAATATATGTTCCTGAAAGTAAGACCCAATGAAATTCGAAATGCCATTACGGCCAGAGGAAATTTTTTGGAAAAAGAAATTAAGCTAAAAGGGAATGAATTTCTGAATAAGTGGATGCGTGTATCTGTAGTAATGGAAAATCACAAAATGTATCTCTATGTAGATGGAGAAAAGGCAGGAGAAACAAGTGGAGTGGGTGTCCGTAATATCAGTGAACTGGGCGAGAACCTGATTTCATACCTGGGTAAATCATTTTATCCGGATCCATATTTTAAAGGTTCCTATGACAATGTGAAAATCTACAATAGAGCATTAAGCGCAGAGGAGATAAAAAATGAACAGGCAGAAGAGCCGGAAGTAACAGAATATACGGCATCTTACCTGGCAGGCGAAGGCGGAGCTATCAGTGGGCTGTCAGTGCAGAAAGTGAAAGAAGGAACTGCAACGAAGGAAGTAACAGCCGTGGCAAAGGAAGGTTACAGTTTCTATAGATGGAGCGATGGAGTGCCAACGGCGAAGAGAAGTGATGTGCTGAAAAAAGACCTGACAGTTATTGCTGAATTTTTAAAGGACGCAGAGCCGGAAATAAAAGAATATACAGCTGTCTATCTTCCGGGCGAAGGCGGAACCATTACTGGACTGTTAGTACAGAAAGTGAAAGAAGGAACCGCAACAAAAGAAGTAACAGCCGAGGCAAAAGAAGGCTATAGTTTCCACAGATGGAGCGATGGAGTGCTAACGGCGAAGAGAAGTGATGTGCTGAAAAAAGATCTGACAGTTACTGCGGAATTTGTAAAGAACGCAGAGCCGGAAATAAAAGAATATACAGTGTCTTATCTGGCAGGTGAAGGTGGAACCATTAGTGGTATGTCAGTGCAGAAAGTGAAAGAAGGAAGCGCAACGAAAGAAGTAACAGCTGTGGCAAAAGCAGGCTATAGTTTCCGCAGATGGAGCGATGGAGTGACAACGGCAAAGAGAAGTGATGTAATGAAAAAGGATCTGACAGTTACTGCAGAATTTGTAATGAATGAAGAGCCGGAAGCAAAAGAATATACAGCGTCTTATCTGGCAGGCATAGGAGGATCCATCAGTGGTATATCAGTGCAGAAAGTGAAAGAAGGAAGCGCAACGAAAGAAGTAACAGCCGTGGCAAAAGCAGGCTATAGTTTCCGCAGATGGAGCGATGGAGTGACAACAGCGAAGAGAAGTGATGTGCTGAAGAATAATCTCACAGTGACAGCAGAATTTACAAAGAATCCTGTAAAGCCAGATCCGAAAACACCTGTTAAAGTAAAATTGAATAAGTCATTGATTACGCTGGGTGTTGGGGAAAAATTTTCATTTAAGGCAGTGGTTTCTCCGTTAACGGCATCACAGAAAGTGACATGGAAGTCAGATAAAAAATCTGTAGTATCCGTATCGGCTTCCGGTAAAATCACGGCCAAAAAAACAGGAAAATCTACGATAACTGCTGTGACAAAGAATGGAAAGAAAGCAACCTGCAAAGTAACAGTACGAAAAGCGCCTAAAAAAATCACCCTGAAAGTATCAAAAAAGACTTTGAAAAAGGGCAGAACATATCAATTAAAAGTGAATTTCCCATCAAAGACAGCCAGCTATAAAATGCGTTACAGTTCCAGCAAGAAGAATGTGGCATCTGTGTCCTCTACTGGGAAAATAACAGCAAAAAAGAAAGGAAAAACAACAATTACGGCAAAAACTTTTAATGGTAAGAAAGCAGAGATTGATATAACAGTAATATAATACTTCGCCATTCCTTTACTTGAGATAAAAAAATAATATACGATACGATAAAATGTGAGTTATAGCGCAGGTTATATGCGCTATAACTCATAGAATTTATTATAACAAAAGGAAGTAAGTTATGACCACAATTTCACAGAAACCGGAAGAATGCAAATCGGTTTTATGATAACGGCTTTAGAGTTGTTATGACAATAAACCTATGAACTGGCAAGAACAAAAATCACATATAATATATAATGAAATTAAAATAGAAATCACGTTTCACAAAATATAAAAATACTGCTTGAATTTTAAAATGGTTTATTGTATAATAAAGAAAAGCAATACATAGATACATTTCATTGAATCAACTCTTATTTCTAAAGTTCTTAAAATTCTATTTTTCGTTTGGTACATATTCCGTACCGTTTCCCTTTAGAATCGTTACATTCATTTTTGTGTCTTTGTATTCGGAATGAAAAGGAGGAATCTATGACACATGAAAGAGATATTGCAGCTAAGATATTTTTTGGAAAGCCGGAACATTTTGCGGACTTATATAATGGGGCTTGTTTTGAGGGAAATCAAATCATACATCTCGAAGATTTATCCCCATTGGACTCCGCACAGGAATGCATACCGGGTAATCAGGAAGTTGGGAAAAGGGTAGTTCGAAGAAACCGGGATATAATTAAAATGGCAGCTTCGGGCGCAAATTTTATGATCCTGGCCTGCGAGAACCAGGAACATATTCATTATGCAATGGTAATTCGAAATATGTTGTATGATGCTTTGAATTATGTAGATCAGGTGCAGCAATTAAAAAAGAAATATAGAGAAACAGGAGATTATGGCAGTACAGATGAATTTTTATCAGGCATGAAGAAACAGGATAAACTGCTGCCGGTTTTTACATTGATTGTATACTTTGGTGAAAAACCTTGGGATGGCTGCATGGATTTACATAGTATGTTGGATATACCTAAGGAAATGGAGAATTTACGCCAATACCTGCCAAATTATAGGATACACGTTCTGGATGTAAAAAAAATAGAACATCTGGAATATTTTAAAACTGATTTAAGAGAAGTATTTGGTATTATTAAGTATGCAGATGATAAAAACCGGATGAAAACCCATGTGAAGATAAATAAGGTCAGATATAGCAGGTTAAGTAGAGAAACGATAGAAATCATTTTCATCTTATTGGGCGAAAATGAAAAGTTAACAGAGATTATAGAACAGGCACAGGTAGAAGATAAGGAGGAATATGACATGTGTAAAGCATTTGAAGATATGAGAAGTGAAGGTAGATTAGAAGGAAGGATAGAAGGAGAAGAATTATTAGCTAAGTTAACATTATATTTAATGAATGATGATCGTACTATCGATTTAAAAAGAGCAGTAACGGATAAAGGCTCCAGAGAAAGTTTATATAAAGAATATTGTCTTGTATAGGTGGACGTTTACTGGAGTAAATTGGTTTTCTAAGATAATTTGATACTTTTTCATAAGGGTTATAAAGATAACATATTGGCCGTAGATGATGTTTTGTCTACGGTCTTTTATTTGTTATGCAATATAACGGACATAAGCAGATGGCGTACTTTTTCGTGCTGATCCATCTGCTTTTTTTGTTAGGGCATGGCCTTGTTCTCCATTGAGGAGTTTTTCGTTGATCCGAAAAACGGAACTTTGGAGAACATATAAACCACCTGCTCTGCGGGTGGTTGGAATAGCTTTAGCGTTGTGTAAAAAACCTCCAATGATATAATAAAAATAGGTTCGCCAACCGTTTTATAAATCAAAGGAGGTAGTCCAAATGGACAATAATAGTTTAGCACACACAAAGTGGAATTGTAAGTACCATATAGTTTTTGCACCGAAATATAGAAGAAAAATTATATATGGCGAGTTGAAAAAGGATATTGCAAATATCTTAAGTATGTTATGCAAGCGCAAAGAAGTGCATATTGTGGAGGCAGAAATCTGTCCAGATCATGTTCATATGTTAGTAGAAATACCGCCAAAGATAAGTGTGTCAGATTTTGTAGGGTATTTAAAGGGAAAAAGTACCTTAATGATATATGAGAGACATGCTAATCTCAAATATAAGTATGGAAATAGACACTTTTGGTGCAGAGGATACTATGTAGATACAGTAGGAAAAAATGCAAAAAAAATAGAAGAGTATATTCGGAATCAACTAAAGGAAGATTTGGAATATGATCAAATGTCTTTGAAGGAGTATATTGACCCGTTTACGGGTGAGCCAGTAAACAAAAGCAAAAAGAAATAAGCCCAAGGGGCTTAGCAGGTAACTGACGTTGCGGCTGGCGAACCTTTCGATGAGTCTTTAGACTCCAGTACCGGAAACGAGCCCTTATAGGGCGGAAAACAAACCACCGGCTAAGCCGGTGGTACTGATTGAAAGAAAGGAAAAGGTACCTGCTAAATGCTATGTTAGCCGATAAAGTTTCGTTCCGGTTTTAAAAAAAATATCGAAACATCACAAGAATTTAAACGAAAGCCTAATGAACGATAATAGTAGGTTTTTAAGAGAAACATCTGAATATAAAAATAAAACGAAAGATAAAAAGGTTTCGTTTTAGTAAAAATGCATAATAAAATATAAAAATAGAGATAAAATATAGTAAATATTACTTGACAAATAAAACCGAAAGGTATATTATAAGGTCAAACAAAAACAAACGTAATACAACGAAATTAAATGTAAGGATTTGAAAGTACTGGAATGGGAGATGAGTTTATGTTTATTGAAGAACGAAAGGAAAAAATAATTAAAGCGGTAGAAGCGAATTTATCGGTAACAGTGAATGAATTGTGTGATTTATTCGGGGTTTCGGAGGTTACTATCCGAAAGGATTTAAATGAATTAGGGAATGCAGGATTAATTATCCGTACCCACGGGGGTGCTGTAAAAGTAAAAGAAACAGCATTTGAACAAAGCCAGGCAACGAAAGAAAAAGAAAGAATAGTTGAAAAAAGAGAAATAGCGAAAAGAGCTTATGACGAAATCAAGGAGCACGAGACAATTATACTGGATGCCGGCACCACAGTTCAGGAACTGGCAAAGCTAATCAGGACCGGAGAGAAGAATCATCTTACTGTAATCACCAATGCGTTTAACATAGCCAGTGAACTTATGGAGTGTGAAAAGGTGGAATTGATTTTTGCAGGAGGATTTGTCAGATCCCAGATTCTTTCCTGTGTAGGCATGTTTACAGAAGATATGTTAGGAAATGTGGTTGTGGACCGGGTGTTCCTGGGTTCGAATAATATCAGCGCCGAGCATGGGTTAACTACACCCAATATGCAAGAGTGCCGGGTAAAACAATGTATGCTTAAGTCAGCGAGAAAAAAATATGTGCTGGCGGACAGCAGTAAATTCAGAACAAATTCTTTATACTGCATCTGCAAGTTTAAAGATTTGAATCTTATCATCACGGATGATGGGATAGGCAAATCCTATATGGCTAAAATCACAGAAAAAGGAGGGAATGTGGAAGCTGTTAAGATTGAAAGTTAAATAGTTAGATAGGAACAATAATGAAATACAAAGCAGAAGAAATAATGAAATACAATGGGGCATCAGATGAAACTATGATGTAAAAGTACAGAAAGATGGAGGAGAAGGATATGAGTTTAAGAAAAATAGGTGTAATTGGGTTGGCATTAGTTATGATGACGGGGGTATTGTCCGGATGTTCAGGCGGAACGCAGACACAGGATACCAAAGCAGGTACTGAGGATGCAAAGACAGAGGCGGCAAAAGCAGCAGGAACGGATAAGACAGAAGCCGCTAAAACAGAAGCAGCAGATGCCGTGGGAGAAACAAAGGCGGAAGAAATCATAACTGAGGCAGCGGCACAGACTGGGAAGGATAAGGAGAACAAGGATATCACGTTAGGTATCTCTATATTTACCAGAACCCATGTGTTTTATAACAGGGTAGAAGAAGCCATGGAGAAGAAGTGCGAGGAACTTGGAGTAAAGGCCATTTTCATGGATGCAGATACGGATAGTGAAAAGCAATTGTCACAGGTGCAGGATTTTATTACACAGAAGGTGGATGCCATTATTATCTGTCCGGTATCTACTGCGGGAAGCAATAGCTGTCTGGAACTGGCAAACAAAGCGGGCATTCCATTGTTAACGGCATTTACAAAATCGGATGGAGATTCTATCTGCCATTTTGGTACGGATGAGAATGTGGGAGGTGAACTGGCAGGCAAATACATCGAAAAGGCTTTGCCGGAGGGCGGAAAAGCTGCAATCATTACTTATGATGACGTTGAAAATTGTGTTTTGCGTGCAGAAGGATGTAAGAAATATCTGGAAGCAAACTGCGAAAATATAGAGGTTGTTGATGAGCAGAATTATCAGGGAGATGCGGAAAAAGCGTCTGCCATTACGCAGGATTTCCTGTTAAAGTATCCCGACCTGGATTTGATATTTGCAGTAGGGGATCCCGCAGCTATGAGCGCTTATACTATTATTAATGGTGCGGGAAAAGAGATTAAGGTAATCGGTTACGACGGTAATCCGGAAGCAGTCAATGAAATTGCAAAAGGCGGTATTTGGATTGCTGATGTGGCTCAGGACCCGGAAGGGATAGGACAGGCTATGATTGATAGTGCAGTCAAAGTAATTCATGGAGAAGAAATTCCCAAAGAGAAATATATTGAGCCATATATTATCGATAGCGAAAATGTCAGTGAGTTTCAAAAATAGAAGAATTAACAGTGAAAGACAGGCAGTGAAAGACCCGATTTGCAGATCGGGTCTTTATAAAATAAGGTTATGGAAAATACAAAGAGGTACACGGGATGGAAAAACAGCCGATGATTCAAATGAAACATATTGTAAAGGAATTTCCGGGTGTAAAGGCCCTGACAGATGTAAATCTGGAGTTCTATGCAGGAGAGGTACACGCTTTGTTGGGTGAAAACGGAGCCGGGAAATCTACGCTGATTAAAATTATCAGCGGTGTATATAAAAAAGACAGTGGCGAAATGATCTATGAGGGGAAAACGTGTAATTTTGATAATGCGAAGCAGGCATTAGACAGTGGAATCAGCGTAATACACCAGGAATTAAGTGTGATACCGGATCTGACGGTTGCCGAGAATATTTACCTGGGCAGAGAGCCGAAGCAGAAAAATGGATTTCTGGATAAAACCCGGATGAAAAAAGAGTCGCAGGATATTTTATCGATGCTGGGGCTGAAGATCAAACCGAATGATCTGGTAAAAAAATTAAGTGCTGCTGAGAAACAAATGGTTGAAATAGCAAGAGCGATATCCCAAAATGCCAGGGTGGTCATTATGGATGAACCTACTTCTTCTATTTCAGAGCAGGAGGTAGAAGCCCTTTTTCGCATTATTAAAAAGTTAAAAGAAGAGAAGGTGGCAATAATTTACATTTCCCACAGATTAAAGGAATTGTTTACAATTGCTGATAAAGTATCCATTTTGCGGGATGGGTGTTATATCAAGACCGTCCCTATGCAGGATATAGACGAAAAGGGGTTAGTCTCGCTGATGGTTGGCAGAGAGATCAAAACGTACATAGACAGAAGCGGTAAAACGATTGAGAAACCTGTATTGGAATTAATCAAAGTATCCAGGAATAAGGCATTTCAAAACGTAAGTATTGAGGTGGGACAAGGGGAAATCGTAGGGATTGCAGGATTAATTGGAGCCGGCAGAACGGAAGTACTAAGAGGGATTTTCGGGGCAGAGCCTTTTGAAGACGGTATAATGAAGCTGTACCAGAAAGAGGTGCGGATCGAACAGCCGATGCAGGCAATCGAAAGGGGAATTGGTTTAGTTCCGGAAGACAGGCGCATGCAAGGGGTGATGTTAAAGAAATCCGTAAAGGACAATATCACCTTGCCCAGTGTAAAAAAGAAAACGAAGATGGGATTTGTAGATGTCAATTGGGAAAATAAAAGCAGCGAGGAATATATTCAGAAGCTGAAGATAAAAACGCCCGGCAGTAATACCGTTTCTAAGAATTTAAGCGGCGGCAACCAGCAGAAGATCGTCATTGCCAAGTGGCTTTTGGCTGGATCTAAGATTTTATTACTGGATGAGCCTACCAGGGGAATTGATGTCGGGGCAAAATTTGAGATTTATACGTTGATGAATCAGTTTACAAAAGACGGTGGAAGCATCTTAGTGGTTTCTTCCGAATTGCCGGAGCTGCTGGGAATCTGTGACCGCATCTATGTAATGTGTGAAGGCAGGATTACCGGATGCCTGGACAACCATGAATTAACAGAAGAAGTTATCATGCATTTAGCCAGTACAGCAGTATCCTGACAATGATGATATCAATAATACTTAAATTAATGAGGTAGAACAATGGGAAAGAATAAAATAAACATGGGAAAAATAGCAAAACAATATGCGCTGATTGGATTTCTCCTGATTTTGTGTCTCATCATTTTCATAGTGGAGCCACGATTTGCTTCTAAAGAAAACTTAATTAATGTGCTGATTCAGATTTCTATTAATGCATTTATAGCAACCGGGATGACGTTTGTTCTGTTAACGGGAGGGATTGATTTATCGGTTGGACCGGTATGTGCCTTAAACGGTATTCTGGGTGCTCTTCTTTGCAAACAGCTGCCTGCAATGAATATAGGGATGACTTTACTCGTTGGTATCCTGCTTTCCGCTGCGGTAGCCATTGTAATTGGAGGAATATCCGCAGTTATTATCTGCAAGTTCAATGTGGCACCTTTTATTGCCACGTTAGCAATGATGAATGCAGCAAGAGGCGTATGTTACCTCTTAACCAACAGCAAGCCCGTATATGAGCTACCGGAAAGTTTTTTATGGATTGGGCAGGGATATGTCGGTCCCGTTCCATTCATTGTAATCCTGACGGTAATAGTCCTGGTGGTATCCCACATTATACTCAGCAAGACCGCATATGGCAGGCATATTTATGCAGTTGGAAGCAATGAAGAGGTAGCAAAATTAAGCGGAATCGGTGTTAATAAAATCAAAACATCCGTTTATATGATCTGTGCAGGTTTATCCGCTTTTGCAGGAATCTGCCTCTCGGCTAAAATAGGAACTGGACAGCCGGCAGCAGCTGAAGGATATGAACAATTTGCCATTGCAGCAGCTGTTATGGGAGGAACCAGTCTGGTTGGAGGTACTGGAGGAATCCCGAACACGATTATCGGAATTATTGCCATAGGGATTATCAATAATGGATTAAGCTTAATGCAGGTGAATTCCTACTGGCAGAAGGTGGCAATGGGAGTCATTATTGCATTCGCAGTAATTATGGACCGATTAAAAATAAAGGCAGAATAAAGAAGGAAAGTTACAGCCTGTATGAAGAGGAGATGTCATATGAATACAATAAAGAACCGGCCGGAAGATATGGTAGAGGAGATGATAGAGGGGTACATCCGTTCCAATTGTGACCTGCTGGAAAAAGTGGAGGGTGTAAAAGCAATTCGTGTTAAAAATACAGCCCCCAGGGTCATGGTCATTGCAGGTGGAGGTGCAGGCTGCGAGCCAATGTATATAGGATATGCAGGGGAAAGGATGGCAGATGCCATTGTCAGCGGGAATATTTATGCAGCACCTTCTGCAACTGCATTGCTGAAGACCATACGTCAGATGTATCATGAGGATGGAGTACTTATGATTACGGGAAACTATATAGGTGATGTTCTCAATTATGAACTCGCTGTAGAATTATGCGGTTATGAGGGAATTAAGGCCAGGGCAGTATTTGTAAAAGATGATATCTTACATGCTCCCAAAGAAAACCAGGAGAACAGAAGGGGAATTGCCGGTATTATGTGTGTGATTAAAGCTGCGGCAGGAGCAGCAGCCTGCGGCCTGACTTTAGAGGAAGTGGAGCAGACAGCCATCAGAGCCAGGGATCAGATTGGAAGTGTCTCTGTTACTTTCTGGCCGGGATACCGACCTGAAACCGGAATGCCCATGTATGAAATGCCAGCTGGAACCGTTGAAATTGGTATGGGATTTAATGGGGAACCGGGTATTCTGAAAATGCAGATGCCCACAGCAGACCAGCTTGCAGAAAAGATTCTGGATTACCTGATTGCAGATATGAATCTTACCGGGGGAGATGAAGTACTTCTGTTGGTAAATGGCAAAGGAGCAACTTCCAATATGGAACTCTCCATAATCAGTAACAGCCTTCATCAGTATTTAAGCCATAAAGAAATAACGGTTTTTAAAACAGAAGTGGGAAATTTCTTTACAGCACCCGGAATGGGAGGAATCAGTGTGACGCTTATGAAACTGGATCCTCATTTAAAAAAGTATTATAACCTGGATTCTTATACGCCTATGTATACTTATCGGGCAAAGGTATAGAAGGGGGAGGAGATAAAATGAAGGATTATCTGGAAATAAAAGAGGTTAAAGAGATGTTCCGGTTTATTTCCCGGCAGATTATATCCAGTGAACAACAGTTGACTGATATTGATAAAATCATCGGAGACGGTGATCATGGGATCGGAATGGCAATAGGATTTCGGGCTGTTGATGAGGCACTGGACAAGATGGAATTCGATACGGTAAATGAACTTTTCAAGGAAATCGGTATGACATTATTAGATGCCATGGGCGGTGCTTCCGGAGTGATATTTGGAACTATGTTCATTAGCGGCTATGGTGCCGCTCCGCAGACGAATGTACTGGATTTAGATACCTTAAGTAAAATGATGCAAAAGTCATTGGATAATATCAAGCTCAGAGGCAAGGCAAAAGTGGGTGATAAGACCATGCTCGATAGTTATGAGCCGGCTGTTCAGGCACTGGAGGAATGCAGCAGAAATAAGTTAAGTCTGTCAGAAAGTGTGAAGCAGGCCTGGACTGCAGCAAAAAATGGCGTAGAAGCCAGTAAGAAATATTGTGCGAAGAAAGGAAGGGCAGAATCTTATGGTAAATTATCCATTGGCTTGCCTGACCCGGGAGCAGTTTCTGTAAGTATTATTTTTGAGGCTATGAGCAGGTATATTCAAATGAGAGGGGAGAATAAATGATGATGACATCCAGAGAACGTGTAAGAGCGGCAATT
Organism: Robinsoniella sp. KNHs210; assembly: GCF_000686105.1. NCBI lineage: Bacteria > Bacillati > Bacillota > Clostridia > Lachnospirales > Lachnospiraceae > Robinsoniella > Robinsoniella sp. KNHs210. The sequence goes on from NZ_JMLZ01000001.1 coordinate 1,135,165, forward strand.
GCGCATAAGGAGCCGGACCGTGTTCCAATTGATATCGGAGGGACTAAAACAACAGGAATACATGTGGATGAATATATTAAAATCGGTAAGTACCTGGGGATTGATACTGAGCTCCCAAGATGTTATGAACAGTTTCAAATGTTGGCGCGGGTAGAAGAGCCAGTCAGAAGATGGCTCCATAGTGATGTACTTCAATTAGAAAATCTGTATGAGACCTGGGGATATCGCAATTCGGACTGGAAGCCCTGGAAAAATACGGCTGGAAATACTATTTTAATGCCGGGGGATTTTCAATATGAAATCGAAAATAATGGTGATATTGCATTGTTTGATATAAATGGCAGGCATGTGGCAAATATGGCATCAACAGGCAGCTATTTTGAACGGCTGGCTAATCCGCCGTTGGATTTGTCAAAGGAAATAACCATGATGGACACAGAACAGTTTAAGAAATCAGTTACCCTTTATACGGATGAAGAACTGCGCATTTTAGAAAAGAGAGCAAAACTGATGTATGAGACTACAGACTATTCCATACATGGGGGAGCTTTAAAAGGGAAACTGGGAACCACTGGTATATTTGCAGGCCATCCTTTTACGGAATGGCTGTGTATCTTGGTATCCGAACCGGAATACGCAGAGGAAATACTGGGAGCAGCAGGTGACATGGCAGTGAAAAATATAGAAATGTATCTTCAGGCAGTTGGCAGTTATATTGATACCATTTTAATTTCAACTACTGATTTTGGAACACAGACAGGAGAATTGTTCAGTCCCGCAGTATTTCAGGAACTTTATATGCCAAATTATAAAAAGATGTGTGACTGTGTACATGAGAATTCTGATGTAAAGACTATGTTCCATAGCTGTGGTTCCATTCGAAATATAATACCTTATTTTATAGAAGCCGGTTGTGATATTTTAAACCCGATACAGGCAAATTCCTATCGTATGGATCCTGCAGAGCTGAAAGCAGAATTTGGAAATGATCTGGTATTCTGGGGAGCCGGTGTGGACAGCCAGACGGTATATCCCGGCGGATCACCGTCAGATGTGAGAAATCAGGTCAAAGAGAGGCTGGATATCTTAATGCCGGGAGGGGGATGCGTATTTACGCCCATACATAATACACAATTTGATGTACCGGCAGAAAACATTCAGGCATTTGTAGATACTGTCTTAGAGTATGGAATATATGAAGCATAGGAAAGGGGGAGAACGAATATGATTACTGCTGTAAATCTAAATCCATGCATTGATAAAAGCATTCTTGTATCAGGATTCCAATATGGCCAGCTGAACCGTGTCGTGGATTCCTGTGAGGAAGCGTCGGGCAAAGCAATTAATGTTGGCATTGCAGTGAAAAGAATTGGCAAAGACGTGGAATGTCTGGGATTCAATTATAAAGGAAACGGCAAGGTTTTAGAAAATACGTTAGATGATTATGGGATAACATCTGAATTTGTATGGGTAGAAGGCCGGCTTCGGACAAACACAAAGATATTAGACCGGGAAACGAATATACTGACAGAATTAAATGAATATGGAAGTGAAGTTACAAAAGAAGACATTTATAAACTAAAGTCTGTAATAAAAGAACATGCGGCAAGAAGCAGTCTTGTAGTCATAGGCGGAAGTGCTCCTGTTGGAGTGGACACTACGATATACAGGGAGATTTTAGAAGAGTTGTCTGTATATCCTGTCAAAATTATTTTAGATGCAGAAAAGGATTTTCTATTAGAAGGAATCAAAGCGAAACCATACCTGATAAAACCAAATTTATTTGAGTTAGAGACTGCGTTTGGTAAAAAGTGTAAAACAATAGAAGAAGTAGTGCTTTTGGCAAGAGAGATACTGGAAAAGGGAGTGGAGGTAGTGTGTGTATCACTGGGTGAAAAAGGAGCCGTTATATGTGATAAACAAGAGGCATTTTATTCCCAGGGACTTCTGTTGGAAATCCAGGGTATCCAGGGTGCAGGAGACTCTATGGTTGCCGGAATCTGTGCGGCCTTAGAAGAAAAGCTGCCTATACAGGAAATGCTCCGTTACGGAATGGCAGCTTCTGCAGCCTCTTTAGTTTTGAAGGGAACCCAGATGTGCAGCCAGGAAGGTTTCTGTAAATATAGAGAGCAGATAAAAATTCAAAAGATGGAGGTATCATGAAATGGAATTTGCATCGGTAAAAGAACTTCTCTGTAAGGCACAGGAAAATGGATATGCTGTTCCTGCGTTTAATGTGGAAAATATGGAGACGGTACAGGGAGTCATACAGGCAGCAGAAGAATTAAACTGTCCCGTAATTTTACAGACAACCCCCTCCAGTGTAAATTATGCAGGACTGGACTTTTTCACAGCATGTGTCAGGAATGCAATCAGAAATACAAGAGTTCCCGTTGCACTGCATTTAGATCACGGTTCGTCCTATGAATTAGCTGCCAGGGCAATGAAAGAAGGATATTCCTCCGTGATGATTGACGGCTCGCAATTAAATTTTGAGGATAATGTTGCTTTAACCTCCAGGGTTTCCGAGCTGGGTAAAATTCTTGGGGTATCTGTAGAAGCAGAGCTGGGCAGTGTCGGAGGAAAAGAAGACGGTTTAACATCTGAATCCGTATTGCTCACCAATGCAGCAGAAGCGGTTGAATTTGCTGAAAGAACAAAGGTGGACAGTCTGGCTGTTGCAATCGGTACGGCGCACGGATTTTATAAGGGGGAACCTAAACTGGATATAAATCGCCTGAAAGAAATAAAAGCAGCAGTTGACATTCCCCTGGTATTACATGGAACATCTGGCGTGCCGGATGAGATCGTAAAAGAATGTATTAAAAATGGGATCTGCAAAGTAAATTATGCAACAGATTTAAGAAATGTATTTACAAAGGCAGTGAAGTTAAATATGGAGAAAAATCCGGATAACATAGATCCTAAGAAATATCTGGGAGCAGGAAGGGAGGCAGTTTCAGAGATAGTTAAGAAAAGGATCCGGTTGTGTTATTAAGAATTAGATAATAGATAAGTTATCATATTGGCCGTAGACAATTTATGTCTGCGGCCATTTATTGTCTTTATACCAATCAATTCTGGTACAAGTATTAAAAAATAGAGTCATTGTTAAAAAATAGAGTGTTAGAATCCTTAAAAAACTATGTGGAAATTAAAAATTGATGTGGAAAAAGAAAAAGTGGAGTGTTAGAATCCGGTACAAGTGGATGGGGGATGACATACAGGATGGATATGCGGTATCCACATTTTAAGGAAAAAGGAGAGATAAAAAATGAAAGTGAAAAAGAAACGTTCCAGATTGGTGAGACGTGCTGTTGCTATTGGCTTGGCGGCAATGGTTACAGTCACCTCTATCGATGCAGGAACAATCGGGCTGAAGGCCCACGCTATGACTGTAGTTGGAACCGCGCCATTTATTAATACATGGTTGGTGGCTGGGCCGAGTGATACGTCCTTATTAGCGGGAATTAATTCGGAACGGACTATCGGCAAAGAGGACGCTGCAGTCATGGTAGAAACAGAGAACCAGAGTGAAACGGATGAGGTCATAGAAGAAACAGCCGGGAACAGTGATACTATTGAAGAGAACGGAGTTGAACCAGAAGAAGATCAAAATGAAACTCCCGATGTCCAGGCAGTGGAGATGCTTGAGACTACGGAAGAACACAGAGAAAATTTGCAGAAGGAAGGCATCAGGCCAACCCTGGGAGAAGAGTTTAGCAGCAGTGGTACGCAGTGGCAGTACTTGGATGACCGTATTTTCAACCGTAATACCGATGATTATCAGGATCTGTATGGATATTTTACCGTAAAGCAAGGACTGGATGTTCAAGGCAAGTATACCTATGCACATACTTACATATACAGTCCCAAAGAGCAGAATGCTCAACTGCAGTTTGTGACCAGTGGTCTGCATAAAGTCTATGTGAACGATGCTCTGGTGGATCAGAATACAAATGCAGTGGAGTCAACGGAGAAAGACAAATACAAAGCCGATATCACGCTGAATAGAGGCTGGAATAAAGTTTTGTTTGAAATCAAACATGACAGGGTATATTATCTGGGATTCTATGCCAGAATCAGTGATGCTTCCGGAAATGAGATTCCCGATCTGGAGTATTCGGTGGAAGGCGATACTGTTTCAGCGCTTCAGATTGTTACTCAGGGATTGGACATCGACAGGGAAGCATTTGAAAGTCGTAATGCAGATCTTGCTGCAAATCTGTATCCTGAGAATGAGATGCCTTACGGATATGTGGAATCCCCATACGTATGGAATAAAGCTATTCACAGGACGAATGCAAAAGAGGGACCGCAGGCTTCAAGGTTTCGGTTCCAGGCGGCAGGCGGCAGCCCGGGGTATGAGTGGGAGATCACAGAGGGTAATTTACCGGATGGCCTGACGATGGATAAAGAAGGGGTTATCGATGGTTTCTGTGAAACACAAGGTGAGTATTCATTTACCGTTCAGGTGACGGATGCAGATAAACGGACAGCAGTAAAAGAGACGAAAATAATCGTAAAAGAGCGTCCAAGCAAGTGGTTTGAAGAAGGGAAAATGTCCGCATTGTCCCATGATACAGGAGCATATACCCAGTTTTGGGATCCAAATTTTTCATTTGATACCTGGGCAGAACGTGCAAAAAAAGCAGGCATGACGATGCTGTCTACGGAAGCGGTACAGGGTGTATATTACTGGCCGGCGCCTGGTGCCTATCCAGGTGACCCAAATGGTGCAGCTGTTAATCAGCATCCCAACACACTGGAACTAAATGAGGAAGGGGTAGCTCAGCCAAAAGACATGCTGCAGGAGGCAAAAGAAGCAGTAGAACGTCATGGAATGAGGTTTGGTCTGTACTATGCTTCTGAGGGGTCTAATCAGACCAAAGATCCCCGTGTCAACAACTCCAGCGGATTTTTCCGGAATGTGGAGGATCTTGTGGTTCGTTATGATCCTAAGTATCTGTTCTTTGACGGGAATCCGGAAGGAAAAGGAAATACTGATGCTATGTGGAGCGCTGTGCGTGCTTACAATGACTATACCCTTATACAGGCAAACGACCGAAATGAAGTCAGCGATAATGATTTGACAATTCTGGAGACGGAGTATACCGGAGCAATGCCATATACCCATGGGGGTCATTGGGAAACGAATATGTGGAATCAGAATAAATATACGGTTGATGAGGCATGGTCGCACCCTATTATTGATGAGATGGATGCCTGGTCAGGATATGCGGGAGGACATACAAGAGATGATTGGCGTTTGTGGGCAGAATTCATCATCAATAATATCGGACATGGTATGGTGCCAAATTACGATCAGATGATCATCGCTATCCGGGGTGTTGACTGGGCTGGCAAGAATTATAGTAGTGGGATTAAAGACGCATATTATCAGGGACCACTGAATGCACAGCGTTTCCTGGAAATACGTGACAATGTAAACTTGTGGATGGCCAATGATGGAAAGCCTGACTTGCACGAATCCCTGTTTGGAACAATGCCGTACTATTTTGACACTTATGAAAAAAAGGAAGGCTACCATGAGAATACCGATAAAGAGCCATTCCTGACTGCAAAATACGGGGAGGGGCCTGAATGGGGATATTCCGTTGCCCGAGACCAATTCGTGTATATGCATATGGTAGAGAATACAATTGGAAATGGCAGGGCAAAAAAAGGATTTACCGGTCAGGAGAGTGTCTATGCAGGGCCATTTGATTATAATGTAACCAATGTGGAGTGGCTTAATGAAGGAATAGCACTGCCCTATAGTGTAGAGTCAAAGGATGGAAAGAATTACATCACCATCGATACTTCTTCGGTCAAAGAAGATCCTGTGGATACCATTATCAAAATCACCACGGATAATGACACCCGCAGTTTCAAGCTTACTGGTGTGAAATTATTCAGCAGCCAGGAAAACAAATCCGAACTGCAGTTGCGTGCAGAAGCCTATCTGAAGAACTTTACCAATGTATTCGCAGATGCAGATCTTACCTATAGCAGTGATGATGCATCGGTTGCATCAGTTGATCAGAATGGACTGGTAACAGCCGGGCATCCTGGAAATACAACCATACGTGTAACAGCAGAGTATGAGGGAGAGGCAGCAGTCGACACTTATCATGTTCAGGTAAAAGAAGATGGAAGTATCACTTCAAATGAAGAACTAATAGGTGTAGTATTGCGTACTGATGGAAAAGAGGCATTTGGTAAATTTTCATCAGACATCAATATTCCGGTGACTTTTGAAGGGCGCACCCAAAAAGGGGGCGGAGTGAACCTCCTTTCTTATGACAATATCACATGGCATTATGGAGTCTGCAGCGGCCAGGCAGGAGGACAGACCTCGGATCCGGATATCTACTGGCAGGCACATGAGGTTGAAGATCTGGACCTTCTGGCAGTTAAAGATGACGAAGTAGTTTTTAACAGATGCGTTTCAGAAGAGGAAAATGTTGCAATCTGGGCTGATATTACAGTTGATGGAGTAACCTATACGACCAATAGAAATTATCTGAGAATATTACCGAATACTGTTTTAAGTAATAATATCGTACCAGAAGTGACAAGCGGCAGCAATCCAGCCGATCTTACAGATAACATTTTAACCAGTTCTGACGGTGGAAATACCTCCAGATGGACACCGGCGAAAGAGGATGAGAATCCAGCCATGACAATGGATTTAAATTCAGTGTGCGATCTGTCAAATGTGAGTGTTTATTTTAACAACAAAGACCGGTATTATAGGAACACGCCAAGTGCTATCCGGATAGAAACGAGTGAGGATGGAGAAAACTGGGAGATACCCGTGGAACAGGGAGCCGTTCCGGACAATGATACAAAATACCGTTATAATTCAGACAAGTATACATACCCACTCAATCAGAAAGGCAGATATCTGCGCATCAGTTTCCCGGGCGGTGCCAGAGACGATTTGATGGATGTGCTTGAAGTAAGGGTACGGGGAATAGATCAGGGAAAAAGGCTGGGAGATGTAGCGGTAGAGACAGAACTTTTAGATGATAAGACTGCAGCTATCCATCTAACGGGTATTTCCGGAATCGGAGAAGAGATGGATCTGAGCAAGGCGAAGATTCAGATACAGAGCACTAATCCTGAAATAGTAGAGATCAATGAGGCAAATCAGGCTCTGTCCGTATCGGAAGGACGGGCCCAGATTTTCATAGATGTAACGCTAAATGGGATTACGGTATCAAAACAGATATATATCGATGTAGATGCTGACGGAAATCTGCAATTAGTTAATTATTTGTCCCAGGTGAATCTTTCTGTGGATAAAAATAAGATAGCTGTTGGATCACCGGTGGTATCAGAGATTGAAGCATTGGATAATAACGGAAAACCGGCCGATCTTTCTGACGCAGAGATTACATTTATACTGGACAGTGATAATTTGTCAGTTGTGGAAGGGTCATCTGTAATCACCATGAAGGATAGTATTCCGCGATCCTCTGAATCGACAATTCAGGTAAAGGTGACAGTGGATGGAGTTACGGTGGAAAGTAATAAAATGATCCTTACCCAGTTAGGTACCAATGTAGCAGATAATGCTGTGGTTTCGGTTTCTTCTGTACGTGACAAGAACGGAGATCCAAATGGTTCCAATCAGGATGAGCGATATATTGGTGTTAAGACTGTTGATGGAGACAAATCGACTGCATGGGCAGCTCGTGGAGGAGATAAGTCACCATGGATAGAACTGGATTTTGGGGAGGAACAGATGATCGCAAGTCTGAATCTGATTGACCGTGGTCATAAAGTCAATGAAATCGGTGAAGGTAAGCTGGAATTTTTTGACAGCACTGGAAACCTTGTTCACGAACAGATTGTTTCTGACATTCAATGGGAGGGACAGCCTGATAACTTAGTGAAGTTAGAGAAACCTCTCAGTGCACAGAAATTAAAATTCACAATAGATCCGGAGCTGAAGTATTATCATGGCGGAAATGGGGAGAAACCGGAACGGGGACTGGCTGAAATTGAGGTTGCTCTTGCAACCGATTTAAGCAAGACATTTATCGTTTCCAGCAAACCAGTCTATGCAGCTACTAATATAGGAGTGCAGCCAAAGCTTCCGTCTGTCATCACGGCAGTATTGAATAATGGAACAATGACCGAAAAAGAAGTACAGTGGGATACAATCCCGGAAGAAGTTCTGAAAGAAGCAGGAATCTTCCATATTCAGGGAACAATAGCCGATACTGAGGTTAAAGCATCAGCAGAAATTAAGATTAAGAACCATGTAGATGTGACCGGTATAACAGTTGATCCCACAAATTTCACTCTCATTGAAGGAAATAATACAGTCTTAAAGGCAGCCATAACACCTCAAAATGCAACCAATCAGGCAGTAAAATGGGATAGCAGCAACAAATCGGTGGCAATTGTTGATGTGAATGGGAAAGTAACGGCAATGTCACAAGGTTCAGCAAAAATTACAGTTACGACACAAGATAACAACAAGACTGCAAGCTGCCTTGTTACGGTCACGCCAAAAGATATTCCTCAGCCGGTAAAACATACAGTAACATTGAACGCAGCAGGAGGTCAGGTAAACCCGTCCACAATTACAGTGCAGAATGGAAAGCCTTATGGAGTGCTTCCAACTCCTGCGCGCAGCGGATATAAATTTGTGGGATGGTACATGGGTAATCAGATGGTTAAATCCAACGATATCTGTACATTAAATGTCACATTAACTGCAAAATGGGAAAAAGTAATCGAAAAACCAGGAAAAGTCACCGGCATAACGGCTGCTAAGCTGACAACAGACAGTATTAAGTTATCATGGAAAAAGGTATCTGGTGCCACATCCTACAAGGTATACCGTTATGATGATAAGAAGAAGAGATGGAGTAGCCTTAAGACAACAAAAGCGGCTTCTTATACCGATTCTAAAAAGAAATCCGGAACAAAATATAAGTACCGTGTAGCAGCATACAACAGCGCAGGAAAAGGATCACATTCTTCCACGTTTATTACGGCCACCAGACCTGTAAAACCAAAGCTGAAGGTAACGAGAAGCGGATCAAATAAGGCGAAACTTACATGGAAGAAAATTAGTTCTAACAGGGTACAGGTTTATATGAAAACGGGAAAAGGAAAATACACAAGGATCTCCACTAAAAATGGAAATAAATCTTCCTATACAAAATCAGGTTTAAAGAAAGGCAAGACTTATACATTTAAAATCCGGGGATATATGCAGCCAACTTCTAAAACAAAGGTTTACGGATCTTATTCATCGTCCAGAAAAGTAACTATTAAATAAAATACGCTTATTTTATGTGTTCACAATAGAAAAAGAGGGTATTGCAAAAGATTGCGGTAAGAAAAGAGGAATGATAAGAGCCGGAAGTCAAATAAGACTTCCGGCCCATTGTAATGGTATTTTCATAAGAAGTGATTATCAGTCTGATGGATCCATTTTTCCAGGGTTCTATTTAACCCATTCACATCAATAGGCTTTGTTATGTAATCATTCATACCGACACTGTAAGCTTTGCTGATGTCGGTTATGAAGGCATTAGCGGTCATTGCCAGGATGGGTACCGTCTTTGCATCATCCCTGTCCAGAAGACGAATTGCTGCGGCTGCTTCATAGCCATCCATCACGGGCATCTGAATATCCATCAGGATTGCGTTATAATATCCTGGGTTAGAAGAGCGGAAGGCTTGAACGGCATCCAGGCCATTTTCGGCTGTTTCAATAAGCATTCCCTGCATACTAAGCAGCTCGAATGCAATTTCACGATTCAGTTCATTGTCTTCTACCAGCAAAATCCGTTTTCCCTCCAAAGTAATATTTGTGTCTTCTTCAACAATATCATCTTCTGTTTTATGATCAGAACAGAACAACTGGAAAACATCTATAATCTTTGAAATAAAGAGTGGTCTGGTAATAAATGCGTTTGCTCCTGCTTTCAAGAACTCATCTTCTATATTTGGGTTATTATAGGATGTGATAATGATAATAGGTATACTTTCTCCCAGGCATCTGCGTATATTTTGTACTGTATCCAAGCCATTTCTTTCATGCATCTCCCAGTTCAGAAGCACTGCGGAAAATTCATCTGAACGGGCATGTGCGGCTGAAATGATGCCCAGTGCTTCTGCACAGGATGATGCCCAGTATCCCTGCATCCCAAGCTTTTCTAAAAATACTGTAATATTCTCACAAGTTTTTTGCTCGTCTTCTATGATCAGAACAGGCAGCCCTGCCAGCTCGTGGTTTACTGATTCTTCTTTGTCTGCCAGATGAAAAGGAATGGAAACCGTGAACTTACTTCCTTTACCTAATTCACTTTTTACTTCAATGGAGCCGCCCATCATTTTTACGATATTTTCGGTGATAGACATTCCCAGCCCGGTACCGGGAACTTTGCTGATACGAGAATCTTCAGCACGTGAAAAGGGTTCAAAAATATGGGGAATATATTCACTTGTCATTCCAATGCCATTGTCTGTAACTATAAATTCATATTGGGCCTGATTCTGGCTAAAAGGCTGATATTCATTAATACTGAGACTGATGGTTCCGCCGGGAGGGGTATATTTGATCCCGTTGGAGAGCAGATTCATAAAAACCTGATGCAGGCGGTCACCGTCAGTTATAATTTTTTCATGGAGTACTTTTCCAACATAAACCTCAAATTCCAGATGCTTTTCTTCCAGCAACGATCTGCACATATCTGAAACATTTTGTATTAGGTTCGGAAGGCTGATTTCTTCGGGATGAAGGTCAATTTTTCCGGATTCAATTTGAGACATATCCAATATTTCATTAATCAGACTTAAAAGATATTGACTGGAGGTGTTAATTTTGTTCAGACAATCATTCACTTTCTCAGGTGCAATAAGATTTGCCCTTGCAATAGCAGTCATGCCAATGATAGCATTCAGTGGGGTACGAGTGTCATGGGACATAGATGACAGAAATTTAGTTTTCGCTGAATTCGCAATCCGTGCCGCCATGTAGGCTTCTTCCAGTGCTGTTTGCTGGCGTGCCTGTTCCCGACGGTCTTTTGTCACATCAATGCCAACAGTGTAGAAAGAAGGGATACCATCCCAGCTGTCTTCCCCATTTGCATAGCATAAAGTAACGGTCAGGATTTTGGTTTCTCCACTGCGTGTGATAATCCGGGCTTCCATAATAATACTCTGTTCGGTTCCCTCTATTTCTTTTAGCATGTGCTCAATACGTTTTAAGTCATCGGGATGCAAATATTCACATGTCGAATGCAATTCTTTTTCGAATTGTTCTTTTGTATAACCGATCATCCTTAAGAAGTCGGCATCATACCAAAGAATGGTTCTGTAATCTCTGGCATCCAGACGGGCAAATCCACCCGGAAGAGTCCGGAGTAGAATTTCACGTTCACGCTCTTTTTTAGCCAGCTTAAACTCGGAACTGTACATATCATAGGACAGTTCTATACGTGACTTGTGGCCGTACCAGTTAATTTGACGGTTTTTAATCATAAAAGTTCTGTTGAGTACCGGATTGAAAAATTCCCATTCGTAAAATTCATCTGTCCGTAATCTGTCATTGGTGCAGAAAGGGCATGGTGAGGTTCTTCCCTGAATTACTTCATAACAAGGTCGCCCAATAACTTCCTCACAAGTTGTATTCATAGTTTCAGTGCCGGTGCGGTTTATAAATAATAATTCATAAGTATCCATATCACTTATATAGATATTCCCGATATACTCATCCATCAGCCACTCAAAATACTCTGTTTTTTCATCTTTCAACCGAACCAAATCGCTGATATCTGAGTTGATCATATAAAAAACCGGATGTCCATCCACGGTTTCCTTTGTGATAGTTCCAGTGATACGTATCCAAATGAAGCCGCCGTTCTTAACAGGCAAACGGCAATCCAGAGAAAAACCTTTTTTGCCCCGGGAAAGAGCATGAGTTAAAGAATCTCTGATTTTATAAAATTCATCTGTATGATTTCTATAATACTGACGGAGATTCGGGAAAAGGGATGAATATTCTTCCTTTGTATAGCCAGTACTCTGATAAAAATTTATATTACCGTAAAGAAAAGTGATATCGGTATCAAAAATACATTTGTTTGTGCTGTTTTCAATTGTTTCTATAAACATATCATATTCTTTTTCAATAAATGGCATCTCCATATTCGGACTCCTTTTCAGAAAGTAATTTAGATATAATATGATAAAGCTATCTTGCATTTATTATATCTGATAATACCGGATAAAGCAATATAACAATGTTATTTGAAAGTTGATTTTACAAACTGTAAAAAATATAAGGAGATTGTAAGAAGCTTCCATGGCGGATGGGTAAAGTATTCCCGTCCCATTGGAAGTTGCAGAAGATACTCAAAGCATATCATTACCGGCTATTCGTTCCAGGATTAAGGGAGGATGTAAATGGACCATCCGGCACCTTAATCTCTGTGCGGGACGGTCCACTCTGCTAAAAATAAAAGAGATCTTCGAATTTTTTATCCAATGCAATACATAAAATCAAAGCTAATTTTGCAGTTGGATTAAACTGCCCTGTTTCAATAGAACTAATGGTATTTCTGGATACGCCCACCATTTCCGCCAGTTGGCTTTGTGAGAGCTTTTGTTCTGACCGTATTTCTTTCAGATTATTTTTTAGTACTAATTTTTCATCCATATTTTTACCTCAACACACTTATAACAAAGCTTGCCAGTGAAGCTATGGAAGCAATGGCACCGGCAACGGTAGATATTAAGTATGCCTTATTTTTAGTGAAACGGTATTTCGGATATGCCTCGGCTGCAACAAATGCCCAGAACATTGCGTAGGGTGCGTAACTATGCTGTCCATTAAATACGTTAAATATAGCTATAAAAATAAATACAAGGCAAAAGGCGCTGATACCTATTCTGCGTCCTCTGTTTTCTGCCTGCTGCATGCCTTCATCTGTTTTTTCTGCTCTGCTTCTTGCTAAAATCTGTTCTTTATTCATAACAATACCTCCTGATTAGGTTGCCAAGTTTTCTTTACATTACTATCATACATCTGCCAAGCGTACTTGTCAATAAGTTTTGCCAAGTTTTCTTTGCAAAATAAAAAGACGGTCTTCTTCTCAATTGTTTTATCTGGAAATGAATGGTATAATAACACCAACAATTGTTATCCTTAAAATCAAAAAAAAGTTAAGAAGAAATAGAAATGTACGGTCAGAAAGGGGATTGGAATGGCATACAAACAAGAGCTGTGGGATGAGGCAAAGAAAAAATGCAGGATATCAGAAGAAGAGATACGAATGGCAAAAGAAATGGGATTAAATCCGAAAAGTCTGATAAAAAACATCCCAAATAAGAAGGAGCAGTGGAAAGCTCCGGTTAAAATTTGGATACGGGAAATGTATGAAGAAAGGCAGGAAAAGGCAGAAAAAAAGAAGAAAAGAAAATCTCAGATTATAGAATAACAGGTTTTTGAATTTTGCTTTATTTTGTTTCGGATGACGCGGAAGTAACTGTCAGATCAAGCCCGCTAAGATAGTTGCTCCCCCAGTCACACATAGATTCCAGAACAGGAATAATACTTTTTCCAAAGTCTGTAAGCTGATATTCTACTTTAGGGGGGATAACCGGATAGACAGTACGCAAAATCAGGTTGTCACGTTCCAGCTCCCGAAGCTGTTGTGTCAGCATTTTAGGAGTAGCATTTGGAATGTTCCGGTGCAGTTCGCTGAAACGAAGGGTCCCTTCTATCAAATGAAACAAAATCAGTGCTTTGTATTTACCGCCAATCAGTTCTAGTGTGGCTTCCACGGGACAGTTATATGTGCCTGGACATTTCATTTTTTCACCTCTGTATTTTTTACACTATCTTTTTGGGTACTATATACCATAAAAGTGCATACTTGTTCTAATGAATATTAATGCTATAATTATAGCTGAAGTTGGTAAATATATCAACCTTTGCCTGCAGGCAGATACTATTTACTACAATTTAACACCCTGATTAAAGGAGGTAATTATGAGTTTTCTTGAGATTGCGAAAAAAAGGTCTTCTGTGCGTTCTTATACAGAACAGAAGGTAGAAAAAGAAAAGCTGGATCAGATTCTGGAAGCAGCACATGCAGCGCCGACTGCGGCAAATCTTCAGCCTGTTCATTTGCTGGTTGTTCAGGAAGCGGAAGGTATGGCAAAGATTGAAAAGGCAGCAAATGTATTTCATGCACCGTTGGCGATTATTGTGTGTGCAGATCACAATAAAGCATGGGTTCGCCCATTTGATAAAAAGCAGACAGGGGATATTGATGCTTCAATTCTGACAGACCATATGATGCTTCAGGCGACTGAACTTGGACTGGGAAGTGTCTGGGTTTGCTATTTTAAACCGGATATCCTGCGTGAAGAATTTCATATTCCTTCCAACCTGGAGCCGATTAATATACTGGTGATCGGATATTCTGCCCAAGAAGAAGGGGATCCCAATCGGCACAGCCAAACACGTATCCCGGTGGATGAACTGGTTTCATACGAGAAACTTTAGAATAACTGTTGAAAGAATTAGGTGCTCGGAAAGAGAAGGGGTGAGCGCTTTTTGGGGCCTGCGGGCATTCGCTGTGAAATCCTGATGCATTTCGCAGCTCAGTGCCCGCTTAGTATCCAATGGGATCCAGTTTATTGATACAAAGCTGGTACAGGACAATGGAATCCTGTGCCCTGATAACAATTGGCATTCCTTAATCTTCCCAAAAATCCTCTATTTCTCTGAGTATTTCATCGGTAGGGATAAGTGTTGCTTCAATAATGGTTTTACACGTCTTTTCTAAATAATGCTTAATCATATAATACCCACATGCATAGCCGGCACAAAAGGGCAGACCCACAGGAAAATAACCCTGCATTTTTGCAATTTCATCCCCATAGAGATATGATGTTAAGTTATCCATTCCTTTCACGTCCAGGGCATCTCGGATGAGTGGTTTTATATAGTTGTCCAGAGTGTCCATATCTATTTTACTGACCCAGGGCCCCAGTTTTTCTTCTCCGTAGATGAAGGTGGCATAGTTTTCAGCCAAACCCTCCGTGACCATCATACCTGCCAGGGATATATCATCATGCCATTTCTCAAATTGAAACCGCACATTATGGTTGCACTCATGAGCGAGGGCAGCCGGTATACGCCCAATGGTGTATTCGTTTGGTGTAATTGCACCAAAAATGTATCCAGGTATGCCGCCGTCGCCGGAATAGCCATCGCTAAGTATGGTATATGGACTCTTGGGATCTGCAAGCAGAATAGTATATAAATATTTCTCAACCGGTAATTCAATACCGGCATGTTCAAACCGGCCAAGTGCGTCTTCTATGGAGTGCTGGCAGCTTTTCCAAAATGCGTCATCAGACAGCAGCTGAACGCTTTCTTCCTGGCTCTTATCTATTTCTGAAGGATTCAGATATCCTAACATATTACTTGCCATAATTACGTCATAACCATTTTCCTGCTTCGCCTTGAGCGGTACGCAGTAACAAGCCCATTTTTTCTCAAAGGGTTTCATCATTTCATAACGATATATGTCGTTCTTTTTTTCCATAGGGACAGATATCATTTTCTTGTAAATTACATCTGATCGTATATTCTTGATTTCCATATTATTGCTCCTTTTCTATCTGATCTATAGTTATCATACAAGTTGACGCGACGAGAAGGTCAATAGTTTTTTGTGTATTTTTGTAAGTACATAATATCGTTGCTAATGGTATTGATAAATGGTAGAATATACCTATAATTTTGAAGTTGTGGAGGCGATGGGTTGAAGATAAAGAATAGTAAATTTGATATTGCTATAAATAAGTTGTGTCTTATTATGATAATAGGGACAGCCATATATCTGATAGTGAATTGGACGAATATACCAGAAAATGTACCTATGCATCATAACTTTTATGGAGAGGTTGATATCTTACAATGCAAACAGCATTAGTGATTGAATTACCATCACTGTTTCTGCCGGCTTTCATACTAATATTATTTGGAGATATGCTTTTTTGGATTCTCAAGTTAGTAAAGGTAAATCAGAAATTGAAAAATTGACAACTGTAACTTAAATTCGCACGTACCATGAATCAATCAAATTTATTATGAATAGCATGATCAGATTTAAAATGAGTAAGGTATGCATATAGACTTTCCTCCGTATTTTATTTTTGCAGATATTTTTCTATCCAGCCTTGTTCATATACACGATGACCTAATAATGTAATTGCCTGTTTTGGACAATGATTAATGCAGCGATAGCACATAGTACACTGATCTCCCGATTTGGCAATGCCATTTTCCATAACGATGTTTTTCATAGGGCATAACTTAACACATTTACCGCATCCGATACATTTTTTGGAATGTATGGTTAGCTTGTCTGTATATCGTTTTGTTTTATTGTAAAAATACAGCCTTTGACCAAACAACCCGGCAAGATGGCTGAAAGCACCTAATCCCTCTTGCGGAGGTTTGCCCATCTGTAATTTTTGTACTGCCTTCTTTATTTTTTCTTCTGATTCTGTGACAAGCTGTCTGTTCTTTTCTAATGTAGTTTTCAGAACTTTTTCATCACTGATACTGTCTGGCATTTTTAAGTGTAAACCGCCGGTTACCGCTGCACCAAAAGTTTCCAGCAGTCTTGCCAATACACCTGCTCCGTCTCCACTGAACATTCTCATGGTTGTCAGAATGAAAACTTTTTTTCCCTGCCATAGCTCCTGATTTTGGATCATAAAATCGCGCAGTATTTTTGGCATGCTGCTGTATTGTGTGGGATATCCAAATACAATCTCTGTTTCACTGCGGATTAGTTCTGGCAGCCGAATGTCTTCAATCGAATAAACGATTGCTTCAGGGTCATATGCTTTTGTAAATTTTTCTACGCAATGTCTGGTATTGCCTGTGCCGCTAAAATAGATTCCGATCATGATAAGATTCACCGCCTTTAACACGCTTTGTGGTGTTTTTATTTCTTAAAGTATAATGAAGAATAAACCGTTCGTCAATAGCCGTGGTAAGAAGTGCAGCACAAAAGATAAGAGTGGCATGGAAAAGGATGTTTATATTGCAAATATGAAATGATTGTTTTATAGTAAATTTATATGAACATGCAGAGATGGAAAGCATCCGGAACGTTACAATGGAGACTGTGGACTAACCGGGGAGTCTGTTTCTGAGCGGACCGAAAGGATTAAAAATTATGAAGATACTGGTTGTGGAAGATGATTTTATTGTACGAAAAGGCATTATTCTTTCCCTGGATTGGGAAAAGGAAGGATTTCAGATCTGCGGTGAGGCAGCTAATGGAGTCAGCGGGTTTGAGTTAGTAAAAGAATTACAGCCGGAAATTATTTTGACGGATATTCGGATGCCGAGAGAAGATGGGCTGTCCTTATCCAAGAGAATCCGCAGTGCTTACCCGTGGATGAAAATTGTAATTCTAAGTGGTTATGATGATTTCTCTTATGCGAAACAGGCATTGCAGATTGGAGTTTTTGAATATCTACTGAAACCAATTGACGCCGATGAATTGCTGGAGACAGTTGTAAAATTAAAAAAAGAAATAGAAAAAGAAAAGGCGCGTCAGGAACGGGAAATTTTTCAGCAGACTTTTGTGGAAGAAAATTACGATTATGTGCGCAGCAGGCTGCTGAATGCTTTGATCAGTGAGAAATTGACGGATCAGGCGAGAAGGGAAGAGGTGACAGGGCAGCTTTCAAAGCTGGGCCTTGAGTTTGCAGGTCCCTGTTATCGGGTTTTACTGATTACGGTGGATGATTTTTTCCTTTTGACACAGCATTCTGTGGAGGAAAGGCGCTGCCTGGAAGAATCCATAGAGGAGTCCATAAGAAATATATTGGGACTGTCGTCTCAGGAGACGGTGTTCCGGGACAATGGCACGCATTTTGTGGTGATCCTGATGGAGCAGGGACAGGAAGAAAAGGCGGACAGAGAAGCTTTGAGCAGGCTTTATCAGCAAATAAAGGGTGAGTTGGGATTCTATATTACGGTATCTCTGGGAGATCGTAAAGATAAGATAGAAGAGATAAGGCAATCTTACCGGGAGGCACTGCAGGCGCTGCGGTGCAGACCTTATATGCCGGGAGAGTATATGATTCACTATCATGAGAGTATGGGAAAAGAGAGGAAAACTTATCTGAATATCCAGAAGAAAGAAAATGAACTGGTACAGGCGATGCTTCAGTATGATGGGGACAGAATGCTTGAGATTGTTCAGAACATTTTTGAAGAAGCCTATCAGAAACAAACAGAATTTGAAAAGGTGAAAACAGCATGTGTGCGTATCTGGATGATTGTGGCTTCTAATTTAGAAGAGATGTCCATCAATCCTTTGGAAGTGACGGGGGAGAGCAGGGACTGCTTAAGGGAGATGGAAGGCATCGGAAGCTTTTCGGCTTTAAAGCGGTATATATTGAATCTATGCCGGGAAACTGTACAGGTGTTAAATTCTACA
Source organism: Robinsoniella sp. KNHs210 (assembly GCF_000686105.1). NCBI lineage: Bacteria > Bacillati > Bacillota > Clostridia > Lachnospirales > Lachnospiraceae > Robinsoniella > Robinsoniella sp. KNHs210. The sequence goes on from NZ_JMLZ01000001.1 coordinate 1,153,680, forward strand.
GAAGGTGCGAAATATAATTTGATTATACAGAAATCTATGCAGTACATAGCTAAACATTATATGGACGAAATCCGCATCAGCCAGATCGTAGCGGAACTTTATATCACGCCAAATCACTTCAGCCAGGTATTTAAATCCCAGACCGGAATGAATTTCAGCGATTATCTGAATCAGTTCCGGATCGATATGGCAAAAGAGCTGCTAAAAAATCTGGATTTAAAAATATATCAGGTTTCGGAAAAGTCAGGCTACCAGAATTACAAATATTTCAACCTGGTATTTAAGAAGTATACCGGATACTCACCAAAAGAATATAGAAATCACATTGACTTGCGAGAGGATGGAAAAATAACTTGAAGAAGATAAAATCCAGGTTTGTAAGCTTGAATATTAAGGTGTTTTTACTGGCAATTGCCATGTCAATGATTCCAATGGCGATCATAGGAACACTTTTATATCAAAAGGCATTGGAAATTGTGAGGGAGAAGCAGGAGGCGGCCTCTCTCTATATACTAAATAATATCTCTGAAAATATAACATATGTGACGGATTATGCCCACAGCCTGTCTCTTTTTATCATTCAAAATCAAGACGTACGTGCCACCTTGCTGGCTGAATCCATGACAGAACAGGAGCGGGTACGCCACCAGAACCAGGTGGCAAAAAGCCTGATGTTTTATACCGGACAGAATCATTTTGTGAAATCTATTTTTATACAGGGGAAGAATGGTCTGATCTTAAGTGCCGGAGGGCTTACTTCCTATGATCTGGGAGAAGAACAAGAGAAGCAGCTTGAAGCGATGAAAGGGAAAATTCTATGGACGGGAACCGGGGAAAGGGATCAAAATGGGAATGCAGAATACCTGACTTTGTTGAGGAGCATCCAAAATACAGAGAATTTGAAAGAAACACTGGGAACACAGTGGATTAATATTCCTGTCTCAAAAACGGAGAAACAGTTTCAGGAGTATATAGACACGTATCCCGGTTATATTGCATTGGTTGATTCCCAGGGGGAAATATTACTAAATGCAGGGGAAACAGAGATGGTGGAATCTGACATAAAGGATGTGCGCAGTGCTAAAAAGATGCCCTTTATTAACAGTGGAAAGAATACTTTAGTTTATGGAATTGATATATCGGATACCGGATGGACCCTTATGAGTGGTATTGATATTACTAAATTATTGGCAGAAAACCGTAAGATACGCAGTCTTTTACTGTTGGGAATTGCAGTCAGTACGATGTTATGTTTCTGGATTACGTTTATTTTTGCAAGAAGTATTTTAAGGCCGCTGAGGCTGCTGACGAATAAGATTGTGGAAGTAAAGGAAGATAATTACAACGTTCAGCTGGAATTTGAGAGCAATGACGAGATTGGGATTTTGAGCAGGCAGTTCAATGCAATGACAAAACGCATGAATGAACTGGTCAATGAAGTGCTGACAGGAAAAGTGCTGCAGACCGAGGCTGAGTTAAATGCACTGCAGGCACAGGTAGATCCTCATTTTCTATATAATAATCTGGATACGGCATATTGGATGAGCAGGCTGGAAAAAGCGGAGAAGACAGGAAAAGTGGTACTGGCTATTGCAGATTTATACCGACTGACCCTGAATTCGGGACACCGGCTTATTTCTGTGGAAACAGAAGTGCGCTATATGGAAAATTATATAGTCATTCAGGAACTGCGCGTGTCAGACCAGATTCAATTCCATATTGAGATCCAGGAGGGAGTGAAAAAATGGGCGACTATGAGGTTTGTAATACAGCCGCTGGTGGAAAATGCCATCCAGCATGGAGTTCTGCCCACCGGAAGAGAGGGCAATATCTATATCCGGATTTACCAGCGGGATGACAGGCTTTACTTTGAAGTAGAGGATGACGGTGAAACGGCAGATATGGAAGAAATGAAGAAGATGCTGGCGGATATCAAGAGTGAAGAAAAGAAGGGCATGGCTATCCGCAGTATTGCCCAGAGGATTAAACTGCAGTTTGGGGAGAATTATGGGCTATTCTTTCAGGAGGCGCCGTGTGGAGGGACAATAGCCAGGGTGATACAGCCGTTAGTGGAGTATGAGGAGTAGAGGGAGAATTCCGGAAATGTTGCGAACTTTCTGTAAGCTAAATCTTTAATAATTTGAATTTTTGTATACCGTCAGCCGATTGGCTGACGGTATTTTAATATGTACCCGGCACGGGCACAATTCTGATGGGGTATAGGAACCCCTATCTGGTTTCCTGTTTCTTTTTATATATTGAATATATAAGTAAAAATAAGTACATACCTAAAAACATATGAATCAATGTTGGCGAGCCTGTACTTCCATTGAATGTAACGATAAGGGTGTATAAATTAATTTCCTGTAACAAGGACACTATAAAAGCAATCAGGAATCCCACAACTAAATGACTTGCTTTTGAAATATACTGAAAGAACAATAAAGCTAACAATAATCCTAATATAATCCCGCTAATGCTATTCGCCAAATATCTTGGATAGGGATTATAGGTCATTTGGGCTAATCGATCCAGTTTATCCAAAATAAAAATAGGAATAAGCCCAGAAAATATTATTGGAAATAAAACAGTTATGATATTGAGGAATACATATTTTTTTTTCATTGACTCAACCTCCCGTCACTTACTCATAATAAACTTTATTTTCAGAATCCAATGGATTCACCTCTTTCTTTTTCCTATTTATAGTAAATATTATCACTTTAAAATTTACTTGTCAATCTTAATGAGTATGCCATGATACTTTTCTGACAATTGAGCTACCCACGGTTAAAAATTTTGTAAACCTGATCATATCTTTTTGCTTAATTGAAAAAGTGATTGTATAATATAGACAAAGGAATAGAAAAATAGGTATTTTATGTGCTTTAATCGTATAAAAGAATAGAATATTGGATGTTTTCATAGATTATATGGTTTTTTGGAGTGGGTTTCATTCGTTATACTAAGGATGTAAAAAACAAACAGAAAAGGATAAGGAGAGGTATTATGGAGAGAAGAAAAAGAATCTTAGCGGTTGTATTGGCAGCGACGTTGCTTGGTGGAACTTTAGCGGGATGCGGAGGCCAGGGAGGCGATACATCTAAGGATACCGGAAGTACCCAGGGAACTCAGGAAAGCAAAGGTGAAACAGGGGGTTCTTCTTCGGGAGAAAAGGTATCACTGACCATCATGCATATGGGGACGGAAGAAGGCATCAAAAACGGGGATATTGAATCAATTATAATGCATCAGGTTGTAGAAAATTTTAAGGCAAAATATCCGGATGTGGACTTGAAAGAGGAAATAGTAGGGCAGGAAGCGGGATATGAGACGAAAATCAAAACGCTGGCAGCCGCCAATGAAATTCCCGATTTAGCTATGCTGCTGCCTTCCATGATGAGTTCTTTCTATGAAAATGGACAGATCTTGGATTTGGCACCGATTTTAAAAGAAGAGTCGGAATGGGCAGATACTTTTGCAGACGGTATGTTTGGAGATTATACTTTTGGAGAACAGATTTTGGGAGTTCCAAGGTGCAGTATCGCAAATCATGTTATTTATTATAATACAGAAATTTTTAAAGAGTGCGGGATGGATAGTTTCCCGGCAGATGAAGTGGAATTTAAAGATGCTGTTCAGAAGTTAAAGGAGAAAGGATATATTCCGCTGGCTACTGGAAATAAAGGAAAATATGCAATTGCTTCCCAGGTAATGCCTGGTATTCTGATGAAATTCAATGAAAGTGACTGGTATGACAAAGTAAAAAATTATGATGGTGCTTCTTTTGAGGATCCCGATTCAGTAGCAGCGATTAAATATATGGAAGAGCTGATGCAGATGGGTCTGTTTAATGAAAATGTAAACAGTCTGGACCCAAATCAGGCAAGACAGCTGTATTATGACAAGAAAGCAGCCATGTACATAGAAGGATCCTGGTCCGTATCCAATTTAATCAGTGAAGCGCCTCAGGAAATACTGGATACTACCGATATGACAATCTTCCCGACGGTAAAAGGGAAAGAAGACCTGAAAAACCAGATCGTCGGAGGTCAGGGCTGGGGAATCAGCATCAGTGCCAATGTTACGGATGCACAGAAGGCAGCAGCAATTAATTTCTTGAAAGAAATGTCCGCGCCGGAAATCCAGACGCTTCTGATTGAAGGCGGTTCTTTAGCAACAGCTAAGAATATTGATTATGATGAAAGTAAATTGAATCCGTTTTTTGCAGAATTTCTGGAAATGTATAATTCACACGACAAAATTGTGGGATGCCCGGAAGTTCAGTTATCAACAGCATATATGGATGCCAGTTATGTAGGGTACCAGGAAATGTCCATTGGAGCAATCAATGCAGAAGAACTGGCTGCAAAATTACAGGAAGCTCATGAAAGTGCGAAAAAATAGTTGGAGGTGGCAATGTGAAAAAAAGAAAATATAGGAATCCGTTGATGCCCTCAGGCATAAAGTTAGCGGCTTACTTAAGCATTCCGGTCGGCGTCTATATTTTTATCATCATTATTCCTACTCTGTTCGCATTTGGTTATAGCTTTTTTGAATGGTCAGGAGGTCCGGCAAAGAAATTTATTGGTTTTGAAAATTATATTGCGCTATTTAAAGATGATACATTCTGGCTGTCTTTCCGAAATACGATTTTATTTACATTTCTTATGGTGATTGGTCAGGTAGGAATTGCGTTTCTCTTTACCCTGTTCTTTACCATGAAGTGGGTTAAATTTGTAGAATTACACCGCAGAGTTATGTATTTTCCAAGTATTATTGCGGCGGTTGTCATTGGTCTTATGTGGCAGCTGATTTACAACAACGATTTTGGTATTCTGAATCATATATTAAGGTCTATTGGGTTGGAACAGTGGATTAAACCCTGGCTGGATGATCCTAAGATCGCCATGTTCTCTGTAGCAGTACCGGTAATCTGGCAGTTTATCGGATATTATCTGGTACTGCTTATGGGAGCAGTTGCTACTATTCCAAAGGATATTATGGAAGTGGCTGAGATAGACGGGGCAACCGGATTCAAAAAAAGTATCTATATTACTATCCCATTGATATGGGATACACTGAAAATCTGTCTGATGATTTGTTTTGCCGGATCTTTCAAGGCATTTGACCATATTATGGTAATGACAGGAGGAGGACCTGGAAGAGCCACCAGTGTATTGTCACTGTATAATTACAATACCTCTTTTGTGCAGATGAAAATGGGATATGCAAGTGCGATGGCAGTGGTCATTCTGGTGGTTTCCATGGGATTAACGATAGGAATACAGCGGCTAATGGAGGGAAAATCATATGAACATTAAAAATATTCCCGTAAAAATATTGAAACTGATCGTCAATATCATATTCATGCTGTTTTCAGTTTCCTGCATTTTTCCGATTTTGTGGATGATTAATTCAGCATTAAAGACCAGCAATGAATTTATGCAGGACAGCATCAGCCTGACCCGCAGTCTGTATGTACAGAACTTTATCGATGCCATACAATCCAGCGGGTTTCTGAATTGCTTTATGAATTCCGCCATATTAGGAGTGATAAATGTAGTTTTAACAGTGGTATGTGCGCTGGTAACCGGGTATTTCATATCCAGATATAATTTCCGTTTTAAAAAGGCAATTTACCTGTTGTTTGTTTCTGGAATGGTCATTCCTATGCTGTCGCTGCTGATCCCGGTGTTCTTACAGTTTAAAACGCTGGGTATGCTGGACAAGCCCTGGACGCTGACACTGCCTTACCTGGCATTTTCCATGCCATTCGCAGTTATGCTGACAGAAAATTATATCAAGTCGATTCCCGTAGAACTGGATGAAGCAGCTTATATGGAGGGATGCAGCACGTTTCACCTGCTGAGCCGTATTGTTTTCCCCATGTGCTCTCCGACAGTTGCCATACTGATTATTACTTCTTTTATGAATGCATGGAATGAATTTCCCTTTGCGCTGGTTTTATTGAATAATGAAAAATTAAGAACAATATCAATTGGAATTCGTATGTTTAACTCAGAACATAATATTAATTACCCGCTTTATATGGCAGCGCTGCTGGTTTCCATTCTGCCGATATTGATTATATATCTGATTTTTTCTAAGCAGATTATGAAAGGTATGACGGTAGGAGCAGTGAAAGGTTGAGTTTAAAAAAATTATGAAATAACAGGAGGTTTTTATGTGGTTTGAAGGTAATTACAGAAGGATTTTTTTAGATATGCATATTGATGACTGGAATGATGAATTTATGTCCAATGTGGACCCGAAAGGGTTAGTAGAACTGCTGAAAAATGCAGGCGCACAGCAGATTGTAGTAAAATGCAGGCCGCATACGGGGCTGGCACATTACCCCACCAAAATCGGGAGGATGCACAAAGGGCTAAGAGGCAGAGATTATGTAGGAGAGATGATTGAATTATGCCATAGCAGCAACATTGCCGTAAAAGCATATTTTTCTCAAATTTTTGATAATTGGGCATATGAAAATCACCCGGAATGGCGTATGATAAATGGATACGGTAAAACATCCAGAGAAGAAGCAGATCCGGCAAGTGATTTCATGAGCAGAAAAGGCAGATATGGTATTGTATGCCCCAATAATGAGGAATACAGAGCTTATGTGAAAGCTTGTCTGACTGAAATGACGGAAATGTATGATTTTGAGACAATTTTTCTGGATATGCCGTTTTTCCCGGAAGTATGTTACTGCCCAAGCTGCCGCAGGAAATATTTTGAGCAGACGGGAAGAGAAATGCCCAGAGTAATTGACTGGGGTGATCCGGCATTCCGGGAGTGGCAGAGTATCCGTGAAGAGTGGATGGGTGATTTTGCAGCATTTTCAACGAATGTTATTAAATCTATCAAACCGCAGGTTACTATCGAACACAATCTGTCCATGATGGCTGATCCATGGGAATATGCCCACACCGATCTGGTGGCAGAGGCAAGTGATTATGTAGGTGGTGACTTATACGGAGGATTTATGCAGCAGACGTATATGTGTAAATATTACCGCAATCTGAGCAAAGCTCTTCCGTTTGTATTTATTTCTTCCAGATGTGATCCGGGACTGAGCTATCATACTACCACAAAGACGGAAGAAGAGTTTATGCTGCATACCATCATAGCACTTGCACATAATGGGGCATTTTCCATCTGTGATGGTGCGAACCCCGACGGAACACTGTGTGAGGAAGTCTATACCGGTCCGGTTAAGAATGTATTTGATGAAAGCCGCCACTATGAAAAATATGTGAGCGGTGATATGCTTACCAATATCAGTGTATGGTTCCCAAGCAGGTCAAAATGCAGCTGGAGTGATAACGGTAATCCGGTAACAGGAGAAAAATGCAATAAAAGTTTTATGGATACTCATATCAACATGGGCAGGATCCTGCGGGAAGAAAATCTTCCGTTTGACGTTATCCCCAGCAAAAAGTTAAAGGGGCTGGAAAGCGATGCCCTTGTAATCTGTGATGCGGCAGTCATCCATGATGAGGAAATGAAGGGTATCGAAGAGTATGTGCGCGGAGGCGGAAACATTTATCTCAGCGGGCATGTGGGACATGAGCGTTTACTGGAGCTTCTGGAAGCAGAATATCAGGGACTGACGGAACACAACGTTACATATATGAGTTCTACGGAAGCAGGAAAAGAATATTTTGGAGAATTTGCAAAGAAATCTCCAATGAATGTACAGAGTAAAATGGAAATTCTTGATTTCAAAGGAGATTATGAGACACTGGCTACGCTGACTCTGCCTTATACCATGACCGGTAAATGTGAATTTTCATCCATTCACTCCAACCCTCCGGGAATCTATACCGACAGGCCTGTGGCAGTGAGGAAAAAAGTTGGAGAGGGACAAATTCTCTGGTTTGCCGCTCCAATCGAGAATTCCAGACCATACATGAGCCGCCGCGCAGTTGGCAGGATCTTAAAGAGTCTGTGCAAAGACCTGGAATTTGAGTCTAACGCACCATCCTTTGTAGAAATACTGGGGTGGAAGAAAGATAATAAGCGCTATTATGCAGCGATTAATGAGCAGGAAACTTCCCCGGTAGCACCGATGTTTCATATTGAAATTAAGATACCGGGAGAGATCAGCAAAGCAACAATTGCAGAAAAGAATACCGAACTTAAAATCACCAGAGAGGATGGCAGAACGACCATTTATCTGCCGGAGTTGAAATTGTTTTCGGTGATAGAAATTGAAGAGTAATGACAATGAGAAAATGTTATTACTAAATTAAAAGAGTAAAGGAAGCCATTGCAGATCAGGTGATGGGTTTCTTTACTTTATGTGGCATTGGCAAAAACTTATAAATATGAGGAGGAAATATATGGATTTCAGAGAAGAACGATTGGGGAAATTACTGGAAGATTTGAATGTCATGCGGTATTGCAATACGGTGCTGCTGGAGAATTTTGATGTGGATAAGAAATGGGAAGATGGTGTTCATTCTGTTCTTCGGCATAAAATTATTCTGCCGGCTTGTTTTGAGGGAAAATATGTGGAGTTTTGTCTCTCTACCGGAAGAGAAGGAGAATGGGATGCCGTAAATCCCCAGTTTCAGTTATTTGTTAATCAGAAACGGATTCAGGGGATGGATGTGAACCACAGAACGGCAGTTTTAACGGAAAATGGACGGAAAGAGGAAGTGTTTGATCTGGAATTAAGAAGCTATACGAAATACCAGAACAGGCCAATATTACTTCGTGGAGAAATCCGTGAGGTGGATAAAGAAGTTGAAGAACTGTACTATGACCTGCGGGTTGCATATCAGGTGGCGTGCCTTCTGGAAAAAGACGAGGAAAACTATCGGAAGCTTATCGCTGCCCTGGAATCAGCATGTGGGCATCTGGATCTCAGAAAACCCCATTCTTCGGATTTTCACAAAGGTATTAAAGCAGCTAAAGCCTGCATTATGGAGGAACTGTATCACAGCTGTAACGGTGGGGTAAGCCCAGTGGTTCATTGTGTCGGACATACCCATATCGATATTGCCTGGCTCTGGACGCTGGATGTGACCCGGGATAAGGCAGTCAGAAGTTTCTCTACGGTACTGGAACTGATGGACCGGTATCCTGAATATATATTTATGTCCAGCCAGCCTCAGCTTTATCAGTATGTAAAGGAAGATGCTCCCGATGTATATGAAAAAATCTGCCAAAGAGTGGCAGAGGGCAGATGGGAAGTAGAAGGCGGAATGTTTGTAGAACCAGACTGTAATATACCTAACGGAGAATCCCTTGTACGGCAGTGTCTGTACGGCATTCGCTTTTTTGAAAAAGAGTTCGGAAAGAAAAATCATATACTGTGGCTGCCGGATGTATTCGGATACTCCGCCTCCTTACCGCAGATCATGAGAAAGTGCGGACTGGATTATTTTATGACTACGAAAATAAGCTGGAATGAGACGAACCAGATTCCTTACGATACGTTTTACTGGGAAGGGATTGACGGAACGAAGGTGCTGACACATTTTATCTGTGCCAGGGACTATTCTTCGCCTACCCGCAGTGTGAGAACAAATAATGAACATTACTCTGCCTTTACAACAAATTATAACGGCTATGTTACACCTGCCCAGATAAAGGGAGCATGGCAGAGGTATCAGCAAAAGGAGCTGAACAGCCAGATACTGCTGTCTTATGGATACGGGGATGGAGGCGGCGGGCCTACGCAGGAAATGCTGGAAACCCAGAGAAGGCTTGCTCTTGGAATTCCCGGATGCCCCAGAACCAGACAGTCCTCCGCAATAGAGTTCTTCCGGGAGCTGGAGCAGGAAGTAAAAGGGAAAAAGAGGATGCCCCAGTGGTATGGCGAACTGTACCTGGAATACCACAGAGGTGTCTATACTTCCATGGGAAGAAATAAAAGGTCTAACCGGAAATCAGAATTTCTGCTGGGCAGAAGTGAGTTATGGTCTGTTATGGCAAATACACTGCTTTCCATTCCAAATGACAGGGAAACGCTCCTTGAATGCTGGGAAATTCTAATGAGGAATCAATTTCACGATATTCTCCCCGGTTCTTCCGTTGCGGAAGTATATGAGGATTCCAGGCGGGAATATGAAATCCTCGGTGATAAACTCCTGGCCCTGGAAGAAAAACTGCTTCAGACAATGACAGATCAGATTGCAGGAGACAGGGGAATCGTCGCTGTGTTTAATCCGAATAGTTTTCAAAATACAGACATTCTGGAGATACCGGAACCGGTAAGCCGGAAAGTAAGCAGTTTTAAGACTGGCGGCACCGTGTCTGTCATCCAGGAAAACAGTGACGGTTCCAGGATATTCCTGGCAGCGGATGTACCTGCGAAGGGGTACTGTGTGTTTGAACCGGTTGATGAAGAGATGGCAGAAGATAAAAAGTCGTCGCAGGTATTGAAACGAGATATTACGAAGCAAAATGCGGCACAGGCAAATCTATTTACAGAGTTCGCCCTGGTAAATGGTGAAGTGGAAACAAAGTGGTATCACCTTTGCTTCAATGATAAAGGGCAGTTTACCTCTATTTATGACAAGGAAGAAGGGCGGGAATTATTGCAGATAGGACACCGGGCAAATGTACTTATGGCATATGAGGACAAACCCCATGATTTTGACGGTTGGAATATCTATGACTACTATCAGGAGAGAAGCTGGGAAGTGGATCATTTGATCCGTATGGAAGTCAGTGAAAAAGGTCCCCTGCGATATGCGATTGAACTGGAATGGAAGTATCAGGATTCTGTTATTGAACAGACGATTTACCTGTATTCCCACACAAAGAGAATTGATATGAAGACCAGAGTGGACTGGATGGAGAGCCAGACCTTGCTGAAAGCACTGTTCCCTGTAGAAATACACAGCAAAGAAGGAACCTTTGAAATCCAGTATGGAAATATCAAACGGGATCTGGTAAAAAATACTTCCTGGGATCAGGCAAGATTTGAAGTCTGCTATCAGAAATGGATGGATATTTCGGAAGACGGATACGGTATCGGCTTTTTGAATGATTGTAAATACGGAGTCCATGTACAGGATGGAACGGTAGGATTTACCCTGATTAAATCCGGTATATATCCCAATCCACAGGCCGATCAGGAAGAGCACTTATTTACATATTCCCTATATCCTCATCAAGATGGCTGGCGTCAGGGAAATGTACCCAGACAGGCATATCAGCTGAACCAGCCCATGACCGCAAATGTAAAGAATCTGGAAGGCGGAAACCTGGCGAAGGAGTACAGCACTGTGTCCGTATCAGCAGAAAATGTCATAGTAGAAGTCGTAAAACCTGCACAAGACAGTGATGATGTGGTAGTCCGCATGTATGAATGCTACAATCGGAGAACAAAAGTGACAGTGGAATTTCCACAGGAAATACGTGAGATTTACAGATGCAATCTGCTTGAGGAAGAAGAAAGACTGGAAGCTGTAAATGAAAAGAGCTTTCAGATAGAGATTGCGCCTTATGAGATTTTGACGTTTAAAGTTAAGAGGTAGAAATGTTTGAATATATTTCTCCGTAGCTGAACGTTCTAGAGCGTGTTTTAAAATTGCTTTCTGGCAGCTGTGCGTCACAGTTTGTGGGAGATTTGTCCCGGATGAAGGGCGCGTAGCGGGCTACGTAACCTGAATTCGGGGCAAATATGCCGCAAAGTGGGGCGTGCAGATGGCAGGAATGAATTTTCAAACACGCTCTAGTACTACAGCGAACAATTTCATCTTAAATTTGGGTTTAGCTGAGGAAGGACGCTTTGTAGATGTAGGTAGTGTACGGAAAGATGGGTGTGGGAAACTGGCATGGGCTCCGTCAGCTGGCCGCAGAACTGATATTTTCTAACCTTTCCGAAGCGCTTTTTGGCGGCACGCGGGCATTCACCGAGAAATCCTGATGCATTTCTCGGTTCAGTACCCGCTTAGTATCCGATGGGAGCCAGTCGAATACTATCCGCCAAAAAACGCTTCGGCAAGGTAAGTAAATACTCAGCTCTGCTCTACGCTTCCTACGTCCATACCAGTTTCCCACACCCATCTTTCCGAGATAGCATTTGTTGATACAAAGCTGGTTTTCTCAGCCTGGTGAAGACCCTTGGGTTGTGACGGTCTGTTCGTTTTTGGATGCAGCAGAGTGTGTTACGGCAGTTCAGTGTGATAACATCCAGCTGGTTTATTGGTTTTTAAGTGTTCTATGCCAATAGCGTACAGCATGCCACAACCCCGGGGCCCAATCATGCTGAGAAAACCAGCTTTGTATCAATAAACTGCATCCCGGAAAGAGAAGGGGGCGGACCATGGCAGGCGTTTGGAAGGCGTATAGCAGATCTGAGCATTTACTTACCTTGCCGGAGTGTTTTTTGGCGGATAGTATTCGACTGGCTCCCATCGGATACTAAGCGGGCAGTGAGCTGCGAAATGCATCAGGATTTCGGAGCGAATGCCCGCGTGCCGCCAAAAAGCGCTCTGGGAAGGTTAGAAAATGCCAGTTCTGCGGTAAGCCTTCCAAACGCCTGCCATGGTCCGCCCCCTTCTCTTTCCGCGCACTACTTCAATCTACAAAGCGTCCTCTTAATCAGCTAAACCCCAATATAAGAAACTGTTCGCTCTAGTACAGAATCTTATAGTAATGGTATAATGTCTTTATAAGAAACCAATCTTAAAAGGGGAAAATAATGAAAAAGAAAAATACAATAGTAATAGGTATCATCGCTATCATTGTTATAGCAATAGTATTTAGCGTTTATTTGTATACGCGACCAGTATCGCTGGGTAATATCAACCGTAATTATAAGGAGCAGACAACGATAACTTCTAGCATTTCATTTTCAGGCAAGGCGGGTGACAGAATAAAATTTTCATTTAGGTCCAACATAAAAAATGGTGATTTAGATATAATTTTATTTGATTCAAAGGGAAATGAAGTTTATAAATTGGCGAAGGCAACAGAGCTGGAAACTTTTTTCACATTGGATAAAGCAGATACCTATACGGTAGCTGCAGAGTGTAGTGACTTTATAGGAGGATTTAAGATTAGAGTATACGAAGCAGATTAAAAACAGTTTTTTTAGATCCTATATATACTAAAAACTCAAGTATTTTATTGTCTGCTTGAAAGGTATCAGTTCAGCTTAAATCATTTTAAACCGATACCTTTCAAAACTTCATTGGTTGTGATTCCGGCACAGTCATATTCAAGCTCATGCAGGCCCAATGGTAATAGTGCCGAATTCGTTTAGCAGTAAAGCAGCCTACTTCTATTTGCTTTTTTCCGTACAATGACATTCACTGGAAGTGCAGGTACAGTTAGGATTATAGCCACTGGCACATTCTTCGGTACAGGTACAATGCCATCTCTTTAACTCCGGGAAAAAACTACACATAAATTCACGTGCTTCTTCTTCCGTTTTATTCTGCTCTTTCAATATACCGGATTCTTTCATATGCTTTACACTGATTTCAATCATTTCGTTCATAGTGCAATCACTGGTAAATTCACCGTCCTTGTAACAATAAATACAGTAATCTTCATTTAATCTTTCATTTTTGTCTGTGCCTAAAACGTCCCTAGATTCAAGGGGCATACCACAACTTTGGCAATATTTCATCTTGCTCATAATTAATTCCTCCAATATTATAGAAAACTTTTCTTAATAATATCATATGTAAATATACATTGTCTATTTATTATTATTGCATTTTTTACCAGGGGCAAAAGGGAATGCAGTAGATATGAATCCTGTCTGTTTTGCTATGGTAAAATGTAGGGATTTCCTTTTCAAATCAGACAGACCACATGTATTTATACAATTTTTATAAGAAACTAAAATTATTGAAATTGCACAAAATTTAAATATGATTTACTATAATATTAGTCAATAGAGATAAAGGCTGGTTGGTAAAAACAATAGGAGGTAAACAAATGAAGGGAACTTTGAAATGGAAGGGAATTGCGTTAACAGCAGCTATGGCAATGTGTATGACCGTCGGATGTTCATCAGGTGAGAACAAAAAGGTGGAAGATACCACAAAGGGAACACAAGCAGTAAACACGGAAGAAGCGGATGCTTCCGGTGATTCAGCTGAACTGAAAATTGGAAGGATTGAACTGGATCTGGCAATGCCTTATCAGCAGGCAGATGCGGCGGCATTTGAGCAATATGCTCAGCAAAAGGGAATCAAGGCAGTCGTATTGGATGGAAAATCCAGCCCGGAAACCATTGCCAGTTCAATGGAAGACTTAATTGCGAAAAAAGTAAATGGCATTATCGTCCAGGCAAACGATGGGGAAGCAATCAGCCCGTTTGTACAGCAGGCACAGGATGCGGGGATACCGGTGCTTACGTTTGTAAATGCCTCTAACGTACCGGGACCGAATGCTTATCTGGCGGAATATGATATCTCATATGATTTAGGCGCAGCAACGGCAAAAAGATGGATGGAATTTCACCCCAATGAACCAGTTAAAGTGGCAACACTGGGAATACCGGCAGCACCGGTAGTGGAAAAGGACAGATGTGATGCGTTTATAGAAGGAGTGAAGTCGGTTGCCGCAGATGCGGAAGTGGTGGCAAGACTCGACTCGGCAGGCGTGAGGGATCAGGCGGTTTCAGCAGCAGAAGATCTCCTGCAGGCACATCCGGATGTCAACGTAGTACTGGGCGTAAATGGAGATGCGGCTCTTGGAGGCATTGCAGCATTTGAAGCTGCAGGAAGGGGAAAAGCAATTGACGGAGTTCCCCAGACAGAGATTTTTGCCAGTGTTGACGGTTCAGAGCAGGAGATGGTGAAGCTGGCTGATCCCAACTCGTCAATGAAGCTTTGCATGGCTCTTCCACCAAAGGATTTCGCAGAACAGCTAACGGATATAATGCTGGACTGCATTAATGGAAAAATTGATTATAAGCAGAAACAGGATATCAATATGTATGATGTGATGTTTGACTATTGGAATACCTCAGTAGATGAACTGCAGGAGTTCTTGGATGTGCAGTATCAGACTAAAATAAATATTAAAAAAGAACTGGGGCTTGAGGGGTAACGATATGAATGAAAATATTGTGGAAGTCAGGAGCCTCTCCAAGAAATACCCCGGAGTGATGGCATTAAAGGATGTCAATTTTGACATTCAAAAGAATACCGTACATTGCATAGTGGGGGAAAATGGCGCTGGTAAGTCTACCTTTATCAAGATTATGACCGGAGCAATCCAGCGGAGCGGCGGAACTATACTCTACAATGGGAAAGAGTATGCCGCAAAAAATATTAAAGATGCTATGAATGCCGGAATGAGCGTTTTATATCAGGAACTGAATGTGGTGGATGATCTTACGGTACAAGAAAATTTAACCCTGGGCATAGAAGAATCGGTACATGGGATATTAAAATACGGAAAAGCCTCTGAAAAGTTGTTTCAGGTACTAAAGCAATTTGCACCGGAGATTGATTTATACAGCAAAGTTGAAACGCTCAGTGTTGGTAAGAAACAGATTATAGAAATCGCCAAGGCAGTTGCGCTGGAGACGGATCTGATTATTATGGATGAGCCTACAGCTGCGATTTCGGAGAAAGAGGCGGAACGCCTGTTAGACATTATCCGCACTTTAAAGAAGCACAATGTAACGGTTATTTATATTTCACACAGGCTGAATGAAATTATGGAATTAGGAGATAACGTCACTGTATTCCGGGACGGCAGGGTAATTGGTACAAAAGCGGTAGGAGACCTGGAGTCCCAGGCGGAGCTTATACGGATGATGATTGGCAAAGTAGTTGCCCAGGAATATATTCCGGGCAGTGTGGACAAAAGCAAGGTTGTTCTCTCGGCGAAAAATATTACAAATAAAAAACTGAAGGATATTAATTTTGAACTGTATAAGGGGGAGATTCTGGGATTCTATGGGCTGGTAGGTTCGGGTAAGACAGAGATCTGCAGGGCGGTTTATGGAGTGGATAAATGCAGCGGATCAGTGGAAATTAATGGTGAGGCAGTGAAGAAGCAGAATGTAGTCAGCAGAATCAGGAAAGGGCTTGCTCTGGTTCCGGAGGAGCGCAGGACGGAGGGACTGTTCACACAGTTATCCATTAAAGAAAATATTCCTTACATGAGCATACATAAAATATCCAGATATGGGATTGTACAGAAGCAAAAAGAACGTCTGATGGCAAAGGCATATATGGATAAAATGAGAATTGCTGCTACAGGTGAAGAACAAAATGTAGCAAGCCTTTCCGGTGGAAACCAGCAGAAAGTAGTGCTGTCAAAATGTATTGCATCCAATTGCTCGGTATTGATACTGGATGAGCCCACCCGCGGAGTTGATGTAGGGGCTAAGGAAGAAATCTATTCTCTTATCAGGAAAATAACAAAAGAGGAAGAAGTGTCTGTCATGGTTATGTCATCGGAGCTGCCTGAAATTCTGGGTATCTGTGACAGGATTATCCTGCTGTACGAAGGAGAAATTGCGGCGGAATTTCCCAACGGGCAGGAAACAGACAGCAGAAAAATTATGCATATTGTGACAGGGGGAAGCTCGAAATGAACAAAGGTGTAAATACAGCAGAAACGTTGGAACGTAAGATTTTTCCAGGCAAAAGGAAAATGTCCGCGGCGGGGAACCAGGGAATCATTATACTGGCAATATTAATTATTATTATGTTTGCACTCTCTATGATGTCTCCGGAATTTTTTACGTATACGAATCTTATGAATGTAACAAGACAGGTGGCGACAGTGGTGATTGCAGGAAGTGCGGTGACGCTGTTAATGATTGCCGGCTGTATGGATCTTTCCGTAGGCAGTATCATTGCCTTTTCCGGAGTAATGTGTGCAAAATCTGCAGTAGCAGGAGCACCCATGCCAGTGGCAATTCTGATTGGAATGCTTTTTGGGGCATTGATTGGATTAATTAACGCATTGATTGTGGTGAAGCTAAAGATTACACCGGTAATCGCTACTCTGGGAACAATGTATGCAGCAAGTGGGCTGGCATATATTCTCTGCGGCGGAGTTGCAATCACCTCTGGGATCCCATCCAGTTTTAAAGTGATCGGAACAGGTTATATAGGTCCGGTTCCGATACCTCTTTTGATCTGTGTGGCAGTAGTGGCTGTCTTTGTCTTTATCCAGAAGAAAACAGTACTTGGAAAATATGCAGTGGCAATAGGCGGTAATAAGATGGCGGCGCAGCTCTCCGGAATCAATGTGGGAGGATATACAGGAATCTGCTTTGTGCTTTCGGGATTGATGACAGGACTTGCGGCATGTCTGATGGCATCCAGACTGGGGGTTGGACAGCCAAATACGGGAAGTGGGTTTGAGTTTGACGTAATTGTAGCAGTTGTTCTTGGCGGAACCAGTCTTTCCGGTGGAAAAGGCTCTGTTCTTGGTATGGTAACCGGAGCATTTATTGTAGGCTTTCTTTCAAATGGATTAAATCTGATCGGGGTGCAGTCCTTTTGGCAAAGCGTATTTAAAGGAGCAGTATTAGTCGGCGCTGTTGTGCTGGATGGGGTTTTGAAGAACAGAATGAAATAGGGAGGACACAAGAATGACATCGAGAGAACGAATTTTAACAGCAATCAACCACAAAGAAGCAGACCGGGTACCAAGGGATCTTGGCTCCACGCCAAGCTCTAATATTTCGGCTATTGCTTATAATAATGTAAAAAAGGAACTGAAGTTAAAGGGAGGACATACCAGAATCTATGATGTTTGCCAGCAGGTAGTTATTCCCGAAGAAGAAATTCTGGAAAAGTTTAAAATTGATATTGTGGATATCGGCAGAGCATTTAATACGGAGGAGTCTGACTGGAGAGATATTGTACTTTCCAATGGAAGCACAGCTCAGTATCCGGTATGGTTTCATCCGGTTAAGCAGACGGACGGTCAGTATTTTGCATATTTAAAGGATGGCAGGCTGTCGGCCAGAATGCCGGTAGGAGCTACTTTTTTTGATCAGGTGCTGTTTCCATATGCAGATGGTTATCCGGATAATTTTGACAATCTTGCACAAGATCTTGCATCCGTACAGTGGAGTGCTTTTACCCATAGTCCCTGGGATCATGCAGGGGAGCCGGATTTTTGGACGAAAATGAGGGAAAAGGCAATGACATTAAGAGCAACTACAGACAAGGCAGTAATGCTTGTCATTGGCTGCAACCTATTTGAGTGGGGAACTTTTCTGAGAAGAATTGATAATTTTATGATGGATTTGTACCTGGAAGAAGACAGTGTATTCAAACTGGTGGATGCTTTACTGGAGATCCATATGGAAAATGTCAAAAAGGCATGCCAGTATTTGGGGGATGTAGTGGATGTCATTAGATTTGGAGATGATCTGGGAATGAATACCGGTCCGCTTATGAGTCCGGACTTGTATCGTAAGTATTTTAAAAAGGGACATAAACAGATGTTCCGTTATGTGAAGGAGCATTCGAATATGAAGACTTTCCTCCATTCCTGTGGATCGATTTACCGTATGCTTCCGGATCTGATAGATTCCGGTCTGGATATTATTAACCCGGTACAGACGAGTTGTTTTGAGATGGAACCGGGGCGTCTTAAGAATGAGTTTGGAAAGGATATTACTTTCTGGGGAGGTGGAGCAGATGTGGTGAGCCTGCTGAACAGGGGAACGCCTGAGCAGGTCAAAGAGGATGTAAAGCGAAGGCTGGACATTTTTATGAAAGACGGCGGATATGTATTTAACAGCATTCATAATCTGATGCCTGACCACAGAGCGGAAAATATTATTGCCATGTATGAGGCAGTTGACGAATTCGGGGGATATTGATATGGGTAAAAGAAAATTTATATATATCACACCTTTTATTGAGGAAGATTTTTTCACCGGGGTGAAGCTGGGAATTGCGGATGCGGCAGAAATGCTTCAGGTGGATGTATTATTTACAGGAACCCCGGATGCGGACTGCAAGGCTTTGTCAGGGCTGATAGACAAAGCGGCATGTGAAAAATATGATGGCATTGCAGTCAGCCTCGTAGATGAGGAGGCACTTACTCCGGCAGTGAACCGGGCGGCAGAAGCAGGGATTCCTATTGTGGCATTTAATATCGGAAGAACAAAGGAAGCCAAAGTATTATCCTCTGTCTGCCAGGATGCTTATAGAGCAGGATGTGAAGCCGGAAGGCGCCTTAAACCGGGGCTAAAAGAAGAAGGTAAGATCCTGTTTACCCTGCATGACAATGTGGAGGTGTTAAGACTGAGACTGGATGGGATGCAGAGTGTGATTGGTGAGTGCAGTATGACGGTAATGGTTTCCGGCAACACACCTGAGCTGGCAAAGGTAGCCATCATTGCAGAGCTGGAACGTGATCAGACTATTTGTGCCGTGATTGGGACCGGTCAGTCCGATACCCATGGTGCGGGATTAGCAGCAAAAGAGTTGAAAGGCAAAAGAGATTTCTATGTAGCGGGATTTGACGTATGCCCGGACATCCTGGATATGGTTAAGGATGAAACAATTGATTTTACCATAGACCAACAGCCATACGTACAGGGATTCTATCCGCTTGTACAACTCTTTCAGAATGCAGTGCATAAGATTATGCCGTCAGATATCAATGCAGGAAATGTGGTAATTGACAAAACCAGAATGATTAGTGGATAATGAATTCCAACAGGATGTGCTTCTGATAGACAGGCTGCGACAGCAGGCTGTCTATCAGAGCATATTTTCCTGATATTAAAAATACATAGTGATACTGCGGGGGAAGGCTATGAGAGGGAATTCTAATGATACGGAAAAAATTAGAGTAAAGAAATATTTTGCGGGCCATTTTCTGAATAAAGTATTTTTGGTATACCTTATGATCACTATATTTTCAAGCATTGCGCTGCTGTATATATTATCGGAAAATCTGCAGACCCTCAAGTATAATGAAACATTAAAGATGAGTAATCAGATTCTGACAACAGTGAGCAGCTTTATGCGGAACAAATTTGATGCAGAAAAATCTATATTTCAAAGGTTTATCGGAACTACGGAAAAGTGGGATGAAGTAACGAAAGCGCTTATGAGAGATGCAGAAGCGGAGAATATTGACGGCCAGGAGGAGGTGAGGCAGGATTTTTCCAAGATAGCCTATTCCATTGACGGGCAGTTTTCCGGCATTTATGCTTATAGCAATGAGAATGGAAAGATTTTACAGCTGGGAAACAATATGAATTCCAGCGACTATTATTATTTTGAAACTCTGACAGACAGCATACAGGAAAATAAAATACCCTGTCGGCTGGTTACCAGCAGAGGGAACCATTTAAACAATATGTTTTCGGTTTTTCTGATTGATGTAATCAATCATCCAAAAGACTATACGAAAGACATCGGGCTCATCGGGATTTCTTTCAATGCCAGAAACATCCGGCAATCCTGCCAGGAATTTGATCCGTATATGAAAGGGCAGATTTACATACTGGACGGGAACGGAAAAATTGTCTATGATTCAAAAGCAGAATATCTGGAAGAAAAGATACCGTTTGAGAGGCTGGAGAATAAGAACACAAAATTTATGTTGGGAGACCGCATATACAATTCTATCTATAATGAACATCATGAATATTATGTGGTGAATCTGATACCAATGGAAGAAATCAGACAGGATGTGGCCATATTACAGGAGAGTATTTTTCGTATTATGATTATTGTGATTCTGCTGTCACTGGTATTGACTTTTTTTAGTACACGATATTTTTCTGCCCGGTTACGTACCATTAAACTTACCATAGACCAGGTAAAGAATGGAAAATTAAGCGGATTTCATGAGGAAAAGCAGGTTAGGGATGAAGTAGGATATATTTATCGGGAACTAATTGATATGTGTGCCACACTGGAGGAATATATCAATAAAGAATATGTATATCAGCTGAGACAGAAGGAAATGGAGCTTTATGCCTTACAGGCTCAGATAAATCCCCATTTTCTTTATAATACCCTGGAATCGATCCGTATGAACTTGTATGTTAAGGGGGAGAAAGAAGCCAGCAAAATGATTTATATTTTATCGGAAATGTTCCGGAATATAATGAAAAAAGGTGCGGTGGTATCCGTCCGGGAGGAGATAGACTATGTGAATTCCTATCTGGAACTTTACCGGTTTCGTTATGGAATCAGGATGAAATATGAAGTGGAGGCAGAAGACGTAGCATGCAGTTACGCTACGATTAAGCATATCCTGCAGCCCATTATCGAAAATGCACTGATCCATGGCATTCAGGACAGCGGAACTGCAAGTGAACCGGCGAGTATTCTGATAAAGGCCTGTCAGGAGGGTGAAGATATTATATTTACAGTTGAAGACGATGGGTGCGGGATTACGGAAGCCCGTTTAACAGAGATTCGCAGTAAACTTGCCGGAGATGATATGTTTCAGGAATCCGTAGGAATTTATAATGTAAATAACCGGCTTCGAATTGTCTATGGTGAGAATTACCGTCTGCAGATTGAGAGCCGGGAAGGTGCGGGAACGAGAGTAACTGTTAGAATCATAGCGATGCGGAAAAAGGAGTTGGAAGATTATGTACGAGGTCTTAATTGTTGATGATGAGCCCATGATCTGCGCAGGTCTGGAAATGATGGTAGATTGGGAAAAATATCATTTTGCGGGAATAAGAAAGGCTTATAATGGAGCAGAAGCATGTGAGGAAATTGAGAAAAAGGTACCGGATCTGCTGATAACGGATATCAGGATGCCCAAGATGGACGGGATAGAACTGCTTAAAAGTATACGGGAGAGGGAACTGGATATCCGTATTATAGTGTTGAGCGGATATGATGATTTTGAATATGTGCGTGCTATGGCTGTGTTGGGGATTGAGAATTATCTGTTAAAACCCGTTAACGAGGAAGAGATTAATCTCAATGTTTCAAATGTGAGCCATAAGATACAAAAGGAAAAAGAAATGAAGCTGCGTTCCCAGATGGATATCAGCATTATTAAAGAGAATATTATTAATCGGTGGCTCTATGGGGCGATTGGTGAAAAAGAGCTGCAAGAGAGGGCTGATTTTCTGGAATTGAATCTGGAGGCAGAGAGGTATCAGCCGTTTCTGCTGCGAAAACTTGGGGAGGAAATACAGGACAGCCAGGTGAAAAATGATATTTACGGTATCTGCGCCAGTGTTTTGCGGGAATGGCAGGAATGCTATTATTGCCAGAATCATGCGGGGGATACTATCGTAATATGGAGTTTTGCGGGAGGAACGGGAACGGATACCGTGATTGATGAATGTCTGAATAAAGTAGAACGGGAAACGGGAATCAAACTGTATGCCATTGTGGGAAACGAAGTAAAGAGCTGTTTTCGTGTAGGGAACAGTTTTCGGGAAGCTGAAAAAAATGGCATTTACAGAAATGAGTCAGGAGCAGATAGATGGATTGCTGGAAGCGACCTGGAAAGAAATCTTGCTCCTTTTACTATACGAATGGCAAAATATGCTCTGGAACATTACCACGAAGAGCTGTCACTGAAAATACTTGCGAAACATTTTAAAGTCAATGCAGCTTATATAGGGCAGAATTTTCGAAAAGATACAGGAAAGTCTTTTTCTGACTATGTAAGGGAGATCAGAATTAAAAAGGCGAAAGAAATGCTTTTGGGCCATGATAATACGGCAAAAGAGATCGGGGTAAAAGTAGGGTTTCTAAATGATGCTTATTTTTCAGCTACTTTTAAGAAAGAAACCGGATTGACCCCTGCAGAGTACAGAAAGGAATTTTTAAAATGATGCCGGGATGGGGAAAAAAAGCAGCTGTAGTGCTGGCTGTAATGGGAAGTTTTTGCACGGCAGGATGTACGTTAAAAGCGCATTTGCCAGATGTTCAGAATTTTCAGCATAAAGCACAGACGGGGGAGGAAGAGAATGTCATTACTTTGACAATGTTCATACAAAACCAGTCTAAATATACAGGGCTGCAGGAAGATCCTGTAGCGAAGTATATTGAGGAGAAGTTTGGTATCCGCCTGGAACTGACGGTAGATGCCAGCCTGGGGAATACATCAGCGCATACGGGAACCTTTTACGATCTGCTGCAGACGAAGCTAATGAGCAATGATCTGGATGACATCATGTATTTTGGATCTCCCGCTGAAAATCATGAAGTCTGGGATAATCTAAAAAAAGCAGCAAAAGGGGGATTGATTCTGCCTCTGGACGAACTGGCAAACGAATATGCTCCGGGCATTTCAGGGGATCCAAGACTTGCTGTCCGCAACGAATACAGGCGAAAAGCAGTATATGAAGACGGCGACTACTATAGTCTGGGAGGACAGGGCGGAGTTTGTGCGGATCAGCTTCCGGGAGCGGCAGCCTGGGTGCGGTGGGACATCTATTCAGAACTGGGGTATCCGGCTGCTGCGACGGATGATGAATTTTTAGAACTGCTGGAGGAGATGCAGAAATATTATGTGAGTACACCCTCAGGAGAAAAGGTATATGGGTTTGGTGGGGCATTTGGCGAAGAGGGTTTGGGTGATTCTTTTATACTCCGGGACTATCCATTAACAAAGGGATATGAGGCGGTAGGAGGAAATTATGCAGTATATCTGAATCACGCGGAAAAGACAATAGAAGATCCGCTGACAGATGCAGACAGCTTTTTCTGGAATGGGGTAAGGTTTTATTACAAAGCAAATCAAATGGGGCTCCTGGACCCGGATGCAGCAGATATGAAGATTTCGGAATATAAGAAAAAAATAAACCAGGGTGTCTATCTGGCATCTTTAAATGGATGGCAGGTGATGGAGAAAGAGTCCATTCTTGCCGGGAAGGGAATGAAGGATGCCGGCTACATGCCGATAAAGCCTTTTGAGGATGTGAAGACAGTGCCTGTTTATTGGGAACGTGTCCTGGGTCTCAATGAATTTGCGATTTCCGGCAAATGCAAGCACCCGGAAAAAGCAATGGAATTTTTGGACTGGTGTTTTTCAGAAGAAGGCTCCCGTGTTATTACCCAGGGAGCAAGGAATCTGGCTTGGGAGGAGCAAGAAGGGGAAGAGGTGCTTACAAAGCAGTACGAAAGAGATGATTCACTGGGAATTACAGATATGGCGGAGGTATACGGAACGGGCAAATATACCGGGTTAAATGGATATTCCGGCAGAGATCTGGATAAAAAAGGTTCTTATATACAACCGGAGTATAATACAGATCCCAGCGGTTATTCTGCAGTAGAAAAAGATGCCCTTTCTTTTTATGGTACGAAAAGTTTTTATGAGTATTTTAGCAATTATACAAATGGAAAAGGAGAACGGCTGCCTAATATCATATGGTCATCCTATCTGACAGAAATAGGAAATCCACCGGAGGAAATTATAAAAAAATCTGACCGCATCAATGCTTATATGAATGAAGCGGTATTTCGCTGTATCTATGCTGCAGATGACCTGGAATTTGAAGAGTTAAAGAGGGAGACCATGAAAGCGGTAAAAGAGCTGGATGCCAACGGGGTTACGCTTTGGTACAGCAGCCGCTTTCAGGAAGTGAGAGAGGGTATAGACGGTTTAATGGACGAAGCACTTGAAGCATATAGAAAATAACATAATTATTTATCCTTTAAATAATTCGTTGGTGTAACTCCATAATATTTTTTAAATACAGTATTAAAATGCTTTACCGATACAAAACCAGTCTGCTCCGCTATGGAATAAATTCGAATATCCGGATTTTGGCGTAATAGCCTCACAGCCTGTTCCATTCTGATTCTCAAAATAAATTTGGAGTAGGGTTCCTTCAGTTTTTTATGAAACAGATCGCTTAAGTAACTGTTGGTTACCCTGCAGTGGTCTGCAACATCAGATAATGAAATATTCTCCTGGTAATGGGATAGAATAAATTCTTTTGCAGCTGTAACGATTTGCATGGATTCCGGCAGAGCAGGTTTGGATTCCAGCCCAATCAGGGTGCTGATTGCATTGCTGATAATCTGAGTGGCAGTGGATTCTTCGGGCAGACCGGCAGGAAGCTGGGTATTTACCTGTCTGGTCAGCTCATCATATGCTTTGCGTATATAGGGCAGATTAATATTGGATCTTTCGCTGATATATTGAATCAGATAGGAACCATACCGAAGTACCGAGGAAAAACTTTTTGTTTCCAGAAAAAGGGTACAGAAAATTTTTACGTCAATGTACAGTTTATCTATGGATTGTATCAGGTAATCGGTGAAAATGTTCTCGCTGATCCTGTGTATTTTTTCCTTAAAAGCGGCATGCTGTTCAATGAGCCCCGCTATAAGCGGATAGTTTTTATCAATCAGCGTAATGGGCAGCATATCGTAAATACTTTGCATGGAAAGAGGCAGATCCATAATATCGGTTACCGTTTTTCCGCAGATGCCGGTTAACCTGGGCAATTTTTGTTCTTGGGATTTTTTTTCTATTTGTAAGTACAGCCTGCTCATGTTTTGTATAAGCTTTGTTTCGGTGTCTTCACTGATTAGTATGAAAGTGGAGCCATTTGCATTGTAAAGAGTCATATATCCATATTCCTCACAAATGTCCTGAACAATTTGATTAAGTTTTAAATGATCTGTCGTAACATCAATTGCAGTATTGTTTTTCAGTATAAGATCCAGTTCATCGATCGTACATTTTAAGATGCATCCGTATGCGGACATCAATGACAAGTCCGAGTCCTCCAGCTTTTTGAAAAGTTCATATGTCATGTTTGTATTTTCCTCAATGATGGATAATAACAGCTGTTTTTTCATCTCTGCATCGGAGGACAGATTTCCCTGGTCCAGGAATTGGGAGAGATTCTGTCCTTTCAGACGTTCTGCAATAGTCTCCAGAAGGTCTGTCAGTGTCTGATCCACTAACGGTTTTAATAAATAATCGGTAACTTGATATTTGATTGCTTTTCTGGCATATTCAAAATCATTGTAACCGGAGATAATAATGACTGCTATAGACGGAAAATTTTCATGGATATATTTTGCCAGACTTAGTCCGTCTACTTCCGGCATCTGTATATCAGTAATAACTAAATCATAGTGCTGCTTCTTCAGCAGTTCCATAGCCTCCAGCCCATCTTTTGCAATTCCGCTGACCCGGAATTTGTTTGTAAATGCAGGAATGCAGCTGGCGAGATATGTACGCATAAGTGTTTCATCATCAACTACTAATACATGATACATTGTTATTATCCTCCTTCCTTTTCTGCATATCTCTTTCTGGGAGATATAGGGTAACGGTGGTTCCTTTCCCGTAAGAAGAGATAAGTTCCAGTTCTGCTTTTTCTCCAAATTTTAAATAAAGTCGTTTCCAGATATTTATCAAACCAATGTTTCCCAGAAGTTCGGTGGTATCTTCCTGATGATGCAGTTTAATATCCTGAATATGTTTTTTTACGTTCTCCAGAGTTTCCGGCTCCATACCCAATCCATTATCAGAGATTCGGATCTGGTATCCATGGGCAGTCAGCTTGGAAGAAATCAGAATGCGGGTTGCCCCTCTTTTGGGTTCACAACCGTATTTTACCGCATTTTCGATCAAAGGCTGTATGGAAAGAGATGGAATTTGGCAGGAATACAATTCTTCTTCGATATCTATATGGTAAGTCAGTTTGTCCTCATATCGCAGCTGCATGATGGATAAATAGGATTGACAGATCTGTATCTCTTTTTCAATGGAAATTTCCTTGTCAATGTTCATTATTCCGCCCAGATAATAAGAAAAGGATTCAATAGCATGTACGGCTTTGGAATTTTCCCTGCATTTTATCAGAAGACTGATGGTATTTAAGGTGTTGTACATAAAATGAGGTTTTATCTGGCTGCACAAGGCATTGTACTGTGACTCTTTATATAGATATTTAGTTTCGTAAACTTCCTTGACGAGCTGAGTATTTCGGGTCAGAAATTGCTGGAGATTCTGAACCATTTTGTTAAAAGAAGCGGCAAGATAACCAATTTCATCCTGATTTTTTACAGCTACCTGAATCTCCAGATTTCCATTTTCCACTTCCTTCATAAGACCAATGATTTCAAACAGTGGGGTTAGAAATTGTTTAATAAAAAGTGCAAAAAATGCAATGGTAAGCAAAATACAGGAAAAAGCCAGAAGGATTGTTTTCTCCAGATTATCTTTTATGGGCTGCATTAATTCGCGGTAAGAATTTAAAGCAATTATTTTTAAACCGGAAGAAAATATAGAATAGCTGTTAACCAGGTACTTGTTTCCAAGTGAATCCACCAGGAAACGATCATTCGGATTGGTATCCGGGTTAATATGTTCTGCCAGTGAAGGTTCCGTAAGTTCAGAAGTCTGGTAGATAATCTGATTATCATCATTCAAAATAAAAAGGGCGCCGTCATTTTTTAATTCCACACGGTCACATATTTTCTTAATTCCGGTATAGTCAGCATCAACTTTCATGACACCCAGAATTTTTTTATTATCCTGTTTGCTTCGGATCTGTCTGACGATGGAGAAGATCGGAGTTTTCTTATTTCCAAATGCCTTTTCTAAATGAGGCGGTATATAAATCGGTTTGGTAGTTGACAATGCTTCCCGGTACCAGGAGCTTTCCGGGTAGGAATCATAATCTGACATTTCATAAGGGGTTCTGGTATATGCATAAATATGATCTTCATTCATCATATAAACCCGCAGTATTTCATCCCTTGGCAGTGTCATTACGGATGACAGAAAGTTCTCAATTTTCCGTTTGGAATTCAATTGTTCCTGCGGCGTACCAGAAGCTTTTTCAAGATTTTCAAGTATAGTGTCATTATAGTAAGGGGCTAAAGTCAGCCGGTTTAATTCATCAAGGTAAGTGTTTATATTTGAGCCGGCCTGTTCAATGATCTGCTGAGTCTGATTAATTGTCTGTTTTGTCAGCTGCCTGGAATACCAACGGTAATTCAGAAAGGAAACAACCAGTACAATGAAAACGGTGAATAGGCAGATCATAAAAATAAGTTTTGTACGAAACGTTGGATGTCTGAAATGTTTCATAATAATTCCCTTTCCCTTTCATTTGCAGTTCTTTTATTATATTATTATACAGTCTGAATAAAATGGCAAGCGCCGGTTCACAAATATAAAAAACTGAAACCATGATCTAAAATATATGGTATTTAATACTGAAAAAAGGAATGTTAAGATGAAATCATCAAATAAACATTTTCAGGTACGGATATGTTACCTGACATATGAAGGAGGAACGTAAAATGAAAAAGAACAAAATTACAGCATTGGCTCTTGTATCTGTGATGGCATGCAGCAGCCTCGCCGGCTGTGGGAATACCGGTGAAGCACCTGAATCCGCCACTTCCAAAAATGCTGAAAAAGTGAACATTAAACTCTTTACCGGAAAAATTGAAACCATTGATGTGATGAATGAAATTATTGATGATTTCAATAAATCACAGGACAGAATTACTGTGGAACAGGAGTATCAGAAGGATGCAAGTAATATAATTAAGATTAAATTTGCATCCAATGAAGTACCGGATATCATGACAACATATGAACAGGGATTTGTGGATGAAGGCAAGTATATGGACTTGTCTGATCAGAATGAATGGTGGGACAGAATGTCGCCGGAAATGAAAGAGGCTTGTACCGATGTCAACCAGGAAAAGGCATTTCGTGTATGTACTAATATGACCATGGCAGGATTCTTCTATAACAAAAGTATTTTTAACGATCTGGGTATGAAAGAATTTCCCGCGAAATGGGATGATTTCGAAAAAGCCTTAGAGAAAATCAAAACGGAAAAACCGGATGTAGTTCCATGGTTCATTTTCGGAAGTGAAGCCTGGCATCTGGGACATTTGATAGAATTTATCCCACACGGTTATATCAAATCTACGCTGGGGACACTGGATGCAAAAAAAGCAATGCTTAAAAATGACCAGAGCAAACTGCGGTTTGCAGACAGTAATGGAGCAATGGCTGTTTTTGCAGATAAGATGAAGAATCTACAGGATAAAGAGCTGATCAACAAGGATGTTCTGACGGCAACCAATGATAACTGTGTACAGGATTTTGTCAGTGGAAAGACTGCGATGTTCAGCAATGGTATGTGGGCAATCTCCAGTATACTGGATGCCAATCCGGACATGGAGAACCAGATGGGGTTTGCACCTTATCCGGCTTATATGCCTGACTCCAGCCCGGTTGTATTAAGCGCAGAAGATTCGGGTTATTCTATTTCTGCAACAACAGAACATAAGGAGGAATGTATCGAATTTTTAAATTTCCTGTTTCAGCCGGAAAACCAGAAGAAATATTGTGAAGCGGCAAAAGCTCCCAGTGCATTTCAGGATGTAACTGCTGAATGGGCACCGAAAACAATCGCAGATGAGGTAACCGCAGCATTAAAAAATGCAGTGAATATCGGTTATACCAATGAAAAACCCGCAGGATTTTCTGGTGACGACGCAGGCAGGCTGCTGCAAAATCTTTTTGCGGGCCAGTATACACCGGACGAATTTGCCAAAGCTTATGCACAGGCATGGAACGATGGTTTTGATAAAAAATCAGAATAATTTCAGTTATACTGTGCGCAGACATTTTTCAGATATACTCCGGGAAAGAGAGGGGTCAGAATGAGAAGGTACAAAATAGGATTACACCAGTTTATGGCAATCCCGGCATTCACATTATTTTTTGTGTTTTTTATCTATCCGCTGATCAAAGGAATTGGCATGAGTTTTACCGACTGGGATGGCATAGGGAAAGCAAATTTCATAGGATTTCAGAATTTTATAGATTTTTTCAGGGATGAAAGGGCACTATCCGATATAAAGACGACGGTTTTATTTGCATTGGGAAGCGCTCCGCTGCTGAATATCATTGGTCTGTTATATGCTCTTTTATTGAATTCGTCCTTTAAGGGGAAATCTGCAGCCAGAATGTGCATTTATATGCCGGCAATTATCAGTCCTTTAATCATGGGTTACATATGGTATCTTCTGCTTCAGCCCGGACGGGGTTTTCTCTTTCACCTGGCGGATCATGCAGGCCATCCGGAATGGTTTGGAAACTGGATGGGAGGATATGGCACCACACTTTTGGTTCTTATCCTTGTAAATGTATGGCAGTATGCCGGGATGACTATGGTTATCTATCTCGCAGGGCTCCAGGGGATTTCAAAGGAATTGTATGAGGCTGCAGAAATTGATGGAGCAGGTAAAATGAAATGTTTCCGTTATATTACCTTACCGCTGCTGGGACCATCAGTAAGAATCAATGTGATTACCAATATTATAGGTTCTCTTTCTGTATTTGATATTGTAATGTCACTGACCGGAGGAGGACCGGGGTATCAGACGGAGACACTGAGCATTTATATTATGAGAATGTGTTATGGAAGTAAGACCGGTTATTCTACCGCTGTTGCAATGATTATGTTTGTAATTGTACTGATTCCGGTTGCTGCATCTTTGCGTCTCATGAAAGAAAAAGAATAGGGGGAATTCGATGTGAAAAAATTATCTTTGTGTGTTCGGTATCTGGCAATTGTCCTGATCAGCCTTCTATGCCTGACACCCTTTGCCATACTGCTGATCCTTTCGCTGAATACGCCCCAGCGTAATTTTTATGACGGCAATATGTTTCTTCCGGATTTTTATTTCCTGAATTTTATAGAAGGATGGAAACAGTCTCATATAGGAAGGGCCATGATTAATTCCGGAATAATCACGCTGCTTGCAATCTTATTGATCGTCATACTGGCAACTATGGCGGGATACGCTATCGCGCGGTTTTCCAATAAACTGAATAAATCTATATTTGCGATACTGCTTTGCTGTATGATGGTACCGGGGATTATTAATACAGTTCCGCTGTATAGCCTAATGATTCGCATTAAGGCGGTGAATACCTTGTGGGGAATGGCATGTGTATGTGCCACCCTGGCAATTCCCCAGGCGGTTTTTGTATTCACTGGTTTTATCAAAGCACTGCCGGGAGAAATCGAGGAGGCAGCCATAATAGATGGATGCAGCTATTTCCAGGTGTTCTGGAAAATTATATTTCCGCTGCTGAAACCCTCCATATCTGCTGTGATTATATTAAATGGATTCGGGATATGGAATAATTATGCCCAGTCTGTTTTCTTCCTGCAGGACAGCACAAAACATAATGTTCCCCAGGCGCTGTCTGTCTATTTCCAGCAGTTCGCAGGGGCAAAATGGAATCTTCTGGCAGCAACTGCAGTTATAGCAATTATACCGGTTGTTATTGTGTTTTTAGCTTTTCAGAAGAATCTGATGCAGGGGCTGACTGACGGTGCATTGAAAGGATAGATAGATCAGATTAGTGGAAAGGATCAGGTATATCGACAGGATAGAAGTAGACAGGAGGAAAAAATGATGGATTTATATCCGCTAAAGGCGCAGTATCTAAGGAATGAAGAAATTACTTTACGTCTTGAATTGCAGGAGGAAAAATTTAATAATGCCGTGATTCAGATTTATATGCTGGAGAAAGAGGCATTAGTAAAAGAAATACGAACCCTGTCGGAAGTCACCGACATCCGTATAGGGGGTTTTGATGAACCATTTGCCGGATATGGCGTGGAGGCTTTGCTCTATGGAGAACATGGAACGGAAATTCTGGAGACAGCATTTGATGTTGCAGATAATCCCAAACGTTCCCTGCGCTATGGCTTTGTCAGTGATTTTGAGGAAAAAGACACAGATAATGGAGCGATAGAGCAGTTAAGAAAATACCATATAAATATGGTGCAGTTCTATGATTGGTCTTACCGGCATGACACCCTGGTTCCGCCTCATGACGTTTATCAGGATATGATGGGAAAACAGATTGATTTCAGGACGGTCAAAACTAAAATAAAAACAGCCTCCGGGTATGGCATGAAGTCTATGGCATACGGGGCAGTCTATGCCGCTTCCGGGGACTTTTATAATAGCCATAAAAATTGGGCTTTTTATAACGGAAACCAGGAAGTATTCCGTTTTATAGATGTTTTTTATATTATGAATATAGAAAAGGGGGCGCCCTGGAGAACCCATTTAATCGAACAATATAGGGATGCAATTGTAAGAGCGGGATTTTCAGGAATCCACATGGACACTTACGGGTTTCCAAAAACTGCATTTTCCCATTTACAGGAACGGCCGAAACTTGTGAAACTGGATCAGGAATTTGGCGGACTGATCGATGAGACACGGGAGGAACTGCAGAAAGCGGTGGATGAGCCTTGTCTTGTTTTCAACAACGTGGGAAACTGGCCGGTTGCTGAAACAGCAAAAAGTACAGTGGATGCTGTATATATTGAAGTATGGTCTCCCTATGACCGCTATTACCATATCAAGCAGCTGATACAGGAAGCAAAGCAGTTATCCGGGAACAGGAAACCGGTGATTCTGGCTGCCTACCTGGCACCATTCCGTACGGAAGATTCCTTTTCGGCGGCTAATGCAGCATATATTCTCACAGCAGCCATTGTTTCAAATGGTGGATATCATCTGTTGATAGGAGAGAATAATGCAGTACTGACACAGGGATATTATGGTGATTATAGTATTATGTCAGATGAGACAGCGGCAGTTATGCGTAAATATTATGACTTTATGATACGCTATCTAAATCTATTTTATGACAGTACGTTACAGGATGTATCCATGACCCATATTGGATGGGATAATTATGAATACCAGTGTGGATTTGAAAACTGGAGTGTAAACGGAGAAGCGGGTAAAGTCTGGATTACGATCCGGGAAAATGAAAGATTTAAATGTCTCTATTTAATAAATTTATGTGGCTGCAGCGAAGATAGCTGGAATAAAGGGAAAGCAGTACCTTTCAAACAGAAGAATCTTACTTTTACTGTGAATGTGGATGGTGATATCCAGGGAGTCTACTGCGCAAGCCCAGACAGAGATACTTGTAAAAGTAAATCATTAGAATATGCTTACATTGATAATGAGAAAGGGAAATTTATTAACTTTTCAGTAGAGGAACTTTCCGTATGGACGGTTCTATTTATTAGACTTTAATGTGATAAAAGAAACATCTGGAAAAGCGATGCGTTAAAAAACCGGGATGAAACAGCCAGGGAATGTGCTGTTTTCCCGGTATTTTTGTGCACCCGTTTTAGAATATCATACTTTATCATAGATGCCTTTTAATGTGTACTGATCTAAAATATGTCCGTCCATCGCCCGGTATAATTCGTTCAGGAGAAATCCGGAATCTAAATGCAGCAGCGTATCAAGTGCAAAAACGTGAAGTTCATAAATGTGTGCCTGATCAGGAGGAGTCATACCGCTGTAATAGCAGGAGAGTTCCTTTGACTGGTTATTTCCCTGCATGCTGGTCCAGCTGTTGACACCCTGGGTAAAGTCGGTTGCTGTCTGGCTTTCATTTGCATTTATTACATTGCGTGTAATATCAGCCGCCAGCCAATGCACCCAGACGAAGCCCCCGGTGACAGGATAGGCATCTTTGTCTTCCAGAACAAGAGCAAATGATGCAGTCCCCTCCGGTGCATTTTCAATCCTGAACGGCAGGGAATAGGTGGGAATGCCATTTTCATTAAATTGGCTTCCTCGGCCGCCATAAGGATCTTGTATGATTCCATTTATAATTCCATCACTTGTTACTACCATATTGTTACCTCCTTGCTGTATTGGTTAATGCCATTATAGCAGTGGGAGGATAGAGCGTAAATTACCCACTTTTTTGTGGGTATTATTCCGCAGTAATGCCTTTTTCTGTTAACATATCATCCTTACCATTTTTCTTTAGATAGTCAATTCCAATATGCTGCAGGATTTTTAATGCCTCTAAAATCTGAAGCCCCATGTCTTCAGTAAGGGAATATTCAACATGAAGAGGATATCCCTCATAAGATTTCTTTTCTACCAATCCATATGTGATCAGCTCTTTCAGCTGTTCTAAAAGCATTTTCTGCGTAATACCGTCGATATCCTTTTCCAGTTTGGCTAATGAAGTGCCTCCCAGACGCAGCCGCCATAAAATAATTGTTTTCCACTTTCCCTTTATCATGTCATGTACCAGTTCTAAAGGGCAGGTATATTCATCACGAATTTTCATAAAAATGTCCTCCGTCAATAATTGTTTGCCAGCATTTATACCGCAAAGTGGGGCGTGCAGATGGATGAAATGAATTTAAAACACACTTTGGCATAAATGATTCTCTGCAATAAATGATTGCTGCATTATTTCCACTACAGTAACATGAAAAGGATGGGGTTTCAACTGAAAATGATCAATTTGTTTTAAATTAATCCTCTTTCAGTAAATACCTTTTTGGCAGCCTGAATGGCATTTAATACTTTGGCAAATCCGGTATAGGGAATACATTGTAAAAAGGTTTCTGTTATTTTTTCCTGAGTGATGCCTACATTAAGAGAACCGTTGATATGAACCTCCAATTGCGGTTCGCATCCTCCGGCAGTCAGCAGGCAGGCTATGGTGATCATCTCGCGCTCCTGAAGAGATAACCCCTCTCTGTCATAAATTTCTCCAAATGCGAATTCTACAATGTATCTTTCCAAATCGGGCGATATGGAACTTAAAGACTGAATCACTGCTTCGCCGCCAATGCCGTCAATTCTTTTCAAATTTTCCATACCTGTTTCAAATCTAGTTTTCTCCATTTTCTTTTTCCTCCAAATCATTTATAATCATAAGGATATGATTTAGACTATACTCTAAGTCAAGCACTTTTTTGCTGAGAAAACCATCTTTCTGTACACTACCTACATCTACAAAGCGTCTTAATCAGCTAAACCCAGAGATACCTGATAATGTAAATAAGAGGAAAGCAGGAAAATATATGACTATCGGAAAATTTTCAAAGATCACAGCAATCAGTACCTATACACTACGTTACTATGAGAAGAAAGGTTTAATCCATGTGAATCGGGATTCTGCCGGACGGCGGGATTACTGTGAAAGTGATGTGGAATGGGTGAAATTCATACAGCGGTTGAAAGAGACGGGAATGCTTTTAAGAGATATCAGGCATTATTCCGAATTAAGGTATGAGGGAGATGCAACTATGGGCGAAAGAATGGAACTGTTGGTCCTTCATCGGAAATCTGTGGTGGAGGAAAAGAAGAGGTGGGATGAATACCCTGAAAAACCTGGATGGAAAGATTGCATTTTACCGGGATAACATTCAGTGATACCAAAATAGCATAAAAAACATATAAAACCATATAAAAAAACATGAAAAATACGGAGGAAATAATGGAACGCTACTATTATAATCATATGAACAAAATACAACAGAAGGTGTACCAGGCAATGAAAGCAGGTCTTTTGACAATGGACTCCGCATTTCTTGTTCCGAGGCTTGAGGTACGGGAATTGGGAGAGATTTTTTTCAAACTGAGGCTGGATTTTCCTGAAATATTCTATGCGGTGGGGCTCCAATACCGTTTATATCAGGGCTCCACTAATGTGGAGGTTATCCCGGAATATTTGTTTGAGAAAGGAAAAATGAAAGAACATCAAAAGGCAATTAATGCCAGAATCACAAAGCTGGTTCGCCCTGCTCAGTCCCTGCCGGACTTGGAAAAGGAGCTGTACATTCATGACTTCATCTGTAACAATGTCCGCTATGACAAACTGAAAAAACCGTATTCCCATGAGATCATCGGTCCGCTCGGCCAGGGGGTAGGGGTGTGCGAGGGCATTGCCAAAACGGTAAAAATTCTCTGTGATGCTCTGGGAATCTGGTGTATCATTGCAATCTCAGAAGCCAATCCGGACAAAAAAATCAAGTACCGGCATGCCTGGAATATTATAAGAATGGACGGTAAGTATTATCAGCTGGATGTAACCTTTGACAACACCCTTGGACACGAAGGGATCATCAGATATGACTATTTTAATCTGGAGGATAAGCAATTTTTCCGGGATCATGAGCCGGTCATTTATGAGGCACCTGTCTGTAATGATGGGAACCATTTTTATTACCGGGAAAAAAAGCTGTCTTTTACAAAGACGGAGGATGTGGCTAAGAGGACGCTGCAAGCTATCCGAAAGGGGAGGCCATTGATTTTCCATTGGAGGGGCGGCTACCTGACCAGGGAGGTTTTGAATGAACTGCTGTTATTGCTGGAACAGACGGCGCGGCAGAAAGGCAAACATGCCAGGACGAGCCTGAACTGGCCCCAGGCGGTTTTTTACATAACTTTTACCGATGAATCTATGGTAGAAGAGGTTATAGTAGAAGCTGCCAATGAAGGCGAGTTATGAAATGTCGTGAAGCTCAGATTACCATTTGTCATCCCAAAATGACCAGTTGTCGCAGCAGCATTGACTTTACCATTTTGAAATGGGATAATCCGTTTATCCACAAGGCATGGAGCGTTAAAGCATAGATCAATAAGCTTTGAGCAATGCATCCGTAAGCATTTAGGAATTTAGGAAGGGAACCATGAAAATACAACTTTTGATTGATAAGAAATATAAGCAGCCGGAAATTCATATATGCAGTGATGAAAAGAACCATATTACAGACAGCCTTGTTCAGATTATCGGGCAGGCAGTCAATTTGACATTGACCGGATATCAACAGAATAGCGCTGAAATTCTACCATGTGAATCTCTCATCCGCATTTATTCACAGAGTAAGAAAGTTTTTGCAGTTTCGGATACCGGCACCTATCAGCTGCGAGAGAGGCTGTACGAACTGGAGAAAATCCTGGATGACAGCCACTTTGTTAGAATATCGAATTCCGAAATTATTAATATCAGGAAAATACGGCGGCTGGATACAGATATCGTAGGAACCATACGGATTTATTTTAAAAATGATACAGAAACATATGCATCCAGAAGATACGTTTCCAGAATCAAACATGCTTTGGGAATATGAGGTGAATTGTATGATAAAACGGGTTATTTATAAAGGACTGAGCAGCTTCTCCTATGGTGTAACCATTAATCTTATTTTTGGGGTTATACTGATTTTTACAATCGGAGAGGGTAAAACCGCTCCGGTGGTTCCGGAATTTGCAGCACATTTTCCATCCGATCTGATAGCTTTTGCCGTACAATGCCTTTTGATCGGCATCACTGCAATGTCATTTGCTATGGGGACGGAGATAATGGAAATAAAAAGCTGGAGTCTGGTAAAGCAGAGCATTGTATATTTTATAGTCACAGCCGCTGTCTGGGTGCCGGTAAGTATGTTCTGCTGGGGCTTTGGAAAATATTTGCAGTCAACAGTCACTGTTGTATGCAGCTATGTAACCGGATATGTCATAAGCTGGTATGTCCAGTACAGAATCTGCCGCCAGGATATAGATGCTATTAACCGGAAGCTGGAAGAAATGAATCAATCATAAAAGGAGATGAGTAGGATGAAGGACAAAGCAATTGTAATAAAAAATCTGAGAAAAGAGTTTGGTTTAAAAGCTGCCGTCAAAGATATTTCCCTGGAAGTGGAAGAAGGAACGATTATTTCACTGCTTGGCGTCAATGGCGCAGGAAAAACAACCACAATCAGAATGCTGAGCGGACTTTCCAAACCAACAGGCGGAGAGGCTTTTATTTTCGGTAAAAGCATTCGCAGTGAAATGCAGGAAATCAAAAATATCAGCAACCTGTCTACGCAGGAAACGGCAGTGGCACCAAATCTGACGGTTCTGGAAAACCTGGAGTTTATGGCGGAACTCTATGGACTGTCTTCAAATGAGGTAAAAGAACAGGTGGATAAAATCATACAGATGTTTTCCTTTGAGGAAGTAAAGAAGCAGAAAGCGAAGACCCTTTCCGGTGGTTGGCAGCGGAAGGTCAGTATCGGCATGGCATTGATAACCAGTCCCAAAATTCTCTATCTGGATGAACCGACACTTGGGCTGGATGTACTTGCGAGACGAGAGCTGTGGAAAGATATTGAAGCATTGAAAGGGGAAGTGACAATTGTACTTACTACCCATTACATGGAAGAGGCGGAACATCTGTCTGACCGCGTTGCGGTTATGGTGGACGGAGAGATTAAAGCCTGCGGCAGTGTAGAGGAATTAAAAGCCCTGACAAATGCAGATTCATTGGAAAATGCTTTTATTACCATTGCACAAAATACGGATTCCCATTTTTAAGCGTGCTTTTAAGCAGAAGGAGAGATTATGATGAGGAGCATTGTGTTTGCAAAAAGAGTCGTAAAAGAAATGTTGAGAGATCCATTAAGTTATATTTTTTGCCTGGGATTTCCCATAGTTATGCTGATTGTGATGACGGTCATTGACAGAAGTATCCCAAATGAAGCGGGTATGACAATTTTCCATATCCAGTCACTTGTACCCGGAATAGCAGTTTTTGGATTAACTTTTGTCATGCTGTTTACGGCACTTCAGGTTTCCAAAGACCGTTCGACTGCTTTCCTGGTCCGGCTGTATGCATCTCCCATGAGGCCATTTGATTTTGTAATGGGATATACACTGGCAATTTCGATCATAGCCATATGCCAGGTGCTGATTACTTTTTGCGTTGGGTTTGTGACCGGAAGGATAATTGGTTACAGCTTTCAGATTGGATATCTGTTTGCAGGAATATTGGTGCTGATCCCGTCAGCTATTATGTTTATCGGAATCGGTA
The DNA here is from genome assembly GCF_000686105.1 of Robinsoniella sp. KNHs210. Taxonomy (NCBI): domain Bacteria; kingdom Bacillati; phylum Bacillota; class Clostridia; order Lachnospirales; family Lachnospiraceae; genus Robinsoniella; species Robinsoniella sp. KNHs210. Next base: position 1,192,248 of record NZ_JMLZ01000001.1, read on the forward strand.
TGTTTTTTGGAACTTTATTAAATGATAAAGCGGCACCGGGAATTTGTTCCATCATCATTACCCTTGTCAGCATGCTCGGAGGCGTGTGGATGGATGTGGATATGATAGGCGGCACCATAACGAAAATTGCACATATATTACCGTTTTATCAGGGAGTGAATGGCGCAAGAATGGCTGTGCAGGGGAATTTCGGAGATTTGGCAAAACCCCTTTGTATTATTCTGGTGTATGCATTTTGTATATATTGCGCTTCTGCCCTGGTTTTTGGCAGAAAAATGAAGAGTGATTTGAGATAGCCGTATGGATGGCAATGCCCGTAATAGGTTACGTAGCCCGCTACGCGCCCTTCATCCGGGACAAATCTCCCACAAACTGTGACGCACAGCTGCCAGAAACAAGGAAATCAGACGTAATTCCTCGACATTAACATTTTTGCAGCAAAAAGTTTGTGACCCGATCCGGTGAATATTCATCACCAATAAAGTAAATAATATCCTTCTCATTTAATGTAGCATAGGAACCGGGGGAAATTAAAACCTCACCATTTCTGCGAATTGCAATCACAGTTGCTGTGGTGTGTTCCCAAAATCGCAATTCTGCTAAAGTTTTTCCTATGCACAGCATCTCTGAAAGAATTTCAAATTCATAGGGCATAAAAGGGTGCAGCATTTGAAACCGGTTTGTACTTTCGATCAGTGCCGCTACCTTTTCATTTAAATTGTCCAGTTCTTTTTTTTGACGGGAAATATTGTCAAGCAGATCTTTTTTATAGTTGTGAATGGTTTGTACACTGTTAAACTGCTGTAGAAACCGCCACGCTTTTTCCTGGGACAGGATCGTAACACCGCTGCCTTTTGTTGTTGAAACAATTTCCAAATCTGCCAGTATGCAGATTGCCTTACGAGCCGTCTCCGGTGATACAGAATACTGACTTGCAATCACAGAGCGTGAATAAATTTTCTCGCCCACAAGGTATTTTCGCTCTGCTATTTTGGCAGCGATATCTGCTGCGATTTTTTGATAAACCGGTAGTTGAACTACTTTTTCACTTTTGTTTTCTTCCATGTGAAATACATCTCCTGTATAAATAAATTATCTGTTATAAATATATCATAGTCCAGTACCGGTCACAAGGATTTTTTCGTGGTTTGAATACTAGCTATTGCTATTAACTGATTAAACCTTTCTCGGTCAAAAATTCCCTGGCAACCTGCTCGGGGGGCTGCTGTAATTCGTCTACCTTGTAATTCAGATCCATCATGACTTCATCAGTAAGATATTCTCCCAGTTCTTCCATAAGGGGGGCAATTTCCGGACATTCCTCCAGCACTTCCCCACGAATGATGGGCATTGCATAATAGGGCGGAAAAAAGGATTTGTCATCCGTCAGAACCTTAAGATTAAATTTTTTCAGAAGGCCGTCAGTTGCAAAAGCATCAATGACATCCACATCACCATTAATCAATGCTGTGTATCGGGGGGAACCATCCAGCGTCAGGCTTTCGCCTATGGTAAAGCCGTACTCTTTCTGAAGACCGGGCAGCCCGTCGGCACGATTAGAGAACTCAAATACGGTACCCGATTTCATAGTGTTAGCAACCTTTGCAAGATCGCTGATGGTTTCAAGCTTATATTTCTGTGCGGTTTCCTGGGTGACCGCCATAACATAGGTGTTGTTAAACTGCATCTGTTTTAGAACATCAATATCATACAGTTCTTTCAGCTCTGCCTTCGCGGTATTATAGACCAGTTCCACATCATTGACAGGGGGATGCTGAAGGGTATCGCTGTATGCCGTGCCGCTGTATTCTACATACATATCAATATCGCCCGTTTTCATGGCACCAAAGCAAACCTGTGTGCCGCCGAGCTCTACCCGTCGGTTAACCGTAATATCCGTGCGGTCTTCAATAAAATCCGCTGCCATATTACCTAAAATAGCCTGTTCCGTATAATCCTTAGAGCCCACTGTAATTGTTCGTCCGGTACTGGAGGTACTGCCAATGGAAGTAAAAATAAGAATGGCAGCAGTAGCAACAGCGGCTGTCACCAGAATACCTTTTTGCATATTTCGATGCTTCTTCTTTATGCTGTTATCCCCTTTTTGCAGGCTGATTGGCGTTACCAGTTTTTCCACGGTGCCAATCAAAAAATCCACCAGCAATGCCAATATACATGCGGGTATTGCGCCAGCCAGAATTTGATTGTTGTTAACGGTACGAATTCCTGAAAATACCAGATAGCCAAGCCCTCCGGCGCCGATAAAAGCCGCCATGGTCATTAAGCCTACAGCTGTGACGGATGCAATTCGTACACCCGCCATAATGACAGGAAGGGCAAGCGGAATCTGAACCCGTGTTAACACCTGAAAAGGAGTGAGTCCGATTCCTTTTGCTGCCTCTAAGGTTTGCGGGTTGATGTTCTCAAGTCCGGTATAGGTGTTTTTGATAATTGGCAGCAGAGAATACAGCACGACCGCGCATATTGCCGGTACCGTTCCGATCCCAAGAAAAGGAATCATAAAGCCCAGAAGCGCCATGCTTGGTATTGCCTGTACAATATTTGCCACCGATAAAATCGGCTTGCTTGCTTTGCTCACATAGGAGATTAGAATGCCCAGAGGCACACCGATTAAAATCGCCAGTCCCACAGAAATAGCTGTCAGCTTGATGTGTTCCACCAGCAAGCTAATGATTTGAATATAATTTAATTGAATATATTCTATGAAATTCACTCTTCATCCTCCTCTCCCACATCCAGATATTGCTGACTCAGTGTTGTTACCAGACTGCTCCTGGTAATCAAGCCAACCAATCTGCCGTCCTCATTTGTAACGGGAACGGTGGATGACTGATTCTCTGTCACCAGTTTGATTGTATCCAAGATACTTTCTTCAGGTTTCAGAGTCAGAACATTTTGCTTCATGAATACTTCAGCAGTCTGTGTTTTGTCCTCCACGCCTCTGAGCCGGCTTGCCTTTACAATGCCTAAAAGCTGCTTGCTTTCCGGATCCACTACCAGCAGACTGTCTACCTTATTTTGCCTCATTTTGTCAATGCACTTCAAGACAGACATGTCCTTTGCCGTCGTAATGGGCTTTTCTATCATAATATCTGACACTTTAATAAACTCCGGAGAGGACCAGATTCTGTTCTGTCCGACGAAATGAGAAACAAATTCATCTGCCGGATTTTTCAGAATGTTTTCCGGTGTGTCGTACTGCAGAATAGTTCCGTCCCGCATAATGCATATTTTATCAGCAATTTTTACAGCCTCATCCATATCATGCGTCACAAAAACTATCGTTTTCTTAAGTTTAGACTGTAACTGTATCAGCTCGTCCTGCAAATCTGATCTAGTAATTGGATCCAGTGCCGAGAACGGCTCATCCATAAGAATAATATCCGGATTGGTTGCAAATGCCCGGGCAACGCCAACACGCTGCTGCTGGCCGCCGGAAAGCTGGGTGGGGTAGCGGTTCAAAAACTCATCGCAGTCAAGTCCCACCATCTGCATCATTCTTTTGGTGTTCTTGGCAAGTTCTGCGGGAGCTGTCTTCTGTAGTTTGGATATCAACTCAATATTTTCCTGAACGGTCATGTGGGGAAATAAACCGGTTTGCTGAATGACATAACCGATTTTCCTGCGCAGTGCCACCTCATCTACGTTTTTAATATTCTCTCCATGGATAGTAATGGTACCGCTGCTGGGCTTAACCAGCCGGTTGATCATTTTAAGCAGGGTAGTTTTTCCACATCCGCTTTCTCCGATTATGGTAACTAATTCTCCTTTGTCAATGGTAAAATTGACATCTGACAAAACTCTTTGTGTTTTGTAGGCTTTAGTTATATGTTCAAATTGAATCATTTGTCAGCCTCCTTTCAAAGTAACTACTCATAGTATATTGGAAAGTTGTTACTTTGTCAAGGCTTGTACAGAGCCATATCCTGGATTAAGGTTGAATGTATTTGTAAAAATGAGGCTATTTTCCGGGTAAATTCCACGCAAAATATAATTTTAAAATTAGTAAAAAAACAAAAAAAAGCCAACATCAACCCAAGAGCGTTTTAAAACACACTTTTGTGTTAATGTTGGCTATAATGCGGCAGAAAGATCAGTTTCCGGAGCATGTATGGAAAATTATTTCATAATCTAATGTTTTCAGACATTCTGCAAAAATTCACTGACATAATGAAGAGCGGCACCGACTGCCGGAGTATATTGTCCCTGAGTGCCCAAAATGATCTGATCTCTGGAAAGGGTAAAAGGTGATGTGGAATTTATTTGATTCAGAAGAGTTACCACATCCTCTTCCAGAAAAAATGGAGCCAGATATCCGCTGATAATAATGGAACCGTCGATCATAATATTCAGGTTGCGCATGGCAAAAGCCAGATGTTCCAGATAGCTGTCCCAAATTTGCCGGCAGTCAGAATCCCCGTTCCTTAATTTCTGAAAGAAAGGTGTGATACCCATACCGGAAGCTTGTTCCAATGCGTTGGCGGAACAGTAAGTTTCCAGGCAGCCCCGGCTGCCGCAGTAGCACATCGGTCCGTCGTGCGTAAGACATAGATGTTCAATAATACCGCTGTGCATATGAATCCCCTGGTGGACCAGACCGTTCGTAATGATAGAGCCGCCCATATTTCGGTTCAGCAGAAACACAACTGCGCTGTCTATTTCTTTATGATTCCATAGTTCCAGGTAAGCCGCTGCCTTGGAATCGTGTTCCAGCCGGCAGGGATAAGTAATATATTCTGTAAAATCAGATAGTTTCATCTGAATATTATCCATGATTACACCATAGCTTACAGATTGTCCATCAGGTGCAATAATCCCCTGGGTAGCAATGGATACCCCTAAAATGGAAGATCTGTCTAAGACATTTCCGGATATAAAACCCTCTAGTTCCTGTCCAAGCTGCCGGTAGTATTTTCTAGAAGTCTGATAAGGGATGTCCAGTGTGGAATCAAAAATCACAGTACCATAGAGATCGATTGCCACAAAATGAACCATCTTTTTTAAAATTCCAATCCCGATCGAGACTCTTGCAGTACGTCGAATCTGGATTGCCCGGGCTTTCCGACCTCCCGTAGAATCAAAGTATCCATTTTTTTCAAGCAGACCTTCTTCTTCTAAAATTTTTAAGTTCTGACTTACGGTAGATAAACCCATTTGCAGTTTTTGGACTATCTGCAGTTTTGATGTAGTGCCCTCATGGTAGATAAAAGAATATACTTTATTTTTGTTAATTCTTTTGACTGCCATGGTAGTCATTCCTTTATCGCTCATAGAACCTCCTAATTCGCTAAATTCATCTCATCGACCTATCGTTCTTTCTATCATAGTATGTCTGTATTTAAAAAGCAATGAAAATATATTATTATGCAATTTATACAAGAAATCAATAAGAAAATTGGGATAAAAATCAATTGTTATTCTAAATATAAAGTAATATACTCTACTTATGATTAGGTGTTACGTATAAGTATAAAATAAAAGAGAAAAAATGGAGGAAGATCATGAAAAGTGTAGTATTTTACGGGAAGCATGACTTGAGAGTGGAAGAATCAAAAAAACCTGAAATCGGACCAAAGGACGTATTAATCCAGGTAAAAGCATGTGGGGTATGCGGTACGGATGTACATATTTATGAGGGAGATAAAGGGGCGGCAGAAGTAACCCCTCCCACGATTTTGGGACATGAGTTTTCAGGAGTGGTGGCTCAGACAGGAGCAGAAGTAGTAAATTGCAAAGTCGGGGACAGGGTATGTATAGATCCCAATTGTTATTGCGGAACCTGTGAACCCTGCCGCAATGGCGCGGCACATTACTGTGAGAATATGATTGGATATGGAACTACCGTAAACGGAGGATTTGCAGAATATTGTGCAGTCAACGAAAGACAGGTGTATCTGCTGGGTGAAAATACAACATTTGAGCAGGGGGCTATGGCGGAACCGGTAGCCTGCTGCCTGCACGGAATTGATATGTGTGAGATTCAGCCCGGACATCAGGTAGTGGTAATCGGCGGCGGAATGATCGGTCTATTGATGATGCAGCTGGCGAAACTGGCTGGAGCAGCCAAAGTAGCTCTGCTGGAGCCGGTGGAAAATAAAAGAGAAGTAGCGAAGAAATTGGGTGCAGATATCTGTATTGACCCTATAAAGGAAGATGTTCAGGCGGTATTGAAAGCGGCAGGAATGACCTGGATCAACACCGTGATTGAATGTGTGGGAAGGCCGTCTACAATCCGGCAGGCAATTGATATTGCAGGAAATAAAGCTGTGGTTATGATGTTCGGGCTCACAAAACCGGATGAAACTATCCAGGTGAAACCATTCGAAGTTTTCCAGAAGGAGCTTGTGCTAAAGGCATCTTTCATCAATCCTTATACACAAAAGCGTGCTTTGGATCTGATTGATACCAGACGTCTGGATGTCAGCAGCATGATTTATGAAGTCTGCGGGTTGGAAAACCTGGAAGACGTATTAAGCAAACCGGAATTGCGTGCTAATGGAAAATATATTATTTCCCCTGAAAAATAAATAGAAATGAGTATGTGACAACGTATAACAGACACTTCTGCGGTAAAAGGCAGGAGTGTTGTTTGCTTTATAATGCAGTTGAGGATTTTAGATAAATGCAGTATAATAAGACAAAGTTTCAGGAGATAGGGTGGCGGCTTGCAAAATAAAATGGACCTGCTGCGTTCAGGGGGAAGGAAATAAGTCCCCGGGAAGAGTATATCGATACGGTATGGGGAATTGGGTATCGCTTGCATAAAGGTTAGCGCGTATTTGAAAATTGATGGAGTTCATCTGATAAATATCAGATATATAACAGATAAAGGAGAACATGATGCATGTGTATTGAGTTCAGGAAAGTGAGCGGATTTAATAGAGGGACTATTTTAAATTTATTGTCTGATGCTTATTCCTTTGATGAAAGAATGGGACAATGCTGGAGATCTGATTGGGAAGAATTTGATGATTTTTTCTTTGATAATCTTCAGATTGCAGATCAATATGGTTTTATCACAACGTTAGACGGCGAAGCAATCGGGCTGGTTTCCTGGGATCCAAGAAATATGCCGGAGTATGTAGAGGTGGGGCATAACTGTATTAAATCAACTTACAAGGGCAGGGGCTATGGGACAATGCAGCTTGAGGAAGCTGTCAACAGAATCATGGAATATGATGTGAAAAAAATAATAGTAACCACTAATGCGGGTCTTTTTCCGGCACAACGGATGTATGAGAGTGTTGGATTTAAGACAGTCCTACGAAGAAAAAATTCTGGCATTGCAGATTTTGCCGGTGAATATATTGATTATGAAATTATTGCAGATGAATTTGCAGGTCTGCGGCATTCCGGTAAGTGAAGCTGCCGGCAGAACGCAATTGTATTTGGGGAAGTGTCTGAAATGGGCTGAGGAGTTTTTCCTCAGCCTTATATAGTCAAAAAACAAATTATTACCGGATTATATATTTACGGTTTTTAATGGATCGCAGAACACTTTTCAAGAAGAATAGCGATAGTATGGCTCTTTTCATCATAGTGATTTCCAGCAACATCACCATATACACTGCGTACCTGAAATCCGGCTTCTTCTGCTTCCTGTATCAGGGCTTCTTGTGTGAAGCAGCAATTCCATAGATAATAAGATTTAAGGTCTTGATCTGCTGCAACGATGATTTGTTCCAGGGTGATATTATCTGAATACTTACAATTTCTATTTAGAACGACATGTTGTTTTGCACTCCAGAATCCTGCGCTCTGGTGCAGTTCCCAGGTTTGTTCTTCATGAAAAAGGTTGTATTTTACCATGGAAAAAACATCTAATAATAGCTTCCCGCCAGGCTTTAAATGCTGGTGTATCTGCTTCATGACTATGCGTCTGTTTTCGGCTGACAGTGCACCATAATCGCAGTAAATCATGGTAGCCAGATCAAAATGTGTTGCTAAATTCAGCGTGAGATAGTTCTGACGGATATATTTAATATTCAGATTCTTTTCTTCTGCGGAATGGCGTGCATAGGAAATAGAACGTCTTGAAAAATCCACGCCGGTTACCGAATATCCGCATTTTGCAAATCTCTCTGTATATAATCCGGGGCCGCAGCCAAGGTCAAGCAACGAGGGATAGCTATGGGGAGGCAAAATATTTTTTATCCATGACACGGACTTTTCGATGAATGCTAATTTTCTGCTTGCACCGTTAAATTCCGGGTCAAGGTGTGCTTTGAGCATTTGTTTTGAGATATAATCATCATCCCAAAATGCGCTTTCTGTCTCTTTGTAAAGTACAGGTAATTCTAAATTTTTGATGATTTCCTGAAACATAATGATCTCTCCTTTTCATTTGGGCATAAAGAAAAGCCGTAGATTTTACTCTACGGCTCATCTTTGTAAGATGAAGAAAAGTGAAGAGTAAAATAAAACCAAACATTCGGTACACAAAATAAGCTGAATCAACAGCCATTCTGTTTCCTAATTGAATTGATTTTATCTACTCTTTTCCAGTCATCCCCATGCCACTGATTTTGTGACATCTGGTACGCCGGACTTCCATCACCTTTTCTTTAATAGTTATATGGTGATTCTATATTAGGCAGACGGTTTTGTCAACCTTTACAGGCTATCATAGGTATATCTTTACAGGCGCATGATTGAAACGCCTGCGGCAGATTAAATCACGGTCTACAGCTTCCTTGCTTTAATAATAAAAGTTACAGGAAGCATTTTTGCTTTATTACTAAAATCATCTTCCCCATATGCATTTATGATATCTTCATCTGTTTCTTCAATCATCTGCTCAATTGTAAACCCATTCGCTGATAACGCGTTAACATAAGTAGAAAGTTTACGATTTGATAACATGATTTCTTTATCTTCCAAAGCTACGGAATACCATGCTTCATCAAAGTAGGAATTGCAAAAGATGAGATTGTTATTTTCTGCGGATACGCATTTATGTATAGGATGCGACCAGCTGAAAATGAAGATGCCGTCCTTTTTCAGATAGGATGATATTCTGCTGAATGTCTCGTTTAAATCCGTTGTCCAGCCTATCGCATAGATAGAATAAACATAATCAAAATATTGTACGGGTATTCCGCATTCACTTTCCATTGGTCCACATACAAGTCTGGCGTAAATTCTCTGTGATGTCAAGAACTCTTTCGTACGTTCAATTTGCATTGGGGAGATAAAGCAGATAGTTCACCGACTTCCCCACCTCCGATAATACTTTTCTTACTCATATTTTTAATCCTCACATCATAATTTTTACTTTAAAATTTTGTTCTTTGGTATTTTAATGTTATTCAATTATACTATAGAGTATTTTCAAAAACAATCGTTCATTACGCAAATACATTACGCAGATTTAGATTGACAAGCTAATGATAATTAGCATATAATAAAGCTAATTATCATTAGCCAAAGGAGATTTATAGATGAAAACGGTATCTGCAAAAGTATCTGGAAAAGAGTCCGGAAAAATATCTGGAAAAGTATCTACAAAAAGAAGAATCCTGGAACATGCCTTAACGCTGTTTTCGGAAAAAGGTTTTGATGCAGTGAGCGTAGGGCAGATTGCAGATGCAGTGGGAATAAAAGCCCCGTCTCTATATAAACATTATAAGAGCAAACAGGATATCTTTGATGCGATTCTCGATGAGATGGCAGTTCGTTATCAACAGCAGACTGCTTCCATGCAGATGAATGGAGTGGAACCAAATAAGGATATTGACCGCTATAAGGATATTTCGGAGGAACAGCTGATTCAAATGGGAAAGGAACTGTTTTTATATTTCCTCCATGACGAATATGTCCGTAAATTTCGCAAGCTGCTGACAATAGAGCAGTATCACAGCAAAACACTTGCAGACCTTTATGCTAAACAATATGCAGATGATCCGCTGTCTTATCAAAGTATTCTGCTTGGACTGCTTTCCAATATGGGCGTTTTCAAACAGGAAAATGTGCAGATTATGGCACTTCACTTTTATGCGCCTTTGTATTTGCTGCTGAACATGTGTGACTGTCAGCCTAAACGTGAGCCGGAGGCCCTGGAGATATTGGAACAGCATATCCGGCAGTTTAACCGGTTGTATCAGAAGACAGGAGGATGAGAGGATGAAAATTACGGTTATACATGGGCAGTCACACAAAGGGGTAACCTATACCATGACCAGAGAAGTGCTGAAACACCTGGCAAATGATCAGGATGAAATCAGGGAATTTTTTCTGCCTAAGGATGGCCCGGATTTTTGCTGCGGCTGCAACAGCTGTTTTATAAAGGGAGAAGAGCATTGTCCTGCCGCCAAAAAAGTACAGCCGATAGCCAGGGCAATGGAGTGGGCGGATATTATTTTTCTGGACAGCCCCAACTATGTTATGGAGATGAGCGGTTCCATGAAAAATTTCCTGGATCATATGGCGTATCGATGGGTGACTCACAGGCCACATGGTCGAATGTTTAAAAAGGTGGGTGTGACATTTTGCTCATCTGCGGGAGCCCCTGCCGGACATACTGCCCGTTCACTTGCAAGACAGTTAAAATGGATGGGCGTATCAAGGGTATTCTGTTTCCCATTTGTCAGCAATGCCATGGGGATATCAGATGTAAAAGTGAAAAAGCGGGAAAAAATGGAGCGGGAAGCTGTCCGCATAGCAGCCAGGGTGCGGCAGCGGGCAGAACGGCCCAGAGCCAGTATCAGGGGGAAACTGTTTTTTTATGTTTTTCGGAAAATGCAGTCCAGTCCCGGCGCAGCCTGGAATCCGGTGGATCGGGACTGGTGGGTAAATCAAGGTTGGACCGGGAAGAAAAGGCCGTGGAACAAATAATTGCTGTCCTGGAATATTAGAACTGCAGGCCGCCATCAAAATAAAATTATTTTTGGGGTATGCACAGTTATCTAAGGATGAGATGTAGAGGGGCATGGAGATTTTTAAATTCGAATTAAATGCTGAAAATGATTTGGAGTTGAAAATGATATCAATGATTAAGTGAGGTAAAATAATGGATATTCCTACAAAAATTAATAATATAATCGGTTCCCGTTCATTTACCTTAGACAAAACCGGGATGTCCGATTCCCAGGTTATCTGTTTTGATGATATGATTCTTAAAATAGAAAAGCAATGTGAAGAATCAGATAATGAACATCAAATGCTGTCCTGGCTCTCCGGCAGACTTCCAGTGCCGAAACTGCTCTGCTCCGAAAAGAGCTGCAGTACAAATTATCTGCTTATGGAACGGGTGGTTGGAGAAATGTCCTGCTCCACGGAATTTCTGGAAGATCCCGAGCTGTTAACGGAATTGCTGGCAGAAGGGCTGCGAATGTTGTGGAATGTGGATATTTCAGCGTGTCCTTATCATAATGGGATTGATAATAAACTGCGGCTGGCGGAAATTCTCGTTTCTAATAACCTCTGCGAAATGGAAGGAGTAGAGCCGGGAACCTATGGGGATAATGGATTTGCTTCTCCGGCTGATTTACTTACATGGTTAAAAGATAACAGACCCGCCGAAAATCTTGTATTTTCTCATGGTGATTATTGTCTTCCAAATATTTTTATCAATCAAAATAAAGTCAGTGGTTTTATAGATCTGGGGAGAAGCGGAATAGCTGATAAATACCAGGATATCGCTCTTTGCTACCGAAGTCTAAAGCATAATTTTGAAGGCAGGTATGGAGGAAAAATATATGAAGACTTTAATGCGGATATTCTTTTTGACAAGTTAGGGATAGAACCGGATTGGGATCGGATTCAATATTATATTTTATTAGATGAACTGTTTTGAGAAGAAGGTTCAGGCACATTAGATACATAGATAATAAGGGTGATACAGGAGGCTGTATCGCCTTTTTATTGTGTAAATGATATAAAATACAGGTTGGCGATACTGCATCTTCAATTTGTACATAATAGTGGATTGACAGTTAAAAAATATCGTAGTATAATTTAAATACTTAGATAAAAGCTTTTATAAAAGAAATACAATGAATACAAAAGAAATAAAGAATTATTTGTGAGGTGGAAAGGAGAATTTATAATGTATCTGGAAAGTATTTTTGGGTTAGCGGGGAAAACAGCCCTGGTTACAGGGGGAAGAGTAGGAATCGGACAGGTAATTGCCATTGCATTGGCAAGGGCGGGAGCCGAGGTAGTTATTATGGGAAAGACGGATTCCCGGGAGACAGTCAGGATGATTGAAGGGGAAGGTGGTAAAGCGTATAGTATTACGGCTAATGTGACAGATGAGGAGGCGGTAGAGAAGGCGATGGATCTCATCATGGAACGTTCCGGACATATTGACATTGTGTTTAATAATGCGGGAATCTGTATACATAAGGATACTTTAGAGGCTACGATAGAAGAGTGGAGACAGGTTATTGATGTCAATCTGACAGGAGAATATATTGTGGCAAGAGCCGCAGGCAGAAGGATGATAGAGTCCGGAACCAAGGGTAGTATTATAAATATGGCATCTATGTCTGGCACAATTGTTAATATCCCGCAGTGGCAGGCATCTTATAATGCCTCTAAAGCCGGAGTAATGCACATGACCAGGTCTCTTGCCATTGAATGGGCAGAGCATGGAATTCGGGTTAACAGTTTAAGCCCGGGTTATATTGGTACGCCTATGTCAGCGGATACTCCTCAGGAATTAAAAAATGCCTGGATGCCGCTTATGCCTTATCACCGTATGGGTAAACCGGAAGAGCTGATTCCTGCAATATTATATCTGGCATGCGATGCGGCCGGATACACAACAGGGTCGGATGTGATTGTGGATGGAGGATATGTTGCACAATAATCAGAGTGTTAAATTGAGATTTTGACGATTGTTTGAATTAAATGATAGTTGATATATTAATGAACGTTTAAATTCTATGATCGGTCAAATTACATATGGATTAAGTGACGAATGTTGCAGGAGAGCATGTTATAATAAAACCAAGTTATAATAAGACCAAGTTAGCAAGGAACCCAATAGAATCAGGGGTTTGCGGCAGCTCTGGTCTTATTTTTTACTACAATCGAACATCTTTTTCATTAAAAATCCAGTTTTATTTTCCAAAATGTGAAATATTTTAGGAGCGGAATAGCGGAAAATACAGGTCAGGCAACAGAGAAGGATTTTAATGTTACCTTTGAAAATGAGACAGCACGGTTGTCAATAGGACAAATGGCAGACCTCTTCCAAAGAGATAGAAGTGTGATTTCTAAGCACATAAAAAATGTTTTTGCAGAACGTCAGGCAGAACGAGAGCAAGCCATGACAATGCAGGATTGGGCAAAACATCTGGATAATATACTGACAATGAGTGGGGAAAACTTCTCAATGGCAATGGCTCTATCTGCCATTCTCAAGCTATGAAGAAGGTTGAGGGTGAGTATATAAAATACAAAGCCCACAATTTGACAAGTAACCGTTAGATATAAAGCAGTTTGCCATATGGGCTGTGGAGCGGATTATTCAGAAGATAGAACATTATAGCTTTGATTCCACAACGATAAGAGTGGGATGTGATGATACGGGATAGTGTAAAAAACATAAATGAAATATAGTGTAGTTTCTTGCAAAAATCATGCCGTTGGTATAATATACTTTTATATAACTTTTTATGAAAGCGAGAATATGTATGGTAGTCAACGGCGTAGATGAAAGCAGGCAGTCCAATAAAGTCAGAATAGCTAAATGTATTTTAGACTGCGGAGAAATATCAAAAGCAGAAATAGCGTCAAAGCTGGATTTGAGTATGCCTACAGTATTTAAAAATATTAAGGAGCTCATTCAGCTTGGAATTGTAACAGAAGGAAATGAATATCAGTCGACCGGAGGGCGTAAGGCGAAAGGCCTGTCCATAGCCAATCATTTTATGTATTCAGCAGGTATTGATATTACCCGGAATCATATCAGTTATGTATTTATTGATTTAAAAGGGGATTTATTATGCCAGAAGAGAATACGCAGGTCTTATGAAAATACGCTTGATTATTATGAAGCCCTGTATGAGAATTTTGCCTGCTTTCTGGAGGAAAGCCGGATCGAAAGTAATAAAATTCTTGGGGTGGGAATTTCCGTTCCAGGAATTATAGATGCCCAAAACCAATTGATTATTACTTCACATGTTCTGAAAGTAAATAATGTGAGTCTGAAAAATTTAAGTCAGCTGTTCGAATATGATGTCTGCTACGAAAATGATGCTAACAGTGCGGCAATTGCAGAGTTTGCGAACCGCAATAAGGATGCTGTCTATGTCTCTCTCAGTGATACTGTAGGCGGCTGCGTTTACATCAACCAAAGAATTTATACTGGTGAACATTACCGAAGTGCGGAATTTGGACATATGAATCTGGTACGAAACGGTGCGAAATGTTATTGTGGCAAAAAGGGTTGTGCAGATGTATATTGTTCTGCGAGAGTTCTGGCGGGTCATGGGAAGGGAAGTCTGGATAGATTTTTCGATCAGCTTCAAACTGGGGATGAAGGATCAAAGAAAGTCTGGGAAAAATATCTGGAAGACTTAGCTGTGCTGGTGACAGACTTACGTATGGTTTTTGACTGTGACATCATATTAGGCGGATATGTGGGAGGCTATTTGAAAAAATATATTATGGATCTCAATAAGAAGGTAGTGAAGTTGGATCCTTTTGATAACGATACTACTTATCTGCAGACTTGCCGGTATGAACGGGAAGCTTCTGCTGTTGGGATTGGGATGCGATTTATTGAGAAGTATCTTGATACGCTGATATAATCCGACTCTATAATACAATAATTTAATTTGTCCGCTGCGTTTGCGATAGAAGATAGTATAATGAGCAACGGAAATAAACTCCCCTATCTCTCTGTCGTTCATTCCTACAAAATAACTTAGCATGGATAGCTTCATGCTGTTTTGGGGTAAGCTGTTTTATTGCCTTTGCCAGCTTGTCATTCGATACGGGTATAGCACAGCCATGAACACAAAATCGTGTAACATCACTTGGGTATATATCATTCATTCCGAAAAAGTTTAATTGTTCATCAAAGGCACAAAACGACACTTCATGTTTTCACCTCCGTTAACGTAAAAAGCGGTCAATCATGTATGACTAACCGCTTAAATGTAATTATAAAATTCTCAAACTGAATTTATTACTGCGTAGATTGCTTTTGTTTTTTTATAAAGATAAAACTCATAACTAAGACCACAAATAATACTACGCTAAAAATTAAAGTATGGATTGTATCAATCGGATAGGATGCAATCCACCCTTGATTAAAAACAAGTATTGAAATATATCCAGTTATTATAGAACATGGCATAAAAGCAATACCAACTATATTAAACCAATCAACATAAAATGGTGCTTTTTCTGTCGACAGTTTTTCCCAATAAAATAGCCGGCAATCCCCACTGTTTGAATAATCTTTGAACCCCACACCGCTTCCATAGTTTGTTCTTCATACCATCTACCAAAAGCGCAAAACAGCCCAATAGCAATAAAGGCTGTTGAGGCAATATAAAGCACTTTACTTGTAAGTTCTTTGCTTTTTTGGCCTTCATTGGCACTGGCTCAATTCCTTTTAAAATGTAATCTGTTGTTACTCCGAAAAAGTCGCTCACGCACTATTCTTACACTACACCTAAATCCATTTTGAGATAAACTTTATCTTTTAACTGAATACCTGAATCAAACATCGGTTGATCATAATGTTCTATAAAGTAATTTTCAAGACGGTGCGATAGAATAAATCCGCAGCATTCGTAAAACGAGATGATCCAGGGGATGTCTCCGGTGCCGACAGATAACGTTGTACCTTTATCTTTGTAATAACGGGATATGTGGCTAACTAACTTTTTTCCATACCCTTTTCCTTGAACTTGCTCGTAAGTTGCCAAATTTTGAAGTTCATAAATACCGTTTCCCTCGTCAGTTACAACGCAGATACTTTTTAATCCGTCATCATATAGTGCAAAAAGGTTTCCTCTATCTAAATATTTATCAATCATGCTTTCCTGTTCGTCTGCTAAAAGCAACAAATCGAGAAAGTCTTTTTTGTTACTTTCAATGATTTTTATTTCCATATGTATATCTCCTCACGCACATTATTTATTTCCAAAATTCTTTACCAATAATCCCCGATGGATATATCCATCTTTTATATCTTCTTTTTCTGGCAGCGGGCGTGTATCAACTATATTGTACTTGGCATAGAGCCTTTTTTGAATATTACTAAAATAGACAGGTAAGCCAATGCAAGAATAAAAATGGGCAGTGTCCTGCACCTGAAAGTGAATGTGGGGTTCTGTCGTATTACCAGAGTTACCGCACTGAGCGACAACATCACCTCTTTTTACAGTCTGCCCTTTTTGTACTTTTACACTCCCAGGCATAAGATGACAAATGGTACTATATTCATTTGGCGAGTGTTTTATAATAATTCGATTACCGCCAATATCAGGTGTGTCTGGGTCGGGCTGCCCATCGTTCATTATGCGGCAATCAGGGAAGTTATTTTTTACTGAGATAACTATGCCGTCGGCAGGGGCAAGAATGTCTTTTCCATAACAATAATAACTATGCAAATCCTTTTTATCGCCTTGGCAGCTCTCCCCATTTTCATCCACGATAAAGAAATCATAAGCAAAACGTTGTGGTAAGACTTCCCACGAGTGGGATGTGTTTTTAGTAACACCGCCATTTCCTATATACCATTCTCCAGCGAATGGCAATGCATACTCTACTTTTGGCACATAATCATCTATGGGATCAATATCTTTTTTTCGATACTTAATTTTTGCATAATATAAGCCGATTACTTGCAATACAGCCTGTCCTAGAAGTCGTTTATTCATATGAAATTTCTCCTTTATACGGATTTCCTAATTCAATGGAAAATTATTTGATATCAATCAAATAATCTCAAATCCCATACTTTAACATGAAAAGTTCAAGAATTATTAAACTCATATCAACAACCCCTTTCACAGACTTATTTTAGTTTAATTAAAGTATATCAGAGTAGTAAGTGAAAGTGAAGCACCGTATATCTTTTTTCATAGAGAATTTCATTGGATTTTCAAGCTTCCTTTAAGAGAATTTCATTAATTTCCTGAAATTAATGAAATTTGCTCTCATAGCCCCTGGAAGGGTTTACTCTTGCACAGATAAAAATAATTCTGTCTACAGCATAAGGCTGGCAGATTCCGCTGTCAGCCTTTTTATAAAAACAATATTGATCTGAAATAAAAAATTATAATCTCAATTACCTGAGAAATCCGATCTTAAATTCTTAATTCCCGTTCAAATCTAAGCCCCCCGCACCCAGTCCAAACAGACATTTACCGTTTCCGCCGCATTATTAGACCAAGCATCCGCACCCGTTACCACCATAGTGTCATAACTGGCACATGCGCCTCCAATTGTGACTTTAACATCATCTCTAATGCCGGCATCCTTCAGCCCGTCGATGGTATCTTTCATGGAATCGATTGCCAGAGTGAGGACTCCGCTCAGTCCCACTATCTCAGGTTTTACTTCAAGTACTTTTTCCACAAAGGAACTGACGGGCACATCAATGCCAAGATCATATACTTCGAAACCGGAAGCTTCCGCCATACTTTTAAAGATATTTTTTCCAATATCATGCAGATCTTCATGGACGGTTCCCAAGACAATTTTACCGACTTTTTCACTGGAATCGGAGCCAATGATGGGTTCCAGAATTTTAATCGCTTCTGACAGCACTTCTCCGGCAAACATCAGATCGCCAACATAATATGCACCGGTTTCGAACTGCTCTCCGACAACTGCCATTCCTTTCTGGCAGGCTTCTATGGCTTTGTTTGCTTCTGCTTTAGTTGGGTTTCCAGCAGCGAATTCATTGAGCATGAAGAGAACTTTTTCTTCATCAAGCTCCCCGAGAGCTCTTGTTAGTGTGGCTAAATCAATCATAATTAACCTCCTTTGAAAACGATTCATAGTTACTATTAATGAAATAACGAATTAGTATGGTATGGGATTCAATGACGAATTAGTTTGGTGTGAGATCCAATAACGAATAGTTTGGTGTGCAATCCAATAACGAATTAGTCTGATATGAAATCCAATAACGAATTAGATAGGAACCAATAACAAATTAGTTTGTGTATGGGATCCAATAACGAATTGATTTATGTATGAGGTCTACCGGTAGATACCATAGTTGTGGACAGCGTCAGTCATTGCGGCAACATTTTCGATTTTTGCAGGACCTATGGCGTTAAACGGAAGGGTAAATATGAACCCGGACGCAGTTTTCATTTCGTCTAAAAGTTCTTTTACCCGTGTATCAACTTCTTTAACAGTGCCACCAATTAAAAGCGCCGGTGATATACCGCCTGCGATACACATGTGCTCTCCAATGACTTGTTTTGCCTTTATAGGGTCTGTCCGGTCAAACCAGGCAATTGCTTTACCGGCCGGCAGTTCAAGAAGTGTATCCAACAAATGGTCATAACTGCCCTGCAGAGAAAGGAGTGGTGTAAAATCTGCTTTGATGAGTTCTTCACAAATGTACTTGAGATATGGCCAATGAAATTCACGGAACTGTTTTTCTGACAGGAAGCTGTTATACCAGACCGGACAGAATACCCTCCTGGAGCCCGTCAGCTGATATGAAATCTCTCCCGTAGCTTTTCCAACAGCCAATAGTACCGGAGCCAGAGCCGCACAAATCTTATGAACCTTATCCGGAACACGCCGGAGATCATAAATAACCTGATCAAAATCTCTGAGAAATGCTCCAAGTGCATCCAGTGGATTTGGATTAAGTGCCATATACCATGGCGGGCAGTTTACGTCTTTCATTTCCTGAGTAAAGGTTTGTAAATCCCCCAATGCAGGACCCAGCTTCATGCCAAATTTTATGAGGGCAGTTGTTGATTCACTGCTGCCAGGTCTGCTTAATGAGCCATATACCCGTGGAACTACCTTATTATTAAGGAAGCCAAAAGGATCGTCAATAAATTCGTCATATTCTTCAACGCTCATGACCGGACTTTTGATTTTAAATTGTGATTCCACAAAGGGTGGAACCTCTCTGCCGGGTTGGGATGAATAATTGTCTTTTAGAATGTCATGTGCAAATCCGCCGCCCAGAACAGAAGCAGCTGCTGCATTTACCGCAGTTTCCGGATCTGTTCCTGCAAGTGCCAAACCCAGTGTCACAGACTCAAATGAGCGAAGCATACATGCTGCATCCCAATTGAAATCCTTTGCAAACTTAGTTGAGGCCTTCATGTACTTATCCTGGTCATAATACATGTCTTCATATGAGATACCAGAATATTTTGCTGGAAAATACAGTGTTGCCGCTCCGATTGGTACACGGTCGACCTTTTCTAATCTGGTGCACCGGTCCAATCGCTCTAATTTTTCACTGTAACTGCTTGCTTCCATGCTTTTCATTAGATTCCCTCCATTTCATTGTGGGCAGAAGAATGATTAAAGTTTTATACCTTATAAATTAATAGTATATTATATGGAAAAACATGTCAATGTCTAATTTAAATAGTTTTAAAAAAGTATTTCATACACTATTTAAATTTATAATATATTATAAACTGTATAAAATATAATAAATATATAATATAAATACAATATAAACTGTATAATTAAAATATGTAATATTATGTAAAATATATAAAACTGTGTGTAAACTAAAAATTATCAATAAATGTTTGACATTATTCGCTATTGTATTTTTCTTAAATGATAAACTGTGAAGCCTGGGCAGTGGTTATGGTTTCTCTGCTGCAATGTTTGTGAAAGTGATCTTATTGTAACCAACTGAACGGATTAAACTTTTCTTGACAGTAAGAGAAAGCTTTTATATACTTTTAGTAAATAAACCACAAGGAGGGACCTATGGACAACGCCGTATCAGACGCTGCCTTTTGGATCATATTCATATGGGTCAACCACAAATAAATAATCAGGCATGGCTTGTAAGGGAAGATACAGGCTATGCCTTTTTGCGTTCCCATTGGGCATCTACTAAAAAACGTGGAATGAAAAAGGAGGAAATCAGTGGAGATTGTAATTCGCACTATGGAGCAGGAAGAAGCCAAAGAGGTGAAAAAAATTGGCAAGCGGGCATTTAATTTTATTGAAGGAATGTTTGTAAGTGAACCAAAACATGCATTAGTAGCAGTAGTTGATGGAAAAATTACAGGAGCCATTATCTACAAAATTACTGAAGTCCAGGGGAAGAGAACGGGGTACTTTGAATATGCATTTGTAGACCCGGATTATCATGGGAGAGGAATTGGCAGAAAATTGTACCAGGCAACCACGAATCATCTTTGGGAGCAGGGATGTGACTCTCAGGCAGCATTAGTAAAGGATGACAATGTCGGTTCCTGGAGTTTATTTCTGAAAAATGAATTTTCCAGGGTTGGATTGCCGGAAATGTTCCGGCATCTGGGGGTTTTGGGTGTCTTGTCCCAGTTTATTCGAAATTTATTCTGGCTGGCTATCGGGATGGATTTTTATCTGGCAGTGCGCAATGAGACACTGGAAAGTAAAGACAGCACTGGCAGACAGATTGGGGCATATCTTCTGATCAATGTTTTGCTGATTCTTTTAACTTTGTACCGCATAAAAGAACCCATGATATTTCTGGGGGTCTATGCAGGAATCCTGGCTGGCAGAATCGCCGTGGGCAGAATAATGGCCATGTCCAGTAAGAGGGAATGGCAGTTTCGTATGAATAATGGAGGAGCAGGTGTTGCTGCAATCGTAAATTTTTTTAGCGGAGTATTTCCAATGAGCGGCAACTGGTATCCCCGGGACTACGAAAACACGAACGAATTCCGCAGGGATTTGGGAATGGTGGCTTTAGCAGAATGGTTGTTCATGATTGTATTAACGGGAGTATCTATGATATTTCAATCTTCTCATTTGATTTTTCACTATGCCTCATGGATTGGAGAAATACTTTTGATCTATCGTATCCTGGCATTTTATCCCTTTGAAGCTTATGGCGGAAGCAGGGTCTTTTGCTGGAACAGATGGTTATATTGTGCAATGGCGCTGATATCGGTTCTGCTTATTGCTTTTATGCAGCTTTAATGAGTGTTGTGAAGTGTCGTTTAAGTGAATTTAAATGTCATATAAGTGTATGTTTCCCTAAAGTATTGCTTTTATAGTAAAATAGCTTAAAATAGAAAATAAGTATTATAGCGTGTTTGTAATTCATTCCCGCCATCTGCACGTCCTACTTTGCGGCATATTTGCCCCGAATTCAGGTTACGTAGCCCGCTACGCGCCCTTCATCCGGGACAAATCACCCACAAAGTGTGATGCACAGCTGCCAGAAAGCAATTCTAATACACGCTCTAGACCTATACTTTCAGCCATGTTCTAATTTTGAAGAAAAAAATTATAATCCTGAATTCTATACTGATTGTAAATGGAATAAATGTTTAGAGGAAGGAGACAAAAGTGGAATTTAAACGGGAAACATTACAGGAGCTTCAGTCTAAGTTAAGGGAGATGTCTGCCTTGACAAAGAATGTTCCATGTGGACTTCACCAATGTAAGGATGATGAGGAACTGACGATAATTAATATGAGTGACAGTTTTTTCGAGATGTTCGGATATAGCAGAAACGATATTGAGGAAAGATTTCAGAATCGATTTGCAAGAATGATATATAAAGAAGATCGGGACGCTGTGTTTGAATCAATGAAACACCAGCTGGCATTTAAAAATGATCTGGAGTTGGAGTACCGGATACCGATTAAGGATGGCGGTCTGGTGTGGATACTGGATAAAGGGAGGCTTGCTGTAGGAGAAGATGGACAACGGACATTATATTGTGTTATGTTGGACATAACAGAACAGAGGAAGCAGAGGGAAGCCCTGCGGCTTTCTTTAGAGCGGCATCAGGTTATTATGGATCAGGGGACGGATATTATCTTTGAATGGGATATGGATGCGGATAGTCTGACTTTTTCCAAGAACTGGAGTAAGAAGTTTGGCTATACTGCCATAAGGGAAGGCATTAGCAGTAGGATTCCCCAGTCACCGAATATACATCCGGATGATATGGCTGCGTTTATTGCAATTATGACGGACACTGCAGCGGGAGTTCCTTATTCAGAAACAGAATTTCGCATAAAAAATGTAAAGGGCAGATTCACCTGGTGCCGTATTCGGGCTACTACACAATATGACAATAATAAAAGACCTGTAAGGGCAGTCGGCGTGATCGTAGATATAGAGGAAGAGAAGAGAGAACGGCAGGAGCTGATAATTAAAGCCCAGAACGACTGCCTAACGGGGCTTTATAATAAGGCGGTATCCCAGAAGAAAATGGAAGAGTATCTGGAGTGGAAGGATTGCGAAAAGGGTGCGTTATTTCTAATTGATGTGGATGACTTTAAATATGTCAATGATCAGTTTGGTCACTTGTGTGGGGATAAGACGTTATCAAAGATCGCTTCAATGATGAAAAATAAATTTCGTTTTACGGATGTGCTAGGCAGAGTTGGGGGAGATGAGTTTCTTGCATTTCTTCCGGGGTTGTCAGATCAGTTAGCAGCTGAACTGGCAGATAAAATTTTAATAGGAATCAAAGAAATTTCTTTCGAAGAGTATGATATTCATTTGAGCTGCAGTATAGGAATTGCATTTTATCCAAAAGACGGCAGGGATTTTTATAGCCTCTTCAGCCATGCTGATCAGGCGCTTTATTATGTGAAAAATACAGGCAAAGGCAGTTATGCCGTCTATAATCCATCGATGCATGAATATAGGGTATCATTAGATGAACATACCTGGTCATGAGATGACATAGCCCAGGATGAAGTAGTTTCTGTTAATGCGGTTCATTAATCAGCCCATATAAATGACTACCAAAGGTGTAAAGGTAAGGAAAATAATATATTCAGCCATTAGGAGAATCCTCTGTATATGATCCTGATGGCTTCTCTTTGCAAATATTTCAAATTTGAAAGTTTCAAGATTTTTTCAAGAATTTGATCTCTGTTTGACATCAGGATTACCTTAAGATACAATTATTCTACAGCTATTAGGATTTTTGCTATTTATTATGGCCTGTTATGACACCTTGGGAGGGATAAAATGATTAAGATTGCTATCTGTGATGATGATGAGGTAGAATTACATCGGCTGAATGTTATAGTGCAGCAGATAATAAAATTATATTCAGAAAAGGAAATTTCAATTGCCGTATTTCATACTGCTAATAGTCTATTGAATGCGATTCGTTACGAGAATTTTGAAATTTATTTGATGGATATTATCATGCCGGAAAGAAATGGTATAGAGCTGGGACAGCTCATAAGGCAGAGAGATGAACAGGCTGTTATTATTTATCTGTCAAATTCACCGGACTTTGCAGTTCAGTCTTATACGGTACATGCCTATTATTATTTGTTAAAACCAGTGAAATACGAAGAACTGTACCTGGTTTTACAGAAAGTATTGAAACGTTACGAGCGGTTTAACACTAGTGTCTATATAAAAACAAGTAATGGCATGGTTACAGTCAGTAAGAGTTCCATTATCTATATTGAGTATCATTATCATTATTTATCCTATTATCTGGAGAATGGAGAAGTAATTGACAGTGTTATTTTTCGGGAGTCTTTTGGTCAGAAAATGCAGGATCTGTTAAAAGATTTCCGTTTTACTAAGGTTTCCTCGTCCGTAATCGTTAACATGTTATTTGTCAATAAAATTTCAAAGAAAGGTTTTACTCTGATTAATAAAAAAGAGCTGAGAATTACGCGAACTTATCAAAGTGCCAGAAAAAGCTATATGGAGTTTTTATTCAAAGAAGCCCAGGAGAGTGATTTCTATTCTAATATTTAGTGATGACATTCTTTACAATCTCATTAAGGTTCTAATGACCACTTCAATGACTTTGGGATTAATGTTTACTTTAAACGAGGTATTGGGAGCAGAAGCATCCAGGCTTTTGTTAAGAAATATAATGGCAGTATTGATTATGATATTCAACCGGGGCTATTCCGGTTAAGATTGATATTATATTGAAATGTGAATATGCTAATTAGATAGCGTTATTATTTATTTTAATTGGGAGAACTGTGTAAGCTTTTATATTTTAGCTAACACAGTTTTTTATTTTTTAAAAATACCTCATAATTATTAATTATCTTGAAGATAATAGTCAAATAAAGATATACCAGAATTAAATAATATAAGGAAGACATTTTTAGGAGACAAAATATGAAACCAGAGAAAGTTTCGGAAGACGCGATCGTACTTTTTATAAGACAGTTACAAAAAGAGGAAAAAAGTGATTTAACGATACAGAAATATATGCGGGATATCAGAAGATTTCAAGTATTTCTTGCTGGAAATGAAATCAGAAAGGACCTTGTAATTGCTTACAAGAAATATCTAAAGGATAATTTTGCAGTAACCAGTGTTAATTCCATGATAGCGGCAGTGAATAAGTTCCTGCAGTTTTTTGGGCTAAATGATTTCTGTGTAAAGCAGCTGAAGGTACAAAAAAAGCCATTCCGTTCTTCGGAGAAGGAACTGAATAAAGAAGAATATATACGCCTGCTGAATACAGCAAAGTCCATTAATAACGAAAGAATGTTTGTAATACTCCAAACGATAGCATCAACGGGTATTCGTATATCTGAATTGAAATATTTTAAGATCGAGGATATTAAACAGGGAGAGATTACGGTATCCAGCAAGAATAAGACCAGAATAATCCTGATACCCAAAAAGTTAAAAAAGGTACTAATTCTTTTTTCAAAGAAATATGGGATTAAAAGCGGAGAAGTTTTCATTACGAAAGGCGGCAAATCACTCAATAGAAGTAATATCTGGGCAGACATGAAGAAATTATGTCAAAAAGCAGGTGTATCAAAAGAAAAAGTGTTCCCTCATAACCTGAGAAAGCTGTTTGCCAGATGCTTTTATGAATTAAAAAAAGATATTGCCAAGTTAGCAGATGTACTGGGTCATAGCAGTATAAATACGACACGTATCTACATTATGACATCGGGGTATGAACATCAGAGAGATATTGATAAACTGGGATTAATCCTATAGAAAATAAAAACTACATAATTACCATTATGTAGTATCAGACATTTATAAATTACATAACTATTTTTTACGATTGGTATTATATTAGCACTATTTTGATAAAAATGCAAATACATAATAGAAAAAAAGTCGAATTTTAATCAGTTACTTAATTTTGAACATTCAAACAAGTCTTTTGCATTAAAAATTGTAAAAGACTTTTCTTTTCATATCTTAAATTTTCCTATTGACTCAGATTAATTTCACATATTGCATATAAAACACAAAATGATCCCTTTTCTCTGGTCCTGATACTACATAATGGTAATTATGTAATAGGGAAAACGGTAAGGAACCGCGTTCTTGGAAATGTAAAAAGTTGTACCACATATATGGTGAGGCGTTGCTAAAAAAGAAAGAATGCAGAGAAAAAAGAAAATGAACAAGACGAGTAAGCGCCAGTATACGCGCCTTGATTGGGATGTATGGTATGAACTGGCAAAGGAATATTATGAGACAAACCATCACTTAAGAATACCGGTAAAATACAGAACAAACAATGATCTTTTGCTTGGGCGGTGGATTGAGCGGCAAAGAGCTGCGTATCATGAAAAGGGTGTTTACCAGATTGATGAAAGAAGAATATATCTGTTGAATCAGATTGAAATGGAATGGACGCTGGGGATACGCACACAGTGGGAGATCTGGTATCAGTATTGTGTCCAGTATTATGAGGAGTACAAAAATATAGATATTCCAAAGGGATATATGGTCAGGCATCTGCCATTGGGCGAATGGATCAGTTATCAAAGGAAACGTTACAAGCAAAACAAACTTCGTCCGGAGGAAACAGATAAATTAGAACGGCTGGGTATTAACTGGCAGATCCGTACTAGAAGGGAATGGGATGAATGGTATGAGCAGGCAAGCTGCTACTATAAGACCTATGGGAATCTGGAAGTACCTTTTAATTATGTAACGGAATCCGGATTTAAATTAGGAATATGGATCAATGTTCAACGGGAAAAATACAGAGGGACCAGGAAAAATAAACTGGAGGAGAGTGAGGTCTTCAAATTGAATCAGATTGGAATGCTCTGGGGAATTCGAAGTGAAAGGCATTTAGAGAAAAGTACAATTTTACAAAAAAGCAGTTAAATATAAAAATAAGGTAGAAAAAGAGTTAATTATGTACCAGAAAAATTTAAATAATTGGATGAAACACCTTGATTTTATCATTATTGATCTGATTTGTGTGGAAGCAGCCTTAATGATTGCCTTTATGATTAGATATGGAGTTCAAACTTTTTACTTAAGAGATATTTATTTAGGTTGGTCAGTCATTTTTATCTTTATTGATGGATTGATCGCTCTTGCATTTGGGAGCTATCAGGATATTTTAAAAAGAGGTATTGGAAAAGAAGTAAAGGAAACGATCCACCATACGTCCTGTGTGATGATTTGTTTCTTGCTGTATCTGTATCTTGCAAAAACCATGAATATGTATTCGCGTTCCGTTTATGTAACTATGTGGGCTTTCTTTACCCTGTTGAGTTTTTGTTTCCGATGTGTCAGAAAGAAGACTTTAAAAAGCGGAAGCTTATTTTTAGTGAGCCAGGGAAAAAGAAATTTGATTCTGATAACAGATAAAAAAAGTGTCAGGAAAATGATCCTGGATTTCCAAACCCGTAGTTTTGGGAACTTTTGCATTATGGGCGTCATTGTTATGGATGAAGACATGCGGGGAGAGAAGATTCTGGATATTCCGGTACTGGCTGACCGCAGCAATGCTTTGGACTATATGAAAAATGAATGTATTGATGAAGTATTTTTTTCATTACCGGAGCTGGACCCTATTTACAAGCCGCTGATAGATGGATGTACGGAAATGGGACTTACAATACATATTAATTTAATTCATATTCCGGAACTAAAAACCAATCAGTTTGTGGAAAACATTGTGGGATATACGGTGCTTTCCAGTTCCGTGAATCTGGTGACAACCGGGCAGCTGTTCTGGAAGCGGTTACTGGATATCTGCGGCGGGCTGGTGGGGTGCTTTATGACACTGGTAATAGGTTTGGCTGTGGGACCGCTTATCTACTTTAAGTCGCCGGGACCGATCTTTTTTTCACAGGTAAGAATCGGAAAAAACGGACGTCGTTTTCATATATATAAATTCCGCTCCATGTATCTGGATGCGGAGAAAAGAAAAAAAGAGCTGATGGAGCAAAACAATATCGAAGACGGGCTGATGTTTAAGATGGACAATGATCCCAGAATTATTAAAGGGATCGGAGACTTTATACGAAAATCTTCCATAGATGAGCTTCCGCAGTTCTGGAATGTATTGAAAGGTGAGATGAGTCTTGTTGGAACCAGGCCTCCTACCCTGGATGAATGGGAAAAATATCAGTTCCACCATAGAAAAAGAATAGCCATTAAGCCGGGGATTACGGGGCTATGGCAGGTAAGCGGCAGAAGCAACATCACAAACTTTGAAGAAATAGTCAAGCTGGATGTCAGTTATATCATGAACTGGTCCATTTTTTTAGATGTCAAAATCCTTTTGAAAACAGTTTGGGTGGTTTTAAAAAGGGAAGGTTCTTCCTGAAGATTGGAAAACGAAGGATTTAAATGATGAAATGATTATGAAATGGAGATGAAAATACGAGATGAAACCAAAGGTTACGAATGATAATAGGAATAAGAAAAAAGTACAGCATGTATTTATCATCGGTTCGAAAGGGATTCCAGCAAAATATGGCGGATTTGAAACATTTGTAGAGAAGCTGACGAAGTTTAAAAAGTCAGATGAAGTAGAGTATCATGTTGCCTGTGCAGCAGAACCGGAAGATTACAATGCCCGGGAGGCCGAATTTTCTTATAATGGTACTGACTGTTATACCATTAAGTGGAAGAAGATAGGTCCGGCAAGAGCTATCTTATATGATGCGGATGCCTTGCGATGGGCGCTCCGCTACGTAAAAAAGCACCACGTCAGGCAGCCTGTTTTCTACATATTGGCATGCAGGATCGGAATATTTATCAGGCATTATAAAAAGAAGATAGAAGAAATAGGCGGACTTTTATATATTAATCCCGATGGTCATGAATTTCTGCGTAAAAAGTGGAGTCCAATTGTCAGAAGATATTGGAAATATTCGGAATCCCGTATGGTGAAGTATGCGGATCTTTTAATTTGTGACAGTAAAAATATCGAAAGTTATATCCGTTCGGAATACAGAGTTTACAGCCCCAATACCACTTATATTGCCTATGGTGCCGAAACCGGTAAATCTGTAATTTCCGACACAGATGAAAAGCTGGTTCACTGGTATCAGGATAAAAAATTAAGACCAAAAGAGTATTATCTGGTGGTTGGAAGGTTTGTTCCTGAGAATAATTATGAAATCATGATTCGGGAGTTCATGAAGTCCGGGACAACAAAAGATTTCGCTCTAATAACGAATGTCAGCGAAAAATTTCTGGAGGAATTAAAGCAGAAAACAGGATTTGCAAAAGATCCCAGAATTAAATTCGCAGGCACAATGTATGATTCTGAAATCTTAAAGAAAATACGTGAAGATGCGTATGGATATTTTCACGGTCATGAAGTAGGAGGAACGAATCCAAGTCTGCTGGAAGCCCTCAGTGCAACGGATCTGAATCTTCTGCTGGACGTGGGATTTAACCGGGAAGTGGGAGAGGACGGCGCATTGTACTGGAATAAAAAGGACGGAAATCTTGCGCGTTTAATTAATGAGGCAGATCAAATGTCACCTGCTCAGATTGCTGACATGGGAAAAACGGCAAAAAAGAGAATATCAGACTGGTACAACTGGGGATATATTGTAGATCAATATGAGAAACTGTTCCTTGGAAAAAATGAGAGGAGATAACACGAATATGAAAATATTGCTGGTTAACAAATTTCATTATATTAAGGGAGGATCGGAAACGTATTATTTTGGACTGGGTGAACTGCTCAAAGAAAAAGGTCATGAGGTTATTTATTTTTCCATGAAAGATGACCGGAATTTCCCTTGCGGGCAGGAAGGGTATTTTACTGAACATGTGGATTTTAACGGCAAAATGGACAAGGTCCGCATGCTTCAAACCGGAATGAAAATATTATATTCCAGAGAGGCAAAAAAGAAAATCAGTGCTCTGATTCAAAAAGAGAAGCCGGATGTGGTTCACCTGAATCTGTTTCAAAGGCAGCTGACCCATTCAATAATTGATGCTGTGACAAAATATCATATCCCCATCGTCTATACCGCCCATGACCTGAATTGTATCTGCCCCAATTACATGATGCTGACCCACGGAAATATCTGTGAAGCATGCAAAAGCGGACATTATGGTGCATGTTTCCGTAATCAGTGCGTAAAGGATTCCAGCGTGAAAAGTCTCTTGTCTGCAGCAGAAGCGTACCTTTATAAATGGAAAAAGACGTATCAGAAAATTGATCTGTTTATAACACCCTCTGCTTTTTATAAACGCAAGATCGAAGAAGCTGCCATTACCACTTCCCCGGTCATACATATGAAAAATTTCCTTCCTGCCAAAAGCGTATACCAGGCTGTGCAGGAAAATGACTCTTATTTTCTCTATTTCGGAAGGCTTAGCAAAGAAAAAGGAATCATGACAATGTTAAAAGCTTATCAGGAATCCGGTCTGGAAAATCCGCTGTATCTTGCCGGAAGCGGAGATTTAGAAGACGAAATTCAGGAGTATATCAGCTGTCATCAATTAAAAGAAAGAATCAGGCTGATGGGGTTTCTGTCAGGGGAGGTGCTGCAGCGTATCGTACAGAGAGCAAAATGCATCGTTCTTCCTTCGGAATGGTATGAAAATGGTCCATATACCATTATGGAAGCAATGGCACAGGGGAAACCGGTAATTGTCAGCAGCAACGGCGGTCTGCCGGAAATTGTAGAGAATGGGCAAACCGGATACATTGCCAGACCCAAAGACACTGCAAGTCTGGCGGAATGTATGAAGAAGATGGCAGGGCTTTCCCGGGAAGAGTACCGGATCATGGGTGAAAAAGCAGTGGCGAATGCAAAGAGAGATTTCGATGCAGACCAGTATCTGAAGAAATTGGTACAGTACTACGAGCAGGTAAGGAGATCATATGGCAAAAATAGGAGTAGTAACATTACATAAATCCATTAACTATGGTGGAGCTCTTCAGGCCGTGGCGCTGAATGAACATTTAAAAAAGCAGGGGCATGAGGTGGTTTTTTTGAATTATCAGAAATCATGGCCGATATATAACAGTCCGGTCAGATACCGGAAACTGCGGATACATTACTATGGCAATCATGGAGTTGTGACAAAATTCCGGATTTTAGCCGGAATGGGTAAGACTGCATTAAGCAATGTTTTTTATTTCAGACGGAAGAGGAAGCATGATGGCTTTCAAGATTTTGTCCATAAATATTTAGTGGTAACACCTTATTACCACTCTTACCGGGAGTTAAAAGACAATTATCCGGACTGTGATTATTATATCACTGGCAGCGATCAGGTATGGAACAATTATTATACCATGGACAAGTTTGACAAAGGTTATTTTTTAAGCTTTGTTGCGGAAAGCCACAAAAAAATAGCATACGGAGCCAGTATTGGCGGGGCAAGAGACGACACCTATATTAAAAAAATCATATCATTGACGAAAGATTTTAAGGCGGTATCGGTAAGGGAAAAAAGCCTGGAGGAACAGATGCACAGGCTGGGTGCCGCTCAGGTTGTTACCGTACTGGATCCCACATTACTGTTAACAAAAGAACAATGGCTGGGATTTATAAAACCGTCTGATATAAAGGAACCCTATATCCTGATGTATGGGTTGGAATATTCACAGGAACTGGACCGGGCAGTTGAATATTTGAGAGAAAAATACGGTTATAGTATTGTGGATATTTTTCCAGGGGTTACCAGATTAAAAAATATTAAATATGTGGATAAGTATTGTTCTCCGGAGGAATTTCTCAGATATATCAAAAATGCCAGTTATATCGTGACCAACTCGTTTCACGGAACGGTATTTTCCATTATATTTGAAAAACGGTTTTTAACCATTCCAAGAGTTCATCAGGAAAGTCGTATGTACGATCTGTTAGATTCGCTGAAACTTTCGAACAATCTGTGGGATATGCGAAAAGAAACGTATACTTTTGATAAAGACGGAATTGATTACCTGGCTGTAAAAAATAGATTAAAGGAATTGCAGAAGTTGTCTTTTCAATTTTTAGAGGGGGCACTCAATGCTTAGTTTAAAAAATACGACAGGACAAAACATAAAAACAGATGCCTGGAGTTTTTTTACAGTCTGTTGGATGCTTACTTTGCTGTCTTCTTCCATCGGAAGATATATGAATTACAGCTATGCGATGACTCTGATTGCTTTTATTGTTTATATCATCAGAAGCCGCCAGATCAATTTTAACTATATTAATATTCTCTGGGGAATATTAATTGGAATTTTTCCGCTTTTCAATTATCTGATACATACCCCGGACTTTTTACTTATTGATATTCTTGGGTATGTTGTTTCCCTGTCAGGCATATTTGCAGTTAACGAACCGGCAAGAAGGTTTGACGGCATTATTTTATATATGAAACTCCGGGCGTTGATTGAAGCTTTTTTTGTGATACTGCAGCAATTTGTTTATCCGGTGTATGTTAAATTTGCCTGGCGTATTCTTGGAACATGGAATTATGATGCCGGGGGAATGGCACTGAGTATTTCGCTGTCAGCGTACATCATTGTTTTTGGGATAGGTGCATTTTTATTCTGCAAAAATGGAAAGAACTCTGTTGGTTATATGCTGTCTGTTATTTTTTGTTTTACTGCACTTGTGTTCACGGACAAAAGAACCATCATGTTAATTGCACTTGTATTATGTATGTTAGTTTATTTTATCAATTGTAATCAGAAGACAAGAATGCGACGTATTCTATTATTACCGATTTTAGTGATTTTCCTTGCAGGATTTAGTATTTGGTTTTACAGAGCATATGGAAATGAAAATGCAATTGGCAGAATTATTGAAACTCTGGTCAATTTTTCGGAGCAAAAAGATATATCAAACAGCCGGAACGATATTCACGCTGTTGCGTGGAAATTGTGGGGAGAATCTGCATATACAAAGTTGTTTGGGATAGGATGGGGAGAGTTTAAGCAGAACTTTAACTTATTTAAAAATACATCTCAGGTGCACAATATATACTTACAATTACTTTGTGAGACAGGAATTACCGGCGTAGTTTGTTTTGTATCGGTTCAGTTAATCTGTCTGTTCTCTTCTGTGCATCTGTTCATACGATTTTTTAGGGAGAACAGCAGCAGAAGAGATCTGATCGGATTTTCAATTACAGGCCAGTTCGTTTTTGGGGTATATGGATTTACCGGAAATCCACTGTACGACAGCACCTGTTACCTGATGTACTTTATGATGATCACAATTTTAATCGTAGTCAGGCGAAGCTACAGACTGGAGAGAAGACAGCAATGAAAATGGAAAGAACAAAAAATTTTGTCAGAAGTACTTTTTACGGGGTTATTAATACACTTGTTATGATGCTGCTTCCTTTTGTAATCCGAACGGTAATGCTTTATATTCTGGGCGAAGAATATATTGGGTTAAATAGCCTGTTTACTTCTATTTTTAGTGTTTTAAACTTTGCGGAATTAGGATTTGGCGGAGCCATTGTCTATTATATGTACAAACCGATTGCTTCCGGTGATGAAGACACGATTTGTTCGTTATTAAATCTGTTCCGCAAATTTTATTATATTGTTGGCGCAGCGATGCTGCTGCTGGGAATAGCGATTATGCCATTTATGGAACACCTGATTCATGGTGCCTGGCCCCGGGATATTAATATATACGTTTTGTATCTGGTATTCCTCTTTAATGCGGTTTTCGGCTATTTTTTCTGGGGATATAAAGCATGTTTACTGGCTGCACATCAAAGAAATGATGTGTCAAGTAAAATATCTCTATTTGTATACGTGGGGATATATCTGGTGCAGGCAGCTGTTTTGATTTTATTTAAGAATTATTACATCTATGTAATATTAACGCCTGTTTGTACTATTTTGATAAATGTAATCACAGCGGTTGCCGTCAGAAAAATGTATCCGCGGTATTTTTGCAGGGGAAAGGTATCGGCTGATATCAGGTCGGGGATGAAACAGAAGCTTTTAGGATTAATTTGTTATCGTTTAGGCGGTACTGCTTTGGTTTCGGTAGATAATATAGTGATTTCCAGTTTTTTGGGACTTCTGATTCTGGGTAAATTCAACAATTATTATTATATCCTGTTTGCAGTAGGAAGTATGCTGACCATATTTCATAATTCATTGACTGCAGGCGTGGGAAACAGCCTGGAAACAGAGTCTTTGCAAAAGAATTACCAGGATTATAAAATGTTGATCTTTATTAATCACTGGCTGTGCGGATGGTGTGCCATCTGCCTGCTCTGTCTGTATCAGAGTTTTATGTGGTTATGGGTGGGACAAGACCGGCTGTTTGGAATGGATACGGTGATTTTATGCGTTTTGTATTTCTATATCAGCTATGTCAGGAAGATTGTAACAGTATACAGAGATGCGGCAGGTGTCTGGTATGAAGATCGGTTCAGACCCCTGGTTACCGTAATTTTGAATTTGATTTTAGATGTTGTACTGGTAAATATATTTGGAATCAATGGGATTTTATTTTCCACAATCTTCATATCCCTGTTTATATCATATCCATGGGAGCTGAAGGTATTTTACAACATTGTTTTAAAAAGAAATTCCATGGAGTACTATTGGGATTTATTGAAACAGCTGCTTATAACTGTGACAGCTGCCCTGTGTACTTACTTACTATGCCAATTGATTTCTACCCCGGGATCTGTAGTTTCATTCTTAGGGCAGGCGGGAATATGTCTGATCATACCAAATTTGCTGTATGTGATTGTATTCCGTAACAGACCGGAGTTTGGCAGAGTGACCGCTATTATGAAGAGAAAGCCATGGAAAAGACAGAAAGAGGAAGAAGAATATGAACATTGAACATATCTGGAAATGGACGGATAACCCGGTGATGGATTGGTCCGGAATTCCTTATGGTTTATTCGAAGCTATGAGAAAGCAGTCGGAAGCAGTCACAGACAGCGCTTACTGCCTGAAGAACAGGAGCAGGGAGCGGATTTTCCTGTCCCGTGCTGCGAACAAACTTTTAAGACATTCAGATTACCGGTTAGATGATATTGCCTGGGGAGAAAAATGCCTGAATGAAAACCTGAAGGTTATTCCCCAAAACCGTTATTTTATGTATCGGGAATATGATACGAAAGTAACTGAAAATACATATATCTATATCGATTTATCAGATGATTACCTTTACCGGCTGTACCAGGCGCAAAGCCCGATTTTAAAATATACTGCAATGCCGCCGAACACTTCCGCCGAAGTCATGAAAGTGAGAAGGGATAAGGCAGTGGAGTTCTATAAAAAATGTAAAGGGATTTTTACTATGGGACAATGGCTTGTGGACGACCTGGTCAGCAACACGGGAGTAGATCCGGGGAAAGTCCATGCAATCGGCGGGGGATGCAATGTGGATATTTCCAGCATTGACCGCTCAAGAAAGCAGTCCAATAAGATCTTATTTGTAGGAAAAGAATTCCAGCGAAAAGGCGGAGAAGTGGTACTTGAGGCATTTCGGATATTAAAAAAGGAAAAGATGCCGGATGCAGAACTTTATATAGCAGGTCCTGAAACGTGGCCTTTGCCGGGAGAAATACCCGACGGAGTGAAGTATCTTGGATTGATGAGGCCTGAAAAGCTGGCGGAATATTATAATCTTTGTGATATTTTTGTTATGCCATCACGGTCAGAACCTTTTGGTATCGTTTTCGCAGAAGCATTGATCTTTGGGCTTCCCTGCATAGCCCGAAATGCATTTTCTATGAAAGAAATTATTACAGAGGGGAAAAACGGGTATCTCATTGATGAAGAGAACCCCCTGGATCTGGCTGGTAAAATGCACCGGCTGTTAAACAATGCAGAAATCAAAAATTACGTGACCAGTCATCAGGAGGAGTACATAAAGAAATATTCCTGGGATACCATTGCCGGGATTGTATTAGAAACCATTGAAAACGACAGGTGATCAGCAGACAGGAAAATATCAAAAAGAATAATACAATAGAAGAAGTACAAATCTGAAAATTACTGAAATACGGAGGAACCGGTTATGAGAATTACCGTCATTGGGACAGGGTATGTGGGACTGGTAACAGGGGCATGTCTGTCTGAAATGGGAAATGAAGTAGTATGCGTGGATACCAATGCAGTTAAAATTAAAAACCTGCAAAATGGAACCATTCCAATATATGAACCTGGATTAGAAGAAATTGTAGTCCGGAATTTAGAACTGGGGCACCTTAGTTTTACAACATCGTTGCAGGAAGCAATTCAAAAATCTAAAATCTGTTTTATTGCAGTTGGAACACCTATGGGTGAAGATGGAAGTGCAGATTTGCAATACGTGCTTTCCGTGGCGGCATCCATTGGAAAATATATGGAGAACCACGTCTTTGTTATAGATAAATCTACAGTTCCGGTGGGAACGGCAGGAAAGGTACGGAAAAAAATCCAGGAAGAATTGGATAAACGATGTCTGGAAATGACATTTGATGTAATCTCCAATCCTGAATTTTTAAAAGAAGGTAATGCCATAGCAGATACCATGCGCCCGGACAGAATCGTTATAGGTGCAGATAATGAACATGCCTTTTCCATGATGAAAGAACTTTACAAGCATTATGTACTGAACACCAATAATTTTATCTGTATGGATATTGCCAGTGCAGAGATGACGAAATATGCAGCCAATTCCATGCTGGCGGCTAAAATAAGCTTTATGAACGAAATGGCTAATATCTGTGAACTGGTGGGTGCGGATGTGAATCATGTCAGGCTTGGGATCGGCAGTGATTCCAGGATCGGCTACAGTTTCATTTATCCCGGCTGCGGCTATGGCGGCTCCTGTTTTCCAAAGGATGTGCAGGCATTGATCCGCACAGCAGAAGAGTCCGGATATCAGGCATCCCTTTTAAAATCGGTAGAAGAGGTCAATTTTATGCAGAAAAAAGTCCTGGTACAGAAAGTGGCAGATTATTTTGGTGAAGATCTGAGTGATAAATGTTTTGGTGTATGGGGGCTGTCTTTTAAACCGGAGACAGATGATATGCGGGAAGCGGCATCCATTACCATTATTTCGGAACTGACAAAAAGAGGTGCGAAGATTAAGGCTTATGATCCAAAGGCGGAAAACGAAGCCCGAACCTGTTATCTGAAAAATAACTCCCATGTGGAATATGTGAAAAGCAAATACTCTGCACTAGTGGATGTGGATGCCATGCTGCTGATAACCGAGTGGAAAGAATTCCGCTCACCTGATTTTCAGGAGATGCTGAAGAGAATGAAAACTCCGGTTATTTTCGATGGCAGAAATCAGTATGAGAAGAAAGCGGTGGAAGAGCTTGGATTTACATATTATCAGATTGGGGTGGGGAAAAATTGATTTCATTTCTGTGGATTAAAGGAGCTATGGATTATGGAACAGTGTCTTTTTAGTATTATAATTCCGTGCTATAACGTGAGCGCCTATTTAAATGTATGCCTGGACAGTATTATCGAAAATCGATTCCGTAATTATGAAATAATATTGGTTAACGATGGATCGGATGATGACACTTCTGCTATATGTAAAGATTACGCGACAAGAGACAGGAGAATTATATATATAGAAAAAGAAAACGGTGGTGTCTCATCAGCACGAAATAAAGGCTTGGACCAAGCCAGGGGAAAATACATTTTATTTGCAGATCCTGATGACGAAATAGATAAAGATGCACTTAAGATATTATCATCCTTAATTGAACAAAAGGAGTCAGACCTTGTCTCATTTGGATATTATGCTGTATTTCCAGATGGGATAACAGAAAGTGTATTGCCAAAAGATAAGTATGAATACAATTCCAATAAATTGATAATGAAAAATTATTTTCCACGGTTAATTGGAATATCAAAACTAAGTATCAGCAGGTGGAATGGTAAAGGAGACATTGATCCGAAAAGAGAAAAAGGTATGGTCTGGAAGCATTTATTTCGAAAGGATATTATTGACAGACATCATATTCGTTTTGATGAAAAAATTATTCTGAATGAAGATTCAATGTTTATCTGTGAGTTTTGCATCCATGCCCGTTCCATGTGTTCTATTCATAAAGAGCTCTATTATTACTATATCAGAAATAGCGGTGCGCTTCTGAGAACTTTACAGGGAAGTAATTTACTGCAAAACAAAATAGCTCTGTCAGAAGCGAGAGAACGGATCCGGTCTGAGGTTATGGCTGAGATGTGCGTAGATATATTTGAATTATATTCCGGATCTAATGTTTTATCTATTATAGAATTGATGAATAATATTACAGAAAAAGAAAAGATAAAGAAGTCATATTATCTTTTAAATAAATATTTATCATTGCCATGTGTGGAAGAGGCAATTAAAAATCTGACAGTGCATGGTGGAGGATACAAATTAAAAATTATATTGATTTTATTGAAATGCAATATGAGTTTAGGAGTACTTTTCATCATTTATCTGTTAAAAAAAGTTGGAATTAACATTAATAAGTTTTATTGAAAGAAGGATAAAAATTGAAGAACAGAATTTTAGTAACAGGAGGAGCAGGATTTTTAGGTTCTCATTTATGTGAACGTCTGGTAAATGAGGGGCATGAAGTAATCTGTGTAGATAATTTATTTACAGGAAGCAAAAGAAATATAGAGCATCTGTTTGATAAGAAGAATTTTGAATTTTTACGTCATGATATTGTGAATCCCCTGTATGCAGAGGTAGATATGATTTACAACCTGGCATGTCCTGCCAGTCCGATTCACTATCAGTATAATCCGATAAAAACAACCAAAGCAAGTGTACTGGGTGCCATGAATATGCTGGGACTGGCAAAAAGAGTACATGCAAGAATACTGCAGGCAAGTACCAGTGAGGTATATGGCGATCCGGAGATTCATCCACAGCCGGAAAGCTACCGGGGCTGTGTGAATACCATCGGAATCCGTTCCTGCTATGATGAGGGAAAACGTGTGGCGGAAACGTTATTTTTTGACTATCACAGACAGCATAACGTAGATATAAAGGTTATGAGAATCTTTAATACATATGGACCCAGGATGCATCCTAATGATGGAAGAGTCGTATCAAATTTTATAGTTCAGGCGCTGAAAGATGAGGATATCACCATTTATGGAGATGGAAGCCAGACAAGAAGTTTCTGCTATGCAGATGATTTAATTGAAGGAATGGTGAGGCTTATGAATTCCCACGAAGGATTTACGGGTCCTGTAAATATCGGGAATCCGGGTGAATTTACGATTAAAAGCCTTGCGGAACTTGTGATTGAACTGACTGGAAGTAAATCGAAACTGGTATTTCACCCACTGCCTTCCGATGATCCGATGCAGAGAAAACCAGTGATTGAACTGGCGAGAAAAGAACTGGGATGGGAACCGGGTATCTGCTTAAGAGAAGGACTGGAAAAAACGATCCAATATTTTTCGGATTTGTCATGGAGGTAAAACAGATATGCAAACAATTCCTAAGATACTGCATTACTGCTGGTTTGGTAAAGGAGAAAAAAGTAAGTTAATACAATTTTGCATAAGTACCTGGGAAAAAATGCTCCCGGAATACCAAATCATAGAGTGGAATGAAAACAATTTTGAGATACACCTTGCACCTGCGTATGTAAAGCAGGCTTATGAATGCAATAAATACGCTTTTGTGAGCGATTATGTAAGAGTTCAGGTGTTGTGTAATTATGGCGGTATCTATCTGGATACGGATGTTGAAGTAGTAAAATCCCTCAATGATATTTTAGATAATGAAACTTTTGTATCCGGATTTGTGACAGAAACTTTGTTAACGGCAGCATTCATTGCATCGGTTCCGCACCATCCATTTTTAGCAGAGTTTTTAAGAACTTATCATACCCGCAATTTTCAGTCAGAGGATGGAACGATGGACATAACACCCATCAATGATCATTTGACTATGCTGGCAAAGAAGTATGGTTTACAGATCAATGATACCTTACAGATTATACATTCCGATATGAAGATTTATCCGGTTGAGTATTTTACTGGTTATGACATGGATAATTCACATATCAGGAAAACTGAAAATACATATATGATTCATCACATGATGGGGACCTGGCTTGAAAAAAAATTATCGGATACGATCAAAATGGCATTAAAGAAAATGCTTCTGAAAATAATGGGACATGATAGATTCGACAGGTGGAATAACGGACGTAAAAGGAGATAAACCCAGATGAGAATCTTATACTATTCTTTTTCCTGTGAACCCAATGCAGGGAGTGATGAGGGGCTTGGATGGCTCTGGCCATTTTATATGAGAACTGACCATGAGGTATATGTGGTGACACGAAAAGACAGGGAACCACAGATTGAAAGATACTTATCAGAGCATAACATAACCAATATGCATTTCTTCTATTGTGATATACCGAATTGGATGAATTTCTATTATAAAACAGGAAAAGGGTTTCTGGTATACCAGAAATTATGGCAGTATCCGGCATATAGTATGATAAAAAAGCTGCATAAGATATATCAGTTTGATCTTATTCATCATGTTTCTACCAGCGATTTTCGTTTAATAGGATTTCTGTACAAGATAAATACCCGCTATCTGCTGGGACCTATCGGCGGTGCACAGCAAACGCCGAAGCCGCTTAAATATTATACCAGGCATAACAGGGCAGAAGAAGATATTCGATCATTGATTAATAAAATAACGATTCGCAATCCCAGATACAAAAGAGCCATTAATAAAGCAGATTCTATTTTTTTTACCAACAGGGAAACGTATGATTTTTTGCTGCCGCATATTAAAAATAAGCAAAAATGCTATTTGCTTCTGGATGTGGCAATTGAAAAAGAAAAGGTTCTAATGACTGATAGAATAGCAGGATTATCGAATCAGCCAGAAAAAATAATGACCTTTATATGGTCAGGCCGTATGGTGTTCCGAAAAGGTCTTTCGCTATTAATAGATGCCTTATCGATTGTGGATTCTGAGTTGAAGTATCAGGTGATTTTGTGCGGTGATGGCCCGGAGTCAGACTATTTAAAAGAATCCTGTAATAAAAAGAATTTAAATAAAAAAGTGATTTTTACTGGAAAATTATCATATGAAAACATGCAAAAGTATTACGATAAAGCAGATCTTTTTATATTTCCAAGTCTCAGGGAAACTACAGGAACTGTATTAGTAGAAGCTTTTTCTCATGGATTACCGGTAATTACATTAAATCAAGGTGGGGCGGCTCTGATGGTTACCGACCAGGAAGGATTTTTAATATCTGGGAATAGCCGTGAAGAATACATAATGAAGCTTGCAGAAATAATGGAAGAATGTATTAGAAAGCCGGAACTGGTAAGGGAAAAGGGATTAGCAGCGTATAAGAAAGTACTTGATAATTATACATGGGATAAAAAGATATCATTTATGAATGAAATCTATAAAAAACAATAAAGATATATTTTCACAAGAGGAGTCAGGGTATATAAAAATGCAAGATGAAAAAAGCAGGATATCAAAGAGCATAAGTGTAGTATTGGCTACTTATAATGGTGAGCGATTTATTGTTGAACAATTGGAATCATTAAGGAATCAGACATTACAGGTAGATGAAGTACTGATATCAGATGATGCGTCTGCCGATAATACAGTTGAACTTATAAAAGAATTTATCAGGCAACATTCTTTACATAATTGGCGGATATCAGTGAACAGGCCCAACAAGGGGTATGTTCGGAATTTTATGGATACGATAGAAATGGCGTCCGGAAAATATATATTTCTTTGCGATCAGGATGATATATGGGTAAATACAAAAGTTGAGATCATGGCCGGGGTGATGCAGGAAAACAAAGAAATAAATGTACTTTTAGCAGAATGTGCAAACTTTTCCGGGAAATATAATTCTGACGAGGCAATATTTTATCAGAGCTGTAATCCCAAAGATTATGATCTTAGGGTCCGGTATATACCTTATTCTAGCACTAACCATATTTTAAAGGGTTTGGGCTGCTGTATGTGTTTTAAAAAGGATTTTTTCAATGAGATCAGAGAGTACGGTGTTTTTGAGATAGGACATGACTTATATTTATGGGGCTTTGCAAATTTTATGGATAGCACTTATAAAATAAATTTTTGCTCTATTTATCGCAGATGCCATGATACGAATACATCCTGGCACGAAGTGAAGACTTTGGAAAAGCGGGTGAAATCATGCGCACAATGGAAATTATATTATGAAAGCATTTTAAATCTGCTTCTTTCGGAAAAAGAAGAAAGTAAATCTGCAGGCGAGAAGAAAAGATATTTAAAAAAGGCAATTCAATGCAATGATTTGCGTTATCAATTTCTTACGAAGAAAAATATATTTATATGGCTTTACTATATGCTTTTTTTTCAGAAATACAACAATAATTATAAAGTGGGTTTTTTAGATCTTTACCTTGCTGTAAAAAAGAAGTGGGGTAAATTGTAAATGAAAAACCAAAATCAAACCAACTATTTTCTGAATTACCTAAAAGGCCTTGCCTGTATGGGAATTGTATTAATCCATTGCCGCTTTCCTTCGGTTCCCGGTGCGGTAATATCTGCTTTTGCAAGAACCGGTATTCCTTTCTTTTTTATGCTGAGCGGGTATTATACATTCTTTGCAGATAAGGAAACAACCCTTGTGGTTACCGGGCGAAGGATTAAGAAAACATTACAGTTACTGGTGGCGGCCATGATCTGCTATATCGGCTGGCGCTTTCTGCCGAAATTATTAAGCGGCGGCATAGCAGAAGCGATGGAATGGCTGAGCCTGGCAATCTTTCAGAGTCAGAATATATTCGATTTTCTGCTGTTTAATGTAACCGATTCGATCAATGGAGTACTGTGGTATATTCCCGCAGCGTTATATGTTTATCTGTTGTTTGGGATTCTGGTAAAGATATTTGGAAAACGGTACTTTGTTCTTTATTTAACCGCAAGTATTTTACTGATTGTGAATCTGGTACTTTGTGAGCTGGGAACCGTATTGGGATTTGGTATCCATTTGAAATGGTACCGGAATTTTCTGCTTACAGGTTATCCGTTTTTTATGCTGGGACATTATCTTCATAACAAAGAAAAAGATATTCAGTTGATAAAAAATAAAAATATTCCCCTCTTAATTTCAGTGTTGGGAACGGTAATGATTATAATGGAAAGCCGGTTCGTGGGCAATGTATTGTTATATACCGGAAATGTAGTGTTTATTACCGGACTTTACCTTTATGCAATACAAAACGGGAACAGCAAAAAAGGAACGTTAATAGAACAGATTGGTTCTAATCTATATTTGTATATTTATATTAGTCAGGTTGCTGTCATTGAAGTGGTGGGAAAGTTCTGGGAACGGATACCGTTTTTTGCAGGAGATTTTGGTCTGTATGCGAAACCGGTTCTGGTACTTGGACTTGTAATTCTTTTTTCCGCCTTCTTACATTTTGCACAGTTGAAAAATCCATATAAAAA
Source organism: Robinsoniella sp. KNHs210 (assembly GCF_000686105.1). Lineage (NCBI taxonomy): Bacteria > Bacillati > Bacillota > Clostridia > Lachnospirales > Lachnospiraceae > Robinsoniella > Robinsoniella sp. KNHs210. The sequence continues at coordinate 1,235,036 of NZ_JMLZ01000001.1, forward strand.
AATGAAAGGATAGGAGGTATCTTCCGTGACAGATATCCATGCACATATTTTACCCGGTCTTGATGACGGACCTAAGACAGTGGAAGAGAGTATCGATATGATATATACGGCTTATGAAAATGGCACAGACAGGATCATCGCAGCCAGCCATGGAAACTGTTATCCTTATTCCACGGTAGATTATTATGAGGTTTTGGAATATCTGCGAAAGAAACTGAAAGGTTATCAGATTCCAGTAGAAATATTACCGGGAATGGAGTTGTATTTCGATGATCACTTATGTGAGAAGCTGGACCGCAAAGAAGTGATCACGATGAATCACGGCAGTTATGTTCTCTTAGAGTTTGATTTCCGGGAACGGCCGGAGCAGGTTAACCAGGCAATTTGTCAGATACAGGCAATAGGGTACCGGGTTATTCTGGCACACCCGGAACGGTATTATTTTATGCAGGATAATCCGGAATTTATTTATGAATTAATAAAGCAGGATTGTGCAATGCAGATTAACAAAGGAAGTCTCTTTGGAGAGTTTGGGACATATGCAGCGAGGCTGGCATATGCAATGCTCCGCTCCAATCTGGTACAATTGGTGGCTTCCGATGCACACGGTTATGCCGGGAGAACTATTTCCATGGATAGAATCCGGAGGTTCTTGATAAAAGAATTTTCTGTGGAATACGCAGAATTACTTTTGGAAAAAAATCCGGACCGCATTATTAATAATGAAGAGATACAAACCTTACAGCCGCATCATTTAACGTTTATATAGTACAGAAAGAGGAGATACATATTATGAAATGGATTAAAAGATTCATTATATTGGCTTTTATCATTTCTCTGGGTTTTGGTGTATATGAGGTATATCAGATGCAGAAGAAGCGGGATGTGACCGGTCCGGATCTTATTTGTGAAAATGAGGAAATATCAGCTTCCATTGAGGCGGGGAATGAAGAACTGATGAAAGGGATTAAAGCCATCGATGAACAGGATGGAGATGTTACGGATTCATTGCTGATTGAGAGTATTGAAAAAGATCAATCAGGTGCTGATAACGAATTTATGATTTCTTATGCGGCATTTGACCATTCCAATAATATTGGAGCTGTAACGAGAAAACTGCATTATACAGATTATCACAGCCCAAGGTTTTCCATCACCAGTCCCCTTCGTTTTTCTAAAAATGAAGACATATCTCTGATTCAGTATGTAAAAGCAGATGACTGTCTGGATGGTGATATCAGTCCGTTCATCAAAATTGAAGGAGAAGATAAATTTGATGAAGATCCTAAAGCGGGAATCTATGACTGCACACTTCAGGTGACTAACAGCGTAGGGGATACCGCCGCCTTGCCTGTAAAAGTGGAAATCTATGATGACAGTTATGAGGAAAGAAACTTTGTTCCTAAGATTATGTTAAAGCAATATGTCATTTATCTTTCAAAAGGTGATGCTTTTGAGCCAACGGATTATCTGGATTATGTATATGACCAGATGACCCTGAGTATCGATTTTGGTCCTATGGTAAGCATGAAAGTGAACGGGAAAAAGAAAGAAGTCACAGAAGCAGAAGCAAAAGAGAAGTCTGGAAAATGGATTAACATTTCCCGAATAAAATACGCATCCAATGTTGATACCGGAAAAAAGGGTAATTACTCTGTCGTATATACTTATACCACAGACAGCCAGGAGTATACCTGCAATGCGGAGCTTCTGGTGGTAGTAGAATAGGAGGAAATTATGGATTATGACAATCGTCAGGAGGAAATAAAGGATTCCGGAATCGATTATATATCGATAGGACGGACATTGCTGAAAAATATTCCGTACATACTGATGCTGGCATTTACCTTTGGAATTTGTTTTTTCGGGATCTGGAACCGGATCAGACCGGACGTGTATGTATCCAAAATGAACATGGTTGTAATATCCAGAGATAATACACTCAGTTCCTTAGGGGATTATAACATAAACAATGTGGTGGGAAGATGTGTCAGCTCCCTGAACAGTGATGTTTTGGGCAGCCGTGTCCGGGAAGAGCTTGACTGCAGCAAACTTCCCGGAACGATACAGGCAAAAAGTGTAGAGGGCTCCAACATGATTCTGCTGGAAACCAGGGCTTTATCAGCAGAGGCTTCCTTTCGGATGATGTCTGCTGCTTTAAAGAATTATGCTAAGGTATCCTCCTATCTGACAGGCGGATACCTGATGGAGAAAACCGGTGCGCCCCTGGCAGCGAAGATTACCCGTGAGTCTAATAATGCCATGGCAATTTCCATAACCATTTTTATATTTGTGTTCTTAATGGAAATAAGTATGATAGGCATTGCCAATATATTCAGCGGGAGAATTCAGAACGCCACGCAGGCAAAGAAGCTGATAGACGCTGACTATCTGGGTGAAATACACTTTGAAAATAAATACGCAAAAAAGAGTATCTTACTTTCCAATCCTACGGTCAGCTTTACTTATTCTGAAGAAATGAGTAAAACTGTAACGATGCTGCTGCGTAAGCTGGAAAAAAGCCGGGATAAAACTTTCATGGTAACCAGTGTTATGGAAAATGAAGGAAAATCTACAATTGCTGCAAACCTTGCACTAAAACTGGCATCCAGAGGGAAAAAAGTACTTCTGATTGATGTAGATATGAAGAAACCTGCATTGTATCGTATCTTAGACCGGGAGATTCCCAAGGGGAGGGATATTGTCTCGTATCTGGAGGGCAAAGCATCCTATGAAGACGTTATTTTCCGGGAAAAAAATGATCTGGTTAACTATTGTTTTTCCACAAAAACCATGATCGAAAGCGATATCCTCTTAACAAATGAAAAAGCAAAAGAATTGTTAAAAAGAGCAGAAGAAGAGATGGACTACATTATACTGGATGTCCCTCCAGCCGGAATCATCAGAGATGTGGAAGTTCTGGCTTCTATCATTCCACAGACAATTTTAGTGATCAGGCAGAATATGGCAAAGGCCAGAAATATCAATGACATCATTGATCTGTTAGAACGGGGAGGGACGGAAGTTACCGGGTTTGTGTTAAATGCGGTTTGTTCCAGAGTTGTCGGCAGGGCAGGAGCGAAGGCATATGGATATAAGAAATATTATGGAAGATATGACAGAGGTCCGGCGAATAACCATGACGTGAAGGTGAGGAATTAACATGCAGCTATACAATGATAAAATAGACATCATTTATGATGACGATAAAATTCTGGACGTGAGAAATTTTATTGATAATATGTGGAATGGATTGAAGCGTTGGAAAATTCTGCTTCTGCTTGTCTTTCTTATGACTTCAGGCGGAATAGTTGCAGTTAAATCGTGGAATTATACCCTGCTTTATCAGGCAAAACTGACATACGTGGTGACGAAAACAGGAGATGCAGCAACAGATGTGGTGATCACAGGGCGGCTGAGTGCATCGTTTCCGGATATTCTGGCAAATACCGGTTTGTCCTCTGATATAAAACAGAAGATGCAGATTAAGGAAGAAAAGCTGCCCGGGAGCATCCGCATGTATAATACCAGTTCCTCTAATATGCTAAATGTAATGATAACTTCTGCGGATTATAACCAGGCAAATGCAATGATGGAAGCTTTCCAGGAAACTTATCCGGTATATGCATCCAAAAATGTTGGAACGGTAGAGTTAAATGTAATCGATTACACCCTGGCAACAGAGAACCCAGTGAATCCATATCCACAGTTAAAGTACATCCTTATGGGTATTCTGTCCGGAGGCTGCTGTGTATTTGTTCTTCTGGTATGCTATGCCCTCACAAGAAAAACAATCCGCAGAGAGACGGATATGAAAAAAATTGTGAATCTGGACTGCCTGGCGTACATTCCGAAAGTGAAGGAGAAGAAGCGGACCAATAAAGAAGTACGCCATATCTTAATATCGGACAAGAAGGTTTCCTATGATTTCCGCCAGGCCATAAGGTCCATACAGTCCAGAACTGCAAAACACCTGAAAGAAGAGAATGCCAAAATCCTGATGATCACCAGTTCACTGCCAAGTGAAGGCAAGACAACATTTGCGGTGAATCTGGCTCAGGCTATGGCAGATGAAGGAAAAAGAGTGGTTCTGGTTGACTGTGATCTGAGGCATCCTTCCATCGGCACGATGCTGGGAATAGAGAGCAGTGGAGAAGGCTTGCAGGATGTTATAGAAAATAAATTGGAATTAGAGAAGGCAGTTAAAAAGTACAGGGATCATATTATGGTTTTGTGTGCCGGAAAAGCAAGGGAAGATACTGAAAATGTTCTTTCCAATCCCCGTTTTCAGGAAATTCTGGATTCTTTGGGCAGTGAATATGATTATGTGGTCATAGATACGCCGCCGGTTTCTTTTTTTACAGATGCATCTATGATATCCGAGTATGCAGATGCCGGAATATATCTGGTGAGACAGGATTATGTAGAAGCAAGGTACGTGCGGGAAGGCATGGAAATGCTTGCAAATTCAGAACTAAAGCTGGTGGGTTACGTTTTAAACTATGTGGAAGCAGGGTTCCTAAAGTACGGATATCACAACTATTATTATGGAAAGTCTTACCGTTATTACAAACAAAAAGTATCGGATGGGGAAAATTAAAGATACAGATCGGATTTAGAATACAGATGCAAAGGAGGATGTTATGAAAGCGATCATTAATTTCGGTAAAGTGCTGGAAACCATGTCAGCAGAATTAGAAAAAGTTCCCTTTTCCTTTCTGATTATGGTGTTGTCAGCTGTTTTATTGTGTATTGCGGTTTATTTTACCGCAGCGCACCTGCATATCACCGATACTGCTAAGATAAAGGTTCGGAATATCTCCGTAATCAGTATGCTGCTTCTGTATCTAGGGATCATACTCAGCATTACACTTTTTACAAGAGTACCGATGAAAGAAGCGAAAGTGAATCTGATTTTATTTGATGAAATATTTCGTGCCGGATATCCCAACAGGGCGATCGTCCGGATATTTGGTAATATCCTTCTTTTTGTACCAGTGGGAGTTTTTATACAGTTAATCCGATCCGGCGGAAAGAAGAAATATTTTTTACTCCTGGTGATTCCTCTTTGCAGTCTTTTTATTGAGACTATTCAGTTCCAAACCAGGACAGGTGTATTTGATATAGATGACCTTGTTTGCAACACCTTAGGGGGATTTCTTGGATTTGGTTTGGCGATGTTCTACCGCTATGTATTTTCAAAAGGCAGAAAATTTAAAATATTAATCAGGATTGTGCTTGTCTGCTTTACTTTATGCGTGTTTACGGGGATGGGCGGGTTTGGAGTCTATCATACGTACCGGGTTATGGGGAAGAACAGCCTGCTGCAAAAGAACACACTGAGCAAGGCCCCCACACTGGAAAAAGAAAGTGAGGATGCCAAAGGTAAGCAAGATGGTAAAAATGAAGAGCAAGCGTATGATCCGTCCTTATACTACCATGATGGAAAAGCATATCGTTACCAGGAAAACGTAATCAACATTTTATGTATGGGTATCGATAAGCGCACCCAGGAAATAGAAACCATACCGGGAATATCCGGGAAAGGTGGACAGGCGGATGCTGTTTTTCTCCTTTCCCTGAATCCGGATACCCGAAAAATGAAAATATTTGGTATTTCGAGAGATACCATGACTGCAATTAAAAATTATGATTACGAAGGAAATTATCTTGGTGAAGAAAAGAATCATCTGGCCCTTGCCTATGCATATGGGGATGGTTCTGAAAAATCCTGTGAAATGATGAAGGAAGCTGTTTCAAAATTAATGTATAACCTCCCGATTCATGGATACGCTGCAATTAATCTGGAAGCTGTTTCAAAATTAAATGATGCGGTAGGCGGCGTTACGGTAACCATACCGGAAGATATGGAATATGATGACCCGGCATTTCAAAAGGGAGCGAAAATCACCCTGACCGGAGAACAGGCTATGAAATTTATCCAAAGAAGGGATATTACTAAAAGCGGCGGCAATGGAATGCGTATGCAGAGGCAGAAAACATATATATTGTCATTTTTAAATGCAGCAAAAGGAACGATCAGAAAAGACCCGTCTTTGCCGGTTAAGCTTTATCAGGAGCTGTCTAAAAATATGGTGACAAACCTTGGGCTTGATCATGCAGTTTACCTGGCAACCCTGATGCTGGATACTAATTTCAGCGGGGACGACATTCAGATGCTTCCCGGTAAAACAGAAAAAGGAACTTATTATGAAGAATTTCATATAGACCAGGATCAGTTATATGATGTAATACTCGATAATTTTTACGCGGAGGCAGAAACCGAAACAAAGAACAGCGGCGGTGATGGAAGTTGAATAAGAAGAAAAGGGCAGGTTTAAAGTGGCTCATTGTGGGAATTGCAGCATTTTTACTGGCAGGGTTATGTATTGGTTTTGCGGTAAACAGACAAATGCAGAAGCTGGCTGCTGCGAAACTCTATGAGTATGCTGCGGTAACGGAAAGCGATGCTGAAGAAGAAGGGACTAAAAACCAGGACGAGAAGGATTCGGTAAACAAAGACAATAATCCAAAAGAAACAGATTCGAAGTCTCCCTCATCCACCGATACAACAACAGATCAGCCAACGGACCTACCGGTAAATATTGTGAAGATACAAAAAGAAATGCCGGATGTCTATGCGTGGATAGAGATACCGGGTACAAAGGTAAATTATCCGGTTGTCCAGCGAAAAGATGACAATAGCTATTATCTGGACAAGACACCGGACGGCAGTGCCAATATAGAAGGATCTATTTTCAGTGAAGATTATAATAGCAAAGATTTTATGGACCCTGTAACAGTTTTATACGGACATAACATGAAAAACGGAGATATGTTTGGGGAGTTACGCCTTTTTGAGGATAAAAGTTTTTTCGATGCCAACCGGGAGATTTATATTTATATGAAAGATAAGAAACTGACTTACCGGATATTTGCGGCAGTGTTATTTGACAACCGGCATATTATGAAAAGTTATGATTTTTCAGGCGATGAGTCCTTCTTTCCCTTTCTAAAAGAAATCATGAATATCCGTGATATGAGAAGCAATACTGACGAGAATACTGCACTCCTTCCAACCGATAAAATTCTTACGTTATCAACCTGCCACGGGATGGGAAGTAATTACAGATTTCTGGTCCTTGGGGTAATGCAAAATGATTAGAATATTCGCTGCAGCAGCTGCAGCTGGTGCACGGATACGAAAGGATGTAGAGATGAAAAGAACAGTCAAAACCCTGGCAGCCTGGATATCTGCCATAATAATTTCCTTTTGCTTCGTCAATTTATTTATATTCATCTATTTTCATCAGCCTGGGTGGATCAGCAGATCGGAATCAGCTACCAGTGCAATTTGGAATCCCGGTTCCTTTTATTCCAATGCTTTGGAAGGCTTTGGAATCGGAAAAGTGGATGAGAATGGGTATATCAACCAGTATCCGATTGCCAGGGACAACTATATTCTGGTGATGGGATCTTCCCATACACAGGGAAAGGAAGTTCCAATAGGTGAAAGATATACCGATCTGGTGAACGGGAAGATTACAGGAGAGCCCAGGGAATATATCTATAATATCGGCACGGACGGACATTATATGCCGGATCTTTTAAGACATTTTTCGGCGGCGGTGAAAGAGTTTCCGAATGCCAGAGGGGTTGTACTGGAAGTCTTTAATACCGATTGTGACATTCAGACTTTAGAAAAATGTCTGGATCAGATTCCGTATAATAAGGAAGAAAACGGACCCGCTATCGCGGAAAATATATCCGGAATGCAAAAGCTGGCGATTACAGTAAAAGAAAATATGCCGCTGCTGAATTTATTACAGCAAAAACAATTTGCAGATTTTAAAATTGATTTCAGCGGGGCATTTGGTATTCATCAACAGGAGCAGGAAACGGAGACGCAGGATAAAAGAAGTAACGTTTACCGCTATAAAGAAATATTGGATCAGATATTTACGAAGATGAAAGAGGAATATCAGGGTAAGATATTCATTCTATACCATCCCATAGTAAAAATAAGCGGTGACCATATGGAAGTAACCTGCGATGATACTTACCAATATTTTCAGCAGGTCTGCAAAAAACAGGATATTCAGATCATCGATACCGGGAATGCATTTTTGGAAAGCTATGAGAAGGAGTATTGCGTTCCCTATGGTTTTAACAACACTTCGATGGGTGAAGGGCACCTGAACAGGACAGGGCATCGGATTCTTGCAAAAGAACTATACAATGCTTTGAGTCAAGCAAATCTGATTTCTTGTGAGGATAATTAACTATGGGATTTATATCAATTCAGTTTTTGATTTTATTTAGTGTAACCATCATTTTGTTAATGATTACGCATGAAAAGAGACAGCATAACAAAATTCTGCTGGCCAGCAGTTACATATTTTATTCCTATCTGGATGTGAGATTTTTAATTTTACTAATCCTGCAGACCTATGTGACTTATATTGCAGGGAAAAATATAGCCAGGGAAAATAAGAATCCTGCAAAAAGGAAAACAACTCTATTTATATATATTGCTTTTATGTTAATTATTTTGGGATTTTTTAAATATTATCATTTTTTTACAGAATCATTCCTGTCTTTATTTCAGATAAAAAGCAATGTACAGCTATGGAAAATAGCAATGCCACTTGGGATTTCCTTTTACACATTTCAGGCAATCAGCTATGTGGCGGATATCTATAAAGAGGAATTAAAGCCGGCAGATTTCATATCCGTGGCACTGTTAACAGGTTTTTTCCCCAAGATCTCAACGGGACCGATTGTGAAGAACAAACAGTTTCTTCAGCAGATCAATGAAAAAAGGCAGATTACAAAAGCAAATGCAGAGGCAGGGATACAGATTGTACTTTTCGGAATATTTAAAAAGTTTGTGATAGCGGACCGGTTGTCTGTATGTGTGGATGCAGTCTTTCAGGCTCCGGCGGCCTACAGTGCGCTTTCTATTATATTTGCGGTAATCTCTTATTCCATTCAGATATATTGTGATTTTTCCGGTTATTCCGATATGGCTATCGGAATTGCTAAGATATTGGGATTTGAGATCCCGCCCAATTTTAATATTCCATACATATCGAAAAATTTATCAGAGTTTTGGAAGCGCTGGCATATCAGCCTGTCTTCCTGGCTTATGCAGTATTTGTATATTCCGCTGGGCGGAAACAGGAAAGGAAGAGGGCGGACTTATTTAAATCTGGTGATAACCATGACTTTGGGTGGGCTTTGGCATGGAGCTAACTGGACTTATATTGTATGGGGGCTGCTCAATGGATTTGCTTTGGTTCTTCATAAAAACTATTTAACCTTTAGGAAGAAGCATCCTGTCAGAGTTGAAAATAAGGCGATGCAGGGGGTGGGTGCTTTCGTATCCTGGCTGCTTACCTATGCTTTTGTCTGCGTCTGCTGGATATTTTTCCGGGCAGACTCAGTGGAACAGGCAGTCCTCATATTGGGCAGGATTTTCTGCTGGAAACCGGGGATAGATTATATTTACATATATACGATTATATTTGCCCTGATAATGATTATTGCAACACTGATTGCTAAATTCAAAAATCAGGGAAATGGATTTTACAAACTGCTTCCTATGGACAAGTTTTCATCAAAGGTACTCATATGTATTTTAATTTGGATCCTATTAAGCTTATTTTATCCCGGAAATACAGCATTTATTTATTCCCAGTATTAAATTAGTAAGGCCATTGGGTTATCTGCCTGTCATAGAAAGTAAAACATTTATATCTGTGGCAGTTTTAGATAAATAGAAAGCGTTAAAAAACGCTTCAGGAGAGGAGGAGTGAAATATATTGTGCACATCGACAGAAAAAACTTAAGAAAAGAATTAAAAATACTTTTATTGAAAAGGAGGATTTGGCTATGAAACAAAAAATGGCAGTCATTTTAGTTGTCTGCATGCTGCTGATGACTGGAATGCAGGTAAATGCCAGCGGCATAATTCACAGTGTCTCAACAGGTATCGGGGGCATTGTAAGCGCCAGCTCCGACAGAGGAACCGTAAGCTTGTCAGATAAGTTTGATGATCCGGAAATACAAAGTGAGGTGGATAAGATTAACGAAAATCTGAATAAGAATCTGGCGGAAGCACTGGGAAAGGATGAACTGGAACTTTATAACAGTAAGACAAAGGTTATTTCCCTGGAGAAGCTGTCTGATTACAAATTCCTGACGAAAATAAGCAATTTAACAATTCAGGCGGATCCTATGCCATCCAGTGAAAACCCGGTCAGCATTGACCTGGTATGCAATAGTATTACATCAAATATTCAGGTTTATGTGCTGCATAAATGTGAGGAGCATGGATGGGAGTTATTAGATACCACAACGAATGGGAATATTGCAAGTGCGGTCTTTCATTCGGCATCACCGGTGGCATTGGTATATCAGGAAAAGGAACAGGGAAAAAGCGAAGAGACTGGTGTTTCCCCGAAAACAGGTGAAAATGGAAGTGAGCTCATTGCAGTTATAGCAGCTATTATATTTATGGGACTGGGAACGTATGCCGTCTTCCGCAGTAAAAAAAGCAGCCAGTATTGATCATTCCGGCAGCAGGAATTTCCATCAAAGCTTTGGAGCTTATATTTACAGGGTAGTCTGTCAGAATAGCAGCATCGTGGATAGGGGGGAATACATTGAGGTTTAAAAATAGGATAACAAGAATGATAATACTCGTTTTATGCTTTGCTGTATGTCTCACTGCTAATCCAATTTGGAAGCAGCAAGTGGAAGCTTCTGCAGGGCTTACAGGAGATGTGTCAATTCCGCCTGAAGTAACTGCAGAGCCTGAAACAGAAACACAATCCGAATCCGGAAAGCAGGAAAATTCAGAGACGCAGGCACAAACTGAGTCAAAGGCACAATCAGAGACACCGGCAGAGAATGAAAAGCAGGCAGAGACAGGAAAACAGACAGAATCTCAGCCAGAAACGCAATCTCACACAGGAACAGAATCCCAGGCACAATCAGAATCGGAAAGTGAACCACCCGGCAGCGATCAGGGAATGCCGAAACTGGATAACAGCAATTTTAATCCGGAATCTATTCAGGCAGCCGGAATAAAGGATCAGAATTTTGCCCAGGCAATTTATGATTCTATTATGGCAGATCCTGCAAACTTTCTGAATGGAAATACATTGGAGAAAAATAGTTTTTCAACGGTTGCAGATTTATTAAAGTCTTATACCGGAACTATTTATGCAAGCAATAAAGAAATTAGAGATATACAAGGTATCTCTATACTGAAATCATGTGCGAAATGGGATATTTCCTATAATCATATTGTGGACATCAGACCCCTGTCCATATCAAAGGCGGTTATTGAATCAGATGTAACACCGGAAGAACAGACCTACTATGGAATTTTTGGACGGTCCATGGAGGTAAATGTATATGGTAATCCCATCCGCAAGTATCCTCTTTGGGTGGGAGGAAGATTTAATCTACAGCCTCTTTTGACAGAAAACGTTGTGAAGCTGGATGATGAAGTTCTGAAGTATGTCGTGGATGGAACAGAAAACTTTGCCGGAACATATACAGTGCCTCTCTCATTTTATGCAGGAGATGACCATGTCAATATCCGGGAAGACAGCATTAAGATCCGGGAATTGGACGGGATATCCACAGGAGCGCAGGTTTCCCAGCAGGGTGGTAAAATTGAAAGCCTTCAGCTATCGAATATTTTGGGAAGCGGAAAACTGTTTATCACCCTGGGAGCAGCAAATGATTCCAGAATGAACTGGTTTGTTATAACCGATTCCGGATTTGATGACGTGCAGTCCAATGCATCAACTCTTTCCTGGAGAATACCCTTTGAAATTAAAATGTATACAAAAGTTGAGAAAGGTACCGTCAACACTACTCACAAGATCTCCCTTATCAAAACGGGACAGGATGACGGTAAACCGAAAGCGGGTGCAAAATACGTCCTGTATCGGAAACAGGGAGATAATCCGTCTCCGGAATCGGATATTGTGACAGGAAGTTATATTACCGATGCAAACGGGAGAATTGATGTAGAGGGACTGGAGGTAGGAGACTATTATTTTTTAGAAGACAGTCCGCCGGGCGGATATGACAAAAATCCGATGCCTGTCGCTTTTTCTGTACGTGACGGTAAACTGAAAATCAATGGAAGAAGCGGCAGCATAATTGATACGGGAGAGCTGCAGGGAGTTCAGGAATTAGAAGACGGGTCATTTGTCCTGGGCGGCGATGATACGGATACTATTGATTTGGAAATTATACCTCCGGAAGGGGGAGATCTGGAATCAATAACCCTGAAATGGACTGCGGGAAATCACAATGGGAAAGCAGGTATGATTACCTATATTGTCGGCAGCGGCGAATCAACGGATCCGGCAGTTGCATATGTACCGGACAGAGCGGCAGCTAAGGCGGCGGCAGAGGCAAAACTTGCAGAAGCGCGGGATTTATATCAGAATGTATCCGTTGCAGCAGCCTTTACCCAGCACCTGACAGCAGAGCAGCAGGACCCCTTGCATCCCGTCGATGTATCCTTAGAAGTATTAAAAAAATTAAAATACCCTACAGGAAAAGAAATTACGGCTATTCCGGAAGGAATGTTTGAGTTTTCGTTGAAAAACGATCCGGCATATCCGGCAACACCCGCATTGGCGTCACCGCTAATTACAGTAAATGAAGCCGATGGAACAGCAAAATTCGGGACCATCAGTCTGGGAAGTGAGATTACACAGGATACCCTGAAAGAAGGAGCGTTCTATGTGTATCATTACCTGATTACCGAAAAAGATAACGGAGATCCCAATTATATATATGACACGAATGTTTATGCAGCAGCAGTTGCTATTGGGAAAGCCGAAGGTACAGACAGCCTGGAAGTGAAAAGCATTACTTATACATCCGCCGATGGGACAAGCAATACAGATCATGTTTTATTTGTCAATACTCTGATAGCAGTTCCTTTTCAATTCTACAAAGTGGATGGAAATGATCATAGTAAACCTTTAAGCAATGTGAAATTTAAACTTTACAGCTGTTCTGCAAAACATCAACAGGATACACAACACGATGAATTGGTAACGAATGAACCGGGAAACTGCTGGACCGAGAGAGATACAGTGGTAAGTGACCAGAATGGACTGGTAGACTTTGCAGATGTTCCAAGCGGTGATTATCAGCTGGCAGAGGTTCAGACCAATCCGGGATATAGTCTGCCATTGGGACAGTGGCGTATTCATGTGGATGTGACCAACAAAGAGAATCCCATAACCATAAAAGCAGCAGGAGAACCATTGCCCCCTGCATTTATAAAGGAAATCCAGGGCGATAAAGTAATATATAAATTGCCTAATTTTAAAAACACAGAACTGCCGCTTGCAGGAGGCAGCGGAACACTGCTCTTCTCTGTGACCGGAGTTGGCATAATAATGCTGGCTGTATTTCTGTTGGTTTTTACTGGCAGTAAATCAAATAACAAGAAAAGGAGAACCAGAATAAAATGAAAAAAATGATAAAGAAGATGAGTGCAGTTTTTATGGCAGCAGTTTTAACAACTGGTATGTTTGCTGTTTCTGCAGCAGCAGCCGGTAATAATACTGATCTGCCGGAGGCCACAGGCAGCCTTACCATCCATAAATATTTAATGGATGACTTAACAGATGCAGATACACCTGGAAACGGAAATGAGACCACAGATATACCGGCATCCGCAGTACCTTTAAATGGAATTGAATTTGAAATAGTAAAATTAAAGATTACACTGGATGCGGATGGAAATGCGGTATCCTCAACTGATGGAAAAATCCCCACAAATGCATCGGAAGTTACAGAGGATATGTTAGATAAAGATACAGCACAGACGGTTATCACATCCGGAACAGATGAAGATGGTAAAGATCTGGGTATTGCAGCAATTGACAATCTGCCAAGAGGTTTTTATTATGTAACCGAGCTTCCAAGTGAAAAGGTAGCAGAACCTGTCGCACCTTTTATTGTAAGCGTGCCTATGACGAATCCGGAAGGTAACGGGTGGATTACCGATGTTCATGTTTATCCCAAAAATGAAAGTGCAGACATTGATAAATATGTGACTAAAGTTCCCAACAAACATGAAACTTCGGATACCCACGGCGGGAAAGTAACCTGGATTATTCAGCCTTCCGTACCGACTAATGTAGCAGCAGCGAAAAAATATGATATTACCGATGCACTGGATGGTGTATTAAAGTACGTGGCAGATTCCGTTAAGGTATATGGGGTAAAAGACAGAAGTACGGAGACAGGCAGTGAGGGTGAAGTTTTGATTCCAGCCGGGAATTATGATGCCTCAGAAACAACCCAGAGCAATATAAAAGTCAGCTTTACTCAGACGGGACGCCAATATCTTGCAGACAGCGGATATAAATTTATAAGAGTTGTATTTGATACAACTCTGACGGAAGACGCTCCGATGCAGACCGAGATTAAGAATGGTGCCAGGCTGGATTATAAAAATCAGTTTGACCAGGATAAGAGCTATGAAGTTCTGCCTGAAAATAAGCCGGAAGTCCATACCGGAAAAATTGGTATTATGAAAGTAGACGCAAATGATCAGGAAACGAAACTTCCGGATGCCAAATTCGCCATTGCAGCCAGTTTAAGCGATGCAAAAGATAAAAAATACATCAGGGATGTAAACGGAAATGACATTATCGTAACCACAAAAGCAGACGGAACGGCTGAATTTTTAGGGTTTGCTTATGGAGTAACCGGTGATAAAGTTACGGAAGATAACAAACCTACTACCTATTATTTAGTAGAAACACAGGCACCGAATGGTTATAACCTTTTAAATGAGCCAATCAAGGTAACGGTAAATCCTGCCGGGATTGAGAATACCGGCTGTATTGCCCAGGTAACCGTGAAGAACAGCAGTGCATTTATACTGCCGGTAACCGGTGGAATGGGTACCACAATCTTTACGGCAGCAGGTATCGGATTCATTGTATTGGCTGTCATACTGCTGATACATTCCTTTAAAAAGCGTAAAGTAAATCATTAATATCTGATCAACAAGGTTTGAGGGGGAAGGACAGCTTCCCCCTTTCATTGTAAAAAGATACCGTAATTCAGCCTGCAAAGTAGTCAGCGCAGCCCGCTGCGTCTCCTGTGTCCGGAACAAATACCCATTCAAATAGGAGCCTATTATGAAGAGAATAATTTCAATCGTGGTTTTATTATTGCTGGGCATGGGATTCTTCCTGTATCCTCATGTCAGTAATTTACTCATGGAGAGAAACCAGTCATATGCCATTCAGAATTTTGAGGATCAGGTGAAAAATAAAGCCAGGGATGAGATGGAGGAAGAATGGAAAAAAGCAGAAGAATATAATGAAAGTCTGAGCGGAAATGTGCTGAGGGATCCGTTCATGGAAGGAAGCGGTATGGTGCTGCAGGATAATTACAAAGAAGTATTGAATATAAATGGAATTATGGGATATATTGATATTCCGGATATTGATGTGAATCTGGCTGTCTACCATGGAACAGGTGAATCTACATTAAAAAAAGGTGTGGGACATCTGGAGGGGACTTCTTTGCCCGTAGGAGGGGCAGGTACCCATGCGGTATTTACCGGACATACAGGGCTTACAACGGCAAAACTGTTTACCGATTTAACAGAACTGGGAGAGGGAGATATGTTCTATCTGCATATTCTGGACCGGGTACTCGCCTATCAGGTTGACCAGATTAAGGTCGTGGAACCGGAAAATACAGATGATTTAAAACCCGTGGCGGGAAAAGATTATGTGACTCTGGTTACATGTACTCCATACGGTGTTAACAGCCACAGGCTTCTGGTTCGGGGCAAAAGAACAGACTATCATGCATGGCAGGAAAAGCAGGCAGCTGAAAAGACAGAGAGAAAGAGCACCCGGGAGGAACAGACATTATGGATTACAGGTCTGACAACAGCTGTGATCATACTGCTTATCATTATTACTGCAGTCATTAGAAATAGAAAGAAAGGAAATGAGAGATGATCTTAAAAAAGAAAATCATTTTAATTATGGCAGTAATTTCTTTGGCTGCAGGTATGGGATTATTGCTCTATCCTTACATTTCTCAGCAGGTATATGACCGGGAAGTAAGAAAAGTTCTGGAAGCGTTTGATCAGAAAACCGATAAGATGAAAAGGGAAATGAAAGCGGAAGTGTCGGATACCTCAGTTCCCAAACCATTTTTCGATGAACTTTATGAAAAAATATTAGCTTACAACCGGAACTTGTTTTTATCAGGACAAAAAGATCTGGTTGATCCGTTTTCCTATGAGCAGATCGGCTTTAGCCTGAAGGAATGGGGATTCGATGAAGATATGATCGGAAGCTTAAAAATCCCCAAAATGGACATCGAACTGCCTGTTTACCTGGGAGCTACCAATGAAAATATGGCAAAAGGAGCGGCACATCTTTCTCAGACATCCCTGCCTGTGGGCGGTATAAATTCAAATGCAGTGATAGCAGCCCACCGTGGGTACAGTAGAGCGGCAATGTTCCGGGATATTGAAAAACTGGAACCGGGAGATGAAGTAATCATTAAAAATTTCAGAGAAACATTAACTTATCGGGTGGCGGAAATCAAAATACTGAAACCTACAGATATTCAGGAAATTTTAATTCAGGAAGGTAGAGATCTGATAACGCTGCTTACCTGCCATCCCTATGGATTTAACCTGCAGCGGTATGCAGTGCTTTGTGAAAGAGTTCCGTCGAAGGCAGAAAAGCACTGAAATGGGAGTCCCTCATCCCCCTTACCTATTCATTTTCTGCATGATTCTTTCGATACTGCCTAGCCGTTATCCCATAAAACAATTTAAAAGCATAAGAAAAATGTTCCACAGAGGAATAATTCAATCGGATGGCAACCTCTGAAATACTCAGTGTTTCGTCCGATAACAGGATTTTAGCCATAGACATCTTGGCCTCGCTCTTTTTCTGGGAAAATGTTTTGCCGTAATAATCTTTTAAAAACCGCTCGGTCTGCCTGGTGCTGAGGCCCAGACGAACCGAGAGTTTCTCAAGTGTAATGGTTTCGTAGTCATATAAAAAGCATTCCTCTACAATGAGATATTTGCTGTCTACCAGGTTCGAAGGAGAAAAATGTGCCCTGGATTCCTTTTTATTTTCGTAGTTCCGAACCACCTTTACAATGCACTGCTGCAGCAGGGTTTCAACCTGTGTGATATAACCGGTGTACTTATTTTCCAATTCGTAAAAAATCTGCTGCATCAGGTGGTAGATATCCTGTGAGTCTTTTCCGAACCAGAACTTCGTTTTTTGAAACTGTACCGTAATGGAGTCAGTATTAGCCATAGTTCCGGCAGAGGAAGAAGGCGCTTTACTTATTTTGAAGTAAATACAGTATTCGGTCATCGGATCATCTTTAATGGGAATCTGCTCGTGTTCCACATGGGGGCCTGTCATATAAAGCGTATTAGGCTCCACATCATAGATTGTGTTGTCAATATTTACTTTACCATGACCGTAAGGAATATAGTGAAGTTCATAACTGTTGCTTCCATGGCTGTGCTTTGGCATGGAACGCAAAAAACGTTCAAATACAATATTCAGCACATGGAATGTAGTGTCTTCAATTGAAAATTTTATATTTAAATCCGTATAAACAGTGCGCATAATTCGTATCCAACCAGCTTCTTTTTTCTTCATCGTACCAGTTCGATATTCGAAAGTCAAGAAATATTCGATAATGCGACATATATTGGTTTGTTCTGTCAATTTAATCTCTTGTATTAATATTAAAAAAATCTATAATATAAGAAAAGGCGTTGGGAATACCAGACAATAGCGGCATAGTCAGCCGCCAGGAGGTCATGTATGGGACAATTATTATTAGGAATCGATATCGGTACGAGTGCCTGCAAGATAGCAGTGTTTGAAAAAAATGGCTCGGTAATTGCATCCGGTACCGGTGAATATCCGGTCTATTATCCACAGCCCGGCTGGGCAGAGCAAAATCCGGACGAATGGTGGAAAGCTGTATGCGGCACGATTAAATCATTATTGGAAATGAATCATATAGATGCTGCAGACATTGCAGGCGTTGGAATCGACGGTCAAAGCTGGTCGGCAATTCCAATTGATAAAGAGGGTAATGTGCTTGCAAATACTCCGATCTGGATGGATACAAGGGCGCAGGATATCTGTGACAGAATCAACAGCGAAATCGGAGAAGAGAATATATTCGCACTCACAGGGAATTCACTGCAGCCATCTTATACCACAGCAAAAATTCTATGGTATAAAGAGCACCTTCCGGAAATGTATAAAAAGATTGACAAGATTCTTCAGTCAAATGCATTTATTGCATACCGGTTAACGGATGTTTTAAGTCATGACCTGTCACAGGGGTATGGGGTGCATTGCTTCGACATGAGAAATGGCTGCTGGAACGATGATATGTGTGAAAAAATGGGCATCCCCAGAAGTTTTCTGCCGGAACTGGTACCCTGCCATCAGGTAGTTGGGACCGTAACCCCAGGTGCAGCACAAGAAACCGGGCTGGCTGTGGGTACTCCGGTAGTTGCAGGGGGACTCGACGCTGCGTGCGGAACACTTGGTGCCGGAGTTATCCACGTTGGAGAAACCCAGGAACAGGGTGGTCAGGCAGGTGGAATGAGCATCTGTATGGAAAAGTATGCAGCAGATCCCCGGTTAATAATGGGTGCCCATGTAGTTCCCGGACAGTGGCTTTTACAGGGAGGAACCGTTGGCGGCGGCGGTGTCATGCGCTGGTTTGAAAAGGAATTTGCTGATTATGAACGTGAAATTGCAGAGAGAGTCGGTAAACCATCACTGGTGCAGCTAAATGAGATTGCGGAATCGGTATCACCCGGAAGCGACGGTGTAGTATTCCTGCCTTATATGGCTGGTGAACGATCCCCGATATGG
Source organism: Robinsoniella sp. KNHs210 (assembly GCF_000686105.1). Classification (NCBI taxonomy): domain Bacteria; kingdom Bacillati; phylum Bacillota; class Clostridia; order Lachnospirales; family Lachnospiraceae; genus Robinsoniella; species Robinsoniella sp. KNHs210. Next base: position 1,253,998 of record NZ_JMLZ01000001.1, read on the forward strand.
GATCCAAATGCAAAAGGTGTTTATTATGGCCTGGACTTTAATAAAACAAAAGGGCATATGGTCAGGGCGGCTATGGAAGGCGTTGCTTTTTCTTTAAAGCATAACCTGGATATTGCAGAAGACACCGGGGCAAAGGTGGAAGAACTAAGAGCAATGGGAGGCTCGGCAAATTCACTGCTGTGGACCCAGATAAAGTCGGACATTACAGGAAAGCCGATTGTAGTTCCGTCTTCTGATACGGCAACCACACTGGGAGCAGTGATTCTCGCCGGTGTGGGAGTCGGCGTATACAAAGATTTTGAAGAAGCGGTACAGTTGACGGTCAAAGTTACCAGACGGCATGAGCCGGATATGGAAAAGCACCGGCTTTACCGGAAAAACTATGAAACATATCTGGAATTATATGAGTGCCTGAAAGGTCTGATGAAAAAAATATAATGAACCGGGAGATCAGGGAAATACAAATCTTTATAAACTGAGATATGTATAATACAGATTTATTAACTTATCAATAAAAAATAATTATAAATAGGAGGAAACAAACATGAGTAATTTTATCAATCCGGCTATCGTGCCAAAAAGAAAACTTTATACAGGTGAAGAAATTCCCTGCATCGGAATGGGTACCTTTGGTTCCGACCGTTTTACTGCTGAGCAGGTTTCAGCAGCAGTTGCGGGAGCAATCCGCTGCGGATACCGTATGTTTGACTGTGCAGCGTGTTATGGAAATGAAGATCAAATTGGAAAAGTATTTAAAGATGCAATGGATGAGGGTGTGGTAGAACGTAAAGATCTTTACATAATGACAAAAGTATGGAATGACATGCATGAGAGAGTGGAGGAGTCCTGCAGAAAGAGTATTGCAGATTTACAGTGTGAATATGTGGATTTATTCTTTATTCACTGGCCATTCCCGAATTACCATGCACCACACTGTGACGTAGATTCCCGTAATCCGGATTCCAAACCATTCAGTGTTGAAGAATTTGTGGCTACTTATCAGAGATGTGAAGAATTAGTAGAAAAGGGATTAATCAAAAGCATCGGTATCTCCAATATGACAATTCCGAAATTAGAGGCGGTACTGCCAAAACTAAGAATCAAACCGGTTGCATGTGAAATGGAATTGCATCCATGCTTCCAGCAACAGAAGTTATTTGACTACCTGACAGCTCATGATATTCAGCCAATTGGCTTTATGCCCATCGGTTCCCCAACAAGACCGGAAAGAGACATGTGTCCGGAAGATATCGCGGATATCCAGACTCCGGAAATGGTTTCCATTGCCAAAGCTCACAATTGTCATCCTGCGGTTATCGCACTGAAATGGGCCGTACAAAGAGGACAGATTCCGATTCCATTCTCTATTCATGAAGCAGAATATGTAAGCAATTTAAAACTTACAACGGAAGATCCGTTAACCGAAGAAGAAATGGCGTCTATTGCGACTTTAGAGAGAAATAACAGATTGGTAAAAGGTCAGGTATTCTTATGGGAAGGTGCCAATGACTGGCATGACTTATGGGATGAAGACGGATTTATCGTAAAATAATATATGATATGGAAGGTATTAAAAAAAGTACCGGCAGGATTAATGATTATCCCTATGTTTATGGGGATAATCATTCACTCTTTTTTCCCGGATATCTTAGAAATCGGATCATTTACAACCGCTGTCTTCTCTTCGGAAGGAGCAATTACCATTATGGGCGTGCAGCTATTGTGTCTTGGAAGCCAGCTTCAGATGAAAAAATTGGGTCTGGTGGCAAGACGGAGTGCAGCGCTTCTGGTATCCAAATTTCTGCTTGGTTTCCTGAGTATTTTGCTGATCGGAAGGCTTGTGGGAAACGAAGGCATATTTGGAGTTTCATTATTGGCACTAGTTTGTGCAATTACAAATATTAACGGAAGCATTTACCTCTCTCTGGCTGCGGCCTATGGAGATGAAGCGGATGCAGCAGTAGTGGGCCCCCTTTCATTGACCAATGGCCCATTTCTTACCTTAATTGTTCTGGGCGTATCGGGGTCAGCCAGTTTTTCAGCGATCTCGCTGATCGCTACGGTAATCCCCCTGCTGATGGGAATATTAGTTGGAAATATCAGTAAAACGATAAGGGAATTTCTAAAGCCCGGAATACAGCTGCTGCTGCCATTTATAGGATTTACCCTGGGTGCGGGCATTGATTTGAAAAATGCAGCCAGTGCCGGAATAGAAGGCATACTATTAAGTGTCATCGTTCTGGGGATTGGCGGGGCATTTACCGTGCTATGCGATAAATTAATTGCAGGCCGTCCGGGATATGCGGGGCTTGCAGCCTGTGCCACCGGTGCCAATGCTACCGGAGTGCCGGCGGCGATTGCCCTTGTGGATCCTGCCTGGAAACCATATGCTGAAACAGCGGCAACCCAGATTGCGGCAGTTGTTGTTATCAGTGCAGTAGTAGTACCGATTCTAACCGGCATCTATGCAAATAAAAGAAAAGTTGGAGGACATTAAATTATGTTAAAAGGAATACCACAGATATTATCACCTCAATTATTAAAAGTTTTATGTGAAATGGGACACAGTGACAGAATCATCATTTCAGATGGCAATTTCCCGGCAGAATCCATGGGAAAAGATGCAATAGTTATCCGCTGTGACGGACATGGGGTACCTGAAATATTAGATGCCATTTTAAAGGTAATGCCATTGGATACCTATGTGGAACAGCCGGTTAATCTTATGGAAGTAATGGCTGGAGACAATGTAGAGACACCAATCTGGGATACATACAAAGAAATCGTTGCAAAGTATGATGAAAGAGGCGAGAACGCAGTTGGTAATATCGAACGGTTCGCATTCTATGAAGAGGCTAAGAAAGTCTATGCGATCATTACTACTAGTGAAAAAGCGCTTTATGCAAATGTAATGCTGCAAAAAGGTGTGGTGGTGGAGTAAATAATTATAAAAAAGGGCGCTGCCTGATGACGAAGTATGAAAGTCTTTGTCATTGGTCAGCGCCTTTTTTATATCCACTGTCAAACAAATGATTAAATGCAGTGTCATTTAGATTTTTTCTTTAACTTTTCTTCATATATCTGCATATTTTCCTTTAACCGGAATGCAACAATCTCTTTTATAAGGTCAAGAGGCAATGGTTCTGCATATGGAAATTGAATTGCTCCCTTACTGCACTTGTATTTTGTCATTTTTTGCTTAAAGCATGCAACGCCATTCTCACCGGGATAAAATCCTAAATGATGTTTATTAGCGGCAAAGTGCACCAGATTACCGTGATAAGTAAAGGTTGGCATACCCCAGCTGATTTTTTCGGCTGCGTCAGGGGCACACTCCCTGATGTGGTTTCTTATGATATTTAATATCTCTTGAATCTCTGGCGTGTACTGGCTAATGTAGCTGTCAATGGTTGTAATTTCGGTAGTCATGGTCTGCATTCTCCTTACTTTTCCTTTTGATTTCTATTTGAGGTTTGGACGGTTTATTTATATTGAGTGGTTTTTGAAAGGTTTTTAGTTATTTTGATGGTTTCATCGTATTATAGTTATGGACTTATGTCAAGGGATAGGGATAGAATGAATTTTCCGGAATCTCTTTTTGGTTCCTTTTTTTCAGCTTATTTATACTCAAAAAAAGAACCGCTGAAATAGCCTGTAGCCTATTTGCCGTTCGTAAAATACTTTATTTTATGATATTGAATAAAAATCTTGTTAAAAACAACTTAAATTATGGCATGAGTCTACCATAATTGGATATAATTGTCAATACTATGTAGATTTTTCTCAATATTTATGAAAGAATTTGTGAAATAATAAAGTTCTTTGAAGCATTTGTCCAAAAAGTTCTGTATTGTAGAGTACGGGGTGGAATTTTTAAGCCGTCAGATAAGCCGTCAAATTTAGAAGGAGAGTGAACAGCATGGCAAGACGAGGAGAGAATATCTATAAACGGAAGGATGGCAGGTGGGAAGGCAGATATGTAATAGGAAGGAAGCCTAACGGCAGGACTGCTTTTTCTTATATATATGGAAAGACCTATACAGAGGTTAAGAAAAAACTGGAGATTTGCAAAGCGGACAGGACGCTGGCAAAAACGATTGACAGGTCTGAAGTAATTTACCGGGACGGATCAATAGGTGCATGGCTGGAGTTTTGGCTGGAAGCAGTAATTAAGCCAGAGGTAAAGTATTCTACTTACGCGGTGTACAGAGGCCAGGTAGAGCGTCATATACTTCCATCGGCTGGTAAAATTAAATTGAAGAATATGAATAACAAAACAATGGAGATTGTTTATAATGCTATTCTTAATAAAAATATTACAACAGCTACTGCACAAAATATATGTAAACGTTTTATGGCAGCTCTGTGCAGCGCCCGGGATAGAAACCTGATATCGGGTCTTCCGCTTTTACCCTATAAAAAGAAAAAATATAAGCGGAAAAAACCGAGATTTATGACATTGAATGAACAGAAGCGGATAGAAGAGAAACTGGATGATAAAAAATCAAAGGATTTGGTAGTGTTATTGGCTCTTTACAGCGGCAGCAGGGTAGGGGAATGCTGTGGCTATACCTGGCAGGATTTTGATCCGCTGACCGGGGGAATTCATGTATCACACAGTATTCAAAGAGTCTCGCTGTATCATCAGCAGAAACAGAAGACGAAACTGCTCCTGACGGAAACAAAGTCAGACTCATCCAGACGATTTATTCCCCTTCCCCGTTTTCTGGTGAAGATACTGGTTCAGTTCAAAAAAGATAACCAAGCCCTGGGGAGTGATTATATCTTCGGAACAGGCAGAAAAGCGATGGATCCCAGAGTATTACAATATCATCTGACCAGGGTAACTGAATCAATCGGGCTTCAGGGCATTCACTTTCATACACTGCGGCATACGTTTGCCACAAGGTTTATTGAAAAAAACGGGGATATCCAGGCATTGAAAGAGATTCTGGGACATAGTTCCGCAAAGATCACCCTGGAATGGTATGGACACTCTACAAAACAGCATATTCAAAAATCCATGTTAAAGCTGAATCGTCTTACAGCATAAAAATATAAGCCGTCATAAGCCGTCAGGATCGCTGCTGGGAACGGTGATAGGAAAAGGGGAAAAAGGTTATTTTCGTAAAATAAAGTATTTTGCGAAAGATAAGCCGGATATCATGATTTGTTAATATCATAAAGATATAATATAACAGAAGCAGTGGAGAAATATACAGGAAAATTTTCCCGGATTTTAAATTATTTTTAGCCGCCTCTTGTATACGAATCGCAGTCTGGTGAAGGAGGGAAAATTATGCAAAGATTAAAACAAAATAATGTGCAGGAAATTTTCAAAAGGCTTTATTTAAATTTGCCGAAAGATCTTTATATTCATCAAGGTCTTACTGCAAAGTACGCTTGTGCCCTGTTTGTAAAAATGTGTTCTGCCCAGACGTATGCGCAGGCTGCAAGAGAACTTTCTATAGAAGCCGTTCGTTTAGGTGCCCTCTATCACGATGCAGGTAAAATATTAATACCAGGAGAAATACTTTGTAAAAAGGCTCCCCTGACACAAAAAGAGCGTTCTATGATCCATAATCATGCCGAATACGGCGGAGACATTGCGGTCTGTATGTTAAAAAAAGACCAGGAGAAATATGAGAATACGGTGTGGGCTATGGCAGAATACCATCATGAACGCTGGGACGGAAAAGGGTATCCCGATGGCCTTCGGTGTGAGGAAATCCCGTTGGAAGCCCGGATATGCTGTATTGCAGACAGTTATGATGCAGTGGTTAACGATGTTAATAATCAAAATAGAACAAAAGAGTACGCCTGTACGGAGATAGAAAAAAATGCGGGAATCCAGTTCGATCCCCTTTTAGCAAGGATATTTTTGGAATGTATCAAAGAGGAATTTTAGAAAAAGAGTGAAATATAACCGTTTTTCTGTTTTCAATGCCAAATTTCATGGGAAGGAATGTTCATCTGAGTCAGATACTTATTTTACTTGACTTTGACACCGTGTCGCAGTTTAAAATATAAACTATAACATGAGATATAATAAGGAGGTATAAAATGGAGGAAATGACAATAAGCCAAGTATCCAGAAGTTTGGGAATTTCAACGAGAATGCTTCGCTATTACGAAAAGGTTGGATTAATCAGCAGTTCCCGGCGGGAAGGATATTCCTACCGTATCTATGATAATAATGCAGTTACCCGAATGAAACAGATCATACTATTGCGTAAGCTGCGAATACCTGTCCGCCAAATTTCTATTATATTGAATAATACAAATGCGGTAGCGGCAATCGAAATTTTCCGGAAGAACATGGAAGAATTAGACGAAGAAATTACAGCTCTTTCCACAATTAGAGATATACTAAATCATTTTGTTGAAGAACTCAGCAAGTCGACTGAGCTGCCATTGAAGAATTTGATATCCCAGGATGATACACTGCTGGCGACTATTGAGTCTCTCAGTCTTATTAGTATTAATTTTAAAGAAGAACAATCCGCAGACAAATTAAAGAAAGCAGATGAGCGCCTCTCCAAAATCAATGATGTACGAATTATCTATCTGCCTCCGGCTACTGTAGCTGCGGCTCATTGTATTGGGGATGAACCTGAATTAAATGCAAACTTCTTAATTGACAAGTTTGTAAAGGAAAGTGCTTTGGGTAAATTAAAACCGGATCTAAGACTGTATGGCTTTAATCACCCTAATCCGGTTGATGAAACAGGTTATCATGGTTATGAGACTTGGGTAACGATTCCTGATGAGATGGAAGTACCAGATCCACTTGAAAAAAAGAAATTCTGCGGAGGCTTATATGCGGCTCATATGATTACTTTTGGAAATTTTAATGAGTGGGATTCATTTCTTGATTGGATTATGAAAAACGAAAGATATGATTTTGCAGGTGACTTACAAGATCAGGAGCATATGTGCGGCCTATTGGAGGAACACTTGAATTTCTACAATCATATTGAACAACCCGATAAAGATGATGAACATTTACAGTTAGATCTTTTGATGCCTATAAAAGAAAAGGTGACACCGGCAGCAAATATAGTGAAATAAACAGGGGGATAAAACAACATAATTTGAATTTCTAAAGGGAAGGTGTGCAAGCGGCTACGTTTAGTTACGCAGGATTCCGACAATCACTGCATACTTTATCGTGCAGAGAAATCACACCCCCGCATTTTGGGCAACAATAGATTTTGCTGTGTGTTTCCAGCAGGTATGGAATACCATTATCCTTAACAATTAAACTATTTGCTACAAGGCTTTCTCCGTATCGTTTATTGTAACTTTTTTCAAGATTATTTATTAACTTACATGGGAAATCGGTACACTCATAACAGTAAGTCAGGCTTTTTTTCTGGACACAATCTTTTATTTTACAACTACGACAATGTTTCGGCTTTCCTGTATTCATACCCATACATCCAGGGCATGGTTTTTTTGTGAAACAATGTTTATAACAGACCATGCAATTCATCCCGCAAGGCGCAAACATCTGCTCCTCAATTTTTAATGTCATTTTCATTAGACTTTCGCTCCTTTAGTGATATGGTAACGCAAGAAAGGTGCCATTAGTATGTCACCTTTCATAATTTCCGGTAATTTCATTTACTATCTCCAAGATATGCTTTTTTACATGGTCCGGTTCCAGAACCACCACTTCTTTTCCGAACGATAGGATATAACCGTATACCCAGTCATTTAAGGGATATTCCGCAGTTACGATTAAATTTCCTTTTTCATCTTCTTTTATCTGTTCCAAATCAAATTCATCATAAACCCGGTAAGCGATTTCACTGGAAAATTGAAGTTTTAAGTTCACAAGTTCAAAGGGGGATTTCATTTCTATGCCGGCAGATTCGGAAGGCAGTTCCCTTTTGGCAAAGGATTGGGATGCGGCTTTTAAATTTTTAATCCGTGTCATTTTGTAAATTCGAAAATCCTCGTGTTTGAGGCTATATCCTTTTAAATACCATGATTTTTCTTTAAACCATAGCTTGTATGGCTCTATCCGGTTGCAACTGCTTTGTCCGAAAGAATTAAAATAATCAAATTCAATGATAATCTGCTGTAAAATACTGCTTTTGATTATGGAAAAAGTATCGATTTCATCTGTATGGCTTCCCCAATGCGAAAAATCGACAGAAATCCAATCATCGTTGGTCTTCTGAAATAGATTTGCCAGTCTGCCAAGAGATTCTTTGGCATTTGGATATTTCAATTCTTCCAATATCTTTAAGGATGCTAGAATTTCCTGCTGTTCCGAATCAGTCATCAGTGATTTATCTAAAACGAAATTGTCCAGCAGGCTGATTCCGCCGTATCTTCCCTTATTGGCATAAATAGGAATGCCGGCGAAAGAGAGCATCTCAATATCCCTGCAAATGGTACGTCTTGAGACTTCAAAATACTCAGCCAACTCCGTAGCAGTAACTTTTTTTTTATTCAGCAGTATATAAATAATTTCAAACAACCGATTACTCTGCATAGCAATCCCTCCTGGTATACCCCATGTCATTATTCTAACATAAATGTAACAAGAGGAACATATTTATTTTGGGAATACATCGTAGCGCAGAACGGTTTTTAAATTAGCCTGAATGACGGTTTTAACAACGATATATATTTCTTTATGCGTATCATCGGTTCTTCTGAGGTTATAATCCTGACAGAATTGATCCATCAGTTTAAAGCTGGCTGGTTCATCATCATAGGATCCGCTATGGAGTATTTGAACGGATAAACGTTCTTCCATGGTAATCACAGAAAATTCATTCAGGAGAGGATTCGGTTTTTTCTTCTTAACATTTGCAATCCCTTCTGCAATTACTTCGTCCGGCACAAAATCCGGAATAGCGATCATCATTTCATAAATAAGTTCACTTTTTATTAATTTGTCAGACTGTTTTCCGTCTTCAGTCATGTCCCATACAGCTTCCAGAGGGTTAACGGAATAATTATCATATAAAACATCCTGGGCTGTGGATTTGCAATATTTTTTATATTGGGATTTTATGCTGTATGCAGCAGGGAATAGTACACTGATTTTTTCACTGAATTCGCAGCTGTTTGGGTCTCCTTTTCCTTTCAGGGATATAAATCTTTGTTTGGGTACGGAGACCATCACAGCCTTTGCTTTCGGCAGATATATTTCTTTTTCTTCTTTTTTCCATTCGTAATTCATAATAAATACCTCCTTTTTGATATAATCATACCATGTATATTGTGACATCTGTGTGTCACAATTAAAATCAAAAAAGAATAAAAAATAAAAAAGAAGTTGCGCACGCAATAATATAGTGCTATAATGACTAAAAAAGAAAGCAGGGTGCTGTCATGGGTCAAGTATTTAAGTGGCTGTCTATTTTAGGAAGATTAAGTAATGTATACGCTGATCAACAATTTAAAGAGCTGAATATCAACAGCAGCCATCATGTCTTCATTATCCACATTTGTATAAATCCCGGCATTACCCAGGATAAGCTGAAGACGTTAATTTATGTCCATCCAAGTAATATTACCAGAGCTTTGGATTATTTAGAAAAAGAAGAGTATCTCACCAGAGAAACTTTTGTAAATGATAAGCGCACCAGCAGGTTATATCCCACTGAAAAAGCTTATAAGGCATTTGACACAATAAACAAAGTAATGTCAGACTGGGAAACTATGATTACAGAGGATATGACAGAAGAGCAGGCAGCAGAATTTCTCACATTATTAAAGCAGGCAGGGAACAAGGGAACAGAATATTTTTTTGGAAGGTAATCATTTACCCAACTAGTTGCGGGCACAAATAAATAGAGAAGCTAAAAAGGCGAAACGAGTAGTGTTAATCACATAAATCCGGTTGATTAACCTGCCCGTTATTTTGTTGGTAAAGATGATGGAAAATAGAAAAGGAGATAGGAAAAGCAATGATAAAAGAACTTATGAAATGTATCAGAGAATTTAAAAAAGCCTCCATACAGGCACCGATATTGGTTTCTTTGGAAGTTGTTATGGAGTGTATTATTCCATTTTTGATTGCGCAACTGGTCAATCAGATAAAAGCGGGCTGTGATCTTATAGTTCTGCTTCAATACGGATTGCTGCTGGTAGTCATGGCAGGATTGTCCCTGACTTTTGGAGCACTGGCGGGAACTGCATGCGCAACGGCATCCTGCGGTTTTGCCCGTAATATCAGAAAGGATATGTACTATAAAATACAGAGTTATTCCTTTGAGAATATCGACAAATTTTCAACATCATCCCTGGTAACCCGGCTTACCACTGATGTTACCAATGTACAGAATGCCTACATGATGATTGTGAGAACGGCTATCCGCTGTCCGTTAATGCTGTTATTTGCCTTTGCCATGGCTTTTATTATGGGTGGGAAAATGGCATTTGTTTTCCTGATTGTAATCCCGATTTTGGGGTTTGGACTCTTTTTGGTAATCCGAAAAGTAATGCCATTATTTAAGCAGGTATTTAAAAAATACGATGCTCTTAACAATTCTGTGCAGGAAAATATCAAAGGCATGCGTGTTGTAAAATCTTATGTGAGAGAAGACTACGAAAAAGAAAAATTTGGAACAGCTGCGGGAGATGTCTGCAATGACTTTACAAGAGCGGAGAGGATATTAGCCATTAACAATCCGCTAATGCAGTTTTGTATTTATTCTGTAATGATATTTGTGATGTCATTTGGTTCTTATACAATTATTACTTCCAGAGGCCTGGACTTGGACGTAGGGCAGTTATCCTCTCTGTTAGCATACAGCTTTCAGATATTGAGCAGCCTGATGATGCTGTCTATGGTATTTGTTATGATCACCATGGCAAGTGAATCTTCGAAACGTATTGTTGAAGTATTAAGAGAAGACAGTTCGCTGGCGAATCCGGCAGAACCGGTATTTACAGTGGCAGACGGCTCTGTTGATTTTGAACAGGTTAATTTTAAATATTCAATGAAAGCAGAAAAAATGGCGCTTGCCGACATTAATCTTCATATAAAATCAGGAGAAACAATAGGTATTATCGGAGGAACCGGTTCATCAAAATCTTCATTAATCCAGCTGATTTCAAGACTTTATGATACTACAGAAGGGGTAGTGAAAGTAGGTGGGATTGATGTTAAAGATTATGATATAGAAACCCTTAGGAACCAGGTATCAGTTGTACTGCAAAAAAATATCCTGTTTTCCGGTACCATTAAAGATAATCTGCGGTGGGGAAATAAAGAAGCCACAGACGAAGAAATGATAGAAGCATGTAAGCTGGCTCAGGCAGATGAATTTATTATGCAGTTCCCGGAGCAATATGATACTTACATAGAACAGGGTGGTTCCAATGTATCAGGCGGTCAGAAACAGAGGCTTTGTATTGCCAGAGCTCTTTTGAAGAAACCGAAAATTATTATTCTGGATGATTCTACAAGTGCGGTGGATACGAAAACGGATGCCCAGATCAGAAAAGCATTTCGGGAGTTTATTCCCGATACGACTAAGATTATCATTGCACAGAGAACTTCTTCTGTACAGGATGCTGACCGCATTGTGGTCATGGATGGAGGTACCATTAATGCAGTGGGAACCCATCAAGAGCTGTTAAGAGGAAATACGATTTACCAGGAAGTATACAATTCACAAAATAAGGCAGGTGGTTCTGATGAAGAGTAAAAAAGGAGTATTAGGGCGGGTAATTAAGACACTGTTTAGTTTTTATCCTGTAATGATGCCTGTGGTACTGATCTGCATTATTTTCAATGCGGTTGTCAGTTCCATCCCGGCTATTTTTATGCAGAATGTAATTGCAACCATAGAACAGAGCTGGCAGAGCGGTGACTGGGATTCGGTTTCTGCCAAAATCATCGGACTGGTATTGCTGTTGGTAACCTTTTATGTACTGTCCCTGTGTGCATCTGTTATTTACAACCAGATGATGGCTGTAATCACGCAGGGTACACTAAAAAAGCTGCGCCAGAAAATGTTTAACGGTATGCAGGATCTTCCAGTCCGCTATTTTGATACCCACAACCACGGTGATATTATGAGCTACTATACCAACGATATTGATACTCTGCGTCAGATGATATCCCAGAGTTTCCCTCAGCTTTTAGTATCTGCCGTTACGGTGCTGACTATATTTTCTATTATGCTTTACTATAGCGTATGGCTGACAATTGTAGTCGTTATCGGTGTGGTATTTATGGTGCTTGTCACAAAGAAAATTGGAGGAAATTCAGCTAAATATTTTATCCGCCAACAGATTGCTCTGGGAAAAGCAGAGGGGTTTGTGGAGGAAATGATGAATGGGCAGAAGGTCGTAAAGGTATTTTGCCATGAAGAAGAGAGTAAATCAGATTTTGACCGTTACAATGATGCATTGTTTCACGATGCCCAGCAGGCAAATAAATTTGCCAACACGCTGATGCCGATCCTTAACAATATTGGAAATGTACTCTATGTAATAGTTGCTTTAGTTGGTGGTATTCTGCTTCTTAGTAACGTTCCAAATGTTAGCATATCGGGTATGGCAATCAGCATCAGCATTGTAGTTCCATTTTTAAATATGACCAGACAATTTTCCGGAAATGTCAGTCAGGTATCCAACCAGCTGAATGCGGTTATTATGGGTCTGGCTGGTGCTGACAGGGTATTTACCCTGATTGATGAAATACCGGAAGTAGATGAAGGATATGTAACTTTGGTCAATACAAAAGAAGTTAACGGAGAGATGGTGGAATGTACAGAACGTACCGGCACCTGGGCATGGAAACATCCTCATGAAAATGGTACCACAACTTACACCAGATTAACCGGAGATGTACGGCTGTTCGATGTGGACTTTGGCTATGAAGAAAATAAAATCGTGCTTCAGAATATTACTCTTTATGCAGAGCCTGGGCAGAAAGTAGCTTTTGTAGGGGCAACCGGAGCAGGAAAAACGACCATTACCAACTTAATTAATCGTTTTTACGATATAGCGGACGGTAAAATTCGTTACGATGGTATTAATATTAATAAAATTAAAAAGGCTGACCTGCGTCGATCACTGGGCATTGTACTACAGGATACAAATCTTTTTACAGGCACAGTTATGGAAAATATAAGATATGGAAAATTGGATGCTACAGAGAAAGAGTGCATCGAAGCAGCAAAGCTTTCCGGTGCCCATGACTTTATCACCAGGCTTCCGGATGGATATCATACGCAGCTGTCCGGAAACGGCGGGAACTTATCCCAGGGGCAGAGACAGCTTCTGGCAATTGCCCGTGCCGCGGTAGCCGATCCTCCGGTAATGATTCTGGATGAAGCGACAAGTTCCATCGATACGCGAACGGAATCCATTGTTCAAAGGGGAATGGATGCACTGATGAAAGGCAGAACAGTATTTGTAATTGCCCATCGGCTTTCTACCGTCAGAAATTCAGATGTTATTATGGTTCTGGATCATGGTAAGATTATTGAACGCGGAAGTCACGATAAACTGATTGAAGAGAAAGGCAAGTATTATCAGTTGTATACAGGTGCATTTGAGCTGGAATAGAAAAATTTTTAACTTTTAATTGTAAATGATTTTGATAGTGAAAGAAGAGGACTCTGGTTTACAGAATCTTCTTCTTTTTTTATATATTATTGCGTAAGGGATAACATAGATCCCGTTTTCTTTGAAGGCTAATCCGATACTAGTAAACTGTTTGCTCCAGACTCCGTTACCAGATTGTAAAAAATAAACACTTGCCACAAAAATCCTCCCCCTGGAATAATCAAGTATTATAAGCTTTCACAAGTATACGTTCTATACGGGTGAATCATTTAGGTGTAGTGTGATTACAGGAAGGAATTAAATCAAACAATTGCCTGTTGTGCAGTAAAAAGGAGGAACTATGATTAAAGAAATATGGTGTATGTCTCACAGCCACCTGGATATTGGTTATACCCATCCGCAGCCTCTGATAATGGAGCTTCAGTCGGATTATCTGGATCAGGCCATGGAGTTAATTGAGAAAACGCGGAATTATCCAGAAGAGGCACAGTTCAGATGGACCATTGAGGCCAGTTGTGTTTTGAAACGTTGGCTGAAGACGGCCGCACAGGAGCAGATTGTAAGGCTCAGGCGTCATATAAAAGAAGGAAGAATCTGTGTGACTGCGCTGCCCATGCATACAACACCTGGAGTGGATGCAAGTGAATTGGTGTATATGCTTTCGGATCTCAGGGAGCTGGAACAGGAGCTGGAAATGGAAATTAAAGTGGCGGTCAATCATGATGTGAATGGACAGCCCTGGACGCTGGGGCAGCTGCTGATTGACAGTGGCATTGATTTTTACCTGACTGGTATCAATACACATTTTGGGGGAATTCCCTTTCCAAGAATGACTTTCTTTCAATGGGAGATGTCTGATGGCAGAAGACTTCCCTCTTTTATAGGAGAGCACTATTCCATGTTCAGTCAGTTCATCCGCTCGTGGGAGCCGTCCACCGATACCATGCATAAAGGCCTGACCGAATATGTGAAATGGATGGAGGACCAGGGATATGAAAGAGATTTTCTTTTCCTGACTGCCACAAATCCGCCGCTATACGACAATAACCCTCCGGATTGGGAGCTTCCGGAATTGATTTGCCGCTATAATAAAGAAAATCCAGAGCTGAAGATACGCTTTGTGACGGCAGATATGCTGAGAGACAGGCTGCTGCAGGAAGAAGCGGTTCCCGTGCATAAAGGGGACTGGACCGATTACTGGAACTTTGGATGTGCCAGTACTGCAAGAGAAACCAGAGTAAACAGGCTGGGAAAAGACTTACTGCAGACAGCTCAGATGCTGGAATGCTTCACGCTTGAGAAGGACCGCCATTATGAGTGTGTGAAAGAGGAATGCAGGGAAAGTATGGTCATTTATGATGAGCATACGTGGGGAGCTTCCCAGTCTGTTTCAGAACCGGAATCGCCGGAAACCTTTTGCCAGTTGAACTATAAGCTTCAAAATGCCTATAAAGCCGCTGATCTTTCCTCCTATATGCTAAGCCGTCAGATGGAACAATATTGCCGTAATCCGTATCAAAGCGATAAGCTGGAAGGAGTAGCGGTAGTGAACCCAACGGCGTACAGTCAGACATTCCAGGTACAGTTTCCCAAGGATTATCTGGAAGAAAAAAGACATATTGGTGCCCACAGAAGCAAATATTATGTTCCTTACCTGGAAAAGACAGAGCCGGTGGAAAACTGCGGTGTAATGACATTGCCGCCTTATACCGTAAAAACCATGCCCTTTGAAGCTCTGAGGGAAATTCAAAAGGAAAGCAGTGTGTTGAAAGAAAATTATAATCTGGAGAATCATGTGCTTACCACTCCTTTTTACCGGGTTTATCTGGATGAATCCACCGGCGGTATCCGGCAGATCGTTGATCAGAAAAGTGGCAGAGAAATTTTGAGTTCCGAAAGTGGATACGATTTTTTTGAGGCAGTCAGGGAAACTGTGGATACCCAGTGGAATGAAGCTGTCAGGGAAACCATGTATGGAGCCCGCAATGAAGTAAATGATCATGATAAATCACATTGGAATCATGAGTGGAAGGCAAAGCATACGAAAAGAAGCAGCTGCAGCTGGCATGCAGAGCGTCAGGAATATCAGATTTCCATTGTTACAGAAGGTGTCATGGAGGGAACAAGAGGAATTCGTCAGAAAATCACCTTTTATACATACCGTCCGGATATCAGAATGGAGGCTGCTTTCTATAAGGAACCAGTCAGTGAGCCGGAGTCACTGATGTTTGTTATCCCGCTGAAGATGTCAGAAGGCTGGCAATGCAGCTATGACACTGCTGGTGAAATGGTTCGTTTGGATGAGGAGCAGCTTGGCTTCTCCTGCAGAGATTACCTGACTGTGGACTCAGGGGTGAGCATGTATGATGATAGGATGTGTGTTACATTGTCATGTCCGGATGCGCCGATGGTTCAGGTGGGAAACTTTCAGTTTGCAAAAGAAAACAGAAGCATTGAAAGAAAAGAGAATCCGCTGCTGGCAGCCTGGCCCCTGAATAATTACTGGAGTACCAATTTCTGTGCCAATCAGTCCGGCAGGATGACCTTCGCTTATGAACTGAATCTCCATGAACAGTTCCGGGAACAGAGCATGCATTCCGATGGTATCAGAGCGAAGCATCCAGTGACCATAGGAGCAGCGGTAAAAGCCGTGGAAGAAGAGCAAAGGCTTCTGGAGTTTCAGGGAGAGAGTACGGTATTATCTGTTTCACCGTCAAAAAATCATGATGGTATCCATATCCTGCTGAAAAATAATACAAACCAAAAGGACATCTGCTATTTAAAATCGTCTGTCTGGAAAATCAGGGAGGCAGAACGAATCTCACCTTCGGAAGAAAGCTTGGATATTCTTGAAACAGAGGGAAATCGGGTTCGTATCATCATGCAGCCCAGAACAATGAAACTGATACATCTCAAGGCTGAAATGCACAAATGGAAAAAATAAACACTTGCCACAAGAATCCTCACCCTGGAATAATCAAGGATTATCAGGTATCACAAGGATACGTTCTATACGGGTGAATCATTTCGTTGTAGTGTGATATCAGAAAGGAATAAAAAACAAATAAGACAGAAAGGGAAAAAGAATGGAAAAAAAGAAAAAATGGAGCCTGAAGGAAGATATAAAGCGTCGGTGGCAATTGTATCTGATGCTTCTGCTGCCCCTGGCTTACATTATTGTTTTTTGCTATGTGCCTATGGGCGGAATCGCAATTGCCTTTAAAGATTATTCTTTTAAGAAGGGCATAATGGGAAGCGACTGGGTGGGGATGAAATATTTTGTACAGTTTTTTGAAAACCCGGATTTGATCCGGCTTTTGAAAAACACACTGATCCTTAGTTTTTATCAGCTTCTTGTAAGTTTTCCGGCACCGATTATTCTGGCTCTGGCATTAAATATGATAGGCGGAAAGCGTTTTAAGAAATTCATGCAGTCCTTAACTTATGCTCCATATTTTATATCGACGGTAGTTATGGTAGGAATTATACTACAATGTCTCCATCTGAACATCGGGATTGTTAACAACATGATGGAGACGGTGAATATAGACCGGGTAGATTTTATGGGGAAAGCCTCTTATTTCAGGCATATTTTTGTATGGTCAGGAGTTTGGCAGACCACAGGATATTCCGCAATCATTTATATTGCTGCCCTGGGCAATACAGATCAGTCGCTGGTAGAAGCATCTCTGATAGATGGTGCAAATCGTCTGCAGCGAATTCGCAATATAGAACTGCCGGCGCTTAAGCCGATTATTACCATACAGCTGATTTTAGCAGTAGGAAGCATTATGGGCATTGGATTTGAAAAAGTATTTTTGATGCAGAACAGTCTGAATCTTCCTATTTCAGAGATTATATCTACTTATGTTTACAAACGAGGTCTTCGGGATATGCAGTACTCCTTCGCTACAGCGGTAGGATTGTTCAACTCAGTAGTAAACTTCATATTACTGTTTGCTGCTAACAAAATATCCAAGAAATTTGGCGATACAAGTCTTTG
Organism: Robinsoniella sp. KNHs210; assembly: GCF_000686105.1. Taxonomy (NCBI): domain Bacteria; kingdom Bacillati; phylum Bacillota; class Clostridia; order Lachnospirales; family Lachnospiraceae; genus Robinsoniella; species Robinsoniella sp. KNHs210. The sequence goes on from NZ_JMLZ01000001.1 coordinate 1,271,549, forward strand.
GTAGGGAAGGAGTCAGTATTGCAGGCAGGCCTGCAATATGCAGTGAAAAAAATGTGGACAAATATAAGACGAAAAAAAGATAATAAAATAAAATTGTATCATTCGACATCTGACAGAATGCTGATGGTCTTTGTATGGATTTTACTATTTGTAATTATGGTGATTATTCTGGTTCCCATCCTGTTCGTTTTAGCATCCTCGTTCAGCGATGCAAGTGCAGTATCTTCCGGTAAGGTCTTTCTGTTTCCGGTTGATTTTTCACTGGCGGGATATCAGGTTATTTTCCAATCACCCAACATCATGAAGGGATTTTTGAATTCCATTGCATACACAGTTGTTGGTACCATCATTAGTGTAAGCCTCACATTATTGGCTGGATATCCGCTGTCCAGAACAGATTTGAAAATCCGCGGCCCGGTTATGTTTTTGTTTACCGTGACCATGTTCTTTAGCGGAGGCATGATTCCTACTTATCTGGTGGTCAGCAAGCTGCACCTGATAGACACCTTCTGGGCAATGGTAATTCCCTCGGCTGTTGGAGTATGGAATGTCATTTTGATTAAGACCTATATACAGAGTTCTATACCTTTGGACATTTATGAAAGTGCCTCCATTGACGGCTGCTCGGACTGGAAATATTTCGTAAATATGGTAATACCTCTTTCGAAACCAATTATTGCCGTAATGATTTTACTGTATGCCGTAGGAAAATGGAACGATTTCTTCTCGGGTCTGCTTTACATAAATGACGTGGCAAAACAGCCTCTTCAGATGATCCTGAGAAATATTCTGGTATTGAATGACAGCATGGGCATGTCTCTAAGTCTGGCAGAGCAGATGAACCGCCAGGAATTGAAAACGTTGATGCAATATTCTCTGATTATCGTATCATCCCTTCCGGTTATGATTCTGTACCCTTTTATTCAGAAATATTTTGTCAAAGGGATCATGATGGGATCGATCAAGGGATAACAGAAAGTATTTGTATCTTAAAAAAATATATTATAATATAAAAAAGTGAAGGAGAAAGAATATGAAAAGAAAAACATTGGCAACAAGAGCTGCCGCAATAGGACTTGCCGCAGCAATGATGCTTGGAGGCTGCAAAACAAGTGAAGACACACAAACACCTGCAAACACCAAATCGAATGAAAGTACGGCATCCGAAGCCGGTACGAAAGGCAGCTCCGAAAATCCAGGGACAGAAGAAAGAGAAACTATTACGGTAGCAGTTCAGATGAATGAAAAAGGAGAATACTCCGATAAGAACTATGCAATCCGCTGGCTTGAAGAGCAGACCGGAGTAAATCTTGAATTTGTTGCACTTCCCAGTGATGCTGCGGATGCCGATACAAAGCTGAACCTGATGCTTTCCAGCGGAGATTATCCGGATGTAATCTGCTATAACCTGAATAAACAGAAGATGGTGAAATTCGGTAAAGAGGGCATATTTATTCCGATCAATGACTTATATGAAAAGTATGGGAATAACATGAAGAAAATGTTTGAGGAGAGACCGCAGTACGAGCAGAACGCTTATGCACCGGATGGAAATATGTATGGATTCCCTACCGCAAGCGAATCCTATCATGGTCAGGCTTATCCGAAGCTGTGGTATAATTCAGAATGGCTGAAGAGTCTGAATCTGTCCGAACCGACTACCACAGAAGAGCTGAAGGAAGTTCTGACGGCAGTGAAAAACAGTGATTACAACGGAAATGGAAAGGCGGATGAGATTCCATTGACCGGAAGTCCGGACTGGGACTGCCAGCTGGAATGGTACCTAATGAATTCCTTTATACCTTGTGATAAAGAGAGCCTCTCTTATGCAAAAGACGGAAAAGTTATCTTTGCCGGCAATAAACCGGAATTCAAGGAAGGCCTTGCATATATGCATGATTTATTCCAGAACGGACTGATTGATCCTACTGCTTTTTCACAAAAGAGCGACCAGATGCAGCAGGTAATCCATTCTGATGAAAAATTAGTATTTGGATATACGGCAGATCACTTTGCCATGGGTATTGATCTGGAAAACAAACACTTAAATGAGATTACACATGCTATGGTACCTGTAGAAGGATCAACAGGTGCAAGATATCAGCCTCACAAAGATTATATTGATATGACAAAGGGATTTAACTGGTTTATTACTGATGAATGCGAGAACCCCGAAGTGGCATTTAAAGTAGGCGATTTTATCATGGGGGATGAGGCTTCCATGGTTATGATGTATGGAGAAAAAGGAAAATACTGGGGTGACATGGAGAAGCCCGTAGAGTCTATTCTCCCTGGAACAGAAGCTATTTACTGGATAAAGCCGGGATACACATCCAATGAAAATGATGAATACAATAAAAACACATTTTGGACAGGCCTGGAGAATCAGATGGCAGAATTCCGCTCTTCTATGAATCCGCTTCCGGAGGATATGTATGTTTCTACTTCCTACGAAGCCAGATTATATGAAGAAACAGAAAAAGTAGTCGGTTATTTCTATAAAGAATACCTCCCAAGACAGATCTTTTTAGAGGAAGATGCAGATGCAGAACAGTTTGCCACGCTTCAAACCTCCCTGCAGGAATATGTAAAAACCTCCATGGCACAGTTTATCACCGGTGAACTCAGCCTGGATAAGGATTGGGATACCTATGTGTCAACCCTGGAAAGCTATAACGTAGAAACTTATACACAGTTGTATCAGAAAGCATACGATTTATACTACAAAGCAAAATAGTGAGGTTATGATGATATTAAACGCGGAGTGGAATGACAGAATACAGCATTGGATCAGAACCCTGAAGGCAGATTTTTATACACCAATAGAAGAAATTCATTTTGAAGCACACAGAACAGACAGGCACTATGAGTATAAGGAGCTGAAAAGCCTTGCATTTGAAGCCGTGAATCCTGGTTATACATGGGGAGAAACATGGGAATACTGCTGGTTCCGCGGGAAGATTACGCTTCCCGGGGAAGCGCAAGGCAAAAAAATTGTCCTGAATCTCCAGCCCCGGGGAGAGTCTGCACTATTTGTAAATGGACAGGAATTTGGTACATACCGGGCTGACTGGGTAGCGCATCCCCACCATTTTATGGTAGATAATATTCTGACGGAAGAAGGGCTGGCTGGGAACATCTATGAAATTTGTATGGAAACTTATGCAGGTCACTATTTTCCTAATTGTGAAACCGGGTATTGTGCCACAGGTCCGGTGCTCCCAGGCAGCTTTCAGGATCCGCAGAAGGAGGGGGAAAGAAGGGTTCTGGGGAAATCCACCTATGGCATCTGGAGGGAAGAGGCATACCAGCTTTTTCTGGATGTGAATACCCTCTTTCATTTGCTTGAAGTGCTGGATGGAAGTTCTTTGCGGGCTTATAAAATTGCAGAGGCATTAAAGCGCTTTACCTATGATGTGGATTTTGAACAGGATGAGTCCGGCAGGGCGGTATGCTATGCCAAGGCGAGGCTGCACCTGCAGAAAGTGCTGGCTGCAGAAAACGGCACAACCGCACCGCGTTTCTGGGCTGTTGGAAATGCACACCTTGATCTGGCATGGTTATGGCCTCTGGAGGAAACAAAACGGAAAACAGCCAGAACCTTTGCGGCACAACTGCGGCTTTTGGATCAATATCCACAGTACCGGTTTATACAGAGCCAGCCAGCCGCTTATGAAATGTGCCGGCAGCATTATCCCGGGCTTTTTCAGAGGATTCAGGAAAAAATTGCCCGGGGACAGTGGATAGCTGATGGAGCGATGTGGGTAGAACCGGATACGAATATGGCGGGAGGAGAAGCTCTGATCCGCCAGCTGCTTTATGGAAAGAAATATTACAAAGAGGTACTGGGGGTGGACAGCAGGGTGCTCTGGCTTCCGGATACCTTTGGCTATACCGCCGCACTGCCGCAGATTCTGTTGGGATGCGATGTTCCTTATCTGGTGACACAGAAAATCTTCTGGTGCTGTAATGATGGAGAACGCTTTCCGTATCATTATTTCTACTGGGAAGGACTGGATGGCAGCCGGGTAACCTCATTTTTGCCTACCAGCTATACATACCAGACAGACCCACAGGAAGTTGGGACGGTATGGAATGAACGGGAGCAAAAAGAGGATTTGGAGACCTTTTTGTTTCCGTTTGGATATGGTGACGGAGGAGGCGGACCTACCAGAGATCATATAGAATATGTGCTCAGGCAAGAGAATCTGGAGGGAAGTCCCAGAATGCAGATGGGGGCTCCGGAGGAATTTTTCAAAATGATGGATGCGGAGGGAGGCCCCGGACATACATACTGCGGAGAATTATATTTCAGCTCTCACAGGGGAACCTACACCTCACAGGCACAGGTGAAAAATCATAACAGAAGATGTGAGCTGGCCATGAGAGAAATGGAAATCTGGAGCAGCCTTGCATTGATACAGGGAATGGCGTGGGATCACAAACGGGCAGAAAGCTTATGGAAGTCGCTGCTGTTTCAGCAGTTCCATGATATACTGCCGGGATCTTCGATTGAAAGGGTCTATCAAGAAACAGAGGCAGCACATAACTCCATTTTAGAAGCAGCGGCGGAAATGACCTATAAGGCGGCAGCTTTTCTGACTTCGCAGGGAGAGGACATAACCGTATTGAATTCGCTGTCATTTCCAAGGAATGTGCTGGTGGAACTTCCGGAAAGATATAAAGATGGTGCCGTTACTGCAGAGGGAAAGGCAGTACCAGTCCAGAAGGATGAAAACCGGGTATTGGCATGTGTGCAGCTCCCGTCATGCGGATGGATTACCCTGAAAGCCTGCAGTTGTGAAAATGAGGTGCCGGAAGAAAGGGCTGTGGAAATAAAGCAGCCGCGAGCCTGTGCGTGGCAGGATGAAGCCGGCTGCCATATGGAAAACGAATATGCTTCAGTTCTGATTAATGAATGCGGACATGTGATTTCTTACATACTGAAATGCTCAAAAAGAGAAATGGCTGCCGGAGAAATGAACAGACTGAGGCTGTTCAAGGATGTGCCGAGACATTTTGATGCCTGGGATATTGACGACAATTATCTGGAGCAGGAGACAGATGGAGCATATGGGCAGGAGATTAAGATTATGTCCCAGGGACTTCAGGCAGTAGTGAAGGTCAGCGGGCGGATCAGTCAATCCACTTACGTGCAGTATATTCGTCTGGATGCCAATCAGCAGAGACTGGAATTTGAAACCATCATAGAATGGCATGAGCTACACAGACTGCTAAAAGCAGCATTTCCCGTATCTTTATATGCGCTTAATGCGAAAAATGAAATGCAATTTGGCTATGTGGAACGCCCAACCCACCGTTCCCGTACTTATGACAAGGATCGTTTTGAGGTGTGCAATCACCGGTATACGGCACTTTGTGACAACGGTCATGGAGCAGCAATCCTGAATGATTGTAAATACGGAATCAGCGTGGAAGGAAATCAGATGGAGCTGACGCTGCTGCGGGCGGCTTCCAGTCCCCACATGCGTGCAGATAACGGAACCCAGCATTTTACTTATGCGTTTTATGCATGGGAAGGCAGCTTTGTGGAATCGGATGTGATTCGACAGGGGTATGAACTGAATGTAAAGCCTCAAATGATCAGGGGTACGGCATCACTTTTTGAGTTTATCCAAATGAATCGTAAAAATATTTTGATGGAGACCTTGAAGCCTGCAGAGGATAACAGCAGAGATCTGATTCTGCGTTTGTATGAGGCAGCAGGTGCAGCAGTTTCCACAGAGGTCAAAATTAATCAAAATGTAGAGAGTGCGTGGAGTTGTAATATGCTGGAGCAAAACCAGGAGGTATTAGAGGTCACAGATGGCGTACTTCGGTTGAACTTCAGAGCTTTCGAAATTAAGAACATCCGGCTGCGCATGTAGCCGGAATATCTGACAACACACGAATAGGGTGAAAATGAAGAATAAAAAAGTATATACCAGACTGATTATTACCTATCTGCTTGTTTTTTTAATTCCGCTTTTGCTGAATATTGTCAGCCTGGAGAATATTTCAAATGTCACAAAAGACAATATCAGCAAAAGTGTACTGGCAAACCTGACACATGCCAGAGATACAATTGATAACAATTTCCGGGAAATAGATACTATCGTATACAACTTGTCTGCAAATAATACCATAAAGGATATTTCTGCCCATATGAAGGAGAAGGATAAATATATCCAGATTTCAAAACTTTTGTCGGCCCAGGATTATATGAGTGCCATGCGTATACAGACTTTTGTGGAAGAATACTATCTGTTCCTTCGTGAGAGCCAGATGATTATCAGTCCGGATCACATTTTTCTGGACCAGTCTTCCTGTAAGGCTTTTTTTCAATATGACGGCATGGAGTGGGATGAATGGGAAAAACGGATGCAGGAGAGTTATTCAAAGCATATTTTCCCGGAAGCGGTCAGTATGCAGAACAGGAATAGCCAGAATATGATTTTGTATGTACAGTCTCTGATTACCTATTCCGGAGTAAAAGGAAATTTTGTATTCCCCATTAAAAGTCAGGCTATCAAATCTTTGCTTAAGGATCCATACGTGGCAAATGCCGGTTGGGCGTATTTGACAGATAAGGAGGGAAAGGTAATCTTGACCATTCCCTCTGCTCAGAATGAATTGGAACTGGTACCTGCCAAATATCTGGAAAACGGGCAAAGCATTCAGGAGGCAGAGATGGGTGGCCGCAGTGTGGAGATTATACGTTCTGTTTCCGATGAAACCGGACTGTCTTTTGTAGCGGTGCTGCCACAGGAATACATATCTGCCCAGATTACGGATGCGCAGCATAAAACAGTTTTACTGATTATGCTGGCTGTAGTTTTGGGAATCGCCAGTATTCTTCTGGTTTCCTGGCATCGTGGGAGAAAGGTTGACCAGATGCTGCAAATGCTGTTTAAAATGGAGAACAAGGAAGACAAGTCGATGAAGGGAGATGAAATGAGTTACATTTCAAATTCCCTCAGGCAATTGATCCACAGCAATACCAATCTGAAAGACAGCATTCGGGAGAAGAAGCTGGTGACCAGGGGGCTTCTTCTGGAAAATCTTCTGTGCGGGATGGAGAGCAGGCTGGACAGCAGCCTGGAGGAATATGATATCTATCTGACAGGTAAAAAAATTCTGGTGATTGCATTCCAGATTCATGCGGATACCCTTACGGCAGATCAAATGTATGCCACTGAATCAGCATTATATAAACAGGTGATTCAAAATGGACTGGAGGAGATGATACCGGGGACAAAGTATGCCTGTGATATGGATATACGTGCAGGTGCAATGATCTGCACCATGGATCAGTCCTATGAATTGAATAAGGCAGAGATGAAAGCACAAATGGAAGAACTCCTGGATGCCCTGTGGGAAAAATACGGGATTCGGGCTAGAATCGCCGTAGGAAATCTCTGTGAAGAAATCTCACAGATTAGTAAAATTTACGACAAGATATATGAGATGCTTCAGTATGGACCCGTTTCTGACCGGAATGTGCTGTTCTATGAAAATTATGTCAATAGCAATGAATATTATTATTTCCCGGCACCACTGGAGGAAAGACTTGTAAATGCAGTGAGAACAGGGAATGCCAAAAGTATGCATGAGCAGTTGACGGAAGTTTATCAGGGAAATGTCATAGAGCACAATGTCAGCCCCGCCATGATGCATTTTCTTGTAAATGATCTTCAGTGTACGGTGTTTAAGGTACTGCATAATCTGAATGGGCAGATTGATATTGAAGAGGAGGAACTTTACCGGCAGATTGAACAGCTAAACCGGGAAAGCGATATCCTGCTGCGTTTCCAGCGGATTAATAATATATTTAAATTTATTTGTGAAAAGGTTCAGGATGAAAATAATGTAAGAAGTGATCGTCAGGTGGAAAAAATTAAAGAATATATCAGCAATCATTATAGCAGCAGCGATATGAGCCTGACGAAGATTTCAGATGATTTTGGGTATGCCAGTACCTATTTTTCCAAGCTGTTCAAGGAACTGTTTGGAGAGAATTTTGCTACCTATCTTGAAAAGGTAAGAATCGAGCAGGTGTGTCTGATGCTTCAGACGAATGCCACCGTAGAAAAGATTGCGGAACAGACTGGTTATAATAGTGTCTATGTGATGCGTACAGCGTTTAAACGGATTAAGGGGGCAACACCAAACGAATACCGAAAGATGATTGCAAAAGAACCGGAAGAATAATTCATAATGAAAACAGAGGTAGTAAATAGATGGATAGAAACATAATAATTGACAGAATTCCCTATCAGTTCTGCGAAGGACCATTTTGGGGAAACGGAAATATGGGAGCGGTATTATACATTCGTGATGAAAAATTATGCATCTCGTTGGATCATGTGAAGCTGTGGGAATTAAGAGAGACCCTTCCTGATGAACCCAAAGCCGTATTTCAGCAGATCTTGCAGCATAAAACGGAATATCTGAAGGGAAATCCGGAATATGTAGAGGATACGAATATTTTTGAAGAGCATATCGGAAGGACCAAGCTTCCGGCTCTGGCAGTTGAAATTGGAATTCCGGGAAAAGTAACCGGATTTTGTGCACGAACAAATCCAAAGCATGCGCAGTCCGTTATTTCTCTGGAACTGGATCACAAAAGAACCATGGAAGGACGTATCTGGCTGGATTCCTGTGTGAATATTCTGTATATGGAATGGAGCAGTGACATACAGGGGGAAGAAAAGGGGTTAGAGATTCATGCGCTTGGCTGGGATCTGGAATCTCCAAGACTGAAGCCTTTGAAAAACTGGAATTATGAGCCATGCATCCAGATAGAGAAGGGGGATACCTTTACCGTAAAGCAGCATTTCGGCAAAGATATGTCAGCGGTACTTTGCGGCCGTCAGAAGCAGCTGCAGCAGGGAATTGCCCTGGCAGTTGGAATTAATGCGGGAAATCTGGAAGAGGAATCCTGTATGAGTGCGGCAGGTGAGAGCCTGGCGGAGGATTATCTTGCCAGAACAGAATGTTATCTCAAGAGTCATGAGAAGGATTGGAATGCCTATTGGTCTGGTTTTGGGATAGAGGTGCCAAGTGAAAGGCTGCAGGAGGCTTTTGAGCAGGAAATGTATAAGCTCTACTGCAATGAAAGGGAAGATGCCTCCCCCATTACCCTTCAGGGAGTATGGAATCCAGACAACCGGATGCCGGCATGGTTCGGAGATCTGCACAATGACCTGAATGTGCAGTCCTGCTATTGGCCTGCCTATAAAACAGGAAATGTAAAGCTGGTGCGTCCATATATTGATTATTATGCAAAAGCAATGCCCAGACTGGAGGAGCGGGCATGGAAGCTGTTTGGTATTAAAAATGCCATCCATGTACCCACTATGATGGCGCCGGACGGAACAGGAGCTGCCTCTGAGTGGTGTTACTGGAATACGATTCTGGGACCGGAGCTGTTCGTAGCAGTGGATTTTACCTGGTTCTATGAATATAGCAGAGAACAGGATACCCTTAGAGATAAAATCTATCCTTTTATAGAGAAGGTAATTCATCTGTATCAGTCCATTGCTTATGAAAAGGAAGATGAATATTTACATATTCCGTTTACCCAATCTCCGGAGGTAGACCGGGATGGTCATATGCTGATGGCGGATGATTCCACGTTTACGTTATCCTGCCTGCATTATTTGTGCCGGAAAATGGAAGGTTATTCAAAAGTTCTCGGCAGGGATGGAAGTAAATTTTTGGAATGGGAACACCGCCTGGCGCCAGTAGTTCCCACGGGAAAAGGATTTTCACTGTTTGACGGGATCGAGGTGTTTGGCTCACACCGTCATTTTTGCCAGATGTACCCCATTTATCCCTTGTGCCAGGAGTCCCATAATGAGGTGGCAAATCGTTCTCTGGATACGGCAGTCAATCAGGGATTTTTGGAATATGCGGCTTTTTCATTCCCATATATGGGAATTATGGCAGCCAGATGCGGAAGAGGAAATATGTGCCGTACCATGTTGGAAATCTATTGCATGGTTTTTAGATCCCGCAATTCTTTTACGGTAAATGGAGATCCCTATCAAAACGGAGTTCTGCGGATATCTGACACCAACGCAGGAGAGAGCTCAGATGCATTTACACTGGAATCGGGCTTCTTTATTCCTGCCGCTCTATGTGAAATGTTTGTACACAGAGCAGAAAGTGGAATATGGCTGATGATGGGGATGCCGGATGAATGGAAGGAATGCAGCTGCCGTGGACTTACGGTAGAGGGCGGACACCGCATATCTCTGGAGAGAAGGAATTATCATATGAGAAGAGCCGTGATTCATACGGCAGAGGAGGAAACCCTGATACTGCATTGGAAGGAAGAAAACCATTTGAAGTGTATTATGAGAAATGGTGAAGAAATAGTCACTTATGGAAACGGAACCTGCTCGATTTATGTGCGTCCCGAAGAGGAATGGGTACTTGAGTTCCTGTGATTGTATTCAAATTTATTCCGGCTTAAAATAATGGAAGAGACAGGAGTATAAGTTATAATGAAAAATCTGCATTTAATCTGTAATGCCCATATTGATCCCGTATGGCTGTGGGATATGGAAGAAGGAATATCCACAGCCCTGTCAACCTTTCGTATGGCAGCTGCTTTCTGTGAAGAATATGACGGACTGGTGTTTAATCATAACGAGGCACTGTTATATGAATGGATCGAGGAGTATGAACCCAGGCTGTTTGCCCGCATCCGCAGTCTTGTGGAAAAGGGCAGATGGCATATTATGGGAGGCTGGTATCTGCAGCCGGACTGCAATATGCCAAGCGGCGAATCCATTCTTCGGCAGATAGAGTTGGGAAGAAACTATTTTCAGGAAAAGTTTGGTGTAACAAATACTACGGCAATCAATTTTGATTCCTTCGGACACAGCAGAGGGCTGGTACAGCTTTTGGCAAAGGCCGGATATGAGTCGTATCTGTTTTGCCGTCCGGGGCAGGGAGACTGCTTGCTGCCGGAGGATGATTTCATCTGGGAAGGATTTGACGGATCCAGAGTGATGGCCCACAGATCGGATACCTATGGAACCCTGATGGGAGAAGCAGGAAAGACTATACACAAATGGCTGAAAGAACAAGGGATGAATCCAAATCTTCAGATCGGATGCATTTTGTGGGGAGTGGGTAATCATGGAGGCGGACCATCCAGGATAGATCTGGAAGAGATCGGGCGAATGATGATGGCAAAAAATCCGGATGTGAAATTATCCGTATCCGCTGTGGATTCATCAGATGAGCCACAGTGGAATCTGATTCACTCTACGCCGGAAGCCTATTTCTCGGAACGCAGACAGTTGTGCATGAATTCCGGGAAAACAGAACCGATCGTGAAAAAGGATTTGAATGCCTGGTCTGTGGGCTGTTATACATCCCAAATACGCATCAAGCAGAAGCACAGAGAGCTGGAAGGGGAATTGTCTGTAACCGAGAAGATGCTGTCACAGGCTGTTGCCCTGGGACTTCTCTCTTACCCGGAGGAAGAGTTACAGGAGGCACAAAAAGCATTGCTGTTTTGTGAATTTCACGATATTTTGCCGGGCACAGCTATCCGGTCCGCAGAAGAAAGAAGTCTGCAGACCTTAAGCTTTGGATTGGAAATCGTAAAAAAGTGGAAGCGCAAGGCCTTTTTTGCCTTAATGAATGGAGAAGAACCGGCTCAGGAGGGAGAGTTTCCTGTGTTGATCTACAATCCGCACCCCTACCCGGTGGAACGGGATTTCACCTGTGATTTCCAGCTGGCAAATCAGAACTGGACAGATAAATATGCGCTGCCATATATTACCCGGAATGGAAAAGAACTCAAAAGCCAGGTGGAAAAAGAAGCCTGCAATTTGAATCTGGACTGGAGAAAGCGAGTGACCTTCCATGCTGCTTTGGCACCGGCTTCTATGAACCGTTTTTCTGCCGGAATCCGGATGACAGAGCAAAGACCGGGAAATGCACAGAATCAGGCACTTGAGATTTCTAATGAGCAGATTGTATTTGACAATGGTACGCTATATGCGGCTGTAAACTGCAAAACAGGCCTCCTGGATGCTTACCGGGTAAACGGAAGAAATTATCTTAAAACAGGAGGATGTGCCCTAACGGTCATGAAGACGGACTGTGATCCATGGGGAATGAACCGCAAAAGCTACCAACAGGAGGAAGGGCGGTTTGTCTTGATGGAAAAGGAGGAAGGGAGCCGCTTCAGTGGAGTGTACAATGATTGCCATGGCAGGGCAGGAACGGTGATAGACAGCGTGCGGATTATTGAAAGTGGTCCCGTCAGAACTGTGGTAGAGGCTGTATTTTCCTATGAAACCTCCAAGGCCTGTATCAATTATATTCTTCCTGTTTACGGAACTGCCGTTACGGTAGAAGTAAAGGTTAATTGGACAGAGAAGGGCAAGTTTTTAAAATTTGAGATCCCCACCTGTCTGAAAGAAGCCAAAGGGCGCAGCGAAACGGTCTGCGGTGTAATGGATCAGGAGACGGATGGGAAAGAAAAGGTTTTCCATCGCTGGTGCGGGCTATGGGACGGGCAAGAGAATTCTGCTCTGACCGTACTGAATATGTGCAATTCCGGCGTAGATTTTATGGATGGAACCATGAGGATATCGCTGATTCACTCTGCCGTATATTCTGCTCACCCAATTGGAGACAGACCCCTTCTGGTACAGGACCGTTACCTGCCTTACATAGATCAGGGAGAACGGGAATTTTCTTTTGTGATACAGGGAGGAAATGGCTCCGAACGTCTGGAGCAGGTGATGAATGAAGCCATTGTGTTCCAGGAGGCGCCGGTTGTACTGCAGGCATTTCCCTCAGGAGAAGGAAAGAAGATGGGAAGCGTCATATTAGTGGATGATCCCGCTGTAATTCTATCTTCCTGGAGAAAGGCTGCCGGTCAGGAGGCTTATGTGATTCGCCTGTTTGAAAGCACAGGACGCAGGCGAAAGGTGAAGGTATCCCTTCCGCTGGACGGGTATGAGCAGGAGCTTGAGCTGAAGCCCTTTGAGCTTAGAACCTTTCAATGGACACCTGGGGCGGTTGGATTAAAAAATTGTGATATTTTTGGAAAAGCGATGGTTTCCGGTTCCACCGTGCTGTGAAACAGCTTTGCAGCGACAACCTGAATCCAATACCCCAATTACTGAGATTTCAGCTCCACGTTCTGCGGCAGAATGATTTTAACTGTTGTACCCACACCTGCTTCACTCTCGACCACCAGGGAGCCGCCGCATTGCAGCATGAGCCGGCTGCGTACATTTTCGATTCCCACGTGTGTACGTCCATCCTCTTTCGGAATGTCCAAATCAAATCCAAGTCCGTCATCACGGATGGTAATCATAATGTTATCGTCAGTTCGCTCACTTTTAATACGCAGCGTACCCCCGGATTTTCTCTTGATAATTCCATGCCGTACTGCATTTTCCACGATTGTCTGGACCGTAAGAGGGGGAAGCAGAAAGTCCTGATACAGAATCTCGGTTTCGATATGCAGCTTATTCGGAAACCGCATCTTTTCCAGATACAGATAATTGTTCACATGAAACATTTCCTTCTCAAAAGAAATCAGCTGTTTGTCCATCAAAGAATCCAGGTTACCCCTGAGATAAAAGGAAAAACGCTCTAATGCTTCTGAAGCCCGGGCAGGTTCTGTGTCACAGAGCTGTTTGATACCCTGCAGGGCATTAAAGAGAAAATGGGGCTGTACCTGGCTGAGCATCACGGAAATACGATTTTGGTTTAACTCATTTTCAAGGATAAGGGCACGTTTTTCACTGTTCATACTCTCTTTGATCCTTCGTATGGTATAGATTTCCTCAATTAGGGAAAAGGAGATTAATCCCAGTCCCAATAGAATGGCGGCCTCTGAAAACTGCACATATCCATTGATTAATTCTAAAACTGCACAGACTGCCAGAGGGAAAATGGCTTTCAGTAATTGGGCAGATTCTCTGTTGTTCAGCCTGCGTGTTTCGTAAAACAGGCAGAAGATTACCCACAGTGCAATGAGCAGGTCCAGAATGGAGAAATAATTAATGGCCGTATAGAGATCCTGTATAAGGAATATCTGATTCAGCATTGCAGCAAGGGTGACAAGCATCAGAAGGCCGGTACAGTATAATAAGGATTGCTTTCTCCAGCCGGAGAGATGTTCAGCTGCAAATAGTACAACAAATACTGCGATTCCCTGCATGGAAAAGGCATAAAGGACATTCAGAAATACAGGAAAGGGCAAAACCAGCGTAGGGGCAGGAGACAGGGTATAGAACCAGATGGAGGAAAACAGTGTAACCAATCCAAGCCACAGAAAACGGCGTGCACCTTTAAGTTTCAAAATGGCACATTCCAGAGCAACGATTAGCAAAAATAACGTCAGGAACAGAAAAATCGTACCGATGCTCATCGTCCACCCGTCATTGCTTACTGCTTTAAACAACATCATTCGTTCATCACCGGTATGCATTTGCCGGAGTAATTCATCAAACTGAATCATATAGGCATTCCCATAGAGATTGCCAAAATTTAATTCCACACTGTCGCTGGAGGTAATGCCCGGTGAAACAATGGTAACCCACTGTTTCCCAACTGCCTGGGTGGGATTTCCCTGGCTTCTTACAGGTCCGGTAGCATAAATTTCTTTACCGTTTATGCTAAGGGAAACACGCATATGGTCGATGTTAATAAAGAACTTATCTCCTTCCGGAATATCCCTGCTGAAGTAACCACGCACCGTAATATCCCTTAGATCCTTATTTTCAAAATCAGTCTGGTGGGTTAAAGTCTTCCAGGGGCCGCCTTCTTCACTGTATTCCCCGATGATTTCTACAGGAAATAACTTTCCATCCACTTTCATTTGCTGGTCAAAGCGAAACAATGTGGTGAAAAGTATAACTGCCGTTATGGAAACAGCAGCAGATAGAATGATCAGTGTAACTCGTAATAGTAAGGTATTTTTATTGGAATAATGTTTTATATACATAGTGGTCCTTCCTCATTGTATATCTGCTGCAGAAAATGTATTGGGAATCCTCTCTGCCAGATAAACGTTAAGTTTCAATTGTGTCTGTTTTTGTTTTATATTTTATATTACTATAATACAATAGGCTTTGCAATAAACATATCATTCATTAATTAGAAGATAAATAAGTACAGAAAAATGCAAATAATTTATCTTATATATCTTGTAACTTCCAATGTTACCTGCTATACTTTGCCTAATATGAGATTTGCAGCAGAGCTGTCGGTCATAATTCATGATATTTACGTTACGTAACATTTTAACTGACAAATAGCTGATATTATGGCTTTTTGTAAAAATATAACAGATAGGGAGGAAACATATATGTACAAACTATGGGAAGAACTAGAGAAACTGAAAAATTACCGCTGGATTGAACTTTCGCATCCCCTGAACAACACCAGCCCTTATTGGAGCGGTATACCGGAAGGAGCAGTGGAGCTTTCAAAAACGGTATATGACTGGGGCAATGAATTGGAGTGTCTGATTCAGTCTTTCAAATTTCCGGGTCAGTTTGGTACGCATATTGATTTCCCGGGGCATTTTATTAAAGGGGAAGCTTTATCGGAAGCATATTCCGTTAAGGATATGGTATTTCCATTAGTGGTTATTGATATTTCGGATAAGGTAAAACAAGATGTGCACTATGCGGTTACGGTAGAGGACCTTAAAGCGTATGAAGAAAAATACGGTGAAATCCCGGACGGGGCCTTTGTGGCACTGTATACGGGATGGAGTTCCCGCTGGCCGGATATGGATGCCATTTCCAATTTCGATGAAAATGGCGGTGAACATTTTCCTGGATGGTCTATGGAGGCGCTGCAGTATATTTACGAGGTGAGAAATGCAGCAGCAAACGGCCATGAGACACTGGATACTGATGCATCCGAGCTGGCTGCACAAGCAGGGGATCTTGCATGTGAACGCTATCTTTTGAAACAGGGTAAGCTTCAGGTAGAGGTAATGTGCAATCTGGACAAAGTCCCTCCTGCGGGAGCCGTAGTCATTGCGGCATTTCTTCCCATTGAAGGAGCAACGGGGCTTCCGGTGCGGATGTGGGCGATTGCAGAATAGTTTTTATACCTGACGGATCCCATTGGGCGGTATGAAAGCGCTGGTTGTATTTTGGATGAATGGGATTCCATCTTAAAAAATTCATGACAAAAGATGAAAAAGAAGATTATCTTGGTCAGAGTATATCTTTTGATGAAGTGAAGCAGTGGTATGATGGTTATTATCTGAGCGATAGTAAAAGCCTTTTTAATCCTCGTTCTGTAAGTAAAGCTTTAATGTGCGGTATGTGTTTGAATTACTGGACGGAGACCGGGCCTATGAATGAGATTGCAGACTGCATCGAACATAACGTAGATGAAGTGCGGGAAGATATTGTGAAAATGGTAGCAGGAATTAAGGTACCTGTGAAATTAAAAGGATATAGTGCATCAGAATTACAACTGGATACCAGGGATGAAATTTTATCAGCTATGGTGGTCTATGGTTTCTTATCCTATCATGATGGTTATCTGTGTATTCCCAATTATGAATTAATGGAAAAATACCAGGATGTTTTGACCAGGAAGAGCATGGGTGAAGTGAAGAAGATTGTAGATCGCTCAAAAGAGATGCTGGAAGCAACTCTGGCTTTGTAAGCCAGCTATCATTGAAAAGCTGAAATTGATCTAGATGGCGGGAGAATAGAATTTATAAAAATTTCAAACAAACGGACCCCTTCCGTAATGTCTTGCATATAAATAAAAAGAACGCTTAAACTTACCGGAGATTCAATATGCATCACTTTATTTCACAATCGTTAGAATTACATCTGTTTTTTGCACGAATCATGAAAGAACATTCACTGTTTCTTGAAGCAGGGTTCATGAGAAAAGATGCGGCATGTATCAGGACAGCATCATGCTACAGAATACAATTTGAAAATTTATTAGCAGAAACTGCAAGAATCAGCGATGGGATTATCAGCTGTGAAGTTTTGGAGTCCTGTGAAATTGTAACGCCTTATACGTTACTTGCAGAAAAGAAGACCCAGCATCTTACAGGAATCCCAATCAATAGTAACATTACCCTGATTGAGCATCAGCTTAGGTGTAACTGTGAGGTTTGTAATGTGAAAGAGATAGAAAAACGGACGAGAGCATTAAACCGAAGAGCCCTGGAGCTGGTAAGCGGATTAATCGATTTCAAAGAGAATATTCTAAAAGATGTTAATACATGCCGGCTTTTTACAGCCAATTATCCGTTGCTCATTCAGCATATCATCAGGGAAGCAAAGTTATATCAGTCATTTTTAAGGGAATTAGAGTGTGAAGGTACCATATGTCCTGAAAACAGAAGAGAGATGGAATTATTCTGGAATCAGATTATGATGGAACATGCCTTGTTTATCCGTGGATTACTGGATCCTTCAGAGGCGGAACTCATAGAAACTGCGAATAATTTTGCGAATGAATATGCCTGTCTTCTGGAAGAAGCCAATACAAAGAATTGCATGACAATGGATGAACTTACCCAGAGAACACTGGAGGAAACCTGCAGATACCGTGATTTTAAAGAAGCCGGAACAAAAGGAATTTCTGATTGTGAGATTTCCTCCATTATACTTCCGCTCCTTGCAGACCATGTACTGAGGGAAGCGAACCACTACCTGAGATTATTGTAGGAACAGGATTAGATAAAATGAAAATAAGAAGTATAGAGCGGAAGTGACGATCCGCCCATATACTTCTTATTTTTATGCAATAACCCAGAAACATCTGAGGGCCATTCATATTGCAGATAAATAATGGACTAAGATCCGCTTGTTAAGTATACACTACTGAAAAAGGAGGTTTAGAATGACGATGGTATTTAAAGGGAGATTTGAAGATATGGTTATGATCATAACCGGTGCATCCAGAGGAATTGGGAAAGCAACGGCAAAAAGAGCGGCGGCAGAAGGAGCAAAGGTGGTATTAGTTGATATACGGGCAGAACAGGGAGAAGAGGTGCTGCGGGAAATAAAGGAAAGCGGAGGAGATGGGATCTTCTTAAATCTGGATATTTCCACGGAAGAAAATGCAGAAAGGATGGTACAGGAAACAGTGGCTCATTATGGAAAACTGGATATCGCGGTTAATAATGCAGGAGTGATGGGAAACCCCGGTCCTTTGCATAACTTAAAAAAAGAAGATATGGATTTTACAATGGCAAATAACTTTTACAGTGTATATTTTTGCTGCAAAAGTGAGCTGTCCCAATTCTTAAGCCAGGGCAGGGGCGGCGTAATTGTTAATAATTCTTCCATTGCAGGAGTGACAGGACTTCCTGGAAATCCTGCTTATGTAGCTTCAAAACATGCAGTAAATGGACTGACTAAGAATCTCGCCCTGGATTATGCACGTTATGGTATCCGTATCAATTCCGTAAATCCTGCAGGTACGGCAACCCCTATGGTAGAGGAAGCCTATGCATTTGTAATGAAAAAGCAGAAAGAGGCTTTGGATGCGGGATTAGATCCGAAAAAAGCGCAGTCCATGGCAGGGCAAAAAACGAAGACCATGCAGGAGAGAGAAGCGACGGCAGAGGAACAGGCAGCATCTATTTTGTTTTTAGTTTCAGAGGATGCGACGCATATGACAGGTGCCGTGGTTCAGACTGATGGCGGATGGACTTCGTTTTGATTTTGAAGTCAGGGGTATGATCTACCAATCATTCTACCAATCATGCCCGCCGCTTAAATTTTGAAGAAAATCTTTTATATAGTATAGAGCAGCTCCGGTAGCCACGGTGCTGCTTTTTCTCTTTCCAAGTGACAGGAATGTATCCGCTTCGGGAAATGCTGTAGTTTTCTGCATGCGGGCATGGAGATATTCCAGATCCTGCTCGTTCATGTAAGGTGCCAGATGTCCGCCCAGGATTACCTCGCTGTCGATTACCATGTGAAGATTATTAATTGCCATGGCAAGATAATTGAGATAGCGTACCCAGCGGTCTTCCTGTTCCCGGCTGCCGGCATTTTTCGCTTCGAAGAAAGCATCCAGATCTTCGTTTCCGGAATCCCCGTTTCCGGCAAGCAGGGCATTGGCAGAACAATAGCATTCCATACACCCCATTTGTCCGCAGTAACAGGGAAGCCCCCCTGGAACAAGGGTCATGTGTTCAATTGTGCCACTCCGACCAGTGCGCCCGCTCTGTATTTCCCCATTGATTATAATTGCACCGCCCAGATGGTACCCAAGTGAAAAATATACCGCGTGTGAAAGCTTTGGATGATCCCAGAGTTCTGTCATGGCAGCGCACTCTGCGTCATGTACAAAACGGCAGGGATAGTCCAGGTGTTCTTCAAACGAGGAAATGGATAAACCGGTACAGTCCAGAATCTTTCCATAAATAATGTTCCGGCTGTCCTGGGATACCAGCCCTTGGAGTGCAAATGCAATGCCAAGAACATTTTTACTTTCAATTTCCTGCTCCAGGATAAACTGTCTGATTTCCGTGCTGACCTCTTTGAAATAATCTGCAGAATCCCGGAATGGAATCCGGCATATTTTCTGAAACCAGATATGCCCATACAGATCCAGAACAGCAATGGTTAATTTGTTTTTTAAAATTTCCACACCGATGGAAACTCTGGCAGAAGGGGTAATGGTATATGCAACTGCCTTTCTGCCAATCTGGGACTGAAGCTGTCCGCAGGTCTCAATAAAGCCTTCTTGCAGAAGCATATTCAGATGCTGTGTTACAGTAGGAAGACTCATTTGCAGTGCATTTGCAATAGATTGCTTTGAACATTTATCATTGGAATAGATATAATGATAAACGTCAGAATAGTTCATTTTTTTTATGTCGGTAAGAGAAAATTTTTCCATGATAACTCCTTATATAAAAGTAAAACGTGGATTTCACTTCGTTATGTAAAATAGATTTGCAAAATCATTATAGCATATAATTTTATGTAAAGTAATTAGAAAAAGACTTTTGGTAAAATTATCTAAAAAATATAACAAAATTTTGAGTATTATTCCATCTTGCACAAGAAGATAAAAAGAGCTATTATGTAATTACATTTTAGAAAATCATTTTATAAAATGAATATGTATAAAATGAAAACGAAAAAACGAATCTACATAAAACGGTAGGAAGGATGGAATGGATATGGGAATTATTGAAAAGATGAGACTGGACGGTAAAAAAATCTTTGTAACAGGAGGAGCAAGAGGAATAGGCAAATCGGTTGCCACGGCATTTGCACAAGCGGGAGCAGATCTGGCAATTGTGGATGTGGATATGGAAGAGGCGAAAAGAACGGCTGACCAGCTTGCCGCAGAAAATGGAGTAGAAACAATAGCGGTTAAAACGGATGTAACAAAACCGGACGAAGTTGATGCGATGATAGAAACCATATTAAGCAAATTTGGAAGGCTGGATGTTGCTTTTTGCAATGCGGGTATCTGTATGAATATCCCGGCAGAGGAGATGACATACGAACAATGGAAAAAAGTGATCGACATCAATCTGACCGGCGTATTTTTAACGGCACAGGCAGCGGGAAAAGTGATGTTAAAGCAGGGCGGCGGTTCCATCATTAATACGGCGTCCATGTCTGCACATATTGTAAATGTGCCGCAGCCGCAGTGTTCCTATAATGCCTCAAAAGCGGGTGTAATTCAGCTGACCAAATCACTGGCAATTGAATGGGCGAAGAGAAATGTACGGGTTAACAGTATCAGCCCGGGATATATCGGGACTGAACTGACCCTGAATTCACCTAGCCTGCAGCCTCTGATTGAACAGTGGAATGCCATGGCGCCCCTTGGCAGAATGGGCAGGCCGGAGGAACTCCAGTCTATCTGTGTCTATCTGGCAGGAGATACCAGCTCCTTTACAACCGGATCTGATTTTGTTGTGGATGGAGCATTTACCTGTTTCTAGAACCAGTAAAAATGAACAGTTTAGAATCCCACAGGAGGAAGAAAGATGAATTATTTATTAGGAACGGATATCGGAACATCCGGAACAAAAACTATTTTAATGGATACCGAGGGGAAATTGATAGCCCAGAACCTGCAGGAATATGATGTGCTGACCCCTAAACCATTGTGGGCGGAGCAGTGGCCGGATGTATGGGCGGATGCAGCGTTGGCATCCATTAAGAATACAGTAGCGGAATCGGGAGTGAATCCCAGGGACATCAGGGGAATTGCAGTCAGCGGATTATATGGAGGATCCGGTATTCCACTGGACGAACGGATGAACCCGGTCAGACCGTGTATGATCTGGATGGACAGACGTGCAGATGAAGAGACTTCCTGGGTGCTGGAGAAGATTGGGGAAGAAAAACTGCTTGAAATCACACACAACGGGGCAGATCCCTATTACGGCTATACTAAGATTCTATGGATGAAGAACCATGAACCGGAAAACTGGGAAAAGACCAAACTGTTTCTCCCGCCAAATGACTATGTAATATATAAAATGACAGGGGAAATTGCCATTGATTATTCTTCAGCGGGAAATATCGGAGGCATATTTGATATGAACCGGAGGGAGTGGTCTGAAGAAATGATGGAAGCCATGGAAATTCCCATGTCAATGATGCCTCAGAAGATTGTGGAGTCCACGGATATTGTAGGAGGACTTAAAAAAGAGCTGGCGATGGAACTGGGACTGTGGGAAGGAATGCCGGTAATTGCAGGAGGAATTGACTGCGGAGCTGCGAATATAGGCCTTGGTGTTTTTGATTCCGGTATCTATGCAGCAGCCATCGGAACTTCCATGTGCGCAGCACTGATTTCGGATAAACCGGTAAAAGGAAAAGGCCTGATCGTATGGCCCTATCTGTATGATGCTAAGAAATTATCCTATTATTTTGCAGGCGGAGCTACTGCAGGGGCGATAGTGAAGTGGTTCCGCAATACGATCTGCCAGTTCGAAGCTGAGGCGGAAAAGGCAGGCGGTCCAAAGGCATACGACGTATTAAATGCAGAAGCAGAAAAGCTTCCAGCAGGAAGTGAAGGGCTTGTGGTGCTGCCCTATTTTATGGGAGAAAGAAGCCCTGTCTGGGATTCCGATGCAAAAGGTACTATCCTGGGACTGTCACTGACCCATACAAAGGCACATCTGTACCGGGCATTTTTGGAAGCAGTGGCATATTCCCTTAGAAATGCCATGGAGGCTACCGGTGAATATCTGGGTGAATACATTCTGCTGGCAGGGGGAGTTACCAAGTCAAAGGTATGGAGACAGATCTTTGCTGATGTAACAGGATATCCAGTAGTATGCCCCATCTATGATGTGGAAGCAAATATGGGGGATGTAATGCTGGCGGGTATCGGAACCGGTCTGCTTACCTATGAGCAAGTGAAAAAATGGCAGGTTCTGGATGAAAAAATAATGCCTGATCAACAAAACCACGAAAAATACAATGCGTATTACGGTGTTTACCAGTCCATATATGAAAATTTAAAAGAAGATATGAAAAAGCTGTCAAAGATATAAATCAGTAAGTCTTTTGGAGGAGAATGATTATGAAAAAGTGGAGAAAAAGAGTGGGTTATGGAATCGGAGATCTGGGTTGCAATCTTGTATTCAGTACAATGGCATCCTATTTGATGATATTTTATACGGATGTATTCGGCATATCGGCAGCAGTTGCCGGTACGCTGATGCTTGTTACAAAATTTATTGATGCTCTAACTGATACCGGAATGGGAATTATCGTGGATAAGACTCACACCAGATGGGGACAGGGCAGGCCTTATTTTCTGATTGGTGCGGTACCCTTTGCCATATTTACCATTGCGACTTTCTATATACCAGAGCTGGGAAGTGCAGGGAAAATCGTTTGGGCTTATATTACGTATTGTCTTCTCTGCACCGCGTATACCGTTGTAAATATTCCGCTGAATACAATTGTGCCAAGACTCACCTCTGACCTGCATGAGAGAAACTGCCTGGTATCCACCAGGATGATCTGTGCCATGCTTGGAACGGCCATTGTTATGACCATTACAGCTCCGTTAGTAGAGTACTTTGGAAAAGGCGACAAGGCCCGTGGATATTTAATTACCATGAGTTTGTATGGCATTGTGGCAATGATTATATTTGTTATTACTTTTCTCAGTACCAAAGAGGTCGTTCCTTCTACCGTACAGGAAGAAAAGGTAACACTCCGGGAAAGCCTGAAAGGACTGACAGACCAGAGCATATTATTTTTTATATTGAATTTTCTATATTTTGGACTGTATGTATTCCGAAGTACCACCGTAATTTACTATTTTACATATAATCTCCAAAAGACACAATGGCTGACCCTGGTGGGACTTCTTGGAATTCTTTCAGGACTTCCGATGCTGTTAGTTCTTCCGGCTCTTCAGAGAAAA
Organism: Robinsoniella sp. KNHs210; assembly: GCF_000686105.1. NCBI lineage: Bacteria > Bacillati > Bacillota > Clostridia > Lachnospirales > Lachnospiraceae > Robinsoniella > Robinsoniella sp. KNHs210. The sequence goes on from NZ_JMLZ01000001.1 coordinate 1,294,955, forward strand.
TTTGGAAAGAAGTGGGTGATGTATTTAAGTATCGTCATCTATATTGCAGGAGATATGATGATTTATATCGGCAGGTCCACTTCCTTTTTCCTGCTGGCAGGCCTTGTCGTTACCGGACTTGGAATTTACGGAATCTTTGGAGTGACCTTTGCCATTCAGCCGGATGTTATCGATTATTCGGAGTATAAAAAGAACAAGAATATATCAGGACTGATTGCAGCGTTCCAGGGATTCTTCGTGAAAGCAAGCATGGGACTTGCAAGTGCGGTGATTGGAGGAATATTGAAGTGGGGCGGCTATGCGGCGAATGAAAATCAGTCTCCAAAGGCTCTGGCATGTATTGAAGCAAGCTTTATCTGGATACCCCTGGGACTGTGCCTGGTAATTGGAATTTTGATGTATTTTTATAATCTGGATAGAAAAAGAGCGGAAATGAGCAGGGTTCTGGATGGAAGAAGAAACGGTCAACAGTCTGAATTTATGTGACGGTGACATCCACCCCTTTGCTTCTTAAGAGCTCCACCTTTTCTGGAGAAATCCCGTTATCCGTGATCAGGCAGGATACCTCATGATATTGCAGCAGAGAGACAGCTCCTTTCTGGGAAAACTTCTCGCATTCTGTTAATATTGTGGTGTGTTCTGCCTGTTCTGACATGGCACGGATGACCTCCCGGCGCATTAAATTACTTCCGGTAAAGCCAAAAATCTCCTGGAATCCGTCTATCCCGATAAAAAGTCTTTTTACAAAGAAAGTACGCACATTATGAATGGTTAACGGACCCACAACAGCCTGGGAATCTTTCTGGTAGGTTCCTCCCAGCAGAATGACCTGAACCGTGGGATAGTGGCGGATATACCCGGCAATAAATGCAGAGTTGGTAATGATAGTCAGATCTTTTCTGGTACGCGCCAGTTCATCGGCGAGCAGGATGCAGCAGGAACCGGATTCGATCATTAACGTTTCCCCGTCCTGTACCATGCCGGCAGCTGTCCTTGCTATCTGTTTCTTTTTTTCATAATGGAATGCCAGATGGTAATTCATATCTTCCCGGGAACCAAGAACCGCGAATCCATGTTCCCTTTTAATTAATCCCTTTTCTTCCAAGCTGTCCAGGTCTTTTCGGATCGTTACTTTAGATACGTCTAACAGGTCAGAAAGCCTGGCTACTTCTATTTTATTTTCCAGCGTAAGCAGTTCTAAGATTTTTTCTTCACGATGATTCATCTGGCATTCCCTTTCGTTGTATAAATTTTATTTATTATAACATAAGAAAAGCAGAAACGCAATCATTTGGTTTCGTAAGAAAGAGATATTGGATTCGAATAAAAAATTGCGATTATGGTGGTATCAAAAGAACTGAAAGACAGGGGGACAATGTAATTATAGAAAGTAATTAAAACTTACGAAAGAAATAAAAAATAGTTTCATTAGTAAATATGGTGTTGACAAACCTTAGAAAAAAAATTATAATCCTCTTATAGAAAAAGAAAGAGGAGATCAGTATGGAACTATTATTTGATACAGCCAATTTAGATGAGATTAAAAAGTACAGCCAGTATTATCCAATAACAGGGGTTACCAGCAATCCCAGTATACTTAAGGCAGAGGGGAATGTGGATCTGTACGGTACCCTTCGTGAAATCAGGAAAGTTATTGGCATGGAAAAGTCTCTCCATGTACAGGTACTTGCGGAAGATGCAGATGGGATGCTAAAAGAAGCAGAGGCAGTTTTGAAAAATGTGGATGATAAAGTATTTATAAAAATCCCGACTACAGAAGAGGGATTAAAAGCAATGATGATGTTAAAATCCAAGGGAATCGGCGTCACTGCTACTGCTATTTATACAAAGATCCAAGGATTTATGGCAATTATGGCCGGAGCGGATTTCATTGCACCCTATTGCAACCGTATGGAAAATCTGGATGTTGATTTTGAAGAAACGATTGCAGATTTCCGTCAGATGATTGACGAAAATCAATCTTCCTGTAAGATTCTTGCAGCCAGCTTTAAGAATATCCGCCAGGTGAACCGTGCTTTTACAGTTGGTGCACATGCGGCTACGGTACAGCCAATGCTGATGCACAGTTCTTTTGAAATGGCGGCAGTGAAGAAGGCAGTGGATGACTTTAAAGCAGACTGGGTGGCAGTCAGGGGAGATGTTTCTCTTACTGATCTGTAGAGAAAATGTTTCGTATGAAAGCAGGAAGGAAGGTGGACTTTATGAAACAGTATTTGATTGCCCATGATCTTGGGACATCGGGAGATAAAGCAACGCTGTTTACTGCAGAAGGAGAGATGATTCGAAGTGCGGTGGTTTCCTATGACGTGGATTTCTCCGGAGATAAGCGGGCAGAGCAAAATCCTCTGGACTGGTGGAATGCTTTTTGTAAGGCAACCGGAGAGATTCTGGAAGGTATTCACCCTGAGCAGGTTTTGGCAGTTTCTTTTAGTGCCCAGATGCAGGGATGCCTTCCGGTAGATGAGCAGGGGAATCCCCTTCGGAATTCGATTATCTGGGCGGATCATAGAGCCGTGAAGGAAGCGGCCTTATTGGAAGAAAGACTGGGTGCAGACCGCATCTATGAACTGACCGGGCACAGAGTCAGTCCAAGCTACACCATTGAAAAGCTTATGTGGCTGAAAAAACATGAGCCGGATATCTATCAGAAAACTTATAAAGTACTTCAGGCAAAAGACTACATTATATTCCGCCTGACCGGAAAATTTGTCACGGATTATTCCGACGGTTCCGGCACCCAGGCGATGGACCTGAAAAAAATGGAATGGTCCAGGGAAATATTGGGGGCAGCAGAGATAGACGGTGATAAATTTCCGGAATTACATAACTCTACGGACATTGCCGGAAAAGTAACGGCAATTGCATCTTCTGCCTGTGGACTGGGAGAGCATACGCTTGTAATCTGTGGAGGCGGAGACGGACCCTGTTCCTCAGTAGGGGCAGGATGTGTAAAGGATGGAGAATTGTTTACCACCTTTGGTACCTCTGCCTGGATTGGCGGGACTTCTTCGGTTCCCTTTGCAGACGAAGAGAAAATATTGTTCTGTTTTGCCCATGTAATTCCAGGAAAATACATGCCATGCGGGACAATGCAGGCAGCAGGAAGTGCTTATTCATATGTCCGCAGCGTAATTTGTGACGGAGAGGACTATGACTTGCTGGATGAACGGATGAAACGTTCCCCGGCAGGTGCAAAAGGATTGATTTTCCTGCCTTACCTTCTGGGTGAAAGAAGCCCCAGGTGGAATTCCGACACCAGCGGAGCGTATCTAGGGATTCATCCGGAGCATAAGAAGGATGATTATGTCCGAGCTTCGATGGAAGGCATAGCAATGAATCTGGAATTGATTTTAAAGGCATACCGCAGGAAAATGTCCGTTGATACGATGATACTGACCGGAGGCGGAGCCAAAAGCCCAGTAAATGCAGGGATACTGGCTGATGTTATGCAGGTAGATTTTCAGGTTCCGGATCATGTTGAAGAAGCGACCTCCATTGGAGCGGCTATGATCGCCGGTGTTGGTGCCGGGGTGTTTCAGAGTTTTGACGAAGTGGAAAAATTTCTGCACATCCGTCAAAGATATCAGGCAGACAAAGAAAAAGAGAACGTGTATCGTTTTGTAAAACAAAGATTTGAATTGGCTTATCAGGGGCTTTTACCTTTTTTTAAAGCTCACGAATGATAGTATCATAAATTTAATACGTTATACTGTGAAGGCGGTTTTGAGATTACTATTTCAAAACCGCCTATTGTTTATGGTAAGAAAATTTTTATACTATTTTTCTTTATATAAAATTTTAAAATCACTTGACTGAATTAAATTCAGTGATATAATTGAACTATATTCAGTTTAGAGGAGATGATATTATTACAAGGATAAGCAAGAGACCGGAAATACGCAGGCAAGAGCTTTTGGAAATTGGGATAGCTCTTTATATGGAAAGTGGTGTAAAAGGAATCAGTGTTCAGCAAGTGGTGGAAAAAGCAAATGTCGCCATTGGGTTATTTTATTATTATTTTAAGTCAAAAGATGATTTTCTTGACGAAGCATTAAATTATTATGTGGAAAAAAGCTTTTGCTCTTTTGATCATATTTTCAAAAAGGAAGGCTTAACGGTTACAGAAAAAGTGGATTCTTTGTTAGATGCATTTTGTAAATACAGCCAAAAGATGTTACCGTACCGAACAGACCGTGTTTTTCATTCAGAAAGACATTCTGTTTTATCAGATAAAATTACAGAAAAAATGAGGGAATCCGTCCGTAATTTCATTGATCAAGGCTGTGAGGAAGCACTTTTTGATGTAAAAGACACGGAGCTGGCAGCAGCCTTTGTCGTAAATGGTATGTCTAGTATATTTGATCCTTCTCTGGAAATAAATGCGGCATCCTTTTCTGAATTAAAAAAATATATACTGAGAGTTATTGGTTTTAGGTAGAAGCAGGTTTATTATATTGGGGTTTAGCTGAGGAAGGGGACGCTTTGTAGATGGAAGTAGTGCGCGAAAAGAGAAGGGGGCGGACCATGGCAGGCGTTTGGAAGGCTTAACGCAGAACTGGCATTTTCTAACCTTCCCAGAGCGCTTTTTGGCGGCACGCGGGCATTCGCTCCGAAATCCTGATGCATTTCGCAGCTCACTGCCCGCTTAGTATCCGATGGGAGCCAGTCGAATACTATCCGCCAAAAAACACTCCGGCAAGGTAAGTAAATGCTCAGATCTGCTATACGCCTTCCAAACGCCTGCCATGGTCCGCCCCCTTCTCTTTCCGGGATGCAGTTTATTGATACAAAGCTGGTTTTCTCAGCATGGTGTGACCCTGGGGTTGTGGCATGCTGGACGTGATTGGCTGAAAGCAGCTTGATCTTATCACTGTAGTGGGATTCTTCATTCTAATACAGTATATTTATGGTTATAGTACTTACATCCAGTTACTTCTGTGATAGGAAAGCAAGTAAAATTAAACTTATTTCTCCCAATTCATACTGAACTGCCGCAACACACTCTGCTGAATCCAAAAACGAACAGCTGGTCACAGCCACGGGGTCTCGACTCGGCTGAGAAAACCAGCTTTGTGGCAGTAAACTGAATCTCGGAAAGATGGGTGTGGGAAACTGGTATGGGCGGAGGAAGCGTAGAGCAGAGCTGAGTATTTTACTTACATTTTCGAAGTGTTTTTTGGCGGATAGTATTCGACTGGCTCCCATCGGATACTAAGCGGGTACTGAACCGAGAAATGCATCAGGATTTCTCGGTGAATACCCGCGTGCCGCCAAAAATCGCTTCGGAAAGGTTAGAAAATACCAGTTCTGCGGCCAGCTGACGGAGCCCATGCCAGTTTCCCACACCCATCTTTTCGCGCACTACTTCCATCTACAAAGCGTCCCCTTCCTCAGCTAAACCCAAATGTAAGATAAAATTGTACGCTGTAGTACAAGGCTGTTTCAGACACGTTCAAACGTAATAGGATATAAATAGGAGGATCCGGGATGATGAAGATTGTGATAGATGGTAAAGTAATATTAAAAGCAGAACTGGACGCATGGAAATTAAAGAGAATAAAAAAAGTTATCCGTAATTTGAAACTAGACTTACCTTTTATGAATGATGCGGATGAAATGAATAAGTTATTAACGGACAAAAAAATGCAATATTCCTATCAGGATATGATACGGATACTTAGAAGGAAATTAAAAATTGGGGAAATTGCAATGAAATTTGCAGGCAGAATCTCCGGCAGCAGACGCCGTCATGCACTTACGATCATCTATATTGATGGTATCACAGCTGAAAAGTTAAGTGAATTTCTAGATGAATTAATGCTGCAGCCAAAGGGAAAGTATCGTAAGGTTAATTTATCCGCATGCCCGGATCACTACGTTTTGAAACCAGATAAAAATGGTACACTTGAGGTGATAGAGACTACGGGTAATGCACCTGTACCTGTGCAATTCTTTATAACATTTGGAAATGAACAGGGAATCAGAGAACCTCGAAATAAAAAATACTCTCATCAATCCGTGGGAATAGCAAAGTTACGGGACGGTACTGTCATAGGCGGTGTGCGGCACCAGTTTAAAAATACGCGGGCAGGAGTAAAGGTACGGTTATTAGTAGAATTCCCCGCAATTTGTCCAAAAGGTATCATCCGAGAACATGAAAAACATCTTGCAACGGAATTTTCTAATTGGATAGAGTGGATGATTGATCAGCAAAATGATGAATTGTGATAGACTCAATTGATAAAGATCTAAGATAAAGGTCTAAGATAAAGATTTAGGATAAAGATTTAAGATTAAGATGAAAGATTAAAATTTAAGATTAAGATTTAAATCAAGCCAAGTCTGTAACAGTAGTTATAGGCTTGTTCTGCATTCTGCAATTCATTGTTCTGGAAATATAATTATAGTAAAATAAAAAATGTTTACAATTTCTATAAACAATGTTATATTTAGTTTATAAAAAAGAGAACAGGAGGGAATTATGGATTACGGTAAACTCACATTGGAAGAGATAAAAAAGGGATATCAGTTTGACAAAGAAAAAGATGCCTATGTCTGTATTTATTGTGATCAGACTTTCCAGGAAGGGCAGATTTTTTCAATTGGAGGTCATTTTTATGTGGCGGAACACGCGGTGGCAAAACATATTGCAGCAGAGCATGAGAGTAACTTTGCTCAGCTGGTAAATTCAGACACGAAGTACAATACATTAACGAAAAATCAAAGAGAACTTATGACGTTATTTTATGCGGGATTGACAGACGGTGAAATTGCAAAAAAATCCGGTATTTCCGATTCTACGGTCAGACGCCAGAGATTTACATTTCGGGAAAAAGCAAAACAGGCAAGATTATATCTTGCTATTTATGAACAGGTGTTTGAAGAACATGCTGAAAATGAGAATGCCTTTATTCCCATTCACGACAAAGCAATCTACGTAGATGACCGGTATCTGATAACAGAACAGGAAAAGCGACACATTTTAGAAACATCTTTCAAAACACTTTCACCTTTAGTATTAAAAAACTTCTCCCCAAAAGAAAAGAAAAAGATTGTTATTTTAGGAAAAATAGCAGAAGAATTTGATCGGGGAAAGCATTATAGCGAGAAAGAGGTAAATGAGATATTGAAGCCGGTCTTTGAAGATTATATGACCTTACGGCGCTATTTGGTTATGTATGGGTTTATGGAAAGAACGAAAGACGGAGCGGAATACTGGCTCACAATTTAATTGTTTAATTTGGGTTTAGCTGATTAAGACGCTTTGTAGATGTAGGTAGTGTACGGAAAGATGGGTGTGGGAAACTGGCATGGGCTCCGTCAGCTGGCCGCAGAACTGGTATTTTCTAACCTTTCCGAAGCGATTTTTGGCGGCACGCGGGTATTCACCGAGAAATCCTGATGCATTTCTCGGTTCAGTACCCGCTTAGTATCCGATGGGAGCCAGTCGAATACTATCCGCCAAAAAGCGCTTCGGAAAGGTTAGAAAATACTCAGATCTGCTCTACGCTTCCTCCGCCCATACCAGTTTCCCACACCTATCTTTCCGAGATTCAGTTTACTGCCACAAAGCTGGTTTTCTCAGCCTGGTGGAGACCCTTGGGTTGTGACGGTCTGTTCGTTTTTGGATGCAGCAGAGTGTGTTACGGCAGTTCAGTGTGAAAGGGGGATGATAAGACGAAATTTTACCTGCTTTCCTGATCACAGACTTAACCGGATGTAGGTACTATAACCACAAATATACTGTAGTAGAATTTAGAGACAGTTCACAGTGATAATATCCAGCTAGTTTATTGGTTTATATGTGATCTAAGCCAATAACGTCCGGCATACCACAACCCCAGAGCCCCCATGCTGAGAAAACCAGCTTTGTATCAATAAACTGCATCCCGGAAAGAGAAGGGGGCGGACCATGGCAGGCGTTTGGAAGGCGTATAGCAGATCTGAGCATTTACTTACCTTGCCGGAGTGTTTTTTGGCGGATAGTATCCGACTGGCTCCCATCGGATACTAAGCGGGCAGTGAGCTGCGAAATGCATCAGGATTTCGGAGCGAATGCCCGCGTGCCGCCAAAAAACGCTCTGGGAAGGTTAGAAAATGCCAGTTCTGCGGTAAGCCTTCCAAACGCCTGCCATGGTCCGCCCCCTTCTCTTTCCTCACACTACTTCAATCTACAAAGCGTCCCCTTCCTCAGCTAAACCCAAATATAATAAACCTGGAGTGAGTCTCAAGTTCAAGTAATGACACACAAGAGTGTGGTTGAGAATTCATTTAAGTAAAAATATGTAGTAGAGATCATATATGAATAAAAAATCAAAGAGGAGATCAGTATGGAACTATTAAAAGAATCTGATATGGAGAAAAACAGACCCAATATTAAAATGGGGCCTATTGTGATGGACTGTGGTATGGGAGGCGCTAAAGTACTTTCGGAATTTTATAGCAGACTGCTTGGATGGAATCTCTCGCATCCGGCGCAGAATGGGACGTCTGCCATCACCTCTTCCCAGGGAAATGTGATGGCATTTCAGGAGGTTGAGGGGTATGAATCTCCGGTCTGGCCGTGGAAAGCTGGAAAACAGGGACAAATGATACACTTTGATCTAGAAGTGGAAGACTTGGAAGAAGCAATCAGCTATGCTGTGCTTTGTGGAGCAAGGCTGGCGGAAGAGATATTTTTCGAGGATTCCAGAACGCTGTTTGATCCTGCGGGGCATCCGTTCTGTCTGGACACTTACCGAGAGGATTAATGGGAAAAAAGAAAATAAAAGAAAAATAAAAAAGAGTCGTTTTGTCTGAACGTGATTTTTAGCACGCAGTCAGACTAAACGATTCTTTTTTGCATTTTTTACTGGTGTCGTAAGAGATATTTTGCCTGAAGTTAAAAAAACGATACATTTAAGCAAAAAAGCCTAATTATAATATCCGATAATACCTAAAAGGTAACCACTGTAGCCGACAATGCTTTTAAAAATATACTAAAATTGCAGAGTATAATTTCTGCATGCTTCTACATATGCCGTGATATTTTCCCAGGGTACCTCCGGCTCCAGCATATGGGTAGGTGCCAAAAAGAGCCTGCCGGTTTTGCCGGCAATATCCAGTAAATGGATGGCGGTTGCTTTCACTTCCTTCGGGGAGGCAAAGGGCATGGTGGTCTGGGTCCCAATGGTGCCATGGAATCCAATCTTCCCGCCATATTTTTGAAAAATTTCCTGAAAGTCCATGCATTCGCTTTGAATAGGATTCAGAACATCAATTCCTGCTTCGATCAGATAGGGGATAAAAGGGGTAACATACCCACAGCTGTGGTAAAATATAATAATTTCCGGATTAACGGAACGGATTGTCTGAATTACTTTCTTCAGGCGCGGTAAAATCCATTCGCAATAGAGATCTTCACTCATCATCTGGGTGTGCTGCATCCCAATATCGTCACCCAGGTAAATGATATCCACACCTGCCAGGGCAAAAGACCTGGCACGAATCTGCGCCTGTGCCGTGACTTTGTCAAAAATGAAAGAAGCAATTTCTGGATCACAGATCATATCAGACATGAGATTTTCCATACCCCGGATGTACCAGGATGTTTCCCAGATAGTCACCTGCATACTGCCTACAGCAGCCAGTCCCTGTTTATGGATTGCTTTAACCTGTTCTGGCTGATGGGATGCATTGCCTGCAGCGAAATCGGGAAAAGGGTAGTCCTTAATTTCTTCCAAATCCTCTGTCAGACTAAGCGGATAGCGCATTCTTGTCATATGCTTGGCAGCGGCACTGCCTGGTTCATGTGCAATTCCCCATACATCGATTTTAGATCCTTCTTTCAATCCGTAGGGATAATATTTAAGAAACTGTTCCGGATTTTCTTTGATGGTGATATCATCCACATAGCGCCAGGGCATCTGGAAGTACTCCATATAGCTCAGGTCACTTCCTGTTTTTTCATGATAGGTCGCCACTAGTTCCGGGCATAAATTAAATTCTACGGGCACCTCCTGGTAAGGTTTACCCTTTAGCATAGCGATTAAGTTTTCTCTTTTTGTCATATCAGCACCTGTTTATATTCCTTTCACAATATTTTTCTTTTTCGTTATTGACTTATCCACATGTTAGCATATATGATTAAGAATATGAATGGAATTATTGGTCAGGGCATGTCATTTTTGGAAATAGAAAGGACGAAGGAGATGAAAATACCGGAGCGGTTGTACCGCAATCAAACGATGCATTATAATATTACCCACAGTCCCCAGGACGGCGTTTTAAGCTGTGGTTTCCTGCATAAACCAAATGCAGGTTTTTCTCAAAGTGGTCTTGTCTTTGAACACTATGGTGCATTTTTGCTGCTGGACGGATCGGGGAGTTATACGGATTCAGAGGGATATGAATATGATCTGGAACCGGGAGCTTACATACAGAGGCTGCCGGGCAGGATGCATACAACCATGGTAAATCCGGATGGAAAATGGCTGGAGTTTTTTGTTTGTTTTGGCAAAAAAACTTATGAGAATTTAAGAGATCTGAAACTAATTTCGGATACACCTGTGATTTATCCGGGACTGACCCCTCATACTTTTCAAAAGTGCAATTATTTAATGGAATGTTTCCGGAAACTGCCGGAAGAGCAGCTGTCGGTTTTGTATCTTTACAGTCAGGAATTTGCAATCGAGATGTTTCGAAGTGCCAGAAATTCATATGTGGATGGCAGGGAATTTGTGAAGATGCAGAAGGCAGAGGAATTGCTCTGCCAGAGGAAGCCACGCTTTTTAAATGCCAGAGAGGTGTCGGATTGTATCGGCATGTCTTATGACAGATTTCGGAAAAAATTTAAGGATATGTACGGGATTTCCCCGGGAGCATATCAGATTGACAGCCGGATTAATTATTCAAAGACCCTGCTGTTAGACACCGGGAAGAATTTAAATGAAATAGCACTTTTATGTAATTTTGCAGATGGATTTTCATATTCTAAAGCATTTAAGAAGCACTGCAATATATCACCGCAGGAGTTTCGGAAGAATCATTTGAATTTGTGAATAATAGCTAGATTTAACAGTTTATAATTGGCTTATGGCTCCTGTTCAAAACAATCTTATGAGTCAATATTTGAAATAGAGAACATTAACGGTAAATTTAAACTTTATGAACTAATGGATAAAAAATATGTATCTCCGTTTTTGATATTATGTTGGATTGCAGTACATTTTCAACATGTGAGTAACATGTTGAGGGACATGTGAGCCTTTACATGTGAATATGACATAATATTCATATAAAATGACATTTTTATTATATGAAAAGTTAATTACAGACATTATAATAATATTCTATGCGGCGCAGAATCCTTAGTGATTTTTAAGTGGTGAGATTTTCTCCTGGCATTATCAGATTGTGCAGGTGAAGGTTTTGATTTGTATTAAATTCCAATCATGTATTTGGATTCCAAAACAGGCGCTATCATATAGAGTTGGAGAGTTTGCTATGTTTTCATTTTTACTAGTGATTATTTATGTTGCATTTATCAGTCTGGGACTGCCGGATTCCCTGGTAGGTTCTGCATGGCCAGTGATGCAGTCAGAATTGGGAGTTCCTTTTTCATACGCGGGAATCATTACGATGATTATAGCCTGTGGGACAATTGTCTCAAGCCTTCTGTCAGACAGGCTTACCAGGAAATTTGGAGCCGGATTAGTTACGGCATTCAGTGTATTTTTAACAGCCATGGCGCTGTTTGGATTTTCGGTATCGAATTCTTTTATTTTGCTGTGTTTATGGGCGGTTCCGTATGGACTGGGAGCAGGAGCGGTAGATGCAGCACTGAATAACTATGTTGCCCTGCACTATGCATCACGCCATATGAGCTGGCTGCATTGCTTCTGGGGAGTTGGGGCGGCTGTCAGCCCGTACATAATGAGTTTTTGCCTTACGGGTGGCCATGGATGGCACAGTGGTTATCGTGTGGTCAGTATCGTGCAGATTATATTAACTGTAATTCTCTTTATCAGCCTGCCGCTTTGGAAGAGGGGAAATACAGATCATATACAACATGCGGAACTTGATAAGGAAGTTTCATCCAGACCCCTGGGGTTTGCGCAGATTTTAAAAATGAAAGGGGTTCCCCTGGTTCTGGTAACATTTTTCTCATATTGTGCGCTGGAACAGACGGCAATGTTATGGGCAAGCAGTTATCTGGTGCAGCATAGGGGACTGGACGTGAGTATTGCAGCAAGGTTTGCCTCTCTGTTTTGTCTTGGTATCACAGCGGGGAGATTTCTCTGTGGATTTATAGCAGATAAATTAGGAGATAAGTTACTAATCCGTTTTGGTATTTTGCTTTCATTGTTAGGAATCATTTTCGTTGCCCTGCCGGTAGAAGGAACGTTTTTTGCAATGATTGGATTAATTATTACGGGCCTGGGATGTGCTCCCACGTATCCGGCTATTATCCATTCAACACCTTTTAATTTTGGCAGAGAAAATTCACAGGGGATTATCGGGATCCAAATGGCAAGCGCCTACGTGGGTACAACGATTATGCCGCCGCTTTTTGGTTTTCTTGCTTCCGCTATCAACATTAGTATATTTCCATTATATTTAAGTATTTTTGCAATTTTGATGCTGGTTATGTCCGAGCGGTTAAATAAAATTGTTGCAAAAAAATATGCATCGTCTAGGTAATGACTTTCCTAAGAATATGGACGCCCTCTGCAATATTTTCAAAACTCAAATGAGAGTAACCCATAAGTATTTCGCTGGCATGATTGCAGCCGGAGTGTTCCAGCAGATAATTTTCAATCGGGTATATGCGGACGCCCTGATGTGCTATTTCCTGTACCAGATCCCTGGAAAAGGTTGTGTTATGAAACCGGACTACCATATGCAGTCCGGCAGCCTGCCCGAGGATTTTAAACTCACTGGCAAATTGATCCGTTAATTCCCGGATCAGATGATTTCGGTTTTTGTGATAGTACTTTTTCATTTTCCAGTATTCTGAAATTCTTCAGTGTTTTGAAATTTTCCAGTATTCTAAAAATTTGCCAGTGTTCTGTAATATTCCGGTATTCTTATATTTTTCCTTATGATGAACTTTTCCTGAATCCTCTATTGACTCTGTATTAGCTGTTTTGTCTGTCTTATTTCTATTCCCTATAGTATTTATATTATCTGTCTGATTTAACTTATTTTTGCTTGGATTCCCAGCTATACCTGCATGATTCAGCGGTTTTTTTAACTCCTGAATGCCGTATGCTACAATCGTGCCGGATCCCTGGTGTCCTTCCAGATAGCCTTCTGCAAACATTAGGACAAGAATAGATCTTTCCTCTGTTATTTGCGTGATTTATTACGGTTTTTTCGTTTCGATTCTCTCTTATGTGTTCTGGTTTAAAGGAATAGAAAAAATTCCCGCCAGCAATGCGGCAGTCTTTACCAGTATGGTTCCGGTCAGCAGTATTGTATTGTCGGCGGTTGTTTTGAAAGAAACTGTTATGGGGAACATATGGTTGGACTGGGGTGTATTATTGGGGGGATTTTGATTTCCTGCCTGCATTTTAACGAAAAACAAGATTCTTCAAATTCATAGGCATAGACGGGTATCTTTTACATATTTCCATCATTTGGAATAAAATTCCTTGACACGGATCATATAATCGGCTATTATTAGTACTAAGTACTATTACTGTTTTATTTGGAAGATAGGAGAATTATAATGAAACGAGTTTTTGGAAAGATTGAAATTGCTTTTGATATATTGTACCTGCTTTCAGCCTTAATAATGGGGATTTTTCTGCTTATGGTATCTGCTTCCAAATTGCATATGCTGGCTGGAATTATGGCTTTGATATTGGTAATTGGAGATTCTTTTCATCTTCTTCCCCGTATCAGGGTTATCATTTCTAAAAATGAAAAAGCCCGGCGAACTGCATTGGGGCGTGGTAAGCAGATTACCTCTGTTTCTATGACTGTATTTTACCTTCTGCTTTGGCAGATAGGACTGCAGATAAGCAATATTTCGGTTTTACCATTCTGGAACTATATAATCTATGTCTTGGCTGTTCTGCGCATAGCACTTTGTTTACTTCCGTGGAACCGTTGGACAGATGCCCAACCTCCGGTGAAGTGGGGAATTTATCGCAACATTCCTTTCTTTGTTATGGGCCTTATGGTGTCTATACTCTTTTTTGTGAATCGAAATGTGATAGCAAGTGTCCATTATATGTGGCTTGCCATTTTATTAAGCTTTTCCTTTTATCTTCCGGTTGTTCTTTTTGCAAACCGTAACCCTAAGATCGGAATGCTGATGCTGCCCAAAACAGGATGCTACCTCTGGATTATCGGCATGTGCTTATTTCTGTAGGGGATAATAATCTTTCGAATACATAATTATTTATCCCGCTATCGTTCTATTAACAGGGAGAAAAAGGAGGGGTGGATAGGTGGAAAAGGGCTGGTACCCGAAAAACCAAAATTTAAGTAAGGCAGCAGCTGTTCAGAAAGATACTCATTAACACATCACATATATAATAATTGAAAGGAGTTTTGCTATGAATGAACATAAAAATTTGACAAACGAGGTCGGCGCTCCGGTAGCCGATAATGAAGTTTCAATCACCGCCGGTTCAAGAGGACCAGTGATGATGCAGGATGTATGGTTGATGGAGAAAATGGCACATTTTAACCGTGAAGTAATTCCGGAACGCCGCATGCACGCAAAGGGCTGGGGGGCTTATGGGAAATTTACAGTAACCCATGATATTTCCAGGTATACCAAAGCAAAGGTATTACAGCCTGGCGCTGTAACAGAAACTTTTACCCGTTTTTCCACGGTAGCCGGAGAACGTGGAGCGGCAGACTGTGAGCGTGATATACGAGGTGTTGCCACGAAGTTCTACACCGAAGAAGGTAATTGGGATCTGGTTGGGAATAATACCCCCACTTTTTTCATCAGGGATGTTCATAATTTCTCTGACTTGAACCGTGCAGTCAAAAGAGATCCCCGCACAGGGCGCCGCTCTGCACAAAATAACTGGGATTTCTGGACCCTCCTTCCGGAATGCTTCCATCAGATAACGATAGTTATGAGCGATCGCGGAATTCCAGCTTCTTTCCGGAATATGCACTTTTTTGGCGAGCATACATTTTCTCTATACAACGAAAAAAATGAACGTGTATGGTGCAAATTTCATTTTAAAACGCAGCAGGGTATAAAGAATTTTTCAAATGAAGAAGCCGCAAAAGTTAATAGCTTGGACCGGGAATATCACGGGAAAGATTTGTATGATGCCATTGAAGAAGGTGATTTTCCCAAATGGACCATGTATGTCCAGATTATGACAGAAGAACAGGCCGCAAACCACTATGAAAATCCATTTGATATCACTAAGATCTGGAGACACGCGGAATACCCGCTTATTGAAGTGGGAGAGCTGGAATTAAACCGAAATGCGGATAATTATTTTGCTGAGGTTGAGCAGGCTGCATTTGCCCCTGCGCATGTGGTACCGGGTATAGGATTTAGTCCGGACCGATTCTTACAAGGAAGACTTTTTGCTTATGGAGATGCACAGCGCTACCGTCTGGGGGTAAACCATAATCATATCCCGGTAAACCGCGCAAAAGTGGAGGTAAATGAATATCATAGGGATGGTGCCATGCGTACAGATGGAAATTATGGGGGAGCTCCTGCTTATACTCCTAACAGTGCCGGGGTTTGGACTGCACAGCCTGAGGTCATGGAACCTGAGCTTTCTCTGGAAGGTGCTATGTACCGTTATGATCCAAAGGACGATCCCACGGATGATTGTTTCCGTGCAGGTGGTGACTTATGGCGGGTTCTGACAGAAGAAAAAAAGCAAATCCTGATACAGAATACGGCAGATGATATTGCAAGCGTTACCCCTAATATTAAGTACCGTCATGCCGTTCACTGCTATCTGGCAGATCCGGAATATGGCGAACGTTTTACTGAGGCTGCAGGTTTATCAATGGACAAGGTCAAAAAGCTTGCAAAATTGGACAATAAAAGCTTGAATCAGGCAACGATTTCACCTATAATGGAGTAAAATATAATTTGTTAGGTGTGTTTTATGAAACAGCAAAGAAATACCAGACAGCGTGAACTTGTGTTACAAATTGTCAGATCTCACCATGACCATCCAAGTGCAGATGAAATCTACCTGGAGGCACGGGAAAAGGATGATAAAATCAGCCGTGGAACCGTATACCGCAACCTAAATCTCCTGACTGAATCCGGAGAGATTCTACAAGTTAAAGTGCCAAGTGCAGACCGGTTTGACTGTCGGCTGGATTACCACTATCATATAATCTGTACGAAATGCGGAAATATAACAGATCTGCCGCTTTCTTATAACGAACATCTGGATACTACAGTCCAAGAGCAGACCAGTTATATTGTAATGCGCCACCGCACTGTATTTGATGGCATATGTTGCGACTGTCAGAAGTCAATACTTAATAAGGATTAGAAAACGTAGGCAGGGAAGATTGATTCCCTGCCTATTTCCTGTATTTAAAGGCTGTTTATTACAACAAATATCATATTTCTCAAAAAGCATAGTATATCACACCACATGAGATCAAACGTATGAAGTTAGAAAAATGTACGATGTCTTTGGGCGGGGCAAGTTACTGTATGATGCTCATTAATGCCTGATAGGCCATTCGGAATGCCTCGGCTCCATCTGTCCTCCCTCTTTGCTGCCCTTCCTGTTCCAGTGATTTCAGGGCATCAAAGTCCGCAAGATGAGGTTCCAGACTGATATATCCGCTGTATCCACACTGATCCAGTTGTTTCAGGATAGAAGAGATATGTCCGTCTCCTTTGCCGGCTGGAACAATTTCCCCGGTAGCCTGTATGGCATCTTTGATATGAAGATACACAATATATGGTTTCAGCATTTCGTAAGCTTCCTGGGTGTCCTGCCCGCATTGTATAAAGTTGGCAAAATCATAGGTGGCACCGAAATACGGTCCGTAGAATTGTTTCATCAAATCCAAACAGCGTGAGGCAGTATCGCCGTAGATCCCTTTTTCGTTTTCATGAAGCAATATCAGATTTTTCTTTGCAGCGTAATTCACCATCAGATCCATGCGTTTCAGGACCTCATACCTATGGGTCTGGGGCGCGCCATCTTTGGGGAGATAGAAGCTGAACATCCGGATATAAGGAGTCTCAAAAATATCAGCCAGTTCTGCTATATGCTGAAATTGTTTAAAGTGTGAAGTGAAATCATCAGTGATATGTATTTTCCCTATGGGTGAGCCGATGGCAGAAACAGCAATACTGTTATGATCCAGTTCTTTCCTGACTTTTAACGCTTCTGCAAGGGTATAATCTGCAATGCCTTTGTGATTGGCACTACGGAATTCTATAAATTGTATATCTAATTCTCTCAAAAGCCTCATCTGTTTTTTCAGGTCTGTGTCAATTTCGTCAGCGAAACAGGATATCTTTGCATTTTTCAACATATTTGTAATCCTTTCTATTCCAACGTGTTAAATACTATTTGAGTATGTTATATAGTTTTCACTTAGTTATCTAAGAGAAAAATTTCTTTCTGAGT
Source organism: Robinsoniella sp. KNHs210 (assembly GCF_000686105.1). Lineage (NCBI taxonomy): Bacteria > Bacillati > Bacillota > Clostridia > Lachnospirales > Lachnospiraceae > Robinsoniella > Robinsoniella sp. KNHs210. Next base: position 1,312,561 of record NZ_JMLZ01000001.1, read on the forward strand.
TCGGGCGGATTCATAAGAAGCAAGCATCAGACGGATGGTATCCAGTGTTCCCGGAAGATCCAGGCTAAACCGGCTGTTTTCACAGAGGGATTTATAAAAATCTGCTATACAGCTCACGTGCCCGCTTCCCCAGTAGCTTTTCCCCAGTGCTTCCACGGAGGAAAGTTTGGGAGTTTCTATGCGCCCATCCCGGTAGTAATAAGTGACCGCGTGGTCTTCAATCCGAATGGTTCTGTCTTCACAGGACAGTTCGATCAGTGGAGGGACATTTTCGCAGTAAGCAGTGGTTGCATAGAAGACAGCACTTGCATCTGGAAAACGGATATATGCCTCCAGTGTATCCTCTACTTCAATCACCCCTTTTAAATGATGATTGTGCATTCCGGCATCTACACTTAGCGGTGTCCCCAGCAGATAAGCCAGCAGATCCATGGTGTGGATGGCCTGGTTGATCAGCGCACCGCCTCCTTCTGTGTCTTGTTTCCCCCTCCAGCCGCTTTCGTTGTAGTAGGATGCATCCCTTTCCCAGGTAACGATTCCTCTTGCACCTATGACATTTCCGGCAGCTTTTGACTCCAGCAGTTTTTTTACCAGGCGGATGCTGGGATTATAACGGTTCTGAAAGCAAAATCCCATATACTTTTCTGTATGGAGAGAGAGCAGTTCATCCAGCTGATCTTTTGAGATTACCGGTGGTTTTTCTGAAAAGACGTGTATTCCGTGCTTAAGTGCATACAGCATCATTGGTACATGTAAATAATGGGGTGTACAGATATGCAGCACATCCGGTTTTTCCTTTGCCAGCATTTCTTCCAGTGAGGAATAGGCATTTCCACCGTAGCGGTTCCTGAAATCCTGTGCCCGCTCCCCGATGATATCAGCAAATGCAGTCAGGGTGATATCGCTTAACCGGGAGATGCTTTCTGCGTGGACGTGGGCAATACTGCCGCATCCTACTATAGCCGCTCTCATGGTTTTCCCCCCGAACCGTAAGTTCCTTCTGTATTAAATGTTATTTCCTGCACTTCTTTCATCTTAGAATTCGCGCGCAGCTCATTTAATTTTTCCAGGAACAGATTCTCATCTATTGGAAGTTCCACTGTTTTGCCCAGCCAGCCGGATAGGTACATAGCATTGGAAAGTGCAAGACCGTTTATGCCTTCTTCGCCGTTTGCCACCAGGGGCTCCCCTCTTAAAATGTTTGCGGCAAATGCTCTTAAGACGCCTGTATGCTGTAGATTTTCGCCTTCTGTAACTATTTCGGTCCAGTGTCCGTCTGGAGGCCGGAAGCCTTCCAGGGTAGTAAAGCAGTATTCCCGTTCGCTGCAATCCAGTTCGTAAAAGCGTAAAACATTATTTTCACAGACTATTTTTCCTTTTTCAAGGGTGATTTCCAGACGGTTGGTACCAGGAGCATCCCCCGTTGTAGTTACAAATACGCCGGTGGCTCCATTTGGGAACTCCATATATGCGGTTACATCATCTTCGACTTCAATATCATGCCATTTTCCAATGTGGCAGAATGCGTGTACCTTTGCAGGCATTCCGCAGATCCATTGCAGAAGGTCCAGGTTGTGGGGACATTGGTTAATCAGAACGCCGCCGCCTTCCCCTGCCCATGTGGCGCGCCAGCCACCGGAATTATAATATGCCTGGGTCCGGTACCAGTCGGTTATAATCCAGTTCACTCTTTTCAATGCACCATATTTTTGGCTGTGCACCATTTCATATATCTTACGGTACACAGGATTGGTGCGCTGGTTAAACATCATGCCGAATACCCGGTCAGTTTTGGCTGCCGCTTCATTCATTTTACGTACCTGCAGCGTGTATACACCCGCCGGCTTTTCACATATGGCATGAAGTCCATGGGCAAATGCGTTTATGACAAAACGCGGATGGTCATAGTGGGGGACAGCGATCAGTACGGCATCACAGCATCCGTCTTCCATCAGGCTGTCTCCATCTGAAAAGATCTGTACATTGTTAGGAAGCTGTTCTTTTGCCCAGCGCCTTCTGGATTCCCGTATATCGGCTACTGCGGTTAATTCCAGTTCAGGGATATTTCCCTCAATCAGCGAAACAGCGTGAACGCTGCCCATATTTCCAATTCCGATAATTCCAAGTTTTATTTTATCCATATTCTATTCCTCATTTTATTTTTCACTTCTTACGGAGGTTGGGATGTGTCAGAGTGATAAAATGATTTTCCAGACACGCCCCGGGATGATTGTTTTAACGGTAACCTGCAGCAGCAAGATTGTCATAGCTTTTCTGCAGGCAGTCAAAGGGACCGGTCTGGCAGATATCCTGTTCCACCAGCAGATATTTGCAGTTTGTATGTTCAAGGGTTTGCAGAATCTGAGTGAAGTTTAGGTTTCCTTCCATTACCGGTGCCATGACAGCAGTACCATGATCAACTGCCATATCTTTCAGGTGGACGCAGGGAATACGGTCTTTTAATTTCGTAATCCAGTGGCATACGTCACCGCCTGCAGCCTGGACCCAGTAAGTATCCAGCGTAATGCCCAGTTCATCCGGCGCAAAGGCTTCCACAAGATATTCCAGGATACGCTTCTGTCCCAGTTTTTCAAATTCAAAGTTGTGGTTATGGTACATAAAGAGTTTTCCGGCAGCAGCAATTTTTTTAGCAGGTTCCAGAAAATCATCGGCAAAATGAGAAATCCAGTCTGTACTGCGGTATTTGTCCGGCATACAGCCCAGCCCGATATAGTTACAGCCCATCAGATTGTGTTCTGCAATCAGTGCATCCGTATCATATAGAATCCGGTCAGCACTATTATGGGTTAAAACGACCTCCACACCTGCTTCATCACACACCTCCCGTATCCGCTCAGCAGGAATATCCTTGCCGATCGCAGATATCTGCACAGTCGTGTAGCCCATAGCTGATATTTTCTTAATTGTAAATGTGAAATCTTTTTCCGTTTGGATATAATCTCTGACGGTATAAAGCTGTGCTCCTGTTATCATAATAATATCCTTTCTGTCCGGTGTTTTTATTTTTGTTTACCGGAGCTTTGAAGAAACTATAGCCTATTTATAATGAAAATACCATTGCCTGCAGAGTCGATTATATTGCAAATATCGCTCTGATGTTTTATAGTATTTTTATGTTACGGTTGAGGGAGGTTATAAAATGCCAGAAAATGAAAAAGAACAGGACAGCCGTTATCTGGAACTGATCAATGTCGGCTATAGTGATACACAGTATATGACGGATCAGTATGATCTGCATTGTCACAATTATTACGAGATTTTTTACTTTGTAGAAGGAGAAGCGGACTACCTGGTGGAAGGACAGCGATATTGCCTTACTTCCCACAGCCTTCTTTTGCTGTCGCCCCATGTATTTCATGGAGTAAAAATTAATTCCGACAGCCATTACCGGAGATATGCGCTTCATTTTCATCCGGATATTATCTCCATGGAACATCGAAGGCTATTATTATCGGTATTTCAAGCTTTTGAGAAAAATCCAAAACAGAAAATATATTTTGAAAATGTAAGACAATTTCAACTGGATGCCTGCCTGCAGGCACTCTGTGAATATGTGAAAAGCCCGTCCGGACTTCAGGAACAGCTAATCCCCATAGGTATGGAAGCCGTTCTTGGCCGTATTGTTGCCATAATCGGTAAAGAAAGCGGAGTTCATGGGCATAATCTGGACAATGACCTGGCAACAAAGATCTTAATTTATCTGAATCGCCATCTTTCAGAGGAAATTACGCTGGATAATCTAGCTGAGAAATTTTTGCTGAGCAAACATTATTTGAACAGAGTTTTCCGCAAGGCAGTTGGGACTACGGTTTTTGATTACCTGGTGCAAAAGCGGGTGATCTTTGCCCAGCAGCTGCTGATTAACGGGTGCAGCGCAGCTGATGCGGCGGCCGCCTCAGGATTTGCAGATTATTCCGCTTTTTATCGTGCTTATAAAAGAATCCTTGGACATTCTCCACTTAGGGACAGGGGAGTGCTTCCGCCTGTGAGCGGTATCATTGATCCGCATACTGCAGAAAGTATTATGGTGAAAAAGTAGGAAGCAGTTTAGCTGAGAAGGGGACGCTTTGTAGATGGAGATGGTGCAGGTCAAGATTGGAGTGGGAAACTTGTATGGACTCCGTCAGCTGGCCGCAGAACTGGTATTTTCTAACCTTTCCAAAGCAATAGCAGTTGACAAAATATACAATCTACTATAAAATGAAAATGATTTTCAAATTCATATTTGAAGAAAAGAGGAAAACACGGTGGGGGAACGCGGTCAGTATCAGACCAAACAAAGGGAGAATATCCTGCAATGTCTGAAAGCGAACCAGGAGAAATTCTATACAGTTGAACAATTTATGGATTATATGCGCAACGAGGGAATGCATGCAGGTCAGACTACTTTATATCGTATGCTGGAGCGGATGCACCAGGAAGGGATGGTTACTAAAATTCCATCTATGGACGGTTCCCCTGCTCAATATAGGTATATAGGAGATGAAGATAAACAGAATCATGGGAAACTGGTTTGTCTGAAATGTGGACAAACGGTTCCTTTAAAATGTGATTGTATGGAGGATTTTTCCATCCATATTTTAAGAGAACATCATTTTGAACTGGATCAGCAGCACACGACACTCTATGGCTATTGCAGTCATTGCCGCTGAAGCTGAACAATAAATGCAATCTGAAAGGAGGGAGAAATAACGATGATGATGAATCTGCATAATAAAACTCAAGAAGTCTACAAAAAAGCTGCCGCCATTCTTCTGATTGCAGCTGTTTTAAGCGTTCTATTTCTCTCTAATTTTTTTATTGCAGAAAATATCCATCATCAATGTACAGGTGAAAGCTGTCCGGTGTGTGCCGAAATACAGCATGCAGAAAGTCTGATTCATCAGATTGGAAGTGCTATAATTTGTTTTGCTTCCGTAGTTTGTATTGTAGCAGCATTTATCGCTATGATACCGTCATTTTATCAATTCTTTCAGAGAAAAACACTCATATCTTATAAGGTAAGGCTGAACGATTAAATCAGCGGACGCAAGGGAGAATTCTGCCTTTTTGCAGAAAGAAACCTTGTTTTTTTGCGCCCATTTTACCAAATTACCAAAATTATAATTGAATATGGAGGATTTCATCATGAAAAAATCAGTGTACATTATCCTGTCTGCGCTGGCGGTTTCTTTGTGCTGCGCAGGTTGTGGAAAACAAAGCAGTATAGGGGCAGATGAGAACAAAGAAATGGCTAACCAGATAAACAGCAATGCCAGTGGGAAAACCGATGAAAAAAATGCCGGAGATAAGTTAAAAGTGATAGCAAGTTTCTATCCTATGTATGATTTTGCCAAAAAAATAGGCGGGGAAAAAGTAGAAGTTATCAATATGGTACCGGCAGGAACAGAGCCTCATGACTGGGAGCCGGCAGCAACGGATATCAGAGAATTAGAGACGGCAGATGTGTTTGTCTACAACGGTGCCGGTATGGAACATTGGGTAGAAAATATATTGGAATCACTGGATAATCAGAAGCTGACTACCGTAGAAGCGTCGAAAGGATTAAAACTCATGGAAGAAACCCACAGCCATGAGGGGGATGGTAAGACAGACGCTGAGAGTGAAACCGATGATAAAGGCAAAATAAATACCTCGGGTGAAACCGAAGAAGCCTCTGGCTGCGACCCTCATGTATGGCTTGATCCGATGAATGCTAAATCGGAGATGGAGAACATTAAAAATGCTTTTGTGGCAACAGACCCGGAGAACAAGGATTACTATGAAAAAAATTATGAAACTTATGCAGCGGAATTTATAAAGCTGGATCAGGAGTATAGAGAAGGAATTGCAAAAACAGCAAGCAAAGACCTGATTGCGGCGCATGAAGCTTTTGGGTATCTCTGTAAAGCGTATGGACTGAATCAGATTGGGATCGAAGGTCTTTTGCCGGATTCCGAGCCGGACCCGGCAAGAATGAATGAGATTATTCAGTTTGCAAGGGAAAACAATGTTAAAACAATCTTTTTTGAAGAGCTTGTAAGTCCGAAAGTTGCAAAAACAATTGCAAGCGAAATTGGAGCAAAGACAGAAGTTCTGAATCCGCTGGAAGGATTAAGTGATGAGGAGCTTTCGGCGGGTGCGGACTACTTTTCTGTAATGCGGGACAATCTGAAAACGCTGGAAGAAGCCTTAAAATAGAAGTGTGCTAAATAGTTAAAAATAATAGTAAGGAAGGAACGCTTCATGAATATAGTCAGCATGGATAATATCACTTTTCGGTATGCAGATGTACCGATTCTGAAAAATTTGAGTTTAAAAATCGGGGAAGAGGAGTATGTGCTTCTTACCGGAGAAAATGGAAGTGGAAAAAGTACCCTATTAAAACTTTTACTGGGGGAATTACAGCCCCAGGAAGGGCGAGTGGAAATATTCGAAAAGGAAACAACCCATGTTTTTTCCGGTGGCCGCATAGGTTATGTCCCGCAAAACAGTATTAGCCATAACCAGAGTTTTCCGGCAACGGTGGAAGAAATTATGCTGACAGGTCTTTATCTGCAGATTGGCAGATTTCGTTTGCCGGGCAGAAAGCACCGGGAGCGTGTACGCAAAACATTGGAGGAACTTGGAATGGAGAGTTTTATGAAGAACCGGATTGGAGAACTGTCCGGAGGGCAGCAGCAAAGAATTATGCTGGCACGGGCGTTAGTGGGTAATCCGGAGCTGTTGGTTCTGGATGAACCCACTGCAGGGATGGATGCGGAATCAGTTAAGAATTTTTACCGGTTGTTAAAGGAACTTAATCTGAGCCGCAAAGTTACGATATTCCTGGTTACCCATGGAAGTACCACAGACTGTATTGGAGCGCATCGGATACTTAAGATGAAAGAGGGGAAAATCAGAGAATGAGTATACTGGAATATAGTTTTATGCAGAGAGCCTTTTTGGCAGGCATTTTGCTGGCGCTGATAACCCCGTGTATTGGGATGACAATTGTGCTTAAGAGAATGTCAATGATCGGGGACGCCCTTTCCCATTCTTCACTTGCAGGAGTGGCAGCAGGCCTGATCTTTGGTATCAATCCGGTTCTGAGTGCGGCAGTGGTATGCGTGGCTGCGGCACTGGGGATTGAGCGGATCCGTAAGAAACTGCCCCGCTATTCGGAGATGGCTATTGCAATTGTTATGTCCGGGGGTATTGGTTTAGCTGGGGTATTGTCCGGGTTTGTAAAAAACAGTGCGAATTTCAGCAGTTTTTTATTTGGCAGCATTGTTGCGATCAGCAGGGAGGAACTTGTACTGGTTACTGTTGTCAGTCTGATTGTGCTGATTACGGTTTTGCTACTTTATAAAGAATTATTTTACATAGGGTTTGATGAAAATGCAGCGCGTATTTCCGGTGTACCGGTTCAGAGGATTAATTTTGTGTTTACTGTTTTGACGGCGCTTACCATATCGATAGCATCCCGTACGGTGGGGGCGCTTATCATTTCTTCCATGCTGGTGGTGCCGGCAGCCTGCGGAATGCAGATGGGACGAAGCTATAAAAAAGCCCTTCTGTGGGCCGTAATCGTTGCGGTGTCAACAACAATTGCAGGATTAATACTTTCCTATTATGCCGGTTGGAAACCGGGAGGTACAATTGTACTTTTGGAAGTGATATGGTTTGTCATTATTGTTTTTCGAAAAGCGCTGATAAAAAAATAGGAAGGAGGAGCATTATGACAACACCTTTATATGTAGTTGCCGGCTTCCTGGATAGCGGCAAAACAACATTCATATCCCGGATGCTTCGCCATTGCAGAAGAAAAGAAATACTGGTTCTGCAATTTGAAGAAGGGGAACAGATATTGTATGCCACGCAGCACTGCAAGCTTCTTGGTTGGTCGAAAAAAGAACTGGAGCATTCCTTTGAACGTATTGCAGATGAAATCTGCCAGATAATGCAGCATCAGAAGTTTGATGAAATTTGGGTGGAATGGAATGGGATGGAGGCATTTTCAAAATTGGAACGTATTTTTCTGCAGCTTCGGATGGGCGAACTTTTCCATATCGCAAAAGTGATCTATCTTGCAGATGTGCCTGTGGCGGATATGCTGCTTGGGCAGACCGGAGAAGCACCAATTTCTCAGGTGGCAGCCAGTGACCTGACATTTCTTCGCAATGCAGAGACCAAAGAGGACAGAAGCAGGTTTGAACAGAAGATTCACGGTATTTCCAGATCGGAAGTCCACCTGCTTTCTCAACCGGAAATGAAGCAGACGGTTCAGAAAAAAAGAATGGCACCCTATGTTCCGGCGGCTGCCAGCATAGGGGTAATAGGGAGTCTGATACTGGCGGCACCATTTCTGGAACAAAAAGGGCTGCCACTCAACACCATTCTTACTCTTTTTATGGGGGTATTCCTGCAGGGGGTACCGTTTTTATTGCTGGGCGTTCTGCTGTCTTCGGCAATCCAGGTCTTTTTGCCCCAGAGCTGGATGGAGCGTGTATTTCCGAAAAATCCCATATTTGGAATGTTCATTGGGATGGCGGGGGGATTTTTTCTGCCTGTCTGCGACTGCGCTTCTATACCGGTTTTCAAGAGCCTGCTGAAAAAGGGAGTTCCCATACAGGCAGCCATTTGTTTTATGGCCGCAGCGCCGGTGGTCAATCCGGTAGTACTGCTGTCTACTTACTATGCATTTAACCTGGATATTCGGATTGTAATCTACCGGATGGGGTTGGGACTGCTGTGTGCGTTTTTAATTGGACTTACTTTTTTTCTGAAAAGACCGCAGCAGATCTTAAAAGAAGGGGCTGAGGATTTTGGCTGCTGCAGCTGCGGATGTTACGAAGAGATCGGAGTACAGAAAGGAATTTCTGGTAAAGTCCAACTGTTTTTCAGACATTCCCAGATGGAGTTTTTTAATGTTGGGAAATATTTGATTATCGGAATCTACATTTCTTCTGTATTTCAGGTAGCTGATTTGAGTTGGCTGAAAGGGCTGGGGACTATCAGCCTGCCAATTGCGCTTTTGGCTATGATTGCCCTTTCATTTTTGTTATCCTTATGTTCTTCTTCGGATGCAGTGGTTGCCAGAAGTATGTCCGGTACGTTTTCCTTTGTGCCAATGATGGGTTTCCTGGTTTTTGGACCTATGATGGATATTAAGAATCTGCTGATGTTAAATGGGTATTTTAAGAAGTCATTTGTAGTCAGGCTGGCATTAACGACTCTCGTTGTCTGCTTTGGCATTGTTCTGATATTTGGTTTGCTGGGAGGAGGCGGTGTAGTTTTATGAAACGTTACGTGAATTATGAAGCGGTACTGGAAGGTGCCTGCTACCTGTTGTTCTCCGTTATGATGTTTGCTATGGCTTACAGTAAAAGTTATCTTATTTTTGTTACACCAAGGATGGAGCCTTTTCTGTATTTTACAGGAATTGTCATGATGATCTGGGCGCTGTCTCGTTTCTGGAAGGCAGGCATACCAAAGTATAAGATCAATATGAACAGATGTCTGATTCTGGTGATTCCATTAATGATTATACTGCTTCCCCATGGATCATTTACGTCCGCTGCAGCAGTTGGAAGCTATTTAAGTGGTGGATCGGGAAAGTCAGAAAAGATGATAGATGGGGGGAATCCAGAAGACGGGCAGGCTTATGCAGGAGAGTCCGAAACGGATGAGACAGATATGAAAGCCGGGAAATCAGTTACAGATGGGACGAATCCGGAAACGAAAGTTAATACCGAGGCTCAGGATAATACCACACCAACTACGCCAAATAAACAAAAACAACCGGTTCCGGCAGGTCTGGATGAGGCAAACAGAACCATAACAGTTCGTGATGAAGATTTTTATAATTGGCTGCTGCAGCTTAGCTATTATTCGGATAAGTATGATGGATATCAGATAACAATGCATGGGACAGTTTACCGGGATCAGTCTTTTGAAGAAAACGAGTTTGCCGTGACCAGGTTATTAATGAGCTGCTGCATAGCAGACCTTTCTCCCTGCGGACCAATATGCATTTGGGATGATGCGTCAAATCTAGAACAGGATAAATGGGTTTCCGTAACGGGAATTTTCCATTATAATAAAGATAAAGGAATTGAAATCCAGGTAACCGGAATAGAAGATGCGGATAAGGCAGAACAGGATTATGTCTATCCAGTAGTTCGTTAAGAGAAATGAGGCGTAGCACGTCTTAATAAACTTCAGCAAGGAGAAGAATCAAAATGACAAAGATAAATATTATATCAGGATTTTTAGGTGCAGGAAAGACAACGTTGATTCAGAAATTACTACGGGAAGTATTTCAAAAGGAAAAGGTTCTGTTAATTGAAAATGAGTTTGGAGAAATCGGCATCGATGGAGGTCTGTTAAAAGGAACCGGCATTGAGATCCGGGAAATGAATTCGGGATGTATCTGCTGTTCCCTGAAAGGCGAGTTCCGCAAGGCATTGGAGGAGGTGCTGAAAAAATACAGCCCGGATCGTATTCTTATTGAACCGTCCGGTGTTGGGAAACTATCAGATGTAATCAAGGCAGTTCAGGAGATGAAAGGGAAACAGTCCGTAATATTGGAAAGCAGCCTTACTGTGGCGGATGTAATGAAGTTTGGTCTGTATCAAAAGAATTTTGGGGAATTTTTTAACGACCAGGTCAGGAATGCAGATACAATTTTGCTGAGCCGGACCGATAAAGCAGACAGAGCAAAAATAATAGAGTGCAGAGAGGAAATCCGTAAAGTCAACCCCAGGGCATCCGTAATTACGACGCCTCTGGAAAAGTTAAAGGGGCTGCAGATTTTGGAAGTAATGGAAGGGAAAGCAGAAGACACCGGGGGAAAAAAGAAGGATGTTTTCCATGAGAAAGGCGGTCATGAAAAATCCCTTCATCATCGGAATGCACCTCGGGTATGCAGCTGTGAAAGCCATCATCATTCAGATGAAATATTTAGCAGCTGGAGCAAGGAGACGGCAAAGGTTTTTACAAAACAGGAGTTAGACCAGATACTGAAAAAATTAGATGAGGATACCGTTAACGGCATGGTTTTACGTGCAAAGGGTTCTGTAGAAAGTATAAAAGGAGAGTGGATTTATTTTAATATGGTGCCCGGTGAGTGGAAAATTATAAAAGGCGAACCACAATATACCGGAAAAGTCTGCGTGATCGGGACTTCTTTAGATACAGAAAGGCTGCAGGAATTATTTGTTGACAAATGATATGTTCCGGTATAATATGAAGTTAGCTTCATGAGAAGTCTGCTTCACATTAGAAAGAGGTTTTGTATGAAGACTAAAGTTAAGGAACTGCGAACGAGTATGGGATTAACGCAGCAGCAGCTTGCTGACCTGGTTCATGTTTCGTCAAGAACGATTATTTCTATCGAAAAAGAACAATATAATCCATCTCTAATGCTGGCATACCATATTTCTGAAATATTTGACGTAAGTATTGAGGATTTATGCTGTCTAAAAGAAAACTCGAAAATGGAGGAAAAAGAGAATGAAAGTAAAAAATAAACGTGGTTTAGTTATTGGAATTATGACAGCAATTTTATCTATTGTATGTTTCATTTCCTATTTCGGCTATTATGAAAAGAGACTCATGATATCAGGCGTTTTGCTGGCAGCTTTATCAGCAGTTAACTTTATAAGAGGGTTTTCGAAAAAGGGTGTTTTAGAAGAGTTGGCAGAAAACACGGATGAAAGAGATTTATATCTGGTTATGAAAAGCAGTCATTTAGTCATCAAGGCTATGAATTATGTGATATGCGGTCTAACCTTTACCTTCACACTTTTATATGGAATCTTTAAGTATCAATATTATTTAGTCATAGCCGGGACATTATGTGCAGTGCTTGTTCTAATGTTTCTTATATACCTGGCCGTTAATATTTATCTGGAAAAACACGAATAATCCAAATGCTGAACGAGTCTTCTTTGAAACTTTATCCAGCAGCTGCCCAGTACTGCGGCAGCTGCTATCAGATAGATTATTTAATTTTACTATAGAAAAGATAACTGCCTTTTTCTAAATGATATTCATGTCCGGCAATTACTATATCAGCTGCTACAGGAGTTACTATCTCATAGCGCCATGATGCATCTTCGATTTTCCAGCCGGAGCGGATAATTCCATGCCGCGTTTCCAGTGTTGCTTCCAGCCAGTCAAGCCTCTGATCCGGCATAGGAGCAATTCGAACTTTTTCATAACCAGGATATTCCTCCAGAGGCGTAATGCCTGCAGCTACTCCATATACCCAGTCCGCTACGGAGCCATACGCATAATGGTTATAGGAGTTCATATCTTTACTCCAAAAATCTCCGTTTTCCTTAATTCCATCCCAATGTTCCCAAATAGTAGTAGCACCTTTTGTGATTGGATACAGCCAGGAGGGGTAAGTTTCTCTCAGCAGAAGGTCATATGCGAGCTGTGTATAACCATATTCGCTTAAAACATGCAGCAGATACGGCGTTCCCACAAAACCTGTCTGAAGCTGTTTACCACAGCTTTTCACGAGATCTGCAAGCTGGTCTGCTGCAGCCTGGCAGTCAGGTGCCAGTTTAAAATATACCGCAAGCACACATTCGGTCTGTGTATGATACTCAGTATAAGTCTTTCGGAAAGCTGTTAAGATTTTCTTGTAGAGTGTCTCATATTCTGCAACATCTTCTTCTAAAACTTTACCGGCTTTTATTACCAGCGAGGTGGAATATGCATAAAATGCAGATGCAATAAAATCTTCCCTGGAGGATCCTTTATAGCTGCCATCCGGTGCGTCCAGTCCCAGCCAGTCTCCGAAATGGATTCCGCCGGTCCAGAGGTATTCATCTTTTGTATGGGTGGTAATATATCCAATCCATTTTTTCATACAATTGAATTGGGATTTTAATATTTCATCGTTGCCGTAAGCTAAGTAGAGTTCCCAGGGACAGATTGTGGCAGCATCTGCCCAGGCAGCACTGCTATCCGGATCATCCAGCAAATTGGGTATTACATGGCCTACCTGCCCATCCTCTTTCTGGTCTGCTGCCATATCGCCCAGCCATTTCGTGAAAAATTTTTCTACGTCGTAATTCAGGCATGCCGTTCTAATAAATACCTGTGCGTCTCCGGTCCAGCCAAGGCGCTCATCTCTCTGGGGACAATCGGTTGGAACATCTACAAAATTACCTTTCTGACCCCATATAATATTATCGAAGAGTTTATTCAGCAATGGATTCGAGCAACGTAAAAATCCGGTTCTTTTCATTTCGGAATGAACAGCCACAGCAGTAAAATTCTCTGGTTTTGCAGCGGACACAGCAACCGGAAATTTATCAATACGAATATAACGGAAGCCAAAGAACGTGAGCTTTGGTTTGTAGATCTGGTGCCCGTCTTTGCAGATATAATGCAATTGTGCCTTGGCGGAACGGTAATTCTCGGTATAGAAATTACCATCCTGATCCATAACTTCGGCATGGGACAGCAAAACTTCTTCACCTGCTTTGGCATCAACTTCAATCTCAATATAACCGGTAACCTCCTGACCGAAATCAACTACGGTCTCTCCGCATGGGGTTGTAAAAATACATGCGGCAGAAACTCTTTCCTGTTCCCGTATCTCTTCACCCTGCTGTGAGATCAGTGTATCAAAAGGTCCGTCAAAAGTACACACTTCTGTCTCATCGGCAGATTGGAAAGAAGCATCATAGGTTTCCCCGTCATAAATTTCTGAAAAACGGACATTGCTTTCGGCAGCAGTCCATGTCTCATTTGTCATAATTGTTTCTTTACTGCCATCTTCGAAGACAATATCTAGCTGTGCCAGAAGCCCTGCCGGATTTTGCTGTAATGCAGACTGCACTTTTGAAATGGCCCATCCTGGCATTCTGCTGCGGTACCAGCCTTTTCCTACGGTGACAAGAAGCAGATTTTCTTCGCCCAGCAGATCCGTTACATCATATACCTGATATTGGAGCCTTTTTTTGTAAGAAGTCCAGCCTGGTGCAAGGATGAACTCACCTACCCGGCTGCCGTTTATCAGAGCCTCATACACCCCCAGAGAGGTGATTGTCAGTGTTGCTTTTTTTACTTTTTCCGTAGTCTGAAATTTCTTTTTAAACATAGGACACACATCGCCCATTTCAAGTGAGGGTTTAATCCATTTTGCCTTCCATTCCATAAAAGTTACCTCCATTTTACGTAAATTTCCTGAGATTGTAAATTTCTTTAAGTATGTACTGTTGTTTCTTGACATTAATGATACCAGAGAATAAAATGGAAAAAAAGACCTGATTTCTACTTAAATAGGGGGTGAATTTATCTTTATGGAGAAAAAAAGTACGATTGATATGAAGCAGATTGCTTTAGGAGATAAAGAAAATCTGGTGATGATGCCTTGCAGCCAGGATGATATGGAAAGCCATGACCATCGTTTTTTTGAACTGGTTTATGTAACCTGCGGCACTTGTATCCATACCTTGAATGATGTAAGCAGCGAGCTTACGCAGGGGGATTATTTTATTGTGGATTATGGGAGCGTCCATTGTTATTCCCAGAGCAGGAATCTGAATCTGATTAACTGTCTGTTCCTTCCGGAAGTTATAGATAACACACTGCATGGGTGCCATTCATTCGATGCACTGATACAGGGGTGTCTCATCAGGTACTATACACCATCACTTATGCAGACTCCGGCTAACTGTATCTTTCATGACGAAGACAAGAGGGTTTTGCAGCTGCTGACCGGTATGTCAGAAGAATACCGGGAAAAAAGACCGGGGTATACGGAGATTTTCCGCTGCAGACTGATCGAGATTCTGATACTTACTCTGCGTGGTATAGTAAAGAGCAGTGTGAGAATCACTAAAAATGAGATTGTTTTAGATGCGATTCAATATGTGGACAGGAATTACAGGGAGCACATCACGCTTGGTATGTTCTGTCAGGAGCATCATTTCAGCCTGCAGTATATAAGCAGGAAGTTCAAACAGGAGACCGGAATTACTTTTCGGGAATACCTGCAGAAGATTCGAATAGAGAAAAGCTGTGTGCTCCTTGCCGGAAGCGATTTGCGGATATCTGAAATAGCAAGTGCCGTGGGATATGATGATATTAAGTTTTTTAACAGCATGTTTAAAAAACTTGTTATGATGTCTCCCAGAGAATATAGGAAGCTGATGCCATAACAGGATGCCTTTTTGGGAGCGTCGTAAGCCGATTTCGTAATTTGAAATCGGCTTTTTTTAGCTTTAAAATTTACAAAATAAATACATAGAAAAAAATTTAAAAATTTACTTTTATTCGGTATTTATCCTAGTGGATTCGTGACCACATTTTTGTATATTGATATATTTGACGATATAATATAGTATGTTGATTATACAAATAGTATAAAAGAGACAAATAAATGAGGTATTTTTATGGGGAAAAATGTAACTAGAAAAGATATCGCCAATGAAGCAGGAGTATCTGTCTCTGTAGTTTCCAGGGCACTGAATAACAGTGGATATGTGGATAAGGAGAAGAAGAAAAAAATTCTGGATATTGCCAATAGGGTGGATTATATGCCGAACCCGGTAGCAATGGCTTTGCAGCAGAAGAAAACATATCAACTATTATTTTTCTGTGGAGATATGACGGGGGTATACTATAATCAGATGTATCATGGGATGGCAAGAGAAGCTGAAAAAAAGGGATACCATGTTTTGGCGATTATGAATGAAGAAGACTTTGAGATTGTGAAAAGGATATTAGCGGATGGAATTCTTTTTCCAACGGAAAGTGTAGCACAGGCTTATGCAGAATCAGTAGGAAAAAATTATTATCTTCCGACTGTTACGGCCTCGTTTGACCCATCCTGTGCATTTAAAAAGCCTATGCCGGCAGTAATAATTGACAATCAAAAAGTTATTAATATGGCGATTGATTACCTGATTGACCACGGGCACAAAAAAATTGGCATGGCGCTTCCTTTCAATGAGGGATATGCAAACCTCCGATATAAATATTGGAAGGAACGAATGACTAATGAGATAGGTAAGCGGTGTATACAGTATTTACTGGATATTCAGGGCAATTTAAATAATACTGATATTCCGGGTGAAGATAAACCGGATTTTAGCAGGGCTGCTGAGGGATTTATTTATCTGGATTTGTTTTTTTTAGGAAAGAAAGCTGCTGATATTTACAGAAATTCAAAACATAAGGCTACTGCGGTAATTTGTTTTAATGATGATATGGCATTTGGTATGATGGAGGGGCTGAAAAAGCACGGTTTGCGAATACCGGAAGACATTTCTATCATGGGAATAGACGGATTATTTACCCGGGAACGCTATGAACCAAAACTGACTACTATTGATATTTATCCAGAGCGTCAGGGTGCAAAATGTGTGGACGTCCTTATAGATATTCTCGAAGGGAATAAATATAGATACATGAATTATTCTCCCTTAGCAATCTTAGAAGGAGAGACGGTAAAGAATTTGAATTGAGAAAGGTTGAAAGAAAATTACGATGCAGAAAGGACGCTACGATGTGATTCTTTCAACCTGTTTAATTGTGGCAGTATTGCAGGCTTGCCTGCAATATGCATGTGTATAAATATGTCAGAGTTAAGCGCGCAGCTCAGATATATAAGTAAAAATGGATGGAGGAAAGAAGTATGATTTTTAAAAAAGTAATATCTGTTGGTTTAGCGGTAATTATGTCAGTATGCCTCCTGGCATGTGGAGGAAAATCAGAGGAAACCAAAACAACTGGAGAGGAAGTCAAAGGAAAACAGAAACTGGTTATCTGGTCCTGGGGGGCAGATGAAGAAAAAAAATCCAGAGAAAACATGATTGAAGTATTTAAGAAAGCACATCCGGAAATAGAGGTTGAACATTCGGTAATTCCCACAGCTGACCATGTATGGGACCAGAAAATGACTGCAGCATTATCAGCCGGTACCGGACCTGATGTTATACAGATGTCTCCGGATTACTATGGGCTGTACACAGATTATTATGAAGATCTGAACCCATATGTTGAAAAAGAAGGAGTGGATTTAAAGTCTGTTATTTCAGAGGGGATGGTTGATCCATATTATCGTCCTGATGGGAAACTGGAAGCAATGCCTTTATTAGAAAATGTATTTGTCTTAGCGTATAACAAAGATATGTTCGATCAGTTCGGAGTGGACTATCCTACAGCAGACTGGACGTGGGATGACCTGGCGGAAGCAGCTAAAAAGTTCGTGGGCGGTGAAGGCGCAGATGCAACTTATGGAATGGTAAATCACTGGATAGATGCGGGGTTGTCTGTTATCTGCAAAGGTGGAAAAGCTTATTCTGATGATTTGAAGTCATGCGAAGTAAATAGTCAGGAGGTAAAAGACGGCCTGAATCTTTTTGGGGATTTAGTGCAGAGTAAGGCCATGCCTGATGACACAGCAGCAAAGGGTTTGCCCAAGGAACAGTTATTTGTATCCGGACATGCTGCGATGTACACACTGGGAGGATTTGAAACAAAATTGATAGCAGATGAAATCGGAGAGAATTTTGAGTGGGAAGCAGTAACCATGCCAAGGGTACCGGGAGGTAAAAATAACCTTATGTACGCAACTGGTTATGCGGTGTTGAAAACGTCACAGAATAAAGATGCGGCATGGACTTTTGTAAAAGATGCTGCTTATGCAAATGAAGATATGGCGAAAGAAACCAGCAATATAGGACTTACCTCATGCAAAATAATAGCAGAGAGTTATTATAAAGATTTGAAATATGGTCCTGTCAGCAACAGTATTTATCTGGATGGCATGAAGGATGCGAAGTTAAATATCTGGGGAGGTGCGTTCTCAGCGGCAGGAGACGTATATACACAGATTTGGCAGTCTGTGACCATTGATGGCAAGACAGCGGATGAAGCTATGAATGAATATTATCCTGCTCTGGAAAAAGCTTTCAACGAGGCAAATGGAAATTAATAGGGTTGCAATTTTTGTATGTTTACAGTAAGAAAAGCCGGTTAACATGTCCGGCTTTTTACAAAAAAAGAAGTTGTAATGTATTAAAAGAAGAATTGGAGGCAAGGAAAATGAGTAAACCCAATATAGCTAAAAAAGTTTCCGTCATGAAAAGAAGAGAGTCCAGAAATTTTTATTTATATACTGCACCATGGCTGATCGGCTGTGTCGTTCTTACACTGTATCCAATACTATATTCTTTTTATTTGATGTTCACGAATATGAATCTGACAGGAAACGGAGAATTTGTAGGATTTGAAAACTGGGTATACGCACTTACAGATGATCCTTTATTTATAAAGGCATTTATGAACACTTTGAAATTTGTAGTAATGTTTGTACCCGGAAGTATTATCCTTTCATTTTTCATAGCATTATTACTGAGCAAGAAAGTTAAAAATCTGGGATTTTTCCGTACGGCTTTTTACATACCATATATTACTTCTGGTGTTGCCGTTACAATTTTGTGGGGATGGATTTTCCAGAAGGATTATGGGATCATCAATTATATATTATCTCTGGTTGGCATAAAAGGCCCCAATTGGCTTGGTGATAAAAACGTGGCAATGATTTCTATTGTAATTCTGTCTTTGTGGACGATAGGAAATAATATTATTATCATGCTGGCTGGAATTCAGGATATCCCCCAGTCCTATTACGAAAGCGCGCAAATTGATGGTGCCGGATCAATTCGTCAGGTATGTTATATTACAATGCCGCTGTGTACGCCTACCGTTTATTTCAATTTGATCGTTACAGTAATAGCTGCTTTTCAGGTATTCCAGCAGCCGATGATCCTAACCAACGGAGGACCATTGAATAGCACTTATACAGCGGCGATGCACTTGTATAATAATGGATTTTTGTACGGGAAGATGGGATATGCTTCTATGATGGCATGGAGTATGTTTGCTGTGATTATGCTGTTTACCATTATTACAGTTTCAACATCCAAGTACTGGGTGTTCTATGATGATTGATGGGGGAGGGAAATAAGATGCGTATAAGATCACAGAAAAAGACGAAGCTTGCAGCAAGAACCATGACATACTTTGTGCTGATAGTGGCAGCAGCAATCTGCCTTTTCCCGTTTATATGGATGATTTCAACATCCTTTAAGCCTATGACAGATATTTATAAAATGCCTCCGGTATTGTTTCCGGAGCATGTAACATTGGAAAATTTTGTGGAAGGATGGAAAGGAGCAAATTTCAGTTTGTATTTTAAGAATACGGCAATGATTACATTTATAGCTACTACAGGGACGGTACTTTCTTCTTCGATTGTAGCTTTTGGATTTGCCAGGTTTGATGCCAGGTATTCCAAGGTATTGTTTATGGTACTTCTGGGGACTATGATGCTGCCTGCACAGGTCACTTTGATTCCACAATATCTTTTATACTATAAACTGGGAATGGTGGATACAATGTGGCCATTGGTTATCCCCAGTTGGTTAGGTGGCGGGGCATTTAATATATTTCTATTTATTCAGTTTTTTCGCACATTACCCAGAGAATTAGATGAAGCTGCAAAAATAGATGGTGCCAATTCACTGAAGATATTTACCAAAATACTTCTCCCAGCAGTCAGGCCGGTTATGCTTGCAGTTTTGGTTATGGCGCTTGTGTATAACTGGAATGATTTTTTTAACCCGTTGATTTACTTGAATTCTGACGATAAATTCACAATTGCAATTGGATTGCAGTTTTTCAAAGGATCCCAGGGAAACGTTCAGGTGGGACAGATGATGGCAATGGCTCTTATATCTTTATTTCCTGTACTTTTGATCTTTTCAACTTGTCAGAAATATTTTATACAGGGCATTAAAATGTCGGGGCTAAAGGGATGACGCACCCAAGCAAAGTTACAGAAACAAATTCAAAAAAATTGGAGGACATTTAAATGAAATACAAAAACCCGATCATCTCCGGATACAATCCCGATCCTTCGATCTGTAGAGTAGGAGAAGATTATTATATTGTTAATTCATCTTTTGAATTTTTTCCGGGAGTACCTGTTTATCACAGTAAAAATCTAGTCAATTGGGAACTACTGGGACATTGTCTTGTAAATGAGACACAGCTTTTTTTGCATAATTGCAGACCTTCCGGAGGAATTTTTGCACCTACGCTGCGTTATCACGACGGAACATTTTTCATGGTAACAACAAATGTCTCGGGCAGAGGTAATTTCATTGTACATACAACAGATATAGTGAGGGGCTGGTCTAATCCGGTTTGGATAGATCAGGGAGGAATTGATCCTTCTCTGCTTTTTGACGATGACGGATCTGTATATTTTGTTTCCACTGATCTTGATGAAAATGGAGAGACTGCAATTTACCTGTGCCGGATCGATCCTTTTACCGGAGAAATCCTTACCGGGAGCATGATAATTAGCAGAGGATGCGGAGGAAGATATGCCGAAGGTCCACATCTTTATAAATGGTTTGGGAAGTATTACCTGATGCTGGCTGAAGGAGGCACAGAATATGGGCATATGGAAACGATAATGCGTGCTGACAGCCCTTATGGACCCTTTGAAGAATGTCCTGATAATCCGATTCTTACACACAGAAATGATATGAGAGAGGAAGTTTACTGCACAGGACATGCTGACATGGTAGAAGATCAGAATGGAAACTGGTGGTTAGTGTGTCTCGGTATTCGTCCATGCCAGGAAAAAACGAACCGTGTACTTCTCCACAATTTAGGCCGCGAAACATTTCTTGCACCTGTTAAATGGACAAAAGAAGGATGGCCGGTAGTTGGTGAAGACGGACTGATTGCGCTTGAGATGGATGGTCCTCTTCCAGGAGAAGCAGTACAGCCTGTAAACCGGGATTTTTGCGACAATTTTTCATGGGAATCTTTCTATCCCCAGTACAATTTCCTCAGAAATCCTATGATGAAAAACTATATTAGAGATACAGTAAATAAGGAACTGATTCTAAGAGGTACAAATATTACCTTAAATGACATTGGCAGTCCGACCTGGCTTGGAGTTCGGCAAAAAGGTTTTTATACTATTTCAACGGTCAAAGTACGTATAACAAATGCAATACAGGGCATGCGTGCCGGCTTGACAACTTTTTACAATGATTCTTACCATTATGAAATATATCTCACCAGAGTACTCAATACATGGAAAATCTGTCTGGCTAAACATATTCATGATATTTTTACGGTTACTTCCAGTGTTGAAATTCCAATGGCTGAAGAGATAATGCTGAAAATGGAATCGGATCGTACTTACTATAAATTTTTTTATAGCCTGAATGGGAATGATTATATTGAATTGGGTTCTGGACTGGTAGCAGGGCTTTGTACAGAAGGTACTAAATCAATGACCTTTACAGGGACATTTATAGGGTTGTTTGCGGAAAATGGCGAGGCTGTTTTTAAAGATTTCGCAGTAAAAGTATTGGATTATTAGGCGGAAAGCCAATCATTCCACAAACCGGAGAATTTTATTACTTCTTTGTAATGAATCCTCTGGCTTGCGGATATATTTTTGTTTTCAAAAGCCCGTTATCTACTCACGAAGCCTGAGAATCGTCTGATAGAGATTGAGCGTCCCCATACCCCACTCCCTGTTCGGATAAACATACGCAGGATTTCGGTCAGCACCACGGATTAAATAGGTTCTGATAGAATTTGCATTCATACCGGGATTATGTCCTTGCACAATGCCCCAGGTCATCAGATTGGCTGCAGCGCCTGCAACATGTGCTGCGGCTACGGAAGTTCCGGTCTGATAGGTCATGGGTATGCCGGATTCTGCAGGTATGCCGGACACAGCAGGGCCATATACATTCACTCCGGGTGCAACCAGGTTTGGCTTCAGAAAGTTAATGCGGTTATACCCATAGCTGGAATGAATATACAGACTGCCATCCCGATGGTTGTAGGCGCCGACAGTAATACAACTGTAGGCATTTGCCGGTTCTGTGATTGTAGTAAACGGATTTGGTTTTAAAAAAACGGTTGAGCTGGAAATAAATCCCTGAATCGGGAGCCACATATGGTAATTACCGGTTATAAAAAGATAATTATACACGCGGATTCTCCAAATTCCCGGTGTAGGCGACTGAAACCGCATAGTGATAAACTGACTGCCGGAGCCCATTTCCGATATGTCGTAATGAACTGTAATCTGTGTGTTTTCCAGTGTGAAAGTCACATGTGTGTCTCTTTCCTCGATCAAGGGAATGCGTGGGATCGTTTGTCCGGTAGGTGATACAAAACCGACGGTGTAAAGTTCCGGGGGAGATGACCATAGTTCAACCACAAATCCTTTTTCATCAACGCCAACGGATACTTCTGCATCCTCATATTCCAAACCGGTTTTGATATTGCCTAAAAAATGATGGTACATTCCTACTTCATTTCCGGCAGCTACAACTGATGCAAATCCTGTCATCAGATTTAATCTTCTTAACAGCAGCCCAAGCGGCGATGTTCCTTCATGGCTTCCCATGTTAGTCCCAAGTCCGAGACAAATGATCAATGGCATTTTATATCGGGCAGATATAAGTGTCAGATATTTAATTCCCATCATAATATCATTTTCCTGATATGCTACAGCAGAGTCCTGTATTAAGTAGAAATCCCGTAAATATTGTTTTGCAGGTTTGAGTTTAACGACTGCAATATTACATTCCGGCGCGGCTCCGATAAAATCTCCATTTGGTGATTGTGTACCTGCGGCTATGCCAGCCAGAAAGGTTCCATGTCCGTTGGTGTCTGTACTTGGAACTAACTCTAATGGATTTTCGGATGCCAGAGCTTCATTAATTTCGGTATTCGTAAATTCTGTTCCATAAATAATGGTGTCATTTACAGTGAAACCTGGTATTCCCGGCGGTAATTTCTGGGGAATTTCCAAAGACGGTAAGGTCTGATCCCAAATTCCCAAAATACGGGAACTGCCATCTGAAAGCCGGAATAACGGATTTTGATAGTTGATTCCGGTATCAATAAATCCAATAATAGTTCCCTGTCCCCGCAAATTCAAAAGAGGTTGTTCAATGGTATCCAATATACCGGATGCTTCCATGCTGGATGTATCGAGAGTGGTATAAAGATTTGGAATAGAATAATATTCGTATTTTTCTGTAGTTATTGGAGCTGCTTCCTGCATGGGAATATATACTATAGAAAATTGGTTGTCGACATAATCCCCACATGCCGAAGGATTGTTCTGAAGTGTATCATCTAAACTATAATTGCTATTCGATATGATAAAATCAGCAAACTCTTCAGAGGCAACATTTTGATTGCATTCCATGAAATTCTCCCAGAATCATTTTCTACAATATATGTAAATCGCCGGAAAGAAAGACCATAGTTCTTATTTTTCACAGAAAGCCTGTTTTTAGTTTGTTTTTATGTATAGAAAGATAAAAAATTACTATAATAAAAATCTGAATGGATTACAAAGGATAGTAAATACTAATATAGAATTAAGAAAGAGAAAACGTTCATACAATAAAAATAAATATAATATATTTCAAATAAGGCAGCAGAATCAACAGAAATCAATAGGAGGCGGCAGCATTGCTGATGTTAACGGCAATGTGCAGAGGGTGAAAACATGAAAAGATCTGGAAGTAAAATCGCAATATGGGTAATTGTTGGAATTATTGTAATACTGGTAGTTGTTGGTATCAGCCAGTATAATTCCCTGGTAGGAATTAATGAAAATGTGGAAAATCAGAGGGCTAATATTGATACGATGCTCCAAAGAAGAGTAGATCTCATTCCCAATCTGGTAAATACGGTAAAAGGTTATGCAGAACATGAGAAAGAGGTAATCGAAGATGTAAGCAATGCCAGAGCAAAACTGGCAGGAGCTGCAAGTATGGAAGAAAAGGCAGATGCTGACAATCAATTGTCCGGTGCACTGAGCAGACTGCTTATGGTTGTGGAAAATTATCCGGATCTAAAAGCAAATCAACAGTTTATCGCTCTTTCTGATGAACTTGCGGGCACGGAAAACCGGATTGCAGTTGCAAGAAAAGACTATAATGATGCAGTGAAAAATTATAACCAGAAAATAAGAAGATTTCCTTCCAACATTTTTGCTAATCTGCTGGGATTTGAGAAAGCAGAATATTTCCAGGCTGCCGAAGGGGCGCAGCAGGTACCGGAAGTCAATTTTGAGGGGCAATAGGAGATGGTATGGTAGGAGTCATATGAAAAAAATAAAAAATATTTTTGCATATAGCCTTATGGTTACGATGGTGCTGATGCTGGCTTATTTACCGGTAAAAGCGGCAGCCGGTATTCAGGCTCCCACAAGAGAGTTTTATGTAAATGATTTCGCAGGACTTTTGAGTAATGAAACGAAACAATATATGATTGCACAGAGTAAATTGCTAAATGACAAGTCGAAAGCACAGGTTGTTGTATCAACGATACAGACCCTGGATGGAAATTCTATTGAAGATTACGCCAATGAGATGTTCCGGGAATATGGAATTGGTGATAAATCCAAGAACTCCGGTGTCTTAATTCTTCTGGCTTTACAGGAAAGAGAAGTTAGAATTGAAGTGGGATATGGACTTGAGGGGGCGATTAATGATGCCAAGGCAGGAAGAATCATCCGCAATCTGGGTACACCGGCTTTAAAAGAAGATAATTGGGACTTGGGGATGAAGACCATGTTTACCGGTGTATTAAAGGAAGTGTACGCAGAATATAACCTGGAAGAACCATCTAACCTGGACGATGCCAATATACAAGAGGGCTTTGCTGATGAGGATTACGGGGAATCATCAAATGGAGGTTCGTTTATCAGCATAGGTCTGATATTATTTTTTATCGTAATCTTCTTAAGAGGCGGCGGCAGAGGCGGACGCGGCGGCGGATTCTTTGGAGGCCCATTTGGCGGTGGCTCCTTCGGCGGCGGCTCCTTCGGCGGCGGTTCCTTCGGCGGCGGTTCCTTCGGTGGAGGCGGCTCCTTTGGCGGCGGCGGTTCTTCAGGCGGCGGCGGGGCTTCCGGGAGATTTTAAAAGTCCATGCAATTCCCCAGGCCAAACAATTTTGGCTTAAATTGGGGTTTAGCTGAGTAAGGGACGCTTTGAAGATAGAGGTAGTGTGCGGAAAATAAAATAGCTAATTTGCATAATAAAAAAGACAAATAAGCCCATGTTTAATTTATCAATTCTGTATATACTTTTTACAACAAGAAAAATTGATCATACAGGAGGGAAAACATGAGGTTTACAGATGGAATATGGGAAGAAGCAAAGGGAATCAGGCAGCATAAAGTACACTCATTATGGGAGTATAAGATTTCAGATGAGGGGATTGAGGTATTCGTCCCCTGTGCTGAAATCCGGGATTTAAATGATACTACATACGGACCTGCAATGACGGTATGGTTTACTTCCCCCAGAAGGGATGTTATCAAAATCAGGGTGAACCATTATGACGGAAAAATCGAAAAAGGACCTGAATTTAAGTTATTTCAGGAGCAGACAGACCTGCAATTTGCAGATACGGAAGAAACCATTTCGATGACCAGCGGCAAAACTACGGTAATCATAGAAAAAAAAGGAGAATTTGCTTTCAGCTTTTATTATGAAGGGAAGAAAATGGTTTCCAGTAAAGACAGGAGCCTGGCATATGTGACAGATTTGGATTATGAGGCAGACCAGTGGTGTGACTTCAATCATTGTCCGCCGCGTCCCCATTATATGAAGGAAACCTATATGAGAGAGCAGCTTTCGCTAGGGGTAGGGGAATATATTTATGGTTTGGGGGAGAGATTCACATCACTCGTTAAAAATGGCCAGACGATCGAAATATGGAATAAAGACGGCGGAACATTTGGCGATCAGAGCTATAAAAATATTCCGTTCTATCTGTCTAATTACGGATACGGCGTGCTGGTAAATCATCCTGAGCATATTACATTTGAAGTGGGAACGGAGAATGTGAGAAAAGTGCAGTTCAGTGTGGAGGGTGAGACTCTGGAATATATGGTAATCGGAGGGGGTACACCGAAGCAGGTTCTTGGAAATTATACTGCGCTGACAGGAAGAAGCCCGGTTCCGCCGGCATGGTCCTTTGGGCTTTGGCTGTCTACCAGCTGGACACCGAGTTATGAGCCGGAAGTGGTGCACGGTTTTGTGGATGAAATGAAGAAAAGGAATATTCCCCTTGGCGTATTCCATTATGATGCAGGATGGATGAAGCCATTTGAACTCTGCAACTTTAAATGGGACAGCAAATTTAAAGATGTGAAGGGGATGTTAGCCAAAATAAAGGAAAATGGTGTTAAAATCTGTGTTTGGATTAATCCGTACATAGGACAGCGTTCTGAATTGTACCGGGAAGGAAAAGAATACGGTTATTTACTCAGACGGAAAGACGGAAGCATCTGGCAGAGTGATCTTTGGATGCCCGGACAGACCATTGTAGATTTCACAAATCCTGATGCGTGCTGGTGGTTTGCAGGGAAATTAGAGGAATTGCTGGATACGGGGGTAGACTGCCTGAAGACGGATTTTGCGGAAAGAATACCCACAGAGGTGCAGTGGTTTGATGAATCTGATCCCCAAAAAATGCATAATTACTACACCTTTCTATATAACCGGACGGTTTATGAAATGCTTAAGCGCAAAAAAGGGGAACGGGATGCCTGCGTATTTGCACGGTCCGCAACGGTAGGAACCCAGCAGTTCCCGGTAAACTGGGGCGGAGATAACCTGGCAACGTATGAATCTATGGCGGAGAGCCTAAGAGGAGGCCTGTCCTTCTGCCAGTCCGGTTTCGGATTTTGGGCGCATGATATCAGTGGATTTGACAGCACCGCCACACCGGATCTATACAAGAGATGGTCGGCATTTGGTCTTTTATCTACCCACAGCAGGCTTCATGGACATGATTCCTACCGTGTGCCCTGGATGTTTGATGAAGAAGCCTGTGATGTACTGGGATTTTTCACCAGGTTAAAATGCTCTCTGATGCCCTATTTGTTTTCTCAGGCAGTGCAGGTTCATGAACAGGGGATACCGATGATGAGGGCTATGATGCTTGAATTTCCGGAAGATCCAAATTGTGCATATCTGGACAGGCAGTATATGTTAGGTGACAGCCTTTTGGCAGCACCTGTATTCCGTGAAGACGGCATAGCAAACTACTATGTACCGGAGGGTAACTGGACCAATTGGATCACAAAAGAAAAATTAGTGGGAGGCAGATGGTATACACAGAAGTTTGATTATTTTTCCCTGCCGCTGTTAGTGAAGCCGAATACACTGCTGGCAGTGGGAGACCGAGATGACTGTGCCGAATATGACTACTGCAGCAATGTGACGTTCCATCTGATTGAACCGGAAGAGGGAAAGAGCATAAAAGCCGTAGTGTACAAGAAGGAACTGAATGATAAATTAGAGCTTCAGGCAGAGAAGAACGGGGATATCTTAAAGGTGACGGCCACACATGATTCAGGCTGGAAGCTGTGTTTGGAAAATCCTTGCAGCAATACTGGAGGCAGAGGAAGTCTGGAAGAAGAAGATAATCAGACATATCTGATTCCGGAAGCGGGTTGTAAGGAATATAAAATTCAGGTATTATAATTACAGGGACAGGTGCGGTTATGAAAGAATGGAAGTTTTCTTTCATAATGGCGCCTGTCAAACATGATCAAGTTCCAGCTCAGGATAATAACTGCATAATATGGAGAAGTTTTCACTTAGAGACTCATTGGTAAGGGAACACTCCCGGATATAAGGGATAGGGACAGGGGCGCTTTGTTTTTCTCTTAAACGGCGGCGGTACTGACCGGGGGTACAGCCGAAATATTCCTCTGATAGCTGGTTCAGATACTTGATGTCTGAGAAACCGCTGGCAATGCAGATATCCAGGATACTGCTATCGGTCTCGGTAAGCAGATTGAGGGCTTTTTCAAAACGAAGCTGCTTCATATAGTTCTGAAAAGAAATGCCCAGGGTTTTTTTGAACAGGTGGGACAGATAATGCAGAGACAGTCCTTTCTGCTCAGAAATATCGGAAAGCAGCAGCTTTTCCGTATAGTGGTTTTCTATGTGGTTAAGGATACTCTGCATACGGAATATATTTTTCTCACGGCTGCTTCGTTCCTGCATGTCCAACAGGCCGTAAGGCAGATTTAGGAGCATCTGTTCCGTCAGCAAATTTAATAGCCCGATACAATGGAGGGAAAAATAATCCGGTTCCCGGAAAAAAGAGGAAGCCATCTGAAGCATTAGTTTTTGCAAGGTTGTGTATTTGCTGCAGGAACACAGCAGGTTTTGATGAAAATAGGTATATTCAAAGGACGGATAATAACTGCGGCAGAAGGATGAGGAAAACTGGACAGCCAGCACAAGCCCTTTTCCGGAGGTGCAGGTAAGCCGATGGGTTTCATAACTGTTAAAAACAATCATGTCATGTTCTTTGGCAATGGGGTTATCCGGCAGAGAAGTTATAGTAAGCGTTCCATCCAATACCAAAAGTAATTCCATGTCGCTGTGCCAGTGCTGGGGAGTGCATTGGAAAATTTCAGCCAGAAATATTTTGCAATAACTTGTTTTACTGTGTTTGATATATTCAAATTCGTGATTAGGCATAAGTCGTTCCTCCTGAATTTTAATGTAATCGTTTTTAGGAGAAAAGTCAAGATAAGGTAAGAGAAGAAAATGACAGAGAAAAAAGATAAAAAAGTAATGCAGCTGAAGAATAAGATTGTGCTGGGATACATATTGCTGGGGATCATTCCGTGTATCCTCATCGGAATTGGCAGTTATCTGGTATACAGCCGCAGCATCAATTCCAAAATAGAGGCAATTGTGGATAACAACGCACAGAGGGATCTGCAGGTAATTGAAGAACGGCTGAAGTCCAACCGGAATATTCTCTATAATATCGTAACGGACAGGGAGCTTCTAAAATTGGTCCGAAAAATGGATCAGGCCGGCAGGGAGGGGGAATATACGTACAAATCAAAGATCCTGGAAAAAATTCAGAGTTTCACATCTATTTATGACAATGTAAACAGTATTACTTATTTAAGTGACAGCGACGAATATATTTTATACGATAAGCGGCTGGGACGTCTGGAGACAATATGGAATAACCGGATCTACCGGGATTATTTTTACCTGAATGTATGGGATCAGGACGAAGTGGTATATCTTCCCACCCTTTGCCTTACGGAGAACCGGGAAGAAAAAATCTACTCTTTCTTTTTGTCGTATCCCCTAAAGGATGCGGTTACGAAAGAAAAGTTCGGGATCATTGTAGTGGGCGTGGACGAGGATATGTTTCATTATACGAAAATCAGCAATAATCAAATGAAGAAATATATGGAGGAACTGGGCATCACTACGTATGTGATTGATAACCGCAGTAAGGTAATTGCTGCAGAAAACAGGGAACTGATAGGCAGTGATTTTGAAACAGCAGCCAATGCCGTCGGAAATGGCAGTAATCACAGGATATTCTTTAATGAAATTGAAGGAACAGGCTGGCAGCTGGTACAGGTTATTGACAAAACACTGCTGTTTCAGGATGTGACATTTTTTAGGCAGATCAGCTTTTTAATCGTAGCTGTTATCATGGGGTCCTTTACACTCCTGACGGTTACAATTACGAACCGCTTATCCCGCTCTATTATAAAAACGGCACGGTATATTGAAGAGTACCAGCCTGGAGAGACAAAAGTTCTGCCCCGTCTGGAGGAAAAGGATGAATTGGTATCGATCATCTATCAGTTTGATAAGATGCGGGGTAAAAATGAGAAGCTGATACAGGAGCTAAAAGATAAGAACTATGAAATTATGACCATGTCCAACCGGCAGAGAAAGGCAGAACTCAAGGCATTAGAAGCTCAGATTAATCCTCATTTTTTATATAATACCCTGGATTCCATCAATTGGATTGCCATAGAGAATGATCAGGAAGAGATCAGTCAGATGCTGAGTTCACTGGGGAGCCTGCTGCGGTACAGTGTTACGAATATAGATATGCAGGTACCGCTGGAAGTGGAGCTGGAATGGATGAAAAAATACACCTTTTTGCAGCAAAAAAGATTTAACGATTCCTTTGTGTGCCAATATGACATTCAGGAGGAGTCACTGAATTATCCAATTTATAAAATGCTGCTGCAGCCGATTATTGAAAATATTATTCTTCATGGTTTCCAGGATAAAAAGCAGGGAGGAGTTATCTCTGTTAAGGCGGAGGTTTTAGAAGATGGGAAATTAATGATATTCATTGAGGATAACGGATGTGGTATTAAATCCGATATCCTAAAGCGGATTCACAATGATATCTCCAATAAAACGCCTCTTAACAGCGAGAGTATCGGTATCAGCAACATTGTAAACCGTACGAATCTGTATTACAAAGGTGAAGCACAGATTCAAATTGAGAGTGAACCGGGAAGGGGAACAAAAGTCGTTTTAATGATTCCATAAGGGGTGAACTATATGCGTATTGTAGTAGTAGAAGACGAACTGCGGGTGCGGCATAGTCTGGTTAAGTGTATTGAGAAAATAAATCCGGAATACTGCGTAGTCGCAGAAGCGGATAATGGTTATGAAGGAATGAAGGCTGTCAGAGATTTTGAGCCGGATGTAGTAATTACAGACATACAGATGCCAAAAGTAGACGGACTGAGTATGATCAGGCAGCTGAAAAACATGAGCCTGAATCCGGTCTTTATCATACTGAGCGGTTATGCGGAATTTGGTTATGCCCAGGAGGGAGTAAGACTTGGCATCCGTGATTATCTTCTAAAGCCGATTACGGTGAATAATCTGCGGGAAACGCTGGCGAATATTGAAAACAGAGGCAGGGAGGAGCAGCCAAAAGAGGAGAAGCACTACTCCGCCTGTATCTGCGCAATGGTGGAAACCATACATAAAGAATACGGTAAACACCTGGGTCTGGATTTGTTTGCCTGCAAGTATAAAATGGCACCGGAGTATCTGAGCACATTATTTGCCAAAGAGACTGGCAAGACCTTTTCCAATTACCTGAAAGAAGTAAGAATGCAGAAAGCAAAACAGTTATTGGAAGAAACAGATATGAAGATCTATGAGATCGCATGCCAGACCGGCTACCCGGACCAGAAATATTTTTCCAAGGTGTTTAAAGAATATGCAGGGGTATCGGCGAAACAGTATGTTTCAAGTTTAAAGCGTGGGTTTAGCTGAGCGAAACCATAACTACAACAGCGGACTCATATCTCCCAGGCAGAACAGATTAAGCCGGTGAAGTGCCCTTGTACATGCAATATATAAAAGGTTTTTGTCATCTTCATTGTTATAATTCAGGGCATCGGTGTCACATATTAAAACAGCATCAAACTCAAGTCCTTTTGACATATAGACAGGAATGATAAACACGCCGTGAAGGTCAGCCACACTTTCGTTTTTTATTAACTGAAGATCAATCTTGTCCTTTAAGGAATCAAACAGCCTAAGGGCATTTCTTTCACTTTTACAGATAAGTCCGATGGAGCGATATCCCTTTTCCATACAGGTGTTTACTTCTTTAAGGATCATACCGCTAAGAGCTGACGGGTCAGAAGCAGCATGAATTTCCGGTGCATCGCCCTGGCGGTTAAAGCTCTTGATACCTGGGTTATGTTCGATAAATTTCAAACTATAATTCAGGATCTCATTGGTGCAGCGGAAACTTTTATCCATGGTAACCAGAGATGATTTTTTCTTATTCAGAATACTGCTGATCTGATCGTAAAGCGATAGATTTTCCTGTTTCCCCAGGGTCTGGTTCATATCTCCTAAAATGGTAAATTTGGAATTCGGAAATAATAAATTGAAAATTTCAAATTGCAGAGGATAATAATCCTGGGCTTCATCAATTACCACCTGTTTGATGCTTTTATAGTCGTTTGTTCCATATATCTTCAGATGCAAATAAGCCAGAACAGCTGCATCATCATAATGCAAAAGGTTAGAGTCTAAGTTTTCCTGTGTGAATTCTAAAATTTCTTCCATGTATTCATTATGCTCTAAGTTATCTGCTAAGCTATAAAAATATTCTTTATCAAGGAATAACTGTCTGTACAGGTCTGAAATATTGAGTTCTGTGAATTTTTTTATTTCTTCTTTTATCAAAGATTCCTGAGCTTTTGACAAACGTTTTTTCTGTGCTGCATTTACAGATTCCAGAATAAAAGTCTCTAATTGTTTTAATTTCATTCCCAAAGGAGTTTCTGCTCTTCCGGATATTTTATATCTCATTATATCTTTGCTTACAATACACTTGTTATCATAATAGACATCTTCAAAGGCGATCCATCTCTGGGGCAAATCCGAAATAAACCGGTCAATCATTTCCAGAAATCTCCGGGAGGTTTTGAATTCGATACTGCTTTTTATAACCGTGCGGTATTCGGGACTTGTGATCAAGTTTTCTAAAAACTGGTTTCTTGACTGTAAATGTACATTCGGGAATAGTTTTGTAATAATTTCTTCGAACACCATGGAAACAACATTACTTTCGCCGAGTTCCGGCAATACGTCAGAGATATACTGTTCAAATAGCGAGTTTGGAGAGATAATAATAATATTATTCGCAGAAAGTTTCACCTGCAGGTCCTGATACATCAGGTATGCAGCCCTATGGAGGGCAATGGAAGTTTTTCCGCTCCCGGCCACGCCCTGCACCATCATCAGGTCATTTTCCATGTCTCTTATCACAATATCCTGTTCTTTCTGTATGGTTTCAATTATGGTTTTCATTTTTGAAGAAGTATTCTTAGACAATAGCTGTCTTAAAAACTCGTCTACAATCTGAACATCGGCGTCAAAAAAGTATTCCAGTTTGCCGCAGCTTATTTCAAACTGGCGCTTTAAGTTAACCTCTCCGTTAATTCTCCCGCTGGGGGCATCATAAAATACCGGCCCTGTTAAAAAACGGTAAAAGACACTTGCAATTGGCGATCTCCAGTCGTAGATGTACAATTCGTGTGTAGTGAGGTTTTTCAAAGAAGAACGTCCGATATATATTTTTTCAAAAGTATCTTCATCATCGAACTTAAAATCAATTCGGGCAAAATATGGGGATTTGATCAAATTTTCCAACAGAAATATTTTGTTCTCCACCTCTTCATAGTCTGCAATTTTATCCAGAACCGGATTCACATATTGGCTTAACTCAGCGAGAGCTTCAAAACCTTCCGATGACCAGAGCCCTGATATAGAGTGTGACGTATTTTCGCGCATCTCTTTTTTTGCTGAAATAATGGCTGACTTATTCTCTTCGTTGTTCTGTCTTGCCTTTTCCAGTTGTTCCTCTGCTAAAGATATCGTTTGTTCCAGCCTTTTGTTTTCAAATTCTAATTCAGATTGATTATTTACCATTATGAAAAACACCTCTCATCCAGAATTGGCCGGAACTTAGTCCCATAGCCGTTGTCCATCAAGTCTAGCACAACTAAAACTTGAAAAACAGTCTTGTTGTTGCTGATTATGTATGATACAATAAAGGCAAGAGAAAAGGTGATTGGTGCTTATGCGCAATTGCCTTTTTTTCTATACTAAATTTCCCTCAAATCTTCTTATTTATACGTCATCCACAAAGTTTAGGATATGACTGTTATTTATAATCATTTACACTTTTCTTATAATATTGGAATTTTAATTTTCCTCAGGGTTTCTTATAATAGAGTTATAAAAAGCAGGAGGTAGGATAAATGAAAAAGAGATTAGCAATTATACTGGCAATGGCATTAGGAGCAACGACACTTTTTGGCTGCAGCGCTGCATCAGATTCCGGTGGAACCACAGAAACCGGGACGAAAACAGACGAAGCGGCGGAAACAGATGCAGGAACAAAATCTGATGCAGGTACAGAAGCCGTAAGCGAAGCAGGTTCAAATGAGGAAAACACATCTGCATCGACCCAGGGAGAGAGTACGGCAGCAGCAGAGGGCAGAGAAGAGGTGGTACTCTGGCATTACATAACGGAACTGGAAAAAGAAGCTCTGGAGAATACCATAAGTGAGTACAATGAGTCCCAGAATAAAGTCTATGTAAAAGCGGAATATGTACCCAGGGAAGAGCTTTTAAAACAGTATACCATCGGGGCTGTATCCGGTGAACTTCCGGATATCGGAATCATTGACTGTACCGACCATTCCTCTTTCGCATCCATGGGAATTTTTGCAGACCTGACAGAAAAGTTCCAATCATGGGAAGAAAACCAGTTTCTGGAGGGACCTATGGATTCCTGTACATATCAGGATAAAATATATGGGATTCCGTTTAACAGCAACTGTCTCGCGCTGTATTACGATAAAGACGAGCTGGCTGAGGCCAATATAGAAGTTCCTACAACATGGGATGAATTGGAGAAAGCAGCGGAGGCGCTCACAAAGGATGGCCGTTATGGACTGGCGATGAGTGCCATTAAAACGGAAGAAGCAACATTCCAGTTTATTCCGTTCCTCTTATCGGCTGGTGGGGATCCGGAACATTTAAATACACCGGAAGCGCAAAGCGCATTGGAATTTATTGCCGGCCTCATAGACAAAGGATATATGAGCAAAGAGATAATTAACTGGGGGCAGACGGATATAGAAAAACAGTTTGCAGCAGGACAGGCATCCATGATGATTAACGGACCCTGGTCCAATAACCTGATTGAAAATGATGCACCTGACAAAAACTGGGGTGTAGCGATGATACCAAAAGATAATGAATTCGCATCTGTTTTGGGCGGAGAGAATCTGGCTGTTTCCAAAGATGCCAATATTGATGCCTGCTGGGACTTTATAACATGGTTTGAAAGTAAAGACGTATCCAAAAAACTGTGTGGTGAAATCAAAAAATTCTCTCCTAGGTCCGATGTTTCCGGAGAAGAGACTTTCCCGGATGACGAGGTTATGGCAGTGTTCGGGGAACAGCTGAAAGTGGCAAAGGCAAGAGGACCACATCCAAAATGGACAGAGCTTTCCACCGCGATTCAGTTAGGAATCCAACAGGCTCTTACCGGAGAAAAATCAGTGCCGGATGCACTGGAAGAAGCTCAGAAAACAGTAGATGAAATTAATGCTACGATTAAATAACTGTTGTTTTAAATGAAAATACAGGAGTCCTGCCGCCAGGGAAGACGGTGGCAGGACTTTTTATGTCAAAATTGCAGGATTTATTAATGAAACAGAAAGTGGACAGATGAAATTCATTAGCAGAAAGGATTTTTATGGGTGGTTGTATGAAAAAAAGAAAGGTTACAGGAGAATACAGAAGGGATATGATGATGGGATATTCTTTTATCCTTCCGGCAGTTGTCTTTATGCTGGCTTTAATCGGTTATCCGATTATCTACAACATCATAATCAGTTTTCAGGATGCCACTGCTTTGACCATTTCCCAGAATAACAAAGCATTTGCAGGTTTAAAAAATTACCGGGAAATTTTCGGGGATCAATTATTTTGGACTTCCTTAAAAAATACATTTGTATATACGGGAGGATGTCTGGTTTTTCAGTTTGTAATCGGTTTTGCACTTGCTCTGTTTTTTTCGAAAAAATTTACCTTTTCCCGGTATACCAGGGGTTTGATCGTGATCAGCTGGATGCTGCCGGTTACGGTCACGGCACTTACTTTTAAGTTTATGTTTGCAGAAGGAAACGGCATTGTCAATGAGATTCTGCTCAGCCTGCATTTTATTAAGGAGCCAATCGGATGGCTGATTGAGCGGAAAACAGCCATGCTGGGAGTTATCATTGCCAATTCCTGGGTAGGAATACCATTTAATATGCTTCTTCTTTCTAATGGTCTTGGGAATATTTCTGAAGATGTATATGAGAGTGCCGGCATTGACGGGGCAAATAAAATTCAACGTTTTTTTCACATTACGCTTCCTTTGTTAAAGCCTACTATTTTGTCTGTTTTGATTCTGGGATTTGTGCTTACTTTTAAAGTATTTGATTTGATATATGTAATGACATCCGGCGGGCCGGTGGATGCAACAGAAGTGCTATCCACTTATTCCTATCAATTGTCCTTTAAGAATTTCAATTTTGGAAATGGTTCAGCGGCGGCTAATGTACTGTTCCTATGTCTGTTCATAGTAGGCCTGATTTATCTAAAATTTATTTCGGATGACGAGGTGATGTAATATGATAAAAATACATTTAAATGAAAAACAAAGAAACCGGATTAATAATGGACTGGCAGTTCTTGTAGTGATTATATTTTTATTTCCGATCTACTGGGTCGTTGTCAGCTCCTTAAAAATGGATCAGGAGATTTTCAAAAAGCCGCCTACGCTGATTCCCCATCTGCCTACGTTATCGGCATATATCCAGCAGTTTACCGGTGCCAACTCGGTATTCAGACCTTTTCTGAATTCCGTTATTGTGGCAGTGGGTTCTATGCTGATATGCCTGACTCTCTCCGTACCGGCGGCATATGGACTGGCAAGATATAAGGTGAAAGGGTCCAAGTTTTTTATGCTGGTATTTCTGGTAACCCAGATGCTTCCGGCTTCCTTAGTGTTGACACCCTTGTATCTCATTTATTCCAGACTGGGACTTTTAAATAATTATCTGGCACCGATTTTATCTACAGCCACTGTCTCGGTACCTTTTGTAATTCTAATGCTGCGGCCCATATTTTTGAATTGCCCCATAGAATTGGAGGAAGCAGCCAGAATTGACGGATGCAACCGGTTCAGTGCATTTATCAGAATTATTATTCCCATATCCAAGCCCGGAATTGTGACTGCTTTTTCTTTTGGATTTATTATGGCTTGGAATGACCTTGCATATTCTATGACCTTTAATACAAAAGAGGCGATGCGGCCTATGACAGCGGGAATATATCAGTTTCTGACGCTGTACGGAACCAGGTGGAACATGATTATGGCTTATGGGGTTTTATTAATTCTGCCTATTGTAATTTTATTTATGTCTTTGCAGAAACATATAGTCAGTGGACTGGTAAGCGGAGCGGTTAAGGGATAAATAATGAAAAAACAGCGTACAAAATAATAAACAGGAGGAATGACTATGTCGGTATTTCAATTAGATGGAAATCGTTTGGTGTTCCATTATGATTCGGAAAAATTATGGGTAGAGCCCTGGGGAGAAAACAGTTTAAGGATCAGAGCAACAAAACAGGCAGATATGCCCGGGGAGGACTGGGCGCTTCAGAAAGTAGAAGAGAAATCCTGCTTCAGAGTAATGATTGAAGATGACCAGGCATCTGTTTCAAACGGAAAAATAAAGGCAGTTATTTCCAAGTATGGGAAAATGATCTTTTACAACCAGAAAGGAGAGATTTTATTAGAGGAATATCTGAGGAACCGCCTGGACGTTTTTGCAGACTATTGCAGTGCCCTGGAGGTTGAGGCTAGAGAATTTTGTCCGATACCCGGTGGTGATTATCATTTGACTATGAGATTTGTATCTGATCCTGATGAAAAAATTTATGGAATGGGGCAGTACCAGCAGCCGTATTTAAATTTAAAGGGTACGGACTTGGAATTGGCGCAGAGAAATTCACAGGCAAGTGTGCCTTTTGCATTATCTTCTCTGGGGTATGGATTTCTCTGGAACAATCCGGCGGTGGGAAGGGTTGTCTTTGGAAAGAATATTACCAGTTGGGAGGCAGTTTCAACAAAGGTACTGGACTATTGGATTACAGCAGGTGATACTCCGGCTGAAATAGAAGAAGCCTATGCCTCCGTTACCGGAACGGTTCCAATGATGCCGGAGTTTGCCATGGGATTCTGGCAGTGCAAACTCAGATATCAGACTCAGGAAGAACTGCTTGAGACAGCCAGGGAATATAAGAAAAGAGGACTGCCCATTTCGGTAATTGTAATTGACTATTTTCACTGGCCTTTGCAGGGAGACTGGAAATTTGATCCGAAATATTGGCCTGACCCGGATGGAATGATAGCAGAACTAAAAGAAATGGGTATAGAATTGATGGTGTCTGTCTGGCCCACGGTTGATTATCGTAGCGAAAATTTCCTGGAGATGAAGGAAAAGGGCTATTTAATCAGAACAGACAGAGGATTTCGTATGGTCATGGATTTTCATGGCAATACCATTCATTTTGACGCTACCAACCCGGATGCAAGAAATTATATCTGGAATAAGGCGAAGAAAAATTATTATGATAAAGGTGTAAAAGTATTCTGGCTGGATGAAGCTGAGCCGGAGTATTCCGTATATGATTTTGACAATTACAGGTACCATCTGGGACCCAATGTACAGATTGGAAATATTTATCCTGCAATGTACGCAAAAGCTTTTTATGATGGAATGAAAGCGGAGGGACAGGAGAATGTTATAAATCTTCTGCGCTGTGCATGGGCAGGGTCACAAAAATACGGTGCACTTGTCTGGTCCGGCGATATCCATTCTAGCTTTTCCAGCCTTCGTAATCAGCTGGCAGCCGGGTTAAATATGGGATTGGCGGGAATTCCCTGGTGGACTACGGACATTGGAGGATTTCATGGAGGTAATCCTGCAGACCCGGAATTTCGGGAGCTGCTGATCCGGTGGTTTGAATATGGAACCTTTTGCCCGGTAATGCGCCTTCATGGATATCGGGAACCGCTTAAAGCGCCTATGGGATCAGAAGGCGGTGCCGCCTGCGTATCGGGCGCGGATAATGAAGTGTGGTCATTTGGCGAAGAAGCATACGAAATATGCCGGAAATATTTAGCACTTCGGGAACAAATGAAGCCATACATCACCAGAATGATGAAAAAGGCACATGAAAAAGGAACGCCGCCTATGCGTCCATTATTTTATGATTTCCCGGAAGACGGGCTTTGCTGGGAAATAGAAAATGAGTACCTGTTTGGAGATGAGCTTTTAATTGCTCCGGTTTTATATGAAAAACAGAGACAGCGGGAAGTCTACCTTCCAAAAGGAACAAAATGGACGGACATTCGGACGAATGAGAAATATGAAGGCGGGCAGACGATCCTGGCAGAAGCACCGTTAGATGCGTTGCCGGTATATTGCAGAGCTGGGAAGGCTTGTAGATCAGAAGCGTGAACTTCCTGTATCTTTATACTGTTTTCTTCCAGATTTTAATGTTATACTTAGGAGGTGAATTACTAGAAATTGAGAGCATTTATCTTTGAATCCGGTGTTGGCAGTTTCCAATCCGGATTATGAAGAACAGGCTCGGTCAGGAGGAATTATGGTAGTATTTGATAAAGAATTATGTACAGGATGTGGGGCATGTATAAAGGACTGCCCGGGTAAGGCAATCAAATTGGCAGAGGATAAGGCGCAATCCTGCCGCCCATGCATACAATGCGGACATTGTGTGGCTATCTGCCCTGTGAATGCTGTAAGTATTCCGGAATATGAGATGGATGAGGTTGAGGAATATGTGGAGGCAGATTTTAAGGTCTGTCCTGATCACTATCTTCATGCATTGAAATTTCGAAGGAGTATCCGCGATTTTAAGGAGCAGAAAATAGAAAGAGATAAACTGGACCGTATATTAGATGCAGGACGATATACCGCTACTGCAAAGAATATGCAGGCGTGTACTTTCGTGCTGGTGCAGGAGCAGATGGAAGAATTCAGGGAATTGCTTTGGAATGAAATACCGGGAGTTTTGGAAATCTTAAAGGAATCAGCGCCGGATTATGAAAGAGCATTTCGAAGTTTTTATAAAAAATGGCAGCGAAATCCAAAGGATGATACATTTTTATTCAATGCACCGGCATTTCTGGTGATTGCTTCCCAAAATCCTCTGGATGGAGGACTGGCAGCGGCAAATATTGAGAACATGGCTGTGGCAGAAGGAGCCGGAGCATTGTACAGCGGATATATGATGCGGGTTCTGGGAACGAGTCCGGCATTGCAGGAATGGCTGGGCATTGGAGAGAAAAAGGTGTCTTGCTGCATGCTGTTGGGATATCCAAACGTAAAATACAGAAGAACTGCCCCAAGGCGAAAAGCAGACGTAATCTGGCGGTAGAGTTCTTTAGTCTTTGCATTTACAAAATATTACCTGATTAATTTTGCCTGAGATACAAAAACTAGAGTATGTTTAAAATTTGATTTCTGACAGCTGTGCGTCACACAATGTGGGATTTTGTTATGAAAATGCCAGGTGCAGCGGGCTACGCTGATTATTTTTGGGACAAATTTCACGCGAAGGGGCGTACAGATGGAGGGAATGAATTTCAAACAAGAGGAGGTATGATCATGGCAAAAGCAGGTATGAGAAGGCCAAGTCCTTATGACCCTAAAAATCACGGAACAGAGAATCATGAACGGATGCATCATCCTAAGAATGAACAGGCAAAGGTTCCTGAGATTCAGGGTGCTGCGAAAAGCGGAAATGCTAAGGCTGGTCCTGTCAATGCTCCAAACTGGGCAAGAGACGATTACAAAGCGGGAAATAAGAGCGAGAGAGATTAAGAGAAAGATTTTGAAAAAGCGGGGAAAGAGTTTCCTCGCTTTCTCTAATTTCCAACAATTTTTATGTTATTACTTATGGGTTTCCCATCTTTCCCAGATTCAGGGTGTCGCCAGAAATGTTGTAAAATAGGCAATGGAAAGTATTATCATGGCAACGACAGATAAAATGCCGTTATAAAGGATATATGTTTTTGAAGGCTCGGTACTTTTACCGAAAGCCCGCCAAAATTTGAAATACCATAAAACTCTGGGATTAAAGATATTCAAAACCAATAATAAGATTGAAATGATATATGTAATCACAATAAAACCTCCCTGGGCAGATTTTTGCTGCCCCTTTATGTGTTATGTGTATTGATTTTAAATATGGGGAAGAAAGTTCAAGACAGCTTCCTTATTTAATATGTGTATTTTTTTGTTTTCATAACAGAACAATTCTTCTTTTATACATTGTGCGATCGCACGGTTTATACTTCTGATGGGAGCATTCGCTTCTAATGAAATCTGTTTCTTTGTAAGCAAATGCAGACGATTCTGTTCATAATGTACAGCAATACATCTTAAAACCCGTTCACGCACATTCATTAATGATAATTCTTCAATTAACAGACTGTTTCCTACAAGCTTTTCTGCAATTATGGAAATTAATGCCGATACTGCGTCAAAATCATTCCGCAGCCATTCTATAAAATCTTTTTTATGAAGTACGTCAACCGTGCAGGAAGTATTTGCTGTAATACTTACCGGCTTCAATTCATCATAGAAAGGTTCAATTTCTCCAAATATACTGTTGGATTTGTATACATATACGGTAGTCATTGTACCTTCCGCATTTTGAATAAATGCTTCGGCTTCCCCCTTGAGTAAGAAAAATACAAAGGAATTATCATGACCGGCAAGCAGGATTGGGCTTCCGGCAGAATAATGTTTTCTCACTAATTTTTCCTTTATCCCCGGAGGCATATATAAAAGTAAATCTTTGCTCATATAAAAATCTCCTTAAGTGGGTCAACTGACCTTATCATTAATCATACTTTGGGGTTATTCTATTGTCAAGCTTTAAAGCTGTGAGATTATTATCTAATACACAATTAGATACACTCTGTATATGTAAAGCCATGTGGTGAAAAGTGAGAGATATTAAATAAACAGAAAAGGAGATATGAATGAAATACTGTATATTAAAATCTAAATTAATAGGTCTGTTTGATTCGGATAAACTGGCTGCTAAACCGGAAGAGTGGGGGATTTATAATGAAATGGAGCTGGATGTGCGCCGTATCGGATATGCCACGAATCTGACGCCGGAAATTATTCTTCGAGCAAAAAAGATGGAGGTCAATTTCATGCTGACACATCATGATTCCTGGGAATTCGTTTTCGGAATGAAAGAAGAGTGTAATGCATTGCTGAAAGAATATCATATAATCCATGCATTTTTTCACGCACCGCTGGATGATGCGGATTTTGGAACAAGCGCCTCGCTGGCTAAGGCGCTGGGAATCAGAAATTTAAAAAAGGATTTGCCTTATGCGGAAATTTATAATGGTGGGTGTATAGGGGAACTGGATACCGGGATGCAATTTGAAGAATTTTCTGTTAAGCTGACTGGAATCTTAGAGGAACCCGTTCGGCAATATAAGAATCATAACAAAAAGATTAAAAAAATATGCGTAGCTGCAGGTGGTGGGAACCTTACAACGGAAATGAAAATTGCGGTAGAAAAAGGATGTGATACCTACGTCACCGGTGAATATGCATTGTATTCACAGCAATATGCACGTTTTGCGGGAATGAATCTGTTTGTTGGCAGCCATACAAATACGGAGATTTCAGGAGTATATGCTATGGCGGAAAAACTGGTTTTGGGTACAGATGTGGAAGTGTACCGGATACCGGAAAGTAACGATTGAAATTAAATTAAACATTGGTTTTTGCTGAGAAAAGGTCCTTCCTTTTCTTAGCTAAAACCAAACTTTATGAATTACTAATTGACGATACAAAAGAAAAATGGATTTCAATTCAGGGTCCATGTCTTTCCATATCGCTGGTTAGTATTTTTTATTTTATGGCAAAAATATAGGTTCAATCCAGGGTTTTAAACAAATTATGACAAAACTGTAAGAATGTTCTCTGATTTTGTAAGGGTGTTGAAAGATTCTTATTTTAAGATAACAGTAAGGTCTACAACGAGAAAAAGTAGACAGACAACAGAATGGAGCTGGCAATAAATGAAAATGAAATGTGAGTCAAAGAGAAAGATGATAAAGAGTGTAATCATTGGTTTATTGATTGCAGTCCTGGCAGAATGCTTTCTGGTCAATTATCGGACCTGGGAGTCTTTCACCTTTTCACCCATAGAGGGATATTCGGTTGACTATAGTGTGGAGAAGGAGACGGAAGAGCCGGGCAAAGTGCATTTTAGCAAAGAGGAGGCAGTAATTGAAATTACAGATATCAATGAAGCAGTTCACAATTTATATCTGGATTTGCAGCCGGAAAAGGAGAGTATCAGTCAATTCCAAATTCGGATTTCAGCGGCGGATGAAGGAAATGAGCTGTACTATGAACTTCCACCCCTTGTTATAAGTGTTAACAGCGCTGCTGGTAAATATGTGAAACTAAACCTGAGTGGTAAAGCAAAAAAGCTGAAAATAGAACTGGAAGATTTAAAAGGAGAAGCAGTTTGGATCAAACAGATTGGTCTGAATGTTCATAAGCCTTTAAATTTACATATTTCTAATATAGCAGGGATTTTTATATTATGGATGCTGTTATCCGGACTGTATTACATGCGGAATTTATTGAAGGCTAAATGTGATATGAGGAATAAAAAGCAATACTGCATCTGTGTGGCGGTGATTGGTATTGAGTTAGGCGTGGTATTGTCTGGCGCATTTGCGACTGCAAAATATGTGGATCCGCCATGGGTTCATCACTACCAATATGAGAAGCTGGCGCAATCATTGGCGAAAGGACATTTTTATCTGGATATTGAACCATCGAAAGAATTGCTGGCTATGGATAATCCCTATGATACAAAGCTTCGGAAAAACCTGAAAGTTCCGTCCGAATGGGATACCGCCTACTTTGAAGGAAAATATTATGTTTATTTTGGAATTGCCCCGGTACTGTTTTTTTATCTTCCATATTACTTGATTACCGGACAGGGGTTTCCGACAGTTGCGGGGACAGTCTTTTGCGAAGCACTGTTTGTTTTGGGAATTGTAATGTTGCTGTTGGAATTGGTGAAAAGATATTTTAAAAAGACTTCTTTTGGAATGCTGCTGCTTCTGGAAATATTAGTATTTTGCGGAAGCGGAAGCCTGATTGTAGCAGAATATCCCACATTTTATGCCCTCCCGATTATTATGGGAATGTGCTTTGTGGTATGGGGAATGTATTTTTTAATATCCGGATTGGGGCAGGAGAAAATCCATATAAAACGTGTCCTTACAGGATGTATCTGCCTGGCACTTACTGCAGGGTGCCGTCCACAGATGCTGGCGGCCTGTTTCCCCTGTTTTTGCCTTTTGGCTCCGCATTTAAAAAAGACATGGAGGCTGGATAAAAGAGTCTGGGCGAAACAGGCTGGTATTTGCCTTTTACCCTTTCTTCTGATTGGAGCAGGGCTAATGTATTATAATTATGCAAGATTTGGATCCCCTTTTGATTTCGGGGCAAATTATAATCTTACTACGAATGATATGACAAACAGAGGATTTCATCTGGACCGCTTTCCTTTGGGAATCTATATGTTTTTGCTGCAGCCGGTAAACTTTCAGACACAATTTCCGTTTATGCAGAAAGTAGACGTTGCGGCTGCCTATCAGGGGATCACTATTTTCGAAGGAATGTATGGGGGGATTTTAATGCTGCATCCTTTCCTATGGCTCAACGTGTTCATTATAAAAATGAAAAAGGGACTCCGGCAAAAAGGGCTGTTTGCTTTTGCTTTGGTTTCACTGGCAGCAGCAATTGTAATTATGGGTGCAGATGTGCAGATGGCAGGTATATTAATGCGGTATATGTGTGACT
Source organism: Robinsoniella sp. KNHs210 (assembly GCF_000686105.1). NCBI lineage: Bacteria > Bacillati > Bacillota > Clostridia > Lachnospirales > Lachnospiraceae > Robinsoniella > Robinsoniella sp. KNHs210. The sequence continues at coordinate 1,356,995 of NZ_JMLZ01000001.1, forward strand.
TTGGAATCTTTTTATGCATACCGGCAGTGTTGGTAATAATGCAGGCGGAAACCGAGATAAGAGACAGGCAGTTTAAGGCAGCAATCCATGCAGGCACAGGCGTATTAGCAGGGATCAGTGTGTTGTTAAGCGGTTTGTATCTTTGCAATTGAAAGAGGTGAGATAATGGATGAATTAGCAGTTTTAATACCATGCTATAACGAAAGTACTACCATTGGGAAAGTGATCAGGGATTTTAAGCGTGCTTTGCCAAAAGCGGTTATCTATGTCTATGATAACAATTCCAACGACGGAACGGATGAGATAGCAAGAATGGAAGGAGCGGTTGTCCGCTATGAAAAGAAGCAGGGGAAAGGAGAAGTGATCCGGACCATGTTCCGGGAGATAGATGCACAGTGTTATCTGATGGTAGATGGGGATGACACTTATCCGGCAGAAGATGCCCGGAAAATGGCAGATCTTGTGTTAGATAAAGGAATTGATATGGTAATCGGCGACCGTCTGTCTTCTACATATTTTGAAGAAAATAAAAGACTGTTCCACAACCTTGGAAACAAAGTGGTGCGCAAGCTGATTAATCTCCTTTTTGCAAACAATATACGTGATATCCTAACGGGCTATCGGGCATTTAGTTATCGATTTGCCAAGACATTTCCAGTATTATCAAAAGGATTTGAGATTGAGACAGAGATGACGATCCATGCACTGGATAAAAATATGCACCTGGAAAATGTGATCATTTCTTATAAAGACCGCCCCCAGGGAAGTATCTCCAAACTGAATACTTTTTCTGATGGAATCAAAGTTTTAAAAATGGTGGCGAGACTATACAAACATTACCGTCCCTTTTCCTTTTATCGCATTATTGCCGTTATTTTGTTTCTTTTATCTGTTGCTTTTTTTGTACCGGTATTGGGAGAATACTTCAAAACAGGCTTGGTAGAGCGCTTTCCAACCCTGATTATCTGCGGCTTTCTTGTTGTGGCTTCTTTACAGTCATACTTCAGCGGTTTGATTTTAAATGTAATCAGCACCAATCAGAGACAGCAGTTTGAATTATCTCTGAATCAATTTGAGGGATATAAGACAATGCAGGAAAAAGGGGATCATGAAAAGGCAGAAAACCCGGTTTAAAATCTATACCGAACCGTCTAAAATACATAATTAGAATGAAATTGGCAAACACGGGGAATCCTGTTGTTTGCCAATTTTTGTATCCGTATCCTGAAAAGGTTTTTACAAAAAGAAAGATTTTACCTCTAATCAAAAGATATTACTCTAGTAAAAAAGACGGGTTATTGCTATTCTAAATGAGAAAAAATTGATAATAGTGATATTTTTTTCTGTATTAAAAAGGAAAAATTGTGAATTTTGCCCCGAAGTTAGTCAGGCAGCTCGCTGCGCCTTGTATTTTCGGAACAAATTCCTCACAATGTGTGACACACAGATGTCGGAAAGCAATGATCAAACACGCTCTGGAATGAAGCAAAAGAAGAAGGGATAGGGAAAAGATACGTATGAAATGGAGAGAAAGTATTTGTAATCGGTTTTGGAAGAAAAGAAAACAAAGTTTAGCGCTGCTGTTAGCTGTTGTAATGAGTGTTGTATCTCTCGAAGCACCTGTATTTGCAGCAGAAATCAGCATGGTGGGTGAAGAAGATACCAGCAGCTTTGCTGACGATACCCAGGATACTACGATATATGATTTAAAAACAGATGACCTGGTGAATCCAGTTGGGATTGATACAGCTAATCCGGTTTTTAGCTGGAAAATGAACTCAACTGCAATGGGACAGTGCCAGACAGCATATCAGATTATAGTGGCAAAGGATGTGGAATTTGCTGATGTATACTGGGACTCTCAAAAGATATTGAGTGACATATCAGTGGGAATCAAATATGCAGGCAATCCTTTAGAAGCATCAACAACCTACTATTGGAAGGTGGTAGTATGGGATAAAGACGGAAATGAAATACAGTCAGATGCAGCCAGCTTTGAAATGGGATTGTTGGGAAATGAAGGATGGAACCAGTCCCAGTGGATACAGGTAGGAAATTCTACGGAACCGCCAACATCCACAGCAGGAGAGACGAATTATGTTGTGGAAGCCGATATTCAGATTGTAACTACCAGCGTCAGCCTTCTGTTGGAAGCTACAGACAATAATAATTTTCTGTTATGGCAGTTTAATAATAAAAACGGGTATATGGAATTTAAACCACATTACAGGAAGGCGGGTAATTTCCATACGATTCGGCAAATGAATGTGTCACAGTATATAAACGGAAAAGATACGGATGTTCAGCACGTAAAAGTTGTTGCCACTAATGAATCCATATCCACTTATCTGAATGATCATTTAATTGAGGAGATTCCGGCATCTGACCTGGGAGGAATTGGATTAAACGGAACCATAGGGCGTTTGGGCTTCCGCTCTCATTCAATGGAAGATGAAGCAGGGTGGATGGACAATATTACACTGACTGATTATTCTGTAGATCCGGACGGAATTGTATTGAAAAAATATGATTTTGAGGATGGTTATAATCCTTTTGATGACGGTGCCGTTGAAAATGGCAGGCTGAATACAAAATATACAGGAGTAGAAACAATTGCGCTTGAGAAAACAGAGGAAGAAACAGTAGAAAAAGTGCATTATTCCGTAGAGGCGGATATTACCTGCCATACGGATGCGGTAAGTTTATTATTTAATGCGACAGATACATCTAACTTCTACATGTTTCAGTTAAATACAAAAGATCAGCCGGGAAAGGTTTTATTCAAACCCCATACCTGGAAGGATGGCAGCTTTGCTACATACAGCAGTCATAATAAAGATGTCACTTCATATTTAGGTTCAGCAGAGGAATTTAAGACCAATTCCGCACATATTAAGATTGATGTAACGGAAGAAGAAATAAAAACTTACATAAATGAACAGTTAATAGATACTTTTTCTATTGGTGAACTGAGCGATCAGAACTCAATAGGAATTGCTCCTCAAATTGCACATCTGGGATTTCGTGCAGATCTTGAGGAAAACGGAACAGTAGATAATTTTAGATTAGTAGATTATACGGATAATATCAGCGGAGATATTGTATATGACTATGATTTTGAAAATGAAAACCCATTTCTTACCGGTGCGGTAGAGGATGGCAAATTTGTAACAAAGGGCGTGGGTATTCTTCTGCCGCCTCAGGGGATTTCCACTTTTCGTAAGGAAGTAACGCCTGGTGATAATCTGGTATCTGCAAAACTGTATACTGCCGGATTGGGTGTATATGACGTATTCATCAATGGGGAACGTGTTGGAACCAGGCAGGATGATGGATCTGTGATTTATGACGAACTAAAACCAGGTTATAACCATCACTCCAAACGAACAATTTACCATACTTATGATGTTACACAAATGGTAAATGGAGAAGAAACCAGTGTGATATCAGCACATGTAACCTCAGGGTGGTGGTCCGGACAGGTTGCAGGTTTTTATGGCAAAGAAGAGGCATTCCGTGCTCAGCTGCTGCTGACTTATGGAGATGGTTCGACCAGAGTGATCGGAACAGACAGAAGTTGGAAGACTGCGCTTCAGGGACCTATCCTGTATGGTGATATTTATAATGGTGAAACCTATGATGCGAATGCAGACTTGTCATTCCGGCAGACCGGCTATGATGATTCAAAGTGGACATATGCGGATCTGAATAAAGAATTTAATGGTATCATCTGCCCGCAGGATGGGCCGTCTGTACGCGTTCGTAATGATCTTGAACTTACTGCACAATCTGCGGTAGTATATGATGGTGCTGTGGATGCAAATGAAAATCAGTTCGGAAGGATCAATATAACAGGAACTTATGCTCCGGTATCCGCTTTTGTTCTGAAAGCAGGAGAGACAGCAGTATTTGATATGGGACAGAATTTTGCAGGCTGGGATGAGATACAGGCTGAAGGCAGAAAGGGTACGATCCTGACCATGCGTCACAGCGAAATGCTCAATGATAATAACGGACTGAAATCCCGTGGAAATGATGGCGCACAAGGCAGCATCTATACAGCCAATCTCCGGTCGGCAAAGGCGGCGGGACGCTATATCATGAATGGTGAGGGAATTGAAAGCTATCATTCCACCTCCAGTTTTTATGGTTTCCGGTATGTGGAAGTTACAACAACGCAGGATGTGACGATTCATGGAATGAAAGGTATTGTGGTGAGTTCCGTGGCAGATGATACTGGAATGATCTCCACTTCTGATGACGATGTAAATCAGTTGATCAGCAATATTTTGTGGGGACAGTATAGCAATTATCTCTCAGTGCCTACCGACTGCCCGCAGCGTGATGAGCGGAAAGGGTGGACGGCAGATACTCAGGTATTCTCAACTGCTGCTGCATATAACGGAGATTCCAAGGGATTCCTCAGAAAATATATGGATGATATGAATGATTCCCAGGTAACTGAGGGCGAATACAATGGGGCTTATCCGGATACTGCACCTTACAACGGATATGGCGAGATCGGACAGCTTGGATGGGGAGATGCCGGTATTATCATACCCTATAACCTTTATAAAATGTACGGGGATGCCACAGTCATTGAAGAAAATTATAGTAACATGCAGGACTTCATGGATATTTTTATGGCATCCACGAATAAGATGGGCGGAGGCCATAATCACGGTGACTGGTTAGCATATGAAAGTAATGACGATGAAGTACAAAATCTGTTTGGTATCGCCTATTATGCCTGGGATGCCGCAATGATGTCAGAAATGGCTGCGGTATTGGGAAAAACAGAGGATGCAGAGCGGTATCAGGCACTTTATGAAGAAGAAAAAGCATTTTTCCAGGAAATGTTTGTACAGGAAGACGGCAGTCTGAAGCGTACAGAACAAACGGCATGTCTGATGGCATTAAAAATGGATTTACTGCCGGATGAAAATTCTAAAGCGGTAGTAAAACAGGCGCTATTAGATAATATCAAACGCAATGGCAATAAACTGCAGACTGGATTTTTAGGGACCGCAATTATCATGCAGACATTATCAGATATCGGAGCAACCGATGTGGCTTATCAGCTGCTGCTTCAGCATGGTAATCCATCCTGGCTGTATTCAGTTGATCAGGGAGCTACTACTGTATGGGAACGATGGAATTCTTATACAATTGAAGACGGATTTGGTCCGGTCAGCATGAACTCATTTAACCACTATGCTTATGGGGCAGTTGCAGAATGGATGTATGGCTACATGGCAGGAATTATGTATGACACCCAGAATCCGGGATTCAAGCATATTATTCTTCAGCCATCACCGGATCAGTCTATTCAGAAAGTGGATTGCACATATGATTCGGCATACGGCAGCATTGTCAGCAACTGGAGCTATCAGGATGCCAAATTTAATTATGATGCGGTAGTACCTGCAAATACAACTGCAACCATTTCTATTCCGGTAGAGGATGGTGAAACAGTTACGGTAAATGGAAAATCATATACAGAAGTGACGGCAGAAAAAGATGGCTTATCCTACATAGAAACAAAAGATAATAAAGCTGTGTTTGAAGCAGTTTCCGGCTCGTACCACTTTAGTACAGGTGTGGCTGAATACTGTAATATCACACTGAAAAATGCAGATACAACAATTCCTTGTCTCATAAGTGTGGATGGCAGTGAGATGCAGGTAATGCCTTCCGGAATTAAAGTGGAAAAGGGAAAAGCTGTTACAATCAAAGCGGTACCGGTTAATGATGTAGATTACGCCTGTGTGGGTTGGAGTGGAGATGAATCTGCTAAGAGCTCACAGATTACAGTTACACCTCAGGGCAATATGACATTAACAGCAGAATTTGCATGGATTGGCAGTGAAAACCTGGCGGAACAGCAGCCGGTCACCAGTAATGAAACAGGTTGGGATATCGATGCATGGTCACATGCAAATCTCGTAGATGGTATTTTAACCAGTGAATCCCAAAGCTTGGGCTATACTACGATGCAAGGTCAGTCACCGGACGTGGATTATTGGGTAGAAATTGATTTAGGGGAAGATACGGACTTCAATCGTATCCAGCTCTATCCAAGGTCAGATACCCTCAGTATCAACGGAGGGGCACCGAATTTCCCGAAAGATTTTTCATTTGAAGTACGCAAAGAAAATGAAACGCAATACGATACAATTGTAACCAATACGGATTATGAAGCGGCAGTTGGTAAGCCTTCCGTATTCACTTTTGAATCCGTAAATGCAAGGTATGTCAGACTGCATGTAACAAAATTAGGCGATCCGGCAGCAGCGGACAGAGATTATTATTTCCTGCAGCTGGCTGAAATGGGGATCTATAACCGGGATAACAAACCGGTAATTGATAGAGCTGCTCTGGAAAAAGCAATCGAAGATGCTAAAACTTATGAGGGTAAGCAGGCTGATTATACGGAATCAAGCTGGAAAAATTTCCAGGATGCATTAGAAGAAGCACAAAGAATACTTAGTGATGAAACTGCAGATCAGGAAACCGTGGACACTGTTGCCCAGGCTCTGAATCAGGCAATGAAAGACCTGATAGCAGCAGACAGAGAACCGGTTGTAGAAAGTGTAAAAGTATCTCCGGGGTCAACAGTACTGGAAAGAGGAAGCGCACAGAAATTTACGGCATCTGTAATTGGTAAAAATGAACCTCAGCAGACAGTAACATGGTCCGTTACCGGAAATTACAGTGCGGCTACCACAATTTCCAAGGATGGTGTACTGACAGTGGGAATAGATGAAACAGCAGCACTGTTAACGGTTCGGGCTGCATCAGCGGTAGATCCTGATAAATTTGGGACAGCCACTGTAACATTAAAAGCAGTGCCGCCGTCCGATGTAAAGGTTAGTCGCATTTCCGTTACTGCATCAGCTAACCGGATCTTTATTAAAGAGAAAACTACGGTAAGAGCGGTGTTACTTCCGGAAAATGCCACGAATAAGAACCTTAATTGGACTTCATCGGATACAAAAGTCGCAACTGTTGATAACCAGGGAAAAGTCACAGCTAAAAAAGATGGAACGGTAAGGATCATCGCCACAGCGGCAGATGGAAGTAACGTATCCGGTTCCTGTTCTATAAAAGTAGTAAAACCAAGAGTTAAATTAAACGCATCTTCTATAAAACTGCAATTAAAGAAGAGCACAAAAGCGTTGAAAGCATCGGGACTCCTGTCAGGAGATAAAATCAAAAGCTGGACAAGTAAAAATAAAAAAATTGCGACGGTAACGAAATCAGGCAAAATTACTGCAAAAAAAGCTGGAAATACCAGTATTATAGTTACAACCGTAAAAGGTGCAAAAGCGGTCTGCAGAATAAAAGTTGTAAAAAGCGCTGTAAAAACGAATAAGATTACTGCAGATAAGAAGAAAGTTACATTGAAAAAAGGGAAGAGTTACCAATTGAAGATCTCCAGGTCACCAATTACGGCAACGGATAAAATTACCTATACAACTTCTGCCAGTAGATTTGTTTCAGTAAATAAGAAAGGAAAAATAGTGGCTAAGAAAAAAGGAAAAGCCGTAATCACAATTAAAACCAGCAATGGAAAGAGCACAAAAGTAAAAGTAGAAGTAGTTTAAAAGTAGTTCAAAAGTAGTTCAAAAGTAGTTCAAATACAGAAGATATATAACAGAAGATAAAAAAACAGACGGTATAGCATGATGCGCTATACCGCCTTTTTTTTAATTGCTGCTAAGTCTCCATCAGGATTAATGTTGTCAAACTCCCGTGTAATATTCTTAAGCCAGAGGTATTTCTTATAATGCCGGTATACGAATGGCAGCTTTACAAGTTCATCCATACTGATGATAAAGTATACCCAGCCAACCGGCAGGTTGAAAATGAATGCACATAAAAGTCCCAAAGGGACCGCAAACAGCCACATATCAATGGTATCGCAGATAAAGCCAAATTTAGTATCCCCTCCGGCACAGAAGATCCCCGCGATAATAGTAGAATTGATTGACTTCCCAATAACGTAATAGGAACAGATATACAGCATCGTACTTAAGTATCCTCTTGCCAGATCAGATAAAGATGCAAAATCCAGGATAAAGGGTCTGGCGGCAAGTATAATGCCTCCGCCGATCACACCGGTAATCAGGGAAAGTTTACAAAGCCTGGCAGCATATAGTTTAGCCAGTTTTAAATCTCTTTTTCCTAACTCGATTCCAAGTAGAATTGCACCTCCGCTGCTGACACCGATGCAAAGAGAGATTGCTAGGTTTTTAACGATATTGGCAATGGAATTTGCCGCTACAGCATCACTTCCAAGATGTCCCATAATAACGGAATACATGGTGAACCCACAACCCCATACCAGTTCATTTCCTAATACAGGTGTAGAATAGTGCATAAAATCTTTAAACAGTTCCCAATTATTTTTTATAATATATTTGATTCGAATGTGAATATTATTTTCTTTGAGGGATTCTGCGATACACCAGATTAGTTCCACTGCCCGGGAAATAGTTGTTGCAATAGCCACGCCCGCTACACCTAATTTAGGAGCGCCGAAAAGGCCAAATACAAATACTGCATTTAATAAAATATTTAAAATCATAGCAGTGGAACTGATAATAGTACTTAACAATGCCTTGCCGGTATTTTTCATAATGCAGAGATATATCTGGGAAACACTGGTAAACAGATAAGAAATTCCCACGATTCTTAAGTAAGGAATCCCCGTAGCTATCAGTTCGGGATCAGATGTAAAAATCATCATCAGCTGTCCGGTGAAAAAAATCGCTCCAACGGCAAACAGGACTGAGATGACAAGTGATAATTTAATAGAAATCCCAAGAACTTGTTCCACCACGGACTTATCACCTTTACCCCAATACTGGGCGGCAAGAATTGTAGTCCCTATGGTAAGACCTGCATAAAACAGGCTGAGGACAAATTGAACCTGGCTCGCCAGGGAGACTGCAGACAGCGCAGTCTGGCTTACAACCCCTACCATAACAACGTCCGCCGCACTCACGGCAGCGGTCATTAGATTCTGGAATGCAATCGGAAACACAAGGGCTAAGAGATTACCATAAAATCCCCCTTTTGCAGGGATCATACTTTTTAAATTTTTCATCTTACCTTAATCACTTTCCGGAGATATTTGCCCATGCTTCCTCATCGAATTCTCTATCTTTATAATAATATTTGCGGTCATTTTCCGTAATCTGTTTCATTACTCTGCAGGGATTTCCAACAGCTACTACATTAGCGGGAATATCTCTGGTAACTACACTTCCTGCTCCGATTACTACATTATCCCCAATGGTCACTCCGGGATTGATTACAACATTTCCGCCAATCCAGACATTACTGCCAATGGTTACCTTTATTCCGTATTCATACGCGGAATTTCTGGAATCAGGGTGAATCGGATGTCCAGCTGTGTAAATTGCAACATTTGGCGCTAACATTACATTATTACCTATCGTCACTTTAGCCACATCGATAATGCTGCAATTATAATTAGCAAAAAAATTGTCACCTACTTCAATATGGCTTCCATAATCACAATAAAAAGGTGGATTAATAAAAGTGCCCTCTCCGGATTTTCCAAGTATCTGTTTTACTAATTTACCAAGACCGTCAAAATCTGACCGATCCATAAAATTAAATTCCTGTAAAAGTTTTCTGGTTATTTTTTGTTCCTCAAATACCGCATCATCTGAAATATACGGCATTTCCCGATCTCTTCTTTCAATATTATCCATTCGTATATCCTCCTTACACTGTTTTGTATTATTTTTTCATATTATTTTATGCTGTTCCTTTTACGGACCTTATGGTATTATATTACTAATATTTATTTGTTTATATAGTGATAATGTCATTTTTTATAAATATATTGTCAGAAAGCTCCCGAATAGGCTCACTAGTAAAGCCAGATCAGGCATAGTGCGAAAGGAATATGTAAATGGAAACACCTATTATAAAAACGGATCACACATTGAAGCAGTTAGAAGAACATGGAACCTCTATATATCCCATTCTGATATCCACCGGTCTTACCCTTAATCTGGATATGGGTATCGTCCCCTGGCATTGGCATAATGATTTTGAATTAACCTATGTTGAATCCGGTCATTTTCATTTTTCGGTAAGTTCTGATACTTTTGAGATGGGCCCTGGAGAAGCAGTTTTTATTAACTCCAAGGTTCTGCATCAGGTAAAACCTGCCCAGAATGAAAATCCGGTTTATTACAGCTATACTTTTGCACCGGAATTTATTTCAGAAACCATGCAAAGTTTAATAGCGGCCAAATATATTATTCCGCTTATGCAAAATGGCTGTGTTCCATATCATATTTTCAATCAATCCACTTCATGGGAAATGATCTGTCTGTCACATATACACAAACTGAATCAGGCGGCAGCTTCCAATGGTTTTGAAAGAGAATTTTTAGTACAGCATTCATTACAGCAGATATTTATTGATATGATACAAAACATTCCGGGGCTTTGTACTGCATCATCTTCACCGGTAGATTCCTCCAATTACAGCATTATGAAAATCATGCTGTATATTAAAAAACATTATACGGAATCAATTACCCTGGAAGATATGGCAAATGCCGCGAATATCAGCAAGAGCAGCTGTAACAGGCTTTTCCATCGAATCCTGAATATGACACCCTTTGGCTATCTTCTGGAATTCCGGATCAATCAAAGCAAGAAATTGTTAAAACAGGAAACCCAATCTATTACAGAAATAGCGTACGCCTGTGGTTTCCATGACGCAAGCTACTACTGTAAGGCATTTCGCAAACAGAATGGAATCTCACCGGAAAAATACAGGAAAAATGACTGGACCTAGTGCCGCCTGGCACTAGTGCCTCCCGGTGTAAATACGTCGATATATAGTGCCTGATATCTGTGTCAGGTGTGCGTCTGTGAATCGACGGCGTAGCGGGCTACGACTAGATTCACAGACGTGCAGCTGGCGCGGATAGCGGGTGCTATATAGTGGCGTATTTACGCCGGGAGGCACTAGGATCTCCTGTTCTGAAATTTCCGGTATCGTATAATAACTATAAAGGAAATGATGCCCAGCAGAGAACAAAATATGCCTGCCCCCAAGCCGGGAGTAAAATACTTCAGTTCCACTTTATGCTCACCTGCATCCAGTAAAATTCCGGAATAAATAGTATTTACTCTGTAAAGTTCTGTTTTATTGCCATTCACATAGGCGCTCCAGCCCTTGGAATAAGGGATGGTCATACATAAGAGCCTGGAGGAATCCAAATGAATAGATCCCTTGATCCGGTTAGGCGAAAATACCGTATTTTTAAGATAATCCTGTTTCAAAAGGTTTATCTGCGAAATATAATGATCCATTGGCTGGCAGTTGACAATGATATCATCAAAGGTATAGGAACCTTTACGCTGAAATGTAATCGTGATCTCTTTCAAGGGGCTGCTGCTGTAAGCAAAGTTTAAGAGATAGTTGTTTCGGCCTTCATACCAGCGGTATTCCGGAGTCAACACGGTCAGGCTTTTCGTAATATCGTTTGCTGCAGCAGTGATCTCGGCAGATGTTTCTGTACTTTTACTTTTGCTCTGAGTTTCTCCTTTATATTGGAGATTCTGGAAGATAAGGTAATTTTCAGAGTCCGGAATTCCATTAAAAACAAATGTTACCGATGCAGAAGGTTTTTTTACATAAAAGCTCCCGTTTTCATAAGTTACATTTTTAGAGGATTTTATTTTGTATGGCACTTTCAAATCGGTATATTGAACTTCCGCTTTTTTGAGATTACCGGTATCTGAATCCAGAACAGCAGCCTGAAGCATCGCCGCCTGTTTTTGTGTAGGGCTAAGCGATTCATAATCCGCTCTGGGGAGATAACTGTCATAAGTATATCCAAAGGGCAGCATATTCTGATTCTGGTATATTTGGCAGGCCGAGGTCCCGGCTTGAGGTGTTTGAAGCAATGCATAGCCGTAAAATGGATTTTCTTTTGTTGTGTTGTCGGTAACCTGATATTTCACATTTGCAAGGGAATCCAGAATAATGCGATTGTCCAATCCGCGATAGCAGTTAGTACTGCGAAAGGACCCTGATACTTCAAACAGAAATTTGCTCACATTTTCATCTGCTATACTATAATAAAAATCCATACCATTTAAGCCGTTTAGCAGGGCGGAGTTAGTACGGGAGATATTCGAAGCCTGTCCCATAAGTTCATAGCGGAAGAAATCAGGATCATTTAACTGATTTAGCGTGCTGAGCGGTTCATTCACAATGACGGAATAGGCTGCATCTCTGTTGTGGAATCTGCTTTCGTCCGGGTGTTCCGAATAAAATTGGTCAAATCCATAACATGCAATTCCTGCGGTAATCAATATGAGAATTGATAAATATGTTATTGGCTCGCGCAGACGAGGTCTGATAGACTGATTCTTATATAGAAAAGATATCAGTGGCAGAGCCAGAACTGTTAGTACCAGTAAAGTTCCAAATTTAAGAAAACTGTCCCCGGTGTTTCTTCCAATGGTATTGCAGAGTATGAGATAACAGACAGTGATGCATGTTAACAGTATGAATTTTTTCTTTGTTATATGTAAAAACTCAGGTATCATACACACCAGGATAAATGCCATCATAAAACAATATGCATAACTCCAACGGTTTATGGAATAGGAGAAAACATTAAAAATATGTCCAATGTAAGGTATTAACAGAAATCCTGTCAGGATCAGGTAGCAGACTTTCAGGTTCCGGTATTTTTTTCTCTGCATTAATAAAATGACAAGCGCAGGAAAGGTTATAATGGAGCAGCCAATGAAAGTCCAGTTCCCGGCACCCTGACCTGTAAAAATACCAAACAGAAGCTTTTTGTAGTAACTATATTGATAGAACAACGGTACTGCATTGTCCATGTTGAAGCGCCTGGTAGATAATGCAGCCAGGATACCGGGCAGTAATAAGATGCCGGAGAGCAGAACACCTGAAAAGTAAAAACCACTGAAGCGTCCCAGACATAATAAAAAATGGTGTCCCCTGCGTTCTTTGTAATAATCAAAAAAGCGAACCACTGCATATATGAAAATTAAAATACTTAAAACGTAGAAAAAGTAAAAATTGCTGAGTGCTGAAATAAAGACCATGATTATAAAGAGATAAGGTGTTTTATTTTGAAAAATTTTTTCGATTCCTATTAACAGGAAAGGCAGGTATATCATAGAATTAGCGAAAAAAGGGTGTGTTGTGGAAGCATACAGTGCATATGCAGAAAAAGTGTAGACAAATGCTCCGCAAATAGATGAGAGCCTATCTTTTTTCATAACACGGCAGTATAATAAAAATCCCAAACCTGAGAGATAGAGCCGCAGAATAATTAAAAATCCATATAAATACTCTGTTTTAGAAGCTGGAACAAGCGCCGAAAGCAGCGTAAGGGGATCTCCGATTACATAATAATTTAGAGTAGTGATTACGTCTGCACCAAATCCCAGCTTAGAATCCCATAGGGGGATAGACAGATTTCCCGTTTCAAAAAATGTTCTTAGGATTCCCCGTAAATACTTTCCATAGTAGCCAAGGGCAGAAAAATGCTGATTAAGGGCATCTCCATTAGAGACCAGAGATTTATTCTGAGAAAACAGGCAGAAAAAACATATGCCGCCGATCATTAAAAATAAAATACTGTATAATGCGTAATAGGGAATACCAAAATCATCTTTACTTTTTGTGACGTTCTTTTTCATCGAAGATAGCATATTTATAAAACCTTTCTGATTTTTGTAAACGGGATCTTTTATTAATAAAATAATACCATAATTAACCAGTGAAGTATACAGATTTTTGGACTGCGTGCCGCCAAAAAGCGCTCTGGGAAGGTTAGTATGTTTCCATCTAGTTCAGCATAGATTTTAAGAAAAGCAGTACGGGAGAATTACATGGAGTGCCAGAAAAATGTAGCATCAGAGGAATTTGCTGATTTTATTATATCAAACAACACCTATGATTTAGACGGTGTCCTTAAGGATAATACGGGGGCATGTGCAGATTATGCGGACAGTCAGTTTTCTATCCTGTATGTTCCTATGGAAGATGCAGTCCCAATTACCACGCACAAATATAAATATTTTTCCATCCCGAAACTTTATACGCTACTAGACACATCAAGTCTGGAAGCTTCCGGTATTATTGAAACAATTAATCAGCCTGTTTTGAACCTGCGGGGGCAGGGCACCATTATAGGTTTTATTGATACGGGCATTGATTACCGGAATCCATTATTTAGGCATGTGGATGGAAGGTCCCGTATTTTAGGTATTTGGGATCAGAATCTGCCGTCTGAAAATGGAACTAATGAGCTGCCACCTGGAATACCGGGATTTACGGTAAATGATACAATTATTTATGGAACAGAATATACCAACGAACAGATTAATCTGGCACTGGCTTCGGAACAGCCTCTGTCTGTTGTTCCAAGTATAGATGAAAACGGACATGGAACTTTTATTGCAGGCATAGCAGCCGGTTCGGAATCGGAAAATTCTGATTTTATCGGAGTAGCGCCTGAATGCAATATTGCAGTTGTAAAATTGAAAGAATCTAAAAAATATTTACGTGATTTTTACTGCATTCAGGATTCTGCTGTGGCATATCAGGAAAATGATATTATGATGGGGATAAAGTATTTGGCTCTTGTATCGGCACGCTATAGAATGCCTCTGGTTATCTGTATTGGGCTTGGAACTAATCTTGGAAGCCATGAAGGATCATCACCGCTTGGGCTTCTGCTCAGGAGGACAAATCTGATCACGGGATTTGCTTCTGTGGTAGCAACCGGGAATGAAGTGGGAAGACATCATCATTTTCTTGGAAATATAACATCGAATATGGAGTACGAAGATGTTGAATTGCTTGTGGGGCCGGATGAAAAAGGATTCGTAATGGAGCTTTGGGCATCCACTCCTGAACTTTATACCGTAGGATTTGTATCACCCGGAGGACAGGTCATTCAAAGGCTGCCGCTAGATTCAGAAAATGATACTCTGGTTACCTTCACATTAGAAAATACACAGATTTCCGTTCATTATGGAATTTCGGAGCAGGGATCCGGGAGCCAGTTTATTATGATGCGTTTTGTGTCGCCGACTCATGGGATATGGAGGATTCGGGTATATAATTCTCTTTATATTACAGGCAGTTATCATATGTGGCTTCCAATAACTGGGTTTATTACAGAACATACGGTTTTTTTGAATCCTGATCCATTTACCACAATTACCGAGCCGGGAAATACGTACAGCAGCATAACGGTTGGTGCTTATAATCACAGGGACGGCAGCCTTTATATTCATACAGGTTATGGATTTAACAGGGTTAACTTTTTGAAACCCAATCTGGTGGCTCCCGGGGTGGACGTATATGGTCCGGGGATATCCGGTGTCCTGTCAGAGTCTGGAATTCCCATGACATATCAGTCGGGTAGCTCAATTGCGGCAGCCCATGTGGCAGGTGCAGCTGCAGTTTTGATGTCGTGGGGAATTGTGCAGGGACATAATCTCAGTATGAATTCTGCTTCCATCAAGACTTATCTGTTACGGGGAGCCGATCGGAATCCGGCTTATATTTATCCCAACAGAGAGTGGGGAATGGGAGTGTTGAATTTATACCAGTCAATACTCAGGCTGAGGGAATGATTGGAAACAGTTAGCGATAGGATATTTAATGGAATTATGATACAATGGACAAAACAACAGATAAATATAGGTAAAAGGAGTAGGAATGCGTTTAAAAGCCAAAGACATTGCAAAAGCACTGAAAGTATCCCCGGCAACGGTTTCCCTGGCATTAAATGACCGGCCGGGTGTAAATGAGGAAACCAAAAAGAAAATACTGGAATATGCAGACCGGATGCAGATGCTGTATAAAGAAGAAAGACTGAGTGGATGCGCGGTGGATAAAGGGATGGTGCTGATGCTTAATTACGTCAAACATGGGGTGATTCTTGAACGCAGCACCAGTAAAAGCGGAGAAATTTTTATGGAGGAGCTGGAGCGTGTTGTCAATCGGAACGGATATCAGTTTCTGCACATGACTTTTCATGAAAAAAAAGAAAATCTGGAAAACCTGATAAAGAAATGTAAGGATAAAAATGTCAGGGGAATATATATTATGGCTGCTGAAATGCTGCAGAGTGATATTTATCCATTTCTCCAAATGAAGATTCCCATTGTTGTGGGGGATAATCTGTTCTATGACCAGGGATTGGACAGCTATCTGGTAGACAACCGGGAGGGAATCCGACGGGGTGTGGATTATCTGGTTGATAAAGGGCATAGCCATATTGTTTATTTAGCTGAGAATATCGATATCTTTAATTTTGTAGAACGGCGGGAAGCATTTATCCTGGAGATGGCAAAGCGGGAATGCGGGGATGCGTGCAACCGGATCAGGCACCTGGGGAATACAGTTGCTGATGTTTATGAGTCCATGGTCAAATACCTGGATGAAGGAATCTTTCGTACTACGGCTTTTATTTTGGAGAGTTCGGTGATTTCACTGGGAGTCAGCAAAGCACTTCTGGAGAGGCAGATCCGGATTCCAAGGGATGTTTCCCTGGTGGGATTCGATGCACTGCCTCCGGTTAGTCTTCTCGGAATTAATCTGACGCTTATAAAAGGAACGCATACAAAGCGCCATCTGGCGGCAGTCAAGCACCTGCTGCGTCATATGGAAGAAGCGGAAGAAGAGACTGTCAGAATCTATTATAAAACCAGAATTCTGGAAGGGGACAGTGTTTTCGATAAAACTAAGTATATTTATTCCTAAAGCCTGTTTGATAATTCAATTCTGCAAAGTAATTCCGCCACGCCCCATCTTTACGTACACTCCCCCGGCTACAAAGCATCCCTTTCTCAACGAAACCTCTATTTAATGTTTTATAATTACTTTCTAACAATGCTGTACGGTTTATTATAGCAACAACATGCTTTTAAAGAAAATTTAAAAGCATGTTGTTTTTTTACAAATTTTTTAAAATATCTGTTCGTTTTTGGGAGAAAATTAGCATATAGATAGAAAAATCCAGAGGGGATTGTATGTGGAATTGAGAAATGCTAAAATTCAGACAAATAAGATTTGAGCATTTTAAAACATGCTCTGGCGCGCATCTTAAAGAAACAATTCATGCAGTTGATTTTAGGAGGAGAGATCATGGCAAAGAAAAATTATGATGATTTGTCAAAAAAGATAGAGACCTTTGTAGGCGGGTCTGAAAATGTAATTTCTTTATTTCATTGTGCAACGCGTCTTCGTTTTAAAGTGAAGGATGGCAGCAGGGTAGATAAAAAAAGACTGGGTCAGCTGGAAGGCGTCATTAAGGTCATTGACAGCGGAGGGCAGATACAGGTTGTAATCGGAAACCAGGTTGCAGATGTATACGAGGCAATTCTGAAAAATACGAAAATTAAGGCACAGGATGAAGCGGAAGAAGTGGAGAACAGGGGAAAGAAAAACATTCTGAATCTGTTCATGGAAACGGTCTCCGGAATCTTTGCACCGATTCTGGCAGCTATGTGCGGAGCAGGTATGCTAAAGGGAATCCTGATCTTGTGTACTACACTGGGCTGGCTGACGGCAGATATGGGAACTTACCGCATTTTGTATGCAGCCGCAGATGGAGTATTTACATTTTTACCTGTATTTCTGGCGTTTACTGCTGCTAAGAAATTTCACGCAGACCAATATGTATCCGTAGGTATTGCGGCAGCACTGGTATATCCGGATATTACGGCGGCTTATTCTGCAGGAGAGGCCCTGACTTTTATGAATATACCTGTGGTATTGGTAAGTTATACTTCTTCCGTTATTCCAATTATCATCTCTATTTATGTATTATCTAAATTAGAAAAGGGACTGAAACATATTCTCCCTGAAATTTGTAAACGGTTTATGACACCCTTACTCAGCCTGGTTATTATGGTACCGATCACGTATCTGGTAATTGGCCCGGTTGCTGATTTTGCAGGGAATCTCCTGGCATCTGGTTATACAGGCATGGTTGGCTTCAGTCCGATCATTGCAGGATTTGTGCTGGGGCTGCTATGGCCGGCAGTGGTTATGTTTGGACTCCATTGGGGATTTGCTCCAATTGTATTTAATAATATAGCAGAATATGGACGGGATACTTTATTTACCATAACAGGACCGAATAATATGGCACAGGCAGGTGCAACTTTAGGTGTATTTTTAAAGACAAAGAATAAAGAGTTAAAATCGCTTTCCGGATCTGCAGCATTATCAGCTGTACTTGCCGGTGTTACAGAGCCGGCAATTTACGGTATAACATTAAAATATAAAAAACCATTTTTTATTGGAGCCGTATTTTCCGGAATTGCAGGAGCAATTGTGGCAGCCAGCGGAGCAGGAGCCCCCACGCTGTTATCCACCAGTATTCTGACACTGCCGGGATATATTGGTAAAGGCTTTGCTGGATTTTGTATCGCTTGCGCCATCGCATATTTTGGTTCTGCGATTGTAACGTATTTATTTGGATTCCAGGACAATATGATACTGGAGCCGGACAAAAATTCTATAGCGGAAGACGCAGGGACAGTTATCAGCGGCAAGCAGGAAGCAGAGATTAAATCCCCTGTAAATGGAAAAGTTATTCTGCTCTCCGAAGTTAAAGACGAAGCTTTCGCAGCTGAAGCACTCGGGAAAGGGATTGCAATTGTTCCCCGGGACGGTAAAATCTGTGCGCCATGTGATGGTGTGGTAAGCGCTTTGTTCCCTACCGGACATGCTGTAGGCATTACATCAGCAGAAGGGGCAGAAGTCCTGATTCATGTGGGAATGGACACCGTGAAATTAAATGGAGCAGGATTTACCGTACATGTTTCTGAGGGGCAGAGGATAAAAGCCGGAGATCTCCTGATGGAAGCCGACCTGGAAGTGATTAAGAGAGCCGGATATGATACCACTACTCCAGTCATTATCACTAATACAGAGGAATATTCAGAAGTAAAATCAGCCGGTGAAGGAATGGTAAAAGCAGGAGATCCTGTAATCATGTTGAAAATGCGGGGTAATGAAATTGAGTAGGGTAAAGATTCATCAGAATGGAAGTAATTTTATATTGAATGGAAAGCCGTTCTTTTACCTGGGCGATACGATCTGGAGTGCTTTTACCAACGTAAGCCTGGAAGAATGGGAGTATTACCTGAGCATTAGAAAGGCACAGGGCTTTACCGTGCTTCAGATCAATACCCTGCCTCAGTGGGACCGTTGTATATCGGATATCGGTTTGTATCCGTTTCCAACCAAAGACGGACATAAATTTGACTTTTCAAAGTGGAATCAGGATTATTATGAACGGGCAAAAAAGATGTGCCGCATGGCGGTGGATCAGGGATTCCAGCTTGCCCTGGTCGTACTGTGGCTGAATTATGTACCTGGTACATGGGGAAGCAGAATGCTGGATATGAATGTAATGCCAGCAGAATTTGTGGAAGACTATGCCAAAAAAGTGATTTCAGAATTTGATGATTTTGAACCTATTTATGTAGTAAGCGGGGATACGGATTTTGATACCCCGGAGGCAAAAGCATATTATGGAACAGCCCTGAAGATCCTCTGTGAAAACAGCCCGGATTCCCTGAAAACCATGCATATCAAAAGGGGATATGATGTGATACCGGAAGAATTTCTGGATAAGATTGACTTTTATATGTTTCAGTCCGGTCATAATGCCAGGGAGCAGCAGATGGCCTATGTGCTTCCGGAACGTTTCCGGGAAAAATATCCGAAGAAACCTATGATAAATGCAGAACCCTGTTATGAACAGATGGGATTTAGCAGGCAGGAATACGGGCGGTTTGAGGCAGTGGATATCCGAAAAGCAGCATGGAGCAGCGTTTTATCCGGTGCCTGTGCAGGAGTAACTTACGGGGCCCATGGTATCTGGAACTGGCAGAAGGTAAACTGCCCGAAAAATCCGGTTCTGGGTGAAGGTTTTGATGAACCGCTGCCCTGGCAGGAGGCTATTAAATTTCCTGGGGCGTGGGATTACGGATTTATCCGGTTTAAACTGGAGGAGTATGGGATACAGGAGCTGATTCCGCAAAATACCTGCCTGGAAAATCCTTCACCGGACATCCGTATGGCGGCAGCAGAAGATTGCTATCTGATTTATCTGCCTTATAATACAAAAGTGGTTCTCGGAATGGAACTCAGAGGTTACAGAGCAAAAGCTTTCGATCTGGAAACCAGATATGTGGCGTGCGCGGAGATGAATATAAAGGATGGCAGCACTGTCATATCCATGCATCCGTTCCATAAAGATGTATTGCTGATACTGGAAAAGAAATAGCACAGGAGGTGTAAGTATGTGTGAATTTCCAAAAAATTTTCTTTGGGGAGGGGCAGTTGCCGCTAACCAATGTGAAGGAGCTTATAAAGAAGACGGTAAGGGATTGTCCATTCAGGATGTCCTGCCCCGGGGAATCCGGGGGGACAGAACGGCAGTTCCAACAGAGGATAACAAAAAATTAATTGGAATTGATTTTTATCACCGTTATCAGGAAGATATCAGGCTGTTTGCGGAAATGGGGTTTCAGGTATTTCGAACCTCGATTGCCTGGAGCCGGATATTTCCAAATGGTGATGAAGAAGAGCCTAACGAAAAAGGACTGCAATTTTATGATCGTCTATTTGACGAATGCCATAAATACGGAATGGAACCACTCGTTACCATATCTCATTATGAGACGCCATTGTATCTGGCGGAACATTATAACGGATGGGCAGACAGGAAGCTGATCCAATTTTATGAGCGTTATGTCAGAACCCTGTTTGAACGGTTTGGGAGTAAGGTAAAATACTGGCTTACATTTAATGAGATTAATTCTGTGCTTCATGCCCCATTTATGAGCGGCGGCATCCATACACCGGCAGAAAAACTGACGGAACAGGAGCTTTATCAGGCGGCGCACCATGAGCTGGTTGCCAGTGCCCTGGCAACGAAAATAGCACATGAGATAATGCCGGAGGCAAAGATCGGATGCATGATTTTAAGTATGCCGATGTATCCTTTAACCCCATCGCCGGATGATATGATACAGTTAATGGAAGAGGAACACAAAAACTACTTTTTTGGAGATGTTCATGTAAGAGGAACCTATCCCGGATATATGAAGCGATATTTCAGAGAACAGAATATTCAGATCCACTTTGAGCCGGAAGATGAAGAAATCCTGAAACATACCGTAGATTTTGTATCGTTTAGTTACTATATGAGTGTCTGTGCCACAGCCGATAAAGAGAAACAGAAAAAGGGCAACGGCAATTTGCTGGGTGGGGTACCGAATCCTACTTTAGAGGCATCCCAGTGGGGATGGCAGATTGATCCGAAAGGGCTGCGCTATGTGCTGAATATGTTCTATGACCGTTATCAAAAGCCCCTGTTTGTTGTAGAAAATGGACTGGGTGCAGTGGATTTACTCATTGAAGATGAGCATGGGAATAAGACTGTGGAAGACGATTATCGAATTCAATACCTGCATGACCATCTGGTGCAGCTTCGTGAAGCAATCGAAGACGGTGTGGAGGTTCTGGGCTATACAACCTGGGGATGCATTGACCTTGTCAGCGCTTCCACCGCAGAATTGAAAAAACGTTACGGTTTTATCTATGTGGACCGGAACGATGATGGAAGCGGGACACTGGACAGATATAAGAAAAAGAGTTTTTATTGGTATAAGAAAGTAATCCAAAGTAATGGGAGGATATTGTGAAATTTACTTTATCCATACTACAGCGAACAGTTTAATTGGTGGCTTATGGCTCACTATCCAGACTATGATATGAGCATAACTTGAAACTGAGACTTCCTGTAAGATTAATATATTGGGGTTTAGATGAGTAAGGGGACGCTTTGTAGATTGAAGTAGTGCGCGGAAAGAGAAGGGGGCGGACCATGGCAGGCGTTTGGCATAAAGCAACTGATCTTGAGAACGAATTTGTTTTTCATTCTGTAACCAGAAAAAGGAGCAAACTTTCATCTTCTTTTACGCAAACAGCCGAAATATACTACGCAGCATCCAATAAAGAACAGCCTGCCACAGCCCAGGGGTTCCAACCTGCTGAGAAAACCAGCTTTGTATCAACAAATGCTATCTCGGAAAGATGGGTGTGGGAAACTGGTATGGGCGGAGGAAGCGTAGAGCAGAGCTGAGTATTTACTTACCTTTCCGGAGTGTTTTTTGGTGGATAGTATTCGACTGGCTCCCATCGGATACTAAGCGGGTACTGAACCGAGAAATGCATCAGGATTTCTCGGTGAATACCCGCGTGCCGCCAAAAAGCGCTTCGGAAAGGTTAGAAAATACCAGTTCTGCGGCCAGCTGACGGAGCCCATGCCAGTTTCCCACACCCATCTTTCCGTACACTACCTACATCTACAAAGCGTCCCTTACTCAGCTAAACCCCAATATAATCTAAAATTCTACTCTCTAGAACAAGTTTCAAACACCCTTTAACTCCATTGTTTGAGATTCTCTAATTGTCTGAGATGATCTTGTGCATTTTCTTCCGGAGACTTTGTAGGATCATCTCCATCAAAATGTTCACAGGGCAGCTTGGTGCACTTGCCGCAATGGGCGTGCTTCTTTTCATTTACACAGCATTGATAGATACTGCAGACATCCTCTCCGGTATATTCCAACCAGTAGGCTTTGCCCTTTTCCTTGGGACATCCTTTGCAGGTTTCCGGGTACGAAGTGCAGTCAGAGCAGATCACACCGCAGCAGCTGAATATTTTTTCCATTGGTATCCTCCTGAAAATTTAAACATATTTGGCTGTTAATTGATTCCAGTATAAATGATTCTTTTAAAATATACCAGAGCGTGTTTGAAAATGTTTTTTGGCAGCAGCCCGTTCCGGTTAAATAAAGCGGTATTTTCCTTGCAAGGGAATGCTTATGGTATTATAATGATTGGGCTAAAGAAGTTAAGGAGAATAAATATGAGCATTCAAATTATATCTATTGACACAAGTCAACAACACGAACTGGAAAAAATAGAAAATCTTTATTTAAAATCGTTTCCCAAAGAGGAACGTATTGATTTTAAACTATTAACTGCCAAAGCTAAAGAGGGGAAAGGTTACTTTCTGGGACTTTTCGATAAAGGTGATTTAGCGGGGTTTACGTTTTATACCGGGTTCAAAGAAACAATCTATGTCTTTTATATTGCAATTGATTCTAAGTATCAGTCAAAAGGATATGGTAAATTAATCATTGAGAATTTTATGGAGAAGTTTCATGATCATAATATTATGCTGCTTGTTGAAGAGTTAGATGAAAACGCAGAAAATAATGAACAGAGAATCAGGCGGAAACAATTTTATCTCAGGAATAATCTTGCGGATGATAGTCAGTTTTTAGAGGTGATGGGAGTTCATTATGAATTGCTTCACCGGCAGGGGTATACTGCTGATGTGGAGGAATTTGAAGAAATCCAGGCATATTTTTTTAGTGATGCAGTATAATATGTGCATTACCAAATAGTAGATTTACCTCAAAAATTATTCGGTTCCTGAATTTCTGATTGACTCATATTCAATCATATGGTAGAATGATTTTCGAGGTGATAATATGCGCATATCAAAAGAACCGGAAGTAAGAAAACAGGAGATCATAGATGTGGCTATGAAAGTATTTGCTGAAAAGGGATATGAAGCCGCAACAATGAAGGATATAGCAAGAGAAGCAAATGTTGTGGCAGGTTTGTGCTACCACTATTTTCAAAATAAGCAGGAACTTTATAAAACAGCCGTGACACAATATGCAAAGGAATGCAGCAGTGCATTCATTTCCATTTTTCAACAGACTGAATTACCATTAGATGAATGTCTGGATGCCATGGAGAAAATCTCTATCAGCCAGGAACACGGTTATAAATACAAAGAATTTTTTAACAAAGAAGGAAATGAACTATTTCATAAGCAGCTGGAATTGTACATGTCAAAAGAGATCTTTCCGTTTATGCAGAATTACATAGCGTGTCTGGCTAAGCGTAAGGAAATCCAGGCAGAAGATACCGGTCTGTTAGCACATTTTTTGTGGAATGGACAGTCTTCGGTTATGAATGAGGAAAGTGTACCGGTTGAAAAGAGAATTGCGTTTATCAGGAAGATATTTAAAAAAATATTAGATTAGAACAAGATTTTAGACATTTAGAATATGACATTCATGTTTCTATTGCTACGTCGTACAGAATAAGCAAACAGCTATTGATACTAAGTATAATCAGCCCTGCCAAGTTTGGCAGGGCAAACAAATACCTTGTGATTGAACGAAAGTCAATGAACATATTTCAATGAATGCAAGTCAATGAATATTAATCAATGTGCTTAGAATCTGCACAAATGCAAAAAAAATCAGTTTCAGGAAAGGAGAAATTTATGCGTAAAGAAAGCAGTAAGGAATTAACAAAACAATATTTTAACAGTACCGCGGAGGATTATGATCAAAGTCATGACGGAAAATTTGTATATTGCATGTATCAGGAGATTGTGGAGAGGGCGGCAGCTTTGAAGCCTGACAGTGTACTGGATTTGGGGTGTGGAAATGGAAATGTCATACATTTGCTGAAAAGCCGGATATCTGCAAAGTACTACGGACTGGATATCTCAGAAAAAATGATAGAGGAGACAAAGAAACGTTTTGGAAATGAAGTGGAACTGTGTGTAGGGGATGCAGAAAATCTTCCATATGAGGATCATACCTTTGATCTGATTATCTGTAATGCTTCCTTCCATCACTATCCCAGAGCAGAGAAAGCAGTTGCAGAGATGAAAAGAGTTTTAAAGCCTGACGGAACGGTCATATTGGGGGATCCGACTCTGCCGGGGAAAATCTTTACCAATATGCTGAACTGTCTTATGAAATACAGTCATTCCGGGGAGGCAAAGATCTGGCATAAGAAGGAAATTATTCCATTATTCCAAAGGTATGGTTTTCAGATTAAAGATTGGAAGAAGATAAATTATAAGACATTTATGTTTTCGGCGACACCTGAAACATAACAAATTGCAAGAAATCGAAATACAGTGAATTAAATTACAAATTCCTCCATGCTATAATTTCCCCAAAAGATACGAGGAGGATTAGGTATGAAATATAAAAATGATTCTCTTTCCATAGAGGAAAGGGTAGAGGATCTGATGGGGCGGATGACACTGGATGAGATGGCTGCGCAGCTTGGATCTTACTGGATCTACCAGTTAGATGACGGGAAGAACCTGTCTCAGGAGAAAGCACAAAGATATCTGCATGATGGGATTGGACAGATTACTAGAGTCTGCGGCGGCAGCAGCCTGAAACCGGATGAGGCAGCCAGGATGGCAAATCAGATTCAGAAATATCTGGTGGAAGAAACCAGGCTGGGGATACCAGCGATGATTCATGAGGAGGCTTGCAGCGGCTTTACGGCAATCGGCGCTACTACATTTCCACAGACCATAGGAGTGGCATCTTCTTTTGATCCGGAGCTGAGTGAACAGATAGGCAAGGTGATTGGCAGACAGATGAGGGCTGCAGGAGCACATCAGGCCCTTGCGCCGCTGTTAGACGTTGCAAGGGATCCGCGCTGGGGACGTATGGAAGAGACCTATGGGGAAGATCCCTATGTGGTGGGGACTATGGGCACAGCCTATGTAAAGGGAATCCAGGGTGATTTGAAAGAGCAGGGAGTTCTGGCAACCGGGAAGCATTTTGTAGGCTACGGCGCATCGGAAGGCGGTATGAACTGGGCGCCGGTTCATCTGCCGGAGCGGGAGCTGCGGGAAGTATACCTGACACCATTTGAGATGGCGGTAAAGGAAGGAAATCTGGCATCCATTATGAATGGATATCATGAGATTGACGGCGTACCCTGCGGTGCTTCGAAGAAGCTGCTGAACGATATCCTGAAAGAAGAGTGGGGATTTGAGGGCATTGTAGTTTCTGATTATTTTGCCATTAACCAGATCTTTGATTATCACAATATGGCAGCGGATAAAGAAGAAGCAGCAAAAATGGCGCTGGAAGCAGGCATGGATGTAGAACTTCCCAATGTGGACTGCTTTGGGGGACCTTTAAAGCGCGCGGTAGAAAAGGGAGATATTTCCATGGAACTGATCCGGACCAGTGTAAGAAAAGTCCTGACATTTAAATTCCGTCTGGGATTATTTGAACATCCATATGTGGAAGCGGAGAAGACATTGGAGCAGTTTGATACGCCTGAGGATCGTCAGCTTGCCCTGGAAGCGGCAAGAAAGTCCGTTGTTTTACTGAAAAACGAGAACCGGCTTCTGCCTTTATCAAAGGATATCAAAAAACTGGCTGTCATCGGTCCTTCTGCAGACAATATCCGGCATATGATCGGGGACTACACCTATCAGGGACAGATCGAAGGTCTGCTGGAGCTGCATGAGAGCCAGGGGAATGCCATGAATCAGCCCATACCGGAGAATATTGAAATGTCCGGGAATATCGTGCAGATGGAGAGTTACCTTGAGGCAATCAAAAAAGCGGTGTCTTCGGATACGGAGATTATCTATGCAAAAGGATGTGAGATAAAAGGGACTTCCAGAGATGGATTTACAGAAGCGGTAAATGCTGCCAGACAGGCTGACACCGTACTGTTGTTTTTGGGCGATCTGGCTGGAATCACTCTGGAATGTACGGTGGGAGAATCGGTGGACCGGGCAGAATTAAGTCTTCCGGGAGTACAGGGAGAACTGGTACGCGCCATTGCAGCCACCGGGGTACCGGTAGTTCTGGTGCTGAGCAACGGGCGCCCCTATTCGATTACCTGGGAAGAAGAGCATATTCCGGCAATTCTGGAAGCGTGGTTCCCTGGGGAAGAGGGAGGTAAAGCCGTAGCTGAAATTCTATTCGGAGACAGGAACCCGGGCGGCAAACTGCCGGTATCCGTACCACGGACCTCCGGGCAGATTCCGGTGTACTATATGCATAAAAAATCCGGCGGGCGTTCCCACTGGAGAGGAAATTACGATGACGTCAGCGCTTCCCCTCTGTATGCTTTTGGCTATGGACTGAGTTATACAGATTTCCGTTTTGAAGATTTCAAAATAGAAAAAAAGGAAATAGCGGTAGGAGGCAGTCTGGAAGCCTCCGTTAAGATCACCAACATCGGAGACCGGGAAGGTGATGAAGTAGTACAGCTTTATATACGGGATGTGGCTGCCAGTGTCACCAGACCGGTACAGGAACTGAAAGCATATAAGAGAATCACATTGAAGCCCGGTGAAAGTAAGGTGCTGGAATTTACCATTAAATCGGCGCAGATGGGATTTTATGATATCAATATGGATTATGTGCTGGAGCCGGGAACAATCGAGGTTATGGTGGGGGCAGCCTCCAATGATATCCGGTTCAGAGACAATATCATCCTGACAGGGAATAAGTGTAAAGCAGACCGGGTATTTGAAAATCAGGTAATTGTTAGAAAGCAGGTGTAGTTTATGTACTATAAAGAAGACTGGGAAAAAGCAAAAGCCAGACTGACAGCGTTATGGGACAATGAGATACTGGATCGCTGCTGTATATCCGTTGCAGCTCCACGGGACGGTAAAACAAATGTACACATATTTGCTCCCGGTGAATGTAATCCAAATGACCCGGAAGATCTGGAAGATTACTGGATGAACCCGGAGCGGATCTGGAAACGTAATATCCTGAGGCTGGAACATACCTATTTCGGAGGGGAGTCACTGCCCCTGGTGATGCCAAATTTTGGAGCCTCCGGGCACTGTGTTTACTACGGTGGTAAATACACATTAAAAGCGGATACGATCTGGTTTGATGCAGTGGTGGAAGACCTGGAGGAGCACCAATGGAAATATGACCGTGAAAATAAATTCTACCGCCGCCAGCGGGAGATTGTCCAATACCTTGCAGAAAAGGGCATGGGAAATTATCTGCTGTCTATGCCGGATAACTGCGGCACACTGGATGCCATCGGACATCTGCATGGTTCTATGGAAACCATGATGGACATGTATAGCTGTCCCGGGGCAGTTCAGGCGGCCATATCAACAATCAATGAAGGCTGGACAGATGCGGCGGAGACTTTCTATCAATTGGGGAAGAACTGCAACGAAGGGGGCAGCTGTGTTGGGTGGATGGACACCTGGGCACCGGGGCGCCATGCCCAGATGCAGTGTGATATGTCTGTCATGTTCTCGCCGGACTGTTATCAGAAGTTTGTGGTACCGGAACTCAAAAAGCAGATGGAATGGGAAGAATATCCTGTTTACCATTTTGACGGAAAAGAACAGATCAGCCATCTGGATCATTTACTGGACCTGAAAGAGCTTCAAATGATTCAATGGACTAATGTGGATGGGCAGGAAAGTCCCGCACATTTTATTCCTGCACTGAAGCGGATGCAGGAGGCAGGGAAAAAGATCCTGGTGCTGACTCCGGCATCGGATATTCCCGCATTGCTTGATAACCTGTCATCCAGGGGGCTGTATCTGCATACTTATGCAGATACCGTGGATGAAGCCAATAAGATTATACGCTATGTGGAAAAAAATACACATGCATGAGGAGGAAGTACATTATGAAATATGAAGCATCCTGGAATTCACTGAAAACCCATCAAACACCGTCATGGTTTCAGAAGGCAAAGTTCGGAATCTACACACACTGGGGGATTTATTCTGTACCTGCCTGCAGACCCAATGGAAGTTGGTATGGCTTTTATATGTATCAGAAAGGCAGTCCCCAATATGATTACCATACAAAAACATACGGAGATCCATCCGTATATGGATATAAGGATTTTATCCCGGCATTTACCGGAGAAAAGTTCAATGCCAGGGAATGGGCCGAATTATTTGCCAAGGCAGGAGCAAAATTTGCAGGACCAGTAGGCGAGCATCATGACGGATTTAGTATGTGGGACACCGGTTTAAACCGGTGGAATTCTGCGAAAATGGGTCCCAAAGCAGATGTTGTGGCGGAGATGGAACGGGAGATCCGGGCGCAGGGAATGAAGTATATGGTGGCGCTTCATCATGCGGAAAACTGGAGGTTCTTTCCACACTGGGCAGAGGGAACAGATTTATCGGATCCGGAGTATTTTGATCTGTACGGTACCCCGCATGACCTGGACTGGAAGGACGGGATACCGGATAAGGGCGAATGGCCGATCTGGAATGCACAGACTCTGCCAGATAAAGCATTTTGTGACAAATGGCTTGCAAAATGCAAGGAAATTATCGACCGGTTTTCACCGGATATGCTATGGTTTGACTTTGGTCTGGGATTTATGCCGGAAACCTACCGGGAAGAGATGCTGGCTTATTACTATAATAAAAGTGAAGAGCAGGGAAGAGAAGTAGTCATTACCTATAAATATCAGGATCTTCCGGTGGGAAATGGTGTCATTGATCTGGAACTGGGAAGATTTGACCGGATGATGTATCACGAATGGATCACCGATACCACCGTAGATGACGGGGAGGGATGGTGCTATCTGTTTGATGCGGAATATAAGCAGCCGGAGGAACTGGTACACTATCTCATTGACAATGTGAGCAAGAACGGATATCTCCTGCTCAATGTAGGTCCAAAACCCAATGGAGAGATTCCGGAAGAAGCCAGACATATCCTTCTGGAAATGGGAAAATGGCTGGAAGTTAACGGTGATGCAATCTATGATACCACACCCTGGATGACATTCGGAGAAGGCCCGGCTAAAATGGAAAAGGCCGGTATGTTCAGTGAAGGAGAAAAGCTTCAGTATGGGCCGGAGGATATCCGGTTTACCGTTAATGGAAACATGCTTTATGCGGCACTTCTTGGGTGGCCGCAGGATGGAAAGGCAGTCATCAGAAGTGCCGCCCGGTTCTATCCGGGAGAAATAGAAGAGATTACCATGCTGGGTGATGGAAAACCGCTGCAGTGGAGCTGTACGGATGAGGGGCTGGTTGTAAATCTTCCGGATCAAAAGCCCTGTGAGTATGCCTGGGTACTGGAAATTGCCCGGAAGTCTCCTTTTTAGACCGGGAATCCTTTTGTGGCAGTATCAGCACTGCTTTTTGCAGAAAGGATGGCTGAAGATATACGAAACATGCTATAAATTTTACGAACGTTGCATATATTCATGAACGGATTTTATGATATAATAAATACAATGAATCATCAAATACTCTCGGAGGCGCAAATCGGTCAGATTTGGGGTTCGGAGAGTTTTGATGTATGAAAACATGGGATCATGGGGGAAAGAACATGTATAAGGTTGTAATTGCAGAAGATGAAATGTTTGTGAGGCTGGGAATCAAGATGTCTGTTGACTGGGAGAAGCTGGGGATGGAGGTGGCAGCTGATGTGGAGAATGGGCAGCGGGCACTGGAAGCATGGGAAGCCTTTCAGCCGGATATTGTCATAACGGATATTAAGATGCCCGTGATGGATGGAATTTCACTGATCAGGCAAATACGGCAAAAGGATGAGCGGACCAGATTTATCATCCTCAGCTGCATGGAAGAATTCAATATTGTGCGGGAAGCCATTTCACTTGGGGTTTCCGATTATGTATTAAAGCTGACCATGACACAGAAAGATATGGAAAAAGTCCTGGAGAAGGTCAAAAGAGAATTGGTTGTCATGGACAGAAGCCAGAAGAAACAGGAAAACGGGATGGAAAGAAAACGGTTTGAGGACTCACTCCGCAATTTCCTCTATTACCGCCTGGATGTGGGCCAGGATTGGAAAATGATGCTGGAAGAACAATTTTCTGATGCGGAAAAGCAAATGCAGATGGTGGCACTGGAGATTGATAACTATACGGAAAGCAAACGGATATTCAACGATTCTTATGGCAGTATCCTGGATTCGGCAGTAGAGAATATCCTGTCAGAACTGCTGGTGGAGGAAAACCATATTCTGCTTCCGGAAAAGGATGGGAGATTTATCATGATCCTGGAAGAGGCCGGGGACAGTGAAATTCTGTCCGGACAGCTGCAGCAGCAGCTGGAAAAAATGCGGGAGGTATTGCAGCGGTGTGTGAAAAGCACGGTTTCCTTCGCCATAAGCAGCCGGGGCAATAGCGGTGACGAACTTTATGAAATGTACCATCAGTGCTGCCAGGCGCTGGAAAAGAAATTCTTTTATGGATTGAACCGGAATACCTTGTATAATGCACAGAACCCGGATCACTGTAAGCGGCTGATCCGCAGAAAGATGGGGCGGTTAATTTTACAGATGAAAATGGATGAGTCTGCTGCCAGGCGGCTTCATGAGGCGGAAGCAGGATTCTGCCAGCATGAAAATCCGGTTACCATCCGGCATTATTTTGAACATGCCATCAATGTAGAGATGTGCAGAATTCTGCCAGAAGGCCAGCAAAGATACCAGATCACAGAGCAGTTTATAACCAGACTGAAAAACAGCCAGACTTTTGACGGGGTCCTGGAGGTTTATGAATCCTGTATGGAATATCGTCAGGTTAGTTCCGGTGAGCAGACATTATTAAGTAAGCCGGTCAAAGATATCCTGTATTATATCAGCCTGCATTATCCGGAAGATATCACCCTGGATCAGGTTTCCCAAATGGTAGAATTGAGCAGGACTTATGTGTGCGGCTTGTTCAAGAAGGAACTTGGTGTAAATTTAACCAATTATATTATGAACTACCGGATTGAAAAAGCGAAGGAGCTGCTGCGCAGTACCAACTTAAGATCATATGAGATAGCTGAGAAGGTGGGGTTTCTCGATGAAAGTTATTTCAGCCGTACCTTTAAGAAAGTGACCGGTCAATCTCCCAATTCATTTAAAAAAGGGGTATAAACATGCTCTGGCTGGTATTAGAGGATGTGCTCCGGGACAGGAAAGGCGGAAGAAGCCATGAGAAGAAAAAAGAATAACGGACAGGCATTCAGCAGACGGCTCCAGTCACAGCTGCTGGCAGTCTTTATGGTGACGATCACAATCCTGGTGGGAGTTGTGTCCATATTCAGCTACAAACGTTCCGAAAAAGTGATTCAGGAACAGTCAGCCAGTATGATGCAGCAGTATTTCCAACAAAATCAGTATAACATTATCCGCTACACCCAGGAGGTGGAAAAAATACTGCGTCTTTTTATGATTCAGGACTCTCTTCAGGACTATATGCGTCAGGGATGGAAAAACCAGTTTGACAGCATCCAGAAAGCGATGCAGATTTTTGATTATACCAATGTCGTGATGGGGAATTATGAATACCTGGATTCTATTTATTACTATGGAAATGACGGTACGGCTCTGGGAGTCTTGGAGAAGAAGAATATGGTAACCAGGATACCGGCTCTGGATCTGCCATGGTATTCCCTGGGGATTCAGGAGGAAGCTCTGAAAAATCCGGGGAAGGTACTGTGGTTTGGAGGGTATACGAATCTGGATTTTGCCATGGAGCAGGAAGCGAAGGAGGTGCCATATATAACCGCAGCCGGCAGTATTTGGCTGGGAACGGGAAGATATGCCACTGTAGTAGTGAATATCCGCCAAAATGCACTTGCAGATCTTTTTACAAAGTCAGATACTCCGGATGAAAGAGAAAGTTATCTGATGAATGACCAGGGCATAATCGTAGTTCATCAGAACAGCGAAAAAGTAGGAAAACAGGCAGAGTTTACCCCTCGTGAGCTGGAAAAGACCGGTGACGGCTACCTGATGAAAGAAAATATTCAGATTAATTACCATCGGATACAGGGACTGCCCTGGACCATTGTAACGGAGATTCCCAAAGAATCGCTCTATGGAAGCCTGGTTTCATTGAAACGCTGGTTTCTGGTTCTTGCGGCAGGGGGGCTTCTGGTAGCACTTGCATTGTCGGCGTACAGCCTTTATCGGCTGACTGAACCGCTGAAACGTCTGAGGGCGGCGATGGAGCGGATGGAAAATGGTTCTCTGGGAGAACAGCTGGATGAAAGCAGCAAAAATGAACTGGGAATGCTGGGACGGCAGTTTAACCGGATGTCCAGGAGTATTCATACCATGATCGACCAGATCCGGGATATGGAAGAAGAGAAAAGAATTTTGGAAAAAGAAGCCCTGCAGGGTCAGTTAAATCCGCATTTTCTATTTAATACCCTGAGCACCATGCGCTTTATGGCAAAGCTGGGACAGAATGAACCCCTGGAAGAGTGTTTCTGCGCACTGGGAAGAATGCTGCAGCCAATGTACCGCAGTCAGGGAGAATTGTGGAGCCTCAGACAGGAAGTAGACTACATGTCTACCTATATTACGATCATGAATTGCCGTTACGGTGGTAAGCTTATCATGGAATTTGAGATACCGGATATGCTGATGGAGCTTCTGGTACTTAAATTCATTTTGCAGCCCCTGGTGGAAAATGCCATTGAACATGGATTTGCAGATTCCGGTGGAGCCGGCATGATTGTGATGGGAGCAGAGCAGAAAGAGAATCAGCTTCAGGTGTACGTTGAAGATAACGGCAGCGGAATTCAGGAGGAAGAGCAGGAACGACTTTGCCAATTACTGAAGCAGGCGGAGAAACAGAAGGAGCTTTATAAGAATCATGTAGGCATTGTGAATGTGCATCGGAGGTTAAAGGTACACTTTGGGGACGCATACGGAATCAGGCTGGAAAGTATACCGGGGAAATCCACCTGTATATATCTGGTTATGCCGGTTATAAAGCCTGTTTAAAAATCATTGCTGCAAAGTGGGAACAGCAGATAAGTTATAAACAATATATAATGACAGCAATTATATAAAAGAGCACAAGAAAGTACATAAAATCATAACGAAATACAATTTTTAGAAAATCTCCTTCGTATTCTGAAATATGGCTGACTGAATTTAAGACAGAAAATGAGAATATCCTTTATCGAAATGTAGTGTGGGATTCCCTATAATATTGTCTATAAGGTTAACCAATAAAGTTCAGAAGAGAAGGAGGTTTTTTTATGCGAAAGATACCAAATGGAAAGGGTATTGTCAGAAGGAAAATGCCGGAGGGAAAGAAGTTTTTCCTTGCGTCCGTTCCTTTCCTGATTTTGGTTTTCGCATTTGCTTATGTCCCGCTTTTGGGATGGGCATATGCATTTTTCGATTATCATCCCGGAATGTCATTGTTTGATTGTGATTTTGTGGGACTGAAGACATTTGCTAAGATCTGGGCAAATAAGTCAGAGTTATTCCGGGTAATGCGAAATACCCTGGCGATGAGTGCAATCTGTATTACAACAATGCCCCTTGCAGTTGTTTTTGCAATTATGCTGAATGAGATAAAAAATTCGAAATTCCGCAAACTGGTTCAGACCACCACTACACTTCCGAATTTCATCAGCTGGATTGTAGTATTTACACTGGCATTTGCAATGTTTTCTACCGATGGTATGGTTGCGGGCGTCTTTAAATCATTAGGGATAGAGAAAACGGTGAATCTGCTTGGTGACAACAAACATGCATGGGCATTCCAGTGGGCGCTGGCAACCTGGAAAAGCCTGGGGTGGAGTGCAATTATCTATATCGCATCCATAGCGGGTATTGACAGCGAACTTTATGATGCTGCTCATGTGGATGGTGCAAACAGGCTGCAGACCATACGGCATATTACCGTACCGGGATTATACGCAACGTTTTTTGTACAGCTTCTGCTGGCAATCAGCAATATGCTGAGTAATGGTTTTGAACAGTATTTTGTATTCTATAACCCGTTGACCGCAGACAAGATAGAAGTTCTTGACTACTATGTGTTTAAGATCGGTGTATTGACGAATGATTATCCCCAGTCCATTGCCCTTGGTATGTCAAAAACGATTATATCTGTCATACTTCTCTTCACGGCAAACCAGCTTTCCAAGAGGGTTCGCGGTGAGTCGATTGTATAGGAGGGGAATAGAATGATAACGAAAAGATTGAAATCGAAAAAAACATTGTCGGAAAGGATAGCAGATATTTTTATTTATTTAATCTGCATTTTACTGGTCATTATCTGCATTTATCCATTTTACTACGTAATAATTTATTCCATCAGTGATCCTGCACAGGCATCCAAAGGGATTTTCCTTTTGCCAAAAGGGTTTAACCTGGATACTTATAAAGGGATTATCAAACTGAACGACATACCGGGAGCATATCTGATCTCCATTCTCAGAACGCTGCTGGGAACCGGGATTACCATTATCAGTTCTTCTTTCTTTGCATACCTGGTTACGAACCAGAAAATGTATTACAGAAAAATTGTATACCGTTTTGTTATTATTACAATGTACATCAATGCAGGTTTAATTCCATGGTATATCACCATGAAAGCATACGGGCTGCAGAATAATTTCCTGCTTTATATTTTACCGGGTGCGCTTTCTGCTTATTATGTCATCCTGTTGAAGACTTACATGGAGTCACTGCCAAAAGAGCTGGAAGAGTCCGCGAAAATTGACGGGGCGGGAATGATGACAATTTTTGGGAGAATTATTTTCCCACTGTCAAAGCCAATAGTGGCGACTGTAGGGGTATTCTCCATGGTGGGACAGTGGAATCAGTGGCAGGACAACTACTTCCTGGTTTCCGATGCAAAATTACAGACCCTGCAGATGGTGCTCTATAATTACCTGAATCAGGCAAACCGGTTTCAGAGCATGTCCAGTAATGCAATTGATGCATCCGCAGTAACCAGTTCCATTACACCTTCTTCGATTAAAATGTGTATCACGGTGCTGGTAGTATTACCAATTATGTGTGTATATCCGTTCCTTCAGAGATATTTTGTAAAGGGTATTATGATGGGAGCAGTCAAAGGATGATTAAAATAAGAAAACAATGATTAACGATATAACAATGATAACGATATAAAAATGGGAGGAATCATCATATGAAAAATAAATTAAGAAAAATAACGGCTTTATTATTGGCAGGAGCAATATGCATGTCTGCTGCAGCGTGCGGAAAAAGTGAAGAGAAGACGGATACAGGAAGTACTACAGCCGGTTCACAGGCAAGTTCTGATGAACCGGTGACCCTTACCATCTGGAATACAGAAGTTCTGACTCCCGGTATCCAGACTAATGAAGTAGCAAAGGAAATTGAAAAAAAACTGGGAATCAAAATGGAAATTGTGCAGGGCGATGCTCAGAAATTCAGTATTCTGGTTGCAGGGGGAGATCTGCCGGATATCATCTATACCAATCCGGCTCAGCAGAACGTGGCATCCAACAATCTGATAACAAGCGGGCAGCTGATGCCCATGGACGAACTGATTGACCAGTATGGGGAAAATATTAAGAAAAATTTTCCGGACCGCCTGAAGTATTCTAAGCAGTTTGCAAGTAACGGAGAAGATAAGGTTTATTATCTGCCGGTACTGGCATACCAGGCAAATGAAGAGCATCCCAATGTCAGCTATTCTATTGAAAATGTAGGATTGATGACAAGATGGGATATCTATGAGGCAATCGGATGTCCGGAAATTAAAACTACCGATGACTATCTGAATGTACTGAAAGAAATGCAGGAATATGCAAGGGAAAAGAATCTGGCAGACGGAAAGCAGATCTATGCAATTTCCGGATGGAGTGACTGGGGTCTATGGCCATGGTGGCTGGCAAATACCAGAGAAATGGGATATACGGATCTTGCCAACTCAACCATCTTTAACTATAAGACGAAGTCCGTAGAGGGAGTGTTTGCAAGTGATGCATTCTGGCAGTCCCTGGAATTTTACAACAAAGCTTATAACATGGGCATTCTGGACCCGGAAGCATTTACAATGAAAAATGATCAGTTCTGGGAAAAATGCAAGAACGGACAGGTGATGATGGCATATGCAAGCTGGCAGACGGAAGGTATTAATACATTTTTCCAGACGAACGGACATCCGGACTGGAGTTACCAAAAACTGCCGTACGACGGATATGATTATATTTCCGGTATTGTTTCAACAACCGCACCTCTTGGAAGTGGTATAGAGTATGCCACAGCGATTACCAAGAATTGTAAGAATCCGGAGAAAGCAATGGAACTGATTGATTTCATGAATTCAGAAGAAGGTGCCCGTCTGATTTACAGCGGAGTAGAAGGTACACATTGGACCAGTAAGGATGGCGTTGTGCAGCCATCAGAGGAATTTATTACCCAGTCTAAGACAGATCCGGATTATAAGCTTAATGTTGGGGTTAACCTTTACAATAAACTTTGCGGATTCAAAGATATCCAGGTACTTTCCGACGGATATCCGGCAGACCTGATGAAATCGGATGAGCAGAAAGCAGCCACAATTACCGATACAGATAAGAGCTACTGTGAATATTACTCCCAAAAAGAAGGGGGAGATTATCAATATCCGGGCCAGGTTCTCTATGATATGTGGCAGAAAGAAAAAGTCGATACGATCACAGATTTCTATCTCTATCCCACCTTGGTGCAGAGTCCCGATGAGGAAACACTCAACATCATAGCACAGTGCGAACAATATATGAATGTACAGGGTGTAAATGCAATTATGACGGCAACGGCAGAGGATTTTGCTGCCTGCAAAGAAGAGACATTGAAAGGTCTGGAGAGTAAAGAATACTCAAAAGCAACTGCGAAAATAGAAGAGCTGTATGCGGCTGCGGAAAAAGAAGCAGAAGCCTTCGGGATGAAATAAATGCAGTTTTGCAGATGCCGGGCAGCATGGAAAACCAATGCAATAGTATGCTTGTGCAGCAGAATTTGAGTATGAAATGATATATAACCGTATTGAAATTGCAGCAGGATATAAGGAGCAGAAATAATGAAAAATATAATGTTTAATGCAAATCACTCACCAATTGGCGCATATGCCAGTTTCACACTTGGATTCCCCGGCGCAGCCGGGGGTCCCGGGATGGAGCGCAGAGGACCTGCAGATACAAATGTTTATATCGGAGTGGAACGGCGTGAAGGAGGAAGCTATGAGAGCTTTCCCTTTTTTAAAAATGAAGATGATGAGAGTAAACAGTACGATGTGGAAAAAGAAGACACCCAGGAACAGGAAGGATATTTTGACCGGTTTCCGGCTTCTGAAATAGAGAGAGACTTCCGGGTAAGCAGCGATAGCTGGAAAGCCAGAGACATAACGTTCACCCTCTATAATCAGGTGGAATCCATACCGGATCCAAAATTCTGCGATGAGGAATGTCTGAAAGAAGTAATTGTACCCGCTGTACTGGCTGAGTTAACCATTGATAACCGCGGATGCCCCAATGGAAGAAAGGCATTTTTCGGATTTAATGAAGTAGAAGAACGGTATGGCATGCGTCCTCTTTCCTCGGGAAAAATGCATGGTGTGGGACAGGGGGGAAATCTGGCGGTTTTTACCCTGGATCAGGATGCCCATCCGGCGGGCGGATTTTGCCCAGAGTGTATCTTGGGAGAAGAGGATCGTGATAACTGGAACTTCCGGCTGGGAAAGACAGCATTACTGGTGCTGGATGTACCAGAGGATACAAAGAAGACCTTTCGCTTTGCAGTCTGCTTTTATCATGGCACACAGGCAACTTACGGGATTGATACAAAATATTACTATACCAGATATTTTCGTAACATTGAGGAAGTAGGCAGCTATGCACTTTACGTATTTGACCGGATTGTGGAAAAATGCCGGGAAGCAAACCTGAGATTTGACAAGGAAAGCCTTACCCCGGAACAGCGTTTTATGTTGTGGCATTCCATAAAAAGTTATTACAATTCATCACAATTTCTGATCAAAGACGGAGAGCCGCTCTGGATCATCAATGAGGGCGAATTCCGGATGATGAATACCATGGATCTGACGGTTGACCAGTTGTTCTTTGAAATGAAAATGAATCCATGGACGGTCCGTAACGAACTTGATTTTTATCTCCGGAATTATTCCTATGAGGATAAGGTACGGTTTCCGGGCAGTGACACTGAGTATGAGGGCGGCATAAGCTTTTGCCATGACTGTGGCGTGGCGAATGTATTTGCACCAGAGGGGAGGTCTGCCTATGAAAAATGCCGGTTAACGGATTGCTTTTCTTATATGAGCCATGAACAGCTGGTAAACTGGACCTGCTGTGCCCTGGTGTACATAAAACAGACCGGGGATCAGTCATGGAGTGACAGCCGCAAAGAGACATTGAAGAGCTGTTTTGCCAGCATGGTTAACCGGGATCATCCCGATCAGCACAAACGAAACGGGGTTATGGGACTGGACAGCACCCAGACGAAAGGGGGCGCGGAGATCACCACTTATGACAGCCTGGATGTATCTCTGGGACAAGCCAGGAACAATATCTATCTGGCGGGAAAATGCTGGGCAGCTTATGTGGGCCTGAAAGATTATTTTGAAACGAACCGGGAGGCAGGTCTTGCCAAACAGTCGGCACTGCAGGCGCAGAGGTGTGCAGAAACGATACGGTCTCATATGACGGAAGGCGGATACATACCGGCTGTTATGGATGAGGATAATGATTCTAAGATCATTCCTGCAATTGAAGGGCTGATTTTCCCATATGTGCTGGATTTAAAAGAAGCCTGCAGAGAAGACGGCATTTACGGAGCATATATCCGGGCATTGAAAAAACATTTTGAAACAGTGATGCAAAAGGGAGTCTGTATCTTTTCAGACGGCGGATGGAAGCTCTCTTCCACAAGTAATAATTCCTGGCTCAGCAAAATTTATCTCTCTGAGTTTATTGCAGGAAAAATTCTTGGATTTGACCGGAAGACTTATATGGAAGAAGCAGACCGGGCGCACGTGGACTGGCTGACCCATCCGGAGCATTCATACTGGTGCTGGTCGGATCAGATTGTAAGCGGCATCATCAGTGCAAGCAAATATTATCCCCGTGGTGTAACAAGCATTTTATGGATGGAGGAATGACAAAAATGAAGGCATTTACTTACTATAGCCCCACCGAAATAATCTTTGGGTGCGGGAAGCTGGTAGAGACAGCAAAATTGGTAAAGCGGTTTGGAAATAAAGCACTGCTGGTGACTGGAAAAGGAAAATCCTCTGTAAATGCAGCCCGCCGGGTTCTTGAACTTTTGCAGGGGGCAGGTATTAAAACGGCACATTATGACGGTGTATCACCCAATCCTACTACTGATCTGGTAACAGAAGGCGCTGAAATGGCAAAAAAACTTGGGGCAGAGGTAATCATTGGACTGGGGGGCGGATCTGCAATGGACACCGCGAAAGCAATCGCAGTGGAGGCGTCACACCCCGGTACCGTATGGGATTATAACTGCCATACAGAGGGGCCCACAGATAAGACACTGCCGGTGATTGCAATCGGGACAACCGCAGGAACGGGTTCACAGGTGACCCAGTGTGCTGTGATTACCCGGACGAAAGACAAGGATAAGTCTGCAGTCTGGCATCGGAATATTTTTCCCAAAATTGCAATTGTAGACCCGGAACTGACCAGGAGTATGCCAAAAGCGGTAACAGCACAAACCGGGTTCGATGCATTCTGTCATAATTTTGAGGCATATCTCTCGATAAATACCAGTTCAATGGTTGAACGGATGGCATTGGAAGCCATAGCAGCCATTGTGGAATATTTGCCCAAAGCGCTGGCAGACGGGAATGACATGGAAGCCCGTTCCAGGATGGCATGGGCGGATACCCTGGGTGGATTGACAAACGCCAATGCCGGTGTAACGCTGCCCCATGGACTGGGCATGCAGGTGGGAGGCCACTGTCCCCAGGTGACTCATGGACAGGCACTGGCTGCGTTTTATCCCGCATTTACCAGATACACTTACCCCGCAGCAGTGGAGAAATTTGCTGCAGTAGGAAGAATTTTAAATCCCGGGCTCCAGTCGGAAACCGAAGATACAGCTGCGGCAAAATGCTGTGAGGAAATAGACCGTTTCTTAAAAAAGATCGGTCTCTGGACTGGCTATAAAGAACTTGGGGTTACCATGGAAGATATCCGTGAGATTGCAGACTGCGGACAGGTACTGGGCGATTATCTGAACAACCCGAGAGTGGCTGACATTGAGGAAATGTATGAGCTGCTGGTTTCCTGCTATGAGCGGGATTAGAATCTGGCACCTGCATGAAAGAAAAGGAGTGTAAGGCAGATGAACTGTTTAAGCAAGCAGCAAGTAAAAGACGTAATTGAAGGCAGAGGAGCAGCATCCAGACCGCCGATTCTCTATGATTTGTGGATCGGAGAGAATGTGTTTGGCTGGAATCCAAAGGAAAGAGAAGCATGGCTTTCCGGTTATCCAAGAGATATTGAGGATGTGTTTCTGAACATTCCCGATCTGATTCATGCTCCGGCAGATGATCCGGATTACCGCTGGGCAGGCACAGATATGAAAGATATGGAGGAAAAAGGATGGGATGCCAGGATTTTAATTGAAGACTGGGAGAGCGGGGAAGCAGAAAAATTCTTTGAGACATTTCCGGATCCAGAGTATCCTGGGCTGATCCCGGAGAAGAAGCCCTCCGGAGAACGATATACCCTGGCAAGATGGTGGTATGGATTATTTGAACGCCACTGGTCGCTGCGGGGCATGGAAAATGCGTTGATGGATTTTTATTTATACCCCGATGA
Organism: Robinsoniella sp. KNHs210; assembly: GCF_000686105.1. NCBI lineage: Bacteria > Bacillati > Bacillota > Clostridia > Lachnospirales > Lachnospiraceae > Robinsoniella > Robinsoniella sp. KNHs210. Next base: position 1,398,562 of record NZ_JMLZ01000001.1, read on the forward strand.
AATCCACCGCCTCTATCAAAAACTGACGGACTTCTATATACGGATTATGGAGAGAGCCTGCACGGAGATGAAAATCGACGGATTCTTTGTCTCAGATGACCTGGGAACACAAAACTCCCCGTTTTTTTCACTGGATATCTTCCGGGAATTCTTTAAACCCTATTATCAGCAGATATTCGGGAAGGCCCATGAACTTGGTACCCATTTCTGGCTTCATACCTGCGGAAACATTGAGTTGTTTCTTCCGGAGTTTATTGAAATTGGGCTGGATGTCATTCATCCCATACAAAAATATACCATGGATGAAAAAAGGATTGCCGCCTTATACGGAGACAAGATTTGTATTCTTGCGGGATTCGATGTGCAGCAGACGATACCTTTTGGAACACCGGAAGAGGTGAGAGAGGAAGTCAGGTATCTTCTGGATGCCTATTGGCGGGAAGATGGACGCTTAATGGTTACCATGGGGAACGGGTCAACGGAAGACTGGAAATTAGAAAGCCTTCGGGCGTTGTATGAAGAAACTGTGGGGTATGTTGGAATGTACGAAAGAACAAAAGTTATCAATACTGCAATTAACGGTTGACTTTATATCAAAACAGGGTGTAGAATGTACAAGCATAAAATATTAAGTGCCCGCTGCATGTGGGGTAAAAGGGAATTAGGTGTAGAATCCTAAACGATCCGGTCACTGTGATTGGTGAGCAAAGCCATAGAGAGCCATTGCATTTTTGTGAGAAGGCATGTCTTTGCGTTATAACCATAAGTCAGGAAACCTGCTTAATATAGGGTTGGTATCTTCCGCAGAAAGTATCCATTCCATATACAGAGAAATAAGTCCATCAATATTCTTTGAGTGTGTCTGAAAAATGCTTGTATCTACAGAACTCTGACTGATCTGTCCAGTTAAGAGGGGTGAATGGTGCAATTATTTTTCAGAGACACTCCGGTCAGGGCCATCAGATAAAGTTTGCCCGGATTTCTGAATATTTTATGTGGCTTTTAACAAAATGTCTGCGATTACGCGGGCATTTTTTTTGTTTAAAACAGATAAGTATTTTCTTTTTAAAATATGGGATATGCGGTGGTATAAATAAAAAACAAAGGAGAAATTCAGATGAAAAAGAAATTAGCAGTTATCGCACTGGCAGGCTTAATGGGAGTATTGACAGCCTGTGGATCAGGAAATAGTACGGCAGCAACGCAGGCGCAGACAGAGGCAAAAACAGAAGCTGTTACAGAGGCGAAAACAGAGGCAAAAACGGAGACAGAGACTGCGGCACAGACCGATAATAAAGCGGGAGAGTCTTCAGAAGGTTCTACAGATGTATCCGGTGAATCTGAAACAGCAGCGCAGTCAGCATCAAAATCAGAGACAGACCATTATCCGGTGACAATCAGTACTTTCAATTTTAATAAGGAACCCGTGGAAGAGACCTTTACGGAAGCACCGAAAAACGTAATCACGGCATGGCAGAATTCCGTTGAGACAATGCTGGCACTTGGATTGGAAGACAACATTATTTCCATCATTGGGGTGAGCGAAGATGATATTTCGCCGTCTCTGCGTGAGGCTTATGCCAAAATTAAAGATAAGGAATTTAATGATTTCACGGATTCCAATGCAGCGATGAGCAAGGAAGCAGCCATTATGCTGGAACCGGACTTTATTCTGGCATGGAAATCCACTTTTTCAGACAAGTCCCTGGGGGACGTGGATTACTGGCAGGAGAATGGCGTTAATACCTACATGGCATTGAACTCCAATGATATCAGTGAAAACAGAACCGTAGACAATGAATATCAGGATATCCTGACTGTAGGAAAGATTTTCAATGTGGAAGACAAAGCCCAGGCACTTGTGGATGAAATGAAAGCGTCCGTAGACAAGGTAACCACAGCGACACAGGGCCAGGAGAAGAAAAAAGTCCTGGTTATAGAGTTCCTCGGCGACACTATCAGTATTTACGACAAAACATCTCTGGCGGGGGATATGGTAACCAAAATGGGCGGAGAACTGGTGGATACCGCAAAGGATATTAGCGCCGAGGATATTGTAAATTTAGATCCGGATGTTATTTTTACGATCCACATGGATGGATATGGAGAAGGTGCAGGTTCAGATGCGGTAAAGAGTATCACGGAAAATCCGGCTTACAGCAGTCTGAAAGCAGTAAAAGACAGCCAGGTATTCCCACTGAATCTCAGCGATGTTTATACAAGCGGCATTCGTACAATTGACGGCTTAAATGCGATTGGAAAGGCACTGTATCCGGAATTATATCAGGATTAACAGTGGTAGTAACCGCAATTACCTTAATAAAATCGTATCGCAGCGGCTGCGGTACGCAAGGGGGTAGTCATGAAAAATAAGGCATCTTATGCCACGCTATGTATTTTGCTGCTGGCTGCATTGGCAGCTACTATTCTGACGGCGGTCACGATAGGCTCTACTGGCATTACCGTCCGGGAGGTTTATCAGATTGTCATGTTTAAACTCTTTGGGATCGGTGATGCAGCCAGTCTGAGTTCCGGCAAAATTCACGATGTGGTATGGTTTATCCGCATGCCCCGCCTGGTGCTGGCACTTCTGGTGGGAATGGGGCTTTCCGTCTGCGGCGTAATTATGCAGGCGATTGTGAAAAATCCGCTGGCGGATCCCTATGTGCTGGGAATTTCATCCGGTGCATCCCTTGGTGCAACTCTGTCGATTATGCTGGGGGTGGGAGTTGCTTTCGGAGCAAATACAGTGGGGATTATGGCGTTTCTGGGGGCTTTTGGCATCTCGGTAGCAGTGGTGATGATAGCAAATATAGGAGGACGGGCAAATTCTGTAAAACTGCTTTTAGCAGGTATGGCATTAAGTGCCGTCTGCTCTGCATTTTCTAATTTCATCGTCTATCTGGTTAATGACAAAGATAAAATCCAGACCGTCACTTACTGGATGATGGGAAGCCTGGCAGGTGCAAAATGGGAAAAGCTGCTGTTCATTGCACCTGTAATATTATTGGGAACCCTGTTTTTCTGGACCCAGCACCGCACTTTGAACCTGATGCTTTTAGGGGATGATGCTGCGGTAACCCTGGGTACAGATCTGCATAAATGGAGACAGTTATATCTGTTGATTTCTTCAGCCATGATTGGATTTGTAGTATACAGTTCCGGAATGATCGGTTTCGTAGGTCTGATTATTCCACATATCGTACGCATGGTTGTTGGTACCGACCATAAAAAACTGATTCCTTTAAGTGCGCTGCTGGGAGCGGTTTTTCTGATCTGGGCAGATGTATTATGCCGTGTTATCATACACGGCTCAGAGTTGCCGATTGGCATTCTGACATCCATGATTGGTGCGCCTTGCTTCATCTTTTTGATGGTTCGTAAAAAATATGGGTTTGGAGGAAATAACTGATGGAAATAAGTACAAAAGATCTTGAAGTATTTCTGGAAGGTACCCGGATCATAAAAGGGATGAGTGTAGAAATTAAAGAGAAGGAATTTGTCGGTATCCTGGGTCCCAATGGCAGCGGGAAAAGTACACTTCTAAAATGTATTTACCGTGTGCTGCATCCGAAATCAGGTGAAGTGCAATTAAATGGTAAAGCGATTCAAGCCTACTCTGTCAAAGAATCTGCAAGAGAAATGGCGGTAGTGGCACAGCACAATTATTATAATTTTGATTTTTCAGTTCAGGATGTTGTCCTTATGGGGCGTTCACCTCACAAAAAGGCAATGGAAAGAGACAATGCGAATGATTTTGGCATTGTATTGGAGTCACTTGAAAAGGTAGGCATGAAAGAATTCCGGGACAGAAGTTTTTCAACACTTTCCGGCGGTGAGCAGCAAAGAGTCATTCTGGCAAGGGCTTTGGCACAGAAAACCAACTGCCTTGTTCTGGATGAACCTACTAACCATCTGGATATTAAATACCAGCTCCAGCTGATGGATATCGTCCGCTCCTTAAACCTGACTGTAGTATCTGCAATTCACGATCTCAATATTGCAGCCATGTACTGCGATAAAATATTTGTTGTGAAAGATGGAAAAATCGTAGCTTTTGGTACACCAGAAGAAGTACTGACCAAAGAATTTATAAAAGAAGTCTATGAGGTAGATGTGGAACTGTTAAAAGATCAAGATGGGCTTTTGCACATTTTATACAGACCGGGGTTTAAATAATTATTATGAAAAAAATAGGAATGTTAAATTGCCTCAAGGCAAATGAAATATGTACAGGAGCAGCCTGTATGAAAGCGTTTTATGCACGCAGCAAATCATTTTCCCGTTACGCGAAAGAGGAAGCAGAGGTTGCTGTTTTTATGCGGTGCAACGGCTGCGAAAATGATCCGGCAACAGATAAAGGGATGCAGGAAAAACTGCAGCGCCTGGTGGAGGAAGGAATTCAGACGGTACATGCAGGGGTGTGTACAAAAGACCGGGATGGAAAGGAATGTCCCGTAATTTCCAGAATACTGGATATGATAGCAGAAAGCGGTATTGAAGTTGTACGGGGGACACATTAGATTTGGGATTTTAAATGGCAGGTTTTAAATGATAGAGTTTTAAATAATTGGGTTAGAAATGATACAAAATGATGGAGGATGCGTAAAATATCATGTTGATTGATAGTTTGCGGCATCCTCTTTGCTATATATCAGATAAGCTATGAAGGGCGGTATGCACTGGTTTTCGTATAGGCGCCCGAAATAGTATCAGGTGAAGACGAAATGTTTAAAGTGTCACCAGAGAAGGTGAAACTGCAGGTCAGACCACTGTCGGTGGTGACGTCATATTGGTTAACCGTATCTGTCATGATAAGCTCACCATAAAATCCGGATTCCGTCCCATCATTGTTTGTGATGGTGCCCATGACATTTCCCCGCGCTGAGGTGTACCAGTCCGTATAAGAACTGATGCTTAATTTAATTGTCATGCCGTCTTTTGCCATCTCATAGCTGCCGCTAAAATAATCCCCGGTATCTATCGGTTTTGTACCCGTACCATCTCCGTTTACCTCTGTGGCAACATTTTTTCCGTCTTTTTTATAGTAATGGACTTCAACGGTTTGATTCATTCTGACACCATCCGGTATGTTTATCACGGCATTGATTAATTCATATGCAACCTTGCTGTCTCCATGTCCCTCTTCCTGTAAGTACATGGTACTGCCTTCAATTCTTGTAACAAAGCCAGTCGAGGTATACGAACTGGTTTCGAGGGGCACCGTTTGATTAGTTTCTGTTTTTGCTTCCGTTATGGCTTCTGTTTCCATGGGTTGTGTTTTTGGCGTTTTATTTTCATTCCCTGATTTCTTTTCGGAATCTGTAATTTTTTGATTCTGCCGGTCAGATTTTTTTGATTTCATATCGGCTGCCGGCGTTATTATTTTTTTCTGGTTTTCTGTCTGTGACAGGTCACTTTTGCCTCCGGTTTCTTTCTGGCTGTCGGAGGTTGCCTGGGCTTCTTCGGTATGTTTATCATTTTCGGAAGCAGAGGCAGGAATCTGATCATTGTCCGGTGAGATGAACCAAAATACGGATACAGCGGTGATTAATACAATCACGCATATAAAACTTATCATAGAAGTTTTTTTGTATTTCATAATTGACACAATCCTTTCTTTGATTACATTCTTACCAAAACTGCTGTGCAGAAAGGAGATTCCGGATTTGTTCCCGGCAAGATTAATCAGCGTAAGGGCATATTCCTGCCGCTGTTCTGCGCCCACCGATGTTATCACCTTTTCGTCACAGGACAGTTCCAGATCCCGGTTAAACAGAATCTGCATGATCCAGACAGTAGGATTAAACCAATGGATACACAGGGCAGCCAGTGCAACGATCTTCCAGAGATTATCATGGCATTTTATATGGACAAATTCATGCTCCAATACAAACCTAAGTGCATTGTGGTCAGTCAGGTCCATTGTACGTGGAAGTATAATTTTAGGCGAGAAAATACCATAAGTAACCGGTGTATTTACCCGGTCTGAAAGCAGGATTACAACCTTTCTTTTAAGCTGTTTTTCCTTCATCCAGTGGTTTAAGAATATATTGTGTTTTATGGGCAGTGCTTCCCGCAGCTTCCGATAGTCTCTATAGTATGCAATCATAAAAAATAGGGATAATGCAATCAAGCCGGATAACCATATGATTTGAAAAACAGGAATATTTTCCTGTTGTGAAACTCCCGCGCCAGCCGGAAGATAAGTACCGGGGGTGCCTTTTATAATTGGAAGATCCGAAACTCTCTGCTGGATAACCTGGTCTATTTGTTTTGGTACTGATGTAAATAAATTTGTTGTGATAAATTGAATAGTGACAGTAAATGGAAAAAGGAGCCGCAATAAAACAATATCCCACAGTAAGACAAAAAACTTTTTTGAAATCCGGTTGATGGAAAGTGCCCGGACAACCATAATTCCGATAATCAATAATCCCCCTGAAATGCTCATCTGAAGAACATTCATATTTATTCACCTCATTTCAGCTTTTCAACTAAAAGCCGTAATTGTTCAACCTCATCATCTGTGAGATTTTTACCATTTAAAAATGCGGCAAAAAATTGTTCCTTAGATCCGTCGAACATTTTATCAATTAATTCCGTTGTCTCATAATTCTGCGCCTGTTCTCTGCTGATCATGCTGCGGCACATAAAATTCGGTTCATAACGTTCAATGGCTCCCTTTGCAATACATTTTTTAATCACGGTATAAGTTGTGTTTCTGTTCCAGCCGGTTTCATCTTTTAACATTTTTGCTAGTTGTCCGGCGGAAAGATCACCTTCCTTCCATAAAATCTCCATTACTTTTAATTCTGAATCGAAAAGTTTCATATCCATATCTAAATACTCCTCTCACGTGACTACTACAATAGTTAACTATATTGTTATACTATCACAATAGTCACATGAAGTCAATGACTATTGTAGTAGTGAGCTAATTTCTTTTTCGCCACTTATTTAAAATGGCTGATATGATTGACAGCACGGGTAATTCAATTACAGGTCCAATTACCAATGCTAAAGAGATGAGGGGCTGATCCGGGAATGTGGCTACTGCAGCGATGTATCCTATCCCCCGGGTTGCCGTTGGACAGAAAAATGCAAAGTATTGGTAAGCACACATTCCTTACAAGGGATTACAGGCAGTTATCAGAACGGAGAATTGCCTTTTTTCGAGTTTTTCTGCTATTTTTATTTCCCTCTGGCATATTACTTATAAATAAAAAAAAGAACCCCAGGGGGAGCTTGTGTGACATATTGTTTATAGATATAATGGAAAAACACAACAGAAATGGGAGGAAATACAAATGAAAAAGAGAATGAAAACGGTCATTGCGCTATTTTGTATGGCAGCAATCTTATCAGGCTGCAGTGGTTCAGGCGATTCGGGAACAACTATCGCTAAGCAGAATGATAAAGCAGCACAAGGGCAGAGCACTGAAAGTCATAGCACCGGAGACAAAAATACCGGGAGCCAGGGAAAAGACAGTCAGGATAGCAGCATTCAGAGTTCCGAAAGCCAGGGTACCGAAAACAAAAATATGGAAGCGGGAGAGAAGGAAAGCAAGAAGGGTGATGACACAGACACTTCTGCAAAATCAGAAATTACTGTTGGTTTTTCTAATGATACGGATAGCTGGGATCCATGTACCGGATTTGGTTACACTGGTTCACCTCTCTATAGTACACTTGTTAAAATCAACGGAGATAATAAACTGGAGAATGATCTGGCTTCCGATTACAGTATGAGCGAAGACGGATTAACCTGGACATTTAAAATCCGGGATGGCGTTAAATTTACAAACGGAGAAGAACTGAATGCATCCGATGTTGCATTTACTTTTAACACAACGAAAGAAAAAGCCACCTATGTGGATTTGACAATGTTAGATAGCTGTACGGCAGTTGATAATAATACAGTTGAATTCAAACTTAATAAACCATGTGTAACTTTTATCTACACAGTGGCGGGAGCAGGTATCGTACCGGAAGACTCCTATACCGATAATTTTGGAATGGAGCCTATTGGATCAGGTCCCTATAAATTAACCCAGTGGGATAAGGGTCAACAGTTCATTTTAGAGGCAAATGAAGACTATTATGGGAAACAGCCGGAAATTAAAAAAGCTGTATTTCTTGTTCAGGAAGAAGATGCCCGCTTTGTAGCTGCCCAGTCAGGGGACGTGGATATTGCGCTCACATCTGCTACGTTGGCAACCACACAGATTGACGGAATGAGGGTAGAATCGGTAGACTCCGTTGATAACCGGGGAATCACTATGCCGACTGTTCCAGATGAAGGAAAGGTTACGGAAGACGGATATAAAATCGGCAACAATGTAACTTCCGATATTGCGGTCAGAAAAGCGATGTGTTATGGAATTGACCGTGAAAAAATCATTAATGAAGCATTGAACGGTTTTGCTAATCCGGCGTATTCAGAATGTGACGGACTTCCCTGGTGGAACGAAGAAGACAAAATAGATACTGATATTAATTTGGCTGTGAAGGGTTTGGAAGATGCCGGATGGATCGATTCTGACAACGATGGAATCCGTGAAAAAGATGGACTGAAGGCAGAGTTTAACCTGATGTATTTTGCAGGAGACTCCATGAGGCAGGCAGTAGCCATGTCTGTTGCAAACCAGGCAAAAGATAACCTTGGAATTGCGATTAATGTTGAAGGTGTAAGCGCAGATGACACCGTGAAGAGAATGTTCTCCGAACCCATGATCATGGGCTGGGGATCGGACAGCCCGATGACTTCCTATATGTTATTCCACAGCAGCAATGCCGGAAAAACTGATTTCTATAATCCTGAATTTTTTACAAATGAAACAGTGGATAAATATCTGGATACAGCTATGAATTCAAAGACATTTGAAGAATCACTGGAATGGTGGAAGAAAGCACAATGGGACGGGACAACCGGCACATCCATGCGCGGTGAGGCACCATGGGCATTCTATGTGAATATGTCTCATCTGTATTATGTAAAAGACGGACTGGATATCGGCAAACAGAGAATCCATGCACATGGCGCCGCATGGCCATTGATTGCAAATCTGGCAGAATGGAAATGGAATTCATAATGAAACTTTACGGGGACAGGCGATTTAGCCGCGTCCCCTAATTGCGTTGGTGCGAGACTTCAGGGGTGTGGCATACTGGACGCTATACATTATATTTATGGATATAAATTTTGGAAAAAAGGAGAAATGAAAGTGGGGAAAAAGAGATTTATTAAGACTACCGGCCGCTATATGGTCAGGCTGGTTACACTTTTAATTGCAATCAGTATCATAAGCTTTATTCTGGTAAGTATGTCGCCGGTGGATCCGGTACAGCAGTATGTGGGTGCTGTACCAAATGTAAGTATGGAACAGAGAGAGAAGATTGCCCAGTACTGGGGACTGGACAAGCCGCCTGTAGAACGGTTTGGTATCTGGGCGAAATCTCTGCTCCAAGGGGATTTCGGGACCTCTCTGATCTATAGAAGACCGGTGCTGGATATTATAGGGGAAAAGTTTGCGGCATCCCTGGCGCTTATGATTACTGCATGGCTGCTATCAGGAATTATCGGATTTTCCATCGGCTGTGTGATGGGTGCGTTTAACGGAAAATGGCCTGACAGGATCTTAAAAAAGATCTGTCTGACTATGTGCGCTATTCCCACCTTCTGGATTGGAATTGTACTGCTGATGGTCTTTTCGGCTAAGCTGGGATGGTTCCCTATGGGAATGAGTGTTCCAAAAGGGGTGCCGTCGGATCAGGTCACGATCTGGCAGCGCCTGCACCATCTTATCCTGCCGGCGCTCACACTCAGTTTTTTGTCATTTGCCAATATTGCACTGCATACCCGGGAAAAACTCACAGATGTATTGGAAAGCGATTACGTTCTTTTTGCAAAGGCGAAAGGGGAGTCCCGGTTCTGCATTCTAAAGAGACACGGCCTGCGCAACATTATGCTTCCGGCAGTTACCATGCAGTTTGGCTCCTTTAGTGAACTGTTTGGCGGATCGGTGCTGGCGGAGACCGTATTCTCGTATCCCGGACTGGGAGCGGCTGCCTCTGCTGCAGGCATGGGGTCAGATATTCCGCTGCTGTTGGGCATTACGTTATTCAGTGCAGTTTTTGTATTCACGGGTAATCTGCTTGCAAATATTATTTACGGGGTCGTTGATCCGCAGATCAGGGAGGGATATCAGAGTGAACAATAGTGTAGCTGAGAGAACTAAAGTAAAAAAGATGCGCATAAACCGCAGAACACACACGATTATTACAATCATTGTTATCTTTCTTTTTATACTGGGGGTATATCTTGCGGGGACTTTTATGAGCAATGATCTGATACAGGCTGATTTTTCCCAAAAAGGGCTTAAGCCATCCTTCAAGCATCCATTTGGTACAGATTTATTGGGTAGAGATATGTTAGTGAGAACGGTAAAAGGTTTGTCAATCAGCATTGTAGTTGGGACAGTTGCATCCACAGTAAGTGCGGTAATTGCATTATTTGTAGGGGTGGCTGCGGCATCCGGTTCCACCCTGCTGGATCATTTTATTAACTGGCTAATTGATTTAGTCATGGGAATTCCCCACACAGTATTATTAATTTTAATATCCTTTGCATGTGGAAAAGGTTTAAAAGGTGTTCTGATTGGAGTTGCGGTAACACACTGGACCGGACTGGCGCGTCTGATTCGAAGTGAAGTACTTCAGATCCGTTCCCAGCAATACATAGAAGTATCCAGAAGGCTTGGTCATTCCAGCAGATGGATTACAATTAACCACATACTGCCGCATATGGTTCCCCAGTTTATCATTGGATTGATCCTGATGTTTCCCCATGCTATCATGCATGAATCTTCCCTGACATTCCTGGGATTTGGGTTGTCACCGGAACAGCCGGCGATTGGAATTATTTTATCAGAATCCATGAAATATATTTCCACCGGCATGTGGTGGCTGGCATTTTTCCCGGGACTGATGCTGGTTATCATTGTTCTGCTGTTCGACAGGCTTGGTGAAAATTTAAAGAAAATCGTGGACCCATACAGTGCACATGAATAGGAGGTTAAAATGTCTGTAAAAAGTGATTCACTCAGAGAGCCTGTTCTTCAGGTAAAGGATTTATCAGTTTCTTTCCACATGTATGATACCGGTCTGGAACAGTATGACCTGAAAGTTATTTCGAATTTAAGCCTGGATGTAAAGCCTGGGGAAATCGTAGCAATAGCCGGATCCAGCGGTTCGGGAAAAAGCCTGCTTGCCCATGCAGTTATGGGGCTTCTCCCGGAAAATGCTGCAATATCCGGTGAAATGTTATATAAAGGAGAAATCTTAACACAAAAAAAGAAAGAAACACTGCGTGGAACGGAAATTGCATTGGTGCCCCAGTCGGTAGCTTATCTGGACCCGTCGATGCGGATTGGTTCCCAGGTTTTGGGAGAGCATCCGGGGGCAGAAAAGAGAAATGCACAAAAAGAAGTATTTGAACGGTTTAAACTGGACGAGAAGATAGAAAAGTATTATCCGTTCCAGCTGTCGGGCGGGATGGCACGAAGAGTCCTGGTTTCCACGGCAATCATCAGCGGCGCACAGCTGATTATCGCAGATGAGCCAACACCCGGTCTGGATCTGGAAATGGCATTGGAGGCACTGCAGTGCTTCCGTGAAATGGCGGACAGCGGGAAATCCGTAATTTTAATTACCCATGATATTGACCTGGCATTTCATGTGGCAGACAGGGTGGCTGTATTTTATGCAGGAACAACGGTAGAGATGGCACCATCCTCCGATTTTATCACAGGACCATCGGCACTGCGACATCCGTACTCCAAAGCGCTCTGGAACGCGCTGCCCCAAAACGGATTTGAACCAATACCGGGATTTCAGCCATATGCAAAAACCCTTCCTAAAGGATGTCTGTTTTCACCAAGATGTCCATTTCGGACGAAGGAATGTGAAGAAAAAATACCTATGCAGGAATTGCGTGGGGGAACTGTGAGGTGTATTCATGCAACTTGAGGCTAGAAATGTCAGTTTTCGATATCATGAAAATGCTCCCTGGATATTAAAGGATGTGAACCTGAAAGTGGAAGAAGGAGAGCGGGTAGGGCTGGTGGGGCCTAGCGGCTATGGTAAAAGTACACTGTTACGGTTGATGGGCGGATATTTAAAGCCGGATCAGGGAGAGATACTGCTGGACGAAAAACCAATGACTCCCAAAGGCGTCTGCCCGGTCCAGCTGATCTACCAGCATCCTGAAAAGGCAATTAATCCCAGATGGAAGATGAAAAAAGTACTGGAGGAATCCGGCATGTTCCGGGATGAGGTGATGGAGGCGCTGGGAATAGAAAGCGAGTGGCTGGGTCGATATCCCAGGGAATTATCCGGGGGAGAGCTGCAGCGTTTTTGTGTGGCAAGATCCTTATTTCATGGAACACATTTTTTGCTGGCAGATGAAATGAGTACCATGCTGGATGTGATTACCCAGGCGCAGATCTGGAAATTAATGCTCCGGGAAGTGGAAAGCAGGAATCTGGGGCTGCTGATGGTAACCCATAATAAAGCTCTGGCTGAACGGGTTTGTACAACTATTATAGATTTGCGTGATCAGAACACGCTCTAGTATTACATTGAACAGGTTGTACGGGGAAGGGACACTATTGTGTATTATATATGGGTTTTGTTGAGGAAGGGACGCTTTGTATATGATAGGTAGTGTACGAAAAGATGGGGGTGGGAAACTGATATGGACTCCGTCAGCTTGCCGCAAAACTGGTATTTTCTAACCTTTGCGGAGCGCTTTTTGGCGGCACGCGGGCATTCACCGAGAAATCCTGATGCATTTCTCGGTTCAGTGCCCGCTTAGTATCCGATGGGAGCCAGTCGAATACTATCCGCCAAAAAACACTCCGCAAAGGTAAGTAAATACTCAGCTCTGCTCTACGCTTCCTCCGCCCATATCAGTTTCCCACCCCCATCTTTCCGAGATTCAGTTTATCGCAACAAAGCTGGTTTTCTCAGCAGGTTGGAACCCCTGGGCTGTGGCTGGCTGTTGTTTATTGGATGCAGCGTAGTATGTTTCGGCTGTTTATGCGTAAAAGATGAAAGCTTGCTATTTTTTCTGAAATGAAGAAACAAATCACTGTGATTAATTCAGTTGCTTCAGTTGCTTTATGGTGCTCTTTTACAGCATGACAGATCCCCTGGGTGTAGATGGATGTTCTTTATTGGACGTAGAGCTGTGTATTTTGACAGTTTATGCATAATAGAAGATGAAAGTCTACTCCTTTCTCTGACTGCAGAATGTAAAACAAATCCCGTTCTCAAGATCAATTGCTTGACATCATTAGCTTAACGCCAATAGTGTTCAGCATGCCACAACCCCAGGGTCCCATCATGCTGAGAAAACCAGCTTTGTATCAACGAATGCTATCTCGGAAAGAGAAGGGGGCGGACCAGGACATTGATTTGGAAGGCGTATAGCAGAGCTGAGCATTTACTTACCTTCCCGGAGTGCTTTTTGGCGGATACAATTCGACTGGCTCCCAGCGGATTGTAAGCGGGCAGTGAGCTGCGAAATGCATCAGGATTTCGGAGCGAATGCCCGCGTGCCGCCAAAAAGTGCTCCGGGAAGGTTAGAAAATGCCAGTTCTGCGGTAAGCCTTCCAAATCAATGTCCTGGTCCGCCCCCTTCTCTTTCCGTACACTACCTCCATCTACAAAGCGTCCTTCCTCAGCTAACCCCAATTTAGTATTTTATAACCGCATGGACTCCCGATATCCTCGCTAAGTAAAGACCAGTAATGTTGTAGTATATTTATAAGCGGAAATTATGAATTGTAGTATTAGTAGAATAAACCCTTGCATTATTCTTATAGTTATGATATATTAAAAAAAAATAAGAAATTCACCGATCAATTTATGTGTATTTTATAATCTTTTATTTTCTGTAAACTTCTGATTTATTCAAATCAAAAACCCCTGTTTGTTAAGCAAAGTATGATGTTACATATATACTTAAAAGTTATTTTCCTTTTCACGTAATATATGTATGATGGTACGTTTGCACGTGAAGGAGAGTGCTGTCGTTGGAAGGAATTGCGTATCAAAACAAAGATATTTTATCTAAAATTTTTGCTGAGTCACTAAAAGAGAAATCATTTTCTGTTTACGGAATCGATTTACCCAGGATCATTGAGGTACTGCCAACCAATCTGCCCAGCATTCAAGTAAATGAGCTGAGATTAGACAATTTGTTTTTGCTGGAAGATAACAGCATTGTACTGGTAGATTATGAAAGCAAATTTTTAAATGATGATATTTTAGATTATCTGAGCTATGTCTGCAGAATATTAAAAAGGTTGGGAAAGGGATGGATAGGGGTGAAAATTAGGGTTTTAATCCTATATACCTCCGATGTGGAACAGGCAAACGATGTTCTGGATATTGGATGCCTTACTTTTAAAATTGAGCAGGCATTTCTATGCGGCTTAGACACTGCCCGCATTTATGAAAATATAAAGAAGAAAATAAAATGCCATGAGAAACTGACAGATGATGAAAATATGCAAATGATTATATTACCATTAACAATAAAAGGAAAACAAGAAAAACAAGTTCTTCTAAAAGAAATCATCATGTTAGCAAAAGAAATAGAAAATGAAAACGACCGCACGTTTATTATGGCGGGACTATTGACTTTCGCTGATAAGATTATAAGCAGTCAGCTGGCAGAAGAGATAAGGAGGGAAATTCGTATGTTGAAAGTAGAGAGAATCATATTTGAGGAAGGGTTGGAGGAAGGTGAACACAGAAAGCAGATAAAAATTGCAGAAAACATGATTCGTGCCGGGAAAACCATACAGGAGATAGCAGAATTTACAGAAATGGCAATAGAAGATATCCTGAAGATACCAAAAAGTATATCAATGTAAGAGGATAGGAAAAGTACGATCTACATGCAGATTTTCCATACCAGTTTTCCCCATCTTTTCGTACATTACCTATATACAAAGCGGATAGAAAAAAGATTGTAAAAGAACGAATATAAAAAGATTCCGGTACTGCAATTTAACGTGCAGTACCGGAATCTTTTTCGTCTGCCCGAAATTATATATAGAAGGAACATAGAAAACCGCCGTCCGAAAAGTAAAAAGTCAGAATCGTTATATTTTATTTCAGAATGATTATATTTTTGGATTAGGGAGTTTGTTAAAATGTATATAAATAATTTATATAAAAGTTATTAATTTTTTATATCAATATGTTTGAAAAGAATGAAAAGAATGAAAAGTATGGAAAGAAGGAGAATGTATGAAAAAAAGAATTGTGATATTGCTATTAGCCCTGTCATTGGCATCAACCTCACTGACAGGCTGTATTAAGGTAGTAAAAATAGGAGATGAGGCAGCTCTGACAGGTGAAGAAAAATTCAGTGCAGGAGACGATGTTGCCTCTTTCTGGGAATCAAAGGCTTTGCCGGAGCTGGGTGAAAAAGCGGTGGATCTTGGCACGTTACTGACAGAAGCAAACGGGGATCTGAAATCTGTTGCAGAGAAGTATGGAAAATATTCCATGGGAGATTCGGGAGAATTGACCTATACCGTAAAGGGAACGGTAACGGTTCAGGAAGTGGAGGCAGAAAAAAAAGCGGGCTTCATGACGGTTTCCCTGGAGGGCTATTCGGGACCGGAAGAAATCAAAATGCAGATAGGTTCCGTTATTAAAGGCTCGGCCGTGAGAGATGCGTTGTCATTTATTAAGTTTGGGGACTATACCAATCAGGAAGAATATGCCCAGGTATCCCAGGGCATCCACGCTTTGATTCAGAAGACGGTTATTAATCCGGACATTGCAAAAGGGCTGAAAGGAAAGACCATAGAGTTTGTGGGATGTTTCTCGGTCAGTGACAATACATCCATACTAATTACACCAATCAGTATCACCGAAAAATAAGCGAAATGGCAGTGAGGTATATAAATGAAAGAAAATGTGGTTTTACATGCCGAGTGCATGAATAAAATTTATCCCGGAACAAAGGCGCTAGACCAGGTTTCCTATGACGTGGAGAAAGGAAAGGTCAATGTTTTAATCGGAGAAAACGGAGCAGGCAAATCTACGCTGATGAAGTTAATTGCGGGTATCGAGCAGCCGTCCTCCGGTAAAATGTATATGGATGATAAAGAGGTCGTCTTCAAAGATACAACAGAGGCGAGAAAACATGGAATCGGCATTATCCATCAGGAGCTCAGCCTGTATCCAAACCTGAATGTATACCAGAATATATTTATGGGTAGAGAACAGACTAAGGGACTGAAGCTGGATAATAAAAAGCATGCAGAACTGACCAGGGCAGTATTAGAGAGGCTGGAACATCCCATTAATGAGAATATTCTCGTGGGGGACCTGAGGGTTGGACAGCAGCAGATGATCGAGATTGCCAGGAATGTAGTGCAGGAAGATTTAAAGATCCTCATTATGGATGAGCCAACTTCTTCCTTAAGTGAACAGGAAGTAGATGTTTTATTCAAACTTATGAGGGAATTTACCAGCCAGGGTATGTCAATTGTATACATATCCCACCGACTGGAAGAGATCATGCAGATCGGTGATAACGTAACGATTCTGCGGGATGGAAAGTTCGTAGCCAAGGCAGAAGTAAAAGATATTGATGTACCGTGGATTGTTCAGCGAATGGTAGGCGAAGGGAAATCCTATCCGAAAAAAGAGCGGGGAATTAACTGGAAAAAAGTAGAGACGGTAATGGAGGTGAAAGGGCTGACACTTCCCAAAAAGGGCGGTGGATATCTTCTGAAAGACATAGAATTCAACCTGAAAAAAGGCGAGATACTGGGAATATACGGGTTGATGGGTGCAGGGCGGACAGAAATCTTTGAATGCATCATGGGAATGAGGCCGGAACATACTGGGGAGGTAATGATAGACGGTGATAAATTACAGATTCGTAACATCTCCGAACAGATTGCCCGCGGTTTTGCACTGGTGCCGGAAGACCGTCAGGCAGAAGGGCTGGTGCAGACATTAGATATCGGGAAAAATATTTCCCTTTCCAGCCTGAAGAAATATGCCAGACATTTTTTCCTGAATGAAAAAGAAGAGAGCAGGCATGTTGAAGAACAGATTCAGGACATTCAAATTAAAGTGGCTGATAAAAAGCTGCCGATTCTTTCCCTTTCCGGGGGGAACCAGCAGAAGTGTGTCATCGGGAAAGGAATCCTGACCAATCCCAAAATACTGCTATTGGATGAACCCAGCAGGGGAATCGACATCGGAGCCAAAACGGAAGTGTTTGATATTATCAACCAATATGCGGAACGGGGCTTATCAATCCTTGTAGTTTCCTCAGAGCTGAAAGAAATCGTAGCAATTGCAGACAGAGTCATTGTCCTGTCCAACGGGATTAAAACCGGTGAATTCAGCGGAGATGAGATTACGGAAGACCAGTTAGTACTGTCCTCTTATAAAGGACACCATACACAGATTAATGCATAGAAAAGAGGAGAATTAAAATGGGTAAGAAAAATAATACAGGTACATATAATTCCATTGCCATGACACTGCTGAAAGGAAGGACATTTATTGTTTTAATTGTGCTGGTACTGTTTTTCAGTATCATAACACCTACATTTTTCACATTGAATACAGGACTTCTGGTTGCAAAACACGTTGCCCTTTATGGAATTCTGGGACTTGGTATGACTTATGTTATCATTACGGGCGGAATTGACCTGTCAGTAGGCGCTATCGCAGGGCTGGGAGGAATGATTGCAGGCGGATTGATTAATGAAGGACTGACACTTCCCATGTTTGGGGTTACGATTTATTTCAGCGTACCCTGGGTAATCTTAATTACTGCCCTGGTAGGTATTTTTGCAGGATGGCTGAACGGTTTTATTATAACGAAATTTAATGTGGCACCATTTATTGCCACACTTGGAATTATGAACGTGGCAAGAGGATTTGCAAATCTCCGTTCCGGAGGTAAGACTTTTTCCAATATTGTAGGTAACAAAGTGTTGGGCAACAATGGATTTGAGTTTTTGGGAAGTACAGTAGCAGGCATCCCGGTGGGTGTAATCATACTTGCGCTGATTGCAGTGGGAGCTGCGCTTATCTTAAAGTATACACCATTTGGCTGGCATGTTCTGGCAATCGGTGGAAATGAAAGGGCAGCCAGGCTGTCCGGTATCAAGGTGAAAAGAGTAAAGACATACGTATATATGTTTTCAGGCTTTTGTTCCGTAATGGTTGGTATGATCGCTGCAGGACAGTTGGTTGCTGCACATCCGGCAACCGGTGAAGGCTGGGAGATGAACGCGATTTCGGCGGCAGTACTTGGCGGAACTTCCATGGCTGGCGGTGTGGGCACCATAGGCGGCACAATCGTAGGTGCATTTGTAATCGGCGTTATTAATGACGGTATGGTTATGTGCGGAGTTTCGGAATTCTGGCAGAAGGTAATCAAAGGTATCGTAATTGTGGCTGCGGTTATCATAGACCAGTTCCAGAGAAATATGCAGGCGAAGATGGCGCTGCAGGTTCGCAATGAATCCAAATAATCAGAGAAGAAAGAGCTGAAACATATATCATCCACCGCAGACCGGGTTACACGACTGGAAAAACATAAGGAATTGTATGGAAAAATAAGGAAATAAAAAAATTTACAGATGTAGTATAATAGTAGTATGGTAAGTATAGTCAGATGACTTTACAGTTTATAGTGGAAGCTTATGGACAGGGAACGGTGTTTTCCTGTCTTGTTCCGCATTCAAAAGTCAATGGATTTTCAAGAGCGTCCCTCCGGTGTCAGCCTGGGGGGACAGAAGAACAATGAAAAGGAAAGAGGGGACTCCGGTAATGAATATTTTAATTGTAGATGATGAAAAACTGGCAGTTGAAGTAATCAAGAACATGATTCAGTGGGAAAGTTATGGAATAGAGGAGGTCTATACGGCTTATAGTATGAAGCAGGCTGTGGAGGCGATGGAACGGCATCAGATATCCATCCTGTTGTGTGATATTGAGATGCCAAAGGGAAGCGGGCTTGAAGTAGCCGCCTGGATACAGGAGCAGAAGCTGGATATTAAAATCATCTTTCTGACAAGCCATGCCGTATTCCAGTATGCAAGCCAGGCGATTAAGTATGGTGTATCCGACTATCTCCTAAAGCCAGTGGTTCCGGAGGAATTGGAACAGGCAATCCAGCTGGCATCGGAAAAAATTCAATTACATAAGCAGATAGAACAGAATGAAAAATATGCTTCCTACTGGAATTCCGGTAAAACAATTATGCAGCAGGATTTTTGGAAGTCCTATTTATCCGGTGGAAAGGAATATAAGAATCTGCAGAGCATGTCAAAGAAGATTGATATTGATGCAGAACCGGGGACGATTTATTATCCGATACTTTTATACTGGTCCAGAAAGAAAAACAGAGGGACTGTGTGGGATGATGAGATCATCGAATTTTCGATCCGGAACATCGTATCTGAGGTGTTGTTCGGGAAGATGCAAAACGGGAATTTTGTACTGCTCCGAAACAACTGCATATTGGCGGTCTACCCTATGCAGAAAGAGACCCGGTTGTGGATGAGGGAAAAGTGTAAGATGATGCTGGACCGGTGCGGGGAATACCTGAGTTTTTGCAATATCAGCTGTTATGTTACGGGAGATACGCCATTTGAAAAGCTGAAGGAGGCTGTGGACATGCTAATAGAAACCGAAGAAGAAGATATCCTTAAAGAAAACAGGGTCATAATGGCCCAGCAGGACAAAGAAGTGTTCAAATACCAAAAACCGGACATGGAGCCCTGGGTGAATGGCCTGTTTGATAAAAACCAGAGTAAAGTGCTGAAGGAAATACAGAGATATCTGGAAGAAGTAGGCGTGGTTTACCATGCGGATTCAAAGTCTTTAGGGCAGTTCCAGCATGATTTTTTACAGGAATTATACATCGTCCTGGAGCGGAAAGGGATCTATGCCCACAGTGTCCTGTCCAGCCCGCAAATGCTGGAGTCCTTCAACCGGGCATCCAGGAGTATCGCGGATATGGTCAACTGGGTTTCTGACCTTTCAGACTCCCTGGTACAGTATGATTATAAAAAAGAAAAAACACCGGATATGATAAAAGAGATTAAAGTTTTTATAGAAGAAAACTCTGGGGAGGAAATCAGCAGAAATGATCTGGCGGCAAAGGTTTTCCTGCATCCGGATTATTTAAGCCGGATATTTAAAGAACAGATGGGAATGTCCTTGTCAGATTTTATCATTCAGGTCAGGATTGACAAGGCGAAGGTACTGCTTCAGAAAACAGATGACCGGATTTCTGATATTTCGGCAAAAGTAGGATATCCCAATACGGCGTATTTTACAAAATTATTTAAGCGCGCAACCGGTATGACACCAAAAGAATTCAGGAAGGCATAGGTAGAAAATGAAGAAAAATCATTCACTTCGCTATTTTATTGTGGAAATAGTGAGCGCTGTCCTGATTATATTGTGCGCATGTGTTATGTGTTATAATTATTACATCATGCATCTGATGGAAAGACGCGTGACAGATTCGGTGAAAGCTACAATTGGCATTTATAACCGCCAGATTGAGAGTAATCTGGACAATATCCAGACTTTTTTGCTTACCCAAAGCCTGATGGAAGAGGAAAAGAGGAAACTGGTGAATCCGAAGAGGGAACTGGACCGGTATATGGCGGAATTATCCATAAAATCTGATTTTATGAAGCAGATAGGCAATTACAAAATGCTGGATGGAATATTTCTGTATGACAGGAAAAATGACATTTACTTAAGCGGTGTGCAAAATGGCGTAACGTCTCAGCAAAACACAGATATTTATAAGAATATATACGATACCCTTGCCAAGTTTGAAAGAGAGGGGCAGGGTTCGTGGTTTACCGTACAGATATTAAATGATACCTGCCTCATTAAAGTACTGGAGAACCAGCAAATCTATGTGGCGGGCTGGGTTAAAATAGAAAATATATTAAAAGAACTGAAAGTAGGTCTGGGTGCGGACTCAGACTTTATCTTCCTGTGCCGGAAAGACGGTAAGGTACTGGATCTTCACTACACTGAGAGGCAGATCAAGCTGACCGGACAGAATGAGGTGGTTCTGAATAAAAACCGCTATCAGAATATACAGGTGGATATCGAAAACCATGGACTATCCATTGCAGTACTGAAGAAGAAAGGCGGATTCCTGGATGAACTCCGGGTGGCTGGAATCAATGTGGCGGTAACCCTGGTATCTGTGGCGATCCTCTCTGCATTGGTACTGTTTTTGCTAAACCGGTATTTTTTAAAACCGTTGAATCGGCTTGTGCAGGCAATGCAGCAGCTTAAAAACGGGAATCTGAAGGTGAAGCTTGCAAATGACAAGGAGTTTGAAGAATTCCAGATTGTAAATAAAACCTTTGACCTCATGACGGAAGAAATAGAATCCCTGAAAATTCATGTTTATGAAGAACAGATACACAAGCAAAAAGCACAGCTCCAGTATCTGCAGGTACAGATTGCCCCTCATTTTCTGACAAATTGCATGAGCCTGATTCAGAATCTGCTTCTGCTGGACCGAAAAGATTCAGCCAGGGAAGCGACGGTTGTCTTAAGCAAATACATGCGGTATACATTGAGAAGTGATACAAAAGTATCCGTTTTGCATGAGCTGGAACATGTAGAGAATTACATATGCCTGCAAAAACTGCGTTATGAAGACCAGCTGAGCCTGGTGCTAAGTAAAAAGGGGGAAGTGGATGGAGAGATGATCCCCAACATGCTGATTCAGACCTTCGTGGATAATTCGGTCAAACACCAGTTAAGCCCGGAGTCGCAGCTTCTCATTACCGTGGAGGTAAAATATATTATGGGGGAAGAGGAAAAAGAATATCTCTACATTTCAGTATCGGATAACGGAGATGGATTCGAAAGTGATATATTGGAAAAGCTGAAAAATAATGAAGTTATATTAAAACAAAACGGGGAGCATATCGGAATCTACAATGTATGTCAGAGAATGGCACTTATATATGGAGAAGAAGCACATATTCAATTTGGGAATGGAGATGCCGGAGGAGCAGTGATCGAGATACGCCTGCCAAAGAGTGAGGTATAAAGCGTGATTAAAAATTTAAGAAGTTTATTAAAAACAGATGTCTGCCAGGCAGACAGGAGGGTCAATGAAGACAAATATGAAAAAGTTATTTATTTTATTGGTTATTGCATGTGCAATGTCCGGTTTAATGCTCTTCTTAAGATGGTGCCACCCGGTAAATAAAGAACAACAGGCAGAGCATGAGGAATATGAAAAACTGGTAGTAGCGTATTCCGGAAGTATTGGCGGGACAAAGGATCTGCAGCTTGTCCAGGATGAACTGAATAAGATCACGCGTAAAAAGCTGGGTATAGAAGTGGAACTGAAGGTACTTGATAATTTTAAAAATACAATTAATCTGATGCTCTCAGGCAAGGAACAGCTGGACATTATGACGATTGATAATCAGATGTATATGGAAGCTTATATCAATCAGAATCTGTGGGAATTGGATGATCTTCTGGATCAATATGGGTCCGGTATAAAAGAAGCGCTGGGGATGGATAATATCAATGCCTGCCGGATAAAAGGAAAGCTGTACGGCCTTCCGAATAACCGTGATTTTGCTGCTGGCTGGGATGCATATATGCTGAGAAAAGACATTCTGGATAAATATAACATCAAAAAAGAAGACATCAAAAGTATTGAAGATTTGGAAAAAGTATTTGATCTGCTTCTGGAAAAAGAGCCGGATATTACCCCTATAGCATCCTCCGGTTCCATGTTCGGTAATTTTGCGCTGGCGGACGGCATAAACAGCTTCCCGGCAGGCGGCCACCTGAACTATGGCCAGGATGAGGAGATTGTAAATATATTTGAGACGGATGAATATATGGAAAATTTAAAACGTGTGAGGGAATGGTATCTGAAAGGATATATGGGAGACAGGATTCTGGAAGATACCCAGTCTCTGCGGGACAAGATTCGGGAGGGGACGGTATTTTCTTATCCCCAGAAGGGGAAGCCGGGAATTGAACGGCAGGAATCCATGTCTTATGGAAAAGAACTGGTGATTGTCCAGTTTGGTGAAAATGCTATCAGTTATAATTCCCTGGCTGCCCTGCCATGGGTGATTACCAAAAATTCAATATCAAAAGAGAAATCCATGCAGCTTCTGAATCTGATGTATACTGATGCAGATATTATGAATCTGTTATCCTATGGGGTTGAAAATATTCACTATGTTAAAACGGAAGACGGCCATATTAAGCTGCCTACAGGTGCCGCAAGCAACGTATTTATAAAAGGCTCCTGGAAGATGCCAAATCAGTTTATTACATATGTATGGGAAGGAAATCCCCTGGATTTGTGGGAGAGGATGGATGAGTATAATAATTCTGCCCTGCGATCCTGCGAAATCGGATTCAATTTTGATGTATCGGAAGTCTCAACGGAATATATCACCCTGGAAAAGATCTATAATAAGTATAAACCAATTTTAGAAAGCGGGCTGGTGGATCCGGAAGAAGGGCTACGGGAAATGCTGGGTGAGTTGAATGCAAATGGGCTGCAGGAAGTGATAGCAGAAAAGAGAAAGCAGTTTGAGGAGTGGAAAAAGGAGTATAAGTAAAAAGTCAGAATACTACACATTTAGTTCAGAATCGTTATATTTTTCTATTCCCTGATTTGTTAATATATATATAAATAATTTATATAAAATTATTAAAAATATTTATAAAAAAGGAGAAGATGATATGAAGAAAAAAGTGGTAAGCGCAATTTTATGTACAGCAATGGTAATGGCTATGGTCACCGGATGCGGAGGTGGTACGAAAGAGACTCAGAAGGCTGAAACACAGGCTGCAACAGAAGCAACAGAGGCTGCGACAAAGGCAGAAACCCAGGCTGAGACAAAGGCTGAAACCCAGGCGGAAACAAAAGCAGCGGAAACCCAGGCACCTGAAACACAGACAGAAAAAAGTGCCGATGCAACAGCATTAACAGGTGGCGGTTCCAACATAGTTTATATCATTACACCTTCCCATTCCAATCCATTCTTCGGTACGGAAGCTACTGCTGCAGAAGCAAAGGCAAAAGAACTTGGATACGAAGTGAAGACTTTGTCACATGATGATGATGCAACGAAACAGATGGAGCATTTTGAATCCGCAATTGCAGATAAAGCAGCGGCTATTATTTGTGATAACGCAGGTGCAGATGCAACAATCGAAGCAGTGAAAAAAGCAA
Organism: Robinsoniella sp. KNHs210; assembly: GCF_000686105.1. Taxonomy (NCBI): domain Bacteria; kingdom Bacillati; phylum Bacillota; class Clostridia; order Lachnospirales; family Lachnospiraceae; genus Robinsoniella; species Robinsoniella sp. KNHs210. The sequence continues at coordinate 1,422,887 of NZ_JMLZ01000001.1, forward strand.
AAGATGCAAATATCCCCACATTCCTGATCGACCGTGAAATCAATGAAGAAGGTGTGGCAATTTCCCAGATCGTTGCAAATAATTATCAGGGTGCCAAAGCAGTAGCGGAAGTATTCGTAGAGGCAATGAACGAAGAAGGAAAGTACGTAGAGCTATTAGGTAAGGAATCTGATACCAATGCAGCGGTTCGCTCCAATGCATTCCACGAAGTAATTGACCAGTATCCGGATATGGAAATGGTAGCACAGCAGTCAGCAAACTGGGAACAGACAGAAGCATTTGAAAAAATGGAAACCATCCTGCAGTCTAATCCGGATATTGCCGGTGTTATCTGCGGTAATGATACTATGCTGGAAGGCGCAGTGGCAGCATTAGATGCAGCAGGTCTGAATGTTCCGGTAATCGGCGTAGACGGTTCTGACAATGCAAGAGATCTGATCAAAGAGGGAAAAGCAACCGCAACAGCATTACAGCAGGCAGCGAAAATTGCAAGAATGGCAGCAGAGCAGGCAGATGCTTATCTGAAAAACGGAACGACAGGGCTGGATGAAAAGCAATTGGTAGACTGTATTGCAATTACAAAAGATAATGCAGACAAATTAAGCGCATTTGATTATCAGGAATAGAAAGGGAACAAACAGAGATTTTAAGCACGTAAGAGAAAGAGAGGGAAAGGAATGAAGTTTAAAAAAGCAATTGCCAGTATACTGGCAGCTGCAATGGTGTGTTCTTCAGTGGTGTATACAAATCCCATGGAAGCCCAGGCAGCATCTTCTAAACTGAAAAAGATTACTATGAGTTCGGCTAAAGCGTCCGTATATAAAGGACAGACAAAGCAGCTGAAGGTAGTAAAAGCGCCTGCAAGTGCTAAAGCTGAAATTAAATGGTCAAGCTCTGACAAAAAAGTGGCAACTGTTACCAAAGACGGATTGGTAAAAGGTGTAAAACCAGGTACCGCGACAATTAAGGCAACGGCGAAGGTTGGAAAGAAAACCCTGTCAACAAAGTGCAATTTTACTGTAAAAAAACCTACTTATATTACGAAAATCACACCTAAAGTCTCCAGCAAAACTTTAAAAGTAGGTAAAAAATTTACAATTAAAACTACGATAGCTCCTGAAAATGCGTCAGTTAAGAAATTGAAATACTCTACTTCTAATAAAAAGGTAGCTACGGTTACATCCAAAGGCGTTGTAACTGCAAAAGGCAAAGGAACTGCAAAAATTACGATTAAAGCGACTGACGGAAGTAAAGAGAGCGCAACGGTTAAAATTACGGCAAGTGCAGTTCCGGTTACAAAAGTGACGTTAAAACCGGCACAGGTATCCTTGTCTATCGGTATGGCGAAGCAGTTAAAAGTTTCCGTAAAGCCAGCCAAAGCAACTAATCGGAACGTTACCTATACCTCTTCAAATGAGAATGTAGCATCCGTATCCAGTGCCGGAGTTGTAACGGCTAAAGCAACAGGTACCGCAGCAATTACAGCAACGGCTCAGGATGGAAGTAAAAAATCCTCTACAGTATCTGTAACGGTTAATCCGGTTATGGCTGCAAATGTAGCAGTTACTCCTGATACATTAGCCCTTAAAACCGGCGCCAGCCAAAAATTACAGACAGTCGTATCACCGGCTAATACCACAAATAAAAATGTAAGCTATACCAGTTCCGCACCGGATGTAGCATCCGTATCTTCTGACGGAACGGTTACAGCTAAGGGGAAAGGCTCTGCAGTAATTACGGTAACAACCCAGGATGGAAGCAATAAACAGGCATCTGTACGTGTCAGCGTCTCTGACATGGAAGTTAAAATTGCAGATTTGGCAGTAGTGGAAAATGATCTGGTTCTGGCACCCGGTGAAGCAAAGCAAATAACTGCAAATATAACACCAGCCAATGCTACTAATCAGACATTGCGTTACACCTCATCTGACAGCAATGCGGCTGAAGTTTCAGAAACAGGCGTGATTACAGCCAAAGCTCAGGGCTCTGCTGTTATAACCGTTGAAACGACAGACGGAAGTAATAAAAAGGCAGAACTTAAAGTTGAGGTAACAAACAAAGACAAAGTACGTACCATCGTAACGACAGATGGTGAAGTAGATGATATGGATTCCTTCATGCGTCTGATGCTGTATTCCAACGAGATGGACCTTGCCGGATTGATTCTTACAAGCTCTACCTATCACTATGCCGGAGATCCCGATAAGGGAATTGCCCCTAAGAGATGGACAGGCACTGCATGGGCGGGCGAAGTTCTGGAAGATTACAGTGAAGTATATTCAAACTTAACTGTTCATTCAGCAGATTATCCAACCCCGGCATATCTGGAAAGCATTTTAAAAATCGGTAACATTAAGAATGTAGGCGAGATGGATGAAATCACGGAAGGCTCAGAGTTCATGAAAGAGATTCTGTTAGACGACGATGACAGAACACTTTATATTCAGACCTGGGGCGGAACCAATACCACTGCAAGAGCTCTGAAATCAATTGAAGAAGAGTATAAAGGTACAGACCAGTGGGAAGCAATCCAGCAGAAGATTTATGACAAAGCAGTTATTTACATTATTTTGAACCAGGATGCTACATATTCCAACTATATTGCAAAAAACTGGCCCGGTATTAAAGTAATCAACGACGGCGGTAACTTCTGGAGATTCGCTTATATGTGGAAGAGTGTTCCCGAACCGCTGACACTAAAACTCCAGGGCGACTGGAATTATAACAATATCAAAACAGGACATGGTCCATTACTTGAAAATTACAAATTAATGGGTGACGGAACTATTCTTGAAGGCGAAGATGCCAATGAGCAGCGCGGAAGTGAAGATTATCTAATCAAAAATACGCAGTATAATCGTTATGATTTTATTTCCGAAGGAGATTCACCATCCTTCTTCTATCTGCTGGATACCGGACTTAGAAGTATGGAAGATCCGACATATGGCGGCTGGGGCGGAAGATTCGGTGTAGAAGCGGACGGCACCTATAAGAATACGGTATCAGATTACAATATTTACACCCAGAAAGAAGACAAAACATACACACTTACCCGCTGGTTCAATGATATCCAGGGTGATTTTGCGGCACGAGCCGACTGGTGTGTAGCAGATGAATTCAGCGATGCAAATCACAGGCCAACCGTAACCGTTGAAGAAGGGCTTGATCTGACGGCGCAGCCGGGAGAAAGAGTAAAATTACATGCTGACGGTGCAGACCCGGATGGTGATCTGTTAACTTATAAGTGGTGGCAGTATTATGAAGCAGATACTTATAAAGGAACAGAAGACGGCAAGTTCAAAATTATCGGTGGAGATTCAAATGTTGCAAGCTTTGTGGTACCCGCAGATGCAAAAGACGGCGATACAATCCATATGGTAGTTCAGGTTACTGACGACGGCGCTCATAATATGAACCACTACCAGCGTGTAATCCTGACTGTAGCAGGCGCACAGCAGGTAGAAAGCGTTACAGTAAACGGAGATTCCGAAATTCAGGCTGGAAGTAAAACAACATTGAATGCAGTAGTATTACCGGAAACATTAACCAATAAAAATGTAACCTGGAAGTCTGATAATGAAGCAGTAGCAACCGTTACAGACAAAGGACAGGTAACCGGCGTATCCGTTGGAACCGCTACGATTACCGCAGTTTCAAAAGTAGATAATACAATCACAGGAACATTTGAAATCACGGTGACAAGGGCGGCTAATGACCCTGCAAACCAGAATCCAAGAGCCATTATCACACAGGATGCGGAAGTAGATGACCAGAACTCCTTAGTGCATGCTCTGCTTTACGCAAATGAAATTGATTTCCAGGGAATCATCCAGACAAGTTCAAAGTTCCACTGGATTGGTGATCCGGATGTGGCAGATGCAGCTTCCCAGACCAAGTACCGCTGGCCGGGAACAGACTGGATGAATGAATATGCAGACGACTATGAAGCAGTATATGAAAATCTGCGTACCCATGACCCGAATTACCCCACACCGGCATATATCCGCAGCATTATCAAAATCGGAAATATCGGATATAAAGGCGAAGTGAAAAATGAAACAGAAGGTTCAAAATTAGTAGAAAAAGCCCTTTTGGATAACGACCCAAGAAAGCTGTACCTCATGGCATGGGGCGGAACAAACACCATCACCAGAGCGCTTATGAGTATTGAAGAAAAGTATAAAGGTACAGATGAATGGGCAGCAATCCGTGAAAAGATTGTAGATAAGTCAATGATCTGTGCATTTGGTAAACAGGATCAGACCTATGATGAATATATAGGAGAAGAATGGCCGGAGATCCCATTCCTGAATGTAGGAGGCGGAACCACATACGGATATTCCTGGTCAAAAACAGCAGGCAGCGTAGACAGTGAAGGCAAGAGAACATTGTCCGGAGCATGGATGAGAGAAAATCTCGATTACGGACACGGCGCATTGTTAGACAATTATGTAACCTGGGGCGACGGCACATACTTAGACGGCGAAGAAGACGGCAGCCAGTTCGGTACCAATGAAGACATGCTGGACAGCACAAACTGGTGGGGAAGAATGAAATACCAGCGGTATGATTTCCTTTCTGAAGGGGATTCACCAAGCTTCTTCTATCTGATGGATACAGGCTTAAGATCCTTGGAAGACCCGGCATTCGGAAGCTACGGCGGACGTTATTACCTGGATACCAGCATGAAGAACTCCAAGGGACAGCAGCTCAACTGGTACAAGACAGTACAGGATTATGATCCGTTACAGGATAAGAAGGTAAATTCTGACTGGCGCTGGATGGCAGACCTGCAGCATGAATTTGCAACCCGTGCAGACTGGTGTATCACACCGAACTATGAAGATGCAAACCACGCACCGACCCTTTCCATCAAAGAAGGACTGGACTTCACCGCAAAACCAGGGGAAACTCTGAAACTCCACGCAGAAGCAAGTGACCCGGATGGCGATTATGTATCCGTAAAATGGTCACAGTATTTTGAAGCAGATACTTATGTGGAACCGGAAGCGAATAAAGGCATTTACATCAAGGGAGCCAACTCAGATATGGCAACCATCACCGTACCGGAAGACGCAAAAGAAGGCGATACACTGATCATCTTAGTACAGGCATCGGACAATGGAACACATTCCCTGTCCCACTATCAGGAAATACTGATCACTGTAGAGGGTGCACAAGCAGTAGAAAGCGTTACTGTAGAAGGCGCTTCAGAAGTTGAAGTTGGAAATAAGGTAACATTGAATGCAGTAGTATTGCCGGAAACATTAACCAATAAAAATGTAACCTGGAAGTCTGATAATGAAGCAGTAGCAACTGTTACAGATAAAGGACAGGTAACCGGTGTATCATTTGGTACAGCAAACATAACAGCTGTTTCTCAGATTGATAAAACTGTAATGGGAACATTTGAAATAAAAGTGACCAGAGCAAAAGATGATGCAAACAGCAGTAAAGTAAGAACGATTGTAACAACAGATGGAGAAGTGGATGACATGGATTCCTTTATGCGTCTGATGCTTTACTCCAACGAAATGGATATAGCAGGCTTGATTTTGAGCAGCTCCACATACCACTACGCAGGTGATCCTGACAAGGGAATTGCACCAAAGAGATGGACCGGAACAGCATGGGCAGGCGAAGTATTAGATGATTACGAAGAAGTATATGAGAATCTGAAAGTACATTCACCGGATTTCCCGGCTCCGGAATATTTAAAGAGTATTCTGAAGATTGGTAATATCAAGAACGTGGGAGAAATGGAAGAAATTACAGAAGGTTCAGAATTTATGAAAGATATTCTTCTGGATGATGACGATCGTACCCTGTATATCCAAACCTGGGGCGGAACAAATACCACGGCAAGAGCTTTAAAATCAATCGAAGAAGAGTATAAAGGAACCGACCAGTGGGATGAAATCCAGCAGAAAATATATGACAAAGCCGTAATTTATATCATTCTGAATCAGGATGCTACTTATTCAGATTACATTGCAAAACAATGGCCTGGAATCAGAGTCATCAATGACGGCGGAAACTTCTGGCAGTTTGCTTATATGTGGAAACGTGTAGCAGAACCGCTGACAGCAAAACTCCAGGGTGACTGGTATTACAATAACATTAAGACCGGACATGGAGCATTGCTTGCAAATTATAAACTAATGGGCGATGGCACGATCTTAGAAGGTGAAGATGCAAACGAACAGAGAGGATCAGAAGATTATTTATTAAAGAATCCTCAGTATAACCGCTATGATTTCATATCAGAAGGTGATTCACCATCCTTCTTCTACCTGCTTGACACAGGACTTCGAAGCTTAGAAGATCCAACCTATGGAGGCTGGGGCGGAAGATTTGGAGTCATGGAAGACGGAACATACAAAAACACAGTAAAAGATTACAACATCTATACCAACAGCCAAGACACCGCATATACCTTAACCAGATGGTTCAATGATATTCAGAGCGATTTCGCAGCACGTGCAGACTGGTGTATAGCATCTGATTATGCTGATGCTAACCATATGCCTTCCGTAAGCGTAAAAGAAGGAATTGATCTGAGTGCAGCACCTGGAGAACGTCTCAAACTCCACGCAGAAGGTTCTGATCCTGATGGTGACAAACTGACTTACAAATGGTGGCAGTATTATGAAGCGGATACTTATGATGGTACTGCAGACGGCAATATGTCTGTTACAGGTAAAAATACCGATACGGCAAGCTTTGTGATTCCGGAAGATGCTCAGAACGGCGATACCATCCATATGGTAATACAGGTAACTGACAATGGTGCACATAATTTAAATTACTATCAGCGAGTTATTATAACTGTTACCGGCAGAGAAGAGATTCAGAATGTAGAAATAAAGACACCACAAGGCGTTGATGCAAATGCAATTGCATTAGGAACCAAGACGGCAGGAAAGGGTGGAAGCCCATACGCAGTACAGTTAACCGCAGAAGTAACACCAGCGCTTACAACAGGAAAGACATTTACATGGTCCTCAAGTGATGTAAGTGTTGCAACAGTTGACAGTACAGGAAAGGTTACACCTTTGACAGCAGGAAGTGTCAGAATCACGGCAGCGGCAAATGATGGTTCCGGTAAAGAGGCATCCATTGATCTGACAATTGTTGAGTTAAAACCAAGTGCAGTTGAAGTTACATCCGGCGGCTCTACGAAGCTTTACGTAAATGCCACTCTGTCTCTGAATGCATCTGTAAATCCAACAGATGCAGTAGACAAATCCGTTACCTGGACATCAGATAATGAAAATGTAGCAGTTGTATCCCAGGACGGTGTCGTAACAGGAATCGGTGCAGGAACCGTAGTCATATCAGCGGTATCAAATGCAGATCAGAGTGTATTCGGTGAAATTACCCTTGTGGTAGAAGAAGAAAATGTAAACCGGAGGTCAGCACCAGTAACAGAAGACGCTTCTGAGGTTTCTACAGAAGCAGAAGAAGTACAGGAAGATGTAATCCGGGAAGAGGTTCCTAATGTAGAAAACCAAAATGAAGAGACACAAAACGAAGAAACACAAACCGAAGTATCATCAAACGGAGAGACACAGTTGTAATCGTATGGCTGAAGAAGCACATGCCAGACAAAGATAAAATCGTATGGCTGAAGAAGTACATGCCAGACAAAGATAAAATCGTATGGCTGAAGAAGCACATGTCAGACAAAGATAACTCCTAAAATAATGAAAACAGGGAAGACGCTGAGAAATCAGTCTGGCTTCCCTGTTTTTCGTTCATGATCATATAATTAATGCGCTGTCCATTTAGAAGCAGCAGTCCGGTCGCAGTAAAGGGAAGCATTTTCAAATTCCAGAATGGCGGTAGCGGGAATAGCGGGATCACTTTGGTTTGCCTGCATTATCTGATACAGGATGCCGGCTTTGTGAGAATCATTAATCATAAGGATACAGCGTTTCGCTTCCCGGAAATTTTGTATGCCCAAAGTGGCACCTCCTTGCAAAACTGCATCACCTTCAAAATATTTCTGTCCAACTTTCTGGGTAATGGGATCCAGAGATGAGACATGTGCCCTTCCGTATAAATCTGATCCCGGTTCATTGAGCGCCAGATGTCCATTCATGCCGGCACCCAGGATCAAAAAGTCAATGCAGCGATTACAGGAATGATCTTTGATAAAAGTTTCGATTTCATTGCATTCAGTAGCCATATCCTTTTTTGATGCATCCCATAAGCGTACATTTTGTGGATGGTAATTTACATGATTTAAAAAATGCTCCTTAAGAAAGCAGCCGCAGCTGTCTTTGGTGTCCGGCGACATATACAGCCATTCATCCATTGCTACAAAGGATGCTTTTGAAAAGTCAGCCCTGCCTTCTTTATATGCCTGAACCAATTCCCGGAATAATCCAAGGGAAGTATGACCGGCAGCGATGCAAAGTAATTGCCGGGGATTATCTTTTAGATCTGCCAGTATATCCTTCGCAGTTCTGCGGCACATATCCGCGTAGGAGTCAAAAATTTCTATATTCATAGAATTTCCTCCCTGGCATCAGCGATAATACGGTCTATTTCTTCACAGAGAGATTCTGATATTACAGGCTCCCGGTTCAGATATCCATCTGTAGCTGTTTCAACCAGATCATGGGCGCGTTCCAACAGTTCTTTCTGAGATCCGCCAGTCCAGTTCGTCCAGTTATCCCTTAAAAAGATCCCAGGCTGGAGGTAACTTTCATGCATCCAGTCTAAAGTATGTTCTTCGGACAGGAAATTACCGCGGATACCTACTTCACGGATTACATCCAGACCGATGCTATCTTCCGATACCTCAAATCCTTTCGTGATATAATTGTAGTAATTAATCCATTCGTTATCCAATGCCAGCTGTTCGAGACTGATACCCTGGTCGGCTCCCACAATGCCCTGTGCGCCCATGGAACGGGTTCCGGAAAGAAAATTAAATGCTGCAGTAAGGCCCTTTTCAATACCAGCCTGAAAATCAGGCATGAGAGCATCGGTAAGGCCTGCATTAGACATGCCGGTGACCCCATAGAATCGCGACATCTGTCCAACCGCAATGCCGAACAATGCCTGGTTTGGACTGCCGAAAGAGCAAAGTGTGGTTTTGAGGTCCATCGAATGTACAGGAGCGCTATAGTTAGATATCTGCCCGTTTAACGCGAAAGCAATAAACATACTTGCAATTATCTCAGCATTTTCCAGAGTCAAAGTTCCTGCGATCGATGCAGGGGAAGTGGCAGCGCTCATGCCCATTGGACCCAGGGAAAGTGATCCGCCATTTTTGGCAAATAAAAGAGCCATTTCCAGGGTGTCTTTTTTGAAGGAAAGCGGAGTAATCGTTTCCAGAAGATAATTGCTTTCTTTACCCATAAGCTTATTCAACTCCAGTATGTATTTGGCAGACAAAGGAGTCAAAACATAAGTTCCGCCTGGTTTGCTGGAATATTTATAGATATCCTGATAATTAATCAGATCCGATATCTGATCGGGAACATCGGAAGGAACAACTACAGGACTGGAGTATGGAAAGTTTTCCAGGTGCTCAAGCAGGGCAAACCCCTTTAAATTATCTTTTCTGATTCCATAACGGCTGGTTTTCGTATTGTAATCTGTATAAAATACCTGTGTGGAAATATGTGCCTGGATATCATTTTTTAATGATTCCGTTTCAAAAGACTGTTGGTTGCGTTTTTTGATCGTGTCCAATACTGTCACCATCGCATTTTCTGGAATACGCAATATCTCTTTTTCATAATCCACGTTCCCGCCCAATTCAGAACAGAGGTCCAGTACTTCTTTACAGGGAACATGGATTCCAATGGTCTCTAAAATTTGAATTGAAGAGTCATGGATCATCTGGATCTCAGTGGGAGACAGAACCTCGATGCTGGAAATGATTTTTCTCATGAATAAATACCTCCTTAATAATAATTAACTAACTTTCTTAATTAATTGGATTATATGATTTCTTTGATTAAAAGTCAACAGTTTTTGTGAAAATATTATAATTTAAATTTAGTATTGACAAAATAGTAGTCATAATATACAATTAATTAAGAAAGTTAGTTAATGAAGGTGATGTGAAATGAAAAATTATGTACCGTCTCATTTAAAAGATATGAATCGGCAGATTGTATATCAGATTATTAAAGAAAAAGAAACCACTTCGAAAGCGGAGTTAGCAAAGCTGACGGGAATCAGCTCCCCTACAGTAATTAAAATTGTTAATTTCTTAATAGAAAAAAAGCTTGTCATAGAAGTGGGACAGGGAGATTTCAGCCAGAGTGAAGTTTCTGTCGGAAGAAAGCCACGTATGCTGAAGTTGAATACCGGATTAATGTATGTTGCAGCATTTTTCCTGGAAGGTGATTTTTTAAGTATGGGCGTGGTAGATTTAGCAGAGCGTATCATATATAAAAAAAGTATGGAAATAACTCCGGACTTCTCCTTTATCATGCCGGAAATTCTGAATAGACTTGTCATGCAGCTTTTAGAAGAAGCCGGAATTTCGGAATCCCAGCTATTTGGAATAGGAATTGCCCTTCCGGTAGCATATGATGAAAATAAATGCACGATTATAACGGCGCCGCTGATTCAGGTAAATGAACCCCTTGTGATCAGAGATGAAATAAAGAAATTAGAAGATAGATACGATGCGATTGTAATGATAGAAAATGACGCAAATGCTCAGGTACTGGGAGAGTTTCAAAGGGCTGGATACAGTGAAAAGGAAGACTTGATATTTATTTCTATTGGAACCGGACTGGGCGCGGGCATTGTTCTAAATGGACAGCTTCGCAGAGGAAAACATCATATGTGCGGAGAGATTGGCTATATCTGTTTCCTTGGTGATAATATTGAAAGAAAGAAAAATGCCGGCTGGCTGGAATCCCAAATCAGCTATCGGGTACTGGAAGAAAAGTTCGGAGTGGATTTTAGTAATGGCAGCGGGCTGGATTCCGATACAAAAAAGAAACTTATAGAATATGTGGCACTTCCCATTGCGCTATGCATAAACAATACAACCATGCTTTTGGACTGTGGAAATATCGTCTTGGGGGGTATTGTAATAGAAGTTCTGGGAGAAGAATTATTAACTGAAGTGAAGAGGCACGTAGATCAGATGTCAGTAATCGGGAATTCTATCCGCCTTCAAACTTCATCTGACAGCGGACTGATTGGAATTGCATCCATGGTCACAAAGAAAAAAATAATTGACTTATTAACATTGGAGTCTGATTAATCTATTTTGGTATTGGGAAACACATACCAAAACAGGTTGAAGTATTATAATAAAAAGTTGTATTCCAAAAGGAGTATAACTTTCTATAAATGGAATTAATTAACAAAGTTAGTTAATTAATGAAAAAGAAAGGAGGAATCCTTAAATGGAAAAAGTATTAAACAGTGTAGAATCCTGTCTGGAAAATCAAACGAACGGACATTTTCAGTGGAAAGTCTTTGCCGGCTTTGACGGATATGTAGATTTGCTTGTAAAACCTGTACGCTCCGGAATCAATGATCAAAAGAAGTATTTTGAAACCATCTCGGAGTTTGGAAGCTATTTAAAGACCAAGGCGAGTAAAAGCTGTTCGATTGAATTGCAGAAAATTACAGAAAAGGTTGGAGGAAACACCATAATTTTTGCCGAAGCCCTGGCGGCTTTTGGCATAAGCAGCAAATGTGTAGGCGCTTTCGGATATCCTAAAGTGCAGGAGGTATTTTCTAATGGAAACAGCAATGTAGAAATAGTGAGTATTACAAACCCGGGACACTGTACGGCATTAGAATTTCAGGACGGTAAAGTTATGCTGGCTGAAAATTCAGATATCAACGAATTGGATTATGAGGTTCTAATAAGCCGTATAGGTGAGAAAAAATTCTCAATGTATTTAGAAGAAGCAGATGTTTTGGCTTTTATGAACTGGAGCGAGATGGCGGGAGGAACGTTAATCTGGAAAGGGATATTGAAAAATATACTTCCGAAAGTGGCTGAAAAGAAAAAAAAGTCGGTTTTTATTGATATCTCGGACTGCTCCAGAAGAAGTAAAGAAGATATCGGCGAAATGTTGGAATTGGTTCGGGAATTTTCATCTTACTTTGATGTAATCATGAGTTTGAATAGAAATGAAATGGAAACCATCTGCAACACAATGCCGGAGGAGTTACAGGAAGCAGATTTTGAAAAGATGGGAGAAGTGATCAGAAACTACTGCGGGATTCAATATCTGGTAGTGCACTTACTGGATGGAGCATATGCTTTTGCAGGTGGGGAACCGTATTATATTGCGAATAAATATGTTGACAAACCTCTGATTTCCACAGGGGGCGGAGATAACTTTAACGCAGGTCTGGTATATGGAATCATGATGAATATGGATATTGAGCAGGCATTGGCAACAGCGAATGCTACCAGCGGTTTTTATGTAGTCAATGGAAAAAGTCCAGCCCCGGATGAATTAAAATCTTATATCAGTCAATGGAAAAAGGAGGTGAGAAGTCATGATAAGACCTCCCAAGAGAGAGCCTGACTTTCGCAATCTGGAATTGGTTTTAGAAAAGAAGAAACCACAAAGACCTACGCTGTTTGAATTATTTGTATGCGATGAAATTATTGAAAAAGTTTCAGGAAGACATTTAGCAGGGAAAAACAAGCTGGAAAAAGATGTTGCGCTGATTGAAACTTATGATAGCCTGGGCTACGATTATTCGTTAATAATGCCCACGGAATTTGCATTTATCGCAAATAATAAGCTGGAGAAAAAGTCTTTTTCTTTAAATGATGGTGCGGTTATTACAGACAGAAAATCTTTTGACCAGTACAATTGGCCGTCAGCGGGTGATTATGACTATACATATGTAGACAAACTGGCAGAATATCTGCCAAAGGGAATGGAATTTTTAGCCTGGTCCAGTGATGGACCCCTGGAAAGTGTCATAAAGCTGGTAGGTTATGAGAATCTCTGTTACATGCTCTATGATGATGAAACTTTGGCTGCTGATATTTTTGAACAGGTAGGTAAGCGTACGGTGGAAGATTACCGCCAAATGCTGGAGAATCCCCATATTAAAGGGGTGGTGGTCGGGGATGACTGGGGATTTAACACACAGACGCTGCTGCCTATAGAAGTTTATCGAAAATATCTCTTTCCATGGCATCAAGAAATTGTATGTATGGCACATGCCGGAGGCAGATATGCTATTTTGCATTCCTGTGGGCAATATCAAGGAGTGATAGAGGATATTATCCAGCATATGGGATATGATGGTAGGCACTCCTATGAAGATAATATTATTCCCGTAGAAAAGGCATACGAAGATTTATATCCGGATATCGCGGTTCTGGGGGGAATTGACGTTCATTTTTTATCCGTTGCTTCACCGCATGAGATAGGAAGGCGTTCAGAAGAAATGCTGGAACGTACTTTTAACAGGGGAGGATATGCACTGGGGTCCGGAAATAGTATTCCCAATTACATTTCCTGGGAAAATTATAAAGCAATGATAACAAAAGCATATGAATAAGGAGGATCATTATGAGTAAGGCAAAAATTGTATTTATTGGAGCAGGCAGTATGTCGTTTGGGATTCCCACATTCAAGGATCTCTTTACCACCAGAGAATTGGCGCAAAGCACCCTTTCGCTTGTGGATATTGACGAACAGAACCTGGAAAGAATGTATCAGCTGGCATTGAAAATGAATGAGGCATCAGGTATGGAGCTTAAGATTGAAAAGACGGTAAACAGAAGGGATGTGCTGCAGGGGGCAGACTATGTGGTAAACAGTCTGGCTATTGAAAGGTGCGAGCTTTGGCGAAAAGATTTTCAGGTTCCTTTAAAATATGGCATCAAGCATTGTCTTGGTGAAAATGGAGGTCCCGGTGCTCTGTTTTTTGGAATGCGTACAATTCCCCTAATCATGGAAATCTGTAAAGATATGGAGGAGTTATGCCCCGATGCATGGTTTTTGAATTTTTCCAATCCGGAAAGCCGAATTGTACTGGCGGTTAATCAGTATACCAAGATTAAGTGTATTGGTCTTTGCCATGGAATCTTCATGGCGCAGGAAGATGTGAGTAAAGTACTGGGCAGGAAAAAAGAAAGTGTTGAAGTATCTGCAGCCGGAATGAATCATTTCCAATGGCTTCTTAGCATTCGTGACAGGGAGAGCGGAGAAGATCTGTATGAAGAATTAAGGGAAAAAGAGAAAAGCTATGACAGCAGATTTCAGCCGTTTACCCGAAAAATGTTTCGTGCAGTGGGAATTTGGCCCACCTGTTCGGATGATCATCTGGGCGAATATCTCCCGTATGGGTATGAGGCAGGTATGGAAGGCTATGATTTTGATCAGGATGAGCAGGATCGCATCCGGATGAAAAAGGATGTCCGTGAAGTAATAGGAGGAGAAGCCGGGGCAGAAAAGTGGCTGGTAAAATCGGGAGAGAAAGCAATGGAAGTAATTACCGCCCTTCATACCGGCAGGAGAACCTATATTCCATCAGCAGTAGTATATAATGGCGGAGCAATTACAAATCTGCCGGAAGATGTGGCTGTAGAGATTCCAATTATAGTGGATAAAGATGGAGTGCATAAGGTACATATCGGCAAACTGCCTCAGAACATCTGCTCGCTGCTGTCTCTTCAGGTAGGGGCACAGCAAATGGCTGTCCGTGCTTCAATGTACGGTGACAAAGAGATGGCTTATCAGGCACTCTTAGCCGATCCGGTTATAAACAGCACAGATGCTGCAAGAAATATTGTAGATGAACTTTGGGAAGTGAACAAGGCTTATATAAAAAGTACCCTATAGCGGAGATATTATGGAATGTAGCAGATCGTAAAAGGAGAAGCAGAGTATGAGGAAAAAAATAATTGCGGCAGCATTATGTGTATGCATGACAGCAGGAACGATAACGGGATGTATGGGGATTGGGAATAAAGAAAAGCAGCAGGAGAATACAAAGGAAGAAAAGGCGGAACAGGGCAGCGGGGGAGCAGAAAGCCAGGCGGGAAAATCAGAGGACATTGATTATAATGCAAGCTTTGAACTTCGGTTTACCTCATCCCTGAATGGTGAGGTGAGAACAGCACTGTTAGAGGAGGCAGCACAGAAATTAAATGAGAAGTGGCCCAATGTAACGGTGGTAAATGAGAGCACCGGTGATTATGCCCAGAAATTGAAACTGGAATTCAGTTCTGGTGACGGATATGATATGGTTTACCTGGATGATTTGAACCAGCAGGCACTGATGGAAAACAATTATCTTATGGATATTACGGATGATGTTCTTGAAAGAGGCTGGATTGACAAATCTGTTCCTGGATCTATAGAATTTAATAATCTTCGTACACCGGATAAATATTACAGTGCGTCTTTCCTGATGGCACCGATTGTCGTGTATTACAATAAGGATATTTTTAAGGAAATTGGAGCTGAGGTGCCAAAGACTGTAGAAGAGCTGGAAGTGATCATGCAAAAAGCAAAGGAAGCGGGCTATATCCCGACGGAATGCGGTGGGGATAATTATTATCAGATTATCTGGGCGGCAGAGAGTATGATTTTAAATTCTGCGCCCAAAGATGATATTGATGACTGGTATTACAAAAGAACGTTTTCAGAAAATATGAAAAAAGCATTCACCGATGCATTTGCCCGTATCAGTGACTGGCATAAAAAAGGTTATTACAGAGAGAACTTTGAAGGGGTAAAAGGAGATGATGTTCCTGCACTTTTCAGTCAGGGAAAAACAGCGTTTACTATCGATGGAGATTGGAGTCTGGCAAATTTTGAGGCAAGCGGACTGAATATGGGCGCATTTATTTTTCCAGGGTTTTCTGCAGATTCAGAACCGTATATTGTCGATGCGACAGATGGGGCATGGGCATTAAATGCAAATCTGGATACCAATAAAAAAGCGGCGGCACTGGATTGGATTGATATATTTTTTGAAGATGATTTTGTGAAGAAGTGGTATGAAGCCAG
Organism: Robinsoniella sp. KNHs210; assembly: GCF_000686105.1. Classification (NCBI taxonomy): domain Bacteria; kingdom Bacillati; phylum Bacillota; class Clostridia; order Lachnospirales; family Lachnospiraceae; genus Robinsoniella; species Robinsoniella sp. KNHs210. Next base: position 1,438,873 of record NZ_JMLZ01000001.1, read on the forward strand.
CTTTACACCTGCAACTTTAACGGATGTATCTGATGTGGAGGCCACAGACCTGCATAAAGAAGTAGCTGAAAGTACAAAGAATGCGAAAATAGGATTCTATTTAGATAACGTGAAGCCCGGCTATCTGGATTACATGATCAAAGAAACACAGCTTCTGACACAGGGGCAGCATACACCGGAATCATTATGTGAAAGCCTTGAAAAGGAATGGAATAAGAAGTAAGTGTGACGCACAGCTGTCAGAAAGCAATTTTAAGACATGCTCTAAAGCGTTTTCACACTGCCTATTTGGAAATATTGTAAGAAAATTACGATATTTATGCGGGACAAGTATGAAAGAAGAGGTGAACGTAATGGAAGAAGCAGCGATATCGCACACGAAGAAAAAAATAAATGTAATGGCATATGTATTTATATTACCAGCATTGATTCTGTTTCTTGTTTTTGTCTGCTGGCCTTTGCTGCAGACGGTTTATCTGAGCTTTAACAGCTGGGATGGATTAGGAGAAATAGAATTTACAGGCCTTACAAACTACAAGGAATTTTTTACAGATCCGCTGGTACTGCAGGCTGCAAAAAACAATGTTTTGTGGATGCTGTGTTCATGTACCATTCCAATTGCTATTGGTTTGATACAGGCCTCTTTGCTGGTGAATTCGAATATTAAGCATGGAAAGATCTTTCAGCTGATTTTATTTCTTCCTCAGGTTTTTTCCAGTGTGGTTGCAGCAGTTATATGGGCCTGGATCTATAATCCGGCAATGGGGCCTCTAAATAAAATGTTGGAAAATATCGGACTGGGCAATTTGGCGCAATCCTGGCTTGGGGATTCAAAGTTTGTTATGATTTCTTTACTGGTTATGTCAATCTGGATGGGATATGGGTTCAGTACGGTAGTTTACAGTGCTGCCATTCAGGGCATCAGCTCGGAATTATATGAAGCAGCTACCATGGATGGCTGCGGACCGTTTAGGAAGTTCTTTTTTATTACGATACCCAGTGTAAGGCTTACGACTACAACACTTTTATTGTTTGCCCTGATTGATTCGTTTAAGGTATTTGATATCGTATATCAAATGACAAAGGGAGGTCCTGGTTACAGTTCCTATGTATTGTCTTATTATTTGTATAATGAAGCATTTGTTAAGAACAGGATCGGATATAGCGCAACGATTGCTGTCATAATGACTGTATTCATTCTGCTGGTATCAAAAGGATTTCTGCGGTTTCGGAAAGGTGGTGAAGAGATGTGAGGAAGAAGAAAAATTATACTCCGGCAGTATATGCGGTATTGTGTTTCTGCTGCCTATGTACCCTGGTTCCCTGCGTATTGATTGTAATTACATCTTTGCGGACAACAGCAGAAATCGTACAGTCGGGATTGTTTGGCAATATTCAGAAACTGCATTGGGAAAATTATATACAGGCATGGAAAGTGGGGCATTTTCCGAAGTATCTTTTTAATAGTATGTTTATTTCTTTATTTTCCGTAATAGGAGTGCTTTTGTTTTCGCTGCTATCATCCTATGCTATGAGCTGCCTGAAATTCAAAGGCCGGAATCTCTTTCAAACATTAATTGTCATGGGACTTGTAATACCGCTGGAAATTATCGTGATACCGTTATTTTACGATATGAAATCCATGGGGCTTATGAATACACACTGGGCAGTTATTCTTCCTACGATAGCTATGAATGTGCCTTTTGGAACCTTTCTGCTAAGCGGTTTTGTGAAAGAAATACCGGCATCCCTATTGGAATCGGCACGCATGGATGGTACAAACGAGTGGCAGACTTTATGGTATATTGTGGCACCAATTATCAAACCGGCACTTATTTCACTGCTGATCTTCACCTTTATGTGGTCCTGGAATGCATTTATGCTCCCTAATATCATGATTAAGAGTGAAACGATGCGGACATTGCCTCTGGGGCTTGATTTTTTCCGGGGGAAGAACTCACAGAACATACCGTTAATATCTGCAGCATCTAATATTATCGCATTACCTGTTATTATCGTCTATCTTACCTTCCAGAAAAACCTGATTAAAGGTATGATGGTTGGAGCCGTCAAAGGATAATGAGCAAAAAAACAAAATTTGTTACATAGTAAAGCACTGCATATTTAATGATTTTAATATGCGGTGCTTTATTTTTAATCCCCCTGTCTTTTCATTCTATCAATTCGAAAAATATACTAATAGCTTTTTTCAACAGAATAAAATTGGCTTTTCAGGCTGCTAAAGTCTATGAAAGAATAATACTTTTGCGAAACCGGATTCGTATTATCTTCATCGTTCGCAGCGTTTTGAGCATCCTCCATAGTTTCCCAGGTTACTAAGTCAGCCCAGGTATCGCCATCGACAAGTACCTTCCAAGAAATGAATCCTTTCTTCTTAGATAAAATTTCGTTATGTGTTTTTTCTGACGCAAGCAAGTAATCTGATACAGACGCTCCTTCTATTAGTTTATAAGTGATAAACCAAACTGTATTCGACATCATATTTTGTCTCCTTTCATTTTTCGTTAGTGTATCACACCTAATGCGACATGTAGCTGTCGCATTAGAAAAAAAACTTGGGACAAATTTACTCGAAGTACCAGAATATAATTCAGTTTACAAAGTCATATTTTTGCCCAGAGGGATAGGTTGTGGTGCAAAAGTATTTGGAAGTGTGATATTATAAATATAAAAAAGGGGATAAGTAATGCAGATTGAGCGTTTGGTGCAGATGGTATTTTATATAGTCAATCGGGAGCATGTCACGGCGAAAGAATTAGCTGACCATTTCAGTGTATCAACGAGAACGATATACCGCGATATAAACACGTTGACCCTTGCGGGAATCCCTGTAACATCTTCCAAGGGAACGGGTGGGGGAATATCGTTAATAGATGGATATACGATTAACAAATCATTATTCTCTAAAGAAGAACAACAGAATATATATCAGGGATTGCAGATTTTACAGGCTTCCAAATATCCGAATGCCGAAACGGCACTCAGCAAAATTGGCTCTATTTTTAGAAATGTTTTAGAACCAGAATGGTTGGAAGTCGATTTTTCATTTTGGGGTAGTGATGAAAAGCAAAAAGTGGGTATATCAGAATTGCAGCATGCCATCATCAACAAGCACATGATAACATTTGAATATATTAATAATGAAATACAAAAATCAAAGAGGGCTGTGGAGCCGTTGCGGTTAGTGTTTAAATCACACGCATGGTATATTGTGGGATTCTGCCAGGGCAAGCGGGATATACGCATTTTTCGTCTGTCAAGAATGAAACATATCCGTGTAACACCAGAAGTCTTTGAACGTGATCTGCCTACGGACTATTTATTTGCATATAGTTATAAAGAGAAAATCAATATACCTGCTATAAAATTAAAGTGTTACTCGGAAATAGTCGGGAGGGTATATGATGATTTTCTAGTTCCAGAAAACGAAGTTTTAGCATGTACAGATGGCAGCTATATGATAACGGTTCAGAACGAATTGGATAATTGGTTATTTGACCGCTTGCTGTCGTATGGGAAATATGTTGAAGTCATTGAGCCGGAAGAAGCCCGGACTATGATCAAAGAAAAGGCTCTGGAGATAGCAGGACTATATGATTGAATTGGGGCAAGTTGACACTAAGTGAAAAGGTGATACCATTATTAACGGTATTTTACCCAACGGGAGAGTATATGAAAAAGGCAATTGTTCTTATATTAACAATACTAATCTTATTTTCTGGTTTTACAACACTGGGTTATGCAGCGCCAGACGCACAGTCTGCGGAAATACAAGCGTTGCTGGATGATGCCTGCCGTATATCAGGTGTGCCGGGAATGTCACTATCAATACGGGCGGATGATGAAGTGTCCTACTTTTCTTCCGGGTATGCAGACCGTGAAAATAAAGTGTCTGCGAGCGAAAATACACTATATGAGCTGGCATCGGTCAGTAAGGCTTTCACAGGTATGGGTATTCTGCTGCTGGAAGAACAAGGGTTGCTGTCAATGTCGGACCCTGTCCAAAAATATTTACCTTGGTTTACGTTAAAGTATGAAGGAAGGATTGTTGATATGGAGAGCCTTACACTCAATCACTTTCTTCACCATACCAGCGGCCTGGTTAATATCAGGCACACACAGCTTATCCCCCAGGGCAATACGCCGGATATGCTGCGAAGGACGGTGGAAAAGCTTGCAGATGCTGAATTGGCGTTTCCACCAGGCAATCAGTATGATTATGGCACTGTGAATTATGATATATTGGGTTTAGTGATTGAGACGGTGTCGGGACAACGCTATGAAGACTTTATGAAGGAAAAGGTATTGAAGCCGTTAGGTCTTAACCAGACGTATATGTATCAGGAGGATGCCAGGGCCACCGGACAGCTGGCACAGGGCTACCGTTCCTCCTTTTTTATGACTTTTCCATATAATGCGCCGGATTATGCCGGGAATAAACCCGCCGGCTACATCATTTCCTGTACGAAAGATATGTCTCGCTGGATGGACATACAGATGGGAATTGTGCAGGATATACCCGCAATATTCCACAGGATTATCGAAAAATCACATCAGGGTGACCGGTCTGTTCCCGCTGTCGACGGTATGTATTATGCAGCGGGCTGGTCGGTAAATGCCGAACAATCAATTATAGAGCACCAGGGGGTTAATCCCAACTTCACAACGGAAGCAGCCATCCTGCCAGACGAACGGACAGCCATTTGCTTGCTGACCAATGGTGTAAATACCAATATCAGCCTGGTGCTTAAAGTTAAAGATATATTGGACGGCAATCTAACGCAGTTTTATGAAATCGGCGGAACACAGTTTATGGACATTGTTTTGTCCGCGGTCACAATTACTTTTATCATATTAGCGGCTCTGTTCTTCCTCTTGGGATTGCGAAGAAAGAAATCGAATGAGCGTCAGCCTATGATAAAAAAGACAATCCTCGTAATAGCTGTTTTGCTGACCATAGCGATTGTCCTGTGTATGATATGTCTGGTACTCGATTGGTCAACGATACTTGTCTGGCAAACTTATAGCGTCCTTACCGCTTTGATTTCATCAGCTTTATTGAGCGCAAGTATTGCATGGTTTGTGTACATGCACCGCTACCATGCCACGCCGGGAAAATAAGTATATAGCCACCATGAGGAAGTATTTCAATTTAGAATCTTTTCATTTAAAAACACTATGGGATAGCTGCAGACGAATCTGTACTATTCCATAGTGTTTTTAGATGTTGTGATTGTCTTTTATCTCTAACTGCATATAATGCAAATTCGTGCTCAAATGCTCCACCATAGCTTTCGAAGCCGCCTGCTCGTCATGGTTAAGGATGGCGTCTACGATTTTTCTGTGGGTTTTGATCGTCTCATCTTTTAAAATACGCCGGGTAAGGGTCGTTATAAAATCAATACCGCTGCGGTCGATGATTGGGATAATGCTCTGCAGCACAATATTTCTGCTGGCACGTGCGATGCTGGCATGAAAAGCAATATCCGTTTCGGTATGATCTTTGTTGTTTTTGATTAATTGTTCTATTTTTAAACAAAGGTCACTTATTTCTCGCAGATCAGATTCGTCAGCATTGCGGGCGGCAAGCGCCGACATCTGTGGTTCTATCAGCATTCTTACGGAGATCAGATCCATTGCCAGTTGTTTTTTGTCTTTTACAAACGTAAAGCCAAGCGGATCATCTACAACACCGGGTTCCTGGCAGACAAATGTTCCGGAACCGCGCCGTATTTCCACAATGTTTCTGGATACCAGGATTTTGACCGCTTCCCGGATTGTACTGCGGCCTACCTTTAAACTTTCCGCCAACTGGAATTCGTTGGGCAGCTTTTCACCTGATTTGATCTTATTCGTTATAATTAATTCAATAATTGCATCGGAAACTTTTTCTGCCAATGGTTTATCGGCTATATTTTCAAATTCATACATAAGTAGCTTCTCCAAACTGATTTCATTAGATTATATATTATTGTTAAATTAGGAATTGATAAGCAAAGGTTAAGTTCAATTGCATTTATTGTATCATGTTTTTTTTGATTCAACAATTAGATAATTTGGAGTTTTAGAATGAAAGAACATCATGATGCACAAACTCCCATACGAAATACTATATATATATTTTAAATAGTCAAAATATATAAAAAAGCCCATTGACAAATCATTTCATTGTTGATATTATATAGTAAATACATCAGACGTCTGATGACATGACGTATATGAAAGGAGGGAAGCGCAACTACAATATATGGTGTTATAATATTCCTGATAAAAAAAGAAAAAGGGTTTTACAAAAGAATGGAGGAGAAGTATGTTTGAGAATTTGTTACAGAATCCCGTATATATGCTGGGGATAGTTGCGGCAGCAGTAATTATTTTAATTGTATTGGTTATGAAGTTTAAGGTAAATGCATTTGTAAGTTTATTGATCGTGAGTGTACTGAGTGCATTTGCAGCCGGAATGACTCCGGGAGATACGCTGGCTTCCATTACCGGGGGGATGGGAAGCACGCTGGGCGGAATTACGATTATTGTTGCATTGGGGGCAATGTTAGGTGCAATGCTGGAGGTATCCGGCGGAGCTAAGGTAATGGCGAATACTTTGATTAAGACCTTTGGAATTAACAAGGCGCCATTGGCGCTGGTTGCGGTTGGTATAATTGTAGGAACACCGGTTTTTCTGGATGTGGCGTTTATCATTTTGATTCCGGTGGTTTATTCTCTGGCAAAGCAGACGAAGAAGTCGGTGTTGTTCTTCTCGCTGCCGCTGCTTGCAGGACTGGCAGTAGGCCATACTTTGATCCCGCCCACACCGGGACCTGTAACGGTTGCAAATATCGTAGGTGCGGATCTTGGAAGCGTTATTATGATGGGATTTGTAGTTGGGATACCGGCAGCAATCTGCGGCGGAATTTTCTATTCAAAATTTATTGCGAAACGAATTAATGTAAATCCACCTGAAGTTCCGGAAGTAGCAGTGGAAGACGAGCGGAAACTTCCATCGTTTGGTATTGTGGTATTGAATATTTCCCTTCCATTAATATTAATCGTAATCAGAACGGTCTGTGATCTGGTTTTACCGGAAGAAAATTCATTAAGAGTTGTGTTGAACTTTATCGGTGCACCGGAAATAGCGCTGTTGATATCTGTTCTGTTTTCATTTTTAACTTTGGGACTCCAGCGGGGAATTTCCAAATCAGTTATTGAAGAAGTATGTTCCAAAGCACTTGGTCCGGCAGGTATTATTCTTGCGGTAACCGGAGCGGGAGGTGTATTCAAACAGGTATTGATTGACAGCGGAATAGGAACAAGCCTGGCAGATATGATGTCACAGGCAAGTATCAGCCCCATTTTTATGGCATATTTAATAGCTACTATAATGAGAATTTCGGTTGGATCTGCAACGGTTTCCATGACTACGGCAGCGGGAATAATGGCGCCAGTCATTGTTGCAACAGGCACAAATCCCACTCTGATTGTAATGGCAATTGGATGTGGAGCAATCAACTTTGTGCATTTTAATGACAGCGGATTCTGGCTGATCAGCAAATATTCCGGCACTAATGAAAAAGAAACATTGAAGACATGGTCAGCAATGGCTACCATTATTGGTATTACAGGAATTATCATTGTAATGATCCTATCCATATTTATAAAATAGTAAATTAGTTATATGGTGCGGGCAGAATAAAAGCGGATGGTTTCAGAAAATAATATTCCGTTATAAATGCAGATCTAACAGTGAATTGATGGAAAAAGGCTATGAAGTTTAAGGAAAATAATAACCTGTAATGAATTGTGGAAAAGATCGGAGGAATATATGAATTCTTATGAACGAGTAATGGCGGTATGTAAACACGAAAAACCGGACGTGGTTCCGGTAGGACCCTTCCTGGGAAATCACGCAGCGAAGATTTGTAAAGTGCCGCTGAGTAAATACTATACGGACGGAAAGGTAATGGGCGAGGTTTTGTACAAAGCCTGGGAGGAATATGGCTATGATATTATTTTCGCCCACTCAGACGGTTATTACATCTCCGAAGGTATGGGGGTGGAGACTAGAAAGGAAGGCGATGACCTTCCCATTGTAACAAAGCATGGGATAAGTTCCCTTTTAGAGGGGGGAAAGATTAAAGTACCGGATCCATATCGGGATGGCAGAATGACTGTTTATCTGGAGGCAATTGCTTATCTAAAATCCAAACTAGGAGGCAAAGTTGCGATTAGGGGAACCGGAACGGGAATGTTTTCTCTGGTTTCCCACATATACGGCATACAGGAGCTGCTTCTGGACATGGCTGAAATGCAATATGCAGACGAAGATGAAGATGCAAAAGAAATGGAAAAATGCTTTCATGAATTAATGGAAACCTGTACGGAAACCCTGATCCGTTTCACTACGGCAGAGCTGGAAGCGGGCGCCAATATTATTCATCTTGGAGATTCCCTGGCATCTCTGGATGTGGTTTCGCCGCAAATCTTCCGGACATATATCTATCCGTATCTGAACAAATTTTTTACCAGGATGAAGCCGCAGTTTGAGCAGCATAATGCATTCGGACTGCTTCACATCTGCGGAAATAATACGGCAGTTCTGGATGATTATGCATCAACAGGTGCCGATATTTATGAGGTGGATTATAAAGTGGACCTTCTGGAATGCAAACAGAAAATCGGGGATCGGATCATACTGATGGGAAATGTAAACCCGGTAGAGCTTCTGCAGGATGATGAAGAAAAAGTAAAAGAACTCTGCAGAAGATGTCTGGACGTGGGAACTGCCGGAGGAGGATTTATCCTGGGAACAGGCTGCGAAACGGCGATCAATACCCCTAAGGAAAACCTGAAGCGGATGGTACAGGAAGCCCATAATTACCGTTATTAAAATATAGCTCCCGGCTTTTCGTATACCAATGAATGGGCACCCGGAAAAGAAAATGACTAAATCATATGAACTACAAAGAAAGGATACAGCAAATGAAGATTACAAATATCAAACTATATAAGGTACAGCCCAGATGGCTTTTTCTAAAGGTTGAAACGGATGAGGGAATCTGCGGATGGGGGGAGCCGGTAATTGAGGGCAGGGCGGAGTCTGTAAAGGCCTGCGTGGAAGAAATGAAAACCTATTTAATTGGCAGTGACCCAAGGAGAATAGAAGATATCTGGCAGGTGCTTTACCGCGGCGGATTTTATAGAGGCGGTCCCATTTTATCCAGTGCAATTTCCGGAATCGAACAGGCTTTGTGGGATATAAAAGGAAAATATTACAATATGCCCGTCTATGAATTTTTAGGTGGCATATGCCGGGATCATGTTGATGTGTACTGCTGGATTGGAGGCGATCGCCCGTCTGATGTAGGAATGGAGGCAAAAAGGCAGCAAGATCTGGGCTTTAAATCAATTAAAATGAATGCAACGGAGGAAGTGGCATATATCGACAGTTTCGCCAAGGTAGATGCAGTGTGTGAGCGTGTGGCGGCTATCCGTGAGAAGTGCGGGAAATATTTTGGCATTGCTGTGGACTTTCACGGCAGGGTACATAAAAGTATGGCGAAAATGTTGGTCCAGGAACTGAATCAGTTTCATCTGATGTTCATTGAAGAACCGGTTCTGTGCGAAAATTATGAAGCGCTGCGGGAAATTGCTAAATACACGGCATCCCCAATAGCCACTGGTGAACGTTTGTTTACCAGATGGGATTTCAAGAAGATCTTTGAACAGGGGGTTGTAGATATCATACAGCCGGATTTGTCCCATGCCGGAGGTATTCTGGAATGCCGGAAGATATCAGCCATGGCGGAAGCCTATGATGTAGCGGTAGCACCCCACTGTCCCCTGGGACCCATTGCGCTGGCATCCTGTCTGCAGATGGATGCCTGCACGCCCAACGCTTTTATTCAGGAACAGAGCCTTGGAATACATTATAATCAGGGAAGTGATCTGTTGGATTATCTGGCTGATCCGAAGGTATTTGAGTACCGGAATGGAGTGGTTCAGATTCCATCTAAACCGGGGCTTGGAATTGAAATAAACGAAACCTACGTAGAAAAAATGGCAGAGACCGGTCATGACTGGAAGAACCCGGTATGGCGAAACAGCGATGGAACCGTGGCGGAATGGTAGAAAGGATGTGTTTTGATGGAAATGTGCTCCAGAGTTATTAAGGACTTTAAAGATAAAATTGCGAATGGACCGGTGCTCGGACCGTTTTGCAAAACCCTTGATCCTTCCTTCATTGAAATATTGGGATACAGCGGATTTGATTTTTGCATTCTGGATATGGAACATGGTCCGGCGTCAAGTTCAAATCTTGCTGATTTAATCCGGGCGTGTAATGTAACCGGGATTCTGCCGGTAGTAAGAGTGCCTGAGGTATCCGAGCAGGCAATCGGCAAGGCACTGGATCTTGGTGCCGGCGCAGTTCAGATTCCCCAGATCAGCAATGCCTTCCAGGCGAAAAAAGCTATTGAATTAGCCAGATTTTATCCCAAGGGTCAAAGGGGGGTTTGCAGATTTGTGAGAGCCGCACATTATTCAGCCATGCCCAGGGAAGAATACTTTGAAACATCAAATGAAATCCTGGTTACTCTTCAGATTGAAGGTGTAGAAGCAATCCAGAGTCTGGAAGAGATCATGGAAGTGGAAGGAATCGATATTATTTTTATTGGCCCTTACGACCTTTCCCAATCACTGGGGGTTCCGGGGCAGATAGACCATCCCAGGGTATTGGAATATATGAATACCATTGTGGATATGGGTAAGCGCAAAAATATTCAGATCGGCACGTTCGTAGATACGAGAAACGGTATGAACAGATGGATTGCCCAGGGAGTAAAGTATATTTCTTATTCTGTGGATGTGGGCATTTTTATGGATGCATGTAAAGATCTGGTAGGAGATTTTAAGGCGGCGAAGATTTGAGCATTACCGCGTTTTTATCGTTATATTTTGCCGGTAGATGGAGAAGTACCTTTTTGTGTTAAGAACTTCAGCTGATATATTGAAATTAGTTGGAATCTTAAAACAAAAAGGTACACTTTGTTGTGTTCTATTATGCGCGAAATGCAAATTCTTTTATTTCCATTAACCTTCTGTCTAAATCATTTCCACGGAATGTAAGATAAAGGGTTTTGACTCCTGTTACCGGAATTAAATTGCAGGAGAAGGACTGCCATGCATCCCATCTCCCTGTTGGCTGTACAAGACAGGAGCCAATGAGCTCATCATCCGCCCATATTTCAACGGTTCCCCCGTTTATGCGGGCAGCAGCAGTAATAGTAAAGGAATGGGGTGTTTCAAATGAAAAATAGCGGTAAGCAGCCCAGGAACCATTGCAGATATGAGTTAGGATTTCACCGCTGCCGTTACCGTCAGGACACAGGTATGGGCCATTTCTTATCTGGCAGGCAAGGGAAGCAGGATAAGTTCCTTTCGCTTTTAGCGGATTAGATGCACCTTGTGAAGTCATGGGGACTTCCGGGATTCTGCCGTTTTCATCAAAATAAATCTTTTCGATACACATTCTACGGTTGAATTTAGAGTTCTGGGATGAACGGTGGTAGAACACATACCATTGATCTTGGAATTCTGCAATACATCCGTGATTATTCCAGGTTTGGGGATCGCAGTAAATATTGTCGATAATCACGCCTCCTTTTTGAAAAGGGCCCAGGGGAGAGCGGGAAACGGCATATGACATACAGGTTGCACGGCCTCTGGCGGTATCGGTATACACCAGGTAATAAAGCCCGTTCCGCTTGCGCATACTGGCGCCTTCATGAAAACCATGGCGTTTTTCATCAATCAGGCAGGTATTTAAAGAAGACAGATCCAAAGACCTCATGTCTGGGTTCAGCCTGGCGCCTGACAGCTGGAACTGTCCCCAATAGTAGTAAGCGCTGCCATCATCATTGATAAAAACGGAAGGATCGATGCCGGAACCGTCTGCATAAGGAATCGGTACGGGATTTGTAAACGGTCCGCAGGGAGTATCAGACACAGCCACGCCTTCATAAGCGTTGGTCATACAAAAATAAAGATAATACTTTCCGTCTTTACAGATACAGTCCGGGGCATACATCAGGGAGCCTTCTTTTGCCCAGGGGATATCGCTGCTTTGCAGACAGATGCCGTGGTCTGTCCAGTGGAGGAGATCATTCGTTGAAAATACGTGCAGCACATCGCTGCAGTATGTAGTTTCGCCGCTGATGTCATAAGAACCATAGAGATACATGCGGCCGTCCGGCATAAGGCGGGCTTCCCCGTCGGGTACAAAATGTGTTAGAGGGAGTATAGGATTCATAAAATCAATTCCTTTCTTTTTATATCCGCTACACGAATAGCGAAAAAATAGTATCTTCACAATAACATATAAAATTGGCAGATGTCAATGATCTGTTTATAGAAATAAGTGTGAAAAAAAGGGATGAAGATTTAAAATATACTCGGGTAAATTATTTAGCAATTATGTATTGACAAAAACGCATTACTCTGATAATATCTACTTATACAAAAAGATCAAATTCGATAATATTTCACATAGAATTTTAAAATAACAATACATAATATACAAAAATACCAACAGGGAATGATTTTATCATTCCATTTATTTAAAAAAATAATTTACCCGAGTAAATAGGAGATGAGTGTATGAAAGCAACCAGATCAGATGTGGCAAAGCTGGCAGGAGTTTCAACAGCTACGGTATCAAATGCTTTAAGTAATCCGGAAAAGGTAAAAGACGAAACCGTTAAGAAAGTACTCGAAGCGGTTAAGGCACTGGATTACAGGCCGGATATGATAGCGAGAAGCATGTCCACAAAAAAGACAATGCAGATAGGAATTGTATTAGAGAATATATCAAATCCATTTTTTGGAGATATTGTCAGGGGGTTCGAAAGTGCGGCGAATGAAAAAAATTACTTTGTAAATATTTGTACCGGTTTTAATAAACTGGATGAATATTTTGACAACTTTATTACAAGAAGGCTGGATGGGGTATTTGTAACGGCAATACCTTATAAGTTCAATATGGATAAGCTGTACCATCTGGTTGACAATGGGATTAAAGTATTGGTCAGCGGCAACGTAGGAGCAGATTTCAGGAAAGTTTCTTCTATAGAAAATGACCATATGGCTGCGATGCATGAGGCAATGGAATATCTGTACAGCCTGGGACACAGGGATATTGCTTATTTGAGCGGACTTGGAAGAAATCTTCCCTATGATTTAAGAAGTATCGGTTACCGTCAGATGGTGGAACGTTTGGGACTCCCCTGCGGGGAAGATTTATTGTTTGATGGAAAGTATCCATATTCCACGGACATGACGGACGGTTATTATTACGCTAATGAATTGATGAAATCCGGCAGGAAATTTACAGCTGTGATCTGTGTCAATGATCTGATGTCCCTTGGTGCAATTAAAGCATTTAAGGAAAAAGGGTACCGGGTTCCGGAAGATGTGTCAGTTATGGGATTTGATGGGATTACTTATGGAGAATACTGGGAACCCTCTTTAACAACAATGAATCTGGATAAAGTGAAATTTGGTGAAAAAGCTTTTGAATTACTGTATTCGAATATTTCAAAAGGGAATACAGGATATTTTGAAAACAAGCTAAGCCTTATTAAGAGAATGTCAACTGCAAAATGCAGATGATATATAATGCGTGTGTAAGATCGGTGAAAGGAGGTAAAAAAACTGCTTCCCTCTGATAGGAACCGGTGGAACGATAGCCTAAAGGAAAACAGTGGATAAATTATAACATAGATACGAAAAACACGCAATGCATTCCATATAAAATTATAACAATATTAAAAAATCAACAATTAAAGGAGCGAAGTCATATGAAAAAGAGAAATAAAATGGTAGCATGCCTTTTGGCAGCAACAATGATTTTTTCAAGCTTTTTAACCGGCTGCAGCGCAAACGGAGGAGCAGGGGATACACAGAAAGAAACGTCAAAAGAATCCGCGGCAGGAAGTGAATCCGCAGCTTCTGATAAAAAGGATACAGAGAATGGCAGCGAGGGAACAACGAATGGAAGCGCATCTGACGCATCCGATGCTGGCTGGGATACCTCAAAAGAAGATACGATTACCTTAGCGGTTATTAATAATTTCTATACTGCCGGCGAGAAGAAGCTTGCAGAAGAATACATGAAGCTTCATCCGGAAACGAAAGTAGTTGTGGATGTTATATCTGACAATGATTCATACATAACAAAGATGATGACGGCAATGAGCGATGACAGAGAAAATGCACCGGATATTGTACATGGTAACTTCCTGGCTGCTGCAGTTGCAAATAATAGTGCTGATATTGCAGTGGATAAGGGGTATCTGATCGATATGACAGATATGCTGGACGAGGTAAATCCTTACAATGACGGCAAAAAAGTAAGAGAGGCTTTTGATGAAGATGATTTCTTGATTTCCATTAATTCATCCGGCGGCAGGCATCTGACATATCTTCCGTTTGATAAAATCGGTGTTGCATTTTATTACAATAAGACAATCTTTGACAAACTGGGATTATCCGTGCCCACAAGTTATGAGAATCTGATTGAAATCTGCGGAAAATTAAAAGATGCAGGTTATGATGTTCCGATTACAGCAGGAAATGAAAGCGGATGGCTGATCAATTCAATGGCTGATTCATATTACCGCACTACAGAAAATGAGTTTTTAGTTCAGCCTGGTGATGCAATCTGGGATGAAAATCTTATGAAAGCGAATATAGATTTCAAATTTGATGAAAATAATCTTGACTGCGATGCAAACGTAGTAGGCAGTGCAGAGAGACAGGCAAAATATGCAACAGAAAACGGCATTAACACAGAAGGCAACAAGAAAGTCTGGAGTGAATTCCAGAAACTGGCGCAGTATTTCCCGACAAACTGGATTGCAGCAGATGGTTCTCAGATTATTACAGATTTTGAATCACAGGTTTCCCCAATCTTATTTAATGGAAGCTGGAATGCAGGGCTGATTTTAAGTGACGTAAACCAATTGCCGGAAGATATGCAGTTTGAATGGGCAACTTTCCAGCTGCCATCATTTGAAAAAGCTCCGGAGGGCTTCAGCCAGACAATCAGAGGCCTTTACAGCCTTGGAAATGCTATCAGTATTGTTCCTAACAAAGATGATGACCATATGGCACGTGTTAAAGATTTCTACAAATTCTGGTATTCACCGGATCAGGCAAAATTATGTTTTGAAGAAACTCTTGCCAATGGAAACTATGTACAGGGACCATGCGTTGTAAAAGGTGTGGAATTAAGTCCGGAATTAACATCTAAATTAGAAGGTTTTATTGCTACCGGTGTCAGCCGCGGCGCTCAGTGGGTAACCGGGCAGGACATGGTAACACAGGCTGACAAGCCAAAATACAATGATTTAATTCTTCAGTTCTCAGAAGGAAGTCTCGATGTAGACAGCTTCCTGGAACAGATGGATCCTATATACCGGAATTACTACAAAGATGTAGTAGACAGAGCCGGTTATGACTTAGATCCTAAGACAGCAGATACTGCAAAATAAAGGAAAGCAGGAAAGGGTGATGGTAAGGAATTGCCTTCACCCTTTTCCAATTGCACATTGCAGCCATGTTGCAATACTGCAAATATAAGTGGTGTGAAAATGCTTTCCTGTCACACTGCTCAATCATAAACGAGGAGGACCCTATGAATAAATCTCTGAAAATGAAATTATTGCCATATTTGTTTATTGCACCAACCTTTATATTGCTGGCGGTTTTTTCTTATTTTTCTATTGGTAATGCATTTTATACGTCATTTACAGATTCTACGTTCGGAATTTCATCAAATTTGGTGGGATTTGAAAATTATATTGCAGCATTTAAAGATGAGATGTTCTTAACATCATTCAAAAACCAGGCAATTATCACCGTTGCAGCCGTTTTCTGCAGTGTATTTTTCCCGCTGCTGGCTGCAGAACTGTTATTTTTTATTAAAAGATCAAAGGTAGCAAATATTATTAAGACAGCATTTGTAGTTCCCATGTTAGTTCCTTCTATTGTTACAATTTTGATATGGAAATACCTTTATAATCCGAACTTCGGTTTTAACTCGATTTTAAAAGCCTTTGGTATGAATGGTCTTGCTCATAACTGGCTAAATGATAAATCTACGGCGCTTTTGTGTATCATTCTCGTTGGTTTTCCATTTGTATCCGGCATGTACTTTTTAATTTTCCATTCCGGATTGAATATGATAGGCGAAGAACTATACGAAGCAGCAATTGTTGACGGGGCAACCCAGTTTAATGTGGTGAAAGATATTCATCTGCCAAATGTAAAACCATACATGAAAATTGTGGTTACACTTTCCTTAATCGGAAGCCTGTCCGGATTTGGACTGGTTGCTGCCACCACAGGCGGCGGTCCAGGATATGCAACGATGATACCCGCCATGCAGATGTATAAAATTGCATTTGGTGATGGAAAGTTTGGATATGCTTCTGCACTAGGAGTAATTTTATTTATCGTAATTATAATTTTAACTTTGCTCACCAGAAGATTCTTGAAGGAGGAAGATTAGTATGCACAGTAAAAGAAAAATCGGAGTCGGGTACGTGATCAGCAGACTGCTTATTATTGCGTTGTTGATTATAACCTTCTTTCCCTTCGTTATGCTTATAAATATGTCGCTGAAACCCAATGTTATGATTGCAAATGATTTTCTGGGGCTTCCAAGAGAAATATATTGGGTCAATTTTGTAAAGGCATTTAAATTTGTATTCCGGCCTATTTTAAATTCCCTTTATGTATGCGGTATTTCCCTGGTATTAATCATTGTGATAGTAGCCATGTCCGGCTATGCCTTTGGAAGGATGAAGTTTAAAGGGAAGAATATTTTATTTTCCTTACTAATGGCTGTAATGATGGTTCCTTATACCTTGTTGATCATCCCTAATTATAATATTATTAAAAATCTCCATATTTTGAATACCTACTGGGGACTGATTATTCCTTATGTGGCGGGACAGCAGGTCTTTGGTATTATTCTGGCAGAGGCATTTTTTAAGGGACTGCCCAATGATATTTTTGAGGCTGCAAAGATAGACGGTGCCAGCGAGATTTATGCATTTGCCAAGGTTGCGGTGCCGTTGTCGAAGCCAATCCTGATTACAGTCGGGATTACATCGGTGGTTGCCATGTACAATGACTATATCTGGCCGACCATTGCCATGACCGGCGGAGATGAAGTGAAGACCTTCTGCCAGATCGTATTTAATAATGCGGCGGGCAAGGGAACTAACGATATGGGATTAATAGCAGCAGCATTTATAATAGGTACCATTCCGTTATTGATCGCAACATCCAGCTGCCTGAAATATTATATTCAGGGTATGATGGGTGGAGCTGTAAAAGGCTGATTGCCATGGATCATGATGTCAGGAAAAAGGGAATGTTTGCCCAGGTACGGTCCTTTAATGGGAATCAGAAGAAGTTTATGGTTTCCCAGATTGTGGGATCTGTGTATAACAGTATCGTATCCGGAGTTCTCATGACCGGATTCCTGCTCTACACAGGGGTGCCAGCCGCAGGGGTCGGCGTAATTCTGTCAATTCCCCTGTTGGCAAATGTACTCCAGGTACCTTTTGGGAAGATATGGGATTTTTTCCGCAATTCCAAGCAGGCGATTAACCGGATGGTTCTGCTTGCCAGATTATTAATATTATCCATTGTCTTTATTCCCCTGCTGGTGTCGGAGGGATCTCAATGGATGATGGGTGTCCAGGTAGAATTTCGGATTGCAGCGGTATCGGTGATTTTATTTTTTGCATATATTTTTGCATCCAGCTCCGGGATACGTTTAAACTACTGGATGGTAAATTCTATCCAGCCGGATATACAGGGTACATTTTTTGCATTCCGGGATAGGATCGTGGTGGGATTAACGACGCTGATTTCCTTTGGTGCAAGTACCTGTATTGATACACTGCAGCAAAAATCCAATGAATATATTGGTTTTGCAATTATCTTTTTTATTGCGGCTGTAATCGCGGTAATCGATTATATTGTAATCAGGAAAATTCATTATGAGGAACAGCTGGATGGGCAGTCCCGGATATCGCTGAAGCAGTGTGTCCGGATATTTCATGAAGATAAAAGATTTCTGCATTTTCTGATTTATATGTTTTTGCTTAGTTTCTCCATGAATATGGCAAATCCCTATTATAACGCCTACATGCTGGAAGAACTGCATTTAAATTATACAAATATTTTCATGCTGACAACCCTTCAGGTAGGAGTTCAGATTGCAGTTTCCTCGGGCTGGGGAAGGATCGCGCAGCATATTCCCTGGAAGAATATCCTGACGATTGTCACACTGGTTCTGGGAATCCAGTTTTTATTCTGGCCATTGGTTACGCCGGATTCCATTGGTTTAATTCTGGTCATCTTTATTACCAGCGGATTAATCGCTACAGGACTGGCAACGGCACAGTTTATGCTTCCTTATCACTATGTCAGACCGCACAATGCTATTCGGTATCTCAGCATTAATACGGCGCTTAGTGCATGCGGTGGATTTTTGGGAAGCCTTACAGGATCGAAAATCATATCGCTATTTAAAAATATGGACTTAAAAATTGGTACGGTTTCCATTGGATCTATGCAGATGAATATGATTATTTCCGGTTTGCTGATTCTGGGAACGGTATGTTACGCAAGATTAAAAATGAGGGATGAATCGTGAGGCCAGAAAACTGCAGACGGCAATACTTTTAAGAAGTGTTTATGGTTTTGGGTACCGGGTGATTCAGGAGATTCAGGCTGGAAAAAAATAAGCAATAGAAAGGAAGCCACGATGAGTTTTTTCAGCCATTTAATGTGTGGCAGTATTACAGGCATGCCTGTAATAGGAAATGGGTATAAATATGATCGAAAACAAAGGACAGAATAATAATATTTTCCGCATACTGGATAACAGTATTCTGGAGGATTGTGAAGAAGATAATAGAAAAAGGGTGTATATGACGCCCAGGAAAATACTGTGGGAATCGCAGGGAAATAAATGCCAGGTGGAGAACAGTTCTGCTTTGCTGGAAAACCGTTCTCCACAGATTTCCCTGGTTCCGGTAAATCCATGTATTTTAAAAAATAAGGGAGAAAGTGCCGGCATCCTTTTGGACTTTGGCGTTGAAATCCATGGCGGGATTTCCCTGCTGGTATGGAAAGCAAGCCTGACGCAGGGAATGCGGGTCAGAGTTCGTTTTGGAGAATCCGCCATGGAAGCCATGAGTGATATCGGGGGCGAAACCAATGCTACCAATGACCATGCAAACCGGGATATGATCGTTGAAGTACGGGATATGAGCATGAACCGCATTGGAGAAACGGGATTTCGCTTCGTTCGGATTGATTTACTTGATGAAGGAGAACTGGAAATTAAAACGGTGAAGTCTATCTTAATCTATAAAGATATTCCCTATAAGGGAAGCTTTTCCTGCAGTGACGAGATGTTGAACCGCATTTGGGATACCGGGGCATATACCGTACATTTGAATATGCAGAATTACATATGGGATGGAATTAAAAGGGACCGCCTGGTCTGGGTGGGAGATATGCATCCCGAAGTTACGACTATACAATCTGTATTCGGATATGATGAGAGTGTGCCAAAAAGCCTGGATTTTGTCCGGGAAGAGACACCCCTGCCGGGCTGGATGAATGGTTTTCCGGCATATTCCATGTGGTGGATCATTATACAGCATGACTGGTTTGTTCACACCGGTGATCTGGCATACTTGAAAACACAGAGGGAATATCTGAAGGGGCTGTACAGACAGCTGTCAGACGGCATTGATGAAAATGGCAAAGACAATACGCCGGAAGTACGGTTTGTTGACTGGCCGTCTTTCCAGAACCAGCCGGTTGTAGATGCGGGGCTGCAGGCGCTGCATGCTATGGCAACTCAGAAATTGCAGGAAATATTCACGGTTCTGGGAGAAGAAGAGTTGGTCCGCCAGTGTGAGGAAGATCTGAAGAAACTGGCATCATTTGATGCAGATTATAAGGATGCAAAACAGGCAGCGGCACTTTTGGTCATGGCGGGACTAAAAGATCCGGTGACGGTAAATGATCAGCTGTTAAAGGTTGGCGGAGCAAAGGGAATGTCTACTTTTATGGGGTATTATATTCTTACCGCCCGTGCAATGGCAGGAGATATCATAGGGTGTCTGGAATGTATCCGGGAATACTGGGGCGGTATGTTATCCCTGGGAGCAACTACTTTCTGGGAGGATTTTAATATAGACTGGCTGGAGAATGCAGCGCCTATTGACCGGATAGCAGAAGACGGGACAGAAGTTAATGTACACGGCACATACGGGGGGCACTGTTATGTGGGCTACCGTCACAGCCTCTGTCATGGCTGGGCATCGGGAGTAACTCCGTGGCTGATGGAAAATGTGCTGGGAATCCAGATTCTGGAGCCGGGCTGTAAAAAGGTAGCGGTAAAACCAAATCTGGGAGATCTGAGCTGGGCAAAGGGAAAATATCCAACCCCATATGGAGAGATCCAGGTAACTTGTATAATCCGCTCGGATGGAACTATGGATGTCCAGGTGGAGGCACCGGAAGAAATTGAAATCATTCAATAAACGGGAAAGGCAGTATTGCAGACAGCCTGCAATATAAAGGGTATCCGTATGATAACACAGAAGCTGAACGAAAACTGGTTTTTGCAGATCATGGACAGACGGGACAGGATTCCCGCCTCCGTACCCGGGTCTGTCTACAATGACCTGCTTTCTGCAGGCCAGATGGAAGATCCGTTCTGGCGGGATAACGAAATACAGGCTCTTAAAATAATGGAAAATGATTTTATTTACAGCTGTGAATTTTCAGTTACAGACGACTTATTGAAAGCAGATGCCAATATGCTGCATTTTGACGGAATTGATACTATTGCGGATATCATGCTGAATGGAAGCCACCTGGGACATGCCAGGAATATGCACAGAATCTGGGAGTATGATGTGACCGGGATATTAAAAAAAGACGGAAATCTGCTCACTGTGCATATCTATTCTCCCACCAAATTCATTAAAAAGTGTATGGAGGAAGTCATTACTTTAGGTACGCCGGATTGTATGGAAGGTTTTCCCCAGATTCGAAAAGCCCATTGTATGTTCGGATGGGATTGGGGTCCCAGGCTTCCGGATGCGGGAATCTGGAGAGAGGTATCCGTAATCGGGATATCCCGTGGGAAAATTGACAGCGTGTATATTACACAGGTACCGGAAAACGGCGGTGTGAGGCTGGACTATGAGGTGGAACTGGCAAAACTTCTGGAACATAAAGAAGTGGAATTCACTTATGAGGTTCATATTACAGATCCCAATGGGAAAAAGACTTCATATACCCAATCGCCGAAAGAATCGTTCATAGAAGACCCCATGCTCTGGTGGCCGAACGGTTTTGGCAGTCAGCCGTTGTATACCCTGGAAGTGGTTTTATCGGCAGAGGGCTGTATAGTTGACTCATGGAAGCGCAGAATCGGTCTGCGGACTATGGGAATTCAGAGGAAAAAGGATGAGTTTGGAGAAAGCTTTGCCCACGAGGTGAACGGTATTACAATCTTTGCTATGGGGGCAGACTACATTCCGGAAGATAATATTTTTTCCAGAATAACGAAAGAGCGTACCCGGAAATTACTGGAACAGTGTGTTGCTGCTAACTTTAACTGTATTCGTGTGTGGGGTGGCGGTTATTATCCGGATGATTATTTTTTTGATATCTGCGATGAGTTGGGACTGATTGTCTGGATGGATTTTATGTATGCCTGTGCAGTGTACGAGCTGACGGATGATTTTGATGAAAATATCCGTGGGGAGATTGAAGAGAATGTAAAACGTATCCGTCATCATGCATCACTTGGGCTCTGGTGCGGAAACAATGAAATGGAAATGTTCGTAGATGCCGGGGACTGTGTGAATTCCCCAAAACAAAAGGCTGATTATATTAAAATGTATGAATATATTTTCCCTCAGATTATGAAGAAGTGTGATCCAAATACCTTCTATTGGCCGGCAAGCCCCTCTTCCGGAGGCAGCTTTGATTTCCCTAACGACCCGGACCGGGGTGATGTGCATTATTGGGATGTGTGGCACGGTGGAAAACCATTTTCGGAATATCGAAAGTTTTACTTCCGCTATGCCAGTGAATTCGGATTCCAGTCATTCCCCTGTGCCAAGACGGTGGAAAGCTTTACCTTGCCTGAGGACCGCAATATTTTCTCCTATGTAATGGAAAAGCACCAGAGGAATAATTCTGCAAATGGGAAAATTATGAATTATCTGTCCCAGACTTTTTTGTATCCAAAAGAGTTTCCCGTTCTGCTATATGCCTCCCAGCTGCTGCAGGCAGAAGCAATCCGTTACGGGGTGGAGCATTTCAGAAGAAACAGGGGAAGATGTATGGGCGCAGTCTACTGGCAGTTGAATGACTGCTGGCCGGTAGCATCCTGGTCATCGGTTGATTATTTCGGACGGTGGAAGGCGCTTCACTATGCGGCGAAAAGGTTTTTTGCTCCGGTTCTGCTGTCCTGCCAGGAAGAGGGATTTTTAACACAGAGTGCGAATATTAACGAAGAACCAAAAGAATATGAGAAGAGTATCCGGTTCAATGTCTCAAATGAAACCCTTACGGAGAAAAAACTGACTGTTGTATGGTCTGTGAGAGACGCCCTGGCTAATGTATGCAGAGAAGAGGCACTGGAACTGGTAGTTCCGGCTATGGACAGTGTATGGTGTGAAAAGATTCTCTTGCCGGATGTAAATATTTATGAGGAATATGTCAGCTATGAACTTTTGGAAGAGGGAAAAAGCGTGTCTTCCTCCAGTGTTATTTTTTCCGTGCCCAAGTATTTCCAATACAGGGATCCGAAGCTTTCCTGCCAGGTACAGGGGGATGAAATTATCGTGACGGCGTCAGCCTATGCGAAAAGCGTAGAGATCAGAAACAAAGAAGAAGATCTGATTTTATCGGATAATTACTTTGATATGGATGCAGGTATGAAAAAAGTCAGGATAATCAGCGGGGTACCGGATCAAATGGAGCTTAGAAGCGTCTATGATATCAGGTGACACCCTGTTGCCTGTTGTCTGAAAGCAACCCGGCGTACGCATCCTGGGGAATAAGAAATCCACATTCAGAAGATGCGGCTGGCTGCATCTTCTGAATGTGGCATGCTCCGATTAACCGGCTCATATTTCTAATCCGTGTATTTGCTTTGTATAATAGTGCAGCCTGTTCCGGTTTTAATTATGATGTTATGATTCCGGTTTGAAATGACAGGTGAAGGAGTTAAAGTGCCCGGTACCGGACTCGGTAAACATACCCAGATAGGTGCCTACAAAGGTTAAGGAATAAGTTCCTTCCGAGCAAAGGCCGGCAGTCATACCCTGACCCAGTGTTGTATAGGCAGAACCGTCCGTACTATATAGAAATGTATAATAGTTTCGGTCTGCGATGATTTTCAGATAAATTTGTCTAAAATCTTCTTCTATGGGCCGTGATGTGATGGCTTCCATATCATGTACCTGCCTTCGCAGGCATAGCTGAAAGCTGGTGTCTGATCTCTCCAGGTAGAGGTCATAGTGGTAGGAATCATTATAATAGGCTGTAATACCGGTTCTTTGTCCCGGAATGAAGTGATTTAAGACAACACACTCTGCCTCGGTACAGAATTCTTTTTGCCGGATTCCAAGAAAAGCCGGACTTTTTGTATGGGTTGAAAGTGAGACACCTTTTTGATCCTTCATTTCCAGATACTGTCCGCCTGCATGGATCTGATAATCTAAGAGGTCTGGATTTCTGATAAAATTGTACTGCAGATTTATCATATTGTCCCGGAAATAGTCTGTAAATACAGTTGTTTCCGGAAGCTGCGGGGATGTGATGGGTCCGTCCATGGAGTAATCTATGGTTCCGTTTGTACCAATTACGGGCCAGCCCTCGTCATCCCAATAAAGAGGAGTGAGGAAAGTTTCACGGCCCAGATTATGCAGAGAAGGGCCTAGCTGGCGGATTCCAAGACAAACCATCCACCAGTTGCCGGCGGGGTCAGTAACCATATGGCCGTGTCCGACGCACTGAATGGAGGAATCAGAATCTTTATGGGACAGAACGGGATTGCGGGGACAGCTTTCATAAGGACCATAAATGTCTTTGCTGCGCAGGATCGTTACCATGTGTCCGTAGCCGGTTCCGCCTTCTGCCATAAGCAGATAATACCAGCCGTCTTTCCGGAATATATGGGGACCTTCCGGTGCGATACCGCCGTTGCCTCTGGAAATCAGCCGGCTATCCGTAAGCATTTCCCCTGTCCGGATATCAATTTCACAGAGATAAATGCCGTGGGTTCCCCCAATTAGTGCAGAGGTAGTGAAATAAACATGTCCGTCTTCAAAGAAAAGCGAAGGGTCGATGCCACCTTGTTTTACAAAGACAGGATCAGACCAGGGGCCTTTCATGTCGCTGGCTGTTACGATAAAATTCCCGCCGTTGGAGACATTGGTGACAGTCACATAGAAAAGCCCATTTTCAAAGCACAGAGAGGGGGCATAGATTCCTCCGCTGGCATTGTCGGGGATGGGGACATAGGATGTCCGGTGCAGAAGGTCCAGCTGGGAGTCCCGGTCCAGACAGTAACTGATTAACTGCCAGTTTACCAGGTCTCTGCTGTGGTAGACTGGGATTGCAGGAAAATATTCAAAGGAAGAAGTTACCACATAGTAGTCTTCCCCGACTCTGCAGATGCTTGGATCCGGGTTAAACCCTTTTATAATAGGATTTTGATAGTTCATAGGATTTGTCCTTTCCTGTTACTGTTATACGTGTAGCGATTTTTAAAAACATAGCATATCCATAAGAGAAAGTCAATATAAAAACGAAAAAATTCTTTTGATAGTTTACTTGACGCATCCAAATCTCTCTTTTATAATAAAATAATAACGACACGTATAGCTGAAAAATCAGTGATGAATTCCGTCACATAAGTAAAGGATAAAAACCCATGAAAGTAACCAGGTCAGATGTAGCAAAAGCAGCGGGGGTAGCACCGGCAACCGTATCATATGTATTGAATAATTCCAGGCAGATTTCTGAAAAGACCAGGAAGAAAGTTATGGATGCCGTTAACGAGTTAAATTATCAGCCGGATTTAATTGCCAGGGGGCTGGTGACGAACCAGACGATGCAGCTAGCTCTGATTTTAAGTGATATCGGCAATCCTTTTTATGGAGAAATTGCCAGGGCATTTGAACAGAGTGCTTTAGAAAAAGGATACTTTGTAAGTATCTGTTCCGGTGAAGGGAATCTGGACCACTATTTGGAGAATCTGGTGCGGCGGCACGTGGACGGAGCTGTAATATTTGCAAATCCCACTCATTATCAGATGGAGAATGTAAGGAAGCTGGTTGACAATGATATTAAAGTTGTAATCAGTGGAAACCAGGTGCCTGACCAGATTGCATCGATTGAGAATGATTACATTTCGGGAATGGAGCAGGCGCTTACCCACCTGTCAAAATACGGGCATAGAAGGATTGCCTACTTCAGCTGTTTTGGAAACCAGTCACGATACGATACCAGAATCGATGGTTTTATAAGTGCAGCAGAAAAACTTGGACTGCATCAATCCGATATTCTGTTAGTAGAAGGAAAACCCCCATATCATTCCGATCTGGAAACCGGTAAGGAAATGGCACAGGAAATTATACGCAGGGGAATGCCGGTGACAGCGGCTGTTTGTACAAATGATCTAATGGCTATGGGTGCCATTCAGGAATTCCATCAGGCTGGTATTAAAGTACCGGAGGATATATCCATAATTGGCTGTGATGATATTATGCTTGCTTCAGCCATGATTCCTGCATTAACAACCATAGGAATTGATAAAGAAAAGCTTGGAAGGGGTGCTTTTGCATTATTATACCGTCAGATAAAAAGCGGAGAAATTAAACATGAAAAAGTGACTGTGGAGTTAAAGGTACGCAGTACTACATCTAAGCCGGCAGTCAGATAGACCGCCGGGCAGTACCTGACAGATGAAGATTAGAAACATATTATTTTTTTAACCAAACAGCTACACGAGTAGCGAATAATGAAATCCAGAGGGGAGAAAGCTATGACAATCAAAGAGAAACAGAACTTATTTTCAAACCCACCCGCAGAATTCCGGGGAAAGCCGTTTTGGGCGTGGAACGGAAAGCTTGAGGAACAGGAGCTTTTACGTCAGATCGATATTATGAAAGAAATGGGATTTGGCGGATATTTTATGCATTCCAGAACAGGGTTGGAGACGGAATATCTGGGAAAAGAATGGTTTGAACTTACCAATGCATGTGCCGGTTACGGAGAGAAACAGGGAATGGAGTCCTGGCTCTATGATGAGGACCGATGGCCATCGGGCAGTGCGGGGGGTATGGTGACAAAAGATGAAGCTTACCGTGCCATGTTCCTGGATATGGTGGTAGTAACAGACCGTGATGCTCATAAGCATATGGATATGTATCACTTAGAGAAATCGTCTGGCGAACCGGATACCGTCATTCGTTTTGCCTGCAGATTAACGGAATTAGGTTACAGGGAAGAGAGAATTCTAACGGATGGAGAATTGCCATTATCAGGGGAAGCTGAGGTGATTTTTCGCATCAGGTATTCAGAATGTAAAGATGTGTATAATGGTTTTACCTACCTGAACACAATGGATAAGGCAAGTGTAGAACGTTACCTGGATGTGACCCACAACGCATATGCCAGATCCTGTGAAGGCCGTTTGGGATCATCAATAGCCGGAATTTTCACGGATGAACCCCACAGAGGCGCTTTATTTTCTACTTTTTCCGAAGGACGGGAAAATGCAGTTCCTTTTACACCGGGGTTATTTGAAGAATTCCAGAAAAGGTTTGGTTATGATTTAAAAGAACATCTCTTAGAATTGTTCCTGATCCGGGGGGAAAACCGGATACGGAAGGTTTCCAGAGACTATATCGAACTTTGCCAGGAACTGTTCCTGGAGAACTTTGCAATACCAATGCAGCGCTGGTGTCAGGAGCATCAGCTTAAATTCACCGGACATGTGCTTCATGAAGATTCTCTGACCACACAGACTGTTATGCAGGGATCACTGATGCGCTTTTATGAATATATGGATTATCCCGGGGTTGATGTGCTTACGGAAGAGAATGAATGCTGGTGGATTGTAAAACAGGTAGTGTCGGTGGCTCGCCAGCTGGATAAAAAATGGGTCCTGTCTGAACTGTATGGCTGTACAGGCTGGCAGATGGACTTTGAGGCCTATAAAAATACAGGAGACTGGCAGGCGCTGTTTGGCATCAATCTAAGATGCCCTCATTTATCCTGGTATACCATGAAAGGGGAAGCGAAGAGGGATTTTCCAGCCAGTATCTTCCATCAATCCGCCTGGTATGAAGAGTATCATTATCTGGAAGACTATTATTCCAGAATCCATGCAGTGTTATCAGAAGGAGAGCCGGATCAGGAACTATTGGTGTTAAATCCCATTGAAAGCGTGTGGGCAAGGGCTTATTCCGGTGCTTTTTCCGGTCTGGAACCCAGAGATACGGAGATATTGAAATTAGAAGAACAATACCAACAGGTCTTCCATACTTTAGTGAAGAGCAGAATAGACTTTGATTATGGAGAAGAAGATATCTTATCCCGTCATGGCAGGGTAGAAGATGGCAGGCTGATTGTTGGAAGATGTGCTTACAAAAAAGTCCTGGTTGCAGGAATGGAGATAATCCGTTCATCCACAATTCAGCTGTTAGAAGAATTTGTAAAGCAGGGAGGAACGGTTATTTTTGCCGGTGACGTGCCGGGATATGTAGACACGGTGCTTTCTGACAGGGCCAAAAAGCTTGCAGAGTCTGCCATTACCGTACCATTTCAAAGCGAAGATATTGCAGGGCAATGCAGAAGCGGAAATGAAATCGGCATACAGGGTGAAGGAGAAGAGTACATCTTTGCACAGGTGCGGCTGGATGGCTTCAGTAAGACTGTTATGCTGCTCAATGTGAACCGTAAGAAAGGATTCCGGAATCTGACAATTTGTCTGGGTAAGGGAGAATCAGCTGAATTATGGGATGTAAGAACAGGGATGGTTTCAATACCGGAACAGTACCATAAGGACGGGAAGATTTTTGTTAAGACAGATATAGAAAAAGGAGAAGAAAAGCTGTACATCCTGACTTCAAGTAAGAGAGATCTGCCGGAAGAAAAACAGAAGGATGTAAAATTGGATCGGATTTTATTAGAAAACAATAAGTTTTCCTATAAATTGGGAGAAGCAAATATTTGTGTGCTGGACATGGTATCTATAGAGACAGAAGCAGGTGATGTAATTCCATATATGGAGGTTCTGAAAGCAGATCAGGAATTGCGGGATATCTATGGTGTTCCTCATCGGGGCGGCGAAATGCTGCAACCCTGGTATGAAAATAAAAATGGCGGTGCCGACGGAGCTCTTGGTAGGATCAGACTCTGTTATACATTTGAAGCAGACTATATACCGGACAGTTTAACAGTTGCCGTGGAAGATCTGGAACATATATCCGGGATGAAAATAAACGGCCAGCCTGTTTTTACAAAATCTGTCGGAAAGTGGCTGGATATCTGTTTTGATAAAATTCATATTCCCGGTTCACTCCTTCAGACAGGGAAAAATCAAATAACAATGGAATATGATTATTACAGAATCTGCGGCGTGGAAGCAGTTTATCTGCTTGGGGAATTTGGTGTCAGGACGGATAGCAAGGGAGCATTTGCAAAGCTGACGGCATTGCCGGATAAGCTTCTCATTGGTGATATCACCAGCCAGGGACTGCCGTTCTACAGCGGTTGCCTTTCTTATTATATTGAAGGTACGGATGAAAAATACATGCAGGTAAAGATACCGAAGTGGGAAGGCGCATGCCTCAAGTGCATAGGAAAAGAGGAGAAAACCATTGCATTTGCTCCTTATGAAGCAGATATCCACAGTTTAAAGGAGATTCAGCTGTATCTGACCAGGAGAAATACTTTTGGTCCCCTTCATCAGCTGCCGGCTAAATCCATTGCCTACGGCCCGGATAATTTCCTGACCAGAGGCAATGAATGGTCGGATGCCTACGTTCTCTATCCTCAGGGAATTATGGAATCCCCTGAATTTTACCTGATATCTGAAGATGGAACTAAATAAAGGTATGGTATAAAATATATGATTGAGCATTTATGATTGAAAATACACATTGATAATGCATGATTGGAAATGCGTTATGGAATTTGATAAAGGAGAAGTGATATGGAAGAAATATTTAAAGCGGCGAAACAGATATTTATAAAAGGTATGGAGCAGCAAGCAAACACATATGCCTGCTTTTCCAAAACTTTTGAAGTTAATGATATTCAGGAGGATCTGATTCTTCTGATCAGTGCGCACGTCTCCTACCGGGCATATATAAATGGAACATTTATTAGCCATGGGCCGGCACCGGCTCCGTTTGGATATCTGAGGGCAGACAGGATCAAGATAAACGGACAGGTCAAACTTGGGAGGAACCGTCTGTCTGTGGAAGTCATGGGATATGCGCCCAGAGAGAATAATTATGCGACTTTTGAAAGCTCCTGCCTGTGTGCAGAAATATATCAGGGAAGTGAGATCGTAATTTATACGGACAAATTATGGGAGTGTAATATTTTTGAACAGAAGTATCTGAAGACGGAAACACTGTCCTTTGGAAGGAGGGTGCCGCTGGAATGGTATAGGCTGGATCATGGCTATGGCAGATGGAGGGCAGATGGTATCAGCGGCGGGCTGGTATGTGAAGAGTTAGACCGTCCCTGTACCTTTTTGGAAAGGGGCGTATCCCTGCCGGAATTCAAAATAGATGATTCACCTGTTTTCTCAATGGCTGTCAGTATGATGAAAGGAACCGGTGAGGGTCCGGCAGTAGATTGGTGGGAATCGGAAACATATTATGGCAGTGTAGGTACTAATGATCTGTGCAGGCCCTCTGCAGAATGCAGCGCACTAAAAAATACAGCATTTGACGGGACTATTTTCATAGAAGACAATTTTGACAAACAAGGTGCTGTTGTCCTTAGTGATTATACGGCGCCGGCAGGGCTGGAATTTGCATTTGAAGAAGCGGAAACAGGTTTTATCGGGATTATATTTGAAAGCAAGGAGCCTGTTCAGGTGGATATTCTCTTCAATGATTATCTTACGGAAGACGGCGGGGTTCCGGCAAAAGCAGATAGTGTCAACAGAGTAATCCGGCTGCAGACAAAAGGGGGAGAATATGCATTTGAAGGGTTTGAAGCGCATTTTTTAAAGCATGTAAAGCTGATTGTAACGGGTGGAAATACGTTCACTGTGAAGAAGCTGTATCTGCGTTCATATCGCCATCCGGATCAGTACCGTGCAGATTTTCGCTGTGATGATGATCTGCTAAACCGCATTTACCAGTCCGGAAGACAGACCTTACTGACCAATTCCCTGGGATTTTTCCTGGATTCACCGGAAAGAGAACGTGCAGGATGGGCAGGAGACAGCTATTGGACCGGTAGAGCTGCGCAGGTGCTGCTGTCTGACGTAAAAATAGAACGAGCCATGCTGGAAGATTTTCTGCTGGCTGAACCTACTAAGATGATGCCCTATTCCTTCCCTAGCTGCTGCTGTGGCGGTGACCGGCAGGAAGAAGTGATGATGCCAACCTGGAATATGTTTGTTCTTCTGGAGCTTACGGATTATTACAGACGTACAAAGGATGATGAGCTTCGGGAAAAATATAAAGCCCGTGTCTATGGCTGGATGAATGCCATTACAGATTATGAAAACGAAATGGGATTATTGGAAGATCTCCCAGGCTCCCTTTTCCTGGACTGGTCCGCTTCAAATCAGGAGGACTATAACAGACCGATATCCACAGCAATTAATGCATTCTATGCATTTTTGCTAAAACGTACTGGAGAATTGTATGAGGAAGTACGGTTTTTGGAAAAAGCAGAACGGGTTTATAGGACCTTAAGGGAGAAGTATGAAAGCATAAAGGCTGCCAGACATGAAGTATTCACCATGTATCCTTATATTGCCGATTCACTTTATACAGAAAACAATCAGCTTAAAGAGAAGAAATTTTACAGTGAAGCCGCCCAGTATTATTATTTCTGGAGCGGTATGCTGGATGAAAAACGTGCACCTGAGCTTGCAAAGAGCATTCTATCCCAGCTTGGCCCTGCACCGTCAGAATTTCGCGGTACCGCCCATTTATCCCTGGGTAATGCGGGGATCTTCTTCGGTTATATGCTGCGGTTTGAGGTTCTGAGTATGCTGGGAGAATTCCAGCAGCTGAAAAAAGATCTTATGTATCTGGGAAATTATATGGTGTCAAGAGACCCTCATACGTTCTGGGAGACTTTAGGTGGAACAGACAGCAGAAATCATGGATTTGGGGCGCATTTAGCTGTAGTCTGCGTAAGAGATTTCCTGGGAATAGAAATTCCGGACCGGGTAGAAAAAAAGGTAAAAATAACACCGCATCCCAGTGGACTGAAATGGGCAAAGGGCGGTTATAAAACGGTTGACGGACCGGTACAGGTACAGTGGTACCAGAACAAAACAGAGTTCCGGCTGATTGCAACCATTCCACAGGATTACCAGGCAGAGATTACGCTTCCGAAAGAATTGATGTATGCAGAAAAAGTCCGGGTAAATGAAATCCTGCAGGATATGGAACAGATTGTAACCGTAAAAGGGAACGTCTCAATCTGTATACCACTGTAGAATGTATAAACCTGACACTATTTTCTGCTGCGGTATTCCGTGGGAGAGCAACCCATAAATTTACGGAATACTTTTGAAAAGTAGTTGGAATCTGCAAAACCCACCAGAAATGCTGCCTCTGTAATGGAACAATTGAAATTCATCAAATGGGGAAGACTCTTTTCAATGCGGTATCGCAGTAAATAATCAAACAGGGATTCATGCATGTGTTTTTTAAATAGCCTGCAGCATTCGCTTTTACAAAGATGTATGGATCCCGCAATATCTTCCAGGGTGATTTTGGCCGGGTAGTTATCCTGTACAAAAGAAAGAATGATTTTCAAACGGTCCAGATTCTTTTCGTTAATGTAATTATCATGTAATAAATCAGAATAATGTTCTAAAATGATAAGCCACAGCTGATGCAAAATTAACTGAATCTGCATTTCAAAAAAATCCCCTTTTTGGCGGCTGTGCTGATGAATTTGGATAAGTGCTTCAATCACATCATGATGCCACGCTTCCTGCAGGTCAAGGCAGATGGAAGATAGCTTTTGGTTTTGCAGCAGCGGGGCTACGTACTTTGTGTGGAGCAGGCTTTTTTCATATCCGTAAATCAGCTTGGGGTCAAAGGTGAGGGAGATATAATGACAGTCTTGCCCATCTTTCATGTATCCCGTATGTAAAGTATTTGCGTTGCCAAACAGGGCCTGCCCTGACTTTAAATGAAATTCTGATTGATTAATCCGGTAAAGCATTTCTCCTGAAACTACCAGGGTGAATTCTATTTCCGGATGCCAGTGCCACATAAATGATCCCGCTTCGTAGCGGGATAAGATCTCGTCACTTACCAGAACGGGAAAAGGAAAATTTCCATGTTCTTTCATTTCTTTTTGATCTTGGTTAATCTGTATCTGCATTCTAAGCCTCTTTATATTCCTGGAAATTCATTCCCGTCATCTGCACATCCCACGTTGCGGCATATTTACCATAAAGTTAGATCACGCAGCCGTTTGCTCTGCTCGATCTCCATCCGATACAAATTTTACAAACTGTGATGTACATTTTTCAGAAAGCAATTTTAACGCCCTCTTGTAATTGAGATGGTTTTTGTGTCTGCCTTTTCATTACCATTATAATAAATTCATGGATATAGTCAATAGTTCATTTTCTCAATATATTCCTTGTCTGTCCTATGATCGTCAAGGTTGTTTTTTTACATTCCTTTATAATAAATTCATAACAGATCTGAGAAATCAATTATTATGAAAGGGTTTAGGGGATGAGAAAATGACAGTGAAAAATAAAATGAAAAGCGTAATAAAAATGAATAAAAAGTGTGCGGATAAAGTAAATGATCCTCAATTATTTAAAATGTCACTTCCAATCTTTATTGAATTGATGCTGCAACTGCTGGTGGGGAACATAGACCAGGTAATGATGAGCCGGTATTCCCAGAATGCTGTGGCAGCGATCGTAAATGCCAATCAGGTAATGAACCTGGTAATCATTTTTCTAAACATGGTCAGCATGGCTGCGGCAGTGATATTATCCAGGTACCTGGGTGCTAAGGACGATGATAATGCTTCCAGAACCTGCATGTTATCGCTAGGTTTCATTAGCGTGATCAGTACGGTAATTACAGTAATTATTCTTTTTGTCAATAAGCCAATTTTTTCTTTAATGAAAATACAGCGGGAAATCATGGGTGAGGCCAGGCTGTACCTGATGATTGTCGGAGGTTTTATTCTGATTCAGGGGTTATATCTGAATTTTGCGGCAATCCTCCGCGCGTATACATTAATGAAGGAGGTCATGTATGTATCAGTGGCAATGAATCTGCTTAATATTGCAGGAAATGCCGTTTTAATTAACGGATTGTTCGGTATGCCGGTGATGGGACTTGCAGGTGCTGCAATCTCCACGGTTATCAGCAAAATCATTGGCCTGCTGATACTTATATGGATTTTCAGAAATAAGATCCGTCTGTCTTTTGGGGCAGGGCTGTTAAGGCCTTTCCCTTCCGGTTTATTAGGAAATATGTGTAAGATTGCAGTTCCCTCCGGGGCGGAATGCCTGTCCTATCAAATGTCGCAGCTTTGCATACTGGGCATTATCAATACCTTTGGAACTGTGGTAACGGCGGCAAAGGGTTATTGCAGTATTCTGGCTAATTTCTCTTATCTGTATGCTCTGGCGCTGTCACAGGCAACTCAGATCCTCACAGGTTATCTATGTGGGCAGAAACGCATGAATGAAATAAAGAAAAGAGTATTTTCTACAATGAGAGTTTGTATAGTCATATGTTTTTGCGGAACCTTTTTACTTTTTATTAACAGTGATCTGGTTCTTCGAATCTTCACAGATAACACCGAGATTCTCCAACTGGGAAAAAAGATCCTGTTTCTGGAATTCTTTTTGGAATTTGGAAGATCCATCAATAATATTCTGACCAGAAGTCTGATTGCTGTTGGTGATGTAAAGACACCAATGATCGTGGGGATTACCGGTCAGTGGATGATTGCATTTACCCTGTCATATGTGTTTGGAAAGGAACTGGGACTGGGTCTTCCTGGGGTATGGATTGCCATGGCACTGGATGAATGTATCCGTGCACTTATATATGTAATCCGGTTTGGGAAAAAGAGGTGGTAGAGATTACCGTTTAAGGACATTGAGATACCAATTACGGACATTTCGGCACAATGGACATTTTTGAGGTAAGATTTCTTCATAAAGTACATAACAGAAAAACAACAGGCTATATGAGGAGGTAATTATTGTGAAAGATGCATTGTGCGTAACGAATTTGTCAAAATCATTTGAAGATTTTACACTACAAAATATCAGCTTTTCGATTCCAACAGGCTCTGTAATGGGGCTGATTGGAAAAAATGGTTCCGGTAAAACCACAACCATTAAATTAATCCTGAATTTACTGAAATGCCAGACGGGTTCTGTATCTGTATTAGGAATGGACCACATAAAGCAGGAACAGGAATTCAAAGAGCGCATAGGTGTGGTTTTTGATTCCCACTTTTTTGTAGACGAGTGGAAAATGTCAGATGTGGAAAAGTCAATGGGTATGTTTTATAAAAACTGGAACAGGAAAATATTTTACCGGTATCTGAGTGATTTTAACATTGGTAAAAACAAACGTGTAAAAGAGCTGTCAAAGGGAATGCAGATGAAACTCATGTTAGCCTGCTCCTTTTCCCACAAGGCTGAACTTTTGATTCTGGATGAACCCACCAGCGGGCTGGATCCTGTATCCAGGGATGAGCTTCTGGATATCTTAGCGGATTATACGGAGGATCAAAATCACAGTGTACTGTTTTCAACACATATAACACCGGATCTGAATAAAATTGCAGACAGCATTACGTTCATTAACAATGGCAAACTGTTGTATACCGGAGAAAAAGAAGATTTTACAGAGATGTACCTGATAGTTTCCGGTGACAAAGGACAATTAACTAAGGATATCAAGTCCCTTCTTTTAAGTACAAAAATATCTGGAGATCACTTTGAAGGGCTGGTCAGAGCAGATCATCTGTCAGAAGTATCCCATTTAAAGAACAGGCATGCAGACATTGATGACATTATCGTATTTATGGATAAAGGAGACTTTTAATATGGATAAGATTTATAAAGCTTCAAAACTGGATTTCATGCTGATACGCTATTATTTAAAATCAATCTGTTTCACGGTCTGTATTCCCTTTGTTTTTGTATTAGTCTACCGCTCCCTGATAACGGGTATATCATTTGCAATGTTTATGATGGCAATGTCATCTATTTACACCTTTACCGTAGCGGAAAAAAATGATATGCACCGACTCTATGGTACGTTACCCATTTCAACTGCTGAACTGGTATGCGGGAAATATCTGCATCTGTTCTTGCTGGGTGCAATTTCATTGGTGATATCCAGTATTGTGCAGCCCTTGATTTTAATTTCACTGGGAGTGGCCACATCGATTTCAGAGGTGCTTGTGGCTGCCCTCATAGGAAGCATCCTTTTTATTACTTATACAGCATTTCAAATTCCGGGCTATTACAAATTTGGACCTATTAAAGGAAGAGTTTTTATGTATATACCTGTTGTAGGGGTTCTTCTTACCATGTTTGTACTGGAAAAAGCAAATTTAAAAAGTATGGAAATCTTGGATGCCATCGGTCAGAATAAGTTAATTCTTCCCTGCTTCATTTTGATTTATATAGTACTGATTATTGGGATTTCTATAATGTCTTCTAGTAAAATTGTAAAGAATAAGGAATGGTAGGTGAATCATATGGGAACCGTTTTGTTGATAGGGGCGCTTCTGGTATTTGTGGCAGTACCAAGGAGAAGGAGATATCGTGATTATTATGAGTGGAAAAAGAAGAATAGATAGAAAGGTTTCATAAATCAGTTGCTCATCCTAGCTGCTCATTGAAAGTGTCTATAAATCGGGATATAATCAGTATAAAATTATATTATGGAAAAAGGAGCATTAGATATGGAGGAATATATTGCACAACAGGTACATAAAACATGCTTGTGAAGAGATAATTGTAAATGCGATTATGTTTAGTTATAATTATATTCAGAGTATATATTAACAATTTTAAAAGAACTTGCAGAATAGTAATACTTATTCTTCAAGTTCTTTTTATTGTAAAAGGATTGAACCCAAAATAAAAGCTTTCTCCCTTCTGAGGCCAGGTTCTGCATGATATTCTATTATCAGAAATGAAACAACCAATACGTATTGTAAATAAGTAATTTCAATTTAAAGAAAAGGAGAAAATGCAATTGGACATGGAAGTGCTTTTAGAAGTGAAAAATATCCATAAGTCCTTTGGACCTACGAAAGCGCTCACAGATGTTTCTTTCCAATTAAAAGCTGGAGAGGTGAGAGGTTTGATTGGAGAAAATGGATCGGGTAAATCTACGGTTTCTTCTATTATTTCAGGAATGCAGAAGGCAGATCAGGGCGAAATGATATATCAAGGTGCGCCTTATGTTCCGGAAAACGTAATTGATGCAAGTCAAAAAGGGGTTTGTATGATCGTTCAGGAACAGAGTACGGTGGAAAATATATCCGTGGCGGCAAATATTTTTTTGGGAAAAGAGGATTTATTTTCTAACAAAGGATTTGTAGATGTCAGGAAGATGGAATCTGAAGCTGGTAAAGCATTGCAGAAGATTGGTGCAGATCACATATCGCCCCGGGAACTAACGAAGTATCTTAGCTTTGAAGACCGAAAGCTTATGGAGATTGCAAGGGCATTTTATATGAATCCCAAGGTACTGATCGTGGATGAAACGACCACTGCGCTATCCAGAATGGGAAGGGATATTTTATATAAATTAATGAGGACACTTTGTGTGGGAGGCGGTTCCGTAATTTTTATATCTCATGATATCGAAGAGGTGATTGATAAAAGCGATGCGGTAACTGTGCTAAGAGATGGGATTCTTACAGCAACTCTGGATAAGCAGGAATTTTCAGAAGACAGAATCCGAAATCTGATGGTGGGAAGAGAAATCAAAGATGATTATTATCGAATGGATATGGAATGCAAGTATAGTGATGAAGTAGTCTTAAGAGCGCAGCATGTCTCTTGTGGAATATTAAAAGATATTTCTTTAGAGCTTCATGCAGGTGAGATCTTAGGGGTTGGAGGTTTGACGGAATGTGGGATGCATGACCTGGGTAAGCTCTTATTTGGTGTAATGAGGCCGGAAAGCGGAAGGGTTTTGTATAAGGAAAATACAGAGGTCCGAAATCCCGGCATTGCAATACGAAATCACATTGGCTATATGTCAAAAAACAGAGATAAAGAAGCGCTGATGACAGCGTCCAGCATAGAAGATAACATTTGTGTCTCAGCGTATGACTATATCAGTAACATTTTTTATATCCCAAGAAAAAAAGAAAAATCGTTTGCAATGAAATGGGCAGAAGAAATGAATGTAAAGATGCACTCCACTGCTTCTAATGTCAGCAGCTTAAGCGGAGGTAACAAGCAGAAAGTCGTTTTAGCCAAATGGATGGCAAATGAAACAGAGTTATTTATTATGGACTGCCCTACCAGGGGAATTGATGTAGGAGTTAAAGCAGCAATATACCGGCTCATGGAAAAAATAAAAAAAGAAGGGAAGGCAATTCTGATGATTTCAGAGGAATTACCAGAACTTTTGGGAATGAGTGACCGCATTCTGATTTTGAAAGATGGAAAATTGTCAGGGGAATTTCGCAGGAATGACAAATTTACGGAGCAGATCCTGATAGGATCCATGATTTAGAAGAAGGAGGCTATGAATGTGAAAAGTATTACAGGTGTTTTTAAACAGGAAGATGCAGATTTCCGCCAGTATTTTGTGACATTCGTTCCGGTGATAGTGCTTATTTTGATAACAATATTTTTTCAGGCAGTAAGTCAGGGCAGACTATTGTCGGGCAAAAATATCAATGCATTGTTAAACTCGATGTTTTCCATTGTATTGGGGGCGGCAGGCGTATCGTTTCTAATGGCGCAGGGGAACCTGGACTTTTCCCTGGGAGGAATTGTAGGGCTGACCGCAGTTTTGTCAGGCTATGCAGCTCAGTTAAATCCAATTCTGGCAATTGCAGCGGGTATTGCAGCCGGCGCGCTTTGCGGGTGTGTAAATGGCATCATTCATAGTAAGTTTGGAGTATCCTCCATAATTACTACTCTGTCTACAGCTTATATATTCAGAGGAATACAGTGTACGCTCATCACCAGTGGCTCTGTGGGACTTCCGGCATCTATGATGAAACTGGAAAATACTGCATTGAAGGTAGTGCTGATTGCTATTTTTCTGGTGGGAGGTGCCATTCTTTATACAAGAACAAGGTTTGGAAAGTATTGTAAAGCAATTGGTTCAAGAGAGGAAGCATCTTTTCAGTCTGGAATAAGGATTTCCAAAATGAAAATCGGGTGTTTTATACTTACAGGAAGTATTGCAGGATTAGTTGGATTTTTTTATCTGGTTAGAGCAGCATCTGCTTCAGCCAATACAGGAGCAGGGTTTGAATTTGACGTGCTACTGGCATTATTGCTGGGAGGTATGCCAATTTCCGGCGGAGCAGGTGCCAGGTTCCGCAGTGTACTGCTGGGAAGTCTGATTATGGCAATTTTATCAAATGGAATGATCTTATGGGGATTAGACTCAGTGCTGCAGCAATTTATCAGAGGAATTATTTTCCTGGTATCTGTGTCTATTTCGTTTGATCGCAGAAATGTAACTGTGATAGAATAAATTTGGAGGATGAAAGATGAAGAAGAAAGTTGTTTCATTATTATTAACAGTTTGTATGATGACAGTGTTATTGACAGGATGCGTAGGAGAAAGTGAAGAAAATGCAAAAGCAGAGACGACAGAAGAGAGTGCAAAAGGAACGGAAAAAGCAGGGGAATTTACTATCGGGATGCGTTTTCCAATGGCAATCGACCAGATGCAGCAGCAGACAATGGATAATGTAACGGAACTTGTTGAGACGGCAGGTGGGAGTCTTCTGGTAGAAAATGCGGCATTAACACCGGAAGGAAACATTCAGGCATATGAAAGGCTGATTGCAGCAGGAGTAGACGGGCTGGCTGTAATTCCGGCTGCAGATTCAGTACTCCCCCGAATCAAAGAAATGTGTGAGGAAGCACAGATTCCCTGGAGCATTTATTATCGTAGTATTATGGATGAAAATATAAAGTCAGAAATTGAAGCTTCGCCATATTATCTGGGAAATACATATGAAGATGAATATCAGGCAGGATATACCTTGACAAAAAAAATGGGAGAATCAGGATGTAAAAATATTGTATTATTTTCTACGGCGCTGGGAGATACCACAGGAGAACAAAGAGAGTCCGGGATGAATGATGCATGCGCAGAATACGATATGAAGGTTGTGAATGAATTTCGTGCAGTTGCTCAGGCTAGCGATGCTACACAGTCTATGGAAAGTGTTTTAACCACCCATCCGGAAGTTGATGGAATATTTATTTCAGCGGGTACATTAACTCCTGGCATTTTGCCGGCATTAACCAGTCTGTTAGATGAATATAACCGCAAAGACATTAAGATTACCATAATAGATTTCCCACAGGGATTACAGGATGCATTTGCAGAGGGGTATATGCTGGCAGCATGCGGAGGGCATAATGTAACCGATCCGTTATTTTCTGCAAGCCTCGTTATTAATAAAATAAAAGAAACACCGCTGTTTGACAAGTCAGAGTCTATTCGCATTAATCAGATGATTCTGGAAAGCGAAGAGGACGTGGTGAATTATTTTAAATATTGTGAAAATGGAATTTCAACATATACCCCAGATGAGGCGAAAGAGATGTTTTTTAAATTTGACAATAAAGACATTACATCTGAATCATTTAAAAAGACTGCAGAAGAGTATAATATTGATACTGTTGTAGAGCGGCATAAAGAACTTGTTAAATAGGCTGGACACTCTGGAAAGGAACTTACATATTATGAATAGAAAAGTAAAAGGCATTTGCCTCACACTATTTTTACCCCTGGGAATTTACATTCTATTTCTGATTTTTTCACCCGGGCGGTTTGGTAGTTTATCAGTATTACGGGCAATTTTTATCCAGTCTTTTATACCGCTGCTCTGTGCTTTTGGTATGGTATTCGGACGTTCTATGCGAATGCTGGATCTTAGCATTGGAGCCAGAATCATAGCTGCAAGTATGGCGGGGGGAATTGTTGCAATGAAGTACCATACCGGTCTTGCAGGCCTCATAATCGTGACGATAGCAGTTAGTATTGTATTAGGAATTATATGTGGACTGGTATTTAAATATTTTAAAATTCCTTCTATTGTGGTGTCTCTGGTTATTGCTATGATATTTGAAGTAATCGGTGCAAAAGTAACCGGCGGACAGGGTTTTTTGAAACTGGATAAGGATCTGACAATTTTAGGAGGAATGCCGTATAATCTGATTGTTGTAATTATAGCAGCTATTTTGTTCTATTTAGTTTATTATAAAACAAAGTTTTGTTATAATGTTAGAGCGATCAGTGGAGATGAACTGATCGCCAAAGGTAATGGAATAAATGTGCCAAGAACAAAATTCCTGGCATATGTAATTGGTAGTTTTTTTATAGGAATTGCCGCAATTGTACAGATTAGCTATGCTTCTTCCATGTCTGCAAAGTTGAGCATGGAGAGTTTATCTATGGCATTTAAACCGCTTATGGCAATGATTATTGGGGTACAGCTTCAGAATTATGTTGGTATTCCTTTTGGTATATTTATAGGTTCATTTATGATATCAACCCTGTTTTCTGGTTTAGTGGCATTGGGCTTTCCTGCTCCGTCACAGGATATTGCGCTGGGAATATTCCTGGTAATTGTCATATCCATATCTACGAATACGCAAAAACTGTCAATGATATGGGAACGAGTGTTCAGAAAAAGAAACCAGCTGGAACATATTTGAAAATCAATAATGCGATTGCTACTAAGCACAAATTATGAAAACTTAGTTGAAAAAGAGGAGGATACTTGTGGAACAGTTAAAAGTAATGATTGTGGACGACGATATGCTGTCAGTAGATTATATAAAGAATCTGATTCAATGGGAAACTTATGGATTTGAAGTATCCCAGACAGCTTATAATGGAAAACAAGCTTTAAAATTATTTGACAAGTGTCCGGTTCAGCTGCTGATCACGGATATTAGTATGCCTCTTATGGATGGAATTGAACTGATCCGGGAGGTAAAGAAGCAATATCCAGAAACCAGAACAATTTTGCTGACAGCATACAGTGAATTTGAATATGCCAGAGCCGCAGTAACAGCAGGAGTTGACTATTATATTATTAAGGACGAGATGACTAAGGAAGTGCTGGCACAGAAACTGGCTTCCATAAAAAAGACAATTGGTAATATAAAACATATCTCCGGTATCCTTTTTCAAAAAGCATTGATTGATTTTTTTACAGAAGGGGAGGACTTTGTAGCGGAGAGATATCAGAATCAGGAAATCCTGTCTTTTTTTAGCCAGTCATATCCATGTATTCTTCTGGAACAAAATGAAGCGTGGAGATCGTGGGATGAAGGGGAAAACCATCTGGATACGTCAATGGCCGAGATCCTGAAAATTATTTTGGAAGAAATCGGGAATAATAACCTTATGCAGTATGGCATATTACCTTTTCACCAGATCTTGCTGTTTTTCAGACCGGATGGATCAGGTTATGATTATAAGCAATACCAGAGAATTATTCAAATGAGTAGTCGTTTGGTTGATCTCCTAAGAGAAGATAAAAAAGTTTTTACCGCTTATTATATGTATTTACCTGTTTCAGTAACTTATATCAATAAATTTATTAAGAACCGGTTAGACAGCTATGCTTTTCTTCATGGGTGTAAAAAAGCTTATTGCATGGAGGAATGCACGGTGACAGAGTCCCGGGAAGGAAAATCAGTTAGAGAAGAACAGGTAAAAAAGTATTTGGATGAACAGGATGAGAAAGGATTTTATTTATATGTGGAGGAGTGCCTGGCAGTACAATCCGTTGGTATAAGTATGATTTTTAAAAATCTGCAAGAGTTTATGCGTATACTGGATAAAATACTGCAGAGTGACGGTTTGGAACAGGCAGACGTATTTGAAACAAAGAGCCTGTATGATATTAAAGAGATCAGAAAGTGGATACAGGATGGATTTTCCCGTCTACTGCGAAGGCGGGGAAGCATGGGGGTTCGCTGGGAGGTCAGCGAGGCTATGCGCTATGTGAGGAAACACTATCAAAGGGAGGATCTTGCAATTTCTGAGCTGGCAGGCCATGTGGGAATCAGTAACAGCCGGCTGAGTGTTCTATTTAAACAGGATACGGGAATAACAATCAACCAGTTTATTACCGGGATACGTATTGAAAGGGCTAAGGAATTATTGCTTCAGGGTAATTATAAAGTATATGAAGTAGCGGAACAGGTGGGATATGTGACCAGTCAGTATTTGAGTAAGATTTTTTATCGGGAAACAGGCTGCTATCCGGCGGAATATAAGCGAAAGGGCTGAATAAATGTCGAAATTACAGAAGAGAGCAGTTCGAATGGTGATATGGATGTATCTGGCAGTACTGATAATCGGTACATTTTTTTCA
Source organism: Robinsoniella sp. KNHs210 (assembly GCF_000686105.1). NCBI lineage: Bacteria > Bacillati > Bacillota > Clostridia > Lachnospirales > Lachnospiraceae > Robinsoniella > Robinsoniella sp. KNHs210. The sequence goes on from NZ_JMLZ01000001.1 coordinate 1,481,845, forward strand.
TACCTGATGATATTCAAGCCGCTGAAAAAAGAAGCAATTGAAAGATATCAGGCGCAGAATAATTATGTGTTGGAAGAAATGGATTCAAATCTAAAAATCATTGAGGAGTATGCAAACAGCATTGCCTATGCAAAGGAACTTACGAATGAATTGGAATGCTATGAGAAGGATAGCGCCAACAAGAACTATGAGTATGATTTAAGCAATACCTTAAATACGCTGGTCTATGTAAAATCAGGAGTAAGAAGCATTGCTTTACATAGTTTTGAAGCACCGGTTGTATATTCCCTGATACCTCCATCAGAAGCAGAGCAGGAAGTTCTTACAGGCAAATGGTATGAGGAACTCAGGGAGAGGAAAAGGGGCGGCGGATTTTCTCAGGGATTTTATGTCAAACAAGAGAATTCAAAAACCGTAAAGGTACTGGCTTACGGCAGGAATTTCCGGGTGCATGGACAGCGATTTACTGTAACAATTTTTCTGGACTATACAGAACTTTTTGGAAAAATAGAACGGTTCCGGGGACGGGAATTTGATAACTCGGCATGGCTGACATCCCAGAGGGAACCTCTTTTTCCAGAGCAGAATCATAAAGGGCAGGAACAGTTAGAAGAACTGATTGCTACTGGGCAGGAGGTTGTAGAAACATCCAAAGGGGTCTGCTATATTCGTCATATTTATCAGTATCCTTATATTTCTGTAGCTTTTGTTTCAGAAAAGAGGTTATATGGTGTTTTCTCTGAATATATCAGCATGATTTTTCTGTTTCTGGCAGCATTTTTTCTGGCTTCACTTATCGGTATATTGCTGATGATACGAAAAATTACGCGTCCTGTCTCTGATCTGTCACAAGTAATGTCAGAGGCGGTTAATCAGGATCTCAATGTCCAGCTTAATGTGGATTCTGATGACGAAATAGGAGATTTAAGCAGGATCTTCAATAATATGATGGTAGATTTAAAGGATTATGTGGAAAGACTGGTCGAAAAAGAAAAGAGAGAGCAGGAGATGCGCTTTGGACTTTTGGCAAGCCAGATAGATCCACACTTTGTGTGTAATACGCTCAATACAGTGAATTACCTTGCAAAACAGAAGCGGGATGAGGATGTGATTGTTGTCAGTACTGCACTTTCAAATATATTGCGGGACAGATTGAGGCTGAAAGATTTTCAGATATATGATACGGTGAAGCAGGAGGTTCTGACGGTACAGAGGTATCTGAAAATTCAGGAATACCGATATGGAAAAAAGGTAGAGGTCAGTTGGAATGTGAGCCAGGAAGTGAAGGAATGTAACATACCTAAAAATCTGATACAGCCTCTGATAGAAAATTCTCTGTTTCACGGATTAGCAGATGAAGATACAGGAGAAATTGAAGGATACATAAAAATAGATATATATCAACGGGATAATGACCTTTTGATTCGTGTAACGGACAGCGGAAGAGGGATGACCCCTTCCAAAGTACAGAAACTTAGGGCAGAGCAGGCTGATACTTTCTTAAAAGGCAGAGGAATCGGCATATCGGGAATACGGGAAAGACTAAAGATTTTATATCACGACAAATATGCATTCAGTATCGAAAGTACAATAGGCAGGGGGACTGCAGTGCAGATAGAGATTTTAAATGTGTGTAAATCAGAGGAACTTATGGAGGTGGATAGTATTGAATAGTACAATGAGAATTGTAAATACCTATGTGGAGTACAGGGAGAATCCTTTGGGAATTGATGTAGAGAAACCCAGATTTTCCTGGATACTGGAAGATGAAAGACGCGACAGCTTCCAGGAAGCTTATCAGATTCAAACAGCAGCAGATGATGAATTCGGGCATATATTATGGGATACCGGAAGGATTCATTCAAGCGATTCTATACAGATACCCTATGGTGGAGAACCTATGAAATCCAGAAAACGGTACTATTATCGCATTAAGGTATGGAATCATAAGTGGGAGGAAAGCGAATGGAGTAAAACGGCATGGTGGGAAACCGCTTTTATGGATTACCGGGAGTGGAATGCAGACTGGATAACACCGGAATATGATTTTCAAGCACCTAAAAGCGCCTGCCCCGTCATGCGTACTGAGTTTCAACTAACAAAAAAAGTAAAGGAAGCCAGGGTATATGTAACTGCAAAAGGGGTATATGAACTTCGCTTAAATGGAAATAAAGTTGGTGAGGATTTTCTTACTCCAGGATGGACTTCTTATAATAAACGGATTTTATATCAGACTTATGATGTAACAAAAATGCTTCAAACAGGAAATAACGCAATTGGTGCAGTGATTGGAAGCGGATGGTATAAAGGGGAACTTGGATGGAGATCCAGAAGAAATCTGTATGGTGGTAGGGAAGCTTTGATACTGGAACTTCACATCATTTATGAAGATGGGACTTCTCAGGAAATTCTAAGCGGACCAGACTGGACTTCTTCTTACCGGGGACCGATTCTTTATGCAGAAAATTATCATGGGGAGACATATGATGCGAGGCTTGAAATGCCGTGGGATATTTCCGGGATTGAGAGGGAAGCATGGTTTGGAGTACGACCAATGGGTAGAATGCCAAAAGATATACTAAGGGCACAGGAATGTGAGTGTGTGAAAATCCGGGAGATCCTCAGACCAAAGGCACTATTCCGTACCCCCAACGGAGAAACTATACTGGATATGGGACAAAACATGACAGGCTGGATACGTTTTCGAGTGAGTGGGAAGCCTGGCAGCAGGGTAGTTTTAACCCATGCGGAAATTCTGGATACGGATGGAAATTTCTATGTTGATAACTTAAAGGGAGCTAAGCAGAGGATAGAATATGTCTTAAAGGGCAAAGGAACAGAAGTATTCCAGCCTCACTTTACATTTCAGGGTTTTCGTTATGTTATGATAGAAGAATTTCCAGGTGAACCTCAGATAGAACAATTTGAAGGCCTGGTTTTATATTCAGATATGGAACGGACTGGATTTTTTTCCTGCTCAGATACACTATTAAATAAGCTTTATGAAAATGTGCTGTGGAGCCAGAAAGGCAATTTTTTAGATATTCCAACGGACTGTCCTCAGAGATGTGAACGTCTGGGATGGACAGCAGATATACAAATATTTGCAGCAACGGCTGCAATGAATATGAAAATTCCGCTTTTTTTAACGAAATGGCTCCGTGATCTGGCTGCAGAACAATTCGAGAGTGGCGGAGTACCCTGGGTGGTTCCTGATATTTACGATGATACTTATGCTTATGATCTCGCCGGATATACCGGTCAAAGTGAGCAGGTAGCTGCTGCATGGGGAGATGCGGCTACAATATGTCCCTGGACACTGTATCAGCATTATGGAGATATCCGTATTTTACAGGAACAATATGACAGTATGAAAAAATATGTTGATTACATATACCATCAGGGCGACAATCCCTTTTGTTGGGATACTGGACATCAGTTGGGAGACTGGGTGGCGCTTGATGCACCTTATGGCAGCTTTGTAGGTGCAACGGATACGGCCTTTGTTGCTACAGCCTATTATGCTTATTCCACCCGCATTCTGTATCAGGCGGCTGAAATAATTGGAAACCTGAAAGATGCAAGAGATTATCGTCAGTTATATGAGAAGATACGGAGTGAATTTCAAAATAAATATGTGAGGAAAGATGGCAGCCTGAGTGTAAAAACACAGACGGCAATTGTTCTGGCACTTCATTTCCAGTTAGTGCAGAACGAATTCAGGCAAGGCCTGGCAGATGAATTGGCAGCCTGGCTGGAAAGAACTAATTATGATCTGATAACGGGATTTGTAGGTACACCTTATATCTGTCATGTGCTCACTGCATATGGACATGCAGCTACTGCGTATCGTTTGCTTTTGAAACAAGATTATCCGTCTTGGCTTTATCAGGTTACAAAGGGAGCCACTACGGTTTGGGAACATCTGGATGGTCTAAAACCGGATGGCACTTTATGGAATCCGAGAATGAATTCTTTTAATCACTATGCATATGGTTCTGTAGCCGAATGGCTTTATAAAGGTGTTACAGGAATTAGTATTGGTGAGCATGGAGCAGGATACAGACATTTTCAGTTTGCACCTGAAATAGGAGGTGGTATCAACTGGGCAGAGACTGTTTTAACAACGATGTATGGAGAAATACGGGCATTCTGGCGACGATGTGAAGATAAAATAGACTTCCATTTGAAGGTTCCTGTAAATACAACAGCACAAATCATACTTCCGGTAAGTCAATTGGAAAGTATCAGGGAATCAGGGAAGAGGCCGGAGCTTGGAAATGGCATACACCATATTAAAACAGAAGGCGCTCAAATTTATATCTATGTTGGTTCAGGGAATTATAATTTTGAGTGTATGGAAACTAAGTAGGCAAGGGCAGGTAGAAAAATGAGTTTTAATTTGAAGAAATGTATTGTTATCCCCGACTCATTTAAAGGGACAATGACATCTATGGAAGTGTGCCGGATTATGGAGCGTGCAATCAGAAAACATTTTCCAAACTGCCTGATACACAGTATTCCGGTAGCTGACGGAGGTGAAGGGACAGTAGAATGTTTTGTGGCAGCGCTTGAGATGGAAAGGATAAAAAAGGAAGTTACAGGACCTTATGGAGAAAGACTGACTGCGGCTTATGCCGTAAAGGATACCATTGCAGTAATAGAAACTGCCAGTGTGGCAGGGCTGCCATATGCGGAGAGTATTGGCCATCTGTCTCCCAGAGAAGGAATGACCTATGGTCTGGGAGAGCTGATCAGGGATGCTGTGGGACGGGGATGTAAAACTATTATTTTAGGGCTTGGAGGAAGTTGTACCAATGACGGAGGAACCGGGATGGCACTGGCTGCAGGCGTAGTATTTTATGATAGCCATGGAAGGGAATTTACTCCCCGTCCCGATACGCTATGCAGGATTGCCGGTATAAACACGGAAAAAGCAGAAGAGCTTTTGGCAGGCTGTACAGTTATAGGTATGTGCGATATTGATAATCCCATGTACGGAGAATCTGGAGCGGCTTACATATTTGCTCCGCAGAAAGGAGCAGATTCGGCGGATGTCAGAATTTTAAACGAGAATCTCATAATATTGGGTCAGGTACTGGAAAAACATACTGGAAAGCAAATTGCACAAATGAAAGGAAGCGGTGCGGCAGGTGCCCTGGGAGCAGGGATACTGGGATTTTTAGGAGGAAAACTAGAATCCGGAATAGATACGGTTCTGGATCAGATTGAATATGAAAAAATGTTACAGGGGGCTGACATGGTTTTCACAGGAGAAGGAAGATTTGATAGTCAGAGTCTAAGAGGAAAAGTCATTGCCGGAACATCGAAGAGAGCAGGTGCATGCCAGGTCCCTGTTACGGCTGTGGTTGGCTCTATAGAGCCGGATACGGAAAAAGCATATTCCATGGGCGTTACATCCGTATTTTCCATAAACCAGAAAGCCGAAGATTTTCAAACCTCAAAATATTCCAGTAAAGAAAATCTGCATAAAACAATGGATAACCTGATGCGCTTTTACAAATCTGCAAGATAAGTTACAGCTTTAACAACACCTGCGTTTTCTTCCGATATGCGCTGGGCGAAATCCCAATGTATCTGGTGAAATATTTATTATAGTGGGAATGGTCATAGAACCCTAATGTGTGGGCGATTTCTGTGACAGGAGCATCCGTCAGAAGCAGGCGGATGCTTTTTTCAAGTTTGCATTCAATAATATAATTACTCAATGTGGAGCCGCTGATTTTTTTGACAATGCGGTTGATCTGCTGGGGATGCAGCATCAGGGTGTCAGAAATCAGAGAGATAATATCACCGCTCTGTTCATAAATATGTTCATTAATCAGCTCAGTTATCCGAATGATCCGTTCGTCAAGCTCATCTTTTTGAAAAGAATGGGATTGATAAAAGTTATCGCATAAAAGCAGTAGGATATTAAACAGACAGTTGAACTCATATAAATCAGATAGTTCTCCAGTTATCATTTTTTTTCCAAAATAAGCAGTAAAGAAGGCATCTGCAATAGACATGGTGTTTTCTTCTAATTCCAGATGGAGCGGAGCAGAAGAAGAATTTCCATGTTTTAATAAAAAATATTGCATCGTAGAGCAATGCAGCGATGCTGATGATAATTCATGAAACAACAATTTTGGCAGCAGATAGATATTTTTAACATGCCAGTTTTGTACCTGGGAAATGGCATGGGTTGAGCCTATGGGGATGAAGTAAATGCTCCCACGCTTCAGAGGATATACCCCATGGGAGGTGTGGTGTAAAGCACTCCCGTGGGTAGTGATGCCGATTTCAACAAATTCATGGGAATGTTCTCCCAGCCGCTCTGAATTCTCAAAAGAATAATCTTCTGAGAATATAGGGAGCGATGTGTAGTTATGTATATAATTTGTAGTTAAAATATTTTCACTTTTCATAATTGAATTATATATATATTACCATAAAAAATCAATAGTTATCATTAAAAATAAAATGAAAAGGCATTATTTTACACAAAGAAATACTTCATTTACAAGCAATTCAAATCCTTCTTTATTATAATAGAGTAAGATATCCCGAGACATGAGCAGAGAGGTATCTTACCCTCGCGGCAGCAGCCAGATGTCCCGCAAGCGCGCCCATTTGACTTGTTGTTCGCGGAAATGAAAAAGGAGAAAAATAATATGACGGCTGCGGAACGTATGTTTAAAACACTGAATTTTGAGAAAATGGATGGGGGAGGGGCTTTTGCGGAAACCTTCTTTCCCTGGGACTTAAGTGTAGACCGGTGGGTGCAGGAAGGGCTCCCGGAAAAATTCACTTCCTCGTATTTATATCCTATGCCCAAGGAGCGTTATATGAGGTATTTTAATGACTTAATGACAGAACACGTTTATGAATATGAGCAGTTTCTGGGATATGACGGAGTAAAAAGAATGTCATTTTGCATTCCGTTTAAAGGCTTTGACGAGAAGATTCTGGAGGATAATGATGAATATATTCTGAAAATGGATGAAGATGGCTGGCAGAGAGCTTATTATAAAAAGCGCTCTCTGGTAAAAGAGATTAAACCGGTTGTGGATGGGGAAGAGGCCTGGGAGCGGTTAAAAGAAAATACTTTGCGGGAAATTGAAAAATACTGTACGGACGAAAATCTTCAGCGTACATATGGCAAATACAAAGAGGGGCATGAACGGGGAGACTTTTCTATCCGGTTCCGGGCTTCCGGATTTTTCTGGACACCCCGGGAACTGATGGGTGTGGAAGAACAGCTAATGGCATTTTATGAAATGCCTGAATTACTCCACGAGATCAATGACTTTATTCTGAAAATATATTTACACTTTTTTGATAAGATTTTTGACATCATTAAACCGGACGTTCTCTTATTTCCTGAGGATTTGAGCGGTGCAAACGGGCCGATGATATCACCTGGAATGTTTGACGAATTTGTAGGTTCCTATTATGAAAAATTAATTCCGTTTTTGAAGAAAAAAGGAGTAAAAAATGTATTCGTAGATACCGATGGTGATTTCCGGCAATTAATTCCTAATTTCAGAAAAGCAGGTGTGGATGGATTTCTGCCAATGGATGTTAATGCAGGAATGGATATCGTGAAGGTCAGAGAAGAGTTTCCGGACATCAAATTTATCGGGGCATACAATAAATTAGTGATCGCAGAGGGAGAAGAAGCAATCGACCGTGAATTTCAGCGGCTGCTTCCGGTAATCCGCCAGGGAGGATATGTGCCTGGAGCGGATCATCAGGTGGCACCTTCTACTTCTTTTCAAAATTATATGTACTATATAAAAAGATTAAAGGAAGTGATGCAGCAGGCTGGGGCTGACAGTAAAAAAGTAAGTGAAAGCTGCGGGTGAATTGCAGGATAATAATGAAGGTTGACACCAGGCTCTATTTGTGCTAATATGCCGATGAAATGAATATATTACATGCAAACATAGTAAGGGAGAAAAAATGAAAAATAATATCTGGTCAATTATTTTATTGATTGCATTGTTTTTATGCCTCCCCGTTCTTTTTTATAGCAATAAGCCTAAGCAGCCCGACAGCATAAATCAAAAGCTGAATTCTCAGGAGTCAGTAGTTATCGGTATGAATCATGCAATACAACAGCTGGATACGCCGGATTTTCAAAAAGCTGAGACTATATTTAGGACCTGTTCAGTGGGAAATGAGGGGAAAAGTATTCAGGAGGTTTTAAGAAGCCAGAATCTTTATTTAAGAGGGCTTTGTGCACTGCTTTTCTATACACTCTTTTTATTTGTATTTGGAGGTGTCTGGGGCAGGCCTTATGTTTTTTTATGCAATTGTTTTCAATTGATGGAAAAATATATGTTGATGATACGAACGAACCATCGAAAGGATGGAAAAAAAAGAACCCTTTCTTTTAGCTGATTCATTCAAAAGCAGTAAAGAGAAAGGGTGAATAATATGAGAAAACAGGAGAGTTCTGCGAAAATTCCTGTAAGTCTTGGCGCAGTTTTAATATCGATTGGAGTGGTTTACGGGGACATCGGGACTTCACCGATGTATGTAATGAAATCAATTATATATGGCAACGGAGGTTTGGCACATGTGGATGAGGAACTGATTCTGGGTTCATTGTCCCTGGTCATCTGGACGGTCATACTGCTGACTACGGTGAAGTACGTATTGATTGCCATGCAGGCGGATAATCATGGTGAGGGAGGAATTTTCTCTCTTTACAGCCTGGTGAAAAAATATGGAAAGTGGCTGATTGTACCGGCAATGATTGGTGGAGCTGCCCTGCTGGCAGATGGTGTGCTTACGCCGGCAGTTACGGTAACTACGGCTATTGAAGGACTTCGCAGTATTCCGGCGATGCATTCCTTATTGGGGAGCGGTCAAAATAAAATCGTAGTGATAACGCTGATTATCATTGCCGGTTTATTTCTGGTTCAAAAGGCGGGAACCAGCTCGATAGGTAAAGCATTTGGACCGGTTATGACGATTTGGTTTTTCTTTCTGGCAGCGGCAGGTATTCTAAATATTTCCGGCAATCCATTAATTTTTCGTGCACTTAACCCCCTGTGGGCTGTGAAAATTCTGATCAGTCCGGCTAATCATATGGGGTTTATGATTTTGGGAAGCGTTTTCCTTGCAACCACAGGAGCGGAAGCACTGTACTCGGATATGGGGCATGTTGGAAAAGACAATATCTATATAAGCTGGCCATTTGTAAAAATATGCCTGATACTGAATTATCTTGGACAGGGAGCATGGCTCATGGGAAATCAGAAGCAGAGTGCATTATACAGCATTCCCGATATGAATCCCTTTTTCCAGATGCTTCCGGAAGGAGTTCGTCCTCTGGCTGTTTTACTGGGAGCGATGGCTGCAATTATTGCTTCCCAGGCGTTGATCACAGGTTCATTTACCCTGGTATCCGAGGCAAGCCGGCTGGACTTGATGCCCCATATGCAGATATCTTATCCGTCTAAGACAAAAGGACAGCTTTTTATTCCGCTTGTCAATATGGTAATATGGTTTTTTTGTTCCATTGTCGTGTTATATTTTCAAACCAGCGAACACATGGAAGCGGCATACGGGCTGGCAATTACACTTACGATGCTGATGACAACGCTGTTGCTGTTTATTTATTTAAAAGATGAAAAGAAACAGAAGATTCCTGCATTTATTTTCCTGGTATTTTTTGGTGGTCTGGAAGGGACATTTTTTATATCCAGTCTCAGCAAATTTTCCAGGGGCGGATATGTAGCACTTTTAATAGCCCTGCTTTTGTTTGGTATTATGCTGGTATGGCATCGTGGAACTGCAATAGAAGCGTCTCAGGCGGTATGCTTTAATATCCGTGATTATCTGAAACAGTTGGGAAAACTCCGTCAGGATGTGGAATACCCAATGCAGACAGATAATCTGGTCTATATTACAAAGGAACCGGAAATGGAGGAACTGGATCGTGATATTTTATATTCCATTCTGGATAGAAAGCCTAAGAGAGCCCAGGCTTATTGGTTTGTGACGATTAAAGTAACAGATGAACCGTATACCCGTGAGTATAAGGTAGAAAATTTTGGAACCGATTATATATTTAGGGTTCAGTTAAGACTGGGATTCAAGGTTGATCAGAGAGTAAATGTATACCTGAGACAGATCGTAGAAGAATTAATTACAAGTGGAGAGCTTCCTTCCCAGCAAAGAGAATATTCAGTATATGAGCCTGGTGAGGTAGGCGATTTTGAGTTTTGCCTGATACGGAAACTATTAGTTCCGGAAAGTGATATTACAGCTTCGGGCAGAGCGGCAGTATCTTTAAAATATGCGATTCGCCACATTGCAGGATCTCCGGCACGGTGGTACGGGCTGGAAAATGCATCTCTGATGATTGAATATGTTCCGCTGTTTATTAAAATGAAAACTTTACGGCCGTTAAAACGGTTAACAGAGGAGACAGGAAAATAAAAATAAGTTAAAATTGAAACAAATATAGTTATACAATGAGAAACGGGCAAAGAAGAGGATCAATACTGTTCTTTGCCTCTTTTTATGGTTGTAAATTTTGCTGCATACGGGCTTTGGCTAATCCAATAACCCCTTACCCTCTTTATACCGTTTCCGCTCATCTCCCGGAGCATATCCGGTGTATTTCCGGAAAAGGCGGTAAAAATTAGACATATTGGAAAACCCACAGTCTTCAGCAATGTCTAAGATGCCTTCGTCAGATGTGCGCAGCATTTCCCTTGCTTTTTGAATGCGCATTTCGATTAAAAATTCCTGAAACTGCATATTCGTCACTTTACGGAAATAGGAAGAAAAATAATTTGGACTCATGCAGGAAATCCCGGCCACATCCTCCAGTTTTATTTTTTCACAATAATGTCTTTTGATATACTGAAAGGATTTTTCCAGCCTTTTCATGGCCTCTTTTTTTCCACCCAGTAATTCTCCTGAGGCATAAGAACGCTCACAGTTTCTGTACAATATGGTGAGAATTTTCAAGATATCGGATTTGATCATTAAAGCATACCCAACTTCCCGCTCCGTGTATTCCCGGTTAATCTCGTTCATAATATGGATAATCTCTCTGGCATATGGAAGAGTTCCGGGAATTTTATTTTGAAAATTACTGCCGCGTTCCACAAAAGGCAATAAATAATCATAGTCAAAAATGCTGGTCCGATCTGCAATAAAATCAGAACCAAAAATCAAGACAAGCAATGTCATTTCCTCACTTAATACTTCCCATCCATGGGCTTCAATATGGTTAAATAAGATAATTTCTCCTTTTTCCACTTCGTACTGTTTGCCATTTACAAAATATCTGGCATGCCCATCTAAAATATAAGTGATCTCAAAAAAGTTATGCCAATGATATACCTCTGGTTTTTTAAAAGAATGCTGCTCAATATAAGTCCTTACTTCAAAAGGTTCCGCCTTATTTAATATAGTTGTATCCTGTGTAATGATCATCCGCAAATACCTCTCCGCAAAATTAATTCTCGCTGTTATCTGTATCTATTATAACGCTAATAATAAGATTTGTCTCATAATATTATTATCTGATCCATCGTAAGATAGTACATTCCCATCATAATAAAACAGAGGTTATTTTTACGTTTTCTATATAAAATAAAATGGTAAAAATTAACCAAGAGACTTGTGAAATAAAGTTTACAAAACTCATTGCGAACATGTTTAGGAGGTAGAACATGATTATAATTGGTGAAAAACTAAATGGGTCCATACCAGCGGTAGCAAAAGCAATTGCATCGAGAGATGCACAGTTAATCAAAGAGCGTGCAAAATTACAGGCCGATGCGGGGGCTGACTTTTTAGATGTATGTGCTTCTGTAGAAGAAGAGGAAGAGATAGAGACACTTCGCTGGATGATCGAACAGGTTCAGGAAGTAACGGACACACCGATTTGCGTTGATAGTCCAAGTGCGAAATCCTGTATTGGTGCACTGCCTTTTTGCAAGAGACCCGGATTGCTGAACTCCGTATCACTGGAAGGAGATAAGATTGATACTATATTTCCACTAATTGCAGATACAAATTGGGAATGTGTAGCTTTGCTTTGTGACAATGAAGGGATTCCGGATTCCGTAGAACGCCGCATGAAGGTATTTCATGGAATTATGGAAAAAGCCAGGGAATACGGGATTGATCCTTCCAGATTACATATAGATCCTCTGGTTGTAACCCTTTCTACAGATGAAACAGCATTACAGGTTTTTGCCAAATGCTGCAGATTAATAAAAGAGGAATATCCGGATATCCATATTACCAGCGGGTTGAGTAACATTTCCTATGGATTGCCCGTTCGTAAAAATATCAATCAGGCTTTTATGGTGCTGGCCATGAATGCGGGAATGGACAGCGCCATTGTAGATCCGACCAATAAAAATATGATCGGCATGATTTATGCGACTACAGCGCTGCTGGGGAAAGATGAGTTTTGCCTGAATTATATAAAAGAATTTCAGGAGAAGAAAGAAACAGGAGTAGATATCAATGAGTTAACAAAGGACATGATTCCGGAAATGAAAGATGTCTTTTTGGCAACACAGCATGGTAAAAATAAGGAGATTGGAAGCCTTGTACAAAGCGCGCTGGCTGCTGGGTGTGATCCGGTTGATGTATTAAATGATGGCATGATTGGGGCTATGGCTGTGGTAGGGGACCACTTTAAAAAAGAAATTATATTCGTACCCCAGATGCTGTCTGCTGCCAGAGCCATGAAAGCGGGCGTAGAAGTTTTAAAGCCTCATCTGGCGACCGGAGGCGCAGGAAGTGCGGGAAAAATGATTCTGGGAACGGTGGCAGGTGATTTGCATGATATCGGTAAAAACCTGGTTGGTATGATGATTGAAAGTGCCGGATTCGAAGTAATCGATCTGGGTGTTGATGTACCAATTGAAGTTTTTATCAAAGAGATTGAAGAGCATCCCGATGTGACTATTGTTGGTTTATCCGCGCTTTTAACCACAACAATGCCATCGCTGCGCAATACGGTAGCAGCATTAAATAATGCTCCGTTTCGAAGCCGGATTAAGATTATGGTGGGCGGTGCGCCTATTTCACAGGCATTTGCTGATGAAATCGGAGCGGATGCTTATACAGCAGATGCTGCAGAAGCAGCTGACAAAGCAAAAGAGTTGGCAAAAGCTGGAACTGGTTCGGTACCAGTCTCTAGAACGGCAGTTATAAAAAGCATTGCAGGAGAAGATGGCTCAGTGACAGCTGGAGCTGAGAGCGTTGAAGCTGAGAGATTTAAAACTGAGAGTGTTGGAGCTGAGAGTGTTGGAGCAGAAAGAGTTGAAGCTGAGAAAGAGAATGTCTTGCCCCAACTGGTTGGTATAAAGTTCACCGGAGTCAGCCCGGCAGTATCCGGTATCCCCTACAAAGAAAATATGGATGCAGTAAAAGAAAAGTTCACAAATTACTGGAAGCATAGAAATATAGGACGACCGCTTATGTGTGTCATAGCCAGAAAGCCGGAAATGGAAGCGTTTTCTGATGGAACTCCGGTAGAAGGCGGTTATCTGGATCAGATTTGCCAGGGTAAATATTATAATATGCCGGAAGAACTTAAGTGGAAGGATATGGAGGATAAATATCAAAATCCGGAGCAGATTGTAGCCCGTTACCGCTATTTCTGTGAAACACATGATTTTCTGGGCGAAAGTTTTCCTAATTTGAATGTGGACTTTGGTCCCGGTTCGCTGGCGGCTTATCTTGGTTCCGACATTGGATTCAAAGAAGACACGGTTTGGTTCAAGCCCTGTCTGGACAGTTGGGATGGTGTATCCCAATTTAATTTTGACCCGGAAAATGAGTGGTACAAAAAACATATTAAACTGGTAACAAGATGCCGTGAACTGGCTGGTGATGATTTTTATGTAGATATGCCCGATCTGATGGAGAATATTGATGTACTGGCTTCCTTGCGGGGAGCACAGGAGATTTTGTTCGATATGTTAGATGAGCCAGAGACTATCGGTGAACGCATTGGTGAAATTACGAATCTTTATTATGACTATTACAATCGATTTTACGATGTAATTAAAGATGAAAAGGGTGGTAATGCTTATACAGTATTCCAGATATGGGGACCCGGACGTACGGTAAAACTGCAGTGCGATTTTTCCGCTATGATGTCACCGGATGACTTCCGACAATATATTCAGCCATCTCTTAAGGCACAGGCTGATCAGGCAGACTATGTTCTGTACCATCTAGATGGTCCCGCTGCAATCAAGCATCTGGATGCACTTATGGAAATTGAAGGAATAGATGCACTACAATGGACAAGCGGCGATGCCGGACCGGATGGCACCTTACCGGATTGGGATGTCATTTACGATAAGGCAATCGCTGCAGGTAAATCCATCTGGGTGAAAGTATATTCCGGAAACTTCGAAGACTGGATTAAAAACGTAGACCGCCTGGTTCAGAAATACGGCTCTCACAGCCTGTTCCTGCTTTTCCCGGAAATGTCACGCAGGCAGGCGGATACACTTTTACAATATGCAGAAGAACATTGGAAGGATGTTCCGGGAACATTTTACGTTCGCTGATTTTCTAGTTAAATGAAAAACCTCCATTTTTATAAATGGGGGTTTTTGTCCGCTTTCCGATATTGTGAAGTAGTCATATGAAATTCTTTTTTAAAACAATTACAGAAATATTCTGCCGATGAAAAGCCTACTTTTTCAGCGATGGAAGCAGTAGAATCTGTGGTATTGCGAAGGAGAATACAGGCTGCATTTAGTTTTGCCCGCACCCGAAGTTCCTGGAAAGTTGTATGATAATGTTCCTTTAATAACCGCTGCAATTGCCTTATACTCAAACCCACCATATCCGCCAGTGATTCAGGTGTGATATCAGCGTAATAAGAGAGAAATGCCCGTTCAATCATCAGATACTTTTTTTCATCCGGCTGAATATCCGGTATTTCAGAGTGTGAGGTATAGCATGGAGAATAATCCCTTGCAAGGCGTATTAAAAATTCTGCGGCAAGATGAGGAAGAAGCAATTGGCTGCCGGTTGATTTTTGCTGTTCTTCTTCAAAAAGCCTGTCCAGTGCATTCCTGGTTTCGTAAGAAAGATTTCCAAACCAAAAGTTCTGTCCGATAAGAGTCAGGAGCAGAGGATCTTTTTCAGGAACCTGTTTTTGGCTTACGGTATAGTAGACTCCGATTTCATGCATGGTATCCGTTGAATCCGGTATTTGTTCATGGGAAACACCCGGTCCGGTCAAATAAAAGTCTCCGGCAGCCAGCTGATAGGTTTCTGAATCAATATGAACCAAACCCCGTCCCTGTGTTATGGCATGCAATTCATAGCTGTCACTGCTGTGAACGTGCATGGGCATATAGGGCATTGGGCCGGAAGTTAGCGAGAGTACATGGAATTGGGTATTACCAAGGGAAAAGTGGATATTGACATCCCCCATAAGAGCCTCCTTAATGCAGATGGCGGGAATGAATGTTCAAACACGCTCTAGCCTGCGTTAATATAACAATAAATCTATTCTAATACAAAAGACGCTGGAAGGAAAGACAAATAGTTTTCTAAAATTGACACCTTATTGTAAAATGACGACATTATATCTCAGAACATGCCGTTCATTTCCCTGTTAATTATTTTGAAATTTACTATAATGAAGCTATCAAAACAGTAATTAAATGTTGTTTTTATTTGTAAATAAGGAGGATAAAATGTACGATTTAAAACCATATTTAGAGGAAATTGATAAAGTAATTGCCCGGGGACCATTTGCGGACAGCTGGGATTCACTGCAACACTATCAGGTGCCGGACTGGTACCGTAAAGCCAAGTTTGGAATTTTTATTCATTGGGGCGTTTACAGTGTTCCGGCATTTGGAAGCGAATGGTATTCCAGAAATATGTATATACAGGGAAGCCCGGAATTTGAACATCATGTAAGGACATATGGAGCACATAAGGATTTTGGTTATAAAGACTTTATTCCGATGTTTGATGCACCGAAGTTTGATCCGGAAGCATGGGCAGATTTATTCCAAAAAGCGGGAGCGAAGTATGTGGTACCGGTGGCGGAGCATCATGACGGATTCCAGATGTATAAAAGTGAGATTTCTCATTGGAATGCTTTTGAAATGGGACCTCACAGAGATATTTTAGGTGAACTGGACCATTCATTTAAAGAGAGAAACATGGAAACCGGAGCTTCCTCACATCGGATTGAGCACTGGTTTTTCATGGGACGTGGAAAAGAATTTGACAGTGATATCAAAGAACCCATGGAGCGGGGCGATTTCTACTGGCCTGCAATGCCGGAAAGAGACCATTACGATCTGTACAGTCAACCGGAACCTACAGAAGAATTTTTACAGGACTGGCTTTGCCGTACCTGTGAAATTATTGATCAGTATCATCCGAAGATTCTATACTTTGACTGGTGGATTCAGCATCACACGGCGAAACCCTATTTGAAAAAATTGGCGGCCTATTATTATAACAGAGCAGCTCAGTGGGGAGAAGAGGTTGTAATCAATTACAAACATGATGCATATATGTTTGGCAGTGCGGTAGTGGATATCGAAAGAGGACAGTTTGCGGAAATGAAACCGTATTTCTGGCAGACGGATACAGCAATTGCGTTAAATTCCTGGTGCTATACGGAAAATAATGAGTTCCGTCCAGCGGAAGATTTAATTTGTGACCTGGTTGACATTGTGAGTAAAAACGGATGCCTGCTTTTAAACGTAGGACCGAAAGCAGATGGATCGATTTCGCCGGAGGATACCAAAAT
Source organism: Robinsoniella sp. KNHs210 (assembly GCF_000686105.1). Classification (NCBI taxonomy): domain Bacteria; kingdom Bacillati; phylum Bacillota; class Clostridia; order Lachnospirales; family Lachnospiraceae; genus Robinsoniella; species Robinsoniella sp. KNHs210. The sequence continues at coordinate 1,498,637 of NZ_JMLZ01000001.1, forward strand.
ATTACTTGAAATTGGAGAATGGCTGAAGGTGAACGGAGAAGCAATATATGATACCGGTGTGTGGAGAAAATATGGGGAAGGTCCTACGGAAATAGTGGAAGGACAATTCTCGGATAGTATTAAGAAGAACTTCACCCACGAAGATATCCGCTATACGGTAAATGGCAGTTATCTGTATGCAACCGCATTAAAATGCAGCCCGGATGGGAATTATACCTTAAAGGCACTGGGCATCCAGGATGCCTCCAGACAGGCAAACTTTCATGGAATTGTTTTAGATGCAGATGTTTTAGGATTCGAAGAAAAACCAGAATGGGTACGGGATGAAAACGGTCTGCATATTCATGTGAACACTGTACAGAGCCTCAAACCTGTTGTATTTAAAATTAGAATCGATTAAATTTGGGTTTAGCTGAGTAAGGACGCTTTGTAGATGTAGGTAGTGTACGGAAAGAGAAGGGGGCGAACCAGGACATTGGTTTGGAAGGCTTACCGCAGAACTGGCATTTTCTAACCTTCCCGGAGAACTTTTTGGCGGCACGCGGGCATTCGCTCCGAAATCCTGATGCATTTCGCAGCTCACTGCCCGCTTACAATCCGATGGGAGCCAGTCGAATTGTATCCGCCAAAAAGCACTCCGGGAAGGTAAGTAAATGCTCAGCTCTGCTATACGCCTCCCAAACCAATGTCCTGGTCCGCCCCCTTCTCTTTCCGAGATAGCATTCGTTGATACAAAGCTGGTTTTCTCAGCATGATGGGACCCCGGGGTTGTGGCATGCCGGACGCAACTGGCATAAAGCAACTGATCTTGAGAACGAATTTGTTTTTCATTCTGTAACCAGAAAAAGGAGCAAACTTTCATCTTCTTTTACGCAAACAGCCGAAACATACTACGCAGCATCCAATAAAGAACAGCCTGCCACAGCCCAGGGGTTCCAACCTGCTGAGAAAACCAGCTTTGTATCAACAAATGCTATCTCGGAAATATGGGTGTGTGAAACTGGTATGGGCGGAGGAAGCGTAGAGCAGAGCTGAGTATTTACTTACCTTTCCGGAGTGTTTTTTGGCGGATAGTATTCGACTGGCTCCCATCGGATACTAAGCGGGTACTGAACCAAGAAATGCATCAGGATTTCTCGGTGAATACCCGCGTGCCGCCAAAAAGCGCTTCGAAAAGGTTAGAAAATACCAGTTCTGCGGCCAGCTGACGGAGCCCATGCCAGTTTCCCACACCCATCTTTCCGTACACTACCTACATCTACAAAGCGTCCCCTTCCTCAGCAAAACCCAAATATACATACCATACCATGTATATTTATGGCTCATATGGTAATCATAGGTATTGCAGGACAGGCCAATTTGTGCCTGATGTAAAATGTACGGAAAGGCAGATGGAATATTATGAATGCAAATGCAGAGTTATTAAATTTTATTTATCAGAATTCGGGAATGGGCGTGGATACGCTAAATCAGCTGCTTGATATTGTGGAAAGTGATGCGTTTCGCAAGCAGATCGAGAGCCAGTTAAAAGGATACCGGGAATTCAATGAAAAGTCGAAAGCAATGCTGAATGAGAACGGATACAATGAAAAAGATATCAGTGCTTTTCAGAAAATGACATCCAATGTTATGATTAATGTCAAAACAATGACAGATAAATCAAACAGCCATATCGCGGAAATGATGCTGACAGGAAGTAACATGGGCATTATAGATGCAATTAAGAGCATCAAAAAATATGAGCATGATGCAGAAAAAGATATTGTTTCACTGATGAAAAAACTTTTGGATTTTGAAGAAAAAAATGTAGAGAAGTTAAAAGAGTTTTTATAATTAAAAATAGAATTGACGTAAATCGATAAGCCGGAAATTTGTACATTGAGTAAACTTTTACAAATTTCCGGCTTTTCCTTTGTCTATTCATAGGAGGCCATTTTCTGTCCGGAGTGAAAGGCTGCGCTACGCGAATAAAGTAGAAAATACAGAAAATTAAAGGAAAAGCAAGCTTTGTTTTGACAATAAAATACCCCTATGCTATCATAAATTTTATAGACATCCTGCATCTATCCGTGGGTCTGTCGGCACATAAGCGGTCAGACACGTTCCGGTGCAGGAAATGGTTACTATTGAGGGTGGGGTAAGTGAAGATTAAGGATAAGACAGCGGGAAAAAACAGCTTTTTTAACAAGATATTTCTGGTGTATGCGTTGATTACCATCATATCCAGTTTTGTCTTGTTTCTGATATTAACAGAAAATCTGATAACGATTAAGAAGGATCAGGCGTTGGAGATGAGTGGACAGGTCATCGAATCGGTTGATTCTTTTTTGCAGTCTAAAATTGTAGATGAAAAATCTATATATCAAAAATTATACAGAGATGATGAGAAGTGGGCTCATCTGATTGAAGAGATTATCAATGAAGAACGGCAGGATTATTATACGGAGCACTTACAGGAAGTCCAGAAAAATATCACACAGACGGTATATGCCGTAGATAACCAATTTAACGGCACTTTTTTGTATGGAAAAAATACTGGGAAGATATTGCAGTTTGGGTCATTTCAAAACTCGGGGGAATATCAATTTTTTGTGAATACGGTCCATGATTTTGCATATCTGGAAGAGTCAAAGACAAAACTGGTATCCGCACGGAATGAATATACAGGTAATAATTCTTTTTCTATTTTTATTTTTGACCCGATCCGTGATCCTGCAAATTTTGCAACTAAAATCGGGACGATGGCTATGTGTTTTAATGCCAAGAATATTCGCAATTGTTACCGGAGATTTGATAAATATATCAAGGGAAGTGTTTGGGTGATGGATGAAAATGGAGGTCTGATATATGATTCGTCGTCAGAATATCAATTAGAAGGAGCATTTCCCCAAATGGATCTGCTGATTGAAAGGGACAGCACTTTATCCGGTAAGGATATGATCTATAATTCTGTTTATAACAGTGAGGGCGGCTATTATGTGATCAATCCCATTCCTATGGCGGCGATTATGGATGATGTCAGGGTCTTGCAGTACAATATTTTCAAAGTTATGATTCTGGTGCTTTTATGCGCCGCACTTTTGAATTTTATCAGTACAAAGTTTTTTGCCAACCGGGTGAGGGCCATTAAGGAAACCATGGATCAGGTGAAACAGGGGAAGCTTACTAACTTTAAGAAACAGCGCAGATACCGTGATGAAGTGGGATATATACACTCGGAACTGATTGAGATGTGCTCCGTGTTGGATGCCCACATTAAGAAAGAGTATGTCTATCAGCTTCGTCAGAAGGAGATGGAACTCTATGCTCTGCAGGCGCAGATTGATCCGCATTTCTTATATAATTCACTGGAGGCAATTCGGATGAACCTGTATATGAAGGGCGAAGAAGAAGCAGGAAAAATGATTTGGATTCTCTCTGATATGTTCCGGAATATTATGAAAAAAGATGTGGTGGTAACAAACAGGGATGAAATGAATTATGTAAAATCTTACCTGGAGCTATATCGGTTCCGTCTGGGGGACCGCATGGAGTATGAGATAGAAGTCCATGAGGAGGTTTATCGCTATGCTACCATTAAGCATATTTTACAGCCTATATTAGAAAATGCACTGGTACATGGAATACAGGATGTAGGCACGGAGGAACATCCCTCCAGAATAAAAATACTGGCAGAGAAACAAGGGGAAGATATTGTATTTACCATTTCTGACAGCGGAAGTGGAATTGAAACTGAAAGGCTGCAGGAAATCCGGGAGAACCTGGAAAAGGATGAGCTGTTTCAGAAATCCATCGGAATCTATAACGTAAATAACAGGCTGCGGATTGTATACGGAGACGATTATATGCTGCAGATTTTCAGCAAGGAAATGGAAGGTACAGAAGTAATATTAAAAATAAAAGCAATGAAGAAAAAGGAGTTGGAGAGTTATGTACGGGATATTAATTGTTGATGATGAGCCAATGATCTGCGAGGGACTGAAAGCATTTGCTGACAGATGGGACTATTCTTTTGAAACGGTGCTGACTGCACGCAATGGGGAAGAAGCCCTCGCGGTCATAGCGAAAGAGTCACCCCAGATTCTCATTACCGATATCCGGATGCCGAAAATGGATGGTGTGGAGCTGCTGCAAAGAATCCGGGAGTTAAAAATGGACATCCATGTTATCGTACTAAGCGGATATGATGATTTTGAGTATGTGCGGGCAATGGCGGTTCTGGGAATTGAAAATTATCTTTTAAAACCTGTCAGTCATGAAGAACTGGGACAGACATTAAAAATTGTGATCAAGCATCTGGATCAGGAACGCAACCTGAAAATGAAAGCCCAGCTGGACATTAATCTCATCCGTGAAAATATAATCAACCGCTGGATGTATGGATCCATTGGAGAAAATGAACTTCAGGAAAGAGCGGATTTTTTGGAACTGGATTTAGAAGCAGCGTCTTATCAGCCCTGTATTCTGCGTCTTCTTGGAAAAGATATGAAACGGGAGATCGAGCTTAAAAATCAAATACACCGTATTTGTGTTTCTATTTTGTCTGAAAGATGTGTCTGTTATTATTCGCGTAATTACGATGGGGATACCATAGTGGTCTTCTGCCGGAATGAGGAAGAAAAAGACCAGTTACCTATCATACAGGCAATTAACCAATGTGTGGAAATGGTATTAAATGAACTGCAGGTTAAATTGTATGTATTGCTGGGAAGTCCGGCTGAAGATTACTGGAAGGTGGCAGACAGCTTTGCAAAAGCAGTGGCTGGAGGCATTTATCTGGATAAAATTCCGAATGGGTCAGCTGGGGATGACCCGGAAGAAAGCAGCAACTCTTCACCGTTTTCCCTGCGATTGGCAAATTATGTGCTGGAGCATTATGAGGAAGATCTGTCCCTGAAATCCCTGGCTCAGCATTTCCGGGGCAATGCAGCCTATATCGGCCAGATCTTCAAAAGAGACATCGGCAGATCGTTTTCCGATTACTTAAAAGAAATCCGGATTGAAAAAGCAAAAGAGCTTTTGAAAAAGGGAAATAGCAGTGCGAAAGAAATATCCGCCAAAGTTGGTTTTCAGAATACTACATACTTTTGTGCTGTATTTAAAAAAGAGACAGGGGTTAGTCCCGCAGAGTATAAGAAAATATTTGGAGAAAATGCCCGTTTGTAAGGACTGGTACATCATTGCGTAATTAACAGTGAATTTAACAATGAATTTAACAATCCTCTGGCTTTATCCATTCAGATAAGAAACCGGAAAATAATTATACAGGAGGGATGCAGCGTGAAAATACGAGGTGAGTATACATGTCCGTTAGAAATGACACATGATATCATAAAAGGAAAATGGAAGCCCATTATTTTGTGGCAGCTTAGTAAAGGCGGATTTTCACTATCCAATCTAAAAAAATCCATTCAGGGGGTCAGTCAAAAAATGCTCGTACAGCATCTGAATGAGCTTTTAGAGTATGGGCTGATAGACAAAACAATAAATGACGGTTACCCGCTAAAATCAAACTACTTTCTTACAGAGCGTGGGAAAAAGATTTTTGAAGCAGTATCAATTATGCAAAGCGTGGGAATAGAAATGATGATAGAAGATCATCGGGAGGATTTTTTGAAAGCACAAGGATTTTTATAGTTACAAAAAAGTGACTGATTTACGATTCTCCATGTCTCACTTATAATAAGGGTAAAAATAAGGAGGTGCTAAAGTGAAAGATCCGGTAAAAACAATTGGAAATTTAATTGATAAGCAAAGCGTTTCATTTATAAGTTCTGTGGATGAATCTGGCTGTCCCAATACGAAAGCCATGTTACCGCCACGAAAAAGAGAGGGAATCAAAGTGTTCTATTTTACAACGAATACTTCATCCATGAGGGTGGGGCAGTATAAGAACAATCCTCAGGCATGCATATATTTTTGCGATAAAAGATTCTTTAGGGGCATTATGCTGACTGGCACAATGGAGGTTCTGGAAGACCGTGAACACAAAGAGCTGATATGGCAGGAAGGTGATACCATGTATTACTCAAAAGGTGTGACTGACCCGGATTACTGTGTATTGCGTTTTACTGCCAGACAGGGCAGATATTATAGTAATTTCAGCTCAGAAACATTTGAAATTGAATAATTTTTGTATAAAAGTCTCTGTATCGCCTAACGGCAGGACAGAGACTTTTTTGTTTATAATATGCTGGGTATGAGCGCAAAAACACTATAAAATATATACGATATTCCTAACAATAATTTTTGTAACAATATATAATTATTTAAATTGTATATAAAAATAATATGTTCTATGATATTTATAGTAAATAAATGCATGGCACTGCAAGGTTAGACAAAACGCATGTCTTGATGCATATTCTGGATTTTGGCCAATCAGAAGGAGTGTATTTACCGGGAAAATAAAAGATAAAAAGGTGGAGGTAAGTGGATGAAAAGAAGAATGAAATCTGTCGTAAGTATTTTGTTGGCAGCAGCTATGGTTTCAACTATGGCAGGATGTGGAGGCGAACAGGAGTCTGGAGCAGATGCCGGAAAAAAAGTGGATACGGGTGGGAATGCAGATTCCTCGGAAAAAGGGAACGATGATGTGGTGACTTTGAAGATGTTCATACGGAATCAGTCCAAATACACAGGATTGCAAGAGGATCCCGTGGCAAAATATATCGAAGATAAATTGGGAATAAGAATTGAGCTGACCGTAGACTCAAGTCTTGGAAATACAACGGCACAAACAAGTACCTTTAATGAACTTCTGGCGACGAAGCTGGCAAGTAACGATCTGGATGATATTATGGATTTTGGTTCACCTGCGGGAAATCCGGAGATTCTAAATAATCTAAACAGGGCAGTGGAAGCCGGGATGATTATTCCATTAGATGATCTGGCAGCTAATACAGAGCATATCGGAAAAGATCCAAGGCTTACCATTCGAAATGAATACCGCAGAGACCATATGTATCAGGACGGACATTTTTACAGCCTGGGCGGCTGGGGCGGAATGGGACTGGATCAATTGCCCGGAAGTGCCAACTGGGTGCGCTGGGATTTATACAAAGAGATGGGATATCCGGATATTAAGACAGATGAAGAGTTTCTGGATATGTTAAAAGAAATGCAGGATAACAATCCACAGACGCCGGCAGGTGAAAAGATCTATGCTCTGGGCGGGGGTTTTGCGGATCCGCAGGGGATGGGCGATGGATTTGTCAACCGGGATTATCCTCTCTCCAAAGGTTACGAACCTATCGAAGGAAATTATGCAGTATATTTGAACCATGGGACGAAACAGGTAGAGGCACCATTATTAGATCCTGACAGTTTTTTCTGGAAAGGTGTAGACTTCTACTATAAAGCTAATCAGATGGGATTGATTGATCCGGGTGCGGTGACCATGAGCAGTTCCGAGTACAAAGAAAAAACGGACAAGGGCGGTTATCTTGCTGCTTTAAACGGCTGGCAGGTCATGAATAAAGAAGCACTTTTAGATGGTTTGGGTATGAAAGATTCCGGATATATGCCGATTAAGATGCTGGATGATGTGCAGTCTATGTCGATTTACTGGGAATCAGTTGTGGGTGGAAATGAATTTGCGATTACCAGTAAGTGCAAATATCCGGAGAAAGCAATGGAATTTCTGGACTGGTGCTTCTCGGAAGAAGGATCCCGCATGATTACGCAGGGAGCAGAAGGCATGGCATATGAAGTAAAGGACGGTATTCCCACGGTTACCGATCAATACGTAGCAGATAATCAGGGCGGCGTGGTAGATATGGCGGAAACATACGGAAAGTGGAAATATGCCGGAATTAATGCCTTCCAGCACATCGATGTAGATTCTGACGGCAATTATATCCAACCTGAACAGACGCCGAATCTGGATAATTATACAGCGGTAAAGAAAGATGCCCTGGCATTCTACGGAGCGGACAGTTTTACGGATTATTTTAAAAATTATAAAACCAGAAGCGGTGAAAAGCTTCCAAATGTGATCTGGTCTACCTACACCAGCGGTATCGGCTCCAAACCGGATGATATCAAACAAAAGTATGCCCAGATTAATGAATATATGTATAAAGCAGTATTTAAGCTTGTTTATGCAAAAGATGAAAATGAATTTCAGACTTTAAAGCAGGAAACCATGGATAAGGTTGCAGGAATGGGTGTAGATGATGTAGTGAAATGGTACACGGACCGTTTTGACCAGCTGCACAAAGATCTGGATCCCATGATCGACAAAGCTATGACTGCTTATAAAATAGATTTAAAATAATAAGGCGAAAGGAGGTAGTTGTTTGAAAAATTTAATATGTAATGTCAGCGGCAGAAATGGCGCTACAAAGCGGAAGCTCTTGCTGATCAGCCTGCCCTTTATTATGTTTATATCGGCATTTTGCTATGCCCCTCTGGCAGGCTGGATTATTTCTTTTTTTAAATACTATCCGGGAATTCCCCTGAATAAGCTGGAATTTGTAGGTCTGCAAAATTTCAGGATGTTTTTCAGCAATGGAGAACAGGTATTAAACGTAGTGAGGAATACATTTGTACTCAGCGGGCTGATTATTATTACATTGCCGGTACCGGCATGTTTTGCAATTTTATTAAATGAACTTTCCACCAGGCGGTTAAAAAAGGTGGTGCAGACATTTTCCACCATACCATATTTTATTTCATATGTATTGTTGTATCTGGCTTTTGTGACGATTCTTTCTCCTTCAGATGGAATGCTAAATACACTGCTGTATGAAAAACTGCATCTTATTGACCAGCCGTTAAATGTACTTACCAATCCCAAAACGGCATGGACAGTGCAGACCTGTACTTATTTATTTAAAAATATGGGTTACAGTGCCATTTTATATCTATCGGCAATAGCCAGTATCGATACCCAGCTGTATGAAGCAGCTGAAGTAGATGGTGCAGGCAGATTCCAGCGGATGCTTCACATTACGGTTCCCGGGCTGGTCTCTACTTTCGTTGTATTATTGGTTCTGGGACTTGGAAATGTGCTCTCGGGAGCAGGATTTGAACAGTATTATGTCTTCGGAAATGCCATGGTATTGGATAAGCTGGAAGTAATTGATACCTATACTTATAAAATGGGAATTGTACAGGGAAATTATTCCTTTGGTACTGCAATGAGTATGATGAAATCGCTGTTAAGTGTTGGGTTATTGCTGTTTTCTAACTCTATCGTGAAGCGTATTCGGGGCAGTTCTATCTTTTAAGATCACACTGCTTATTTAGGAATATCGTAAACCGGTTTGCGATATTCATGGGTTAAAAGTTGAAAGAAAATTGCTAAGTAGAAAGGAAGCCACACTGTGATTCTTTCAACTTGATTTATTTGTGGCAGTATTGCAGCAAGGCCTGCAATATGCAATGGGTGCAATAATGAAAAAAAAGATGACTGTATTCGATGTTATCAATATTATATTTATGCTTCTTGTGCTGATAGTCTGCATCTATCCCTTTTACTGCCTGTTAATCAGTTCATTCAGCGATCCCAAGCAGGCAGAAGGGTGGTTTTTCATATTTCCCACCAATGTATCGCTGAACAGTTACCGGGAAATCTTTGGCAATAACAGGATACTGCAGCCAATTGTGATTTCCCTGTCAAGAGCAGTAATTGGAACCGTGATCACGCTGGTGTGCTGCAGCATGTTTGCCTATCTGGTAACCCAGAAAGAGCTGCCATACCGCAAAGGAATCTATAAATTTGTTGTAGTTACCATGTATCTGAATGCAGGAATGATCCCCTGGGTAATCACCATGGTAACTTATGGATTGAAAAATAATTTCTTTGTGTATGTAATACCTACTGCCATGTCAGCGTTTTACATTATACTAATCAAAACATATATTGAAGGAATTCCGGCAGAACTGGAAGAGTCTGCAAGAATGGATGGGGCAGGATTTTTTACCACCTTCTTTAAAATAATTCTTCCGGTATCAACCCCGATTCTCGGCGCGGTAGCAATGTTCAGTGCGGTTGCCCAGTGGAATTCCTGGTATGATAACCTGATGCTGGTGCAGGATAACGGTTTAAAGACACTGCAGCTGATGCTGTATCAGGTAATTCAAAACATGAACGTAGTTATGAATGACCCAAAGACGGCAGGAACGGCAATGGTAATGAACCGCCCGTCTATTCTGTCGGTACGTTCCGCTATTGCAATGCTCACCATCATTCCTGTCCTGGCAGTATATCCGTTTATGCAAAGGTATTTTACAAAAGGAATTATGATGGGAGCAGTGAAAGGCTAATACAGCATCGCAGGCGGATCCCGCTATAAAGGGGGTTTAAGGTTGAAAGAAAATTACGATGCAGAAAGGACGCCACGATGTGATTCTTTCAATCTGTTTGATTGTGGCAGTATTGCAGCTTGCCTGCAATATGCAATGGGAATAAATATGAATAACAGAGATATATTATGGTATCGGCAGCCGGCAAAGAAGTGGATTGAGGCGCTGCCCCTGGGAAATGGCAGAATAGGGGCTATGGTATATGGAGGCGGGCTTTCGGAGCGGATCCAGATTGATGAATCTACGTTCTGGTCAGGAGAGCCTTCTTCGGAAAACAACCGTCCTGGTACAAAAGAGCTGTTAGGTCAGATACGGCAGGTTTTATTAAATAAGGAATATGAAAAGGCAGATCATCTTGGCAGAAATCTAACCGGTAATAAAAATAATTATGGAACCAATATGCCTGTGGGGGAATTAGAATTAGACCTGTGTATGGAGGGGGATGAATGTAAGTCGTCTGATTTACGAAGAAGCCTGGATATCAGTGCCGGTATTGCAAATACAGAATTTACTATTCATAACAATCCATTTGTCCGGGAAGTATTCGTATCCGGTCCCCACCAGATCGTATTGATGAAGTTTTATTCCTGGCAAAAAGTAAATTTTCAGATTAAAATCCGTTATGACGGAATCGGAAATAATACCGGAATAACAGGAATAGAAGATGAGGATTACCTGATTAACGGGGATGCATTGGAAGACCTCCACAGTGATGGAAAATGCGGTGTTCATTTAAACGGCAGAATCCGTGTCCTGACCGATGGGAAATCCAGATATGAATCCGGGTGTATTGTAATAGATCAGGCGACGGCAATAGAGCTGCGGATGGGGCTGGCAACCAATATGTTTATGGATGACGCGGATCATATGGTAAAAGAACAGCTGAATGCAGTGCAGAGCCAAACTTATGAAGAGCTAAAGGAAATCCATATTCGTGACGTGAAGGATCGGTATCGTAGAATGGATATCCGGTTGGAGGGCGGGAAAGAAACAGCTGTGGCAGAGAGAAAAACCGCAGGAATGGCAGAACCAGATACAGCCGCTCCTTGGAATCTTCCTACCGATGAAAGAATCGAACAGGCAGCAGCAGGTGCAAGTGACCCTGATCTGTATGCCCTCATGTTCCAATACGGAAGATATCTGCTGATCGCTTCCTCCAGGGAAGACGCACCGCTTCCCACTCATATGGGTGGTATCTGGAATGATAATATTTACAATCGGATAGACTGTACCCAGGACATGCATATTGACATGAATATACAGATGCAGTACTGGCTGGCAGGTGCCTGCAACCTTACGGAAGCATACTGGCCGCTGTTTCACTGGCTGGAGCAGACGCTGGTCCCCTCCGGCAAAAAGACAGCCAGGGAAGCATATGGGGCGAAGGGCTGGACTGCCCATGTAACGTCAAACCCCTGGGGTTTCACTTCACTTGGCTGGTCTTATAACTGGGGTGTTTTCTCCTTTGGGGGTGCGTGGACAGCCGTACTGTTATGGGATTATTACGAGTTTACAAAAGACAGGGCATTCCTGAAAGATTTCGCGTATCCGATTCTGGAAGGTGCAGCTCAGTTTGCAGTGGATTATTTATATTTTGATGAAGTTACTGGCTGGTATATGACAGGACCCTCCTATTCTCCGGAAAATCAATTCTCCATAGATGGTAAAAACTATTTTCTGTCCCTGTCCACCACCTGCGATGTAGTGCTGGTCAGGGAGATTCTGGAAATTGCAAGAAAGGCTTCAAAGGAACTGGAGAGCGCCGACCTGGAATTGGTGGGGCGCATAGATCAAATATTGCCAAAGCTTCCGCCTTATCAAATCGGAAAAAAAGGGCAGATTCAGGAATGGATGGAAGATTTTGAAGAACCGATTCCAAATCACAGGCATACTTCCCATCTGCTGGGGCTGTATCCATTTCATCAGATTGATGCCCGGACAGACCAGGATTTAAAGCATGCGGCTCAGAAGACATTAGAGCTGCGGTATAAAAATTTTGAAATCACATCCTGGGGAATGGCGATGCTTGTGGGATATCATGCCAGAATGAACGATGGGGAACAGGCTTGGAAAATACTGAATGATACGGTTAAGAGACTGGTAAAACCTAATCTGGCATCGGTTATGAGCGATGAGACATCCATGTGGTGCGGTACCTGGGAACTTGATGGAAATACCGGAATTACAGCAGGGATCGGTGAGATGCTGTTACAGAGCTTTGAAGATCAGGTAGTAGTTCTGCCGGCACTTCCGGCGGATTGGAAGCATGGGCATTTGAAAGGCAGCCGTATCAGAGGCGGACATACCGCAGATGTTGAATGGGAAAATGGAAAGCTCATATCATTTCAGATAATGGGAGCGTGCAGTGATAAAAAGAGAATCCGCTATGGTGAAAAAGAGATGGAGGTCCAGCTGCAGGAGGGCATTTGGGCAATATTAGATCAGTTGAAGGATTAGGGCATGTCTGAAAAATCATTGCATCTATCTGCACGTCCCACTTTGCGGGTTAGATCTGAACAGGAGAACTCAAAATGATAGAATTAAATTTAAATGGAACCTGGGAAATGAGAGCCAGGGGAGAAGAAAGATGGATTCCTGCAGTGGTACCCGGATCCGTATATGAAGATCTGCTGCGGGAAGGAGAGATACAGGATCCCTTTTACCGGGATCATGAAGCGGGAGCCAAAGCAGTTTCCGAAAAAGATTACGATTACAGGCGCAGGTTTCTGGTGAGTCCTGAATTGTTAAGCATGGACAGTATCCAGCTGGAATGTCAGGGGATTGATACCATTGCAGACATTCATATCAATGGAATATTGGTGCGGCATTGTGAAAATATGCATATGGTGCTGGAAGCAGAGGTAAAAGCAGCGTTAAGAATGGGAGAAAATGAAATTACCGTATCCTTTACCTCACCTTACAGACAAATCGAGAACATAAAAGCAAAACATCCTTATATGGACCTGGACCGTCACCTCTTCCAGGCAAAAATGCAGATGAGAAAAGCAGCCTGTATGTTTGGATGGGACTGGGGACCTGAACTTGCAGATATGGGAATCTGGCGTCCGATTTCCCTCAAAGGATACCGGGCTGGCAGGATTCAGGAACTGCAGATACGACAGAACCACCGGTTTGGAAAAGTAGAATTGGTTTGTGATATAGAATGGGAGACCTTTTTGCCGGATACGAAGTGCGGGATCAGTATTTTATCCCCGGAGGGCGAAGTGCTCTGTGAAGAGGCAGCTGTTGATGGACACCTGACCTGTATGATAGAAAATCCCCGGCTTTGGTGGTGCATTAATTACGGAGAACAGCCGCGCTATATCGTATGTGCAAAGCTGTGGCATGAAAATGAAATCGTTCATATGCTGGAAAAGAAAATAGGACTGCGTACCCTGACAGTGAAACAGGAAAAAGACTGCTTTGGTGAAACATTTCATTTTGTAATCAATGATGTTGAAGTCTTTGCAAAGGGCGCAGACTACATACCGGAAGACAGCCTGTTTGGAAGAATACGGGAAGAAAAATCACGGCAGCTCATTGACAGCTGTATAAAAGCAAACTTTAACATGATTCGAATCTGGGGCGGAGGAGTATACCCCGCAGAAGCATTTCTGGATTATTGCGATCAGACCGGTATAATGGTATGGCAGGATTTTATGTTTGCCAATATCGTTACTATCTGGGAAGGAGATGAACGGGCAAATATGGAGGCAGAGGTAGTTCAGCTTACCAGAAGACTGCGGCATCATCCCTGTATTGCATTGCTTTGCGGAAATAATGAAACGGAGCTGATGGTCTGGGACACGATGGAACAGAAGTATAAAGATATGTATGTACAACAGTTTGAAGTGGATATGAAAGCCCTGGTCTCAAAAGAAGCACCGGATATCTTCTATTGGTCCAGTTCTCCGTCTTCTTCCGGAAGTATGCAGGACGTGGAAAATATGGATATAGGGGATACCCATGACTGGAACGTCTGGCATGGACAGAAACCATTTACGTATTTCCGGACAACTTTTCCCCGCTTTAACTCTGAATTTGGATTGCAGTCCTTTCCCTGCATGAAGACAATCGAAAGCTTTACCTTACCGGAAGACAGAAATATATTTTCTTATGTGATGGAGGGCCATCAGAAGAGTAAAAACGGAAATGAAGTGATAAATGCTTATATTGCACAGTATTTTAAATTTCCAAAAGACTTTGCATCCTTTGTTTATCTGTCACAGATGATTCAGCTGGAGGGCATTCGTTATGGGGTGGAGCACTGGCGGAGAAACCGTAATGACTGCCGCTGCATGGGGGCGTTATTCTGGCAGATCAATGACTGCTGGCCGGTTGCCTCCTGGGCAAGTATCGACTGCTTCGGAAGATGGAAGGCACTGCAATATGGAGCGAAGCGATTCTTTGAGCCGGTACTTGCCTCTGCCTGTGAAGAGGGGACAAAAGTAGAACTCCATCTTACGAATGAGACACTGGTGAAGGTACAGGGAACTTTAAAGTGGCAGCTGCGCCACGTGGAGCGGGGGCTTATCAAAGAAGGGGAGTTTCTGTGTTCGGTAGAAAGGCTGCATTCTGAGTGTATCAAAGTAATAGATTTTCAGGAGGAATTGCAGCAAGAGGAAGATTACCGCAGATATTATGCAGCATATGTCTTTACCATGGAGGAGAAAACAATTGGAAGCGGAACAGTCATCTTTAAGCCTGCAAAACATTTTGATTTCCAAAAGCCAGAGATTCACTGTGAAAAGCTGGACGGAAATACCTACCGGATTACCGCAGGGCAGTTCTGCAAATTTGTAGAAATCAGTTTTCAGGAGGATTTGTTGCTAAGTGACAACTATTTTGATCTGGTTCCGGGTATGGAGAAGATCATCACGACAGATAGACAGACCCGGGAAATACCGGTGATTACCAGTCTGTATGACAGCTATGATTAAGCTGTCCGTTAATATTATGCCTGAATTTGAACACGGATATAATGATTTTTCAGCCATATTTATTCCCATTTTGCAGGCAAGCCTGCAATACTGCCACAATCAAACAGGTTGAAAGAATCGCATAGTGGCATCCTTTCTGTATCGTAATTTTCTTTCACACTTTATTTTCTGAAGATATCTTTCCATTCTATTTCTTATCTTAATCTCAAGCCGTTTAACAGATCGTGACTAAGAACGTATCTGTCAGACGGCTTATCTGGTACAGTACACAGAAATGATATTTTATACTTGAAAAGATTTTCTTGACATTCTTATTAGACAAATGTATAATTCAAATAAGACAATTGTCTAATAAGAAAGAAGGTGTAAATATAAATACAAGAAAAATAAAAATAATTGCGGTACTTGCTATGCTGACCGATCATTTAATCTGTCAGTACTATGGTCCTGATTTTTTCTGTATCAGGGATGTGGTAAGAGGAAACCTGTATGATTTCTTTGGAAGCTTTCCGGCAATAGAGGGAATAGCAATTAGATGTATTCAGGCACTGGCTTATTCAGTGGGAATCATCGGCAGAATGGCGGCAGTCCTGTTTTTCTTTCTGCTGGCAAATGGATTTCAACACACGAAAGATGTAAGAAAATATATCGGAAGGCTCCTGTTTTTCGGTGTGCTTGCTCAAATACCATATACGTTATTTGGTGAAGGCCATCTGATACCAATAACCGAAATGCGGTTTAACATTATGTTCACTATGGCAGTGGCTTTATTCGCTCTCTGGTGCAGCCGGCGCCTAAAATCCAGGCCGGTAATTGCCGCAATGGTGGTTCTGTTCCTTACATGGGTTACAGTAAAACTGGATCTGGAATATTCTTACCAGTGTGTTGCATATGTGTTTTTCTTCTATTACAGCAGGAATTTGAGCAAAGCAAAACGGGGTACTATCGGCGTTCTGCTAGCAGCAGGACTTCAGCTTTGGCGTTTCCAAAGTTTTCTATTTGATTTTGATATCCGGATGGTTACTACAATCGGAATGTACATAGCAGGGCATTGTCTTGCGGTTTTGCTAACTTTAAAGTACAATGGAGAAAAAGGAAAACAATCCAAAGCATTTCAATATTTCTTTTACGGATTTTATCCCGGACATCTTCTGGTGCTGGGATTGATACAGATGATGCTTTATCGAGTTGGTTAGGAGGATACAGACATGAAAAAATTACCGGATGCGGAATTTGAAGTTATGAAACAGGTGTGGGAATGTGAACAGCCGGTCACGGCTCCCATGCTAATGGAAAGAATGGAGGAAAAAGGCTGGAAGGCACAGACGCTGATCAGCCTGTTGATCCGACTGACAGAACGGGGGTTTCTAAGAAGTGAGAAAAGAGGCAGGGAGCGGATATACTGGACCCAGATTCAAAGAGACGAATATCTGGCATTTGAAACCCAGAACTTTGTAGAAACCCATCACAGTAATTCTATCAGCAGCTTGATGGCATCGCTGTATGATGGGGGAAAGCTTGATGACAACAGTATTGGGGAACTGGAGGCATGGCTGGCCGATTTGGAAAAGAGGTGAAACTTACCGGATGTTTGATTTATTAATTTCTCTTATCATTTCTTCTGTTTTAATGACTGCAGCAGCGGGGATATTATTAATTGTATTGCGTAATGACCTGCTGCAGTGGGTAGCTCCTTCCGGGCGGGCACTTTTATGGATGGTTTTAATCACCGGATTGTTATTTCCTATGAAGCCTGTTGTATTTACTCCCATGGTGGAAGTAAAAGCGCCGGAATTTTTACAGAGTACATCCGTATTTAAGTCTGCAGAAGCTTTTACGCAGGATCGGGGGGCAGAAAAAGAAAACTATACATCTGGGGGAGTCACAACTCAGACCGGTTCATCTTTGGATTATGGGGTGCTTCTGTTCTGGGGAATCGTTGTGGTCTGGATATCAGGAGTGATGGTGGTGACAGTCCGGGGGCTTGGGAAATGGGTTTCTTTTCGGAACATGCAACGCAGATGGTGCCAGGAAATTAACGATCCATGGATGGATAAATGCCTGGAAGCAGCAGGCAGGCCCCTTGGTATAAAAAAATGCCGGAAGATATACCGTTGTCCTTTTGTGGAAACGGCTTTGCTTACCGGTCTTATTCACCCTGTTATTCTGGTACCGGAGAAAAACTATACCGAATTGGAAACAATTTTGATTTTACGCCATGAACTGGCACATTATATGAGATGGGATCTGTGGGGGAGAACAATTGCGGCTCTGGCATCAGCCTTACATTGGTTCAATCCTGCCGTTCGTTGGATATGCAGGGAATATATGCATCAATGTGAACTTGCATGTGATACACTTGTTTTAAATCAGGCAGATAAAGGACTGCGGTTTCAATATGCGTCGATTCTTATTGGTGCGGCAAGGACACCGGTCAAAAAATATCCCGTGTCGGTAGGTTTTCGCCTATCGGGGAATTTAGTTCATATGAAAGAACGTATCCGTGAGACTACAGAACATCTGCCCAAGAAGAAAGGAATACTGCCAGTCGCTGTTTTATGCAGTCTGGTACTGTGCTCCGGATCTGTTATGGCACTTGCACAGGACAAAGAGGGAGCAGATATTTTTCCGTACCAATCCATATCAGGAGGTATCGCAATCGTCTCTGATATAATGGGTGGTATCCAATCAGAAGCATATCCGGATACAGATTCTGATCCGGTAAAAGTACCCGAGGGTTATAAAGAGGTGAATGCAAATGTGGATGATGAAGGGATAACCTATCGTCTGGTTGCTGCCTTGTATGAGCAGGAAGGTATGGATATCCGCAATGATAAAATGGCAATCCGAATGAATAACGAGGATCTGGCATTGATAGATCCCAATGAGAAAATTCCGGTCAGCCCCATGACAGGAGGGACGCCGCCCTGGCTGGTAAAGGCGTATGTAAATGGCCGGGATGTTTGGGAGCTTATAAAGTACGGGTCAGATATGTCCGAAATAAAACAGAAGATCAGCAATGCTCTGATGGAAGCAGTAGGCGGAGACTATGACAGTAAAGAAGCGTTCAGTAAAGCAGCGAGAGAAAAAATTACCCAGAAGATAGGAAATTTAGGAGATTTTGTAGAATTAGATATTTTGAACCAAGAATAATAAAAAAGGCAATAAATTTGTATGAGTTTTCAGTAAAAATACTAGACAAAATCCTCATTTGGAACTAATATATTCATATAGAATAAATAAGTGAATTTGAGGAGGATAATACTATGGCAAGAGGACAAAGAAAATCAATTGATGATCAAATCGAAGTATTGGATGGACAGATTGAAAAAGCGCAGGCGAAACTGGATGAACTTTTGAGTAAAAGAGAAGAACTGGAAGGCAAGAAGAGAGAAGAAGCGCTGGGTTATCTCTATGATATGATCCAGGAAAGCGGAAAATCCATCGAAGATATTATGATGATGATTACGGATTAGTACTACATTGCATCTTATAATTAGGTTTGTCTGAGTAAGGGACGCTTTGTAGATAGAGATGGTGCCCGGAAAACTTTAAGTAACGTTTCAAGTAAGGTTAAGCAGTGCTTCATACAGGCACTGCTTTATTTGTGTAAAAAAGTGACACAAGTGACAGAGCCGCAGACTATGAAGAAATTTCTTCTTGAGTCTGAGGCTCTTTCTTTAACCGGTATGGATTAGAAATAGCCTTATTTATAATACCCATAATCATGTGCAGCCTGGTACATGGCAATGATATTCTCTACGGGTGTATTATCCTGGATGGCATGTGTGGGGGCAAAATGATATCCTCTGCATCCCATCATAATATCCAGGGTTTCTTTGCAGACGTTTGTTACATCCTCACAGGACCCATAAGCAAGGGGGCCGGCGGTGGAGATACATCCTCTGAAATTAAGCCTGCCTCCAAAATGTTCCTTTAAATATTGGGGAGACATATTTACGGCTTCGGGCTGCAGGGTATCCACTCCTTTGATTCCGATTTCTACAAAATCTTCATATACCCAGCTTGATGATCCACAGGTATGAATCAGGGAGGGAATGTGGTAGGAGTCAGCCAGGTCCGCAAATTGCCTGTGGATTGGTTTTAATACTTCCCGGTAAAGTTCCAGGCTGATCATAGGGCCGATCTGTGTTCCCAGATCTTCACCCATCCAGAGAAAGTCAATCTGCCCCTTACATGCATGGAGCAGACGGTCTAACATTTTTAACTGAAAATCAGCACGTCGGCGGATCAGTGACATGGCAGCTTCGTCTTGGTCCAGCAGATGGCAGAGGATATCTTCTACGCCCATAATGCGGCCGTTAGAATTAATGATATCCGGCATACCGGCATGTCCTGTGAACAGTGCAAATTGATTACCGTAAGATTTTGCCAGCTCACATGCCGCCTCATAATCAAAACAATCCGGATCCGGTACCGGAAAATTCTCAAAAGCTTCATCACAGGCATCTTTTAATGGAAAATCACAGAAATCCCAATATCCGCCGGTGTCATGTTCCACCCAGCGCATGATGCTGCCTTCCAGTTGGTCGACCCTTCTGTTGTCTGGGACAGAGAATAATTCGGGTCCGGTATAGGGTGCCTGGATGGGACGGTAGTCTACACCTAATATCTGGAGAAGGGTTTCGTCATCGCATCCGTCAATGCCCAGAGCCTTTTTTAATCTTTCATGAACTGCAGGGTTTGCATCGTATCCGATGGTAACCCGGTCTGTTTTTTCATATTGAAAAGTGCGTTTTACTCTTTCCTTAGCGGTCATGGATTCTTTTCCTTTTTGAATTTTATACATAAGCACACTCCTTTGTATTTCTTTTTATGAAATTATGATATAATAGAATCGAATCAGTTACAATGCAGTAAAAGACCAAAAAATAAAAGAAATGACTCATATATATAAAACATGGGAGGTTAGAAATGAAGCTGAAAATGAATGTAATTAATCTATATCAGTGTGACAGCGGGTTTGAAACATCACGCAGGGTATTTGATTACCATTATATGCTCTATGTTCACAGAGGAAAAGGGCGGTATGTCATAGGAAATAAAACCTGTCCTGCAATTATGGGGGACTTATTTTATGTGCCCCCGGGTGTGGGAAATACAATTTTAGCGGATGTGGAAGATCCCTTTTTATTATCCGGTATCGAATTTGTATTGCAGGATCAATCGCCGGAAAACAGAATGGCACTGGCAGGACTTTGTCATAAGACGAATATTCTGAAAAATAGTTTTTTAGTGGAAACGATTCAGCAAATGGTAAAGGAGTATCACATCGGGCGTATGTATTCCAGCCAGATTTGCAGCAGCCTGTTAGGATCTCTGGTTATGAAACTGCTTCAGTCACAGGTTATGGGAGGTCAGGAGCAGGATCAGATGAAGGGCCAGATCCTGGATTATATTGTGGAACATATGCAGGAGGGTATCACTCATCAGGAATTATCTGCTGTTTTCGCCTGCCATAAAAGCACGATTAACCGGATATTAACTGCCTCCACCGGAATGAGCCTTAAAAATTATCTGATTGATCTGCGCCTGAAAAAGGCCGGGGAACTGTTAAAATACAGTAATAAATCCATGAGTGAAATTGCAGAGCTCTGCGGGTACCAGAGCAGTATATTTTTCTCGCGGCAGTTTAAACAGAAAATGGGGGTAACCCCTTTGCATTTTCGCAATTGCAGCGGTAATACGCCTGTGGGAATAATAACAGATACCAAATAAAAAGCAGTAATAATTGAGAAAGCGTCAGAGATCGGGCAAATCCCAATATCTGACGCTTTCTGGTTTCAAACAGGAGGAATATATCCGTGCTGCAGCCCCTTTGCAATTGCCTCCACAGAAGAGGAGACCTGTAATTTATCAAATATATGCTGCAAATGATTGGAAACGGTACGTTCACTTATAAAAAGATGGTATGCTATCTCTTTTCGTTTCAAGCCTTCTGCCATCAGTTGAAGCACCTCTTTTTCGCTGTCGGTCAATTCCTCGATATAAGAATCTGTATTTGGAAAATAAGTATTTCCCAAAGTAATGATCTGGAGTATACGCAGCAGTTCATCCGGAGAAACCGTTTTGCTGATAAATCCTTTTGCACCTAATTTACGTGCTTCTCTCCGGTAAACAGGCAGATCATACCCGGAGAGCATCACCAGTTTCTGCTGTGGAAATTCTTTTAAAATGCGCCTGGAAAGTGACAGTCCGTCTTCACTGCTGAGATGGTTCAGATTGATATCCATAAGGATGATATCCGGATTCAGCCGTATAATATCATCCCGGATATGTCTGGTATCCCGGATAGATGAAAAGGACTCTATGCCATCCTGGCCTTCTAAGGCGATTTCAAGGCTTTTGGCAAACAGGATATGGTCATCGACTAACAAAACTTTCATAAGAATGTTCTCCTTTCATAGGCATGGTTATATGAACCGATATCCCCCGGGGAGTGTTATCCTGAATCTTCATTTCACCGCACAAGGAAAGTGTCTGTTCCTGAATGGAGGAGATCCCTTTGTGATCGGATGTGGGAGAAAGCAAAATGGTATCTGCGCAGGAAGTGCCGTTGTCACTGACACACAGATGAATAGTTCCTTTGTCCTGGGACAATGTAACCCACATATAGTTTCCTTTGGAATGCTTATATACATTGGTGGCAAGCTCTTTTATAAATCGGTATATGATCAGGTGATAGGGTTCGACTAAAAATAAATCGTCCGGGCATGTAAAGGTGGTGATAATGGTACGGTAAGGAAATGACCTGCCCGTTTCTTCGATCAGGTTCTGATAATTTTCCTTCAAAGTCAATGACTTTACGAGCGCCGGATGATAGTCCTGCATTTGTTTCCGGATATTTCCGTTTAGTTCATCCAGAGTACTTAAAATGAGCTTCTGCACTTTTGGATCACCGGATTTACTCATCAGATTCTTAAGGGATAAGACATCCTGCAGCACCTCATCATGAAGGTAGTTGGAGAAATCAGCTTTTAACTGTTCTTCCCGCCGAATCTGTTCCAGTACTTTATTGTAGGAACCGGGATGGAGAAAGGAAAACTTCTGTATACGGAAATTCTGCTCCAGCATAATATTACACAAAAATACCAGCCAGATGAACAGATTAATGATAAGAAAATATCCCCGGAAGCTGAATTTCAATAAATAGGAAATGAGTATAACGGCTAAAGCAAAAAACAAGAACATAATCCATGCCTGTTTTTTATGAAATACAGATGATAAAGGAGTACTTTTCGACTTTTTAAACGATATGGCATGAATGTTAAAAAAGAACAGAAGTACAATCAGGTAAACACCAAAATTCTCAAGATGCCCCGGCACCTTAGCCGTGAGGATGCAGTATAATGCAAAACTTCCAAAGATCAGGAAAAACGAGGTAAGTATAGATTTACGCTCATTTTTCCAGACAAAACCCATCCGCTTGTGATGCTTGATCAGGATCAGGAAAAAACAAAAAACAGTGATGAGAAATTGAATTCCGAACATAAATGCAAATACCCGGGGAGAGATAAAAAGCCCGATAATGGATCCAATACAGGTAAAAAACATCAGTATTCCGGTAAAACGTTTATATTGATATCCGGTATCCTGAAAAAAGAATACCAGAGTAAATCTGGCTGAAGCGCATAGAATAACAGGACCCAAAGCGGTCAGTGCCACAGCGCCTGCCCGGGAAGGGTCCAGTGTAAACACAATGTACCAGCAATTTAAAGCAAGCAATCCACAGAACAGATTCAGCATCTTGTTATTTTTAAGGTTGCAGGTAACAATATAGGAGATATCAAGCAGTATCAGCGTTGAAATAAGATATGGAACTAAGCTTGTGGACTCGGATAATCGGCCCGGCCCGGTAATGTTTGCGATATATAACATGGTAATCAGGTGATTTGCTAAAAACAGCAATTTGATTTTTCTAGGTTTCATTCTTTATATCTCCATTTTTATATTCAGACACGCTCCAGAGCAGATTAAAACAGTATCAAACGAAACAATTTTAATTAGGACTTTGGGGAGCATGATGCACAGAACTGCTGAAAATAATCTTAT
Organism: Robinsoniella sp. KNHs210; assembly: GCF_000686105.1. Lineage (NCBI taxonomy): Bacteria > Bacillati > Bacillota > Clostridia > Lachnospirales > Lachnospiraceae > Robinsoniella > Robinsoniella sp. KNHs210. Next base: position 1,521,961 of record NZ_JMLZ01000001.1, read on the forward strand.
AGCACGTTCTTTTGGTGATCATATAGTAAATCAGGTATATGGCGGCAGTCACTCCTACGGAGACTGCAACAGGTAAATATTGAATCAGTGTATCTCCCAATAAATTCTGCATCAATCCCCGCTTATAAACAAGCAGAGCAAATAAACTGTCTGTTAATCCAATTATAAAAGGGATGCTAAAAAAAGTGAACACCTGATTTCTGATTATTATCTTAATTTTTTTGCTGCTGTAGCCCATTTTCTTTAAAATATCCAAGTCTTCTCTGGAATCAGTTATGGCTGAGACGTTATTAAAGTACAAAATGCTTCCTGTAGCGATGAAAAATAAAACCACCAGAAATCCGATCAGAAGAAAAGTTGAGCTGTTCAGGGTAAGTAATTCTTGAATCCGATGGGAATTACCCTGAAGATAAGGGCTGTTATCTGTGATTTTTTCCATGGCTGTATAGATAGACTCATTATTTTTTAATCCCGGACCATTTAGGCTTAACACAGTAGTCCTGGGATATGTCATCTTAACAAGCCGGTTATAAGCTTCATCGCTGATAATCAAAGTGCCGATACTGTTGGCAAAAGAAATGGGATTGGCCAGGGTAGTACTTTTCACTTTCAGATTCAGGGGGCCTTTATCGGTGAGCAGCGGATATACGCAGCCGGTTTCATCGGAACCATCTGCATTGGGTTCGTATTTCACCAGGATGCACTGGGTTTCTGTAAGAGGAAGTAAACCTTCCAGAGAATCAGATCTGCCCTGGGCAGTCATTAACTGCTCATAAGAGGATGCAGAAATACATTCAAATCCGGGCACTCTTGTGAGTTTTTCGTTATTTGCATCTCCTTTTGCACTGCCAATCTGATATTCTATGGGAAGTACGCTGGCGTCGGAGGTTACTTTTATAATGTCTGTAAGTGTATGTGTAACGCCGGAAGAATCCATATTGTCCAGAAGGGAGTGATTTGATTCAAGGGAGTAATTTGTCGCAAGGGTCTGATTTGATTCAAGGGACTGACTTTCCGCAAGGATGTGTTTGACTGCCGGGATCTGCTCCGTATTTTCCACCCGGAATTCAATCTCGGAAGGTGCAATGCGGGAAACAGCTGCAATGGGATAGTATAATGTAAGTGCCATCACTCCCGTAATAGTCAGGGTAGCGGCGGAAAAAAGAGTCAGCATTATGATGGTTCTGGCATTGCTTCGAATACGGTAAATAAAATTCGGGATAGTAATAATGCGCACTTCCGTATAAAAGCGTTTGCTGCGCCTGGTAAGAGACATAAAGCAGGGCAGGAAAGAATTGATAAAAAATATGGTTCCGAATGTTACAAGCAAGAGGGTCAGCATACCGATTGGAGTGAATCCGGCAGTAATCCACAGGGAATCTTTTCCCTGTAAAATATTTAATGCTAAAAAGTATCCGGATAAAATCATCAAAAGTCCCAAAATGGAAGGAACGATCCGGGTTTTCATATTCTTTTCTGCATGTTTCTCCAGGCGTATCAGGTTCAAAAGTGAAGTCTGCCGGATTACTTTTCCATTTGAAAGAAACATTGCAGAAATAACGGCGAGGACAAATATAGCTGTCTGGACTATAGCCCCAGGGTTAAAAAGTATCATTTTTTCATCTGATAAAGACAGATTCAAAAGTGCAGTAATAAAGGCAACGACACCTTTGTGCAAGAATCCGCCGGCCAGAACGCCGATGATCAGTGAAGCCGTACAAATAAAAAAGTTCTCCAGGGCTAACAGGCGCATGATAGCTGATTTTCGGTATCCCAGCAATGCATAGATGCCAAGCTCTCTGGTCCTTCGACGCAGAAAAAATCCATTAGAGTAAGTCATGTAGAAGACAACAAATGCCATAAGAAAAACAGAAACCGTACGGCACATCATTTCCACTCTTCCATCAGAAGAGATTTTTTCCAGCATTACGTCATTCATAGAAAAAGAGGTAAAAGCAAAAAAGATCGTTATTACTAAAGATGCTGATATCAGATATAGTGTGTAAAAGGAAAAGTTCTTTTTCAGATTTTTTATAGCTATCAAAATAATATTCATAAGGTTCTCCTGTCATGCATGATTTATCCGGGTGGTTTCTTCCATGATGGTTCCATAGAAGTCATTTCGGCTGATGCCATGATTCCAAAGTGTTTTCAGTATGCAGCCATCTTTAAAAAAGAGGATTCGTTTTGCATAACTTGCAGCAAATGCATCGTGGGTTACCATTAAGATCGTGGTTCCCAGATCTTTGTTTGCTTCGTACAGAGTATCCAGAAGCTCTGCTGCGGAACCGGAGTCTAAGGCACCGGTGGGTTCATCGGCAAATAATATGCTTGGATTTTTAATAACAGCCCTGGCGGCTGCGGCACGCTGTCTCTGCCCGCCAGAAAGCTCACCTGGATATTTGTCAAGCTGGGAAGCAATGCCAAACCGTTTGGCAAGCCTGAGGACATTGCTTTCGATTTCCCCAGGGGACATTTTCTTCAGGGTCAGCGGAACTGCTATATTTTCCCTGATCGTGAGACTGTCCAATAAAAAGTATTCCTGAAAAATAAAGCCTAAATGATCCCGGCGGAAATCAGCGGATTTCCGGTCTGATAAACTGTTTAAAAGAATACCATTGATGATGATCTCTCCGCTTGTAGGAGTGTCTATTGTGGATAATACGTTTAATAAAGTGGTTTTTCCAGATCCTGACGCTCCCATAATACCGATAAATTCTCCGGATTCAGCCTGGAATGAAATATGGTCCAGCCCCGGACGTTGGTTTTTCTGGTATATCTTCGTAACTTCATTTGCAGATAACAAAATACTCATAATAAAATCTCCTTTTAGAATTGGTATATGAGACAGTATAGAAAAGGGAGAGGAGGATTGCATGAGTAATTTGCGCAGGGTTATGAAAATATAATGCAGATGAGACCGTATGAAGCGCGGGTGTCTTTAACTGAAATATAAGAATTAAGCCAGGGTACTGCTTAAAAAACAGTACCCTGGCTATTTAATTTTCCGCTACCTCTTTTACCTTCGTCCATAGCCTTGTCTTAGCTGATTCTAATATGGCGTCTGAGATCAGCTCAATGGCGTAGCCATCCCGGAAATTAGGGCTGACTTCCTGGTCCTGCATGATGGCTTTGCAAAAATCATAACATTCTATAATTTTTGTTTCCGTATAACCAATGCCAAGTGCCGGAATTGGCCACAATCCTTCGCCATAGGGATGGCAGGGGCCCGTGTAAACAGTGCGGAAACCACGTCTGTCATCCCCGTCCTTAGCAAAGCATACCTGAAGTTCGTCTCTCCGTTCATAATTAAAGCAGATAGATCCTTCAGAGCCGTGTATTTCAAATGTAATATAATTATTCCTACCCCAGGCATTTCTGGTGGCTTCGATCGTACCAAATGCACCATTGGCACACTCAGCCATAAAACAGCATTGGTCATCTACATCTACTGACTGACGGATGCTGTCTGCACCTCCTTTTGTATTGCCGAGGCTGTCAGACATACCGGATTGTACCGGTCGTTCAGGAATGTAGGTAGCAGTCCTGGCATTCACACTGGTAAATTCTCCAACGAGATACCGGAGCATATCTACAACATGGGTTCCGATATCACCTAAGGTACCGCTGCCACAGATGTCTTTTTGAAAGCGCCAGGAAAGAGGTGAATCCGGATCAGCTGACCAGTCCTGCAGGTAGGTGCCACGGAAATCTAAAATTTTACCAATTGCTCCTTCTTCAATATATTTTTTAGCCAGCTGTACCGCAGGAGTTCTTCGATAATTAAATGCGACCATGGTTTTTACGTGATTATTTTTCGCTGCAAGATACATTTCTTTAGCCTGGCTGGTGGTCAGTGACAGGGGTTTTTCACAGAGAATATGTTTTCCGGATCGGGCAGCAGCGATTGCGATTTCAGCATGCACATTGTTGGGTGTGCAGATATCCACCACATCAATATCCGGGTCATTGATGATATCGTGCCAGTCAGTAGTATAGGATGCAAATGCAAATTTTTCTGCTGCGTCACGGGCAGCAGCTTCATTGATGTCTGCTATCGTTTTTTTGAAAGGGATAGCAGGTGCAGGCCAGAAGAACATAGGCATTCCGGCATAAGCTACAGAGTGGGCTTTTGCCATAAAGCCTGCTCCGATTAATCCGATATTTAAAGTTTTCATAGATCGTCCTCCTTAAATGATGAACTGACGCATATAGCGGTAACTAAGTTTCAGGGAATCGATGATTTTTTCCTTTGATCCTTCAAATGCTTTGTCTTCAATTTCGATGCAGGAACAGCCGTCATATCCTATGTCGGTCAGAGCAGATACATATTTACCCCAGTCCACATCCCCAAGCCCGGGAAGCTTTGGTGACATATATTCAAGAGGGTATGCCATAATACCTGTATCCTTTAATTTCTCCGGATAGATTTTAATGTCTTTATAATGTACATGAAAAATTTTCTCCCGGAATTCATAAAGCGGTCTCAGATAATCAATACCCTGCCAGATAAAGTGTGAGGGATCGTAATTAAGTCCAAAATGTCTGCTGGGTATCAGAGAAAATACTTTCCGCCAGATTGCAGGAGTAGTCATGAGATTCTGTCCGCCCGGCCATTCATCAGGACCAAAAAGCATGGGGCAGTTCTCAATTGCTATTTTCACGTCGTGTTTTTCAGCCAGCTCTATAATTGGCTTCCAAACCTTCTGAAATTCAGTAAGATTTTCTTCTATAGTCTTTGTCTGCATTCTTCCGATAAAAGTTGTAATCATAGGTACGCCGAGTCTGGGTGCGGCACAAATCATATTTTTTAAATGTTTAATATAGCAGTTTCTTTTTTCTGGATTTTCCGTAAGCATATTGGGATAATAAGCCAGGGCGGAGATTTCTATGTTTTTTTCGGTACAGTAAGCTTTGATTTCCTGGATTTTTCTTTCGTTCAGATTTTCGATATCAATATGGGTTACGCCGGCGTAGCGCCTGGATGCTTTTTCCACAGGCCAGCAGGCAACTTCCAGGCATTCATAACCAATGGAAACAGCAGTGTCTACCACTTCTTTAAAATCTTCCTGATCTAATATAGCAGTTACAAATCCTAATTTCATAGCAGTAATCCTTTCTTTTAAATGGGAGTATTCATTGAGATTCCACGAAGAGAATCTTGTGATCAGTGACCATACAAAAAAAATATTTGCGCAAATTTTACTACAAATCCATCATAAACCGAAATACCTCTCTTTGTCAATGATAAAAACCAGTTAATCATAGAAAAAATAGATGGTTCAGAAAAATAAGAGAAAAGGAATAACAGGGGAGATAATAAAAATACACAAAAATAAAGGTGGGATCCCCCTATTTTCGATACTTTATTTGAGGAAAATATACAAAGTGATGATTTAGCAAGAGAAAAAAGAGAAATAATATTGACAATGCACAAAAGATAAGTTAATATAAAACCACAAAACAAATTTGCGCAAATAAATAAAAATTTAGCGAAAAAGGAGAGGTTTATTATGAAACTAGGATACATGACAAATGCTTTTGGTCCATTGACAGGTGATGGAGGCGGCGTTACCAGCATGAAAGATGTAGGTTACGTGACAATGTGTGATGATGAAGATGCGATTTCTAAAATTGCAGCCAGAGGATACCAATACATAGAAATATTTGAGGGCAATATACGCGCTTACAAAGATAATCCCGGTAAGTTCCTGGATATCTGCAGGAAATATGGTGTATCTGTTTTAGGCGTGTACGCAGGATGCCATTTTATTTATGAGGACGCGCTGGAAGACGAATTGTATAAATTAAAAGAGGTAACTTCCATTGCTAGTCAGCTGGGAGCCAGGCATATCGTACTGGGAGGCGGATCTATACACGGTTCGGGCATCAAGGAAGAAGATTATCCCAGATTGGCAAAAGGGATTGATCAGGCTGCTGAAATTATTTCAGAATACGGTTTAATCCCCAGCTATCATCCGCATTTGGGCTCACTGGCGGAAAAACCGGATCAGATCCATAAATTATTTTCCTTAACGGATATTTCTTTCTGCCCGGATATTGCGCACTTGGCAGCAGGCGGGTCTGATGCCCTTCAAATGATAAAGCAGTATTATGACAGAATTAAATATGTACATCTTAAAGATTTGAATTCAGCCGGTGAGTTTGTACCATTAGGAAAAGGACGCATCAATCTGGAAGAAATTATTTCCTATTTAAAGGATAAGGGGTATGAGGGCGACTGGCTCGTAGAGATTGACGGGTATTCCGGAGATCCCTGTGAAGCTTGTGAAACATCTTATGAATATTTAAAAGGAAAGCTACTGTAATCACAGAAAGTACGAGGTAGAAAGATAAGATGAAGAAGAAAATATTAAGTGTATTATTATCCGCAGTTATGGTTTGTTCTTTGGCAGCCTGCAGCACCACAACCGATACAGTGACAACAACAGAGGGAAATAAGGAAACAGCCGCAGGATCTTCTATACAGTCAGAGGATAATAAAACGGCCGCAGCCGGAGAAATCCTTTCCACGGGCCCTAACGGAGAGAGTGCTACTCCAGCCAGCGAATTGACGCTGACGGAGGAAGAAATTGCAAAAGTGAAGGAAGGCAAATATACAGCTGCCATTTCTTTTCACTATGGTGGAAATGACTGGTCTACTTCACAGCTTAAAGGTTTGACGGAGCGGTTTGCAGAGCTTGGTATTGAAATCGTTGCTACAACAGATGCTAATTTCTCCGCAGAACAACAGGTGGCTGATATTGAAACCATTATGGCAAAAAGCCCGGATGTTCTCGTAAGTATTCCAACAGATGCCACAGCGACTGCGGATGCTTTCCAGCGTGTTGCCGATGCCGGTACGAAACTGGTATTTATGGATAATGTGCCGAAAGGTTTTAAGGCAGGGGAAAATTATGTGGGAAGTGTTTCGGCAGATAACTACGGAAATGGAGTAATAGCAGCAGATTTAATCGGAGAGGCATTAAATGGCGAAGGAAAAATTGGTGTTGTCTATTATGATGTGGATTTTTTTGTGACAAATCAGAGGCTGGAAGCATTTGAGAAAACCATGAAAGAAAAATATCCCAATATAGAGATTGTATCCAAAATGGGATTCCAGGATGAAAATGGCTGTGATGCGGTAGCGGATGCCATGCTGACACAGAATCCGGATATACAGGCTATTTTTGCTCATTGGGATATCCCTTGTGAAGGTGTGCTGTCGGCATTGCGTGCAGCAGGCAGGGATGATATTCTCCTGGCTACCATTGATCTGGGAAATAATGTGGCAAAAGAGATAGCAGCAGGCAAAATTTTAGGTCTTGGTGCACAGCTTCCATATGATCAGGGTGTGGCGGAAGCTAATATGGCGGCTTATGCATTACTGGGTAAAGAAGTGCCTGCTTATGTGGCGGTTCCGGCAAAAAGAGTAGATCATTCTAATATACTTCAGGCATATGAAGATGTATATCATGTACCTGCACCGGATTTTTTAAAGGATGCATACAAGGAATAGTCATTTCGGCGGCTATAGCGGGAATGAATTTTTAAATATGCTATAAGCCGCTTTGACAGAAACAGTTAATTTTCACAGGACGCATGAAAGGTGCCTGTGATATACATGGAGGTCAATATGAGTCAATATGTATTAGAACTAAAAGGGATAAAAAAGTCCTTTGGAGCCGTATCGGTCCTAAAGGGGGTGGACTTCTCTCTTACAAAAGGAGAGGTACATGCTCTGGTGGGAGGGAATGGTGCCGGTAAATCTACGCTGATGAAGATTATGACAGGCGTCTACACCAGGGACGATGGGGAGATCTATATAGATGACAGACAGGTAATGATTCACAGCACCCATGATGCGAAGGATAACGGGATTGCCATGATTTTTCAGGAACTGTCACTGGTGCAGACAATGACAGTGGCGGAAAATATATTTCTGGGAGAGGAAGTAACCAGACATGGCATCCGGGATACCGCCTATATGAATAAAAAAGCCAAGGAAGTTCTGGATGAGCTGGGGATTGCTGCAGATCCTGATGTTCCGGTCAATAAACTCAGCGTGGGGATGAGCCAGATGATTGAAATTGCCAAAGCAGTTTCCAAGCAGGCACGTATACTGGTTTTGGATGAACCAACAGCAGCGCTTTCTGATTCTGAGACGGCAGAATTATTCAAGATGATAGGGGATTTGAAAGAAAAAGGGGTATCCATGGTATATATTTCCCATCGAATGAATGAGATTATGCAGATAGCCGATTCCATTACCATATTAAGGGACGGTGTCAATGTGGATAACGATGCAGTCTGTAATCTGACCCTGGATGATATTATTGCACACATGATCGGCGGGGCAGGTGTGAATAAAAAGTTCGATTGGATAGAGCGCAAATATGATAAAAAGGGTGCGGATATTCTTACGGTTCAGCATCTGAATATTAACAGTAAGCTTCAGGATATTTCCTTCTCCCTTAAAAAAGGTGAAATCCTGGGTTTTGCCGGACTTATGGGAAGCGGAAGGACTGAAATCCTGGAAACTTTGTTTGGCGTCAGAAAAAAAGAAAGCGGTACGGTTTTGTTAAATGGAAAGGTAATCGAAGTGAAGAGTACCAGGGATGCTGTTAAAGCGGGGTTTGCCCTGATCCCGGAAGACAGGCGGAAACAGGGGCTGGTGCTGATTCATTCTGTTAAGGAAAATGCTATTTTGCCCATCGTAACGAAACTGAGAAAGAAGAAGATTCTGGTTGATGAAAAAGCAGCAGACGAAATGGTTGCAAAGAACATTGAGCAGCTGAATATTATCACGGATGGTATACAGAAGAGAATTAATCTGCTGTCCGGTGGAAATCAGCAAAAAGTTGTAATTGCCAAATGGCTGAATATGAATCCTCAGATCATGATGTTGGATGAACCCACAGCCGGTGTGGATATTGGAGCGAAGACGGAAATTATTGAACTGATCCGTAATTTTGCTGATGAGGGTAAGGGAGTAATTTTCGTGTCCTCGGAATTGACAGAGCTGATGGCGGTCTGTGACCGTATTATAATCCTGTATGATGGAAGGATTACGGGAGAAATAGAACGTAAAGAGATAAAAGCAGAGGAGGAGTTACAGTATGCAATCCAAAAAGGGGAATAGACTTGGGAATTTGCAGTGGGATAAGTATATGGTTTACATTATCTTTGTTGCCGTATTTATTGTATTCAGCGTAACGCTGGGAAATAAAGGGTTTTTAGGTGCGAATAACCTATTGAACGTACTAAGGCAGACGGCAATGATATCCGTAATGGCAGTTGCCTGTACCTTTGTTATGGCTGCGGGACAGATTGATTTGACGGTTGGAGCAGTTGCGGCAATGACAGCAATGATCGTGTCATTGATCCTGAAGAGTACCAACTCCATTTTACTCGCTTTGGCAGCCGGACTTGGATTCGGATGCCTGGTAGGTCTGGTAAACGGTATATTAATCACAAAACTTCGTCTGCCGGCATTTTTGGCGACGATGGGTATGATGCAGGTAGTAAGGGGAAGCGCAATGTGGATAACGGATACGGCGGCAGTTCCCATTGAAAATACAGGATTTAATTTTATCTTTGGAGTGGGAAATATCGCCGGCATTCCGGTTTTGATTTTATGGACGGTTTTATTTTACATAATCGGCATTCTGATATTTAACAAAACAGCGTTTGGACGCCATACACTTGCGACAGGAGGTAATGAAGTTTCGGCAGGGTACAGTGGAATTAATACCGTAAAAGTGAAGATCACCGCTTTTATTATGTCAGGTGCATTTGCAGCATTTGCGGGAATCATGTATGCAGCGCGTCTACAGGCAGGCCGTTATTCTTATGGAGACGGGGACGAGATGTCTGTCATTGCTGCAGTAGTACTGGGCGGAACCTCTATGTCAGGCGGCACAGGATCCGTAATCGGTGCATTATTTGGATCTATTTTAATGGGACTTATTAACAACGCATTGATTCTGGCTGGACTTAGCAGCGCACAGCAGACAATTGTCAAAGGGGCAATCATTGTTGTTGCGGTTGCACTCAGTAATCTGGCGCAGAAGAAAAAGAACTGACAATGATAAGGATAAAAATTGAGCGTTCAAACACATTGAACAGAGAGGAAAATGACAATGAAAAAATTAAATGTAGGTTTAATCGGAGCAGGATTTATGGGAAAAGCACACGTAGTGGGGTATTCAAATTTGCCAAAACTATTTTGGCCGGCACCGGCAATGCCTGTTATGAAAACAATTTGTGATATTGAACCGGAAATTGCTGCGGATGCAAAAGAAAGATTTGGTTTTGAAAAATGGTGTTCCGATTACCGGGAAATTATTCAGGATCCGGAAATAGATGTTGTAAGTATCTGTACGCCAAACAATGCCCATGCAGAAATCGCCATTGCTGCTCTGAAGGCAGGGAAACATGTGATCTGTGAAAAGCCTATTGCTTCTACTTTGGAAGATGCAGAAAAAATGGCAAATGCAGCAGAAGAAGCGGCGAAACAGGGGATTATCAGCATGAATGCGTATCAGTACCGCCGGGTGCCTGCCCTTGTACTTGCGAAAAAGTTCATCGATGAGGGTTCTCTTGGCAGGATATTGAATGTACGATGTACTTATCTGCAAAGCTGGTCTGCGGATCCTTCCTCACCGTTGTCCTGGAGATTTCAGAAAAAAGTGGCCGGAGCAGGTACTCTGGGAGATATTGCATCCCATGTAATCGATATCGCGCAGTATCTGGCAGGAGATATTGATGAAGTAGTGTCTATGATGCAGACTTATATTACTGAAAGGCCGGTACAGGAAGGGGGAACGGACCTTCTGGGAACAGTCAAGATGGATTCCAATGCAAAGAAAGAGGCGGTGGATGTAGATGATGAAGACTCATTTCTGGTTCGTTTCAAGAGCGGTGCAGTGGGAAGCATTGAAGCCACCAGAAATGCATGGGGAAGGAACAATTTTATTACTGTGGAACTTCATGGAACACTTGGCAGCGTATGTTTTAATTATGAGAGGCTTAATGAACTGCAGGTTTGCTGGGCAAACGATCCCGATGACAGGCGTGGATTTAAAACTATTTATACGGGTCCCGCGCATTTTTATGGAGATGCAACCTGGAATATTCCGGGCATGAATATCGGCTATGGAGAGCTGAAGGCGATTGAAATGTTTGACTTTGTAAGTGCTATTGTAAACGGAGAGCAGCCTTCTACCAGATTTTCCGTGGGATATGGAGTTGAGAAAGTTTGTGCAGCGGTAGCAAAATCTGCGGGCAGCAGGCAGTGGGAGAAGGTGCAGGAATAAGCGCTGAAATAAGGGCAGGATTATGAATAAGTAATGGGATAATTATTTAATGCCGGAGGATTTAATGATAAAGAAGGCGGGATAGGTTATGTACGGGTGAGTGTACATGATCTATTTCGTTTTTCGCGTTTTCTGATGACATATGCGCCAATACAGGCGAACAGTTTATAAGGGAACAACTATTCATATTATATTTGGGTTTAACTAAGTAAAAACGTTTTGTGTTTTGGGAGCGTATGGTAATGAACAAGTGCAGAATGTTCCTTGTTCTTTGAGCAGATCAAGGCTTTAACCAGACTATTCATTTTAAAATACGCAGAAAGAATGATTGCTGTATACGGACAAAATATAACATATTATTTATAAAAAATCTATTGAGAAAATGTTGCAATTAAAAATAAAAATAGAACTTGAAATAATGATATAAGTGTTGTATAATGTAAAAAAGAAATACAGAGATACATTTCAAAAACACTTCTACTTCAAAAATTCTTAAGGCTCATCACTAATCTGGTACATTTTCAGTACAGTTTCCCTTTAGATTTGATTATTAATTTTTGTGTCTTTGTATTCGGAATGAATAGGAGGAATTTATGACACAAGAAAAAGATATCGCAGCAAAAATATTTCTGGGCAAGCCGGAACACTTCGCAGACTTATATAACGGAGCGTGTTTTAACGGAAATCAAATCATACACGCCGAAGATTTGGTTCCGCTGGACTCAGCACAGGAATATCTGCCGGGTAAAACGGATGCCGCTAAAAGGTCAGTACGTAGAAACCGTGACATCATTAAGAAAGCAACTCTTGGGGCAGATTTTCTAATTCTTGCCTGTGAAAACCAGGAGCATGTTCATTATGCAATGGTAATTCGTAATATGCTGTATGATGCTATGAATTATGCAGACCAGGTAAAGCAATTACAAAGAAACTATAAACAAACAGGGAAATATGGAACTGCAGAAGAATTCTTATCAGGCATGAAGAAAAAGGATAAGCTGCATCCGGTTTTTACATTGGTGGTATACTTTGGAGAAAAACCCTGGGATGGCAGCCTGAATTTACACGATATGCTTCATTTGTCCGGTGATCTGGAGAAGTTCCTTCCATATTTGCCGAACTATAAATTAAATGTTTTGGATGTAAAACGGATAGCGCATCTGGAATATTTTCAAACAGACTTAAGAGAAGTATTTGGCATTATAAAATATGCTGATGACAAGTGCCAAATGAAAGCCCATGTGGAGAAGAACAGGATCAGATACAGTAAGTTGCTTCGGGAAACGATAGAGATAATTTTTATCTTATTGGGTGAAGATTCAAAGATGGAAGAGATAATAGAACAGGCGCAGGTAAATGATAAGGAGGAATACGATATGTGTAAAGCATTTGAAGATATGAGAAGTGAAGGCCGAATGGAAGGGCGTGTGGAAGGTCGGGTGGAAGGAGAACGGATGTTTGCAGAGCTGACGTTACATTTAATAAATGATAACCGAACCATAGATTTGAAAAAAGCGGTAACGGATAAAGATATAAGAGAAAATCTATATCAGGAATACAGTTTGGCATAACAGTATATCCCTTGAAATGGATATTACTGAGGCTGTAAAGCCCTCTGGCTATGCATGATATGAGCACCGGTTTCCGGTGCTCTGCTTGGGTTTAGGACAGCATCACTTACTCACCTGACCCCAAATTATTCATAATGTTTTGCTAAAAGTGCGCTGCAAGGCTACTCTTTCGAAAAAATATAATTAGGATTTTCCTTCAGTGCCAGCTTTAATGCAGAAGAAGGCTCCGCTTTGAACACCTTCTTCCAGGATTTTAAAAGGTTTTCCGGTGTGACAACAATTGGTTCAATGCCGATAAAAGAAGGTGTCTTTTTATGAAGCAGAGCGTTGGCGGCTGCCATGGCGATTGCCTGTCCCTGCTCATAGGAACATTGGGCGCTGATCATTTTGATCATCCCTCCTTTTGCCAGATTCTGAGCGATAGAATAATCCAGATCTCCGGTTACGATGGCGATGTCCGTGCGTTCCATCTGGGTTAAGGCAGCCATTGCTTCCATAGCAGGCCCTTCCCATGAAACATAGAGTGCTTCGATTTCAGGATGCCGTTTTACCAGATCCAGTGTTTGCTTAAATACGTCTTCTTCGGAGCAAAATGCAATCGTACCGCAGACCTGGAGATCGGGATATTCTTCGGTTATTACCTGTTCGGCTGCCCGGTCTCTCTGGTTGGTAGCGTAAAAATTGGCGCCGTGTTTGATAAATGCCAGCTTTGTGAATCCGTGCTTTTGCATATATTCGCCCAGACCGTGTCCCATATTGCGTCCGTGAGAGTGCTCGTTGACAGAAACACAGCAGACATAATCATCCGGTGTCAGTCCATCCGGGACATTGGTAATTAAAATCAGCCGGGAAGAGCTATGGGGAATATTTTGAAAGGCATGGGCAGTTTTTTCATTATCTGTCGGTATGGCGATCAGAATATCGGGTTCCAAAAGCTTAAGGCTTTCCAGTTGTCTGCATTGCAGTTCCGGGTTAAAGTGGGCATCAGTAATCGCTATGATAGAAATGCCCAGATTGTCAAAGATATCACGGATTCCTTTCTGGTGCAGCTCCATCCATGCTTTGCCGGCATAGTGGAAAGAAATAGCAGCTGTGTAATTTTTCTCCCGCAGGGTCTGTTCTTCGGAAGGCGTCAGAGCCAGGGATTCAATAGTTTCTGCTTTTTCCCCGAAAGGTCCCCGTCCAATGCCGCAGGTGGAATCTCTGACGTTTAACTTGGAGGGAATGACTATTTTTCTGCAGGGCAGCAATGTAGGGGAATTAATGCGCTCGATCAGTGCACTAACTGCCAAATTTGCGATTTCAGCAGTATTCTGCTCTACCGTTGTAAGGGGGGGATTATGCAGTGCCGCCCAATCAAACTCATTAAATACCACCAGGGAAACATCATTCGGGCAGCTGATATTGTGCGAATCCATATAGTGCAGCAATGGAAGCAGAATAGAATAATTTGCTGCCAGTATGGCAGTGGGTGCATCATATCCTGTAAAAAGCTGGTTCAGCACATTATATATATCCTGTGAGTTGTGCAGATTGGTCACGATATATTTGGAGTTCGCATCGATTCCGTACTTCTGCAGCGCCTGCATAAATCCCATCAGCCTTTTTGGTGAACGGTCCTGGGAAGATCCCAGATAAGCGATTTGTTCGTGCCCGTTTTTAATTAAATGTCTGGTTGCCTTATATCCCCCATCACAGCTGTCAGATACAATAGTGTCCGCTTTATAATTTTCCAGTTCTCTGCCCAGAATTACAACAGGGAAATTTACATGGTTCAAAAAGGATTCCTGAATGGTTTCTTCTTCATCAGGAAAGACAATGGCACCTGCGGCTTCCGGTGCATTAGTTAAGTAACGGTTAATAATATCCAATCTGTTTGGATCGTATGAGTACTCAAAGGATAGCAGAGAATAGGGCGTATTTTTTAAAAGCGCTTCTGCCTGTTTCTCAATCTGCTGTTGAAAGTTACTTTTCCTGTTAGATTTCAGGAAGAGGACATATTTGGCATCCGTTGAGGACTGAGTAAGAGATTTGTTCTTCTTGATAACGAAATTAGGCGGATGATCCAGCTCCTGGATTGCTTTTTCCACCCGTTCAACAAGTTCCGGACTGACGAAACGGGTCTTGTTTACAACATGGGATACGGTAGAGGTGGATACACCGGCCATTTTAGCGATGTCTGTTATTGTTGCCATAGCAGTAGCTCCAATTCTTTAAATTTTATGTAAGCATCTGTGATTCCTGTTTACTTTATTATAAAATAGGAGAGCAAGGCTTGTCAATGAAATTTGCGCAAATTTTATCGAACCATTGTATTGTATCAAATATATATTTACATTTTCTGAAATACATTTTTTAAAGCTTCATAGCAATCGTTAAATAATTCTTTCGCAGGCAGGTATTCAGTTACTGCCTGTTCATCCGGCATGTGCACCGATCGGATTTCAAGAAATCGGCCAATGGCACTGAAGTTTTCGAAAATACCGGCACCTACCCCGGCATTTACCGCTGCGCCCATAGCACCTGCTTCGTCCAAAAGTGCAGGTACTGTTATCTGCGTATTAAAGACATCTGCCATCATTTGGCGCCAGACGGCTCCTTTGGCTCCGCCGCCAAGAACCATTATCTGAGAGACCGGAGTCTGCAGCCGGAGTACATCCAGTATGAGGGACAGGTTCATGGTAATTCCCTCCAGTACACTGCGGCAGATATCGTTTCTGGTGGTTTCCGGTTTTATCCCAATCCAGGCGCCTTTCGCCCGGGCATCCCATCGGGGAGCACGCTCGCCCAGAAGATAGGGCAGGAAGATCAGATTGTTGGAGCCGATTGGACTTTTGCTGATCTCTCTGTTAATAAAATCATAAGCAGAGATTTGGGCTGATTCAGCATCTTCAGACTCCTTTTGACAGATGACGGATTTCAGCCAGCTGTAGGATCCTCCGGCATACTGCATTGTTCCATTAGGGGCATACATACCCGGAACCATATGTGCCCAGGTGACTGTGCGCATTTGCTCATCATACAGGGGGGCGTCTGAAGTAGTGGTGATCCATGCGGAAGTTCCCAGACAGCAAAATGTCTTTCCAGGCGAAATAGAACCGGCACCCACATTGGTGGCAACACCGTCCCCCGCTCCGATTATCACCGGAGTCCCGGCGGACAGGCCCGTTAGAAGCGCCGCCTTTGCAGTTACGCCACCCGCACAGAACGTGGAAGGTTTGGGGTCAGGCAGCTTATCAATGGGTATTTCTGCATAGGATAAGAGTTTCTCCGACCAGGAAAATGTTTTAATATCAAAAAAGCCGCAGCTGTTTGCGTCTGAGTAGTCGGTGCAGAAGGTACCGGTCAGTTGAAAGACAATGTAGTCCTTCGCATTCAGGATTTTATAAGTCTGATTATAAATTTCGGGTTCATGGTCTCTGATCCACATAAGCTTCTGAATGCCATAGGAGGCAGTGTTTGGGTGCCCTACGATCTGATAATAGTCCTTCTGGCTGATCTTGCTTTCTACTGCTTTGGATTGGGATACGGCACGCTGGTCGGCCCAGATGATAGAAGGGCGAAGCGGTTGTCCGTACCTGTCCACACAGAGGCAGCCCATCATCTGGCCGCTGAAGCTGACAGCCTTAATCTGTTCCGGTGCAATTCCGGTCACTGCAATAAGTTCCCGGGTACTGCGGCAGACGGCCTGCCACCAGTCATCTGCATTCTGTTCAACCCATGTGTCATTAAAATAGTGAGTATTGTAAGTGACAATCCGGCTTTTTTCAAGTGTTCCGTCCGTACAGAATAGCGTAGCTTTATTTCCGGAAGTGCCTAAATCATGTGCCAGCAGATATTGTTTCATATAAAGTCCCCCATTTCTATTTTGTTAGAATATAATGTAACTATGTAGGTACATTATAAAACGAAACAATGGAGATAGTCAATCATAAAAATATTGAAAACGAAATAAATTTTATATATTTTTAAAAACCATTTTTTGCTAATGTTACAACATTGGTTATTTAGAAAACGGTTATTTATTTGTTAAATATGCACAAAAATAGCATGTATAAAAATTATGAAAACGACAAAGATAACAAAAATATTTGACAAACAACAAAAAAGGGAATAATATGATGACATAATAAAAAAACGATTGCATGAGAGAAACAAGAAATAGTTGGAGTTATCCCATCGATTCTCAGCGGCATGTATCAGTAAACTAGTATTTCTTTTTTTTGAATTAAAAGAAAACGATTTTATGATGTACACACGAAGAGGCGATGGAAGATAAATATACTTCAGATATGACAGGCATGCTTGAAGGAAGTGAAGGAATGAATATAAGAGATTTAAGATGCAGCGGTAAACGGCGTCCGCTTCAGGCAGATCCCCGAAATATCACTTTCAGCTGGAATTTAACAGCTAAAGAAAATGGGCAGATACAGACTGGGTATGAAATTTGGCTTGGGCAGGGGGAAACGACTCTTTGGGAATCCGGCAGGAGAACCGGCAGCCAGTGTCTGTATATTCCTTATGAGGGACCAGAATTGAATTACGGGGAGCGTTATGAATGGAAAGTACGGGTTTGGGATAAGGAAAATAAATCCGGTGGCTGGAGTAATCCTGCATGGTTTGAAACCGATTTGGGAGAAGAAAACTGGAAAGCCCTGTGGATTGGATTTGATAAGGTAGTGGGAGAACCCTTTGACAGGGAAAAGCCTTTTTACTGCGCAGATGACTTTCAGTCACAGAAAAATGAATATTATCTGCCTCCGGTTCCCTTCCTGAGGAAGGAATTTATGGTTTCTGGAGGGAAGAAAGTAAGAGCAGCCAGGCTATATGTAAGTGCATTGGGAGTGATAGAGGCTGAGATAAATGGAAGAAAGGTTACAGAGGATGCTTTTATCCCCGGATTCTCTGATTACCGGAAGACCGTGTATACCAGAGCTTATCCGGCAGAGGATTACATAGAGGCAGGCGGTAATGCGATTGGTATCAGGCTGGCAGACGGATGGTATGCAGGTTATATGGGGCTGAATAACCGGGAGTGGTACGGTTCCAAGCCAAGGGTATCCGCAGAACTGCATATTCGTTATGAGGACGGAAGCAGCGATGTCATAAGAACTGATGGCAGCTGGAAGGCTTCCTACGGACCGATTAGAGAGGCTGATATTTTTCAGGGAGAAACTTATGATGCAAATTTAGAACAGGAAGGCTGGTCTTTGGCAGGATTTCAGGATGGGGAATGGGAGCAAGCAGAGACGGGGGCTGAAGTAAATCCCCGAAAACTGCCGCATCCAGGGCCTCCGGTGACAGTACATTGCCATATTATTCCAGAAATTATTAGGTATAAATATGATAAAATTCTTTTAAAGTTTCCTCAGTATGTATGCGGCGTATGCGCCTGTACCGTTACGGGAACTAAAGGCAGCCGATTTACACTGCGTCATGCGGAAATGCTGGATGAACATGGAAAGCTTCATCTGGAAGGAAACCGGTCAGCCAGATGTGAGGATACCTATATATTAAAGGGTGAGGGAAAGGAACATTTCCGTCCGGTATTTACCTATCATGGATTTCGATACGCGGAGATTACGGTGGAGGGGCAGGTAGAGTTTTTATCAATAGAAGGCATTCAAATAGGAAGTGCTCTGCCGGACCCAACCAGATTTCACTGTTCGGATCAAACGGCTAATCAGGTATTTGAAATGGTGCGGATCACGGAGAAGGCAAATATGTTTGAAATTCCCACGGACTGCACAGCCCGGGACGAAAGGCTTGGCTGGGGAATGGAGGGAAACCATTTCATGTATGCCATGGCTTATCTGAATGACCAAAGTGAAGCCATACATAAATGGTGCCGGGATATTTTTGACGGGCAGCGGGCGGACGGGGCATTGGAAGCCATTGCTCCTGCTGTTGTAATGAAGGATATTGAGCCCTTTATTGGTGATCTTCAGTCTAACCACGGACTTTATATGGTACATGCTTTATATAAAATATATGGAGATCTGGATGCAGTCAGGCATTACATAGAGCCCCTGAAGAGATACTTTGAATTTCTGGAGAAGAACAGTGATCGCTATCTGCGCTACGCCACAAGCTGTGACTGGCTGGGGATTTTAGAGGAAACAGATCATTCGGACACGAACCACGGATATGGAGAATGCTCATCCCTGATGTTGGGAACAGCCCACTATGCAGTGGCGGCAGATATGATGGCAGAACTGTGCGGGGCTGTGAAAGATGAAGCGGAAACTGCCTACCGCCTTCTGCATAAAAACATTATAAAAGCATACCAGAAAAACTTCATCGAACGCAGCGGCATGCTGCGCAGGGGGAAACAGGGGGACTATCTGATGGCGCTTTATGGGGATATGATACCCCGGGGAGCATTGCCAAGGGTGTTGGCTTATTTTAGAAAACAGCTGTTAAAATCCGGGTATATCCGGTGGTTCGGAGGAACTCCGACCACGCCATATTTTCTCAAAACTCTCAAAAAATATGGAATGAATGACCTGGCTAACCAGTTTCTCACAGCCACGACCTATCCAAGTATTGGTTATATGCACAAAATGGGATTCGATACGATCTGGGAGCGGTGGGATGCAGTTTTTGAAGACGGCACGATACATCCACAGGTTATGAATGCTATTTCCCATGAAGGGTATGCGGCAGTAGGTGATTATTTTATATCCGGGCTTGCCGGAATTGAGGCAGTGGAGCCAGGATTCAAGAAGATTTTATTCGAACCCGGCATATCCACGGAAATTACGTCAGCAAGCGCCAGGTATCAGAGCATTTACGGTGAGATTGCTGTGAACTGGGAGTGGAAACATGGAATATTCTCCATGAAGTGTCAGGTACCAGTTAACACACAGGCGGTAATACATCTGCCGAAAGGCAGCAAAAATCCCGGATTTAATTCCGGAAAGCCGGACAGCATGCAGCAGGAAGGAAACAGAATAAGGATCTGGATTTCCTCGGGTGTCTATGAACTGAAGGCAGAGCTTATGAACCTGCAGGATTATTATACACGACAGTGTATTAATAATAGAGAACTATTTATAAATTAAACGGAGGTAAGGAATATGAAGAAAAAAATGGTAAGCATGGTACTTTGTATGGCAATGGCAGTTTCTTTACTGGCTGGATGCAGCGGTGGGAATGCAAAGGAAACATCAGCAACGGAGACAAAATCGGCAGATACAAAAGCAGCAGAAACGAAAGCGGCAGAGACAAAAGGGGAAGCAGAAACGGATGCAGCGTCTGAGGCTGGTGGCACTGAAGTGGCTGATACGCAGCAGGAAGCTGGGAAGAGCTACAACATCGGCTATTGCAACCAGCAGTTAAAGGAAGATTTCTTCATCACAGTGGAAGCAGGGCTTAAAAAAGCTTGCGAAGACTTAGGCTATGAGTACAACCTGGCAAATACAGACCGGGATTCCTCCAAGATGAAGACGGGGATTGACAGTCTGGTAACGATGGGCGCGGATATTATCGTAGATTTTAACTGCCTTCCCGAACAGGGAGCAGCCAGCAGTGAACAGCTGGAGGCGGAAGGTATCCCAATGCTTTCGGTAGATTCCGATTACGGTGATGTTGCTTATTTCTTTGGTGTAAACAATTACGATGCAGGTGTGGCTTTAGGAGAAGGCCTGAGTGCTTATGTGGACAGCAGATTCGGCGGAAAACTGGACTATATTGTGTGCCTGTATGACTCCCAGGCAGGTGATGCGGTAAAAGCACGCTGTGACGGTGCGGCAGAAACACTGGCTAAGGCATACAGTGTCAGTGAAGATAATATCGTATGGCTGGATTCCATGGCAGATGATACGAAGACAAAGACTATGACCCAGGACTGGCTGGATTCTCATCCCGATGCTGAAAAGGTTGCTTTTGTAGGACAGAATGATGACCGTGGATATGCCATCACACAGGCTGTTGAAGTCAGCGGAAGAATAGAAAACTGTATCATCGGTTCTCACAATGCTGATCCGGCATCTGTTGAAAACTTACAGAAAGCAAAAGATGATCCCGATGCTAACCCATGGGTAGTAACGGTTTCCTATGAATCCTTTAATTATGGTAAACAGATTGCTGCATATGCAACGGACATCCTGAATGGAAAATGCGCGGATGAAAAGGAAAGATATGCAAAGACAACTGTGGTTACTACAGATAACGTAGATGATTATGTGGCTGAAAGAGATGCAGCACAGTCAGAATTTACAAAGTAAAATAATCCGGCTGGAGAGGAAGGGCGGGGGGATGTTCTCCCCCCTTGCAACTGAGAAATAAGAGACATGCTTCAGAGTAAATTTGGTAAAGCGGGTGATTAGTGGTGGAAAAAATTTTAGAAATGAAACAGATCTATAAAGCGTTTCCCGGTGTTGTGGCGGTGGACAAGGTAGATTTGGATCTGTATAAGGGTGAAGTATTGGCACTCATGGGAGAAAATGGTGCTGGAAAATCAACGCTGATAAAAATCCTTTCCGGCATGTACAGTGCAGATGAAGGGGAGATCATTATCGAAGGGCAGTCCCACAGGGGATTTGACACAAAGGAAGCTATTGACCTGGGAATTGCAGTCATCTACCAGGAGTTGAACTATTTGGACGACCTGTCTGTGGCTGAGAATATTATGCTGGGACAGGTTCCGGTAAAGGGGTCCCTAAGGAGAGTAGACTACCAGGCGCTCTATGCCGGCGTCAAAAATATTATGGAAGACGTAGGGCTGGGACACAGAAAGCCCACTGATATGGTCAGCCGCCTGTCGGTAGCGGAAAAACAGCTGATTGAAATTGCAAGGGCATTTTCACATCATGTAAAGGTACTGGTGATGGATGAACCCACTTCTGCATTAAATGACACAGAGACAAAGAGGCTCTTTCAGCTGATTCGTAAAATAAAGGCGAAAGGCGTGGGGATTATCTATATTTCCCATCGCATGGATGAATTGTTTGAGATAGCAGACCGCATTGAAATTATGAGGGATGGTAAATATGTAACAGCGCTGAAGGTAGAAGACACAAACACCGATGAAGTGGTTTCCCATATGGTAGGAAGGGAAATCAAAGATATGTATCCGGGGCGTTCCTGTGATATTGGAAATGTGGTATTTGAAGTTAAAAATCTGAAAACCAGATTCTTAAAAAATATTGAATTTCATGTAAAAAGCGGAGAAGTAGTGGGATTT
This sequence comes from Robinsoniella sp. KNHs210, assembly GCF_000686105.1. Classification (NCBI taxonomy): domain Bacteria; kingdom Bacillati; phylum Bacillota; class Clostridia; order Lachnospirales; family Lachnospiraceae; genus Robinsoniella; species Robinsoniella sp. KNHs210. The sequence goes on from NZ_JMLZ01000001.1 coordinate 1,544,037, forward strand.
TTCGGATTGATGGGGGCAGGCCGTTCTGAAGTGGCAAGGTGCATTTACGGAGCCCAGACTCCGGACTCCATTGAGCTTATTATGGATGGAAAACCCATTGAAAATAAAACCCCTCTGGATTCCCTGAACCATAAGATTTCTTATGTGCCTGCTGAGCGAAAGACCGAGGGTGTCAACCTGATTATGTCAGTAAAAGAGAATATTACCCTTTCTGACATTTCGGGACTTATAAGGAAGAAAAAACTGGACCTGAGGTATGAAAAAGAGATTGCATCCGGATGGAAAGAAAAACTCAGCATCAAAACTCCCAGCATTGAAACAACGTCGGCAAGCCTCTCGGGAGGAAACCAGCAGAAAATAGTCATTGCAAAAGCACTGAATACGTCGCCGGAGTTCATGCTGTTAAACGAGCCTACAAGAGGAATTGATGTAGGAGCCAAGGTAGAAATTTATGACTTAATTAATGGACTGTGCAAAGATGGAAAGGCTGTACTTATGATTTCTTCTGAGCTTCCGGAAATCATGGCAATGAGCGACAGAATTTATGTAATGTGCGAGGGCAGGATTACAGGAGAAGTACAGAAACAGGATTTTAGCCAGGAACATCTTTTGAAATTAGCGATCGGAGAGTGTTGATATGAATAAAGTAAAAAATCTTTTTAAAAATGCCAGCGGTGAACTTAGCGCATTGATCATGCTTCTTATTCTGTGGATTATTTTTGCCATTGGTTCCAGGTATTTTCTTACATTCAGAAATGTTATGAATATTGGTTCTTATATGTCAATTATGGGTACTATGGCGGCCGGCCTTACCGTAGCCATGCTGCTTGCAGGACTGGATGTCTCCCAGTATTCCTTGGCTGCACTTGGGGGAATGGTTCTGGGAATGTGCTATGAAGCTGGACTAAATCCCGTGCTCTGCATCCTGATTACTCTGGTTGTGGGGGTTGCAGGCGGAAGCTTCAATGCATTTATAATTACGGTAATGAAAGTAAACCCCATTATCTGTACGATGGGTACCTCCTTTATTTTCCGTGGGATTGCCTATCTGCTAACCAATGGGCGTTACATACGGCTGGATAACGATGTATTTGATTTTATTGGAAACGGAAAAATCATTGGTGTTCCTGTTTGCCTGATTATAATGGTATTGGCATATCTGTTGATCTGGTATGTATTGAAATACACGAAGTTTGGACGCTCCGTATTCGCGGTAGGCGGCAACATCCAGGTTGCAAAGCTGGCAGGCATTAATACCAACTCTATTCGTTTTCGATGCCATATCCTTGCAGGTGTTACTGCTGTCATGGGCGGTATTATCACGGTAACACAGGCTTCTTCCTGTATGCCGAGCCAGGGATACGGTAATGATATGAACGGTATCTCAGCAGTTATTCTGGGCGGAATCTCCATGGCGGGCGGACGCGGTAATGTCTGGGGAACACTTCTTGGTGTGGCGATTCTCTCTACTTTAGTAAATGGCATGACTCTGGTTGGGCTTCAGGCTTACTGGCAGCAGGTGGTACAGGGCATGGTACTGGTAGTGGCTGTATTTATCGATGCTATGAGAACATCCAAGAGAAATAACTAAAGGAGTCGCCGGATATGATGGGAGAGGTAATGATGAATGTAAAACAGGCAATGTTCTGTATGACAAGGCAGTGTTGGGAGCAGGGGATTTTTGCCCAGGCTATGCTGGAAACCGGTGACTATGAAAACCTTGAACTGGTGGCATACGATATCGTACTCAGACAGAGCACAGACGGTAGACTATGTAATGTAGAGAATACCCCTGCGGTAACGGACAGCAGCTTTTGCGTTCCTGCCATCCTGGCAATGGGCAATCGGACCAATAATGAGGAATATAAGAAAGCAGCGGTTAAAAATATCCGTTATCTTTTAAATGAAGCGCCCAGAAGCCGGGACGGAACACTGTTCCATATGCAGGGGAGCCAGGAAGTATGGGCGGATTCAGCAGCTTTCACCCCCTATGCACTGGCACTGGGAGGTTTTTATAAGGAAGCCTGTAATCAAATGCTTGGTATATTGCAAAAACTTTACGTTCCGGGTAAAAGGCTTTATAATCATATATGGGATGAGAACGAAAGAGCTTTTAAACGTCCACTCGCGTGGGGGGTTGGCAATGGTTGGATTCTGACCGGTCTGCTGCGGCTGCTTTTATGCCTGCCGGAGAAATTCAGGAAAGAAAAAGAGGTTCTGCAGGAACGGTTTACAGAACTGCTTGACAGTATTCTTTCTTATATGACAGAGGACGGAAAATTCCATGATATATTAGACAGCCCCGAGACGTTTTTTGAGACAGAGGTCTGCGCTATGACGGCATACAGTATCTTCCTGGCATACCGGAAGGGACTGGTGGAAAAGGCATACCTTACCAAGGCGTTCGTGATCAGAAAGTATGTATGGAGTATGGCAGGTGCAGACGGACTTGTTCAGGGATGTGCAAGCTCACCGGATTTTATCTATCCGGGAACCTCTGTGGAGGGTCAGGCGCATACGCTTATGATGGAAAAGGCTTTTTCTGATCTCACAAAAACGGAGTAAAGGTTAGGTGAGGAAAATGAAAGCAGAACGATTACAGAGTGACAAAGTAACAATCAGTGATGTGGCAAAACTGGCAGGTGTGGTACCAAGTACGGTATCACATGTACTTAACGGGACGGCGCCTATTTCCGCCGCTACAAAGGAGAGGGTACTACGTGCCGTAGAGGAACTTAATTATTCCCCCAATGCTCTGGCAAGAGCGCTCAGGCAGAAACGGACCCGTCTGATTGGTGTGGTGATGCAGGATGTTTCCAGTGAATTTTATGCACACTGTGCAGCCAGTATGCTGGAGGAGGCCAGAAAAGATAAATCCGTAGTACTGCTGTGTGACGCCGCATTTGATAAAAATAATAAAAAAGATGGAGTTGCCGCATTGATTGAGCGCAGGGTAGACGGACTCATTTTCATAGGCGGCGGTAATGATGAAGATATCATTCAGGAAGTACAAAAAGCAAATATACCATTAATTTTAGGCGACAGAAAGCACGAAAAGCTACATTGTGTCCAATTTGACAATGAAACGACGGTGAACCATCTTGTTCACGCATTGCACGATTCCGGTTACCGGCGGTTTGTATATCTGGGTGAGACCATAGATATCCAGACGAACCTGCTGGACCGTTACCAGGGATTTCAAAAAGGCCTGGAGGAATGTAAAATTCCCGAGGAAAAGGTGCAGGTGATTCTGGACAGAGGATTAGAGACACTGAAAATACAGAAGAGCCATGAGGTCTACGAAAAGTATTTTAAAGATTATAAAACAATTAAAGAAGAACCGACAGTAGTCATTACATCCAATGATCTGATTGCGCAGGGATTTATCACGGCAGTACTGCAAAACGGGTGCAGAGTGCCCCAGGATATTGCGGTGGTGGGATTTGATAACAATGTGGCATCGGAGTACTTCTATCCGGCGCTTACCACAGTAGATCAGGATGAAAAGGCATTTGGACAGAAGTGTTATGCCGCTTTAAAGGATTTAATTAACGGTAAAAAATTGAAAAAAGAACCTATGATGCCACAGAAAATAGTAGTGAGGGAATCCGCTGCTATTGCAGATGACGTCTTAATGAAATATCAGGGAGACATCTAAGTAATTATAAAAACGCGCTTGTCCGAAGTGTGCAGGAGGTATAAAAATGATTTGTTCAGACAGATATCAGAATATGGCATATGGCAAATGCGGCAGCAGCGGATTGTACCTTTCAAAATTTGCCATTGGATTATGGAATAGTTTTGGCGGAACCTCTTCCTATGAAAAAGGGAGAGAAATACTTCTGACAGCTTTTAACGAGGGAATTACCCATATTGACGGAGCGAATAACTACGGACCGCCTCCCGGAACTGCAGAAGAATTCCTGGGCAAAATCCTGAAAGGGGATTTAAAGGGATACCGTGATGAACTGATTATTACAACTAAGGCCGGCTATGAAATGTGGTCAGGCCCATATGGCAACTGGGGTTCCAGAAAATCTCTGATGGCCAGTCTGGATCAGAGTTTAAAGCGGATGAATCTGGAATATGTGGATATATTTTACCACCACAGACGGGATGTTAATACACCAATGGAAGAAACGATGGATGCCCTGGCTGATATAGTAAGGCAGGGTAAAGCCCTCTATGTGGGAGTTTCCAACTATGCTCCCCGGGAACTGGAAGAAGCATGCGAAATATTGGGAAAAAGGGGAATTCATCTGCTGATTCATCAATTCCGTTATAATATGCTGAGCCGGGAACCGGAAAATGAACTGTTTGAAACCATGAAAAAGAAGGGTATTGGATCTATCGCATTCTGCCCCCTGGAACAGGGACTTCTCACAGAAAAGTATCTGGATGGAATTCCGGAGGCGTCCAGAGTAAGAGATGAAAACAGTTGGTATTTCCATGAGGAGGATATTACCAAAAAACGTATAGAGAAAATCCGTCTGCTGAGCGGTCTTGCCCATGAAAGAGGCCAGAATCTGGCACAAATGGCTCTGGCGTGGAATCTGCGTGAAGGGGGCGTGGACAGTGTAATATTGGGAGCCAGCCGTAAGGAGCAGATTCTGGAAAATGTAAAGTCCCTTCAGAATGCTTCTTTTGACAGGGAAGAACTGAACCGAATTGAGCAGATTTTAGGAGATGAATAATTCACAGGAAGATGGAACAAAAAGGATTGGTATTTGATATAAAGGAATTTGCTGTTTATGACGGTCCGGGAATCCGTACCACTGTATTTTTAAAAGGTTGTCCGTTACGGTGCCAGTGGTGCCACAATCCGGAGGGACTCAGCTTTCATAGAGAATTGATGGTCAGTAAGAATGGATGCCTGCATTGCGGCAGATGTGAAAAAAGCTGTATTTATGGAGGATATAAAAACTGCCGGCTGTGCGGAAAGTGCATTTTGGCATGTCCCTTACGCCTGCGGAAAATATGCGGTCAGGAATATACATCCCAAGAGTTAGTCCAAAGGCTTAAAAAGGACGAAGAATTTTTAAAGAAAAACAATGGAGGCGTAACTTTTTCCGGAGGGGAAGCTTTTGCTCAGCCATCTTTTTTAAAGGAAGTATTATTGAAGCTGCCGGATATGCATAAAGCAGTGGAGACCAGCGGATACTGCAGCCCCGTGCTGTTTCGGGAACTCACAGACCTGCTGGAGTTGGTTATTATGGATATCAAGCTGGCTGACGAGGAATTACATAGAATCTATACTGGAGTCTCCAACAGACAGATTTTAGAAAATCTGGCTTACCTGAAGCAGGGGAAAAAGCCTTTTATCATAAGGGTTCCCCTGATACCAGGAGTGAATGATACAGATGATAATCTAAGGCATACGGCAGAGCTGCTGGCAGATGCCAGGGGTCTGGAGCGGGTGGAACTTCTGCCTTACCATACTACAGCCGGTGCAAAGTATGGCATGGTGGGAAGAGAGTACCGGCCTGCGTTTGATACCATGGGAAACATACATGAGAATGTAGGTATTTTTCAAGATCACGGCATTCCATGCCGGGTTTTATGAGGAGGAAGTTTGAATCAAAAGCGTTTCAAACTACTTATTAATGCATACCGCAGACTTGTCAGTGGTATGCAGGGGTATAGGTTTGAAAGAAAAATCGTTTCAAACTACTAATTAAGGAATAGCACAAGCAAGCTTGCGCTATTGAGGGGGTATAAACATGAATCAGAGAATAAATCAATTACTGGATTATTACATCCGTGATAAATCCCATCACCGGTACCGAAAACCCGGACCGGAGGATCCTTATACACTGGCTGGGCAATTTGAAAAAGAAGGTTTATCAGATGTGCAAAGAAGCATAAGGCGTCTGCAATATATATTGGAACAGGAAACGCCTGTAGTATTCAGGGAAGATAAAATTGTCCTGATGCGTACCGTAACCGGACTGCCCGAGCTGTATACCAGCAAGGAATGGAATGCGATCAAAGAAATCCACTATATTCATGAGCAGGGAAAGATCTGTAATATAAACCCCGATTACAGCAGTTTAATAGATGCCGGGTTTGACCAAAAAAGAAAGGAGATCGCAGAAGCACGGCTGGATGTGTCCACAGGTGAGGATGAACAGGCGGAGGCGTATCTGGATGCTCTGCTTGAGACACTGGATAAGATTGAGGAATTTGCAGGCAGGTATGCCAGGGCTGCAAAAGAGGCAGGTAATGAACGCATGGCTGGTATTTTGCAGAAGATACCTGCACATAAACCAGAATCCTTTCAGGAAGCACTGCAATTTTTCCGCCTGATTCATTATTGTCTCTGGTGCAGCTTTAACTACCACAATACGATAGGGCGGTTTGACCAGTATATGTATCCTTATCTGAAGGCAGACCTGGAAAAGGGAGTGCTGGATCAGGACAGCGCACTGGAACTGCTGGAGGAATTTTTTATCAGTTTCAATATAGACAGTGATTTGTATACGGGCATGCAGCAGGGGGACAATGGACAGAGTATGGTTCTGGGCGGACAAGACCAGAACGGCAAGGACCTCTTCAATGAACTTTCTGAACTTTGCATACAGGCAAGTCTGGAATTAAAGCTGATTGATCCGAAGATTAATTTAAGAGTGTGTAAAGATACACCGCTTTCCAGATACGAACGGGGGACGGAACTTACAAAACAGGGTCTTGGTTTTCCACAGTACTGCAATGATGAGGTAGTAATACCGGCGCTGCTCAGATGGGGATATGAGGAAGCGGATGCCTATAACTATGTAGTTGCGGCATGCTGGGAGTTCATTATACCCGGAAAGGGCATGGATATTCCCAATATTGACGGGCTGTCCTTTGCACAGGTTATATCCTCCTGTACGGAACTGTTGCCCAGGTGCAGGGATTTTTCGGAATTTCAGAAAGAAGTAAAAAGCTGTATCCGGCAGAACATACATAAAATGACTGCGAAGTACCAAAATATCTATCTGGAACCTTCTCCGCTAATGTCACTTATGATGGATGGATGTATACAACAGGGGAAGGATGTGTCCCGGGGCTGTAAATATAACAATTATGGTATCCACGGGAGCGGAATTTCCACTGGAGCTGATTCTCTGGCTGCTGTAAAGCGGTTTGTATTTGAAGAAAAAAGCATTACGGCAATGGAATTGACAGAAGCCTTGCAGACTAATTTTAAAGGGAAAGAAAATCTGCGCAACCGTCTGCGTTATGAGGGTCCCAAGATGGGAAATGACGATGACGCGGCAGACAGTCAGGCAGTCTGGCTTTTGGATTGTTTTGCAGATAGTCTGGAAGGAATCGTCAATGACAGGGGAGGAATCTACCGGGCGGGTACCGGATCAGCCATGTATTACATCTGGCACTCCAGCAATTTACAGGCAACACCGGATGGCAGGGATGCGGGAGAGGAATTTGCCTGTAATTATTCACCCAGCCTGTTTGCCAGATGTGAGGGGCCGGTGTCTGTCATCAAATCCTTTGCCAAGCCGGATCTGGTGAAGGTATCAAACGGAGGGCCTTTGACAATAGAACTCTATGACCGGTTATTCCGTAATGATGACAGCATCCGCAAAGTGGCAATGTTTGTCAAGTCATTTATGGATATGGGCGGACACCAGATGCAGATCAATGCAGTAAACCGTGAGAAGCTTATAGATGCAAAAGCCCACCCGGAAAATTACCGGAACCTGATTGTCCGTGTATGGGGATGGAGCGGCTACTTTGTGGAGCTGGACGAGGTTTACCAGGATCAGATTATAAAACGGATGGAACTTATGGTGGAGTAAACAACTTGTTTGAACGTCAACGAAAATAATAATTTCTATATTTATTATAGAATTAAAATTACATGTATTTAACAACTTATCAGTAATTAATTAGGAATTTATTAGGAATTATATGAAGGAGGATAAACGATGCAGACACCCAGATTATTTACGGTATTACCGGATTATGTATGTACACCGGACGGAATGGAAATAGACAAAAACGGAGATTTAATCCTATCCTGTCCCAATTATGCAGAAGATGCTTTGGCAGGATGCGTGATACGCATTGACAAAGAAAAAAAGATTACAAAATGGTTTGACGTTCCCGTTCACCCGGAAACAGGAATTGCAAGAAATATGGGAATTGCTTTTGATGATGCTTATAACATCTATATCTGCGATAACCAGGGCTGGTCGGGAAAGGAAGAACTGGCATTTAAGGGACGGGTATTGAAAATTACGGCTGATGAAAACGGCATCAAAAGCTGGCATACCGTTGCCACAGGTATGGAACATCCCAATGGCATACGGATCCGGGGAGACTACATGTATGTCACCCAGAGTTATCTGACAAAAGTGCCTGCGCCGGACGGAAGCGGACATTTAGTCAGCTGCGTGTACCGTTTTGGCCTGGATGAAGAAAACATACAAATTACCAATACAATGGATGATGAGCATATTTTTACGACTTTTATTACGGAGAACGAAGATTGCCAGTATGGTGCAGACGGCATAGTGTTCGGAAAAGACGGCAGTCTCTATGTAGGCAATTTTGGGGACGGCGCCGTACACCGGATTACATTTGCCCCGGACGGAAGCTGTAGTGGAAATGAAATATTCGCAAAGGATGCTTCTCAACTGAAGTCTACGGATGGAATGGTTTGTGATGAGAAAGGCAATATTTACATTGCGGATTTCTCGGATAATGCCATAGTTAAAGTACATCCGGACGGCAAGGTTGAAAGAATTGCCCAAAGCCCTGACTGTGATGGCCTGGATGGTGGCTTAGACCAGCCGGGAGAACCGATTATATGGGAAGGAAAAATAATTGCTTCCTGCTTTGACCTGGTAACAGGCGAGGGAAAGGTCAATACGGCACATGAGATGCCGGCAACTATGGCTGAACTGGATCTGGAGTAAAGTTATAGTGGGGTTTCGCGCTTTTTGGTGGCACGCGGGCATTCACCGAGACTCCATCTACAAAGCGTCCCCTTCCACAACTAAACTTCAAAATAATGCGAATAATTGATCCCATCTCAACCGTTCACACCAGTAATAAAATACCCTGCAGCCCGGATTAAACCAAATCTGCAGGGTTCTTTTTGTTCCTAATTTCCTTTTTCCTCAAGATACTCCTTTAATATTTTTAAAGAGCTGCTGGTACCAATCCGTTCTGCTCCGGCATCGATCATAGCCTTACAGTCTGCCCAGGAACGTATGCCGCCTGCAGCTTTAACTTTAACTTCGCTGCCTGCTGTTTCTTTCATCAGACGTACATCCTCTGCAGTGGCACCGGAGGTGCCAAAACCCGTACTGGTCTTAATAAAGTCCGGCTTTACTTCTTTTGCAATTGCTGCCACCGTCCTGATTTCGTCCTTTGTCAGATAACAGTTTTCAAAAATCACTTTTATCAGCGCATTTCTGGAATGGCAGGCACTTACCATTTCTTTCATTTCCCTTTTAATATAATCCGTATTGCCATTTTTTAATTCTCCGATATTTATCACATAGTCGATTTCATCTGCCCCGTTTTCAATCGCATTTATGGCTTCAAATACCTTGGTTTCGATGGTGGTCTGTCCAAGAGGGAAGGAGATGGCAGCACCTACGTGGATGCCGGTATTTTTTAACAAATCCCTGCAAAGCGATACCGGAGAGGAATTGATGGCTACCATGGCACAATTCAGTTCTTTTGCTTCCCGGCAGAGATCCTCAAACATAGAAACGTTTGCATAAGGGCTTAAGTTGGTATGGTCAAATAACTTGCATAATTCGTTTTGGGTTATAGTTTTGCTGTTGTACATAGCTGTTCTCACTTTCTTTTTTGATATCCTGTTATTAGAAAATAATAATTCCTTTTTTGGAAATTTCTCTGCGCTCCAGACGCGCAAAGGCATCTGAAATCTGGGAGAAGGAAAAGTAGTCGGAGATGTAATCCTTGAGACGGATAGTACCCTTTTTCAACCATTCATTGATCTGTTCATTTACCTGTCCTTCTTCTGCTTTAGAGGGAAACTGCTGGAACTGCAGCTGCCAGTTGTAGCCGGAACGGCTCCAGTCCAGGTTCATCTCACAGGTGGGAGAAATGCCATAACAGCATATTTTTCCACCGTCACAGATATATTCCATAGCCTGGTTAATCAGAGATGTCATGCCCACTGCATCCAGCACATATTGCACTCCGGAAGGAAAAATTTCGTGAATTTTTCTATTGACACTTACTTTCTGGCTATTAAAGGCATATGCGGCGCCTCTTTCTTTTGCTTCTTGTAATTTCTCATCTATGATGTCAAAGGCGATGAGGTTTTGGATGCCCAAAAGAGAGAGGAATTTAATAAATGTCTGCCCCACCGGACCGCAGCCGAAGACTGCAACGCTGTCTCCCTCCTTAATACCGAACCGTTTGATGGAACTCAAAACCTCCCGCAGAGTGATAATCATGGCTCCGTCAACCGGATCCACAAAGTCCGGGAGAATGGTCTGGGCATAGGCGCATTCCGGTGCAGTTCCTTTGGGGTATGCGGCAAGGTCATGTACCACTGCGTATTCGCTAAAGGCACCCCAGGCGGACTGCAGACTGCCATAAAGCTCCGGGTCAGGATCAACAAAGGGGAGAAGAACTTTATCCCCTACATGAAAGGACGTGACTTCACTGCCCAGTTCCACGACTTCCCCCACACCTTCATGACCCAGCATCAGGGGATACATTTCTGTGTTGAAGCCCTTGAACTGCCGGTGGATCAATTTGGCATCGGTGCCGTTACAGATCCCGCAGCTGATGGTCTTTACCAGAGCCTGTTTTGATGAATACCTGGGAACCGGAATTTCCTTTACCAATAGAGTACCGTCTTTTTCTACGATTAGAGATTTCATTTTGTATTGCCTCCTTTTTTGAATTGCATTGCTATAATGTTGGTATGTACCTACATACCAACATTATAGCAGAAAGAATTGAAAATGTACAGAAATAATTATTGCTTTCTATGTAGGAATATTATAAAATAATGACAATGGAAATGTGATTCAGGAGGTGGGAAAGATGATTTTAGAAGAAGGTAAGTTAGATAAAAGTGTGCCGATTCCGCTGTATTTTCAGTTGAAAGAATTAATTATGGAAGAAATCCGCCAGGGTAATTATGAAAGTGGTGCAATGATTCCGACTGAGAAAAACATCAGCGATTTTTATCAGATAAGCAGAACTACTGTTCGACAGGCGATTACAGAGCTGGTTCAGGAGGGCTGGCTTTACCGGGTAAAAAGCAAGGGAACATTTGTAACCCAGAAGAAAATTCAGCAGGATTTTATGCAGAAGCTGGAGACATATGAAGAACAAATGGAACGGCTGGGGATGAAGCCGGGGACAAAAGTATTGGAATTCCGGGTGCTTTATGCATCTCACATGGTAGCGGAGAAGCTTCAGATACCTGAGAAATCAGAGGTGATCTACCTGTACCGGAAGCGTTTTGCGGATGATATCCCCATTGTGCTGGTGGAAACATACCTGCCCCTTGAGGGCTGCGAGTTCCTGCTGGAACTGGACATGGAGCAGGAATCTCTGTATAAGAATCTGGCAAACAGAGAGGATAAGAAGATTTGCTATGTAAAGAGGATCGTAGAGGCTGTGGAGGCTACTACCAATGATGTGAAACTTATGAATATTCGTAAAGGAAAGCCTATCCAGAAATTTGAGACCACGGGCTATAATGAACTGGGAAAACCTGTGGAATATTCCATTGCCAGATACCGGGGCGATTATAACCGCTTTGAGGTAACGATATTTACTCAGGATTAATGAATGCTTTCAACCCCATTTGCGATGCGTATTTTACCGGTGTTATTCAAATAAAATAATCAGACTGTAGACAACTAGCCTCCTACGGAGGCGGTTGTCTTTTTATTCTTTGACGAATAACGGCCAAATGGTAATTAGATTAAGCAAAAGAAAAGGCAGGTGTTTGTAATGATGGGGAGAAAGGATTATCCAAACGATTTGAAGGCACCGGCTTATTTGAAAAAATCTAAGTGTGAAGAATTATTATTATTTACCTTGACGTTTCCACATGAACATGTTACTATCACCTTACCGACAGACAGTCGGTCTATAAAATGAAAAGATAAAGTGGAGGAAGATAAATGAGGGTCGTTAAAGAAGCTGAGGAACGCAGAAATGAAATTTTGGATGCTGCAGACGAGTTATTTGGAGAGAAAGGATTTGACGGAACAAGTACGAATGATATTCTCAGCAAGGTCAATATAGCAAGGGGGACACTGTATTATCACTTTAAGTCCAAAGAGGATATTATGAATGCTTTGATTGACCGCTATAATGTGCGTCTTTTAAGCAGAGCCAGGAAGATTGCAGATGATAAGAGCATTCCGGTGGATGAACGCATGGTACGCGTTGTTATGGCATTGAATATAGGAAGCGGGAGCGGTAAGAAAATAATTGAACATATACATAAACCGCAAAATGCGCTTATGCATCAGAAAATACAAAAGGTTGTACTGAATGGTGTTCCGGGGATATTATCCGGTATTATCTGCCAGGGGATTGAGCAGGGGATGTTTTACACACCTTTTCCCTATGAATGTATGGAAATGATTATTGCATATACCAATATGGTTTTTGACGGTGATATGGTGGATCTGTCCGAAGAAGACCGCATTTCCCGCATCCAGGCACTGATTTTTAATATGGAAAGGCTCCTGGGAGCTAAAGAGGGTAGTCTTATGTATGTGATGCAGATGTTTGGCATAGACAAGGAAAATATGGGGGAAGTTCCCATGAAAAAATCGGAAAGCAGGGAAATTTATGAATGACAGAATTATCCGAAACGACATGTTAAAAAGTAAGGCAATAACTCTGATGACTGTAATTTTTGTGGCGGCGGCAGCAATGCTGGTTTCTCTGGCAGCAATACTGGGGGTCAATCTATTTGGTGCTATTGATACCCTGATGACCCAGGCGAAGACGCCTCATTTTATGCAGATGCATGCCGGTGAAATTAATATGGAGCGTCTGGCTGAGTTCGCAGCCGCTGATGAAAATGTAGAGGAATTTCAGGTGCTGGAGTTCCTGGGCATAGAAGGATCACAAATGGTATTTGGTCAAAACTCTCTCTCCGATAATGTTCAGGATAATGGGTTAAGCGTGCAGAGTGAAAAATTTGATTTTCTGCTGGATCTGGGCGGTAATGTTATTCACGTATCGGATGGAGAGATTTATGTTCCGATTTGCTATGGGAAGGATCAAACGGTAAAAGTGGGTGACAAGGCGGTGATAAGCGGTAAAGAGTTTATCGTTGCAGGGTTTCTACGGGATTCACAGATGAATTCTACCCTTTCATCTTCCAAGCGTTTTCTGGTTAGCAAACAGGATTATGAGGTTCTGAAAGGTACAGGAAGCAGTGAATATCTGATCGAATTTCGATTAAAAGATGCTTCCAAATTATCCGCATTTGAAACAGCATATACCAATGCAGGGATGGAAGCAAACGGTCCAATGATTACCTACCCGTTATTTAAAACGATTAATGCAGTCTCCGATGGAATGATGATCGGGATTATACTGCTCGTTAGTGTACTGGCAGTGGCAATTGCATTCATGTGTATACGTTTTACGCTCCTTGCAAAAATGGAAGACGATTATCGGGAAATTGGAGTGATGAAAGCCATTGGCCTTCGTGTATCGGAAATCAAAAAAATTTATCTTATAAAATATATCGTAATTGCATTGACCGGATCAATTCTAGGATTCGCCTTGTCTTTTCTATTTAAAGGGGTACTGCTTGAAAATATCCGGCTGTATATGGGAGAAAGTGAAAATGAATTTGCTGCCCTGCTTTTTGGCATCATCGGGATACTGGCTGTATTTTCAGCGATCATAGCCTATGTAAACGGCGTCTTGAGACGCTTTCGGAAAATATCTCCTGCCCAGGCAATTCGTTTTGGAACTTCCCGGGAGAAAGCCTCCGGGACGAAATATTTTAGTCTGAGCAAGAACCGGCTGCTGGATACAAATCTGTTTCTTGGAGTGAAAGATGTTCTGGCAAGAAAGGGGATTTATGGTACGATGCTGGGTGTGCTGGTTCTTGCGGCATTTATTGTTATTGTTCCACAGAACCTTTACAACACTATTTCAGGAGAAAATTTCTTTACTTATATGGGCATCGGAAAATGTGATATACGGATTGACCTGCAGCAGACCGACCATATTCCGGAAAAAACAGCAGAGATTCTTGATACAATGAAGTCAGATCAGGATATCGAAAAATATGTGGTTCTGACAACGAAAACCTTTCCGGTTAAGTTGGATAATGGACTGGAAGAACGCATAAAAGTGGAGCTTGGAGATCATTCGGTTTTCCCGGTTCAGTATTCAAAAGGCAGAGCACCTTCCGGTGATAACGAAATCGCACTGTCTGTTCTGAACAGTGAAGAGCTTGGAAAAACGGTTGGTGATGTGGTTACATTGATAATAGATGGAAAGGTAAAAGAACTAACTGTCTGTGGGCTGTATTCGGACATAACTAATGGAGGGAAAACTTCAAAAGCCTCTTTTCGCGACCAGTCACCGGATATCATGTGGAGCATGTTTTCCGCAAAGCTTGCTGATCATTCTTTCGTTGCGGAAAAAGGAGCCGAATATGCGCAGAAATTTGCATATGCGAAAGTTTCAGAGATTGATGAATATGTGAATCAGACGCTTGGAAATCTGATTAGTTCCGTTGGAAAGGCTTCATTTGCGGCAATGGCTGCATCTCTTTTCATAACCGCATTAATTACGCTGATGTTTATGAAAATGCTGGTTGCAAAAGACAGATATGACATTGCTGTAATGAAAGCGGTAGGATTTAAAAATTCAGATCTTATAAAACAGTATATTTTCCGATCAGTATTCGTTCTGCTAATTGGAATTGTACTTGGTACTATTTTGGCAAATACACTTGGCGAATTGATCGCTGGCCTGGTAATTTCTTCATTTGGCGCTTCGTCTTTTCAGTTCGTGGTCAATCCATTTTCAGCCTACCTTTTATGTCCGCTGATGATGGTATGCACGGTACTGATCGCAACGATTATCGGCACCAAAGGAGCAGGACAAATCAAAATATCCGACAATATAAAGGAGTAGCGCATGAAAGAAAATAAAAATATATTATCCGGTGAAAATATTGTTAAATCTTATGGAAACGGAGCTGAAAAATGTAATGTTTTAAACGGAGTTTCTCTTTCTGTAAAAGAGGGAGAGTTCGTTGCAATTATGGGGCCGTCCGGATCCGGAAAATCTACACTGATGTTTGCGATGAGCGGCATGGATGAAATCGACAGCGGAAAGGTTCTGTTTGATGGGATAGATTTAGCTGGGTTTCGGGAAGAGGAACTGGCTGATATCCGCAGAACCAAAATGGGATTTGTATTTCAGCAACCGACTCTGCTGAAAAACCTCAATATTCTGGATAATATTATGCTTCCATCCATGCCGGGCAGGAGAAAAAATGTAAAACAGCTTACAGAAAAAGCCAGGATGCTCATGAAGAAGACTGGAATCGGGAAATTGGAAAATCGTGATACTACACAGGTATCCGGAGGACAGCTTCAGCGTGCCGGCATATGCCGTGCCTTAATGTGCGATCCCAAAATTATTTTTGGGGATGAGCCCACAGGTGCACTTAATTCCAATGCGGCGCAGGAAATCATGGATATTTTTTCTAAAATCAATAGAGAAGGAACGGCGGTAATGATTGTAACCCATGACCCTAAAATAGCAGCCAGGACAGAGCGTGTCCTGTTTATGCAGGATGGTAAAATAGACAGTGAACTGCGGCTACCCAAATTTGACGGAAGAGATTTTGAAAGCCGTACGGAGGAAGTGACAGGGGAGATGCTGAGGATTGGGATTTAATGCAGCTGAATTCTATTAAGCTGCCGGAGATAGAAGCCGGCAGCTTTTTCTATGGGTAAAGCAAGACAGATTTCGTTAATTTAATTCTTACCGAAGATGACATCAAAAGAGAGGATATAAAAATTATATTATGCTAAACTGTAAAACAGAAAGGAGGCGGTGAGATGGAATGGCTGCGGCAGCTCAGCAGGGCAATCGATTATATAGAGGAAAATCTGGAAGGTGAGATATCTTATGACGAGGCGGCAAAATTAGCCTGTTGCTCCACGTACTATTTCCAACGCATGTTTTCTTACATAGCAGGAATTAGTTTATCCGAGTATATCCGCAGGCGGAGAATGTCTCTGGCGGCATTTGAATTGCAGGCAAGCAATATTAAAGTTATGGATGTTGGGATGAAATATGGGTATCAGTCACCCACATCTTTTAACCGTGCATTTCAGAGTGTTCACGGTGCAGCACCAACGGCAGCCCGGGTAAAAGGGACAATGCTGAGTGCTTATCCCCGGATTAGCTTTTCCATAACAGTAACAGGAGGTGAAAATATGAGGTACCGTATAGAGCAAAAAGAAGCATTTCGTGTAATAGGAGTAAGGACAGCCTTAAAAGAAGATTCAGAATATAATTTTCATATGGTACCAAAGTTTTGGAAAAAGATGCTGGATAGTCCGGCATATCAGGAAATATGTTGTCTGTCAGAAAAGAATGGTTCTGACATTTTTGGAATCTCTTCTTATGAAGATCCCAGGAATATCTATTACTATATTGCGGCCCGCTCAGACAGGGTGGTGCCAAAAGGCATGACGGAGCTTGAGATTCCTGCGGCTACCTGGGCAGTTTTTGAAGGGAATGATCCATATCGGGATTCGATACAATCAATATTTAGGCGCTTCCTGACAGAATGGCTTCCATTTTCCAATTACGAATATGCCCACCTGCCGGATATCGAGGTGTATCCCATGCAGACCGGTAACAAAATGAGCAGCAAAGCAGAGATCTGGATTGCAGTAACGAAGCCGGACGAAGAAAAATCGGAGGATAACAGATGAATTATAGCATAGAAATAAAGGAATTTGAACCGATACGCATTGCATTTATGCGCTATAAAGGTATGTCAGATAAAGCGAATAAAGTATTTCCCAATGTGTTCAAGTCAATCAGCGGCAGGTCCAATGGAGCTCCATTTTTCTGCTTTTATAAAATGGACCCGAATACAAAATATGCCGAGATGGAATTATGTGTTCCTACGAATGAACAACCAAAAGGAAATGGGATTGAAATAAAAGAGATGCCCCGGATACGTGCACTTTGCACAACCCATCTTGGTCCTTATGAAACATTGGGAAATGCATATGCTGCTATGGAACAATATGCAAAAGAGCGCGCTTTGCCTATACAAATGCCATTTCGGGAGGTTTATATAAAAGGTCCCGGAATGTTATTAAAAGGAAATCCGGATAAGTATGTGACGGAAATCATTTTTCCGTTAGGTGAGGAGGAATAGTATGTTTGCAATTGAAATCCGGGATTTGGTCAAAAAGTACAAAAACGGTGTCTGTGCCTTAAATGGATTGAATATGAACGTAAACAGCGGTGAAATCTTTTCTCTGCTGGGTGAAAATGGTGCAGGGAAATCATCCCTCATCCAGATACTCACCACATATTATACGCCTAGTTCCGGAAAGGTAATGGTATTTGGAAAAAATTTGTGCAGTGAGGCAGACTGGATCAGGACGCAGATTGCCTGCGTTTCCCAGAAAATATCAGTAGATGAGCACCTTTCCTTAATGGAAAATATGATATTTCAGAGCAGGCTGTATCGGGTTGAAAAGAAAACTGCCGAAAAGAGAATCGAAGAGCTGATAGAAACATTCCAGTTGTCCGGCTATAAAAATTATCCGGTTTCTTCTTATTCAGGAGGGGTGAAGCGCAGGCTGGATATTGCAATGAATATGATTTCCAATCCCGGAATTCTTTTTTTAGATGAACCTACGACAGGGATGGATGTTATGTCCAGAAATGCGCTGTGGAAGATGCTCCTCGCTATCCGTGAGAAATATGGTACTACCATCTTCCTTACAACCCATTATTTAGAAGAGGCAGAGCAGCTCAGTGATTCTATCTGCATTATCAGGGAGGGAAAAGAATTGATCCAGGGAACACCTGACAGTCTGAGAAAGTATCTGCGCAAGAACCTGATTCGTATCACCTTTCCAACTTCAAAGGAAGCAAAAGAACATCTGCCTTTATTAATGGAAACCGGTTTCGCTTTCGCGTCAGACAGAAGAGGCCATATGGTTACCCTGAGTGTCAGCAATAAAAGGGAAGCATTTACATCGCTAAGTCAATGGCTATTAAAAGAGAAAATCTTATTTGACGCAATTGAAATAGCAGAACCAAGCATGGAAGATATTTTTCTGGCATTCAATGGTTCCCAAAACAGTGAGGAGGGGTTATTATGCTGAATCTGCTGTGGAGAAATGTAAAATGGAGATTTAAAAACAGATTTACCATAATTATTACCATTCTTCAGCCAATGTTATGGCTGGTTTTATACAGCGTGGTTGCCGATTCTACGATGAGAGGAACAGGCATCAAGAACTATACGGCGTTTATATTGCCGGGTGTAATGTTCCTGGTAACATTTTCATCATGCAGCAGCGGCGGAATCATGAATTTCCTCATGAAAAATAACGGCAGTTTTTACCGAATCCTGATTTCACCGGTGAGGCGCAGTTCCATTGTACTGGCACAAATGCTGGAAGCGATATTCGTATCACTTTTGGAAACTTTTATCTTATGCGTGATCAGCCTCCTCTTTTCAGTACGTTTCCAAAATGGGATTCCGGGAATATTGCTCATTGGAGTTTTCGTGTTTCTGACCGCTTTTTTTCTGGCGGGAGCTGCATATACAATCAGTCTGTGCCTGCCAAATGAAGTGATATA
Source organism: Robinsoniella sp. KNHs210 (assembly GCF_000686105.1). Lineage (NCBI taxonomy): Bacteria > Bacillati > Bacillota > Clostridia > Lachnospirales > Lachnospiraceae > Robinsoniella > Robinsoniella sp. KNHs210. Next base: position 1,562,886 of record NZ_JMLZ01000001.1, read on the forward strand.
TGAAACTATAATGACGGCTATTGTTTTGCCGGTCTTTTTCCTGAGTTCAGCGTTATTTCCGTCTGAAAATCTTAAGGGTGGATTGAAGATCCTGGTGAATATCAATCCATTTACCCATGTTATAAATGCAATCCGTGGATTGATCATGGGGGAAACAGTTTCTGCTGTGCGGATACTGCCTGTGCTTCTGCTTTTTACAGGATTATGTGCCTGCAGTTTTTTACTTGCGATGTGGAAGATGAAAAGGGAAACGGCAAGCTGATAATTTAATATTGATCATTTAATATTGAATGACAGAATAGTAAATGTAACCGTCCCAATAAATACTGGATGACAGATGAATCTTATTTTGATATAATGATCAAGACCAATATATGGTAAATACAGAGGCGGATTTAAATGAGAAGCCCAGAGAGCAGGTGTATTATGAGTACGCTTATATATTCGTATGCCGTTCCCCTGACCGGTTTGTTGTTCTTGTTATATCTGATTAGCATTAATTACTTATTTAGTAAGGAACAGAACCGTTTATTCAAGAGTGCGGTCATTATCAATCTGGGTTTGATTGTAATCACCTCATTAGATTATATGTTCAGATGGGAAGCCAATCTTTCTATCTGGTATTTGCGAAGAATTACATCATTTCTAAACTTTTCATGCGGTCCTATTATACCCATGCTGCTGATGCGAATATTTTATAAAGACAAATTTAAAAAGATATATTATATACCATTATTTATTAATGCAGGAATTTGTTTTATCAGTATCTTCGTAAACATCGTATTTTACATAAGCACCGATAACAGCTATGACCGGGGAATATTATTTTTTCTGCCTGCTGCGACCACTTTATTTTATCTGATGCTGATGATTTTTTTTCCGGCACAGAAATATGATCAAGGAAAGAAGACGGAGCAGATAACCATCGCAGCCATCATGGCAACCATTATTCTAAGTATTTTTTTAGAAGTTAATTATGGATACTATTGCTTGAATTATGGATTTTCTGCTTTAGGCATTATTATTTATTACATATCGCAGAATATTAACTTCTTTGCTGTTGATTCCTTAACAGGAGCATATAACCGTCAAATGTTTAATCTGGCAGTCAGCAAAATCCAGAGTAAACAAGATTGCATGTTATGCTTAATTGATATTAATAATTTTAAATATATCAATGACACATTCGGACACGAAGAAGGAGATAAAGCCTTAGTATTTTTTTCGGAAGTCATTATTAAAAACATGAGGAAAATTGCTACCGTCTACCGCACCGGGGGCGATGAGTTCATGCTGATTGCTAAAAAAGAAAATGAAACAGTGTTACTGGACGCAATTGAAAAATCTATCAGAGAATTAAAAGAACGCAAGATCAGTTTTGCCTATGGTATGACTCATTATCGGGCAGTCAATGATATCCAGGATGCCCTGCGTGAAATAGATAAAAAAATGTATGAAAATAAAAAGAGGGCAACAGAATTATAATATAACTTCTAAGCTATCGCATAATTGCACGCTATACAAATAGTGATAAAGCGATAGCTCAGAGGTTATATTTTTGCGTAAAAATGCTGATGTATATTATTTACTGGTTGGAACAGGAAGGCTGCTATCTGAGTACATCAGCGGCAATTCCTCCTGAGCTTTTGTTTTACCTTATTATACATTTGCAGAAAAGAAAAAGACAGTAAATAAATTATGCAACATCAAAAATAGTCTTTACATCGAACAGATGTTCTGTTATACTTGAAATAAGTATCCGAGAATATTTAAATGTTGTACAACTGGAATATTTAATAATGGAAGGGTGGTTTTTATATGAGTAACAAAAATGTCTTTACGGAATGTCCGTCTTATGAAACAGAACATTTTTTCCTGAGGAAGATGGAAATAAGAGACAGTGAAGATTTGTTTTTATGCTATTCCAACAAAGAGGCTGCAAGGTATTTTAACGGGGACAGCTGCAATGATGATTTTTACTATACGGATTATGAATCCTTTTTAAAATGTATGGACTACTGGGACAGCCGGTATGAAGCTCAGGATTTTGTGAGACTAACCATTGTGGATAAGGAAAGGAAAAAGCCAGTGGGGACAATTGAAATCTGTCCTTCAAAGAAATATTCCGTGGATGATAAGTGGATGGGAATATTGCGCATAGATATTCTTCCGGAATATGAAAAGGAAGAACCTTTCGGGGAACTTATGCGTGAAATATTACTGCATATATATACCGATTATCAGGTTAAGTCTGTTCTGATGAAAGCCCAGGAGAGTGCAGTAACTCGCAGGGCTGTTTTGCAGAAACTTTTCTTTGTACCGGCAAAAGAGGAATGCAATATTTCTTATCAGGATTATTTTATTTGTTATTGTTAAAGCGTGTTTTAGTGACTCAGCGCACTACATCTATCTACAAAGCGTCCCTTAATCAGCGAAACACCAGAACGTGTTTATAAAATCAGAGTTACCGGTAGACATTCGGTAAAAAGCAGGATATAGTTAGTATAAAGTGTTTAAAGGAGAGATACATATGATAATTCTGGTAGCAGATGATGAGCGATGGATCCGTAAGGGTATTATAAAGATGATCGACCAAAGCCGGTTAGTGGGAGAAACACAGGTTCTGGAGGCGGATACGGTAGAGGATGCCCTGACACTATTTGCAGAGTACCGTCCCCAGATCGTGATTTCAGATGTGAAATTTCCCACAGAAGATGGATGTACCCTTTGCGAACGAATTTATGCCATAGAGAAGCAGACGAGAATTATTATGATTTCCGGGTATGATGAGTTTGAGTACGTGAAACGGGCATTAGCCTACCGGGCAGTTGACTATCTCTTAAAGCCGGTGGATAAGCAGGTATTGAATAATACGATTCAAAGGTGTATAGAGGAATTAACTGCAGATTTGCATATAACGGAAGAAGGGCATAAAGAATCGGCGGATAGGGAACAGTCCGCGGGAGATGCAGCCAGATCTGTAGATATTCAGGATGTGATCAAGGATATTGAGGATACGATCAGAAGAAACTACAGTGAAAAATATACTCTTTCCGGTCTGGCTTTAAAATATCATTTAAGTGAAGCCTATCTGTCCACGGTCTTTAAGAAAAGAACAGGGATTTCCCTGACCTCCTATATTATGCAGGTTAAGGTAGAACGGGCGAAGGAATTAATGATGACGACTCAAGGGAAAATCTGGGATATAGCAGCGCAGGTGGGGTATCCGGATCAGCATTATTTTACAAAGGTTTTTAAAAAGGTAACAGGAGAAAGTCCTACAGAATATAAGACAAAGCTGAACAGGGAATTGTATGGAGAAGAGCATGTTTAAGAAGATAAAGAGTAAAATGCACTGGAAGGTAATGTCCAGCTATATCATTCTGCTCCTTGTGATGCTGGTTGGGATTTCTACGGCGGTTAATTATTTTAATACTAAATTTGTAAAAACACAGATTATTAATTACAATTCACAGGCAATGGCGAAAGTCACCTATGATCTGGATGCAATATTTAATCGTGTGGCTCAGTATGTGGCTAACAGTAATAACCAGCAATTATTTGAGAGCATCTGTTTTTCCGGTGAAGAACCTTATACATTTCAGACCCTAAAAAGCCAGGTTGATTTTGAGATGGATTTAAAAGACAATATCTATATTAATAATCTGGGAAATGTGGTAAATGGAGTTTTGATTTACTATGATAAAGATCATCATGTCTATGTAGGAGAAGGAATGTACTTAAACCGTTTTGACGTTAAGGAAGCGGATTGGTACCAACAGTTTGCCCAAATGAATAAAAATGATTTTATCTATGGTCCGGTAAAAGAAGACTACAAACCAGCGGGCCTAAGTAAATCAGAAGTTCTGCTTTATATAAAGCGGATTCCAAGAAGTTCAAAGGGGATGGATGATTATGTTCCGTTTATCATGGCATCCGTAAAATTTTCGGAGATTTCCAGTATTTTTCGTCAGCTGGATTCACAGGACAGGGGAATTGTGGTTACGGATTATGAGGGAAATGTTATTTTCAGTCAGCATATTGCCCAGGAGAATGCCCATAAAATTGCCCTAAGAATTGAAAAACCGGAAGAAAAGGCGAAGGACCAGAATTATACTACCATTTCCGATAAAGAATCCTTTATTACCAGTATGTACATACCAAGATACAAGTGGGTGGTAACTACAGTGGACTCTAACAGTGTTCTGTTTGAAAGTGTCCATCATCTAGTACAGACCATTAATCTGATCTTTATTTCCTGCGCAATATTGGGGATACTGGTATCCGTGTATTTATCCAAACGGCTGATGCTGCCGGTTAAGGTACTGAATGACTTTATGGATACGATGGAGGAGGAACCGGAAGCCTTTATCAAAGTTTCCTCTAACGATGAGATCGGACATATTGCACAGCGGTTTAACAAAATGAAAAAAAGAATTCAGGAAATGGGGGCAAGGATATACCTGTCGGAAGTGCGGGAAAAACAGGCACAGATCAGTGCATTGCAGGCGCAGATTAATCCCCATTTTCTATACAATACACTGGATAATATCTACTGTATTGCCCAGATCGAAGAGATTGATACCATTGCGAATCTAACCCAGAATCTTTCGAATATGATGCGTTACAGCATTAATTGTAAGGAATCAAGGACTACTTTAGAAGCAGAACTGAATCACGTGAGATCCTATCTGGCGATCATTAATGAGCGTTATGACCATTGTGTGCAGTTGAAAGTGCATGTTACCAAGGAAGATGAGATGCTGGAAACGGTAAAACTGCTGATACAGCCGGTAGTGGAAAATGCGTGGGTACATGGAATTTTACCAAAGCCCGGGCATAAGGGAATAATTGATATCAGTGTGGTAAGAAGAGGGAATTATGTGGACCTTATTGTCTCGGATGATGGCAGGGGAATTGCAAAAGAGCAGTTGGATATGTTGAATAAATCGTTGAATTCATTTTCCAAAGAAATCCGTACGCCTGAGAATAAAGGGTTCGGGATTGCTTTAATCAATGTAAACGACAGAATTAAGCTTCTCTATGGGAAGGACTGCGGTATTCGGATTGAAAGTGAAGAGGGTATAGCCAGCCGCGTTATTATTACCCAAAAAGACAAAACATCATGCATTAAGAGATAAACGAATATTACGGTAATTGGATATGGACAAAAAGGTGTGTAAAATTATCATACACACCTTTTTTTTGTGCTTTCATATAAAAATAGTACACCAAACACAGAAAAATAATACAAAGATATATAAAAATAGTATTGATATAATTTAATTAACGTACAAGATGTACAAAAGGAGGAAAGAGAAGTGCAGAAAAAGAGAAACTGGATTAAAATGATTAAACCTTATTTGTTTTTGATTCCAATCTACATTTTTCTGGTTACATTTAAATACATTCCCTTTGGAATGGCAATTGAAAAGTCCTTTTTTAATTGGAACGGAGGTAACCTGAATGTGTTTGTGGGGCTGGATAATTATGCTGCAGCATTTAAAGACAGCGTATTCCTGGGATCATTAGTAACGGTATTGAAAGTAATGATCGCATATATCATAATCGTTGTGTCAATTCCGCTTTTGGCTGCAGAGTTGTTGTTTGCCATTAAATCGGCGAAAAAGCAATATGTTATCCGGACGGCATTTACTTTTCCAATGGTAATTCCCGGAGTAGTAATCATTTTGTTATGGAAATGGATACTGGCAGGAGATAACGGAGTTCTGAATATTCTGCTTCATAACATCGGCCTTTCTAATCTGGCGAGTCCCTGGCTTGGAGATACGAAGACAGCACTTGGATCTATTATTGCAATCGGCTTTCCCTGGCTTGGAATGTCTATGCTGGGAGGGATGCAGTTCCTGATTTACTTCGGAGCATTACAATCAATCTCCAGGGATGTATTTGAAGCTTCCAGAATCGATGGAGCAAATATTTTACAGCGGTTTATCAAAGTGGATTTGCCGTTAGTTTCCGGACAGCTGAAGCTTATGATTACATTGGCTATCATCAATTCCCTGCAGATTTTTGAATCGATCTATATTCTGACAAAGGGAGGACCAGTGACTTCTACCATGGTTCCGGCAGTTTATTTATACGAACAGGGCTTTACATACAAAAAGATGGGATATTCATCAGCTATTGGTATCATTTTATTTATCATCATAATGATTCTAACCGTTTTAAACAATAAATTCTTAAAGAGTGAAGACTTATCAGAATAGAAGGAGGGACGTATGAAATTATTTGCAAAAATCTCAGGCAGAGTAGTACTTGGCCTATTACTGCTCCTGACTTTATCACCGTTTTACCTGTTAGTAATCAATGCATTTAAACCTCAGAAAGAAATAATTATGAATCCTTTTATGTTTGCAGCGGAGTGGAGGTTCGTAAATTTTGAAAAAGCATTATCCCAGGTAGCAAGACCAATGATGAACTCCTTTGTTGTTACTTTTGCAGTGATTATTCTGACCATTATACTTTCGGTATTGGCAGCTTATGCATTTGTACGATTTACATTTAAAGGTTCCAGGGTATTATATTATGGTATTATAGCAATGCTGATGATCCCGGGATTTGTAATGCTGATTCCCCAGTTCATCCAGATATCGGAACTAAAGTTATATAATACGTACTGGGGGCTGATTTTACCGCCTACTGCCTACAGTGTTGCGATGGGGACATTTCTGACCAGAGGTTCAATGGAAGGACTGCCGAAAAGTCTGTTTGAAGCAGCAGAAATTGAAGGGGCGGGAGATATGGCAATTCTAATGAAGGTGGCAGCACCTCTTTCAAAACCCATCATAGCAACGATGACGATTATGACAGGATTATCTGCCTGGAATAACTATCTTTGGCCCCTGGTAGCAGCGACAGGAGAGAAAACCCAGCAGATTGCAGTAGCTTTGACGAAAATGGTAACCTCAGTGAATGACGGAAACGGTGTGTTGTTTTCGGGATACATTATTGCCTCCCTGCCGCTGATCATCCTGTTCTGTTTTGCAAGCAGATCTTTTGTAGCAGGATTGACCCAGGGATCCGTGAAAGGATAAGCGCGTCCAGAAAAAAGAGCGGATAGTTAAAGAAACTAATGAAAGCAGAAATAGGGTCGGTTCATGTGGGCCGGACTTTATATAAAAAGGAGGAAATGAAAATGAAGAAAAAAATAATTGCAGTTCTCTTAAGCGGGGCTATGGCGGTTGGATTGCTGGCAGGATGCGGAGCATCGGGCGGTGACAAAGAAACCGGTAAAGCAGCCGGTGCGGCTAAAGATACCCAGGCGGGAAGCGAGGCAAATCAGGGGGAGGAATCTAAAAAAGATGAGTCGGCGGATGGTGAAAAGAAAGCAGGCGGTGGAGAAAATGTGACGCTAAAGTTTGTGCAGGATCTGGGTACGGACGAAAAGGCTAACCAGCTTACCCAGGATATTATCAAAGCTTTCACAGATGATACCGGAATTCAGGTGGAGTTTGAGTCCATACCCACGGGAGATTACCGAACCTGGCTGACAACACAGTTTTCCGCGGGAGAAGGACCGGATGTGTATACAGATATTTTATATAATATCACTTCGGATTATGACAGTGGCTGGCTGTATAATTTTAAAGATCTCTATGACAAAGAAAGTGCTTATGATCCCGGACAGCCTTGGAGAGAGACCCTCCCGGATTCTATATTAGAAAGAATGGAACTTCCGGACAATGTGGTTCCGGGCTATCCATCTTCAACCAGTGTGGTTCGTATTTTCTGTAACATGGATTTGTTTGAAAAAGCAGGTGTGAAGAAACCGGAGACATGGGCGGAATTTATGGATGCCTGTAAAAAACTGAAAGATTCCGGAACGATACCATTTGGATTCCCCAATGCAACAATTGGAGATCTTTCCTGGCTCTGGTTTAACAACTCTGTTTCCAGTCAGCTGGATGAAGGGCTTGTTAAAGAACTGGACGAGTCCGGTAACGGCTATATTGAGTTAGGAGAAATCGCAAAAGGATTCGATGAAGGAAAAATTGATTTTACAAGTCCGCAGCTGGAAAAAGGATTTGATATGATGAAGGAATTTTCACAGTACTGGACCAGTGATTACAATGGACTGGATCAAAAATCAGCGCTGGATATGTTCATGCGAGGCGAAGTTGCAATGGTACAGGCACTTTCAACAAATCTCAGCCAGATTCAGGATGCCGTAGGGGATGACTTTAATTATGAAGTAATGCCGGTTCCGGTCATTACAAAAGATACATCAGAATATGCAATGGGGAAATCCGTAATTTTGGGCGGACAGCCGGATATCATTTATGCAATCAATAAAAACCTGGAAGGGGATAATGCCAGATTAGAAGCAGCAATTAAATTTGTTCAGTATATGTCTTCACCGGACATCCAGAAAAAGTTTGCTGACGGCATCTGTAGAATTCCGCTGGCAAATACAACAAAACTTCCGGACAGCTTAAGCGGATTTATTATTACGGAAGAACCCTTACGCATGGCTTATTATACAGGCATTAATGAAAAACTGCGTACTTATTTCCATCGGGCAGGACAGCAGTATCTGGAGGGCGGATTATCAACCGGAGAATTTGGAAAGATGGTAAATGATTCTTATAAAGAGGTGCTGGACGAAGTGAAGGTAGAAAATGGCTGGTCGGCTGAAAATAATTATGGAATCGTAAAGGAATAACCGTAATTTAATCGGGAAAGGAGAGAACAGGATGGGAAAACCAAAGAAATGCCCAAACTTGATTTATATTCTGGCTGATGATATGGGTTATGGAGATATCTCGGCTTACAACGAAAATTGTCCTTTTCAGACTCCTAATTTGGACAGATTGTGCGAAAACGGCATACGTTTTACGGATGCTCATGCATCTTCCGCAGTCTGCACTCCATCCAGATACAGTATTTTGACGGGACGCTATAACTGGCGTTCCCGGCTGAAATCATATGTTGTGGGAGGATATTCAGCCCCCCTTCTGGAGCCAGGCCGTATGACTGTGGCGAATCTTTTAAAAGAACAGGGATACCAAACGGCAATGATCGGAAAATGGCATCTTGGAATGGATTTTGCCAAATTCGAAGATTTCCGGGAAGCGGAAGAATTTGGGGCAAGCGACGGAGTGGATTACGCAGGAAAAATAAAAGGATCTCCGGTGGAACATGGTTTTGATTATTACTTCGGAATCAGCGGATCTCTGGATATGCCTCCCTATGTCTATATCGAGAATGATCATTTTACGGCAAAGCCGGATCATGAGACCCAGAATACAGGCAAGAAATTTTGGAGGAAAGGTCCTGCTGCACCGGGGTTCGTACATGAAAATGTTCTGGATGAACTCACAGACAGGGTACTGGATAAGATAGAAGAGTATAAAGAAAATCCCTTTTTTATTTATTTTCCCATGCCTGCGCCCCATACACCGATTCTCCCGGCAAAACGGTTCCTGGGCAAATCGGGAACGAATACTTATGGAGATTTTGTATTGCACTGTGATGACGCAGCCGGAAGAATTACGAAAAAGCTGGAAGAACTGGGGCTTTTAGAAAATACGGTTATTCTATACACCTCGGATAACGGGTGTTCCCCAATGGCGGATTACGAAGAGTTAAAAGCAGCGGGACACAATCCCAGCTATGTATTCCGGGGTACAAAGGCAGATATCTATGAAGGTGGGCACAGAGTTCCGCTGATTATGCACTGGCCGGAATTGATCCCGGCAGGAGGCGTATGTGACCGGGTGGTCTGCCTTTGTGATCTGATGGCCACACTGGCTGATTATTTTGATTATCCATTGCCGGAAAATGCAGGAGAAGACAGTGTCAGCAATCTGCCGCTTTGGAAAGATGCGAAAGGACCGGAGGTCCGCAGAGATGTGGTACACCAGAGTATCGATGGTTCCCTTTCTATCCGAAAAGGGATGATGAAACTGGAAATGTGTCCCGGCTCCGGCGGTTGGTCAGATCCCAAACCGGGAGAGGAGGACCAAAATCTTCCCAGGTTCCAGCTGTATGATTTATCAGAGGATATTGGAGAACGTGTAAATGTGATAGAGCGGTATCCAGAACTGGCAAAGGAACTGCGTCATCAGTTAAAAGAATATATTTTGAATGGCAGAAGTACTCCGGGACCACGACAGAAAAATGACGGACAGGAGGTATGGGAGACTATACTCTGGATGACAGAACCAGATGATATACAGCTAAAAATGTATCGATAAATGCATACCATAACAGGGATTTGTAATTGGGTAAAATTACAAATCCCTGTTATTTTAGTTTTACCCTGCATAATCATCTGCAACGCGCATAGCAATTTTTTCCCATTCCCAGAGTCTTTTCGGGTCATATCTCACCGTGGAGATGTCCTTGAAAATAAGTTCCACATGGCATCCACTATCCGTAAGGGCCATAAAGTCCCGCAGATCTTTTTCAGCCTGATTGGAATCAAAGGTATTTCCTGCTACAATTACCGGATTAGGCTTTCGGCTGATTACGTAATCAGAACCAATTGCATCTATTATTTTTTCACTGTTGTTCCAGGGAGATGCTGATACCTTTCTAAGGTTGGGGATACGACGCAGTATATCCATTTTAATATCCAGCGGTTCACAACAGCCATAATAGGTCAAGCCAAAGCGTTCCAGCCATTTCAAGTCGTGTTCTACGGCAAATTCCCAATGCATCTCGGGAGAGACGGTAGAGAAAATCTGTGCGTTGGAACAGCCCCACATGTTTTTCGCCATCACATGGGAAGAATCATAGTCAGCTCCGGGAAGTTCTGTCGTATAGCCATATCCTCCGGAACCGATTCTGGTATTGTTATTATCCAGTGAAAGCAGGTTCATGGCTTCCAGCTGGTCCATTTCCTTCATCCACGCCTGTACCATGCGTTCGTAAATGTCATGCACCATATCCGGGCGGAGAATCAGATCCATAATTGCCTCCTGTACACCCCACCATCGTACCAGGTAGTCCCAGGGTGTATACCAGATGTGCTTTCTTCCCACCTTTTTCACGGGAAGAATATCCGCAAATATTTCATTCATGGCGGCAAATGTTTCTTCGGTTTCTTTAATGTCATGTGTAACAACAGGCATTTTAATCTTTTCGATATCTTCCGGTTCCGAGATCTGGATTTTAAAATGCCTGGATACTACGTCGTTATCCTGATCAGTAGAAACGCAGGTCACATCTTCTTCAATTCCAAAACCGGTAGACGAAATTGCAAGTGGAGATTCCATATAAGGATTAACGACCATATCTCCAGGGAAATGATTCCACTGGTAGATTGTTTTTCGCAGGCTATCCTCTAACTTTCTGGCCCAGGGCTGCCGGCATCTCAACGTTAATTCATCATCCACATTCAATTCATGCCATGGAACTTCATTGATCCAGACCATTGGTTTTACGGATTTTTTGTCATTTAATAAAGCCCAGTTCTTTGCACGTAATGCGTTTCTGCTGTCGTCAGATATTTCTGCGATTCGATACCCCAGGGTGCGCAGAATATCTTTGTCCGAGTCTGTAAAACGGATCATATTAATTTTTGCACTCTTTTCTTCTTGTAACATATACCTACCTCCCGGTGTTGTTCTTTTCTAAAGGGTATCATGAATAGAAAAAAGCCACAACACTGTGGTGTGACTTTAAGGTTGCACGATGTGACTTTTGCGGTAGGTGCTAGGCGAAATGTCCATGTAGCTGTGAAAGGCTCTGGAGAAAGATTTTTCATCTGCATAGTCTGCGATCTGACAGGCTTCTGACACAGTAGCTCCCTGTGCCAGGGCAATGGCTGCCCGGTTCAAACGTGCGGAATAGAGATACTGGTTGGGTGACATTTGAAAAGTAGCTTTGAATTTACGTGAAAAGTAGGATCGCTCCATTCCCACATATGCTGCCAGATCACGCACTGTAATGCGGTCCGCTAAATGTGTATCGATATAATCCAGTACGCTTTTCATAGCAGGATGATCGGTTTTTTGCAGGGGAAGATCCTCATTAAGCAGTGTCAGGAATATATCAAAAAGCTGTTCTGTTTCTCTCTGATATCTGGATTGTCCCATAAATGAACGCAGACTTTGAAGGATATAATACATCGGCGTATTTTCTATTATTTTTACAATTCCCAGATCAATATAAAAATCCATCTTTATCTGAATGTGAAACCAGAGTACCTGCAGGGGATCTTCTTTGATATGCCAGAGTGTATACGGTTTCATTAAAGGCAGAATATAGAAAAATCCCGGTTCCAGTCGGATCTTCTGATCCCCTTTTTTGAGATATGCTTCACCACCGAGGATATAGTACATGCGGTAAAATAAAGCATTTTCATCTGTCATACCCCAGTCTTCCGAACAGACCGTATAATCACTCTGCAGCAGGGTAAATTCATGATTCATAAAAAGCAGCCTCCTTTACAAATCTCTTTTGTACCTTATTACTTTGCTGTTTCTTTCTTTACAGTTTAAGGTTTTGCAGATATTTAATATTTTGTTGTTTATAGTTTAGCATTTCGCAAAAGTAAAGTCACTTTCTTTTTAGTATCTGATTGCTGTATCCTGTTTGAATTCGCAATAAAGACACAGGGAGGACCAGACTGTAAGGCGGAGATTTGTAGTTAATCAGAATGAGTCGATTAGTTAGTATGTGAGAAAAAAATATAAAAACATATAAAGTATATTGACTTAAACATCATTAAAGTAAAAATATTAACGGTGAAGTAAATATATTTTATAGACGACATTATACATAATTGCTAAAATAGCATTATCAGTTAGCGCTAATGTGAAAAAAATATACGAAGAACCGAAATAGGAGGATTTAAGATGAAAAAGAGAATCATAAGTATTTTATTGGCGGTTACGATGTTGTCTGCAACACTTGCAGGATGTGCAGGAAATTCAGCGGATTCCGGGGAAAAGACCACCGGCAATAAGAAGGGAACCCAGGAGACAACAGCTGCAGGAGCGGATTCAGAAAAGGAGACAGGTGAAGAGCAGACGGCAGGAGAGGGCGAACCGGTCAAAATCAAATTCTTGAACCGCTGGGCGGAAGATACGGTTCTGGGAGCCGCTATATATAAAGCCTGTCAGGATTTTATGGAAAAAAATCCGAATGTTGAGATTGAATATGATGCCGTAGCAGGGGCGGACGATACGCAGTTTTATGAAAAAATGAAAACAGCGGCAGCTACAGGCGATATGTATGAATTGTTCCAGAATTATGGCGGCAGTACCATCTATTCCTACGTGGAAAGTGATGTTCTGTATGACCTTACCTCTGAGTTTGAAAAGGATAAGGAGTGGAAAGATAACTTTTTAGATCTGTTCAGTATGTGGGAATATCAGGCAAAAGAAGGTGTATATGGGGTTCCATTTACGGACTTTGCTACCGTTCTCTATTGTAACAAGGATATGTTCGAATCCAGAGGACTGAAATATCCGGAGACGATTTCAGAATTTGAAGCAGTCTGCGATAAGTTCCTGGAAGAAGGTATTACACCGGTTCCAATGTCAGGAGAAGGATGGCGTTTTGCACATCTCCTTTCCGGTCTGGTTATGAGAAAATATGGCGAGGATTATATTTATGACCTGGCAAATGGAAAAGAAAAGTACACCGGCGACAAGATGCTGGAGTTAGTAAATCTTATGAAATCCTGGCAGGACAAAGGGTATTTTGGCGAAAACATTGCATCCCTGGATTCTGCAACAGAGCAGGCACTTTTCTCAACGGAGAAATCCCCGATGATTGCAATCGGAACCTGGCAGCCGACCAATATTCTGGAAAACAATCCGGAATTTCTGGATAGAAAAGGAGTAGATGTAATCTGGTTCCCTGCATTTGATGACAAGATGGATTTAAAAGGAGGCTCAATGGGAGGTCCAAATGAAGGTCTGTCTATAGCTAAGAAAGATGAGGCAACTACCGCAGCAACCGTAAAGCTGGTAAAATACCTTACTTCACCGGAAGTCGTTACCGAGATATGGAAAGCAGATCCCACCCAGATCTTCGCAGTTAAGAGTGCAACACCGCCGGAAGAGATGAATTATTTAACAAAAGAATGTATTGACCTGATAAATAATACGGCAACTGGCTTAATGCAGGAAATTGACCAGTACAGCACAATTGCTTCTTTACAGGACAGACTGAGAAATTCCCTTGCGGGCATGGTAGCAGGTAATTCTCCGGAAGCTGCAATGAAAGAGGTTCAGGACGAAATAGACAGCCATAATTAAAAATGATGCGCGGACAGGGGAGAAGCCTGTCCGTGTCTATAAAGGGGGGACTTTCCGTGAAATGGATAAAAAAATATTATGTGCCGTTTTTCATGATTCTTCCGGCATTTCTATTAATCGCATTTATGTTTTTCACACCAATCATTCAGACTGTCTATCTGTCATTTGTGGAATGGAATGGCATCTGGCAGACGCCGAAAGAATTTGTAGGATTCAGTAATTATAAACGCATGTTCAGCGACCGTGTATTCTGGATCTGTATCCGGAATATGTTTATTTATCTGGCACAGGGTGTTTTAATTCAGGGTCCGATTGCATTTTTACTGGCTATGTTTATCTCAAAAAAAATACGGGGGCTGCGTGCATTTAAATTTGCATTCTTCCTTCCGGTTATTATTCCGATGACAGCGGTAGCAATTATGTGGAAATTTATTTTAAATCCAAACTGGGGTTTAATTAATGATATGATACGATTTTTTAATCCTGATTTTAACATGGACTTTTTGGGCAATCCCGATATTGCAATGTATTCGGTAGTACTGGTAAGTGCATGGGTATATATCGGCTTAAATATGGTTATTTTTTCAGCTGGTATGACAGCTATACCTGAAGAATTATATGAATCGGGCGAACTGGATGGAGCAACCGGAATAAAAAAAATTCTCTATATTACACTGCCCATGATGAAAGAAAGTTTAAAAGTATATGTCATTCTTATGATTACCGGAACCCTGAAGACCTTCGACCTGGTATTTGTTATGACAAAGGGAGGTCCAAATGAAGCCACGCAAGTGCCGGCAGTTAATATGTACCTGCAGACGTTCTCCTATGGAAAATTTGGCTATGGTGCCACGATTGCTACATTTATTCTGGTGGTGGGGTTAATTGGAAGTCTGATTGCAAATAAGTATCTGGTTGCAAAAGAGTAGAGGAGGCGAGATAATGAAAGTAAAAATCAAAAAGAAAATTCTCTATATACTGGCGATTTTGTGGGCATGTATGAATATCATTCCTTTGATTGTTGTCATACTGGGGTCTTTTAAAAATACCAACGAAATCTATATGGGGCCCTTTAAGCTTCCAGAGATATGGAGTTTTAAAAATTATGATAAAGCAATCCTGCGGTCCGGGGTTATAAAAGGCATTTTTAATTCTTTTACCTATGCCATTATATCCGTTATCCTGATTATGGTCATTGCACTGATGGCTGGATTTGTTTTATCAAGGTTCAAAGGAAAGCTGATTGATGGGCTGAATATTTACTTCATATTGGGAATTTTAGTTCCGGTACAGGCAACTTTTATTCCACTGGTAGGGACAATTGGGAAGCTGGGGATGCAGAACAATCCCGTTACGATGATTACCATATATGTAACGTTCAATCTACCCATGTCCATCCTGCTGATAACCGGGTATATGAGGGGAATTTCCAAAGAAATTGATGAGGCGGCAACCATAGACGGAAGCGGGACTTTTGGCATCTTCCGGAAGATGATTGTGCCATTATCCCTTCCGGCAATCTCTACAGCAGGTATTCTGGCATTTGTAAATATTTATAACGACCTCATCTTTGCGACGCTGTTTATATCAAAACCCAAATTTCAAACCATAACACAGGTAGTCAATAGTTTTTCTGCGCAGTATAATACAGATGTAGGAGCAACTTTAGCGGCAATGGTGGTAGCAATTATTCCGATGATTATCATTTTTATGTGTTTCCAGGAAAAAGTGATTGCAGGTTTATCAGCAGGGTCCGTGAAAGGGTAGGAATTGAACTGTACCCTTTGTCAAGGACATTTTAAAAAGTGGGGCACTTTTTTCGCACCTTTACTTCCAAAGTATCCTGCATACAGGTACACCTCTTTAAATGTCATGGTATTCTATGAAATTTTTTAACTATCCGTATTTTTCTGATATAATTGGCATCCAAGTTCTTCCGGTTTTTTGGCTATGACCGGATGCGCAGGTATTTTGGGAACATCCAGTGGATATTCTCCAGTGATGACAAATTTATAAAACTCATTGGGTGCAAGCTTCGCCAGATGCCATTGGTACCGCTGATTATTATAATAAGCCATGTAGTCATCAATGACAGACTGTACCTCTGCAAAGCTTACGCATTCAGCCAGTTTTGCCTTGATATGGTCCTTCATATGCCCAAAGAAACTCTCCTGGGGCGCATTGTCCCAGCAGTTGCCACGCCGGGACATGGACTGGCGCAGCTTCTTGTTATAAAGTATATGAAGAAAACTTTGGCTGGTGTAATGGCACCCCTGATCACTGTGGATGATTGTTTCTGCTTGAAGTGAGATCCCATGACCGGCCACCAGTTTATTGACCGTTTCAAGAACAAAATCCACTTCCAGGGAGTCACTGAGCACATAAGAAAGTATCTGCCTGGTAAAGGCATCCAGGATGGTTGACAGGTAGGCAAAGGATCCGCTATAGGACAGATAAGTGATATCCGTCAACAAGACTATTCTTGGTCCATAACATTCGAACTCACGGTTTAGCAGGTTGTCCGCTACATTGCTGGTCCTTAGTGCCTTTGCCATTCTTTTATATGGATTTGGGCCTCGGTATGGACAGGAGAGGTGGAACTTTTCCATCAGCCTGCGGATTTTTTTCAGGTTCATGATCACCGGCGGGTTCATATGGAGCAGTTCCATATAGATGCCCCTGGCCCCTTTGGCATAACCATGCAGCCTGTAAGCGGCCAGAACCAGATCAAAATCCTCACGGTCCTTCTGTTCCTGAAGCGAACGGACAGGAGCTGCCTTTATCCAGGCGTAATAACCGCTTCTGGAAACACCGGCTATGGAACAGAGTTCTTTGGCAGAAAGGGAATTCTCGCTTTGCCGGATCGTTTGCTGGATAATCTCAAATATACAGGAAGAGTCGTTCATAAGCAGAGCACCTACTTCCTTGTAGTCCTGAGTGAGGAAATTTTTTTTAAGAACTCAACTTCCTGTTTCAGATAATCAACCTCATGCCGAAGCAGTTTTAATTCATCCTTTTCGGATGGCGGCAGATCAGCAGCCGGGGAGACGGAGCTTTGCATCCTGTGAGGGGAATGTCCTTGGTGAAACCCGCCATATTTATCGTACTGTTCCCGAATGTGTCTGGCAATGCTCCATACCCTGCGGTCCCCAAGGACGGCAGGATCATAGCCATGATCTGCGAGGATCTGCCGCGGAATCTCCCCTAACTGGTATTCCGAGTAAAAGATCTCCTTGAACTCCCTGGTAAAGGTTAATTGGAATTTGGACACCTTGTAGGTGTAAGGATTTTGACGAAGCAGCAGCATTTGTTCATTGGTAAAAGGGTTTTTGGTCATGGTATTCCTCCTGTTCTTAGATAAGAATACCATAAGCCAAGAGAGGTGTCTAAGCCAAAAGAGGCCTCAGCAATCATCCAAGCCAGTTGTCCCAGAAGCAGGGTATACCAGCAAGGCATGTCCACAATTGGGGTTCTGAAAGGTGAGGGGGTGTCCATTTATATGGAACTAATGGGAAGGGATGTCTAAAAAAATGGGAGCCCCGCTAAATAATGTGTCCACACTTATGGGTACATTATAAATATAGAAAGGCGCGTACAGAAGGGGTATAGAGTGAGGATGAGATTACTGAGGAAGCTATTTAATGGGATTTCTTTAAAAAAGAAAATATTCGTATTGCTGGTACCTTGCATGGCGGGAATGCTTCTTATAATGCTGCTGCTTGCAGGGGTGTATTCCAACAATATGCTGGTAGAGAAAATGATTGACAATTCATATCAGAACCTGAATGTAATCTCAGAAAAATTAGATTTACTGACCCAGAATATAGAGAGCTATTCCGTATTGGTATTGACCAATAAAGATGTGCAAAAATGGCTGGAGGGACAGAAAAATGCCAATTATTCTGTGAAACAGGATGTATTTGCATATCTGCTAAATATCATCAAGTCTAATTGTATCAGTAATCTGATTATCCATACTTATCACGATACAGGAGAAGCCTTTTCTGTCAATAAGTTTATTGATCCCGACAGGAAAATAGAAGATACTGATTTTGTAAGGCAGTTTTATGGCATGCAGGAAAGCTATTTATGGAAACTCAATGAAAATTATTATTTTACATCCATGCCTCTTTCAGCCGGAAAATGTGTAATGTCATATTACAGGAAAATTTATAACGAAAACACGGTTGAAGTAGTCGGATGCGTAGAACTGATGGTGGATGAATCGGTAATTACAGAATTGTACGAGAATATTCGTCTGGCCGATACGGGACACTATGTGATTCTGGACCATTCCGGAAAAGTAGTTTCTTATAAAGACAAGGGAGAACTGGGGAAAGATTATTCGGATAAGGAATATTATAATGCTATCAGCCAGTCGGAAGGAAACCATAAAATTACTATGGGGAACCAGGAGTACCTGGTGACCAATAAAATGTATAAAAAGCTGGGCTGGAATATTGTAGGTATTGTTCCGGTTGCGGAAGTGGTTAAGGACAGCCAGCGGCTTCAGTTGTTTTTGCTTTTTCTGGGTGGTTTTTTTATCGTTCTCACGGTATTCATGGGAACTTTTCTTGCAAAATACGTATCGGATCCAATTATCCGTCTGAAGAAAATTATTATTCAGATCGGGGAAGGCAGACGGGATATAAAGATCAGCCAGGATCGGTCAGATGAAATTGGAGAGCTGTTTATCGCTTTTAGCAGGATGATAGAAAAAAACGATGATTTGATGAAAAACCTTTTAGAAGAACAGAATCGGAAAAAGGAGTATGAGTTAGCTCTGATACAATCCCAGTTAAATCCCCACTTTTTGTATAATACACTGGAATGTATCTGTGGTATGGCGTCTCTGAACAAGACGGATGACATTATTTTTGTGGTTAAAGAACTGGCATTTTTTTACCGGGGAGTTTTGAGCAAGGGAAATAAAGTCATACCCGTGAAGACAGAGTTAAATATTATCGAACGATATTTTAATATCTTAAAATACCGTTATCCCAATAAACTGAATTACGAAATTGATTGTCAAAAAGAAGCAGAAAACTGTTCTATTTTAAAGCTGTGCCTTCAGCCAATTGTAGAAAATGCAGTGCTGCACGGTCTCAGGGGAAAAAAGAATGACTGGAATATAAAAGTACAGGTTTATATAGAGAATGAGCGGGTAATACTCTGTGTCTATGACAGCGGCATAGGAATGGACAGCGAAAAAATCAAAGATGTTTTTAACCAGGATGAATGGGATAAAGAGAAAGTCAATTTTGGCATTAAGGCAACTGATGAAAGGATAAAATTGTGTTATGGAATGGATTACGGTATTCACATAGAAAGTGAACTGGGCAAATTTACAAAAGTATATTTTGTCTTTCCATACAATACCATAGACCACGCTCCAGAGTGTGTTTAAACATTGCTTTTATTAAGATGAGCGAATTATTTTAACGTAAAGACGTTATATAACAGGAAAGAAGTGAGGCTGACATGTATCAGATCTTAATTGTAGAGGATGAATTCTATGCCAGACAAAGATTGAAAAGCTGCATAGAATGGGAAAAGTATGGATTCACCATTGCCGAAGAAGCCGAAGACGGAGAAGAAGCTCTGCAAATATTGTCGGAGAAAAAGATCGATTTAATGATTGCAGATATTGAGATGCCGATTATCAATGGGATAGAACTGACAAGAAAATTATACGAACAAAACAGTACGGTAAAAATTATATTCCTGACGGGGTACGATGATTTTTCTTATGCCCAGAATGCCATCCATTATGGCGTAAAAGAGTATTTGCTAAAACCTGTGGAAGAACAGGAACTAAAAAAGGTTCTGGAAAAAATAAACGAAATACTGGATGGGGAACAGCAGGTGAGCCAGAGGGCGATTCTGGGAGAAATGTACTACAAGAAAATGAAAGAAGATTTGCTGGATAAAATGTATGAGGGGAGGCAGGAAGAAGTGAGCAGGCAGCTTTCGGAAATCTTTGCATATGCCCAGGAGCATTACACAAAGCCGGAAGAGTTTAACAGTTTATCCCAAAGCTTAATGGATGCGCTAAATGAATTCTGCGGTAAATCGGAGAGACAGAAAGAGAAGGCCCAGGAGATACCGCACTTTACCCCATATAAAGAATTTTTAATTAAGTTGTTTCTGGAAAAACTCTGTCAGCAGGGAGAAGAGAGAAATTCGGGTACAGAAATTATCATTGAGCTTGCCAGGCAATACATAGACCTTCACTATCAGGAAGCACAGCTTTCTTTGACTGTGATCTCAAACTCATGCTATGTGAATCCATCCTATTTAAGCCGGATATTCAATCAAATGACAGGCACTTCAATTCCATCTTATATAAAAGAACTGCGCCTTGCAAATGCTGTCCGGATGATAATGGACGGTGTCAGCTGTATAGATTTGCTGGCTGCTAAAAATGGTTTTCAGAATGCAGGTTATTTTAGCACCTGTTTTAAAGAGAAATTCGGTATGCGCCCCTCGGAGTATATTAAAAAAATGGAACAGGTGAAAGAGCATAATATGGGGCATAGTTCTTTGGGGTAGCATCTGGTATATCTGGTATTAAAGTGAGTATAAGAAGCTAATGTATTTGCAGGGCTTAGATATGTAGAAGGAATATAAGGAATTTAAGGAATTTAAAATAAGGAATTTAAAATAAGGAATTTAAAATAAGGAATTTAAAATAAGGAATTTAAAATAAGGAAGAAAAAATAAGAAAGATAGGTGAAAGTAAGATGGGTGTACAACAAAAAGTTCAAGAAGAAGGCAAAGGAAAAGTTCAAGAAAAAGTCAGGGAGAGACTGTATGAAGTGGAGCGTGTAATTGCACAGGGGCCATTTCAGGACACCTGGGAATCTTTATGCACATATGAAATTCCAAAATGGTATCAGGATGCAAAATTCGGGATATTTATCCATTGGGGTGTTTATGCGGTTCCGGCATTCGGAAGTGAGTGGTATCCCAGGAATATGTATCTGAAAGGAACGCCGGAATATGAGCATCATTTAAAGACTTATGGTCCTCATGACCAGTTTGGCTATAAAGATTTTATACCTATGTTCCAGGCAGAACATTTCAGGGCTGATGAATGGCTGGATCTCTTTGAACAGTCGGGGGCCAGATTTATCATGCCGGTTGCAGAACATCATGATGGTTTTCAGATGTATGAGAGTGAACTGTCTAAATGGAATGCCAAGAACATGGGACCCAAAAGAGACATAATCAAAGAGTTAAAAGAAGAAGCGGGGAAACGTGATATTATATTTACTGTCTCTGACCACCGGGCAGAACACTGCTGGTTTTTCAATGGAGGAAGGGAGTTTGCTTCAGATATCAATGATCCTGCTTTTGAAGACTTCTACTGGAAGCAGCAGGATGGAGGAGATCTGGATGGAAGTGTGACACATGATATATATTCGGTAGCTCCCAGTAAGGAACATATGGATGACTGGCTCGCCAGAATGTGTGAGCTGGTGGACAACTATCGTCCTCAGATTGTCTGGTTTGACTGGTGGATTCAGAATGTTGCATTTAAGCCTTACCTGAAGAAATTTGCAGCATTTTATTATAATCGTGCAGCTGAATGGGGAATAGAAGTGGCAATTAATTATAAATACGATTCTTATGCTTATGGAAGTGCGGTATTTGATCTGGAAAGAGGACAACTGGATGCCATCCGTCCCCAGCTTTGGCAGACAGATACGGCAATTGCAAAAAATTCCTGGTGTTACACCCATGGAAATGATTTTAAATCACCGGTAGACCTGGTTGGGGATCTGGTGGACATTGTCAGTAAAAATGGCTGCCTGTTGCTGAATGTAGGACCAAAAGCGGATGGTACATTTACGGAAGAAGACAGAAATGTACTGCTTGAAATAGGAAACTGGCTGAAGAAAAATGGGGAAGGAATTTATGGCACCACATTCTGGCAGATATTTGGAGAGGGACCTACCAAGGTTGCCGGCGGATATTTTACGGATGTGGACAGAGCTCCATTTACCCCGGAGGATATTCGCTTTACGTATAAAGCAGGTGTATTATATGCATTTGTGATGAAGTTTCCTGAGGATGGGCAGGTAACTATTAAAGCCTGCGGCATTCCAAAAGTCTGCAGTGTTTCTACCAGTACGTTTGATGTAAAAGGCGTTGCCGTATTGGGCTATGATGCAGCGGTTTCATTTACAAGGGATGATGCAGGAATGCATGTAAAGGTGGAAGAAAAGATAGAGACATCTTACCCTGTTTGCCTGAAAATACAGATTGACTAGTTAGTGAGGACGGGATAATAATATAAATTGAAAATAAAATGATGGCGGATGCACGGGAGTACACTTTTTTAGTGCATCTGCCAAATTTTATATACACATTTATTTGTTCTGCCGAAATCAATCAAATAACAGGAGGCGCAGCGGGCTACCCTGACTATTTCCCATTTAGCAAAGCATTTTCAACAGCCTTACGAATGGTATCGCTGCTGTAAGTGGCTGATGAGATGGCATCCACCTGAAGAGACTGTTCGGCTAAAAGCGATTAGTAAAAAAAAATTATTTTTTGCATTCATCTAAAATCCCCCCTAATAAAATTCCTGCAAAGTTTACGCTAAGTTCATTGAAATTATCCAGTTTATATAGACAGTTTTCGGATGCACACATAACAAAACCCAGCAGGGCAGTAACGATCATCCAGGATGTATGAGCGGCATTTTCTTTAAATATTTTTTGACGTATTCCTTCTTCCAAAAGGCTGTCCATCATTCGGATGCCTTCATTGTCAGGTATTGACCCATTTTCAGACGCAAAAATAACATTTTTTCCGCTATACATAACGGATTTTGTCATTTCCGCTTCTTCTGACAGGATTTTTATTACAAGAACCATAAGTCCCCGGACTTGCTGGTCAATCGGACAAGTCTGATGCTCTGTCAGATATTGAGCGGCATTTCTTTCTACCTTAGTATAAAGCATAGCAGCAATATCATCTATGATTTGTGACTTGTCTTTATAATAGAGGTAAATTGTTGTGGGGGAATACTCAATTTTAGCGGCAAGCTTTCGAATGGACAAGGCCTCATAGCCTTCTTGATTGATAATTTCGGTTGCAGCATCCATTATTTTTCTGCACATCTGCTTTTTTTCATTTTCTCGTCTTTCTTTTATTCCCATATGTAAATTCTCCTGTGGTTAACGGTGTTAATATTTTTGATAATGAAATTGTAAGTAATATCACCAAATTTGTCAACACAAATAAAAAGACATTAAATGACTATCAGTTATGGGCACTTTTTGCTTTCAGCGTCGGTGATCACGATGGCTGTGTTCTTTAAAGTATCCAGTTTGTCTGTTTCACCCAGAAGCAGATGAATCAGCTCAAAAGTCTGAAGATCAAGTTTACTGTACCGGTCTGGTATAATTCAACGCATCGTACAGCATGGAACGTATTACCATTGCATAATTTACGTCAGTTTAATTTTCGCATGCAAGAATAGCAAACTGAGCTCCCAAATGAGTTTTCTTGACCACATCGCGGTAGCGTCTAACTGCTTTTTTTCTTCCGGATTTATCCGGCAGGAGAATGGATTGATTGCATTCCGCAGGGGAAAGATCCTCCGGCTTTATGATTTGTTTACCACGGAATACAGTTCCGTTATAAATATCTGCAAAATGTTCAGGGTTTTCCAGATATTGATTGATGAATAAGTCTTTTTCTTGTGTCATGTTATCCTCCTCTTGAATAGGCAATACACGGACACTTGGAAATATTCATGATTCTGCACTAAAGGGAATAGGTACGGAAATTGTACAATAGAAAAATAGATGTCTTTAGAGAAAAAGAGAATTTTATATTTAAACAGTGACTATGCATTGCGTTTTTTTATTATACAATATCAGATTGCAAATATCAAGATAATATTTTCGAAATATAACTTGAATAGATATTTTTTCAATTTTAAGCAATACTACAGGTAGGAATAGATGATATTTAAAAGAATAAACTTTAGATTTTTGTAGAAGGAGAATCATGCCTATGAAAAAGGTATTTAAAGAGTTGGGTAAGTTTAAAGCGGCGGTTTTCTTCATTGCTCTGACGGTAATTGGGGGTGTACTTTGTAATCTGGGGCTGCCTGCTTATCTGTCAGACATTATTAATAAAGGAATACCAACAGGTGATGCGGCATTTATTATCCGTACCGGAGGCGCTATGCTTATTCTCACGATCGTGGGGGCATTGTGCAATATTGCAACGGGTTTCTTTTCGGCACGGGTTTCTATGGGGATTGGCAGGCGGTTGAGAAGTGCGGTGTTTACGAAAGTTCAGTATTTTTCCAGGGCAGAGTTTGACCGTTTTTCTACGTCTTCTCTTATCACCAGGACCAATAATGACATTACCCAGGTGCAAAATTTTATGAATATGTTCCTGCGCATAGTATTGATGGCTCCGGTGATGTGTGTCGGAGGTGTCATCCTGGCATATTTAAAAAGCCCTTCTATGTCTATGGTGCTGTTTATTTCTATGCCGGTTATGATAGCAGCGGTACTTGTGATCGCACTGAGGTCAATACCATTATCGAAAATCATGCAATCCAAGATTGATCAAATCAATCTGGTCATGAGAGAAAAACTCACAGGAATCCGTGTGATCAGGGCATTTGGAACAACAGAACATGAGTCCGGACGTTTTTATGACGTAAATGAAAGCTTTATGAAGAATTCTATGCGGATGCAGCGAATCATGGGAACCCTGACGCCTGTACTTAGTCTGGTTCTCTATGGTACCAATGTAGCCCTGCTGGCATTTGGCGGATATCAGCTTACCCGGGTGAATGGCATGCCGCTTCTGACCGGAGATGTAATTGCCGTGATTCAATATGTTATGCAGATCATGATGTCTGTAATGATGCTGGCTTTGATTTTTGTCATGTATCCAAGAGCTTCTGTTTCTGCATCCAGAGTCAATGAGGTACTTGATACTGAAGCAACTATTACGACAATAAATCCAAAAGAAGGATCAGCAGATAGAAGGGGATTCTTGTCATTTGAACATGTCACTTTTTCTTATCCTGATTCTGAAGAACCGGTTATACACGATATTTCCTTTGAAACGAAACCGGGCGAAACTACAGCAATTATTGGTTCTACTGGAAGTGGAAAATCTTCTTTAATTAATTTGATTCTGCGGTTTTATGATGCCCAGGAAGGCAGGATAATGGTGAACGGGATGGATGTAAAAGACTATGATTTAAAGGAATTACGACGAAAAATCGGGTATGTTCCCCAGAAATCTTTTCTGTTTAAAGGAACGATTGAGAGCAATATTCAATTTGGTGATGAGCTGGCATCGGAGGACCGGATCGAGGATGCAGCTAAGATTGCCCAGGCATATGAATTTATTACTGCGAAAGAGGAAGGATTTGATACCGATATAACCCAGGGGGGCAGCAATGTTTCCGGCGGACAGAGGCAGAGGCTGGCAATAGCACGGGCTATTGTCCGAAAGCCGGAAATTTATATATTTGATGACAGTTTTTCAGCATTGGATTTTAAGACAGATCTGGCTTTGAGACAGGCATTAGAGGAGGAGACCAAAGATGCCGCAGTGATCATCGTAGCCCAGAGAATCAGTACCATTATGAATGCAGACCGTATATTGGTTCTGGAAGATGGTTATTGTGTAGGAATGGGTACGCATAAAGAACTGCTGAATTCATGCGAAGTTTATAAAGAAATTGTACATTCCCAGTTAAGTGAAGAGGAGGCGGGAGCATGATTGAACAGACGAAGACGATTAATATAATGAAGATTTTCAGGAGACTGTTCTCTTTTATGAAGCCCTACCGGCGAGGTCTCTATTTTGCTATTGTGTCTATTATTGTGGCTTCTGTCTTTAACAGCCTCGGACCGTTTATACTGGGAAAGGCGACGGATGCATTAGCGGGAATTGTAGTTAACGGCGTTCCTGTATCCACTGGTATCCGGAAATTTATAACAATCTTAATCGTGCTGGGTGTGATTTATTTATTGTATTGCATTTTCAAGTATCTGAGTACTTTTATCATTGTAGGTGTGTCTGAAAAAACAATATTTGATCTTAGAAATAAAGTGGATGGCAAATTAAAGCAGCTTCCACTTAATTACTTTGATACAAACCCATACGGAGATATTTTGAGTCGGGTAACCAATGATATCGATACGGTTTCCACTTCTTTGCAGCAGTCCATTGATCAGATACTGACCTCTATTTCCACTGCTGTTTTTATATTAATAATGATGCTGGTGGTCAGCCCTGCTTTGACTCTGATCGGAATAATAACGGTACCGCTGGCACTGATTATTTCCATGAAAATAGCCCACAAATCCCAGTTTTTGTTCCAGGAACAACAGGGGACAGTGGGAAAATTAAATGGATATGTTGAGGAAATGTATACGGGACATACGGTAATCAGCGCTTATGGAAAAGAACCGGATATTATCCGTGATTTTGAAGAGACGAATGAGACACTTTACGCAGTTGGATGGAAAGCACAATTTTTATCGAGTCTTTTGCAGCCGATTACCCAGGCAATGACGAATCTTGGTTATGTACTGGTTGCGGTGATCAGTGGATTTTTATGCATAAAGGGTGCTTTGACAATTGGCATGATACAATCATTTATTCAATATTTGCGTCAATTTTCACAGCCGATTACCCAGACAGTTCAGATTACGAATATTTTGCAGTCTACAGCAGCAGCAGCTAACCGCGTATTTGAATTTTTGGACGAGAAAGAAGAAATACCGGAAGAAACCAATCCAGTTTTTCCGGAAAAAGTTTCTGGAGAAGTTACCTTCAGCCATGTAAGCTTTGGGTATCTTCCGCATAAAACGCTGATTAAAGATGTATCGCTGGAAGTGAGACCTGGAAGCAAAGTCGCTATCGTGGGACCTACCGGTGCCGGAAAAACTACGCTGGTAAATTTGCTGCTCCGTTTTTACGACATCAACAGTGGAAACATTTTAATTGACGGCATTGATATTCAAAAAATGGGACGGGAGTCTCTTCGTAGCATTTTTGGAATGGTTTTGCAGGACACCTGGCTTTTCAAGGGAACAGTTATGGAAAATATCCGGTATGGAAGGCTGGATGCTGACGATCAGGAAGTTGTGGATGCCGCAAAAGCAGCGCATGCAGATCATTTTATAAAAGCGCTTCCCGGAGGATTCCAGATGGTTCTGGCTGAAGGCGCTGCAAACCTGGCTCAGGGAGAACGCCAGCTGCTTACCATTGCCCGTGCAATTTTGTCTGATTCACCGATTATGATACTGGATGAGGCAACCAGCTCTGTTGACACCAGGACAGAAGTACTGATCCAGAAAGCCATGGCAAGACTCATGAAGAACAGAACCAGTTTTGTGATCGCCCATCGGCTTTCCACAATCCGAGATGCCGATATGATCTTATATATGCAGGAGGGTGATATTAAAGAAGTTGGAACTCATGAGGAATTAATCCGTAAAAAAGGATTATATGAAAAATTGTATAATAGCCAGTTTGCACAAAATAATGCAGGTTAAGATAGACTAATCAGATGTTATATAAATATAAAAGGGGCCTGGCAGTTCATAGGATTAAGCGCTA
This sequence comes from Robinsoniella sp. KNHs210, assembly GCF_000686105.1. Classification (NCBI taxonomy): domain Bacteria; kingdom Bacillati; phylum Bacillota; class Clostridia; order Lachnospirales; family Lachnospiraceae; genus Robinsoniella; species Robinsoniella sp. KNHs210. The sequence goes on from NZ_JMLZ01000001.1 coordinate 1,590,743, forward strand.
AGGACTACCAGGTTCTTCCCGGTTACTCAGGAGTAGTTCGCCATGATATTAAATCATAAGCGAACGAACTCTGGAGGGTAATCAAAATATAAAACTGATAAAATATGATAGTATGATTAAACTTATCATGTTAACCAAGTGATTTACTTTTTCGCTGACCGTTTCTTCATTAAACCTTAAACAAGTAACTATATACATAAAAATCCACATCTGACTAAAGCAAAGTCATCCGGAATTGCTTCGGCGATAGATTCTTATATATCTTAAATATTTTAATGAAATAACTGGATGTACTAAATCCAACGGTTACCGCTATTTCTGTGATGCTCAGAGGGGTGGAAATTAATAATTTTTCAGCTTCGCTTACACGGATGTAGTTCAGGTATTCATTAAAGCTCATTCCCATAAGCCGATTAAAAGAACGTGAAAAATAACTGGAGCTAAGGCTGCATAATTCTGCCATTTCAGAAGCCTTTACCGGTTTTTCATAATTGACCGACAGATAATTAAAAGCCGGGTTTAACATTTCGTACAGCTGCCGGTCCGGTTGTCTGTAATTATCCGGATGTTTTCCCGACCGGTGCCAATAGCGCAGTATCCATAAGAAAATGCTTCCGATATGGTTCTTAATGGCGAGCTCATATCCGTAGTCTCTTTCATGATTTTCTGTCATAATATTGTGAAATAACGTAGGAAGCATGGTGTCCCGGATCTCCGAATACGGGATTACTTTTTCATGTCTGGCATCTTCGGTGATAAATGGTAGGATGTATTCCAGCTCAAAGTGGTTTTGGGACATGCGGTTGTAAATCAAATCCGGCATGAACCGCACAACTATATACTCGCCTCCATTTTCAGACAGGGAGTCAATCTGATGCACTTCATGAGAGTTAATTAAAACCAGATCTCCCCCGGTAAAGGAGTGATAGGAACCGTTTAGATATACTTTAAATGTACCCGAAAGGCCATAAAGCATTTCTATATAATCATGGTAGTGCGCAGGATAGACGATTCCGGCACAATTCCTGGTTTCCAGATGGCACAAAAACTGGCACGGAACACCGTCTATATATACATTTTCTTCTTTCCAATAATGGATCATATTTGTTCCTTCCTTTTTTAGATCTATAAAGCATACACAAAGGCTGTATGACAAAATTTTGCTATTTTTGAATGGAATTATTATATCATATAACAAAAAAATGGGATATACTGATTTTACAAAAGATGTAAAAAATATCCCGGAGGTAAAGATATGAGTAAGAATACAATAGGAGTTCCGTTGCCGGAGCTGGCCGATTACAGCAGAATTGCAGCCGCAGAAGGAGCAGTGTTATTGAAAAATGAAAACAACATGCTGCCGGTTTTAGAAGACGAGGTGGTTTCTATATTTGGAAGATGCCAATTTGATTATTATAGAAGCGGTACCGGATCAGGTGGTGCGGTGAATGTAGAATATGTATGCAATATTATTGATGGAATCCGCCAGAACAAAAAAATGAAACTCAATGATGAACTGGTAAAGCTGTATGAAGAGTGGATAGCCAAAAATCCTGCTGACGACGGAGGCGGCGGATGGGCAGCGGAGCCGTGGCATCAAAAAGAAATGCTGATCACGGACGATCTTGCAAAAAATGCCCGGGAAAAATCTAAAAAGGCGATTTTTATCATAGGCCGTACTGCAGGAGAAGATCAGGATAATGCAGATGCAGAAGGCGGATACCGTCTGACTCAGGAGGAAAAATCAAACCTTGAAGTTCTGACACGTCACTTTGAACAAGTTGCAGTTTTATTGAATGTTGCAAATATTATAGATATGAGCTGGGCAGAAGATTCTGCTTATCAGGATCATATCAAGGCGATCCTATACATCTGGCAGGGAGGTATGACCGGCGGTCTTGCCGTTGCAGATGTCTTATCAGCAGAAGTAAATCCCAGTGGAAAACTGCCGGATACTATTGCCTACAGGCTGGAAGACTATCCATCTACCAGTAATTTCGGAAGTAAAGAACAGAATTTTTATCAGGAAGATATCTATGTAGGATATCGTTATTTCGAAACCTTTGCCCCGGAAAAAGTGCAGTATCCTTTTGGATTTGGATTATCTTATACAAATTTTGATATAGAAGTGGCAGAAGCAAAGTCCACAGGTGATGGTGTTGATGCCAAAATAGAACTTGCAGTCCGCGTTAAAAATACAGGTGCCTATGCTGGAAAAGAAGTCATTCAGGTTTACAGCGGAGAACCCCAGGGAGTACTGGGAAAACCTGTAAAAGAACTGCGTGCGTTTGCCAAGACTGAGAAGTTACAGCCAAATGAAGAAGCAACATTGCTTATTAGTTTTCCAGTTGCAGCTATGGCTTCCTATGATGACAGCGGCATTACCGGAAATAAATCCTGTTATGTACTGGAAGCAGGTGCTTATGAGATCTTTGTGGGCAACAGTGTGCGTGACTTAGTGAAAGCAGATGTAGATCAAAAAGGTGCATATATCATCGATTCTCTGACCGTATCTGAGACTCTGGAAGAGGCAATGGCACCTGTAAGGGCCTTCCAGAGAATAAAACCGGGCAAACCCGATAGCAAAGGAATTTATCAAATTACACAGGAAGAGACCCCGCTGCAGACAATTTTACTGCAGGACAGAATTACGGAGCGTTTGCCGGAAACAATGCAGCAGACCGGTGACAAAGGAATTAAGCTCAAGGATGTAGCGGAGGGAAAATCAGATATTGATGCTTTTATTGCCCAGTTAAACACAGATGAGCTGGCTTGCATTGTGCGCGGTGAAGGGATGAGCAGCCCAAAAGTAACTCCCGGGACGGCAGCAGCTTTTGGCGGTGTAGGTGATGCATTAGTAGCATATGGAATTCCCATCGCCTGTGCGGCGGATGGCCCTTCCGGAATTCGGATGGAAAGCGGATTAAAAGCTACGCAGATGCCCATCGGAACCTTGCTGGCTTCGTCCTGGAATATTCCGATGATGGAAGAACTGTATGAATTAGAAGGAAAAGAATTACGGAATAACGAAATTGATACCTTGCTGGGGCCGGGCGTGAATATACACAGAAACCCGCTGAACGGACGTAATTTCGAATATTACTCGGAAGATCCTTATCTGACCGGATGTTTTGCCTGCGCGGCAGTAAAAGGAATACGCAAATCAGGTTGTGTGGGTACAGTGAAGCATTTCGCAGGAAATAATCAGGAAACAGCTCGTTTCCATGCAGACTCTATTATTTCAGAACGGGCACTTCGTGAAATTTATTTGAAAGCTTTTGAAATAGCAGTGAAAGAAGGTCAGGCAACATCCATCATGACTTCTTACAATCCGGTAAATGGTCATTGGTCAGCTTCTAATTATGACTTAAATACCACTATATTAAGGGGTGAATGGGGATACCATGGAATCGTCATGACCGATTGGTGGGCAATGATGAATGATAACGTAAATGGCGGACCTGCAGATAAGAAAAACACTGCATTCATGGTACGGGCACAAAACGATATTTACATGGTTGTCAATAATAATGGTGCAGAAGTAAATGCCATGAACGATAATACACTGGAATATCTGGAAAAAGGATGTCTTACGATAGGCGAACTTCAGAGATGTGCAAAAAATATATGCGAGTTCCTGATGCAGGTTCCTGCCTTCGAAAGAAAACCGGAAGAAGCAGCCAGAATTCAAAAATTTGCGGCAAAAAAATCCGCTGCAGAAGGTATAACAGAAAGCATAACAGCAGACCAAACCTGTTATTTACTGTCTGAACTACCGAAGATCACACCGCAATATGGGGAAACCGTATGTCTGAAAGTAGAAAATCCTGGAATATACAGCATTGTAGGCGAACTTTCTTCACAGGGAACAAATCAGGCACAGGCAACTGTAAATATGATTTTAAATGGGGAAGTCATGACCACGGTCCAACTCAACGGTACCGACGGAAATAAAATCACGCAGAAGCTCATCAAGGTTGAACTGGAACCCGGTTATTATGAACTGCGTCTGGATTTGGTAAAGCCGGATATGACAATTGGCTGGATTGAATTCAGAGGGTAAAAAACAATAAATATTCATATATAATTTTACAATTATAGTACTTTCAGGGAAACTCCTGGGAAATTCATCCGGTATAAGCTTTCTGCTTAGCCGAAAGGATTTGCCTGGAGTTTTTCAATTTTTATTTTTTCATTTTGTCAAATGCCTGTCACATGAATCCTTTATGGTATGTAATGTACAAATTTAAAGGAGGGTTAATAAATGACAAAAAGAAAGCTTTTGAACCTATGTCTTGGAATTGGGGTCATCATGGGGGTTTTAACCGGATGTGCTTCAAAAATTTCAACAGATGAAACAAATGATAAAGTTCAGCATCAAGAAACAAATGATAACGTGCAGTCCAAAAGTACAAAGTTTAATGAGCCAGGGGATGAAAATGTTAATACATCATCGCCAGCCTATGAAGTGAATCCGGAAACTTTTACTTTGGAGGTAAAGAAGGGTAAGGAAACCGTGGTTGTTTCCCAACCCGGTGAACAGCGTCTGGTAGAAAATTTCACACAGGAAAAAGGTGTGACCAGTTGGTTATATCCCAAGGAGAAAATAGCAGTAACCATAACTCCTGCTGAAGATTATCTGGAGGTATCCGTACGTTCAGAAGAAGAAATGGATAATGAATTTAACTGGCCTGTTATTTCCGGAGATATGTATTATCTTCCTTTGGGGGAAGGAAAAAGAGTACCAAAAGATGATCCCGTCTGGAACAACTATCTGAAAGGAACATCCGTTTCCGTTATGGAGCAGCTTTCTATGCCATTTTGGGCTGCGGCACAGGGAGAAAACGCCGTAGTTACGGTTTTAGAAAATCCATATCGCAGCGAGCTTATGTTTTCAGAAACCAGCGAGAATATTTTTACCCTAAAACACGAATACCCGGAAATCGATCCGGAAAAAGAACAGCGATTCCGGTTTTACTTAACAGAAAATGACCCGGTTGCAGCGGCTAAAATCTATCGCAGTTACGTCATGGAAAAGGGACAGTTTGTAACTTTAAAAGAAAAGGAAGCACAAAATCCAGATATCCAAAAACTTTATGGTGCACCCCACATTTATCTTTGGGGGGAGTTAATCATTTCCTCGGAAGATGTGAATTGGCAGGCATTTCGCGGCTCCATTGACAGCAGTGTGATGGAGTGGTTAAAAACGCGTATTGCACAATTAGAATCGGGTGATGAAGCAATCAATGCATTAGATGAAATAAAGTCTCAGGATTATGTAGGTGAATACCAACAGGATATTGTCTGCCGGGCTTTGAGTGAAATTTTGAAACAGGATGATTTTTATCAGGAGGAAGCTTTACACATCCAGGATCCATTTATGCAAAGCTGCATTAAGAAAGGATTGGATAACCTTAGTGAATCAGAGCAGCTGCAATTTCATAAACATGCTCTGGCTGCTAATTTACCTGAGGTATTTTTAGAAGTGGATAATTGGATGAATCAGGAAACGGTAAATCTTGTCCGGGAGTTGAAAGAAAACGGGATAGACCATGCCTGGATCGGGTTAAACAGCTGGGAACAGGCATATGCCAAGCCGGAGCTGGTAGCAACTGCAGTTTCTAAGGACTATTTAATTGGACCGTATGACTCCTACCATTCCATCCACAAACCAGGTGAAGAACAATGGATTACGGCTGCATTCCAGGATACGTCCCTCTATGAAAATGCGGTAATTGAAGATAAGAATGGGGAAAAAATCACAGGATTTCAGAATGTAGGACGAAAACTGAATCCGACATTATCCATACCCGCCGTAGAGCAGCGCCTGCAGAGCATCGAAGGGAATGGAGTGGGATTTAACTCCTGGTTTATCGATTGTGATGCAACAGGAGAAATATATGATGATTATACACCGGAACATTTGACAACCCAGCAGGAGGATCTGCAGGCAAGACTGGAACGGATGTCATTGATACGGGACAGCAATAAAGTAATCGGTTCGGAAGGAGGCAGCGATTTTGCCGCTTCTACCATAGCATTTGCCCATGGAATAGAACTGCAGAGCTTTTCCTGGATGGATGAGGATATGAAGAACAATAAAGACAGCGAATACTATATAGGCAAATATTATAATCCAAAGGGCGGGGCCGCAGAACGTTTTACACGGCAAGTTCCTGTGAAAGAGCAATATGCACAGATATTCCTGAATCCCAGGTATGATGTTCCGCTGTATAAACTGGTTTACAATGATTCTGTAATTACCACATATCACTGGGACTGGTCAACATTTAAAATTAAAGATAAAGTGGAAGACCGTATGCTTAGAGAAGTTCTCTACAATGTACCGCCGCTCTATCATCTGGACAGCACAGAATGGGAAAAATATAAAACAGCAATTACAAGCCATACTGCTGCCTGGTCACAATTTAGTAAAGAAGCCGTACAGGAAGAAATGACGGATTTTGAATACCTTACTGATGATGGACTGGTGCAGATGACAAATTATGGAGAACAATTAACGGCAGTGGCTAATTTTACAGATGCAGATTTCCAATATGAAAATCAAAATATACCTGCGCATTCTGTGTTGATGAAGCAGAATGGGAATAGTGTAATCTATACTCCTGAAGCCGGATAATATTTATATGTGTATTAATTAAAATAGCAATTAATCAAATTCACCATGCAAAGACCATGCCATTAACCGGTATGGTCTTCTTTGGGAAACAGCGGCAGTGGATTTTTGTAGTGGTTTTGAAATCGCAACATGACATACAGTTGTCCTGTTTCCTGTGATATAATAAAGAAAAATTATTTCCGGTGCATGATACCGGTATTCTGTAAATGAAAGGATAAAAACAATGGATGAAATAAAAACAATCAAGTGTTACAACGATTTTATAAAATCACTTTTAATAACCGGAATGAGTATGGGTGGAACGAATGATGAACAAATCTTTTCCCTGTGCAATTATTTTGGTGAGGAGATTGAGTGGCATACGGAAAAAGCAGATACTGATCCCTGGGAATGGCGTATGAGGGTCTTAAATGAACGGGATGATATTGCCTATGGAAAGCTGTTTTTTAAAAAGAGTGGATTCATTACAAAAGAATGGTATCCCTATTTTTATGCCGCACGCCGTGACAAAACCAGTTTTGAAGCAGCGTATGCCCAGGGAAAGATCAGCCATCCAGCCAAAATAATTTATGAAATATTAAAAGAGCAGAGAAGGATGCCCCTGCATCTGCTGAAACAGGCAGGCGGATTCTCGAAAGAAGATAAAGCTGCATTTGAACGTGGTTTAACAGAACTGCAGATGAAAATGTATATTACCATGTGCGGACAGAAGAAGAAACTATCGGAAAAAGGAGAGGAGTATGGGTGGTCATCTACTGTATTCTGTCTTGTGGAAGACTTCTTTCCGGATGATATGTTAGAAGAAGCCGGACATATAAAAGGCGAAGATGCTTTACAGCGAATTTCAGACCAGATCATGCGTTATAATCCAAAGGCAGATTCGAAGAGGATAAAAAAATTTGTTTTGGGATAATGTTGTGTGTATGTAGGGCGTAAGTGAAGGATTGTATTCCTCCATTTACGCCTTTTTATCAGGAACAAAAAATAGAATATATCTGATAATTCTATGCAGATGCCTCAAACTGACTGTTATAAAGAGAAGCATAAAATCCATCCTGCATTATCAGGTCATTGTGCGTACCGCGTTCTATAATATCCCCATCCTTTACCACTAAGATTAAGTCTGCATTTTTTATAGTAGAAAGACGGTGTGCAATGACAAAGCTTGTTTTATCTTTCATCAGATCTGCCATGGCTTTTTGAATCTCCACTTCGGTTCTGGTATCTACGCTGGAAGTCGCTTCGTCTAATATCATAAAGGAAGGGTTGGTCAGCATCGCACGCGCGATTGTTAAAAGCTGCATCTGCCCCTGTGAGATGTTGGATGCCTCGCTGGATATTACGGTATCATAACCATTTGGCAGCGTACGTATAAAATGGTCACAGCGAGCAGCACGGGCAGCTCTTTTAATTTCTTCCGGTGTAGCGTCCATTTTTCCATAGGCTATATTTTCTGCGATGGTACCTTCAAACAGCCAGGTATCCTGCAGAACCATCCCAATGCGGCGGCGCAGTTCTCCGCGGGGCATGGCTGAAATATCCACACCGTCTACGGAGATGCTGCCGCCATTCAGATCATAAAAACGCATAAGCAGATTAATAAGAGTCGTTTTTCCGCCACCGGTAGGACCTACAATAGCGATCATTTCATTTGGATGCACTTCCAGATTCAGATTGTGCATTAATATTTTCTCCGGAGAGTATCCGAATTTTACTTGATTAAAACTTACATGGCCATTGGATGGAGGTAAATAGCCATTAGCTGCATCTGCCGGTTCTTCCTCTTCATCCAGAATGGTAAACACACGTTCTGCACCTGCAATTGCTGCCTGAAGAGAAGTAATGACATAAGATGCCTGAGTGACAGGTTCTGAAATTTGGTTTTCATATTGCAGGAATGCCTGGATGATTCCCAGGGAAATCTGTCCCTGCAGAACCAGATATCCTCCCACCAGGGCGGTTGCCACGAATCCCAGCTGATTAATAATACGGATTGCCGGATAAATGGCAAAATTTGCAAACTGGGCTTTCCGGTTAGCCTCAAACTGTTGATTGCTCAGTGCCAGGACTTCATCAATCGCTTCAGACTGCTGGTTAAATACTTTAATTATGCGGTTTCCGGTATAGAGTTCTTCCACCTTGCCATTTAACTCACCAACTGCCGCCTGATTCTGTGCAAAATAGCGCTGACTCAGATCCGAGACAAATTTGGTTGCCACCGTACTGGCAGCTACTGAGACAAGGACCAGAAGGGATAGACCTGGACTTAATAACAGCATCGCCACTGCAGTAATCAGAATGGTAAAGACTGAGGATATAAACTGCATCAATCCCACCTGCAGGACCTCCGAAACCTTTTCCAGATCATTGGTAATGCGGCTCATTATATCTCCTGTTTTATGGGAATCAAAATAGCGTAGCGGCAGTTTCGTGATTTTTGCACTGATGTCCTGCCGAAGTGATAACGTAAATTTTTCTCCAACACTGGCTATTATATATTGCTGTATATAAGAAAGGATCCAGGTTGCCAATGCAGCAGCACCAATCATCAGAACCGGAACCAGGAGTGCATCGCTAACTAAGAACAAAATGTCTGATCCTTTTTTATAAGCTTTTAAAGCCTTTAAGAGATTGTCTATCCCGGCACCTACCATAAGTGGCATCAATGCATAGGCTGCGCTGCTCAATAAAGCCGTAAGCAGAACTAAAATCAGTTTGCCTTTTTGGTTTGACAGACGTTTCAGCAGGCGTTTTACCGTTGCTTTTGTATTTTGTGGTATATCCGAAACCTCTATGTCAACAACGGGTTTCTTTTTTGTAAATTTATTTTGTTTCATACTGCTGTAACCTCCTCTGATGATAACTGGCTTTTTGCAATCGCCTGATAGACCTGACAGTTTTGCATTAATGCTGTATGCTTTCCGATTCCTGCGATTTTGCCTTCGTCCAGTACAATAATCTGGTCAGCATCCATAATGGTACTGATTCTCTGGGCGATAATTAACTTTGCTGTCTGTGGTGTTTCCTTTTTTAATGCTCTTCGCAGAGCCGCATCTGTTTTAAAATCCAAAGCGGAAAAGCTGTCGTCGAAGATCAGAACCGGTGATTCTTTGATCAGTGCACGGGCAATTGACAGTCTTTGCTTCTGTCCGCCGGAGAAATTGGAACCGCTTTGGGATACCGGGGCATTCAATCCATTGTGCAGACCGTCTACGAAATGTTCGGCCTGGGAAATACGAAGAGCTTTTCGCATCTGCATTTTTGTGGCTGTTTTACATCCCATGCGCAGATTATCGGCAATGGTACCACTAAATAAGAATGCTTTTTGCGGCACATATCCAATGTTTTCCCGCAGTTTTTCCTGTGACATTGTACGTATATCAGTTCCGTTTAAACTAATTTTCCCGGAATTTATATCATGCAGACGAAGCATGAGATTGGCAATAGTGCTCTTTCCGGATCCGGTGCCTCCAATGATTGCAGTCGTCTTTCCGGCATAACAGGAAAAGGACAGATCCTGTAAGACCGGTTCCTCTGCACCGTGGTAAGAAAACGTCACGTGTTCAAATTGAACCGCCGGTCCGTTTTGCAGGGAAGAGCTGTTTTTCATCTGAGCATCTTTAATCTCAGGCGTCATGTGGAGCACCTCTTCCAGGCGGTCAAGGCAGGACTTCATTTTTGGAAGGGTCACACTGGATAATGCAGCCATAATCAGATATCCCAACGTCATAATCGTATATTCGGTTACTGCGGTAATTTCCCCGATCTGCATGGTTCCTTTCAGAGACATTAAGCCGCCAAACCAAACAATCGCAGCCATAGAAAGTCCCATCACAAGCCAAACGGTGGGATTGAGGAGCGCAAACAGTTTATTCAGCTTGATCATATTATCCGCATATCTGGAAAAAGCCTTGTCACAGCGGTGTTGTTCATAAGTACCATTGTCAAAAGCACGTATAACACGGATTCCGGTAATGGATTCCCGTACAACCTGATTAATATTGTCCATTCTCAGCTGAATCTGTGCGGAAAGAGGACCTGATTTTTTCAGAATTATCCATGCAAGTATTAAGAAAAACACAATGCAGAGCACCGGAATCAAAGTAAGGGACAAATTTACCTTTGCAGTCATAATAACAGATGCAATAACCATAAGAGGAGCCGGAACAACCAGCTGGAAGATCATCCCTAGGCTTTGCTGTAAAACGGAAATGTCAGATGTTGTTCGTGTAATCATAGAAGAAACACCGATACTGTCAAATTCCCGAAGAGACAGCTCCTGGCTTTTGCAAAAAACGGCATTTCGCATATCCCTGCCAAAAGCAGCCGCCAGATCTGCAGAATAAAAGCTGCCAAGTACCGCAACCGCTGTAGTTATAACTGCAGCGATCAGCATCTGTATGCCTATTGACAGAATGGCATTCATATCTTCCTTCATAATGCCTTTATCTACGATTCCTGCGATTAAAAACGGTATATACAGAGTGCCTGCCACCTGCCCCAGAAGAAGGAGCAGCATAATGGCTGATTTTCCTTTGTTTTTTAGAAAAAAAGATTTTAAAAATGTCATAAATACCTCCATCATGTAATAAATAAGTTGCTAATTTTGCCACTAAATGGTACTATAAACTATGAAGTTACTTTACAGTCAAGTATTTTTTTTGAAGTTTTTTAGAAGAGGTCAATATTTTTATTTGGACTGGATCCAGAGAGAAAGAATGAAAAAACATAACTACTAATTTAGGGATGGCACAAGCCAGCATGCGCTATTAAGGGGTATAAAAATGAAGAATAAACAATATATGACAATCAGTGAATTTGCACGTCTTACGGGAATAAAACGTGCCAATCTGATTTTCTACGATAAGATTGGCCTGTTAATTCCCGAACACCGTGGAATGAATGAATACCGGTATTATACCCGTCGTCAGCTGGGTTCTGCTTACCTGATCGCAGCCCTTCGGGAACTGGGAATTGGAATTGAGGAAATCAAACATTACGCCAGAGGGCGGACACCCGAGCAGATGATAAATTTGTTTCAGGCACAGGAAGAAAAAATTCAGGCAGAAATCACAAAACTCAGCCGGATGCAGGAAATGATGAGATTATATACGAACATGGCAAACGAAGCACTTTCCGTAGATACTGATAAGATTGTGATTCTGAAGAAGAAGAGGGAACCTGTTTTTCTGGGGTGTCCGATTGAAAAGAGCCAGATTGGGGATGAGGAATTGATATCTTTCTATAACTATGCTGAAGAGCACGGGATGGAGCTGGGATATCCGATAGGCGTGGTGATTGCAAAACACATTCTGGAAAATAGATCCATCGATCCGGTCTACCGGTATTATCTGAAAGTAACGCAGGGCGCCAACGGCTACAAACCCGCAGGCTTATATGCAACCGCTTATGGCCGCTGCAGTTACGGACAATCACATAAGGTTTACGAAAGGTTATTTCAATATCTGAAAAGTGAAAATATAGAGATTTACGGAGATGCTTATGAAGAATATCCGCTAAATGAAATAGCTATGCAGGACGAAGAAGAATATCTTGTGAAAGTAGAAATTTTGGTGGGAAAATAGCTGATTCCACCTGAATTCTACCTCCAGGGGATCGGAATTTCAGGAAATAAGGGATATATTTATATGGAAAGGCGGTGTTTAAATGGAGCAGTTAAAAATCGGAAAATTTATTTCTGCCAAAAGAAAGGAACAAAATCTTACACAAGAAAAACTTGCTGAGATGTTAGGCGTATCCAATAAGTCTGTTTCCAAATGGGAAACGGGAAAGTGCATGCCGGACTGGTCTTTACATATGCGCTTGTGTGAAATACTGAATATTTCCATGAATGAATTGCTATCCGGAGAAGCAATCAATGAAGAAAATCTGAATCATATAGCAGATGAAAATGCATTAAAACTTTTAAAATTATTAGAAAAGCTTAATTCACAAAAAAATTTATTTATCGGTTTATTTCTTGTAATGGTTGGGCGTATACCGGTTTTTGAAGCAGGAAATAACGCTGGCGATGTGCAGCAATTTTTTGCGGGCCTTTCGGTTGGGCTGTCAGTTGGGATAACTATAATAGGTCTCGGATGGTTTGCCTATGCTTTAGTGCAGATGGGAAAAACGAATAAAGAATAAAAAAACGAAACATTCCCTCTTGCAATTTAGTAAAATATTTAGTAATATTAATTAAATTGCAATGGAGGTGAATTATGGCACTAAAAGCAAAAGATATTGCTGAGATGATCGGAGTTTCTACGGCAACGGTTTCTCTTGTCCTGAATAATAAACCTGGTGTGGGAGAGCTGCGGCGACAGGAAATTATCCGGAAAATAAAAGAACTCGGCTGTGAATACATGTTGAAAGAAAATGTGGTGAATAGCGGGAGTATTGGCTTTGTAGTGTATAAAAGAAGAGGGAATATCGTCAATGAATCTCCATTTTTTACCTGTATTCTGGAAGGAATAAATTATAGTGTCAGTAAATACGGCTATCACTTAAATTTTATTTATCTGGATAAAAAAATGTCCGCAGAAGAACAGGAATGCTTACTGGGGAATGCTCATTGTAAAGGGCTGATTATATTTGCAGTGGAAATGCAATATGAAGATCTTGCGGTTTTCAAAGAATCCGGGCTGCCCTTTGTGGTACTGGATAATTCTTTTCAGGAAAATGATATTGATGCGGTAGCAATTAACAATACCCAGGGTACGAGTAAGGCACTTTTGCACCTCTATGAAATGGGGCACAGGGATATCGGCTATCTTCGCAGCAAGGTGAGGATCAACAGTTTTGATGAACGGTATATGGTATATAAGAACCAGTTAAAACGGCTGGGACTGGCATTTAACCGAGAATATGTCGTAGATGTAGGGTACTCGGAAAATGAAGTAAAGCAGGGAATATTAAATTATCTCAAAAGTAATTCGAAGCATCCGACTGCATTTTTTGCTGAAAACGATCTGATAGGCTGCAGTGCAATCCATGGAATTCAGGAAGCAGGACTCAGCGTGCCGGATGATATATCGGTTGTCGGTTTCGATGACCGTCCCATCAGTGAAGTAGTGAAACCCGGACTCACCACAATTAATGTTCCTAAAAATATATTTGGACCTGCTGCTGTAGATCTGCTTATATCGAAGATGGAAAAAGCAAGGGAACAATCTATAAAAATTGAAGTCGGAACCAATTTAATTATAAGGGAAAGTGTAAAAAAGTTAGAAAACCATCCGGAGGTGAAAACAGAATAGATACCTGGAAAGAGGCAGATGGAGATGTAAACATCTGCTTCTTTTTTTATGCCTGTTCACAGTATGGACTCCGTCCGCTGGCCATAAACCTTATTGGCTGTAGTGCTGTAACTATTCTTTGCTAAACAATCTTTACTAAATATTATTTACTAAATAAGGGTAAAAAAGATATTTATTAATAAATTTTACTTAATTAAATTAAAACATATTCTTGACAGATAAAATATACATTGCTATAATACTTTTAATAAACATGGCCAGCAGATTAAACATATAGTATCTATATTACTTTTTTGTAAATCAAACAACACTTAATTAAATTTAGTAAATTAGTATATATGTAAAAAAATACATTCACATCCTGCAAATAGGTATTTATGTAAAGAAATACTATCACATCCAGAAAGAAGGGGTTTAAAATGGAAGGAACAATGAAAGTAGCAGTTATGACCGGTCCGTTACAAATGGAATGGGAGGAAAGACCTATTCCTCAGCCGAAAAGGGGAGAACTGCAGATTAAGTTAGAATATGTGGGCGTATGCGGGTCGGATCTGCATTTTTACTCTGAAGGAAGGCTTGCGAACTGGGTACCCGATGGACCATTGGTTTTAGGACATGAACCAGGAGGAGTAGTAACTGCAATAGGGGAAGGGGTTACCGGATTTATGGTGGGAGACCGGGTTGCATTAGAGCCGGGGGTTCCCTGCGGTCATTGCGAAGACTGCCTGAAGGGACATTATAATCTATGCAAAGAAGTAAAATTTATGGCTATACCTAAAGAAAAAGACGGGGTCTTTTCCGAATATTGTACACATTCTGCAAGCATGACCTTTAAACTGCCTGACCATGTATCAACATTAGAAGGAGCGCTGATGGAACCGCTGGCGGTTGGAATGCACGCCTGTGAACTTTCCAATGCAAAGCTGGGTGAGACAGCGGTAGTACTGGGTGCAGGCTGTATTGGATTGGTTACACTGATGTCCTTAAAAGCCAGGGGGGTCAGTGAAATTTATGTAGCGGATATTCTGGATAAACGTCTGGCTAAAGCAAAAGAACTTGGGGCGTCCAGAGTATTTAACAGCAAGACAGAAAATATCGAAGAGTTCGTAAAGACTCTTCCAGGCGGAGGGGTGGATCAGGTATATGAATGTGCCGGAAACAGGATTACAACCCTTCAAACATGCCGTTTGATTAAAAGAGCGGGGAAAGTAACCTTAGTAGGTGTGTCTCCGGAACCTGTGCTGGAACTGGATATTGCCACTTTAAATGCAATGGAAGGCACCATTTATTCAGTATACCGTTACCGGAATCTTTATCCCGCTGCAATTAGCGCAGTGAGCAATGGACTCATACCTCTAAAAGAGATTGTATCCCATACATATGACTTTAAAGACGTTATAAAAGGTGTAGATTATAATCTGAATCACAAAGACGATGTGATAAAAGCAGTGATAAAAATGTAACAAACAGCAGGTGAGATCATTCGATCTTATCTGCTGTTTTATATCTTGAGAACCATATCCGGTAAGTCGCTTTGTAGACTTATGTTAGAACACCACATAATAATCGACAGTGCAAAATTTAAAATTAATCAACAGAACTGCCTATATAAATGATATGAAAAAGCTCGTTTTTATGCTATACTGGACTTAAAATAAAAATACGGTAATACAGGAAAGTGAGGTTAAAAAATGCAATACAGAACTTTGGGAAAAACAGGTCTTCGTGTCAGTGAAATTGGTCTGGGTGCAGAATGGTTAGAGCGGCATACGTTAGAAGAAATTAAGGAAGTTATCAAGCGATGTGAAGAGAGCGGTATCAATATTTTAGACTGCTGGATGGCGGAACCAAATGTACGTTCCAATATAGGAACCGCGATCAAAGGCCATCGTGACAACTGGATTATTCAAGGACATCTGGGCTCTACGTGGCAGGACGGCCAATATCTCAGAACACGGGATATGGCAAAAGTAAAAGAAGCTTTTCAGGATTTACTGATCAGACTTGACACAAGTTATATTGATCTGGGAATGATCCATTTTGTAGATGAAACGGCTGAGTTTCATCAAATTGTACAAGGTGAGTTTATGGAGTATGTCAGGGAACTGCGGGATCAGGGCGTCATACACCATATTGGGTTGAGCACTCACAATCCGGATGTTGCAAAACTTGCTGCATTACAAGGCGAAATTGAGATGATATTATTTAGTATCAATCCCGCATTTGATATGCTCCCCGCCACAGAGGATATGACACAGTATTTCAGTGAGTCATATGCAGATGAATTAGGAGGAATAGCTCCCGAGCGTGCAGAGTTATATCAGATCTGTGAGCGTGAAAATGTTGGCATCAATGTCATGAAAGGTTATGCGGGAGGAAGGCTGTTTTCGGCAGAAGCTTCACCTTTTGGTGTAGCACTTACACCGGTCCAGTGTCTGCATTATGCATTAACCAGACCGGCTGTAGCCAGTGTACTCGTTGGATATGATACTACTGACCACGTAGACCAGGCAGTAGCTTATGAGACAGCTTCAGAAGAAGAAAAAGACTATGCAACTGTTCTTGCAGGGGCACCAAGCCATGCATATTCCGGGCAATGTACCTATTGCGGTCACTGTTTGCCATGTCCAAGCGGCATTGATATCGCAATGGTACATAAGCTTTATGATTTAGCTGAAATGCAAAAAGAACTTCCGGATACCATAAAAGCTCACTATTTCGGTTTATCTGCAAATGCAGAGGACTGTATTGCCTGTGGCGGTTGTGAAGAACGATGTCCATTTGGTGTTCCGGTTATCAAACATATGGAAGAGGCAAAATTATTATTTCATTAAATTTATGCTGTCTAATATTTGGGTTTAGATGAGAAAGGACGCCAGGCTGTACGCTGTCGGCAGTTATCACAGATGTTGAGATGGATATAAATGTATTTAAATTTTTTTAAGAACTACGTCTCAAAAGAACAGCTTACAATTACAGATTGTGATGCTGTTCTTTTTTTGATATGAATGGAAAGTTTGAATCCTCATCACAGTGATTAACCATAACTCCCGGGTTCCACCATGCTGATAAAGATAAATACAGTTTTGTATCGGAAAATGAGTATTGGAAAGATGAGGTGTGGAGTAATTGCATGGACGTCTGAAGCGTAGATCAGATCTGCAACTTCCAAGGTGATTTTAGAATAATAATATGAAATCACTTTTCGAAGGAAAAATTTGCAAAAAGTTTACAGTAAATATTGACACACATCGTCAGGGTTTTCATGATATGATAGAACTTATCTATAACGAAAGAGGTGAATTGGATGTCCGAGGGCCGTTTATTTAAAATTATCTATTATCTTTTAGAGAAAGGGCGGGCAACTGCTCCGGAACTTGCCGAAAAGTATGAAGTGTCCATTCGGACTATTTACCGGGATGTGGACATGCTCAGCAGTGCCGGAATACCTGTTTATGTCACAAAAGGCAGAAAGGGCGGCATTCAGTTGATGGATCATTTTGTCCTGAATAAATCTATTTTATCTGATAAGGAAAAACAGGAAATTCTGATGGGACTGCAAAGCCTTTGTGCAATACAATATCAGGACGCGGAAGATATTCTGACAAAAATGGGTGCTGTTTTCCAAACGGCTCAGACAAAATGGATCGAGGCAGATTTCTCACGTTGGGGAATTTCCAGAGAAAATGAACAAAAAATATTTAGTATTTTAAAACAGTCTATTTTTGAAAGCAGAGTTCTTTCATTTACTTATTATGCTTCCTCCGGCGTCCACCTGCAAAGAGAAGCCGAGCCATTGAAACTAGTCTATAAAGACAAAGCCTGGTATATTTATGCTTTTTGCCGCTATCGGTTAGAGAAGAGGCTTTTTCGGGTTTCCAGAATGAAGAAAATCACACTTACAAAAGAGCAGTTCTGCAGGAAGATTGGAACCGATGATCCGGTATTCCCCAAGTCGGCAGTTATGGGGCAGGTTATGGAAATAGAATTGCATTTTCCGGATGAAATGGCTTACCGTATCTATGATATTTTTGATGATCAGGATATTACAAAGCTTAAAAGCGGATATAAGGTGACGGCCGCCGTGCCGGAGACCCAATGGCTGTATGAGTTTATTATGTCTTTCGGGGACAAAGTGGATATCGTATCACCGAGACAGTTAAGAGAAAACATCATAAAGCGCTGTGCAAATGCATTACAGCATCACAGGAAGGAGCTATAATACATGAATATAAAAAATGAATTGGAACGTTTGCCGGGTAAAAGTGTAAATATGCAGTTTAGTAATGCTGATATTCAGCCTGAAAAAATAAGGGCGATTATGATTAATGAAGTGGTTCCTGCCGATCCCGGACAGGATTTTTATGGCGGTGGGATAACCGCTTATTTGGAAACGGCAATCCCCTTATTCCAGAAGGCAGGTGCTGATGTACACAACATAGACGATATTGTTGATTTGGGGGTTTATATCACCAATGCAGTGAAAATCCCAAAATTAGAATACGCAGTTAGCCGGGAAGATATCGAAAAAAGCCTTCCGTTTCTGGAAAAAGAACTATCATTCTTTCCTGATGTAAAAGTAATTATGCTTATGGGGGATGTTGCAAAAAAAGCATTCAATCTAATAAGTAAAAAGGAGACAGGGAAGAATGCAATTCCTGCTATCTCCACTTATAAAATGCGAAATAGTGAATTCTTCTACAAAGGGATTCGTTTAATGCCATCCTATATCATGACCGGACAGAATATCTTGATAGAAAAGTCTAAATTTCAGATGGCAGCAGAAGATATTGGAAACATGATTCAAATGATTCGGTAATAATTTAATTTCAATAAAACCTGACAGGGAGCTGCCAGGCTTTATTTTTATATTAGTCTCTAAAAAAAGCCATTTGAACAGGATCACAGCGAAACGAAAAAACTCTTTCCTCAAAAAAATAGGATAATAAACATTATAAAGCAGGCTTGGAATGATAAAAAACATTACCTAAATATTCTGTGTATTGCACATCAACGTTTCTTAACGGTATAATAAAAATCAATTGGTAATGTGCTGAAGAATACTAAAATTAATAGAACAGTACGAAAGAATCAGTACAAAAAAATCATATATTATCCAAAAACATAATACTAAAGGCATAGAAAGACACGAGGTATCTAAAATGCACACCATAAAAATGGGCTTTTCACAAAAAAACATCACCCCTTCAAATTCGATTCAAACCGTTGGATTTGGACGAACGGATGAATGGTCAAAAGGTATTTTACAGCCACTGTATGCACAGATCACTATCTGGGAATCAGATAACGGAATATGCTGCCTTGCCGCGATCGACCATATCGGTTTTTCAAAACAGCATGCCGACTTTTTGCGGGATGAAATTGGGAATCTATTATCTGTTTCCAGAGAAAAGGTAATGCTTTGCTTTTCCCATACGCATGCGGCTCCTAACGATAGCAGTGCTCCGGAATATTTTAAATTCCTCTGCAAACAGGTAAAATCCGGAGTATCAGAGGCAATCCGGGATTTGACACCTGTATATGCTGCCTGGGGCAATGCTTACACGGACATTGGTGTGAACCGACGCAGCAGTTGTGAGGCATTAGACAGAAGAATCGGTATTTTAAAAATCTGTGATGCAAAAGAAGGGGCATTGAAATTAATTCTTCTTCGCCTTACCGTTCACAATAATGTGCTGAAAGCTGATAATTATCTAATTTCACCGGACTTTTTCGGAACTGTCCGGGATGAATTACAGTCCCAATACGGGTGCCCGGTCATGGTAACTCAGGGTGCTTCCGGAAATGTGGCGCCAAAGTATTTTAAATCAAAGATTCTGCCTCCGGATGCCAATGACAGCCGATTTATCCGCTCTGATGCGGCATTAAACGAGATGGCGCAGACTGTGCTTCAGGAAACAGAACCGGTCATAGCATCTCTCATTCCCAGGAATTTGGAATCTATCTCCATGTATTCCGAAAAAATCACTCTTTTTTCAGATGTTCCATCCTATGACCAGGCACTTGCAATTGCAAAAGAAGCAGCAAAAGCCTGTGGCATAGATGGAACAGCATGGCTTATGGAAGTAGAGCGTCTTTTACAAAACCAGATTACTGTACAGGAGGAGGAAATAGAAGTTCAGTATTTTTTCCTGGACACATTTTGCCTTTGTGGTGTGGCGAATGAAATTATGTGTGAATTTGCACTGCGAGTTTCCGAAATGCTTCAAAATGAGTACTTCTATTTTGGCGGATATACCAATGGGTGCACCGGCTATTTCCCAACGGAAGAAGAATTCGATAAGGGCGGTTATGAAGTTTATTGGTCCATGCTTTTTTATTTTAGGTACCATGGCCGTGTCTTTCCGCTGCAGCGGAACTCCGCAGCAGAATTAATCCGATTTGCTGCTGATAATGCCAGAGGTATAAATTTCCCATTGTCATAAAGTTTTCACTATGATACTATCATTACAGAAGAGTAGTATTCCATAAAGCTTGAATTACCGATAAATACTTATATCTCAAACTTTTTGGAGAGCTGCGAAATGCATCAGGATTTCGCAGCGAATGCCCGCGTGCCGCCAAAAAATACTAGAGCGTGTTTGAAAATTCATTCCTGCCATCTGTACGCCCCACTTTGCGGCAGATTTGCCCCGAATTCAGGTTACGTAGCCCGCTACGCGCCCTTCATCCGGGACAAATCTCCCACAAACTGTGACGCACAGCTGCCAGAAAGCAATTTTAAAACACGCTCTAGACCATGTGATAGGAGCTAATACATATGAAATTGTTATTAATAGAAGATGACCGGATCCTGTGCCGGGAGCTTGCGCGGGAACTGGGCAGCAATGGGTATGAAGTTAAACTGGCAGATGATTTTGACCGGATAGAGGATTTAGTGAAAAAAGGTGATTTTAAGCTTATACTGCTGGATATATCCCTTCCTGGCAGGGATGGCTATGAAATCTGCAGAAGCATCCGCCATTTTTCAAAAATCCCTATTATGTTTCTGACCAGCAGGGATTCCGACATGGATGAGTTGTACGGGATGACTCTTGGAGGAGACGACTATATCCGCAAACCTTACAATATGCCGATCCTGCTGGCGCGCATTGCGGCATTGCTCCGCAGAAGCGGTTTTGGGTTATCTGAGGACCGCAGGCTGCTCTGGGAGGATTTTACCCTGTGGCCGTCCAAAGGGAAGCTGTGCAGAGGGGAGCGCGAAATTATCCTCACCAGGCAGGAAACCCTCCTTTTGTCGTATCTGTTTTCTCATCCACAGGAAATTGTTAAAAGAGTGGATTTGATAGAGGAACTCTGGGATAATCAGGTGTATATAGACGACAATACCTTAAGCGTCCATATGACGCGGCTCAGAAGTAAGTTAAAAGAGCTGGATGCCGGTGATCTCATCCAGACACGATACGGTCAGGGGTATCAGCTTTGAACGGGCGGTTATACTGGCAGCAGCGTCTGACCTATATTCTGATACAGCTGATCGGTCTGTCAGGTGCATGCATCTACTTAAAAGCGTTAAAGCTGGGATGGTGGCAGATTTTGCCGCTGTTTTTTGTATGTCTGGCGGTGATTTTCTGTTATAATCTGCTGCGTTACCGGAAACAGCGGGCATATTTTCGTAAAATGGCAGTTTTGGTTGACCAGCTGGATGAAAAGTACCTCTTCCCCCAGATATGGAAAGATGCGAAATCCTATGAAGAAACGGGTTATCTGTGCCTGCTTCGGGAATGTACAAAATCTATGCTGGAGCAGGTAGAGCTTAGTAGGCGTGAAGGCAGGGATTATCAGGAATGGCTGGAAACTTATGTTCATGATATGAAGCAGCCCATCTCCGCTATTAAATTAATTGCAGAACGGATGCGGACCGAAGACAGCAGGGATATTCTGTTGGAGTTGGAAACCATGAACCACCATTTAGAACAGGTTCTCTACTATGGGAGAAGCGAAAGTCCCCATACCGATTTTATATTTAAAAAGGTGAATTTCCTGGATGTTTTAAATGAGTGTTTATCCATGAATAAGCAAATGTTGATTCAAAACCGGGTGCGGATAGAAATCCCGGAGTTTTTTCCGGAAGTATATGGAGACGAGAAAGGTATTTTATTTTTACTGAACCAGCTGGTATATAATGCCGCTGTTTATCGGAGAGACCAGGATCCGGTCATTCAGTTTACTTATAGCATTCAGATGGATAATCTGCATTTTTTCATACGGGATAATGGATGCGGCATTACAGCGGAAGATTTACCGAGAGTTTTCGAAAAAGGTTTCACCGGAAAGAATGGCAGAAAAAATCTGTGTTCTACCGGAATGGGGCTCTATCTCTGTAAAAAGCATGCAGAGGATATGGGCATTGGATTAAGCATACAGTCAGAGGAAAATATCTATACGGAAGTCTGCATGGCATTACCTTTGCGCCTGTAGATACAATTCTTACGAAAAGGAAAGATTTCTGTAAGAAAATATGCTATGTTCTAAAGTGCACAGGCGGTATGCTATATCTGAGGTGATAAACATGAAAACATTATTAAAAATAGAACATATCTCTAAATATTATGGAGAAAATGCAAATGTAACAAAGGCTCTGAATGATGTGGACTTTTCGGTCGAAGGAGGAGAATTTGTAGGAATTATGGGTGCCAGCGGTTCCGGCAAAACAACGCTGCTTCAGTGTGTTTCTACTTTGGATGATCCCTCCGCAGGGAAAATATTTTTAAGGGACCGGGAGATCACACAGCTGACGGAACAGGAGATTGCACGTTTCCGGAGTGAGCATCTGGGATTTGTCTTTCAGGAATATAATCTGCTCGATACCCTTACCCTGGGAGAAAATATTGAACTGGCTCTTACCATACGCAAACTGCCCCAGGAGGAAATAACGCCAAAGGTAAATGCCATTGCGGAAAAGCTGGGCATTCGTAGTGAACTTCATAAATTTCCATACGAAGTATCCGGAGGGCAGAAACAGCGCTGTGCCTGTGCAAGAGCGCTGGTGAATGAACCGGACCTGCTGCTTGCCGATGAACCTACCGGCGCACTGGACTCCGCATCCAGTGCCATGCTCTTGGATGCTATGAAGGATCTGAATAAATCTCTTGGGATTACAATTCTAATGGTTACCCATGACGCTTTTACCGCCAGCCACTGCAGCCGGATCCTGTTTCTGCGTGACGGCAAGATCTTTACGGAAATGCTCAGAGGAAATAAAGACAGAAAGAAGTTCTTCCAGGAAATCCTGGATGTGATGTCCATGTTAGGCGGTGATGTTGCTCATGTACGCTAAACTTGCCTTGCGTAATGTAAAAAGAAGCCTGGGTGATTATGCCGTTTATGTTCTTACACTTATTTTAAGCATTACGTTAATATTCGCATACAATTCCCTGCTGTTTTCCGATGCAATAGCTTCATTTAACAAACTGATGGGGCAAATGATGAGTATCCTGTTATGCGTAACGATAATGGTTGTACTAATTCTGGGGTGGCTGATTTCCTACATAACCCGTTTTATTTTTGAACAGCGCAGCCGGGAATTTGCCTGCTATATGACAATGGGAATGGAACGCAGAACCATGAGCCGTCTTTTTCTGACGGAACAGCTGATAATCGGTATTTCCACTCTGTTTGTTGGAATTGTATTGGGTAATTTCTTTTATCTTGTTTTAAGCCAGGTGATTTTCCGGATGTTTGATAAGAGTTATTATATGGATTTATCGTTTCAATTACCGGCTGTTGGCTTGACCGTTCTCTGCTTTTTTATTATGTTTGCCCTTTCACTGCTGCGTCAGAACAAAATCTTAAAGAAGATTCGTATTAAAGAACTGATGCATTATGAAAGGAAAAATGAAAAATCTTCTACAAATAAAGGGAAACATATAAAAGCAAAGCTTATTCTCGCAGTTTTGACAGGTATTTTTGGAATCCTATGCCTTGGTACTGCATTTGTCCAGAAGTTGTCAGGCTTTTTCGGAATCTTTTTAATGGTTTCGGGTGTACTCCTGCAAGGCATCAGCCTGCTGCTATTTTACAGGCATCTGTCTGAAAATATTCTGATTCGCTATAAGAAAAATGAAAAACGCCGCCTGCATCATCTTAATATCTTTTTTTACAGACAGCTAACCGGAAGGCTAAAGACGAACGGAAAACAGATGGGCGTCATTTCCATTCTGTTACTTCTGACCCTGCTGGGACTTGGGGGAGCTGCCTTTATGGCAAATTCGTATGAGACTAGTCTGGCAAAATCAGTCCCTTTCGATATAGAGGTTTCCGAACGCTACGGGACTTTGGATGTAGAATCCTGCAGAGATTTTGTCAGACAGCAAAGTACGGTAACAACAGAGCATTCTTATCATATCTATAGGTTAAATGACAGTGAAATTATCGCTACGCTTCTGAAAAAGAAACGGTCCGAAGAAAATGAATTTGAAGATTTGGCAGACAGCCAGAATAAAGACCGTGCCATACGGCTTTCTGACTATAATGCACTGCTGAAAATGCTGGGCAGGGAAACAGTTTCTTTGAAAACAGATGAATATTACATTCAGACAGATGAAGAATATTATGCAGGAAAATTTGAAAAAGCACTTCCTACTCTGACAACCGAAGGAAAAGAGTATAAATTGAAGGCTGTTCAGAAGAGTGATTTTGCACAAAATATGATTAATGAAAGCGGTACTAACACGGGTTCTATCTTAGTTTTGCCGGATGAAACACTCAATACACTGACCGGAGAACGGCAGTGCTATTTTGCCATGACAGCAGATCGTGAACAAACGGAATACAAATACGAACTCAGGCAATTTTTAGAGGAAAAGAAAGTAAGTGAAGGTGCCAGTTTTATTGCAGTATACACTTATGCAGGAGAAAAATCAGAACTTCAGGCAATCTATATGATGCTGGCATTTATCTGTTGTTATGCAGCTTTTATCTGTATTTTTATCTGTGCGACGATTCTTGCCGTCCAGCTTCTGAGCAGCAGTAAAAAGTACCGCTACCAGTATGAGCAGCTCCAGCGAATGGGTGCGGGTGACGTGGAAATACGCAGGCAGATTTGGAAACAGACCCTTGTCTATTTTGCAGTTCCAATCATGCTCCCGTTTCTTTTTGTAATTATATATGTAGCGGGGATCAGTTACTTCAGCCCTGTAGTAAGCAAAACACTGCTATTATCATTTGCCGGGGCAAATGGAATCTTCCTGTTTATATATGGCTGTTATTTTATCATCACTTGTCTGCAATACCAGAAAAATGTCTTGCAGCAGCAGAAGAAGCTGCATCTGCGGAATTTATTATAGTATAATACTTTAACCTTCAGTGCTGATCCCTCGAATCATCAATATGAGTGTTTTACGCTGTACAAGGCAGACGCCCGATAGAAACTTGTACAGGGCACATCATCCCCTTGCGTTGTTCCAGCAGGGGATTGTTGGTGCCGGTACCGGCAGTGGTATATAAATAAGATATCATTCGCTTTGAATTAACATTCAGGTTCCGTTTGTGGTACGAAATTTGCAAGCTGCTTTTTGAATAAAGACCGGAAAACCAGTCTCACAAGCGGACCTGCAAAGAAAATCTGCCAGCACAGTGCCATTGGAAAGTTCATGGCTGTTGTCTGAAACCAGACTGCAACAATATCTTTGCCGGGATTTTTAAATAGAATGGTTGCTGCCAGACTCATAAGGGGGCACATCAGGCATACGATCATGGAGGAAATTGCCAGCAATATAAAAATCGGGCGGTCTTTTGGGGTTACAATACGAAATGCAAGCATGTGGGACAGTTTTTCGACTGCAAAAAATTCCAGTATAAATGCAAGCGGCCACATAATGACCAGTTCATGAAACGCCAGAAGGAATACCTCGTTTGTCATTCCCCCCCGATTGATTGCTATGTTATAACAGATCATAGCATAGACCATGGCGAAGGCCATGAGAATTGTGAAAATAATATTTTGTGCTTTGGTTTTTGGCATTTTTGAATCTCCTTTTCTAAAAATGGGCGCAAAAATACACGTGTGTTGTTCGTTAATCAGGCGAGCGTAATGCACACATGTATCGTTTCCAATTAAAACCAAAGTATTTTTGTCATATGAATTTTTAACGGAAGTAAGTATAACATACAAATTAGATTTTTGTAAGCATTTTTTTAAATTAATGGAAGTTCAAAAGACTCGTGATGTACTTTTACATCGGCGGGCCCTCTCTTATAGAGCCATATGCAAAATAGCAGTGCCAGAATCTCAGTAACCGGAAAAGTGAACCATACAAAGAAAAGACCTTTAAAATGAAACAGCCAAGCCAACGGTACCAGAAGAATTATCTGGCGGAGAATCGTAACACTGATACTGGCATTTCCTTTATTGACCCCCTGGAAGTAAACAGTAAACATGATTACAAAGGCAGCCGGAATAAAACTTACAGAGATAATACGAAGTGCTGAACGCCCGATTTCCAAAATCTCTTTGTTATTAGAAAAAATCAGTATCAGCTGTTCTGGCACGGTTATAAATATAATACATCCTGCCAGCATCACGATGCATGAAACAACGATAGAACAGCGAAGCGTCTGCTTCACACGGTCATGATCTTTTGCTCCATAGTTGAAACTGATTATAGGCAGGATTACCTGCTGTAATCCCATAAGAGGAATAAAAAAGAATGTCTGCAATTTATAATAAATTCCCAGCACCGTCACGGCACTTTCCGTAAATTGTTTTAATATCAGATTCAGCCCCACTATATAAAGTGTGTACAGGGATTGCATAATGATCGAAGGAAGTCCTGTTTTATATATTAAAATACAGTTTTGCAGACTTAAGTTTCCCTTTAACGAACATTTATGCATTACTGAAATAAGAACAATCATCATGGCACACCATTGTCCAATGACCGTTGCGATGGCAGCCCCCTGTATCCCCATTTCCGGAAACCCCAAACGCCCGAAAATTAAAAGGGGATCTAAAACCACGTTGATAAAGGCCCCCACAATTTGGGCATACATAGGGAGAAGCATATTTCCTTTTGCCTGCAGTATCTTCGTGCAGTTAGCTTCTACAAACATTCCCAGGGAAAAAGCAAAGATAATTTGGCAGTACTGAATTCCCAATTCCCGAACAATAGGCTGATCTGAAGAAAATTGACAATAGGTATTCATGCATAATAATCCTAGTATAGTAAAAACCAGAAAGTTAAATAATCCTAAAAATAATCCGCTCTTAATAATATTATTCTGGTATTTCAAATCACCTGCTCCGTCCATTCTGGATATCAGAATGTTAATGCCGGTTCCGGTACCCGTTGCAATGGCGGTCATCAAAAGCTGGATCGGAAAGATGATCGATAGCGCTGTCAATCCTTCCGCTGAATGCTGTGCTACAAAATAACTGTCCACAATATTGTAGACAGACTGAATCAATAAGGCAAGCATAACCGGTGGGCACAATTTTAATAATATTTTCCATATGGGTGTCTGTTTCATAATAACTCATCCTCTTTCTTTTTTGCAAAGGATAAAGGATGGAGTAACTACATTGTCAAGTATTTTTTTTATTTATGTTATTTTTTTACTAAATGGGCTTTTATTTCGCAGTAGTAATCGTCTATGTAATCGAATAACTGCAGCCCCAATTCTTCTGCGTATACTTCGTCCGTTGTGTATCCATTGACATTCATCCATTGTATCAGCGGCTGGAAATCTGCAGTATCCTTTATGATACGCACAATACAGACCGCATAGTCTCCCGCGGGCAGCACATAGAGATTTTCGGATTGGACATGTGAATAACTGGAATCCGCAATCTTTAAATATTCCCTGTACTTACATACCCTCCCATCTACCATTTGATCCTGGTCAATGAGATAGCCATATTTTCTCTGAATGGTACTTACATACTGCAGCTCATCTTTGGCGGCTTCCTGCAGATTGGCATGATAAGAACTTACATCTCTTTTCAAAACCCCGGCTATGACAGTTTCTTCATCGAGCCATTTCATCTGCACATCTGCAAGATTTACGCCGGAAGAAATCCGCCGGTTCTCCTGGTCATACCATAGAATATCATCCGCTACCTGCTGGTAATAGGCGCTTAAACGCAATGCTTCATTGCGATAGTCCAATAAAAGCTGTGTTATTTTCGCATTATCATGAAAATTAAGAAGCTGTTTTACTTTTTCCAGAGGTACACTTAATTTACGGCATGTTGTTATAATGTCCAGCTGCCATAAATTCCATCGGGAATAATATCGGTACTGATTCTTTTTATCTGTATAATCCGGTGTCAGTAATCCTATTTTATTGTAGAAATGCAGTGTATCTTTTGAAATTCCGGTAATTTTGCTGACTTCTCCAATCAGATAATATCCTTCTTTCAACTTCATCCTCCTTCAATAATTTATTTTGCCTTTCCTTCAGGCTGTAGAATTTTATTATAATACCGCAGAAACTTTGTAATTACAATAAGCAATGACAATTTAACCAAAAATGATAGTGAAAATTTGGAAGAAACAGAGAAACTACATGGAATGAGGCGGATACGATTGACTTCTGATTTGGTCTATGCTATGATTTCTGCAAGTAAAGGATAGTGATTGTGCAGACAAGCTAAACCTGTATGTAGAGATAATTTTGAAAGCCCATGCTTTCATGTTTATTTGTGCATATAGGTTTTTTTATTGCCAAATTACACTTTTGGCATCGTACAGGGGGAAAAGTAAATGAGGATATTTAAAGCTCTGAATAACAATGTGGCGGTCGTGGTAGATGATAAAAATCAGGAAAAAATCGTTATGGGCAGGGGGATCTGCTTTAAGAAAAAAGCAGGAGATGATATTGATCCGGAGATGATTGATAAAGTATTCTTTCTATCCGCTAAGGATGCACATAACAAATTCCAGGTACTGATTCAGGATATTCCGATAGAGCATATAGCTATCGGAGAGGAAATTATTTCAGAAGCCAGGGTACGTCTTGGAAAGAAACTTAACGATATGATTTATATTTCCCTCATTGACCATGTACATACTTCTATCCTCCGCTTTCTGGATGGAGTAACTGTAAAAAATGTTTTGTTATGGGATATTCGAAGATTTTATAAAGATGAATTTCAAGTTGGGCTCTGGGCTTTGGATCTGATTCAGGAGAAATGTAAAGTGCGATTACCCGATGATGAAGCCGGTTTTATAGCGCTTCACCTGGCAAATGCCCAGATGGACCAGGAAATCATGCACAATATGTATGAAATTACAAGGATTATGCAGGAAATAGCCAACATCGTCAAATATTTTTATCAAATTGAATTTAATGAAGATGATGTCTATTATTACCGTTTTATCACTCATTTGAAATTTTTTGCAAAACGTCTGATTGACCACAATATTTATGATGAAGAAGACAATGACGATTTGTGGGATGTTATTAAGTCGAAATATCAGAATGCTTTTCGCTGTGTAGAAAAAATTACGCAGTTTATTTTAAAGAAATATGAATATCAGCTGTCGAAAGAAGAGCAGATTTATCTGACGATTCATATAGAACGTGTGGTTAATAAGGCAGTAAGTTAATACCGCACATCATGCCATGTATGCCAGGATGGTGACATTTAGTTGGCCAAACCTTCAGAAAATAAAATTATTAATGGAGGACAAAAAATGGGTAAGTATGAGAATCTGGCAAGAGAAATTGTTAGTAATGTAGGCGGCAGGGAAAATATCAGCAGCCTGACACACTGTATCACAAGGCTTCGTTTTAAACTGAAGGACGAAAGCAAAGCAAATGATGAAATCATCAAAGATATGGATGGTGTCGTCACTGTTATGAAAAGCGGCGGACAATATCAGGTCGTAATCGGGAATCATGTGCCTGAGGTATATGCCGATGTTATGCCTCTGATTGACTTAGAAGAGGACAGTACAGACAAAGAGGATGATGCCCGGTCCCAAAATCTGTTTAACAGGGCGATTGATGTTATCTCCGGTATCTTCCAGCCAATCCTTGGAATTATGGCTGCCTGCGGTATGGTAAAAGGTTTTAATGCCTTGTTTATAGCACTGGGATTATATTCAGATACCAGCGGCGGTTATCTGGTATTAAATGCAATCGGAGACGGGTTATTTAACTATATGCCATTGTTCCTGGGCTACACGGCGGCGAAAAAGTTTCGTTTAAAACCGATGCTTGGTTTAGTAATCGGTGCCATTATGTGTTACCCCACCATACAAAACAGTGCTCTTGCAGCCGGAGGGGATGTGCTCTATACCCTGTTTCGCGGAACTGTTTTTGAATCCAGCGTGTACACGGAGTTCTTTGGAATTCCCCTGATTGCAATGAATTATACGGGAACCGTAATTCCGGTTATTTTTGTAGTATACTTTGCATCAAAATGTGAGAAGTTTTTTAATAAATTTATTCCGGATCTGGTGAAATTTTTCTTCGTACCAATGCTTACACTGGTTATCGCTATTCCGGCCGGATTTTTGCTGATCGGTCCTTTGGCTACATTCGGGTCTGCCATCATTGCTGAAGCGGTTATGTCCGTTCGTAATTTCAGTCCCATGTTAGCCGGAGCCATTGTAGGGCTTACCTGGCAGGTTCTTGTAATCTTTGGTCTGCACTGGGGTTTTATTCCGGTTTATATCAATAACATTATGACAAACGGTTATGATAATGTAATGATGCCGTTCTTCGCATGCACCTTTGCAACTTCAGCAGTGGTTTTGGCAATCTTCTTTAAGACCAAAAATAAGCAGCTCAAAGAAATGGCTCTTCCAAACTTTATTTCCGGAATTTTTGGTGTCACAGAACCTGCTATTTACGGTATTCTGCTGCCGCTCAAGAAACCTTTTATCATTAGTTGTATAGTAGGCGGTATCGGCGGCGGATTTTACGGAGCCTTTAACTTCCGGAAATTTATGATGGGCGGCATGGGCATATTTGAGTTTCCCGCCATGATTGAACCGGATGGCAGCATGGGCAATCTGATAGTGGCTGTTGCAGGAGTAGCAATAACGATGGTGATTGCTTTTGCGGCTACCATGATTTTATATCGGGATAAGGCAGTAATGGAAACAGTAAATAAAGATGGCAATGAAAAAGAAAATGCAAAAGAAAACGTTTACGACAGTGTACAGGATAGTCGGCAAATCCTTGTTTCGGCTAAGGCAGTGAATGAAGAACAGAAATCCATGTATAAACAAATGGATATTGGAAGCCCTGTCAAAGGGAAAGTCCTGAAGCTGGAATCCATCAAAGATGACGCATTTGCTTCCGGTGTTCTGGGGAAGGGTGCAGCCGTTTTGCCGGAGGAAGGTAATGTCTTCGCTCCTGCAAACGGAGTGGTTTCCACCCTGTTTCCAACACTTCATGCCCTGGGAATGGAAACGGAGGATGGTGTTGAAATACTGATCCATATCGGATTGGACACGGTGCAGTTAAATGGAGAAGGATTTGAAGCTATGGTCAAAGAGGGCGACCGGGTACAGAAGGGACAGCTTCTGATAAAATTTGATAAAGATTTTATAGAAGAAAAAGGCTTCTGCCTGGAAACTCCGGTGATTGTAACCAATTCAGATGATTATCTGGGTGTAATAGAAGTTGCCGGCAATCAGATAAATCCGGGCGAAAACCTGTTGAAAATACTGCGATAGGAGGTGAGGTTATGGGATTTCCAAAAGATTTTATGTGGGGCGGCGCTACGGCAGCCAACCAATGTGAGGGTGGTATCCTGGAAGGTGGAAGAGGTGCCGCTAATGTAGATGTGTGTCCGGCTGGCGAAGACAGAAATGCTGTTATTACCGGACATCTGAAGATGCTCGAGATGGATGATGTACATAGCTATCCCGCAGCGGAGGCGATTGATTTATACCATCATTTCAAGGAGGAT
The DNA here is from genome assembly GCF_000686105.1 of Robinsoniella sp. KNHs210. Classification (NCBI taxonomy): domain Bacteria; kingdom Bacillati; phylum Bacillota; class Clostridia; order Lachnospirales; family Lachnospiraceae; genus Robinsoniella; species Robinsoniella sp. KNHs210. The sequence goes on from NZ_JMLZ01000001.1 coordinate 1,622,532, forward strand.
ATCCGGCTTTTTGGTGAAATGGGATTTCGGGTATACCGCTTAAGTATTGCCTGGACCAGAATATTTCCAAAGGGCGATGAAGAAGAACCAAATGAAGAAGGCCTGGGATTTTATGAAGAAATTTTTAAGGAATGCCAAAAGTATCAGATACAGCCGCTGGTAACCATTTCTCATTTTGATTGTCCCATCTGGCTGATCCAAAAATACGGCGGATGGCGCAGCAGAGGACTCATTGATTTTTATCTGCATCTTTGCGAAGTGCTGTTTACCCGTTTTCGGGAATATGTGACTTACTGGCTGACATTCAATGAAATTAATATGATTCTCCATGCTCCGTTTATGGGTGCAGGGATTTATTTTGAAGAAGGCGATAATGAAGAACAGATTAAGTACCAGGCCGCTCATCATGAATTGATAGCCAGCGCCCTTGCCACCAGGATGGCACATGAAATCAATCCGGAAAATAAAATAGGATGTATGTTTGCGGCAGGAAGTGCCTATCCTTATACCTGTAAACCGGAAGATGTATGGGAGGCTTTGCTTACAGATCAGGAAAATTATTTTTTTGTGGATGTTCAGGCAAGGGGATATTATCCATCCTATGCAGTAAAGCGCCTTCGTAAAAAGGGCATTTTCCCCCTGATAGAAGATGGGGATGCTGAAATTTTAAAAAAGTATCCGGTGGATTTTATATCCTTTTCATACTACAACAGCAGATGTATCGCAGCACCCGGGGGCGGGCAGGATGAGGCTGAGGGAAATCTTTTTAAATCAGCTAAGAATCCTTATCTGAAATTCAGTGAATGGGGATGGCCGATTGACCCTCTGGGTCTGCGGATTACCTTAAATCATGTATATGACCGTTACCAGAAACCACTGTTTATTGTAGAAAACGGGCTGGGAGCCGCCGATGTGCCGGATGAGAACGGATATGTAGAGGATGATTACCGCATTGAGTATCTGGATGCTCATATCCGCGCTATGATGGCGGCTGTGGAAGAAGATGGTGTGGAACTGATCGGATATACATCCTGGGCACCGGTTGATTTAATCAGTGCCGGAACCGGTGAGATGAAAAAACGCTATGGATTCATCTATGTAGATAAACAGGATGACGGAAGCGGGACTCTTGCCAGAACAAAGAAAAAATCATTTTATTGGTATCAGCGCGTAATAGCGACAAATGGAGAATATTTAAAGGAGGACAAGAACAATGAAGAATTTTAGTTATGTAGTCAAGGATGAGGTAGGAATTCACGCAAGACCGGCAGGTCTGCTGGTAAAAGAGGCAAAAAAATACGAAAGCAAAATTACGCTGTCAAAAGACGGCAAGTCAGCGGATGCAAATAAACTGATGGCTGTGATGAGCCTGGGCGTCAAATGCGGGCAGACCGTGGAAATCGTAATTACAGGATCCGACGAAGAAACTGCGTATCAGGGTATGAAAAAATTCTTTGAAGAAACCTTATAATCGCGACAAACGAGCCGGAGCGTATTTGCAAGTGTGACGTAAGTCTGTCCGGAAGCAATTTAACACACGCTCAAATGCTCTAAAAATATTGAGGAGGCAGAAAATGCTAAAATTATCAGGAAAATCGGTATATAAAGGAATCGTTATGGGACCTGTTGTGGTCTTCAAAAATAGCGATCACCAGGTGAAACGTAAAAAGATTGAAAATGCAGAATTGGAAATTGAAAGAGTGGAAACGGCTCTGGAAGCGGCAAAAGAGCAGCTCCAGAAATTATATGATAAGGCGGTAAAAGAAGTAGGCGAAGCCAGTGCTGCCATTTTCGAAGTCCACCAGATGATGCTGGAAGATGAAGATTATCTGGATTCCATACACAATTCCATCCGGACAGAAATGATCAATGCGGAGTACGCCGTTGCCGTTACCGGAGATAATTTTTCTGCAATGTTTGCCAACATGGATGATGACTATATGAAAGCCAGGGCAGCGGATATCAAGGATATCTCCAATCGCCTGGTTCAGAACCTGGAAGGAAAGGACGGGCTGGACTTAAGTACCATGGAAGCTGCAATCATTGTGGCAGATGACTTAAGCCCCAGTGAAACCGTTCAGATGGATAAAGACAAAATTCTGGCATTTGTAACCGTGCATGGCTCTACCAATTCCCATACGGCGATCCTGGCACGCATGATGAATATCCCGGCACTGATCGGAGTACCGGTGAATCTGGAAGAAATTCAAAGCGGTATGGAAGCGGTAGTGGACGGATTTACCGGGGAAGTAATATTTGAACCTTCCGTGGATTTATGCAGCCAGACCAAAATCAGAATTCAGGAAGAGAAAGAAAAGCTGGAGCTTCTAAATACGTTGAAAGGCAAAGAAAATGTAACCCTTGGCGGAAAGAAAATCAATATTTATGCTAACATCGGAAGCGTAGGGGATGTGGGATATGTACTGGAAAATGATGCCGGAGGCATTGGGTTATTCCGCAGTGAATTTTTATATCTTGGAAAATCGGATTTCCCAACAGAAGAAGAGCAATTCCGGGCATACAGGCAGGTCGTGCAGATGATGGCAGGCAAAAAAGTAATTATCCGTACATTAGATATCGGAGCGGATAAGCAGGTAGAGTATTTTAACCTGGACAAAGAAGATAACCCTGCCCTGGGTTACCGCGCAATCCGTATCTGCCTGAAACAGCCTGATATATTCAAGACGCAGCTCCGTGCACTCTTTCGTGCAGCCGTATACGGAAATCTGTCGATCATGTATCCAATGATTACATCCACGGAAGAAGTCCATCAGATTTATGAAATTGTAAATGAAGTGAAAGAAGAGCTGGATAAGGAACAGATTCCTTATAAACTTCCGGAACAGGGGATTATGATCGAAACACCTGCTGCAGTCATGATCAGCGATGAACTGGCTGAAATCGTGGATTTCTTCAGTATTGGAACAAATGATTTAACCCAGTACACGCTGGCGATTGACAGGCAGAATGAAAAACTGGATGATTTTTATAATCCCCACCACAAGGCGATTCTGAAAATGATTCAAATGGTGGTGGACAATGCCCATAAGTATGGAAAATGGGCGGGTATCTGCGGAGAATTAGGTGCAGACCCCGAATTGACGAAGAAATTCATCCGTATGGGCGTAGATGAGCTGTCAGTTGCTCCTTCCATGATTCTGAAACTCAGAAAACAGATTCGTGAGATGGAGGATTAAGTATTGATAACAAAAATGGGACTTTTACGCTAACAGCAGTGAAAAGACCGCAAAAGGATGCCGCAACAGCTTTTTGACCAGCTGCTTTGCGACATCCTTTTTTATTACTTAACCCCTGCATATTGCAGGCAAGCCTGCAAGCCTGCCATCAATAAATAGTTTGAATTTTTAATCACCAATAGGATTCTCGATTAAAGTAGCAGCAATAAATCTATGACAATGCCCATCTTCTATTTCTGTCTGAGAATCAATAAAGTGCACATGGCGCTCATCGCCGCATTTGCCAACCGGAACCTGCAAGCCCGTTGTTACACAAATGGGATGGAAGTGATCTTCATAAAAATCTGTTTTCGAAGTAAATTTGTGGATGTGTCCACCGGGGACTTTTATTATTTCTTCTGTCACACCTGCAAAGCGGTGGTTGTGTGGATCTTCATTCAGTTCGGCAAGGCGAACGCTTCCCAGCACCTCGTGAACGTGTGTTTGCATACATTTTCTGTTACAACTCATAATTACCTCCATTTCTGCACATTGTAGTGCATACAATTTTGTACCGCATCCGGAACAAAATTTTCTATATCAAATTATTCAATATCGGATAATACAATATAAAAGAAAAAAACAAATTTGTTCGATAAATTAGATTTATCTCAATATTATATGTTTAAAAGAGTAAATTGGTGATAATTATAAAATCCGTATTGTCCTTTGAATAATCAATAGAATAACAAAATTTATTGCGAATCCGGCTGTTGTATATTGACAGGTGTTATATAGTGTATTATAGTGTTATATATAAGAGGTGCAAATATGCAAGCCGGAGGTGAATTTTATGAACGAAAAAGGATTTGTTAAAATAGCTTCTGTGGGAAGTATGACGGAGGCTGAGCAAATGATCTGTGTTTTAAAAGAGAACGGTATTATGGCATGGCGCCAGGGCAGCATAATGGACATATATATGGGAGACTCCTATGCTGGTGAAGATATCATGGTCGCTGAAAGAGATGAAGATCCTGCAAAAAAACTATTGGAATGTTTCCCTCAGATTCAAACAAAAATGACTTATCAAAAGAGAAACCTGTCAAGGACGCAGCGAATTTTAGGATGGGTATTATTAATTATCATGATTCTGTGTATTTTGGTTCCGGTTATCCTGCTGTAAGTTGGGAAATAGTCGCTAAGTTGTACAGAGAGTTTAAAAATAGCCGAAAAGTCCTCAGCGAGTTTGAAAAAGAGAGGTGGAGAACGGAAATTGGAAATTATGATAAGCCACAAAAGCAGCAAACCAATATATGAACAAATAGGCTCACAGATTAAGGATATGATACTGACTGGCGAATTAAAAACCGGTGATATGATTACTTCTGTAAGAAGTCTGGCAAAAGAACTGGGAATCGGTGTGCTTACAGTCCAGAAAGCATATGACCGGCTTCAGAAGGAAGGTATTATTGAAACCGTGGTGGGAAAAGGAACCTATATCACGAATCATAATTCCGGTGGTCTGGAAGACCAGCGTAATCAGATATTGGAAGTCAAGGCGATGGAATTAATTGCACTTGCAAAGAAATATAACATAGAACAAGACAGCGTTATTGGATTGATAAAGCTGCTGTTCGATGACTCACTTATTGATTGATACTGAAAATGAGGTGCTATATGAAAAATATTCTTGAAATCAATGATATTACAAAAAAGTTTGCATCATTTACTCTTGATCATGTTCAATTTTCCTGTCCCGAAGGAGCTATTATGGGGTTGATTGGCCCCAATGGAGCCGGAAAAACTACTGTCATCAATTCTATTTTGAACATAATTAATTTAAACGAAGGAGATATACGGATTTTTGGCAAAAATTATCTGGAACTGACGAAAGAAGATAAAGAAAATATCGCAGTTGTGTACGATGATAATAACCTTCCGGAACATCTTACTTCCAAAGAGGTCAATAAAATTTTTAGTAAAATGTATCTAAAATGGGATGAAAATTTATTCCATCACTATTTACAGCGGATGGAGATACCGGAACATACTGCGGTCAAAGAGATGTCAAAAGGCAACAAAGTAAAACTAAATCTGGCGGTTGCGTTGTCCCATTGTCCCAGGTTGTTGATTTTAGATGAAATCACAGGATCGTTAGACCCCATCATGAGAGATGAAATACTGAAATTATTTCTGGAATTTATTCAGGATGAAGGCAATAGTATTCTTTTCTCATCCCACATTATTACAGATCTTGAGAAGATTGCAGATTATATTACCTTTATTAATAATGGCCATGTTATTTTCAGTAAAGAAAAGGATGAACTGCTCTATAATTATAATCTGATGCATTGCAGGGCTTCAAAATTTCATGAACTGGACAAAAGTGGTATGATAGCTTACCGGGCAGAAGGGAACCATGTAGACTTTATCCTGGACAATACCATGGGGAATCATTTCAATCAGGAAGAAATACTGATAGAACAGCCTGGCATAGAAGAAATTATGCTGATACTTGCAAGGGGGACAGTGGTATGAACGGATTAATAAGAAAAGATATTTACAACTTAAATAAAATAAAAAACATGTATCTGATTTTGACCGCCATTTTAATCGCCTATTGTTATGCAACAAAAAGACCTGCTTTTATTACTGCAATACCGATACTGATTTTCAGTACAACTGTAACTTCTACCTTTACAATGGACAATAATGTGAAATGGGATAAACTTGCTGTGCCGGCGATGTTGAGCAGAAATGAAATTGTTCTGAGTAAATACATTCTTCTTTTAGAGATTATAAGCGTGGGAATTCTGGTGGGCTTTCTAATAAGTTTGCCTGGGTTAATAACCCATCGTACCGATTTCATCCTGTTTTTGGAAATGACCATGGCTGCAGCCGCAATTGCGTTGTGTGCCGGCAGTTTGTCCATTGGATTTATATATCTGTCTGAAAATGCAGTTGAAAAGATGGAACTGCTTACAATATTTTCATATGCGGGATCTGCAGTTATCGTATTTGGCAGTTCAAAACTACTAAATATTTTAAATGACTCTCTAAAGCTTCCGAGAATCGGTCTTTCCATCATTAATCTTTTTATTGTATTTATTATTTATATTGTTTCTTATAAGACAGCAGTCAGAGCCTTCAAAGGCAGGGACATTTCCTGATTTTACGACAGATTGTTTAAACGTGTATTACACCTGTCAGCGTTTCTGATTTACAGCATTACAGTAACCGGTTTTATTTTGGTGACATAACCCCGGGAAGTATGTTAAAATAGGGCATGAAATATTAGATAGAAGGGAAAGACAAGATTATAATTATGATTAACAGAGAAGATATGCTGGAATTGACCAGACGAATGACACCTGCCAGAACGTCTGTGACGAGGATTGCAGGATGCTATATGGATGCGGACGGTGAAATCGATGGTACGTTTAATACTAATTTTTTAAAGCTTTCTGCTGGTGAAAAGGAAAAGAAATTAAAGATTGCAAAAGAGATTCCATTTTCCCGAACAAATGAGAATCTGAAAAGATATCAATTTCCAAGTGATTCTATGGGACCAAACAGTATGTGGCGGCTTCTTATGGGAATGAAATCCTGTGGGCTTAAGAATGATGTATTGATGGAAACATTCTATGAACTGATAGGGGAATCCTATCATTCCGACCATGATTATGCCGTGATGGTGTACCATGACCGGTATGATATACCGGTGAAAGCATCGGATCATGAAAGAGTGGGAGAGTCAGAAGAAGTCTACGAATATCTCATTTGTGCCATATGCCCGCTAAAAGGAGATTATGAGCCGGATAGTCCGGAGTGTGGATTCCTGTTTCCGGCATTTGCTGACAGAAGTTCAGACCAGAATTGTGTGGATGTGTTCCAGGCAGATACCCTGCATCCACATATGGAACTTTTGAAAATATTAAAGCGTGCCTGAAATAACTTGACTTCCAAAGAAAACCTGTTTATAATAAATTTCAATTGAATAGAAATCTTCAGGGCGGGGTGCAATTCCCTACCGGTGGTAAAGCCCACGAGCCGTAAGGCATGATTCGGTGTAATTCCGAAGCCGACAGTATAGTCTGGATGAAAGAAGATGTTAAAGCAGTTTTATGTGCTTTTTGTGCTCTGGAATGATATTATCATTTCAGAGTTTTTTGTTAAATGCGCATAGGACCTCCATTTTACATGCCTTGAGTAGATTTTATTCAAGGCATGTATTTTTTTGGAGGTGAAGTGTGAAAGAAAAGCATTTTTACTTATTAAGGCAGGATCGCAGGCAGATCTGCACTATGCAGGAGGTATAAAAATGAAGGATTTAGAATACATGAAGCAGGCCATAGAACTTGCGAAAAAGGGAAGTGGATTTACAAATCCCAATCCCATGGTTGGTGCAGTGATTGTAAAAGAGGGTGTGGTGATCGGACGGGGATATCATGAAAGTTACGGCGGTCTGCACGCTGAACGAAATGCTTTAAAGAACTGCAATACTTCATCCAAGGGGGCAGAAATGTATGTAACCCTGGAACCCTGCTGTCATTACGGAAAAACTCCGCCTTGTACAGAAGCTATTATCAATAGCGGTATTACGAGGGTGGTAATCGGCACACTTGACCCCAATCCTCAAATGTCCGGGAAAGGAGCCGCCATTTTACAAAGAAATAAGATTCGTGTAGAAACAGGTGTCCTGGAAAAGGACTGTAAAGCACTCATTCGTACCTTTGCAAAGTTCATTACAACCGGGAAACCCTATGTGATGATGAAGTACGCTATGACCATGGATGGCAAAATAGCCACGTATACAAAACAGTCTAAATGGATAACCGGTGAAAAAGCAAGATACCAGGTACAGGAAACCAGACATCAATATTCCGCCATTATGGCAGGCGTAAACACGGTTATCCAGGATGATCCGCTGCTGAACTGCAGACTGGAAAATGCTTCAAATCCGGTTCGCATTATCTGCGATACCCATTTACGGACACCCCTGGATTCCCGAATTGTTCAATCAGCATCAACCTATTCTGCTGAAACCATACTGGCAACCTGCTCCGCTGATGAAAATAAGATACAGCAATACCTTAATAAAGGCTGCCGTATTATACAAACCAGTGAAAAGGACGGACATGTGAATCTGCATGAACTTATGGGGGTTCTTGGAAAGATGGGCCTGGACAGCATACTTTTAGAAGGGGGCAGCATGTTGAATTGGAGCGCATTGCAGCAGGGAATTGTGGACGGGATTCAGGCATATATTGCACCGAAAATTTTTGGCGGCAGCCACGCCGTATCTCCTGTGGGCGGTATAGGGGTAGCCCTGCCGGCTGAGGCATTTCTGCTTGCAGACACCCGGTTCATACCAGTTGGCAATGATTTTTTGATGGAAAGTGAGGTGGTCTATCCATGTTTACAGGAATCATAGAGGAAACCGGCAGCATTTCAGCCATTTTGAAAAATGGAAATTCGATCCGTCTGACGGTGCATGCAAATAAGATTTTACAGGATATAAAAACCGGTGACAGTATTGCAGTCAATGGGATCTGCCTCACGGCAGCCGGTTTTACCGCATCGGCATTCACAGCTGACGTTATGCACGAAACCATAGCACGTACTTCCCTTTCACACTTAAGGCACGGAAGCATTGTCAATCTGGAAAGAGCCATGTCCGTGAACGGGCGGTTTGGGGGACACATTGTTACCGGACATGTGGACGGAACGGGTACCATCATCAAAATAGAAAGCGATGCAGCAGCCCAATGGTATACCGTCAAAACATCTCCAAAAATCATGCGGTATATTGTAGAAAAAGGTTCCATTGCAATGGATGGCATCAGTCTGACGGTAGCAAAGACAGACAGAGACCGTTTCTGTGTTTCCGTAATTCCCCACACGATGGGACATACGGCGCTGGCATCGAAAGCGGTTCATGATATAGTGAACCTGGAAAATGATTACATAGGAAAATATATTGAAAAATTCATCTTGGACGGAAACGAAAATTCTTCAAATTTAACGCGGGAACTACTTGCAAAATACGGATATTAGGAGGTATGGAAATGAAGTTTGATTCTGTAAAGGAAGCGGTAAGTACACTGCAGGCTGGTAAAATGATACTGGTACTGGATGATTGGGACAGAGAAAATGAAGGAGATTTAATCTGTGCTGCAGAATATGCAACAACGGAAAATGTAAACTTTATGGCAAGCTGTGCAAAAGGCTTAATCTGTATGCCTATGAGCTGGAAACTGGCGGAAAAACTGTGCTTGCCCCCTATGGCTGAAACGAATAACGATAATCATGGAACAGCATTTACCGTTTCCATTGATTATAAAGAAACCACTACAGGTATCTCAGCCGTGGAAAGAGGTATGACGGCCCGCATGTGTGTCTCTGATGGCGTTCTGGCAGCAGATTTCCGCCGCCCGGGCCATATGTTTCCGCTGATTGCAAAAGATAACGGGGTTTTGGAAAGAAACGGACATACCGAAGCAACCGTAGATCTGATGCGTCTGGCGGAATTAAAAGAATGCGGCCTTTGCTGTGAAATTATGAATGATGACGGGAGTATGATGCGATCCCATGACCTGCTGAAATTTGCAGAACAGTATCAGATTCCCTGCATTACCATAAAAGACTTACAGGAATACCGTAAAATCAATGAGAAATTGGCAGAGTGCGTATCCATTACCAAAATGCCAACCCGGTATGGTGATTTCATGGCACATTGTTATGTAAATAAATTGAATCAAGAACATCACATCGCTTTAGTTATGGGGAACATAGCAGATGAAAAAGAGGTTCTGTGCAGAGTCCATTCCGAATGTCTCACAGGAGATGTATTCGGTTCCTTAAGATGCGACTGCGGACAACAGCTTGATGCGGCTATGAAAATGATTGCAGATCATGGAAAGGGGGTACTGTTATACATGCGTCAGGAAGGACGGGGAATCGGATTAGTAAATAAACTGAAGGCTTACCATTTGCAGGATGGCGGTATGGATACCTTAGACGCAAATCTTGCATTAGGATTTCAGGGGGATTTGCGTGAGTACTACATCGGTGCGCAGATTTTGCGGGATTTAGGTATTCAATCGCTGCGCCTGCTGACGAACAATCCGGATAAGGTGTACCAGTTAGAAGATTATGGTATAGAAATCACGAAACGCATGCCAATACAGATTAAGGCGACTCCCTACGATAAATTTTACTTAAAAACAAAACAAACCCGCATGGGACATCTATTAAACTTAGAGGAGGAAAAATAAATGAGAATATATGAAGGTAATTTAGCAGCAGAAGATATCAAGGTGGGTATTGTTACCGCACGGTTTAATGAATTTATAACATCAAAGTTATTGTCGGGTGCCATAGACTGTTTAAAACGTGAAAATGTAAAGGAGGATCAAATTGAGGTGGCATGGGTTCCGGGGGCATTTGAAATTCCTCTGATTGCTTCTAAAATGGCACAGAGCAAGAAATATGATGCTGTCATATGTCTGGGCGCAGTCATTCGCGGAAGTACCAGCCATTATGACTATGTATGCAGCGAAGTTTCAAAAGGGATTGCCCAGGCCAGCCTTTCAAGCGGCATTCCGGTAATGTTTGGAGTGTTAACAACAGACAATATTGAACAGGCAATCGAAAGAGCCGGAACAAAAGCGGGTAACAAAGGGTTTGAATGTGCCCAGGGAGCCATTGAAATGGTTAACTTAATGCGTTCTCTTTAGTGAAAGTAAAATATTGTAATATCATTTTTTCTATACAAAAGGATTAGGCAGAGAAGAATCCTAAGTTCAGGAATACGGGATATGTTTTTTAGTGAACATGTGGTAAAATTATAATACAGGAATAAGAACGTACTTTAAATTGATTTGGGCTGCGCAGATTAAATCGACGCAATCGCTTTATACATCAGGAGGAGGTTAAAATGTATTATTTTACAAATGTTCAATCACCGCTGGGTATGCTGTCCATTGCCTGTGATGGTGAAAATATAACAGGGCTGTGGATAGAGGGACAAAAATATTTTTTGGGTTCCGTTTCAGATAAAATGGTAAGGATGGATGATCTCCCGGTGTTTCTAACCGTAAGAGAATGGTTAGACAGATATTTTGCCGGAGAGAAGCCGGAGATTTCCGAACTGCCTTTGCGCCCGGCCGGTGGGGAATTCAGGCAGGAAGTCTGGAAAATCTTATGTGAAATTCCTTACGGTGAAGTCGTAACTTACGGCTCCATTGCAAAAAAAATGGCAGAGATAATGGGCAGAAACAGGATGTCCAGCCAGGCAGTGGGCGGTGCTGTGGGACATAATCCAATTTCCATCATCATTCCCTGTCATCGGGTTGTGGGTACAACAGGCAGTCTGACCGGTTATGCAGGAGGTATCCACTTAAAGATAAAACTGCTGGAGCATGAGGGCGTGGATATGTCACATCTTTTTATTCCGAAAAAGGGAACGGCACTTTAAGAAAGCATGAATACATACCATTCAAAAAAGGGTATATGGGCTGTCATATGCCCTTTTTGGGTGGAAAAAATACCCCTTGACACCTAAGCTACTAAGTGTTACGATATACCAGTACTAAGTAATACTGCATACAAGTTATACCAAGTAGAAAGGAGCGGGACAATTGGAAAATTTAACCGAAATACTAAAGGGTGTTCTGGAAGGCTGTGTGCTGGAAATTATCAGCCGAAAGGAAACCTATGGCTACGAGATTACCAGGCACCTGAATGCACTGGGGTTTACAGATGTGGTGGAGGGTACAGTGTATACGATATTAATCCGGCTGGAAAAAAATAAATTAGTTGAAATAACTAAAAAACCATCCGACATGGGACCTCCAAGAAAGTTCTTTACCTTAAACGAAAACGGGCGGGAAGAGCTGCGGAAGTTTTGGGAAAAATGGGACTTTGTCTCTTCCAAACTCAATCAATTAAGAGAGGAGCAGTGAAAATGAAAAAATCTTTTATGGAACTGGTAATAGGTGACCTGAATGAAAAGCGTGCCTGGAGGCAATTTACAAAACGCGTGAATGCCCTTCCGAAGGACTATCGATATATGTTCAAAAAAATCCTGCATTATTTTTACAACTTTGGCTATAATCTGGAGATGCTCACGGACTTGTTGGAATTGTTTGAAGTAAATGCTGCCGAAGGGAAACTCATTCGCGATGTGGTGGGCAATGACGTGGCATCCTTCTGTGATGAGCTAATCCACGCAAACGCTTCAGACACCGTCACTCCAAGGGAACGGTTAAATCGTGAGATCTTGGAACACTTTCACAGGGAGGGAAAATAAGTATGGCTAATATCATCAAAAAAATGATTGGTGACAAAAAGGAATACCGTGACCAGATGGCCAGGGTGAATGTTTTGCCGGAAGACTATCGTTTTGTATATCAAAAGATACAGAACTATATGTGGAGCTTTTCAAGCGGAAGTGGATTTGATATGTTGAAAACACAGTATGACCTGATTGATCTGTTTGAGGATGGTGCGGCTCATGGCAAACACGTTCTTGATGTGACCGGCGAAGATGTGGCATCTTTTTGTGACGAACTAATGCAGGGAAATAAACTTTGGACAGACCATTACCGCAAACGCCTGAACCGTAAAATGAACCAAAAGGTAAATAAGTAAATTAATTGATGTATAAAAAATGCAGAGGTTTTTCACCACATATCAGGAGGTGCCCATCATAATGCGGAGGTTTACCAGTGACTAAAAGTAGTAATTACCTAAATAGATTGTCATTATTAACCGGAACAGGATTTTTTATCTTAGAAAATAATATTCTGGAAGAGTGCGGGAAAAGCAGCGGTTCAAATCCGATTGCCATATGTAAAAATTTTCAGGAAAAATTATTACATATGGCAGATGTCAAAAGTGTTCCTGTTTTATATCAGGACGGGTATCAGATCCTCTGGGGCTGTGTAAAACAAAAGGATCAATACATTTTAATAGGACCCATGAGCATCAAAAACCTGAGCAGGCTGGAATTGCATCACTATTACCGTGAATATGGCATACACGCAGGAGAGGAAAAAACGCTGCCGGTCTTTACGCTGTCACAGGCTTTGGCAATTGTGCAGATGGCTTCCGTGGAATCTCCTGTCATTACCTGTTCACAGGAAACAATAATTAGAGAAAATCATTTGGCGCAGGGATTGCACGATGGTATTGAGGAGGCGATACTTCGGTTTCAAATAAAAGAAGATACAGCCGGAATTTATCATCATACCTATCAGGAAGAACGCCAATTATTGGCATGTGTCAGAGAAGGAAGGACAGAAGATGCACTGAAATACAATATGGTTATCGATGAAGGAACCGGACGTCTGTCAAAAAGGGAAGTAAACCATTGGAAAAAAGTAGTGATCGTAGCCATTACTCTGTGCACCAGAGCCGCAATTGAGGGCGGCGTTTCACCCGCAGCTGCCTATCAGCTGAGTGATTTTTATATACAGAAATGTGATGAATATGACAACGTTCCGGCATTAGTGGAATGTAGAAATCTTGCGGTAAAACAACTGACAGAGCAGGTGAAAAGAAGAAATGAGGGACGAGGCAGCTCTAATTATGTAGACCAGTGCAAAGACTATATAAGCAAGCATTATAAGGAAAAAATATATCTGAATGATTTAGCAGATGCACTTGGACTAAGCAGTACTTATCTGTCACGCCTTTTCTCTAAAGAAACCGGAATGAAACTTCAGGATTATATCAATTGGTTTAAAGTAGAACGCGCAGCAAATTTACTTGCATATTCGGAAGAGACAATCGCACACATTGGGGAATATGTAAACTTTCCGACACAGAGTTATTTTGGGAAGATATTTAAAAGATATAAGCACATGACCCCTAAGGAATACAGAAACTATTATAAATCATCCGAATTTGCTTCCGAAAGAGATAATATATAGCAAATTAAGGATAAGAACAACATAATACTGGTATGCACATTACCTCCTTCAATCCTGTTTAAAATAAATCATCCAAGTTTCTGGAATAATAAAACCGATACATAATTTCGAAATTTATTTTATGCCTGTCCCCCATAGACCTTTTTGAAAAAATCTATGGTCGGGAAGCCACAACCCTTCTCGACCTTGAGCGGATACCACGCTTATGAATAGGTTTTAACTATTTAAATCTATCAAATATAAGTATTTGCTATATACGTGTGCCAGATTTATACTATATCTAAGGTGATGGCTGCCAAAGCCACATTGAGTATTAGGATATTAAAATAAAATTATTAATAATCAAGTTAATTGGAGGAGAAATATGATTGAATTAAAAGAATTTTTAGAATTTATGGACAGTGGAAAAACCATTACAGGTGGTACGAAGATACATGCTTATATGCATATGCTTTCTCAAGAAGCATTAAAGCTGACCGCAGAATTAAACGGGTGCTATCATGCCCCGGATGAAATCAGAGCGCTCATGGGACAATTGACCGGGAAGCCGGTGGACGAATCATTCTGCCTATTTCCGCCTTTTTACACAGATTGCGGCAAAAACCTTACCTTTGGAAAAAATGTGTTTTTGAACTCCGGATGTAAATTCCAGGATCAGGGAGGAATCTCCATTGGGGACGGCTCCCTGATTGGTCATAATGTGGTCCTTGCAACCTTGAATCACAGTCTGGATCCGGAACATAGGGGAGACTTAATCCCGGCACCAATTCGCATCGGTAAAAATGTGTGGATAGGATCCAATGCAGTGGTTCTTGCAGGCGTTACTATTGGTGATGGAGCTGTAATCGCGGCAGGAGCAGTTGTCACAAAAGATGTCCCTGGGAAAACAATTGCAGGCGGAGTACCAGCCAGGGTTATGAAAGCCATTGAATTAGAGAACGAAACTGTGGATTTGGATACATAAATGCCAAATCTGCAACGCACTATCTTTCCCGCAGCTTCACCGCTTTTGAAGCAGCCCTTCGCCTTTCATCTTTCAGTTTCGCATAATGCTTTTTCGTTGTATTTACATCAGAATGCCCCAGTACATCAGCAACGATATAAATATCTCCTGTCTCCTGATATAATGCCGTACCATAAGTAGAGCGGAGTTTATGAGGGGTAATTGTTTTTACCGTAACGGCAGAACTGTATTTCTTTACTAATTTCTCCACAGCATCTACACTAATGCGTTTTCGAAGATTGGAAAGAAATAATGCATCTTCGTGCCCCGCAATTGGCGTAATGGAATTTCTGGACAATTCCAGATAATCCTTCAGGCCATCTTCAACTTCTGACCCAAAATAAACAACCATCTCATTCCCGCCTTTTCGTATAATGCGGATTCCGTTGTTTTTAAAATCCACATCGGAAATATTAAGCCCCACACATTCAGACACACGTATTCCGGTTCCCAGCAGAAGCGTAATGATTGCCAGATCGCGGTATTTATGCTTATTATAATGATAAAGCTGAACACCGGATAATTCATTTCCACAGTTCTCTATGTGATCCAGCAGATTTGCCACCTCATCCGGATCCAGCTGGATAATCGCTTTATCACTGAGTTTGGGCATATCCACCATGCGGGCAGGATTGGCAGGAACCAGTTGTCTTTTGCACAAATATTCGAAGAAGCTCCGGATACTTGACATCTTTCTTGAAATTCCTGTTCTGGAATTCGTCTCGTATGAGCCGCTTTCATTGGTAGTATACGCTTTCAGATATTCCTGGTATTCTTCAAAATCCACCGGTTGAAGCAGTGAGAGATCATCCAGTTTGATATCTTTTAAATTTTTCCCCGCCAGAACGGGATTGGTAGACTGTAAGAAGCGGAAAAATACACGTAAATCATATGCATAAGAAATTCTTGTCTTATCACTGGTTGTCGGCTCCTTTGCCCGAAAGAAATCTTTTACATATGGCGGCAGCTCCAGAAGCATTTCGCGCAGCTTTTCCGTATTCATAATTTTTTCCTGATCTCTGTATGTAAGATTAGCCATTGAACCCTCCAAATGATTTCATTTTTTATTACTAAAGTGCTAAAATTATAACACATAGCTGAGAAAAATACCAGGTTAAGCGGTTAAACAAAATATTTTTCCGCGTAGCCTGCCAATACCAGCTTATCTGCTGATACAGACCACTTATAATGAAATAGAAGTTATATGTTCAATCAGATCCTGTTCCCGAAATAAATTTGAAACAGCAATTTCATAATCGGTCAGCTTTTCTGACTTTTTAATTTTTTTTAGATATTTATCGGGATTCGTAAACATACGTCCCATATAAAACCAAAGCTCTTTCATTTTAAATAGAACATTCTTTCCTCCAGAAATTGTCTCCAGATAACCATGGTATATTGTATCATGAAATTGCCGGAAACTGACTTTGCCAAGCACCGTATGAGTTTCAATACCATTTAACAATCCAGGATTCATCAGCAGCCCCCTGCCAAGCATAATCGTATGTATATCGGGGAATTGTTCCACAAAGTTTTCGAAATCTTGAACTGTAAATAGATCTCCATTATAGCAGACCGGATTACCGGATATTGCCAGAGCATCGCCAAATACTTCAAGATTAGGTGTATTTTTGTAATAATCTTTTTGAATTCTGGGGTGAATGATCAGTTCTTCCAAATGATATTTATTAAAAATCTCTATTAGTTCATAAAATTCTTTCGGGCTGTCTTTTCCAATTCTGGTCTTTATTGAAATCTTCATTTCTAATTCCGAGCATACTTTATCCAGAAACTGATCCAATTCATCCCGGAAGGCAAGAAAACCGGATCCTTTCCTTTTAGAAACCACCGTGCCGGAGGGGCAGCCAAGATTCAGATTTACTTCGTCATATCCCAATTGTTTTAATTCCAATGCCGTCCAGATGAATGCATCTGCCTGATTCGTCAGAATCTGAGGAACCAGATGAATTTGATTATTATGTTCCGGCATGATATCCTGCATTTCCCGGTATGAGAATCGCCGGTTCTGGTTCGGTACAAGAAATGGCGTAAAATATTTATCTACACCTGGGTAAAATTTATGATGGGCATTCCGGTAAATATATCCCGTAATGCCTTCCATCGGGGCAAAATAGTAGCGCATGATATCTTCTCCTGTTTATCGTTTGGGTTTGGGTTTGAGTTTGGGTTTGGATTTACTTTTAGATCATTATATACAAAGAATCTTAGAAAGACAACCTGAGATTTCAGTTTTGCGAACCCGTTCCCAGCTAAACACGGGTATAGCCCGGACGTGGGATCCGGGCTATGAGTCAAATATATTAACGTTAGTTGTTAATATACTCATAGTTTAATAGATACCGCGAAAAATGTCAATATATGGGATGACACGATTTGAAACACATAAAGTGTCATAGAGCATGTTATCAAGAGTGTTAGAAAATATCTTGACGTTTACTGTCAGATATGATAAAAGTAATAAGGTAATACCTTTAACGGGAAGGATGTGGGTGAAATGGAAATTCTGCCGATGGAAAAGGTTAATTTAAGCAATTCTGTGAAGGCATATTTAATAAAATACATCCGTGGAATGGACGCGAAACTTGGAACGAAGCTTCCGCCTGAGAATGAAATGGCGAAAAATTTTTCGGTCAGCCGCGTGACGATCAGGCGGGCACTGGATGATCTGGAAAAAGAGGGGCTGATCCTGCGGATACATGGGAAGGGAACATTCGTAAATCCGGATGCGCTTCAAATTAAGACCAGCTTATTGCCCGGTGGGGAATTCCGCCAGTTGATACGGGATTCGGGTTATGAAGCAAAATTCGAAATACAGCGGTTTGAAAAGCTGCTCAGCGATGGAGAAGTAAGCAGGAAACTGGAAATTCCGTTAGGAACTCCATACTATCTTCTGGAAAAACTTTATTTTGCGGATCAGCATCCGGCAATTGTCAGTATTGACAGAGTTCCCTGCGAATATTTTAATCAGGACCCTGATTCAGCGGAACTGAATGAACTATCTATTTTTCATATCTTGAAACATAAAGCAGGATGCATTATAAAGCGGGATAAAATTGAGATCGAAACCATGGATTTGGCAAAAATGAAACATTACAGCAGCTGCAGTGAAAAAATGGAATGCAGCAGTGTGTTGTGCTTTCATGGTATTAATTACGACCAGAATAACCGTCCGGTTATTTTAGATACAGAATTTTATAATACAGATTACATACGGTTTAATATGATTAGGGTAAAAGATGTTTACAAAGACTAAGGTTATTCTCGAATAGCCTTTTCTTATAGAAAAAGTAAAGGTAATACCATATTACCCATATTATCAATGAAGGAGAAAAGAGAAATGATGGAGAGTAAACAAAAACAAACCCCTGTGCTGGAGAAGATTTTTCATTTATCGGAACGGGGTACCAATGCCAGGACCGAGATGGTTGCAGGATTGACAACTTTTTTGACTTGTGTGTACATAGTAGCCGTAAATCCGGCTATATTGTCTGCTGCCGGAATGGACACAAAAGCAGTGTTCTGGGCGACTGCTTTAGCTTCTGCAATTGCCTGTATCTGGATTGGATTCTGGGCAAATCTTCCCTTTGCACTGGCGCCTGCAATGGGGCTTAATGCATATTTTGCCTATTACGTGGTTAATACTCTGGGTCTGACCTGGCAGAATGCTTTAGCCTGTGTATTTATATCAGGTGTCACATTTATGCTTTTAAGCATCCTGAAAGTACAGCAAAAAATTGTAGATGCCATGCCGGAATGCATAAAATTATCAGTCGGGGCAGGTATCGGATTTTTTATCGCATTTACCGGGCTGCATCAGGCAGGCATTATCGCAGCATCCAAAGATACGCTCTTAACATTAGGCGATTTATCAAATCCCGGTGCCCTCCTTGCTTTAGCCGGAATTTTTGTCATGGCTGTTCTTGTAATCAAACAGGTTAAGGGCGGCATACTCATCGGCATCCTTGCTATAACCGTTATTGGCATATTCATTACAAATCCACTGACCGGAACTTCTTACACGCAGCTTCCGGAAACCCTTGTTGCATTTGATAATCCGGTTAAAGCTCTGGCTCCAACTTTAGGCCAGTTATCCATAAAGGGAATGTTTACCGGCGCACCAGTGGTCGTCTTAGGCGTTATATTTGCAATTATCAGTTTTCTGTTTGTAGATTTATTTGACAGCATCGGCGTATTGCTGGGTGTTGCATCAAAAGCCGGGCTGTTGGACAAAGACGGTAACCTGCCATGTGCCGGAAAGGCTTTATTCGTATCTGCAGGAGGTGCCGCTATCGGTGCTTTGCTTGGTACTAATACCGTTACGATCTATGGTGCGGAAAGTACCACAGGTATTGCCGAAGGCGGACGTACCGGAATGACTGCCTGTGTTACAGGAGTGCTGTTTCTGCTGGCGCTGTTTTTCTCTCCGGTATTTTTAATGGTTCCATCCATCGCAACGGCACCTGCCCTCGTTATGGTAGGTATTTTTATGATAGAACCCCTCCGCAATATTGATCTGAAAGATATTTCCATTGCACTTCCCGTATTTTTAACTGTTGCATTTATGCCATTTTCCTATAATATCGCCTATGGTATTTTGTTTGGTATGATTGGCTACACCGTAGGTAAAATAGCAGCCGGAAAGTCTAAAGAATTGACTGGCACTGTAAAAGTACTGACTGTCCTGTTCATTATTTATCTCGTACTGGACATTATTTTATAAATCAGGAGGAACGCTATGCGTACATTTGAAGAAATAAAAAATACCATTGAAACAGGGCTTGGAAAATATCCCTGTGATTTAAAGCTGAAAGATGTCTGTCTTGTTAATGTATATACCAATGAAATTTACCGGACAGATATATACATCAAAAATAAACGTATTATTTCTATTGAACCAAATGCTGATCTTGAAGCAGAGGAATGTCTCGATTGCAGCGGTAAATATGCAATACCGGGATTTATTGATACTCATATGCACTTTGAGTCAACGATGCTGTCTCCCGAAGCATTAGCTTCTGTAGTAGTTCCGCAGGGCACCACCACCTTATGTGCTGACCTTATGGAAATTGCCAATGTAGCAGGCGAAGAGGGCTTAAGAGAGATGTTAGTATCCATGGACCGCCTGCCTTACCGTATGCTTATTGAAGTATCTTCCAGAGTTCCTACCGCTCCGGGCTTAGAAACAACCGGCGCCATCCTTGGGGAAAAAGAAGTAAAGAAGATCATGGAGTGGGAAGAGAGCATCAGTCTGGGTGAACTGGATCCGTCCAAAATCTTATTTGTCAAAGAAGAATACATCCATAAAGTTGCTGACACTCTTGCACAGAGAAAAATTGTGAATGGTCATGCCATCGGTAGATTAGGCCAGGAACTTAACGTATATGCCAGTTCCGGTATTTCCGATGACCATGAATGCGTGAATGCAGAAGAAATGCTGGCAAGACTCCGTGTGGGCATGAAAGTTCTGATTCGTGAAGGCAGCAGTGAACGAAACGTAGAAGAACTGATAAAGGGAGTTGTAGAAGAGCATATTCCACTGGAAAACCTCATGTTCTGTACCGATGATAAACATGCCAGGGAAATCCAGCAGGAAGGACATATTAATTACAATGTCAACCGTGCAATAGCACTTGGTATCCCTCCTATTGAAGCAATTAAAATGGCAACCATCTACGCAGCAAAACATTTCCGGATCGAAGATGAGGTAGGAAGTATCACTCCCGGAAGGCTCGCTGATATACAAATTGTCAGTGATATTACGAATATTAAACCTTCGGTTGTCATTTTTGAAGGAGAAATTGTTGCAAAAGACAATGCACTCCTAAAGGAATGTAAGGTAACAGAATACCCCGAGTGGATTAAAAACACCGTGATTCTGAAAAAATCGGTTACCGAAGAATCTTTTTTATTCAAGGCAAAATCCAGTGGTACACAGGCAAATGTACGTGTGATTGATTTAATTCCCAGCCAGATTATCAATAAAGAAATGATAGACATTTTGCCAATCAGGGATGGTGAAATTATTCCGGATACAGACCGCGATATTCTAAAATTAGCCGTAGTCGAGCGTTACGGAAAATCAGGTGATATCGGTATGGGATTTGTACATGGATTTGAACTGAAAAAGGGCGCTCTGGCATATTCAATGTCACACGACCACCACAATATCGTTGTTGTTGGTACCAATGATAAAGATATGGCGGCGGCAGTGAACGGAGTAGCGGAGATGAACGGCGGTCTTACCGTAGCATGCAATGGGACGGTAACACACCGGATGTGTCTGCCGATCGGTGGATTGATGAGTGAAAAGAACGCGGATGAAATCATGGAAGAACTGGACGTAATGAACGATGCGGCAATGAAACTGGGATGCAATATGCCTGCTCCCTTTATGTCATTGAGTTTTATTTCTCTGCCCACCGTACCGGAATTAGGCCTTACTGATAAAGGACTGATCGATGTATTAAATCATAAACTAATTGATGTTGAAATTATCTAAATAGAGGGTGTTTGAAAACAGGCTCTATTTATACAAATGCTAAATGTGCAAAATGACTGCCCCGCAAAAGCTGTTTCCGGTTTTAGCGCCAGTAATTTTGCATTTTTTCTATATTATGGCAGAAGCAGTTAAAACTAATAGAAAATCCGTCCGGGTTGTAGTAGAATAATATTAATGATGTGCATTCACAAATAGCTTTTGCAAATAGTGTAATTTGTACTGTACATAAATTTCTATTTTGAAAAGGAGACAGGTTATGAGCGAAACAAGAGTTTTAGAAAACGAAGCGTTACGGATAGAAGTGAATGATTTTGGTGCTGAACTTGCACGGGTTTATGATAAAAATGCCGGCAGAGAGGTTTTATGGAATGCAGACCCCGCTTATTGGAACCGCCACGCCCCAGTACTATTTCCTTTTGTTGGTGCACTCCAGGATGAACAGTATCAATATAATAATAAAAGCTACCGGATGGGACAGCATGGATTTGCAAGAGACAGTGTATTTACATTAGAAGAACAGCAGTCCACCCTCATTTGCCACAAACTCACCTGGACAGAAGACAGCTTTAAAAAATATCCATTTAAGTTTTCCCTTTATATAACACATATTTTATCAGGAAATGTAATCAAAGTCTGCTGGAAAGTAGTAAATGAGCAGGAGGAAGCAATGTATTTTGGGATCGGAGCCCATCCGGCATTTCTTGCCCCTGTTAAAGCAGAAGAGAAGCAAGAGGATTATTATTTAAATTTATACACTGATAAAGAGAATTACACATGCCTGCGCATTAACGAAAAAGGACTGGCACTCACAGAAACACCGGAAACGTTTGCGGCACAGGGTGGATTCTGTCCACTGAAAAAAGATCTGTTTAAGGATGGCGTATGGATTTTTGAAAATGCACAGCTGCAAAAAGCAGGACTTGCATTACCCGATAAAACCCCTTATATAGAAATCAATTGTGAGGGCTTCCCCTATGTAGGAATCTGGACGAAACCAGGTGCCCCCTTTGTATGCCTGGAGCCATGGTATGGCCGTACAGACGATGCCGGATTCAAAGGAAAAATCCAGGACAAAGCCGGGATTCAAAAGTTAAATGCCGGAGAAACTTTTGAGGCGGATTACACCATAACCGTATGCCATTGAAGTGGACTCACAAATTTAATCAGCGCCTGATATATGGATTTTGATAACGTCCCCTATTAATTGTCTTTTTGCCGCAATTGATGGCTTTTTGCGGACAATAGTGCAGGCAGGCAAAACAATATTCGCAGTTGTGATGCCATTCCGGTATCCCGTTTTCTATTGAAATATTGGATACCGGACAGATTCTTTTACATTTTCCGCATCCGTTACATGAAGATTGGACGGTAAAGTTTTTATCTTTTTTCGCAAGTTCTTTATGCATGAAATTGTGGTAAAGATTGAACAGCGGGTGGTAAAATTTCGGTTTTAATTTTCGCCGGTTTCGTACATCAGCAGCGATTACTTCGATTTTTTGCTTTGCTGCATGAAATAGCTTTTCCTGTTCAGAATTTGTCTGAGGTTTAAACATCGGCGTATAGTTCTCCGGCATTTTAATTGCGTATTCCGCCTGAAGGCAGACACCCTGAGCTTTCAATATCTTACGGGCAAATGGAAGAGCATTCCCAGTCATGTTTCCCATATTTGCCACTGCAAAGCAATAGGTTCCTTTTTGTATTTCCACATTTGTCAGAAATTCACGAACAATATGGGGCAGACCTAAAAAATATACGGGAAATACAATACCTGCACATCCGCTCATAGTAGTTCCTTTTGCCAGTTCCGGAGTTATGTTTTCTGTTTTACAATCAGGTAATATAGCAGCCAGTTCTTCTGCGATCATCTGGCTGTTTCCGGTGCCTGTAAAATAATAAATTGTGGTCATAAATTTTCCTCCTAATTTCTGTTTCTATATTTCTGTTTCTATATTTCTGTTTTTATTAAAATGTTACACTTGTGTCATTTGTTGAAGTCGAGTATAATCAAATTACACATTTGTGTCAATAGTTTTGCCCCAGGTTACACAATGGCATATGATTTGTGTCATTCTATCCGCTAAACTATGATCATGAAAAATATAGCAAAAAAATATAGGAAAACAGAAGAAAATGCAGAAAGGATTGCAGCTTTAGCTGCAATGTAAACCAGGTATAAGATGGAGAAAAGTAATAACCCGATTTCGATTCGTTCACGTCAAATGATTACAAACGCTTTAATGCAATTATTGAAAGAAAAGCCATATGAAGAGATTACCGTAACAGATATTGCAGAACGTTCGCAGTTGGTTCGCAAAACTTTTTATAGAAATTTCTCTGGAAAGGATGAGATTATCGAATGCTATTTGCATGATATCTGCAAGAAATTTATAGGTGAACTGGAGAAAAAACAGGTCTGTAATTATTATGAATATGCGCTTACTGTATTTCAGTTTTGGAAACCATATGCGAAGATGCTGATTTTTCTAAATAAGAAGAATTTATTTGATTATTTTGAAAAAGCATTTGATAAAATCACGCCGTTGGCAAGTAATTTTTTCCCTTGTGAGGTCATTGAGGAGAAAAGGTTTGAATATTACTGTTATATCTATGTATGCGGCGGATTTCGCCAAATTCTGTGCGAATGGCTTTTACACGGAACAACAGAAACACCGGAGACTATGGCTGAGTATTTTAATCGGTTTCGAAGCGGTATTTTCTGAACAGTTATTAACTGCTTTCAGAATAGGGAGGGAGAGTTGTTGTTATGAAAATACATAGGTCACACCTAATATTTATTTTTCTTTTCGCAATTCTATTCTTATTTTTAACGCAAAGCATACATACAGAAGCAGCCCGTAACAAAATTTCCATGTTTTCACACCGTACTTTCCAGGTAAAGTTTGGAACCAGCAATGAAATTCCTATTTTTTATAGTTCCGCAAATTCCAGGACACTGGGACTTAGAAATGTATCGAAGCGTTATCGTGTCATAGCCTCCAGCTCTAAGAAAAAAGTGGCAAGCGTAAACTATAGAAAAACACGTCTTCCCTACAGACTGCCATATATGAAACTTCAACAGGCTGGAAGAACACTCATTACCGTTAAAGTTTATAATACAAAAAATAAATTTATCGGAAAATACAGTTGCATTTTAACGGTTCAGGCAAATAAAAAAGTTGCGGGGCTATTGAAAAAAGCCAAAAATAATACGATACTTGCAGTTGCCAATGCTGCCAATGTTGTTGTTCATGCAAAACCTGCTGCTTCGGGAACAGTACTCGGGACTTTCGAGCGAAATTCTGCTGTTTTAGTTGCGGCATCCAGGTTAAACAGCAGCAAAACAACACAGTGGATTCCGGTTTATATGCATCACGTGGCGGGAACGAACGGACAAAAGAAAGTTGGTTATGTGCTTGCCACCCAGGTTAGTCTGGAAGGTGTGAAAACAAGTCGTTTTTCGGATGACAACCGGCGAAATCAAATATGTAAATTTGCGATGAATTACCTGGGGACCCCCTTTGTCCTGGGCGGAACATCGTTAATCTATGGCACCGATTGTTCGAAATTTGTCAAATATGCTTATGAATTGGGAGGCGGTGTGTATAGTGTATCTGCACCTGGAGGAAGAACCGGCATTTATCCCCATACCGATTCGCTTTTGAATTATGGAGTCCAAATACCCAAAAATCAGCTGCAGCCAGGGGATATCATATTATATAAAGACAATGATCCCTGCTGGGGGCCGGTCGGCCATGTAGGAATCTATATTGGAAGCGGATTTATCATAAATGAATCCGGACATTACGGCGAAATTTATCCCTCAGGCGGAGTCCGTATTTCTCGTATTAACTATGGTAACCGCATCGCTTACATGTTTCGTAATATTTTAGATTAAATGATGCGCTTTAAAATCAAATTCGGTTGATTAGATAGATAGTTACGCGGAAAAATCGGTATTTGTCCGCGTAACTAACGGGGGCTTACCTACCTCATGGTTACATATCACTCTGCGGTATGTTCACCATAGATCTTACTTAACCCATAACTTAAATAATTAGTCAAGATTTTAGTGCCCTATGATAAAAACTTTTTCATTCTTCTATCTCGTTTAATCTAATGCTCTTACGTTGAATCGTTACACGGCCACTATATATTATTTTCACGCAGCTATAAGTAATTCTAGTTAGTTTAATATTATATAATTGTTATATAATTACGTTTTGATTGTTATATAACTACGTTTTAATTGTTATATCATTACGTTTTATTTCATATTCAGTCTATATCATATTTTTTTTAAGTTTATATATAAATACTTTGCATTATTTTATAAGCGCGTATCTGTATATTACTGTCTGTTGTAATGAAAATTCAATAACATTATGTCCTTAATTCTACGTTCTAAATATTTATATTTTATTATTCTTTACTAGTATCATTTTAATTATATATCAATTTCACAATATCACACTGTCAGCCTCAAATAGTTTACATAATTATATTATGTAAACTATTTATGAATTTATACCCAATACTCACTCAAATCAGGAAGTACTGTTATACGAAACCGTTTTCATTAACTTTCCTAAAGATATCGGTTCCTTGCAATTAAATTCATCACGATATAGCTTAGCAGTCATAATCTGACTATTATAATAGGTTTTATAAAAATATTCTCCTGTATTGACATTCATAAATGCTGTGTACTGAGTAAAGTCATCGGTTCCGCGATGTGTAGCAACTACTCCTTTCGGTATGGATACCCCCTCCATGATATGAAAAGCCGTAATTACTGCTTCACTTCCACTGGACGGAATAGGTGTGTTGCTCTTTTGGAATGATGTTCGTACAAATCTTGAAGGCGGTGAATAATCTCCAGGTAATCCGATAGCTCCACTGCCCTGCCCAAACGGTGATAATACTACTTCTCCCCACTGTTCTTTTTCTGATTGATGCGGAGATACATTCATATAATTTCGCAAATTAGTCATATGCCATTCAAAATCAGGACTGTTGGATAGCACACCGATTGGATTATCGAATAAATGGATTCCGCTCTTTGTACATTCAATAACCATAGATTTTCCACTTTTATCTGTAATCATCCAGTGTAATGGCGCTATGGAATTCGTTAAGGAATCTTCTACTCCAATTATTCTGATTCTATGCATGATCGATTCCGCCTGTGATACGGATGCACACATTCCCAACAAAAAGTTCACCAGTTCAATAGCTGCAATGGAGATTTTCTTTACCTCCGGCAATACAGCTGTCTCGAAATGGGCATACCCCGGAAAATATAGCGCTGCTGCGGCAAAACCCATCTCATTCACTCCATCTACAAATATCAAATCGGAAATATCCTGACCGATTCCTATAAAACTATATTGATTATATATTTTAGCAGATTTTTTAGTGTTGCTCCAAACATAATTTCGGGGCACTAGGAAAAGCTCCGGATCTAATGTAAAAGAAAAATCCATTGTTCTGCCAAAAAAAGTTTCACCTTCAGCAGTTTGCATTGTCATTGCTGTACACATATGGTAACCCTCTTTTCTCAGTTATCTGGCAATATGCCTTCTCAAATAAATATTCTGCAAAGTTCATAGATATACCAGATTTTTTGATATTTCAAATCCAAGGTCAGCCGATGTCTTTAAAGAAATCGGTTGACAATATCCAATGTTGGTGATATGATTTATCCAAGATTGGATAGGAGGTGATCAAATATGATACGTTCACTGATTTTATACTATTTAAATGTGAAACCAACCCATGGATACGAAATCCAGAAATTTTTACAGGTCGCCGGGATTGATAACTGGGCTAAGATACAATCCGGTTCCATCTACTATGCTCTTACGAAACTGGAGAAAGACGGTTCTGTAGAGGTTTTGCGCGAAGAAAAGACGGGTGCCCGAATCCGTAAAATCTATGTTATTACCGAAAAGGGAAAGCAGGAACTGAGGGAAAATTTACAGATGGAATTGCTGACCCCCATCACCCCCATTGGTTCTGATAAATTTTTTATTAATAATATTCTTGACGAGTTACCGAAAGATGCAATCATTGCAGCCTTGAAGAAGCATCTTTCTGACCTCACCAGCCAAAAAGAATACTGGGAAAAATGGCGGCAGACAAAAGTCGTAAAGGACAAAACTCCCGGAGCGGAAAGAATCGCATTTGATATGACAATTGACAGTCTGAAATATCAAATTCTCTGGCATGAAGAAATTTTGTACAATATAGACCAGTATATATCTCTGGGCAAAGAAACCCGACGTATTATACAGTCAATTGACTTCTCTGCTGTTGACAATGAAGATACGGTTACGGCATCAGCCAAACTCGTAGATATCCAAAAACTGCGTGACGAAATTGTAAACAACCCGTCTAAGGCGATTGAAAATGTTGATAAGCTGATTGAGCAGTTAAAGCGAAAGTAATGTATTATAAAGCACGTTATCACAGCGTGCTTTATAATAAAATCATATATCCAATATTGGATAATAAAGTTTGATTAAAATACAATGACTATAGGAGGATATCAAATGAAACAGACCGTATTAGAGGTTAACAATCTCTGCAAAAGTTATGGAGAAAAGAAAGTGGTAAACAATGAAAATTTTATCGTGCATACTGGTGATATTCTGGGCTTCATTGGTCCCAACGGAGCTGGTAAAAGCACCTCTGTCAATATGATTACAACACTGGTGTCACCTGATAGTGGCTCTATCCTTTTTCATGGCAAAGACATCGCCAGAGAAAGTAACCGTTTCAAAAGATCTCTGGGGGTAGTACCTCAGGATCTGGCAATCTATGAAGATTTATCTGCATATGAAAATGTCCGGCTCTTCTGCTCTCTCTATGGTTTCAAAGGCTCCGAATTGAAAGACCGGGTAAAATATTCGCTGGAATTTGTGGGATTATGGGATCGGCGTAAAGATATTCCGGCAAAATTTTCCGGCGGTATGAAGCGCCGGTTAAATATTGCCTGTGCTATCGCCCATACCCCGGAACTCCTGATCATGGATGAACCTACTGTCGGCATTGACCCACAATCCCGCAATAACATTCTGGAAGCTGTTAAAACACTTCATGCCAGAGGGACAACTGTAATCTATACTTCCCACTACATGGAGGAAATTGAAGCTCTTTGTAATCGAATTGTGTTAATTGATAATGGTGTTGTGTTAGAGGATATGGAAAAACAGACATACAAAAATAAATATGCCAATCTGGGGCTTTCAACTCTGGAAGATATTTTTCTGCATCTGACTGGTACGGATTTAAGAGATATGGAGGGGTAAAAATGGGAGAATTTAACATACTATTTTACTTCGGCTTAAAACGCCGGATGAAAGATTTTTTCATTCTTTTTTATAACATTGTTTTCCCAACGGTCATTATCATGTTGCTGGGATACCTGACTTCAACATCGTATGGCGATGGATTTACGTCTTACAATTACTACACCGTTACGGTCATACCATTTTGTGCTTTAATGGGAATAAGTACGGTTTCCTATGCTTCTCAGGATGAAAAACTGCTTCATACTTCTTATCGGTATATTGCCGCACCAATCACTCCAAAACAGATTGTTCTGTCAAAATTCTGTTCCTGTGCAGCGGTACTGTCAATCTGCAATATTATTGCCTTACTTATTGGAAAACTTCTATTCCGGCTTGATTTTCATGGCAATATTTTGATAGTTATTATTCTTCTGATTTGCGAAACTGTTGCCGTTACAGGAGTTGGTTTATTTTTAGGGCTGGCATGTAAGAATTTGGATACTCTGCGTAATTTTTTAAATATCCCCATTGTTATATCCGGATTCCTTGGCGGCGTATTTTTCCCGGTCAGTTCATTCCATCCTGTGCTCTCAGCACTTATAAATCTCTCGCCTCTGACATGGATTAATCGTGGCATCATCTCCTGCCTGTATGATAACAGAACACTAATACTATACGTAATTTCAGCTGTACTGTCAGCAGTTGGCATCGCTATGATGCTGTTGACAATCCGTTTTTTCAAAAAGGAGGCCTTTATCTGATGACTATACTGAATATCTTACAAAGCAATTTCAAACGCAAACTGGCAAACAAAACACATTTTACCATCATGCTGGTGCTTCCAATACTAGTGGTCGTTCTTGGTATCGCAGCCAATATAGCAAGCAGGCCTTCTTTTACAATTGGCGTATTAAACCCGGTTCCAACTGTAAAATCAGAACAGATCATTGATACATTAAAGTTAACATCCGGAATAGAAGTAGAAAATGCTTCTCCCCTTACCATGAAAACAGATATCATAACCGGACGCTATTCAGCGATCATTGAGTTTTCCAATGAAACCTTTCATATCAGTTCCATAAAAGACCAGAAAACCACAGATATACTTTCTGTTATTGTTGAAAAATATTTCGAAAGTCCCACACCGATAGATATCAAACCGCTATTTGGATCTTCCCTGGGCATGGCGCAGCGTATCAGTGCATTTGTTGTCCTTTTTCTGATGATATCAGCAGCAATTAACGCTTCTTTTATCACAAAAGATAAAAGAAGCGGAACTCTGCGCCGTATCCAACTTTCACCATGCACCGCCACTTCCTATGTAGCCGGCAATGTACTTTTTAACTCTGTGATTACTTATTTTCAGTATTTTATCGCCGTGTCAGTGATTGAACTGTTCCGTCTGAATACAGGGATCAGCTATGGAAATTTCCTGTTTATGGGTATCTGGGTGACTCTTTTTGCTGCTGCTTTTGGCACATGTATGGCCTCTTTATTTCATCAGGAAATGCAGGTTAATCTGTTCTCCGCCTGCATTGCTATCATGCTCTCTCTGATCGGCGGAACATTTACTGCATTAGAAAGAATGCCCCCGATGCTGCAGAGAATCAGTATGATCAGCCCAATTCGGTGGTTTATCGACAATGTGAATGCTATGGTGCAGGGGGAGTCGTGGTTTCAGGGGATAAGATCAATTATCATACTGTCTCTGTTTATAGCAGGTTTATTTATAATAGCAGCAATTGGAAACCGGAATTACGCTGGGCAAAATCACTGAAATGGCTGACGCAGCATGGTGTTTTTCAATTGCTATTGACTCTCACATGATGTCAGGGTATAAAGTAGAAACGTTCCATACGATGACATTGAAAAACCGGAGGAGAGAGACGAAATGATTAAAAATCACAAAGATTATGTTATAACCCCAATCGGAACTATTTATAAAGAAAATGGAAATCAGCTGATTTCCTTAGAAAGCGAATATCGCAAGGGGCTGAAATTCATTTCCCTGTTCAGCCACGCAATTATCATTTATAAATCCATTCATTCCCCAGCCAATATTATACCTACCTGCCTCTCTCAAAAAACAGTGCAGATTTATGAAGCAGATGAAGATTCAGGCTTACTTACTATTAATGAACTCCAGTTAGAGGGGGATATTCTGACTCTATATGATATCAAGGCTTATTTTCCTAACGAGGATTGTGTCAAAAATGTTTCCATACCACAGTTCCCCGTAAACCTGGACACTCTGCCCCCTGTATCCTGCAATGATTTATTGCAGCTTGGAACCATTCATAAGGAAAAAGGTGAATATTTTCTGGAAATACCCGTAGATTTTCAATACTATTCCAAGCTTTTAAAGGGCTATTCCCATATAAAAATCTGCTGGTGGTTCCACAAATTCGATAAACCGGTCTTCCGCAGAACCCTGGAAGGCCAGCCGCCTTATGAAAATGCGCCCAGAACCGGGGTATTCGCATCCCGCTCTCCGGTTCGTCCCAATCCCATTGCCTTAACAACTGCACGGATCTTATCCATTGATGAAGCCCATGGAAGGATTCACGTATCTCAGCTGGACTGCTTTGACAAAACCCCTTTTCTGGGTTTTAGCCTGTATCATCCGCAAACCGATCAAGTAAAGGACTGCCGTCTGCCTGACTGGCTGGCACATTGGCCGAAATGGCTGGATGACAGAGGTTTTGAAAAAACCGGTGATGTGCGTATCCTTCCTTCTTCTATTGAAGTCCTGAAAAAATACACGATGAAACAGGAGGCAGAATCCCATCCTTCTGCCCATAATTTAATTTTTTCTACCGACGATGAGGATTTTGCCGGACATACCGATGGTATTGTCATAAAAGGTGCTAGACAAAATAATCTGAAAAATATTGACGTAACGATTCCCTATGGCAAAATAACAGTCATGACCGGCATGAGCGGAAGCGGTAAATCAAGCCTTGCATTCGATACGATATTTGCAGAAAGCCAGCAGCGCTTTTTTGAAAGCATGTCACTGTCTGAGCGTTCTCAGTTTAAGTTGATGAGCAAGCCTCAGTTTGACCAGATTACCGGTCTGCCACCTGCCATCGCAATATCCCAGCGCAATGCAAATAGAAATCCCAGGTCAACCGTAGGTACCATGACCGATATATATGATCTCCTGAGGTCATTGTTTGCAAATATCGGAGTCCGTCACTGTCCGGAATGCGGAAATTCTATTGAGCCCCTTACCGCATCTGAAATTATTCACCTGCTGCTTAACTGCATGCCGGGAACCGTTCAGGAAATACGGCCATTTCATTCTGATTCTGCACTGGCTACATTAATTGTACCTGAATTTCTAACAGAAAAAGAATGGAAAAATACAGATCATTATTACCGCAGATTAAAAGATTCTATAGAAAAAGCATTGAAACTGGGCAGTGGAGCCATAACCGTCAAACTAACTTATCCAGGAATGCCGGAAGATAAAATTCATTTTCAGACAACGCAAATGTGCTATCACTGTGACCACGTTCTGTTTGAGCTGACACCATCCAGCTTCAGTTTTAATAATCCCGAAAGTATGTGTCCCGTATGTAAAGGTCTTGGCCGTATCATGGAAGCAGATATTCATAAAATCATCACGAACCCGGAATTATCCTTATTGGACGGTGCTTCCCCATTTTGGGGGAATCTGCGGAAATTCCTGAAATCCCCCAATGCCAACTGGATGAAAGGAGAAGTACTCGCTCTTGCTATGGACGAAAATATTGATCTGGAACTGCCCTGGAGCCAACTGCCTGAGGATTTTAGAGAAAAAGCATTGTTTGGCTCAGGTGAGAAAGAGGTTTCATTTATGTATGAAAACCGTAATGGGCGAAATGGCACCATTACGCGAAAAGTGGAAGGTGCATACCATATCATTCACAGACTTTTTAAATCCAGTTCCGGAGATACGGCAAAACAGATTGAAGAAACATACATGACAGCAAAAACCTGTGATTCCTGCAAGGGGGAACGCCTGGCTGCGGAAAGCCGAATGGTGACCATAGCAGATACCAGATTTCCGGATGTGGTACAAATGTCTATGGAACAGCTGCAAAACTGGATCACTTCACTGCCTGCCAGTCTGGAACCCACAAAGATCAATTTAGCACTTCCTATTCTAAAATCGATGTTCAAGCGTTTAAGCAATTACATGGATGCAGGACTCTCCTACCTAACTTTGGACCGCTCTGCCCCAACTCTATCCGGGGGAGAATTGCAGCGTCTGTTATTAGTAACACAGCTAAGCAGCGGAATATCTAATATACTATATATTTTAGATGAGCCCACAACAGGTCTTCATTCAAAAGATACCCATAAACTTTTGGATCTGATAAAGAAACTGCGGGATATGGGAAATACCATGATTGTAGTCGAACATGGTGTTCAGGTAATGCTTGCCGCAGATAAAATTATTGATATTGGTCCTTATGCAGGGGAAGCCGGAGGTTATATAACTGCACAGGGCACCCCCGGGGAACTGATGCAAAATAGCGCGTCCCAAACAGGCGCTTACCTTTCCGGCAGGCAACGGGTAAGCATTCCCGGAAGAACTCTTTTACATGATAAAGATTCCTGGGTTCAACTGACAGGTGTTAAAGGCAATAACCTGAAAAATATCAGCATTTCATTTCCGGTACAGGCCATTACCTGTATTACGGGAGTTAGTGGCTCCGGTAAGAGTACTTTAGTGGATCAGGGTATTTTCCCGGGTATTCAGAACTATCTGGACGGTAAAAATGTATCTTGCTGCGGTTATGATTCCGTCATGGGCGCTGATCATTTTACAAAAATTATCCATATCACACAAAAACCAATCGGACGGTCCAGCCGCTCCACGCCGGCTACTTATACTGGCATTATGGATGAAATCAGGCTTCTATTTGCCCAGACTGATACAGCCAGAGAAAAAAGTTTTAAGCAGAGCCATTTCAGTTTTAACAGTAAAGATGGTCAATGCCCGGTCTGCCATGGATATGGCTTTCAATCCCTGGATACACAATTTATGCCTTCCGCTGCAGTTGAATGCCCTATGTGCAAAGGCAGGAAGTTTAATGACGGGGCACTGACCGTATCTTATAACGGGAAAAATATAGCCGAAGTAATGAATATGAGTACCCAAGAGGCTCTTCAATTTTTTTCCGAAAATCAGAAACTTCATACGATGCTGAATACCTTAACGGAGATCGGACTGGGATATTTAAAATTAGGACAGAGTTCACAGACATTATCCGGCGGTGAAGCCCAGAGAATTAAACTAGCCACAGAACTATCTGTAAACTCTTCCGGCAGAACACTCTACCTGCTGGATGAACCGACTACCGGACTCCATTTCAGTGATATTCAGAACTTACTTATTATGCTGGATAAAATCGTACAGAATAAAAATACAGTTATTTTAATTGAACACAACCTGCAGGTAATCAAAAATGCAGACTGGATTATTGACCTTGGCCCGGAAGGGGGAACGAATGGCGGAAATGTTGTATGCCAGGGAACACCTGCAAATGTCTCCAGATGTAAAGAAAGTTATACCGGGGCAATGTTGAAGGAAGTTATAGAATAAAAACACTTTAACCGCAGAGTCAGTTACAACATAAAAACCACAAATACACATCGCATGTACTTGTGGTTTTTTATTATATCAGGATTTCTAAGTTATCTTACAGTCTTGTTTTCTGCCTCTATTTCCCACCCCGGATATCATGCAAAGTACGAAGTTCTAAAGAAACATCCGCAAAATGACGCATGCCTCCTTTTCCGGCCGGCGATTGCGCAACCAAGCCTACCTGAATCTTTTTCTGCATGGGCAGGGAACAGATTCTTGCCATCATATAATTCTCACCATCCAATGAATAATGAACTGCAAAGACATTGTCTTTACGCGCCAGCTGCAGCCATACCTGAGTTCCCTCTATATTCACACCATTTGCATCATCAGAAGTCTGATTTGTCATAACAGTTACAACGGAATGGGTACCAATGTCTGTATACTCAAAGCATGCTTTTGCCCATAAACGCTCATTTTCTAATGCAAGAAGAATACAGGCATCATAGACATCGGTAAAATCATGGCTCACTTTTGAGCGCAGTACAAAGTCTCCTTCTACTTCCTGATAAAAAAACGGGGCATGTGTTTCAACGCTGCCATTGATTGGGTTAACAAAGTAATTTGTTTTTTCCGGTGCGTAAATATGTATTCCATTTTCATCTACTGTACTTTCAGTATCCATATTCCACTTAAATTTAGAGCAATCCATTATTCTTCCTCCTGCAGTTCCCTTATTTAACTATTAAAGTCATTGTATGTATCCAATATGCTGCTTATCTGTTTATGCTGCCATTCACAAGACCTCAGATTTACACTACGTTATCCGCTGGATACCGTTTTTGGGATTTTAGCGTGAAGTCTTTCTGGTAGAATCTATGGAAGTCATGCATTGCCTTGTTATTTTCAGATTCATGCAGCGTTATGCTTTAATAATACCGCGTATACTCCTGGAATGCAATAACAAAAAAGTTTGCTCTTTTTACAGCAGGAATATGGGAGTATCTGATCAGTCCGGCAAAATGCTTATTGATAAAATGCCTTCATCGATTTACGGAAACTTAGCAAACTGATGATAGCCGCCACTGACAAAATAATTAAAATATTACTGTAAACATACACGCCTTCTGATACAGGAGCAATCGCATGTATTTTTAAATAATCAACGATCATAAAACGGCTGCATACTGCAACACCAATGGAGGAACTGATATTGATCGTCAGATCATTGATGCCGATACCTCTGCCTACTTCAGCCGGTGGCAGGGAACTGGTTACGGTATCCAGCATTGGAGAATAAATCGTATTATACCCTGCAAAAAATAGTATACCCGCCACACTTAGAACTATTTTTCCTTTATTCATGAAGAAAGCAGCGCACAGAAGACCCAGGAAAATCATGAATGCCCCCAGGCTGATTGTCTGATATCTGCCAAGCCGTGCCGTAATTTTATCCCCATTGATGCCCACAACTGCAGCCGCAATATATCCGGGCAGCAGGATATAAGAAATAAGATCCAGAGACCGGGGATACAAGGTACTTACTATAAAGGTACAGATAAAAGCAAATACAAATTGTGCCAGGTACAGTGCAAATACCATTATTACTGCCTTTGTATATTTTTTGTTTTCTCTGAAAAATCCCGGTGTGACAAATGCATCTTCTTTCTTGCTGATATAAATTAAAAATACAATCAGCACAAGGATTTCAATCCCCGCATAGATTGGCCTGAAATCACTCAACATCAGCATAATCACTACAATGCATATGCTGAACAATCCAATTCCGAATACATCTACATGTTTTATTTTCCCTTCATTCTCTACCGGAGCATACTTCCATATAATTGGGATAAATACAACTGCCATCAGAGAAATAAAAAACAGTGCTTTCCAATTAACATAGGTTGCAAAAACACCTCCCGCCAGTACACCACATGCCTGGGCTATCTGAAAACAGGCTGTGAACCAGGCAAAGTATTTTAGCTTTTCTTTCCCTTTTGTATATCGTGATGTGATGACCAGATATAAGGAACTGATTGCCGCCTGTCCTACGGTCTGCAGCACCCTTGCAGCTACTACCATATAAAAATAATTTTGAAACAGCAATCCGAATGCAGAACCTGCCACAAATACCGTAGTCCCAAGAAGCAGCAGTTTTTTCACCGGTATATAATCGGAAAGTGTTCCATAAACCACACTGCATACACCCAGGGCTACGGTACTGAGTGTTACAATCATACTTACTTTACTGGCTGAAACATGAAATTCTTCCGCTAACACCGGAGAAACCGTTACGAATGCCTGAACCATTAAATTGGAAAGAACGAACAGAATTAACAGACAGGGCAATAGTTTTCTTGTATTCTTTTCATTATCAACGTCCATTTTATTCCTCCCGGGCTTTGCTGCAGCGTGTAAAAAGGTTCTGCATGGTATCATCCAGATCTTTTACCAATGCTTTATCATTTACTCCTATGCATACCTTTACATTGGGGTTCACATCCCTCAGCTTCTCCTGACTCCCTATGGTTCTTCCTGCTGCCGCACCTTCTGTGACCACGGTCATATGCATTGGAAGCATCTGAAACCAATGGGGATTTTTTGCTGCGGCAACCGCTGAAGGATCATGGAGATAACATCCCCCAATGGATATGTCATGTTCTCCTATATAGTAATCTGTCATGTCTGCAAATACGCTGCCTGCAGTGCTGCCTGTTTCTCTCCATTTCCTGGTAGACTCTTTTGTTAAGACTGACCGTTGTGTCACATCCAGCCCCACCATTGTAACATCTACTCCGCTTTCAAATAAATACTTTGCCGCATATGGGTCCTGTGAGATATTTGCTTCCGCATATGGGGTAACATTCCCCGGTATTGTCAAGGCTCCACCCATGATCACCACCGGTCCCATAAACTTCGCGATTTCCGGAGCTTTTATAAGGGCTGATGCCAGATTTGTCATGGGTCCCGTTGCAACAATCACAAGATCTTTTTTATATTTTTTTACAGAAGATATCAAAAAGTCAACACCCGGCATATCTTCTTTGTTTCTCTGGGCTTTTATCATTGAGACCTGACCAACACCATTTTCTCCATGAATTCTTGCACTCACTTCCAATCTTAAAAATCCAGGTTTCTTTAATGCATGTTTTTCACCTTCATAGACCGGAATGGATGCCTCATTACACATTTCCAGAATATTCAATACATTTTGTACTCCCATATCCGTATAGACATTTCCATAAGTTCCTACAACCCCCAGTAAATCAATTTCCTCACTTCCCAGTACATAAGCCAGAGCCATTCCATCATCAATCCCCGTATCCAGATCTAAAATCATCTTCATCTTTTCTTCTCCTTTCATTCACCCTGGAGCCTGTTTGAAAATAATAAAAGCAATTTTCAAATCCCTCTGGTGAATTCTGCATATTATTTGTTTTTCTGCGCTTTTATATTGTGCATATTTGTAATATAATATTTTTAAGATATTTTTTCACTGACAGTTGTCACTAACGAGGAGGTTTATTTTTGAAATTTATTGAAGATGCAAAACAAAAAAACTGGTATATTGAAAAATACCAGATTCACACTATGTTTCACTCTAATATCAGAGAGCATATGCAGTTAGCCGTTTATCAGGAAAAAGAATATGTTTATCATCAGGGGGATTTGCTGCAGGGATTGTTTGTTTTTCTCACTGGTGAGTGGAAAGTATATTATTCTCTCGAAAATGGCAAGGATGCTGTTTTCCGCCTGCTAAAACGCCCCCGCATCGTAGGTGAAATAGAATTTATACTGAACTCGCCAGCTACAACAACCATCCAGTCCACAAAGCTATCCTATGCTGTTTATCTTCCCTTTCAGCAGTGCCGCAGCCTGTTAAAAGCAGATGCCGTTTTTCTTGGAAATATTAGTTATAATATGGCTGAGGCTCTTTATATAACTAATAATAATGCATCTATTAACCAATATTATTCCCCAAAAAGCCGCATTGCATCTTTTATTTTATCCATAGAAAAGGATGGTCATTTTACATTTAACTATAAACTCCTTCCGGGGCTTACCGGTATGAGCGACCGCCATATGTTCCGTATCTTAAATGATTTTATTCAGGATGGATACATTAAAAAATCGGGGGATTATTATACTATTTTAGAATATGGGGCATTAGAAGAGATTTCATGCGAAGCATATATTTATGAGATCTAATTCTTTCATAAATAGTGCATTAAGTGAATACTACAAAAAAATGGACGGCAACCTGCCGTATTAAAACGTAATACGGCAGGTTGATAACTAAATGTCCAGAGAGTTTTATTATTTAGAACGATTTTTACTTACTACATCAAAGATAACTGCTGCCAGCAGTACCAACCCTTTTACCACTTTCTGGTAGTTGGCATCCACACCCATGATATTCATTCCCAGATTGATTACCCCCATCAGAGTTGCACCGATAATAACGCCGGGTACCGTACCGGTTCCGCCATACGCAGAAGCGCCGCCGATAAAACAGGAGCCGATGGCATCCATTTCATAGTTGTTTCCTGCTGTAGGATTAGCTGAATTTAATCTTGCAATGGTAACCATTGCCGCAACTGCCGCCAGTAATCCCATATTCAGATAAGCAATAAAATACACTTTATTCGTGTTGATTCCAGATAACTGGGTTGCCTTTTCATTTCCGCCTACGGCATAAAAATAACGTCCGATTGTTGTTTTCGATGTGATATAAGAGTAAATGAGTATCACCACTAAAACCCAGATTAAAACGTTGGGAATTCCTTTATATTGTGCAAGCCGGAACATAAAAGCCAGGATCACGATGCAGATAATAGCTGTTTTTATTACAACGCCTGCTAATTTCTCTGTCTCGTAGCCTTTTTTTATTCTGCCTGCACGACCTTTAAATACTACGAAAATGTAGATCAAAGAAGCCAGGATTCCTGCCAGAACACATATAATGTTAATGCTGCCGCCAAATGGGTCCGGTATGTAATTGTTGAACAGCGCAAGGTAATGCTCCGGCATTGGCGCTACCGTGCGGCCATTCAGAATTACGTTAGACAGTCCGCGAAAAACCAGCATACCGGCAAGTGTTACGATAAACGGAGGGATACGGACGAACGCAATCCAGAAACCCTGCCATGCTCCAATTAAGATACCAACTAAAATCATAATCAGGATGACCAGTGCCATATTCATATTTTTATTGACCATTAAGGTTCCGCCTACAGCACCTACAAAACACACAACTGAACCTACGGACAAATCGATATTTCCTCCCGTAAGGATACAAAGCAGCATACCGGCTGCCAATATGAATACATAGGCATTCTGGGCAATCAGATTTGTCACATTCTGAGGCAGAAGCATCTTACCTCCTGTCTGCCAGGTAAAGAATAAGGTTACCAGAACCAGAACGATTACCATGGTATATTTTTTTATAATTCCTGAGACTTTTGCTTTATCCATTGTCTACTCTCCTTTACTCGATTTTAAAATACATGCCATAATCCGCTCCTGGGTTGCTTCTTGCCTGGTAAGTTCCCCGGCTATCTTTCCTTCATTCATAACATAGATACGGTCAGACATTCCAAGTACCTCCGGCAGTTCCGATGAAATCATAATCACCGACTTTCCTTCTGATACCAGATCGTTGATAATACAGTAAATTTCATATTTTGCTCCTACATCAATACCTCTTGTAGGCTCATCCAGGATCAAGATATCCGGTTCTGCAAACATCCATTTTGCCAGCAGGACCTTCTGCTGGTTTCCTCCGCTTAAATTCCCCACATTTTGTTCTACGGAAGGACATTTTGTCTTCAGCCGTTCCTTATACTCCACAGCAACCTGATATTCCTTATCCTGATCTATCACCGTCCTTTTGCTGATGGCTGAAAGATTGGCAAGGGTCGTATTTATTTTAATGGGATTGGAAAGGATCAGTCCGTTTCCCTTTCGGTCTTCTGTTACATATGCCAGCTTTTTCCGGATTGCATCTCTTACGCTTCTCAGATGCACTTCTTCCCCATTCAGGAAAAGTTTCCCGGAAATATTAGTACCATAGCTTTTTCCGAAAATGCTCATGGCTAGTTCTGTTCTTCCGGCACCCATAAGCCCGGATATTCCAACAACCTCACCTTTGTGGACTTTAATGGAGACATTGTCGCAGACCTTGCGTTCTGTATACAACGGATGGTGTACCGTCCAGTCTTTTACCTCCAGAAGGACCTCTTTTTTTACAAATTCCGGACGCTTAGGAAAACGGTCGGTTAGGTCTCTGCCTACCATTCCTTTTATGATACGGTCTTCTGATATATCATCTGTCTTTTTATCCAGTGTCTCTATGGTTGAGCCATCCCGGATGACTGTAATTTTA
This sequence comes from Robinsoniella sp. KNHs210, assembly GCF_000686105.1. NCBI lineage: Bacteria > Bacillati > Bacillota > Clostridia > Lachnospirales > Lachnospiraceae > Robinsoniella > Robinsoniella sp. KNHs210. The sequence goes on from NZ_JMLZ01000001.1 coordinate 1,663,426, forward strand.
TCTGCTACATAGGCAATCTCATTTAATTTATGAGAAATAATAATCGACGTCATTCCCTGGCTTTTGAACTTTAAGAGCAACTCCAGCAATGCCTGTGAATCTGCTTCATTTAAAGATGCTGTCGGCTCATCCAGAATCAAAAGTTGCGCTTTCTTAGCCAGGGCTTTTGCAATCTCTACTAACTGCTGCTTTCCTACCCCGATATCTTTAATCAATGTTCTTGAGGATTCCTGCAGCCCTACGGTTCTTAAATATTTATCAGATTCTCCGTATGTTTCATTCCAGTCAATCGATAAACGGTTTCCTTTTTCATTTCCCAGATACATATTTTCCCCAATGGTCATATAGGGAATCAGTGCCAGTTCCTGATGTATAATTACAATTCCTTTACCCTCACTGTCCTTTATGTTTGAAAAATTACAAACTTCACCCCGGTAAGTTATATCTCCTTCATAAGTTCCGTGGGGATAGATGCCGCTAAGTACATTCATCAAAGTAGATTTCCCTGCCCCGTTTTCTCCTACCAGCGCATGGATCTCACCTTCTTCTACCTTAAGATTTACATTATCAAGAGCCTTAACACCGGGGAAGGTCTTGGTAATATTTTTCATTTCCAATAGTATACCTGCCAATTGAATCCCTCCTGTTCTTTTAAAAAGGACATTGCTTTCAAAGCGTGATACGCCTTTTGCAACGTCCTTTTGCATGGCATTTTATTTCAGGTCATCCTCCGAATAGTATCCGGAATCTATTAATAACTCTTTATAGTTATCCATAGTTGTAACAATTGGGTCACAGAGGAAAGTCGGAATAACACCGGTACCGTTATCATAGGATTTAGTGTCGTTAACTTCAGCTTCTTTTCCCTGCATGATGGCATCTACCATTTTAACCGCCTGGTTTGCCAGTTCTCTGGTATCTTTAAATACTGACATGGATTGTTTACCTGCAATTAAATTCTTCACATTGGCAATATCGCAATCCTGCCCTGTAATAATTGGCCATTCTGCCATACCTGCAGCTTCCAGAGCATTTTCAACCCCAAGAGCCGTTGAGTCATTAGAACAAAGTACTGCATCCAGCTTATTGGCACCGTCTGCATAATTACCGGAAATAATCGTATCCATTCTGTTCTGGGCTGTCTCTGTGGACCAGTTTGCTGTTGCAACTGTTGCAAAATCGATCTGACCTGAAGGAACTACCAGTTTACCGGAATCAATGTATGGTTTTAATACGTCCATTGCTCCATTGTAGAAGAAGTTGGCATTGTTATCACCGGGATCCCCAGTGAAGATTTCCAGGTTAAACGGCCCGTCAGCATTTTTCAGATCCAGTTTTTCTTCAATGTATTCCCCTTGTTTGGTTCCTACTTTATAATTGTCAAATGTAGCATAGTAGCTAACTGCATCGGAATTCATGAGAAGACGGTCATAAGAAATAACAGGAATTCCTGCTTCTTTTGCCTGCCCGAGTGGGGTTCCAAGTGATTCGCCGTCAATAGAGGCAATTACCAGAACTTCACATCCGTTGGAAATCATATTTTCCACCTGGGAAACCTGTGTAGCCACATCGTTGTTGGCATATTGTATGTCAACTTCGTAGCCTGCCTTTTTAAGCTGTGCTTCCATATTTGTACCATCCTGATTCCATCTCTGGAGATCCTTTGTGGGCATTGCTACGCCAACAAGCTTTCCGCCTCCAGTGCTGCCGGCTTCATCTGCCTGCGAATCAGCCTGACTGTTTTCCTGGCTTTCCGCCGCACTGGTATCTGCCGCCGCTGTTGCCTCCGTTGCCGCTGTTGATGTACTTTCCTTTGATGTTGCCGCCGTATTACTTGCAGATCCACATCCAGCCAGCATACCTGCTGCTACTACACCTGCTGCTAAAATACTCACAACTTTTCTTTTCATTCTAATACCTCCCTGGTTATCGTCTCGTTTTTCTTTACACCCATAATATACCACTTTAGAAACAGGACTTGTTTGCGACATCCTGCAGATTTTTATGATCATAAAAAAATGCCCTGAAAATACAGGACATTTTTGTTGCAAAAAAATACTATAAATCCTTCACATTCAAATATACATCTTCTGCCGAATGAAAATCGCTGTCTATAATTTCTTTTTGCATATTATCTTTATTAACTGCTATCGGCATGAGCTTCATATAAGGCACGTTATAAGATCCGTCATATATGGTTTCATCTGTCTTAATTTCTTCTCCTTTTCCCATTTTAACGGCATATTCAGAAGCCGTTTTTGCCAGTAAATCCACAGATTTGTATACGGTTACTGCCTGGGTCCCTTCCACAATTCGCTGACAGGCGCTTAAATCCCCATCCTGTCCCACAAGTACTACCTTACCTGCCATCCGGTTTTCCGCCAAAGCGCGAAACGCCTGATTTGCCAAATTATCATTGCCGCACATTACACCGGCGATATCTCTGGTTTTTTCCAATCCCTTATTTACTTCATCATATGCAATTTCAGAAAGCCATCCCTCACAATTGGCACTGTACACGATATTCAGCCCGGAGCCATCGATTGCCTTCAGAAATCCCTCCTCTACCATAGAAACATTATGGTCTGTTACCGGTCCTTTAATCATGAAGATATTGCCGCCTTTTGGCAGATTTTCTGCCATTGCCTCTCCCATCAGCCGGCCTACCTCTTCATTATCAAAAGATAAATAAAGATCCACATCTGCATTTTCAATTAACCGGTCATAGGCTATAATCTTGATTCCTTCCGCTTTTGCTTTTTGTGTTACTTCAGAAATTGCTTTTCCATCTACCGCTATGATCACCAGGACATCCACTTGTTTCTTAATGCAGTAATCAATTTGGGCAATCTGCTGTTCCACATCTCCATTGGCATTTTGGACATTTACCTCCGCCCCTTTCATTCTGGCAAACCGTTCGAACACGTCCCGGTCTCTAAGCCACCTTTCGATTACAAAGGAATCAAAACAAAACCCTATCTGGATCTTACTGCTTCCGGTAACCTCATGCTGTATATCTTTTTGATTTTTTCCTGCACATCCTCCCAGAAATATACAAAAGCATAAACAATATGCCAGTAATTTCACATAATTTTTTCTCATCCACCTAACCTCTCCCTATATTCACTGGGTGTTACCCCTTCCTGTTTTTTGAAAATACGGCTGAAGTAATTGGGATCCCCATATCCTGACATCAGACAGATTTCCTTAATACTCAGCTCTGACCTTTTTAAAAACTCCTTAGCATTTCCGATTCTGGTTCTCGTTAGATACTCTATAAAATTTTCTCCGGCTTCTTCTTTAAATACTTTGCTGAAATAATAGGGGCTGATATTTACCACTTTGGAGACATCGTCAAGGGAAATATCTCTGGAATAGTTCTCCTTAATATACTGCTTTGCCTTCCAAACGACACTTTCCGTCTGTTCTTCCTGCTTTCTTACAATATTGTGGCATACTTCTGTAATTTTATCTAAAAACCACCTGCGGAGATCCTGATAATCTTCAAATCCGGTCACCTGGGACAGATAGTCCCGTCGATAGCGGAATCCATAGGTCATCCCGCCATGTAAAAAGGCTTCTTTTTCTGCAACCATGACAAATTCCAGTACCTTGATCTGAATATCTTCTCTGCAGGCTTCATAATTTTGTACCATCCAGTCGAAAAAAACATTTGCCTGGGTTCTCGCTCCACCTATGTCTGCCTTGGCGATCATCTGAAACAACTTCTTTTCTGTTTCTACTGGATAATCTCCATCGTAATCGCAGCCGATTGGAAGATCCTCGATATGTGCCACTCTCCCCTTCCCCTCCTGGAGTGCTTTTACCGCTTCTTTGTAAGAATCCTGCAGTTCATCCATTGACTTTACTCTGCCTATTCCCGCTTTAAATCTTGCATCAATGCTTTTTTCCAGCCGCCGAATGAGATTCCTCATTTTCTCTATGACCTGAATCCGGTCGTCATATTCCAGTGCCGACTGGCTCCACGGAACATAAAGTGCGATTTTATTTGACATAATGGGACCGATACAGCAGCTGAAGTATCCTTTGACTACTTCCCTAAAATCATCATAAAAGCCCTGTGCTTTCACGCTCATTCCCACAGCATTTGTCAACATCCCATTTTCGATGGATTCCCCGAACTGGATTACCATCATAAATCCATAGTCATCTTCAATATCAAGCAGTTCTTTATAATTTCCGGTATCGGTGGGCAGGCCATCCTGCAATAACAGGTTGTAAATAAATCCGCTTTCAATAATAGGGATTACTGTTTCCAGCTTTTCCTGTATCTTCAGATTCTCACTGCGCTTTTTCCGCTCATCTTCTACCACGCCCATTGCTCTGACCAGTACGTCTATGATCACTTTCCGGTTTACAGGTTTCGTGAGATATTCCAATACGCCTAGATTGATAGATTCTTTAGCATAACCGAACTTATCATAAGCAGTAATTACAATAAATATGGTACTACTGTTAAATTTCTGAATCTCTTTCATTGCCTGAATCCCATTAATTCCGGGCATCTGAATATCCATAAATGCAATATCCGGGCGGAATGTTTCCGCCAGTTCAATCACTGCCCTTCCGGTTTTTGCACAGGCAATCTCTACCTGCCCCTTAAAATTAGATTCGATTGTAGTTTTGAGGGACTCAAGCATAATCCCCTCATCATCTGCCAATAGTATTCTATACATCCTGTTCCTCCTCTTCCCTTGTACACTAGTGCCTCCCGGCGTAAATATGCCACTATATAGCACCCGCTATCCGCGCCAGCTGCACGTCTGTGAATCTAGTCGTAGCCCGCTACGCCGTCGATTCACAGACGCACACCTGACACAGATATCAGGCACTATATATCGGCGTATTTACGCCGGGAGGCACTAGCAATTCTTCAGAGGGATTTTCAGCGTTACTTCTGTTCCCAGATCGATTCCTTCACTATGTATGGACAGTATCCCTTCTGTATTGTAATACAGTTCGAGCCGGTTGATCACATTATCCAGCCCGATTCCCGTTGAATCCGTTTCCATGCTGGTGCCAGCCGCTTTCTTCTCCATGACCTCCCGAATGCGTTCCTGCTCCATTCCCTTGCCATTATCTATAATGCGAATCTGTATTCCGTCCTCTGCACTTTCCACGATCATACGGATGGTTCCTTCCCAATCAATATTCCGGATACCATAATTTACCGCATTTTCTACAATGGGCTGAAGAATCATACTTGGTATCTTAACATCATGAAAAGAAGTGTCTACTTCTTTTGTAAAGTGAATATCCCCTGCAAACCGGACATTCAGGATATAGATATAGTTGTCCACGGTTTCGATTTCTTCTTCCAGTGTGGCATCTTCTGTCATTTTCCTTACATTATAGCGGAAGAAATCTGCCATGCGTTCTATAAACAGACAGGTCTTCTCAGCATCTTCCATCATTGCAAGCTGCGCTCCCGCATTCAGCGAATTGAACAGAAAATGGGGATTAATCTGTGCCTGCAGATATTTCAGCTGCACATCCTTGAGATGGGTCTCCATAAGCAGCTCCCGCTCCATCATCTTTTGTTCCTTCTCCATGCTTACCGTAATTTTGACAATGTATTCTTTAATGCTGAATACCATCTGATTAAAAGCCTTCGCAACAATCCCCACCTCATCATTTCCGCTGACCTCTAACAGCGGGGCATCCAGATTTCCTGCCGCAACTTCATTTGCAGTCTTTGCCAGGCTGGATAATGGACGGATGATACTTCTTGTAATCAAAAACAATAAAAAGGTGTTGAAAATACAGACCAAAACCAGGATTATGGTACTTGCAATCTCCATAAAATTCAAAGATCCAAGCAAAACCTGATAGCTGTTGGAATTTGCCTTGAACTGCATGTTATTCAAACTGTAAATATAGGCGTTAATATATTGGTAAAGCTTTTGCGCTTCCTGGTAAGAATCTTTATATTTCTGGGTATTACTGGCACGTTTTGCCTGAACGGTGGCATCCACAACTTTGAGATAGGTGTCGGACATATTTCTTATGTTTTTCTCCAGAAGTTTCATCTCGTTATCGGTAGTATCCGCATTCAGACGACTGATAAATTCCTGATAATTCTGGTTATTCCGATAATAATCTTCCAACGCATCAGAGCTTCTGGTCTTCAGATACTCGAAAATATCACCCTGCATATTTCCCAATGCATCTGACAGATCATTCAGACTTACATTACTTGCATAGATGCCGTCAATTTTCTGTATGGTCTGGTTTACTTCCCCATATAACAACAGGTTGCTGGTCAGCAATATAATAGAAGTAAAAGCAAAACTCAGCAAAAGCTTTGTACGGATGGATAAATTTTTAATGATTTGTCTGCTCTTCTTCACTTTCCAAATACTCCTGTACATTATTTTGGTTGATTAGATATAGGTCTACACTATTAAAGTCACTGACATACCCCATCTTGTCATACTCCAGCAATGCATCGATGCATTTTATTCCCATCTGTATTGTATCAATCTCAAAGGTGGCGGGAACCACATTTCTTTTGATTGCATTCAAAATCTTTTCCGAGGGGTGATAGCCTATGATTGCCACTTCTCCAACTTTATTATAATCAATCACAGCCTGATAGGCACATTCCGTATCCACCTCATCCAGGCAAACCAGAATATCCGGAAGCATATCTTCATCCCGGAAAATACTTCGAATGGTTTCTTCCGAGTCAAATGCAGTCTGGTTCTTTACCTGATAAGAAGCTATTTCTATCTTTGATTCCTTTCCCAATGCGTCCTTCACAGTTGTTTTCATTTGGGCAAACACAAGATTTTCATTTCCATTTTCCGTCTCTCCCTTTAATAATACCAATACCTTTTTGGTATCATCCTCTATGTTCCGAATGATCTCCTGTCCATACTCTTCACCCATCTGTACGCTGTTTATTCCAATGAAGCTTCTCCTCTTCGTCTGTGGTGCATCATCCCATACAGTTACAACAGGTATTGCCTCAGATGAGGCTTTGTTAATCAGGGTCTCTATCTTCTTACTTCCATCCGGATGGACGATGATTCCGTCTGCCTTTGCAGCAATTCCCACCTCCATCAGATCTTCTATTCCGTAATCCACCGACAGATCTGCACCTGCAAGTTCCAGATAGATTCCATTTTTTGCGGCTTCTTCTTTTGCACTGCTGTACACTGCCTGCCAAAAGGAGGATTTCATGTCTTCTGTAATAAGTACATAATGCTTCTCGTATTTTTGAAACTCATTTACCGGATCTAATTCACTTTGCCGGATCATGCGGTCATAATAAATCCAGCCTCCAGCCGTCACTGCCCCAAGCAAGAGTATTCCGGTAACGGCTGCGTATATTTGCTTTTTCATAATTTCCTCCGATTGTGCCATAAAATCCGCATTTATTTACTCATTATACTATATCAAAAATAAAAATAAAAGTGCCGGTTTACCTTATTGGTAAAACCGGCAAGTAATCTTTATTTCTATTTTTATTATTTTGTTTCAAAAAGTACCGCCTGACTTGATATTCTGAGCTATCTGTTCAAACCGGAAATCATGATGCCGGTCTGCTTCCGCAACGCCGCGGAACAGACGTGCCATATCATAAAATCCCTCTTTTCTTGCTGTATCTGCATACTCTTTATACCTCTGTGCCCAGTCAAAGTACTCTGTATGATAAGTATCCGCTACATTTTCATAAGTACCCGGTACTGCTCCCATATTCAGCTGCTCTAACCAGAGTCTGGCATTTTTCAGTTCATCATCGGCTGTCTCTGAAAAAGCCCCGCTGATATCCTGATATCCATCTGCTTTTGCTATCTCACTGTATATTCTGTATTTTGAACTGTTCTTTAGTTTCTCTTCATAAGCAGTCTGAAGATTTTTATATGTTTGGCTTTCTATAAATTCCATAATATCCGCCCAAATAATGATTTATAACATTGTATGTATTATTTATAACTTATTTACTAATATATACAAAATTACAAAAAATTTATTCACCCCTAAACTGTCGGACGATTTCAATCATATTCAGGTAACCTTCTGTGGGCACATAGTCCGGAATGGAATTTCCTGTTCCAGCGGCTATTCCGCCATGTCCTTTACACTGTTTCAAAATATCTGTTATATATTCTCTCATCTCTTCTTTGGAGGCATGACAAATTATATCCACATCAAATCCTCCGAAGTTCCCGATTCTGTTCCCGTAACGCTTTACCCATTCCGGGAATGGTGCGATCTGGTCTTCGTTGGAATGCTTTGCATCGATTCCTATTTTATCAATTATATCATCCATAACGGAAAATATACTGCCGCAGGAATGTAATAAAAATGGCTTATTGTATGAATGCACCAGATCCACAATTGGCTTATAGCGCGGCAGTATCAAGCCTTTGATATCATCAGAGGATAATAACGTATTACTCTTATAACCCAGATCATCTCCAAAACGGAGTACACAATAGATATCTCCAAATTCCTTCATAAACCGCGTCCATATTTTATAATTGGTCTCTCCCACTTTTTGGAACAATTCACGGTAAAGTTCTTCATCATCAGCCGCTATATAGCACAATTCCTGAAAGCCTGTCACTTCCTGGACGCATTCGAAAATGCCATTTCCCACACCGCCGATTGCTTTCATCCCTTCCGGCATGCATTTTCTTAATGCTTGAAAGTACCTGCTGTTCTTCTTAAAATAATATTCCGGTATCTCATCCCAGGGATAATGGTCAAAGTCATCCCGGTCCTTAATAACCGGATCGACCCGGCTGTCACCAAGGGCACCGCTTCCAGGCATAACAGTACCAATGCACTCTTCGAAAGTTACTACATCATACCCATATTTTTTGAAAAAGCTGCAATACGTGGCAAAAAACTCTTCTACATCTTTGTCATCTCCTTTATAAAGCCCTTCCATATCTTTTCCCATAATTTCTCCTATTTTTTTATAAGATACATTATGTTCATATAAAGGCAGCCTGTCTGCCTCCTGATTTTTGGCAGCCTGAACAACATATTGGTAATTAGGTTGAAATTCCATGTATTTCTCCTCTCTGTTTTTTGTTTTTGTTTATTTATACAACATGCATAATTAATTTTTGTTTTACACTATTACATTATTGACTATTTACAATATTCATTATATGATTATTAAAAAAATAATGCAATCAGTTACATACACTGTACAAAATTAAAGGTCGTAAAGGAGAAGATTTATAGTGGAACCAACGAACTGGAAAGATGAATATTTTAAATCCGATGTACGTACTGTTCTGGCAGAGGAACAGCTGCAGATACCCGGGCTTCGGATTCTTGCAAAACACACTTTAAGAAATGCCATTCCGCCTCTTAACTGGCATTACCATGAAAATGCCTTTGAAATTACCATGTGTACAAAGGGCGCACTTTCTTTTTCCAGTACTGATTCCAATTATAAAATCTCCGGAGGCGATGTTTTTATTACCACCCCAAACGAAATTCACAGTACCGATGAAGTTCCACTGTCCCTGGGGGAAGTATACTGGTTCCAGTTAGAAATCAGTGATCCCTCGCGATTTTTATTTTTGGAACCAGGCGCAGCCGAATCACTTATCGCCGGACTTAACGAAATTTCTCACCACGTTGTGAAAATAAATGCGAAGGAATCCGAGTACCTGACGCAAGCTTTTTATTTTGCGCAGACAGAAGGAAACCCATATGTAGTGGCTAGTTTCATCAACTTGTTTTTACATATTCTCATACTTGCTTCACAAAAAACAAAATTTCAGCTTACTCCGGATATCGGGAGATCCTTAAATTATATTATGGATCATCTGACAGTGGAGATTTCCCTGGATGAGCTTGCTGCTCAGTGTCTTCTTTCAATCTCTCAATATAAACAAAAGTTTAAAAAACAGATTGGCATCTCTCCCCGAAACTTTATTAACCAGCAGAAAATAGAACTTGCCAAGTCTATGCTATTAGACGATAATTCCATTACTGATACTGCCATGGGTCTGGGGTTTAATACCAGCAGCTATTTTGCTACGGTGTTTAAACGTTATACATTTTATACTCCTACTGAATTTTTAGCAAATCATAAGAAAAAACCGGATATAGATTGAATCAGTTAAGGCTGCCACATTTGCGGCAGCCTTCTTTATCAAATTCAGTTTATCATAGCTCTTCTAAAAAACCGTATATTAATTTAAATTATACAATTGAAAGGCCTGCACTTGCATAACCAACTACGGAATTCACTAATGTCAATCCGGTAGCGGATGCTGAAAATACAAGCAGCAATCTTGTCTGCGCAGTGACTGCAATATTTAATCCGGTTGTGATACCATTACTGATATTTCCAATGGATATAAGTCCGGTTAATGCCGGAGCCAGAGTCACGATTGCACCTGGTATAGGTGAAAAGATATTGTTCGGTGTAACAGACTGGTACAACTGTGCCTGGATGGTAACGGTACTGCCAACCAGAGTAAGTGCCAGGGTGGTACTGAAATATGCGCTCAATGCAGTTATTGTTCCTGCTCTTGGAACAGAAAATGCAAAGTTGGTCAATGTGCCAGCAGCATTTGTTAAATCAATTGTCGTACCTAATATTCCTACGGAAGGTGCTGATGATCCAAATCCAATCAGACTTGGGATACCTACCAGTCCTCCTGCAATAGTAGTCATTGTAATCGGGATGCCGGATGAAAATGGGATGATAGCTCCACCGCCATTTAAGCCTGCTGCTCCGGTAGCCCCTGTGGGACCTGTAGCTCCGGTTGGGCCTGTAGCTCCGGTTGGACCTGTAGCTCCATTCGCTCCGGTATTTCCCGTGGCTCCTGTTGGACCTGTGGCTCCATCCGCTCCGGTATTTCCTGTGGCTCCCGTGGCTCCCGTTGGGCCTGCCACTCCGTCAGCCCCAGTGTTTCCGGTTGCTCCGGTTGGACCTGTAGCTCCATTCGCTCCAGTATTTCCCGTCGCTCCTGTGGGTCCTACTGCTCCATCCGCTCCAGTATTTCCTGTCGCTCCGGTGGCTCCTGTCGGACCTGCTGCTCCGTCAGCTCCGGTATTTCCCGTCGCTCCTGTGGGACCCGTCACTCCGATTGCTCCGGTATTTCCTGTTGCTCCTGTGGGACCTGTAGCTCCGTCAGCTCCGGTGTTACCCGTTGCCCCTGTGGCTCCCGTTGGACCTGCTTCTCCGTCAGCTCCGGTATTTCCCGTTGCTCCGGTCGGGCCAGTCGCTCCGGCTGCTCCCGTATTTCCCGTTGCCCCTGTGGCTCCGGCGGGACCTGCGGCTCCAGTTGCTCCGGTGTTTCCCGTCGCCCCTGTCGGGCCGGTTACTCCGGTTGCTCCGGCTGTTCCTGTGGCTCCTGTTGGGCCTGTAGCTCCGGCTGCTCCCGTGTTTCCTGTCGCTCCTGTGGCTCCCGTTGGACCTGCCTCTCCGTCAGCTCCGGTGTTTCCTGTTGCTCCTGTCGGGCCGGTTACTCCGGTTGCTCCAGCTGTTCCTGTGGCTCCGGTTGGGCCTGTAGCTCCGGCTGCTCCCGTGTTTCCCGTCGCTCCAGTGGCTCCCGTTGGGCCTGCCTCTCCGTCTGCTCCGGTGTTTCCTGTTGCTCCTGTCGGGCCGGTTACTCCGGTTGCTCCAGCTGTTCCTGTGGCTCCGGTTGGGCCTGTAGCTCCGGCTGCTCCCGTGTTTCCCGTCGCTCCTGTGGCTCCGGCGGGACCTGCTGCTCCATTCGCTCCGGTATTTCCCGTTGCTCCTGTAGGACCTGTGGCTCCATTCGCTCCGGCTGCTCCCGTGGCTCCCGTTGGACCTGTCACACCATTGGCTCCTGTATTTCCTGTCGCACCGGTGGCTCCGGTTGGACCGGCTGCTCCGGCGGCACCTGTGGCTCCTGTTGCTCCGGTTGGACCCGTTACTCCATTTGCACCTGTGGCACCTGTTACTCCGGTAGGACCTGTCACCCCGTTAGCTCCGGTATTTCCTGTTGCTCCTGTGGGGCCTGTTGGACCTGCCGCTCCGGCTGCTCCGGTATTTCCCGTGGCTCCGGTTGGGCCTGTGGCTCCCGTGGCTCCGGTAGCTCCCGTTGGGCCTGTTGGTCCTGTAGGTCCTGTAATTCCGCTGTTTCCTGTACAACCTGTACAGCAATGAGGCTTACAGGTTAATCTGATCGTCTCGCATGCTTCCACATCATTTGGTTGTTGATCGCTGCCACAATTATCATGGCAGCCATAACGACTCTCAAAATCATTCGACATTATATTCTTCCTCCACTCTGAAATAAATTTTAGTTTCGTTTCCCAAAAAACTCCTTGTTACTTAAATAGGAGGGATGATTTGGTCTCACTTTTCCCGCAGACTCATTATACATCACCGCCTTTTCATTATCGCCAAGCGCATAAAAGCATACGCACAGCTGAATAAACGGGATGAAATCATAACAATCTGTTTGTACAAAAGTCCCTTTGTCATCCACTCTTTTACAAGACAGCGCCAACCTATACCAGTAAACCGCTAACTGATATTGTTTTAGATCCAGAAAATGCTTGCCAATATCGCAGCACACTTCCGCTCTTGGCTCATCATATTCAAAACTTCTGAAATAACAAGACAGCGCTTCTTCCGGCTTCCCCAGCTGATAGTCACAATATCCCATAAACTGACAAGCCGAAATATTATTTTCAATCCACCCCTGCTTCCCATCCAGAAATTCTTTGAATTGTCCATAGGACTCTTCATATTTTCCATGGTAATAGAGTTCCCTCGCATAGTAAAACTGTTCTCTAGGTACTAAAACTTCGCCATTATTAACCATATTTTGAAAAATCCTCAGATTTCTCATAGGGTCTGCCACTTTTAACTTTCTGTGTGAAATTGCAATATCGCTATATTCAATCAAACCAGATGGAGATATAGCTTCATGAATGGCTCCTTTCCATTGAAAGGAATCAGAACGACGCAATAGTCTTTCTCGATAATATGTGAAGATAGGTTTACCATCCTCATCAAATGCAGTATTATATTTCATCATCACAACAGAAACAGTTGGATTCAGGTTTTTCTTCAGCTCCAGGAGCTTATCCTGATCCTCCTGCAACAGTACATCATCTGCATCCAGCCACATACAATATTCGCATGAAGCTTTTGAAAAAGAATAATTTCTGGCTTTCGAAAAATCATCGCACCATTCAAAATCATACACCTGCTCCGTAAATTTCTTTGCAATTTCTTTTGTAGCATCTGTTGAACCGGTATCTACGATGATGAGTTCATCAGCAATTTCTCTTACCGTAGATAAGCATCTTTCCAGAACACATTCCTCATTTTTAACAATCATACATACACTTATCGTGACCATTTGCATTTCCTCCTTTTTTAAAATATGCTTCTACCCGCAAAGAAGGAACAAATTGGTCATGTCAAAAAATCTACTATTTAATACATTTTTCAACAAAAATCCAGAATTCTATTGTATAATACAAATTATGCGCTGATTTATAACCCTGCTTTTTAAACGCAGCAGTAATTTTAAAACAGGCTCTAAGATTATCTCAGCCAAATGAAAGTGAAATCATCATTAGAATATAACAAGGGAGGGAGTCACATTCATATTTCAAAATCTGCCGGCTTTATGGATAGCAAAGATGATCCTATCGCCTACAATGATTTAAATCAGAAAGTAAAAGTTTTAATAAGAAATATCTTTGAAGAAACATTCAAACCTCTTGGTTTCAGACGGAATGGACAGAATTTCAGATTATATCAGGACAACGGTTTATGTAAAATCGTTAATTTCCAGAAATACAGATATCATCATAACCAGAACTGTAGTTTTACCGTTAATATTGGTTTATATTTTGAAAAAAATATGGTAATCCAAAACAAAAATTTTTGTGAATCCCAATGCCAGATTAAAATACGGCCATATCACGAATTCTATGGAGAAGAAAAATGGTGGTCTGTTAATGACGATCATAATTTTGATCAGTTTACAAATGAGGTCCGTTCCTTTTTGGAAAATCGTGCTCTGCCCTGGCTGAATGAATTTGAAAAAAAGGAAGATGTAATTGCAGAAATGCTAGACAAGAAAGCTATAGAAAAATATAATTATTATCTGCTGCATTATGACAATGCCTGTTTGCTGGCAGAATGCGGCTACCAGGCACAACTATATCCCTTACTCCTGGAAAATCAGGAAAATAATAATACTCCGGAGATGGAAGAACTCATCCGGCATATTAAAAATACTTTATAGCTGTCTTATATCAGGATACAGATAATTCCGCCCGTCTAATCAGATTGCATTGATCAGGCCCGGCGGAATTATTCTATTCAATATTTAACTTAATACAAAAGAGCACCGTTTTCCGAATCCTCTTTGTGTGACGCGTTACCCCTTCACTGCGCCAATAGCAATCCCCTTTGCAAAATATTTCTGCAAAAATGGATAACAGCACAAAATAGGTACCATCGCTACAAATGCAATTGCCATACGAACCGAAGCTGAAGGAATATTAGCTGCCGCTACTGACCCCCCGCCAGACATGCCGCTTGACAGTACTTTTATATCGGTTATCATCTTATTCAATAAATTCTGGATGCCATAAAGATTTGTATCCCGGACATAGTACAAGCCGTTTGTCCAGTCATTCCAATACCCCAAACCTGCAAACAGTCCCATCGCAACCAGAATTGGTTTGCCAAGTGGAAGCACAATTGTCCCAAAAATACGAAACTGACTGGCACCGTCTATTTGAGCCGCTTCAAACAGCGCATCCGGAATGCTGTTTGCAAAAAAGGTACGTATAAGCAGCACATTCATGGCACTCATGAGAAATCCCGGCATAATATAAGCCCAAATTGTATTATTAATATGGAATGTTCCCGACCACATTAGATAACTTGGTACTAATCCACCATTGAACAGCATGGTGAAAAATACATAAAATGTAATTACTCTCTTAAATGGCAGATTCTTCAGGGATAACGGATATGCTAAAAGTGCACTGAGCAAAGTGTTTCCCACCGTTCCGATCACTGTAACCAGAATCGTAATACCATATGCCCGAAAAACGCCGGCTGCATTTTTTAAGATATAACCATAGGCTTCCAGGCTGACCTCCTTTGGAAAAAAAGAATAACCATCCCGGATTAATGCGTTTTCCGAGGTAATGGAGGACATAAACAATAAAATAAACGGTATAATGATCAGGATTGTCACGATTGCCATGACCGTATTTGCCAAAACCTGAAATCTTAGGCTGCTTTTACTCTGTATCATTGATCAATTCCTCCTTAAAACAGTGCATTTTCTTTACTA
Organism: Robinsoniella sp. KNHs210; assembly: GCF_000686105.1. NCBI lineage: Bacteria > Bacillati > Bacillota > Clostridia > Lachnospirales > Lachnospiraceae > Robinsoniella > Robinsoniella sp. KNHs210. Next base: position 1,678,731 of record NZ_JMLZ01000001.1, read on the forward strand.
AACCTGCGAACTGCCATATTAGCGGTCAGTACCAGGATAAATCCAATCACGGACTGATAGAATCCGGCAGCAGAAGCCATGCCGATATTTCCAACCTGAAGTAATCCCCGGTAAACATAAGTGTCAATAACATTGGTGGTGCTGTACAACTGACCGGAATTCTGGGTTACCTGATAGAACAGTCCGAAATCTGCATAGAAAATTCTACCAATGTTAAGCAAAGTTAATGTAATGATACTGGGGGCAATACTTGGCAGCGTAATATATTTGATCTGCTCCCATTTACTGGCTCCATCCAGTTCTGCCGCTTCGTAAAAAGCCGGATCTATCCCGGTAATACTGGAAATATAAATCAGGCATCCATAGCCTACACCCTTCCAGCAATTGACAATTACTAGAATAACAGGCCAATATTTAGGCTCCTGATACCAGGCAACCGGTTCTTTGCCCAGCGCCGGAAGAATTGTATTATTCATTAATCCATTATCCGCGCTGAAAAATGCAAATGTAATATAACTCACGATAACGATTGACATCAGAAATGGCAGCAGGATTGCACTTTGGTATACCGTCTTCAGCTTTTTATTTCGCACATCACAGATAAATATTGCAAATATGATACCCAAAACTGTATTCAGTGTTATAAAAACCATATTATACAGAAGGGTATTCCTGGTTATCGCAAATGCATCCTTTAACAGGTATTCAAAGTTTTTAAAGCCTACCCAGGGGCTTCCAAATATGCCGTCTACTACATTAAAATTTTTAAAAGCTACCACAAGGCCCGCCATTGGCACATAATTATTGATGAACAGATAGATCAGACCCGGCGCCATCATTAAGAACAGCGGAAACCACTTTTTTATCTGATACTTTTTTGCAGTCATTTTACAGCCTCCTATCCCAATCTCCGGTTTATTTCTGATCACTTAACCATTTGTCAAACTGTTCCTGTTTTTCCGCGATTACTTTATCTATTCCTGCGTCTTTCAGTGCCTGGATAAATTCTGGCAATGTTTTTTCCGGATCTACCGTACCGGAACCCAGAGCAGAGATATACTGGGATTTTACGTTGCTGAGTGCTGATATTTCATTACTCACTCCGGAAGGATCATAGGTAAATCCAAAAGCTTTTGATTTCAGTGCCTTATCATTCATTTCTTTCGTTTCTTTCCAGACATCCGGGTCATCCCCCTCCCAGATATACATATCGAACTGATTAAATAACTGCCATCCTTCATTTAAGTGATAGGCTGCATTTTCACTGGTTACCCCTTCCGGATAGGTAATAATCCCCTTTTCCTCATCGGCAACTACATAGTCTTTGCCCTCTTCTCCCCAGTTCAGTAAGTTCAGAATATCTGTATTTCCATAAATGTAATCCAGGCACTGCATGGTTTTTGCCGGATCTTTCGTTGCATTGCTGATTCCATAGGTAATCCAGGATACGGAACCGCTGAACAGCTCTCCAATAGGAACAATTTCCATGTCATAATTACAAAGTGCTTTTGCCCTCTGGTCATATCCCGGTTTGGTCGGACTGAAATAAGAGAAAGCAGAACCAGCCTTGACCTGTGCCTCATTCCCGTCGGTGGTGGTTGCCCCATCCGGTGAAATATATCCTTTTTGCTGCCAGTCATGAAGTTTTAATATCAGATTTTTATAAGTATCCGTTTCATAATAGTTTACTACTTCCGTACTCTGCCCGCTGTCCATTAACACACCATAGCCATCTGTCAGTGGATCCATTACTTCATATTTCACATCCGGTGTGGTTCCATTACAGCTTGCAATCATATACATATCCGGATTTGCTTCTTTTACTTTTGCATAAACAGCATCCAGATCTTCGTATGACTTAATTGCTGAAGAATCAATACCAAGCTCATCTATAATGTCCTTACGCATTACCACCGCACTTTGGGTAAACCATTCTCTTGCTGTTGTAACACCATATACATAGCCATTAATATTAGATGCTTTTACTACTTCTTCTCCAAGAATCTTTTTCATATTTGTACCATACTGGTCTATTAATTCATTCATATCAATTACCTGTTTTGCATTTACCACAGAACTTGCCTGATCTATAAGCACCGGTACAATATCCATCTTTTCCCCTCCGGAAAGTACCAGTTTTAATGTCTCAGCATAAGAACCCCAGCTGATTGGGGCCAGTTCAATTTCCATATTGATGTCTTTACGCATAATTTCGTTCACGGCATTTTGAATTCTGTCTGTATCCGGCTGCTTATCTCCGATATATGCCAGTGTCACCTTATAAGTTTCACTGTCTCCCGCGCTTCCTTTGTCTTCTTTTTTCCCACATCCGGAAGCTCCTGTGAGCAACAAAACCCCCGCCAACAATATTGATAATAATCTTTTTTTCATTTCCTTCCACCTCTCGTTTTTATTCATTTGATATCCCCGTCGCTTGCTGTGGGGTAATTGACTTGATGAGGCAATTATATATATTTTCCTATGTGAAATATATCATAATCAGGACATTTTTCTAACAAAAACTAGACACAAATTCAAAACATCTCTATTTTTTGCTATACAGAACCCATGCTTCCTTATATAATCTAATCACAGACCCGGAACGGGTAATACAAAAACTACTGGAGATCAACCTATGAAAAGAACAAAAAGTGCCAGACACCAGCATTCAATCAGTTATTATTTCCGAATTGTACTGCTTTGCTTTATCCCTGTCTTCATTCTTTACTTTATTGTCAGCAGTATCATTATCTCCGTCCTGCACAAACAGACCATGTCCTTTATCGAGACATCCGCTTCTTATTATACAGAGGAAATGAATACGTCTCAGGCGGCCATCAATTTATTCTTAATCGATTATGTATCAAATAAACTGTCCGAACATGTTGATTTTGAAAACCGAAATACCGTCTCCTACATTCAGGATGTCAAATCTATTCAGGCAGATGTCAAACAACTCCGTGACTATTATGGAACCCAATATAATTATTTTGTATATGACCGCAATGCAGATTATTTTTTCCCCTGTAATACCACCGGAAGCTTTTATTATAAAGACCAGAGCGAACAGATTCAGGATGAAATTTTATCGGTGATAAATACACCTGCCTCTGCGGCAGTTTCAGACCTTTGGAGCAATTACCAGGCAGGCTCTACAGTGTTCCTTATGAAATATTATCAATATAATGACTACGTAATGGGATGCTGGGTGGATGCAAAAGATTTTATAAGACCTTTCGCATCCATGAATCTGGGCCCAAAAGGTTTTATTACTTTAACAGACGAACAGGGGAATCCGGCAACGAATCAATCCCTGGTAAAAGAACAGAATATTTCCCTGACCACTCTAAACGATACGACCAAACAACTGTCACTGTTCAGCAAATACCTGATTCTTGGGTTTACCCTAAAAAAAGACCGGGTCAGCATTAAAATCATTGTAGACCAATTTGGTGCCTACGGTTCTATTTTCCTCGTTCAGATTGCAATATTTGTTTTCGTAATGATTTTGGTTGGGTTACTACTGCTAATGACCTTATATATGCGCCAGCAGGTTTTAAAGCCTATTCGCTATTTTTCTGAAAATCTGGCAGTTTATCAGGAAGATGGACCTGTTCTGGATTTTAAAAGTAATGATATTATTGAATTAGAACTGGCAAATACCCAGTTTAAAAATCTGATACGGCAAATAAAGAAGCTGAAAATTGATATCTATGAAAAAGAACTGGAACACATGCAGATTCAAATGAACTATATGCAGCTGCAAATCCGCCCTCACTTTTTCTTAAACTGCCTCAACAGCATCTACAGTATGGGACAGACTGAGTGTTACGATGAAATGAACCAGATGATTGTATCCACTTCAGACTATTTTCGTTACATCTTTCAGTGCAAAGAGGATTTTGTCCTTCTGGATCATGAATTTACCCATACCAGGGACTATCTGGAAATTCAGAAAATCCGTTATGGATCCGGGTTCTATTATCACCTGGAGCAGCAGTCGGAAACAAAAGGAATACAGATACCTCCCCTCATTATACAGACATTTATCGAAAATTCAATCAAACATACTGTAACACTGGATGAAGAAGTGCACATTTCCTTATCTGCAAAGCTATTTGAATTACCGGATAAAATTCGACTGGAAATCCTCATTACCGATACTGGCAAAGGTTTCGATCCGGAGACCCTGGAAATATTAAATAAAGAACGCAGTCTGTCAACCACAGACGGCCACCGAATCGGAATTACGAATACCATCCACCGGCTGGATATGCTCTATGAAAACCAATACAGTATCAGCTTTTCCAATCTGAAAGACGGCGGAGCATCCGTATGCCTTCTGCTGCCAGCTGACAGAGTCCATACAAGTATCCCACTCCCATCTTGACCTGCATGACCCAGCCTAAACAAAGCGTCCCCTTACTCAGCGAAACCCAAATTTAAGTTGAAGTTGTGCACAGTAGTATTAGAATATCACAAATCATTTACTCCATTTTTTTCCGATATTCATTGGGTGTACAGCCTACCAGTTCCTTAAAAACCTTTGAATAATAAGAATAATTGCTAAATCCTGTATCTAAAGCGATCACATTAATAGGAATATCTGTATTAGCCAGAAGATCTTTTCCCTTTTCCACGCGAACCTTCATAACATAGTTATTTACAGAAATTCCTGTTTTCTTCTTGAACAGTTTTCCCAGATAATCCGGATTCAGATATACAATATCAGCAAGCGTCTTCTTATTAATTTCCTGCTCATAATTTTTCTCGATATATCCGGTCACAATATCGATGACCGACTTTGATTTTTCTGCAAATCCAGCATATTCCACTGCCCTTGTGATCATGTGTTCAAAACAGCTCTGATAATCCTCAATGGAACTCAATGCCCTTTTTTCATAATATCCGCTCTTCTCATCCATAAACAGGCGGTGTCCTTGGATTTCTTTTTCCTGCAGATAAGACAAAACCAACTGTTCCACATCCCGCTTAAATTTCCAAGCCACAGTATAAGTAAAAGTTTTCTTCTGGCACTGCTCCTGAATATATTGTCGAATGGCCGTCAGAACCTGCTCCTGATTATTGTGTTTGAGAAATATTTCTATCTGGCTGATACAGGCAGGCGCATATGCCGATTCCTTTTGCAAAGCAGGCGGATATTCACTGATATTGTTTCTACAGAACAGATCTCTGGAACAGACATTGGTCAGCTCCTCAAAAGTGTCCGCACATTCCCAAATGGAAACCGGCTTACTCATACAAAAACCGGAATCGTAACCCATACACCGCCCAAGATTCTCCATTACTGATTTCAAAATCTGTTTCACCGCTTTTGATCCGCTGACTTTTTCGTCCAAACGAATAACCGCCAGGTAATAAAACATCTGCAAATCTATAAGAATCTCTGCCTTTGCCCGGTGCTGTAAAAAAACCTCACTCCATATATTCTTAAATGAGAAATCCAGTACTGCTTCCGTATACTCTGCCGTCTGATCATATCCGGGATAAATTCCTGCAAAGATAAGTATGAAAGTTTCTTCTTCCCGGTAATCCAGTTGTTTTTGTTCTACCTTACGCATGAGCAGTTCTTTTTCATCTGTTGTTTCTCTTTGCAGCAGTTCCTGCCAGAATTGTTGAACAATACTTTTTTTCGCCTTTTCCTGTTCCCGAATCTTCTTTATTGCCTTTTGGATAATTTCAGTCAGTTTCCCGTAGTTCACTGGTTTTAACAGATAATCCAGACAGTCCAGCTTAACAGCATCCTGGGCATAGTCAAATTCAGCGAAACTGGTTAATATAATCGTTTCTATAGGAAGCTTTTCATCCCGAACCCAGGCAAGCAGTTCCAGTCCGCTTCCCTGGGGCATTTCTATATCACACAGCATCAGCTGTATTGTATTTTCCTCAATCACTTTTCTCGCCTGGCGGATATTATATGCCGTGTAGACCCGTTCTACTCCCAGTTCGCGCCACATGACCTTCTTCTCCAATGCAGCCACAACGAAACGGTCATCATCTATTATCAGTACGTTCATTTATTTCATTCCTTATCTTTTCATCAATTTTCAAACAGGCTAGAGCGTGTTTTAAAATTGCTTTCTGGCAGCTGTGCGTCACAGTTTGTGGGAGATTTGTCCCGGATGAAGGGCGCGTAGCGGGCTACGTAACCTGAATTCGGGGCAAATATGCCGCAAAGTGGGGCGTGCAGATGGCAGGAATGAATTTTCAAACACGCTCTAGTACTAATACATTATAATGTAAAGGGGCAGGATAGAAAAGTGTTTCGGTGTAATTTATTAAATTAAATCTGAGAATACATAAAAGAAGACTGCTTTTACACCACGAAAAAGTAGTATAAAAGCAGTCATCAAAGACCTATCAGTCAGGCGGTGCCAAAATCTTACCATCACAATTTAAGTCGTATAAGTAGCAAAATCCTCATTTCTTATGATCCTTTTTACCCCGGCATGAAAACTGCCCTGTACCAGTATATAAACAAGATTCAGAAGCACAAATATACCCACTAAAATAAATCCATTCGTTTGAAACGGTATATAATCCCCAATCTGCAAAGAGAGAGTCCGAAGGATTGAACGCACTAACATAATCCCCGGAATCAACGTGAGTATAAAGGAAATCCGCATGATGGGTCCATAGATATTAATCAGCATTTTCCGGATTTCTTTTACCTTATACCCCATGAGGTGAAGAATCAGAATATCCCGGGTACTGTCTTGAAAATTAATATAAAGGGCAAGAAAAAGAAGAATACAGCCAACTGCACAGCCCATCACCTGATTAATAACCGCACTGCTCTTATTGGAAACAGAATCTCGTTCCAGTTTATCTATCCTTTGCGCTTTTGTTATCACATCGCCACCCAGATTCAGATCTTTCATGCTCCATATACCATTGCAGTAATCCGAAGGCTGCGACAAATGCTTTGCCAGTTCCTGTTTGGAAATATATACTGAATCTGTCGCCGCATTAAAAGCAATGCCTGATATAACTACCTCATATTTACTATTATCAAGAGATAACATAACCCTGTCTCCCACCTGAAACCCATAAATATCATTTAAGGCAGCACCAATCACCACCTCTTTTTCTCCGGGAATGGAAAGAGGTTCTTGCTCCATATCTATCAATTCAAACAGTCCGTTTCCCACCTCCACACCAATCACAGTCTGCTTTACCTTTACACTTTTATTCTCTATCACACTATCGGCAGTTAAATATGGCTGAATTTCCTGCTCCCTTTTTGCTTCTGTGTCGGGATAAGGTATTGGTTCACGAAAATGAGTATCGTATAAATAATTGTGCCCCCTCGTCAGGGACTCAAAGATTTTCTGACTGCTTAGATTTAAGGAATATCCAAGGATAAACATGACAGAAAAGCTCGTAACGGAAATAATGATTAATAGAACCGCCACCGGCTTACGAAGTGCCAGGCGAAGAGCACTTCTGTTTTTAGGGGGAAATATTTCTGCAATCATATTGGCAAACCGCAAGCCAATAGTATATTTCGATTTTTGAATTACACCTGAAAGCAGCAATCCGCTTTCTTTTCTTCTTATATAAAAATAATTACAAAAGGTAATGAGTAGAAATACTGTTAACGGAAACATCACCCCCACAAATATACTCTTTCCATCCAGTGCCTTTATTAGCCCTGCCAGCATATACGTCTGTTCACCGGCACTTATCAGAATATCAGAAGCAAAATACCCGCCACCGATACCGGTAAGACTTCCAACTGCTGTAATCGCGGCTGTAAAAATAAGAAAAATACTCCGAATCTCCCTATCTTTAAACCCAAGTGCCTTCAGGCATCCAATCTGTCTATTTTCCAGCTTAAAAAAGCGGTAATAAAACATGCTGAATACGAATCCTGTCATACATGTAAATGCTAATAATACGTTTCCTGCAAGAATCGTGTTGGAATTCAGACCGTTAAGGTACAATAACTGTTCTTTACTTAGTGAAGCCAGCCCTTTTAAAATTTTCCTGTTCCCGTCTATGGAGAAATGGACAAAAAAGTACATAAACGATGTACAAAACGTCAAAACAAGCAGTAATGCCGTATATATTTTATTTTTCAATAATTCCCTGAAAAGCTGTTTATATAATAATTTCATATGCTTCCCCATACCATTTCTTCTGCCTGAATCGGATTAGCCTGATGCCGGTCCTGATGAATTCGTCCATCTTTAATGGTTATGATGCGGTCAGCAGTTTCTGCAATCTGCAGGTTATGGGTTACAAATATCACCGTAATACCAAACGCTTTCTGTAAGCTGTGCAGTAAAGATACTACTTTTTTGCTATTGGATTCATCCAGAGATCCGGTTGCTTCATCACAGTAGAGAATATCCGGCCTTTTAATGACCGCTCTGGCAATCGCAACTCGCTGCTGCTGTCCGCCCGATAAATGTGCTGGAAATTTATCCATCAGATCATCTATTTCCAAAATCTCAGTCAATTGATGAAAATCCAATGCTTCCACATGTTTATTAATTCCTATTTCGATATTTTCCCGAACATTCAGATTGTTTAGCAACAGATAATTTTGAAATATATTTCCGGTATATAACCGTTTCCAATCGGCAAGTTCTTCTTCTGACATCACAGTAATTTCTTTTCCTTTATGGAATACCGTTCCTGTGGTAGGTTTTAGAAGTCCGGAAAGTATATTTAGCAGGGTAGATTTGCCGGATCCGCTAGGCCCAAGCAGGACATTAAAGGTATTTTCTCCTATGTCTAGTGTGATTCCATTTATTACTTTTTCCTTATCAAATGTTTTCGTAATACTGTCTGCTTTTAATATGGATGTCATATCCTGCCTCATTCTATCTTTTTATTTTCAATCTTTCATTCTTTTAAGCTTTGGTCTTTAACTTTTAACTTTTTAATTTTCTGTTCTTATAATTCTTTTAACTTTTCACTCGTTACTTTTAACCTTCTTTAACCTTTAATCTTTAATCTTTTAATCTTAATCATTAATCTTTTATCTTCTATTATTCAATTACTCTGTTATTTCTTTGCGCAGCTCTAATTGTTGATTAATATATTCCACATCTGTCTGCATTCGGAATATGCCAATAAAGCATCCGATCAGATATACTGCTATTCCCAGCAGAATCAGAACCCAGAGGGGTGTACTGCTGTACCAGCCAAAAAAATATCCAGATAAAATCAAAACAGCCAGTACATAACCGATTTCCACCGCGATTTCTACAATAAAAAACTTACTTTCAAAATGCTGTAATAATGCAAGCCCCAGATGGATGAAGATATTAGCAACTAATGTCTGGTATACACTTACAATAAATAAAAAACGCGCATGATAGAGTGTTGCAACAAAAGCAAGTAAGACCAGGGAAAGTCCGGTAGTTGCAAGACAATTTTTCATCATATTTTTCAATTGCTGTCACCTCTCCTGTAATTTTTCCCGAATGGAGCCCACATATTTTCTAGTAATATTGATCTTTTCTCCATTTGTCAATGTAGCCTCCATTTTACTGTTCAGCAGAGGACGTATACCGGTCAGCACATTCAGATTGATGATACATGCTTTGCTGACCTGCACAAATCCGGCATTCTCCAGTTCTTCCTTCAATTGATACAATCGCAATTCCGAACGGTATACTGCATCACGGCAATACACAAATGTTCTCTTATCCACACTCTCTATATAATAAATATCACCTGCATTGACCCATAATTCACTGGAATCAAAAGTACATTTTACCGTTTTGTCCACCGTCTCTATGAAAGCAGCAAGCCGTTTTACGGTCTGATTCAATCTGGCATATTTTATAAGTACCTCTATATCTTCCTGTGTTAAGTCTTCTTCTAATTTTACCTTCATATGTTTCCTCCAGTATAAAGTATTTTAAGCCATTGGCAATAGCTGTTGTACTAAAGTGCAGATATTACGTACCAACATGCAGTCGGATTCCTTTGGATTTATAAAAATATAGTAGGACGGTGGTTTTGATTTGTCAACAATAAATGCAGCACTGGTAAGCGTACTGGATGCCCCTTCTCTGTCCATAATCCGCGAAGCGGCATCCTTAATTATGATATGTTTTTTCATACTATCATATTTCATCTTCATAACACTATATAATTACTTTCTAATCTGAAAATTATGTATTGGCTTTTCCATTAGAATATGGTAAAATTTGTTTTGATATTCAAAGTATCTATTATAAGGAGGAAACTGAATTGGTAATTGAACCAAAAGTTAGAGAATTTATCTGCACTACTGCCCATCCGGACGGCTGCCGTGAAAATGTAATGAGACAAATAGAATATACAAAAAAACTAGGTAATACAGAGGGTCCAAAGAAAGTCCTGATTATCGGATCTTCTACCGGATATGGTCTGGCGTCGCGAATCACCGCCACATATGCCTGCAATGCTTCTACCCTAGGCATCATGTTTGAAAAGCCTGCTGCCCCGCCCCGCAGAACCGCTACACCAGGCTGGTATAATACGAAAGCATTCGAAGAAATCGCACAGGCTGATGGTTATTATGCAAAAACAATTAATGGAGATGCCTTTTCTGAAAAAGTAAAACTGGAAACAATAGACATCATAAAAAAAGACCTTGGGAAAATCGATATGGTTATTTACAGTCTTGCAGCTCCACGCAGAACTTTAGGTGACGGTACTGTTTATTCCTCAACCTTAAAAACGGTGGAGCAGGATTTTACTAATAAATCATTAAATCTTAAAGATAATTCTATTTCAGAAGCTACCATTCATCCTGCATCGGAAGAAGAAATAACAGCAACGGTTAAGGTTATGGGCGGCGAAGACTGGATGGACTGGATGAAAGCCCTTTCTGAAGCTGACGTACTGGAACCAAATGCTGAAACAGTTGCATATTCTTACATAGGACCAAAGCTGACCTATCCGGTATATTACAATGGAACCATCGGCATCGCAAAGAAGCACCTTTACGATACCTCCCTTCAAATAAACAAAGATTTTTCCCATAAAGGAATTCATGCATATATATCCGTAAATAAAGCCCTGGTTACCCAGGCAAGTTCCGCCATTCCCATTGTTCCGCTATACATGGCGATACTTTATAAGGTAATGAAGGACAAAAACCTGCATGAAGGGTGCATTGAACAGATCAACCGACTCTTCCGGGAGAAATTAAATTGTGGATGTCCGGTTGTTGACAAGGAAGGCCGCATCCGTCTGGACGATTATGAAATGAACGAAGATATTCAATCCCAGGTCATGGAATATTGGGATCAGGTAAATTCCGAAAATATAAATCAGTTAGCAGATATGACCGGATACTGGGATGATTTTTATCATATGTTCGGATTTCGGTTTGATGATGTGGATTACACAAAAGATGTAACGCTGGAGTAAATTCAAACAACGGGCGGTTCTATCTTTATTTTTACAAGATCGTTTGCCGTCTTACTAAGATTTTCATTGTATAACACGTTGTCGTAGCGCTTTATATGCATCTGAGTGATGCCAAGCTGGCCTGCAACCTGCTCCGGCTTGGCACCATAGGCGAACATAATGCTGCCGCAGGTATTTCTCAGGTCCCTGGCACTGTATCCCGGTACACCTGCAGCCTTCGTGAGCTTCTTCATCATTAAATGGCAGTATTGAACATTTAATTTACTTTGTGAACGGTTGTAAAACAGATATTCACAGTCTTTTCTTATGCTTAAGTAATGTTCCAGAACTGCAGCTACATCTTCCGGAACATATCGTAGTTCATCACTTTCCTTTAAGATTATAAAGACTCCATTTGGATCAGCCACAAGATCATTGGGTTTTAAGGCACAGACTTCTGTAGAAGAAAGTCCCATACGTCCAAATAGGACCAGCATGGTATAGTACATTGGGTTGCTTTCTGCCACTTTTAAAAGTGCATCCAGATGTTCCATGGGAACAGGACTAACAAGCTGATCTGCTGACACCAGTCTGATTAAATATTCATAGAAAAAATCATCAAATCCAGCCGGTGCCTGATATTTTGCTTTATCACGGGCAACGTACTCGGAAAATTTATGGATTTCACGGATCTTCTTTCCCATCGTTGTCGCTTTCATTTTTCCATCTCTAACTTTTGAAAGCAAATATTCATAATATCTGTCAGCCTCTCCTTTTTTCGTCTGCAAAAGATCCTTCTTGCAAAAATCAATATACTCATTTATATCACCGCAATAGCTGCTGCGGGAAATAGCTTCCAGCTTTTTTGAAAAATCCAGCCAGGCATTGTTAGTTTGCCAGGAAGCATATTCACTGGGTTTTCTCATAAATGTGGCCTCCTTCCGTAAATTTAGATTTGATAAAGCAGAACTTCACTAAAATTTATAATAAGTTTAACATACTATCATATTAGATGCAATTCCTGATAGCCTCAATTGCCACACTTCCACCGTCATGCGGGAAATGGAGATATCCTCTGTTGAGCCTACAGTTAAACTATTTAAATTATAGGATTTACCAGAAAACAAGCCTGCAATGCGTGCCAAAACACCAACTTCATTTTCAACTAAAAGACTGATCCATCGTTTTTTCATCATCGTTAATTTTTACCTCCAATTATCATATCTTTCAGGGGATTTCCCGGAGGAACAATCGGCAGTACGTTTTCTTCCCTTTCTATTATAAATTCAATCACCGTAGGTACCTTTTCATTTTTCTTTGCCTTTAATAATGCATCCTTAATATCTTCTTTTTTCTGTACCCGGATACCTGTGGCACCATAACTTTTTGCCAGATGAATAAAATCAGGGATATATTCCGGGCAGCATTTCGTTGGCGTATTGCATGTAATGGAACAGCTTTTTCGGTAGCGCATACACGTACTGGAATATCTTTTATCATAAAACATCTCCTGCCATTGCCGGACATTTCCCAAGTATCCATTATTAAATATGCAGATGATAATCGGCAATTCATAGACAATGGCAGTTGCCATTTCCTGTATGTTCATTTGAATACCTCCATCACCGCAAATTGTAATAACATCCTTATCGGGATTTCCTAATTTTGCTCCAATGGCTGCCGGAAAGCCGTACCCCATCGTGCCTAAACCGCCGGAAGTCAACATTTGCTTATTCTCTGTTAATTCCAGAAACTGAGTAGCCCAGAGCTGATTTTGTCCTACATCCGTCGTAATTACCGCATCATCAAAGGTGTCGTTGATTTCATTTATAACGGCCAGTGGTGTCACACCCGTTGCCCTTTTTTGCTCTGTTTTAAGCGGATGCCGCTGTTTCCAAGTGTAAATCTGTTTTATCCATGCTTCTATTTCTAAAGGTTGTGCTTTATCCAAAAGTGTAAGAATTGCATTTTTAGCATCTGCCACAATCGGAATATCAACTACGATATTCCTGGAAATAGATGCCGGATCAATATCCACATGGATAATAGCTGCCTTTTTAGCAAACTCACTTACTTTTCCGGTGATCCGGTCGTTAAAACGAACTCCGATGGAAAAGAGTACATCACATTCACTAATTGCAGTATTTGCCGCATAACTGCCATGGATACCAAGATTGCCGATATATAGAGGATGATTGGTTGGAACGGCACCTTTTCCCATAATCGTAGTTACAACCGGTATACCAGTTTTTTCTGCCAGTTTTGTCATTTCCCTGCCGGCATGAGCAATGTTGACTCCGCCGCCTAAAAGGAATAATGGTTTATCCGAGCTCCCCAGGCATTCCAATGCCTTTTTAACCTGGCCAATATGTACTGCAGTGTTTGGTTTGTAACTCCTAACTTCAATTTGTTCGGGATAAAGATCACTTCCCATTTCCTGTTGGATATCTTTTGGCAGGTCAACGACAACCACACCGGGCTTACCGGATTTTGCAATATAAAATGCCTTTTTGATGGCCGCTGCCAAATCCTCACGTTTACGCACCGTAATGGCATATTTACTGATGCTTCTGGTGATACCGACAATATCAACTTCCTGAAAAGCATCATTTCCAATCAAATGAGTTGGCACCTGACCGGTAAAGCAAACCAGGGGTACGCTGTCATAATTGGCCGTTGCAATACCTGTTACCAGGTTTGTTGCACCCGGACCGCTTGTAACCAGACAAACTCCCACCTTACCCGTTGATCGTGAGTAACCATCAGCGGCATGGATCAATCCCTGTTCATGGCGGGGCAGAATAACATTGATACCTTCTGTTCCATAAAGTGCATTGAATAAATCTATGGCCTGCCCGCCGGGATAAGCAAATAGCGTATCTACCTTTTCTTCTTTTAATGCTTTCACAAATAAATCTGCTCCTGATATTTTCATTGTATATTCCTCCTTTTTGTATGCAAGTACTTGCTTGCTATATAGCTATTTTTTAACGGTACGCTCATGAGATTGTACCGTTGCTTTATTTTTGTAATATTCCATTAACAAATGTTGTAACCGTTTGTTTTATAAATAGATCCCGATCTGTTTTAACCAGATTTTGTTCAAAGGAAGCACTGAGAAATGTATAACCAAATGTGCTTGAAAAAATAGTCATTGCCAGACATTCAAAATCTGAATGTGGTACCTTACCCTTCTGCTCCATTTTTACTAAATAATCAGTTAACGAAGATATAAATGTCTGTGGTATTTTCATAATTAATGGAGCTACGTCATCATAGATCTGCGGAGCCCGAAGTCCAATCGAAAGTTTTACAAAATCAGATGTTATCCGGTTCATGTATTCCATCATAAACATCTCCAGATCCGGCTGTAAATCCCACTGAACATTTTGAAATATCTCCGGAGTGATATTTCCCCTCCATTTTTCCTGTTCCATTCCACACATTATTATTTGCTTTTTATTCGCAAACTTCCGAAACAATGTACATTCATTCACCCCTGCTAACCTGGCAATGTCCTTCGTGGTTGTCGCCACATAACCTTTACCTCTTACTAAAGTCAATGCAGCATCTATTATTTTTTGGCTTGTATCATCCATTTTTCTCGCCTTTCTGTTATGCAAGTAAGTACTCTCATTCTATTAAATATAGTGGGTCTTGTCAAGCAGTTATTTATAATTAAACTCTATATACAAATTCTATAAATCGCTCTATTGGGTTTACTATTCTGTCTCAGGATATAATACTGGTGTAGTAACTGTTATAAAATAAAGAAAATACAAAAATCATTAAAAAAGGAGCGATTTCTAATGAAATCTTTAAAGACTAAAGTAATTGCACTTGTTTTGGGATGCATGCTATTATCTTCATTTGTCATTGGAAGTTTCAGCATTTTAAGTTCAAAACGTGCCGTATCAGCCGATTCTGCCCAGATCATGAATTTAATTTGTGAAAATAAAACACAAGAAATCAGCGCTCTTCTATCCAGGATTGAACAGTCAGTTAACACACTGACCCTCTATGCTTCCAGACAGATAGAAAGCACTGAAAAATTTAAAACGGATTCTGCTTATGTGGATCAGTACACAGAACATCTAACAGACATTGCAATCAATGCAGCAACAAATACAGAAGGTGCCATGACTGTTTATATACGTTATAATCCTGAATATACCAGTCCCACATCCGGACTGTTTTGCAGCAAAAGCAGTACTGACAGCACCTTTCAACCGCTAGAACCTACTAATCTTTCCCTCTATGATTCATCTGATACCTCCAGGGTCGGATGGTTCTATGAACCTGCAAAAAACAAAAAGGGCACCTGGATGGCACCTTACTTGAACGATAATATCAATATTGAAATGATTTCCTTTGTAATTCCATTTTACGTTGATGATGTATTTATAGGTGTTGTTGGAATGGATATTGATTTTAGTGTACTTCAGACAATTGTTGACGAAACTAACGTTTATCAAAATGGGTATGCATATTTAACAGATGAGAAAGCTAATCTCATTTATCATCAGGACTTGCCCCGGGGTACATCGTTAATGGATTATAATAATGGGGAGTTTCGGGAAGCTGCAGAAATGCTTCTTCAAAATTCCAGCGAGAACTCTCTGATATCTTATAGCTATCACGGCTATCAGCGAAAAGCTGCATTTCGCAGCCTGCAAAATGGAATGAGGCTTGTACTAGCCGCTCCTATCTCAGATATCGACAAACAGGCTAACCTGCTGATACTGCAGATTTTGATTGCATCATTTGTGATTGTGGCGCTTACCGCCATACTAACCTTTATTTTTACCAGGCGACTTGTGAAACCACTGCTGGAACTGACTGCAGCAGCACAAAAAATAGCTGCGGGAGATTTAAGCATTTCCATAACTCATCATTCCAATGATGAAGTAGGAACTTTGGCTGAGAGCTTTCGTGAAACTGTCAAACATCTTCATAAGTACATATCCTATATCAATGAGCTTGCATATCGTGATCCACTCACAGGTGTAAAGAATAAGACTGCATACCTAGAAGTTGCAAACAAAATGGATGAGCTTGCCAGATTAAAACGGCCCGAATTTGCTGTGATCGTTTTTGATATTAATGGGCTGAAAAATGTAAATGATACCTATGGACACGACTTTGGTGACATACTAATCGCAGATACCTGTAAAATCATCTGTCATACTTTCAAACAAACTCCCATCTACCGGATTGGGGGGGATGAATTTGTGGCGCTGTTAGAAAATGATGATTATAAAAATAGTATCCAATTACTGAATCAGCTGCAAAAGGATATTGATGCTTACAATGAACAGCCACATAATACAATCAAAATTTCTGTAGCAAAAGGAATTGCTGTCTATTCAGAGGCAACTGACTATACATTCCAGGATGTATTCAAAAGGGCTGACAATGCGATGTACTATAATAAAGCAAAAATGAAATCCAGCGTTTAAGTACAATTTATAAAAACAGCAGTAAATATCTTTACACATATTTACTGCTGTTTTCCTGGAAACAAATAAAATCTTTCCGCGGGGCGGAATTTTTTACCACGCACAAGCTATATCTCTTTTGATGTCGCAACTGCAATAAACCGTTCCTCTTTATCATTACATGCACAGTAATAATGGTATACAATCCCATTATTTTTCAGCACAAATGGTTTATGGGCGAAAGTATTCTCCCACTCTTCTTCAGGCTCAATCAGGGGCTGCCCTTCCCATTTCCTCCAGTGCACCAAATCCCTGGATACCGCAAAGGTGTCAAAAGCAGTACATATACCGTCTTTAGACATTGCAATAAAATAATTCATTACCCACAGATCCCCCATTTTTATAATCTGAGGATCACCGGAAATGAAGTTTCCTTTGGTGTCTCCGTTATCTATGACGGGATTTTCTCCATAACGTTCCCACCTCTCCATGTCTTCCGATACGGCAATCCCGATTCGCTCCGGCATATCAGCAGCTCCTTTGCAATTATAAAACATCACAAACGGATAGCCTAAAGTTTCCTCATCATCGCGAAATACATATGATTTGTACAGGGTAAATGCTTCAAACCACCTGCTGTCCTCATCGTCCATGCGCAGTATCGGCTCGGCTTTTACTTTCCATTCTTTTGCCTGGGTTGGATCATCGGTGCATGCCAGACCAATATGCAGTGGCGGTGTCTCATAACCAGGAAGCGCTCCTCCAATATAGGTTGCCCAATATTTTCCCTGATAAGAATGCAGTGCATGATCTCCTTCCCATGCGGTGTCCATCAATGCCAGACCTGCATCTACCTGACATCCGTCCCAGCCTGCCTTGCTTCTGGTGAGAATCCTTCCGCTTTCCTCCCAATGCAGTAAATCAAAGCTTTTAGCAAGATAGGTATCATATCCCATATTTTCTGCACTGGGATTTATTGCTGTGTACATCATATACCAGATTCCGTCTTTTTGGAAGATTGTGGGGCAGTCTGTCAACTGTTGTTCCTTTTTGATGACTGCTCCCCATTTATAAGGTGTCTGCAGTTCTCTATATACTCGTTCCATCTCTTCATTGGAAACAAATGGAGTATCCTTTATATTTTTTTCTAAAATTGGTATCATGCTGATTTTCCTCCTGGTTCTTCATGCTTTTGCCTGTTGACAAGCATAATTATATAGAATATATTTAGGAAAGTATATGTTTTCCTGGAACCGTCATTTGTTATTTTGGAAACTAAAGCAGTATTTATCATTCAGTATAGTATCCATCTTTTCAAAGCTTCCATTTACAATAAATAATATGAAAGGGGATTTTTATGCCTGTATCTACATATAAAACAGCCTATCTATCCAATCTCTCCCACAGCATGCCTTCTTTTATTTTTTGTGGGCGTAAAGACTTTGTGCCAAACGAAGTTCATGTTAAAAGAATTTTTCCCGCATTTAACATCATGTTTGTCCGTTATGGCTGTATACACATTATGGAGAATAACCAGCTTTACATTTTAAAGAAAGGGGACTGGTTTATACAGACTCCGAATCTGCTGCATTATGGGGTGCACCCCCAGCCGGATCCGGCATCTTTTTATTTCATTCACTGCATGCCCCTGGAGGAATGGAATATCAGGGATCGGGGTGTTCCCACTGCGCCTTCTATGGAAATCCTGGACACCGGTTCAGGCATGTTTCCGCCCTATTTTAAACTGCAGATGCCATTGCAATCTTCCTGTTCAGAAAGCACAATGGAACTGGCCGAGCAATTCGTAACACGATACCATCATAATACCCTGTTGGAAAACCAGAGTTCTTTTCAACAATTGCTTCACAGTATGATTCAAAAATCACGCAGATTTACATCGGAACAAAACATTGGAGATGATATTGCAGCTTATATGTATCTTCACTTTTTAGACCGAAATTTCAATCTGGATCTGCTATGCAGTAAATTCGGATTTACCCGGCAGTATGTGACAAAACTGCTAAAAAAGAAAACAGGAAAATCGTTCCTGGAATACATCCGTTATCTTAAAATTGACTATGCCAAAAAGCAGCTGTCTGCAGGGAACGTACAGATAACTGCTTTGGCTGAAAAACTGGGATACAGTGATACGGCTGCTTTTAGTCATATGTTTAAAAAAGAGCTGGGGGAGTCCCCCAACTCTTATTGTAAACGCGTATTTCAAGCATAGGATAGAGAACATATAGTGTTTTACTTTGCAACACTGATGCAAAAATGCTGTTACCAACATGAATAGCTTACAGTGTTTCTCCCACGGTTCAAAGCGCTTGGTCGCGTACATCGGGCCGTTCATATATGGGATTATGTCCCGCCCCAGGAACAACGGTTAAGGTTTTTACCTTGTATAGTCTACCCCGCCTGGTACCTCATATATTTCCTTACGCCGAAGATACTGCCTCCCAGAATCAAAAGGAATGAACACCCATAACTTAAAAAACGTTCTATTGGCATTCCCCCTATCAATATATTAGCAGGCAGATAGATTGGAAACCATTTGACTATCATACTGCATAACATAATAAACCTGGTAGGTCGTAACGGTGACAAAATGATTGAGTAAATAATTAGCTATATTCGGTGAATCCTGCTCAGTAACCAGCCTGATTTTTTCTTCTCGGTCAAACCTTTTCGTTGTTAAATTTTCCGTGATATATTGATTGATGCTGTTTTCATAATATCCTTGTTCTGTATTTCCGGTTTTAACGTCTACATCCATTTGGTCAGCTTCAATGGTATATCCAAACCGTTTTATGATATCCTGCACTTTTTCTGTTGTCAACGGTCCTGCATACTCCTGAGCTGTCTTGATATTTTCCCTGATTGCGGCTGTTCTGGTATAGCATTTTCCATCGATATACATATATTCACTGCCAAGAACCGACATCCAGAAGTAAAATGCCAGAAACAGGAGACTACCGATCAAGCCGAAATATATTATTTTTTTTGAATAAATTTTGAACAATTCCATTTTAAAAATTGTCATGCTGTCCACCCGCTTCCTCTGTAAAATACAAATATACATCTTCCAGATTTGGTTCTTCCGGGACAGCATTTTCCATAGGCTTTTCTTTTGCAATAATACGAAGCATTACCTGTCCATTCATATTTTTCAGGTTGCTGATGGCATATTTACAGTTATATTCTTCCGCCTTATTTTCAGGAACGAGACATTCCCATACGTTGCCTCTGGCAAATTCTGTAAGATCATCGGGCACTCCCTGTTTTATAATCCGCCCCTTTTTCATGATCAATATTCTGTCTGCTATATACGCAATATCCGAGACAATATGTGTGGATAAAATTACGATGCGGTTGCTGC
Organism: Robinsoniella sp. KNHs210; assembly: GCF_000686105.1. NCBI lineage: Bacteria > Bacillati > Bacillota > Clostridia > Lachnospirales > Lachnospiraceae > Robinsoniella > Robinsoniella sp. KNHs210. The sequence continues at coordinate 1,698,927 of NZ_JMLZ01000001.1, forward strand.
CAAGTGCGCTGATAATATTGCGAAAACGGATTCTTTCCTTGGGATCTAGTCCTGCCGTAGGTTCATCTAAGATCAGGATTTCCGGATCATTCAGCAGAGCCTGGGCTATTCCAAGCCTTCGTATCATCCCTCCGGAAAAGGTCTTTATTTTCTGTTTTGCCTCCCCAGACAGACCTACCAGTTCTAATAGCTCCCTGCATTTTTCTTTTGCCATTTCCTTTGGCAATGCTTTTAATGAAGCCAGATACATCATATAGCGCCATGCCGTAAAATCCGGATAGTAACCAAATTCCTGTGGAAGATATCCCAGCATTCTCCGGTAATCTCCACCCAGTTTCTGGATCGGGCTCCCATTACACAGAACCTCTCCTTTAGTAGGCCGCAGTATATTACATATCATACGAAGCAGCGTTGTTTTACCTGCTCCATTGGCACCAAGAAGCCCATATATTCCATTGTTAAAAATAAGGTCTATATGGTCAACTGCCGCCTTTTCGTTGTACTGCTTACTTACCCCCTCCAATTTTAATTCCAGCATAATTCTTTTCCTCCCGTCTTCAGTTTACGTAATAATGCATAAATTTCAATTGCCAATAATATGGTTCCAATTAAGAATACTGCTGTCCATACCGGCAGATAAACTGTGCGGTAAACCCTGGGAATGACAGCCGGTATTGCCGATCCGATACATAAGAAAACAGCCAGGATTATCTGGATCCATTTTCTTCCTGAATTTCTGCCTGCAGACACAAAAAACAGGTAACAGACATTTGACACCACAAACGGAACTAAGATATACAAGCACACTGCAAAAATACTGTACTTCATTTTATCTGCCACGCTAAAAATCATTGCCGTCAAAATACAAAGGTCTATTGCTCCTGAAATCAGCATTTTTATACTCCATATCTGTCCCAGATTCAGAAAACAGCTCTGCTCCAGTTCTGCCATATTCCAGGACAGGCTGCGGCTGATTTCAAATACAGACACCAGCCCCATCAAGGCTGCCAGCATGGATGCCCCGATCAGATACTCCTGCATTTTATCCGGAACCACCCCATACTGTGTAAATAGCAGGATTGCTGCAGCTGCTAAAAGTGCCTGCCCGCTCCAATATTCTTTGGAAATATATTGTAACTGGATTTTCAGTATCTGAAGTTTGGAGGGGCTGTACCTGACTTTCTTCAATTCAACATCCTGACGGATATGATTTAATGCCGCTGCTCTTCTATCCTGGTCAATGAAAATCCGTGGGTCCGGGATATCCTTTTTATTCATAAAAATCCTCCTTCTTCAATAGATGTTTTAACTTCTCCATTCCCTGCTTCATTCTGGATTTCACCGTTGCCGTCTTCGCACCAGTCATTTTACTGATTTCTCTGTATTTCATTTCATAATAGCAATGAAGAATAATGACCTCTTTCTGCATCTGCGGAAGAGCTGTCAGCGCCTTCCATATATAGCCCGAATTTTCTTTCTTTATCATTTGAAACGTCAGATCATCTCCCGATATCTGTTCTTCTTCATATCCCGCTTCTTCATCATTGAGGGAAATATCCACCTGCCGTTTTTTCTCTCCATGATAAAAATCACGGCAGACATTCATTGCTATTGTCAGAAGATAACCTTTTAAATTGCGGTAACGGTAGTTATCTATGTAACGAATGAAACGAAGAAATGTTTCCTGGGCAAGATCATAGGACTGGTCCCGGTCTCCGGTCTGATAACAACAAAACCGGTAGATGTCATCATAATATTTTTCTGCTATATCATTTAGATATTGTTTATTGCCATGTTGTACTTCATGAACCAACTGCCTGTCATCCAAGTATCTTCCTCCTCCTATGTCTTTTTCTCCATAGCTTCTCTTTCCTTCTAAAACTAAACTTTTTCTCCATAACTTTTCTTTCCTTCTAAAACTTTTTCCTCCATAACTTTTCCTCCACAACCTGTCTTTCTTGTTAAAAATAACCCTTATATTTAATATAACTGATCTCTGTCCAAAAAGGTTTTAATTATTTCAAAAAAATACTGCAGGCCTACACATTTTTAATGTGAAGCCTGCAGTATCATATAAATTTGCACTTATTTTATTTGGTTAAATCTATGTCTATGCCGTACAATGCTCTGGAAGCCATTGCTTTCTGGTCTTTTTCCTTAAAAGTAGAGATTGCATTTTCTCCCACATAGACAGACAGTTTCGTTATTTTCCTTCCCTGCAGCGGATATACCTGATAAGATCCGTTTTGGGAACCTTCCTCATAGCTAAAATCCAGTTTTTGGCCATTTTGATCGAAAACTGCCGCTGCATAATCACCGGTTGTCGCAATCCAGTAATTCTCATCTATCTCTTCATCAGTCAGATCCTTCCAAGTATTCCCCTCCTTAAGTGCCGCTGCTTTACCCTCTTTATAATATTTTTTCTTAACTGCAAAGATCTCTTCCTGATTGGCATATAAGCCAGGCAGTATGGTTTTCACCTTGACCTCATACGGTGTTACGATCACTTTTTCTATACCAAATCCATTGCTTTCCTTATTTATATCATAAACTTTTACAGAATCTGTATCAACCTTGACATTTAAATCCATCTGCCAATTCCCCTGTGTTGTAACCAATGGAATGATTGGCTCATATCCTTCCTTAAACTTAGGCTTTTCATTTTCTCCTACCGGTATCTCATATTCCTTTTCATTTTTTATCGATTCCTCTGCCAATTTACTGTCTTCATAGGTTATCGAATCCAGATTCAGCTTAAGATTGAAAGATTTATCTGATTGGGTGTAATCCTCATCCAGATCTATTTTCATCATTCCCTGAAATGTATGTTCATCAATTAAACGCCCTTCTATTTTGCTTATTGCATTATCCTGCAATTCTCCTCCTTCACTAATCTGGGCATTACCTTCGAGCATTAAAGTTGGCAGATGCGTTATTCCATCTTCGTCAGTGTACTCATCATACATATTCTGAAACGGCTGCTCTCCCGAAATGGAAAGTGTTACATAAATGGAAGTTCCATCACAATAAGCCTCTTCTGCTTTCACTAACAGCCCTGCATCATTTGATTCCATAGCAGCACCCTCCAGATTTTGTGCCTTTTCAGAAAAATTTCCTGAAAACTCTACTTCATTTTCTATATCTTTAAAAATCCCCCCAATCACCGGTATCTCAGCTGCTAAAACAGGATTATAAAATCCCCAAATAAAAAATGCTGTAATTAAGGCTACTGTACTTCCGGCGCCCAAGGTCACCTTTTTTATTACCTGCTTTTTACGGATTTTTTTCACCTGTTTCATGCCTCCCATAATTGTTTCATCCAAACGATCCGACGTAGGTACCTCATTCCAATTATTGAACATAAATATAATCCTCCTTTAAGTATTTGCGTAATTCTTCCCTGCCTCTACTCAGATATGCTTTCACTGAGCCTTCCGGAATATCTAATATATCTGCAATCTCATTTACTTTTAAGTCATCAAAATATTTCAGTAATATAACATTTCTATATTTTTCTGGTAGTATATCGATAGCTGCATACAGATCCCATTTTTCTTCCAGTGATACTTCCCCTTCCGGGGCTGAAAGGGGAAGGTCATCATATGGTACCTGATCTTTGTGGCTGCGGAAATAATCTTTTGATGCATTGATTAAAATTCTGGTCAGCCATGTTTTAAAATATTTTGGTTCTTTCATAGTTTTAATAGACGAAAACGCCTTGACCACGCAATCCGAGACGATGTCCAGAGCAGCATCTTCATTTTTTGCATAAAGATACGCAGTCCGGTACAAATAAAGCTTATGCATCTCGATTAATTGCCCGTAAGCATTCACATTGCCATGCATTGCTTTCTTCGCCAGTTTTATTTCATCCAATTTTTCTTACCGCCTTCCTCATGTTTTTCCGGAAAAATCATGTTTTGTAAGATTTGTTTTAATTTTACACTATTTAGACGCGTTAAAGAGGGAAATGGTTACAAATAATTGAGAAAATGATAAGAACTTTTAGAAATGATCTAAAGGATTTTAGATCCTGACCGGCTTGAATTTATCAGCAAAAACTTGACATTCCATGTCTTGTTTCATATGATGATATCTATGAGGTGAAACAAATGAAAAGTAATCGTATGTTTGGCATATTATGCATTTTATTAGAGCAGAAAAAAATTACTGCAAAGGAGCTTGCATCCTATTTTGAAGTATCTGTCCGAACCATTCACCGGGATTTGCTGGATTTATCCAGTGCCGGATTTCCGGTTACCGCTCAGCAGGGAATCGGAGGCGGAATTTCGCTGATGCCGGATTTTTGCTATAGTAAATCAGCTCTTAATAGAGATGACATGGACTTCCTTATTGCCGCCATTCAGGGGCTGGCAAGTATCGACGATCAGGTAAAAATCAAAACCCTTCTGGCAAAACTGCGTTTCAGCAATGAGGATCATTTATTGTTGGAAAATGATGTGATTATTGATTTTACTTCCTGGAATCAAAAAAGCACGTTGACTCACAGTATCAAAAAAATCAGATCTGCGATTGCCGGTCACCAGCTTTTAGAAATGTGCTATTATAGCGGAAGCGGTTATTCCCGCAGAACAGTGGAACCCTATAAATTAATTTTCAAAGAAGAAAACTGGTATCTTTTTGCTTATTGTACCTTCAGGGAAGATTTTCGTATATTTAAGGTCAACCGTATCACTGATTTAAAAATCCGGGAAACCACTTTTGTAGAACGGAAAAATTATAAAATTCCTTCTTTGAACAGTCAATTTGCAAATAACAGCGGTGTTCAGGTCTCCATAAGAATGGATCAATCCTTTGAATTTCTGGCAATTGATCTTTTTGGTTTTGAAAATATAAATACAATAGATAACAATTTATTTATTACATTCTCAACCGAGAATCCCCAATGGGTGATCAGTACCATCGCCAGTTTGGGAAATAAGGCTGAAATACTTGAACCGGACAGCCTGAGGAAGGAAATGAAGCAATTTCTAAATCAGGCGAAGAATTTATATGAAATATGACAGACTGTTGTCTTATTTATGCTTTATACTCTGATTTAGGAATAAAAACAGATAAGAAACGGAAGGTGCTGGAAATGACTGTAGAAAAAAAGATTATAGAAAAACAATATTTTTCTGATATTGAGGCAATATTATCCCACAAACAGGATAATGGTGCAGATTATTGGGCTACACCTGATAAGAATCTGATTAAAGGTTCTCCATTTTCAACTTTGGAAAGTGTACTTTATCTATTGGATTTAGGTTTGAATCCGGATGATCCTGTTTTAAAGGCATGTGCAGAACTGATATTCAGTGTCTGGAGGGAAGACGGACGTCTGAAGTTAACCCCAAAGAGCGCGATCTATCCGTGTCATACCACCCATGCTGCCAGTATACTCTGCCGCATGGGATATTCTTCTGATGAAAGAGTTAAAAAGACATTACAGCATCTGCTGGATACACAGTACCACGATGGCGGATGGCGCTGTAATAAATTCAGCTTCGGCAGGGGACCGGAAACGGAATACTCAAATCCCCATCCAACTCTGAATGCCCTGGATGCTTTCCGGTACAGCAATGATTTCGGCAAAGAACCGGCGCTTGATCAGGCTGTTGATTTCCTGCTTTCGCATTGGACAATCCGTAAGCCAATTGGTCCATGCCACTACGGAATCGGCAAGTTATTTATGCAGGTGGAGTATCCGTTTCGCAGCTATAACCTCTTTTTTTATGTCTATGTCCTATCATTTTATGAACGTGCGAGAAAAGACAGCCGCTTCCTGGATGCATTTCATGCACTGGAATCCAGAATGTCGGACGGACAGATTGTAGTGCAGCGTATCAACCGGAAACTGTCCGGGCTTACGTTATGCAGACAGGGAGAACCCAGTGCATTGGCAACATTGCGGTATCAGGAAATTCTGAAGAATGTGGAACCAAACACGCTCTAAAACGAACAATTTCATCTTAAATTGGGGTTTAGCTGAGTAACCTGACAATCGTTTGATTACCTATAATGGACTTGGACATGCAGCCTACGAAGAAGCCAAAGACTTTTATACACAAGTGAACGATTTTCTATTGAATTGATTTTGACGACCTTGCGGCTTACAATGAGCAAGTACACCAATTAGTTAGCACTGCAGTGGTTTAAACAGACAAAAGGATGGCAACGGAATATGCTTCCGCTGCCATCATCATTTGGAGACAGTCCATTTTTCGGCTGAAATTCAGTTGATCGGTATTACCTTAACAGCTTTGAAAAACACGGATTCCTTCCTGCATTCCATAAGGAATCAAATCATATTTATCTGCCCCGGGTCTTCCAAACCGTGGTGACTGCCTCCACATCTCCGGCCATGCCGACCTGCGCGGCTGATCTGCGCAGTGGTGGGGTCCCAGAAGATTCTTGAAGCCGCCGCAGACCCGGACTATTATTTCGTTATTTCCGGGAACGCAGTATTCTGTAATGTCAAAGAGATAATTTCCATTTACTCCAACCAATCCCGTTTCTATACCGTTTACAAATAAGGAAGCACAGGTGGTCTCCATCTGCGGAACGGATACTATCACTTTCCCCGCTTTTTCTTTTGAAAATGTATAGCTGTACAGCACGGCCCCTTCATACATAGGATATCCCTGTTCTATCCAGGTTCCGTACTGAAGTTTTTCCTTCTTCGTAATAGTCCAAATTCCTTCTCTTGGAACTACATGGAATTCACCCCGTATATAAACAGGCTCTACTTCCAGTCTGACATCAAATCTATCGGTTTTTAAAACTACAATATTTTCGCCCTTTTTCAGCATCCCGGCAATATCAGCGACTGCAGTAAGGTCATCCAGATAATATCCTTCTCTCCATATAACAGGTTTCCCGTTTAGCATAACTTCATACTGCTGCCCCTGTTCTGCTGCAAGCTCCACTATTTCCGGAACATCTTCCACGCTGAAGCGGTAAGATGCCGTAAACCCAGTACCTTCCCCAAATAGATTGCTGTCCAGATAACGTCTCTTATACTGAACCTGGTTATCCCAGGGATTATCGGGATATCCCCGATGCCGGTAGACCTCTTTGCCCGCAAACAGCGCACACATATCCTTATATATCCTGCCGTCCAGCTCCAGATCACAGTAATCTATAATCATGCTGTTTTTAGATTCGGCTTGGATTTTATCTAACACTACCGGAATTTCTGCTTTGTCCTGCACTGCTGGTTTTGAAAAGGTTTCATCTGTGGAATTAATCTCTGACTCATCTGCACCCGGTTGGCCTACCAGGAACATTGCTGATTCATAACGGTCTAAATCCAGTGAAAAAGAAACTTTTCCATCTTTTTCCTGATAAGGATACACCTTTGCTTTGCCATCCCATAAGTCCAGGTATTTCACCTGCCTGCCATCTAACGTTATTACATTTTTCACTTTGCCCAGACTGTGGTTCACAAAATAATAGACATTGTATTTCTCATCTAACACACGTCTCATATGTTCCACTCCTGTCTCAAAGGGGTGCTCTGCTTCGATTCGGCTGTTTAAAAATTCACGCAGCTTTCCCGACATTTCATAAGGGGTATTTACCATTATCCAGTTCTTATGATGACATAATTTTTCTTCCACAACATGGCTTTCCCTGCCCTCCACGTAACCTCCCGGAATGCCAAGACTGATTACATGACCGCCTTCGTCAAGGTATTTCTCCAGCAGATCCACCGTGGTCTGAAGCATATTTTTCATTTCACCGGTTATCAGGATTACCTGATACTCCTGGTTTTTCAGCTGTATCCTGCCGGATATGGATTTGCCATGACGCTTTATAATGTCTTCATTTCCAAGATCAAAATCCCACTGATCATCGATTAATTGCTGCATGGCGGCATAATACGGACGCATATCCGGTGTCTTAGCCAGATCATCCTTTACAACTAATCCCGATGGCTCCCCGTCCATAATTCTCATATATCCGGTAAGTGTGGGGTGCATCAGCAATACGCGCTGTTCCATATGTCCCTGGGATAAAAGTGCGCATACCCTTCCAAAATAATCATTCACACCGGTAAACTGCTCCCACCAGGGCTGTCTCCAGTCAAATGACTGGGGATGATCCCGCTTTCTGGCTCCGATATAGGAGGTATAGGTCAGATGCTCATTGATAAAATTAACACCATTTACCATTAGCCAGTCCCCGATTCTTTTGAAATCCGCCAGTGTGGAATCCCATCCCCCCGCACCAAACGCTTCGCAAAAACATCTTTCCTGTCCGAATTGGTTAACGGCACTTCTTAATTCCTGCATAATTAAGCCCACATGTTCATTGGGCCGCTCCAATAACTTATCATTGACCAGCATATCAATTGCAGGCCATCCCATATATTCAAAATTTGCCATAATATTAGGTGATGTGGTACCAGCGCTCGCCCTTGGCCAATCATCTTCCATATAATGTCCGGTAAGAGCAATCCCGTGTTCCTCACACCATCTTGACAATGGCAGCACAAAATTCCGTACCCACAATTCCCGTGTTGTATCATAATAATCATGGCGTACTTCTTTATCCGTATGTACAAACCACTCTGCTTCTGCGTCCGTAAACAAAGACGGGAGGTAGTCCTCCAGATGATATCCATTTCTCTTGTAGAATTCATGGGAAAACCAATAGCTGTAAGGCAGTGCTTCACTTCCGGCAGTTCCATACACACCGCTTCCGGTTATGGCAGGCTCATCCATAAAAATTGCCGGAATCGCCTTGCCGAATTCTCCGCCAAAGTGATCATAATAAGGCTGGTATACCTTTTCGATAAATGTATCTGTTACTTCTCTGCGCAGGAGGTCCACGTTAGCAAATCCTGCCATCCATCCGGTCGTCTCCCCTTTTACAAACCCCATGATGATAAACCAGTCTGATGTTTCTGCCCACTTATTTCCCGGAAGCTGGGTAATGTCTTTTAATAATCTGATCTTCTCACCAATTTCCTTCCCGCCAGCTATCTTCTCGCAGGCAAATACCCGGACCTGACTGATATCGTCAAACCATTTCTCTGCCTTTTCTTTTGTCTTCAGCTGATCTTTATGTACCAGCTGATAGCTGACGGAAGTTCCAAGGCAATCCGGCAACTCTGCCGATACATGCCCCCCTCCAAATCCGGAAGGATATGAATTTTCATCATAGATATAGAGCTTCATTCCCCGCTTTTTTGCCGCATCCAGGGCATATCCCCATTGTTCAAACCATTCTGCGGATAAATAGGTAATTACCATTCCGGGCCTTGGATGTACGATTGCCCCTCCGAAACCATGGCTTTTTAATTCATCCAGCGCATGGTCAATCTGGCAGTCTGTCATGGTATCATTCCATACCCACAGCGGAGCCGTCCGCATAATTGCACTTGGATTTTTCAGTTCCTCCATAAATTTTTCCAGTTGAAACCCCATAAAAAATACCTCCGTTCTTATAATAGATATTGCGATTTCTCATCTTCTGCGTTATCATCATTATATCAAGGAATAACCAGTATTCAATCATGATAATTGCGGAATAATATCAAATAATTGCGGAGGTATGCATATGATTCATTACAATATGGATGTCCTGAAGGACTCTTTTACTGCGGCTGTTGCTCCTGATTCTGTTAATGCTCCTTTTCCTTTTTCTGTACTGGCAGACGGTATTTTTTCGACCGGACAGAATTATTTTACGGAGCGCTCCGGGCAGAATTTTCATATTCTTCTCTATACCCTTTCAGGAGAAGGACTGATTACCGTAAGAAACCAGCAGATTACACTTTCCAGGCATCAGGCGGTTCTTCTGCCATCTTATGAATACCATCGATATCAGAACGCATCCGCCAGTCCCTGGGATTTTGCCTGGGCACATCTGTCCGGTAGCGGTGCAGCTGACTTTGCAGCTTCTTTAAACATGGAAAAAGTCCATGCTATTTCCCCAAACGACACCGACCATTTTTTCGAAACTTTCCAGAATTTGTACCGGATCACAAAAGAAGGAACACTGCTTTCCTGCGCCCGGTGCAGCCATTATATTTCCGGATTGCTGACCGGAATGCTGGAGGGTCTTGTACAGGATACCGGTCTGTCCTCCCCCGGGAATTCGGATATTGCCGCTACCGTTGAATATTTACAGATGCATTACCAGGAGGCAGTCTCCATTGATGCCCTTCTGGAAAAAGTGCATTTTTCCAAATTTCACTTTATCCGTCTTTTCAAAAAGCAGGTGGGCACAACCCCCTACTCTTATCTGACGGGTTACCGCATCAGCCAGAGCAAACGCCTGCTGTGTACCACCCACGACAGTATCAGCGATATTGCCAATCAGGTAGGATTTACCGGCGAGAGTAATTTTATCCACCAGTTTAAATCCATCGTAGGTGAGACACCTGCGGCATACCGGAAAAATAATTGGGGGTTCTAAACTATTTTTTCCTATATTTGGTAAGATCAATTGCAACTGCTACAGCAATGATAATACCCTTAATCACCTGCTGCCACATTGGGCTTACGGCGATAAACTGCAGTCCGTACTGGATAACGGAGAAAATCAACACACCGCTGACGATTCCACTGACTTTTCCAATACCACCGTTTAAGGAAACACCGCCCACAACGCAGGCCGCAATTGCATCCAGTTCATATCCGTTACCGTACTGGTTTGTGGCTCCCGCTGTTCTTGCTGCTTCCAGTACTCCGGCAACACCATATAAAACAGATGCCAGAACGAAAATCCCCATAATGGTTTTGAATACATTCACACCGGAAACGATTGCTGCTTCCCGGTTTCCTCCGATTGCATACACGTTCTTGCCAAATTCTGTTTTGTTCAGGATAAACCAGATGAGAACTACGAAAAAGATGGCAATGGGAACTAAAATAGAGATTCCCGGAAATCCGCCGATTTCAAGAATTTTTTTCTGTCCCAGCACGATAAAATCACTGCGGATACCGCCGATGGGCTGGGATTTGTTTGGTGCCATGTCAAAATAAAGGGAACATGCTCCATACACAATTACCTGTACAGCTAACGTGGCAATAAATGGATGCATGTCGAATTTCGCTACTAAAAATCCATTTAAAATTCCAAACAGGGCACATGCCGCAATTGCTAAAAGAATTGGGAAAATGACTGCCATGTACGGAAGGTCCGGAAAGAATCTGTTGGCATAATCAGCCGTCTGCAGCATGGAAGTCGAAACGACTGCCGCCAGACCAACCATACGTCCCGCCGAAAGGTCTGTACCTGCTATCAGCAGTGTAAAACAGATTCCCAGTGCTACAATCATTTTTGTAGATGACTGGGTTAAAATATCCAGCAATACCTGCAGCTGCATAAAACGCGGCTGGATAAACATAATCACGACAATTAAAACCAGAAGTGCGATCATAATCGCATTATTTGTAATAAACCTCTTTGCCGTCTTACCTGACAGCTCTACATCTGTACCGTGGAATCTCCGGGCTGCAAGCTGATTGATTCCATAACCCAGGGCTGCTAACCCTACCAGGGCTACATACAGGTAAAGATCATAAAAGACTGCCGGATCTAATGCCCAGTATAGAACAATACCCAAAGCCAGCAGCAGAACTCCTGCTGTAATAAATGAAACGGCAAATGGCTTACGCGCAACCATCTTCCCTGATTTCTGCATATGTATTACCTCTCTCTCTATCAAACTTAAAACCTTGCACAAGGATTAAGAACTTTATTTCATAAATTTCGTTGCACAATTCATGACACTTACCGAGTCTGCTTCTTCTGTTTCTAAAATTCCGGTTACCCGGCCTTCGCACATTACCATAATGCGGTCTGACATTCCCAGTAGCTCCGGCATTTCCGATGAAATCATAATGATAGATTTCCCCTGACTTGCAAGCTTGTGCATAATTGTATAGATTTCATATTTTGCCCCTACATCAATACCTCTGGTAGGCTCGTCCAGAATTAAGATATCCGGTTGGGTCAGAAGCCACCTGGCAAGCAGTACTTTCTGCTGATTTCCTCCGGACAGGTTCTGGATTGCTTCTTCCAGGTTAGGAGTCTTAGTCCTTAACTCTGTATTTGATTCCTTTGCAGCTTTTACCCGTTGGCTCTCTCTCAATATTCCCATGCTGGCATATTTTTTCTGGTTGGCAATCACGGTATTATCCAAAACAGATAGAATCCCGAATATCCCGGTTGCCCTTCTTTCCTCGGTCAGCAGCGCGATCTTTTCTTTAATCGCATCCCGTGGGGATCTGATCGCCAGTTTTTTTCCATTCTTTGCAATGGTTCCTTCCGCAATCTCCCTTAATCCAAAGATCGCTTCCACCACTTCTGTTCTCTGGGCTCCTACCAGTCCGCCAATACCCAGAATCTCACCTTTTCTTAATTCAAAACTAACATTTTGAAAAGATTTGGGAAGCGGAGAACATAAATTTTCTACTTTTAGTATCACTTCATCAAGAGGCGAATACTCTTTTGGAGGAAAACGGTTGGTCATATTTCTTCCTACCATCCTGCTGATAATCAAGTCCGTTGTCAGGTCTTTCGCATCCCAGGTACCCACATACTGTCCGTCCCTCATAATGGTTACTTCATCTGATATCTTCAGAATTTCCTCCATTTTATGAGAGATATAAATGATCGCACAGCCTTTGTCCTGGAGCTGGCGTATGATCTTAAATAAATGGTGTGTCTCATTTTCCGTAAGTGACGAAGTGGGCTCATCCATGATAATAATCTTTGAATGATAACTGACAGCTTTTGCAATTTCAACAAGCTGCAGGCTGGATGCAGACAGGGAGCCTGCCAATGCCTGGGGATCTACGTCCAGATCCACTTCCTGGAAAAGCTCTTTTGTCTTACGGATCATATTTTTCTTGTCTACAACAATTCCCCTTTTGGGAAATCTTCCAAGCCATATATTCTCCATTACAGGCCTGAAACGAATTGGATGCAGCTCCTGATGAATCATAGAGACTCCCAAATCTAAAGCCTGTTTGGAGGTCATGATTTTTTCAGGCTTCCCATCCAGGATGATTTCCCCGCCATCTTCATGATATATTCCGAACAGGCACTTCATTAACGTTGATTTCCCGGCACCATTTTCACCCATCAACGCATGTACACTCCCTTTTTTTACAGTAAGGCTGACCTGGTCAAGTGCCTTTACCCCTGGGAATACTTTCGTAATATTTTTCATTTCTAATACGATATCTCCCATGCTGCCGCTCCTTTCTATCAGAAGGGCTGTTACATTAACATACTGTCAATGAACAACCCTAAGTCTGATATCTATCCCTTTATTTCATATATTCCTGATAATTGTCGGCAGTTACTTTTACATAATCAATCCAGACATATTTGCCGTCGGTAACCGGATAGCCGATATTCTGCTCATTAATTTCTTTGCCTTCTACTGCTGCTTTTGCAACATTAATGGTAGCATTTCCCTGATTGGCTGCATCGTTTAATACGGTACCTAACAGAGAACCATCTTTCATCGCTTCCAATGCAGGAGCTGTGGCATCCACACCAACTACCGGAATATATTTTGCTTTGTCTTCTTTATTGTAGCCCTCTGCCTTCAATGCCTCTACAGCCCCCAGTGCCATATCATCATTATTGGAAATAACTGCCTCAATCTTGTCCAGTCCCTGTCCGGTAATAAAAGCTTTCATTAAATCCGTTGCTTTTGCCTTGTCCCACATAGCGGTATCTGCCGCCAGTTTTTCTGTTTTAAATCCGGCTTCTTCAATGGCTTTAATCGAATATTCTGTACGGAGTGTCGCATCCTGATGTCCAGGTTCGCCCTGAAGCATTACGTACTGGATGGTGCCGTCACCGTTTTTATCAGCATCCGGATTAGCTTTAAAGTAATCAGCAATAATTTCTCCGGATAGCTGACCGGACTGCTCTGCTTTCGCACCTACATACCATACCTTATCGTAGCTTTTCATATCCGTTTCTTCCGGTTCACGGTTTAAAAATACAATAGGAAGACTCTTTGCTTTTGCCTTTTCTATAATAGGACCTGCGGCAGTTCGGTCTACCGGGTTAATTGCAAGTGCAGTTACGCCCTTAGTAATAAAGGTATCTACCTGTTCATTCTGGGTAGGCTGCTTGTTCTGGGAATCCACCAGTTCAAGTTCTATTCCTTCTGCTTTTGCCTGGTCTGTCATAGCTGTTCTTACACCTGTCATAAAGGTATCATCGAATTTGTAAATTGCAGAGCCGATCATTACATTCGCGTCACTTTTCGTTTCGCCGGATGTACTGCCTGCATCTTTGGCAGCGGACTGGGCAGTTCCCGTGGCCGCGGTTCCTCCGCCTCTTGTTCCGCACCCGGACATAACACCCATTGTCATAACTGCTGCTGCTCCGCAAGTCAGAACCTTCATTACTGTCTTTCTTTTCATCTTAAAATCCTCCTTTTTTATATCTCAAATAAGATATGGAAAAATACGATTATGTAAGGCTTATAATTTGCCTTTTCGTTTTTCTTCGTCATTATAGCATTTAAGTATAAAAAGGCTTTAGTATTTAATTTATTAGATTTTATACTATTTTGGGCTTCTTTTTCCTCCAATTAGGAGATTATTAAGAGATCGGTACTTTTTAGGCAAAAAAATTCAGATACCGATGATTTGGTATCTGAATTTTTTCTATAGCTGTGGAACCTGTTCTATTTACAATAAATCCGAAATTTAGATTTTCCATATCCATCATTTACATCCACCTGCCACTGTATCAGAAATACATGTTCTGTTTTACCTGCATGATTCTTATGTTCCATAACCTGATAAGATATTTTTACATCCGGATCATCTATCTCTACTGTACAATCCTCATTCCCTCCGCAGATCTGCACTTTATTGCCCCTGATTCTTGGCACATACCTGGTAACCAGATTTTCCTTAACATCCACCAGTCCGTTCCCGCCTGTAAAGGTATCTGTAATCTGCATCATACCGGTTTCCCTATTGAATCTGATTCTCCTGACAGCTTCATCCAGTTCGTCCAGATCATATGCATTTCCAAAACTGATTTCTACATTGCCATTCTTATCTGCTTCAAACCGGTCACAGGCAAAACGCTCACCTTCCATTTGTAAACTGCCATTAATTACAGGTACATTATGGCCAAGGGAACTATTGCACAATATTTGGTAACGCTTGCCGCTGAAATAATCTTTCGTATACTCCCCGGCCCCCAGATCAGCCAGAAGCATGGTATTTTTACTTAGGTACAAGAAACTGCCCACATCATTATGGTTATGATGTTCCGCATTATTGCCGCCTTTAGCCGCCATGCCGCACATATTACCACTCTGTGCAATATACCACTGGGCCTGTTCAAAAATGACAGGCTCTTTTACCAGCCCACTGTGTACTTTTCCATGAACAGAGTTATTTGTGTCAGGGCAAGGCTGTATGCGTTGGTATTGATTTTCTGAAATTTTCTCCAGATAAGCTTCTACCCATATATAATCCCGGTAAAGTGTCATAAAACGATAACAGCTGTCTGAATCAAATGCTGCCGCACACTTTCGGTTTGGAAACCGGACATTCGGAAACCTGCCCGCCAGATAACAGGTCAGGCCCATATGAAAACAATCGTTCATATATCCATCCGAAAAGCTTACGGTCAATCCTGAATCAAAATAACATTTCTGCTGAAACTCTGCTATGGAGGCTATTATCTCATCTGCCATCAAGTCTGCTGCCCCATGGCTGTATTCCAGATACTGTTGGGAAAAACCTGCATAATATGACATTCCATATGAAAAATACGCCAGTCCTTCCATGCAGGCACCATCATCCGTAAATCCTTTCAGATAATGTGTCAGGGAGTATCGGATCCGTTCCAGACATTTCTCCGGTACATCTTTTAATAAATAAATACTTGCACTTCCTATTGCCCCCGCACATACGGCACACCAGTTATTGGTATTGTATTCCCAGGGCTCGCAGGGTGCCTCTGACTGATAAAATGGAGTCAGAACACGGCTTATCACTTCTTTTTTCACACGCTCTCTCAGATCTTTTTTCAAATCCTGTTGAAATATAGTGATCAGCTCTGCCAATGTCTGCCCAGTCTCACAGGCAAATAAGTCCACTGTATTTCTCCAATCCGGATTGTTTTTACGATCTGTATGAGCAGGAAGCGCCCAGCTGTTCTCCATACAGACTGCTTCAATGACTTCTTCCAGTTTATTTAGATCTTCTTCTTTTCGCCCAATCCAATAAGCCATTGCATATACCGCCAGATATTTTCTTCTGATAAAATAATCTTCTTCATAGATCATACGGTTTCCTGTCTTTTCGAACAGCGAAAATTTCTCTTCCGTTAATTCCGGCATGGGCTGGTTTCTCAGCTCCAAAGCATAATTTTCCACACAGCTTCTGTATTCTGCCAGATATTTTTCCAGGTACTCTTTCATACGATTAACTGACCGCCTATCCATTTTATTCTCACATTTCTATATTACCAAAGTATTGATCCTGAATGATTTTATTCTCTAATTTATTTTCAATCAGTTCATTTTCTTTAAAAACATTGAAAATACAGTTATTGATGCTGACTTTCGTAGTTCCATAGTCTTCTAACGCATGATTTCCATGAAAACAAATGGTGCTGTCACCAATTACGGAATTTGTTATATGCACGATATCTACCGGAGTGCCGATCTCCATAAGGTGTATTTTCTTTTTATGAAGAACCCGGATACCATCAAATAATACTTTTTCCTGGTAAGGCACCTCAGCCCCGGGATAATAAGACCTGCTGTATCTGTCATTATCAAAATGTATGGAAAAACCGGTTCTGGGTTTCTGCAGGAAAATATTACGAAACATTACATTTCTTACGCCTGCAGTATAGGTTATCTCATTCTGTACAACAACCCAGTGAATTCCTTCTTCGATTTCCATACCCTGTTCGTGAGAAGGGCAGATGGTGGATATATATTCTGTCCCGTCTGCATCTTCTTTGACACGATATAGCTTTCCATTGGCAGCCACCGTATCTGATTTCTGCAATTTTATCCCCGGAAACCAATCTGTCCAGCCCCCGGCCAGCATACGGCAGAAATATCCGTCCGTAGTCTCTCCATCATGAGTCAGATCCTGGCAATTATCGATCAGACCATCCTCAATCCATCCCAGTTCCGGATTTCCCACATCGTAATCATGTCCGTTCAAAGCAATGGCGTCGTCATAGGTGTCGAAGATTCCATCCCGAATTGTAAAGCGCCTTCCCCTGCCTAAATGCACACCGTCTTTATCCCCTTTTATAATTATATTCTGTATTGTAATATCTTCAAAAGTGCAGACCTGTATGCCATACTGCAGTTTCCCCAGATCCATGCACCGAAACCCCGTAATCAGCAGATCCCGGATGTAGAAAAAAGCTAATTGGCCGTGAAGCCCCTCAACCTCAAACTTTCTGATGTCATTTCCATTAACAGCCAGATGCAGGTTATGGATCTGAATTCCGGTATCATAGATTCTTGTCAGTGCGCCCTGATTTAAAAATACATGAGCGTATTTTCCAAGGTCTTCTGTTTTTTGTATGATAACACCATTTCCAAAAATCAATGTGGTGCAGCTGCTCAGATAGACTGTCCCTGCCAGCCGGTAGGTGCCCTGCCTGGTTATAAGAATTGTCCCGCCATCTTCTACAGCAGACTGCAGGGCTTTTTGATTTTCAACGCCGTCAGCATCCGGGGAGAATCCATAGTCAAATGCATTTTTAAATCCTTCTTTTAATAATGTTGTCATTGAATCGTTCTTCCTTTCTTTTGTCTCATTGGCTTTCATGCTGCATTACGGATCCTTCTACATATACTTCTACGATTGTGATCCCTTTTTTTATTTCATATTGGAGATAGGGAAGCAGGGTTCTTGGATGGAGCAGGTTTACATTTGCTTCGCACAAAATCACTTTGCCCATTCCCTGTCCTTGTTTTAATTCTATGCGGCTTCTTCCCCGGTTGCTGCGGGTCTCTGCATATCCCTCACGTTCTGTGCAAATGACCTCATTTATTTCATCCACCGGCAGTGGAAATCCACCCTCTGCAGCCATACAGTCCTCTTCTGCCCTGATGATATGGCGCCTGAAATGGCCTGCTCCATTTGGAACCAATACCGTCTCTACCTCTACCCCGCTCATCGGGCTCCACCATGAGAGAATCCTGTCTTCACTGATCTTAACCCTTTCACACCTGCGCCTTACATGATAATATCCGTCTCTGTAAAAGGCGAGCATATTATCAGGTGCTGTCTGAGCCAGGGAACAGTATGAGCGCGGTGTCTGAAATCCAAAATAACTGGAATAGGCAAATTTACTATATTTTTCAGCACAATGAACCGGTTCCCACTCTGCATACTGTCCGGAGGTAAGCGCTGTAACATATCCATCCTTACCTCTTTGCATCATCATCATAGGCTGCTTTAAAACACGAAGTTCCTTTAACTTTGGCAAAGGTTCTTCTTCTGCCTCCCAAAATGGATGATTGGATGGCAGTGCCAGAATTAAAAAGCTCTTAAATGCCCAGTAGGGTGAATTAGGTGAATTATAACCTTCCCCCACTGTCAGATTCGGGTAACAGTAACCCAGCGTCAGCTTATCCTCACAGTCCAGAATCGGCTTTTCAAACCAATATCGAAAGTGCCTGTTTATGATTCCTTTCATTACACCCCAGGAGAATACTTCTTCGTCTGCAAAAGCCATTGCACACCAGAATCCCGCCTGAGCAAACCGGTATGTAAGAGAACGTCCATAGGGAAGGGCTTCCCCCCGCTCACCAAACCAGTAAATATAATCTTCTGCAAATAACCTTGCCCGCTCTCTGTATTTGGCAGATCTTACAGGATCCTCATTTTTTTGTACCTGTGCATAGATTAGAGAATAGAAATGCATGGCAAATCCAATATAATAATCTACCTGCTTTGTGGCTCCGTCTGAATACCAGCCATCCCCCAGATAGAAGTCATCTATCCTGTTCAAATCCTGTTCCAACTGTATCTCACTATATTCTGCATTTACATTCTTCAAGCCGCAATTAACCAGTACCCGGAAAAAAAGCCAGTTATTATCCGATATTCTGTGCTGGTTTATCTGCATCAGCCACTCATGAAAGTTTTTCTTATCTTCCAAAGCAAGCGGCTCCCAGACTTTCCCGGGAGCCAGCAGCAAAGCCAGACCAAAAACTGCCATTTCCACGTAAGCCTGTTCGCCATCTCCGTAGCTTCCCCAGTATTCCTCAGATTTTTTATCGCTTCCATGCATAATTCCCCGGCAGATGAACTCATCCAGGCTGCTTTCACCGCCTCCTGCCCACAGCGGTACCAAACCCCAAAGTATTCTTGAGAAGCCTTCTAACCCAATTGTGCTGCTGCCATAGTGCGTTGCCGTATATCCGATATTAAGCCTTGCTTTTCCCGGGGAGTAATATTCCTTTAAAGCATCTGCCATCGTTAATAATGCCTTACTGTAATCTTCCCTGGTTTTAAAATTGTTACGATCCATTTCTGCTCCTCTCTTACCAAAACAGCACATCGCTTTCTGCTATTTTCATCAGTGCTTCTATAAAATAATAATCTCCATAGATAATTGGAATATTTGTTCCTTCCCCATACCGTTCGGTTCCGCAGATTACAATTCCATCTTTATTCATATCCCAGCTGCAATAGTTTTTCTCGATACTGCGGAGTATTTTTACTGCACATTTCTGGTACAGTCCTCTTTCTTCCTCCGTTACAGCTTTCCCGATCTCCCACAAACCGCACGCTGCTATCGCTCCTGCCGTGGTATCTTTGTAAACCGGTTTTTCAGGTGCACGGAAATCACAGGGCGGCACATAATCCCTTTCCAGAGACAGTGCAGCCAGAAAGTAGTGTGCCGTCTTTTTAGACGCATTCAGGTATTTTTCATCTCCCGTATGCAGATAGCTTAATAGGAATCCATAGATTGCCCATGCCTGTCCTCTGGTCCATGCAGAACCTTTCTGAAATCCCTGTCCACCCATTTCCTCTATGAAGTTCCCATCCTGAAGGTCAAATGAAACAATATGCCGCACACTTCCATCCTCACGGATAAAATGATCCATCACCTTATCCGCATGACTTTTGGCTATATAGTAAAAACGAGGATCCTTCAGTTCCCTGCTTGCCCAATAAAGAATAGGTATATTCATCATGCTGTCTATGATTGCCCACCCTCCATTCTCTTCTCCATTCCAGGCTCTGATGAAATTCCCCCGTATGTTGAATCTGGAGGCCAGCACCGATGCCGCATGAAGTCCTCTCTTTCTGGACCTGCTGTTTTGCGTAATCCGATAATCTGCCACTGCAGAAGTCAGCCACATGAATCCCGCATCATGATGCAAACCTTCAAAATGATTCAGGGGAATATCCAGCATACTTTCATAATCTTCAGCCAGTGTCCTGTACTTTTCATTTTTGGACATCAGATAGAGTTTCCAAAGTATGCCGGGATAGAAACCATTGGTCCACCATTCATAATCATGCTCATATTTTGATTCCCGGAATCTTCCCTGCTCCACTGTATAAGGGAAAAAATCTTTGGGATTTCTGTCCGTTATTACGCTATATTTTTCCTGAATTCGCTGCAGCACCTCTGCTGCCCAGATCTGATCCTCCGTTTTGCTCATACTTATACCTCCTGCATATCGCAGGTCTGCCTGCGATACTACCTTAATAAGTAGTTTGAAAGTGCTTTCCTTTCAAACTTGACACCATGAATAGCGCAAGCCTGCCTGTGCTATTCCCAAATCAGTAGTGTGAAAGCGATTTTCTTTCACACTTTCCTCCATTGAAAAACTGTACCATCCTAAATGGCATAGAATGATACAGTCCGGTTCTCTATTTACTTTTCCATGTATCAATCTGCTTTTGTAATTCTTCTACGATTACCGGCAAGCCCGCCTGTTCTAATTTTTCTTTCTTCTCTGTAATAAATGCATCAATGTCATTGGCGGTAAACTGGCCGTTTAAATACTCTTTATTCACTGCCGACACCTGTGCTAATTCCGCTTGTACATTCGCCGGGTTGAAAGTAAATCCACGTAGTACGGACACCTGGGCTTCTCTATTCAGTTTATCTGTTTCTTCCCATAATCCTTCTTCCTGACCCGGTAAGTACCATGCATTAAACTGGTTACCGATTTTCCAAGCGTATGCGCTGTAATTATAGGTAGAATCCTCTGCCGGTTCCACACTGTTTTCTCCTGTTTTTGTATAATGGGTTCCTTCTAAGCCAAATAATAATTCATTAAAGATTTCCTTATCCGTGTATACCAGATTTAACAATTTCATTGCTGCTTCCGGATTCTTGGAATTGATATTTACAGCTGTCATCGTTTCAATTCCGGATGTTGACTGAACATAAGAACCTTCAATAGGCACTGCGATATATTCTACTCCCTGTCTGGAGGAGAATTCTGCACCCTGTCCCGGTTTATAAGCACTCAGGGAGCACACATAGCGGTTTGCTTTTACGTCTGCAGAATTATCCGTCACGGTTGCAATATCCTGTCTTATATATCCTTTTTTGTACCACTCATTATCCAGTTTCATCTGTTCTTCAATAACATCGGTAGCCGGAATTAAGGTTGCCTCCGGGTCATCCTTTCTAATATATGCACTAGAATTATTAGCTACCGTTGCCAATCCTTCATATTCTTTTTCAATTGCAGGATCTACCCTTTTATCGATTGCAAATAAAGCAGGCTCATTTTTGACGATTTCATCCATAAAAGGTTCCAGTTCCCGGATATCTTTTAATGATGTTTTATCAAATCCGTACTTGTCGGCATATTCCTTCTGAATTACAACGCCCAGCTGTCTTGCAATCACCTGCTGGTTTGGAACCGCATAGAGTTTTCCGTCTACTTTTGCAACATCCAGCAGCCATTCCGGCATAGAATCTTTAATCCCCTGACCATACTGCTCAAACAATTCATCGATAGGCATAAATGCGTCTCTGGAAATATTCTCATCAAAGCTGTTTAGCCAGTTTGAAGTAAATACAAGATCAAAGTCTTCTCCGGCTGTACTGGCAAGCTTCATTTTATCGTTAAATTCACCCTGTGGAATTACATCCATTTCCAATTGGATATTAATTTTTTCTTTTAGCTTCTTGTTCAGATCTTCCATAACCATATCATGATCCTGTGCCTTGTCACCGAATACGCACCATTTTACGGTAACTGTTTCATCTGTACTGCTGTCTTTTGCAGTAGTCCCAGCTTCTGATTCCTCTTTTGTACCGCTCTCACTGGATTCTGTCTTCACTGCCTCTGTTGTTTCCTTGCTGCCTGAGGAACATCCTGCAAGCATACTCGCGGTCAATACACCCGCCATACCTAAAGCCGCTAATCTTCTTTTCATTAATAAAATCCTCCTTCAATTGTTTTATATAATAAATGTTTGCACAATTATTTCTTATATGAGCTTGCTTATATGAGCTTGCTTTTCTGAGCTTGCTTTTCTGATTCTTGCTTATATAATTCTTTCTTTTCGATTCTTGCTTATATAATTCTTGCTTATCGATTCTTTCTTTTCGATTCTTGCTTTTTTGTTTCTGGCTTCAATCATCCTTTAACAGCTCCCACCGTCATACCTCTTGTAAAGTATTTCTGGAAAAACGGAAAAATCAATAGCATGGGGCCTATGGCAACAACCAGCATCGCCATTCTCAGATTTTCTCCAGGCAGGTCCTGAAGATTTACCATTGCAGGCGCATTCTGCATTGCATCCAGCAGCGCCCTCAGATTCATCATCATCCTTTGCAGCAGATATTGAAGCGGCACCAGTTTGTCATCTCTGATATAAAGCATTGCATTATACCATTCATTCCATTTCGCCAGTGCACTTAAAAATGCTACCGTAGCGATTACCGGTTTGGATAATGGGAGTGCCAGTTTAAAGAAAATATGATATTCACTTGCCCCGTCTATTTTTGCTGCCTCAAACAGTGCTTCCGGAAGCTGTTTGAAAAAGGTCCGCAGCATAATTATGTGGAAAACATTGATCAGGCTTGGCAATACCAGTGCCATTAAAGTGTTTGTCAAATGCAGATACTGGGTATTAATAATATAGCTTGGTACCAGTCCCCCACTGAAAAGTGTAGGGAAGAAGATGAAAAATGTCAGTCCTCTCTTAAACCGGAAGTTACTCCTCGCCAGGCAATACGCTGTCATTGACATGAACATGACACCCAAAAAAGTACCTGCTATTGTGATAATAATTGTGACCATATAAGAATTAATAATCAGTTCCGGGTTCTTAAACAAGTATTGATAAGCTGTAAAGTCAATTTTCCTTGGCAGCACTGAGAACCCGTTTACCGCCAGATCTGTTTCCCCGGAAAGGGAAGCAGAAATGATAATCATAAATGGCAGGATACATAAGATTCCAAAAACGATAAAGAAGATATGTACCAGTATACTTGTTTTTTCTTTTTTCTGATCCTTTATCTGACCCATTTTTTACTCCTCCTTTCTTAGAACAATGCATTATCCGGCGACAGTTTTTTCACTATAAAGTTGGTCGTCATCAGTGTCACAAAACATATGACAGACTGGAACAGTCCCACTGCACTGGACATTCCGATATTCCCCTGCTGCATTAATGCCCGGAACACATAAGTGTCAATAACATCTGTTGTAGGGTAAAGTGCTCCCACATCCCGTGTAACATTATAGAACAAACCGAAATCCGCACGGAATATTTTTCCTACATCCAGTATTCCCATGATAATAATAATCGGCACAATCTGAGGCAGCGATACGTACCAGGTCTTTTGCAGTTTTCCTGCACCATCTATTTCCGCCGCTTCATACAATTCATTATCCACACCCATTAAAGCAGCATAATAAATAATACTTCCAAGCCCCACACCCTGCCAGGTCTTTGTTATCAGTAAAATAAACGGCCAATACTTCGGTTCTGAATACCAGGATATCCCTTCTTTTCCAAAGAACGCTAATATCTGATTCATTAAACCTCTGGTTGGGTCCAGCAAAGCATATACGATATATCCAACTGCAACCCAGGATATGAAACTAGGAATAATCGATGCTGTCTGATATATTTTTACATGTCTGGCTTTCTTAACTTCGAACATTATCAGTGCAAATATAACACCGCAGATAATACCGATTACAATAAACATCAGGTTTAATCCGATTGTGTTTCTGGTTACCCTCCACGCATCCTGGGACTTTAAAAAGAATTCAAAATTCTTGAATCCCACCCATGGACTGCCAAATATCCCTTTTGGCACTTTGTAATCCTTAAAAGCAAGAACAACCCCGGACATTGGCCAATAGGAAAAAATGGACAGTAATATAATGGTAGGCAAAGCCAGCGTTAACAACTGCAGATTATCTTTGAAATGTCCCTTCTTCTTCCCTTTCACTTTTCTTCTCTCTTTTATCAATTGATTCCCATCCTTTCTCTTTGTTTCTGTTGTGTTTACTCCATAAGTATACTGAATATTCCTGGAAGTTAAAATGACACAAAACGGAAAAAAGGGGGTACAAATTTGACCTGTGCACCACTTCTGACAACACTTTTAACTATTGATTAAGGGGAATCTAAGCTTTACTGTGGTTCCAACTCCCTCCCTGCTGTCAATGACAATGCCATATTCCTCACCAAAATAAAGCTTCAGCCGCTGGTTGACGTTTGTAATGCCAATATGCCCGCTTTCCCTGATCATCCCACTTCGCATATTCTGGTTGAGTTCTGCAACTTCCTCTTCCTTCATTCCAAGGCCGTTGTCTTTCACACACAGCTGCGCCACTCCTTCTGTGATCTCTCCGGAAACACTGATAATTCCTTTATTACTCAAATGCTTGATTCCGTGATAGATGGCATTTTCAATAATGGGCTGTAAAATAATGCGTATTGTCTTACAGGTGTACAGCAACTCCGGTATTTCCCAGACCACCTCAAATTTATCCTCATAGCGCTTTTTCTGTATCTCAAGGTAGCACTTACAATGATCTATTTCCATTTTCAAGGGGATGATGATATCCGTATTTTGTAATGACATCCGCAGCATTTTCGATAGCGCTGACGTCATTTCAGAAATCTCATTTTTCCCTCCCAAAAGGCCAATTGCCATCCAATTAATCGTATCCAGTGTATTGTTAATAAAGTGGGGGTTAATCTGGGACTGGAGTGCCACAGACTGTGCTTTTTTCAACAGTCTGACCCGTTCTAAAAGCTCCTCCTCCACATCCTTTTTCTTACGAACGGTCTTCTGAATGGAATCCATAATATACATCAATTCATCTTTGCCTTTGAGCATATCATCCTCCCCTGTCAATATATTGCTGTACTCCTTAATTGAAGAAAATATTGTTTCTATGGGACTGAAAATACGTATGGAAATTAAAGTTGCAAGACAGAACGTAATCAGAACCATAACCAGCAGAAATGTCAGCATAAAATTGCGGATTGTACTTAATTTATCCTGATAAGTCTGAAGATCAAAGTACGATATCACCTCCAGTCCAGACTCTCCCAAAGACTTTGAAGAAATACAGAATTGCCGGTTAATAACGGCACTGTCCTTCTTACTTTCCCGAAATCCTTTCATGTTTTCTATTGGCTTGCCTGTCTGCTGCACATCGTTGGACAACAATATATTTGTACCGTCACTGACACAGATCTGAGCCTCATCTGACAGATTTAGTTCCTTTATTAATTCATCCAGCCGGAGATTCATAACAATTGTTCCGGTACAAAGTGACCCGTAACAGATATCCTGAAAGATAGACAGCTGCATCTGGGGATATCCCCGTTCATTGCTGGTAGTCAGCATAACCCACTGCCTGTCCTTTTTTGCCTGCCCCGTATACTGCAGCAGGCATTCCCTATCCACAAAAGTTTCAAAATCACTGATCCCCTCCATGGTAATCACCTTACCACTTTTAAAAGAATGTATATAAATGCTGTCTATATAATCTTTGGAAACTACCGGCAGCCTGATCAGTTCCGAGATACTCTTAACCTTATAATTCAGCTGTCTGATTTCTTCCGTATCATACATGTAAAGCTCTACATTTGAATTAAATCCAATGTAAATCAACTGGGTTCTGGCTTCTTTTACCACTCTTTCCAAACCGGAAACAGCCTGATTCAAGATGGTTTCGTTATAAGACTGAATTTCATTTTTCTGCATATTATTATAGGAATAATAGGCCAGAACAACCGTGCCTGAAATCGGAACTATGATTAACATTAAAAGCAGTATCAGATTCTTAATAAACAGGCTGTTAAACTTATAATCCTTTACATATTTTTTTACCACTCTGCTAAATTTCATCTGCTCCTCCGCCTATATTTAATACTTTCCCCCGGTATTCACTTGGATTCATTCCCGTCTGCATCCGAAAAAGCCTTGAAAAATACCTGGGTGTTTTATATCCCAGAGCTTCACTTACCTGATAGGTTTTATATTGGGGATTCTTTAATAATTCGATTGCTTTTTCCATCTTCATTCTAGTTACAAACTGTGTGAAATTTTCCCCGGTCTGCTTCTTAAACAGCCTGCTCAAATAAGACGAACAGATAAAAAGCTGATTAGCAGTCTCTTCCTGTGAAATATCTTTGTGGATATTATCAATAATATAACGCTTTGCTTTACTGATTAAAGCCGTTGTATCATAGTACTCTTTCTTTTCCTCTGCCAGTTTGATCCGGTCAAAGATACGGTCACAATAAGCTTTTAACTCTTCCACACCACTAAAAGACAACACCTGGGAATAATTAAAGTATGTACGCAGGGAATCGGATAATTTTACGTTTACTTCCTTTATTACCGTGTTCATTGTGGATAAAATCTCTATTACAAAATTATTGCGGAAGATAGAAGGCGCTGTATTTAATTCCTCCAGTATACTGTGAAAGATCTTCTGGGCGGTGACCATATTTCCCAAACTAATATTGGACATAATCAGTTTCTTCTGCTCCTGAAGGTGCTGTTTTAAGCTCTCTTGGGAATACCCCTGGCTAAAAAGCCCCTCCTGGATTCCATTGATATCAAATATATTATGATAAATCTGTTTTATTTCATATACAGCCTGAAAATGAAAGCTGCTCATTAGTTCCTGTACCAGCAGATCCAGCTCTCTCTTGCAGATTTCAAGTGCATCTGTTTCATCACTCTGCTTTATCAGAACACCGAATATTTCCAATATTTCCCCTGATTTAAATACCAGATGGAAAGACATTTCTTTATGATAAATCTGTAGAAAATGATGGATATTTATTTCAAACTGGTCATAATTGTACTGCCAGACATGCTTCATAAATTCCGGATAATTTTCTATCCGGATATCAGCAAGCAGGCAGTGGCACAGGTTGATATCCATCTGTGGATATAAGACAGCCATCCTGCTTCTGATATACTCCTCGCTTCCAGCCACACCTAATATCAGATCTGAGAAAAAGCGTTCTTCCAGCAGCGGAATTGCCTCCTCCATCCGGTATTTTTCTTCCTGCGCTTTCCTTTCCTGTTGTTGTTTCTGATCCAGTTCCAACTTCAGCTTGCTGAATGTTTCTATTAAATTGTCAACATCAATGGGCTTTAGCAGATAATCTTCTGCTCCGTATTTAATTCCCTGCAATGCCAGTTCAAATTCCTGGTAGCCACTGATCAGAACTACTTTACATGGCATTTTGTGGTCAAATACATACTTTGCCACTTCAATGCCCGAAATATGGCTCATTTTAATATCTGTCAGAATAACATCCGGTATTGCATAATCCAGATATTCAATGATTTCCTGCCCATCCGTAAAGATATCTGCAATCTCAAACCCCAGATCATTCCAGTCGACTACATTTTTTAAACCTTCCCTGATTATTTTTTCATCATCTGCAATCAATAACTGATACATTTTTTCCTCCTTCTCATTTACACTGTCTGCTATTTGACAGTTTTTCTCCCTTTACCCCTGTCAATACCTCGTTGAAATTCATTTCTATTCTTCGATATAAATAATTGACCACCTGGTCTATTTCTGTTATACTACAAATAGACCGGTCGGTCAATTATTATTTATCAGGAGGAACCATTCATTGAAAAGAGAATTGAAAACATTACAAAGCCGAGAAAAAATATTACATGCGGCTATAACTGAATTTGGCAAAAACGGATATGACAAAGCATCCTTAAATGCAGCGCTGGCGCAGAGCGGCATTTCAAAAGGACTGGTATACCACTATTTCAAAAATAAAGATGAATTGTATCTGTGCTGCGTAAAATCATGCTTTCAGGCTCTAATGGAATACCTGAAAACAAATTGCACCAGTACCAATCAGTCTAAAATCCGGCTTCAGGAATATTTTGATACACGCCAGCGTTTTTTTACGGAAAATCCCTTTTTTATACGCATTTTTTTCAATGCCGTCATACAGCCTCCTTCTCATTTGAGCACGGAAATTAATCTGCTTAAGAAGGACTTTGACCAGCTTAATCTTCAGCTATTCGAATCTGTACTGTCCGGGCTGCCCCTTCGGAATGGAATCTCGATTGAAGATGCCTGCTCCTATTTCAGTGCCGTTCAGGAAACATTTCACCAACAATATTTTAAAGAACTTTCCAATTGGGATACCGACAGCAACTTTATTGAAGTTCACGAAGAAAAGGTACGAAAATCGGTAGATATGATTTTATATGGCATCGCAAAGGAGGATAATTTATGATACCTGCAATTTTACGACTGGCAGCAGCAATTGCTTTGGCATATGCAGCTGGTAAATTAGTCTCAAAAATCAAACTGCCCGCAATTTTAGGCTGGCTCATCGCAGGCATGATTCTGGGACCTCATGCCCTCCAATTATTAAATGTTTCACTACTGGACATGAAATGGTACCAAACTTCCAACCATGTACTGGAATGTGCTGTGGGACTGATGATCGGTACCGAAATTATCTGGAAAAATATAAAGCGTTCCGGCAACCAGATTATTGTAATTACAGTTGCCGAATCTCTGGTAACCTTTGCTGTAGTTACGCTTACTTTTGGCGTGATCTTTTATATTTTCCAGATACCGCTCTATCTTGCTGCTATTATGGGAAGCATCGCTCTTGCTACAGCACCTGCTCCATCCTTGTCCATAGTAAGGGAATTCCATACAAATGGCCCGGTAACAAAAACTTTGATTCCCCTTGCAGCAATTGATGATATTATTGGTGTTGTAATCTTTTTCACGATTATATCAATTGTATCTGCTCAAATATCCGCATCTGCCATGCCAGTTTATATGATTATACTCACCCCCGTTCTTCCAGTGTTAATCGGATTAGTAATCGGCATACCCGCAGGTTTTCTGTTCAAAAAAACATCTTCCGCAAACCTCTGTTTTATAGAACTGTGCCTCTTTATCCTATTAGCAGCCATATGCGGATTTATATTTAATACTTATATCCTTCCGGAACCTGTTTTGAATTTTATGTTAATCGGAATGGCATTTTCCGCTGCATTTTCCAATATTATTCCGGAAGAACAGCTGTCCACACTTATGAAAAAATTCAATCCTGTTCTGGGATTCGCCCTGATAGCAGTTATCCTGAATCTGGGCGCTCCGCTGGATTACCACCTGATTCTGGGTGCCGGCATATTTACGGTTATCTACATTTTGTCCAGAGCTTTCGGCAAATACAGTGGTGCCTATCTTGGAGCGCGGCTCTCTCATTCCCCTGAGGTGATCCGAAGATATCTGGGATTCACCCTGCTTCCCCATTCAGGTGTATCGCTGGTCTTTACCGGAATTGCCGTTGCTGCACTGGAGGGTCCTGCACCGGATTGTGCCCACATTATTCAGGGAACAATTGCAGCTGCTGCCGTAATTAATGAAATTATAGCTGTTATTCTGGCACAAAAGGCATTTAAATGGGCCGGTGAAATTCCAGAATGTGATGCAGCTGTTTAACTAAGCAGCGCATCAGCTTTCATCAGGCAGGCGGCAATGAGAAAATAATTCTCACTGCCGCCAATTTTATACCTTTATACGTTTCCTACTTTGCCTTTATTGTGATCGGGCTGCTGTAACGGCCATAAATATTCTTGCCTTTTACTTTACAATAAGTTTTTACTTTATAAGTGTAAGTCTTACCTTTTACCACCTTGTGATCAACGAATTTGAAAGTTTTATTATTTACAACTGCAATCCGCTTCCATGATCCTCCGCTCTTCTTAAAGATCCGGTATCCCGTAACTCCGGAAACTTTATTCCAGCTTATCTTGTTCTTTCCTTTATAAGCCTTTCCATTTATGGATACAGCCTGTGGTACCGCCTTAATTGTCTTACTTTTCCATTTACTGTAAACAGTTTTTTCTCCTGTTTTCTTATATGCTTTCACAGCAAATGTGTAATTCTTTCCAAGGCTTCCTTTCGTGTAGTAAAAATAGGTTCGGTTCTTTTTCACCGTTTCCAGCTTTCTATATGTCTTACCTTTTTTCAGATAAATAATATATCCGTCTGCTCCTGCTATTTGATTCCAGCTCAGTTTCACATTATCTGTTTTGCTGTTTTGTGCTTTTACCGCCACTGTCGCTGCTTTTAATCCGGCTGCTGCCGCTTTATCAGAATCCACTTTCAGATTCCTAATGGCTTTGTCCAAAGCTTCTGTCTGGGCATTCACTGTACTTTGTAATGCATTCGGGTCATCTGCCGTCTTTTGCGCCTGGGAAATGGCTGCGGTCAGCGCACCGTAAGACTGGTCTGTATAATTACCCGGTTTAATTGCCTTTGCTTCCTCAATCTTTGCCAGTAATGCACGTTTGTCCGGTTTAACAGGCTGTACTTCTTTTTTAACCAGACCTTTTACAGATGCGATTAATGCATTGGCTGCCTGATCAACTTCTGACTGCTCTGCATTATCATTTCCTAATACTGCCCGGGCATAGGCTAAAGCATCCAGCATCTGATCTACGCTTTTCTGTGTATACAAGGTGAGATCTATTCTATCTGCCTGTCCGACAGCATCTTCCAATGCCTTGTAATCTGCCCTGAGCCGAAGTGCCTCTAAACGGATACGAAGCTCTTTTAAAATGCTGTTAACGGCTGACTGGCTCTTTGGATTTACGGCTTCTTCTTCTGCAAGCCGCAGTGCATTTACAAATTCCTGCTTGCCTGCTTCTCTGTAAGCATCCAGTTTTCCTGAAATTTCCGCTGCCCTTTCAAGTTCCTTGCTCAGTCTTTCCAGATCAATCACCAGCATGCTGTTCATCGACGCCAATAATTCTTCATAGGCCTGCTGCAATTCACTTTCTAAAGGCTGGTCATCCTCTAACAGCTGCTTCGCCTGCTCCATTGCCAGTAAGAATCTTTCCCTTGTTTCCTCAGGATACTGTTCTATCTTTGCAGCCATGATTTTCCCTGCTTCTGTAAGAGCAGCCAAAGATTCTCTCACAGATTCCCCGTATTTTACCTGGATAACAGCCTGTGTTAATTCAAATCCTATTCTGTCTGTTTCTTGTTGTGATGCACTGCCATCGGCTAAAATTTCCTTTGCCATAAGAAGTGTGTTCCGGTAGAATTCTGCTGTCTCTTCTGCCGTATTTGCAAGATCTTCCTCTGTAATTGTGTTTTCTGCATCCGAGATGATCTTATCCAGCCCGTCTTTGCTGACGCCGTCTTGCGTTACCTTCACACTGCATTCTGCATGTATTTCAGGATAACCTTCCGGATACACCCGTACTGTTGTCTCCCCCTGAGTGATGCCGGTAACTGTTCCCTGCGTAACTTCTGCTGTTGCTGGATCATCTGAAGACCATACCAATGATATTTCTAATCCTTCCGGCATCATCTTCGCACCAAGTGTGATGCTCTCTCCGGCTTTCATGTTAACTTCTGTCTGATCCAGTTCAATGCTATCCGGCGTAATTACTTTCACCAGATTTAGTATGGCATTTTCCAGTTCTGCATTCTTCGCATCTACTATTTCCTGGGCTGCCCCGTCGTTTTGTAATATTTCTTTTGCGGCCTTAATTGTGTCTTGCAAAGCCTGATAACTCTCTTTTGTGTAGCCGTCCGGTAATATCGCTTCCGCTTCCTTTAGGGTTTCTGTCAAGGCATTTTTATCCGCGGTAACTATCACTTTACACTCAGCCTTTATGTCCGGGTAGCCCTCAGGATATACGCTTACTGTTGTAGTTCCAATGCGGTATGCCGTCACTGTCCCTTCCTCTACCCTTGCAATTTCATATTCGTGAGCCAGCCAGTTTAACGTTACTTCTGCGTCATTTGGTGTTACTTCAGCATGAAGCTCTGCCGTATCGCCAACTTTCATTCTTAACTCCGTCTGGTCCAGCGAGATGGTTTCCGGAACTATTTCTTTTATTTTGGAGAATTCAATCTTCAGGTCATCGAAATAGACATTAGATGTTCCATTTCCGCCTGAGCCTGACCAATAATCTCCCAGCGCAACTGTATTAAATCCTGTCCGGTAATCGGTAGTATCAATCAGGGTATCATCTATGAAGAGTTTGCAGTCTTCCCCCGATGAATAATCCCACTTCAGTTCATGCCATCCCTCCGTACGAACAACCTCTGACCGGTAGTTCTGGCTTCCGATACGGTAATAGTATTTATCAGGTGATCCGGGTGCCCGTGTTTCAATTCCCATTGCTATGAAGTCGCTTGTAGAAGGGTCTTTGTCATCCGTAGTTACATTTGCCACTACCTGGGTTAACGGCGCTTTTGTCATATTATCGTATAACCAAACAGAAACAACCCCGTTTTTGACTTCGTTAAATTCTTTTGAAATAACAACCATATCCTGGTCTATTTTAAAACTTTTTTCTCCGCCATGTGCTTTCTCAGTGCTAGTCACAGGAATTCCTTTTTCTCTGTTCCATCCCGTAAATTCATTATTTTCATATTCAAAATCATAGGTGAGTACATCCGGATCCTCGTTAGAGGTGGTAAAGCAATATGTCTCACTTGTTTTCGAAGTGCAGTCCATGCCATCACCCACAGCAGTTACACGCCAGTAGTAGGCTGTGCCTCTCTCCAGGGCTGACGCATTTGCCCAGTCATTTTCTGTGATCTCTGAGTAGATTACGTCATTAAATTCTGCATCCCGGGATACCTCCACAAAATATTTTACTGCATTTTCTGCTTTGTTCCAGGTCAGTTTCACACCATCGATAAAAGTGAGATTTTCCGAATTATTTTCCGGTGATGTTAATACCGGTGTGCCGGTTTCTGTTTTCACAACCGTTCTGTACTGATCTGAATACAGACCCACTTTTGTTACATCAAAGTGGTTTTCTCCCATGACTTCTTTAATCATGGAATTCTCTTTCACTTTAAACTGGGATAAAGAAGAATTCTCAAATCCGATATCTGTTCCCGCGGGCAGCGCATGTTCCCGTTCTACCGTTCCCAGTTCATCTACTCTTTTGCTGATATTGCCATATGGATTGGCAACACCTGCCAGTATATTGTCCTTTATAACTGCATTGGCCGGTTTGCGGGCATTCAGAAGATTCCCCTCACTATCACAGGTTTCCACATCCATTACCGCCAGATCCGGATATTTCTCATCCCACAATGCTTTGTCATAGCGCTCGTCGCTTCTTAAATCCATAAGTTCGGCATAGCAGTTACCATTGGGTTTCTGTGCATGATAATATGCCCAGCCTTCACCCCGGTTATCATAATGAAGACCTCTTCCATTGTTTTGGTTCAATACAATATTATTGGTAAATACGTTATCCTGCCCGCCGCCTAACAGCATGACGTATCCGGTAATATTATTGAATAAATTGGCAGTGATTTCAATACCGCTGGATAAATCGTCACAGTATACTCCGGCAGAACCAAGGCCTCCATTGGAGTAAATATCGTGAAGATAATTATTGGTAATCTTTACGCCCCGGTAGGTCCATGTTCTTACTGAATAGATGGCTCCGCAGTCGGATGTCTCGTAGCACACATTAAATATATCATTGTTGCTGATCACATGATCATTGCCATCGTAGCTGATTGCCATGTGGGGAGCATTATAGATCTTGTTATTGGATGCCGTATTTCCACATCCGAAAATTTTAACAGCCGGTGTGTAGGTTCTGTTAATTACCGAGAAATCACTGATATCATTATTGACTGCCCGGTTATTGCCCGGAGTCAGGGTATAACGGTCGCCGCCTCCCAGAAAGATTCCTCCCTGTCCGGTTCTGGTGATATTACAACTGGTAATGGTATTATTAAATCCACCATGAGCACCAGTATTAATAGTCTCGTAATCGGTGCCTTCTATTCCCACTACTACTGCCTTTTGCCCTAAATCCGAAAAACCGCAGCCACCGATTGTGACATCATTACAATCTACTAAAGAAATACCATGACCGTTGGAATATCCAAAGTTCATATTTTCTACTTTTATGTAAGATGCATTTTCCATGCTGATAAACGGTGTCCGCGCCATTGAAAGTGCTACCTCGCTATCGGAAAGAGTTTTCTCGGGATACAGGTATAATTTTCCGTTTTCTCTGTCCAGATACCATTCTCCCGGCTGGTCTACTTCGCAAAGCAGGTTAAAAGCGTAAAAATTCTTACCGCCAAACACCCCGTATCTGGAGGGCTGAAGTGCTGACATCTTCATTCCGGCAGCAGTTTCCTCAAGCTTATTAATCTTCATCGTATCATCTGCCCAATCCCAGCAGAAATAGCCAAATACCCACAAGTCACTTTCCAGGGACCACAGCGGGTACTTATTTTTAAACACAGATCCTTCCACTGTGAAGATGCCGCCTTTTTGATTGATCCATTCATCTTCCGGATATTTACATTCACATGGGATTCCACTGTTTTTGCTGCAATCCGGGCAGGTTCCGTCAGGATTCGGCATATGGTCTCTTGGAACGAAGCCTTTTTCCAAAGCTTTAGACGTCTTGATAAATCCGTTGTTTGGATACCTGGAAAGACGCTGATCTTTTCCATCTACAGAAACGGATATACCCGGTGCCTGTGAAGGCCATCCAAAACCATTCTTTACAATCTCACCAAAATCTGTGATACCCTCATTCGCCGTAATATCATATACGACTATCTGATCACTTGCCGCCTCCGGCAGTCTTGCCAGAATTTCCGAATCTGACACCGGTTCGAATTTTTCACCGGGCAAAACCAGATTGCCGTAGAAATTAACCTCTTCATCATTATATGCTCTGTATACGATGGGATTTTCTTCTGTTCCGGAATCTTCTTCCGTCAGATGAAAACTGTCTCCCAGCCGCCTGTAGGTTCCGCCTTTTACATTTACCGCAACTCCGCCGTCCGGCAAACCCCTTGTTTCTTTTAGAACTTTTACGGCATCTCTTGCCGCCTCCAGGCTGGCAAAGGGCTTCTCGATACTTCCGTCATTCGAATCATCGCCGTCAACTGCCACATAAAATTCTTTCCCCGGTTGAAAATCCCGGGCAGCTTCCGTATGACCGGAATCCGACGCTGCATTTGCCGGTAATACGCTCGTCAAAAGCATCGCAGACACCATTAATAAGCTCAGTACTCTTTTCAATCTACTTTTCATACCTTCTACCTCTTCTTTACATAAATTTGTATTTCCTTCATCTCTCTGTGCATCCTCCCCGTATCTGTCTTTCCTCCTTTCTCATTGAAATATATAGATTTTTCTGTATAATAAAGGTACTTCGACTATGGAGCTTCCTTTGCCGTGCCCTTATTACCTTTTGTATAACCGCCCGTAACAAGATCATTTCACCTAGTACTATTCCGGACAGTAATAATAGTGACAGCACTGTCCGGATGGAGCACTATTTTTAACTTTAATATACTTAATTTACCATTTTACGGCAATGTCAGGATTCTGCTATTTGGTGCTACTATTTTGACCAGTTTTTAGAAACCGGCGGAACTTTCATGTTTTCATGAACATTCCAGGCTAAAAAAGGGATATCATAACCTTTTAATGGCTACGATATCCCTTTTTTGACCTGGATTAGCAAATGAATTACTTTTTGGTTTTCACTTTCTCTGTTTTACTGTATGCCCCGTATACCTTCTTTCCGGCTGAATCCTTTTTGAATCCCCGGACTTTTACATAATACGTCCTGCCTTTTTTCAATTTCTTAATTGTCTTACCTGTATTTTTTGTCTCTAAAACCTTTCTTCCTTTGGTCATTCTGGAATTATTTCCATAAACAATCTCATAACCGCCTGCATTTTTTACTTTTTTCCAGCTAATTTCCATGCTGCCGGCTTTTTTACTCTGGGCTTTGCTGATGGATGCCTTTGCAATCTTGATTTTCTCCCATTTTGCGTAAACTTCGACGTTTTTCCGTGTTGATGATGGAATACTGGTTATTTTCTTTTTATATTTTTTATCCGAATACCAGCCCTTGAAAGAATATCCTTTTCTGGATGGTGCCTTCAAGGTTACTTTTGACTTATAACAGGTTTGTGGATTCCGCCTGCTGTTGGTTCCCTTATTTAAGTGATAGTTGATTTTATAACCTACCGTCACTTTACAGGACGCATATTTTCCACTGCCGTCAGCTGCCTGTACTTTGATAACAGCGGTTCCATAACCTTTTGCAGTCACTTTACCGGTCTGGTCTACTGTCGCTGCTTTTGCATTGCTGGTGGACCATACCACATTTTTATTCAACACATTGGAGGGGAAAACTGCTGCCTTTAACGTAAATGATTCTCCCTTTGTAATCGTTTTGGAAACTTCATTTAGAGTAATTTTTTCAACACTGCTTCCTACCGTTACTTTACAGTCTGCATATTTTCCGCTGCCATCGGCTGCTTTTGCCCGGATGACTGCGGTTCCATATCCAACTGTGGTGACTTTACCGGCCTGGTCTACTCCTGCCACCTTCCCATCGCTGGTGGACCATATGATTTTTTTATTATCTGCATTGGATGGTAAAACTGTTGTCTTCAGTATAAAACTTGTTCCTTTTACAACTGATTTTTCTGTTTCGCTCAGTGTAATTTTATCTACCTTAACTTCCGGGTCCGGTGTGGGTACCGGTACGGATGACTTCTTGACCCGTATTTCTGCAGCCGCCTTTTTATCTGAACCATTTACGGCACCTTCCACAAAGATAACACCCGGCTCTGCTACCATATCCGGTGTAATGTTATCCCATTTTACCGCTTCTTCTTTTGTAGTAAGATCACTGTAAACTGCAGTAACTTTCTCCGGCATTTTGGGAATAACCCCTGTTGCGGTCTCTGCATACACCGGATAATATCCTGTAATTGTACTTTCCTGAGTATCTGGTGCACATAATATCTTTATTTCAGCCAGTCCCCGTTCACTTGCTGCCTGATGGTATTTTTCTTCGGGATCAATGGTAAACTTTATGCCAGAAGCTTTTACCTGCTGCTCCAGTTCCACAAGATTATCCTGGGAATTTTCCCATTTCATATCCTGCACTGATTTTTCATACACTTTCTTTCCGGTATGATCATAGAATTCCAGTAATCCTTCTCTTATGGCATTCACTTCATGTCCACGCTCATTCAGTATCACTTTCTCAATCATTTTTTCTTCATCAAAACTTAGTTCAATCCATGGAGAATGATCGGATTGTTTTGCAGCCCAATGGGTTTTCGTATCTCCATCTATTGCTTTTTCGGCTGTATACCGTTCGTCTGCGTCATTACCATCCGGTGTTCCGGTACGGGAACGTACGGAAGAAACTCTAACGTCTGCTTCCGGTGCAATATTGCTTCCTGCTGCTTCTAATGTTATGGCATTGCTGACTGCCGTTACACCGTCAAGAGTTACTCTGACACTTACTTTTACCTTCTGCCTGGTTGGTATTTCCTGCGGCATGCAGATGATGTCAGCGCCTTCCACCTTCTGCAGGGGGGCTCCTTCACTAAAGATATATTCTACCTGAGCG
Source organism: Robinsoniella sp. KNHs210 (assembly GCF_000686105.1). Lineage (NCBI taxonomy): Bacteria > Bacillati > Bacillota > Clostridia > Lachnospirales > Lachnospiraceae > Robinsoniella > Robinsoniella sp. KNHs210. The sequence goes on from NZ_JMLZ01000001.1 coordinate 1,736,850, forward strand.
TCCGAAAGTCCCGCCGGTTTCTTTGTATTTAACATGCCCTGAATCCGAACGGCTGCCGGATGATTAACACTGACTGTCTCCGTATCAGCAGTCAATGTGACCTTCTCCAGATAATCGCCAAAGAAAATATGGCCATTCTTATCCACATCAGCGTACAGAGAAGTCTCTGCAATTGCTCCGGCTGCCACAGCAGTTACCGTTATCCGGGTTCTGCCCCCGGACACAGCTTTCAGTTTGAAATTGTCATAAACAGAAATGATCTGGGGATTGCTGCTTTCTACGGAAATGTCTGCTCCGCTTATATCCATTTTGGCACCTGTTCCATCATATCCGGTAATCACAAGTTCTGCGTCAGTGTCGGTAAGTTTCTCACCTTTTGCTGTAAGCTTTGACAGACGTCCTTCCATAGATTCCCCGTTTAATGAGACTTCCAGAATATCAACTGCACTGCCGTTACTTCCCTTGGGGAAATTCAGTCTCACATATTTTGCAGTAACTGGTTCCACGTTATAAATATCGGAAAATCCAAAATATGCTTCTTGTCCTGCTGATGGTGGTATCACGGTTTCTACTGTTCTCCATGCCTCCCCGTCATCGCTGATCTGAATCTCCATTTCCTTTGGTGTATTATAGTATTTCTGGCTGCGTGTATTGAAATGGATTTCTACATTTTCAATTTTACTTTGATTCTCCAGCTCAAAGGATAAGAAGGATTCTCCCTTTCCGGACACGGACCATTTCCCTGCATCAAAATCTGCACCTGTTATCAGTTCTCCGTCCAATACCTGCTGTGGTGCATAATCCTCAATCTGTCCGCTTGCGGTGACTTTCGCACCAGCCATTAAAGACTCATATGGCTGAATATCCATATATACCCTGTTTGTGGTAAATGTTTTGCCATCCAGCTGCACTTCTGCCCATACGGCAGCACGGGTAGTTTTCTCTACAGACTTTGCAAACAGCTTTCCGTCTTTAAAAGAAATGAGATCACTCTCTGTAATAGCCACCGGAGTATATTTATCACCGCCATCCAGGTCTACGATTCCACATTTCATCGTTATCTGTGCGGCATTTAGTCCAATGGAACCGCCCTTGTCGGATCTGCCCTCCAGATAATATGGATATCCTTCCAGATTGTGAAAGCTTCCATAAGCGCCTTTTTCGTCTACCCACAAAGACGCTCCTATCATGTTTTCTCCAACATAAACTTTACCATTTGCTGCCTTCACTTTTAAAGTGTCTTCCTGCGTAACTCCCTCATAAGTACCGGTTACCGTTATTTCTGCCTCACCATTACCTTTCGGTATTACGAGTCCTGTTTCATCCACGGATGCCACCAACGGGTCTGAGCTTTGGAAAGTCACTTTTTCCAGATTTGCTTTTAATGCCTGATACGTCATATAACCCTCTGCTTTTACCTGCAGGCGGTCATCTGAGAGCTGCTCACCTTTTGCAGTTATATTTGTCAGCTGATAGCTGCGCTGGGTATTATCCGTTACAATCTTGATAATGGTGTCAACCTGATCTTCTGTGACATCTGCCAAATCTATGCTTACGAAGTCCCCATCCTGGGTAAAGGAAAGTTCCTTGTCTTCATTGAGCCAGATTACTTTTTCAACGTGATCCCTGATCGGATCAGCCACCAGAGTCTGATCGGTTATTGCATCAAATCCAATTTTTCTGTCCGGACCTTTCATAATATGCAGGTACACGTTATTGTCCCGGGACATTGCATATCCCCATTTTGGTCCATGCCCATCTTCGAAATGGTCAATATTGCCTGCTCCATCATCAGCACACTGACAATCCGATCCATTCAAAAAGCAGGGCTGGGTTCCGGTGGTAGATTCATGACGCTCCGGCTTCCCTTCCGGGGCAAACCAAGCCGCCAGTTCTTCTCTTGCATCCACAAATTCCTGAACTGATTTTGGATATCTTTGTGCTACATCCTCGGGAGAATCCCAGTTAGTACCTCTGCTCATTAACGGCATCTGGTCATTATTATCTACCATGCCTCTTCCGGCATTCATAACCATCTCCTGGGATACAAGCCGGTAGTCATCCCTTCTTGCATAGTACGGTGTATAATTATTTTTTGTATGCAGGGATTTCCATGGTTCCATAATAGTGCGCTTCGTTAATTTCGATCCCCGCTCATGTCCATAGATACCGCTGCATTCCCCGGTTCTTAAATCCGGATCTCCGTATTCCGAACCCCAGACGTTGGCATTGATAATAATTTCATCGCTGTAGTTGCGCACATTACTGTACATGACATCATAATTTGCACCGCCCATTGCCTGGGGACCGTCAAAATAAAGGTATGCCGGATCGTAGCGTAAAATTAAATCCTCCACATTCTGCACAAATACATCGGTAGAGTAATGCTGCAGTCCGCCTCCCTCTGTAGCATAATACAATCCAAACTTCATTCCATAGCGCTTTACTGCTTCCTCAAACTGCTTTAATCCATCTACCACATTTCCGTTTTCATCCTTTGGCAGATATTTATTCCTGTCGTGGTTCGGATCTGCAAAACGGGATGGCCAGTAGTAATTCTGCTGCAATGCCTCAATGGATACCAGGGAATGCCCCTGTCTGCTGGCACGTTCTGCCCACAGATCTGCCGAAAAATTCGGATCTGCAAAATACTGGTAGACAGGAATACAGTGGCTTAATGCGCTGACACGTCCTTCCTCAAACCATTTATTCGGGCGTTCTTTGACCTTCAGTGTATAAGTCTGCTGTGCAGCAGCCCCATCCTTGTCCGTTACCTGTACGGTAAAACTGTAATCACCGGGGTCTGCTTCTACGATTCCCCCTATGGTTCCATCTTTCTTAAGCTCCAGTCCATCCGGAAGCGCTCCTTTTGTTACTTCCCAAGTATAGTCAGGCCTGCCTCCGTCAGCCATGAACTGAAAAGGGGATGCTTCCAGATTAAACTGATTCTGATTATACTGAGATTTATTCCACACGTAAGGCCACTCCGTATATCCTATAGGCAAAATGTTCTGGGGCAGGCCTCTTCCCGGCTTTCCATCCTGTACCACATCATCAGCAGAAAGCCCCGCCGTGGTGATGGATAAATCGCTGTCTGTTCCCGTCACGGAATAGGTTAAACCTTCCGGCTCATTACCGTCTTTATCTGTAATCCTGCCATAAAATCCAAGATAATACACATCATTATCTTTTGCAACCGGCACTCCATTGGCATTCTTGTCATCTGTATAAGTATGCTTGATCTGGAGCAGAATCTTATTCCATCCTTCTTTGAGCTGAATGTCCTTAACTGCCATATCCTTCTGTACTTCAGAAGGCTTGGATGGACTTGTGACTGCAGTATCATTTACATACAGACGGTGTTCACCGCTGCTGCCAAAACGAAACTGTACTATCTGTTCTATATTACTATATACGTATGTATGGGCATACACATATTTATTTTTGGTGTCAATGCCCTTTTTAACACCGTAATATCCATATAAGTCCTGGTAATCATCATAGGTACGGTTCCAGATGCGGTCATCGAAATACTCCCATTTCTGTCCGTCAAAAGTCATGCTTTCTCCCAGTTTTGGAACGATGGTTTCTTTCGCTGCTGTCTTATCCGTAAGTAATTCCTTTACTTCTCCCTGGGTTTCAGCTTGTTCTGTCACCGCCTCTGGCGCAGCTGTTTCTTTCGTTGTTTCTGTCGCTGCTTCTGGCATCGTCTCTGGCATTGTTTCTGGCTCTGTTTCTAACGCTGTCTCTGGCGCTGTTTCTGGCTCTGTTTCTATCGCTGTCTCTGGCGCTGTTTCTGACGCTGTTTCTGACGCTGTTTCTGACGCTGTCTTTTCCTCTGTTTCTTCCGTTAACATTTCCTCTTCTGGTAACCCGGCACTTACATTCAATAAGCTTTTCACAGCTATTTCCGTATCTTCCAGTGGATATGGGTATACTTCTATTTCGCTGATTCCTGTAATTCCAGGATATGGCTCAAGCCCGTCATCAACGATTACCTGCAATTTTTTCACATTTTCAAAAGGGATCTCAGGCTGGTATACAGTTGGATAATCGGCATTTTGACAGGTACTTTCTATTCGTATCGGATCACTTGCAGTTCCGTCTTCATAAGTAAAAATCAGATCATACCATTGGTTTCTATGACGTCCGTCATTCCACAGTGTGATCCCAACACTGCCTGCCGTAATTGGTTCATTCCATTCCAGCTGTGCCCAACAGGGAATCTCTGACCCTTCTGTCACCCATTGGTTTCTGACGGACCCATCGTTAAGAAACTCCGGTGGATTCGAACTAAGAGTAGCGGACGATGCAGAAGCTGCTGCCTGCTTGGCTAAATTTGGATTGTCCGGGATCTCCGTGCCATAAATCTCATCAGCAACCGGTGACTCAAAAGGTCCCGCAACCAGCCATGAATTTATGAATGGGGCTGTTCCATTTACATGCTGCGCGTTTACTATAAGCGGGTTCCAAGACCCTGCTGCCAATATGGCTGCCATTGAAAGTGCTGTGGTGCGCTTCCACAGGTTTTTAGAAAATCTTTTTTTCATTATAACCCTCCTGATTTAGAATGAGATTACCTTATCACATATTTCACTAATTTCAGACACTAAAAAGTACTGTTTTTATTGATATTACCTGTTTTTATCACTCTTATTTTTAATAATTTCTCACATTTTTACAATGTTTAAACCTTTCCCTTTCTAACCAATGACGTTTTCGGCACCAGGGCGCAGATTAATGAGCTTGTCAGCGTCGATGCAAACCAGTGTTGAACTATAAATCTTTTTCTTCCTGCTTTTTATGATTTTCCATTTGTAATAACTGAATTCTCAGGGTGCTTCATTCTTTCTGTTTACGGAAACTTTATAAATCACATTATAGCAATCATCCGATTCTTACTGTGAGGAAGTATTTTACTTGTTTATGGGGATTATTTTTACCCGCGTTCGTACAAAGTTGTGAAAATTGCTCTCTGACAGCTGTCTGGCAGGAACTGATCTAAACTGCTGTTCTTAAGTCGAAACTTTAAAAAACAGCATCAAAAGCCGCTCCCAATTACACTCTGGAAGCGGCTCTCTTAACCCAATTCTTTTTTATTTTACTTCTGATTTTTACTTTTTAATTTTCACTTTCTCTGTTTTACTGTATGCCCCGTATACCTTCTTTCCGGCTGAATCCTTTTTGAATCCCCGGACCTTTACATAATACGTCCTGCCTTTTTTCAATTCCTGAATGGTCTTGCCTGTCCTTTTTGTCTCTAATACCTTTCTTCCTTTGGTCATTCTGGAATTATTTCCATAAACAATCTCATATCCGTCTGCATTTTTTACTTTTTTAAAGTTTACTGCCATACTGCCGGCTTTTTTACTCTGGGCTTTGCTGATGGATGCCTTTGCAATCTTGATTTTCTCCCATTTTGCGTAAACTTCGACGTTTTTCCGTGTTGATGATGGAATACTGGTTATTTTCTTTTTATATTTTTTATCCGAATACCAGCCCTTGAAAGAATATCCTTTTCTGGATGGTGCCTTCAAGGTTACTTTTGACTTATAACAGGTTTGTGGATTCTGCCTGCTGTTGGTCCCTTTATTTAAGTGATAGTTGATTTTATAACCTACCGTCACTTTACAGGACGCATATTTTCCACTGCCGTCAGCTGCCTGTACTTTGATAACAGCGGTTCCATAACCTTTTGCTGTCACTTTACCGTTCTGGTCTACTGTCGCTGCTTTTTCATTGCTGGTGGACCATACCACATTTTTATTCGCTGCATCTGCTGGCAATACCGCTGCTTTCAAAGTGAAACTTTTCCCTTTTAACAACGTTTTCTTCGTTTCATTCAGCGTGACTTTATTTACCTTTACTTCCGGTTTCGGTTCTGGTTTCGGTTCTTGTTTCTTTGGCAATACGGTTACAATGGCTTTTGCCTTTAATGCTGTGCCATCCACAGAACCCAGTACCGTAAAGTTACCGGGTACTGCTACCTGCTTATCCGTGATTGGCTCCCAGCGTGCCGATACCATGGCTGTTGTTCCGTTATTGTAGGAAGCCTTCACCGTCTGGGGCAGCTTCGGGATGATTCCCTGGACTGTATCCGCCTGAACTTCTTCCAAACCTGTGATTTCCGGCTTATGGGTTTTGACCACATAGGTTTTCTCAACTACTTCACTGTAGAGGGAATCACCGGCGATTGCAACGCATTTTAATGTCACCGGATTATCATTTTCCGGCAGTACAAAGCTTTCATCATAATAGATACCATGTTCCGGGTCTTTGGGATCACTTCCATCCAGCGTGTAGAATATCTGATCCTTTTTGGATGCCGGTGTAATTTTAACTTCAACCGGCTGCTCATATGTTCCGGATTCCGGTTCCACACTCGGCTCCGGGGTCTGGACTTTCGTCACTTTCATGTCATCGATATCGTATTCTCCCCCAAGGCAATTAAAGCCGATACCTCCGGACTGTAAGGTTCCATCCACTACGGTTCCTACCAGATTGCCATCCAGATAACTGCTGATCTTATCACCGTCTGCCACAATCTTCAGATCATACCATCTTCCTGCAAACGGAGGATTCAAAGGCTCCAGTCCTGCCTCTTCCGGTGTCTTGGCGAAGAAATCCTTATCACCGGAGGACCGCATATAAAATTTTAATTTACCTGACTTCTCCATCTTTAATGTATAGCGGCGTGGATTTGATTTGCTGTTGGAGTCTTCTTCAAAACGAACGCCTGCCGAAAATACGTCGTATGCTCCGCCAAGGGGGCCTTCCCCGGTCCATCGATTCAACCGTACCCTGGCTTCCAGTACATAGTTCTTCCAGTCGTTGCCGCCTGTATAATAGAAGGTATTATCCTGAGAATTAATACGAAGATACTGATTGTCATCTTCCCTGATTAATTCTTTTACCATTTTTCCGCCTCCTACCCCTTTCCAGTCAGGCAGTATATCCTCTGCATTCATGGAAGATGCAGCTGTTTTCTGTATTTCCATTTCCTGCTCATTAGCCTGGGGCTCGCTAACCTGCTCTATTGTCTCCGGTGATTCCGTCTCCGGTACTTCCGTCTCAAGTACTTCTGTTACCGGTACTTCCGTCTCAGGCACTTCCGTTTCAACTACTTCTGTCTCCGATACTTCCGTCTCCGTTTTATCTCTTACCCGGACTTCCGTTTCTGTCTCAGAAGCATTCTGGTTTTCCAATTCTTTATTTGCAATATCACTATACTGCAATGCATCCTCCCGATGACTTTTGTTACCTGCTTCGTCCACAGTCATCTCATAGCCTTCAAAATCCTCTTCATACAAAACCCTGTCTTCCGGCTCTGCAGGTGGTTTTGGCAGCGGCACTTCGCCTGCTGGGGGAGCTTCCACGCCTCCATAAATCATAGCTTCATCGTAGTACACGGTGCCTTTTCCTGCATCACATCCAATTTCCAGAGTATCAAATCCTCTGCTGTTTACCTCTTTCACCAGCCTGCCGTCAATATACATCTGTAATGTACCGGGCGTACTGTAATCGAACTTCAGCTCATGCCATCCAAAAAGACGCGGAACATTTGTGGGGATCTTTTCACCGTTTATGTTCATGTAATAACAATCCCATTTCCCCCACTCTATGCCAAGACCAAACATCTGGTCTTTTGTTCCTGTGCTGACATAAGAAAGAGCATTTCCAGAATTCTGAACGCCGGAATCATATCCAGCCATATTGCCGGACTGGCGGTCAAACATTTTAACGGTAACTGTTTTATTCAGAAGATCCTGAAACGTTCTGGATAATACACTGTCCTGGTTTACGATGAGACCCTGTTTTCCCACAAACGGGTCTTCTGACATCCACTCTGTGGTAATCTCCGGCTGTGCATTACGGAACGTCCATTTGCGTTTCTGGATACCCTTTTCGAAATCATCTTCAAAATATATGTCTTCCGGTTTTTGGCTGGTTTCCTTCTCTTCCATATATTCTATTGGGAAGCCCTCGGTCAATCCAATCTTATCATACTCCATTTTGGAATCATCAAATTCATCCAGATGATTTACCAGGGTTCCATAGTCGATATTTACATTGTCAAAGAGAATATCATCTTTGTACTGCAATATAGTATTGACTTCAATATTAAAGTTCATGGGATTGACAGATTTCACATTATGTAGTTCAAATCCGGAACATCCCATATCCAGGTTCATATTGTTGGGACTTAAATCCCTCATGGTAGGATTGGCACCGGTGCTGTCGATTACCATCTGGTTGATGATATTGGGTTTCCCCTTGCCGTCTTCATTTCCATGAAACAGCATACATCCAAAAAATGCGCCGTCATCCCCGCCGTCCTGCTGGCAGTCATGTATGTAGCAGTATTCATAACGGTTGCTATGGGTATATAAGTGCTTCATCGCATCATAATTTTTATCGGCTCCATTTTTTTCCCTGCTTGTTCCGCCTGTGGTAAAAATTCCTCTTCTGGGTGAATTATACACCTCGATATTAGAAAATGTACTGTGGCTTACCTGCTGTACCGTTAACCCGGAAGCCTGTCCGATTAATTCACCAATATCATGTATCAATACATTTTTCACCATATTGTCCCTGGAATATCCATCTCCGTTTTCATCTCCTGCCAGTCCCGGATAACCGCCGTCCATACTGATACCGCCATGACCGGTATAATCAATCAGACAATTTTCCACCAACGCATTTGTATTGGCATCATACATAGCAATGCCAAACATTCCCGAGTTGGTCAGATGACAGGCTTCAATCCGGATTCCGTCGGTATTTTTCAGCGTCATCACCCCGTAGCGGAAATCATTCTGTTCCCTCTGTTCGCAGTAAGATGGCTGCGTACTTCCTTTGGATTCGTTTGGCCAGAATCCCAGCGCTGCTCCGGTATCCTTTGCATTCCAGCCGTAGGCATACCAGTCTGTGCTCTCCGTATCCTTCATTTCAATACCACGGAAGGTAAGATTGCTGACTTTAGAATTTCTGTCTTCGCCCTCTGCGCGGATTACCTCTTTTACCAGAGGGATGATAACCTGCTGATCTTCTATATTTCCTGACGGATAGTAATACAGATCCCCGGTTGTCTTGTTGTAATAGTACTCACCCTCCTGATCCAGTAATGCCAGATTGCCCTGCAGGAAATACCGTGCATTGGTTCCGGTAGTATATTTAGGGCGATAACGGGCAGAACCATCCAAATCAATTTCTTCATCTTTATAATGCAGCCTGCGCTGTGCAGTATTGATTCCTTTCAGAGGAATTGTATCTGTCATCCAGTCCCAGTATCCGCCGTCCCACATATATACAGAAGCATCCAGATCGCCCCGTGCCTCAGCGTTTGATAAACCGTCTGTCACCGTCTGCGGCAGATCCCCTGCTTTCCACTGCAGGTCATGCACTCCGCCCCCCGCAGTAAACAGATAAGGCGTCATTGCTGCTGTAAACCCCTCATACTGATCCAGGTTAGGGTAACGTGCCTGGGTTGCCCGACTGTCATTGACGTACAGCGTATTGAAGCTCCGGTCTGTTCCAACGTTCGTTTTATAGACAAGACCTTCTGCCTCTGCCGGAAGGTCGGCATCGGTTGCCCCTTCCCTCTGCACCAGCTCCCAATCACTGTTATCCACGGGTTTCCCCCCAATTAATTTAGCACGGGCAACCCCATCCTTACTGGTATAGACAATCTGATGTCCATTGGTGCCGGAATCTTCGGGTCCAAATTCTACCGTTTCATCCATATAGTACTCTCCGCTGTCCAGATACACATAGATATCCCCTGTCATATCGGAATTGATTTTCTGCACTTCACTTCTGGCTCTTTCCAGGGATGCATATGGCTTTTCCTGACTCCCATCCCCGGCAGCATCATCACCTGCCGGGGAAATATAGATTTCTTTTTGTACCCCGGATGCCTCTGCTGTCACGGAATACGGTGCCGACATGCCCAGGGTGCCCGTCAGCATGGCTGCAGACATTAAAACCGCAAGCTGCTTTTTCATCTTATACATATCTTCTCTCCTTTTTCATACAGATTCACTTAAATCCCACAATAAGTTTTGTAACCGGCATTACCTATAAGCCGGATACAGTTCAGGGTGGATATGCAAATCTTAGCATAGTCCACCCTGTAGTAATCCTTCTTCAACCAGAAACAGTTACGCTCTGAAGCATCCACATATCATGAACTCTTTTCGTTTTCACTTAACCGCAGGCACTGATCCTGATTATGATACCGTTTTAAATACTTCCTCTTCTGAAGATTCTTTTGCCGCCATACAAACTTTCGCACTTATGATACCTTCCCCAAGAGGTGCCACTGATTCTGTTGTTTCTCCCAGAATCAACTGCACAAAATTCCGTGCCAGTTCGTAATCTCCTCCACCATGCCCTGCAGGCGGAGTGCCTATCTTAATCACAGATACCTGATCACTCATATGATCGTACACCTTGATTTCATCTGTTGTAAAATTAAATTCCAGCGTTCCTTTGTATCCATACAACCGCGCGCCCCGCCTTGCTGCTCCTTTTCTTGCGAAAAAATTCTGTGAATAGACTGCGTGCATACCGGATTCATACCGGATCAGCATACTGCCGCTGTCTTCGTTTCCGGTATCTACCCCATAACAGCAATAATCACTTCTTGGGATATCATTTCTGGTCCGGGTAATATGATAGGTGCTTTCCATGCAGCTGCCGCAGCAGTCGCACTCACTGCAGCGCAGCCCTGCCCTCATATTACCTTTGAAAATCTGCTTTGATTTCATCCCACAGACCTGCACCGGTTTTTCTCCGGTCAGATAATTGATTACATCCACATCGTGGGTTGCCTTCTGTAAAAACATACCGTGAGATACCGCTTCATTCCGATACCAGTCATGGAAATAGACAAAACCGTAAGGAACGTCATTAAATGCCTGCACATGCTCTACTTTTCCAATGACACCGCTGTCTATGATTCTCTTTGCTTCCCTTACCATCCTGGTTACCCGAAGCGGAAAAGACACTACCACAGGAGCATGAGGTTCTCTGTCACAGCATTCCAGAAGCTCCAGATCTTCTCTTGTGACACCTACGGGCTTTTCCAAAAATAATGGAATCCCCCGTTTCATTACCATTTCTGCCAATTGTGCATGGGTATCACAGTTGGTGCCTACTAAAACACCATCCAGTTCTTCCTGATCCAGCATCTCTTGTGCCGTATCATAAAAGTGTATTGATTCCGGATCCATCGGACATTTTCTCCATAAGCCGTCAATTTTGTCAATTTCCATTTCATGCATGATTTCCCTGGAATCCGCCTTGGTTAAAAGCGCTTTCACACGTTCCTGATTTTTATCAGCTATTGCTGTAATCTGTACTTTTTCCAATAGGCCCATAAATTCATCTGCCAGCATATCCATGCGGACACCATAGCCTATTACACCCAGCTTTACCATCATTCTCCCCCTATTTTGCTGCTTTCCAGGCATCCATCTGTGCCTGCTTTTCAGCAATGACGTTATCTACGCCAGCTGTTTCCAGTCTCTTTAAAAAGTCAGGAAGTGCCGTTTGGGGATCTACAGATCCTGAGCTTAAAGCAGGAACCATTTCTGTAATCACAGAGGTACAGTTTGCCAATTCCGTCTTGACTGGTGTCGGATCAAACACAAATCCGGTTACCGGTGAAATCTCAGCTTTCTTATCTTCTTCAAAGACCATGCTCTGGGATTGTTTCTGTAAATCTCCTGCTTCATTGCGGTTATATAATGCTCGGGTAAAATCAGGACTGTAAGACTGTCCAATCTGCCATTCATTAAAGTTAAAGTTATATTTTCCTTCCTGCAAAGCATAGGTTCCGTCATCGCCATAAACGTAATCCACGCCTTCTTCACCCTGTGTGATCAGCAAATACAGTTCGTCATTTGTATTCAAAAGCTCAATTAATTCAACTGCTTTTTCAATATTTTCAGACTGAGCATTCACTGCAACGGCAGCCGTAGGTCCTGCCGCAGCAGGAATCACTGTTCTGGTTGTGGAAACTGTTCCGGCCGGTGCTATATCCTTGGTACACATACTCATTTTTGCAGAATCCTCATTACCCGGGAAGTCCACGCTGTCCGGCCATCCTGACCCGACTTCTGCAATCATCTTCGCTGCTTTTCTGTCCGGGCTGGTATCTTTCACCGTAGCACCGTCTTTTCTGACATAGCCTTTTTCATACCAGTCACGCATAATCGTACAGAATTCTGCAAATTCATCGGTACCAAATTGATTGATTACTTTATCCGGTTCATCAAAACGAATCCAGCCCGGGGTAGCCATATCTCCAACAGCTTCCATATCCCAGAACAGAGGTTCGTTCGCAAATAAATTCCAGGTGGAGGAAGTTTCCCAGCCTATCATATCCGGGTGTTTCTCCAGCGCTTTGCCTATGAAATCCCCAGTCATCTGAAGTGCTTCCAGGGTAGGTTTACCCTTAACTGCTTTCCAGTCAAATCCTACCTCATCCGCCAGATCTGTCCTATAACGGAAGCCTTGTCTCTTTGCAACGCCCCATTGCTGGTAGTTTACGGAGCCATAGATTTTACCATCCACCTTAACGCCTTCCCACAGGCCTTCCGGAATTCTCTTATAAGTTTCCGGTGCATATTGGGGAATTAACTCTGTAAGATCTGCATAAGCGCCTTTTGCCGCATTTTCATAAAAATTAATGCCGCCCCAGTTTGCGGTAAAGCATAAGTCCCAGTCATCTCCTGAATTAATCATCAGGTTCATTTTTTCTCCATAAGTAGCACTGTCAATCATAACCAGGTTCAATTTTGCATTAATCTCTTTTTCAATGATCTGGTTCGCTTTTTCCATAATACGCTCAGCATCATTTACCGGTCCGTTCATCATATAAAAGCTTAATTCTACCGGATCGCCGGAAGCTTCTTTTGTTTCTTCCTTATCCCCATCCTTGCTTTCCCCGGTACCCGCATCACTGCCCGGATTCTCCGTACCATTTGTTTCTTTCGATGTTTTCTCTGTTGCTGCTCCACATCCTGTGAATGTAGTTGCCAGCATTGCCCCAACAAGTAAGACTGCTATCAGGTTCTTTCTTTTCATGTTGTCTTCCTCCTTAAATTTAATTTATTATTTTTCTGATTTTCATCAGTAAAAATCACTCTTTTACTGCTCCAATTGTCAATCCTTTTTCAAAATACTTCTGGAGCAGCGGATATAATAGTATGATTGGTCCGATTGCCAGAACACAGGTTGCCATTCTCGCACCCTCGCTTGGCAGTACCCCCAGTGCCTGTTCAATGGAACGGGAAGCCTGGGCATTGGATTGCAGATACCCGATGTTATTCATTAATGACTGCAGCAGATACTGCAATGTATATAATTTCGGGGTTTCAATATACAGGGAACAGGTCATCCAGTCGTTCCAGTATGCAATTGATACAAATAGTCCAATCGTTGCCAGGGATGGTGTGGACAGAGGCAGTACGATCTTAAAAAATGTCCGGAACTCTCCGGAACCGTCAATTCTTGCCGATTCAATCAGCGAATTGGGAATTGACTTAAAAAAGTTTTTCATAATCAGTACATTTACAGCCGATACCAGATTGATTAAAATTAAAACCCAAATGGTATTCTTTAGATGCAGGTATCTGGTCATTAACATATACTGCGGCACCAGTCCGCCGTTAAACAAGACCGGTATGTATACAAAGAATGAGATTTTTTCTCTCCAAGTCACTTCATCTCTCGTCAGCGAGTATGCCAGCATAGCGGTGATCAGAAGATGCAGTGCCGTACCCATAACCGTTACCACAATCGTTACTACATATGCCTGTGCCACAGATGCCGCTCCGCTGAACACATAGCGGTAAGAGTCCGTGCTGAACACTTTCGGAATAAAATGATAACCATCCACCATCAGAGAGGTTTCCCCGGTAAATGAAATCCCCACAACCAAAAGCAGCGGCACGACACAGATTAAACTAAGGCATAAAAAAATCGTATGAATGCCTACCTTAAAAACACTTACAGTTCTTTTCTTTTTCATAGGATCTCCTTCCCTTAAAATAGTGCGCTGTCCGGATCGATTTTCTTAATGATTTTATTGGAAATCAGAACCAGGGCAAATCCAATTGTAGACTGATAAAGCCCCACTGCCGCCGACATTCCATAATCATTAATTTTTTTCAGGGATCGGAAAACGTAAGTATCAATGACATCTGTTGCCGGATATAGTGCACCTGCATCATTTGGCAGGGTATAGAATGCATTCCAGTCTCCAAGACCGCCGTTAAACAGCTTTCCTACCCAGAGCAAGGACAGAACGATCATGGTTGTACGGATCAGAGGCAGTGTAATAAACTTAATCTGCTGCCATTTCGTAGCTCCATCTAACTGTGCCGCTTCATAATAGTCTGTATTGATACCCGCAATTGCAGCAACATACAGGACAGAGTAGTAACCGACATTTTTCCAGAGATAAGCCAGCGGCATAATCGCTCTCCACTTAGACGGCTCGCTGTACCATTGTATCCCTTCTATCCCGAATTTTCCCAGGACATTATTAATAATACCTCTGTCTACGCTTAAAAAACTAAATAATATATACTGAATAACGATCCAGGATAAAAAAGTAGGAATCAGTATGGCGCCTTTATAAGCAGCGGATACATATTTGTTTTTCACTTCATTTAACAAGATGGCAAGTGCCACCGCCACTACCGTTACCAGAACTGCTTCTATAATATTGTACAGAATCGTATTCATCGTAACAATTCTTGCTGTATCGGATTTAAAGAAAAACTCAAAGTTCTTAAATAAAGGGTTGATAAATTCACTGCCGAAAATCCCATCCGTGGGTTTATAATTTTTAAAAGCCAGTATTACCCCCGGCATTGGCAGATAAAAAATCAATGTGATCATGAAAAGTCCCGGAGCCATCATTAAATAAAATGGCATTTGTTTTTTTACCGATCGTTTCCAATTACGCTGCCCGTTTACTGCAAAACTTTTACCTTTCTTACGATTACTTATTTTCTTCATTTTAAATTTCCCTCCTTAATCTGTTCCCTATTATGCCCTTAATGCCTACACTTTTCAACAAAGATAATTTCGAAAACCTTCGTTTTCTTCCTGTTTTAGCATTTTTATACCCCTGCATACCCCAAACGGGTCTGCGGTACTGCTTCAATAGAAAGTATGGAACGCTTTTGTTCCAAACTTATCTCTCTGAAAACGAACACTTTTCAGGATTACAGCAGATTTCATGATTTTAACACGATGCAGCGGGAAGTCATGTGCTCCAGCATGACCGGCAAAAGTATCCCGCCTTCCCTTTTTTCAAATTGCAGCGGAACCGGCTTTCCTTCTTCTCTGGAAATTTCAAATGCGTCCTGTACCGGAAATGGAAGATCTAATTTCACATTTTCAAAATCATCCGTTGCATAATTGAACAGTAACAGCACTTGCTGTCCCTCCCGGCTAAAATGACTTACGGTTACATAGGGACAATTTTCTATGATTACAGGCTGCCGTACATCCTTCATGGATAAGATGAGGTGCCTTAGCATTTCCTGTCTCACCGGGTTTAACAAAAAGTTATGCCTGTCACGCATATGGCCGTAGGGCAGTATCACGGCGCGGTTCGTTACATAGACAACTCCCTCTCCTACGACAGAACCATCCGGCGCTTTTAGCACAGAAACTGTCTGGTGCGGCTCTTTTGTATACGTTATATTAAGGTAATCCCCCGTTTCCCCCATGGTCTGAGCAGAAATCCTGGCATACGGCAGGTTCTGGAACCGTTGTTCTGTAATCACCTGTTCGTAGCTGTGCTTACCGGTATTTGCCGGATACCATTCACAGGAAGTAATTCCCAGCAGACAGCCAAGCCCCATATCCACCAGGGTTTCCACTGCTTCTCCTTCCAGCAGGAGGACATTGTCAGAAAACATCTTCGTGATTTCACATGGTTTTAAATTTCGAAAATACTGTCCGCTGACCGCCATAATCTCTCCTGTTTTGGAACAGTCATCACAATAATGGTTCGCCATGCCAAATGCAGAAAGGTATTCTGCCCAGAATGTCTCCCAGGGCTGTATGGCTGATAAACATCTTGTTCCGTCTGTATGTATGGTATAGGAAGAATTGCTGCTGTACATTACACAAATGCCTTTTTCCTCACTGCCTTTCAGATGCAGACCTGTGATCCCGGTTAAATATGGTTTTGCCCTGCTTAGCAGTTCATCATATTTTTGTTCCTTATTTATGCCGTTCCCTATCATATCGAAGAGATTCATGGTGATTCCGTCTGCCCCCACAGCCAGGGCACTTTCTATTTCCAGGCGTGTAAAACGGTGAGATTTAGAAAATGTTGTATGGGGGAAATTATCCAGCTCAGGCCAAAGCTGCGCCTGGCCTTTTGTCATGGCTGCACTCAGTTTGGTAGTCTTTTGGAAATCCAGTGCATACTGGCGGGGCGAAGCTTCTGCATATGCCGGCAGATGCGGGCGGTTCAAAGGCGCCGTCTCACCTGATAAACCGGAGAAAATACCGTTCCAGTCACGTCCCTCCACGCAGTGCACCTCCGGACCGGAACTCATAAGTCCCATCCTTGTATGGGGAGATATCTCATGGACCGCCTCACCCAGAAGAGCTGCAAAACCACACATGGTATCTCTTGCGGTATCCAGCCACACCTTCCGGTAAGGATGTGGGGAACCCTGGCACAGAATGCCCTCCAGAAAACTTTCCATATCCACTTCTTTTCCTATACGTTTGTCAAACTCTCTCTTATGCAGTTCACAAAAGCATCCTCCCCATTCCAGCGGGGGATGATTGTGCAGCCTGAAATCATCTTCAATCCATATAACCGCAAAATGAAGATCTGCATACAAACCATAAACAGCTTTGATATAGTCCTGAAATTGTTGATCCAAAGGGCAGGCTACTACGTCTGCTTTCCTGCCGTTATAATCAGCCATAGTGGTAAAATTCTGATCTTCTGCTAAGGTTCTTCCCCGGTCTGCATGGAGAACCGTTGTCCAGGGGTTTAAGGATACGCTGATTCCCTCTTCATTTAACTTGGGCTTAAACTTTTCTATCATTTGAAGCCACTCTTTTGTCTTCTCCAATGATAAATGCCCCTGATTGACTTCTTCCATATTCAGAAAAAACTGGACGTCATCAATCTGTGCAGATTTACAAAACTTCAATAAATCATAAAACTTCTCTTCTGCGTAAAAATCCGGGCAGATGCCAATACGCAGCGAGTAAGTAAATTTTTCATTCATTCTTCTTCTCCTTCACTTATTTTTTCCCATTATGCGTTAATTTCCGGAATTTCACAACGATGACTCTTTAGAAATTCACATATTTCTAATAAATATACCTCTCTGAATTTTAATCTTTTCTACGATTACTATCACTTTCTCCAATTCTCTATTGAATCTTTTCTTATTTTTATTATAATGATATTATCAAAAGGCAAAGGTGGAAGAAATAAATGAAAGCAATTAAATTCAAAAAACTGCATACAGACTCCCAAAAAAGCAGGAGCTTTTTTAACAGCACGCTCCTTAGCTTACTTGCAATATCTGTAATTATTACCATTCTTCTTTCTTCTTTTCTTTCCATTAACTATGGAAAAACTTCGCTGAAACTGACTTCCGGTTTTAACCAGAACCTGGTATCACAGACAAATTATACCGTGGAACAGCTCAATGACAATATACAGCGGGTGACCCGTTCTCTCATTAATAATAATGACATTATTTCGTTTCTTTATATGAATAACCGCTCTTCCACCACTCCGATTCTGGCAAGCCGCGTACTGGATAACCAGCTGGTTGTACTTCCTTATGTTGAAAGCATCTATCTCTATAACGCGCAGCTGGATTTATTCTTTTCGTCTAAAAACGGCAGCCAGTCAGGCAGCAGTGAATTTACAGATTCGGATTGTGTAAAGTTGGTGACAGACCCGGACTTTATCGCCGCTTATGATAAACACCCGATTCCAAGAAGGATTAACGAAATGACCCAGAATGCTGAAATTCTCTCCTACGTCTACTATGATTCCTACACCGGCAAGGACGGACGCAGGAATGCTATTATAATTAATACTTATGCCTCCTCTCTGACAGATGCCATCCATTCCATGAACAGATATAAAGAGGGAACCCCTATGGATTTCATTGTAATGGATTCTGACATGACCGTATTAAGTTCTGTACTGACCCCCAAGCTTCTGGAAAATGCCGACACATTCTCATCTTTTAAGGAAAAATTTGCAGACGATAAACGATTCGGCAACGGTTTTTTTACCATTGATAAAACCCGCTATTTTTATTCCTTTACACGTGACAATGTGAATAACTGGTACCTGATCAGCTTGGTTCCCTCCAGTATTATTTTTAAAGATATTATCTCAGCCGTACTGATCAGTTCCGCAATTATGATATCTGTTTTTCTGTTCTGCATCCTCCTGTGCTTATTCTTTGCCAAGAGGCTGAATACACCGATACAGAAAGTAACCCACTTGCTGGAAGACCAGGCCTATGGCGATTCCGATGTAAAGCTTCAGGTTCCAACTGAATTTCAGCATATTCTGACAGTATTTGAATCTTTGCACCAGAACAATCAAAAATTGAATACTTTAAAGAAAAAAAATGCCCAAAGCTATAAAGAGTCTTTCCTGAACAGCCTGGTCACAGGAAACCGCACTGAGCCTGTTGACAGCACTCTGCGCGCACTGGAGTCCCAGAATCTTACTTATCTTACAGACCAGCCGATATGCATGGCTGTCCTGAAAATTGATAACTACCAGGATTTTCTCAATGCCAACGCACCGAATGAATTATGGGTATTCCGATTCTCAATCGCTAACATCGCCGAGGAAATTGTCAGACAGTCCTTCACCTGCAATCTTTTCAGCCGGGAAAATGACAAATTTGTAATATTAATTAATTGCGGGAAAGAACTTCCCAATGAAGCTTTCCATCAGAAGCTGCAGAACATATTCCTTTCCATTCAAAAAAACGTAGACCGGTACTTAAAGCTGTCATTAACCGTGGCATACAGCACCCTGTTTAAGGGTCTGGAACACTTGCCCAGCATGTATATCAATATGGAGAACTCACTGCTGCAGAAAATACGTTACGGACACTCCAGTATTATCAGCCCGCAGATGATGGATGACCTGAATTCCGATATTTTCTTTTTCCCTAAGCAATTATCAGAACGACTGTCTTCCGCTGTATTAAATGGAAAAACGGAACAGGCTTTGGAAACCTACCAGAAAATTTCCCAACAGCTCTTTTCCTACGACTATAATGAGATTATGTCTTCCAGCATACGGCTTATTTATGACTTGTATTTTCAGATATCTGATAAATATCCTGTTTTGAAAGAAGACTGCATGACACTATTAAAGGACTGTCTGGTTGACCTGAAAAATGTAGAAATTGCATCTGATATCAGCCGGCTCATGGATACTTTACTCCAGTCCCTCTGCAGCAAAATAGCGTTTCTCCATGATAATCCATTCAGCCAGAATACGGATATCGTAACACAGCGTATCTGCCAGATCGTAGACCGGGAATTTTCCAACCCCTCTTTATGCCTGAGTTCTATCTCAGAAGAGATTGGGCTTTCCCCCAATTATATCGGACAGATTTTTAAATCAGCCATGCAGAAATCTGTTGCCCAGTATATCACAGATCTTCGAATGGAAATGCTTGCCCACTATCTGAATGAGACAAAACTTCCATTAAATAAGATCCTGGATAAAATCGGCATGGAAAAAAATAATTACTTTTATACCCGATTCAAGAAGTACTTTAAAGTATCTCTTGGTGAATACCGCATGAATACACACTTACGTAATGATGAATAATGAAAGAAAGGCTGTCCCCGGACGATCGTCCGGGGACAGCCTTTTAGAAAACTCTCTTACCATCTTATTTTTCACTCTCTGCAGGAATCACTGAAAATGCATCAATAAAGATACCCTTATCCTGCTCACCCGTTTTTATCACGGACAGCGTATTATCCCCTTTTTTCAGCTTTATCCATATGCAATAAGTCTCCATAGCATTAGTAGAGAACCTGCCGGTACACTGCATTCGGATACTCTTCCATTTCTTTGCGTTAATCAGAAGGTCATAGCAGGATATTCCCTCCTCTCCCCTGCAATAGTGTATCTCGAGATAATATGCACCGCCTTGTCCGCCATCCACCCCCTGGATACAAACCTCATCCCCCGGTTTTCCCAGGTATTTCACAATTCTTCCGCTGAAGGCACCGGGATCACTTTCTCTTTGAGGAAAACCGTCCCAGCACCCATTTCCTCTGGGCTTTAGTACACCGTTAGCCGCCGCATATACCTGGCAGCTGGTTAATTCTGACTCCACTGTAATATGGTCAATCGCCAGCCTTCCTTCCTGATATTCATCAGAGCTCAGTCTCACCCTGTTTATCCCAGGCTTAAGCTGTACATTGATTTTACTGATACAGGGCACTTTACCAAGAAAAGGAAACGGGGTGACCGGAAACTGGAGTATTCCCTGATATTCGTGATTCACATATACACTAAGCGCTGTATCCGCTCCGGTACAGAAATAAGGTACCGACAGAGTACCCTTTCCTCCTTTTCCGCCATCTGCCAGGGCTTCCATTGCAGCCCCCCGCAATTCCATATTCTGCAATACCTGATGATTGCCGGCATCCGGATCAAAGGCTATGGATGCTCCTCTTCCCACCACAGAAAATACCGGTTCCAGCGTATATCGTTTGCGCTCGTTTAAGAAAGAGAACCACTGGATTTTCAATGCTCCGTCAGCCACAATATATAAGGATTTTTTCCCCGGACTACAATGTAATCGTGTGGCATAAACCGCTTTGTTTTGTCCGATCTTACAGCTTCCCAGCACCGGTCCGTCCAGTGCATCCTCCCGTACCGTAATGTCCATATCCTTCATGGCTGAGGCATAAAATTGGATTCTGGTATTTTCTTCTATATTCGTTATTTCAGGAAAATACAGGTATTCTCCTGACAGAAGTTCCACCTGTATCGCACCTGTTTCATCCTCTTGCTTACATTCTCTGGCTGCTGCAAAATACCAGGAGGCATAAATCTGCTTCCACGCCGCATCGTACTGGCCGCAGCCATATTCCATCATTTTCTGGTCAATGACAATCTCTCCATTCTCTCTATAATGACAGGGTGCAAGAAAAGAAGCCCTCAGGTACCGGTTCGGGTTATCCATGCCCCCGGATGCAAAATAGGTCTGGTTATGATAGGTAAAAAAACTGCCGTGATCAATATTACAGCCTGTATTCCCTTGATAATAATAAGGACCGTAAACCCGCTCCGCCACCGCATAATAAGAGGAATGCGTCAGATAATACCGTCCGTTATATTTGTGAAGGGAGGGCTTGTCCTCAGGCCATGGATTGTTCACATATTCCAGGCGTCTGAGAGGCTCCGCCAGATGAATCATATCATCAGCAAGCCGTGCAATCAGATAGCAGTCCCAGGGCTTTTCATATTTACAGGTTCCCACTATCAGATATGCCTCTCCATCATCATCCTGGAATACACAGGGATCCCACTTGGGAACCCCGGCGGGATGACTGCGGTAATCTGCCAGCGCCTCTCCCAGAGGATCTGTAAATGGCCCTTCGGGATTCTCAGAGATGGCCACTCCCACTCCCCAGTCTCCGGTGGAATAGTACAGATAATATGTACCGTCTTTGCAGGCGGCGTCCACCGCCCAGCATTGATTCAGGGCGCCGCAATAAAAATCCTCCGGATGGATAACGGATTCCAGACTCCAGTCAATCAG
Source organism: Robinsoniella sp. KNHs210 (assembly GCF_000686105.1). Taxonomy (NCBI): domain Bacteria; kingdom Bacillati; phylum Bacillota; class Clostridia; order Lachnospirales; family Lachnospiraceae; genus Robinsoniella; species Robinsoniella sp. KNHs210. Next base: position 1,758,683 of record NZ_JMLZ01000001.1, read on the forward strand.
ATTCTCAGATGACCAGATCTGCCAGTCTTCCATATGAAAATCATCCTCCCAGCCCGGCGAATCATGTGTAGCATAAAGATAAGCTTTTCCCTGAAAAATATGAATATGGGGATCACAGACTCCTTTTCTGAAAATCAATGGATTCATTCTTTGCCACTCCCTTCTATAACGGGATACAGGGAGGCTTCGTACAGTGCTTTCAGATTCTGTATTTTCCAATCCGGGGTTGATCCATTCCCCATAGTCATCATCAGGCGTCCATCCCTTCTGCCATATGCTTTCATCAGAAATGCAATTTCTTCCTTTACCTCTTCTGCAGAACCAAAAGCCATCAGATACTGTACATCCACTCCCGCTAAAATACAAATCTGTCCGCCAAATTTTTCCGCAATCTCCTGCTCATTCATGGTATTCTTCTGGATAGGATGGATCACATCCAGTCCGATTTCAATCAAATCGGGCAGAAACAGCTCAATATTGCCGCAGCTGTGCAGCCAGAAATGAGTTCCCAGCTCATGTGCCTTGTCAATGAGCTTTTTATAATATGGTTTGAAAAACTCCCGGAAAATATCCTGGGAAAAGAAAGGTGCCGTCTGTGTCCCAATATCATCGGATACAAAAAAACCATCTACATCCAGCTCTTCTTTTGTCCGCTCCATAATCCGCATATAAAAATCCGTCAGTCTGGTAAATAAACGGTGAATTTCTTCCGGATACAGATAAAAATCGGTAAGCGCATTTTCCATTCCCCGCAAGGACCAAAGCCGCTCAAAAAAACAATACCACCATCTTCCCAGCAGGTAACGCCCATCCTTTTCTTTTTTTCCCAAAATAAGAGCCGGTGATTTTGGATCTGGAAAAGTATCATAGAATTCCCCCGCATCCTCCCAGTCCTCAATCAGACACTGAGCATCCAGCCCCCTTCCCTCCAAACTATGTTTTCCGGGTGCCGCCCAGTAAAAGTCAGGATCTTCTTTTGGTCCCTCAGTCATTCCCGGCATCTGTAAAAATACTTCATCCACATCACAGGGGTACTGCTCCAGCCAGGCATTGCGTTTTCCGGCATCATTTTCAAATACATTATCATAGATCCAGATATCATATAGGAGCGGAATTCTTTTCGCTGCCCCTTTTCCCTCAATTACACGTAACACATCCTCTTTCTTCAATACTTCCATGCTGCATCCTTTCTTTGTGTACCTTCACTAATCGGAATAAATCCCGTATTTCTGCCAGATCTTCCACATTCTTTCATACCGCTCTAATGCCATGCCCGTATATACGCAGTTAGAGGTGGAGAAGATGTATCCCTTTCCCGCCTCCATTCCCTCACGCAGAGATCTTTGTACTTCAGCGTCGCATTCATCATCCGTTCCAGTCTGTAGCAGACCGCAGTTTACATTTCCGATAAGTGCAATGCCGTCTCCCACAATCTTTCTTGCTTCTGCCAGATTTACGCCCCCCTGGGGATCCAGGGAATGGATCGCATTTGGTTTGCAGTCTGCAATCTGTTTTAAAATGGGCATCACATTCCCGTCTGTATGTTTGATAGAATAATACCCCATTTTTCTGTATTCACTGATGATTTCTTTTAAATAGGGGATGATCAGTTCTTCGAACTGTTCCGGGGAAAAAAATGGATTTGTATTAAAGCAATAATCGGAACAAAGGGTGAATCCATCCAGTAAATGACCTTTTCGGTCCAGCTTATCAGCAAAAGCAGCATGCTCCTCTACTCTTCTCTTAGATATCTCATTTAGTTTTTCCGGCTCCTCCAGCATCTGTACTGCAAAATCAATCATGGTATCCCCGTCCGGAATTGCCCAGGTCGGATCTCCATGCATCATCAGATAATATTCATCTCCTGACTTTTCCCGGATGGTTTCCAGTAACCACTGGATGTTATCAAAGCCCCCCGGGTTGGAGTGTACAAAAATTGCACTGTGATCATATCGCTTTGCAGTATCGATATAAATATCAGCAATCTCCTGAATATGAAGCTTCTGCTCCGTGTAGCTCATCTGATTCCACTGTTCATAGAATCTGTGGCTGGGATGTACCTTACCAAGTGCCTCCATGGTAAGGAAAAATACCAGTTCAAAATGGGGCACCCTTCCCCCGATATCCTCACATTGTAAGGTCTTTATAAAACGTTCTTTGTGTGTCATATTAATACCCGTCACATATTGCAGGTTAGCCTGCAATACAGCCACTAAAAACAAGTTGAAAGAATTACCTCGTGGCTTCCTTTCTATATCATAATTTTCTTTCAACTTTAGAGCGTGTTTTAAAATTGCTTTCTGACAGATGTGCATCACAGTTTGTGGTAGATTTGTCCCGAATGAAGGGCGCGTAGCGGGCTACGTAACCTGAATTCGGGGCAAATATACTGCAAACAATTCGAGGCTTTATTTAACTCCTTTTTGTTCCCTGAATTGTTCCCGGTATGCCTGCGGGGTCACGCCTATTTTTTTCCGGAAATAAGTATAAAAATAATTTGTGCTCACAAATCCGCATTTTTCTGCAAGATCTTTTGCTGCCCGCTCTGTATTCTCCAGTTCCTTTAACACCCACTGCAGGCGTTCCCCATTTATATAATCCGCCACAGACATTCCCATATCTTTTTTAAACAGCCTTCCAAGATAATTTGGTGATACACTGAATTCATCTCCCAGCTGTTCCAGTGTGAGATTAGGATCGGAAAAGTTTTCTTCAATATATTTTTTTACTTCATCCAGCTTCCCGATCACTCCTTTTTTAACTGCTGCCTTTTCCTGCTTTTCATGTATTTTTTCAAAAAGCTGTAGGAACAGTTCATCCACTTCAGCAGCCTTTTCACATGCTGTCAGCTGAACTAAGAAGTCATTTGCTTCGGTTTCATAAAAAGAAAAGTCCTTTACACTACGGACAACGGTTATGCCCAGCCAGATAATCGCATTCATATACTCCACCATACTGCACTTTTTAAGTTTCTGTGTAAAACTCTGGTAGACCTCCCACACATCCTGTCCGGAACGAACTGCCTTAGGCAGGCTGCCCGCCTCCAGCTGCTGGAACTCTGCCTGTTCTCCATGCTCTGTCTGAATCTGTTCGTATGTAAAATAAGTATTCGGCGGATAAAAAAAGCTTTCCTGCATAACCGTTTTCAGATTGCTGTTCACTTCCGGAACCTTTTCCAGATTAACAGTTTCTTCTGATCCGACCAGGGAAAAATTCCATTCAATAAAAACTTTCACATTTTCACAGAACGCGTGGAAACACTCACTGATCTTCTCCTGCATTCCATCCTCCTGCGTTGTTTCCAGAAGAAACGTCAGTGTGTGATCCCGGTTAATTAATCCCATTACCTGAAAATACTTCCCAAAAGTTTCTTCAAATATATTCTGAAAGCCATATTTGATATCGTAGGTACCGGTTTTTCCATAAATATCCCGGAATTTTTTGTACGCTTCCAACTGTAAAATCAACACGGCATACTTCTGGTTTTCGTCAACGGAGAATCCAAAGTTATCTATCTGCTGACGCAGCTGGTTTTTTCCAAAAAGCTTTCTGTTGTGAAGAAAATCGCTTAAGAATCCTTCTCTCAGAAGATACCGGTCCGAACGCCTTTCAGACAGGGCATATTTTTTTTCCAGCCTTCTATGTATTTTCAAAATGGTTACTGAATTAGCCAGGGCTATTACAACGACCGCAATTACAATAGTAAGCGTAAATCCCACGATCCAGCGGCGCAGGTCCAGAAGAACATGGAACATTGAATTCCACCTGGTGATTTTGACATAATTCCATTGGCTTTTGCCTGAAAAAAGATAGGAGAAAAAATATTTCTCTCCATCCACCACTGCTTCCTGATACTTAATCCCTTTTTCCGCCAATTGAAGTACCGTTTCCCTCATCTTCGCAGTCTCTTGAACCGGATAGGTCTGTAAATCCACAAGCCTTTCATTCTTTTCATCGATAATAAGCATCCGGCTGTCTTTCAGAATCTCCATATCCAGAATTTCCTGCAGCATCTTATCAAATTTCATATTGACAATAACCACACTTCCCGTTTTTTTCTGTTCTGCTGCATATAATAGATAAGAATAGACAACCTCCGTTTTCTCTGTCTGATTGGAATATTTCGTTGTCATCTCTCTGCGGATCAGATTTTGTGTATGATACTTTTGCGGATTTTCTAAGATGCTTACTATATTCTGATCGGAATATTCTGCTTTTCCCACTGCCCCAAACCTGCTTCCGGAGGTGATAAAAAGGTCAAGGTCATTATTATAAATATAGATGGATTCAACTTCGGGATTCGTATTCTGGTACAGAGAAAGCTGGTTGCGCACCTTGCTCAGGGTGATACTGTTCAGCGTCTGTCCCGAAACGGCTGTCAGCAGTTCGGAACAGACGTCATCAAGCATTACCTGGGTGGCAATCATATTGGCTGTGCCGTTGGCTTCCTCAAAATCCGTCTGCACCTGTGAAAATGCCTGCATGGACATCCGGATATTCTGATCGATAATGACCTTTTTCACCATGCGGTACATCCATCCCGAACCCGCCAGAATCACTACCAGCATACTTACGGAAATCCCAAGAAAAATTCTGCGAAATAATTTTTGATTCTCCATCTGCTTCTGGTCTTTATTCTTACGAGCAAGATATCCCTTGCAGCTTTCCATCAATTTCATTTCACTTCCCCCTGTCAGCTAATTTTATAATAATTTTCTAACAGAACCCTTCTTTTTGCAACTACAAATTGTGGCAAAGACTTCTTTTTTTATCACTTTCTTCTTTTTCCATGAAAACGCCGTGGGTGGAAAGCTTCATCTACCCGCGGCGTTACATATTTATCTCTGTATATCTTATTATTTTGAAGCGAGGAATTCATCAATCTGCTTCTGCATTTCAGCCATCACTTTATCAATTCCTGCCACATTTAATTTTTCCAGGAATTCGGCATTCGTTTCTTCCACAGGCAGCTCACCGCCCACAAGGCTTTCATACTCTTTTACAACTTTAGACACATTTGTCACTTCCATTTTGACTGCCTCGGGATCAAAGGAAAAACCAAGGATCGGAGATGTCTTCGCA
>NZ_JMLZ01000002.1:0-595000 GCF_000686105.1 Robinsoniella sp. KNHs210
AGTACAGAATCATTGTTTGAATTTCCGTTTGCTATAGAAAACCGGGGATTGAGTTTAGCAGAATGACCATTCTTGCAAAAGAAAATATTATCAACCAGGGGGATGCCGAAACGGGAGTGGTCATTGAATTGTTCTCACAGGGTACCGTTATCAATCCGGTAATTTACAACCTCACAACCCGGGAAACATTGAAACTTAAAGTCACGATGCAGACCGCGGATTTAATCCGGATAAACACTATATCGGGCGAAAAATCGGTAGTTTTACAGCGGGACGGGATTAACTCAAATATAGTCAATGCCCTGGACAAAACAAGTCACTGGATACATGTACAGAGTGGAGACAATGTTTTCACATATGAATGTGAAAGCGGACTGGAATTTTTACAATTAAAGATCCTGCATACGGATAAATTCGAAGGAGTGTAGCGCATGGAAATATATGTATTTAATAAGGATCTGGATACTATCGGATTAATAGATAATTACCAGAGTGTTATATGGACTACCCCTTTTTCGATGAAACTGGGATTTTGAATTATATCTTCCTGTATCTATGGATTTAATATCACTGCTAAAAGAAGATAATTACCTGTGCAGGTCATCCGATATTACCGTGTCGGAAACGACACCATATATAAAAAGTGTAATGATCATAGAAAACATTACAATTAAAACAGATGTGGAAAACGGTAATTATCTCACGTATCTGCAGGAGTTTAAAAATATATTGTCCCGCCGGATTATATGGCAGCAGACCAATTTGACAGGGCGAGTAGAACTGTGTATACGGCGCATGATAGAAGAAAATGCGTAAGCCCTATAATTGCAGAGCGGAAGATAAAAAACCTCGAAATGGCGGTTTATTAGGTCTGGAAGATACGATAGATATGCAGGTCACGGGTGATAATCTGTGTGAAGTCATTGCGGAAATGTGCAAGCAATACGGGATTGGTTTTGACATCTATATCATAAATAAAACGTTCCGGTTTGAACTGTATGTTGGGGAAAACAGATCATATAATCAGGAAAAAAATCCATACGTGGTTTTCAGTTCGGATTACGAAAACCTGTTAAATACAGAATACAAATTTTTAAAGCAGGATTTCAAAAATGTTGCACTGGTAGCCGGGAAGGTGAAGGACTTGAACGAAAAACAACGGTGGTAGGGACTGCCGCAGGACTTGACCGTTATGAGAAGTTTGTGGATGCCCGGGACGTAAGCAGTAACAACGGGGAGTATACCGAGGAAGAATACCTAAAAATGTTGGAAGACCGGGAAATAAAAGTCTGGAAGAGAGTAAATCTGTACAGTCGTTTGACGGCAGTACAGAAACCAGAATAAGTTATGAACTTAACAAAGATTATTACCTGGGTGACATCGTGCAGGTAATCAATGAATACGGGATAGAAGCAAGTCCCCGTATACTGGAAATAATAGAAAGTGAAGACGAAAACGGTAAATCTATAATACCAACGTTCAGCACATTGGAGGTGGGATAAATGGCAATAACAAGCGGATTTTTTAACAGCGTTAATGGTGACCGCAGATATAATGCAGAGCAAATAAATGATTATCTGACGGACTGGTTAGTGGTGGTGTTTATGAGAGCGTAGGCGGCGGATTACAGGTAAAAGTCAATTCCGGGATGAAAAGTAACAGGTTGCATCCGGAAAGCTTGCTGACAGCAATGGCAGGTGGTTGCAAAATGACAGTACTTAGTACTTACACTGGATGCGGCAGATCTGGTATTAAACAGGTATGACGCAATAGTGGCAAAGATGGACAGTAACCAGAGCCAAAGAACAGGAACAATTACTATAAAGAAAGGAACAGCCGCCAGTACACCAACGAAACCGACGGCAGAGCGAACGCAGTTCGTTGAAGAGTACATTTTGGCATATGTGTATATTGGTAAAGGTGTGACAGCAATTACCCAGGCACAAATCGAGGATACCAGGGTAAATACTTCTATATGCGGGTTTGTTACCGGATTGATCAAACAAGTGGATACATCACAATTGTTTTTACAGTACCAAACGGCATATGCTCAATTTCTAAACGAATTGAATGATTGGAAAAGACAGCAAAAAACGGCTTTTGATAGCTGGTTTGCAACTTTGACAGATGAACTTAAGATTGACACATATATAGGATGGTCAACAAAGACGTGGAACCGTTCAGAACCTTTAGAAACTGATGATATAACAGACATTTATAATGAGGGTGATTTAGTATTTGTATTCATAAATGGATTACTTGTAAGTCAATGGATTGATTATACAATAATTGCGAACGGTCCCGAATCGAATACGACGTATGTACTCAAACTTAAAAATAAAATACTGAATACTTCCATTAATCCGGTAACTTTCTTTGCGATCAGATCAAAAATAGGATCACAACCGACATAAAAAATAGCCCCATGAGGGCTATTTTTCGTTGTCATCCGGTATATGTTCAATTATATCCGCGGGGGTGCAATGTAATACATTACAAATTTTGTCCAGTACATCTATTGGTAAATGCTTTGCGGTATTGGTACACATAGCGGAAAGCGTCGGGAGACGTATTCCCGTTATTTCAGAAAGTTCTTTTTGCGTCATTTCTTTCAATGCGATTTCTCTTTTTAGATGAAGCTTGATTGCCATAAGATCACACCCTTTCTTAAAATTAAATACATATTCATTGTATAACGATAAACGTTTAAAGTCAATACGATTTTCGAAAAAATATTTACGAAAATAGTAATAAAATACGAAAAACGTATTGACAAATAACGAAAATAGTGATACAATGTTTATATCACCAAGAGAGAGGAGGGAAAGCAATGGATAATAAAAAGAAAAGCAGTGATGAGAGAAGTCTTGCAAACATCATTCTCACCACTGCAATACTAAACTTAATTCGTGCAGTAATCGACTTGATCGACAAACTACTGAATTAAGGGGGATGGGGCGAAAGCCCCAATCCTTTAAGAATATGATAGCTTTTTATTGTCACATTGTCAATGTCTAATATGAAAAATGTAGAAATTATATTTGATGTAGTAGAAATTATATTCAGCATTGTTGTCATTGTAGCCATTCTGAAAATGAAAAAAAGATGATCAGTGAAGTAACTCTAATTAATAACCCGTCCCGTCGGGGATCGGCGGGAGAAAGAAGGAATTATGAAAATGACAAGCAAGGAAGCGTATGGACTAAAGAGCAAAGTTTTAAAAAATGGTTATGGAGAATATTACAAAAAATGGAGGGATTGCGATTGCGATGATCGAGCCATATTTCTATCTATTTATGAAATGCTTATGGAAGCATACAAAGATATGGAAAATATCGAAAACAATTCCATTAGAGTCGCATTTAATCGGTATGCAGATGAACAAAAAAATATTCTTGATAGGATAGTAGAACGGTTTAAAAATAGATAATTAATGATAACTATTAAATAATAACCCGTCCCGGCGGGAAATCCGGGAGAAAGAAGGAAAGTATGCACACTACAAAAATAGCATTCGCAACAGATCAGAAAACAGGAACAAAACTTGTATATGCCAGTTGCAACAACGGGCAGATGTTTGTTCAGCCGTGGTCACAATTGAGTGACGAAATGCAAATGATTTTGCGGGCAGTAGCAAATCCAGACACATGTAAAATAGAAGTTGTAGAAAAAGATTTTGACGATGTAAAGGTAGACCAATAATTTAAATAAATAGATCACCCGCCCCAGTAGAGAAATACCGGGAGAAAGCAGGATGAAAATGGTAAAATTGAAAAGGGAACCATTTGGATATTCCGCGTGTGACGGGAAATTTCAAATTACAAAAGGGATGGTTGGGTGGAATGTGTGGCTATATCATGCAGATATTGCACATATGGGTACGGCATTTTTTGAAAGACTGGAAAATATAAGAGAACTGTCAGAAAAAGAGTTATACAATTCGGTGGAAATATAACCCGCACCCGGTCGGGAAATACCGGGAACATATAAACTTGATATCAGTCAAAAAAACTGATATTATTACAATAAATATATTTTATCCCCGATACGATCGGGAGAAGGGAGTTTTTATGAATACACTTAGTTATATTAGAGGATCGGAAGAAGAAATCAAAGTTGGGGGACAATACTATTTTGGTCAGATCTGGAACGGAAATGGAGACGGTGAAGAATTATTAGAATCCGGAGCCATTGCAATATGGGATTCAGTGGAAGAAGTGGAATATATAATAGATTTTGATGTTGTGGAATCAGATGAGAACATAATGGATACGATAGTTAAGGTTAATTGTATCCGGTAGTAAATTGACTACTATTTGACTACTAAACTTATTATATTTTATTAAATAATACTATATTTTATTGAATTTGAAGAATGCGCTAACCCTATAAAATCAGGTGTTAGCGCATTTTATTATACGATATTATATTTTATTGAATGCATGTAATCACTTTGCCAAGGTCGAGGCCGCGGGTTCGAGTCCCGTCTCGCGCTCTTGTTTTGCCCTGAAAACTAAGGTTTTCGGGGCTTTTTGTTTTATTCCACTTTATTCCACTTTTTTATTAAAGATATCATTCAACTTTTTGGCTTTTTCCTCATCTCTGGTTAGACTGAAATAATAGTTGTTGAATGTAGTTTGTAAATCGTTATGCCCAACTTGGTCCTTGACCATGTTGGGTGACATTCCCTTTTCTAACAAGGTAGAAATATAGGTGGTCCGTGTTTTATGCATGCCACGAGTGTTTATTCCCGCATATCTGCAATATTTACGAATACGGGTATCTATTGCTCGCTCATTTACTCTGTGACCATCTTGGTCAAGAAAAAAAAGTCATTTCCTTTAATTCTTTTATCCTTAGTAGTATCAATAATTAAATTAAAAAGTTGATTCACCATATCAGGATAGTATAAAACTCTCACTTCTTTTCCAGCTTTTAAATACTCTTGAATCAAAGTTCCATTTACATAGAAAAACCACCCTGAACTTGACCGGAATGGGTGGCTTTTCTATCCTTAATGAGGTCAACCACCATGTGGGCGGTTGTTTCTTTAATGTCATTATAGCATAGCTTTAAATAAATGTTAAGCCCCTATTTATTGTTCTTGTAATCAGATTTATTTCAAATCGACCTTAGGACGAAACAATATCCTATCTCTTAAAAATCAAACAATTCATATAGGCTATGATTTTTCTTTTATTCCACTTGTAAATCGTTATGATCCACCTGATCCTTGACCATGTTCCTTTTCTGCTTCTGTTGAAATAATGTAACATTGTGCAGTAGTTGTGATATCGGAGTCCTCATTCCTGCTACATGTAAGACTGTGGTATCTGTCTTTCTGCGCAGATGTGGATGAACTCTGTCAGGTTCAACTCCGGCTCTTTCGGTCAGAGGTACTTCCCGGTTGGAATGTGCAGTCTTTGTTGTACCAATATCAAAAACCTTTCTGCGACTTCTACCCTGCTTGTCACGCTTATAAAACAGACCGTCTTTGAAATATCCAATATCTCATTTTCAAATTCTACGTCATTCCAGTTAAGTGCTAAGACATAAAAAGAACTCATTAATACATAATGAAAGTTTATGCCCTGAATATAAGGTAATATTAAAAAAATTACCGAATAAGGGAGAAATGGTTATGAATATGAAAAATTCGTTGCCAATTATAAATGTGTCTGATCGAAAACAAATAGGTGTTGCCATAACGGGTAGGCGAGCCCTCTAACAGAGGGACTGAACCTTCTGATTACATAGAAATCTTCACAAGGGGAAATCTGGGAAAAGGGGCTGGCTTTATGAGTGATTTTGAACTGCTCTCCATTGTCTTAATGATTCTTGGAATCATTGTGTCAATCTTAGTAGCCTACATAAACCACACAAAAAAAGTGACCGCCCCAGTCGAAAGGTAAGGTCACTTTTTTTAAACTTTAAATTAGGCTGACCGTCTATCGGCAACACCCTTTTTGTATTTACATCTTATCTGAGTCTTAAAGTAATGTCAATTCATAATATTTAACTATGTTTGATTATTAGAAGAAAAGAGGATCAGTCAATTTTAATGTCCCAAGCAGTAACAGAAACGAGTACAAAGGTAAGCAGTTTCCGGTATGTGCATGCCTTTTTATTGACCGTCATTCTGCAAAGATCAGATATAACCCCAAAATACAATCAGTGACAACAGAATTAAAATATATTATAATGTCTTTAATCCAGATCATGGCAGGTAGTGGATAAGAAATGTAATGTAAAGAGCACCCGCCTGACAGCTTCAATCAGCGGTCTGTAACCTTAATTTCAGGATCGTAATGTAACCCCGCTACGAATCCAAATTGAGTGGCTGCATTCATCATATTGGAAAAATTAGTCAGGTTCAAGCATCTTTCGGACACGTTTTCCTGTGTGTCTTAATATTCGTGGATGGGAGTAGTAATGAGATCGTTGCGGCGTTTGTCAACGCCTAAGGAAAGGTAACGGCTAAAGTTGTGCTGCAGAGTCACAGCAGCGAATGCAGATAATATAATGTATAATTGTAAAGTTACGGTAATATAAAGGGCATTAAAGTAAAAAGCTGGGATAGTTGAGATGCTTTATAAGGAGATTTAAGGGAACGTAAAAATTTGAAAGATAAAGGCAGCCGCAATACGGTAGGGTGTTAGATTCGTTAGAATGTCCCTGGTGTATGACAGCTGCCTTTATGTATCTGATATTTATAAAAATATTCCATTAAATATATAAGTTATGCGCTTCTTTCAAATTTCTCCAATATCTGTTGTATTGCATATTCTGTATCTTTGTTATGGGGATTTTGCGCGATGTCATCATTAAGGAAGTCAGGTACTAATTCAATAAATCGGGAAAGTTCCGATGCACTGGAAGCCTGTAAATAATGAAAATAAAAACTGGTATCTGTCATAGTGGCTAAATCTGTTAGATTTCTTGCTAATACATGGTTATCCATCGATAGTTGTTATCCTCCTTATATTTATATTGATAAATACTACTTTATACTATTTTATACGAATAGTCAATATTATATCGCAGATAATGCTATATTAGGAGATGAGGTGGTATGCAATGGGAGAAATGAAACCTTTAAAAGCAAAAGTAAGTATTACACTGGATGAAGATATTATAGTTGAGCTAAAGCAGCTGGCTGAGAAAGAAGACCGTTCTTTAAGCCAGTTTATAAATCGCATACTTAAAGGATATCTTAAAAGTGAAGAGAATTATCAAAAATAAGGTAATACACAATATTTTAAGAGTGTAATCAAAAAAGGAACGTTTCAGAACATTGGAATGTTCCTTTTTTCAATCCCAGAAAGTACCATTGTCTTGATGTGACAACTATGATAATATATGTTTTGTAACATAAACGTAACACAAATGTAACAAATAAGAAAGTGAGGTAGTAATATGTTATCAGCATTATTAGCAACTGCAATAATTGGGGCACCTGTAATGGATATGGATGCCGGAAAATTAAATGCGGCTCTGGAACAGGCAAAAGCAAATGGGTGTGCAATTGTACAACAGATAGATATATCCAACAGCGACATTAAAGCTGAGTTGGAAAAGCTGGGAATTAATATTTCGGAGATTACAAATTGCCCTGATATTAATAACCCGGAGACAGAGACCCCGGAAACAAATGCGCCGGAAACGAATGCGCCGGAGACAGAAGCCCCGGAAACAAATGCTCCGGAAACAAATACTCCGGAGACAGAAGCCCCGGAAACGAATGTCCCGGAAACAAATGCGCCGGAAACGAATGCGCCAGAGACTAATGCCCCGGAAACAGACGGAAGCGAGGATGTCAGTGCAGCCAGAAAAGTTGCGGATCTGGTAAATCAGGAGCGTGCAAAAGCCGGACTTGCTCCATTAGAAGTAAAAGTGAACCTGCAGACAGCAGCACAGGTACGTGCAAAAGAAATTGAAAAATCATTTTCTCATACAAGACCAAATGGCAGCAGTTTTAGTACCGTATTGGCAGAAAATGGCGTTGATTACAGAGGATCAGGTGAGAATATTGCCTGGGGACAGAGAAGTCCGGAAGAAGTAATGAACGGCTGGATGAATTCAGATGGACATCGTGCAAATATTTTAAATAAAAACTTTAAGTATATTGGTGTAGGTTATCATGTGAACAGTAATGGCACAGGATACTGGACACAGTTATTTACTTATTAATCTCTATATGTTTTTTGGCAGATAGACCCCTAATTACGATATTGACATAGACACAACCCCTGAAATACCCTGTGAAATTCTCTTACAGACAGAAGAGAATTTTACAGGGTATTTTTAATAAAATTATGTGGCATTAGCCAGAACCTTGATTTTGATAACGTTAACAAGATTGATACATAAGGTAAATAGTTTATCAAATGCTATGCTGAACAATGTACCAAATAAATTATTAATGATTCGAAACAGTATTGCATTTATTAATCCAAACTGAGGAACTACGATGGAGATAGCACCAAAACAGTTAAATGCGCTCTGCCATTTATATGAACTGCATAATCCAAGTACCAGACCGCCGAAAATTCCGATAAAAGGAATGAAAGTGTCCGGCAAAAAGTAATAAACGACGCCAAAACCAATACTGCCTATAATTACAAAGGGAGCTCTCCTGCAGGCACGGAACGTCAGATCATGGGTAAAGGGCTGTAACAGTGACATGCAGGCAATACCCACCCAGATAGGTCTTGAAAAATGCAGAATTTCAGCAAGAAACAGGGATAGGGAAATTCCCAATGCCATTTTCAATTGCCATTGTGTGCGCAGCGTTCCCAAATTGAATTCTTTAAATAAGTCCTTAAATGAACGGCGGTATATTATTTTGTAGTGTTTGTGATAGAAAACAGCGGCGACGATAATACCACCGAATAAAAGTCCTGCTATCCTTTTCAGATAGGCATCTCCGGTTACGTCATAGCCCATCAGCAGCAGGTATCCAAGAATAATCGTGGAGTGGTTAGACATTATAATATTATGGCAGGATAAAATCAGAAGGGTCATAATGCAAATTAGGTTTATGACAAGACCGGCTCCGGGAGAAACCTTGGAAGCCAATTGCGGACCAACAGCCAGAATGAGAAAAGAGGCAATTAAGGTTAACGCTGCATGATTCGCCTTTATACCCAGATCTGCTTTTTCAAAGACCATCACGGCAATTACAGTAATTACACCAACAATACTGTTATCAGGGCCAAACAGTGCGGTAAACAGCAGGACTACAAGCATGCAAAATAAAACTGTAGATACGATTTTAAGCCCATATGCAAAGCTATATCGCATTTTTTCTTTTTTATCCCGGGTATCTTTAATCAATGATTTTACTTTTGCAGTATCCATGCGCATTACACTATATGTATTCATATTATATACTCCTTTCGAACCAGAGACAGCAGACTGAAAATTGCCATCTGGAAATTATTAAGAATTTTGCAGATTAGAGCGTGTTTTAAAATTGCTTTCTGGCAGCTGTGCGTCACAGTTTGTGGGAGATTTGTCCCGGATGAAGGGCGCGTAGCGGGCTACGTAACTTGAATTCGTGGCAAATATGCCGCAAAGTGGGGCGTGCAGATGGCAGGAATGAATTTTCGAACACGCTCAAATACATATGACATCATTAACCACTATTACCATATCATGGAATAAAAATTTGTCAACCACGTTAAATTCTTAAGAAATTATGAACTTTTTGGTGGCGGTCTGAAGAGAGGGAAAATGGATATATGGTTAATAAAAAAATCAGTACAAAGCAGCAGTCATGCGGCGGTGTACTGATTTCGACAGATAAGCATATTTGGTTACTGCAGATAGGTAAGGTATGTACTGCTGGTTTTGCTAATTGTTCTTCCATTTTTTACACTGCTCAATCCGGAGTCCGTTGTCTCCTTGGCTTTCATCATAAGCAAACTGGTTCAGAAGGTCACATGGGAATTCTTTGCAGGTCCCGCAATGCTCCTGTTTCTTTGACTCACAGCAATCTTTTACCGGGCAGGCATCCCCCCAGAATGGTTTCTGAATCTGAAGACATCCTGAACAGATGCCATCCTTTTTAAAGGAACAGGCAGAACATAGTATTCCGCATCTTGATTCAATCATGCTGAATTTCTCCTTTCGTATTATAGGGTCAGAACGTTATCTGACTATGAAAGTATTATAACAGGAGCAACAGGACAACTGTATGTCATGTTGCGGAATAGATGTCATTCATTTTTTTAATAATCTGACAAATTTCATTTCTTATGGTAACGGGTTCAATGACTTCCGCCAGATTTCCAAAGCTTAAGATCCAACTGATCATGTTTTCTTTATTGGCAAAGCCGAATCGGAAAGAGAGACGTCCGTCCTCTGCAACAGAACAACAGTCAATGCCATATTCTTCAATTAGTTTCCATTTTACAGAGGGATGAAATAAGGCGTGAAGCTGATAATGGTCGGGAAAGGCATGTTCAATATCACCGTCGTATTCCGGTAGTTCCCTTGGAAGAAAAGAAGTATCCTCTAGTGTGAGATACCAAAGGCGGTTTAGTTTGAAGAGCCGCATATCATCTCTTTGCAGACAATATCCCCAGATATACCAGGAAGTCCATTGAAATACAATCAGATAGGGCTCAAGAATACGCCTGCTTTCGCCATTGTTTGCATAATATTGAAAAGAAATGAGCCTGGATTCATCGATTGCTTTTTGAATCAATTCAATTTTGGGAGCAAGGGAACCTTTATAATACGATGCCAGATTAACAAAGATATGGTCGCTGGATGAATATACAGAGCGTTTTTTTATAGATAATTTATCCATAAGCCGGCGGTATTTTCTTGTGCCGGAAACACTGTCCAGTCCCTTCAAACCGGTAAGAATAGACTGCATTTCACGGGAAGTTAGCAGGGTTTTATCAATCTTATATCCTTCAGCGATAGAAATGCCCCCATTGGTTCCCTGGGTAGTAACCAGGGGGATGCCTGCTTTGCAGATATCCTCAATATCCCGGTTAATGGTACGTCTGGATACTTCGAATTTTTCGGCCAGATATGGTGCGGTAACTTTCTCTTTCTGGAGCAGAATGGATAAAATACCGATTAACCTGTCTATTTTCATTTTACTACCTCGTAATATTTTAATAGCCCATGGCTGCTTTAACAATCTCCATCTGTTCTGTGGATGTTAACTTCTCCAATAGGGAAAATGCAACCTGGGCAGCGGTCTGCGGACAATAGGAGGTGATTACATTCCGATCGATTACTACTGGATCATTTACGATTTCTACTTTGAATTGTTCCAGTTGTTTTTGACGGTATCCATCACGGAGATGATAGGTGGTTCCTTTTCGCCCTTTTAAGATACCGCTTTTTCCAAGGGGAAGTGCAGCGACGCAGACAGAAGCGATGGGCTTTTCTTTTTCGTCAAAGCAGCGGATAAGATGTAACAACTTTTCATCATAAGCTTCCTCATAAAACCCAAATTCTTCAAACCCACCGGGGATAGCAAGGGCATCGTAATCATCAGGATCAATTTCATCAATCAGAGTGTCTACAATCACGGGAACACCAAAAGTACTTAAGACTTCTTTTTGAAACCCGCAGGTAGTGACAGTGACATCACATCCGTAATCATTGCGTGCCCATCCTAAAACGTCTATAAATACACTGAATTCCATTGTTTCAAAGCCTTTTGCTAAAAAAAGTAAAGTTTTCATAGAGCCTCCTAAAATAATATTTTGTTCATTATACGACACCAGTGATTTAATTGCAATTGCATTTTCGAATGGATCTTTAAGAATACTGTACAAATGAAGGAAAACTTATAGTATAATCAAAACAGAAAATAAGGAACAAATAAGGAACTAATAATAAGGAACAAATAATGTTAAAACCGGGAGTATCTGGCCCGGAAATATAAGGAGTGAATGATGAAAGGAATATTAATAATAGAAGACGATGAAATGCTGAATGCAGGACTGTGCTATAACCTTCAGATGGAAGGGTATGAGGCAGTTCCGGCGTTTGATGCAAATGGGGCGTGGAAACTGATAAATGACAGAGAATTCGCACTGGTGCTGATGGATGTAAATCTGCCGGATGGGAATGGATTTACACTTGGCAGGAAAATCCGGGAGAAAAGCAGTGTACCCATTATATTTTTAACGGCAAATGATATGGATGAGGATATGATAAAAGGGTTTGAGGCAGGGGCGGACGATTATATTACAAAACCTTTTAATATCAAAGTCGTTTTGCAGCGGATTCAGGCGATATTAAGAAGGTGTGAAGGGAAGAAATTATCGGTTATGCACTGCGGGAATCTGGAGATTCATTTTGAAAGGCAGACCGTTTTAAAGCAGGGCAGGCCTCTGGTTTTGACACCTACAGAATTTAAACTGCTGACCAAATTCTGCAGCAACCAGACCCAGGTGCTTACAAGGCAGATTCTGTTGGAAGATCTGTGGGATGCGGATGGAAATTTTGTGGATGAACATACCCTGACAATTAATATCAGCCGTTTGAGATCTAAGATATCAGATGATAAGTATTCCTATATTAAAACCATTTATGGAGTAGGATATCAATGGGTAGTGGAAGAAATCAGGAAAAATAATTAAATCAATGAGGACAGGGGGAATATAAATTGAGTGCGCAAAATTGGATGGTTTTATATGTTCTTACAGTGGGATGCCTGGCCGTGGGAATGATATTTATGTGGTTGGCAATGAGAAAAAGATTTGTGAATTATACCGACCAGATATATCAAAGCATTGAATGCATTTTGAAGGGAGAGGGGGTAGGCGGCTTTGAACTGGATGAGGATACGCTTTCTTCTAAGATTCAGATGATGCTAAAGAGACTTTATGATATTACCTGCGCTTCTGTGGAAGAAAACAGGAATCAAAAGAAAGTTGTCCAGGAGATGGTTTCTGATATATCCCATCAGCTGAAAACGCCAATTGCCAATATTACAATGTATTCAGATACCATTCTGAATCATGAATTAAACCGTGAGGATGAGCACCGGTTTCTTAAGGTGATGCAGGAGCAGATTGAAAAACTGGATTTTTTGGTGCGTTCTCTAATGAAAATGTCCAGGCTGGAAAATAATATGATTGTTTTAAAAAAAGAAAAAGCCTTCGTGATGGATTGTATTATGGAGTCTGTGGATAGTATTGAACTGGCTGCTAAGAAGAAAGAAATAGATATTGAAATAAGGGCAGATAAGAAGACAGTGGCTGCTTTTGACCGGAAATGGACTACTGAGGCACTATTTAACATTCTGGATAATGCAGTGAAATATACGCCGGATAAAGGTAAAATCAGGATTACGGTAGAAGAATCTGAGATGTTTACAAAGATTGTAGTGGAAGATACGGGGATTGGGATTGGAAATGATCATATCAATGATATTTTCAAACGGTTTTACCGTGAACCTAAAGTGCATAAAAAGCCTGGAATTGGGATAGGACTGTATTTATCCAGACAGATTATCAGCAGCCAGGGTGGATTTATCAAAGTAAAGTCCAGAGAGGGCGAAGGCAGCAGTTTTGGAGTGTATCTGATTAAAGAGAAGGAATAGTTTCAAAATTGAAACTATTTCTTTTTCTATTGAGAGGGTTTTGAAACAATCCACTGATAAGATTATATTATCCAATCAGGGAACGTCTCATTTAATTGTAACCGGCAATGGAGAAAAGATGATAATTAAGCGGAGGATAATAGGGATGACAGTATTAGAAACAAAAAATCTTACAAAGTATTATGGAGAAGAACCCAATGTTGTACGGGCATTGGATGGTGTAAATTTAAAAATTGAAGAAGGTGCTTTTGCAGCGGTTGTAGGAACTTCCGGAAGCGGTAAATCTACTCTTTTGCATATGCTGGGAGGTCTGGATAAGCCTACGGGAGGTAGTGTCATCGTAGCAGATAAAGATTTATCCCAGATGAACGATGAAAAGCTGACGGTATTTCGCAGAAGGAGAATCGGATTTGTTTTCCAGAATTACAATCTGGTTCCCATCCTGAATGTATATGAAAATATTATTCTTCCAATTCAGCTGGATGGAAACAAAACGGATGAGGAGTATGTTAAGAAAGTAGTAAAGATGCTGGGGTTAGAAGAAAAGCTTACAAATATACCGAATATGCTTTCCGGGGGACAGCAGCAGAGGGTGGCAATTGCAAGGGCATTGGCAACAAAACCGGCAATTATTCTTGCGGATGAGCCTACCGGTAATCTGGACAGTAAGACAAGTGCAGATGTACTGGGACTTCTAAAATTAACAAGCAGCCAATTTCATCAGACAGTAGTGATGATTACACATAATGAAGAAATTGCCCAGATGGCAGATGTGACAATTCGTATCGAAGATGGTAAAGTTGCAGAAGGCAGGTGGTAAATTTGAAAGAAAAGTGCTTTCAAACTACTAATTCAGGAATAGCGCAAGCCAGCTTGCTCTATTCAGGGGAGGTATAAACATGAAGCTGGAAAAGAACAACAATGGAAAATACATCTGGAACCTGGCTGTAAGCAGTCTTAAAAACAACCGGATGCGCAATATTTTTATTATTCTTACAATTGTTTTGTCTACCACGTTACTTTCTGGGATGCTGTTTTTCATTGCGGCATATTTTACAGGTCAGGACCGGGCTGTAGAAAAAATGCAGCATGTGATATATAAAGATCTGAGTGTGGATCAGATAGAAGCGTTAAACAATAATGAAAATATCGAGTATCTGTCACTTAATAAATTCGGCAAGGTGATCTCGGTAGATGATTATTCTTTTTATCCTGTTTATTTTCCGGAAAAACAAGGTCCGATTAAACAGGCGACCGTGAAAGAAGGAACCTTTCCACAGGCGTTAAATGAGGTGGCAGTATTTCCGGGATTTCTAAAAGCATTAGGAAAAGAAAGCCGGCTGGGAGAGAATTTTGAAATTACTTTCCTGGATGGAACCACGGAAACCTTTGCTGTAACCGGGCTTTTAGAAGGGGAACCTGCAAATAAAATTTATCCCTTTGCTGTTTCAAAGCAGTATGCAGATCAAGGCAGCAGCATGAAAGAAATTAATTATGATGCACTTGTGAAAATAAGAGATGCAAAATCCATGACAAGTGAAGAGTTTAAAAAGCGGGCTGTTGGTATTGCGGCAGAATGTAAAATTGAACGTCAGTGATAATACTTATTTCGCAGATACCCTGATGGGTGCAAAAAAAATACAGATTATAGGAACTGCCACGGGAATTGCAATCGGGCTTATCTTTGTCAGCATACTTGTAATTTACAGCGTGTTTTATATTTCGGTAGTTGGGAGAATCCGCCAGTTCGGACAGCTTCGCACAATCGGTATGACGAAAAAACAGATTCGGAATATGGTTACCAGAGAAGGTTGGATATTGAGTGCATTTGCTATTCCGGCAGGTATCGTCATTGGAGTCATTGGAGCTTATTTTCTGAAGGCAGATGGATTCAGCTGGATGAATACTGGGATTATGGGACTATTGACAGTAGCAATTGAACTATTTACCGTTCTGTTCTCCATACGGCGCCCAGCGAAAATAGCAGCAGCCGTTTCTCCGATCGAAGCATCCAGATTCAATGCTTATGAAGGAAGAGTACGAAAGGGGAATACAAAGAAATTAGCAAGAAAGATAACACCTCTTTCCATGGCGAAAATGGGATTCGCCAGAAATCGTAAGAAGTCTACTCTGACGATGATTTCTATGGGAGTAGGGGGAATCCTGTTTATGACAGCATCAATCTATCTGAATTCTTTCAGCCAGGAAGGATACTCAAGGCAAAGTGAGTTTTCTATTGGTGAATATGTAATTTCTTTTTCCAATAATGTGACCCAGACATTGGAGCATGGGTTTAGCGACCTGCAGCTGGATAACCCGATCAATGACAGTCTGATAAGCCGGATTGAACAGATTGACGGTGTTAAGAAGGTATATGCAAATCAAAAAGTTAAGGTACATTATTTAATGAATGGACAGACTTCGGTGGACGGAATTATGACTTTCAACAAATCGGATCTGAAAGAGATGCAGACAGAGATCAAAGAAGGAAGCCTGGATTATGACCGAATGACGGAGAATAATGAGATACTGGTGCAGAATAATGCTTTGCTGAAAGAAATTTTTGGTGCAAATCTAAAGCTTGGAGAAAAACTGGAACTTACTTTCTATAATGGAAGCACGGTAAATGAAACATTTACGGTGGGGGCATTTATGGGTACGGACTTTACGAAGAATATGGACAATTCCATTATCTGGATGACTGAGGATTCCATGCGCAAAATTATGGGAGACATGAACCTGAATTACTTATTAATCGTTTCTACGGATCAGGCAAAAGAAGCAGATATTACTGCTGCACTGGCAGATATTGTGGATGAAGACCAAAGGATCGCTATGGATACTTTGCAGGAAAGAATTGAGGCGGATAAGTTAACTTATGCAAGAATTAGCAGTATGCTGCTGGGAATCTGCTGCTTTATCATTGCATTTAGTCTGATTAATCTGGTAAATACTTTAATTACCAATATCGTTACCAGAAAACAGGAATTTGCAGTGCTGCAGTCCATTGGTATGACAGAACGCCAGTTATCCAGAATGATTCAGTATGAGGGATTTCTGCTGGCAGCTGTTAATTTAGCATTTACATTGGTTTTGGGGACTGGTGCCGGTATTCTGGTAATTAAAGTCATGGATAATATTGGAGTCAACTACATGCACTTTAAGTTCCCGGTATGGTATTTCATAGGTTATGCGGCATTTACCATATTAATACCGGTTATCGTATCCACAGCGGCAATCTATATCTTCCGCAAACAGCCGGTAGTGGAAAGAATTAGGGAAACACAGGAATAAGCAATCCATTGAATACAAATAGAGGTTGTGTTATGATAACAAAAAAAGTATTTCAGCCGCTCCGTGCAGTTTCCACTATGACGGCTGAAATGCAGTTATCAGGAGGTATTAAAGAAGATGTATAGAGAATCAGCCCGGGAGTTATTAGCATTTATTGACCGCAGTCCAAGCTGCTACCATGTGATTTCAAATATAAAGGAAATACTGGCGTCGGACGGATATGAAGAATTACAAGAGGGAAGACCGTGGAAGCTGGAGGCAGGCAGGAATTACTTTGTTTCCAGAAACGGATCTTCTCTTATTGCATTTAAGCTGCCAACAAAGGAATTTAGCGGATATCAGATAATATCCAGTCACAGTGATTCGCCCACCTTCAAGGTGAAAGAGCATCCGGAAATTGTAACGGAAAATAAATATGTGAAATTAAATGTGGAAAAATATGGAGGAATGATCTGTTCACCCTGGTTTGACAGACCCCTCTCAGTTGCAGGAAGAATTATGGTGAAAGAAAAGGAAAAGATCTGTACCCGGCTTGTGGATATCGACCGTGATCTGGTAATGATTCCAAATCTCGCGGTACACATGAACCGGGAAGTAAATGAAGGTTATAAATATAATGTACAGGATGACATGCAACCCGTTCTGGGAGATGAGACTGCAAAAGGCTCTTTTATTCGAATGGTGGCTGAAAATGCCGGGGTTTTGGAAGAATCTGTATTAAGTACGGATTTATTTTTGTATAACAGAGTAAAAGGAAGCTTCTGGGGAGCAAATGAAGAATATATCTCCAGCGGGCGGCTGGACGATCTGCAGTGTGCATTTGCGTCACTTCAGGGATTTCGCAAAGGAAATAGTACGAAAAGTGTGGCGGTGTATTGTGTACTGGACAATGAAGAAGTGGGAAGTGCAACCAAGCAGGGAGCAGCATCCACCTTTCTGGGAGACACCCTGAGAAGAATAAACAAAGGCGCTTTAAGGGATGAGGAAGCATTTTTAATGGCACTGTCCTCCAGTTTCATGATTTCTGCAGACAATGCACATGGTGTTCATCCAAATTATGTAAAGAAATCAGATCCTACGAACCGTCCTTATCTAAATGAAGGAATCGTGATAAAATACAGTGCAAATCAGAAGTATACCACGGATGCGGTCTCAGCAGCAGTTTTTAAAATGATCTGTGAAAGAGCTGAGGTGCCGTATCAGACGTTTGTCAACCGTTCAGACATGATGGGAGGATCTACACTTGGCAATATCTCTAACACTCAGGTTGCATTAAATACGGTTGATGTAGGGCTGGCACAACTTGCAATGCATTCTCCTTATGAGTCAGCCGGTGTAAAAGATACTTTTTATTTCGAAAAAGCAGCAGAAGAATTCTACAGCTCCTGGATTGATGGAACAGGGGATGGGGAGTATTTGATCTGCAGAGAATAATCGGGCTGCGTAACCAACTTCTATAGCGTGTCAGAAAGCAATATCCAGACACGCTATAGAAGTATAATGTATAGATCTCCAATTTAAGGAAATTACTAATACTACAACGTACAGTTTATAGGTGGCTTATGGCTCACTACTCAAAAAAAGCTTATGGGTCATTACTTGGACTTGAGACTCCTGCTGGTTTATTATATTTGGGTTTAGCTGAGTAATGACGCTTTGTAGATGTAGGTAGTGTACGGAAAGAGAAGGGGACGGACCAGGACATTGGTTTGGAATGCTTACCGCAGAACTGGCATTTTCTAACCTTCCCGGAGCACTTTTAGGCGGCACGCGGGCATTCGCTCCGAAATCCTGATGCATTTCGCAGCTCACTGCCCGCTTACAATCCGATGGGAGAAGTACTGCATTTTGCAATGCAGTACTGGTCGAATTGTATCCGCCAAAAAGCACTCCGGGAAGGTAAGTAAATGCGCAGCTCTGCTATACGCCTTCCAAACCAATGTCCTGGTCCGTCCCCTTCTCTTTCCGAGATGCAGTTTATTGATACAAAGCTGGTTTTCTCAACATGATGGGACCCCGAGGGTGTGGCATGCTGTACGTTATTGTCTTAGATCACATAAAAATCAATAGACCAGCTGGATGTTATCACTGTGAACTGTCTCTAAATTCTACTACAGTATATTTGTGGTTATAGTACCTACATCCAGTTAAGTCTGTGATCAGGAAAGCAGGTTATCATCCCCCTTTCACACTGAACTGCCGAAACACACTCTGCTGCATCTAGAAAAGAACAACCCGTCACAACCCAAGGGTCTCCACCAGGCTGAGAAAACCAGCTTTGTGGCAGTAAACTGAATCTCGGAAAGATGGGTGTGGGAAACTGGTATGGGCGGAGGAAGCGTAGAGCAGAGCTGAGTATTTACTTACCTTTCCGAAGTGTTTTTTGGCGGATAGTATTCGACTGGCTCCCATCGGATACTAAGCGGGTACTGAACCGAGAAATGCATCAGGATTTCTCGGTGAATGCCCGCGTGCCGCCAAAAAGCGCTTCGGAAAGGTTAGAAAATACCAGTTCTGCGGCCAGCTGACGGAGCCCATGCCAGTTTCCCACGCCCATCTTTCCGTACACTACCTCCATCTACAAAGCGTCCTTAATCAGCAAAACCCCAATTTAAGATAAAATTGTTCAATCTACACCGTGTATAAAATTTTAAGCTTAAGATCTACTAAATGTAGAAATAAAATAATTGCAAAATGCTATATATTGTGCTAGTATCATTATAGTAATGATAACTAATACTAAATAATGAATGCGGAAGGTTACTGAATATGGAGATTTTGAAAAGGAATGGGCAGTCGGAAGATTATACCCTGGATAAAATAAAGAATGTAATCAGACTTGCTTTTTTAAGTGTGAATCAGGAGTGCACGGATAAAATTTTGGAGAAGATAGCGGCGTCTGTTGAAGTGAAAGTTATGGAGCTGGTAGAAAAAGGGGTACCTCTTCAGGTAGAGATGATTCAGGACCAGATTGAGATTACATTGACAGAAATGAATTATTACGGTGCACTGAAAAGCTTTATACTGTATCGGAATGAACGCAGCCGGGAACGGGCAGCAAGGCAGAGCATTATGACATATTTTATGGAATTTCAGGCTCTGGATTCTGTGCTGAAGGATGTTCAGAAATCCTACATGGATCTGCCGTACAGTCTGGAACATCTTCTGGCTAAATTTCTGGCATTTCAGAAACCAGATATGCGCTTGAAAGAGAAACTGGCAATGCTGACGAAAGCGGCAGTAGAACTTACCACACAGGAAGCTCCCAAGTGGGAGTTTATTGCTGCGCGCCTGTTGATGCTGCAGTTTCAAAAGAAACTTACCGTACAGATGGAAGAATACAATCTGAATAGTTTTTATGAAAAGATTGTTTATCTGACAAGGGAAGATCTATATGGAAGTTATATATTAGAACACTATAGTAAAGAAGAAATAGATTTATTTGAAACATATTTAGTGGATGAACGCAATCAGCTCTTTACCTATTCCGGATTAGAGCTTTTGCTAAACCGTTATGTGATCCGAAGCCGCTCCAATGCTCCGCTGGAGACACCGCAGGAAATGTTTCTGGGAATTGCCATGCACCTTGGAATGCAGGAGAAGACAGGGCGAAGTGATTGGGTGAAACGGTTTTATGATATGCTGAGTACGCTGCAGGTTACCATGGCAACTCCAACCATATCTAATGCCAGAAAGCCTTATCATCAGCTTTCTTCCTGCTTTATTGACACGGTTCCGGACAGCCTGGAAGGAATTTACCGAAGTATAGACAATTTTGCCCAGGTCAGTAAATTTGGCGGCGGCATGGGACTGTATTTTGGAAAAGTCAGAGCAGCAGGGAGCACAATACGGGGATTTAAAGGGGCGGCAGGGGGCGTCATCCGCTGGATTAAGCTTGCAAATGATACGGCAGTAGCAGTAGACCAGCTGGGAGTCCGTCAGGGTGCAGTTGCAGTTTATCTGGATGCATGGCACAAAGACCTGCCTGAGTTTCTGAACCTGAGAACAAATAATGGGGATGACCGCATGAAAGCCCATGATGTATTTCCGGCAGTCTGCTATCCGGATTTATTTTGGAAAAAGGCAAAAGAGGATATCGAAGGGGACTGGTACCTGATGTGCCCTCACGAAATACTTACCGTTAAAGGGTATTCACTGGAAGACAGTTTTGGAGATGAATGGGAAAGAAAATACCAATCCTGTGTGGAAGACTACCGGATTCATAAAAGGGTAATTCCCATGAAAGAACTGATCCGCCTGATTATTAAAAGTGCGGTAGAGACAGGAACGCCTTTTACTTTTAACAGAGATCAGGTAAATGATAAGAATCCCAACAAACATAAAGGCATGATCTATTGCAGTAATCTCTGCACGGAAATCGCCCAGAACATGAGCCCCGTAGAGCAGGTAGAAGAGCGGGTTGAAGTCATAGATGGTGAAACGGTAGTTGTCTCCGTAACGAAACCGGGGGATTACGTAGTATGTAATCTGGCAAGTCTGTCTCTGGGGAATATAGAAGTTACCGATAAGATTGCTTTAGAGGAGATTGTGGAAAGTGCAGTCCGCGCCCTGGATAATGTTATCGATCTTAATTTTTATCCGGTCCCCTATGCGAAGATCAACAATCAGCGTTACCGTGCTATCGGACTGGGAGTCAGCGGATATCACCATATGCTGGCAAAAAACGGAATCGGCTGGGAGACGGAAACTCATCTGGATTTTGTAGATAAGGTATTTGAAAATATCAATTTTGCTGCAATTAAGGCAAGCGGAAAAATAGCAGAAGAAAAAGGTGCCTATCCTTATTTTAAAGGGAGTGCCTGGGATAACGGCTCCTATTTTGCTAAGCGCGGCTATTCGGATGAGCGGTGGATGGAACTCAAAGATAGTATTAGTAAGCAGGGAATACGAAACGGATATCTTATGGCTGTGGCTCCCACCAGCAGCACCAGTATCATTGCAGGGACAACTGCAGGTGTGGATCCCATTATGAACCGGTATTTTTTAGAAGAGAAAAAGAGCGGGCTTATGCCAAGAGTTGCTCCGGATTTATCTTATGAAACATTCTGGCTCTATAAAAATGCACACTATATTAATCAGGAATGGTCAGTGAGGGCAGCCGGTATCCGGCAGCGGCATATTGACCAGGCACAGAGTGTAAACCTGTATATTACAAATGACTACACGTTTCGACAGGTATTGAACCTCTATATTTCAGCCTGGGAAAATGAGGTAAAGACACTTTATTATATACGCTCCAAAAGCCTGGAGGTAGAAGAATGTGAAGTATGTTCCAGTTAAGGAGGAGTTTGCAGCATGGAAAAATTAAGAAAAAAGCCGTTATTTAATCCCGAAGGAGATATTGACGTAAGAAACCGGAGGATGATTAACGGAAATACAACCAATTTGAATGATTTTAATAATATGAAATATGGATGGGTCAGTGACTGGTATCGTCAGGCGATGAATAATTTTTGGGTACCGGAGGAAATTAATCTGACCGTAGATGTGAAAGATTATCCGGGCCTGCCAGCCAAGGAACGCCGTGCCTACGATAAAATACTGTCCTTTCTGGTATTCCTGGACAGTATACAGACAGCGAATCTGCCTGCAATTGCAGAATATATTACGGCAAATGAGGTAAATCTATGCCTATCCATACAGGCATTTCAGGAAGCGGTACACAGCCAGAGTTACAGCTATATGCTGGATACCATTTGCGAACCCCAGAAAAGGAATGAGGTTTTATACCAGTGGAAAAACGATGCATACCTTCTGGAAAGAAACACCTTTATCGGGGAGCTTTATAACGAATTCCAGAAGAAAAAAGATTCCGATACATTCTTAAAGACGGTAGTAGCCAATTATATCTTAGAAGGCGTGTATTTCTACAGTGGATTTATGTTTTTCTATAATTTAGGAAGAAATCATAAGATGCCCGGTTCTGCACAGGAAATCCGTTACATTAACCGGGATGAAAATACGCATCTGTGGTTGTTTCGGAACATAATTCTGGAGTTAAAAAAAGAAGAGCCGGGATTGTTCACTAATGAAAAAGTAGATGTGTACCGTGAGATGATCCGGGAAGGCTGCGAACAGGAAATCCGCTGGGGACATTACGTGATCGGAGATGCAATACCAGGACTTACCAAAGAAATGATCACGGATTATATTAAATATCTCGGGAATCTGCGCTGTACCAATCTTGGTTTTAAAAAGCTGTATGAAGGACATGATGAAGAGCCTGCAAGTATGTCCTGGGTGAGCCAGTACAGCAATGCAAATCTGATAAAGACAGATTTCTTTGAGGCCAGAAGCACAGCCTATGCCAAAAGTACAGCACTTGTGGACGACCTTTAGTATACTATCCAGAGCGTGTCAGGACCGGATTGGGAGCATTTTCAAATACGCTGGGCAAGTATTCTTAAATTTTTCGAAAGCATATATTTAGACTGGAATATGTGTTAAAATAGCAGATATAAAATGCAATCGCAAAGGAGAGGTGTAGTATGGAGACTTTAGAATTAAAGAAAAATTTATATTGGACCGGAATTAAAGACAAGGATCTGAGAGTCTTTGATATTATAATGGAAACGGAGTTTGGAACCACATATAATTCATATCTGATAAAAGGCAGCGAAAAGACAGCTTTGTTTGAGACTGCAAAGTTTAAATTTTTTGACACTTACCTCGAAGAGTTAGAGCAGCTGGTGGATATCAATAAGATTGATTATATTATAGTGGATCATACGGAACCGGACCATGCCGGCAGTGTGGAAAAACTGATAGAAATGAATCCTAATATTAAAATTGTTGGTACTGCTGTAGCCATCAGTTTTCTAAAAAACATTGTAAACCGGGACTTCTACAGCATTGCAGTGAAGGAGAATGACACCCTTTCCCTGGGAGATAAGACCCTTCATTTTATGATTCTGCCAAACCTGCATTGGCCGGATACGATGTATACTTATATAGCAGAAGACAAAGTGCTGGTAACCTGCGACTCTTTTGGAAGCCACTATACTTTTGACGGTGTTCTGCGCAGCCAGGTTACGGATGAAGATGGCTATATGAGAGCACTTAAATATTATTTTGATAATATAATCGGGCCTTTTAAGCCGTACATGTTAAAAGCATTGAATAGAATAGAAAATCTGGATATTGATATGATCTGCACAGGACATGGACCGGTTCTGGATTGTAATATTCAAGAAATCATGGATACTTATCGGCAATGGAGTACCGTAATCAATCCAAATCAGCAGAAAACAGTGGTAATCCCATATGTGAGCGCCTATGGATATACGGCGGAAATTGCGGAAGAGATAGCGAAAGGAATCCGGGAAAGCGGCAAGATAGATGTACATCTGCATGATATGGTGACATCAGATAAAGATGAAGTCCTTGCGGATATCGGATTTGCGGATGGTATCTTATTTGGAACACCAACTATTGTAGGAGAGGCACTTAAGCCGATCTGGGATCTGACCACTTCCATGTTCGCATGTACTCATGGCGGTAAACTGGCTAGTGCCTTTGGCAGCTTTGGCTGGAGCGGAGAAGGTGTCAGCCACATCGTGGAGCGTTTGAAACAACTGCGCATGAAAGTTGTGGATGGGCTGAAGATTAAATTTAAGCCTGGAAAAAATGATCTGATTGAAGCTTATGATTATGGCTATGATTTCGGATGTGTGCTGCTGGATAAAGAAAATCCCAGGACAAAGGAAAAATCAGCGAAAAAGAAGCTGGTAAAATGTCTGGTTTGCGGTGAAATTTTTGAAGAAGGAATAGAGATATGCCCGGTCTGCGGAGTTGGAAAAGAAAATTTTGTTCCGGTAGAGGTTGATGAAGTAAGTTACAAGAACAATACCAGTGAATTCTACTTAATTCTGGGTAATGGCGCAGCAGGAGTGAGTGCAGCAGAAGCTATCCGGGAAAGGAACGAGACCTGTTCTATCGTAATGGTATCCAATGAATCAGTACTAAGCTATAACCGTCCAATGCTTACGAAATCTATGCTGGCATCTTTTAACCCGTCACAGCTTGCAATTCATGATGAAAAGTGGTACCAGGACAGGAATATAATTAATGTACTGGATAAAACAGTAAAAAGTATCGATACCCAGGCAAAAGAAGTCGCTTTTTCCGATGGGTTAAAACTAAAATATGATAAATGCATCTATGCCCTTGGCTCTGAATGTTTTGTGCCTCCAATTCCAGGACATGATAAGGAACAGGTAGTTGCAATCCGAAGACTGTCAGATGTAGTTAAGATCGGAAAAATGCTTCCGAATGTGAAACATGCTGTCGTGATCGGAGGAGGTGTCCTGGGGCTGGAAGCCGCATGGGAACTGAGTAAAGCAAAATGCCAGGTAACCATTGTAGAAGTGGCAAATCAGTTAATGGGCAGACAACTGGATACAGGAGCCGGTGATATGCTGAAGGATATCATACTGGATAAAGGAATGGATATCCGTATCGGAGCAAATGTGGAAGAAATTGAAGGTGAAGGTGCCGTTACAGGAGTTCGCCTGGCTGGCGGTGAAGTGATTCCGGCAGAGTTAGTTATTGTCTCTGCAGGTGTAAGAGCCAATACAAAGATTGCCCAGGAAGCAGGAATACAGACAGACCGTGCGATTGTAGTGGATGAAAAAATGCATACCAATCTTACAGATATTTATGCTTGTGGTGACTGCGCCCAGTACGAAGGCATCAATTACGCCATCTGGCCTCAGGCACTGGAGATGGGGAAAGTAGCCGGAGCCAATGCAGCAGGTGACAGCGTTGCTTATGAGACCGTAAATGCAGCTTTAACATTTCATGGAATGGATACGGCTTTATTTGCCATTGGTGATAATGGCAAGAATCCGGATATAAAATACAAAACAGTAGAATTCAAAGATCCCATGAAGATGATCTATGAAAAATATTATTTTTCAAATAACAGATTGTGCGGAGCGATTTTACTGGGGGATACTTCCAAGATGGTTAAAGTGACGGCACAGATAGAGGAACACACTAATTTCAAAGAAATGTTTTGAAATCTAATCATTAATTTCTGATGGATCATAATATTCAGTCCCGTAAACTCAAACGCTTACGGGACTTTTTCATATATTAATTATGATAAAGTGTAAGGTAATAATAAAATGTGGATATATGTAGTTCAAAGCGGAGATAGTGTGAATACGATAGCATCCAGATATGGAGCATCCTTGGATGCATTGATATATAACAATCAGTTGGAGTATCCATATCAGCTTGCTGTTGGCCAGGCGCTTTTGATGCCGGGGGTAAATGAAAATGCGGATCGACGGGAAATTGTATCTAACGGTTATGCATATCCTTTTATAAGTCCCTGGGTTCTGGCACAGACCCTTCCCTATTTGACGGAAATAGCGATTTTTTCTTATGGGTTTACAAGTCAGGGAGAACTGGTTCCACCTGTCATGGATGATACCTGGGTGATTATGATGGCGATTGAGTCTGGAACAATTCCAATCCTGACCTTAACACCTTTTGGGGAAGATGGGCAGTTTAATAATAATCTCATTACAGCTGTTGTTAATAATCCGGCTGCCGAGCAGCAGCTGTTCGAGAATCTTCGGATTGTTATGGCAGAAAAGGGATATCAGGGTCTGGATATTGATTTTGAATATATCCTGGCTGAAGACAGAGATGCTTTTACCAGATTTGTGCAAAATGCTGTTGGCTTTTTTAATGCACTGGGCTACCAGGTTTCGGTAGCCCTGGCACCTAAGACATCTGCAGACCAGGCAGGATTGCTGTATGAAGGGAAGGATTATCCGGCATTGGGAGCGGCGGCAAACCGGGTTCTGCTGATGACTTATGAATGGGGATACACATACGTACATCAGGAATACAGGTCATTTATACCTTGGGAATTTTCGGATAGATAGTTAATTGAAAATTTGCCCGGGATTTCTCGCCACGTTTATTCCGTTCGGTTTTGAGATATTCCACTTTTTCTAACACAGCTTTTAATAATTGATTTTTCCCAGTAACACTTTCCAGAAGCCAGTAAATATCCACAAACGAATATTTAGTCTGCCTTATTGCCTCCGGGGAAGAAGAATGCGGGATACACAATAATTGTTCATATTCAAACTGTAATGTGGATAAGTCTGATCTTAAAGCATTTATTTGTGAAGAAATAAAACTTTTTCTTTTCTGAAATTCAACTTCAGTGTATATCTCCCGTTCCAGATAAGAGTAGGTAAGATCTAGCTGCTTATCTAAGGCTGTCTGTTCTTTCTTTAATTCATCAATAGAATTCTTTAGAAAATGAAGTTCATTACCACCATAAGTTGGGTTATTCCTATGATTCAGGTTCAGTACGCAATTTTGAAGCCAGTAATCTAAAGCTGCCAGCAGCTGTTTTTCCAGAAGATCCAGCGGAGCAGAAATATTGTCACAATCTCTGTTGGGACATTTTATGAATGCGTAATTTGATTTTTTATTTGGAGCCAGACGTGTCATGGGCGTATTGCATTTTCCACAGATTATAATTCCGGCAAGTGGGTTCTTTAGAAGGTTACTGCATTTCGTGGGTGATTTTCGATTGGATTGCATTCGTGTTTGAGCAGTGTCAAAGATTTCCTGAGAAATTATAGCCTCGTGAAGCCCTTTACACTGAATATAGTCATTAGAGGTGGTTCGGTGCCTTTCGATCATTCCATTTTTAAGAATCCGCATTTCCTTACGGTATGCCCAACGGATAGAGCCGGTGTATACCGGGTTTTTTAAAATATCTCGGATACTGGATGGTGACCAGTGGTCTTTTATTTGGGGCTTCAGATGAAGTAAATCCAGCTTATGGCATATAGCAGCAGTAGACAATCGGCGGCAGGTACCATCCGGCTGCATGATTCCAGCCGTATACCAGTTAAAAATCATCCTTATAACTTCAGCCTCTTTCGGATTAATCATTAAAGTGTAGCCTTTATCATTTTCAATTGGTACTTTGTCATAACCATAGGGAGCTATGCTGGAAATAAATTTTCCTTCTTTAACGGAAGCGATACGCCCTCTCTGAATTCTTCGATTAATGGTTTTATATTCACGTCTGCTCATAAAAAGTCCGAATTCAAAATACTCCTCATCAAATTCATTAGCAGGATCATAGGTTTTCATGGGTGTAACAATTTTTACATTTCCATACTTAAAAGCTTCAGCCACAATGCCCTGATCTTTTGTATCCCCTCTCGCCAGACGTTCAATTTCCATTACCAGAACGCCTTCACACAATCCCTGTTCCACATCCAGCAGTAAAGCCTGCATCTGAGGACGTGCAGCAATCGTTTCACCGGAAACTATCTCCCGGAATACTTTAGAGATCTGCATCTGATTCCGGCGGGCAAACTCTAAGAGAACTTTTTCGTGGCGGGCAAGCGTTTCGCCTTCTCCATGCAGCTCCGCTTCACGGTCGGTGCGGGATTTCCTTAAATAGATATAGTAAGGTTTCATAGTATCACCCCTGGTTTATTCTATTGAGCGGAGTGATAATTAATGCGTAGTAAAAGTAAAAGACACGGACTAAACAAATACGCAGAGGATGCAGATAATCAGCTACTTTATGCATTTTATATGTTCCATACCAATAGCGTCCGGCATGCCACAACCCCGGGGTCCCATCATGCTGAACCATAATCAGCTGAACCTAAATTCAGAAATTGTTCGCGCTAGAGCGTGTTTGAAAATTCATTCCTGCCATCTGCACACCCCACTTTGCGGCATATTTGCCCCGAATTCAGGTTACGTAGCCCGCTACGCGCCCTTCATCCGGGACAAATCTCCCACAAACTGTGACGCACAGCTGCCAGAAAGCAATTTTAAAACACGCTCTAAAGCATATTTGAAAATTCATTTAGTAATCGTCTCCATAGAGCCATTTATATTCCGCAATTCGAATATTCTGTTGGCTCTGTTCGTCACAGAAAAGTCCAAATATTGGATCATCACAGAGAAACGTTTTACTTCTGCGAGATATCTTTTTTTGCTTGCACCGGCAGCATAGGCTGGCAAACAGGTCATTGTAAATGGATCTGCCGCACTTGCTGCACTCCCGGATACTCCATACGAATTTATCCTGGTCTTGATTATAAAATTGATGGTATATCGCCATTTCAACCGGAGTAAACCGGTGTCCATGAGTAACCAGATAACGTCTCCAGCGTCTGAAATCTTCAAAAGCATATTCTGAAGCTTCATATGTTATCTTAAATAACCGGTGTACATCGTTTGCATTTTTGCAGCCGGCGTAATAAATGGCCATGCGCGGTGCCAGAATATTGCTTGCAAAGTAGTTTGCTTCTATTTCATTTTGTTTTTGATCTCCGTTATGTCCCAGAATATGGTGCCCCAGTTCGTGCATCAAAGAAAAACAGATGCGTCCGGAAGCCTGATTTGAATTGTAACAGACAATGCCTTTAAAACGAAAAGCATCGGATGAATACTTTATGGCAACTTCGTATAATTGCTCGTTTTGATACCGAATTTCATCATAGGTATAAATCTTGTAGCCATAATGCCGTAATAAATGAAAAGTATCAATTGGAAAAGATTTGATCCCACACTCTATGATTACATCAGATACTTTTTCTTGAATAAATTGATAGTCCAATAAAACTCACCTTCCCGAATTATTCTAATTCGGACAAGAGTTTGATTAATTTCATTTTTTCCTTTGTTGTGAGTTTATTCCCGTTGCGGGCAATCAGCTGTTCCATATCATCGTACGAAGGCTCGTATTGGTTCTGAGAGCCGCCTTTTGCCATATCTTCCAGTGATTCTACCGTTATGCCAAGATTTTTGCAGATGATGATGATATTGTCGACGCTGGCTTTCCCAACTCCATTTTTAATTATACCGTAAAGCGTAGTATACGGTATGCCGCATTTGGCAGCAAAGGATTTGAGGTTAAAGCCCTGCTCCTTAATTAAATTCTCCAAGATTCTTGCTTTTTCCACGATATTCACCTCTTTTGTTTTCTTTTTATTATATACTAGAATTCGCATTTTGTAAATTGAAAATATTCGAAATTACGAATAAATTCGAAATTAAGAACAAAACCTATTGACATAATACTGAATTAAGAATATAATTGCTATATCGAATACGGAATTACGAATCAAGGGGGATAAATATGTATAACAATCTTTTAGAGGTAATGAAAGTTGAAAAAGTCACTTTTATACAAATGGGAGAGCTTCTGGGGTACCGCTATCAAACTGTCAGTGATATTGTCAACGGGGCAACAAAAAATGGATTTTATTATGAAGATGCTTTGAAAATACAAAAAGTATTATTTCCAAAGTACAGCCCCGACTATTTATTCGATAGGAAAAAATAAAAAACAAACAAGTGTTCGAATATAGAATATTTTACCATTAAATATATTCGGTGTCAATGGAAGAGAGGAAAGTTATTTCAGAAATAAAAGGTGTGTAATACCGGTCTTTTTATGAAATCTGAAACAAGGACAGAAGTCTCTTCATAAGATAATACTGGAGGTGGTGAGGGTTTTATGGGACATATTATAGAAGAAATAGAAACAGGCGAGACAAAAGTTTGTTTCTGCGATGATTATTATCGGGACAGGAATGATGATGAAGTAAGGAAAATTTTAAATATTGCAGCCTCGGAAGCAGCGTCGTCGATGAACCTCACACAGAGAGTCAGATGACCACAGAAAAAGTAAATATAGGAAAAGGAGAAGGAAATATGCGCATGCTGATCAATAGAATAGAGGAACGCTCAAAAGCGCAAGGGTTTACACAGGAATGTGCGGTTGCCTTTGCTGAGGGGTGGTTTGAAACATTAACAGATATAGATGAAGAGAAAAGTTACACCGTAAAAGAGATTTTTGGATTATTGGTATGCCTGGATGGCATAAGAAAATGTTCCTGATGGAAGGAAAAGGAGGCAGGCAGATTTGAAAGCACTCTGTAATGAAAAAAAGGAAGAAATCAGAAAACTGCATGAGCAGGGATATACTCACCGTCAGATTGCCAGGGCAGCCAAGGTGTCAGCAGGCAGTGTATCCTATGTACTGCAAAGACGGACAAAAGAGCAAAATAAAGCATGTAATATACCTCAGAGTTTGTGGGACGAGTGGGATATCTTACACGAGCGTTATGGTAAAAAGAATAAAAAATAGGACCAGCCGCAGCTAGTCCAGGAGGGAGAGAAAAGTATATGTAAAAAAGCTCTATCGCTTTGTATGTACATAATATAACAAGTAAATGTGTCAAAGTTGTGGCAGGAGAATAAAAGATTTATAAAGATACTTAAGAAAAACTGAAGAAAAGGACCCAGAAATTATTCCGTGTCCTTTGGTGTATCCGCTGACGCATTTGCTGTCGTATCCGTAGACGTACCCATTGATGTATCCGTTGATGCATCTGTTGACGTACCCATTAATGTATCCGTTGATGCATCCGTAGACGTACCCATTGATGTATCCGTTGATGCATCCGTAGATGTACCCATTGATGTATCCCTTAGCGTATCCGTTGGCGTGACTGCTGCTCTGTTGTTTGGTGCGCAAAGCGCTTCCTGGGCGGATATCGTAGCCAGAGTATCACCTAACTGGCTGAAGATCGTAGCCATAAGGGCTATTTCATCAGGAGATTTCCCTTTGGATATGGCACATGCGATGGCGCTGATTGTTGCTACCAGTTCACAAGACTGCATTTTAATCACCTCGAAATAGTATATGCCAAAGGGTGGAAATCGTTACGTTTGTATTTATAAAACTGAAATATGGGAGGAGTATGAAATGTTGGACAAGAAGATGTTAGAAGAATATAAAGTCCTTGGAAAAGAGATTGCGTCATTAAAGATGCAGCTTGCAGATAAAAAAAATCAGGCGATGGGCTGTAGTAAAGATAAAAGGAGCCGAGTACTGGAACTTGAGAAAAAACTGAAGCATCAGATGGAAGAGTGTGAGGCACAAAAGCTGGAGGTGGAGGAGTTTATTACGGATATTGAAGATGTTACAACCCGTATGATATTTCGTTACCTCTATCTGGAAAACTTGACGCAGAAAGAAGTGGAGAGGAAGATCCATCTGGATCAAAGTGTGATCAGTAAAAGAGTTACCAGATATCTCAAGTTGCATAGCATGCATAAAAATACATGATACAATGTTTATATGCAAGGGAGTTAGAGGTAACAGGAACGATGAAATCTTGTATTTTGAGGAATTGATACGAAAAAGATAAACGTACTGTTAATCCTGAAATCCACTGCATAAAAAATAAAAATTTTAGGAGGAAACAAAAATGAATGAAGTCACAAGAGAATTTGGACAGGTAACTATTACAAAGGTGGATGGAGAAAACGCTGTTATAGGTGGGTCAGAAGTAATCTATGATATCAAAGTTTCTGAAGATGCAGTGGAGTCATTTAATCCTGGTATGATTAAAATGTGTGGTACATTGAGTGAATCTGCGAAACTTTTAGTAACAGGTAGTGGCAGAGAATATCAGGCAGTCGTGAAACTGCCGGAAGAACCGGGAACAATCGGACTTTATGCTGATACTGAAGTAATGATGAATGGCATTAACAGCCGAAGTGCCGCAGTACCTGCAGCAACTGATATGGTATTTACGATGCTGAAAACAAGTGAAAGAGGTAAAAAAGGGAATGATGCAGCAATTACGTTTGTAATTGGGGTTCCGGATTCATTCTATATTAAGCAATATACTTTTACCTTAAATGGAGCAGTTAAATCAACAAGAACATCGAATGAGTTTACTTATAAGGGATTAACTAATGGAGCAGTATATACTTTAGGCTGTAAAGTTGAGGCGTATACTTCCAAAAAGGGTAATGCAACAGTAGTTAAAGAGTTAGTAAAAACTAATGTTCAGATCCCTAGTCAGTTGGAGTCACACATGCTGGAATTTCATTCAATAAGAGTAACCGGTGTGGAAGGTGGTAAGCCGAAAACAGGAGATTGCCATTTTATCAGAACAAAGAATGGTAATACAGTATTAATTGACTGTGGTTTGAAAGATACCGCGGATAAGATTGATAAATATTTAAGAGGGACAGTAGGATTAAAAGCAACGAATGGAGTTATTAAAATTGACTATTTTATTAATACGCATCCTCATCACGATCATTTGGAAGGATTTCAGTATCTGACTGGTTATAAATGGTCTGGATCTCAAGCGGTATATAATCAGGCTAACCAGACCAATAAAAGCGTAAGATATCAGTTTTCTAATGTGGTTTTAGGAGTAAACTGTAAATTGCCGTTTATGCAAAATACCGATTATATTAAAAACATGATTTATTATGCTGAACATTTTAGTAAATTAAAAACAGTTTGTGCAGGAAATTGTTTTAGTGTAGACGGTTTGATTTTCAATATCCTTAGTCCTTATCCTGCTGACGTTATGCCGCTTGAATGGTTATCGAATTCATCGGATAATACTGCTGATAAATTGACATATATAAGAAAAATTATAGGTAATAACAATTCTGTAGATGGTTCTTCTTCAAAAAATAATCAGTCTATTGTTATGAAAATTATTAATGGAGGAAGAAAATTTCTTGCAATGGGAGATGCTGAGTTGTATACAGAAGAATTATTATTGGGCAAGGCGGCAGATGAAGCTGATTGGAATGTAAAGATAACAAATACGATCAACAAAATCAATCTTGCAGCTGATATTGCAGCTGCGAAAAAAATTTCAAAGGCACAAGCTGTTGCGGATTATAGCCTGAATAGATTCACTGCAAAAGATTTAGGCGCAATTGTCTTAAAAAAAGGACATCATGGAACTGCGAATAACATGTCTTTAGACTTTTTAAAAGCTGTGAATGTAAATAAGATTATAGTTTCAGCAGAGATGCATTCTGCTACTTCACCACTTGCCGATACTACTTTAGCTAATGCAAAACAATATTTTCGAGAAGAAAAATTAATTACGGATGCAGAGTGGCCGACAAAATGGCAGAGTTTTATCTTTTCCACTGGAAAACATGGGCGTGATGGAGGATTTTTTATTAGAACTTATGGTAGAGAATGTGATTTTTCTGACCCATATAGCAAAAAGAAATATTAAAAAGCGTTACGTCAAATGTTTTATGAAAATATAAATTAAAAAAGGTCCAGGGGGAGATAAATCTCCCCCTTTCTAAATGTACAATAATAAAAGGCATAAGGGGTAAGGAGTATGATGATATGTATATAGATTCAAATACAATAATCACAACTGGCAGTATTATAACGGCAGTGATTATAATTTTCAGCTGCATATTTACGATATACCGCTGGTACCTCAGACAAAATAAAAAAATTGAGGAAATCAACAGACTAAAAGAAGAGCAGTGTCTGATATGTTATGGCTTACTGTCTTGCTTGGATGGTTTAAAACAGCTCGGCGCTAATGGTAATGTATCCGAAGCCTATGAAAAGTTAGAGAAACATATCAATCAATCAGCACACAAATAGGAGTTTTAAATTATGGATATCATGGATTATATAAAACCGGAATTAATTATAGCGGCGTTGGTGCTCTATTTTGTTGGTGAGGGATTAAAGCAAAGTCAGACTGTGAAGGATAAATATATCCCTGCTATACTTGGCATAGGAGGAATTATACTTTGTGGTTTATGGGTATTAACAACTTCACATTTTTCAAATTATCAGGATATTGCACTGGCAGCATTTACGACTATTGTGCAAGGCATCTTAGTTGCGGGATTGAGTACTTATGTAAATCAATTAATTAAACAAAAAGGGAAAAAAGAGTAAATTTTTATAGAAATAATCTGGTATACTAGTATATGCAAAATCACCTGTACCTTAAGCGTACCTGCACATACGGCCCGCCAATGGCAGTAGCCCCGCTAAATATGGTGCGAAGAGTCGTCGAATATGCCATAACTGAGATTCCGCCGGAA
Source organism: Robinsoniella sp. KNHs210 (assembly GCF_000686105.1). Taxonomy (NCBI): domain Bacteria; kingdom Bacillati; phylum Bacillota; class Clostridia; order Lachnospirales; family Lachnospiraceae; genus Robinsoniella; species Robinsoniella sp. KNHs210. The sequence continues at coordinate 34,814 of NZ_JMLZ01000002.1, forward strand.
AAGATCAAGCTGGGAATCCCTAATTATGGATATGACTGGCCGCTTCCATATGAGCGGGGAGTTACCAGAGCACGGACAATTGGAAATATAGAAGCTGTCCGGATTGCAATCGAATATGGAGTAGAGATACAGTATGATGAAGTGGCGCAGTCACCTTTTTTTCACTATATGGATGGAGGGACAGAACATGAAGTATGGTTTGAGGATGTACGAAGTATAAGGGCAAAGTTTGGTTTGATTCAGGAATTTGGTCTGGTCGGTGCCGGTTACTGGCAGATCATGCAGCTTTTCAGGGCAAACTGGCTGCTGATGGCGGATACATTCTGGATTCAATAACCAGAGTTGTATGATACTTTAAATAAGAAAATAGTTATAAAGCGCATAAGAAAAATGCGCAAGAGCATCTGCAGATAAGAGCGTGTCTGAAATACGCTCTTATCTATTAGAAGTATTGAAAAAGAAAGTACTTCTCCTGTAAGTTTTTAATTGTAAGTATAAATAATTTCATATATAATAAAGTTATATCTGACAAAAAGAAATGAACAACTTACTAAGGTTGCTTGCAGGAGAGTGAAATGAAACAGATTAGCAGTAAAAATATGGCGGGAATCGTGTGCCGGACGTTGAATCATGTGGACGAGCGTCTGGTGGACCATGGAATCAGAGTGGCATATATTGTTCTTAAAATGCTGGAAGCAGAGGGTATTTCAGACCAAAAAAGGATAAGGGATCTCTGCTTTCTCACGATGGTTCATGATGTTGGAGCATATAAAACAGAAGAAATCAATGATATGGTGCAATTCGAAACAGGAAATGTCTGGAATCATTCTATCTATGGTTACCTGTTTTTGAAGTACCTTTCACCTTTTTCGGAGCTGTCATCCGTAATTTTGTTTCATCATACGGATTATGAAAAGCTTATCCGGATACCTGATTTGCAAAGTGATATCATTAAATGGGCTCAGATTGTGAATTTAGCGGATCGGATGGATGTGTGCATGCAAACGGGTGAGGTGAAAGATATTACGAATTTTTTAGAGCGTTTTCGTGAGAAAAAGTTTTCCTCTGAAGTTGTCGATTTATTTTTAAACGTGGAGAAAAAAGATCATGTTCTAGAGAATTTAAGAAGTAATCATGAGGAAAAGCTTAATATATCTAAAGAGGTTTTTATGTCCCTGGGGAATCCATCTTACGCAAAGGAAGAAATTGATACTTATCTGAAAATGATTGTCTATGCTATTGATTTTCGGAGTCCGTTTACCGTGATACATACGATTACAACAACAAGTATCAGCCGGGAGCTGGCTGTACTGATGGATCTTGACGAAAACCAGGTCACACAAATTTATTATGGCGCTCTGCTGCACGATCTGGGGAAAATTGGAATACCGGTTGAAATACTGGAATATCCGGGCAAGCTGAGTCCTCAGGCGATGAAAATTATGAAAACCCATGTAAATATAACCGAAGAAATTATGAATGGTGAAATTGAACCTGTAGTTGCTAAAATTGCCTTACGACATCATGAAAAGTTAGACGGATCGGGATATCCCAGGGGGTTGAAAAGCGATGATCTGACACTTAGTGAGCGGATTGTTGCAATTGCGGATATTGTAAGTGCGCTGTACGGAAGGCGAAGCTACAAAGAGGCATTCGGTAAAGAGAAAATTGTTGGTATTTTATCGGAGATGAAAGAGAACGGGCTGTTGTGTTATCAGACAGTAGATATTATGATTAAACATTTTGATGAAATTATGGAAAATGTGAGGAATACCTGCAAACCGGTTTTAGAGGTCTATGACCATATGAACATAGAATATACAGAACTTTGCAAGATCTGCCAAAAGATTTAACTTTTAATTATAGAAGAGGCTGCTAAATCCGGGTGAAGGGTTTGCAGCCCTTTTTGTTCATGGAGACTTTAACAGCAGTCTACCAGTTTTAACGATGCTTCTTCTAACATTTGATAAAAAGCATCCTGATCCGTCATACATTTATTTTTACTGTTTTCAATGGTATCTATCAATTCTCTAAAAGCAGCACTTTTGGTATCATCCGCATCAGCGAGGATCTGTCCAAGTTGTCTGGAGGCTTCGATGAGACGGAGGGAGCCGTAAATATGCGGCTCTTTTTTTAATCCGGCTGCACTGGACACCAGATAGACTAATAATTCAAAACAACGGTCTTTATTGATTTGTTCATTCATTAATGCATGTCTCCTTCCATTCGTTGTAAAATAAAATTTCTTCCAGGGGTTTCCTAAGGGGAATGTGGGGATCGGCATCCGGATAACCAATGGAGAGCAGAAGTTCTATTTCGATTTGTGGGGGAAGCTTTAGCAGTTTGCGGACAGCGGCGTTATTAAACGATTTGATTGCGCAGGTTCCAAGACCCAGGGAAACTGCTTCCAGCATTATATTTTCAGCTGCCATGGAGGCATCTATGGTCGCAAGGATTTCGCTGGCAGCTACTCCGCCCCGTTTTCCTGCATATTCACGGTCAGAGCAGATTGCCAGGATTACGGGAGGTTTGCCGCTTAAGCCCGGGCTGAAAAGATCTACTTTACGTACCAGATCCGGATCTGTGATCAGACAAAATTTCCAGGCTTGTACATTACTGGCTGAGGGAGCGAAGCGCCCGGCTTCTATCAGTGTTTCTAGAAGCTTGCAGGGGACTGCTTTATCCAGAAAATGCCTGCAGCTGCGTCGGGATTTCATTAAAGTTAATAAATCATCAGTCATAGAGACCTCCTTTGTTAAAAAAGTCTGGGAAAACCTAGTTTTTCTTGGTATAATAAACGGTATAGAATAAGAAAATGTAACATCAAAAGAAAAAGGTGGTGTAGTATGGCAATTACCGTTGCACAGGCTTATGAGATTGCATCCAGGCTTGGATGCCGTCTCCTGGCTGGAGAAAAAGGACTCGCTAGGGATGTTTCCTTTATCGATTCCATTGAACAGCCGGATATCGAGCCATGGATTCGTAAAAATATCTTTTATATTACAACTGGCTATGCATTTCGTGATGATGCTGATAAATTATGCAGTCTCGTTAAGGCTCTGTACGAAAAGGATGCAGCAGCCCTCGCAATAAAATCCAGATTTATGGAAAGCTTTCCGGAGCCTGTGGTGGAGCTGGCTAAGCAGCTGGGATTTCCATTGATTCTTATGCCGGATGACCTGCCATTCATTGAGCTGAGCTATCCAATTATGGTGGCGATTGTAGAAAAGCAGAATAATCTGTTGGAGTTTACAAAATTAAAGCTGTTTGAATACAGTACACAGGTTATGGACAACAATCTTTTTGTTGATATTTTAACCGGTAATATCAAGATTCCGGATGAAGCGGATTACCGGGCAAATGCCCTCAACTGGATCAAGCCGCCTATTCGTCTGGTGGTTATGGATATCGATGATTTTGAATCCTACATTCAGAATAAAAATGAAGAAGATATCCAAAATACAAAAGATGCAGTCATTAATATGATTAAAGATTCTGTCGGCAGGAAACAGGTGAAATGTACGGTTGTAAATAAAAATGACAGTTTTACCTGCATTCTTTCCCAGTCCTATACGGTGGAGATGCTGAAACAGGTATTCGCAGAAATATCCCAGAGGATTCACGATAAGGGGGGACTGCGGGTATCCGCCGGGATATCGTCCGTAGCAGAGCAGTTTATTGACCTTGGCAAGCTCTATGAAGAAGCCAGGGATGCCATCTCCATCGGACGCCTTCACAGAAGTTCCGATATCATGTATATTGAAGAGATCCGGTTTGAGCAGGCGCTGAAGCGCATGTGCAAGGATCCGTTTTACAAAGAGTACACCAATGGGATTTTAAGCCAGCTTCTGGAATACGATAAGAAAAATGAAGGACATCTCCTGGAAACACTGGAAACGCTAATTGCACATATGGGTGTCCGAAATACTACTGCAGAGTCCCTTTTTCTGCATCGCAATACACTTGCGTATCGGATTAAGAAGATAGAGAGCCTTTGCGGTTACAGTTTGGATGACAGCGATAATCTTTTTAAATTGGGACTGGCACTTAAAATGCGCCATTATATCTGATGCATGATTATCTGCAGGTCATTTCCGGCGCAGTGCTTCAAACCAGGCAAACAGGCCTTCTGCCAGCACCGGATCTACAACCGGCAGGCCGGTTTCTTGTTCGATTTCTTTTGCAATGCCGATCGTGGTCAGCCCCGTGCAGCCAAGAGCGATGACCTGGGCACCCATACTTTTGATTCTTTTTGCTGCTTCCATGCAGGCAGCGTGACCTTTGTCCGTCATGAGGTCCAGGGTGCTGCTGACACCTTCCGGTTTTTCAACAGCAATGATTTTTTCCGGTATCATTCGCAGGTATGCTTTGGGTGCGTAGTCTACGATGCCGAGAATTGCAATTTTATCGCCGTATTTTGTGGCAAGGGCAGCTGTACTTTCCCCGCCCCCGGTAACCGGAATGCCGGGGAGAGCATCCCTGATTTCAGCGACACCGGGATCATCGGCACAGCTCACAATAATCATATCCGGATCATGGAAACTTTTTGCAGTTTCAACTATTTTGGGGATGGCGATTTGTTCCAGTTCATGGCTGTGGATACCTTCCGGCTGGTCGGGAATACATTTTGATTCTACGATCAGGCCTGGGAAATTTTTTTCTATTATGCGGCCATGCATATTCATAAGCTCTGTATCATCGGTTGTCAGAACTCGTATCAGACCAATTTTAAAATTCTTTTTCATTCTTTCTCCCTTTTTATTTTCGCTTTTCTGTCAGGATATGACAAAAATCCCCTCTTTGATTACCAGGGTATCATCCAGATACAGGGTTGGCTTTAAAATGATGCCGTCCATATGGCAGTCAGCTTTATTTGTACCGCCAAAGGAAGTATTCGTGCCAAATGCGATATGTACCGTACCAAATACCTTTTCATCTTCCAGAATAATCCCGCTTAGGATTGCCTTTTCATTCGTTCCGATTCCAAGTTCACCAAGAGTGGCATTGTTATCATTCTCTAATAAAATAGAAAGCAGTTCACTTTTTTCACCGGTTATTTCCCGGACTTTTCCATTCTCTATCTTCACGTGCAGCGGAGAGTCCAGTTTACCGATTCCAACCATGGAGCCGTCGATAATCATTTCGCCATCGGAACCGTTTTCGTTAGGGGCGATGTATGCTTCACCGGAAGGGAGATTTCCGCTTTCGCCAGGATGTCTGTAGACGCCGGGACTTCGTACACCGTTTCTTTCTTTCAGGTCCAAGGTGAGAATACAGCCGTCTTTCTCTAGCCGGGCGGTAGAAGCGTGATCTAAAAGCTGTGAAACCTTTTCGGTCAGAAGTTCTACAGCAGAGTAATCCGCAGTCATGGCTCCATTTTCGAACATTGCTTCCGTAATACCGGGCATGGTTGCCACCCGGGCATTATTTTTTACTGCGCCTATCCGGGCATTGGTATGGGTCAGGGATTTTGCAGTGGGACAAATTACGATATCTGCCCATTTCATAGCCTCAGATACTGCTTTTGGGGGTTCTTCACCAGATACGTTTCGTTCTTTCATCCGAAGAAGCAGTGATTCGCACCCCAGTTCATTTGCAGCTTCATAAATTGCCTGTCCTATGAGGAAACGGGAGTCATCCGTTACTACCAGTACCGTTTCTTCCGGTTTGGCATCCAGGCAGTTTATTAAAATATTTTTAGCGTTATCTTTTAAACTCATAAAAATTCATCTCCTAAATGCGTCATTTGCTTCAATAGAAATAATTGTAAGACGGTTGCTGTATGAATCAGACATCGGTCAGTTCCGAAACGACCCGGGCAAGAATTGTTCGTGAAAGAACAATCATTTTGCCTGTAATCGCAGAAAACATCTCTTTCATTTCCTGTGTATATCCAATACAGTCCAAAATCACCAGATCTCCATCCATATCCCTGATTTTATATGCAGCCGCCTTTAAGGTTTCCTGATCACCGTATGGAGATGCGGGGACGGAAGTGACCTGGCTTACATAATTTCTCCATTTCTTTTCGCATTGCGCTACCTGAAGATGAGAGGGAGTCACGGTAATAATATTCGATGTCTTCGTCAGGAGCGGTACGATATGATTTAATATTTTACATGGAAAAATAAGTGGTACACTAGATTTAAAAGTATCGGGAAAATCTCCGGTACAGAAAAACATGATGAATTTTACCCCCTGTTCTTCCAGGTCATAAATCCGCTGCTGCAGCCTGGGAAGTATATGCCGTTCTGCAAATGTAACAGAGCTTCCGTCTGTGAGCCGTGATACCAATACGTAATCCCCTTCCTCCGGTTTGAATTTTTCGATTTCCGTGCGGGTCAGTCCGTCCAGACCGCCGCCCTGCAGCAATTCTACTTTACCATTAAATATCTCCATGATATCACTGGTCACATCAACCCGTGGTGCCTGTCCGATTGTGATTGCCCCAACTTTCATATTTCCACAACATCCTTTCTGCTTCGTTTTCAGACGCGCCCCAGTGTCTGGATATGCTTCATGGAGCCATACAGAGACTGAATTAATTCATATTCCTTTTTATCATAAAATTCGCATTCACCCCTGGTAAACGCTTTTGCTGTTTCAAGCATAAAACGGGCTGCTTCTTCAATATCTGTGATATGGCTTGCTCCTGTAGCACAGCCCGGTACCATTACTTCAGCCGTGATAGCGACGCCAACTACCGGAGCATCTGTAGCCGTAGCAGGCTGGAGAATACTGTTAATATGGTGCAGGTTATTGCCGTATGGTGTGATATCCTGGGTAGACAGCGGGAATACATAGGGCAGTTTGCCGGTTGTGATCTGCATTAACTCCAGAAGATCTTCGGAAGCTTTTAGAATGTAACCTTCCTTGACTGTAGGGGAGATGGCAAATCCACGAGTATTAATCATACGGTTTCCTTTGGTAGTGTCACAGGATAAGATGGCATCCAGTTCCGGAGATACTTCTTCCTGATTCACCTGGGACATTTCCACCGGAGATCCCATAAATGGAACCGGTTTATGCGGGGCGGTAGGCGCATCCGGGCAAATGTGTGTGGAGATAAATACATCCCCATCCAGAAAATCTCCTTTATTCTGCATATCTAAAAGTTTGGCGGCCAGAGCTACTACAGCCAGAGCACCGTCACCGTCGGAAACATAACCCAGTCGTTCCGGACGTGCCCCGATGCCGCCGAGACGTCCAAGAAGACCGATCGTAGGAGCAGTTCCCCCCTTTGTCTTACCGTTGGTTCCCGGAATTCTGACTTTTACCATATCGGTAGAGCCCTTTGGTCCCTTTAATTCATATACTTCAATATTGGCATCCGGACGAATGCCCCGCAGGTATACTGCTACGTCCCCGCCAGTTACAGTGCTGCTGTCTAAAATATCAAATGCTTCAATTAATTGCTTCATTAACATAATCCGATACCTCTTTTCTTGAAAATTTAACAAAAGTATAGCATTGAAAAAGTGTAAAGTCGATACATCCGGTGACCAAAAATATTGACAGTATATTGTGCATTAAGCACAAGAAGATTTAAGATGTACGGGTTTTCATAATTGTAAAATAAAAATAAATAATTTGTGAAAATTAAATAAAAATAACTTGACAATTGTTGAAAAAATCAATATAATGGCAATTAATTCAAGAGTTTAAAACAGTAAAGTTTTGAACCTTACAGGAACTATCTTTTGCGATTACGGATATTATATTGTGCAAAAGACACAAAAGGAGGAAGCGATTATGAATGACAACAAAGACCTGCAGACAGAGATTAAGATTACTGCATCCGAGCACCCGAAAGCATTTTCACCGCATATTCTGATCTTAAATCTGATTATGTGTGCGATAGGTGCCATCATTGGGCTTGAGTTGATTGTAAGAACAGGTGTAACTCCCAATACTTCGATTATTGGAGCGCTGTTTGCAATTATTTTATCCAGAATACCGATTAAGCTGCTGCAGAAATACCGCAATGTACATAGCCAGAACCTGATTCAGACCGCGATTTCAGGTGCCACATTTTCAGCTGCAAACAGTTTAATACTTCCGATCGGAATTCCTGTTCTTATGGGTCATCCGGAGTTGATGTTCCCAATGCTGATCGGTGTATTTCTGGCAACAATTATTGATGCAACGATTCTTTATAAAACTTTTGATACGGAGATGTTTCCGGCTGCCGGCGCATGGCCGCCGGGGGTTGCAGCGGCTGAGGCAATCCTGGCCGTTGTAGAAAAAGGCAGAAAGGCGATGCTGTTAATCGTAGGTGCAGCAGGAGGTATTGTCGGTAAATGGATTGGAATACCAATGGATTTACTTGGCGTGTCCTGGTTTGGAGACTTTTTTGCCATGGGAGCTTTGGGAGCCGGCAGTATTGTAATCGGAATCGTTAAAACAAATGCAATTTCTTTGAATCTGTTTCAGCATGATTTTGTCATTGCCGGTAATCTGTTTGGAGAAGGATACAGCTTTGACAATGTTGCTCTGCTGAAATATATGCCTCATGGAATCATGATTGGTGCAGGTATTGTTGCGCTCATACAGGTTGGAATGATGCTATTTAAAAGAAAAGGCAAAGAGTCAAGCAACGCAGGTAAATTTACCACCAGTATGTCCCAGATGAAACAGGCTCTTGGACTGGGGTATATAGCATATCTTGTGGTGGCGCTGCTCTTGGCTGTAATCAGCGGACTGGTAACACAGATGTCATTTCCGCAATTTGTTCTCTGGGTTATTTATGCGGCTTTTGCAGCAATCGGATCTGAGTTAATCGTAGGTATTTCGGCAATGCATTCCGGATGGTTCCCCGGATTTGCAACTGCGCTCATTTTCCTGCTGGTAGGGTTGCTGCTAGGATTTCCGCCGGTACCACTGGCGCTTATGGTCGGCTACACTTCTGCTACGGGACCTGCATTTTCAGATATGGCATATGATCTGAAATGCGGATATATATTAAGAGGTAATGGAGCAGATCCTGAGCTGGAGAAAGCAGGAAGAAAGCAGCAGTATTTAAGCGAGATTCTGGCATTTACCGTTGCATTTGTAATGGTTGCAATGCTGGCTCATAAATATTTTGACCAGGGATTATTCGCACCGGTTGCACAGACTTTTGCTACAACAATTGAGGCAGGTACCAGTTCAGAGGTAGCCAAATGTTTGATTATCTGGGCATTCCCAGGCGCATTGATCCAGTTTATCGGCGGAAAGAAGCAGATTGGTATTCTGTTTGCTACCGGCTTGCTGGTTGGAAGCACTGTGAATGGAGTTACGATTATTGTAGCATTAGTAATCCGTTACTTTATTGTAAAAGCGAATAAAAATAATGAACAGATTCTCACCATTTTGGGTGCGGGTGCTTTGGCTGGAGCGGCTTTGTATAGTTTCTTTACGGCTACGCTGGCACTTGGGAAGAAGAAATAAATGGTATAGAGGGAAGAATTTCATCTTAAATTGGGGTTTAGCTGAGGAAGGACGCTTTGTATATAGAGGTAGTGTACGGAAAGAGAAGGGGGCGAGCCAGGACATTGATTTGGAAGGCTTACCGCAGAACTGGCATTTTCTAACCTTCCCAGAGCCCTTTTGGCGGCACGCGGGCATTCGCTCCGAAATCCTGATGCATTTCGCAGCTCACTGCCCGCTTACAATCCGATGGGAGCCAGTCGAATTGTATCCGCCAAAAAGCACTCTGGGAAGGTAAGTAAATGCTCAGCTCTGCTATACGCTTTCCAAATCAATGTCCTGGCTCGCCCCCTTCTCTTTCCGAGATAGCATTCGTTGATACAAAGCTGGTTTTCTCAGCATGATGGAACCCTGGGGTTGTGGCATGCTGGACGTTATTGGCATAAAGCTAATGATGTCAAGCAACTGATCTTGAGAACGAGTAGCATAGGGTAACTGGACTTATCACCGTAATTTGCTTCTTCATTCCAGAAAAAGTAGCAAACTTTCATCTTTTTTTACGCATAAACAGCCGAAACATACTACGCTGCATCCAATAAAGAACAGCCTGCCACAGCCCAGGGGTTTCAACCTACTGAGAAAACCAGCTTTGTGGCGGTAACATGAATCTCGGAAAGATGGGTGTGGGAAACTGGTATGGGCGGAGGAAGCGTAGAGCAGAGCTGAGTATTTACTTACCTTTCCGGAGTGTTTTTTGGCGGATAGTATTCGACTGGCTCCCATCGGATACTAAGCGGGTACTGAACCGAGAAATGCATCAGGATTTCTCGGTGAATGCCCGCGTGCCGCCAAAAAGCGCTTCGGAAAGGTTAGAAAATACCAGTTCTGCGGCCAGCTGACGGAGTCCATATCAGTTTCCCACCCCCATCTTTCCGCACACTACCTATATTACACAAAGCGTCTATCCTCAGCTAAACCCAAATATAATAAACCAGCAGGGAGTCTCAATTTCAAGTAATGACTCATAAGATTGTTTTGATTAGTGAGCCATAAGCCACTTATAAACGGTTCGTTGTAGTACTAGAAGATTTCTACGAAAAAAGGAAAAGCAACTTCCACGCTTTTCCTTTTTTGCATCTATTTTGTTTTCACCAATGGAAATAAAATTCCTGTTTCTAAGTCATCGGCAGAAGAAGCACTGTGTTCGTCTCTGATAAAACGTTCGATGCCCGGACCGGAGATGTGATATTCCGGATGATCTGCAAGCCAGTTTAGGATGGCGTCATATGCCTGATGAAGATTCTGATGAGAGCCATAATGGGTAACTGCCGCACAAAGTGTGGGTGGGATGGTGCGGATGTCCGGGTGGGGACTGTTCACGGGAACCTGGGCTTCTACTTCAACATTTTCATGGGAAAATTCCTCATTCAAATAAACTAATTGGAAAGCACCTGCCGGCTTAAGACCCCGCGTGTCCATTTCCTGATGAAGATTTGCAAACAACTGGTGAATACTGTCTGCATCAATGTTGATCGTACGGCGGATCCCAAAAACATTTTGTGCAGGAGTATCCATTGTAATAACGTGATATTGGTTCTGTTTCATGGTTTTTTTCTCCTTTGTCAGAGACAGATCCTGTTCCATTTGGCTGAGTATGGTGTTTAAAGAATAAATCTGATCCTTTATTTTCTGATGCTGCAGCTGTATCTGGATATATAATGCATCATCCGTAAGTTCCAGCAAAACTTTGATCTCAGACAGTGTAAAGCCGTAGCGTTTTAATTTTTCAATCATGTGCAGGGTTTTTGCCTGGGAAGCTTTATAATAACGGTATCCGTTATCGGCTCCCGTTGCAGCAGGATGAAGCAGTCCAATGCTGTCATAATGGCGCAGCATTCTCGCAGAGATACAGCAAAGTTTTGAAAATTCTCCAATGGTAAACATATCTGCCTCCTTTTGAAAGTTTATAGTATAGTGGAACCGGTTCTGAGAATATCATAAACCTTAGCATTGTGGTAATGTCAATAGGAAATTAAATTTGTTGTATATTCCCCAATATTATTGCTATAATGAAACTAACAACGTCTAAACCGAAGAGGGACAAAATGGCAGAGCCAATCAAATCGAACCTGAAATGTAATTGTTTTCGGGGATTGTATGAGAATGGGAAGACGCTCAAAAGAAAAGAGGTGCTTCATATGCAGTTCACAGGCCTGCATATCCGCAATTTCAAGTGGATACGGGATATGAAAATCCAGGATATTGAGAATGCGTTAATCCTGGTGGGGAAGAACAATACCGGAAAAACTACGATTCTGGACGCAATTCGTGCGGTCTGTGGATCTTATGCGGTGACGGAAGAAGATTTTAATGAGAAAAAGCAGAATATAGAAATAGAGGTATCGGTTCGGATCACGGCGGATGACAGGCAGATGCTGCATAGAAATGGTATTGTCAGCCAGTATAAGCGCTACGATGTGTGGGAAAAAGATTTCCGTTTAAAGCTGCCTTCCTATGACGGGGAGATCATGACATTTTTGTTCACCGTGAACCGGGAGGGACAGATTCGATATGGGGATGGTGTGAAGAAGCATAACCGCTACATACAGGAAGTGATGCCTAAGATTTACTACATCGATGTACAAAGAGACTTGGAGCAGATACAGGAAGATCTTCTCATGTGCCAGGAGGATGAACTGTTAACGCAGATGCGATCAGGATGCTGTCTGTTTGACCAGGCAAAGCAGTGCAATCACTGTTTTCAGTGCATAGGCCTGATCAATCAGAAAAGTCCGGTTGAGCTGAATGCATATGAAACTTCAAAATTGTTGGAATACAAGCTTTATCAGCTGAATTTAAGTGAATTTTCCGAAAAGGTAAACCGTATCTTTCACAGAAATGGCGGATTTATGGAAGAAATCCATTATACAATGGAGTGCGATGTAGACCGGTTATTTAAAGTGAATGCCAGGACTTACAGTAAGGAGAGAGGCACTACTAGCCCCATAGAACATTTGGGCAAAGGTATGAGAAGTATCTACATGCTGTCTCTGCTGGAAGCATATGTGGAGGGAGAAAATCATTTATCCAGTATTATTCTTGTGGAAGATCCGGAAATATTTCTTCATCCGCAGCTGCAAAAGGTTGCCAGTGAAATACTTTACCGGTTATCCAAGAAAAACCAGGTGATTTTTACCACGCATTCACCAAATATGCTGTTTAATTTTAACAGCAGGCAGATCAGACAGATAGTACTGGATGGAGAATATTTTTCCATTGTAAGGGAGCGCACGGATATCGGGAATATTCTGGATGATCTGGGCTACTCTGCAAATGACCTTCTGGACGTCAGTTTTGTCTTTATTGTTGAGGGGAAGCAGGATAAGAGCAGACTTCCGCTGCTGCTTGAAAAATATTATTCGGAAGTGTATGACAGGCATGGAAAATTGTCCCGGATTGCAATTATCACGACGAATAGCTGTACAAATATTAAGACTTATGCCAATTTAAAATATATGAACCGGATTTACCTGAGAGATCAGTTTCTGATGATTCGGGACGGTGATGGCAAGGATCCCAAAAAGCTTGCGGGACAGCTTTGCAGGTACTATGATCAGAGAAATCTGGAAGATGTGGATCAGTTACCAAAGGTAACCCAGAGAAATGTACTGATTTTAAAATACTATTCTTTTGAAAATTACTTTTTAAATCCTGGAATTATGGCTCAGCTTGGAATTATAGAAAGTGAAGAAGAATTTTATGAGATTCTTTTTACAAAGTGGAAAGAGTATCTGTACCGCCTGAGAAGTGCTAAGAACCTGGTAGAAGTACTGGGAAAAGATCTGGAAAGTATTCAGGACATAAAAGAGCATATGGAGACTTTTAAAATCTATATGAGGGGACATAACCTCTATGATATTTTTTACGGCAGATACCGCAGCCAGGAGACAGAACTTCTGCGCAGATATATAGATCTGGCTCCCAGAGATGATTTTGCGGATATCTTAGATTCCATTGATCAGTTTGTCTATTTTGACAGCCGGAAAAAGGAAATGTAGGATCGCTAATTGGCTTGGGCGGGGTTAATCCAGAATAATCCCCAGTCCCGTCAGCAGATTTACGGCTTCCGGATATGAAAAACGTGCATTTTTTACTTTATTTGTCTGAACATCAATCATATAATCCCTGGCGTCTCTGAAATCAGAGAATGCCAGGTTATTTTTTGCGAACTTTGTATTTTTAAGCTGACAGCCCTGAAAGTTGGTTTTCTCCATCCGGCAGTCTTCAAAATAACATTCTTCCATGACATTTCCCTGAAAAGAAAATTGATTCAGTTTTAGCTTTACAAAATAATTATATTTTAATACACAGTTTTCAAAGGCAGTAAAGGGAAGTGTAATTCCGTTTTTGGTCTTTAACTCATCCCAACTGATTCCAACCAGAGAACAGTGGTGAAAATCGTTGTTTTTTAAATCCGTATACTTAAAGTCCGTGCCTGCGCAGGTACAGCTGCGGAAGGTACACCGGTCAAAAACACAGTTTTTAATTTTCATTTCAAAAAAATTGCAATGAGAAAAGGTGCATTCAATAAAATGCGCATTTTCAATGAGCTGTGATTCCAGATTCAAAGTCTCAAATAGTTGTTCTTCGTATGTTTGCATGGGGGTTCTCCTATGTATATACCGTGATTTTTATTAGGTTCATATTTTAATTATCATGCCATGTATCTGGGAAATGGTCAAGAGGGAAAAGATGTGTCATGTTAACAGAGGGAAATGATGTGTCATGTTAACAGAGGGAAATGGTGTGTCATGTTAACTTGACATATAAGAATCTCCATGCTACTATAATGTAAGGTTAACATTACATGCCTGTTTAGCAAGGAGAGATTAATGAAAAACAGAATTAGAGAATTAAGAGAAAAGAAAGGACTTACCCAGGCTCAGTTAGGGGATATGGTAGGTACTTCGAGACAGGCAATTAATGCCATTGAAACAGAGAAATCTGAGCCTTCCATATGGCTGGCATATGATATTTCAAGGGTGTTTGAATGCAGTATTGAGGATGTCTTTTTATTTGAGGAAAGTTTGAAAAAGTCCAGGGCTGAAAGCAGCAGAAAGGAGCAGGGAAATGGCGGTAAGGCAGCTTCGTTATGAAGGAGACGAGATACTAAGGAAAAAATGTAAAGAGGTTACAGTGGTGGATGATAAAATCAGGGAGCTTTTGGATGATATGCTGGATACGCTGCATACGATGCCCAATGGGGCAGCGATCGCAGCATGCCAGGTTGGGGTTTTGAAACGTCTGGTTGTGATAGAAATGGGAAATGGTGTTATAAAATTGGTGAATCCTAAGATTACCGGAACCAGCGGGGTGCAGGAGAGTATAGAAGGATGTTTAAGCTTTCCGGATAAGGCGGGGATAACTGTCAGGCCTAAAAAAGTAACGGTTCAGGCGCAAAATGAATTTGGAGAGGAAATTCTGCTGGAGGGAGAGGATCTTATGGCAAAATGTCTCTGCCATGAGATTGAGCATCTGGATGGCAGAGTATTTTTAGAACATGTAATCAGTTTTGTGGATTAAAAAAGCTGGATAAGCAGCAGGTAGGTACCTGCCATCTTATCCAGCTTTAATTTTGCAATCAAAATCCTCCGATGAACCATTAACAAGATACAACAGGGAAGCGGAAAATATCAAGAGTGGTTAAACCATTTTTTAACATAATCTTTTGTATGTTCCGGTGCAAATGTTTCAAAACCCGTCAGATTCCCTTCTTTATCACGAAGAGCAAATACATCGATCACACCTTCGGATGTTGAAAAGCAGGGGCCATATGTCTGATCATCGTCTTTAGAGGTAATCCGGTCCTCGAAATACCGCACTAGTTTGTCGTTGTAGTAATATCTTCCGGTTTTTTTATCCCGGGTCAATCCAAATTTGGAATAATCTTTTTGCCGTTCTGCTGCAATCCTGTCAAAGACAGGATCTGCTATTTTGTCAATTTCAGCCAGCTTGGTTTCTGCCTTGGCATAATAATCGTCAAGGATTTTACTGGAGTTTTCCAGAATTCTTGTGAAACTGTCATATTTTTGGCTGACGGCATCTAATTCTTTTTGAAGTTCATTGATTTTTGCATCATAATCATCAACCGGAGTTTCAAGATCCTTGTTATCATCCTCCATAGATTTCTGGTATAGCATTTCTATCTTGGCGGAATAAGAGGCGGAAACTTTAGCGTATTGTTTGCTGACCTGATCAAAATAAGAATTCATGATGTCCTCATATTTTGTATTTACTTTTTCATAGTCGGAAGCGCATTGTTCCATATATTTATTGTAGCTGCTATACACCTCATCTGTAAGAGTATACCATTGTTCTAAAAATGTGGGATCCAGATAATCTGTCTTCTCATCGGCTAATTTCTTGAGTTTTTCTAATTTCCCAGTCAGTTGGTTTTCCAGGTCAGTATAATTGGAAGCAACTTCTTTTTTCACAGCATCATATTCAGCTGTGATCTTTGATATTAATTTTTCAATATCAGCCTCACTCATGTTCGTAAAATCAATTTTTTCTGTCGCTGAACTCTCAGCCGGGTTTTCAGCTGCACTTTCAGATGAACTTTCAGCCATTCCCCGTTCTGCTGCGGAATTTGTTCCAAAATTTCTGGAAGAAGCTTCCGAAGCCAGAGCAGTTTCTGTGGGCGCCTCAGCGGCGGAGGTTGTAAATGTTATGGCAATACTGGCGGTTAATACCAGGGCTATGGCAGAACCTGCCAAAGACGTTTTCTTTATTTTCATAATTGCTTTTATCCTTTCTTCTACTGCATTTTTACAAAAGTGGCTGCATAGAGGGTTCAATCGGCTTTTTGATTCTTCCAGGCTGATCAGCGTACGCGCATAATCAGATTTCAAACCTTCCCCAAAGCTGCGGACCACAGACTCATCGCAGGAAAGTTCGATATCGCGATTTGCCAGAAGATACATGATCCATACAAATGGGTTGAACCAGTGAATGCAGGCAGCAAATGCAAAGAGGTATTTTAACAGTGCGTCAAAGTGACGGATATGGATATATTCATGGCTTAATACGTATCGCAGCTGCGCGTCATCGGGCTTCACCATGTTTTTGGGAAGGAGAATAACAGGCTTCAAAATTCCGTATGTAAAAGGGGTTTTAATCTGGTCGTACTGCTTTATCCGTACTTTTCGGCGGATAAAACCGTTTTTAATCATAAAAACCGGATACTCTTTGCCAACAGGTACAGCTGTGCGGTATTCCAGGCGGCAGCGTATATGGGGAACCATAAAAATCAATGCACTGATCAAGGCCCCTGAAAGCCACAGGATAAACAGTAAGGGCTGTTTATCCACGGACATGGGGGTTTCCTGTACGACAGAACTCTGCACTGCCTTGTCTTCTAAAGAGGAACTGGCAGCATTAACAGTATGGTCAAATACTTCCATCTCTTCATTACCCATGGAATTGACAGCGGTATATTCCATTGCGGCAGCTTCCGCAGCATCTGCTGTATTGTTCACAATTGTTTCACTTAAGGTACGAAACGTATAGTCAGCATTGGATGAAATTTCTGTCGTTTCTAAATCTGAAGAAGCAGAATCCACTTTATCTCCGGATGCCGGAATATGTTCTGTCATCTGCTGCAGGTGATTGGCTAAATTGTAAACACTGAGTTGGGAAGAAACGGCAAACGGAATCAAAAGTCGGATGACAACAACTCCCCATAATACTAAAAAGGTCTTTTTCGGCAGCCTATTCACAGCTATAGCACGAATGGCAATGATTGCTATAATTAAAACGGCTGCATAAAAACTCATCTCCCATAATGTCATAACTGCCTCCTATTCCAGATCCTGTACAAGCTCTTTAAGACGTTCAATTTCTGGTTTGGATAAATCTTTTCTGCCAAGTATGGATGCTACAAGGCGGTCAGCAGAACCATCGAACATTTTATTAATCAGTTCGTTCGTTTCTGTCTCCTGGGCGGTTTCCTGTGTTACCAGCGGGTGACAGACAAAATTCGGATCTCTTCGTTCAATTGCCCCTTTATCGATACATTTTTTTATCACGGTATAGGTGGTTGTCTTACTCCATTCCACCTGTTCTTTTAAGATTTTAGCAATTTCTTTTGCTGTGGTATCCCCGTCTTTCCAGAGAATTTCCATGACCCGTAGTTCAGAATCAAATAATTTCATATCCATGTGCATGCACTCCTTTTATACTGTGCTGTTAGTCAGCAAGTTAAAATGTTCTATTCTAATAGAATTCTATATTGAGATTCTACCGCGATAGAACAGAAGTGTCAAGTGTGTCTATAAATTATTTCTTATAGATTATTTTTCGAATTGTATAAACCGACAAATGATACTCATCTGCCAGTTCCCAAAGTGATAACCCGGCAGCATATTTTTTTGAGATGTCCAGATTTCGCTGCGCAATTTCTTGCCGGTAACCGGATCGTTCGCCCCATTGTTTCCGCTGTTCTTTTTTTACCGGAATATAGAGATATTCTCCCTGGATATATTTTTGCAGTTCTTCTACCAGATGTTCCGGAAGAATTGTATTCGCATTTTCATAATTCATATGGCTTTCTCCTTTAATTTAAACTGAAATTCAGAAGCAAAGCCAGAAAAGCGGCATATCTACTCCATGCAGCCGCCGCTTTTGGGTACTGGCTCTGCATGGAGAGAAACGTCGTTCTTCTTACGTTTATTCATAATTATCACCACCTGTTACGGTCCATAAAAATTACTGGAACCTATTTTTACCATTATAAGAGATATGAAGGGGAATTACAAGGAAGGGGAGAATTTCGGATGGCTTTTTGAAGTAAAAAAATAGTTGCCAAACTTGACAAATTTTTGAAAAATGCTAGTATTTAAAGTACAAAGATAAAAACACAGTCCGGTTGGTAGTCCGGGCGCAGAATAAAGAATTCTGTCAGTAACCTGCCTCCTTTGGTTGTCCGTTCTTTGTTCAGCTAAATTAAAGGAGGAAATTTAAATGAACAAAGTAAAGACCAGTCTCACTATTATTTTCGATCCGCCCTTTTGGATTGGTGTTTTTGAACGGTCCACAGAGCATGGATATGAAGCTGCCAAAGTTACATTTGGTACGGAGCCGAAGGACTACGAGGTAAACAAATGGTATCTGGAAAATTGGAAGCGGTTGAAATTCAGCCCTCCGGTTGAGTCAGATGAGCATGAAGAGCACAGGATTAACTTCAAACGTATCCAAAAAAAGGCGAAAAAAGCGGTAGAGGAAAAGGGGATTGGAACCAAGGCACAGCAGGCATTGAAGCAGCAGCATGAGTTGCGGAAGCAGGAACGAAGCGTCATGAGCCGGGAACAAAGAGAAGAAGAAAAAAGGCGCCAGTTTTTGATTCATCAACAGAAGAAAAAAGAAAAGCATAAAGGCAGGTAATCCGAAAAAAGGCTCCAGAGCGTGTAGGCTTCCCCTAAGTTTTTATTTCCAGTGCCGTTAACAGGGGAGAAGAGAGAGGGGAATTTAATGGCGGAAAATTTAATTGATGTAGTCGGTGTTTCAAAGCACTTTGGAAAAGACCAGATATTAGAGGATATTAACTTTTCAATAGAAAAGGGGAAGACGATCGCTTTAGTAGGACATAACGGCTGTGGAAAAAGCACATTACTCAGAATGATTGCACATTTGACAACGGTGTCAGAGGGGAAAATTATCCATCATAAGAAATGGAAAATTACATATATTCCTGAGCGTTTTCCAAAGTCAGACTTTACGGCAAGAGAGTACGTGGTGAGTATGGGGATGCTGGATGGTCTGACGAAGGAAGATGCAAAGGAGAGAGGCAGTTTTCTGTTCCGGCAGTTTTTTATGGATTCCATGGCGGATAAGCCCATGAAGTATCTGTCGAAAGGGACGCTTCAGAAGACAGCAGTGATTCAGGCACTACTTACGAAAGCCGATATCCTGCTGATGGATGAACCGCTGTCTGGGCAGGATGTGGAATCGCAGAACATATTTATGGCAATGATTCAGAAGTATGTAAATGACGGAGGATCTGTGGTTATGTCCTGTCATGAGAAGAAATTAATTAACCGGCTTGCAGATCTTGTTTATGAAATAAAGGACAGACACTTAAAACAGGCGGTATTAGAAGACACTTTTTTACAGGAATATGATGTCCTGATATTTGAACGGGAAGAGGAGTCTGGTGGCGGAACACTGCCAAAAGAGGTGAAAGATGCGGCTGATATGGTGGAAATGAACAGTTTTCATATTAAAATCAGATCATCCGCTGAAAACAGTAATCAGATTATCCGGCTTATGTTAAGCGCAGGATTTCAGTTAAGGGAGATGCAGAATGTACAAGAATAGAGTGTTATTTCGCTATATATTTGAATCTTATAAAAAATCAAATAAGTATATTCTGCCTCTGCTTGTTCTGGCTATGTATATGGGTTTTGCTTATACATTTTCACCTTTGGGTGTACTGGAAGGATATACCATGTCCATGGTATTTGTGATATGGATTATGACCTGGATCGGATGGACATTTAATGAGTTGAAAAGCCCTGTTCAGGAGCAGATACTAATTTTGAAGGTACAAAGTGAGACCAGGTATTATCTGACCAATCTGTGCTGCCTTGCAGGTATTGGGATTTTGGTCAGTCTTTTTGCGGTACTCTTTCCGGTTTTTCAAAATGCTGTGAATCATTTTGCATTTTTTAACAGAACGATGACGGTAACGGATATATTGACTGCACTGGTCTTACATATTTTTGCAGCATATACGGGAGGTATTACGGGTGCTTTCCTCCATACCAGAATTATGCATAATAGAAAGGTTGCAGCTCTGATTACTTTTTTATATATGCTGATAGGTCTTGTGAAAATGGGCATTATGGAGGAGTATCCGGTTACCCGGTATTTTATGTGGATATTCCCCCCAGTAGCAGAATTTGTGAAGAGATTTGTCAATGAAGATTATTATTCTGTCTCCATGGTGATCCAGACACTGGCAGTTTTTTGTGTTTACTGTTTTATTTTGACGGTAGTACAAGTAAAGCTGCTGGTGAAAAATAAATTTTAATCAAACAGATAAATTTACAGTTACTGGAATAAAACTCTGCCGTAAGAGCATACTAAAAACATAACCTGGGTCTAAAGACAGGTTATGGAATGATTGATAAGATTGGAGTAGTGATTATGGCAGTGGATTTCAAAACAAGTGAAACAAAAGAGAATCTTATGCGTGCATTTGCTGGGGAGAGTCAGGCGCGTAACCGGTATACATTTGCCGCATCGGAAGCAAAGAAGCAGAACCTGCAGGTCATAGAAGCAATTTTTACTTTTACGGCAAATCAGGAAAAAGAACATGCGGAGATATTTTATGGTCATTTAAAGGAACTGGCAGGAGAAACCATTGAAATCGATGGGGGTTACCCGGTGGACTTGTATGATGACGTGGTTCAGCTGTTATATGCAGCACAGCATAATGAATACGAGGAACATGATCCGATCTATAAAGCATTTGCGGAAAAAGCAAGAGAAGAAGGCTTCCTGAAAGTAGCAGCCTCTTTTGACGGGATTGCAGGGATTGAAAAAATACATGGAGACCGTTTTGGAAAATTTGCGAAGTTACTGGAAGAAAACAAACTTTTTGTTTCCGATGTAAAAACCGGATGGATGTGCCTGAACTGCGGGTATGTATATGAAGGGGAAAGTGTTCCGCCCATGTGCCCGGTGTGCAAACATGACAAAGGTTATTTTATCAGACTGTCTCTGGCACCATATACGGAAGCCTGAGGAAAGTAAGGACCGCTGCAAAGGGATGCAGCGGTCTTTGTTTTATTTGGAAGCATGGTGGGGATGTCCGTTCCGGTACAGATCAGCTTTGCTTTCGGGAAGAGCTTCATGCTTGAATTTTTCCCAAAGTTCCTTTAAGTTTTTCAGGTTTACCTTTCTGGAATATGCCTTCAGAAACCCAAGTCCATAGTTATAAACTTTCCAGGCCAGACTGACAGGAAGTATTTTGGTAACGACCTTAGGTTCTGAGTACACTTCGTCCCTGCAACGGCAGCCTGCTATCTTTTTTAAACGCACGGCATTAATAAAATCGTTATTTCCCTTTATCGTATAATCAATGTCAGTATAAGCTGTGCCGATATATTTGACTTTATGAGCATCTGATCCCGCAATGGCTGGTTTGTGGTATCTCTTTGCCAGATCCCGTGCAAGTATATTTCCCTGATGCGGGTTACAGGTATTGTCTGTTTCTATAAAATCAAAATCGTAGATAAGTTCAGGGTGTCTTTTTAACTTTTTAGAATGCATGGCACTTAAGAATTTTGCACCATAAGGGTGGGCTGGTCCCAGGATTCCGCCAAACACATGTACAATTCTCATTAGCAGAGAGAGCGGCATTCCACGGATTTCCAGGATTGGGAGTTTAATTCTATCCGGCATAATAACCAGAAAGTGTCCGGCATCCAGGGTATCGTATTCCACACCTTTTAATACGATGAAGTCATCATATTTATGAGTGGATTCATGGAGTTTTTTGTAGGCACGGTAGCCATTATAGGAGTTGTGGTCAGTGATTAACATGCCGTCAAATCCGTGTCTTTGTAATAATTGAATATAGTTTTCTATGCTGACTTTACCATCCAGAGAGCCATGGCTGGTGTGGCAGTGCAGATCAAATTTCATAGTCTTACGTCCTTTCTATTCATTTTCCGGACAGACAGATGATGCGTCCGGTTAAAACACGCTCTGATACTTAAGGTTATTATGTACAGTTTACATGAGAAGTTGCTATTGATTTTTCCTAACTATAGTGTATCACTTTTGTGGAAAAGTGCAATTACACAAAATGATCAGGTTGATAGTTTTTTTATATGATGTTAAGATAAATTATACAAAAATGCAAGGTAGAGGAGGTTCGAACATGAGCAGGATGTTGGTAGTGGTGGATATGCAGAATGATTTTATCGACGGCGCTCTTGGTACCAAAGAGGCGCAGGACATAGTAGCAAAGGTAGTGGATAAAATGAAAGCCTATGAGGCAGCAGGCAGAGAGATGGTATTTACCATGGATACCCATGATGATAATTATGCAGATACGCAGGAGGGAAGAAAACTCCCCGTGGCTCATTGCATAAAAGGTACGAAAGGATGGGATATCTGCGATGAGGTGAAATCAGCAGTAGATTTTACACAATATAAAAAATATGAAAAATCGTCATTTGGTTCTGACAGATTTGCAATGGATTTAGCCCATGGGGCATATAAAGACGTGACAGAAATGGAATTTGTAGGCTTGTGTACGGATATCTGTGTTATCTCCAATGCAATGCTTGCCAAGACGTTTCTTCCGGAGGCAAATATTATTGTAGATGCAGGATGCTGCGCCGGTGTAACCCCGAAAAGCCATGAACAGGCATTAGGTGCAATGAAAATGTGCCATGTGGATATTATCTGATCTACGCCCTATACTTCCGGGATTCCGGCTGCCGGTACAAAGCTAATTTTTTCAACATGGTTAGGGGATTTTTGAAAAGTGGTACAATTACTGGAATTAAGGCATATATATATTTTGCATGGTAGTTTATATACCGGAGAACTAGCCGGACACAGACATTTTCAAGACTTGCTCTGAGCTGGTGGGGAGACCGGGGCTGCTATATCAGGAGGTGTATTATTGTATCAGTCCAGTACAAGTATCATAATGCAAGAGATAAATAGGATGCCGGATGCCTGCGCCGTTGTTCATGGAAGCAGCAAATATCCGGGCATCAAAGGGCAGGTATATTTTTATCAGATGGATGGAGGAACAGTTGTAATTGCTGAAATTTACGGGCTGCCTACGAAGAAGGGGGCATGTGGGGAACAAATTTTTGGATTCCATATCCATAGTGGAGGTTCCTGTACGGGAACTAATACGGATCCGTTTGCAGACACTGATGGTCACTATAACCCGCGGGATTGTGAGCATCCTGACCATGCCGGCGATCTTCCACCGCTTTTTGGCAATGGCGGATTTGCCTGGATGATGGTGTTTACAGAACGCTTTTATGCACGTGAAGTAATGGGAAAAACCGTAGTCATTCACAGAAATCCGGATGATTTTAAAACGCAGCCGTCAGGAAATGCAGGAGAAATGATAGCCTGCGGTGTTATTTACTGATAAGCTGCAATTTCGAAATGGATGAAGCGGGAGGATAAAGAAGATAACGAATAAAAGCAGAACTAAATAAACGATTAATCAGAAGCAAAGGTGCATTGGAATTTCCGGCACCTTTGTTTTTTTGCTGTTTTTCTTTACATATAAATAAAAAGGAATATAATACATAAGAGTAAAGAAAACAGGGAGGCGATAGATTTGATTAAAGATTTGACAAGCGGTAAGCCCAGAAATGTACTTTGGGCATTTTCCATACCCATGTTAATCAGTGTGATGTTTCAGCAGATTTATAATATAGCTGACAGTATGATTGCTGGGAAATTTGCAGGGGAAGACGCTTTGGCAGCAGTAGGGGCATCTTATCCCATTACCATGATATTTATGGCAATAGCAATGGGCAGCAATGTAGGATGTTCTGTGATTATTTCCCAGCTGTTCGGCGGTAAAAAATTTAAGGAAATGAAGACGGCGGTTACCACAACTTTTATAGCCAGCGCAGTATTATGCGTGGTTCTGACAGTTCTGGGGCTGGTTTTCTGCCATCCGTTAATGCGTTTGATCCAGACGCCGGATAATATATTCCATGATGCGGCGCTTTATCTGAACATTTACATAGGCGGTCTGGCATTTTTATTTTTATACAATATCTGCACGGGCATTTTCAATGCGTTAGGGGATTCTAAGACACCTCTGTATTTTCTGATCGGTTCTTCTATTGGAAATATCATATTGGACCTGGTTTTTGTGATTAATTTCAAAATGGGTGTGGCAGGTGTGGCCTGGGCTACCTTCATTGCACAGGGGATATCCTGTGTCCTTTCCATTTTAACTTTGCAGAAAAGAATACGAGAGATTAAGACAGCAGACCGTCCGCCGCTTTTTTCAGGGAGAATGCTGGGGAAGATTGCATATGTAGCGATTCCCAGTATTTTACAGCAGAGTTTTGTGTCGGTAGGAAACATGTTTGTGCAGGGCCTGGTAAACAGTTTTGGTTCTGCGACTATTGCCGGCTATTCAGCGGCAATCAAGCTAAACACCTTCTGTATTACCTCCGTCACAACCCTTTCTAACGGATTGTCCAGCTTCACGGCACAAAATATGGGGGCAGGAAAAGCAGAACGTGTGAAAGACGGATTTAAGGCTGGGCTGGTTATGGTTGAAATAGTAACGGTACCGTTTTTTGCAGCATTCTTTTTCTTCAACGACACCATGCTGGGATTATTTATGAATGAAAGCAGTAAAGTGGCATTGGGAATTGGTACGGATTTTCTGCGGATTGTGGCACCCTTTTACTTTGTAGTGGCGCTTAAGCTGATTATTGACGGTGTCCTTCGCGGATCCGGTGCTATGATTTATTTTATGATCGATACCTTTTCAGATCTGGTACTGCGGGTTATCCTGGCATTTATATTTTCAAAGTTCCTGGGTACAACAGGCATATGGCTTTCCTGGCCGGTGGGATGGTCCATTGCCACCGTTATGGCTGTCATATTTTACGCACGGGGTGTTTGGAAAAAAGCACGGCTGTAGTCTGGGAGACGTTGACAATACCCTTGGGGGTGCTCTATAATCAGATTATCATAAGGCATAAGGAGAATATCAGGTGAGAAAAACCATTTTGCTTCTGGAGGACGATGAAAATCTGAACCGGGGGATTACCATGCGGCTGGAAAAGGAAGGATATCGTGTTCTGTCCGCATTCGGAGCGTCACAGGCGGAAGAGCTGTTTGAACAGAATAAAATTCAGCTTATTATCAGTGATATAACCTTGAATGAGGGAAATGGGATTGATTTCTGTCATAAAATAAGGGAAAAGAGCAGTGTCTATCTCATATTTCTAACGGCGCTGGACCAGGAAATTGATATTGTAAACGGCTATGATGTAGGGGCGGATGACTATATTACGAAGCCCTTCAGCCTCATGGTATTAGTGTCTAAGGTTCATGCGCTGATGAAGCGGGTAGAAGTAAAGCAGATCTCCTATCTTCTGTGCTCAGATATCCGCGTGTCCTTAAGGGAGATGAAGGCATGGAAGGGACAGGAGCTGCTGCTTCTGAGCAAAAAAGAAATGCAGTTACTGATTTTCTTTTTGGAAAATCCCAGGCAGATCTTTTCCAGAGAACAGATTGCGGAAGCCATCTGGGATATTGACGGGCAGTTTGTGGATGACAATACAGTACCGGTTAACATCAGCCGTCTGAGAAGAAGGCTGGAAAATGATGCAATACAGAATGTAAGAGGCATGGGTTATATATGGACAAAGGAAGTAATAAAAGAGTAGCCCTTTTTGCAGGACTGCTCTTTCTTGTAATAACAGGGTGTGTAATGGCTTGTATAGGATGGGTTGATACGGTACACAGGGAAGAATTGAAGCTGCTTGGACAATGCATTCTTATGGAGCCAAGAACGCAAGGAGAGTATGTCAGCATTTTCAAGGGGAAAACAGAGGCAGACAGTGGTCAGGCTGCCATAGCAGGACAGGAAGCGGCGGAAAAATACGGCTATGAATCTGGTTATCGGTCATTTTCCCCAGCGCTTTCCTCTTTTTTGCCGGTAATAATTTCTGCTTTTATTTTTATGACGTTTTTGATTGGGATTCTGGTCTTATACCAGAGGAGAAAATTTCAGCAGGCAGAAATAAAATTATTTGAAATGGACGACAAGCTGCAGCAGCTTAGTGAAGAGAACCAGGTATTAAGAGAAAAAATGAAACGGGAGGAAGTGGAGACAAAAGCTCTGGTTACCGATATTTCACACCAGTTAAAAACGCCGCTGGCTTCATTGAAAATGTGTTATGAGATTGCAGATACCGGAAGCTTTACAAAAGAGGAACAGCAGTCATTTTTACAACAGGGATTTCATGAAGTGGTAAAGCTTGAGAATCTGACGAAATCATTAATACAGCTGTCCAGACTGGAAGCAAACATGATACGGATTGAGAAAAGGCAGGAAAGTCTGAAAAAAACCCTTCTTGGCGCAGTTAACGGAGTTTTTATGAAGGCTTTCGATAAGAATATTTCTATTTCGGTCAATGAATTTGATGATGAAGAAGTTCTGCAGGATCCCGGATGGACCCAGGAAGCTTTACTGAATGTGCTGGATAATGCTGTAAAATATTCAGGGAAGGGAACCTCTATTGAAATACGGGTGATGCCCATGGTAAGTTGTTTTTTGATCGAAATAGAAGATCAGGGAGTTGGAATTCCAAAAGAAGAGATGCATCGGATATTCAAACGTTTTTACCGTGGGAGATCATCTGCGGTTCAGGAAACAGAAGGAACAGGGGTTGGCCTGTATCTGACTAGAAAGATACTAGAGGAACAGGGAGGTAGTATTCGTGTAAAAAAAGGAATGAAGGGCTGTATTTTTCAGATTACGTTTCCAAAGAAGTATGGCAGAGTTCATTAAACGGGCAGGAGTTTTCTTACAAATCTGTTATCTTATCCGCAATGCTGTTGTAAGAATAAGCGTGTAAGATGAAGGAAGAATAACAGAGAAGAAAAGGAGAGTTCTAATGAGCACGATGTTACTGGAAATAAGGGATTTGTGTAAATATTATGGCAGCGGGGAGAGTCTGGTAAGAGCTATCGACCATACCTCCATGAATATCCAGAGAGGTGAATTTACTGCAATAGTGGGGCGTTCGGGATCCGGAAAGAGTACGCTGCTTCACATGCTGGGAGCGTTGGATCGACCGGACAGCGGAAAAATTCTGATTGAGGGGAAAAGTGTTTTTGATTTAAAAGATGAGCAGCTGGCTGTTTTCAGAAGAAGAAAAATCGGATTTATATTCCAGAACTATAACCTGATTCCGTCGCTTAACGTATGGGAAAATATTGTCCTTCCAATGGGGCTGGATAAGAAAAGGGTGGACAGAAACTTTGTAATGGATTTGGCGGAGCGGATTGGAATCTCAGATAAATTGAAGTCTCTTCCCAACACACTGTCCGGCGGACAGCAGCAAAGAGTAGCGATAGCCCGTGCCCTGGCGGCAAAACCGGCGATTATACTGGCGGATGAGCCGACAGGAAATCTGGATTCCAAAACGGAGCTGGAAGTGATTTCCCTGCTGAAGGC
This sequence comes from Robinsoniella sp. KNHs210, assembly GCF_000686105.1. Lineage (NCBI taxonomy): Bacteria > Bacillati > Bacillota > Clostridia > Lachnospirales > Lachnospiraceae > Robinsoniella > Robinsoniella sp. KNHs210. The sequence goes on from NZ_JMLZ01000002.1 coordinate 62,481, forward strand.
TTGTGTAAATGAATATGGGCAGACATTGGTGATGATTACCCATGATGAGACCATTGCCCAGATGGCAGACCGGATTCTGGTCATCGAGGACGGTAAGGTGGTGAGCCAATGAACACAGTAAATAAAACAGCGCTGTCCAACCTGAAACAAAATAAGGGAAAAAATATATTAGCCGGTATAGCAATTGTTCTTACTACCATACTTATATTTGTCATTCCTACAGTGGGTTTTGGAACCATAGATGTTCAAATGGCTGCTATCAATAAAGTTTTTCCTACCTTTCACGGGATGTACCGAAATGTAGATTTCCAAACAGCAGAGGAGATTTCCCACCGGGCTGAGATTGAGACCATGGGTCTGCGGCAGGACCCGGCACAGATTTCTATACCGGAAGGATCCGGAATGCTGTGTTATATGGATGACGAGGCTTTGAGACTTGGTAAAATGGAATTGGAAAAAGGAAATTTTCCAAAGGGCGGAAATGAAATAGCAGTTTCTTCCGGACTTTTAGAGGCAATGGGCATAGAAGCAGGTGTAGGTGATACCATTGAACTGCCATATCAGCCCATAGAGACAGGCGGTATCGGTTATGAGAAGAGAGAAGATTTTCTCATTAGCGGACTGCTGCCTACGTCGAAAGAGCAAAAGGAACTGAAAGTTTATTCAGCGCTGGTTTCCAAAGACTTTATGGAGCGGGTACAGCCTGTGAAGGAACGGAAATACAGGGTTCTGTTCCGGGTCTCAGGAGCGGATTCCATGACAAAAGATCAAATTAAAAATGTCTACCGGGATTTGGCGGCAGACGTGGGAATTGTGGAAGCAGATATAGCGGATAACTCGGAATATCTGTTGGCTAATTATGTGGACCCTGCGTTTTACGCAGGAGTTGCGGCTATTCTTCTGGTGGTGATTTTTGCAGGCATCATGACCATATACAGCATCTATTACATTTCCATGATTTATAAAGTACAGGAATTTGGTAAGATTAAAGCGCTGGGTGCCACCAAACGTCAGATCCGTCAGATTGTATTTCGGGAAGGAATGCTGGTGGCAGCTGCGGCAATCCCCATCGGACTGATCATTGGGAGTATATTATCGTTTGTAGGATTCAGGTATTTGATGACGGTTTACTCACCGGATGATACCATAGGAATTGCAGTCAGGCAGCTGATCGATCAGCATGATGTTCCTATATTTAAAGCATGGATTTATATTATGGCATTGGCTGTAACGCTGCTTACCGCTGCAGTTTCCATGGTTCGTCCCATGCAGATTGCCGCTAAGATATCTCCGGTAGAGGCCATGCGGTATGACGGCAGCATGAAGACCCGGAAAAAAGGAAGAAAAGGCCATTCGGAGATGCGGCTTGTACATTTAACCGGAGCAAACCTCTCACGGAATAAGAAACGAACAGTAATGACAATCATCACGCTGAGTCTGACGGGTATTTTATATATGGTGCTTTCCACAGTTTTATCCTGTGCGGATCCGGTAGAGATTGCAAGAGCTGCCATGTTTGATGATTTCGAGGTATCTATTGACAGTTCCAGAGGTGATAAAATGCATCCGGAACGGGAATGGACTGCAATCTGCCAGAATAATCCGTTAAATGGGGAAATGGAAAAGAAAATCGCCGGCATCCCGGGAGTGAAAAAGATCACAAAATCCAGTGAAGCAGAAGTCCGGCTAAAGGATCTGAAAGACGGGGAAGAGCTTTGGAATACGCGTATTATTGGAATACCGGAAGAATATGCAGACGAAATGGAAAAGAGTATTGTGGAGGGAAACTGCACCTATGAGGATTTGCTCCAGGGTGACAAAATTATTATGGATGAAAATATGCAGCACTGGGCACCCGATTGGAAGTTAGGTGATACAATCCGCATAATTGTGGGAAATGGAGACAACAGTATTGAGAAGTCATTTGAAGTTGCGGCGGTTGCTGATATGCCCTATAGTTTAAATCAGTTTTGCAACTTTCTGCTCCCGAAATCAGTCGCAGATGAGCTGGGGGGATACAATATGGATTACCACTGGTCCATAGCTGCAGACAAAAAAGAACTTAAGAATGTGGAAAAGCAGCTGCGGGAAATTACAGACGGACAGGAATTTCTTAAACTGGAGACCTATGAAGAGGAAGTAAGTACGAATAAAAAGACAACGGCGCTTCTTTCTCAGCTGTGTTATGTTTTCATGGTTGTTTTAGGCGGCGTAGGCATCATGAATCTGGTGAACACCATGATCAACAGTATCTATGTAAGGAGAAGAGAACTGGGGGTCATGCAGGCTATCGGACTCTCGGAAAAGCAGATGGTAAGGATGCTTCAGATGGAAGGAATCTTTTACACTGCCGGGACACTGGTACTTTCTCTGGGGATTGGAAACCTGCTGGGATATCTGACCTTCCTGAATGCGAAGAAGGACCGCATGTTTGGGATTATCAGTTACCATTATCCTGCTATGCAGACGGCTGCTCTGATTGCCGTGGTACTTATTATTCAGCTGCTGCTGACTTATTTAATCATGAAAAATTTCAGAAAACAAAGTATGATTGAAAGAATCCGATTTTCTGAATAGTGGAGGTTTTATCAACAAACCCATACTTTTGCTTGTAAATCAGTGACTTTATGATATATAATCAATATTATATTACGAAAGCAAAAATAAGCAGGCAGCTTTAAGGAGGAACACTATGTATAAAGCAACACCGGAGGAAATGAAAAATTTAGTGGATTCGTTACTGGTCAGTTATCAGAAGCATCCGGTTATTTGTAATATTGATTGCACGAACCGTTTGAATAGAAATATGACTATTGAAATATTGGAAATGATCCGCTTTGTTTTATTCCCGGGGTATTTTGAATTGAAGAATTTAAAAGGAAGTTCCATTGAATATCATGTGGGTGAACTGCTGGAAAATATTCAGTACAAACTGAAAAAGCAGGTAGCCAAAGCATTGCAGCATGAGCAGATTACCGGTGAATTAACGGAAGAAGTGGCGGAAGCAAGAGCAGAGGAAATTGTACTGCAGTTTCTCCAAAAACTTCCGGAACTGCGGGATATTCTTGCGACGGATGTCCAGGCGGCTTATGATGGGGACCCGGCGGCATATAATACGGATGAAATCATCTTCTCTTATCCCGGAGTATATGCGGTTACCATCAATAGGATTGCACACGAACTGCATGTTCTGGGAGTACCACTGATTCCCCGCATGATGACAGAATATGCCCATAACCTCACCGGAATCGACATTCATCCCGGCGCTACCATCGGAAAGAATTTTTTCATCGATCATGGAACAGGTGTCGTAATTGGTGAGACAACAATCATCGGGGATAATGTAAAGATCTATCAGGGAGTTACCCTGGGAGCGTTATCGACCAGAGGCGGTCAGAGCCTTAGAAATAAAAAGCGTCACCCTACCCTGGAAGATAATGTTACCGTATATTCCGGCGCATCAATATTAGGTGGGGAGACGGTAATTGGAACCGGTGCTGTAATTGGTAGTAATGCCTTTTTAACTTCCTCCGTTCCGGCGCATACAAGGGTAAGTATCAAGAATCCGGAACTGCAGTTTAAAGACCGTTCTACGGTACGGACTGCTGAGATTGGCCAGGAAGGCTTCTTTAACCGGGTTGAGCAGGATTAAATAAGAGGACGCTTTGGAATGAGCAATTTTTGAAAGAGTGGGCTGCAGGATGTTTCTATCCTGCAGTCCACTCTTTTTCAGCAGCAGAGCGCCAGATGGCAGGCATACCTGGCTATGCACAATTCAAATTCGCATTTAAGCAATATTGCAGGAATCCGGGTTTTGTTTTGCGTGATCCCTGAGAATTTTTTTGAATTTAAGGATAAACAGCGTTAGGGTTGTAAGTGCGGCCAGGATATCGGCAATGGGTTCTGCCAGAAATACAGCAAAAACTTTGTCTGATATAAACAGCGGCAGTATGTAAATAAACGGTATCAGCAGAATTATTTTACGCAGCAGCGCCAAAAACAGGGAAATTTTGGCCTGTCCCAGTGCGATAAAGGTTTGCTGGCAGGCAATCTGAACCCCCATCATAAATACACCGCCGGCATAGATCCTCGCTGCCCAGGCTGAGATATCCAGCAGTTCCTGACTGCTTGCGAATAAGGACGGCATCAGGTGCGGGAAGAACATAATAATCAGCCAGAATACCGATGTATATAGGATCGAAGCAATTAACAAAAGTCTAAAAGCGTGTTTTACACGATCCAGTTTGCGGGCTCCGTAATTATAACTGATGATTGGCTGGGCTCCCTGTGACAACCCCTGTAAAGGAAGCAGGACAAACTGCATGATACTTCCCAGAATGGTCATGGCGCCCACAGCCAGGTCGCCTCCAAAACGTTGAAGGGAAGAGTTAAAGCATATATTCAGCAGGCTTTCCGTGCTGCTCATAATAAAGGGAGAAGCTCCCAGTGCCAGCACCGGAATAATGATCTTTTTGTTAATTTTAAAATCCGCTTTTTTAATACGAAGAATGGTTTTCTTCCCGGTGAGAAAACGAAGTACCCAGATTGCGGATACACACTGGGATAAAATTGTTGCAAGTGCGGCACCTTTCACACCCATGCCAAAGCCGAAGATAAATATCGGATCCAGTACAATATTAATGATGGCACCGATAATAGTGGTCATCATACTGATTTTTGCAAATCCCTGTGCAGTGATAAAAGAATTTAACCCAAGTGCAGTCATAACAAATATGGTTCCCAGGACGTATATATTCATATAATCCAGTGAGTAGGATATTGTATTTTCACTGGCACCAAAAAGGAAAAGCAAAGGTTCACCAAAGATTAAGAAAAAAGCAGTTAATACAACGGCCAGGCCAATAAGCATCACAAAACAGTTGCCAAGGGTCTTTTCCGCCCCATCCATGTCATTTTCCCCCATCTTCATAGAGATCTGGGGAGCTCCGCCCATTCCGATCAGACTGCTGAAAGCCGTGATCAGGATAATTATGGGGAAACAAAGCCCGACACCGGTCAGTGCCAGGGGGCCTACATCCGGCATATGCCCGATGTAGATCCGGTCTACAATATTATAGAGCATGTTAACCAATTGGGCTGTAATTGCAGGCAGCGCCAGCTGGAGCATCAGATGGCTGACTTTTTTTGTACCAAGAAATTCATTACTGTTATTCATTAACGTTACCTCTTATCTAATCTATAATTGTGTATTCAAAGAATTCCTGACGAAGATGGGTGCCTTCCATAATTTCCGGCGGCAGAAGTGCACGGGCTGTCAGTTTTAACTCGCCGCATTCCTGATCCGTTCTCTTTAAATGCGCGTAATCTCCGTCAATAGCTTCCACAACATACTCAAATGTTTCCATGTGTGATCACCTCCCAATCTTTCATTTGTCAAATTATACCTCTGCATATCGCAGGCTCAGATGCGATACTGCATTAATAGATCATGTGAAAGCAGTTTTCTTTCACACTTTAACTCTCAATATTATAGTATAGCGAAGTTGGGTATAATAAACAATAGTTTTATTTGCGTTTGTTAAGAATCTTCGTTATAATACTACTTAATGAAGCAAGTGGTCTGTATTATTATTTGAAAGGGGGAAAATGTCTATGAATTCAATAGAATCCATCATAAGAGAACAAAGAACTTTTTTTCGGGAAGGGCATACGCTGGATATCTCATTTCGGATCGAACAGCTTGGTAAACTTAGGAAAATAATAAAGAAGTATGAAAAAGAACTTTACCTGGCATTAAAGGCTGATTTGAATAAGCCGGAATTTGAGGCATATGGAACAGAGATCGGGCTTGTCCTGGATGAAGTGAAGTATATACAATCCCATGTAGAGTCATGGGCGAAACCGAAGCGTGTAAAGACATCGCTGGCGAATTTCCCGTCAGCCAGCCGCATTTACCAGGAACCCTATGGTGTAACCCTGGTGATGTCGCCATGGAATTATCCGGTATTGTTATCTTTGGATCCCCTGGCAGGAGCTATTGCTGCCGGAAACTGTGTTGTTTTAAAGCCGTCTAATTATTCACCAGAGGTTTCCGGACTATTGAAGAAAATGCTGGGTGAGATTTATCCGGAAAAATATGTAGCGGTGATAGAGGGCGGCAGAGCGGAGAACCAGTCGCTTTTGAACCAGCGCTTTGATTATATTTTCTTTACGGGCAGTGTGCAGGTGGGGAAAATGGTTATGGAGGCAGCATCCAAAAACCTTACCCCCGTAAGTCTGGAACTTGGCGGAAAAAGTCCTTGTATTGTGGATGAAACGGCTGATTTAAAACTTGCTGCAAAACGGATTGTCTGGGGGAAATATCTGAACTCCGGACAGACATGTGTAGCTCCGGATTACCTTCTGGTCCAGGAAGAGGTAAAGGAGCCGCTTCTAGCCTATATGAAAGGCTATATTGAAAAGCTTTATCAAAAGCCGGTAGATGGGGTGGAGATTTATACCAGGATCGTAAATGAAAAACACTACAGACGAATAATGGGTCTGATAGAAGGGGAAAAAGTAATAGCAGGAGGAACCGGGAATCCGGATAAACTGCAGATTGCCCCTACTATCCTGGATGAAATAACGTGGCAGTCACCGGTAATGCAGGAGGAAATTTTTGGTCCGGTGATGCCGGTACTGACTTTTCGGACACTTCAGGAAGCGATACGGATGGTATCCAGGCGGCCAAAACCCCTGGCGGCTTATTATTTCACCTGCAGCAGAAAGCGCGAAAATTATTTTCTGCAGCATACTTCTTTTGGAGGAGGATGTATCAACGATACGGTAATGCATCTGGCAAGTTCCCATATGCCTTTTGGAGGTGTTGGCGACAGCGGAATGGGAGGATATCACGGGAAGGATAGTTTTGAGACCTTTTCTCACAAGAAGAGTATTTTAAAAAAAGCGGGATGGCTTGATCTGCCGTTTCGGTACCCTCCATATAAAGGGATCTATTTTAAGATATTAAAAATGATCTTAAAATAAAGGAACTGTTTGAATAATACCTGGCAAAGGAGGGACTGCATGGTAACCATCGAGGAATTTGAAGAGATGATGTCTGAAATAGTAGCCACACTTCCGGAAGAATTTTTCCGGGAATTAAGCGGAGGTGTTATCTTAAAGGAAGAAGAGAAGCGCCACCCGGAGAGCGTTGGCAGAGAATTGAGCATCATGGGTCAGTATTGCAGGAATCCTTTTCTGGGAAGGTACGTTGTGATATACTATGGGTCTTTTCAGCGGATTTATGGCACATTGCCGAAAGAAAGGCTGAAAGAGAAACTCCGTAAGACTATTTTGCACGAATTCAGACACCATTTGGAGTCATTGGCAGGAGAACGAGATCTGGAAATCGAAGATGCCGTCCAAATTGCCCGGTATAAAAGTGAAAAAAAGACTTGACGAATGTGGACGGTAGTAATAAAATAGCAGATAGCGATAGAATATGTTTGTAGGACGCACAAATGTATCTCAGAAAAAGACAAAGCCGAAACGAGGAGGACTATTATGGCAACGTATATGGAAATGAGCAAAGAGGAACTGTTACAGGAAAAAGCAGAGTTGGAAGCACGCTTCCAGGAAATTAAGGAAAAAGGCTTACAATTAGATATGTCCCGTGGAAAACCTTCCGCAGCACAGTTAGACCTGGCTATGGGGATGATGGATGTTTTAAACAGCAGTTCTGACTTGAAATGCAGAGCGGGAGTTGATTGCAGAAACTATGGCGTATTGGACGGAATTCCGGAAGCACAGGAATTACTGGCTGATATGACAGAAGTACCGGCAAACCAGATTATTATCCACGGAAACTCCAGCCTGAACATTATGTTTGATACTATTGCCCGTTCCATGACTCACGGGGTTATGGGAAGTACTCCATGGTGTAAATTAGATAAAGTAAAATTCTTATGTCCGGTACCGGGATATGACAGACATTTCTTAATTACCGAATATTTCGGGATTGAAATGATCAACGTTCCCATGACGATGGATGGACCGGATATGGATATGGTAGAAAAGCTGGTAAGCGAAGATGAAGCGATCAAGGGTATCTGGTGTGTGCCAAAGTACTCTAATCCACAGGGCATTACCTATTCAGATGAAACAGTAAGAAGATTTGCACGTTTACAGCCGGCAGCAAAAGATTTTCGGATTTTCTGGGATAATGCATACGGCATCCACCATTTATATGATGACAAACAGGATAACCTGATTGAAATCCTGATGGAATGTAAAAAAGCAGGGAATCCGGATATGGTTTATAAATTCTGTTCCACTTCAAAAGTCAGTTTTCCGGGTTCCGGTGTGGCAGCAATTGCAGCATCTCCTGCAAACTTAGAAGCGATCAGAAGGCAGATGACAATTCAGACCATCGGACATGATAAATTAAACCAGTTAAGACATGTGCGTTACTTCAAAGATATTCACGGTATGGTTGAACACATGAAAAAACATGCAGACATTATGCGTCCGAAATTTGAAGCAGTAATTAACGGACTGGAATCGGAATTGGGCGGTTTAGAGATCGGAACCTGGATTCGTCCAAGAGGCGGATACTTCATTTCCTTTGATGCACTTCCGGGATGTGCTAAGGCAATCGTTGCTAAAGCAAAAGATGCCGGACTTGTTATGACAGGAGCAGGCGCAACCTTCCCATATGGAAAAGATCCTCAGGACAGCAATATCCGTATTGCACCTTCTTATCCTACTCCGGAAGAGCTGGCAGTGGCAACCGACATTTTCGTGCTCAGTGTAAAACTGGTAAGTATTGACAAAATATTGGAAAGTAAATAAGAATTATCCGGCTGCAGCCCCTGTATTACGGGCTGCGGCCTTTTCTTTGCAGCAGCGGCAGAAATTTTAAAAATTCCCGTTCTCTATATTAATATTTCCTGAAGTTTATTTACAAATGGCAGAGACGTGGTAGAATAAATGTAGCTATTCAGCAGGTCTGCGCATTTACTGCGCTGATCTTGAGAAAATATGGGGACATCAGGCAAAAATCCCATCGCCATATGCGAATTTAAAATGGATTTTTGCTCATACCTGTGAAGATACTGAACAGGTACGGATAAATTGTGTATGCCACAAAAATGAACATGCAAAGGAAAATTAATATGAGAAAATCACGAAAGATGTTATTAATAGGCGCGATTATTTATGTGCTTGTCATGATTGCAATTTATATGGGGGTAAGTGTATATTTTATGAAACACTTTTTCCCGGGATCAATTATTAATGGAATTGACTGCTCCTCCAAGACAGTGGAAGAAGCAGAAAATATGATAGCGAATAAAGTGCAGGATTACAGTATCACCATAGTGGGGATGGATGGGAAAGAAGGAAGCATCAGCGGCGCACGTATGAACTTTGCCTATGTTGCAAACGGTCAGGTGCAGGCCCTCAAAGACAGCCAGAATCCTCTGGTGTGGCTGTATGCTTATTTTAATCCGGAGAGTTACAGCATGGTTGCCAAAACGACTTATGATAAGGAAGCACTTCGCAGCAGCATGGAAAAACTGGAATTTTTTGATGAGACAAAAATAGTAAAACCGGAAGATGCAAAGATTGTACAGGCCGGTACAGGTTACCGCGTTGAAAACGAGGTAGCGGGAAATGAACTGGATAAAGAAAAGGTATTTGAACTGCTGGTAAAAGCTGTGGACGAGGGTGATGCCAAACTGGATCTGGTTGAGAATGACTGTTATCTGAAACCTGCAGTTTATGCAACGGACGAGAGTCTGACAAAGAAAGTTGAAGTACTGAATAAGTATTCAAATATGACAGTTACATATGAGTTTGGAAGTGATCAGGAGGTTATCAGCAGCGATACGATCAACCAGTGGATGAGCCTGGATGTGAATAATAATATTACCTTCAATGAAAGCGAAGTCAGTGATTATGTGGATCGTCTGGCAGATGATTATGATACCTATGGACGTTCCCAGCCTTTTAAAACATCCCGCGGGGAGCATGTCACCATTCAGAATGTTACCTACGGATGGCAGATCGACCGGGATGGAGAAAAAAAGGAATTGATGAATATATTAAAGGAAGGGAAATCGGTTTCCCGTGAGCCTGTTTATGCACAGACTGCCTTCGCAAGGGGAGAAAATGATATCGGGGATACCTATGTAGAAATTGATTACAATTTCCAGCATATGTGGTATTATAAGAACGGAAACCTCGTAATAGATACAGATGTGGTTACGGGTAACACTTCCAAAAACTATGATTCTCCGATTGGAGTTTTTACGCTTCAGGATAAAGAACGGGATGCAACACTTGTGGGAGAGGACTACAGGACTCCGGTAAGTTACTGGATGCCATATTACAACGGCGTGGGAATTCACGATGCCAACTGGCAGCCTGTGTTTGGCGGGGACTGGTATAAGACCCACGGATCCCACGGGTGCATTAATACGCCGATTAATATTGTATCTGTCATCTATGACAATATAGAAGTAGGTACACCGATTATCTGCTATCAGGGTTCAACAGCGGCTCCGCCTAATACTCCGGTTACGCCGGTTGCTCCGGAGACGAATACACCACAGAGTGAAAGTAATACGTCCCAGAGTGAAACAAATAAACCGGACGGAGAGACAAACAAACCTGGAAGCGAAACGAACACACCGGAAAGTGAAACGACTGCACCCCAAAGTGAGAATACACCTCAGACGGATATTCCTTCTCCGGAAAATCCAGACAGTCCGGATGGCGAAGAGTAGAAAAGGAAGAAAAAGTCTCAGAATAAGGGTACAGAGCAGCACTGTAAAGATGTCCCAAATGAGATGGTTCTGAAAATAGAACATAGTAAGAAGAATCATATTAGAATTATGCCGGGATGAAGACGGCGGATTGAATGAAAAGAATTGAGTATCAGGAGGAAGCATATGAATATTGTAGTACTGGCAGGTGGAATCAGTACGGAGAGAGAAATCTCTATCGTATCTGGTACAAAAGTGTGTGAAGCTTTGAGAGAAAAAGGACACCGTGCTATTTTACTGGATGTGTTTTTTGGAAATACAGGGCTGCAGGCAGACTGTGCGTTTACGGAAGCATATGATGTAAATGCGGCTGCAGCATATATGAGAAGTTTTGACAGTAAATTGGAAGAGGCTGTTAAAACTCAGAAGGAATTTTTCGGGCCGATGGTTCTGGAGCTCTGTAAAGCAGCGGATGTAGTCTTTCTGGCGCTTCATGGAGAAAATGGAGAAAATGGGAAAGTTCAGGCAGCATTTGACCTGCTGGGAATTACTTATACCGGCAGCGGATATCTGGGCAGTGCACTGGCTATGGACAAGGGAATTTCAAAACAATTGTTCCTGGAAAACGGAGTCCCCACACCCAAAAGTGTGATGCTGAAAAAGGCAGAGGGAATGAAACAACCGGAAACAATTGGAATTTGCCTTCCCTGTGTGGTTAAGACCTGCTGCGGCGGTTCCAGTGTAGGCGTTTATATTGCAAATACCCGGGAAGAATATGAGCAGGCGGTAAAGAATGCTTTTCACTATGAAGATGAAATTATCATTGAGACCTATGTAAAGGGCAGGGAATTCTCTATAGGTGTTGTGGATGGTGAAGCGTATCCCATCATCGAGATTGCCCCGATACAGGGCTTCTATGATTACAAAAATAAATATGAGGCAGGCAGTACCATTGAAACCTGTCCGGCGGAACTTGCTGCAGATCTTACGAAAAAAATGCAGGATTATGCGGTGATGGCATATCATGTATTGCGGCTTGAAAATTATGCCAGGGTTGATTTCCTGATGGATGAGAGCAATAACATGTACTGTCTGGAAGCAAACACCCTGCCGGGAATGACTCCTACCAGTCTTCTTCCACAGGAAGCCGGTGCTCTCGGGATGTCATTTGCGGATCTGTGTGAAAAGCTGATTGAAGTATCATTAAAGAAATAGAAACCGGATTGCAGCTGCTTCTTTACGCAGTATGGTAAGCCGGCTAGATGCATGGGAAGGTTGGTAAATGAGATGAAAAATATGTCTTTAAGTCAGATTGCAAAAGTATGTCAGGGCATATATTACGGAGATAAAGACAAGAGTGAAACAGAGGTTACCAGCATTACAACAGACAGCCGTAAAGCAGAAGACGGCTGTCTGTTTGTTGCGGTAAAGGGGGAACGGGCAGACGGACATCGATTCCTTCCCCAGGTATTTGAAAAAGGAGCCCGTGGTGCATTGGTGGAAGTAAAACCGGAGAATCAGCCAGGTCCTTACATTCTGGTAGATTCGACTCTGCAGGCGGTAAAAGATATTGCGGAGTATTACAGACAGCAGCTGCCTGTGAAAGTGGTTGGTATTACCGGCAGTGTTGGCAAGACCAGCACAAAGGAAATAATAGCTTCTGTATTGGCTGAAAAATATAAGGTCCTGAAGACTCTTGGTAATTTTAATAATGAGCTGGGTCTGCCTCTGACCGTATTCCGGTTAAGAGAGGAACATGAGATTGCAGTTCTGGAAATGGGAATCAGTGACTTTGGAGAAATGCACAGACTGAGTAAAGTGGCAAAGCCGGATATCTGTGTACTGACAAACATTGGACTGTGCCATCTGGAATTTTTAAAAAGCAGAGATGGGATACTGAAAGCAAAGTCTGAGATTTTTGATTATATTGCCGAAGATGGAAAGATTATCTTAAACGGAGATGATGATAAACTTGCCACGATCAATGAAATAAAGGGGATTACCCCAATATTCTTCGGTGTTGAAAGCGGTAGGGAAGTCTATGCAGATCACATTATTCCACGAGGTCTTAAGGGTATCCAGTGTGAGATCCATGCCGGAGGGGAAAGCTTTCAGGCAGTTGTGCCAATTCCCGGATACCATATGGTGCTAAATGCACTGGCAGCCACAGCGGTGGGAAGAACCCTGGGGCTTAGCATGGAGGAAATTAAAACAGGGATTGAGAAGTTAGAATCTCTTGGCGGCAGATTCCATATTATTGAGACAGATACCATCACTATCGTGGATGACTGTTATAATGCCAGTCCATCCTCCATGAAAGCATCTTTAGACGTATTAAAAGATGCACAACAGAGGAAAGCTGCAATCCTGGGCGATATGTTTGAGCTTGGGGAAGATGCTGCAATGCTCCACGCAGAAGTGGGCGCATATGCGGCAGAACATAAAATTGATCTCCTGATCTGTGTGGGAGAAATGAGTAAGAATATGGCGCAGGCTGCTAAGGAAGCGGGCGGCTGCCAGGAGGTGGTCTATGCAGAAAACCTGGATTGCCTGACAGAAGTCCTGCCGGGATTGATTAAAAAGGGTGATACGGTACTGGTTAAGGCTTCTCATGGAATGCATTTTGAAAATGTAGTAGAAAAGCTGCGCGAGCTGTAGAGTATGTTTGAAAATTTACATCGTTAAACTGGAATGGAAAGCAGAAAGACTTCTGTAACCGGCAAACAGGCAGTTTCCGTAACAGGAAGCGCCTGGCCGGACAGAAGGCTTTCTGCTTTTATATTTCGAAAAATAATGATACCGGTAAGATATGATTTCAGGTTGTGTAAACAGATTTTACCAACTATAATAAAAAGAAAACCAAAGTATAGCAGGAGGATTCTATGAAAAAGAATATCATGATACCCGATACAGACCTGAGTGTGCTGCCCCTGGGGCTGGGTACAGCTACAGCCGGGTTGAACTTTGACGGACAGGAAGCAGACAGGCTTTTTGATACGTTTTTATATCTGGGCGGAAATATGATCGATACGGCAAGAGTGTATTCTGACTGGGTTAAGCCGGAGACGGGAAGAAGTGAAAGAGTGATCGGAGAATGGATTCACAGAAGTAAGAAGAGACATGAGACGGTAATTGTGACCAAAGGCGGTCATCCGGATATGACGGTGGAAAAGCCTGACTTACATCTAAGCCGTATGGGCAAAGGGGAAATGCGCCATGATCTGGAAGCTTCATTAAGAGCTTTGCAGACAGATTACATAGATCTTTATTTTTATCACCGGGATGATACAAATCAGTCGGTGGAAGAATTGACAGAGGTAATGGAACAGTTTGTGAGAGAGGGGAAAATCCGTTATTATGGCTGTTCTAACTGGTCCGCCAAACGTATGCAAGAGGCGGATGCATATTGTAAAAAGATGGGATATCGGGGATTTGCTGCAAATCAGGCACTTTATAATCTGGGATCTTGTTTTATGAAACCATTGCCGGATGATACGATGGTGAAAGTGGATGAGGAAATGTTGTCTTATCACAAGGAGAATGCCAATAATGTACTGATGCCTTATATGGGTGTCTGCGGGGGATTCTTTCACAAGTATATAACCCATGGTGCAGAAGCAGTAAAGGACAGTCCTTATTTTGTAAAAGAAAATGTGGAGATGGCAGAACGGGTAAAATTACTTACCGGAAAATACAGCGCTACTGTTTCCCAGGTTGTATTGGGCTTTTTTACACAGCAGGACACTTTTTGTGTGCCGCTCTATGGGCCAAAGAACATAGCTCAGATTGAAGAGGCTGTTGGGATGTTGGATATTGCGTTTGAAAAGGCAGATTTTTTGTAAGGGGGGATTTTTTGAAAGAGAAAAAATTATTACAGTATATCGGTAAATTTACACAGACGGCAGCACTTTCCCTATTTTTCTTATCGGCTGTTTCACTGACAGCGTTTGCTGAGAATGAGACGCCGGAAAGACTGGGCAGTGACCAGAAACCGGAAATTTCTGATATGGGGCATATCCCAAGCGGAATTGACCAGCAGTTTTATAATTATGAGGGGAGAAGCAGACGCAGGACCAGATCTGTTTTGCCACAGCAGTTTGATCTGCGGCAGCAGACGTTGGCTTCCCCTGTCAAGAACCAGAGTCCCTGGGGCAGCTGCTGGGCATTTGGGACACTTTCTGCTATGGAAAGTTCTGTTATGGTACAGGCAAGTGGGAGTAGAAGTACGAATGCAGAAATCCCGGACTATTCAGAAAGACATCTGACCTGGTTTTCCTATCAGCAGCAGGAAGGGGAAGGAATTATTTCCTCAAAGGGGCAGCCTTTTGACGTAGGAGGAAACCGTCAGATAGCTACCGGACTTTTGTCTTCCTGGGCAGGCGTGGAGTTGGAATCGCAAGTGCCCTACCTGACAGGAAAATCACAGGTCTGGTCGGTGGATAAGGAAAAACTTTACGATTCCGCTGGACATCTGCAAAATGCAGATTTTCTTCCCGGAACGGCTGTTTTTGATAACTATGTTGCAAAGAGCGGATATAGGCTGGACCGGGATGCAGTTAATACAATAAAAAAGGCTCTGATGAATAACGGGGCAGTGGATGTATCGTATTATGCAGATCAGAGCAGACCGGATCAGACTTCGGTCAATGGCACTTATATTAACAATAAAACTTATGCTCAGTATACGGATCAGTATTTAACAGCCAATCATGAGGTATCCATAGTAGGGTGGGATGATGACTATTCAGCAGACAATTTTCTGCCGAACCGCCGTCCTCCGGGAAACGGAGCGTGGATCGTGAAAAATAGCTGGGGCAAAAACTGGGGAAATGAAGGCTGTTTTTATTTGTCTTATTATGACCAGTCTATCTGTGAATTCACCAGTTTTTATCTGGATCTGCCGGATAATGAGGGAAATTACCGGTATGATCACAATTATCAGTATGATTTTTTAGGAATGAAAAGCGTTTATGGTATATTGAGATATCCTCAAAGTAAGGTGATGGTTGCAAACGTATTTACAGCGGGGGCATATGAAACATTAAAGGCTGTTTCCGCAGTTACCACAGAGCCAGGATCAGAGGTCCGGGTTCAGGTTTATAAAAATCCTGAGGGGGATAATCCACAGAGTGGAATGCTTGTGGCAGAACAGACAGAAACCGTTTCCTATGGAGGATACCATACCTTAGAATTAGAGAAACCTCTTCTTCTGCAGACGGGCGACCAGTTTTCCGTGGTACAGTTAATCACCGGAGATAAGGGAAGCTACGTACCTCTGGAACTTGCATCTACGTCACCTGTGTTCGGAGGTGAAGCTTTTACGAATGCTAAGGTAGAGAAAGGGCAAAGTTTCTGGAATCAGGGAAATGGCTGGACGGATTTAGCCGAAAATCCATATAAAAGTAACAATGTGTATTCCGGAAATGTTATGATCAAAGCATTTACAGTTGATAATGCAGTTACCGCCAGGGTAAAGTCGGTTACGGTTGACAGCCTGGATTCCCGTATGCAGGAAATCGAAAGCGGAATCAGCGCAGAAGTGTCGGATTCACAGGAAGTTCAGATTACCTTGCCGCCTGCTTCTGCATTTGTAAGGATACATCCGGTTTTGGAAGATCAGGGTGAAGTTGAAATACAGATAGACGATCAGATTTATAATGGGGAGGATGCAATTCCCAGATCGGCTTTCGAGGATAAAATTGTGACGGTTGTGGGAAAAGGCCAGTCCGGCAGCATCTGCTACAAGTATCGGTTTACTGTCCCGGATACGGTATTAACGGATAACGGGGTGACATTGACTGACAGCCGCAGTTATCTGCCAAAAGGTGTGAATTTCAGCGCACGGGTCTGTGATATGGAAGAAGGAATCTATGATGAGATCCGTGAGAGCCTGAGCAGGATCGGGGGCAGATTATTTACTGTTTATGCAATCAGTACTACCGCAGACGGAAATGAAATTTCTTTATCCAGTGAAGAAAATGTCGTGCTGCATTTTCCAAAGCCTCTGGAATATGAGGAGGACAGAACCAGGCTATTTGCGGTAAGGGTTACGGAGGATCGTCTCCTGACCGAGATTTCTGATATGGAAGATGGCCTTCAGGCGCCGGTAAATCACATTGGAAATGCTTATTATGTTGTGGCTGAAACGAAAAAAAGCGCACAAAATCCACCTGCACAGGCTGAAATCGCTGAGTTACCGGATGCAGTGACGGATTATAGTATTGTGGTGAAAGTTGTGTATGGGCAGGAGTATTCCATTGACAATGGAGGAAACTGGAAGATGGCTGAACAGACAGAAGGCGGATTTAGCGGACTGTTTGAAGGATTACTCCCTGGTACAGATTATCAGGTAATTACGAGATTTGCTGAAACAGAGGATACCGCTGCCAGCAAACCGTCCGTTCCTCTGCATGTGCGAACCAAGAATGCGCCGCCTCAGGCACCGGACGCACCGGCTGTCCTGGAAAGGCTGGACAGGAAAATTACGGTTCAGACAGTGCCGGGGCAGGAATATGCCATTAAGCTGTCAGCGGAAGATAATTACGGGGAATGGCAGGCAGAAGGCATTTTTGAAGGACTGAACCCGGAAACGGAATACGATATCATAGCCAGAATCTGTGAAACGGATACTGCCATGGCAAGCAGTGCAGGTAATCCGGCACAGGCAAGAACAAAGGTGGAGCCGCCGGCGGCTGTGGAAAAACCGCAGTTATTATATGCAACGGATAATAGTATAACAGTCCAGGCAAGACCGGGGCAAGAATATATATTAATAGACCAAGTAAGTGGGGAAGAGGTCATAGATGTGTTATCAAGTGCAGGAGATGATGCTTTAAATGCTGCTGCAAATAAACCGGAGAATTTCATAAATGATGGTGCAAACTGGCAGGAATCTGGAATTTTTACAGGGTTACAGCCGGAGACGGAATATCTGATCTTTGCAAGGAAATCGGGAACAGAGACGGAAATGCCCGGAAAAGTGAGCGAAGGGCTAGTGGCAGAGACCATGAAAGTGGCGCCAGATGCAGTTTCTGCGCCTGTAGTGATAAAACGTACAGATATATCTGTGGAAGTGGAAACCCAGCCAGGCCAGGAATACAGTATAAAAGTTTCGGGGGAAACGGAGTTCGCCCAATGGCAGGACAGCGGATTATTCGAAAGACTGGAACCTGGAACTGAGTATGAGATTGCCACACGCATAGCAGAAAACGGAAAAACTGCGGCAGGAAATACCAGTGAAGTATTGTCCTTGCGAACGAAAGATAGTGCGCCCCAAGCGCCAGCGGCACCGGAAGCAGCCGGGCGATTGGATCACAGCATTATAGTAAATACAGTACCGGGGCAGGTCTATGCGATTACAACAGAAAGCAGCATAAATGGGGATGCACTCATTTGGCAGAGCAGCGGAATATTTGAACGATTGGAAGATCAGGCATGGTACTATATTTTTACAAAGCAGGCGGAGACCGATACAGTGATGGAAAGTGCTGTCAGCGAACCTTTACCGGTTCTTACGCTGCAGTCTTCGGCAGAAGCGCCGGATGTACCGCAGCTGAAATCTGCAGGAAGTGACTTTATAACAATAAAGGAAATGAGCGGTCAGGAGTATTCTATTAACGAAGGCAAGAACTGGCAGCGGGGCAGTACGTTCAGCGGACTTGTACCAAATCGTATCTACCGGGTTATAACCCGGTTATGCAGGACAGCAGACAAAATGGAAAGTCCGGTAAGCCAGGCATTGGATGTGAGAACTGACAAACGTAATGCCGTGGCGCCTGCGGCGCCCGTATCTATAGGAATAACGGAGACTGCGGTTACCATAAGAACGGTGAATGGTCTGGAATACTCCATTGATGGAGGAAAAAGGTGGCAGAACGGCGGTGTATTCTCAGGTCTGAAGCCTAATACAAATTATCGGGTTCATGCTAGGTCGAAAGAAAATGAAATTTATAAAGCGAGTCCATTAAGTCAGGTTTTGTCAGTTACCACAAAAAAGATTTCGGAATTTCAGGTTATCCTGAATGGTAACGGAGGCAAGACAGACATATCGTCCTTTAGGGTAAAAAATGGGAACCGTTACGGCAGTCTGCCAACCCCAAAGAGATCCAAATATGCATTTAAAGGGTGGTATACAGCGAAAACAGGAGGAAAGAAAATAACTTCAGGTTCCGTAGTATCACTTCAAAAGAAGCAGACACTGTATGCACATTGGTCAAAGGTAAGCACTGCCAGGGTAAGTTCCATTAAACTGTCCAATTCAAAGAAAAGGCAGCTGGCTGTAAAAATAAAGGATGTGAAGGGAGCAGGCGGATATCAGATCTGTTATGCAGAAAACGCATCTTTCAAAAAGAGCAGAAAATCAGTAAACACGACGAAAACGAGCAAGAAAATCAGTAAGCTGAAAAAGGGCAGAACCTATTACGTAAAAGTCCGGGCTTATAAAAAGGATTCCTGCGGTAAGAAAATCTATGGAAAGTACAGTAAAGTAAAAAGGATTGTGATAAAAAAATAGAAGGTATGCCAGTAGCCTTTGGAACTAATGTGCAGATATTCCGATCTGTCCATAACGGTATAATCAAATGCCCGTATGGAACGATTGGAATATCTGCATTTTTTTCAGTAGTTTTTAGCAACAAATCCATGGTTTTCTTTATTCGATTTTAATCTATAAACTTCTGTGCCGTACTGTCAAAGAGTCCCAGGTCTGTAAGGCGGATTTCCGGAATTACCGGAAGTGCCATAAAGGACAGTGTTATAAATGGGTCAAAATATTCGGGGATACCCATTTCATGTGCCAGTTTTAACATTTTGGAAGTGATTTCACTGGTAACTTTTCCGGAAGCGGTGCTCATAAGACCAAATAAAGGAAGGGGCAGAGATGCCAGGACCTTGCCCTTTGAAGCGATTACATATCCCCCCTGAATCTGTTTTAAATGGTTTATGGCGGCGGCAAGATCCTGGTCATTGTCTCCGGCGGCTATAATATTATGACTGTCATGAGCTACGGTAGTGGCAATTGCCCCATCTCTAATTCCAAAACCTTTTAAGGGGGCAATGGCGATATTTCCGGTTCCCCTGTGCCTTTCCACAACGCATAGCTTCGTATAGCCGTCTCCCGGACAGAAGAGTCCGTCTTTGGCTGGAACCTGAGCGATTACATTTTTAGTAAGGATCTGGTGTGGAACCATTTCAATAACATGCATGTCTTCTTTACAGGGCAGTGCTAACTGTGAGGTAGTAATTTCCTGGAAATGTACGGTATGCAGCAGGTCTGCGGGAATGGGAATGTCTTCTAACTGCTCCATCCACTGAGGGGTCACCAGGCGCCCGTCTTTATATACGGAGGATACCGCAAAATTTTCCAGGTCATCCAGAATCAGCAGGTCTGCATGGTATCCTGGAGCTATGGCTCCGTAACCGGTAAGACCGTAGGTTCTGGCCGTATGTATGCTTGCCATGGCAATGGCAGCAGCAGGTTTCAGGCCAAGGGCAATGCTTCGGCGTACACAGTGGCTGATATGGCCTTCTTTCCAGATATCCTCCAGATGCTTATCATCGGTGCACAGGAGAAATTGATCCAATGGCAGCTGGCTTTGTACCAATCCGGGGATGATGCCGTCGATATTTTTGGCAGCACTGCCTTCCCGTACCAGAATTTTCATGCCAGCGCGGCATTTTGCCAGAGCTTCTTCAAAATGTACGCATTCATGATCTGTCGCGATTCCGGCACATGCATAGGTCTGAATTTCCTGTCCGGAAAGTCCCGGCGCATGTCCATCTGCTGTTTTTTCTTTAGCCAGCTCTAATTTTTCAAAGATGGTGGCATCTCCTGATAGTACCTGGGGAAAGCACATAACTTCGCCCAGCCCTAACACACGGGGATGATGGATATAAGTATGAATATCTTCGGCTTCAAATTTGGCACCATTTGTCTCAAATGGTGTTGCAGGTACCGAAGAGGGAAGCATAACGAATAAATTTACCGGCAGCTTTGCGGCGGCTTTCAGCAGATAGTCAATAGCTTTGCTTCCACATACGTTTACCATTTCATGGGGATCTGCAATAAGCGTTGTAGTTCCATCCGGCAAAACAGATTTTGTCATTTCGCAGGGGGTTACCATGGAGCTTTCGATATGCAGATGGGCATCCATTAACCCCGGACAGAGATACTTTCCACTGCAGTCGATTTCACTGCTTCCGTGATAAGAGCCAATGCCCACAATCATGCCCTGGTAAACAGCCACATCTGCAGCATAAATCTCCTGAGTAATTACATTAATAATTTTTCCGTTTTTAAAGACTGTATTAGCCGGGATCCTGCCGGAAGCAGCCTCGCATAAGGTTTGTTTTGATGTCATAATTAGAAACCTTTCCTGAATTATATTTGTTTTTTCATAGGCGGAATTACCGTTTACCGGCGCCTGTGAACAGTAATACGATTCTTTTGTAACAGTCTAACACAGAGATTATTCTGTTGCAAGTTGAAGGAGCTTTCTGCTATAATGATTACACAAACGAAGGAGGAAAAACATGGATACGAAGAAATTTTTAGAAATTTGTGCAAGAGGAAAAACAGGTCCTGCAGTGGAAAAAGATGATTGGGATCTGGACTACATCATCGACGGAGTAAGGGATTTGGTTGAGGATTATGACTTTAGCTGGGATAAACAAGTCATTATTCCAAATGATGAAAAACTGTTGGATGATATGTTCGAAGCAGCAAAAAAACTGATCGTAGATCTTGGTATTTACAATATGAGTACAAAGCGGATCATTCATTTTGAAAAAGAAGAGATTGAAGAAGGTCTGAGAAATATGAAGACCGAGCTGGTAATGGGGGAAGGCAAAGATGCGGTAACTTTGAAAGCCCGAAAAATAGAAGATGAATCCTTACCGGTTGTATGGGCAGGAAACCCGGGATGTCCGACACCGGAATCCTTATATTATCCCATTATTTTAAGTGCTGCAAAGGAGCCGGTCATTGACCTTTTGACTTGCGGATCATTAGTAGATGTAGATGGTTATGCGGTAACCAGCGGTGATGTAACGGAAGTTGTGGCAGTGCGCCGCGAAATGGAATATCTTCACAAAGCCCTTAAGGAAGTCGGAAGAGAAGGAATGGGGCTTTTAGCGGCAGAAAGTGCTGTTACAGAAGTTGGAGATTATGCGGCAGTTGGAGAAAAGCGTCTTCGTCCATGCGATTCCCATCTGGTTGCAATGTTTAATGAATTAATGATTGATAACGGTAATTTAGTCCGCGCAGCAAATTCACTGGACTATGGAATGAAGAATGCATCCCTGGCATGTACCATGGTTGGTGGTCTTGCAGGGGATGCTCCGGGAGCAACGATTGTCATGCTGGCATCCATAATGGCAGCGAATCTGGTCTGTATGGCGGATTATCATCTCTGTCATCCGATCCATATCCAGGATGTGGCAACCACAGCAAGAGGCTGTCTGTGGCTCCAGTCTGTACTCTGCCAGACATTTGCCAAGAATGCTCCGGCAATTATAGTATGCGATCTTTGGCCAAGCAGCGGCGCTATGACAAAAGAACTGTTGTATGAAGTAGCCGCAAATACAATCGTGGTTACCGTCAGCGGCGGGCATCTGGAAGGACTGGGATCTGCAAATGGAAATAAACCAAACGGAACCGGGCTGGAAGTGCGCCTTATGGGTGAAGTGGGCAAAGCGGTTGCAAAACAAAAGATGACGCGTGAAGAGGCAAATGAAATTGTATTAAAACTGCTGGATAAATATGAGCATGTATTCCGTATGGAAGACGGAAACTGCGGAAAGCCATTTAATGAAGCATATGATATGGAGACAATTACCCCGCTTCCGGAATGGCTGGCAATGTATGAGGAAGTAAGAGCAGAACTTACAGAAATGGGTATTCAGTTTTAGAATAAATGGATGAGTTGTATTGAACTTTGATAAAAGAAAAAAGGACAAAAGAGAGAGGAAAGAAAAATGAATACAAAAGCAATGCGCTTATTTAAGACAGAAGATGTAGGCGGCGTAGTTTATTCTTTCGTGGGAAACCTGGTCAATTACATTATTATAATTTACGCATTACAGGGTATTGGATGGACAGATGATATCATCTATGGCAGAGTGGTTCCGGGATTGTCCATCGGACTTATGGCCAGCGGTTTTATCTATGCCTATATGGGCAGAAAACTGGCAAAGAGAACAGGAAGAACAGATGTCACCGCACTACCTTCCGGTGTATCCACTCCGGCGATGTTCGTCTATCTGTATGGAGTTATTTATCCGCTTCATTATGCCGGGCTGTCACCGGAAGAATGTTGGACAGCAGCAGTTGCAGCCTGTTTTCTGGGAGGATTTATTGAGTTAATCGGAGGATTTGTTGGACCGTATATCAGAAGAATTATTCCCAGAGCAGCTATGCTTGGTGCAGTTGCGGGAATTGGTCTCGTATGGATGGCAACGGTTGGTTTATTTGAGGTTTATCATGATCCCGTATTGGGAATGCCGGTTCTTATCATTGCAATTATCGGTTTAATCGGCGGTTATGTATTTAAGAAGAAGATCCCTATGCTTTTGGTATCCGTGGTCTTTGGTGTGGTGTACGCTATCTGTCTTGGAAGAGTACAGATTGACACCTCTACAGTCGGAGTAGTACTTCCATATTTCTCCGGAGCAAATATACTGGCCGGATTTAAACTGATTGTGCCGTATCTGGGAGTTATTATCCCGATTGAAGTATATAACTTTATCGAAACCATGGATAACGTGGAATCCGCCATTGCAGCAGGAGATGACTACAATGTGGGACATGCTCAGATTGCGGATGGGTGCTGTACGATGTTATCTGCATTGTTTGGTGGAATTATACCAAATACAGTATGGCTGGGTCACCCGGGTCTGAAGAAAAGCGGAACAGGAACCGGATATTCATGGGTTACCGGAGTACTGTTTGGAGCATCTGCGCTGTTTGGCGTTTATGGATTCTTCAATTCTCTGATGCCTGCAGTGATAGCATCCATAACCTTCTTATGGTGTGCAATTCTGATGGTAGTCCAGTCCAGCACAGATGTGCCTAGAAGACACGGCGCTGCAGTTGCCATTGCACTGATTCCGCATATAGCGGACGTTTTGTATACATATGTACGAGATGCCTTAGGTTCTTTTGGAATCTTTTTGGAAGATACCCTTACGATGAACAGCAGTGATACGGTTTCTCAGACCATGCTGAATTACGGAGTCACCTGGCATGGTGTTGCAGCAATGCGACATGGGGCAATTCTTACCAGTATACTCTGGGCAACGGTTGTGGTATTCATCATTGACAGAAGACTGGATAAGGCAGGATATGCGCTTATCATAGCATCCATACTGTCGTTCTTTGGATTTATGCATGCCCCAATGCTGGGATTTGGGATCGATACAATGTCCTTCCCGTATGCTGTAGGGTATCTGATCTGCGCTGTAATCTGCTTTATTTTCCATTTTACACACAAGAAGCTGATGGATGTGCCGCGCAGATATGATTACGTATAGGAGGAAATTAGAATGGATGTTAAGTGTGTCAGAGTATTAAGACCTTATGAAAAAGCAGATGATAAGAAAAAAGTGATTTATATTGATGAGGATGCAAAGTATTCTCTGATGAAAGAATGGGGAGATAAAGTATTTATCAAAGGACGCAATGATGTCAGGGACGTAGAAATCCAGCCCCTAAAAGAACTGGATCAAAACGGTTTTATTGCCCGGGCAGGACAGCAGTTAATTGATGAGCTTTATATTGAGTATGGGGAAGAAGTCATGATTATATAAGTGTATTTTATGAGGGAGCAGCGATTGAGCTGCTCCTGCTTTTATATATGTGCCAAAATTTTTATATACGTGCCAAATATTTTTCCCATTCTTCCAGCGGGCTGCCGAAGTCTTGTTTGAGCTTTATATTCGCTTGCAGAGCATCCGCCTCCGGCGGTGAAAGAAGCTGAAATACTTCCGGATATTCCGCATCCCAGAAACATTCTTTTAAAACTTCTTCCAGGTCGCTCAGGGAATGGATCTGTTCCCGTATCATCCCGATCTTATCGGAAAGATACCGGCATTCCTGCATCTCTTCAATGAATAACCGCAGTTTTTCATCATCCATCATTTCGCCATCTTCAAATTCAGATACAGGTACAGTCACATCAGCGGACCGTGAAACAAAGACATGGCCGATTTGACCTAATTGGATATATTGATATAGGGATTCCTGGAATAATTCCAGTGCACAGGAAAGAAAGGAAACCAGTTCTTCTTCTTTTTCCAGGGAAAGTTCCAGAATTAAATGCGCAAGTGCTGACCGTAAAAGACGTTTTAGCTGTACCTTGGTAAAAGCGGATAAATGGCGGTAAAGCCTGGATCTGATCCGTGGGTGGATGTCAAGCATATAAACGCTGGTATTGCATAATACACAGCCGATCGCATTTTGAAATACAATCTGAAAAATGTTAACCAGAAGATTTTCAAAATCACTATGGTAGCCCCGCAATACCTCCCTGATAACAGATACAGAAAAATAAGATAAAAAGGTTTCTTCCAAATGAAATCTGTGCAGATATTCTGCTATGAAATCAATTCCTGTCAGTTCCTCTATTTCTAAACAGAGAGGATAATCAATGGAGCCGGGGCTTAGATGTGCTCCAAAATAAACATCATAATCATGGAAGAATGGAGGAATACCGGTTAAGATGGTCCGTTTGTAAACATCGTTTTCGATGGGAAGTAAATGTGCCTGAATATGTTCCAACAGGTACCGTGACTCATCCAGTAACTGCTGTTTGTGTTTCAAACCGGATGAAAAACGCTCCTCGACAGACTCTGTTCCTGTTATAAGATTCATAGAGGAAGCATTTGTATCTTCCAGACAATACAAAATAGAAAGAAGAATCTGCCTGGCAGTTTCGTTTGTAACAGAGGTACTTTCAGCACTGGTATATTTTCGAACCCTTTTTGCAAGAAGGGGAAGCACTTCTTCCAGGGTGACATCAGAGGGGAATTGGCTATTATTCATCAAATTGTCCTTTCCATCCTTTTCGGATTTTACGGCAGAAATGATTCAGGCAGGTGTCTTCCAGGTATTCCAGTGAACCTTCGCATTCGCCTTCAAAGTGTACTTTCATATAATGAAGAAGTTCGTCATCGCTTAATTCATCGAGAGACTCATTTTTGTACAGGTAAAAAATATTCTGAAGTGATATAAGAGTATCCAGATAATTGTCCTGATAAATGTAAGAAGAGTCACAAAATTCATAGATCAGTTTTGGAAGAATACCACCCTCAAATTCAATACGTCCAAATTCTGTCAGTACATCTCGGCGGCATTCCATAAGCTGTGCAGCATCTTCTTCCGAGAGCGCAATACCAAACTGCTGAGTGTATTGGTTACAGGATACCAGGTTAGTGAGAAAATTTTTTTTACCGGCATTTAACAGGAGTGAAGTCAGTGCGGATTCATTCATAAGAATATCCTTTCTATTTATAAAGTTCTGAGGGAGAGTATTCCCTCAGAAATTGACAGGTATATAATATATACACCCTTAGAATTGTAACTGCAAGACTTGAAAAAATCTCGATTTTGTGGTAATATAATAGCAGAAAAGCTATAAAAAAGTGTCCGTTTGGGGCACTTTTTTACTTTAAAATAAAAAACCGGAAAGTAGAAAGGAAGTATTGCAGGATGTATCCTGCAGCACTGGGTGAGTATCAAGATGAAATATGACTGCCTGATAGTAGATGATGAGGAAGCACTTGCTGACAGTACCTGTGAATACTTTAATATGTTTGATGTGAAAACAGCGGTTGTTTATACAAAAAGCCAATGTCTGGAATTTTTTTTAGAGAATCAGGCGGAGATGATTCTTCTGGATATCAATCTGGGGAATGATTCTGGATTTGCATTGTGTAAAGAGCTCAGGGAAAAAATACAGGTTCCTATTTTGTTTATCAGTGCCAGAACCAGCGATGATGATGTGCTGATAGCTTTAAATATCGGTGGAGATGACTATATAAAAAAACCATATTCACTCAGTATTCTCCTGGCGAAGGTAAAGGCGGTACTTCGGCGTCAGAAGCTGTCAAATGTCAGAGATTTGTTTGAGGACAGAGGTCTGGTTGTGGACTTTAAAACTTCCAGGGCCAGTTTAGATGGTACGCTATTAAAATTAAAGACAATGGAATATCAGCTGTTAGAATATCTGGTACAGAATGCAAACCGCATTATTCCAAAAGAAGAACTGTTCCGAAAAGTCTGGAAAGATGCTATAACCGGAGATGGTACACTAAACGTGCACATACGAAGGATACGTGAGAAGATAGAAGAAACTCCTAATGACCCCAAACGAATAAAAACAATCTGGGGAACGGGATACGTATATGAGGAGGAGTATCGTGATTAATAAAGGATTCATAGCGGTGACAGCAGCATTCCTTGTCATGATGGCGGGGTTTATGTTTTGGACGGCGACAGATGCCAAAGTGCAGAACCTGGATATTACTGCCGTGAATGATGTTGTAATGCAGGCAGCAGATCATTGGGATGAATTACTACAGGGAAGAAGCGGACAGGCTGTAAACCATGCCTATTCTTTTGCATTTTCCATATTTGACAGGGACGGGAAGATTCTGATGGCGACAGAAAAGGGGCTGTCAGAGAACCTGTCAATGTCGATTATTAATCGGGATACTATCGTGGATATCGAAAAAGATGGGGTGTTACTTGGCAAGGCAGTATTTCATAATGATTCTCAAGAATTTCTAAAATCAAAAACAGAACAATTTCTTTTATGCGGCGTGATTTTGATTTGCAGCATTCTGTTCTGCATCGTACTCTATTATTGGTATCTGAGAAAGGAATTATTTGTACCATTTCAGAAAATGGAGTATTTTGCAAGAAATATAGCAAGAGGGGATTTCAATGTTCCGCTGGAAATGGATCATACAAATTTATTTGGAGCATTTACAGAAAGTTTTGATCTGATGCGTGAAGAATTAAAAAGGGCGAAGGAAAATGAGCGTCAGGCAAATCAAAGTAAAAAAGAGCTGGTTGCATCATTAAGCCATGATATTAAGACTCCCGTAGCTTCCATTCAAGCCATATCTGAGCTGATGCTGGCATTCCAAAGAAGCGATAAAGAGAAGAAACAGTTGGAAACAATCGGACAAAAAGCTGAACAGATCAATCAACTGATTACAAATTTATTTCAGGCAACTATGGAGGAATTAGAGAAGCTGAAAGTGGAAACTTTAGAAATGGGCAGCCAGATTCTGAGTTCTTATATAGCGGCAGCTGATTACAATCATCTGGCTGATCTGAAATCTATCCCGGAATGCATGATCGCAGCTGATCCACTACGGCTTCAGCAGGTGATCGATAATGTAATGAACAATTCCTATAAATATGCTAATACCTCTATTGAGATTTCTGCTTTCTGTGAGGAGAATTATCTGAGAGTATGTTTCCGGGATTTTGGAAAAGGAGCAGCGAAAGAGGATTTACCATTACTATTTGAAAAGTTCTACCGGGGCAGAAATACTGCAGAGATAAACGGAGCAGGACTGGGGCTGTATTTAGCCCGGTATTTTATGGAACAGATGGGGGGCAGTATCAACTGCGAAAACCGGGAAGATGGCTTTGTGGTTACCCTGTTTGTAAGACTTGCAGGAAAAGAGCAGTTCACGTATTAATTATCAAACCATTCTGCGGGTGAAGAATTAACGTAATGGGAATGGAATTCAAGAATACGGTATTCTTGTATGCCATGTATTTTAAAAGGCTCTTGAGATAAATACTTTTCAATTTTTTCTTTTGAATCGGATTTCATAATAAATACACCGCCACTCATATCGGTTTTCAGCCCGGACAGTAATGTTGTTCCTTCATCCATTGCTTTTTGTGTATATGCCATATGTTCTTTCATTATATCATCTGTCATTTTATCTGCATCTAGTATCATTCCTTCGATCATAAAATATTTCATGTTGTTTTCCTCCTGAATTTATATTTTCTTCAATTATATACCTGGCTCGTGGAAAATAAAAGGGGGGTAGTAAGCTGAGTAAGGGGAGTGTGCGTTATTGTCAGGATTTTAAGTTTTAAGGATTGGTTAAGAATCAGCTAAAGACGCGCTAAGAATTTTCTGTGTAAAATGGGATTATGATAACAGATAATCTTATTTATACCGGCATGTATTTGTCTGAAAGAGGAGAGAAAATGGGAGAAACAATATTAACTACCAATAAATTGTGCAAGACGTTTTCAAATGAAGGGGTCCAGCAGCATGTACTGAGAAATTTGGATATCAGTTTTGAGAAAGGGGATTTTACCGTAATTATGGGCGCATCCGGAGCTGGTAAATCCACGCTTTTGTATGCGTTATCCGGTATGGATAAACCAACCCTTGGAGACATCTATTATGGAAATACGAAAATTTCGGGCTACAGCAATGACAAACTTGCTGTTTTCAGGCGCAGACACTGTGGGTTTGTTTTTCAGCAGATTTATCTGCTGGAGAATATGAGCGTGTTGGATAATGTTATGGCAGTTGGACTATTGGCTGACAGAAATAAAAAGGAAGTATCGGGAAGGGGAAAAGAACTGCTAAAGCAGGTAGGACTGGATAAAAATTCATGGAAGAAGTTTCCTTCTCAATTATCGGGCGGAGAAGCGCAGAGAGTAGGAATTGTCAGAGCTCTTATTAATAAGCCGGAGATTGTGTTTGCGGATGAACCTACAGGCGCACTTAATTCTGCCCATGGGAAAGCAGTTCTGGATACCTTTACCAATTGTCACCAGGAAGGGCAGAGCATTATCATGGTGACACATGATCTGCGTTCAGCACTGAGAGGAAATCGCATTATTTATCTGAAGGACGGCATCATTTGCGGAGAATGCCGATTAACGGATTATGATGAAGATGATCAAAACCGGATTGGAATACTGCGTGATTTTCTGGAAGAAATGGGGTGGTAAGATGGATACTGCAGGAATGTTAATGAAATCTTACCTGAAAAAGAGCAAAGGCCAGATGTTGTCGTTGTTCCTATTGATTGTAATTGCAGTTACCATTTTAAATACGGGAGCATTGGTATTTTTTAATTATCAGCAATCTTTTCTTAACAGAATGGAAGCGCTGAATGGAGCGCATTTTATGGCGGCATTGGCTGAAAGCGATGATCAGGATAAGAATATTGAGTTTATCCGGAATTATAAGGGGGTAAACCAGGTAGAGACACAGAAAGCTCTGATTTTTCCGGGAGCATCGCTTCCCTATGCAGACAGCAGGCTGGAACAGGTTTTTCTGATTACCAGTCTGGGAGAGAAAAGAAACATATCAAAACTTCATATTATGGAGGAAGATACATCTATACAGAACGGAATATACCTCCCTTATATTATGAAAACAGGAGGATATCATAAAATAGGGGAACCTTTTGATATTCAGTTTAACCACAAGAGCTATTTATTTACCATAGCAGGATTTATAGAAGATGTGTCCCTCACAAGTTCCATTAACTTAGGTGGAATAGGAGCGTACTTAAAAGAACCGGATTTTGACAAACTGCAGGAAGATTCGAAAGAATGGAGTAACCTTGGGACGTTGGTTTCAGCAAGAATGGAAGACTATCGTGATTCTGTGAATCTGACTTCTGACTTTAAGAAACAGCTGTCGGGAATGCAGCGTCTGGAAGGTACGGCTATGAACTTCTGGTGTCAGGATGCGGTATTGGGGGTACGTGCGAGGACTTTGACCTCCAACATCGGTGGGTCAATCATGATTAGCTTTGCACTTATTATTGTGTTGATCAGCATGGTGGTAATCCGATTCCGGATTATTAATATGATTGAAGAAGATATGAAAAATGTGGGTGTTTTAAAAGCGCTGGGCTACACCAGCAGACAGATTGTAATTTCCTTTGTCCTGCAATTTGCTCTTATTGGAAGTATAGGCGCTGTGCTGGGCGTATCAGCATCTTATGGTGTTTTGCCCTTGATTAATGAGTTGTTTTCTGCACAGACAGGAATTGTATGGCACCAGGGATTCCACGCAGCCATTAGCAGCATCGTTTTTGTATTTATCATCATTATGACTGGCAGTATTGCATTTTTTGCTTCTGGCAGAATCAACCACCTGCATCCGATTATTGCCATCCGGGGTGGAATAGCGACTCACAGTTTTCGAAATAATGTTATTCCATTGGATACTTCGAAAGGAACCCTAAATCTTATGTTAGCCGTTAAGAACACGCTGCAGAATACCAAAAAGAATATTATGATTGGGATCATCATTTCATTTTTGACCTTCGTAGCATTGTTTGCATGGACGATGTATTATAATATAGCATTAGAAAAAAGTGCATTTTTAAATATTATAGGAGCAGAAATGGCAGATTTGATGGTTGTACTGCCAGACAATGAAAAAGTGGAATCTTTCCCAAAAAAGATTCGGGAAATGGATAATGTAAGAAAAACATTCTATTTTGATACCCTTAGTACCCTTGTAAATGGTATGGACTGTATGACCACTGTGATAGAAGATTTTAATATGGTGGAAAACAATACAATTTATAAAGGACGTTATCCCAAACATGACAATGAAGTGGCAATGGGTGCGCTATTGGCAGAGGTTCTTGTGAAAGATATTGGAGATACCATAACGGTAGAGACCGGAAATGAGCATAAAGAATTTCTGGTTACTGGGCTGACACAGGGATCTAACTTTCTCGGTATGGATATAATGATAACGAAGGCGGGAATTGAAAAAATTCTGCCGTCATTTAACCAGAGTAATCTGTACGTATATTTGAATCAAAGTGATGAAGGGGCAATGGAGGACTTCCAAAATGAAATCAATAAAATTTACGGAGAAGAAGAAATATCACTGACGAAAAATAAAGAAGTTATGTTCAGTGTGATCAATATATACTCCACTATGACAACGATTATAGCGATTGGTATTTTGTGTACCACAGTACTGGTTATTACACTGGTGTTGTATCTGATTATAAGGATGATGATTACCAGGCAAAAGCGGTATTACGGAATTCAAAAGTCCATCGGATTTACCACGGGTCAGATCATCAGACAGATTACATTCAGCTTAATGCCTCCAATTGTAATTGGTGCAGCAGCGGGAGGAATTATCAGCATGCTGGCTATGAACCGGGTTATCTCTGTACTATTCAAAAGCCTGGGGGTTATGAATGCGCATTTTATTATCCAGCCACTGGGGGTTACAGGAATTATAGCGGGTATTATTGCGGTAAGTTATGTATTGGGATATTTGATCGCAGGCAGAATACGCAAGATCACTCCTTATAGCTTAATAACGGAGTAAATCTGATTGTATTTCAAAGTAAATGGGATCTGAATAAAAATAAAATTTACAGTTCTCCAATACTTATGGTATGATAGAGATATAATTTGGCAGAGACATTAGTATTTCCATAAATTTTGGCCGGGCAGCGAGTCGCTGTCTGGAATTGTATTCTTACAGATCGGTGCAGGCCTGCCTGCACACCGTAAACTGCTGCGATGTACTTCAGCACAATGCTTGTGCGGCCTTCGGTTGGTACAACTTCGCATTTTACGTATCACCTTTTTGTTTTGCCTTTGCCATCTAATAAAACCGAGCCGGACAATTCATTTATATTATATTTGAATAATCCGGCTTGAATTACAGTAGAGTGTGCTTGAAAATTCATTGCACCCGTCTGGTCGCTCCACTTTGCAGGCTGCAATTGTGCAATTTAAGGGATGTATCCCCACTACGCACCTGAAATTGCACGGTCACATCCCATAAATTGGAACAACCAGCCAGGGTACAGGCAATTTTAAAACACGCTCCAGGATGGAGGAAAGCATATGGGAGATCATAGGTTGTGGAAATATTGTACGGCGGAACATTGCAGGCAGCTGATCATGGAGTTTCAATTATTTGGAGAGATTAATTGGCCAGAGGAGCGCCAGATTGCATGTCTGTATGCTCTTAGCAATCATATCCCCGGTCACTATCGCACTGCAAAAATTCCAAAGAGGGACGGTACCTGCCGGCAGCTCTGCATACCTGACACACTTTTGAAAATGGTTCAGAGAAATATTCTTCATCATATTCTGGACCCGATCCCTGTATCATCATGCGCAACTGCTTACCGTAAAGGAGTCTCGCTTATCTCAAATGTATCCGGCCATGTGGGGCAGGAAAAAATTCTAAAACTGGACATCCATGATTTTTTCGGAAATATACCTTTTATACTGGTATATCAGAGGGTTTTCCATAGTTATCGGTTTCCGCCTGCAGTAGGAACACTGCTGACACATCTCTGCTGTTACGAAGGCTGTCTGCCCCAGGGAGCACCCACCTCAGCTGCAATATCAAATATTGTTATGATGCCCTTTGATGAGTACATGGGGGAATGGTGTGCTAAACGTGGGGTAACCTATACCAGATACTGTGATGATATGACCTTTTCCGGCAGCTTTGAGGCATATAAAGTAAAAAATAAAGTTCGCGGTTTCTTACAGGTGATTGGTTTAGAGTTAAATGAAAAGAAGACGAAATTACTTTTAGCCGGTCAGAGGCAGGCAGTTACCGGTATTGTAGTCAATTGTAAACCACAGGTATCCGGGGAATATAGAAGAAAACTGCGCCAGGAAATATACTATTGCTGTAAATTTGGCGCAGCTTCTCACCTACAGCATGTACAAGATCAAAAATACGGGACAGATGCAACAGAAAATATTCGTTATCTTCAGAAACTGCTTGGTAAAATTAACTTTGTTTTACAGGTTAATCCTGAGGATAAGTATTTTAAGACGGCCAGAGAGAGTTTGAAAAATTTAGTGACATGAAAGGAAGTCAGAGAGATCGATAGGTAGTTTTTCCAGTTTTGGGAAATCCTAAAGAATCCGCCATGTCAATCAGATACATGGCGGATTCTTCCTGTACTTTATTTTATGGACAGCGTTTTATGCTCATCCAGCATCCCCTGAATCACCTTCTGTGTATAAGCTCCAAGGAATTTCTTATCTTCTTTGCTTAATTCTTTCGGATAAATTGGCTTTCCATACTGCAGAATTACATGTGCGGAACGTATTTTAGGAAAGTGATTCTCAAAAATCTCGGCAGAGTTAGTGATGGCCATAGGAATTATGGCACAGCCTGTTTTTTCAGCCATTTTCAGGCTGCCTTCTTTAAAGGGTAGCATTGGGGCATCCGGTACTTTGTTCCTGGTTCCTTCCGGAAAAATGCACATGGATATTCCGGCTTTTATTTGTTCAATTCCTTTAAGAATCGTTTTCAGACCTTCTTTGATGTCTTCCCGATTGAGAAACAGGCAGTAGAGCCGTTTCATCCAGTGGGAGAGCAGAGGTATTTTTTCCATGCCATCTTTCGCCACGTAGCCTGTAAGCCCCGGACATCTGGAATAGGTAAGCAGAATATCAAAAAAACTTCTGTGATTGCCTACATACAGCACTGCTTCATTCTGGGGGACGTT
Organism: Robinsoniella sp. KNHs210; assembly: GCF_000686105.1. Lineage (NCBI taxonomy): Bacteria > Bacillati > Bacillota > Clostridia > Lachnospirales > Lachnospiraceae > Robinsoniella > Robinsoniella sp. KNHs210. The sequence continues at coordinate 96,710 of NZ_JMLZ01000002.1, forward strand.
TTCAGCACCGATGATGGTTGCCTTGGTTCCGCTCACAAACAATACCAGTTTAAAAACGTTTTGAACCAGACGTAAAGATGATATATCTCTCAGTCTCGGATTGAATTTACCAAGGATCCACTCAAATATCAGAATTGGAATGGATAAAATAAGAAAACCTACAACAACTATTACAACAATAATAAAACGTATCATGTCTATCTCTCTTTTCTACTAATTAGTTATATCTTATGAAATTAATACCGCCCAAATAAGTGGGAGGTCTGACGCAGCCATTCAGAACGGCTGGAGTCCAGATCTTCCTGCAGGTAGCGGAATTCCCAGTTTCCTTCGGCAACACCCGGTGTATTCATCCTGTGACTGCTGTCAAGCTGGAGAATATCCTGTATCGGGAAAATAGCAAATCTTGCAATTGTGCCCATGCAGAAACGTATCATATCAAGGCTTATATTGCCGCCATCGGTATTTCCGTATCTGCGGATTTTGTCCTTTAATTCTTCGGACAGACCCTGATACCAGCCGGCAGAGGTATCGTTATCATGGGTACCGGTATAACAGATGCAGTTGACAGTAGTGAAATTATGGGGGAGGTATGTACTTTCACCCATATCCTGAAATGCAAACTGTAAGATCCGCATACCCGGAAAATGAAACATATCCCGCAGCCATTCTACATCAGGTGTGATGATCCCAAGATCTTCCGCAAGAATCGGAAGCCGGTCCCCCAGTTCTTTTTGGATACATAGAAACAGGTCTTCGCAGGGACCTTTTACCCATTTGCCATTCAAGGCAGTTTCTTCCTCCGCAGGAATAGACCAGTAAGCCTCAAAGCCCCTGAAATGGTCGATACGAAGATAATCAACCATCTTCAGCTGATGTGCAATTCTGCTGATCCACCACTGATAACCATCTTTTTTGTGAACAGGCCAGTCATAGAGCGGATTGCCCCAGCGCTGTCCGGTAGCAGAAAAGTAGTCAGGCGGAACTCCGGATACTCTGGTGGGATGACCGGTACTATCCAGCTGGAACAGCCCTTTATTTGCCCAGACATCGGCGCTGTCGTATGCAGCGAAGATGGGGATATCCCCGATAATAAAGACCTCTTTTTCATTGGCATAGGCTTTTAATTTCGCCCATTGGGAAAAGAAGATAAACTGCAGGAACTGGTGATATCGGATTTCGTCTTTTAAGCTTTTTTTCAGACTGTCCCTTACTTCTGGTATGGGTGAAATTAGTTCTTCTTCCCAGTCTGCCCAGCATTCGCCTTCGTGAGTATCTTTAAGTGCCATAAAGAGGCTGTAATCTTCCAGCCAATCTGCATTTGCCATACAGAAATCGTCATACTCTTCCAGGAGCATTTTATTGGGGGTGTGCTTAAATGCGGCATATGCCTGCTGAAACAGTGTTTCTTTGTATTTGCGGACCTCAATGTAATCAGCTTTTCTGGGATCTTTCCATTGAGGAATCTTTTCAATATCACTTTTTTCCAACAGTTCCATATCAGCCAGATCATCGAGACTGATCAATAACGGCTGCCCTGCAAACGCAGAAGGGCTTTGATAGGGGGAGTTCCAGAAGCCGGTAGGACCAAGTGGAAGAACCTGCCACAGGTGCTGGCTGGATTCATGGAGAAAATCGATGAAATCATAAGCGCCTTTTCCCAGGTCGCCAATGCCATAAGGGGATGGAAAGGAGGTAGGATGCACCAGAATGCCCGACAGACGGCGCATATCCTCTTCGTTACTTGTATTAACCATAAAATTCTCCTTTACGTTATACGTACTATGCTTTTTATTATACTGGACTTTTGAAAGGGATTCAAGAAGAACAGATAAATTTATACTTGAAGAATTCGCATATTTTGTATATAATAGGGGCATCTGCAAGTTACGGACCTTTAGACTCACTTTAGGATAACGACTTGGTTTTAAAAACGAAAGTGAGGAGAGGTCTATGTTTTTGTGTATTGATAATTATGATTCTTTTGTGTACAATCTGTCCGCTTATTTTGAAGAGCTGGGTCAGGAAATTCTCGTAGTGCGAAATGATAAGGTTACGTTAGAGGAACTTTCCGGTATGAGACCGGAGGGGATCGTAATTTCGCCAGGTCCTAAAAACCCGAAATCAGCGGGGCTATCCAATGAAATTGTCCGGAAATTTAAAAATGAGATACCAATATTAGGTGTATGCCTGGGTCACCAGGTTATAGGCTATTCTTTTGGTGCGGATATAGTGAAAGGAAAACGGCCCATGCATGGAAAAGTTACCAGAATCCACCACAGTGGAAGGGGGATTTTCCGTGGAATTCCAAAAGAATATGGGGTAACCAGATATCATTCCCTTGTGATAGACAAGACTACTTTGCCGCTTGATTTTCAGGTGGATGCCTGGACAGAAGATGGGGATATTATGGCAATATCCCACAGGGAAGCCCCTGTTTTCGGTGTACAGTTTCATCCGGAAGCCGTGCTGACCGATTTCGGACATGAACTTTTAGATAACTTTATAAATATTAGTAAAGACTGGTGGTGCAGACATGCTTAAGAAAATTCAGAAATTACAGCCGTATATCCCGATTCAGGACATCCATATGGTTTTTCAAAATGAAAAGGACGCCGTTTTTCTGGACTCGTCTCTGAGAAATAAGCTCGGCAGATACTCCATTATCGGTCTGTACCCCTATCTGAAGCTGGTAAAAGGGGAAACTTTTACGATCAACGGAGAACCAGGCAGTGTTTCATTTGAACAATTTATGAGAAATTATCTAAAAGAAAATAAAGAAGAAAATGCAACGGGACTTCCTATTATTTCCGGAGCAATCGGATATTTTTCTTATGATTACGGGCGCAAAAAAGAAGGGGTAAAAGCAAAAGATCCAATAGAAGCAGATATCCCGGACTGCATTTTGAATTTCTATGATGTATTTATTATTGAGGATCATGAGAAAAAGGAAGTTTCGCTGATCGCAAATGGGAAGCTGAAAGACAGCAGCATTCGTTTGGAAGAGCTGAAGAAGTCCATTTTTAATGGTATTCGTATCGCACACCCATTGGAGGAGAGAAGAGAAATTGAGGTAATCCCTAATTTTCAAAAAGAAGATTATTTAAAAGCAATTGATAATATGATAGGATATATTATCGAAGGTGATATTTATATTGCGAATATGACCCAGCGGCTTAGCATAAAAAGCAGCAAATCTCCGTATGAAGTATTTAGTAAGTTACGGGGAAATAATCCTGCTCCATTTGGCGGATATCTGAATTATGGCGATTTTCAGGTCATCTGCGCTTCTCCGGAACGGTTTCTCCAAATGAAAAAGGGGCATGTGGAAACCAGACCGATCAAGGGGACCAGAAAAAGGGGAACTACACCTGAAGAGGATAAAATGCTGAAGGAAGAGCTGGCATCTTCGGAAAAAGATAAAAGTGAACTGCTGATGATTGTAGATTTGGAGCGGAATGATCTGAACCGGGTATGCAGGCACGGAAGTGTTCAGGTAACGGAACTTTTTACCGTAGAAGAATATGCAACGGTTTTTCATCTTGTATCTAACATCACAGGAGATCTGAAGCCTGGAATGACGGTGATGGATCTGATAGAAGCGGCATTTCCGGGAGGTTCCATCACCGGTGCCCCCAAGCTGCGTGCCATGGAGATTATTGATGAGCTGGAACATGGCAGAAGAGGATTGTATACTGGTTCAATCGGATATCTGACGCTGGACGGAGATTGTGATTTTAATATTGTGATACGGACTGCCGTGCACAAAGACGGCATATATCATTTAGGGGTAGGCGGAGGGATCACCTACGAATCGGAACTGGAATTTGAATATGAAGAGACGTTGCAAAAGGCGAAAGCGATACTGGAAGCCTTACAGTAGCGCAGAAAGGTTTATAATGAATAAGAACTATATGTTATTCGATCTGGATGGAACGCTTACAGACCCGCAGGAGGGAATTACCAATTCCGTTGCCTATGCTTTGAAACAATATGGGATCCATATAGAGGAAAAGGCAGAACTGAACAAATTCATAGGACCTCCCCTGAAGGATTCTTTTATGGAATATTATGGGTTTTCCGATAAGCAGGCAGAGGAAGCGGTATGGAAATACAGAGAATACTTTAGCGAGGACGGAATATTTGAAAATAAAGTATATCCCGGCATACCGGAGATGCTGCAGCATTTAAAGGAACAGGGGAAAGTACTGATTGTGGCAACATCAAAACCTACTGTATATGCAAAGCGGATCCTGGAACGTTTTGAGCTGATAAAGTACTTTGAGGATGTTCAGGGAAGTGAATTGGATGGAAGACGAACGAAAAAAGATGAAGTGATCAGTTATGCCCTGGATCAAAATCATATTTCCGACAAAAACCGGGCTGTTATGATCGGAGACCGGGAACACGATATAATCGGCGCAAAAAAATGCGGTCTGGAAAGCATTGGTGTGCTGTTTGGGTATGGAACCCGGGAAGAACTGGAAAAAAGCGGAGCAGATAAAATTGCGGATTCCGTTCAAATGCTGGAGAAATTATTGACGGAGTAGAAAATAATGGATATCAAATTAGATGAAGGGTATTGGTTTGGCCTTGGAGTATTTGAGACAATAGCGGTAGTAAATGGCAGGGCGGTACTTCTTGAAGAACATTTAAAACGGATGGAAAAGGGAATACACTTTCTTAAGTTAAAAATGAATGTTTCAAAAGAAAAGATTGTGGAATATCTGATGGAGCATCCTATGTCACATGGAGTTCTTAAAATATCTGTATCAGATGAAAATATGATTTTAACCCACAGACAAAATCCATATGGAGATGAACGGTTTCAAAAAGGGTTTCGGGCAAAGTTCAGCCAGGTAATCCGAAATGAGACTTCCGGGTTCACCTATCATAAAACTACGAATTATGGAGACTGCATTCTGGAGAAAAGGAAAGCATTAGAAGAGGGATATGATGAGTTTATTTTCTGCAACAGCAAAGGAGAGATTTGTGAAGGGACTTCCAGCAATATTTTTTTTGTAAAAGATAAAGTCATATATACACCCCGAGTGTCCTGCGGACTGCTTCCCGGAATTATAAGAGACTATCTGATGCGCAGAGAAAAGATTGTTGAGACTGTGATATATCCTCATGAGATTTCCGGCTATGAGGAATGCTTTCTCACGAATTCCCTGATGGGGTTGATGTCCGTTACTTCATTAGATGGTTATACGTTTCCTCAAAGAACCATTGCAGCGCGGTGGAATCAAATATTCTGGAGGGAAATGGAATAAGATGAATGTTCCCTTGCTCATCCTGCATAAGATATTAATAATAAGGCAAGGAAAAGGATAGGAGAGTAAGTGAAAAAAGTAATATCCATTACCATTAGTATCTGCTTTCTGCTGACACTATGCTTGGCAGGGGGCTGCGGCACCCAGGATGACAGTGATAAGGGGAAAATAAAGGATCTGGAATTTACCGTTGTTACTCCGGAAGAGATGCCGGAAGAACTGGCACAGACAATAGAAGAGAACAAAAAAACAGAAATAAAGATGACATACCAAAGCGATAAGTACCTGTATATGATCCGCGGATACGGAGAACAGAAAACAGGCGGTTACAGCATTCAGGTCGACAAATGCTATCTGACGAAGGACGGAATCATGGTACATACCAGTCTGATTGGCCCGTCACATGAAAAGACCATACAGCAGGAACCATCGTTTCCATTTGTAGTAATTAAAATCCCATTTATGGAAGGATCTGTGACTTTTGAATAAAAAGACAAAGCCTTCCACATAATTTACACCCTCCCGGCATAAAATTATAAGAGATCATGCTGGGAGGGATTTTTTGTGGAATTATTAAAAAAGAATATTCATATGAATCATGAAAAAAGCAGAGCATCCAGCCAGGTAACCCTGGAGGAAGACTACAACGTATCTGACAGCAAACCGGATGTGGGAAAACTGATACAAAAGAAAGCAAATATCAAATTGGATGATATGAAGGTAAGCACGGATCATGTACTTTTAACCGGAGCACTGGAAGTTTGGGTATTGTATGTAGCAGATACACCGGACAGACAGATACATAGGCTGGAATCTAAGATTCCGTTTGAAGAGCAGATGAATCTGGACGGTGTGGAGCCGGGAGACAATATCTGCCTGAAATGGGATGTGGAAGATATCTCTGTTTCGCTGATCAATTCCAGAAAGCTGAGTATGAAGTCACTGCTGTCCTTTAATGCATCCGTAGAGGAACTGTACGATGCTCAGGCGGCTGTAGAGATTCATGGGCTGGGTGATATTAGTACAAAGTCCAAGAACCTGGAATTGCTGCAGTTAACTGTTCAGAAAAAAGATATTTTAAGGGTAAAGGATGAAATTGCCATCCCATCCAATAAACCTAACATCCAGGAAATGCTTTGGGAAAATGTGCAGCTTCGGGGAACTGATATCCGTGTTTTAGACGGTCAGCTGGATATTAAAGGAGAACTGTTCATCTTTGTGCTTTACGCAGGAGATGATGAAAATGGTACAAAACAATGGCTGGAAACTGTACTTCCCTTCCAGGGGACGGTGGACTGTCCGGGCTGTGCCCAGAATATGCTTGCCAATGTGGAAGTTTCCCTTGCTTCGGCGAATCTGGAAGTAAGACCTGATTATGATGGCGAAGAGCGCCTTGTGCAGGTTGATGTGGTTCTGGATCTGGATATCCGCCTCTATGAAGAAGAAAAGGTACAGATTCTGGAAGATGTCTACACACCGGTAAAGGATTTAATCCCGGTTACGATGGAACAGGTATGTGAAAGTCTGGTAGTAAAAAACTTTTCCAAGTGCAGAGCCAGTGACCGTATGAGAATGGAAAGCAGCCAGCCAAGGATGCTTCAGATCTGCCACAGCCAGGGTGAGGTTAAGATTGATGACACCAGCGTTACAGAAAATGGAATAAAAGTAGAAGGTGCAGTATTTATAACCATTTTGTATATTACATCGGATGATACGCTGCCTTATGCCCTGATGGAAGGCGCTGTGCCATTCCAGCATATCATAGAAGTGCCTGAGATTGATAAGGACTGCCGATTTACGCTGCAAAGCGAGCTGGAGCAGCTGTCAACGACCATGATCGACAGTGAAGAACTGGAAGTAAAGGTCTGTGTAAATCTGAATGCAATGGTCATCCGTGTTCATAAAGAACAATGTATTATTGATGTGGAAGAGCATGACTTAGATATGAAGAAGCTCCAGGAACTGCCGGGAATTGTAGGATATATTGTTCAGGCAGATGATAATTTGTGGAGTATAGCAAAACAATATTATACGACTCCGGAGAGGATTCGGGAGTTAAATGAAATTGAAGAAGACGAGGTTTCACCCGGTACGTGTCTGCTGGTTATGAAGGCTGTTGAGAATTTGAGCTGATCTTTTGACAAAAATTGTAAACTCTCCGGAAAATTTGTTGAATTTTGAGTGATTTACCATTGACTTTTGTGTATGAAATGAGATACAATATTGCTAATCAAGATGATTGTATACAAAGTGCAACGGGGGTACACGATGAGAGAGATGAAATTAAAGGCTCTTGCAAAGATAAATTTGGGCCTTGATGTGGTACGAAAAAGAGAAGATGGGTACCATGAAGTACGAATGATTATGCAGACAATTCATCTGTATGACCAGATCCGGATCCATGAGCTGCAGAAACCCGGAATTAAAGTAAAGACAAATCTATATTATCTGCCGGTTAATGAAGATAATCTGGTGTATAAAGCAGCAAAACTTCTGATGGATGAATTTGGAATCAAAAAAGGGTTGTCCATAAATTTGAAGAAATTTATTCCTGTTGCGGCAGGAATGGCGGGCGGCAGTTCTGATGCGGCGGCAGTAATGGTAGGAGTGAACCGTTTGTTCAAGCTCGGCCTTACCAGGGAAGAACTGATGGAACGCGGGGTGAAGATAGGTGCAGATGTACCGTATTGTATCATGCGGGGGACAGCACTGGCGGAAGGAATTGGGGAAAAACTCACTATCCTGCCGCCAATGCCTGCATGTCATATACTAATTGCCAAGCCGGGCGTACATGTTTCTACGAAATTTGTTTATACAACGCTGGATGCCGGAGAGATTACCGACCACCCGGATATAGATGGACAGATTCGGGCGCTGGAAAATGGCGATCTGAAGAAAGCGGCAGCACTTATGGGAAATGTTCTGGAAACGGTTACCGTTCCGGAATATCCGATTATTGCGGATATTAAAAATATAATGCTGGAACATGGCGCATTAAATGCCATGATGAGTGGAAGCGGACCAACTGTTTTTGGAATCTTTGATGACAAAAAAGCAGCCAAAAAAGCTTATGATGTATTATATCAGGGGGACCTTGCAAAGCAGGTTTACCTCACAGGCATTTTTAATAATTCGGTAAAATAACCCACAATATGTAACCACAGAAGAAATGTTATGGATACACAACAGGATAGGTATGGAGGTCTACAAATGAATGAAAATTTTCACATAGATATGAATGAATATCTGCCACTGCGGGACGTGGTTTTTAATACTCTGCGAAATGCAATTTTAAAAGGCGAATTAAAACCGGGAGAACGCCTGATGGAAATTCAGCTGGCACAGCGACTGGGAGTAAGCCGTACTCCGGTGAGAGAAGCGATACGTAAACTGGAATTAGAAGGGCTGGTTCTGATGATTCCAAGAAAAGGTGCAGAAGTTGCGCAGATTACTATACGTGATCTGGAAGACGTACTGGAAGTACGTTGTGCGCTAGAAGAACTGGCGGTCAAAGATGCTTGTGACCATATTACGGACGAGCAGCTCATAGAACTTAAGAAAGCTGCAAATGATTTTAAACGGTCCTTAGATGGCTCAGACATTATCGATTGTGTAAAAGCGGATATGCATTTTCATGAAATTATCTATGATGCAACCAACAACCGCAGGTTATTACAGATCTTAAGCAATCTTCGGGAACAGATGTACCGTTACCGTATGGAATATCTGAAAGACCGGTCGATGCATAAGAATCTTCTGGAGGAACATGATGCAATCCGCCGGGCTCTGAAAAAGCATGATAAAGAGAAAGCAGGAAATGCAATTCATACCCATATTGAAAATCAAAAAGAATCAATTATTAATAGTCTTCGCGAAAAAGAATAAAATGTAAATAATTACATATGCTACACCTAAAAGGATAAGAATCTTCTTATCCTTTTTTTGTGGCCTGACAGCGCTTATTTTATGGCTATTTCTATGAAAACTCGCTGTATTTTATACAAAGGCCCGGAGAGGAGGCTGAAAAATGAGTGATAACGTTTCCACACGTTTATCGGATAATGAAACGAAAATCAAAGCCTGGTGTGAAAATTGTGATGATATCATCATTCGTCCAATGCGCCTGGGGCTTCCGCCAAAGGTAGACTGTCTTGCCGTATTTATTGAGGTGGCAGTCAGCAATATGCTTCTGGAAGAATCCATGATCGGGCGTTTGTTAATTCAGATGCAGGAAATGTCACCGGATGAAATCCGCCGAACGGTAAATGAAGACGGACTTGGAATTACCGATGCAAAAGAACTTGCAACCATGGAAGAAGCTATGGCAGCCATGCTGGCGGGAAATGCCATTTTCTTTATTGACGGATATGATAAAGCACTAAAAGTAAGCAGTAAAGGATATCCTGGAATGGGTGTATCCAAATCTGAGTCTGAAAAAGTTTTAAGAGGTTCCAAAGAGGCATTTACAGAATCTGTTAAATTAAATGCAGCCCTGGTACGAAAACGTGTCCGGGATACAACAATGAAGATTAAAGAGCGTCCGATTGGAAAGCGATCAAATACAATGACCGCCATTATTTATATGGAAGGACTGGTCTATCCGGATTTGCTGGAGGCAATGGAACAAAAGCTGGATTCTTTTGAAATTGACGGAATCATGGACAGCGGGGTAATAGAACAGCTGACAGAGGATACCTGGTATTCGCCGTTTCCCCAGTATCAGACAACAGAACGGCCTGATAAAGCTGCGATGGCAGTATTGGATGGAAGAGTCGTATTATTAAGTGACAATTCTCCGGAGGCATTGATTCTGCCTACAACCATAAACAGTTTTTTCCAGACAAGCGATGACTACTACCGCCATTTTGGAATTGTATCATTTTTAAGAATTATTCGTTTTGTTGCGGCATTTCTGGCAGTTTCCCTGCCTGGGCTGTATGTGGCAGTTACGAATTACCACACGCAGATTCTTCCGACAAACCTGATACTCTCTTTGGCTGAAGCAAGGCAGGGGGTACCGTTTCCAAGTGTGATTGAGGTGCTTTTGCTGGAATTATCCTTTGAGCTTCTTAGGGAGGCAGGGGTACGGATGCCGGGGCCCATTGGAAATACAATTGGTATCGTAGGCGGCTTAATTATCGGACAGGCAGCGGTCAGTGCCAATCTGGTCAGCCCCATCGTAGTTGTGATTGTTGCTTTGACGGCGCTCAGCTCTTTTTCCATACCGAATGAAGAACTGTCAGAAGCACTGCGTCTGATTAAATATGCCATGATTCTCGGAAGCGCTTTTTTTGGAATCCTCGGTCTGGTTTTGGGCTGGTTTGTCCTGCTGACCCATCTGAGTGCGCTGAAAAGTTATAATATACCTTATCTGATGCCATTTGTGGCAGCTGATATCAACCAGGGAATGGATAAGAAGGATGCGCTGGTACGGGCCCCGTTAGACAGACTGAAAAGCCGTCCTGTTTTTGCCAGAAGACAATCCAGAACCCGGTTAAAAATAAAGTGATAAAGAAAGGAAATGCTCATGTTTTCCAATAACCAGAAAATTTCGGTACGACAATTGAAAAGGCTTTTAGTCATGGACTGGATTGGTAAAATAAGCTTATTGCTGCCCCGGTTTATTGTGCAGTCAAGCGGAAAAGATTTAATATTGAGCCTGATTCTGGGAGTTGGGATTACGGCAGTATATACCTGTATTGTCTGCTATTTAAGCCGATATATTACCAGGAGTTTTGGAGGTTACGTAGAACTCCGTCTGGGAAGGGCTTCTGCATTTGCGCTGTGTCTGGTCTACTGGAGTTATATGTTTGTCAATCTGCTTTACATCACCCGGGTATTCGGAGCAGTAACCAGGCAGTATATGCTTCCGGAATTGTCCGAAAATATTCCATGTATTCTTATGCTTCTGGGAGGATTTTATGCCTCTATGGATCCAAAAGAGAGAAGAGGTCGTATTGCAGAAGTACTTTATCCTTTTGTGCTTATTCCGCTTCTGATACTTCTGGTAATAGCGTCCTTCGGTGTTCAAAGTGAGTATTTTACTTATGAAAGTGCCAACTTTAATGCAGTAACGATGAAGCAGAGCTTCCAGGTATTTACTGCATTTGGTGGCGTGAGCCTCATTTTATTTGAAGCACCGTTTATACAAAAAAGTGGGATGCGTCTGAGAACTACATTAAAAGGGCTGATGATAACTGCAATTGGTATTGGTGCGGCAATCCTTATTGGGATTGGTTCTTTTGGAGACCAGGGAATGAAAGCGTTAAGATGGCCTGTTGTTACTTTGATGAGTAATGTAGATATACCAGGAGGTTTTCTGCAGCGGTTCGATATTTTGTTTTTGGCACTTCTTCTTATGAGCTTTTTTGTAGCAGCCAGTACGGGAATATTCTATTTAAATCTGATCTTTAAGGAGATGTTTAAGCAGCCGGAAGAAAAGCACTATCACCTTTTAATGCTGATACTTAGTATCGCAGGTGTTCTCTGGTGCAAAAATGTTGAGATAGCCCAAAAACTTTTTTTAACCGTAAACTGTTATCTTCTGATACCGATTATGGCGGTATTTACAGTCATCTTTGCGATACTGGAATGGGAAAAGAGGAGGCGTAGCAAGTGAAAAAATGGTTTATGACAGTAGTTTTAATGGCAATCATGCTCTGCCTGTCAGGTTGTACCAAACGAGAGCTGGAAGACCGCTATTTTCCTTTAGCAGTTGAAGTTCACAAAGAAGAAGAAGGATATCGGATCGAATATGCCCTTCCAAATATGGGAGAAGAGACGGGACAGAAAAAGGGCGGGGAAGAGGAATCAGAACAGGAAGAAAAGGATACGAAAGAAGAAAGCGCTGTGGGGAAGACCATAGAGGAGGCAGCAAAAGCTTATGCAGCTTATGTAGATAAATATATTGATTCCGGTCACACAAAGGCAATTATCCTGGGCCCGGAAATGCTGGAAGATGCAAATACCAGAAAAGAAATGCTGACATATTTTGAAAGTCATACCTCATTTGCCAGGAGCATTTCCGTCTTTGTATATGACGATGAAGGAGAAGAAAGCCTGGTTACCAAGACAGCTTCTTCTATAGATTCACTGGGAACCTATCTGCAGGATCTGATAAAAAATAATCCGGACAAAAAGGGAGTAGGAACGACACTAGGGGATCTTCTTAATTTTTGGCATAATAATGAAGAAGAAGTGAAAATTCCCCAGATTCATCTGAAGAAAGACAAACCGGTAGCAGACGGAGAAGTTGTTTTTATCAGCAGTCCATAATGCTGGTTCTTCGAACAATGCCCCTGTACCTAATAGATTGCAGATACAAAATCTATGGAATTAAGATTGTATAACTCAAAAATAATGTGGATAACCTTGTTTAAAACCCTAAATCCTGTGAATACTTAAATTGTACTAACAAACAGTTTGGTACAACAAAGTAAAAACAGGAGGGTACATAGGAATATGAGTATAATAAATCGATTTTATCAAAAATGGTATCTTGTAATTGGCGGTATGGGAATTGTAAGCGGGATTTTGATCTGCATGTTTCTGGCAGGCAGAATGACTCAGGAAACATCACTGCAAAAGGGAATTGCAGATCAAATAATACGTTTTCATGTTATTGCAAACAGCGACAGCGATGAGGATCAGGCACTAAAAATGAAGGTAAAGAATGAAGTGGTAGCATATATGGAAACCCTTTTAAAGGACGCACATTCAATTGATGCCACAAGAGCCTGCATCAAAGATAACATGGATAAAATACAAAAAAAAGCAGTTGAAATCATAAATAGGGAAGGCTATGCATATCCTGCTAAAGCCAGCCTTACCTGGTGCTATTTTCCCATTAAATCATATGGTGACATTACGTTTCCTGCCGGTGATTATGAAGCACTCCGCATACAGATAGGAGAAGCCAAAGGAAAGAACTGGTGGTGCGTACTGTATCCAAACCTGTGCTTTATTGATTCGATACATGCGGTAGTACCGGAAGATGAAAAAGAAGAGCTTAAAAATGTGTTGACAGAAGATGAGTATGACAGTTTATTTTCCTGGAAGAAGAGTGAGTATAAAATTGGGTGGAAGTATTTGCCGTTTTAGATTGAGGTTATGTAGAGAATCAAAGAGTGTATGTGACAAAAAAGCAGATTGGAAATTTACCAGGCTGCTTTTTTGTGTATAAATGTCTGATTTTAAACTGCGTGGTGCAGTAGTCGAGGGGATGACGATTTGAAATTTATATATTTGCAAAAGTTGTTTTTGAATTAGCTTATATGAGTTTTAATAAAATTTAAAAATAAATATAGCAAAAAAGTGCATTTCAGTACAGTAATATAAATTTATTACTATTTCGGTTATAATAATTATTAATTCAGAGATGTTATGGAAAGTTTCTTTTGGCTTTTCATAGCTGCATATTTAAAAAGATGGGAATGATTCTCAAGCAAAAATAGAGGATAATACAGAGGTGATAGAGAAAGAAGAGGCTGCCAGTGAAGATGTGCATAACAAATTAAAGGATGAAATCAATGAATCGATGATAGAAATAGAATCAAATACTGAAGGTGGACAGGAAACAGGGGGAGCGAGAGAGATAGAAAACGGAGAGGATAATCTTCCAGAAGATATTACAGGAAAGAAAAAAGAAGAGTAGGTTTCATACATATGTTCCATAGTGCAAAAAGAAATAGAAGACATAGACCAGGTCGAGGAATTAAAGGATGTAATAAAAGAAAAAGTATTGGAGATTAAAAAATAAATCCCAGGAATCAGGAAAAGAGAGTCGCAGTTTAGGATTGGACTTTTTCCCAGTGATGATGCTCAAATGTTAGATTTTATATTGGACAGAATGGGTATATTAGAAATAGAGGATATCAGGCTAATAGTTCCTTGATATCCACACAGGGGTTAATTCAATCTATTTATGAAGGAAGACCAGGTAGAAGCTATGCAAATGGACTGAAAAAAATAAAACAATAGAAAAGAAAATAATTACAGAATCATCCCCTTTTTATAAGTGGGATTTCAGTGGAGGGCAAGCGTGGGTGGTAAAGCAATGTTCCATACTAAAACCTGTTTTTTATGAGTATTTATTATATGAATACCAAGGAAAGGCATGTAACAGCAGAACAATTGAAACAGATGATAAATGATAGAAAAAATAAGCGTTCATTTCGAAATAGGGCATTCCTGACATTTTCAACGACTATCTGTGTTATCCGCATAAAGCGGAAGTAAACCGTATCCTCATTAGCCAAAACAACCCAGTTGTTGTGCATAGTATTCCGAGATTTTAATTTAAAGTGTAAAAGTAGCAAAAATTTATGAATATTTTTAGAAGTATGTTAGCTTGAAGAATGGTAAGATATAATATATACGTTAATATAGTGATTTAATATACGCAATAATTGACATTTATAATAAGAAATCTTATTATAGTTAAAGAAGAAAGTAATTAACATAATCAACTGAAAAATAAATAAGGAGGAAATAATATGAATCCAGTATATGAAAAATTATTAAAGTGTTACGAAAGTTTTCGACAGAAAATTAATTTTATGCCCAAGGCAGCATTGGTTCTTGGTTCGGGACTGGGAGGCTATGGAGATGAAATCCAGGTGGAAGCAGTTCTGGATTACCATGATATTGAAGGATTTCCGGTATCAACGGTGCAGGGGCACGAGGGCAGGTTTATTTTTGGATATGTGGGAGAAGTACCGGTTGTTGCCATGCAGGGCAGAGTCCACTATTATGAGGGTTACCCCATGACAGATGTGGTGCTTCCGGCGAGACTGATGAAGATGATGGGGGCAGAGATTCTGTTTTTAACAAATGCGGCAGGCGGCGTAAATTATGATTTTAAAGCCGGTGACTTTATGATGATAACAGATCAGATATCCGATTTTGTGCCATCTCCGCTGATTGGACCGAACATAGATGAACTGGGCCCGAGATTCTGTGACATGAGCCAGATCTATGATCGGGAACTTCAGGATATCCTTCGTAATACCGCAAAAGACCTGGGAATTGATTTAAAAGAAGGTGTATATATCCAATTATCCGGACCGAATTTCGAATCTCCCCAGGAAGTTAAAATGTGCCGTATTCTAGGAGCCGATGCCGTAGGCATGAGCACGGCCTGCGAAGCAATTGCGGCCAACCATATGGGAATGAAGATCTGTGGCATATCCTGTATTTCCAATCTGGGATGCGGAATGACGGAGATGCCGCTAAGCCATAGTGAAGTTCAGGAGACAGCAGACCGTGTGGCACCGTTGTTCAAACAACTTGTGACAGATGCAATAAAACGCATGGGATAGCACTACAGAGGGCTGTCGGCTAATGCTTAATTTTACCATTCCAATCCCAAATAAGAGCATCCCCACAGGAGTCAATGTTTTAAAGGCATTGCATTTCCTTGTGGGGATGTTTTTCTTTCTGTTTTCTTTTGGCTATTTCTATTTTTACGCATAGCAACGTTTTTTTAAGCAAGGTTCAGGTAAGAATTAAGAATTTAACCTCTTTTAGCTAAAAAAGCATCTACCTGTTTCTGCATCTCAGCAATAATAGTATCAATTCCAGCCACATCTAATTTTTTTAAAAATTCTTCGTTCGTCTCTTCAACCGGAAGTTCTCCGCCTACCAGGCTTTCATATTGTTTTACTACTTTAGCCACATTTGTTATCTCTGACTTTACCGGTTCTGAGTTAAAGGAAAATCCCAGAATCGGTGAAACTACAGCGCTGTCATTCATTGCCTTTGTCTGCGCCCACACATCTTCAGGTTGTCCATCCAAAGCATAGGTATTAAATACATTTCCGAGTCCCCAGGATTGTCCATGAGAATATCCACTGTCCGGAATAGTCCGAATAAAATGATCATCTATTTTTTCATAGTGTTTACCTTCTATTCCATATGCCAGTAAATTTATTGCATAAGGGTCTGTATTAATTAACTGCAAATATTTTAGTGTTTCTTCCGGATGTTTGGAGGTGACGGATATTCCATACATCGTAGCAGTAATGCTATTAGTAGAGATATAAGGAGGTACATCCATTGTTGACGCTGTTACAAACTTCATTCCTCTGCGTGCCTCTTCCTCTGCTTCTACCCCTGGCTTATAGGTACCACCATACTGCAGGGAAATCTTGTTTGCCCGAGATTGACTTTCTGCGTATTCCGGCATATATCCGCACTCACCATCCAGCAATCCCATTGCATTCAGCTTTTCCAGTTCCTTCAGTAAATCCATCCACTCATCTGTTTCATAAAAATTGACTACCCTGGCTGTCTTATCATCCATTTTGATTACTCCCGCCGACAAATAATCACTGATACATTCATATCCACAATATGATGAACTCTGAGTAAAATCTATACCCCCTAACTTTGCACCATATTCATCATATATTACCTGGGCATAGTTCTCTGCCGTCTTCAGATCTTTGATATCCGCCGTCTTTATGCCCTTACTTTCTGCAAAATCTGCAAACTCTTTTGACAGACAAGTGAACATCTGTCTTGCAACTATCTGCTGATTGGGAATTGCATATATCCCACTATCTACAGTGACTCCTTCCCACATATAATCCGGAATTAATTTATAAAGTTGTGGGGCTGCCTCAGGAAGCAGATCCTGGATATTCAAAAAAGCGCCTTTTGCAACATTTGTATTATAGGGATTCAGCCAGTTCGACGTAAAACAAGCATCATATTCTTCACCGGATGCAATAATCGTCTGAATTTTATCTGCATAAGCCCCCCCATGAAATACATAATCCACAGTTACGCCAATCTTCTCCCGGGTGTATTCATTTAAGGCATCCATCACTGCTTCTCCATCTTGCTGATCCGAAATTATAGTATGAATTTTAATGTTTACTGCTTCCTGCTTCTCCCCGCTGTCAGTTGTTCCTTCCGCTACCGCTTTTTTCTTATCGGTCGAAGCCCCTCCACATCCAGTCAGCGCCCCCGCTGCCATAACAGCAGCCAAACCAAGTGCAACTAATTTCTTTCTTTTCATATTATTTTCCTCCTTATGAATTAGATAATCTCTCGGTCACGCCCTGAATGCCCCATTTGCAAGTTCCAGGATCTCGATAGCTTCCTTTTCCGTATATTTGAAATCAAAATAGCAGGAAAGTCCCTGTGGATGCAATTCCGAAAATATGGTTTCAATATCATCTCTTTGCAGACCTATATTAATCGTTTTACCCTTTTTCTGAATCTTCTTTAAAACATCGATCCAATGTTTTGCGGAGGGCTGACCTGCTCCATATACCCATTGAATTCCAGCCAGTTCAGGAATTTCCAATAGGGTATCAAGATGCTTCAGTGCGCCAGGACCATCCAGATGGAAGATTGTATTTCCTTTCAGATATCTGATTTCTTCGACTATTTCGGGAAAAATCAGTTCCTGAAAATCCTCGTTGGACACCATACAGATGAAGTCAGAAGAAGTTACATACCAGGGATCCTGCTTAAATAGTCCCATCCAGTTGGAAATTCCCTTCTGATATTTCTGAGTAATCCTGCACAATTCCTCAAACTGCTGTTGAAAGGCGGGTAGTAAAATCTTCCTGGCATTTTTAAACACTTCTGGCTGATCAATCACATCAAAGCACAAATTCTGTGATCCCCGAATAGAAGCCAGACCATCTGCCCCAGGATGCAGGTCTGTTATGCCTACAAAGTACTCTCCTCTACTATCCTCCACAAAAGCCTTAGTAATTTCCTTAATTTTCTGCCACCAGTTATTTCCCTCATGAAAGGAAAAATCCTCTGTCCAATCCTGTACAAAAGGAACACTGTAACTGGTACTCTCTTCAAAAATAATATCTGCTCCTAATGAAGCCCCGAAGATATCCGGACCCAGATTCGGATTCACCAACGGAAACGCATCTCCCAGATGAAAGGAATGTGCTAAACGCAGTCGTTCCCTTTCAATCAAGTAGTCAATATCCATCCAGCGTTCCATCATACTGTTTGGAGTATGCCCGCACGGGGGAATATAATCTTTGATTCCACTGAGTAATAATATAGGGGTGTTATTACTGCAATTCCAGAATTTTTCATATCTCTCATATAAATGCTGTATATTCATCACACAACCTTCCTTTTAGCAAATTTATGTTTTTCTTTTTACCATTTTTATCTACTCTTTAATAGTATCATATACTCTTTTTTTTTCAATTGAATAAAGTGCATGAAATATTCACTTTTGGGACATTTTTTGCTGATTATGTGATATACTTTTATTCATAACATATAGCTCTGTATTTACACGGTTTTTAAGCAACTCAAATTAATTAAGCTGCTGATTTTATTATTTTTTATGGAGGTAAAGAATAAACTAATGAGACAGTCACATTACGAGGTAGCACATACATCTTTATACACATACGAGAACAGTTGTTTTCATGACCGCACTCTAACCGATTCTACAGAACAGACGAACGAATTGATGGTAACCAACCGTCATCTGGCAGAAATGAATCCGATTTCCGCCGGATATGAAAAATGTGTACCAAATCATTTCTACGGACCACAGATTCGAAATTACTACATTATTCATTATGTCCAAAGCGGAAAAGGATATTTTATAAGAAATGGAGAATATTATTCCCTGACCCAGGGAAGCCTCTTCCTGATACGCCCTTCGGAGTTGTGTAAGTATTATGCAGACAATCATGATCCATGGTGTTATGTCTGGCTTGGCTTCACAGGAACGCGTGCTGATGAATTTCTCTCATGCACTGTCTTTCAAAACAACCGGTGTGTTGCCCATGCACCGCATATAGAATATCTATTTTCAGAAATCCGTCATGTCAGACTTCAAAATATCAGCCTGGAGTTCTTTCTATTATCCAAGATTTATGAACTTCATACTCTGCTGTATGATAAAAAGTCTGAAAACGAATATGTAGAACAGGCAATTAATTATATCTGTAATAACTATGCAGAAGATATCACCATAGATAAATTATCTCGTCTGCTGAATATTGACCGCCGTCACCTGGGGCGTTTGTTTCTCGCGCAAACGGGTATAACCCCAAAAGCATATCTTACAAATATCCGTTTACAAAGCGCTGTCGAATTACTGAAGAATACCACTTATCCCGTATCTGAAATTACCAAGATGTCAGGATATGACAATTACTGTAGTTTTCTCAAAATATTCAAAAAACGATATGGGGTCACACCTTCCGAGTTCAGATAGACTGGATACACCAATCAGACCGATGATAACTTCTTCATCAAGCAAAATTACAAATTTTATAGCTATCATTCGGATAGGAAAGCGGGAGATTTTCAGGTATAAGAAATCAGATAGTGAGGAACACTAAAACCAAAAGAGCAGCATCAGATATAAGGATACTGCAGATTCTGGTTAGGAGGAGTACTTTGAAAAAATTACTATCAATATTTCTTTGTATTTGTATATTAGGAAGCGGGGCTGCCGGATGTGGAAGCAGTAAAGATAATACTGGGAGCACAAAACAGGCGGAAACAAAAGAATCAGCTGTAAAAGAATCAGCTGGGAAAGAATCAGCTGCGAAAGAATCGGCTGCAAATGAGTCATCAGAAAACACAGCGCTGAAAATAGCAATTGTTACTAGCGGGTCAGGTGTAGATGACGGAACATTTAACCAAAATATTTACAGCGGAATTCAGTCTTTTATTGAGAAATATCCGGATTCATCGGTAAAGCCGGTCCAGGAGTCTTCCGGTGACAGCGCTGCTGCAGTTACCGCAGTAGCGGATATCGCTGCGGACTATGATGTAGTGGTCTGCTGCGGCTTTCAATTTTCGCAGATTGCAGCTACGGCAGAAGACAATCCGAAAGTAAAATTTATTCTTGTAGATTCCAACCCTGCATATGAGGATGGCAGCGAAGCAGATCTTCCAAATATCTGTGCTATGACATTTGCTGAGCAGGAAAGCGGATTTATGGCGGGAATGGCAGCAGCTTTGGAATCAAAGACGAAAAAGGCAGCTTTTGTTGGTGGAATAGCCTATCCGTCTAATGTCAATTACCAGTACGGATTTGAATCCGGTATAAACTATGCCAATCAGAAATATAGCACAGGCGTTGAACTGATAGCGCTTCCTTCATATTCCGGAACGGATGTAACCAATAAGGATGTGGGCGGAAATTATATCGGAAGCTTCGCGGATCAGGCTACCGGAAAAGTTATTGGCAGTGCATTGATCAAAGAAGGCTGTGATATCCTGTTTGTTGTTGCCGGAGACTCTGGAACAGGAGTATTCACTGCTGCAAAAGAGGCAGAGGATGTAAAAGTAATTGGTTGCGATACAGACCAGTATGATTTTGGCACTAAGGGCAGTGAAAATATCGTGCTTACATCTGCGGTAAAAGTGATGGGCAAAAATGTTGAAAAACAGCTGGAAAAGATTGCAGCTGGAGACTTTACCGGTGGAAATATACTACTGAAAGCGGATACAGATTCAACAGGATATGTGAAAGAAGAAGGAAGGAACCAGCTGTCTGAGGATTCGATTGCAAAATTGAATGAAGCTTATGCATTAATTCAAAGTGGAGAAGTCGTTCCTGCAGCAAATTTTAATAATATTACACCGGATGACTTTCCAGGGTTGAAATAACGAATATGGAATCAGAATACATCGTTGAGATGAAAAATATAACAAAGCAGTTCCCGGGAATTACAGCGAATGATCATGTGACCCTCGGGATTAAAAAGGGCGAGATTCTTGCCCTTTTAGGTGAGAATGGAGCAGGAAAATCAACGCTTATGAGCATGTTGTTTGGAATGTATGAACCCGACGAGGGGGAAATATATGTCAGGGGAAAGAGAGTCGTAATATCTTCCCCCAGCTTTGCTTCCCGTCTGAATATCGGGATGGTACACCAGCACTTTAAACTGGTAAGTGATTATACAATAACTGAAAATATAATTCTGGGAATAGAACCCAGAAAATATCTTCTGGGATTTATTCCGGTGGTAAATAAGAAGGACGCCAGTGGAAAAATTGCCGGAATTTCAGAAAAATACGGACTGAAAGTTAATCCGGAGCAAATCATTGAAACGGCTGACGTATCGGTGCGGCAGCGGGTGGAAATATTAAAGATGCTTTACCGTGAGGCAGAAATCCTGATCTTTGATGAGCCTACGGCAGTATTAACCCCCCAGGAGATTCAATTTTTAATGAAAATATTAATGGGGCTGCGTGAAGACGGAAAAACAATTATACTCATTACGCACAAACTGGAAGAGATAAAACAGGTGGCAGACCGGTGTGCTGTTTTATGCAGGGGAAAGCTAACCGGTATCTTTGACGTTTCAAAAGTCAGCACCAGTGAGATGGCAAGACTTATGGTAGGCAGAGAGGTAGATTTTACGCCACCTAAAAAACCCGCCGATTTTAAGAAATGTGTATTGGAGATTGAACATCTTACCGTAAAGAATGAGTCTGGTTTTGAGGTAGTAAAAGACGTATCCTTTCAAATACGCCAGGGCGAAATTTTTGCCATTGCAGGCGTTTCCGGTAATGGGCAGATCGAAATAGCAGATGCCATAGCGGGACTGATCCGGGTGCATCATGGCTCTGTTTTACTGAGTGGAGAAGATATTACAAGATCTTCGATCAGATCCAGGGTTCTTTCCGGAATTTCTTATATACCGGAAGACCGGCAGAATTATGGTCTGGTAATGGACTTTTCCTTAGAAGATAATCTTGTTTTAAAATCCTATTTCAAAGAGCCATTTTCAAAAAGAGGGGTATTGCAGCAGTTATCGATACGCAGCCATGCAAAGCACCTGATTGAAAAATATGACATCCGGTGCAGCAGAGGAAGCGTGACTAAAGTCCGTTCTATGAGCGGAGGAAACCAGCAGAAGGCGATTATTGCCAGGGAAACCCAGAGAGATGCATCACTGCTGATATTCGTACAACCTACCAGAGGGCTGGATATCGGTGCAATTGAACGAATTCACAGCCTGATTCTTAAAGAGCGGGATAATGGAAAAGCCATATTGCTTATTTCTCTGGAACTGGAAGAAGTAATGAACCTGGCGGATACCATAGGGGTTATCTATAATGGATCGCTGAACCGGATTGCGGCAGCAGACCATTTGACCTCAGAAGAAGTGGGGCAGTTTATGATGGGAGTGAAGGGAGGCAGGCAAAATGAAGAAACAGATCGTTCCCTTAAGGGAAAAGGATAAGTTAGGGACAGCTGTAATCCCGATAGTTTCCATCGCTGTCAGCTTCCTTGTATGTGCAGTTGTACTGCTGATCTTAAAGAAAAATCCAGTGATGGTTTATGGAGATCTGTTAAAGGGATGCGGTATACTCCCAAAAGAAAGCTATGCAGGTTCCAAGAATATGCTGACGGATTTTACCAGCTTTTTGAATGCATGGACCCCTCTGCTGTTTTCGGCATTGGCAGTTGCCGCAGCCTTAAAAGCTGGTCTTTTTAATATTGGAGTTTCAGGGCAGATGCTGGTATCCGGCTATCTCGCCACTGTTCTGGTAGGATATGGCGATCTGCCTGCAGTTGCAGCCAAACCCCTTGTGATTGTAATAGGCATCATAACAGGTGCTCTTATAGGAGGGATGGTAGGGAGTCTTAAATATCGTTTTGGTATAAATGAAGTAGTATCCACTATCATGATCAATTATATTGCCCAGTATGTGATCAGTTTCTTTATTAATACATTTTATATCAATCCGGTATCCCGTCAGTCTAATCCGGTCAGCAAAGCGGCGAGGCTGACATTGATGGATGTTACTGCAGGAAATATCAGGATTGACATACCGCTTGGCATTATACTTGCAGTTGCCGCCGTGGTATGGATGCGCTTTTTCTTTCAGAAGACGACAACCGGATTCGAAATAAAAGCAGTTGGTGCCAGTCGCACCGCAGCCAAATATGCCGGAATGAATGTTGGAAAAAACATGGTGCTTGCAATGGTTATTTCCGGGGGGCTGGCGGGTTTGGCGGGCGTCACGTATTATCTGGGGTATTTTGGCTCTATTGGTCCAAGGACTTTGCCATCTGCAGGATTTGACGGTATTGCTGTAGCATTGCTCGGTGGAAATCAATCGATAGGTATTTTTTTCTCTTCCTTTCTCATCTCCATAATCAGCAAAGGAAGTACTTATATGAGTTCGGCATCTGGTGTAGAGGCTGAAATTGCATCTGTAATCACAGGGCTGATTCTGCTGATTTCTGCATGTAATGCTTATTTCTCACACCGGCTAAGCAAAATGGGAGGAAAGTGATGGAAGGGATAATTATAGATGGACTGTCATTTGCACTGCCCCTGTTTGTCATGGCAATTGGAGGGATTTACAGTGAAAAAAGCGGAATAACCAATCTGGCATTGGAGGGCTTGCAAGGTTTTGGGGCATTTTCAGGAGCTTTGGCGGCTGTATTTGCCATGTCTTATTTTGGGGCTGAGTCACAGATAACTTTTTATATTGCATTGGCATGTGCTGTTGCCGGAGGTATTGTGTATTCCATGCTTCATGCGGTTTTGTGTATTCGTTTCCGTGCCAATCAGGTAATCAGCGGAGTGGTAATGAATATACTTGCCATGGCGCTGACATCTTTTATGACGAAACAGATAAACAGCAGTATTTTCTCCAGCCCCTCCGATAAATTCGTACTTGGGGTATCCAGCCGTTTTAGCATACCGCTATTATCAGAGATTCCGATAATTGGAGCAGTGTTTCAGGATATATATCCGTTTGAGATTATTATACTGGCAATTATGGTTTTGGCATGGTATATTCTATATAAAACAGGTTTTGGTATGCATCTGAGGGCGTGTGGAGATAATCCACATGCAGTTGACGCTGCCGGAGTTGATGTTGAAAAGGTGCGTTTTCTGGCGGTCGGCATATCGGGAGCCCTTTCTGCGGTGGCTGGAATCAGTTTTGCATATTCCATATCTGCTAATTTTTCATCGGGAATTTATGCCGGATACGGATACCTTTCTATAGCGGCAATGATATTCGGAAACTGGAGAATCATTCCCACCTTAGGAGCCTGTCTGCTTTTTGGCTTTGCCAGATCAGGAGGCTATCAATTGGTCAGGGTTTTGAATATGCCGGGTACTTATTCTGATCTGGTGATGATTCTGCCTTATGTCCTTACGCTGCTGCTGCTGGTGTTCTTCTCCAGGCATAACCATGCGCCACGGGCTTTGGGCGAAATATATGATAAAGGGAAACGGTAATTTAACGTTATTAATTTAAATGAATAAAATAGCAGATGAATTTAAGAAATGATGAAATGGGGGAAGCGACACATGAATATACGTTTATATAATGCAAGAATTTTAACACTGGCAAATGGATTTGAAATTGAACGTGGGGAAGTACATGTTAAAGGCAGTTTGATTTCATATGTGGGAGAGGAAAAAGAGAACAGGGAAAACTGGGACAGGGAAATCAACTGCATGGACAATTTACTGATGCCGGGATTTAAGAATGCACATACCCACTCCGGGATGACCTTTCTGCGCTCTTTTGCAGATGATATGCCGCTGCTTGACTGGCTGCATCAGCAGGTCTTCCCTATGGAGGCGAAATTAAATGCAGATGATATATACCACCTATCCAAGCTTGCCATTATGGAATATCTGACAAGCGGAATAACTGCTAATTTTGATATGTACCTTACTCCGGATACTATAGCGCAGGCATCTGTGGACTGTGGCTTTCGAACCGTCATGACCAGTGGATTAAACGACTTTACCCAGTCGGTGGAGCTGATGGATGAGTGGTATCGGAAATACAATCGTTATCATGAATTAATCAGTTTTCAAATTGGATTTCATGCAGAATATACCACGTCCAGAGAATTGTTAGAAGGAGTGGCAGATCTGGCCGGGAAATATCAGGCTCCCGTTTATACCCATAATTCCGAGAGTCTTTCTGAAGTTGAGGGATGCATGGAACGCAATCATATGACGCCTACTGCTTATCTTAATCAGTTTGGGATGTTCCGATATGGAGGGGGAGGGTACCACTGTGTGCATATGACGGAAGAAGATTTACAAATCTTTCAGGAACATGGAATGTCAGTCATAACCAACCCCGGCTCCAATGCTAAACTGGCAAGCGGAACAGCCCCCATTAAAAGAATCCTGGATCTGGGAATCAATCTGGCGATAGGCACAGATGGCCCGGCAAGCAATAACTGTCTGGATATGTTCCGTGAGATGTTCCTAACTACCGGATTAGCCAAACTCAGGGAAAATGATGCGTCCGTAGTAGATGCCAATCAGGTACTCTATGCAGCGACCGTTGGCGGCGCAAAGGCAATGGGATTAAAAGATTGTGATACCTTAGAAGAAGGAAAACTGGCGGATCTGATCCTGATTGATTTGAACCAGCCCAATATGCAGCCTATAAATAATATAACAAAGAATATTGTATACAGCGGAAGCAAACAAAATATTAAGCTGACTATGGTAAATGGGAAAGTGCTGTATGAGGACGGGGAGTTTCATATTGGTGTGGAGGCACAGGAAGTGTACGATAAAGTCAGACAGATTACGGAAAGTAAAAAATAATTTATGAACTAAAAAATACAAACACAATTAATAAACTAAAACGAATAGCCAGGACGAATAGCCAGGACGAATAGCCAGGACGAATAGTCAGAACTAATAGCCAGAACTGATAGCCAAAAACGAATAAACAAAAACGAAGCCAGAACTAATATCCAAAAAACGAATAAACAAATAGAATAAATAACAACTAAATTTAACGGAGGAAACATATGCCATATTTTATATTTCGAGACAAGAAATGCTGGTACGAAGAAAATGGGGAGGGATATCCCCTTGTGTTACTGCATGGTAATACCGCGTCATCCAGGATGTTTGCAGAAGTTGAAAAATTGTACCGAAAGAATTTTAAAACCATCTTGATTGATTTTCTGGGGCATGGAAAATCAGAACGGGTGGAAGAATTCCAGACAGATTTATGGTTTGACGAAGCGATGCAGGTAATAGCATTTTTAGAACAAACCGGCTATCAGAAGGTAAACCTCATCGGAAGCAGCGGTGGTGCCCAGGTTGCAATTAATGTTGCGTTAGAGCGGCCGGATCTGGTAAATAAAGTAATAGCTGACAGTTTTGAAGGGGACACCCCTTTGAAGGCATTTGTAGAAAATGTTATAGAAGACAGAGAAGCATCCAAGCAGGACGAAGGTATAAGGGGCTTTTATATATTTAACCATGGAGAAACCTGGGAACAGGTAGTAGACTGTGATACAAAAGCGATCCATGATCATTACATAGGGAACGGGAAATTCTTTCACAGGCCTTTATCAATGCTTAAGGCAGATATATTATTTACAGGAAGCCGCGAGGATGAGTTTGCAACGCCTCAATTTTATGATGATGTGTATCAGGGACTGATTGAGAAAATTGGGCATGGCAAAATAAAGCTCTTTGAAAAAGGCGGACATCCTGCACTGTTGTCAAACGGGCAGGAATTTTATGAGGCAGCATGTAGTTTTTTACAAGAATAGAGAACGCATAAAAAAATTTTAATGCCAACAGCTTAGTTCTGTATGGGAGAAAAGGTTTTTACTATAATCATTACATGGATTTTTTGCAAAAAATCAATGAATAGTTATATAAAAATATAATTATTAGAATGATTTAAACTTATAGTCCATTATAATTTTGCCGTATCTTGCATAAAATAAAGTCAAATGCAGGAGGGAAGAGCAATATGGTAGTGGATTATATCGAATTAGGAAAAAGAATCAAGAAGATTAGAAAAAGTAAAGGCATTACCCAGGAACAGCTCGCGGAAAACATTGGCTTATCTACACAATATATCAGTAATCTGGAAACTGCTAAGTCGAAAGGCAGTCTGGAAACAATCGTGAAAATAGCCAATATTTTCGAAGTCTCCGTGGATGAACTTTTATGTGACAGTGTCAAGAAATCGAGAGATTTTCAATTGAATGATATTACGATGGAAATGCGTGATTGTACTAACAAAGAGATGAAAATGATATTAAAAGTAGTAAAAGCGTTAAAGGGAGGGATGAGAGAATAAACAGAAAGCCGTATGTGTAGAGCGTACGGCTGTTTTTATATATAGTTTAAAAAATTGATGAAGTACATCGGTTGCAGGATAAAGTGTGGGAATGAGATAAATACTATGGAGAGTGCAGTTATGGTTAATATTGCAGTTGTAGATGACAATGAAAATTGTGCGGATTTGATAAAACAGAATATTATTAATTATTTGAACAGCGAGAGGATAGAGAAAAATGTAGAAGTCTTTGGGAGTTCTAAGCAGTTATTATTTGCTTTAGGCGGTAACAAAAGTTATCAGATCTATTTCCTGGACATAGAGCTACCGGATATGGACGGTTTAACACTTGCAGAAAAATTAGTCAAGCAGAGTGTTGAATCTTATATTATATTTATTACTTCGCATTTTGAAGTGGTTCTGGATGCTTTCAAGGTGAGGGCATTTCGTTTTATCCCCAAAGAAATGCTGGAAGAAAAGATTCCGGAAGCTCTTGAGGCAATTCAAAAGGAACTCAGTCTTCAGGCCGAAGAATACTATATTATTAATACGGAGCTGCGGTTTGAAAAAATATTATATCGGGATATCATCTATATATTCAGGGATGGCAAGAATGCTGTATTTGTAACGAAAACAGGCAGCAGGCATGAACGGAAGAGCCTTCGCCAGGTATATGCAAAATTGTCGCCAAGGGATTTTGTTTTTATTGAAAAAGGATATATCATTAATATTTTTCATGTAGTTGGTTTGATGGGCAATGTTCTGGAAATGGAAGGCCGGATTAGTCTGAAGGTCAGCCAGTCCAGGCTGAAGGAAGTAAAAGAGAAAATACATACGTTCTGGAGGTATTATAAATGAACATATTTCTGGAAGGAATGCAATTTCTATTAACAGCGGCAGAAATACAGCTTTGTTTGAAAATGATGGGGATCTTCTTTGATAAAAGAGTATCCGGAAAAAAATATAATGTATTAATAGAGATCGTAACGATCTTCGTTGCGGCTATACTGGTTATGAACAGACGGGTTCTTTTATTTTCAAGATGGGTTCTGCTCCTGACGATCTTACTGGTCTTTCTTTCCGGATTTTTGCTGTACCGGCAGAGTATTATACAAATTTTTACAATCTCTGCAATTTTCAATATTGGTCTGGCTTTGTCTGATCTGATGAACATATATCTGGTAAGCATTTTGGTCAGACGGCCTGATTTTGGGATTATAATTGATAATGATTTAAGTGTCAGCAGGGTCCTTATTCTGCTGTTTACAAGAGTGGGAGCATTTATTTTATATAAACATTTAAAAGGTCTGTTTGAAAGGTCGTCCATTCGTATCAGCTATTATACAAAGGGACTCCTTATGCTTAGCGGGATTGGATTTATCGGAGTATCAAACTTTCAGAAGGTTTATGCAAATGAAGTCAGTATGGGATTTATAGCTGACTGGTTTTTGTTTTTGGCTCTGATTCTTATGATTGCTATGATATTTGGACTTTATGTAATGTATCGGAACGAAAAAGAAAATACCAAGATGATACTTATCCGAAACCAGCTTTTGGAAGACAGCTGGGGTGATTTGAATCAGATGTACCGCGATAATCAGAAGATTTTTCATGATTTAAAGAAACATGTGAATATTATGTACCGGTATATGAAGGTGGGAAAGCAGGAAGCTGCTATGGAGTATATGGAAAGTATTATTGGTCCGGTAGAGGCATTAAACGAATGTGTATGGTCGGGTAATCAGATTATAGATTTAATCTTGAATTACAAAAAGACAGAGGCTATACATAAAAATATTCATATGAAATGTAAAGTAGAGAAATTGAATAAGGTTATGGTAAAAGACAATGATATATGTGTTATTCTGGGAAATCTGCTGGATAACGCCATTGAAGCGTGTGAATTAGTCCATTATGGGAAGAAATGGATTTCTGTGGAAATATCACAAAAAAACAGACTGCTGTTGATTTCTGTTAAAAACAGTATGGAAGTTCAGCCAATAAAAAGAAATGGACGGTTTGAGACCGGTAAAAAGGACAAGAAACTGCATGGCCTGGGGATGGAAAGTATTCAGGCGGCAGCGGATAAATATGGAGGTTGTGTGGAGTATGAATTTGATGACAAAATATTCAGGGTTTTTGTGACTTTATTTTTCTAAAGCGTGTCTCAGAATCCTAAGTATGTGGTCAAAAAACCTATCGTTAACGGACATCGCAGGACAATATTAAGAAAATGTGTTATGATTTCCCCATAGCAAGCAATGGTATATAAGAACGAAGGAGGAGATTAATGACAAGAAATGGATATCGGGGAATTTTGGGAGAAAATGTGTGTACCCGATAAGAAGTGTGAGTGAAGAAAAGTTAGTGGGAAAATTCCTGACGCTGTAACAGAAGGCAGCGGTTCAGGAGAAAAATGAATGTAAAGGTAAGGCAGAAGCATGGGAGAAAAGCTTTTGCCTTATTTTTCTCTGGATTTTCAGGAATAATGTAATTTTGAACAATGCCATTTCAATAAAAATATGGAATTTTGGAAACGGATAAAGTATAATGGAAATGCAATCCGGTATTTTCCGGCATTGCCTGTCGGATTTTGGATAAAACATAGGATGAAATGAGGAAATCGGATGGAACGTGTGACAATGAAGGACATATCAAGAGAAGTGAATGTCTCTGTAAATGCTGTTTATAAGGCTTTGAATGGGAAAAGCGGGATTAGCCAGAAAACCAGGGAAGCCATTTTGAAAAAAGCAGATGAGCTGGGGTATCAGGTGAACCGTGCTGCGCAAAGTCTGGCACGTAAGCCCATCTGCATCGGAATCATTGCAACTGAGGAATGGCCAGAATATTATAATAATTTAAAAAAGGGTATACAGTTGGAGTTGGAGCAGCTGGCTGATTATAACATTTTGGGGAAATTTTATACGATTTCAGCACCTTATACCAAGGAGAAGGCCATGCAGGCAGTTTCGGATTGCCTGGACGATCAGGTGGACGCTATTATTGCCTGCTCCTTCCATCAGGATGCAGGCAATAAAGGATTTGTGGAAGCCATGAATAAGCTGGCTGTTCCGGCGGTGGCATTGGGGTCCGGTTTGGAGGGATTTAACTGTCTGTGCTGTGTAAAGGTAGATACCTATACTTCGGGAAGACTGGCAGCGGAACTCATGAGTCAGATAATACAGCCGGAGCAGGCTGCGGTCGCGTTTATTGGAAATAAGGATTTTGCGGAGCATAAAGAGAAAATGTCGGGCTTTTTGGAAGAAGCTAATGATAGAGGTATGAAGGTTGCAAGTGTCTTTGAAACACAAGATGATTCGCAGATTGCGTATTATTTGACGGATAAGCTTCTGGAGAGCGGTTCCAATATCGGCGGAATTTACATCGCAACGGGCAACTCGGTTGCCGTTTGCAAATGCCTGAAGGATCACAAGGTTAAAAATATTAAGATTTTGGGAACGGACGTTTTTGAAGAACTCAGAAGTTATGTGAAGGATGGAACCATGAGCGGAATCATATTTCAGAATCCTGTAAAGCAGGGCAGATATGCCGTGAAAATGCTTTATCGTCATTTGGTTGAGCACGCGGAGGTGGAAAAGGAGCTCTTGATTGCACCCCAGGTTGTATTGAAAAGCATCATTGATTACTATTCTTGAATATTATCCGAATGAGAACACTTATATCTATGAAGTAACATAGGTATAGGTGTTTTTTATTATAGGAAAAATGCACTCTTTAAACTGTATGAATAAAAAAATGGATGTAAAACCATATCTTAGTGCTAGAGAGAAAATAACTATATACAAAATGCATAAAAAGTAAAAGGTTTTTCTGGATATATTCACAAATATACCATAACATAATCAGGTATAAGAAAAAAGTATTAAACATAATGGATAAAATAAATAAAAAAGACTATTGACATACGAAAAAGTATATAGTATTATGTGCTTAAAGGATAAACGTTCACCCTGTAAAAAAAGAAAAAAGTATAGACTAATACAGTTTATAAGAAGATTTATCTAAAAAACGAGTTAAATACAGAAGAAATTACTTTGTATAAGTGAAAAACTGTTATATAACGCATCATTTAAGCGACGACAATAAGATAAACGTTTATCCAAGAAACGAGGATTAAAATGCAGCGTGTAACAATGAAGGACATATCCAGAGAAATGGATGTCTCTATCAATACGGTGTACAAGGCTTTGAACGATAAAAAAGGAATCAGCCAGAAAACCAGAGACATTGTTCTAAAGAAGGCGGATACTATGGGGTATCGGGTGAACCGTGTGGCACAAAGTTTGGCACGGAAGCCAATACACATTGGAATCATTACAACAGAGGAATGGCCGGAATATTATAATGAATTAAAGAAAGGTGTACAGCGAGAGCTGGGGCAGCTAGCGGACTATAACGTTTCGGGAAGGTTTTATACAATTTCAGCACCTTATACCAAGGAGAAAACCATGCAGGCGGTCACGGACTGCATAGAGGATAAGGTGGATGCTATTATCATATGCTCCTATCACCAGGATGCCGATAACAAGGGCTTTGTGGAGGCGGTGAATAAGCTGGCGGTTCCTACAGTGCTGCTAGGTTCCGATTTGATGGGCTTTGAACGCTTGTGCTGTGTGAAGGTGGATACCTATGTCTCGGGAAAGCTGGCAGCGGAATTTATGAGTCGTATTGTACAGAAGGAGCGAACAGTAGCGGTTTTTATCGGAAATAAGGACTTTGTTGAGCACAAAGAAAAGCTGGCAGGCTTTTTAAAGGAAGCGGACAGCAACGGCTTGGAGGTGGAAGGAGTTTATGAAACACAGGATGATCCTCAGATTGCCTACTATTTGTCTGAAAAGATTTTAAAGGGCAGCGAAAGTATTGGCGGTGTGTATATCGCAACGGGGAATTCGGTTGCGGTATGCAAATGTTTGAAGGACAACAATATCAAGAATATTCAAATATTGGGAACCGATGTTTTTGAGGAGGTCAGAAGCTATGTAGAGGATGGGACGATTAGTGGAATTATATTCCAGGATCCCATAAAGCAGGGAAGATATGCCGTAAAAATGCTTTATCGCCATTTGGTGGGACAGCTGGAGGTGGAAAAAGAGGTTTTAATTGCGCCCCGGGTTGTTTTGAAAAGTATTATTGACTATTATTTATAGTTCCCCAGGTTCTGTTTATTCTGTGGGTACGTTGAGTGAAAGGGAGGAAGTGACAATGGGGATATTGACATATGGCTCCTGCTATAAGGATAAAAAATCCGTTGTAATAGAAAATGATTGCATAAGAGCGGAATTTTTACCAGGGTGCGGAGGGAAGATGGTTTCCCTGGTTTACAAGGAAAAACAAAAGGAATTATTGGTGCAGGCACAGTCCTCTGCTTATAAGGAATATCACTATGATGGGAACTATGTTGAGGCAGAATGCAGCGGGTTTGACGACATGTTTCCCACCATTGACCCGGTCTACTATGAGCAGTATCCCTGGTCAGGAATCAAGCTGCCGGACCATGGGGAGATATGCAGCCTTGAATGGGATTATGCAATGGAGGACAGTTGTATTCGCATGTGGGTATATGGTGTCCGGCTTCCCTATCGGTTTGAAAAGGAAATCCGATTTTATTCTGAGAGCCGCCTTTCTATTAGGTATCGGGTTTTGAACCTCAGCCAATTTGATATGGATTTCCTTTGGGCGGCACATGCAATGCTTGAATCGGAAGAGGGAGCGGAAATATTGCTGCCAAGTATGGAGGATCCCAAGCTGACTTGTGTGTTCGCATATGATGCCGGGTTTGGACTGTACGGAGACAAAATGACCTGGCCGGTGACACGGCGGCGGGATGGCAGTATTCAGAATTTGAGCACTACCCCTGCAATCCGGGAGGATGGAAATAATTATAAAATTTACTTTGACCATACTCTGGGGGAAGGTTGGTGCGCCTATCGATACAATCAGACCGGTATGAAGCTGACCATGTACTTCCCGGTAGAGACTGTTCCGTATTTTAGTATTTGGGTAAATGAGGGAAGCTTTCACGGATATCATAACATTGCGTTTGAGCCCTGCACTGGGGCATATGATCGGATAGATCTGGCTAGAATGCATAAGCAAAACAGTGTGCTTCCTGCAAAAGGGGAATATAAGTGGTATCTTAGTTTTGAAGCAGAATCAATAAGATAAGAGAGAGAGGAAGATTATGTCTTACGAAAATTGTCTGAAAAAAATAGGAGCATCTCAACTTCCGCCGTTTACTATTCAGTATGGACGGAATCAGCTGGATAACATTGACAAGGAGTGGAAGTGGAAAGACGAAATTGCCTGGCAGGATAGTGACAGAATCCTACACAAAAGAGTCTATGTATCAGACGATGGGCTGATTCGGCTCACCTGTGAAATGACTGAATTTTTGAACAACAATGCAGTGGAATGGATTCTTTATCTTGAAAATATTGGAACTTGTCATTCGCCTGTAATCTCCAACCTTTTGCCGCTGCATATGAATTTGACAGTGGATCCAGACATCATTCCCTCGGTTCTGTATTCTAAGGGCTGCTTCCCGGAGGCGGGAGTGGACAACTATGCGCTGCGCAATTATCCGTTGAAGCCGGGTAGAAAATTTCAGATTGACAGCCCCGGAGGCAAGACAATAGAATCGATTCCGTTTTTCAATATCTGTCAGAATGGCCGCGGCTGGATTGGTGCGGTGGGCTGGGCAGGCAGCTGGATCATATCTGCAGAAAAGACAGGAGCTGATGAAATAGAACTGAAGGCCGGCATGAATGAGACTAACATTTCCCTTAAGCCAGAGGAAAAGATCAGAACCCCAAGGATTCTGCTGATGCCATGGGAGGGAGAGTGGATTGAGGCTCAGAACAGTCTTCGCAGACATAATCTTATTTATCATACACCCCATTACAACGGAAAACCGGTGGAGGTTCCCATTTGCCACGGCGGCTGGGGCGGCCTGAAGGAGGAGCATGCGCTGGAATTGATGGATAAGATTCAGGCAGAAAATATGCAGTATGATGCTTTTTGGATGGATGCTGGCTGGTATGGACCGGATCGTGAGGAAGACGAATATCAGGTATTTGGCGAGGAAGACTGGTTTTTGTATACCGGTGACTGGCGGATCAACAAAACAGCCCATCCCAGAGGACTTAAGCCAATCAGTGATGCGGCTCATAAACATAACATGAAATATCTGCTTTGGTTTGAACCGGAGCGTGTAGTGGTGGGAACACCCATCAGTAAGGAGCATCCGGAGTGGATTATTGGAGATAAGGCTACGAATTTTGGTGGACATAAGGATCTTCCCTACGTTCGGTTCGGACTGTATGACTTCGGCAATGAGGAAGCTAGAAAATGGATGACAGATATGATTTCCAGGACGATTTCGGAGATTGGAATTGACATTTTTCGTCAGGACTGCAATGATTCAGGTTTGGCATATTATTGGAACTCTGTGGATACACCGGACCGTAGGGGAATGACCCAGATCCGTTATGTGGAAGGGCTGCTGGAGTTTTGGGATGAGCTAAGGCGTAGGCATCCGGATTTAATTTTCGACATTGTACAGAGGGGAGACCTAGATACGATTACCCGTGCAGTGGATTTATCCCGTTCAGATTATCCCATTGCCCCAGATTCCGATCCCATAGGCAATCAGATTGCAACGGAGGGATTGTCTTTCTGGCGTGCTCATTACGGTACCCTGGTCACCACCATACCGGAGGATACCTACCATATGCGAAGTGCGTTTTGCCCCGGAGTAGGTTTTGCCATAACAGATTTAAACGGTACAAGGGAACAACTGGGAGCTTTTAAAGAGCGTGAGTTTCCGTTCTCTTGGGCACGCTCCATTATGAACCAGCTCCGCCGTGCAAGGCCATATTATTACGGTGATTATTATCCACTAACGATTTCGGGACTGAATCAGGCAAAGTTATTTGGAGGTCCTTGGGCATATGAAGAAAATGTATGTTCCTTTGAGCGAACTGACTGGTTTGCTTATCAGATGAATCGTAAAGATCTTGAGGAGGGCATGGTAATGGTTTTGAAAAGGCCGTTCAGCGCTTATTGCACAGCACAGTTTGTCCTGCGCGGATTAGAAGCGGAGGGAATGTATGAGATAGAGGATGTAGATACGGAAGAACGGATATGTAAAAAAGGCTCAGAGCTGTCAGAGACAGGACTTGAGATTACAATTTCTGAAAAACCGGGAAGCAAGTTGTATTTCTATAGACAAATGCAAGAGGAATAAAATCGGCAGGAGAAGCAGGAAAGATGAAAGTATGATTAATCAAGGGATGTGAAGGGTGTATTACCCGAAAAGGGTTTGCCCTTGATATAATAAATAAAACCATATGAAAGGGAAAAGGTGTATTGATGAAAAAACATGTAAAGGCGGTTTCGTTATTATTGAGTGTTACTTTGACGGCAGGTACACTACTGATGGCAAGCGGCTGCGGTAACGGGGGAAGCAGCGGAGAAGCACCCGACAGTGAAAAGTCCGGAGGAGAATCAACAGACTCGAAGGGTTCGGATGAGGAAGCGTCCGACAGTGCAGAGGGAAAGTCAGATGATCTGGTCATCTTAAATGCGTGGGTAGGCAATGCTTTGGTTTCGGCAGCTACCTCCGTTAATCAGATGGACACTGAAATCGGAAGGCTGATTGCAGAGAAAACTGGAGTTGCCTTTAATACGACCTTCCTGAATTCGGGAACAACAGCAGATGAAGCATTTAATCTGATGATAAGCGGAGGTGGATATGAGGATTATGATGTTATCATGCTGCCGTCCTCAACCACCATGTCAATGACCTGGCAGCAGAAGCTGGTTAACTCGGGGGCAGTAGTTCCAATTGATGAATATTTAAACCAATCTGACAAATATCCTAATTTAGCTTCAATTCCCTCCGAGGTGATGGATTTATGCAAGTATGAGAACGGCAGCATCTATGGCTACCCTCATAACTGGTATGAGGATATGGAATCCAAATACGGGTTCTGGGCAGCCGATGGATGGTACATTTTCCCGGAATATCTGGAAGCGGTGGGTATGACGTCAGATGACGTCAAGGATCTGGAGGGAATCGAAACGTTTCTGAAAGCCGTGAAGGAGAAGGGGCTGCAGAACGAATCAGGACAGACTATACAGCCAATGTCAATGGGCGAGGCGGGTGAATGGTATAGGAGCCTTCTGACTTCCTTCGGAGTTTCCACGGCGGGAAGCGGTTTCCATGAGGTGGATGGCAAGATGCTTCACTTCAGGGATCACATTAAAACTATGGAAGCAATGAAGTGGATGAACAGATTGTACAATCAAGGGCTGATCGATCCGGAATTCATTACCCAGAAAAATGATCAGTTGACAGAAAAGATTATGACCAAGCGGGTTGGTCTGGTGATGACGAATGCATTTAACTTCTGGAGTGCAGTGACGGTAGGCAAAAATGAAGCCAGTGAAATGGATATCCTGGAGTACCCACTGGCGGATGGAATAGAAAAAGCCGGAGCGGCTGCACAGTATGATCCCTATGGTACACCCGCGCTTTATGTCACAAAATCATGCAAGAATCCTGAGGCAGTTGCAAAGTTAGTTGACTATTTTGCGGAGCAGGGTAAGTACAGACAGTGGGAGCTGAGCTATGGCCCCCGTGGTACAACCTGGGACTTTGATGAGGATCTGGGAGAGCCGTATTTCCAGATCACCGATGAGAAGCTGATTGAAGCCATGAACGATTACAATGCTATGACCGAATATGGCTATACAACCACAGTGGGCGTTGCGCCTTTCGATAAAGATTTGAATTACTATCGGAAGGAAAATGAGGAACAGCTATTCTGGATTTTCAATATGCATAAATCGAATTCTGAGGTAGAAGGCTATGCAATTAAAAGACCGGACTCGGATAGAATCCAGTTTTCAGCCAATGGTGCTTACACTACCAACTTTAGTATTTTGAAGCAGTTGGATAACGACTATTTCAGCAGACTGGTAGCCTGCGGTGAGGCAGAATTTGACACTTTGTGGGCAGAGTATCAGGCACAGCTTGAGCAGCAGGGGCATTGGAGTGAGGTAAAGGCAGAGTTTGATACGGAATATGCAAAAATGAAGTAAGACAGTGATTTGTCCGGTGTGGTGTGGCAGTGAAAAGATGTGAGAACACTGCCACGTTTCACCAAATACGAGTAAAAGGATGGAGGAGGAAGTATGTTGCGGACAAACAGCCAGGTAAGAAATAAACGTTCGGTAAAAAAGATAATTCAGAAATATTCATGGAATTATTTATTTATTTTGCCGGGCATTGTACTGTTGTTTCTGTTTTCCTATAAGCCGATGGTAGGAATCTTGGCAGCTTTTAAGGATTACAGAATGGAATTGGGACTTTGGGATAGTAATTGGAATGGTCTGAAAAACTTCTCCTTTTTAACCGATCCGTATTTTTGGCAGTCCTTTAAAAATACCATACTTATAACCGTTTTAAGGACAGTCATAAATTTTCCTGCACAGATTATATTTGCGTTGATACTCAACGAGCTGGCAAACGGAAAATATAAGAAGCTGGTTCAAAGTGTATCTTATATCCCCTATTTTATATCCTGGATTGTTGTTGCATACATATTGAACTCGTTACTGGCTCTGGATACAGGTGTTGTCAATTCTATGCTGGGTTCCCTGGGGATGGATCAAATACATTTTATGGGAAAAGTGGAATATTTCAGAGCATTGATTGTCCTCAGTTATTTGTGGAAGAACCTTGGCTGGGGAGCGATTATCTATATTGCGGCACTTGCCAACATTGACCCACAGCTTCATGAGGCTGCAAAGATAGATGGGGCTGGACGAATTAAACGTATTTGGCATATTAATCTGCCTGGTATTGTTCCTACTATTGCTATTATGTTAATTTTAACAATGCCTTCCTTACTGTCGGCGGGCTATGATCAGATTCTGCCGTTGTCGAATCCGGTTAACATGGAGGTTTCAAATGTGCTGGATGTTTATATTGTGCGATTAGGACTTGCACAGGCACAATACAGCGTGTCTACAGCAATTGGCCTGGCGTTATCCGCAATAAATCTGATACTGGTAGTAGCGACGAACAGCATTAGCCGAAGGCTCAGTGATTCCAGCTTGTGGTAAGCAAAAGTATGCAGGAGAAGGGAAGGGATTGTTTTGAAAAAAGCAAAGGTAAGAAAGATTAAATCTAAAAGTGACATTGCTTTTGATGCTGTAATCAAGATACTGTTAGGGTTTTTTGGTTTTCTTTGTGTCTATCCATTGTGGTATATTTTAATACTTTCATTTAATGATGGAGTGGATACCATGCGGGGAGGAATTTATTTCTGGCCCAGGCAGTTTACACTTGCAAATTATATTGTATGTCTCCGGGACAATATTATTCTGGGAGCATATGTCAATACAATTCTCAGGACTGTCCTTGGTACGGTAGCGGGTGTTGCCGTCACGGGGATGGTTGCATATGGTGTTTCGGAGAGAAATCTGCCTGGAAGAAAATTTATTATGATTTACATGATGATTCCAATGCTTTTTAGTGCGGGACTCATTCCCACTTATTTGAATCTGAAAAGCTTAGGCCTGATTAATCGCTTTGGAGTGTACATTTTTCCTGCAGTCTTCAGTATATGGAATTGTATCATCATGAGAACTTCTTTTGAAGGGATTCCCACTGAACTGAAGGAATCTATGCGGATAGACGGGGCCAATGAGCTTCAGATACTGATGCGTCTGATTCTCCCTATTTCCAAGCCCATACTGGCGGCGATTGCACTGTTTACGGCTGTCGGTCATTGGAACGATTGGTTTACTGGTGCTTATTATGTGACCAACAGTAAGCTGGTACCGATTCAAACTTATTTGCAGAGTGTTATGAACCGTTCGCTGACTAATTTTGAACAGGGTTCGGTGAATCTTATGGGGCTGGATTTTGGAAGTCTGGCAAATGCCAATTCCATGTCTATTAAGCTGGCAGTGGTAGTGCTTTCCACAGTGCCGATTCTGATGATTTATCCGTTCCTTCAAAAGTACTTTATCAAGGGAGTTATGGTAGGGTCCGTAAAAGGATAATCAGATTGAAATAAAAACAAAAACAACGACAAAGGTGGTAGGAAAGATGAAAGGATATTCTGATTTTGTTCAATTTAATCATACAGGGGAAAAGCTATACCTGAAAAGCTTTCAGAATATGGATACGGGGTTCGAGTGGGCTGATTCCCAGTCGGCCTGCGGAATCCTGGCAGAGGAAAACGGAACCGAATTGACAGAGAACTGGCACGACTGGCAAATAAAGGAGGAAATTCTGGGAGAATGCCGTGTAATTACGATTACAGCATCGCATAAAAATGGGCTGGTCCTGAGCTGCCAGTACAAAATTCATTCGGACTGTCAAGTAGTGCAGATTGGATGTACTTTAAAAAATATAGGCAGCCATCCCCTTTGTATTACCAATTTCAGTCCAGTAAATATTTCCCTTCAGTGTGCAGAGCCGGTAGTGGCTTACAGCATAAGGAAAGACGTTTACTCCATGCAGACCCAGGTGATGGAGGATCCGCTGACCATCCGGGGAGGAAAATGGAATATGCCGGAAAATGCCGGCTGGCTGGTTTTGGAGAACACGCAGAGGCAGGAAAGTCTGTTTTTGGGTATCGAATGGGAGCGGGAATGGAACTTGTCTGTGACTCCTGACCCAAAGGGGCACATTGTGCTGAAAATGGGGCTTGAAAATTTTAGCCAGACCTTGGAGGAAGGGGGGGTACTGACTTCGCCGACTGTATTCCTGGGAGCAGCCACAGGGGGTCTGGACGAGGCCACCAACAGCATGAGACGCTATATGGTGGGACATGTGCTGCCCCAGCCCATGAAGGATTTTCCATGGGTTTCCTATGATATCTGGTCAACAGAGAGTGAGGATGTGGAGGAAACGATCCGCAAAGAAGCGGATTTTGCAGCAGATATCGGTGTGGAAAACTTCTA
The DNA here is from genome assembly GCF_000686105.1 of Robinsoniella sp. KNHs210. Classification (NCBI taxonomy): domain Bacteria; kingdom Bacillati; phylum Bacillota; class Clostridia; order Lachnospirales; family Lachnospiraceae; genus Robinsoniella; species Robinsoniella sp. KNHs210. Next base: position 137,038 of record NZ_JMLZ01000002.1, read on the forward strand.
TATTGATGCCTCCTGGTGGGCGGGCTCCTCTGTGGAGGGAGATGGTGCCTGGGGCTATCGGCTTGGAAACTATCTGCCTGACAGGAGGAAGTTCCCGAAAGGGCTTCGCGCCATGGCAGAGTATGTCCATGGCAAGGGAATGAAATTTGGTATTTGGGTGGACCCCATGATCATAGACGAATATTGGGTATCCACCGGTATGATACCGGAAAAATGGCTGGTAAAAAATCAGGATGAGCATGCCGTTCTTGACCTGACCGAGGTGGCAGGGTGGCCGAGGGTGAAGCAGATTTGTACGGGATGTAAGGAAGTACAGAATTACATAGTAGAGATAGTGAGCAGAATCATTGAGGAATTCCGGCTCGACTGGATTAAGTGGGATGACTCTGCATTTTCTCAGCCGGTTGTATGTACAAGAACCGATCATGGACATCAGGAGGGAGACGGTAATTATATGGCGGTGGCCGGTAAATATGAGATTTTCAAAGAGCTACATGAACGCTTCCCGGATTTGGTGATAGAGGCCTGCGGCTATCCGGCCAGGATTGACTATGGCCTGGCACCCTATATCCGCACAAGCTGGCTCAGCGACAGCTCGGCACCAGCGGAAAAAGTCATTAACAACATGGAGTTTGCCAGCTATGTTTATCCCAACTCCTATAATTCAGCATGGCTGATCGAGCATGATGAGGTGCTGAAGGAGAGCGACCCGGCCGCATTAGATACGGTTGTAAGGAGCAGGATGATGGGGCTGTTTGGTTTTGGAACATTGACCGGTCATCTGTCGGAACGCATTTCACTATGGCCGGCAGCAGTTCATGATGCGATCAGAAGAAACCTGCCTTATTATAAAACCATGCGGCATCTGCTGTCCCAGGACGTTTACCATTATAATAATGATTCGGATACCTGCTGTGACTGGCGCATGATGGCATGCGTATCCTATGACAAGGAGCAAGCGGTTACCTTTGTGTTCCGTGCTGATGCGGAGCAATCTTCCGGTAAAATAAGGCTCAAAGGACTTGATGCAGCTGTCGACTACACAGTGTCCTCCCTGAATACAGGAAAAACAGTGTCAATGTCAGGGAAGGAATTGATGACAAAAGGTGTGCTTGTTGATCTGTCTGTCCACGGACAAGCCTCTGATATTTTTGAAGCAAAAAGGCAAGCGTAGAAAGGGTGAAGGAATATGTCAAAAAAAGCTTTAGAATTTTATAAAAACGGAGGAAGGGATGTTACACGGTATATATCCGGCACCACGGTGTATGAGGAGACTCTCCAGGACGGATATTATGTTGGACTGTATTGGTCGGCATCCGGACAGATCCACAGAGAAAATATAACCGAAACCCTGCCCATGCGGGGGATGAGTCAGATGGAATTTCGAGGAATTCACCCGGTGGGACACAGGCTCAACAGCTTTGGGCTGGAAATTGACGGGCAGTCTCTGCATAACTGCTGGCGGATGGAGAGCCAGGAGGAAACGGTGCAGGACGGACACACTCTGGTTATGGTCACCTTGAAGCATCAGCTGCGCCCCATAGAGGTAAAGGTATGCACAAGGCTGGACACTACGGATTTTCTCACCAGATGGCTGGAAGTTACCAATCTGGGTGACCGTCCGGCGGCACTGTCAAGAATTGCGCCTATGAGCGGTCTTCTCTGGGATGTTCACTATACGCAGGAGTATGGCTTTCTGAAATCTCTGCCAGACAGCGGTAATCCTGACTATCCTTTCGCAGTGGCATATCTGGATTCTTATGTCCAGTCCGAGGAAGGAAACTTGAAATGGATTGATTTAGAGGAACCGGTTACCACCCTGGAAAACAGACAGAGAAATGTGTTCGGTCCCCCATACTATTATGTGAAAAACAAAATTACAGGAGAGATATTTTGTATGGCCTTGGCCTGGTCGGCAGGCTTTACCACATCCCTCTACTACGACAGGGTCAGTAAAATGCTGTCATTTGAGATGGGGCCGTCGGGGAAAGCACCTCTGCGGGTAATCGCGCCCCAGGAAAAGGTCGTCTCGCCGGCGATCCATATAGGTCCACAGCATGGAAATGTGGATGGCTGCGTGGCAGAATGGCATCGTCATCTGAGAACCTCTGTCATTCCCCAGCGAAGGGGAAAAGCCGGCATGTATACGGTAGCCGGACGTGTTGTGGAGGAGCCCGGGGACTGGATACTGCGGGAAATCGATATTGCAGGAGAAATGGGCATAGAGGCATTCGTGGTTGATGCGGGGTGGTACGGAGATCATTTTGCCGGCTGGTGGGATAACCGGGGAGATTGGTTTGAGGGTGATTTTCTGCCTCAGGGAGGTCTTCGCGGGATTCGGGATTATGTGCATAAGCAGGGAATGCTCTTTGGCCTCTGGATGGAGCCAGAGGCAATCGAAGCTACTTCCCATTTATATCAGGAGCATCCGGAATATAAGATACATTATGAACCTGAGGGTGTCAAGCACTTTGAAAATGATGCGGATGTGGATCTTTCCAATCCACAGGCAGCGGAATATGTAACCGGATATATCCGAAGCATCTTTGAACGGGTGCAGCCGGACATTTTTAAAATTGATTATAACACCAGAAATTTTGAGGGAGCTCAACATCCGGTGAATGGCTATGCAGAAAATAATGCCTGGCGGCATTTTGAAGCCTTGTATGGAATTTTCGAGGAAATGCTGCAGAAATATCCGGATACGGTTTTTGAAAACTGTGCCAGCGGTGGTGGACGAAATGATTTGGGGATGCTGTCCAGATTTCATTACTGTACTCAGTCGGATTTTAGTCAGATGCCCCTGAGCATTCGTTGCATTAACACCATGAGTATGTTTTTGCCGCCGGAGGCGATTTGCTATTACCATAATCACATAGCATTCGCTCACCTTCAGGCAGATTTGGATACGCATTTGCGGGTATGTCTGTTTGCTGTACCCATTTTTGTAGGCTTTGGGGCCCAGGATGCAGATCGCAGCGTTCCTTATTTTGAAAAAAGTAAAAAATACATTAAGCTTGCAAAGGGATTTTGCAGGGAGGTAATGGAAAATCATCCTACCGTATATCACCATACACCTTATATTGGGGTCAGCAGCCCGACCGATTTTTGTGTGCTGGAGTATGCTAATGCAGACAAAACTAAAGGGTATTGCGGTATATTCAAGCTATCGGAGGCTGCCCCGGACTATCAGTTGTATCTGCGGGGAATTGACGGGGCAAGGGAATACGAGATTACCTGCCACAATAGCGGTTCCGTATTGCGTGTTCCGGGAAGTGAGCTGATGAATCAAGGACTTAGAATCCATCTGGAATCAGCCAATACGTCAGAACTTATTTTGTATAGAACATGTTAATAGCTCCAGCTAGAAACATATTCAAAGCGGCATGGAATTTAAGGAGGAAGAGAATATGAAACAAATAAAAATAGGCTTTTTGCCATCAAATTGGGAATCATGGGACGGAAATCAGTTTACGGGAAAATGGGCAGGAAAAATGCGCGACCGTTGTCTTAAGGTAATGGAGCAGGTGGACAAGGTCCAAATTGTGGTTCCGTCCGCTGAATTGACGGAGGATGGCTGTGTCAGCACTCCGGAGGAGGGAAAAAAGGCTTTGGAGCTCTATCTTTCAGAGCAAATAGATGCGCTGGCAGTGGGAAACATGACTTTTGGTATGGAGGTGGCAGTGGGAGAGGTCTTGAGTGGCCTGAACAAGAATATTCCAATTCTGCATTTCTGTACCAAAAGCGGGCCGATTCACAAGGGATCCCGCTCAACAGATACTTGGTGCGGGCAGTTTATGACTACTTCCGCAATCCGGAGGCGCGGATTTAAGTTCGTGCATATCAATACCTGTAATCCGGAGGAACCGGAGTTTCAGGAAGGTTTTGAAAGCTTTGCCCGGGTAGTTTACGCAATCAAGCGGTTCAAAGGAGCAAAAATTGCACAGCTGGGCACTCGTCCACTGCTGTTCGAATCTCAGTTTTTCAGCGAGGAAAATTTCCAGAGAACCTTTAGCCAGATGCTCAAGACCATGGATTTGGCAACTCTGTTTGACCAGCTAGATAGAATAAAGGATACCGATCCCCAGGTTGTGGATACTGTCACGGATATCAAAGCCGGCTTTGTCTGTGATCAGACTATCCCGGAATCAAGTATTATCATGCAGGCCAAATACGAAATTGCATTGAAGCGTGCCTATGATGAGCTGGATGCAGACTGTATGGCGGTGAGCTGCTGGGCAATGCTGCAGAAGAAGTACGGTATTGCTGCCTGCTCAACCTTTGCCAGATTGAACCAGCAGGGATATATCACTGCCTGTGAGGTGGATGTGCTGGGAGCGGCAACTATGCTGCTGACCCGGGCGGTGACCATGGATGAGGAGACACCCGTCTTTATCGACTGGACAGATCTGCATCCCACGGAGGATAACATGTGGCTTGCCTGGCATTGTGGAAATGCAGCGCCCAGTCTTTGTGCACAATCAGATACCAAAAAACTTATGGCCAATGAGCGTCTTGGCATATGGGGTGATGCCTGTGATGGTTCGGTTGAATTCCGCATGAAGGAGGGACCTGTTACGTGTGTCCGACTGTTGGAATATGAAGGCGAATACAGAATGTTTATTTCTACCGGAGAATCAGTGAACATAGAACCCTTTATACGAGGTACCTATGCCTGGATAAAGGTTAGGGATATCAAAAAGATGGAGGCTGCGATGATAGAAGCAGGAGCAATCCACCATGGTGTTCTGGTGTTTAGCGAGACAGCGGCTGATGATTTGGAAATGTTCTGCAAGTTTATGAATATCAAAGTGATTCGCTGTGACTGATTATAAGATGCGGCAGGCTGTTTAGGAGGATAGATATGGGTGTATTAAAGACATGGCGGGGATTTGAGATTGAGAGCCGCTGTAAAAAGATAGAGAAAACGTTTCGCCTTGAGCCGGTTACGAAATCAGAGGATGTGCCGTTGGTGGTTAACACACCCTGCTATTTCGGCTATGGAAATAACCCGATGCCCTGGGATTATTGGAAGAATCCGTCCAGCATGGTACGCTACCAGGAGGAGAGTTTTGAAAGGCATCTGAAGTCGGTAACGGGAGATGATACCGTTCCATATTTTATGCCCTGGTTCGGTACGGGGGTGACGGCATCTGCCTTTGGATGTAAATTCAAGGAGGCAACCGGATTCGGAGACGACCCGGGTTTGAAAACAACCTGTATCAGATCTGTCTCTGATATTGCAAGATTAAGACAGCCGGATCCCTATCGGGACGGAGTCATGCCCAGGGTGCTTGAATTTATTGATTATGCCAGGTCCCACAGTGATCTGCCGGTAGGGCTAAGTGATATGAACAGCCCCTTGTGTACAGCGGCACAGCTGTGTGGTTATGACAATTTGTTTGTCTGGATGTATGAGGAGCCGGAGGCTGTTCATGAGCTGATGGAAAAGATTACAGACGCATTTATCCACTGGGTAAGGGTTCAAAAAGAACATACCGGAGAGAGTCTTGACAGCAGCAATGGTCTTCAGGGAGTATGGGCACCTAAGGGTGTGGGCATCTGGGTATCCGATGATGATCTGGTCTCTATAAGCCCGGAGCTTTATGAAGAATTTGTGGTGCCTTACAATTCCAGGATATTTGAAGCTTTTAGCGGTGGAACGGTTCATTTTTGCGGAAATGGTCTTCATCAGGTGAACAACCTGATCAAGACCGGAAATATCAGAGCCGTGAATAATTCCCCAATGTCAGGTTTTGCAGTGTTCTCCAGCATGGTCAAGGAATTAAGTGGAAAAATGGCCATTTTGATTCAGGATGCGGCCCCCCTGGAGCCGGAACTGTACTATCCCAGATTGTTTGAAAACATTGAAGATTTCAGAGGAATTATGCTTGCCACATTCGTGGAGGATACGCTGGGCATGGCTATGGATGGCAGCACTCAGAATACGCAGTCCGAGGCCTTTGCCCGTGCAAATCGGACAGTTAAAGTGGTGAGGGAATGCATTGGTAAAAAGCTGAACATGGAATCAAGGCGGTGAGTGAGAATGAAAACATTTGAAATAAACAAGAACCATGATTTCCTGATGAAGAGAATGGGAGATATTTCCCAGCTGGCCGGTCTTAAGCGGTACGAAATGCTTGACGGAAAAGCCAGGGGTGTGGAGGCGGTGGATTTTAAAACCGGGACAGGATTCCAGTTTACTGTTCTGCCTGGCAGAGGAATGGATATTGCCTGGGCAAGTTATCAGGGAGTTCCCATTAGCTATATGTCTAAAACAGGCATCGTCTCTCCGGCATACTACAACCCCGAGGGAATGAATTGGCTGCGAAGCTTTTTTGCCGGTCTGCTTACAACCTGCGGGCTCTCAAATGTGGGAGGTCCATGTGAGGATGAAGAACCGATTATCGGTTCTCAGAAATACGGTCTCCATGGGAGAATTAGTCAGATCTGTGCGGATCATGTCTGTGTTCGGGAAGAGTGGTCAGATGATACCTTTCGCATGGCAGTATCCGGTCGGGTTCAAGAATCCATGGTGCATTGTGAAAATCTGGCATTGACACGGGAGGTCAGTACGGAGCTTGGGAAAAATTTTCTGCGCATTCATGACACGGTGGAAAATATGGGATTTAATGCCCGTCCGCTGATGCTATTGTACCATATAAATATCGGATATCCAATATTGGATGTGGGAACGAGAATCGTCTTGAAATCCAAAAAAGTTGAGCCAAATGATGAGCTGTCCAGACAGAACCTGAAGCAGTTTGATCAGGTGGGAGAGCCGGTGGGAGGGGCAAAGGAAAATCTGTTTTTTCATGATTTGTGTACCGATCCGGATCAAACCACGTATGTTGGACTGATTAATGATACGCTGGAGGTAGGCGTCTATATCAGGTTCAACAAGGCCCAGCTGAAGAACCTGGCAGAATGGAAGCAGCTGGGGGAGGCAGAATATGTAGTCGGGATTGAGCCCGCCAATTGCCGTCCCGCAGGCAGGCTGGAGCAGAAAGCAGACGGAGCGCTGGAAATGCTGCAGCCCGGTGAAAAAAGATGCTTTGAGCTGGAAATTGGAATCTTGACAAACAAGGATGAGATTTGTGTGTTTGAAAAAAGGGTCGGGAAGTTGAAATAGTCTCTATGGTAAACTTTGGAGAAAAGGGAGGTATAGGAATGGATTTATTGTCGCTGAAACAATTTCAAAGTGAAGATATCACCATTGAACAGATAGAAATAATACAGGCACTGGCGAATCATGCACGTGCAGATATTCTCCGAATGACTACAAATGCAGGGTCAGGACATCCGGGGGGCTCGCTGTCCTCCATAGATATTTACCTAATGCTATGGCTGTGTGGGAATGTCAGTCCCCAAACAGTTCAGGATCCCAAAAGAGACAAGATCGTGATTAGCCATGGACACACCTCTGCAGCAATTTATGCGACACTTGGCAGATTGGGATTTTGTAATATTCAACAAGCAGTGCAGGAGTTCCGGCAGAAAGGCAGTGTGTTTGAAGGTCATCCCGGACTGCAGGTGCCGGGTGTTGAATGGTGCAGCGGCAGTCTTGGGCAAGGCCTTTCCGTGGGCAGCGGCTTTGCGCTGGCAGCAAAGCTGAAACAGGAAAAGCACCATGTTTTCGTGATAATGGGAGATGGTGAGCAGGGAAAAGGTCAGCTGCAGGAGGCCAGAGAATTTGCGGTAAAATATCATCTGGATAATCTGACGGCAGTCATTGACTGTAATGGACTTCAGGCCAGCGGGGATATAAAACGGATTATGCCCCAGCAGCTGCAAGAAAAATATGAATCAGCTGGATGGAAAGTGATTCTGACGGATGGACATAACTATCAGCAGCTGTATCGTGCATTGCGCAAGGCACACCAGTGTAAAGAAGGACCAACAGTAATCCTGGCGGAAACAGTTATGGGAAAAGGTATTCCCATGATAGAAAATGATTATCATTTCCATGGAAAGATACTGACTGCTTCACAATGCAGGGAGGTATTGGGGCAGCTGGAGCTTGCAAAAGCAGCAGAGGAGGATGTGCAAAGGGATGAAGTAAAGAGGCAGATACCTACGGCCGCATGCAGCCCAGAGGAAAAAATGAAAACGGGCAAGCCGATTGTATATGAAAAGGACTGTTCTACTGATTGTCGGAGTGCTTTTGGAAATGCATTATGTGATTTGGCAAAATCCAATGAAGATGTCCTGGTTGCGGCCATAGATTGCGATCTTGCTGAATCAGTAAAAGTGGCATCCTTTGGAAAGGAATTCCCAGAACGTTTAATTGAATGTGGAATTCAGGAGCACAATGCCGCAACGGTTGCGGCGGCATTGTCAAAATGTGGAATATTAACATTTTTTGCTGACTTTGGTGCCTTTGGAATTGATGAGACCTATGGACAGCATCGAATGAGTGATATCAACCATTCCTCTGTGAAATTAATCTGCACCCATAACGGGTTGGATGTGGGAGAGGACGGGAAAACCCATCAATGCATTGACTATATCAGCCTGATATCCAACTTATTGGGATTTCAATTACTGATACCGGCGGATTCCAATCAGACGGATCGCATGATACGGTATGCAGCCGCAGCACCTGGAAATATATGTGTTGTTATGGGGCGTTCCAAGGTGCCGGTGCTTACGGATGCGGCAGGAGATCTGCTGTATCATGAGAATTACCGATATCGGTATGGGGTCTATGACTGGATTCGGGAGGGCAGAGACGGTGTCATTATCACTTGCGGGAACATGACTCATAAAGCGGTTAAGGTGACGGATATTCTCAGACAGCGGAATCTGGAACTAGGTGTTCTTAACTGCACAAGTCCTCTGGAGATAGATGAGGAAGCAGTCAGACAGGCAGCAGATACGGGGATGATTGTGACATACGAGGATCATAATGTGCGTTCCGGGATCGGAACGATTATCGGGTCCTATCTGGCAGAGAAGGGATTACATTGCCGGTTTGCAAAAAAGGGTGTTTCAGTCTATGGGGCATCTGCATCACCGGAGTGGCTGTATCAGCGGCAGAAGCTGGATGAGCAGAGTGTCGCAGAATTCATAGTACAGCTTTATCAAACAAAATAACGAGGATAGAGACCAGGAGGAATCAATATGAAAGAACAAATGCTGCGAGCCACACTGGTGGGGCCGAAAAAAATTGTTTTAGACAGGACGGAGGTACCGTCTCCGGCCAAGGGAGAGGTACTGATAAAGGTGTGCCGGGTAGGTGTCTGCGGCTCAGATCCCACCATTTACTTTGGGAGACACCCCTATGTGACGTTTCCGGTTATTATGGGACATGAGTTTTCGGGAGAAGTGGAGGCGCTGGGAGAAGAGGTTGACAAGCCTGCAATCGGCACCAGGGTAACCGTGATTCCACATCTTGTCTGCGGAATCTGCAAGGCTTGTGAGAGCCAAAACTATAATTTGTGTGAAAGCCTGCGGTGCACGGGGGCGGAGGCGGACGGCGCGCATGTGCAGTATATCTGTATGCCCCAGGAAATGGTAATCCCAATTCCGGATACTATGACCATGGATGACGGCGCAATGGTGGAGCCGGCCTGTGTTGCTTATCATGGTGCCAAAAGAGGGGAAATCCAGAACACAGATACCGTTTTAATCATCGGTGCGGGACCCATTGGTATTTTTTGTATGGAAAGCTGTAAGGCTTTGGGGGCGAAAAAGGTAGTCATCGCTGATAGGGATGGAGAAAGACTGTGTCTGGCTGAAAAGCTGGGTGCCGATGGAACCATTGATGTGTCTGTGGAAAAGCTGGAGGATGGATTGACCCGGATTCTGGGTGGAGCCAGGGAGGTCGACGTATTCTATGACTGTGTTGGTGAAAAGGGGAAGGTATTAGACCAGATTCTGCAGATTGCAGGCAGGGGGACCCGTATCGTTATTATCGGAGTTCTGCAGAATGGGTATGACATTCCGCACCTGCCCGATTTCGTCCAGCATGAGCTGCGGCTGTCTGGTACTACCATGTACACGCCTCAGGATTATAAAGAGATGATTCAGCTAATGGGAGAAGGAACTATCAAAATAGATGGAATGATTTCGCATTATTTCACCCTGGATCAGATCAAAGAGGTTTTTGAAATGATAGAAAATCGTGAAGAAAAATTTTTTAAAATTATGATCAAGGTCAACGAATAGGGGGTAAGCGATTTGAGTTTACTGGGAATCGATATTGGCTCTGGCAGCTGTAAGGGAGTTGCCTTTGATTATAACGGGAGCATATTGGCAAGCGCAAATTACGCATACGCCACCTATAGTCCCGGTCCTGAAATGGTTGAGATTGAACCGGAGATTTTCTGGACAGCAGTTGTAACAATTATTCGCCAGATAGCGGAACAGACCTGCGGAAATCCTGTTGAGGCGCTGGCAGTCAGCTCACATGGGGAGACCTATATTCCGGTGGGCCAGGATGGAAAAGCCGTTGGCCCAGGGGTGATGAACTCCGATAATCGTGCGACGGAACAGTCCGAGTGGTGGGATAATACCGTTGGAAAACAAAAAATATATGAGATTACCGGTGTTCCGTTGCACCCCATGTTCGCTTTAAATAAAATTATGTGGCTAAAAAAGCACAGGCCCGATCAGTTTGAAAAGACTCAGCGTTTTCTCAGTGTAGAGGAATTTATCCTTGGAAAATTAGGACTTTACCCGGTTATTGATTTTTCACTGGCCACTAGAACCATGGCATTTGATATCCGACGCCAGAGATGGTCGGAGGATATTCTTGCAGCGGCCGGTTTGCCGGAGAGAAAATTAGGGAGCTTACAGCCAGCAGGAACAGTGGCGGGAAAATTGACTCCTGCCGTATGCCATATGCTCAGCCTGCCGGAGGGAGTGACCGTGGCGGTGGGGGGGCATGACCAGCCCTGCGGTGCGTTGGGGGCGGGGGCAATCAACCCGGGAGAGGTGTCTGATTCTGCGGGAACCTACGAGTGTATCACTGCTGTTTCAGAACGTCCTGCTAATACCTTAGCGTCTCTGGAATGCAGCCTGAACTCCTATTGCCATGTAGTGCCGAATCGCTATGTTACCCTGGCGTTTTTTCCCGCCGGCCTGTCGGTTAGATGGTTTGTAGAGCAATTTTGTACGGAAGAGGTACGTATTGCAAAGGAGCTGGGAATCAGTCTGTATGATATCTTGAATGAAAAGGTGGAAAGCATGTGCAGCGGGCCTACCGGTGTGTGCATGACCCCGCATATGGTTGGATCCTGTAATCCTCACTGGGATGTCAGGGCCACAGGGGTAATCGCGGGGGTAGTCCCGGGCATTACAAAATATCATATGTACAAGGCTATCTTTGAAGGCATTGCATTTGAGATGGCCGAAAACATATCTATTTTAGAAAAGGCTATCGGAGATTTTGAAGGTATGGCCGTTAGCGGAGGTAATGCATCCTCTGCTTTTACAGTTCAGCTTCGTGCGGATATAACCAACAAGCGGATGGTTACCCTGAAAAATAAGGAGGCTGTTTGCCTGGGGTCAGCTTTGCTGGCTGGTGTTGCAACTGGAGTGTATACAGGGTATGACGAGGCCGTGAAGATGGCAGTGACGGTGGGAGATGCGTTTATTCCTGATTCGGCAGAGCAGGAACGCTACCAGAAACAATACCGGAAGTATAGGCAGTTGTATCCGGCACTGGAGGGATTTCGTGGTATTGTATGAGGAAAGAAAGGACGGAGTCAAGATGAATTCTCGAGAAAGAGTGATCAGGACGCTGAATCACCAGGAGGCGGATAAGGTGCCGGTAGATTTTGGAGGCACAGTGGTCACCTGCACTGATTATCATGCCCACAAAAGGCTGAGGGAATACTATCACATGGAGGATGAAGAAGATCCTATCATTGATTATTCCATGGGAACGGTGGAACCATGTCAGGAACTTAAGATAAGATTTGAATCAGATTTTCGGAGAGTGGGACTTAATGTAGGGGTTCCCCATATTGTGGATGGTATTTTCGAAAATGGGTTTGGAAACCGCCTGAAGCGTGCAGATCCACATTTATATTATGATACCATCTATCACCCGCTAAAGGATGCGGTGATTGAGGATTTAGACAACATGAAAATGCCCAATCCGGATGATCCAGATCTGTATATCGGGCTGCGGGACAGGGCCAGGGAACTATATGAAAACAGTCCCTATGCGGTGGTGGCCGATTTTGGGGTACCGGGCTTCTATGAAACCTCCCAGAAGCTGAGAGGCTATGAAAATATCAGCTGTGATTTACTGATTGACCAGGATTTTGTGCGGGCACTGTATGACCGGTTGTTTGAATTACAGAAACGATATTTTAAAAACTATTTGGATCAGGTAGGAAAATACGTTCAGGTGATTGGCTATGCAGATGATCTGGGAATGCAGGATCGCCCGCAGATGTCACCAGAGATATACAGGACCGTGGTGAAGCCCTATCATAAAAAGATATTTCGGTTTATCCATGAACAGGCCGATGTAAAAATTCTGCTGCATAGCTGTGGAGATATTTTCCCTCTGATTGAAGACCTGATTGATGCAGGGGTAGATATTTTGAATCCCGTTCAGGTAAGAGCCAGAGAAATGGAACCGGATGCACTGAAAAAGACCTTCGGTGACCGTGTCTGCTTTTGGGGAGGCATTGATGAGCAATGTATTTTGCCCTTTGGCACTCAGGAGGAGATTGAGGCCGAAGTGGAGCGGATGATTCGGATTATGGGTCAGGGAGGCGGCTATGTGTTGGGGCCCGGACATAATATTCAGGAAGATACCAGGCCAGAAAGTATTGCTGCACTGTACCGGGCAGCCAAAAAATACAGAGATTACAAATAGAAAGGAAGTATCAGAATGAAAGAGATTAGAGTAGGTATTGTTGGATTTGGATTTATGGGAAAAACACATACTTATGGATATAAGACGATTCCATTGTATTATGGTAATCTTCCCTATAAAATTAAGCTGGTTGGAGTTTGCGATGCGGTAAAATCGGTAGCGGAGCAAGCGAAGGATAGTTTAGGATTTAAATTTGCCACCGATAATCCGGATGATATTTTTAATTGCAGTGAGATTGATGTGGTAGATATTTGTACGCCCAACATTTATCATAAGGAAGGGGTAATGAATGCGCTGAAAGCAGGAAAGCATGTTTACTGCGATAAGCCCCTGGCTACCAGTTTCGAGGAGACAAAGGATATCATCACTCAGCTGGAGGAGAGTAAGCGCATAGGGCAGGTGGCATTGCAATACCGCTTTTTACCTGCAACGCTGCGTGCTAAGGAGCTGCTGGAAGAGGGAAGGCTTGGGAAAATCATGTCCTTTCGAGCATGTTATCTCCATTCCGGGTCTGTTGACCGGGATAAGCCAATCGGCTGGAAGCAGGATAAGAAGTTTGGTGGTGGTGGGGTTTTATTTGATCTTGGCTCACATATTCTTGATGTGATGTACTTTTTGCTGGGGAAATATATCTCAATTATGGCGGATACCAGAATTGTTTATCCACAACGCCCGGATAAGAATGGAAACATGGTTGATATTGAAGCGGATGATGTTGCACTGATGTTGGTTCGAATGAAAGAGGGGGGCATCGGTACCATTGAGGCATCCAAGGTAGCCACCGGTGCCAATGATGAACTGCGATTTGAAATTCATGGAGAAAAGGGTTCTCTGCGCTTTAATCTCATGGATCCCAACTGGTTGGAGTTCTATGATAACGCGGCTTCAGATCAGCCCTTTGGTGGCCTGAAGGGATATACGAAAATCGAGTGTGTACAGCGGTTTGAAAGCGTAGGCGGAACCTTCCCGGGACCCAAATTTTCCATCGGGTGGATTCGCTCCCATGTGCACAGCCTATACAGCTTTTTGAACTGTATAAATGAAGATAAAGCGCCTAGCCCGTCCTTTCAGGAGGGTGCATATATACAATATGTTATGGAGCAGGCTTATGAGTCGGACCGATTAAAAAAATGGATTGACCTGCAGGATTGAAGGGAAAGGAATCCATGATAACAGCCTACTCCGTAGAGAATTACCTGTGGTGTCAAGGGATATTATGTCGAAATAGTTTTGACCGATACCTCAGATAGATGCATTTTTTTCAAATGTTATATTATTCTGGAAGTTCTGTTTGATAAAGGACAGAGCTTCTTTTATGTAGAAGTGGAAAGGCTCTTGGTGACCATAACTTTATAACTTTAATCTTGAAAACCCCCAATATCTATTGACAAATAAAGGTAATATAAATATAATTCCTATAAGAACAATATATATTGTATGATATAGTATATGATATGATTCAAACTAATTGCAGACAGCAAGAAAGGATTCATAATGACAGAAGAAATAGAGAAGTTAAAGAAAGAGAAAGATACCGTAATACTCGCCCACTACTATGTGGATGGAAAGGTGCAGGAGATTGCTGACTATGTAGGAGATTCTTTCTACCTGAGCAAGCTAGCAACTACAGTTAAACAAAAGAATATTCTTTTTTGCGGCGTAACTTTTATGGGAGAAAGCGCAAAGCTGTTGAATCCGGAGAAAAGAGTAGTGATGGCGGATATTTATGCGGACTGTCCTATGGCGCATATGGTCGATGTGAAAGCAATTGAAGAAGTCAGAGAGAAACATCCTGATGCAGCGGTAGTCTGTTATGTAAATTCATCAGCAAAAATAAAAGCGCATTCAGACGTATGCGTGACCTCTTCCAATGCTGTTGACCTTGTGAGAGCGCTGCCTCAGAAAGAGATCTTTTTTATTCCCGATAATAATTTAGGTCGTTATGCTGCATCACAGATTCCAGAGAAGCAGTTTATTTTTCACGATGGATTCTGTCATGTACATAAAAGTATCACCAGGGAAAATGTCCAGCGGGCAAAGGAACTGCACCCAAATGCATTGGTTCTGGCACATCCGGAATGCAGTATGGATGTGCTGCAGTTGGCAGATTTTGTGGGAAGTACAGCCCAGATTATTGACTATGTAGACAAGAGCGGTAAGGATGTTTTTATTATCTGCACGGAGATTGGAATCTTTTATGAGCTTCAGCAGCAAAATCCGGATAAGAAATTTTATTCCGTTGGGCATCGCCAGTTTTGTCCCAATATGAAGAAGATCAGTCTGGATAAAGTTCTATATCAATTGCAAAATATGGATAACAGTGTAGAATTAGATGAATCGATTATGGAGCTGGCCAGAAGGCCGCTGGAAAAAATGCTGTTGCTAGGAAAATGAAAATAGGTAAAAAAATAGGTAAAAGTAAATAGGTAAAAGAAAATCGAGAAAAGAACATAGACAAAAGAACATTAGCAAAAGATATACAATTAAATAACATAATAAAAAAGGAGAGATTAAATCCCTCCTTTTTTGATGTATTCAGAATCATCCGTTAGGGCTCAAATTCATATATTTTAAAATACGGTTAAACCATTGCTGGGTCACATACTGATTAGGATGTTGGTCAGCAGTCGCACCGGCTTTACCAGGTTTCTTATGATAAAGCTTTTTTGAATATTCATAAAATTTCTCATACTTAATATTTGGCAGCGCCTGTTCCGATAAAATCCGTCTTAATTCTTTGTTAAATGCCCTGGATTTGCGGTTTACTCTGCTCTTTTTAATACCGGGCGCATAAGCAGATTTGGATATAACATAAAAGTTATAGGATGGATATCTGCGGGCCAGCGACAGGTAATAATCTGCATATACCTGAGCCTGCTTACGAATTTGAGATCGTTTCCTGGCTTTGCGGATATCGTTCCCTTCAATGATCAGTGCGACAGAATAGTGTACGTTCTGTGGTTTATCACTGTCAAGAAGCTTCCTCAGATATTCCCCTCCCTGTGGATGGGTACTGTCATAAGAAGTGGAAAAACAGGAGAACCTGGATAAAATTGTCTGTCGTTCAGACGGCGAAAGAAACCATAGTATTCCAGATCCTGACTTCGTAATAAAAAATAAATCTTTTCCTTTTTCCCATTTTCCATAGTTTATATTCTGAGGTCTTTTGGTATCTCCGTCATTTCTGGAACCTTCCATCAGGGCAGTTCCGGAAGCACCTGTGAATATAACCTTTTCTGTTTTCTTCGAGTGTTTTTTCATTCCATTTGCAGCTGATGCAAACGCGGTTGTCTGAGCGGCATAAAGTCCTGTTATTAAAAACAGGAAACAGATAATGATCAGAAAAGATTTGTTTTTTACCATATATAATGTCCCTTCTAAAGATTTATTTTCTGGCAGATCTCTTTCTCATTGTAGGATCCAGTATTTTCTTACGAATCCTGAGACTTTCCGGTGTGATCTCTAAAAGCTCATCCGTGTCAATAAATTCCAGAGCCTGTTCCAGACTTAATACTCTTGGAGTAGTCAGTTTCAGGGAATCATCTGATCCGGAAGCTCGGGTATTGGTCAAATGCTTGCTCTTGCAGACATTTAATTCAATATCTTCTGCTTTTCCGTTCTGTCCGATAACCATACCAGCATATACTTTTTCACCGGCACCAATAAACAAGGTACCACGTTCCTGTGCACTGAAAAGACCATAAGCTACAGACTCACCGGATTCAAAAGCAATTAAGGAACCCTGTTTGCGGTACTGGATATCACCTTTATAAGGACCATATCCATCGTAAGTGGTATTCAGAATACCATTACCCTTGGTATCTGTTAAGAATTCTCCACGATAACCAATCAGGCCTCTGGCCGGGATAGAGAATTCCAGACGGGAATAACCGCCCCCTGCAATACTCATGCCCTGTAATTCACCTTTACGAAGGCTTAATTTCTGAATAACGGTTCCGGAGAACTCTTCCGGTACATCCACATAGGCAAGCTCCATTGGCTCTAATAATTTGCCGCGTTCATCTTTTTGATAGAGTACTTCGGCTTTACTTACTGCAAATTCGTATCCTTCACGGCGCATATTTTCGATCAGTACCGATAAATGCAGCTCGCCTCGTCCGGAAACTTTATATGCTTCTGTAGTTTCTGTTTCTTCAACGCGAAGGCTGACATCCGTATTTAATTCACGGAACAGTCTGTCGCGGAGATGTCTGGAGGTTACGTATTTTCCTTCCTTGCCAGCAAGAGGGCTGTCATTTACCATGAAATGCATGGCAATGGTGGGCTCTGAAATCTTCTGGAATGGAATAGCGTCCACATCTTCCTGTGCACAAAGGGTATCTCCGATATGAAGGTCAGCGATTCCGGAAATAGCAACAATAGATCCGATCGTTGCAGACTGAACTTCCACTTTGCTAAGTCCGTCAAATTCATATAATTTACTGATTTTCACTTTTTTTTGTTTTTCAGGCTCATGATGGTTGACCAAAACAACTTCTTGGTTTACCTTTATAGTACCACGGTCTACTTTACCTACACCAATACGGCCTACATATTCATTGTAGTCGATGGTACTGATTAAAACCTGGGTAGGAGCCTCCGGATCACCTTCCGGAGCAGGGATGTAGTCTAAAATTGTTTCAAATAAAGGAGTCATATCCTTTGCTTCATCCGTCATATCCAGAACGGCATGGCCTGCTTTTGCAGAAGCGTAGACAAATGGGCAGTCTAACTGCTCGTCGGAAGCATCGAGATCCATAAACAGCTCCAGGATTTCATCGATAACTTCATTTGGTCTGGCCTCCGGACGGTCAATCTTATTGATACAGACAATAACCGGAAGATTTAATTCAAGGGCTTTGCGAAGAACAAATTTTGTCTGTGGCATAGAACCCTCAAAAGCGTCAACAACGAGAACAACACCATTTACCATTTTTAATACACGCTCTACTTCGCCGCCAAAGTCGGCATGTCCTGGTGTATCGATGATGTTGATTTTTGTACCTTTGTAATAAACAGCTGTATTCTTGGATAAAATCGTAATGCCGCGTTCACGCTCAATGTCGTTGGAATCCATGACACGCTCTGCGACTTCCTGATTGGCGCGGAATACACCACTTTGTTTTAATAGCTCATCAACTAATGTGGTCTTACCATGGTCAACGTGGGCGATGATGGCAATGTTACGAATATCTTCTCTTTTCATAAAATGATTTTCCTTCTTTCCATATAATGAACAAAATATAACTCATACAGTTTATCATATTTTTCCCAGATTACAAGGGGTTTTGTCGATTTTAAGGGACATTCATTCATAATTCTAAAAAAAATAATGAAATTTTAAAAATTTGTGGTTCTAAAAGTGATTTTCGCCGAATAGATATATTAATATACAAAATACGAAAAGAGATACTTCGTAAGAAGAAGGGAGAACTATTATTCATGACAGATAAGATTATTGAAAACAATCAGGTATCCATTATTGGAGAAATTGCATCAGGCTTTACTTTTAGCCACGAGGTTTTTGGGGAGGGATTCTACATGTTAGATGTGCTGGTTAAGCGACTCAGCGATTCCCTGGACAGAATACCAGTGATGATTTCAGAGAGACTGATTGACGTGACACAGGATTACCAGGGAGAATACATACAGATCACGGGGCAGTTCCGCTCCTACAACAGACATGAAGAAAAAAAGAACAGGCTGGTGTTGTCCGTATTTGCCAGAGAGGTCACTTTCGTTGAAGAAGAAAATGACAAGGTGAAGACAAATCAGATATTCCTGGATGGCTTTATCTGTAAGCCTCCGGTATATCGTAAGACTCCGCTTGGAAGAGAAATTTCCGATATGCTGGTTGCAGTCAACCGTCCATATGGCAAATCGGATTACATTCCCTGCATTTGCTGGGGAAGAAATGCAAGGTTTACTTCCGGTTTCTCCGTAGGTGGACATGTGCAGGTGTGGGGACGAATACAAAGCAGAGAGTACATGAAAAAACTGGAGGGAGATATTACTGAAAAAAGAATTGCTTATGAAGTGTCAGTAAGCAAGTTGGAATATATGGAATAAGTATTGCATTCTTTATTTAACTGTAGTAAAATAATAAAACTGATGATGTAGTTTGGTATATGGCGGTTTAACCACCAGTCAGTTAAGAGAGGTGCGCTATGGATAAAGGTTCAGTACATATATTTTGTGGTGAAGGCAAGGGTAAAACGACTGCAGCTATCGGTCAGGGGATCCGCGCTGCCAGCCAGGGCAAATCTGTGATTGTCATTCAGTTTCTGAAAGGCAGGATGGTCGAAGAGATCAGTTTCCTGCAGCGCCTGGAACCGGAGATTAAGTTATTCCGGTTTGAAAAATCAGATGAATCCTTCGATAGTCTGAGTGCAGAAGAAAAGGAAGAAGAGGCACAGAATATTCGCAATGGAATGAATTTTGCAAAAAAGGTTCTGGTAACAGAGGGGTGCGAAGTCCTGATCTTAGATGAAGTACTGGGACTGATTGAACATGGAATTGTGACAATTGATGATATCCGCACTTTAATTGAAGCGAAGGATGATGAGACAGAGCTTATAATGACCGGGATCTGCAACGGACAGGAACTCTGGGACTGTGTCGATGAAGTGACACAGATGTCGACGATTCATAAAATCGAAAACAATTGTTGACAAGGATTTTTAATGATGCTATAGTTAGATTAACTGAATAGGTTTGATAGAGGTCGCGTGTTTCATCAGTATAGAATTGGATATGTTCAGGCATAGATGAAGATTTTAGAAAGGGAAAG
Source organism: Robinsoniella sp. KNHs210 (assembly GCF_000686105.1). Lineage (NCBI taxonomy): Bacteria > Bacillati > Bacillota > Clostridia > Lachnospirales > Lachnospiraceae > Robinsoniella > Robinsoniella sp. KNHs210. Next base: position 156,666 of record NZ_JMLZ01000002.1, read on the forward strand.
ACGCCGAAAGGTGCGGTACCTGTAGCCGTATTCTTGGGCATGTGGCGAAAAGCTATATGACTGTCATCATAATTATTATGATGGGGAGCTATCCAAAAGAATTTTTTTACGTAATCTTTAGGGGCAGGCTCTTTAGCCTGTCCTTATTTTTTTAAGGAGGAAAAGCACATGGCAATATTTACAGGCGCAGGTGTGGCAATTGTTACACCGATGAAAGAAAATGGAGACGTTAACTTTGAAAAATTAGGAGAGATTCTGGAAGATCAGATCGCAAATGGAACAGATGCAATTGTTATCTGCGGTACGACCGGTGAATCTGCTACTTTGACTCATGAGGAACATTTAGAAACAATTAAATATACGATTGATAAAGTAGCAAAAAGAATTCCGGTAGTAGCGGGTACAGGGTCAAACAGCACAGATACAGCGGTGTATTTATCTGTAGAAGCAGAGAAGTACGGAGCTGACGGTCTTCTTCTGGTATCACCATATTATAATAAAGCAACGCAAAAGGGATTGATCAAACATTATACAACAATTGCAAATGCAGTTAAGATTCCGATTATTTTATACAATGTGCCAAGCCGTACCGGATGCAATATTTTACCGGAAACTGTGGCTGAACTTGTTAGCAACGTGGAAAATATCGTTGGTATCAAAGAAGCTACCGGAAATATCTCCCAGATTGCTAAGCTGATGCAGCTTACGGATGGTAAAATTGATTTATATTCCGGAAATGACGATCAGGTAGTTCCGCTCTTGTCATTAGGCGGTAAGGGAGTTATTTCCGTATTATCAAACATTGCTCCACAGCAGACACATGACATGGTGGAAAAGTTCCTTCAGGGTGATATTGAAGGCAGCCGTAAGATCCAGCTGGATGCACTGCCATTGATCAATGCACTGTTTAGCGAAGTTAATCCTATTCCTGTTAAAAAGGCTATGAATCTGATGGGTATGGAAGTCGGACCTCTTCGCGGACCGTTAACTGAGATGGAAGATGCAAATGCAGAAAAACTTGCAAAAGAAATGGTGGATTTCGGATTAAAGCTGTCATAAGCACAATAAGGAGTAACGTATGATAAAGATAATTATGCATGGCTGTAATGGAAAAATGGGCCAGGTGATCAGCCAGATTGTAAATGAAGATCCCAATGCTCAGATTGCAGCTGGGATTGATATTGTAGATAACAGGGATAATGGATATCCGGTTTTTACCAATATCCGTGAATGTGATGTGCAGGCGGATGTTGTAATAGATTTTGCATCAGCCAAGGCTGAGGATGCACTTTTAGATTTCTGTATGGAACGCAATCTTCCGGTGGTTGTCTGTACGACAGGTCTTTCAGAAGAACAGATTGCAAGGGTGAAAGAAACCAGTAAAGTGGTAGCAGTTTTAAAATCTGCAAACATGTCTCTGGGGGTGAATACTCTCTTGAAATTGCTGCAGGATGCTGCAAAGGTATTGGCACCGGCGGGATTCGATATGGAAATTGTGGAGAAACATCATAAACATAAAGTAGATGCTCCCAGCGGAACGGCACTTGCCATGGCTGACAGCATGAATGAAGCTTTGGGAAATCAGTATACCTACAAATTCGACAGAAGCCAGGAACGTAAAGAGCGTGATGCCAAAGAAATTGGTATCTCAGCGGTACGTGGCGGCAATATAGTGGGCGAACATGAGGTGTTTTTTGCCGGCACAGATGAAGTGATCGAGTTCAAGCATACGGCATATTCCAAAGCAATATTCGCTAAAGGAGCTGTGGAAGCAGCTAAATTTTTAGCGGGCAGAGAAGCAGGATTCTATGATATGAGCGATGTAATTGCAGCAAAATAAATAAAGGCGTTGTTAGTCAAAGACCCCGTAGCAGGCTGCGGGGTCTTCTACCCTCACGCAGCGGATAAGTCAGGATTGTCTGTCCTTGGAACGTTGCCGGGGGATTAAAGGAGCAAGGGGGATATTTTTGTGGAACAGGATTATGAAATGAGATATTTAAAAAGTCTTGCTAAGCTCTATCCTACGATAGCAGCAGCTTCAACAGAAATTATTAACCTCCAGTCCATTTTGAACCTGCCAAAGGGGACGGAACATTTTTTGACAGATATTCATGGAGAATATGAACAGTTTCTTCATGTGCTGAAAAATGGTTCCGGGTCTGTCCGCAGGAAAATTGATGAAGAATTTGGAAATACTTTAAGTAGCCGGGATAAAAAAAGCCTGGCTACTTTAATTTATTATCCAAAGCTCAAATTGGAACTGGTGGAGAAGACGGAAGATAATCTGGAAGACTGGTATAAGATTACGCTGCACAGGCTGATACAGATCTGTAAACGGGTGGCATCCAAATATACCAGGTCGAAGGTGCGTAAGGCATTGCCCAAAGATTTTTCGTATGTAATTGAAGAGCTGATTACAGAAAAGGAAGAGGTTCAGGATAAAGAAGCGTATTATAATTCTATTTTGAATACGATTATCCGAATCGGCAGTGCCAAGGAAATGATCATTGCCCTGAGTAACCTGATTCAGCGGCTGGTTATCGACCATATACATATTGTCGGAGACATATTTGACAGGGGACCGGGTCCGCATATTATCATGGACAGGCTTATGACTTATCATTCTGTGGATATCCAGTGGGGAAATCACGATGTTGTGTGGATGGGGGCTGCGGCTGGGCATAAAGCCAGTATCGCAAATGTCATCCGTATTGCGGCTCGCTATGGTAATCTGGATATGCTGGAAGAAGGGTATGGGATCAATCTGATTCCCCTTGCGAACTTTGCGATGAACACTTACGGGAATGACAAGTGCAGCTGCTTTAAGATTAATTATGATAAGGAAGAATATAATACCAAGGATCTGGAATGGGACTGCAGAATGCAGAAGGCAATTGCTATCATTCAGTTTAAACTGGAAAGCCAGGTTATCATGCGCCGTCCGGAATTTGAGATGGAAGACAGGCTTTTACTGGATAAGATTGATTATGAAGCAGGTACGATTCAACTGGAAGGTAAGGTTTATCCTTTATCTGATACGAATTTCCCAACGGTAGACCCTAAGAATCCTTATGAACTCTCGGCAGCGGAACAAGAAGTTATGGATCGGCTTCAATCTGCTTTTATGAAATGTGAAAAGCTGCAGAAGCATGTGCGGTTTTTATTTTCTCATGGAAGTTTATATAAAATCTTTAATTCCAATCTTTTATATCATGGATGTATGCCCTTGAATGAAGACGGAAGCTTTAAAAAGGTAAAGGTTTTTGGAACGGAATACAGTGGAAAAGCACTTTATGATATTCTGGAAATTTACGCCAGAAAAGGATATTATTCGGTACTGGATAAAGAGGAACGGGAAAAGGGGCAGGATATCCTATGGTATATCTGGAGCAACGGAAACTCCCCTGTTTTTGGAAAAGATAAAATGACTACGTTTGAGCGTTATCTGATCAAAGATAAAGAAACCCATCATGAAGAAAAAAATCCATATTACCGATATATTGAAAAAGAAGAGACGGTAAACCGTATTCTGGAAGAGTTCGGGCTGGATATTACGCAGTCGCATATTATTAACGGGCATATGCCGGTTCAGCTTTCAAAGGGAGAAACACCGGTTAAATGCAATGGCAAGCTGTTGATTATCGATGGCGGATTTTCCAAGGCGTACCAGAAAGTGACGGGCATTGCAGGTTATACCCTGGTTTACAATTCCTATGGTCTGCGCCTGGTAGCACATGATCCCTTTACTTCGATGGAAGATGCTATTGCAAAAGAGACGGATATCCATTCTGAAAGTATGGTTGTAGAACAGGTGATGCGCCGGAGGCTGGTTGCGGATACCGATATCGGAAAAGAACTGCAGCACACCATTAAGGAATTGGAAAGCCTGTTGTCGGCATACCGGCATGGGATTATCAACGAGAAGATTTAGCAGTAAAAAATGGGGCTTCGCTTTTATGCGCAAGTCCCATTTTTGTTATAGTTTTATTTTTTTGTTTTAGAATAGGAACTGTATAATATATTCTAGGAGTAAAACGCTTTCCCTATTTTATCTGTGATTTTGTACAGAAAATATTGATAGCTAATCAATATTATGATAAAAATAACATATAAAAACAGAGTAAATGAGTTAATTCAACTGGAAACTAATGAAAACAGTTTCCTAAAAAGGAGGAAAAACATGAAAAAAGGGTTAAGTGTATTTTTATGTGCTGCTATGGTAACAGGAACATTGGCTGGATGCAGTTCAGTCAGCAGTAATACGAGTGAACAGCAAAAAGAAAATACGGGGAATACGCAGAATACGCAGAATACGGAGAATACGGAGAATACAAAGGACACGCAAAATACAAAGGTTACGGAAAAAATGGAATCTGCCAGTGTGAAAATCTGGCATGACGGTGATGAGGCTATCATGAAGACAATTCAGGATACAGTCAATAAAACCCTGGAGAAGAATAAGATAAGTGTGACATTTGAAAAGAAAACAGGATTGACAGATCAGATAAAGCTGTATGGCAATGATGCTGAAAATGGACCGGATATGTATTTATATGCCCATGACTCCCTGGGTACCTTTGTTGAGATGGGGGTCCTGGCTCCAATTACCGATGTGATCGGAAAAGAGGAACTGGAGAATCTACTGCCAATGACAGTAGAGGCCGGTGTGTATAAAGAAAAGCAGTATCTGCTGCCAGTGTATTTTGAAACGCTGCTGTTCATGTACAATAAAGATCTGTGGCAGGGGGATATTCCGGATACTGCGGATGGTATCTATGACTATATGAAGGCAAATACAGATACCGCAAACGGTACTTATGCATTAGTGAACCAGCATTCTACCGCATATAATGTATCTCCGTTCATCAATGGTTTCGGCGGGTATATTATCAATGAAAAAGGGGAACCAGGATTAAATGTCAAAGAGACAAAAGAAGCAATTACCTATAATAAAAAGTTCGCGGAGCTGGAGGCAGATGGAGATTATAATACGGTGACGACACTTTTCAATGATAAAAAAGCGGCAGCGATTATCGGCGGACCCTGGCTGGTTTCCGGTATCAAAGATGCAGGAATTAATCTGGGTATCAAGTCTATGTCGGATATCAAACTGCCAAATGGAAAAGCGCTGGCACCTTATGCCGGAATTCAGGGAGTAGGTGTGATGGAACATGCGGTAAAGGATAAGAAGGATGTGATCGGAAAAGTCTTAACGGCAATGCTGGATGTGAATCTGGGCATCGCCTTGGCTAAGGATTCAAACTGTGCGCCTGCCAATGAAAAAGCTTATGATGATCCTGACGTAGCAGGAAACGAAATGATTACAGCAATGAAAAAAACCGCTCAGACGGCACAGCCAATGCCGAATATTCCGGAAATGAGTGTTATGTGGGGACCTGCGGAGTCTCTGCTGGCAGCTGTGAATAAGTCTGGTGAAGATGTAGACCAGGCAGCAGATAAATACCAAAAAGAAGCGGAGTCCGCTATTTCCGATATGAAATAAATGCAGAGTGGGCAGTGATGTCCACTCTCTTATATTAGAGAGCTTGCCGAAAATGTATAGGTTGGTGGAAAAGGAGTCAGAGATGAATAAAAAAAGAAAATTACTGCCGTGGCTTTATTGTACACCGGCAGTAATCTTAATCGGAGCCATTGTCGTCTTTCCAATTTTATATACCGGATATATATCCCTAACGGATATGAATCTTTATCATTGGTTTGATTTTAAAGTTATCGGCTTAAAAAATTATGAGCGGGCATTGTTAAAAATTGATTCCGGATTTTTGTCTGCTCTTTTTACAACTATTATCTGGACTGTTATGAATATGGTAATACAGGTTGGGGTGGCTTATCTGATCGCCTTAGGATTAAATGTTAAGGGATTAAAGTTAAGCAGATTCTATAAAACCCTTTTGATGTTCCCATGGGCAATGCCTGCATATGTATCCATTCTTTTGTGGAGGGTGGGAATGTTTAATACGGAGTTCGGGTTGTTTAATAAGGTACTTGCAGCACTGGGGATGCCAAAAGCTGAGTTCCTTTCTCAAAATGTTCCGGCATTTTTGTCTAGTATGGTTCTGAACCTGTGGATGGCACTGCCGTTTATGATTATGATGATTGACGGGGCACTGCAGAGTATTGACCAGAGCTATTATGAAAGTGCAAAGTTAGATGGGGCAGGGCCGTTGAAACGCAATATTTATATAACGATTCCGGCATTAAAGCCAATTATGGCGCCGGCTGTTATTATGACCACCTTTACCACTTTTAAGCAGTTCGATATTATCTATCTGCTGACAAAGCAAAAAGGTTCCCTATCCGGTGCAACGCTGGATACTATTATTACCTATGCCCATGAAAATGCTTTTGTCTCCAATAATTACGGCCTTTCTTCCGCCGTATCAATCATTATATTCGGGTTTATTATTCTATTTTCGTTTTTTACAAATCGTGGGTTAAAGGAGGAAGTGTGATGTGCAGACGTAAAATGAAAAATATTCTTGGCTTATCCATATTAAATCTCGTTTTTATAATTTTGTGTTTAACCGGGCTTGTTCCAATCCTGTATGCGCTGTCGCTTTCCTTTAGCAATGGGTCTGCGGCACTTTCTTCCGGACAGTTTTTCATCCCGCAGGAGTTTACCTGGGAAAACTACCATTCCATACTGGTTGATGAGCCGTTTCTCCTGTGGCTGAAAAATTCTGTTGTCCTGAGTGTGGGAACCATGATATTTGCCATGGGGACGGCGGTAACAGCATCCTATTCTTTTTCACGTTTCCGCTATAAAGGAAGAAAACAGATCCTACGGCTGCTTTTACTGCTGAATGCTTTCCCGCAGATTCTTTCGATGTTTGCAATTTTCCGTCTGTTTAAGACATTCCATCTTCTGAATTCCAATATTGGTCTTGTAATAATCTATGCAGGATCCATGAGTATCTTTGCGATTTGGAATATGAAAGGGTATTTTGACACGATACCGGTGGAGATTGAAGAGGCATCAAAGATTGATGGCGCCAGTAATTTTCAGTTACTGTACCGGATTGTGCTGCCACTTGCAAGACCCGCAATTATTGTGACTGCGGTAATGGTTTTGATTTTTGTGTGGAATGAATATCTCTTTGCTACCACATTTATGATGAATGCGGATCATTATACCCTGGCAGGAGGACTGTATCAGCTGCAGTCAAGTGATTACAGCAGAAGCTGGCCTTTGTTTTCGGCAGCAGCAATTCTGGTATCTGTTCCGATCTTAGTAGTTTTCTTCTGTATACAGAAATATATGATATCCGGATTGACAGCCGGAGGAGTGAAAGGTTAGGTGGTTCAAATGGAGAAAAGTGCAATATTACATATTCCCCAGTCACAATATGCATTTGTGAGAAGCGGGAACGTTTTAACAATAAGGCTGCGCTCAAAGGCAGGGGACTTAACAGAATGTTCCTTTTACTATGCCGACCGGGCAGATATGCATACCCCGGTAAAGTTTACATATCTGCCTATGAGAAAGGTTCTTAGGGATGCCCTTCATGATTATTATGAAGTGACCTTTGAAAGCCCTTATCAGAGGGTTTGTTATTATTTTAAATTAGAAAAAGAAACGGAATGGACCTATTACTATGGGGAGGGATTTACCAGGGAGTTAGCGGATCTGGAGATCGGAGACCAGATCGTGGAGGGACGCAGTGAGTATTTTCAATATCCATTTATGCTGCGTCAGGAGGAACAGCAGATTCCGGAATGGTTTCGAAATGCCGTGGTTTATAATATATTTCCCGACAGTTTTGCGAATGAAAAAGAGAATTTAGAAATCCAAAGCCGGGAGATCCTTACGGAAAGCGGTAACAGAAGTAAAAACCGCCTTGGAGGTACGATCAGAGGAATTCTGTGGAACCTGGATTATATACAGGAGATGGGTTTTAACTGCATTTATCTGAATCCTGTTTTTGCGGCGGGAGAGTATCATAAATATGATATCTGGGACTATTATCATGTAGATCCCTGTCTGGGTACGGACGAAGACTTTGGCTGTCTTGCCGACGAGGTGCACAGACGAGGCATGCATTTGATAATAGATGGAGTATTCAATCACTGCAGCTGGCATTTTTTTGCATTTGAGGATGTGGTGCAGAAAGGGGAAAAGTCCATTTATAAGGATTGGTTTTACGAGTTAGAATTTCCGGTTGTACGCCCGTTAGATGATGAAATCCCATCTTATGCCTGCTTTGCTTATGAGAAAAAAATGCCGAAGCTCAATACGGCAAATAAGGAAGTGCAGCAGTATTTTGCCGAGGTAAGCCGCTATTGGATTGAAAAATATCATATTGACGGGTGGAGGCTGGATGTGGCAAATGAGGTGTCTAAAGAATTCTGGCGATTTTTCAGACAGACGGCAAGAGAAATAAATCCGGACATTGTCCTGATCGGTGAAGTGTGGGAAAATGCCCGGGTCTGGCTACAAGGTGACATGTTTGATTCTGTTATGAATTATGAATTCCGGGGGCTTTGCCGTGACTTTTTTGCATTGGGGAAGACGGATGCAGATACCTTTGCTTCTTCTATGGGAAAAATGTATTTCCGATATCCCGACAATGTATCCGGCTGCCAGCTGAATCTGCTGGACAGTCATGATGTACCGCGTTTCCTTTCACTGTGCGGAGGTGATCTGAGGAAATGGAAGCTGGCATTTCTGGTATTGGCATTCTATCCCGGAATACCAAGTTTATTTTATGGGGATGAAAAGGGAATAGAGGGAATACGGGAGTTTGCATACCGGAGTCCCATGAAATGGGAGGAAGGGGATGAGACAGCTGCTTTTGTAAAAGAAGTGCTGCAGATCAGGAAGAAGTTTATTAAAAGCAGTATGAAGACAAGATTATATGTTTCGGAGAACCATGCGAATCTGCTGATATTAGAGCGGAGTGGTGAAAATGAAGCAGTGGAGATACGGATGAATACCGGAAGGGATTTATACTTCCTGGAAGAACAGGAAGAGTTGACGGATTTGTACGGTGAAGGGAATATAAAGGGAGGCATTGGGGCCTTCGGATTTATAATTAGTCACCGGAAGGGAACTCCTGATTAACAAGTTTCAATACGGCAGCGTTGTGGTTAACGCTATTACTTGCCTCCGGATCTTCGGTACCGAAATACCGGCTGGCCCTGTTGGGATCATATACATTGTAGCCGTGATAGGCGGTCGGCCACTGTTTGCCGGAAGCATCCGGTACTCCCCAAAGCTGTGGATCCGAAACGGGAGAGATCCAGATAGCAGTGTAGCCCATGCCTTTTATGTAGGGGATTTTGTCTATAATACCCTGCCAGTCACCGCCGTGCATATACCGGAAATCATCCTGGCTGTTTTCGGTATAGCGAAAAGCCTCTCCGGCTGCATTATTACCGGAATCCCCGTCATAGTACCTGTCTACCATAATCTGATAAATGGATTCGCCTCTGAGGGATGTGGCTGCAAAGGCATTTGCGGGCAGTAATGTGACTGAGAGTAAAAGAATGCTCAAAAAACAAAACAGATAACGACGCAGCTTTTTCATTTTACTTAATTTCATACTCTTCCTCCTTTTTTGGGAAAACGATTTACTGGATTTGTTACAGCGGACAAAACAAATTGCTTAATAAAATCTTACATATCATGATATATATGTGGAATTATACTATAAACTTTGCAATGATCAATACAAATTAAGGCAAAATGATTGAATAAATTAGGAAAGCGCTTTATCATATAGATAATTATATAAAATAAGCACAGGAGGTGCATATGAAAATAACAATAAAAGATGTGGCAAGAGAGGCGGGAGTATCCATTTCAACAGTTTCCAAAGTAATCAATGACGCTCCCACTATTTCAGATGCCACGAAAATCCGTGTGAAGGAGATCATGGAAGAACTGCATTACCAGCCGAATTCCCAGGCAAGTAATTTTGCCAGGCAAAAAACGAACAATATTATATTTTTGACAAAGCTGGAGTCGCGCATTGCTTTTTCCAATCCCCATATGTTCGAAATTATGTGCGGGGTACAGACCATACTTGGAGCGAAGTCCTATAATATGAGTTTTACAGGAGCGAGGAGCAAAGAAGAGGCACTTTCTATTGCAAAGGATGCCATTGCCAGAAAACGTGCTGACGTAATCGTAGTCCATGGGTCCGCCACATCGAAGGAACTGGCTGAATTGCTTGTGAATGAAGCATTTCCCCATATACTGATTGGAAAACCCAGATTTCGAAGCCCTGTGTGCTGGATTGATATCAATAACTGTATCTCAGGGGAAATGGCGGCAACGCACCTGGCGGAGTATGGATATACCAGGATTGCCTTTGTGGGGGGAAGAAAAGAAGACGAGATCTCCACAGACAGGCTGCTGGGCTTTACTTCGGCAATGAGGGAAAATGGGCTCAGCGTGCCGGAGCATTTTATCAAACATGGAACCTACACCAAGGAAAGCGGCTATCAGCTTACAATGGAACTATTAGATGCACCTGACAAGCCGGAAGCGATTATCTGCGAAAACGATAAGATTGCTTACGGTGTAATGCAGGCTCTGGATGAGCGGAAATTCCGGGTACCCGGGCAGATGTCCGTCATCTCCTTTGATGACTTTCCGCTATCGCATATGATTGAGCCGCCTATGACGGTGGTGGACATTGATGTTTACGATATGGGAATTCAGGCAGGAAGGCTTCTGCTGCAAAAAATCAGGCATCCGCTTCTCCAGGTCCAGTATTATACCACCCTTCCGAAACTGGTTGTCAGGGAAACAACATGCAGAAAAAAGACATTTTGAAAATTTGATAAAAATTTATCAATACCCTCTTCACAAATAGAAAATTTCGTGTTATAGTATCAATAACAGTTATTGATATCAAATGAGTTTATAAGCATACATTAAAGGAGGATATTTTCATGTCAAATTGTAGTTCATGTTTCAGCTGCAACACCTGCAAAAGTGCAGACAAACCTTTGGAGGCTTTTATTAAGACATTACCCATGGAGACATCTCATCACAGAGTGGAATCCCAGTCTACAAAATGTGGATTTGGACTGCAGGGTGTCTGTTGCCGTCTCTGTGCTAACGGACCATGCAGAATTACCCCGAAAGCTCCAAGAGGTATCTGCGGAGCAGATGCAGATACCATTGTTACCAGGAATTTTTTAAGAGCAGTGGCAGCCGGAAGCGGATGTTATATTCATGTTGTGGAAAATACGGCTCTGAACCTTAAGAATACGGCACTTGCAAAGGGTAAGATCCGTTCGGAAGCGTCACTTCGGAATCTGGCTGAAGTACTTGGCATTGAAGGTGAAGATGTTTATGATCTGGCAGTAAAGGTTGCAGATGCTGTTCTGGCTGACCTCTACAAACCGGAATATGTGCAGATGGAATTGATTGAGAAACTGGCTTACGGCAAACGCCTGGATGCCTGGAAAGCACTTGGAATTATGCCGGGCGGATCCAAGTCAGAAGTATTCTCAGGTGTAGTAAAATGTTCCACAAACCTGAATTCAGATCCAATGGATATGCTGGTTCACTGCCTGAAACTGGGGGTTTCTACCGGTGTATACGGACTGATGCTTACAAATTTGTTAAATGATATCCTGTTAGGTGAACCGGAGATACGATTTGCACCGGTTGGACTTAACGTGATTGATACTGATTATATCAATATTATGATTACCGGACACCAGCACTCCATGTTTACATATATCCAGGATCGTCTGATTGAAGAGGACGTAGTGGCGAAAGCGAAAGCTGTGGGTGCAAAAGGATTTAAACTGGTTGGATGTACCTGTGTAGGCCAGGATCTTCAGCTTCGCGGTGCACATTATACGGAGATTTTTGACGGTCATGCAGGTAACAACTATACAAGTGAAGCAATTCTGGCTACCGGAGGCATTGATGCGGTTCTTTCAGAATTTAACTGTACACTGCCGGGTATTGAACCTATTTGTGAAGAACTTCAAATTAAACAGATCTGTATAGATGATGTGGCTAAGAAGAGAAATGCAGAGCTGATTCCATTTAAATTCGAGAGCAGAGTAGAAGACGGAGACCGTATCATCGATGAAATTATTGCCGGCTATGTTGCACGCCGCGGCAGTGTAGAAATGAATCTTCTTCCGGAACATGGAAATAAAAATACGTTAACCGGCGTCAGTGAAATTTCTCTGAAAAAATTCCTGGGTGATTCCTGGAAGCCGTTAATCGACCTGATTGTATCCGGCAAGATCAAAGGTGTGGCTGGAGTTGTAGGATGTTCAAGCGTAGCATACGGACACGATACTTTGACTGTAGAGCTTACGAAAGAATTGATCAAAAGAGATATCATTGTACTCAGTGCAGGATGTTCTTCAGGCGGTATCGAAAACTGCGGACTGATGACACCGGAAGCAGCAGAACTTGCCGGACCAAACTTAAAAGAAGTATGTAAATCACTTGGAATTCCTCCGGTATTGAACTTTGGACCATGTCTTGCAATCGGAAGACTGGAAATGGTGGCAACGGAACTTGCGAAGGAAATCGGCATTGATATTCCTCAGCTGCCGCTGGTATTATCAGCAGCACAGTGGCTGGAAGAGCAGGCACTTGCAGACGGATGCTTTGGACTTGCACTGGGTCTGCCCCTTCACCTTGGCGTACCGCCTTTTGTAACCGGAAGTTCACTGGTGACAAAAGTCCTGACAGAAGATATGAAATCACTGACAGGCGGTCAGGTTATTATAGACGGAGATGCGAAATCATCCGCTGATACTTTAGAGAAAATCATAGAAGAAAAGAGAAGTGCTCTTAATATCTAGAAAGGTGGCGCCTTATGAAACGTATATTTGTGGACGCATCGAAATGTGACGGATGCAAGAACTGCAGCATTGCCTGTATGAATGCCCACCGTAAGACACCTGGTACCATCTATGACCTGTGCCTGACGGACCCGGAAAACGAATCCAGGAACTATATCTATAATGATGGAAAGGGCGGCTATACTCCGGTATTCTGCCGCCACTGCGATGAACCGGACTGTGTGGGTGCCTGTATGAGCGGAGCATTGGTGAAAAACCTGAAAACCGGGTTGGTGGAATACGACAGGGATAAATGCGCAGCATGTTATATGTGTGTGATGAACTGTAAATTCGGGGTTCCAAAACCTGATTATTCCAGAACCTATATGATAAAATGCGATTTCTGCCAGGATAAAGATGGAGATCCATCTGGCGAAGAAGGCCCGTCTTGTGTGGCAGCCTGTCCGAAGCAGGCAATCTTTGTAAAGGAGGTGTAATATATGGAGAGATTTGTAATCATCGGAGCTGGTGCTGCGGGAATCAAAGCGGCAGAACGTATTCGTAAAATGGAAGATGATGCCCAAATTACAGTGATTTCTATTGATGACCAGGTTCATTCACGCTGTATGCTGCACAAAGTCCTTGGCAAAGAGCGGACAGAAAAAGGAATTAATTTTGTTCCTGAGAATTTCTTTGAAGTAAATAAAATTCGTTTTATTGATACGGAAGCAGTAACCCGGGTGGATACAAAGAAGCAGGAAGTAACTCTGGCCTGTGGAGCCTTCGTTCCTTACGATAAGCTTCTTTTGGCAACCGGATCCGCTTATGTGGTACCGCCGATTCCTCATTTCCGGGAGGCAGAAAATGTCTTTGGCTTTCGTGATCTAAGTGATGCAAGGGCAATACAGACTGCCCTGGATACTTACGGAAAAAATGTATTTATTGTAGGATCCGGACTGGTTGGACTGGATGCGGCATCAGCATTGACACATTTAGGAGGCAAGGTTACAATAGCAGAAATGGCGGATCGTGTAATGCCACTTCAGACAGATGCCTATGCAGCAAGTGTTTATCAGGCGGCATTTGAAAAGGCGGGATGCAAATTTAAACTTGGGGTATCCGCTAATGATTCCGTGGTAGATGATAATGGAAATATCATAGCAGTTCAGCTGTCAAATGGAGAAAGCATACCCTGTGATTTTATCATTGTTGCAGCAGGTGTCCGTCCCAAGGTGGATTTTCTGAAGGACAGCGGCATTGAGATAGAACGTGGAATCGGGGTAAATGAATTTTTACAGACAAATATCCCGAATGTCTACGCAGCAGGCGATGTGACAGGTTTATCCGGAGTATGGCCGGACGCTATGGAGCAGGGGAAAACTGCAGCAATGAATATGTGTGGTGCAGTGCTGGAATACGAGAAGCCGTATCCATTTAAAAATACCAGTAATTTCTATGGAATAACTATGCTTTCAGTGGGAAAACTGGATGATAAAGAAGAAGGTGTGAAGATCTGTACCCAGAAGGGAAAAGACAGCTACAAAAAAGCCTTCATTAAGGATGAAAAACTTCAGAGTATTCTGATTCAGGGAGATATTTCGAATACCGGTATTTATTTATATCTGATTCGTAAACAGATTCCATTGGGAGATTTGTCAGAAAAGGTATTTAATTTGTCTTTTGCAGATTTTTATGGGTATAATGAAAATACCGGCGCATACGAATTTGCTGGATAAATTTTTAAAATATGATATAATACAGTTTATAGTTTTGAAAAGACTTACACTATTTAAAGGAGGTGAAACAACATGAAAAAATATATTTGTGAACCATGCGGATATGAATATGATCCGGAAGTAGGTGATCCAGATGGCGGAATTGCTCCTGGAACAGCATTTGAAGATATTCCAGAAGACTGGGTTTGCCCAATCTGTGGTATGGGAAAAGATGTTTTTGTAGAAGCTGAATAATTGCATTTACAAAAAGATACTTAAGTATGCATATACCGCCGGACATTTGATGAACGGCGGGTAAAGAAGAAGCTGCCATGCAGTACGGAGAAATAGAAAATGATCCGTATAAAATGGCAGCTTTTTCTTAAGATAATCTAAATAAGTGATACAATTACGATGCAATACTGAAGACTTTATAAATTTTTCCAGTAAAAGTTGCTTTTTACCGTAGAAAGATTTATAATGAAATGGATTATAAGGTGAAATCTGGTAATACTTATAATTGAGGAAAATTAAGGAGGAATAAATAATGAAGAGGATATCATTGTTTTTTGCAGCATTATTGGTTACGGTATCTTTAGCAGGATGCGGCGATAAAGAAAAGGAAACAGAACCGCAGACCCTGGCAGTGACCGAAGCTCCAACTACGAAACAGACGGAGACTCAGACACAGACAACAGAACCGCAGACAGAAAGCAGCACGGATAAGACAAGAGAATTAAACGGACTCGTTACAGGGGTGACAGCGGATTCCGTTGATATTCAGACAGCAAGAGGTAAAAAGCTTACATTTTCAACAACGGGCGCACAGATGCAGACAACTGCAGAGCTGAAAGCAGGTAGCCAGATTACTATCCTGTATAAAGGCAAAGTAGTAGACACAGATACATCGGGAGCTAAGGTATCTGGAATCAAAGATATGGATGCAAGTGCAGAGAAAATTACAGAGGGTGAGCCAGTTGTAGCAGAAACAGCTGATCCCAATGCAACCGGAGGAACATTAAACGGAACAATTTCTGAAATCACAGGAGAAAGAATTGTAATCCTTGGTGATGATGGAGATTCCTATTATTTTACACATGACAAATGTAAAATGGTACTTGGAAATGGTATCCAGGATACAAATTATGTATCAGTAAAATTCACAGGCGACGTATATGGTCCGGAAATTGTACCGGCGGTAGAAATTACCGACAATACAACAAATTCAGCACCACAAACGGAAAACAGTACTAAAGTTACAGGGACTATCACAGATGTAACAATGAGCACCCTTTCAATTTCAGCAGATGATGGACAAGAGTTAAGCTTTACTATCACTGGAGTACCGGTTAATATCACGGGCGGTCTTATGATTGGTGAAACGGTTGGAATCAACTACACCGGTGATGTAAGCAGCGCTAAGGTTACATCGATTACAGATACTAGCGGCGGCAGCACTAATACAGATGCAGGCAGCAGCAATGCTGAATCAAATGCATCTTCAGAGTCAAATGCATCTTCAGAGTCAAATGCGGCTACAGAAGCAGGACAGAATGCAAATAACAATGCAAGTGCGAATGATGCAGCAGATGGTAATAATGCAGATGCAAATAATGCCCAGTAATAAAATACGGGACAGGCTTAGAGACTTTGATTGGTTGCTAAGATGATATAATGAGGGAATATGCGATGAGAGATCAGAGCATATTCCCTTGTTTTGTTCTTGAGAATAAATGTGGAGATGAAATATAGGAGGATGAATTTAAGATAAGAA
The DNA here is from genome assembly GCF_000686105.1 of Robinsoniella sp. KNHs210. Taxonomy (NCBI): domain Bacteria; kingdom Bacillati; phylum Bacillota; class Clostridia; order Lachnospirales; family Lachnospiraceae; genus Robinsoniella; species Robinsoniella sp. KNHs210. The sequence goes on from NZ_JMLZ01000002.1 coordinate 172,944, forward strand.
ACTTTAGAAATCAGAAGTAACATAAATCAGAAGTAACATAAATCAAAAGTAACATAAATCAGAAGTAACAAAAATTAAAAGTATCTGAAATTACAAATGTGAAATAGGAATAGGAAAGTAATTTTCTGTGTGATATAATAAGTAAGAAAATAGGACAGACATTAAGTCTGGAAAATAATAACTTTAAATCAGGAGGAATTATATATGTCAGTATTATTTGCAGAGTATCCAAAATGTACGACTTGCCAGAAAGCAAAGAAGTGGCTGAAAGAACATCAGGTAGAATTTGAAGATCGCCATATAAAAGAAGAAAATCCAAATGCATTGGAACTTAAGGAGTGGCATTGCAGGAGCGGACTTCCTTTAAAACGGTTTTTTAATACCAGCGGAGTGGTTTACAAGGAATTGAATCTGAAAGAAAGAATTCCTCAAATGAGTGAAGAAGAACAATACGGGATTCTGGCGACCGATGGAATGCTGGTTAAGAGGCCGTTGGTGATTGGGGATGACTTTGTACTGGTTGGTTTTAAAGAAAAAGAGTGGGAAGAAAAACTGGCGAAATGATATACCGGCAATTGCCGGCCCGGAAGCAGAAGATGAAGACAGAATGGAAGAAAGAGTGGAATAATAATTTGATTAAGGCTGTAATTTTTGATATGGATGGACTTATGTTTGACACGGAAAAGCTGGCAGCAGACGGTTGGAAATATGCAGGCAATAGCCTGGGATTTGATATCGATGATGAGAAGCTCTCACAGACCCGCGGAAGAAATGTGGCAGATGCCAGGAAACTCTTCTTTGAATGGTATGGAGATAGGGTGGATTATGATAAGGCACGCAGTATTCGGTGTGATCATTTGAACAGCAGGCTGAAACAGCATGGGATGCCGATGAAAAAAGGTCTGTGTGAGCTTTTGGGTTATTTAAAGGAAAACGGATATAAACGTGCTTTAGCAACCTCAACTCACAGGGAAACAGTTGCCTGGTATTTTGAATTGGCAGGACTTCCTATGGATTTTGATGTGGTGGTTTGCGGAGACGAAGTAGAGAACAGCAAGCCCGCACCGGATGTATTTTTGAAGGCTGCAAAAAAGCTGGGTACAGACCCAGAGAGGTGTCTGGTTTTAGAAGATAGTCCCAATGGAATACGGGCAGGATCCGGCGCAGGCTGTAAAGTTGTAATGATACCGGATCTGGATCATCCTACGGAAGAAATTATAAAATTATGTTTGAAAATATGCGATAATCTCAGTGATATAATGGAGATTTTGATAGCGGATAAAAATTGAAAAATCTTAATATGAAAGTTTGGTCACACGGACAAAAAAAGAGTGAAATTTGATGAAAATATGTGACTAAAACTATTGACAAAATTACCAACTTAAGGCATCATATAAGTATGAATTAAGGGGAAGCCTGTCGAAAAAACAATTGTTTGCAGATGGCGAGCAGTTGTTTTTTTAAACTCTAAATATGGAAAATTATGGATGTTTTCAGGACTAACCGATATATAAATAAGGAAGGAGAATATAATGAAAAGAGTATTGGCAGGTTTTTTAGCCATGATTCTTCTGTTTACAAGTGTTGATGTAACAGCATTTGCAGCAGGGAATGAAAAGGATGCATCAGCTAACACAAATGGTAATGGCGATATTAGTGTAGTTCTGGATCTCAGCTATCCGGAAGCATTAGATAGGGTTAAGCAAAAAGATATAAAAGCACAATTGCTGAACGATTCCGGAAGTGTATTGGCTGAAATCGAATTAGGCGAAAAAACAGAGGATGAGAAAGGTTTTCCTATATTGGAAAATCAGTCAGGAACCGTAAAAATGGAGGCACATAACAGCTCAGGGGTTCCGATCACAACAGAGTCTGAGGTGAATTATTACAATGTTGATTTTTCTAATTTACCAAATAACAGTGTTTATCAGATTGCTTTAAGGGGAAAAGGATATAAATCCTATCTATCTGATAAGATAACTTTGAAAGATTTTTCGAAAAAAATTGTAATTGATACAAAGAGCCAGGCATTTACCATGGGTGATGTGAATGGTGACGGTGCCGTAGATGATAAGGACCTGGCAGTGATAGAGTCTGCCCTGGGTTTGCAAGATGGAGCAACAGGTTCTAAAGATGCTGCCGCAGATTTAAATTGCGATGGTATTGTCGATATCAAAGATATTGCACTGGTGAACAGAAACCGTAATGCAGTGGGACAGGCAGTATTATATGATACGGAAGTAATTGCAGCAGCAGTAGCATCGATGAAGGAACTGCCTGAGGATGTAACAGTTACGACAGGTGCAGCAGAAGATATTCTGAAACCAAATTCAGCACCGGTTACCTTTGAGACAAGTAAAGAAAAAAATCTGAGCATTCCGGTGACATTTGAGCAGCCGGTACAGATGGAACAGATTGAGATTGCATCTCCATCAGCATCCGGCGCAATAGAAGCGGGAGTAGCAACAGTTGATTATGAAGAGAATGGTAAGATCTATACAGAAAAATTTGAGTTTTCCAATGAAGCACCGCAAGGGGTACACGCGATTCAGACAAGAGAAGGCAGAAGTACAGTTGTAATCAATCTTGGAGCGCGGGTAGCGGTGAAGAAAGTAACAATTACCGTAACCAAGGTAGCAAATGAAGAAGGCAAGCCTACTTATGCAGTAGTGGAAGAGATTAAATTTTTAAAAGATATTGTACCGGTAAATCCAACTAATGACAGTGCTATTCCAAAAAATATTCAGGCAGCAGAGGACAATGAAACAGTTACCCTCACATGGAAAGCAGTGGATAATGTAACCGGATATATGGTGAAATATGGTCTGGCATCCGGTAAATATACTGGTCAGGTATCGGTGGAAGGAACTACGGCGGAAATTAAAGGGTTAGAAAACCTAAAAAAATATTATTTTGTAGTTTATGCGGTTAATGATGACTGGAAGGGACCTGCATCCCAGGAAATAGAAGCTACACCGAAACCGAAGTCTCCGCCGTCTCCACCTGATTATTTAAAAGTTGCTTCTGGTGATAATTCATTGAAGGCAAGCTGGGGAAAGACGAAGAATGCGGAAACGTACAGTGTCTATTATAAACTGGCTGACAGTACCGGAGCTTTTGTGAAAGCAAAGAGCGGGCTGACGGTGACAAGTTTTGTTATTCCCGATCTGATCAATGATAAAGAATATATAGTATACGTAACAGCAAGCAATACAAAGGGAGAAAGCGGACCATCACTTGAATCAACAGGAACGCCAAAAAGAGAAGAAATAGTACCTCCGGAAATCCCAACGCTGAATAGAATACCTAATTCGGATGTGTCAAGTATTAAGATGACTTACCCTGCAAATGTTAACCCGTCTTACCAGGGAACGTTTAAGGTGCAGGATGTCCTGGATGGAGATTATTTTACTCATTGGACAGCCAGAGCATGGTGGGAAAATAAAGAATTTGTATTTGAATTCAAAGATCCCAAAACCATGGATTACGCAGTATATGTTCCTAGACTTGATGGCAAGTATAAAACCTATTTATATAAATATAAGATTCGGGTTTGGAACAGTAAGGGTGAAGAAAAAATAATTGCAAATTGGCTGAATGTAAAAGGAAATCCAAGTTCTTCCGGATATGCAGTTCTGACATTCCCGAAAACAGAAGATATTAAAAAGATTGGTATTGAGGTCAATCAGTGGGATGGGGCCGGGAATATCTCACTGTCGGAAGTGGCATTCTATGATTATTCCGGCATTAATGAAAAAGTGGAAGAGCTTTTTGCCAATAAGAGTCTTACAAAGCTCGCTGATGGAGTAACTAAGGAACAAATTGATGAATTGGAGGCGTTACTCAAAGACACTTCCGGATATTATGTAGATCAAACTGTTTTACTGGATGAAGTTTCCATTGCCAGGGGATTACTGGAGAATAATCCGTCGAAGTTAGGCAAAATAATTGATGGTGTTGAGTCCAGAGATACAACGGGAAACCTAAAGAAGATTAATACGTTCCAACCACTGGGGATTGTTGCAAATGCAGGTAAACAGATTGTTATTTATGCAGATATTCCTGAGGGAGAAAATGTTACTATTACACCAACACAGTATTTTGCAGAAGCAGCTTCATGGTCAGGAAGCAGTATTCCATTGTCCAGTGGTAGAAATGTCATTAATATTCCGCAGCTTATGACAATCAATGCAGAAAAGGGCGGTGCACTGTACCTGCAGTATTCGGGAAATAAAGAAGATGAAATCAAGCTTCAGATTCGCGGGGCATATACGAAAATTCCAGTGCTTGAATTATCAAAATGGGATAGCATGGATGATGTACAGAGAAGAGATATTATATCCGACTATATTACAGAATTGGAAGCTTACAGACTGGGTATTCCAAATAAAAACATGGCGACTAATATCAAAAACAGTACAGAGATTTCTTTGCCGAATGTATTGTTATCACTCCCGGCTGTACCAGTTCAAGAGGCAATAAATAGTGGAACGGATACACTGGATTCTAAAGTAGATAAGCTGTACAATAATGTACTTGCATGGGAAGAGCTGCTGAATGTTTTATACACTACTCATGGAGTAGATGATTTAAAAGCAGAGCGGTCCAGAGTCAATATAAGATATGCCCGTATGTTTGGCGGAGCATTTATGTATGCAAGCGGTGCCCATATCGGAATAGGATATGGTTCTGCGGGTGCATTGGTTCAGGGAAGACCAACCAGCGTTACGGGAGAAGGAAATGGAAATAGCTTGTATGGCTGGGGTATCGCACATGAAATCGGGCATCAGATGGATACATTAGGTAAAGCGGAGACTACAAATAATATATATTCGCTGTTTGGACAGACTCATGACGGAGGACAAAATGCACTTCCTTCCAGACTGGAAACAAGCAATAAGTATGAGAAGATATTTGAAAAGACTTCGATAGGAGCAGTAGGTTTATCAAACGATGTTTTTGTAAGTCTAGGTATGTACTGGCAGTTACATCTGGCATATGACCTGGGCGCAGATGATAATTTCTATAACCTGGTGAATAAAGCGTATCGTAACAATATTGGAAAAGGTCTTTCAGGAGACCAGAGATTTGCAGTAGTTGCAAGTTATGTTGCACAGAAAGATTTATCAGAGTTCTTTGAACGCTGGGGACTTAATCTGAGTGATGATGTGAAATCTCAAATGAATCAATATGAGAAAGAAAGCCGTAAGATTTATTATCTCAATGACCAGTCCAGAAGAGAAGCAATGGCTGGAACCGCACCGGTTACGGGAAATATCGAAGTTAACGCTTCAATAGATCAGAAAACGGCTACGGTTACAATATCAGGTCTCCAGGCAGAAGATAAAATGCTGCAGGGATATGAAATTAGCAGAAATGGTAAGGGGATAGGATTTACGAAGGAACCTGCTTTTACAGATATTCTTGGCTCCATGAACAATCGGGAAGTTTCCTATTCAGTAAAGGCTATCGATGTTCTGGGTAATGTAATTGCAGAAGCAAGTTCATCATCTATTAAGGTTCAACATGATAATCTGGTGCCACGGGAATCCTGGAGCTATGAAACGGATCAGGATGGGGCAATAATTGTCACAATGAATGATAAGAACATTTCCATTGCAGGTATAAAAATAAAAGGACAGGCGGCGCAGGAAAGTGCTGCGGCAAAAGAAACAGAATCAGCTATTTCAGACAGCAGTATTTCTAATGAGCCACAGACTCAGGAAGAAAGTGTGACAGAAGTAATTACCGATACTGCTGTAACAGAAACTTTAACATCAGAGACAGATGTAAGTGAAACGGATCATCCGCAAGCGTCCTTTGAACCAAATTCGGAAAATGTTACGGAAACAGTTACGGAAATAGAGACAGAATCAGAAACAGAGAAAGTAACAGAGGAAGTAACAGAAAAAGTAACAGAAAAAGTAACAGAGCAGGCACCTAAACAAGAACGTGCCGATGCAACTGGAAAGCTTACGATATCTGTCAGCGAGGATGGTAGTGAATACAAAGACGTAAAAGTATTTGACCAGGATGTTGTTGCTTCAGAAGATCAGATTTATCTGTTCGAAAAAGAAGATGGAAGAATCGACACCTATGATGAGAAATATATCAGGATTACAAATTTACCGGATGATCTGACAATGGAAGATATTGATTTCATGTCTTATCCTGGTGATGATATTGAAATCAGTGAAACTGCAATCGGTTATCTGGAAAGCGATTACCGGTATGGTGAGGCAGAAGAAGATATCATTAAGGCAGGCACTTTAATTGTGACAGGTACATACCGTGGAGATCCGGTCTACAATACTATTTTACTGCAGGGAAGATTTAACAATGTTAATGACAGAGAACAAGAAGGCAGTATAGATTTAGAGGAAAGACCTATGAATGGTGTATCCATACTTTTTGCTGAAGAGCCTAAGGAAGGAGATATGACGACGATCAATAATGGTTTCTGGATCTTCATACCTGATGTACAAAAAGAAGCAGCACTCACAGAAGGTGTATGTGGAAACAGCGTACTTCCAGCAGAAATCCAGGCGGTAATGTATCGTACGGATGATCCGAATAATGCGGATAGCAAACGTCTCGTAAGCAATACATTATGGATACAATCTCCTACGGAAGAAACAATGCCGAATATCAGGCTGGAGTCTGATGCGGCAGATGGAGGGATGAATAATTGAGGAAGATAGGAGCGATTAAGGTTCTCATGGGAGTATTGGCACTTATGCTGCTTTACTCCATGACAGCCTTGGCAGAAGCAAAAACACCTGAAATAAAATTGTCCGTTACAGATACTGCCGGTCAATGGGCAGTTGAGTTACAGAATATGGACAGTTTAGCATATTCGGTACAATTTGACATAGTTGTGAATGAAAAGGCAGAAGGCACGATGGAGTGGGACGACAAGTCCCCCTCCACCTACCACAAGATGATACAAAAAGAAGACGGCAGTAAGACCATCTTCACATTCTATGTAGACCGCCTGTCAGAGATATCTACGACAGGTACTGCTAAAATTGGAGTATTAAAGCTAAAGAATCCTTCGGCTAAAATAAAGTTTTCTACAAGCGGAGAGCTTACAACCCTGGATGCCAGGATTAATGCAACGAAGGTGACAGATGCCGTGCTTGTATTAGAGAATCAGGATCATGTGTGGGAAAGTGACTTTACGGTGGATAAGCCAGCTACCTGTACGGAAGATGGTGAAAAGTCAATTCATTGTACAACGTGTGATGAAAGAACAGATATCACAGTGATTCCCAAATTGGGACATCAGTATGGTGACTGGAAAGTAACTAACGAAGCAACTTGTACCGAAGCGGGAAGCCGAACTAAGGAATGCAGTGTGTGTCATGATGTAGTAACAGAAGCGATTCCGGCATTAGGACATGACTGGGAAAAAGATTTCACTATAGATAAAGCAGCAAGCTGTACAGAAAAAGGTGAAAAGTCAATTCATTGTACAAGATGTGATGTGAGAGATAATGTTACAGAGATTCCGGCATTAGAGCATAAATATGGTGACTGGAAAGTAACTGACGAAGCAACTTGTACCGAAGCGGGAAGTCGAACTAAGGAATGCAGTATGTGTCATGATGTAGTAACAGAAGCGATTCCGGCATTAGGACATGATTGGGAATCCAATTACATAATCGATAAAGTGGCAACCTGTACAGAGGATGGAACAAAATCTATATATTGCAAAAGATGCAGCGAGCAAAAAGATATTACAAAGATTCCGGCACTGGGACATAATTACGGTGAATGGAGCATTACAAAAGAAGCCACTTGTACCGACAAAGGAATCCACACAAAAGTATGTATGCGATGCCCGGATGAGGTATCGGAAGAAATTCCGGCATTGGGACATAGCGCAGGAGATTGGGAAGTAGAAAAAGCGTCAACTATCTTCGCTAAAGGTGTGGAAGTTAAAAAATGTGAACGTTGTGATATCGTTTTGGAAAAGAGAGATATCAAGAAAAAGAAAGCGAAAGTTAAGTTAAATGCCAAGTCTACAACGATGCAGGTTAATAAAACTTCCACAGCATTAAAGGTGAAGTCCAGTAGTAGAGGAGATACAGTACGTAAATGGACATCTTTAAATAAAAAGGTGGCAGCGGTTGATAAAAAGACCGGAAAAATAACAGCAAAATCAGTTGGGTATACTTATATTACGGTTACGATGAAGAGTGGTGTCAGTGCTAAATGTAAGGTTATTGTACAGGAAAATGCTGTTGCCACGAAGAAAGTGTTATTTGGTGCAAAGAGTATTGAGATAAAAAATGGTAAATCTAAGAAATTACAGGTTCTCAGAACACCAATATCTGCAAATGACAAATTAGAATTCACATCATCAAGGGAAAAAGTAGCTGTGGTCAATTCCAAAGGCAAAGTAACCGCAAAGAGTAAAGGATCTACGACTATAACTGTAAAGACAGCAACAGGTAAGAAAGCATCTTGTAAGATATATGTGAAGTAATCAGATCTGAGCAATCAGAATGTAAGAAAGCAAACTGTAGCGAGCAGATTAAAGAAATGAATATTAATAAATTTTAAAACACGCTCTAAAGTAAGGCAGCTGTAAAATAAATTCTAATATCGAGTATTTATGACGGTAGGGAGTATACCGACTTAATATTTGATAGGAAAGTTTATTTAACGGCTGCCTTATTTTTATAAAGAGAATAGGGAAATGTTAGTTCTGATAAAAAATTATTCATAAGTATGATTCAATACTTCTATAGAGGATGCGTAGGCTGTTGGTGGAATTCCAACAGCTTTTTTGAAACATTTGGAAAAATAGTGCAGACTGTTATAGCCTAAAATCTCGGAGATTTCCGTCATATTATATTTTCCAATCTGAATAAGATGCATTGCACGTTCAATTCTAAGGTTATTATAATATTCTATGACGCCGGTACCCAGATTACTGCGGAATATTTGTTGAAGCAGGGCACTGGAAACACAATTATCCTTACAGACTTGTTGTAAGGTAAGGGAGGAGTCACCCAGATGGTTTTCAAAATAATCTTGTATCTGCCGGATAATAGTCCGATCTTTATGTGATTTAGTAGAGCTGACATGAACAGCGGGAGAAGAACCGGCAAGAACAGAACTTGCAAGAACATTACTTGCCAAAACAGATTCTCCATGATCGAAACCGTCCTGATTGGAACCGGAATATACGGAACTGGATTTCAGAATTCCCTCTTGCTGTGAACATTTCATATCGTTTCTTACAAGATCTATGATCAGCAATTCTATAAAGATTTTAAGAGATTGTTCACATCCAAAGGACAGATCCGCCTTCTTTTCCAATTTTAAAACAGCTGGTTTTTCAAGCTTTACTGTAAATGTAAGGCGCGCTTCTCTAAGGAACTGACCGATGCAGAATTGCTGTCGCTGGTTGGTTTTCATGATTTTACCGGTGATTTGGGATAACTGCGGTGTTGGACTTCGAAATGAAATAACAGCAATATCCGATGGGTACTGGTAATTTCCCCAGACGTTGTGAAAGGCATCCGGACTCACTAATATCAGGTCGCCTTTTTCTAATGTAAAGATATCATTTTCAATGCGCACATTCAGAATTCCAAAGTCGATATAAATAAATTCCCAGAAATCATGATATTCTCCCTGATAGTTATAATTGGGACTAAATTTAAAATAATGAACGGTCTGGAGCGATTCTATGATGATAGAGTTGTCCAAGTAAGTATCCTGATAATCTTTTTTCATTTTGAATCCCCCAATAATTAATATGGAAATATTGTAGTGTGATTTAGAAAAATAATGTAATTTGCAAATATTGTATGATAAATGACAAAGCCGGCATGTCCTCTTATTGATATAATTTTGATTATAACAAAATAAATCCAAAAGGGGTAAGAAATATGACAAATAGAGAGAATTTTTTTATGGCAATGTCACACCGGCAGCCGGAGCAGATTCCTTTTTTTATACGGTTGTGTGAGGAATTGGAAGTGGAATTTGAGAGACGGTATCATACAGCAGATTACCGGAAATATTATGGCAGCTGTATTATACCTGTAAAAATGAAGCCCACAGAACATTTGCAGGATTTCTCTGCATATTTTGACGGACAATCCTATGATTATTATAATGAGTGGGGGGTGGGATATAAGGCTGGGAGTACCGGTTACCATTTCCGGCAGTTTGTATCCCCAATGAAATTTTTTGAAACACCGGAAGAAGTATGGGAATTCCCCCTTCCGGATATTCTGGAAGATTACCGGTGGGAGGGATTAAAAGAGACTATCGCGGAGTTAAAAGCAGCAGATTGCATCACAATGAATACTTCAGGATGTAATATTGATATATTTGAAGCTGCCTGGTACCTAAGGGGGATGGAAAATATGCTGATGGATATGCTGGCGGATGAAGAAATGGCGGAAGCATGCCTGGAACGAATGTGCAGGATAAAATGTGAAATGGCTAAGAAATGCGCAGAGGCGGGATTTGATATTGTGGTATTCGGAGATGATGTGGCTACACAGAGAGGGATGATGATGGATAAAGAGCTGTGGAGAAAATGGCTGAAACCACGGCTGAAACGCGGAATTGACAGCGCAAAGTCTATAAATCCGGATGTCTTGTGCTATTACCATTCGGATGGGGATATTTCAGACATCATAGAAGACCTGATTGAAATTGGCGTGGATATTCTCAACCCGATACAGCCGGAATGTATGGATCCGGTTGCCGTAAAAGAGCGGTATGGCAGCAGGGTCAATTTGTGGGGAACTATTGGAACCCAGACAACAATGCCCTTTGGGACACCAAAAGAGGTACGCAGGGAGGTCAGAAGAATGGTCGAAGACGCGGGCAGGGACGGCGGTCTGGTGATAGCGCCTACCCATGTGCTGGAGCCGGAGGTACCTTTTGAAAATATTGAAGCATATGTGGAAGCTGTAAAAAGTAAATGGTAGAAAATGCTGGAAGTAATTGATTCGTAACAGTTTAAATAGTATGATATAGAAAACTAGTGCGCCATCCGGACAGTAACAATAGTGACAGTACTGCCTATTTTGCCATCTGCCGCGTTGTCGTCAGTCAGCGGAGGAACTACTCCGCTTCCATCCTTCGCCTTGCAGATTGACAAAATATTCAGCACGGTCACTATCATTACTGCCTGGACGGAGCACTAGTATCAAAAGGTATTTACTGCGATAAATCCAGATCAATCAGGGGGAGTGTCTAATGAAGGTGCCGCATTTTTCATTAAAGATAAAGTCAACGATAAAGCAGAGATTCTTTTTTTTCAGTGCATTAAATATCATTGTAGTTATTCTTGCGATTGCGGTCATATCTAATGTCCTTTTTGAAAAAACTATAACTGAGAAGGCAAAGATGTTCCAGCAAAGGGAAGTCTCCCTGGTGTGCAATAATATGGAATTATTGGTCAACAGCATCAATGATTATATCCTTACTTTATCCGTAGACAGTACGCTACAGGAAATTTTAAAGTACCATGATGAGGTTCCGGTTTCGGAAGAAGAGAGATATAATATTAAAATGAAGCTGATTCGGGCAGTTTATGCAAAATCGGCTTTGAATTCTTACATAGATTCCGTAGTAATTCTATCTAAAAGCGGAACATTTTATGATATGGGCATGTATTCCAAAGAAAATTTTAGCAGTACTTTTGAAAAGAATAATATCCAGATGTCTGATATTATCAATAAACCGACCTGGTATGGACCGCTTGTAATGAAAAATGAACTGGTGGGGGAAGAAAATGTATTTGTAATTACCAAGCAGGTTATGGATATCTGGTCTCCCAATGTACTGGGGTATGTATTTGCAATTGTGAAGGAAAGCAAGGTAAGTGGGTTTTACCGGGATATTATCGAGAAGAATGCGGAGCTTTATATTGTTAATGAAGATATGAATATTATTTCTTCTGCCGATAAATCGCTGTTGTATAAGGATATCCGGAATCTGGAGATCTATGCGAATAAAAAGGATGCATATATTATTACGACAGAACAGATTCCCATTAATAACTGGAAGGTCATGGACTTTGTTCCAAAGCGTTATCTGGTAAGTGAAATGGATAAAATCACCCTGTCGATGGTCAATATTGGTATCATTGCAATTATATTTTCCTTCGTGTTGTCTTATGCAATAGCCAGCAGGGTAACAAAGCCTATCCATAAACTGGCAGTTGCGATGAAGTCTTTTGACTGTATCAATGGAAACAGCCATACTACGGAGGTACGATCGCCACAGGAGCTGAATCTTCTGACCAGAAGATTTAATCAATTGGTGGACCGGGTACAGGAGCTGATGCATCAGATTGAGATCGAAAATGAACGGAAGAGGGATTATGAGTTCAGATTAATTCAGGCACAGATTAAACCTCATTTTTTGTATAATTCACTGGAGACGATTATCTCTCTCATTGGGATATCCATGAAAGATAATGCTATGCAGTACACCAGATCTCTGGGGAATTTTTACCGCATTTCATTGAGCAATGGTACGGATATAATTACGCTTAAGGAAGAACTGGATCTGATAAAGAATTACTTATATATGCAGGGCATCCGCTATGTAGATAAATTAAATTATCAGATTGAGGGGGATGCCAGGCTGGCAACATACGTTATTCCAAAGTTAACGCTCCAGCCCTTGGTGGAAAATGCAATCTATCATGGAATAAAGCCTAAAAAGGTAAAATCAGATATCAAGATTAAATACTATAGTGATGCAGATGATATATTAATTTCGGTTTATGACAATGGGGTGGGCATCCGAAAGGAAAAGCTGGATTCCGTACTGAGGGATCAAAAGACAGATGAAAGAGGAGGATTCGGTCTGAATTCTATCGATAACCGGCTTAAGCTTGTATTCGGGTCTTCCTATGGGCTGGCTATCAGCAGCAGCTATGGGGTGTATACAGAAGTTATTGTGAGAATTCCAAAAAAGGACAGGCTGTAGTATAAGAAGGTTTGGGAAAAGCGATAAAGGACAGGGTGTAAAAACTATGACAAAGGTTGTAATTGTAGATGATGAATTTTACTTTAGGCAGTATTTGAAATCATGTATCGACTGGGAGGGAATGGGTTGTCATATTGCAGGGGAAGCTTCTGATGGGGAAGAGGGCCTGCTTTTAGTGGAAAGAGAAGAGCCGGATATGGTAATTCTGGATATTAATATGCCGATTATTGACGGCATTGAATTCAGTAAGCTGATCTACGAAAGGAAGCTGGAAACCAGAATTATTATTTTAAGCGGTCACAGCGAATTCCAATATGCGCAAAAGGCAATGAAATACGGTGTGAAAAGTTATTTGTTAAAGCCGCTGAACGAAGAGGAACTGTGCCATGCGATCCGGGAGATTTCCAAAGAGGTGGAAGCCTTGCGCAGTTACCAGGTGAAACTGTCCAGTCTGGAAAAACAGGTAAGAAGAAATCAGCCTTTGCTGGAGGAAAAGATATTAAATGATTTAATACGGGGAGTCATATCTGCAGGGGGTACACATGGGAAAATGTCACCGGGACTGGAAGGGATGAATCTGGATTATCACTTTTTTGTCGTGCTGGTCATGGAAATCGATGATTTTAAATCCCGTCAGTGGGATGTGGCGGATAAGGAATTGTGGAAGTATGCGGTGCGCAACATTGCCCAGGAGCTGATTCCCGCCGACATGCAGCCCTATTTTTGTGTGGATGAGCGGGATAGCATTGTCTGCCTGTTGTGCGGGGAGGTATCCAGGGACAATAGCAAAGCTGAAATTAGGAAATATGTGCTTCAGATTGCAGAGTTTATCTCCAGGCATCTGCCATTTACCGTTACCATTGGAATTGGAAATTCAGCTTCTGATCCGGGAGGAATAACAACGTCCTATCAACAGGCATTATTTTCCCTGAAGAATAAGTATAACAGTGGTGGAAACAGTGTGGTTGACTATGAAAAGACGAAATCTTTTATCAGCCAGAATACCCTGATTCATTCAGGAATCAGGAATGAATTAATTATGGGGATGAGGCAGGGAGACCGGGAATCCGTCCAGTGTATTGTTAAGAAGATTTTCAGTGAAGCGCAGGAACTTCGCATCAGTTATGATATGCTGCAGTGCCATTGCATGGAATTTATTTTTACCTGTATGGAATATCTGGAGGAGGTGTCGGTTGTGTTTACGGATATATTTACGCAAATGCAGTCGCCTATGGAAATACTGGATGAGATTCAAACGATTAGCCAGGCACAGAGCCGGATATTGGATTTATTTGACAAGGCATTGTGCTATATTGGCGAGCACAAAAATACCAGAGGGATGAAGCAGATTGAGGAAATTAAGGCATATATTACAGAGCATTTCTGTGAAGCGGAGTTTAAAATAAATGATATTGCAGGATATTTTTACGTTAATTACCATTATTTATGCCATAGTTTCAAAAAGCAGACAGGAATTACCCTGAATCAATATATCACATCGCTTCGGATTGAACGGGCAAAAACATTAATTGACCAGGGATGCCGGAATATGACACTATTGGCGGAACAGGTAGGCTATGGGGATCTGGGCTATTTTGGAAAATGCTTTAAGAAATATACCGGAGTATCACCGTCAAAGTACATGGATAAAATTGAATAGGAAATAAAGGAAAAGAGGCTTTCCAAAACCCGTAGAATTCCAACAGGATCTGTTGAATGAATTCCTGAATGGGTTAGTACAGCATTGCTTAATTCACTGTTAATTGCGCAATGCTGTACTAGGGACAGCCTCTTTTTCTATAAATGAAAACAAACAATATTACCAATGAACAAACAATATTGTCTTACGGAGATCTGTTAAGTCAGATATACTGAACTTACAATTAATATCTGAAGGAGGAAAAGATATGAGAAAGAGATGGATGCAAGCGGCGGCGGCAGTAGTAATTACATCCTTAATGTGTATGGGATGTTCCACAGGAAAAGGAGAAACGGCAAAGAGTCCTGCAAAGAGTGAAACCACAGCAGAGGATACGGCTTCCGGTAAAGGAGAATCGAAAGAAGCTGCATCAAACGAAACAGCCGGAGAAACAGATGCTAAAGATACGCAGGGGGCGGCAGAGACAGCGTCTGGAGAACCGGTAAAATTAAAGGCGTTTTTAATGTCTGAGGATGAAGCCAGGGTCAGGTTATACAACGAATGTTATGCCCCAAATGTTAAAAATGACCTGCCTAATCTGGACGTTGAATTTGAACTTCCGGGAAAAGGATATCAGGAAAAACTTCGTATCTATAATGCGTCCGGAGAGCTGCCCGATGTATTTTTCGGATGGAATATAATTCTGGAAAGCGATAATGCGGTAAATCTGACGCCTTACATTGAAAAAGACGGATTTATTGACCGGTATAAAACTAAATCGGCATTAGTTCCTTACAGTGACGGCAATATCTACGCAATCAGTGCAGGTATGGATGCCTATTATACAGCGGCAATGATTTATAACAAAGAAATATTTGAAAAGGAAAATATTAAAGTACCGACTAATTTTGAAGAGTTATTGGATGCCTGTACCCAGTTTGCGGCAAAAGATTATGTTCCGATTTCCATGCTTGGCAGCTTTACTGCTTACGCATTTCTCCCCCAGGAGCTGATTACGATGGATGATCCTGAAAATATGAAGAAGATTATAGCCGGGGATATGGGATTTGATTCGGAACCGTTTAGAAATGCAATGAACAAATATGAACAGATGATTAATGCGGGTGCATTTGCAAAAGATGCGGCCACCACTACTTATGATGAACATGTGGCACTGTTTACTTCCGGTAAGTCTCCAATGATCTATGCGCCGTTGTGGGTATATGGATCAATTGACAAAATGGAAAATCTGGATTACTTTTCATTGCCGACTTTCAATAAAACACCGGGATTCCTCAATGGATGGGGACAGGCATATGGCGGTTATATGGTATCTAAGAACAGTGAAAACATCGAGGAATCTGTGAAACTGGCAGAATGGATGGTAGAGCAGGATGCAAAGTTCTTTTCGGAAGAAATGGGCAATGCAGTGGGAATGGATGTTGGAACGGAACCTAAGCTTTCACCCATTACCAAGGACTATTATGACCTGTTTAACCAGGAAGGAATGGATGTAATTCCTAATTATGCGTCTAACTTTTTGAAGGATTCAGTCAAAGCAGAATTAGAAGTGAACATTGGAAAACTTCTCACCAAGCAGTTAACAGCAGATGAGTTTTGCACCACAATGGATAAATTGCAGAAAGATTCTGAGAAGTAATTTCATACAAAAAGGAGAATGCCATGGACAGATATTTAAGCAAAAAATGGATCATTCTGGTGTTCCTGGCACCAGCCACCATCATATTTAGTGTATTTATTTTATACCCCATGCTTCCGACTATTTATACAAGCTTTTTTGAATACGATGGATTTAAGATAGGGAAGTTTGTGGGAATCGGGAATTACAGCGCGGTTCTGACAGATCCTGTATTTTGGCATTCTGTTTCCAATACCCTGAAAATTGTATTGCTGCAGACGCTGGTTGCCGGCCCTGTATCATTACTGCTGGCGCTGCTTATCAATCTCTGCTCTGTAAAAATGAGACGGTATGTTAAAATCACCTATTTTATGCCAACAGTGTTGAATATTACAGTTATCTGTCTGATGTGGAAAATGGTATTGCAGCCCAACTGGGGAATTATCGATACGGTATTGACTAAATTAGGGTTAAGCGAACTGATACATACCTGGCTGATAGATGAACAGACGGCGATCTGGTGTGTGGCTTTTGTATTCGTCTGGCAGTATATTGGTTACAATATGGTTCTTCTGTATTCCGGGATTCGTTCTATACCGGAGACCTATATGGAGGCGGCGAAGGTAGAGGGGGCTAATTTCTTCCAGCAGTGCAGATATATCACGATTCCCCTGCTTCAGGAAATTATTAAATTTGTATTGATTATATCTACAGCAGGAACGCTTGGTATGTTTGCACATGTGCAGGTTATGACAAACGGAGGGCCGGGAGACCTTACCAGAACAATTGTCTATCAGCTCTATTACAAGGCGTATCAAAGCCAGCAGTTTGGAGAGGCAAATGCGATTGCAGTTATTTTTGCAGTGATCGGCATCGGCGTGTTTATGGTGATTAATCATTTTGTGGCAAGAGAGCGGATTGAACTGGTATAGTTCACCAGCAAAAGGAAGGAGCAAGTTTGAAACAAAAGCGTTTCAAACTACTTATTAATGCATACCGCAGACTTGTCAGCGGTATACAGGGGTATAAGTTTGAAACAAAAAGCATTTCAAACTTTCTATTGGTGCAATACCGCAGACCTATCTGCGGTATTGCAGGGGTATAAGTTTGAAAGTTCCTTTCAGACTACTTATTAATGGATATCGCAGGCGGGACCTGCGATATCCAGGAGGTATAATTATGAAGAAAAAAGGCAGAAAGATTATCCTTTGGCTAAGCATGGTGCTGATCAGTTTCCTGTTTCTATATCCCTTATTGTGGATGGTACTGACTTCTCTGAAGACAAAGGAAGATGTAATGATGAATCCATTTGGATTGCCTGCAGAGTGGATGTTCAGCAATTATGCGGATGCATTTACCACATTTGATTTTCCAAGATTTTTCCTGAACAGCGTGGTATATACTGCGGGGACGATTTTACTTACGATATTTTGTGCGATCATGTTTGCCTATGCGGTTGCCAGAATGAGATTTAAGCTCAGCAGGTTTATGGTAAACCTGCTGCAGGTGGGGATGATTGTCCCGGTATTTGTAATCGTGCTCTCTTTATTCAGTCTGATGGGAGATCTGGGAGTACGAAATACTTACCAGGGTATGATCATGCTCTATACCGCCAGTGCGCTGCCCATATCAGTAATTATATTTACCGGCTATTTCAGGTCCCTGCCATTTGAACTGGAGGAAGCAGCTTATATTGACGGCTGTGGTGTGTTCCGGACATTTTTCAGGATTATGGTGCCAATGGTGGCGCCGGCAGTAACTACCGTAGTGATTGTGGTATTCATGAATTATTCCTGGAATGAATTTTCACTGGCATATCTGCTGATCGATTCACAGAATATGAGGTCCCTTCCCATTTCATTGAATTATTTTACCTCATTAAGAGGCACGGATTGGGGGCTGCTGGGTGCAACGATGGTAATGATCAGTGCGCCAGCCGTTCTGCTGAATATCGTATGTGGAGAAAAGATCGAAGATGCTCTGACGGCAACGTCGGCACTGAAGTAAAAGGAGAAGCTTATGACGAGAAAAGAACGATTGATGGCTGTTCTGCGGGGGGAGCCTGTGGACAGGCCGCCGGTATGCTTTTACGAGATCAATGGGTATTCGGAGGATGAGAATGACCCGGATCTGTTTAATATATATAACCACCCATCCTGGAAGCCTCTGCTGAAACTGGCAAGGGAAAAAACAGACCGTATTATTATGTGTTATATACCATTTGTACATCCAGCCACACAAGTGGAAAAACAGACGGTAGTGACCTCCTATTTTGATGATCAGGGAAGAAAGCATGAGATTACGGAAATAAAGGCGGGGGAGCGTATACTGCGCCAGCATACCAGAAGAGATATGGATGTGAACACTGTGTGGATCTTGGAGCATTTTATTAAGGATGAAACGGACCTGGAAGCCTGGATTTCCCTGCCTGCGGAAGAAATTGGAGAACCGGATTACAGACAGCTGCTATCAGTGGAAAGAGAAATCGGAGACACTGGCATTGTAATGATAGAAACGGGGGATGCCCTGTGTGAGATAGCGTCCCTGATGGATATGGAAGAGTACATGATCATAGCGATGACCGAGCAGGAACTCTTTCATAAAGCGCTGCAAAAGGCGCAGGAAATATTACTGAAGAAAACGGCGCGGATCGCAGAAGACCTGCCGGGGCGCCTTTGGAGGATATATGGTCCGGAATATGCTGCACCGCCATATTTGCCTCCATATTTGTACAAAGAATACGTGACGGATTATGACAGGGAGCTGGTTTTAGCAATACAGAGGCATGGAGGTTTTGCCAGAATCCACCAGCATGGAAGGCAGAAAGATATTCTTAAATATACTGCAGAGACCGGGTGTTCCGGGCTGGATCCCATCGAACCTGTTCCCCAGGGTGATGTGGAATTATCCGAGGTTCGCAAAAAATATGGCCAGCAGATGGTGTTGTTTGGAGGACTTGAAATCAGCGATATCGAACAGATGGGGCAGGAGGCATTTAAAATTAAAGTGGAAGAGGCTGTGCGCCAGGGGATGTCAGGTGAAGGAAGAGGTTTTGTGCTGATGCCTTCTGCATGCCCGCTGGGAAGGGTACTTTCCGAAAATGCATATAAAAATTATGAAGTGATGATTGAAGTTGCAGAACGTTATTCAACAACAGGAGGACAGAACGGATGAAAAAGATAAAGGCGGCACTGATCGGTGCGGGACAACGGGGAGCACAGGCTTATGCTTCCTATGCATACAGGCATCCGGAAGAACTGGAGTTTATTGCAGTGGCGGAACCCGATGCCAGGCGGAGACAAGCTTTTCAAAAGGAGTTTCAGATTCCAAAAGAGAACTGTTATGAAGATTGGGAGACTTTTTTAGAGCAGGATAAAATGGCAGATGCTGTCCTGATCTGCACACAGGATCAGGACCACTTTTTACCAACATTAAAGGCAATGGAAAAAGGATATCACATTTTATTGGAAAAGCCTGTTTCCAATCAGCCGGATGAATGCAATACAATTGAAAAAGCGTTGTCGGCATATCCGAATGTATTCTTAGTATGCCATGTGCTTCGCTATACCCCATTTTTCAAGACGTTAAAAAAATTGTTAGATGAAAATAAAATAGGTGAACTGCAGAATATTCAGTTGATTGAAAATGTAGGATATTGGCACCAGGCACATAGTTTTGTCCGCGGAAACTGGAGAAACAGCAAGACCTCCAGCCCTATGATCCTGGCAAAATGCTGCCATGATATGGATATCCTTTTGTGGCTGGCAGATTCTGACTGCAGCAGAGTATCTTCCTTTGGTTCTTTGGGGCATTTCAAAAAGGAAAAGGCACCGGCGGGAGCTGCTAAACGATGTACGGATGGATGTCCGGCAGCAGATGAGTGTGCCTATTATGCCCCGGGAATATATATAGACTGGAAGGATAACTGGCAGGCAGATGTAATTAAAAAAGTCGTCAGCCAGGATACCAGTGAGGAAGCTATCCTGGAAGCGCTTCGGACTGGTCCATATGGCAGATGCGTCTATGACTGCGATAACGATGTGGTTGACCATCAGGTGGTCAATCTGGAATTTACCAATAAAGTTACAGCTTCCTTTACCATGAGTGCATTTTCCTGGGATTGCAGCAGAGTAATTAAGCTCATGGGAAGCAAAGGGGAAATAAACGGCAGACTGGAAGAGGATGAGATTGAACTGATCGATTTTAAGAAGGGAAAGAAAGAGACCATTCTGATTGATGCCATAAAGGAAGGACATGGCGGCGGAGACTATGGAATAATGAAAGAATTCCTGAAGCTGATCAGAGAAAATGTAGATGGGGCAGGGGATAAGAGTGCGTTGTCTGCGCTTCAGGGTCACAGAATTGCTTTTGCAGCAGAAAAAGCAAGGGTAACGGGAACGGTTGTTGAGATGTAGGATGGGGAAGAATGAAGCTGAGGGAAGTTAGGAACAGATGGGATATGTGTACTAGATGCATATGAAGAACAGGATTCGGAAAGGAAATACTATGACAGGCAGAGAGCGGGTAATAAACTGCATAAAACATTTGGATACAGATAGAATACCCCATTATCTTGAGCTGGGATCGGAAGAACTGGAAAAGATGCGTCAATTTACCGGAATAAGCAATTATCAGGATTCGCTGGATAATGATATTGATATGATGGGTATAGATGGCGGATATACAGAAGCCGAAAACATGCCGGGATATTATATGGACGATTTTGGTGTGTGCTGGAACCGAAACGGTGCGGATAAGGATATTGGAGTGATTGATTCCTGTATTCTTTGTGAACCGGAGGATTTAAAGTATTATACTTTTCCGGAAATTAAGGAAGAACAGGTACGTGAAAAGCTAAAACAGCTTGCAGAAAATGGGAAAACGTCTTTTAAAACAGCTTCTATCAGTTTCTCCATGTTCGAGCGAGCGTGGACACTGTGTGGAATGGAGAATTTACTGGTTTTCATGATCGAGGAACCGGATTTTGTACATGAACTGCTAGGAAAGATCTGCGATTATAACTGTCGTTTAATACAGATTGCATTAGAGTATGATATTGACGGCATATGCCTTGGAGATGATTGGGGGCAGCAGAGAGGAATGATCATGGGACCAGAGAAATGGAGGGAATTCATTCAGCCCCAAATGAAAAGGATGTATCACCAGATCAAAAGCGCTGGAAAATATGTTATCCAGCATTCTTGCGGGGACATTGAAGCTGTCTTTGAAGATCTTATAGAGATTGGTCTGGATGTCTATCAGACCTTTCAGGCTGAAATCTATGATATGGCAAAAATAAAGAAGAAAACAGGAGGCAGACTTACCTTTTGGGGTGGTATCAGTACCCAGACCTTATTGCCTTTTGCTGAACCGCAAGAGGTAAAGGACGTTATTATCAGAACGGCAGGCATTATGAAAGGAAACGGTGGATATATTCTGGCACCCACACACGCAGTTCCGGGGGATGTACCAGTTGAAAATATTCAGATTATGGCTGAGATATTTAAAAATCAGGAAAAATATTTAGTGTAGATTGGAGCAATTATCTGGTATTACAGCGAGCGTTTTGTAATGTTCTATTAAATGAATTATATTTGGGTTTGGCTGATTAAATTACGCTTTGTAGATGGAGGTAGTGTACGGATAGAGAAGGGGGCGGACCAGGACATTGATTTGGAAGGCTTACCGCAGAACTGGCATTTTCTAACCTTCCCGGAGCACTTTTTGGCGGCCCGCGGGCATTCGCTCCGAAATCCTGATGCATTTCGCAGCTCAGTGCCCGCTTAGTATCCGATGGGAGCCAGTCGAATACTATCCGCCAAAAAGTGCTTCGGAAAGGTTAGAAAATACCAGTTCTGCGGCAAGCTGACGGAGTCCATATCAGTTTCCCACCCCCATCTTTCCGTACACTACGTCCATCTACAAAGCGTCCTTCCTCAGCTAAACCCAAATATAAATCACCTAATAGAACCCTATAAAACCTTCGCTCTATCACCCTTTAGCAGATGAAATTTGAATATATAAATCATATGCACCATCGGACACTGAATCTGCCCGAAGTGCATATGCTGATAGATTTATTAGTGGATATAGTATTGAATGTATTAGCAGATGTAGCACTGAATGTATTAGTATATCTAGTAACACATCTAATCCCAGATCTAATGGCAGATTTCAAATATTAGTTATGAATAATATACAGCGTATTCCTCCATAGCATCCATAACAGCCACGATATTTTCTAACGGAATCCCCGGATATAGTCCATAAATCATCATTAGTCCACCTTTGGGAGATGCCAGCTTACGAACTTCTTCCTTTATGAGGCGATGGATCTGGTCGGGTGATCCCTGGGAGGTGATAGTCTGACGGTCGATGTCAAGTTCCAGGCAGACACGCCCCGCCAAACGATCCTTAATCCAGTCGATTCCATTTACGAGATCCTGGAGGTTGATGATGCCGACACCACTTACCAAAAGCTCATCAAGCAGCAATCGTATATCACCGTCAGAATGCATATGCACGATGGTGCCTTTGTCTAAGGCAGGTTTCATCAGGCGTTTATAGCTTGGGCTGATGAATTTCCGGAAATGGTGGGGAGACAGCATAGGACCTGTCTGCATGCCCAGATCTTCCGGATAGGTAATGATATCCACATCCATATCCAGATATTTATGTATAATGTGCAGGTTAAAGGATTCAATCATGTCTATAAGCTGTGTCAGGTTTGGTTCTTCGTCAGCCATATCAAATATGAGATTTTCATATCCTCTGATATCACACAGCTGGAGGAAGGTATGTCCGTGTCTGAGTCCGGCTTTTGCAAGTTTTCCCCGATTTTGCAGGTCTCTGATGCGTTTTGCTTCCTCAGTCCAGTCCACAGGTCCGATACCCATGCAGCATGCCGGGTCAGGACCTTTATAGCTTTCAAATGAGTCCCAGGATGACAGAGCATGTTCCGTTACCGTTCCAGTAATGCCATCCATACTTGTATGCCAGATGCAACCCCAATCATCCTTAAAGGGGACATCTTTCTTTGCGACTGCGGCGTATTTTGGTATATAGGGGATAGCCGGTCTATGAAAATCCGGAAATAACAGCGGATGACGCTCCATTTGTTCAAATAGAAAATCCTGAGGGTAGGAATGCCAGCAGGAGTCATTGATTTTAAATGTCATGGGGATATAATCGGGCGATTCAAACCGGATGGCTTTTAACATATTTTCTTTTGGTGTCATAATGTGTTTCCTTTCTTGCTGAATTTTGTTAAGATTATTGTAAATCAAAATTGACAGTTTGGCTTTTGAGTTTGTATTGCAGTTGAAAATGAAACATAGATTTCGGCTGGAAGTCTTATGGAGGATAACAACGGTGAAAAAAGATAAAAAGATCGTGGAGTATTACCAGGATGAACGTATGCTGTTCCGGTTGGGGAAAGTAAATTATACTAAAGCCCACAGACCGCTGACAGTACACACCCATGAAGATATGACAGAATTTGTATTTTTGATAAAAGGCTGTCAAATTTACAGTGTGGAGGAAAAATCCTATAAGGTTAACAGCGGGGATATTTTTGTTGCCAGGCCGGGAGAATGGCATAGTACCGGAGGGAATCCGGAAGATAAAGCATCTTTGTATTATTTAATTATCGACTTGAAAAATGTAATACAATCAGGGGTTATTTGTGATAAATCTGAAGCACAGGGTTTTATCTCACATTTTGAAATAGAAACCGGAAGGATTTATCAGGGAAATGACCAAATGATCGGGCTGTGCAAAGAGATTATGGAAATCATGCTGAGTCCGGATAAATTTTATCGTACAAGAATTCGAAACGCGCTGTCATCTCTGATGCTGTTAATGACTGCCTGCCCGGCAAAATATGAAGAAAATATTATGGAAAATATGCAGGAACAAATAGAAGATAATATAGAAGATAATATAGATGATAATATAGAAGATAATATAGATGATAAGAAGGAGGAGTCAGAGGAGAAAAAAGAGAGGAAGGATAAAAAAGAGAAAAAGGATAAAAAAGAAGAAAAGCAGATGAAAGAAGTTTTACAATATATAGAAAATCATATCAAAGATGATATAAAAATAGAAGAGCTGGCGAAACAGATGGCGCTGTCTGTTTCGCGCTTCCATTTTAATTTTGTGAAAGCAACAGGGATCCCGCCCAGGGAATATATATTGCGCCGGAAAATAGAATCAGCAAAAAATGAACTATGGAGCAGTGACAGGACGGTTACCGAGATTGCATACGAGTATGGGTTCTCTTCCAGCCAGTATTTTGCAACAGTTTTTAAACGGTTTTGCTATATGTCACCATTGGATTATCGGTGCAGTGCCGAATCTCATCACCATCCATTATAAGTGCCTCATAGTTGCTGATAGGAAGTAATTTTAATTCAGATGAGTATTGACTCACAATTTTCTGTGCTGCTTTCTTAAATGGAAAATTGGTATAATGGGGCACTGTATAGAAATCCACCAAATTTAAAGCATCAAAATTAAGCAGACTGGGAGCCTTTTTGGGATTGTCCATTCCTTTGGCATATTCAATATTAGCAGCAGTAACCATAGCTCCGGCAGACTCTCCAATGTATAATTTACCCGCATTTACCTCTTCTATAATAATTTTATCTGCTCCGGTTCTTTTTAACTCTTTCAATAGAAAAAACGTGTTTCCCCCAGTTACATAGATGATATCATTGTTTTTCAGTTTCGTGCGTATTTCTTCAGCCGTTGCTGTGGATAGTTCCAGTTCGTCTACAATAGCACCTAACTTTTCAAGTGCTTTCTTCCCGGCTTCCACATAGAAAACAACGTTTTCAACCATACTGGCCGTAGGAATAAAAGTCACAATTTTCCCCTTTATGTCTCTCTCAAAGTCAGCGAATAGGGGGCATACATCTTTAAATGAAGCGGCTAAGAAAATTCTTTTCATGTTTTACACTCTTCCTTCTTTTTTGTATTGGATAATTGAAGTATAATATAAAAAGGTTTCAACAGATGATACCTTTTGAGGGAATTTTAAGGGAATTTTATATTAGGTGGTGGAAAATGAATAAGTCTGAAAGAATAAATGATATGATGTTATTTCTAAATGATAAAAATATTTTCAATCTGAAAGATTTGATGGAAAAGTATAGTATTTCAAAAAGCACAGCGCTGAGAGACGTGGAGGCTTTAGAACGTATCGGCATGCCAATATATTCACAAAGCGGCAGAAACGGTTATTATGGTATATTACGCAATCGACTGTTGTCGCCTATTGTATTTAACATGGATGAAGTATATGCATTATATTTTTCAATGCTTACATTGCGGGATTATGAAAGCACCCCCTTTCATTTGTGTGCTGAAAAACTAAAAAAGAAATTTGAACTTTGTTTATCCCCGGAAAAAATTGATATGCTTCGCAGAGTTGAAAGAGTATTTAGTCTGGCTGGGATACAACATAGAAATCATTGCGAATTTCTAAGTGCAATTTTACAATCAGCCATAGAGGAAAAAGTCTGCATAATAACCTATCGAAAAAATGGTCATAAAATAAATTATTCCATTCAATTTTTTAATATTTCCTCTGCATATGGACAATGGTATGCAACAGGCTATGACTTTGAGACAGACAGCCCGAAAGTGTTTCGCTGTGACAAGATTATGGATGTTAGGGAATGCAGTCATTACAAATCCAAACCACTTGAAGTATTTGAGAAATCAGCCGACAAATTGTATAAAATGCAGGATGCAGTAGATTTTAAGGTGGAAATATCCGAAAGAGGAGCAGACATATATTATAAAGAACACTATCCTTCCATGAAACTTTGCATAGAAAATGGCCGATATTTCATTCAAGGTTTTTATAACAAGGGCGAAGAGAAATTTATTGCAGATTACTTTATTGCTTATGGGGAATCCATAATATTCATACAAACGGCATCATTGAAAGCGGTAATTTTAGAAAGACTACATTCCCTAAAAAGATATTTTGCAGATGTATAAACAGTATGCAGGTATGTATGCAGAATGCTGAAGAGCCAATGAAAAATGCTGTACCTATTTTTAGATGCAGCATTTTCATAGAAAAGTTAAATATTTAGTTATCAGCCAAATCGGCTTTTCCGTGCAGCACATCTTTAAGTAAAATATGACACATCTTTTTAGGCTCCTCAAAACATGGGCTATGAGCGGAACGTTCAAAGGTATAGAAACCTTTTACCGGAGCGTCTATGTTCTGAACGAATTGTTTCGCTAACACGTAAGAAACCTGGTAATCGAACTTTCCATGGAGTACGTATACCGGTATTTCCAGCCGGGGAACTTTTTTACAAAAATCACTTTGCAGTACAAAATCCCAGAGGCAGTTCAGAGAAAAACTGTTGCCCAATGGGTACTTCATTTTTTCACTCCATGTATAACCTTTATAACCAAGTACCATTTTTACGCAATCCATCATAGAGTTGCTGCGGTGCATGGTGCCAATACCAAGTTTTTGCATGCCGTCACTACGTAGAGAGAGGTATTTTATATCGATTTCGGCGCCTTTATCGATGGGAAACTTTTTAAATTTACGGACCATTTTTTTCTTGCCGGCGCTTTGGAATTTTTTGACCATAAAGGTATATGCAAGCCTTTCTGACTCTGCCTGTCGGGCAACCTGCCCTATGCCGATATAGGCATGAAAAAGCTCCGGTGCCTGCTGCACCGTAAGGATCCCCAGGACAGTTCCCCAGGAATGCCCCATTATGTATATTTTATTTTTCCTAAAACGTCTGCGCAGATAGTTGACTACCGCTACAGTGTCAGAAATCATCTGATCGATTGTCATCATTTCTTTTGGAATACTGCGATTGTAAGAAATTCCGCTGCCTCTTTGTTCCCACCAGCATACCGTAAATATTTTTTCCAGTCCGGTTGGATGTTTCTGGGTAAATGCAATCTCCGGTGATTCGGGACCCCCATGAAGGAATAATAATACCGGATTATCAGTGTCCTCGCTTTGCAAAAACATACCTTGCTTCATATCATTGATTTCCACACGAATCTTTTCATTTAATTGTTGTTTCATTTTTCGCCCCCTTTTGCCATATATAAAATAGTTACCCATTTTGCATAATGTGCCTCATTTAAAGTTACTTTATTTTAGCATATCAGAAGGGAGATTACCAGGGCGGATTATGCGGTCAAAATGGTTAAAATGAACGGTCGGCAACACTGTTTACAGCATGCCTGTGAGCAGTAACATAATTTTTCTAATATGCTGAAATATGCAAAGGGATGATATTGCTTATGGGATAAAAGAAAGTTATAATGAGAGAAAGGGATGTTTCGAAGCCATATGGGATTGGAGTAAAAATACTGGTTGATGGGATGACAGGACGAATGAACGCTGATCTGGTAAACGCTTGTATAAATATGTGTGCATGGGGAGGTATTGTGATGGAAGAACTTGTATGTCAGAATTGTAATGGGAAATTAAAGGTTGATTTGACAACAAAAATAGCTGTCTGTGACTACTGCAAAGCGGCATTTATGCTTGGTGAATCTCCAGAGATTTCGGAAAAGCAACGGGAACTGCAAAATATAAAACAATTGCAAACAGTTGGTGAATATGAGGAATGTGATAAAAGGTTTAAAAAGCTAATTAAAAAATATCCGACTGACTATGAGATTCTTTGGGAATATGTTTTACATGTTACTAATAATTTAAATGAATATATGATCGGTGTGCTGCTTTCGGAGGACGTTCTGGAAGCTCAGGAATGTGCAAAAAAAGCAATCAAACTGGCGCCGGATTTGATTTCAGAAAAAATATCTAAGGATTGGTCCACATATGTCGGAGTGTATAATGATTTTTTACAAAAAGGTAAAGAGGAAAAAGAAGAAAAGAGAAAAACGGGTCTAAATAGAATAATAGACGGGGATTTAGATAGTCTGGATGGTTTTTATTTTGGATGCCTGGTCTCAGAAAGCAGCTATTTATATTACTCTGAAGGTAAGCTTAATCTCTGTGCTCTGGTGCGGGACGGAGGGTATACAACGGAACAGAAAGCACCAGAAAAGCTTCTGCGGGAGCGGTTTGAAGTAATATTAGATGAAGAAGGCTTTTTTATACAAAGACAGGTTCAGAAACGCTTATTTTCTCAAAAATTAATTGAGGAACGCCTGATTTTGGATGGAAAAACGGTTCAGCTGGTGAAAGTAAAGCACTATGATGGAGGCGGGCGGTACAATGATTTTTGTACTGTAAAATTAGGAAATGAGGAGAAATTGCTGATGGGAGCCGGAAGAGGACAGCTGAAATAGAATTTGGCATATACTATATTCTAATCCCACACCCCCCTGCATACAATGTTAAAAACACAGTGATTGCAGGGGGATTTCCTTGAAAGGTTATATTGAGGAAAGGGCAATAGACATTGCGAATTATATCATAGAACAAAATGCCACAGTAAGACAAACAGCGAAGAAATTTGGGATAAGCAAAAGTACGGTACATAAGGATGTCACCGAAAGACTGCTTCAGATTAATCCAACTCTGGCGAAATGTGCCAGGAAGGTATTGGATGTCAACAAGTCCGAGCGTCATATAAGAGGTGGGCTTGCTACACGGGAAAAATATCTTCATCAGACAAACCAATAGTCAGGGATTCACAGAGGGAGTTATGAAAAGCGGGGACACGAAAATGGATGTTCCCCGTTTTTTTCTAAGATCCGGCAAATAATATCAGATAAACGTCAAAATGCTGTAAATTTCATATAATATCTCTATTGAATTCCATATGTATAGGGGATATAATATTATAGTTTCTTGTAAAAGCCAGGCACTTAAGCCGGGCTTTCGTTCAGACAGGAGTAAGATATGAAATTAAAAGATAATCAACAGTATACCCATTTGTCCCATACCTTTGATCCGGTATTTGACAAAGATTCTAAAATACTGATACTTGGAACATTTCCTTCCGTAAAATCCAGAGAAAATCAATTTTATTATGGGCACAAACAGAATCGGTTCTGGAAAATCATAGCTGCGCTGACTGAAGGCGAAGTTCCTGTGACAATTGAGGAAAAGAAGACCCTTCTGTTGAATAACCACATTGCGATCTGGGATGTAATAGCAAGCTGTGATATCATTGGTTCCAGTGACAGTTCCATTAAAAATGTCATTCCGGCAGATCTTCCATTGATTCTGGGACAGGCTGATATCGGAAAAATATACGCCAACGGTGGAAAAGCATATGAGCTTTATCAAAAGTATTCTTTTCCAGAGACAAAGCGTGAAATTACTCGTCTTCCAAGCAGCAGTCCGGCAAATGCTGCATTCAATATGGAACGGCTGCTGCAAGAGTGGAAACAGATAAAGGAATATATTAGATAGCAGAAGAAGATTACGCTGCTAAACTGCAAATCAGCAAGTAAATGTACAGGAAGAGAAGAATTGGGGGAGAGAACAATGATGTTCACAAATAAACAGCTGAAGCAATTAATTGTACCTTTGATTATTGAACAGCTGTTGTCGGTAACCGTAGGAATGGCGGATTCGGTAATGATCGCCAGCGTAGGAGAGTCAGCAGTATCGGGTGTATCGCTGGTAGATACCGTAATGGTCCTGCTGATCAATATTTTTGCGGCCTTGGCGACCGGAGGTGCAGTCGTAGCGGGGCAGTATATAGGCCAGAAGCGTGCAGAGCGCTCTTGTAAGGCCGCAGAGCAGCTGGTCCTGTTTACTACTGTACTTTCTATTATTATTACTGCGGTGGTCTATCTGGGGCAGGGATTGATCCTGCACGGTGTATTTGGGCAGATAGAAGCAGATGTCATGGGACATGCAGAGACATATCTAGTAATTGTAACGGCATCCATCCCGTTTATTGCCCTGTATAACAGCGGCGCTGCGCTATTTCGTGCAATGGGCAATTCCAAAGTTTCCATGAAAACATCACTGCTTATGAATGCCATAAATATAACAGGAAATGCTATCTTGATCTTCGGTTTGAAGATGGGAGTTGCAGGAGCGGCTATACCCACGCTGATTTCCAGAATCGTAGCAGCAGTCATCATGATACTGCTGCTTGCAAGAGCCAATCAGGAAATCCATCTTCCACGGCCATTTTCTATCAAATTCGACAGACATATGGTACGTAAAATTTTACATATCGGAATACCAAACGGTCTGGAAAACAGTATGTTCCAGCTGGGTAAAATCCTGGTACTCAGTCTGGTAGCCGGTTTTGGCACAGCATCTATCGCAGCAAATGCCGTGTCCAATACCATAGCAATGTTCCAGATTTTACCGGGGATGGCAATCGGATTTGCGATCCTGACAGTTGTATCCCAGTGTGTGGGCGCAGGGGATTACGACCAGGCAAAACATTATACCAAAAAGCTGATGAAGATCGTCTATGTTGCCATGTGGGGCATGAACGTTATTATATTCCTGTTGCTGCCTTTGATCATGAAAGTCTATAATCTTTCTGATGTAACCGCGCAGATGACAACACAGATATTAACCTACCATGCCATTTGCTGCTGTACGATCTGGCCCATGTCATTTTCATTGCCCAATACTCTGCGGGCTTCAAATGATGTGAGGCTGACCATGATAATATCCATATTATCCATGTGGATTTTCCGCATTGCTTTCAGTTATGTGCTGGGAAAATACCTGGGCTGGGGTGTATTTGGCGTATGGGTAGCCATGACCATAGACTGGCTGTTCCGTGGAATCTGCTTCATGATCCGTTATGCCAGAGGAAAGTGGCAGTATCAGAAGATATAAATGAGTGTGTGCAGTGGGCAGAATTAAATGATCCAACAGCCCCTTGTATTGGTTAAATTTTATCATTTATATAAAAATTTGGTATTTTATTTAAAAATAGGATGAAAAAAATAAAGTAAATTACTTGTAAAACTGTATTTCTTCCATTATAATGGAGAGAATGCATCATAAAGACTAAGGAATGAAAGAAAACGTAGGAGGACAAACCGTGAAAAGAGAAATGGTTATAGTACTGGATTTTGGCGGACAATATAATCAGTTAATAGCAAGACGTGTACGAGAATGCAATGTTTACTGTGAGGTGCATCCTTATGACATGGATCTTGAAACCATAAAAGAAATGAATCCAAAAGGAATTATTTTCACCGGCGGACCAAACAGTGTCTATGGAGAAGATTCACCAACCTGCACAAAAGAAATATTTGAGCTGGGCATCCCAATCCTGGGTATCTGCTACGGATCACAATTGATGGCACATTTACTGGGAGGAAAAGTCACAACTGCTCCTGTAAGTGAATATGGAAAAACGGAAGTAGATGTAGATACCAATTCCAAATTATTTGAGGGCATAGACGGCAAGACAATCTGCTGGATGAGCCACACAGACTATATTGAAAATGCACCGGAAGGCTTCAGCATCAAAGCCCATACGCCAGTTTGCCCGGTAGCTGCAATGGAAATGCCAGAAAAGAACCTCTATGCGGTACAGTTCCACCCGGAAGTAGTACACACACAGCAGGGAACAAAAATGCTGTCAAACTTCGTATATAATGTCTGCGGTTGTGCAGGTGACTGGAAAATGGATTCCTTTGTAGAGACATCCATCCAGCAGATCCGCGAAAAAGTCGGCGATGGAAAAGTGCTTTGTGCCCTTTCCGGCGGAGTGGATTCCTCTGTGGCAGCTGTAATGCTTGCAAAGGCCGTAGGAAAACAGCTGACCTGCGTATTCGTAGATCACGGTCTTCTCCGTAAAGACGAAGGAGATGAAGTAGAAGCCGTATTCGGTCCGGAAGGCCATTATGATCTCAACTTCATCCGCGTAAACGTACAGGACAGATTCTATGAAAAACTGGCAGGTGCAGAAGAACCGGAAGAAAAGAGAAAAATCATTGGTGAAGAATTCATCCGTGTATTCGAAGAAGAAGCTCAGAAAATCGGAAAGGTTGATTACCTGGTACAGGGAACAATTTATCCGGACGTAATCGAAAGCGGCTTAGGAAAATCAGCAGTGATCAAATCCCACCACAATGTGGGAGGACTCCCCGACTATGTTGATTTCAAAGAAATTATTGAGCCTCTGCGCCTCTTATTTAAAGATGAAGTACGTAAGGCCGGCTTAGAGCTGGGCATCCCGGAATATCTCGTATTCAGACAGCCATTCCCGGGTCCGGGACTTGCTATCCGTATCATTGGAGAAGTAACGGCTGAAAAGATTGAGATACTGCAAGAAGCAGACTTTATATATCGTGAGGAAATTGCAAAAGCCGGTGTTGATAAACAGATCGGGCAGTACTTTGCAGCACTTACGAATATGAGATCTGTTGGAGTTATGGGGGATGAGAGAACGTATGACTATGCTGTGGCATTGCGTGCGGTTACTACATCAGACTTCATGACGGCGGAGTCGGCAGAACTGCCTTGGGAAGTGCTGGGGAAAGTGACCAGCAGGATCGTGAATGAGGTGAAGCATGTGAATAGGGTGCTTTATGATTGTACGGGGAAACCGCCGGCTACGATTGAGTTTGAGTAATAAAATGGAATTTACAAACCCAGTGTTTATGCGGATTCCAAACTAATTTGTTTAGTACGTGGCAACGATTTGGCAACATTTATGTTATCACCGATTGAATAAAATACTTCAATAACATAGAAAAACCTTACTGATTTTCAGATATATAACTGAATTTCGGTAAGGTTTTTTGTGTCTATTTTTTCTTTTTCCTTTTGCTTTCCTTTTCCAATTCTTCTGCGAGCATATCACTTAGCTCTTGAGAAGGAAGATGCACCCAATGCTTTGAGGTATCTAGTTTGGGGTAGTTGTAACGCCACTGGTCATATTCTTCTTTTGTGATGTTGCCCTGTTCCAGGTTGGCGGCTTCTTGCTGCCATGCACGGAACATATCAAACATAGTTGTATAGGTTGAAAAGACCGATTTGTCCAGACGGAGGCACGGTTCGAATAAAGTGCCGGATTAGTAGAGAAAATTACAGAGAACATGGCAAGCGTAGAATCGTTGGAGGAGAATAGGGAAAAGGCAGAAAAAGCCGCAGAATAAGCAAGAAGCAGGGCAGAACTGGCTCTAAAGCAGACCCACATGTATGAACGGGAATTGGAAATACTTAAGCCTGTGATGGAGAGTGTTGACAGGGAATTAAGGAAATTCCGGGGGAAGGTGGAAGAGATACTTCCCCCGGCAAAGGCATTGGAACGGGCTGTCAATTACCGGGAAAACAAAGCAAAGCCATTATTTATAAAGATGAAGAATACGATAGCGGCATTAGCAGCAAGACTAGCGGAAATCATGCAGGAATTAAAGCGGGTTAGAGCAGGAAACAGGGAGCTAAAGGCAAAGAACAATCTGCTAATTTCAGGGTATGACAGTCTCGTTAAAGAAAATAGCAGCCTAAAACAGTTCTCTACCATGTTTGAGCGGGTGGTGCGTGTGTTAGGAGAAGGTAAGGTTTTTGCCGCTGTCAGGCAAGATGAAGTCCGGGAATGGCAAGAAGCGGAACAAAAGCAGGTGGAGCAATTGGAAAAAGAAAAAAGTATAAGAGAACGTCTTGAAAAGGCGAAGCAAGATGCGGCAGTACCAATGTTTGGGCAGCCAAAGAAAAAGCCAAAAAGCAGAGGAATGGAAAGGTAGGAAAATGATATGAAAAAGCACTTATATGATAAGAACAATATTAGAAGTGCAGCAGAAGAGGTTATACTGGCTGAGATTGTATATTGCTAATATGGGTAACGGGTGCGACTTTTGGCGCACCCGTTATTGTATAGAAAGAGAATGTTAAGCATTCAAACAGCCCGAGAATAAGTTGGCTATTCGGATTCTTCAATCTTGATTATCCCATGTTCTCTTTCTATTTGTTCTAAATTTTGCATTAGGACGTATTCACGCAAGGTAAATACACGCTTATTGGTTGCCATAATTTTTCCACCATTTCGAGTATGAATATATGGTAACCCAACTAGTCAGGGTTTTATACGTTCATAAGACTGTCTAGTGATGGCACTTTGTACATGTAAGATGGCTTAAAACAGTAAAATAATATGTCTATTCTGCCTGATTGATTTCAATTACCCCATGTTCCATCTCCATTTTCTCCAAATGTTGCATAAGCACATATTCAATATAATTGGTCATAGAGCGGTGATTATCTGATGCTAATATGCCGATTTTATCAAAAACTTCATCTGTTAAACGTAAGGTGAATACACGTTTATCTGTAGCCATATTTCTATCCTCCATCTTTAGTATGGCTTTATGGTAAATCATCTTATATGAAATATATACAGTCACTTGACAGCTAGGTGATGCACTTTATATTTTAAAGGTGGTTAATTAACATTAAAATGCATAGAAAAGGTATGAGGTGTGGAGTATGAGGCTGTGGAGTAGAATCAAACGTGCATGGTTGGAATATTGGAGAGAGGATGAATTTGACAATTCGATGAAGCATTTAAGCCAATCAGATAAACGCTCCATATGGCACGGAGCATTTATTATGTGTATGGCTACGGTAAGCCTCTGCTGTTTTGTGATTGCAACAAGTAATTTACGTGTGAGCCGGCAGAATGAAAAAGGTAAAGAGGTTTTGAATACCATAGGTGCCTACATGGCATCTGCAACAGAAGATGAGTATAATGAGATTGCCAAAATCATCAGACGGGATCTGATACTTGGCGAGTATGGACAGGATATTAAAAAAGCTGCTCAATAGATTCCCAATACTTCTAAAGACTGCATTACCTGCATGGAGAGTTATCCGGCACAGGCTTACCTTATTTGTACTAATAATGGGGGATTGTATTCTTTGGATTTGTTTGAAAATGGTTTGATTCGGATAGTGATGATGGCGGAACAAGAATGAATTTTGGATATGATGAGATTAGCCAGACCAGTATTCGTATTACAAAAAGCCCGGGGCAGAGTGAAGGAAGTGCTGTGGTTCAGCGTGAAAGAGGTATTGTGAGCGTGCAAAGAATGAAAAAGGTGTTTTGCGATGAGTGTATTGAAAAAATTCTTAACACGGTTCAGAATAAGTTGCTTGAAGAGTTTGTTATTTTTGATGCGGATAATAAATTGTTCTATCCTCTCAGTGAGGGAACGGTGAAAATAGGACGTTATGCTTTGGAGATTGTATATGGCAGCTATGGAAACTATGAAATTAGGATCAAGTATACGGAAGAATAGTATATAAAAGAAAAGATTATTTTTGGGCTGTCCTAAGTATCCTCTATAAGGCAAAAAAGGCTATAAATTATTAGAGAATGAACTAATGTTCCTATCGTTAAATTTGGGGTTTAGCTTTTCGGGTTAAAACGGTTATACACAATTTATCTGTATTTTTAGTTAGGGGCGTGATATAATAAAAAATATCTTTGTATAAATAAATGTGAGGAAGTGCCATGAAGGATAGCAAATTACTGGATGAAGTTATTAGTCACTATTTGAATTCAAGTAGTTTTAATGGTTTACCTATTTACGAAATAGAAAATTATGAAGTAAATGAGATGATAGAATTAATCAAAGATGGATTTGTACAAGCAATTTCCGAAGTTGATGTGTTGAATCCTCATATCAAAGGATTTGATTTAGAATTATCTAAGGAACATCAAATAGTAAATGCAAGGAATACTGATGGACATACATGTTTTTATCCAACAGATATGGCATTAGAAGGAATCCAGATTGATTATCAGAAACCATATACCGTTCTTTTACAAAGAGGCAAGGAACAGTTTGAAGTGATTTTTTTTGATATAGAAATATTAGAAAGATATATTAATAATCCTAAGTTTTTAGTTATGGATAATGGGTATAGAGGTACTATATGTATTAAAGATGAATTTTATGAAGAAGGTTCTTCAAACGAATATATTAAGGATTATGGTATGGCATATATAGAGGGGGAAAAACTAAATAGGGCAATAGGAGTCTTTGTAATAGATTTGGCTAAATTATCACCTAAGATTCAGATGCTTTGGAAAGGTTTTGAGTTAGAAAATCAAAATAATTGTAAAGTCAGTGAGGGGTTTATTAAAAATTTGATTATGGGAGAATGGGTCACCCAATACTGGATGTTTCATGCTCTTTTAGAGGAAATGAAAGTGATTAATAATCTTTGTGAAGCAATGAGTATTCCTAAATTATTTTCACATACATATGGAACATTTTATACAGATATGCCAGAGGGATATAGAAATATACTATTGCCAACAATGAAAAATTATTATGATTTTGTATTAGTGCTTGAAAAATTGGTAGTACACAATATTTCTATCAAAGCCTTTCAAAAAGATTCTGTACTTATAAGAGGAATTGAACGAAAAGATGAGGAAGGGAAGGATAAGGGGAGTATTGTAATGTTCAAAGAGTGGCTTCTACAAAATGTTCAAGCTAATTTTGACGTAGATGAAGTTATAATTAAACCGATCAAACAGGTAAGAAAGATTAGACAGGTTCCTGCACATGAATTAACTAATAATAGTTACAATGTAGATGTATATGAAAAGCAGAAAGAATTGATGGTAGATATATATCGTTCCATTAGGGCAATAAGAATTTTACTTAGCGGACATCCCCTTACAAAAGATGTGGAGCTTCCAGATTATTTAAATGATGGAAAGGACATTGTATTTTACTAACACATGTACATAAGCATTTATAAATAGTGGCAACATAGTGGCAACAGAAAATCAGTAAGTCAAAATAATTGATGTAATTGAAGTAAAAAACGGCTTAAATTCGCATCGGACTTAAATAAAAGTAGTTAAGATGAGCGAAGGACACGCCGAGTTTGAATAAGAAAATATTTATCACAGATTATTTTTTATGGCAGGTGGTCTATATGGTTGTCTGCGATGTTTTGTATAGTGATTTTATTGAGTAATTTTTGTTGCCATTGATTTAGAAAAATATAGGTACGGCAAGATAAAGGGGAGATAAAGATGAAAAAGGAACTGCAAGAAAAACAGAATCAAGAAAATGAAATGAATTTGAATGAAATTCTAGATAAAATGATATTGTTGAAAGAAGGGCCATCTTTTTTGAAAAAGACCATATATATTGCGTTAAGTATATGTGTTATAATGTTCGTTGGACTAATGTGCATTTGTATCTATAGAAATAACTTTACAATTGAAAGCATTTTGGCTACAATGCTTGCCTTTTTTTCTATCTTTATTTCTATTTTTTTCTACTTTAAAGCAGATGAAACAAGTAATAGATTTTATGATAGTTCATACAAATTTATGAAAGATATATCTGTTACCTTAGGGAAAATCGAGGAACGATTCGGAGAGAAACTTAATAGTTTAAATGATAAAGTATCCCACCTAGATAATATTAGTTCAGAAAAATCTGAAGAAATTCAAGAGCAGAAAGACGATAAAGATAAAATAATTAATGAACTAATGGATAAAGCAAATCTAGATGAAGAAGAAAAGAAAAAGTATAGAAGGCAACTAGAAGAAAATGAACAGCAGATTGAAATCCTAAAAAGAGAGCAGTTTAGAGCTAGAAAAGAAGCGGCTCAATTGCGTCAGATAATGGATTCGGTTGGGTTAGAAGATAGATGGGAACCAAATGAACGGATTTTGATTAGTCTTT
Organism: Robinsoniella sp. KNHs210; assembly: GCF_000686105.1. Lineage (NCBI taxonomy): Bacteria > Bacillati > Bacillota > Clostridia > Lachnospirales > Lachnospiraceae > Robinsoniella > Robinsoniella sp. KNHs210. Next base: position 210,815 of record NZ_JMLZ01000002.1, read on the forward strand.
TGAATGGAGAAGAGACGGAAAGGTTTACAAAGGCTACCCAGAGTAGATTGAGAAAATTAGGGTATATAGATAAAGATGGATACATTGATAAAGAAAAAATCGTAAATGCTTTACATATGCGTTAAAAGACAATGGCAACACTTTGGCAACAGAAAATCAGTAAGATAGAATAACATATGCAATAGAGAAAAAAATAAGGCGGTTTTGATATGAGAATTAAATAAATATGTTTAATTCCTGGCAAGAACATGCTGAGTTTGAGTAGCGGATATGGCCTCGGGAATGCCCATAGAATGGGCGTTTCCGGGGTTTTCTTTTGCCTGTTGGCTCTATAATGGCTCTACTATTCCCGTGAATAGTGGGTTTAGACCGTAAACGTCAAATAGCTCGCCTAGTATTCTCCGGAAGTTTGTGGCAAAATTGAAAAAACTCATAAAACTAATAGTTTTTTCAAGGAGGCTACCATAATGGATAATAGTACGCATGAAATTCGTCTCACCAGGTGGAAACAAATTATTGAGCAATGTCAGAACCGTGAAGAAGGACAGACAGCTAAACAATGGATGGCTGATAATCAGGTCAGTGAAAAATCTTACTACTATTGGCTGCGAAAAATCCGCCGGGAAGCATATGGACAGTTAGATAACCCGACATCTGTTCCGGCAGTTCAGCATAACAGCAGCATCACATTTACAGAAATGCCGGCATACGCTCTAAATACGGAAGAATTATCTTTTAACTTTCAGGCTGCAGCAGTTATAAAGACGACGAAAGCAACTGTGGCATTGGCTAATACGATATCAGACCATCTTCTCACCAGGATTCTTCGTGAGGTCGGGGATGCTTGAAGATGCCGCCGGTATCCGGCGGGTGGTGCTTGCATGTGGATTCGTGGATTTACGAAAAGGGATTGATGGGCTGGCACAGATTGTCGGTGACCGTTATGACCGGAATCCATTTGTGAAAGGAACGCTCTTCCTGTTCAGTGGTGGACGTTCTGACCGAATAAAGGGGTTGTTATGGATGAGAATTGGTTTTTTACTTCTTTATAAACGATTTGAGGATGGCTCCCTTTCCTGGCCAAGAACACAGGAGGAGGCAGCTGAACTGACGGAAGAACAATTCCGGCTCCTGATGCTCGGTTTAAATCCAATAGAGCCGAAAATCAAAGACGTTCAGCCAAATAAGGTCTGTTAAAAAGTATTGTGCAAAAGAGAGAACTTTTTTCTCTCTTTTTTGCTGTGATAGAGGCGCTTCTGCCAGCGAATACAAGGTACTTTAGGGGCTCAGAGGCGGGGCAGCCGTTGTTTAGGTGAATGAAATTCCCACATTGACGATGTGATTTTACCTGCCCGCCACGGTTCTTTTAAACGCTCCCATCCCCAGGGCAGAATGACGAAGTGAAAACTCCTCTGAATTGGCTTTTTTGAGGCTTTTGCAGTATACTGGAGATAGAATAGGAGCGCGCATACATGAGTAAAAAGTATACGATTGAGGAACTAAATAACTGCAGTAAGCAGGAGCTGATGCTAATGATTGTTTCGATGCAGGAACAGATGACCAAGATGAATGAAGATCTTGAAAACCTGATCGAGCAGATACGTATCGCAAACGGGCAGCGGTTTGGCCGCAGCACGGAGAAACTGGATACCATGGATGAGCAGTTATCCTTTTTTAATGAAGCAGAATATCTCAGCGAAGGTGCAGAAGAAGTGGATTTGGAGGATGTACTGCCCAGGAAGCCGCGCAGCAAAAAACAAAAAGGGAAACGTGATGCTGATCGGAAGGATTTTCCCAAAGAACCCTATGACCATAATGTCCCTGAGGATAAACTGGATGGTGTATTCGGTAAAGGCTGCTGGCGTGAAATGCCGGCAGAAGAATACAAGCGTCTTCGTTATGAACCCGCCTCATGGACGGTGGAGAAGCATAAAGTGCATGTCTACGTTGGTACTGGAGGAGAGCATCAGGATGAGTTTTTACGTGCAGACCGTCCGAAAGATCTTCTTCGCAATAGCATCCTCACACCTTCGCTGGGTGCCGCTATCATAAATGCCAAGTATGTGAACTCACTTCCTCTTTACCGGATTGAACAGGAGTTTAACCGTAATGGAGTATCGATTTCAAGACAGACTTTGGCAGACTGGGTGATCAAATGCGCCCAGCGTTACCTGAGTTTCCTGTATGACCATCTGCACAGAAAGCTTTTAGCGTGTCCGGTCAATCAGGCAGACGAGACACCTGTAGAAGTTATTCATGACGGACGTAATGCCGGAAGTAAAAGCTACATGTGGGTTCACCGCAGCGGGGAGATGTATCGGAAGCAGCCGATCGTACTGTATGAATATCAAAAGACCCGTAACAGTATGCATCCGAAAGAATTCTATAAAGATTATAAAGGGATTCTGGTAACGGATGGGCTGGAACAGTATCATAAGCTTGACAGGGAGCTGGAAGGAGTCACCAATGCCAACTGCTGGGCACATGCCCGCCGGGATTATGCGGATGCATTAAAAGCATTCGGAAAGGACAACGTGAAAGCGGTTAAAAACGCAATTGCATACCAGGCTCTGGCAAGGGTCAGTACCATCTACAAACTGGAAGGTACGCTAAAAGATTTATCAGCAGATGAGCGGATTAAGGAACGGCAGACCTCGATCAAGCCATTGGTGGAGGAATATTTCACATGGGTAAAAGAACGCTTAAATGATACTGCCTGTCTTCCCAAAGGAAAGACGGCCGCTGGTTTAAAATATAGTGTAAATCAGGAAAAATATCTGAGGGTATTTCTGACAAATGGAGATGTACCGATTGATAATTCAGCCTCTGAGCGTAGCATCCGTACCTTTTGTGTTGGTAAGAAGAACTGGGTGCTTATTAATTCGATTAAAGGAGCCCAGGCCAGTGCGGTAATGTACAGTATTGCGGAAACTGCAAAACTAAATGAGCTGAATCCCTACTACTATTTGAAATATCTTCTGGAGGAACTTCCAAAGCTCATTGATGGGGGAGGAAATATTAAGACCACAGAGTTGGAATCGCTGCTGCCCTGGGCAGAAAATCTTCCCGCCAAGAGTCATAAACCACGCCGCTAAAAAGCGGCGTATTTATTTGGGCAGGCGGATGATTTGACGTTTACGAATTATCCGCAGACGGGAAAGGTGAAATTTATGAGCATGGCAAAGTTACATTAGCGGTGGCAACGATTCAGTTTGCAGAATCATTGCAGGGATTCATGGAAGTCAGTGAAACGGATGCAGTAAATGAAGAAGAATATATCTTGTACAGCGAAGAAGAATTGGAGGTACTTTATGAAAAACAGGCAGAGCGGATGCGCAGGAATTTTGCCATTTATATGGTGGTGGTGTCCTGCTTTGTATGGGAACACCAGTACTTGCAGCGGGAGACCCCTTGGCAGTAGTGAATAATCTCTCCACATTTATATTCAGTTTGATTCGTGCAATTGGGATGATCTTGCTCGGATTTGGGATTGTGCAGGTTGGCTTGTCACTAAAATCCCACGACCCAAGTCAGAGAGCAAACGGATTTTTGACATTGGCGGGCGGAATCATCATAACATTTGCAAAAGAGATTTTGACACTGATTGCAGGATAGAAGATAGGGCAAGTCGTATTAGCAAAAGCGACTTGCCTATGATAATACATGAATAAAGGTAGAAAATACCATTAATTGTGGTATAATCTATTTAAAATATAGAATAAACAGTACACGAAATAACGTCATTGGACTTGAGACACTGAGAGAGAGAAGATGAAGTATGAGGATATTTGATAAAAAAAATGTAATATTGGTGAGAGTGCAGGAAGAAGATGTAAATTCTTTTGTGGTAGACGTGGATATTGATGATAACGGACAGCCATTATATCGGCTCAACGATTTAACAGAAGCAATTATTTCGGTTATTCCAGAATATGTTTTTGCAGAGTATGAAAATGATAGTATAAATCAAATGAATGCGGTAGATAAACTTAGAGAAGCAGCAAGAAGTATATATAAAGTAAAGGAATATGATCTTATGAGGAGAGTATACTTGAATAATGATCTTCAAGCAGCGGATGAAATAAAAGAGTCAAAATTTATAAATCGTGGTGAGTTTGGTGAGCTTTTATTACATTTGATATTACGAGAATTTAAAGGAACGGTTCCGTTAGTCTCTAAAGTCTATTTTAGTGATTCATATGATGTTCCAGCACATGGATTTGATGCAGTACACATATCTAAAGATGAAAATATATTATGGTTGGGAGAAAGTAAATTATACAAGACGGGCAAAGAGGGAGTTGTTAAATTAATTCAGGATATTAAAGATCACATTAAAACAGATTATTTAAATGAGCAGTTTGTTATTATTAAAAAAAATTTATTTAATAATTCCATTCCTGAGCGGGACAAATGGATAAAACAACTCAATTCATGTAACAAATTAGGTGAGAAAATCCGAATGATAAATATCCCGTTATTATGTACCTATCCACATGATATTTATAAGTTATTTGATGATATGAATACAACAGAAGCAATTAGCTATCACGAAATGGATGTAAAAGAGTTAAAAGCCTATTTTGATGAAAAGAATGATCATTCACTTAAGAAACAGTTAAATATTATTCTTATTTTGTTTCCAATTAGGGATAAAAAAGAATTCATTAAAAAAATGCATGAACGTTTATGGCATATGCAATCTATGTAAAGGAATAAGAGGCTTATGAACCAAATAATAGTAGATAAACTAAAAATGCACAAAACAATAGATAAGTCAGAGTGTTTCTGCATTATAAAAGAAATTAGTCAGAGCTTCAGTAGTGAAAATGAAGTGGAAATTCAAAAAGGTAGAGACCTTTTGATACTAGTTTTGGATAATTGGGATAATACAGCACAAGAAAGCAAAGGTGTATTTTTAGAATTAATAGAATCGGCTGGATTTTATCCCTATCTTGAAAAAATAGGAATGAATATTAATGAATTCGATTGTATGGTCAGAAAAGGTTTTCACCAATCTAATTATTTAGAGGACAAAGTATTCCATTCAGAACAAAAAAAGATTGTAGATTTAATACATAGTGGGAAAAGCTTAGTAGTAAGCGCTCCAACTAGTTTTGGAAAAAGTTTATTAATTGAAGAAATTATTGCAAGTAATAAATTTGAAAACATTATTATTATTCAACCTACGCTAGCGTTATTAGATGAAACGCGCAATAAATTAAAAAAATACAGCAACAATTATAAAATCATAGTAAGAACTACACAAGAAAAAGCAGAAGGCAAAGGAAATATCTTTTTATTGACAGCAGAGAGAGTATTGGAATATCAAAATTTGCCCCCGATTTCGTTATTTATTCTAGATGAATTCTATAAACTTAGCAATCAGAGAAAAGACAATAGAAGTAATATATTAAATAATGCATTTATAAAAATAATAAAAAATAATCCTACCTGCCAATTCTATTTTTTGGGACCTAATATAGACTCCATCTCGTTAGGATTTGCAGAGAAGTACAATGCAACTTTTGTTAAGACTAATTATTCGATGGTTGCGACAGAAGTAGATAATCAGTATGAGAATGTGTCAACCAAAAGAGGGGGGAAGGTCGAAGAAAATTGTATATTTGAGATGCTTGATTCGGTTGAAGGACAAACATTGGTTTTTTGCTCATCACCTTCTACAGCTAGAAAATTGGCATTTGCATACTATGCACATTTAAATCAAAAGGGAATTGAGACACAACTAGATTTACCATTGGGGAAGTGGATAGAAGAGAATATCTCGTATAATTGGTCATTAAAAAATTGTTTGGAATATGGAATCGGGATACATGATGGAGCCATGCCCAAGCATATTGTATCATCAACCATTAGATATTTTAACTCTGGCAATATTGAGTATTTGTTTTGTACAAATACGATTATAGAAGGAGTAAATACAAGCGCCAAAAATGTAATATATTATGACAATAAAATTGGGACAAGACCGGTAGATTATTTTGATTATGCTAATATTCGTGGGCGTGCGGGACGGCTCATGGAACATTATGTTGGACGAGTTATTAACTTGAAAAAGCCACCGGAAGAAGTAAAGATATCTATAGATTTACCATTTTATGATCAGAATCCTATTGATGAAGAGGTGTTAGTGAATTTGCCAGAAGCTGATGTAAAGGATATAGCAGATAATACTGAAAAATACGAAAAATTTCATTCAATGGATTTAGAACTTCAAGAAATACTGATTAGGAATGGAGTGTCGATACAAGGACAAAAAAATATTTTGAAAGTGATCGAAGAAGATTTACAGGATTATGAGAAAAGGAATTTAATTGTTTGGAATACAATTGATTCACAATTATATAAGAGAATGCAATACATAATTAAACTCTGTTGGGAAAATTTACCTTCAGCAGAGGAAAAGCGTACATATGGTGCTCAAGGGCAGATAATAAACAAAATAGTTAGTTGTTGTTATCAGACATCTATCTCAGAAAGTATAGAAAAAGATATAGAGTATAGATGTAAAAAATTTATAGAACAAAGAAATATTAAATCAACTACGGTTAGCCAACTACAAGAAATGTATCCAAAAGAAGTTCAGACAATTATTGATGGGGTCATAGAACACGTTTTTGCTATTCAAAAGAACTGGTTTCAATATAGAGCACCTAAATGGATCAATATAGTTGATTCCTTGCAAAAATATGCATGTGCTAAATTAGGAATTAATGCTGGTGATTATTCATATGTAGCGGAAATGATTGAAAATAATTTTGTTCATGCATCTTTGCGGGTGTTATTTGAATATGGTGTGCCAACGCCTACCATTGAAAAAATACAGGGGTTGTTGGTTAGACACCATGTAAACTTAGAGGCATCAGATGAAGATAAAATTCTAAGCATCATAAGAAGAAATTTGGATACCATATTATTGTCTATGACTGAGTATGAAAAAGAAATACTACAGATAGTGTTGTAGTAGTGTAATATTTACATAAATGAATAAAAGATTCAAGCCCCAAAGTGGTAACACCTCCACTTTGGGGCTTTTTATATAGAAAAATATTAAAATAGGAGGTGAAAGACATGGAATCAGATAATTGGGTGGTGCAAAACCTGCAGAATGCCTTAAACACCTGGAATGAGAAATTGGCAGAAATCTGGCAGCTTTTAACGCAGTCCCCACAAGAGTTAAAGGGCGGCGGCATCTGGGACGCAATCATGGGAATCCATGGTGTGCTGCAGGCCATCGGCTATGCACTGTTAGTCTTATTTTTTGTCGTGGGTGTTGTAAAGACCTGTGGCAGCTATACGGACATCAAAAAGCCGGAGCATGCAGCAAAACTATTTGTCCGGTTTGCCCTGGCAAAGGGTGTGATTACCTATGGTCTGGAACTGATGATGGCATTATTTCAGATTGTGCAAGGTGTGATAGCAACGATTATGGGAACGGCAGGGTTTGGAAATGCAGCGGATTCGGTCTTGCCGGATGAGATTATAAAGGCAGTGGAAAATTGCGGATTTATGGAGAGTATTCCACTTTGGGCGATCACCTTGATTGGTGGCATTTTTATTACCGTCTTATCCTTCATCATGATTATGTCTGTTTATGGCAGGTTTTTCCGTCTGTATTTGTATACGGCCATTGCACCGGTGCCCCTGGCAACTTTTGCCGGGACACCAAGTCAGGGTGTTGGAATCAGCTTTTTAAAAAGCTATGCGGCGGTCTGTCTGGAGGGAGCGATTATTGTAGTGGCATGTATTATCTTTTCCTTATTTGAATCAGCCCCACCTGTGGTACAGGCGGATGCATCGGCAGTGACCATGGTGTGGTCTTATGTGGGAGAACTGATTTTTAACATGCTGGTCTTAGTGGGCGCAATCAAGATGGCAGATCGCGTGGTACGGGAAATGATGGGATTATAGCAAGAAAAAAAGGACGATTTTGACGTCCTTGGAATACAGATTTATGGGTGGCCTGATACCGCATGTCACCGGAAGCATCAATATAGATATCTTCCATGGCGATGCCCCTTTCGTGGGTACGCTGTATCTGCCACTGCACTTCTGGCAGTATAGAGATTACTACACTCATCAAGGTACATATCAAGGTCTTTTCGCCACAGTGTTGTTAGTTTATCATAATTCGACCTGTTTAGATAAAGCCTACGATCAGAAATGTTTCCTGCGGAAGCCATTTCTTCTAACTGATATACATACTGCACCCATATGGCACACCTTTGTCGTGGTAATTCTTTTTTGATATCAGCAATCCAACTTTCACGGATCGTATCTGAATACCTCTCACTTCGTTGATTCATAAAAAGTGCAAGGGATTCATAGCAATCTCTATGTGACTTCCTGCTGCTGGAACACACCTCCTTTTCTTTCAGCAACACCATTACTTTGTTTACAGTTTCGCTGTAGTTCATGAAATCACATCCTTTCGGGATTATTGTGATTTCATTATCTCATATAAATTTTTATCCTTATATTTTTCTATAATAAAAGCCAAGTATCCATACTCTAATAAAAAGATGAGGATAAAAATATCGTAAGGATAAACCAGTGGCTATGTATACTTTTTTGAATCCGGTACCATCATTGAGCATCCATCATCACTCCCAAAAGTGTATGAAGAAATGAAGCAGATGCCTGGTCTGTGATTTCCAATATGAGGTGGTTTCTACCTCTGATAATAGCAGCCGTTTTATGATTCGGTGCTATATTTTCTGACTGGATTGCAGAAGAAGGAACTTCCATAAAATCTGGTGTGTTGTCAGCAGCTGCCAGAAAAGCTTCACGAACTTTTCGGAGTCTCCAGTAATAACTCGTTTTCGTAATGTCGTGCAGCTGACACCATTCATTGATTTTCATGCCCTGTTGGCGATTTTGACAATCTCTGACCAGTTCGGCCCATTCACTCAAACGAGTTTGCTGTGCAACTAAACTTTTTTGACTTTATAGTGATATGTCTATTATCTCACATATTGATGATTTTGAAAAGGTACTTACTATTTGGCGTTTACGTACAAAGTGCTTTGGATTACATTTTGGGAATATTGCTAACCGAATTTGCAACGCGCTTTTCATTTGTCGCGGGGGTAGTGTAATATCGCTGCTCCAATCCATATAAGAAATATTTCATGTCATCTTCGTTACTGACAGTGAACGCTTTTCCGTCAAATTTTAGTTGAGGATAATATTCATTCGTGTATTGAAAAATGACAGCTTTCTGTTTCGGCTTTAATTTGTTAAAAGTTTCAATTGCCATAGCGAGTCGTTGGCGGTTTGCTTTTCCAACCTTTTCAACGCTATACTCACCAACAGTATGAATAAATGATTGCCCTAAAAAATCGGTCACTTCGTCTTTGGTTGCTTCTCTATAAAGGGTTTCTATACCTGTAAATATTGGAGCAATTGTTTCAAGTTTACGAAAGTAGAGCGTATCGTCACCTTTAACATAAATTGCGTCTGCAATATCTGATAAAACAATTTGCTTAGGAGTTTCTCTCACAGCTATTTCATCCCCAAGAATGATGGCTCTTTTCCTTTCAAGAACGCTATGCTTAAATACTCTTTGAAAATAATAAACAGCATCATCTTGAAAAGCACAGAGATATGTAACATTACAAGGGTCTGCTTTAGTAAGAAGTTTATACGGTGTAGAATCGAACTCATTTTTTATGAGTGCAATGCAGAATTCTTTCTTTGAAAAATCGCTAACTGAATACCATTCGTCATCTTCCAATTTATATGCGGGTGTATATTCATGATGACTTGACAAGTCAGTAGGCAAGCTATAAAAGATGGTATCACCTGATATTACTTTTCGGTATTTTTCTTTACGGTCATTTACTTTAGCGAGTAGATAATTCATTAATCATCCTCCTTATCAATAAAGGTATAGTCATTAATTCTCTTTAAGTTGTTAAAAGAAATATTGTCGCACACTCGTATTTCACGCTTACTGATAATAAATATTTTCATGTTTTTTGAATTTGTCACATAGTAAAACTTATATCCTAAAATCAGAAATAAAGGGTTGTAGTATAAGGCTTGTGAACAAAAAACAAATAGAAAAAGTATCAAAAACACAAACAATAGTGTCAAATTATCTTTTGTCGGAATACTTAATGCAACAAAAAAGTAGCCGAGATAACTCGGAAGATAAGCATCGTTCGCTAACTCGATTCCAAGTATATTACCTTTGATACAGTCATCTGACAGAAGATGGCTAAGTTTTATGCAAATATAGGCTAAACATAATGGGATGCAAGCATATAAAATGGCGGTATAGACGCCAATGCTTTTTATCCATATCTTTTCTTTCACAAAATACACCATCAAAAGCAAAAAAATAGAATTGGCAGTTAACAGAACTCGGTATAAGAATTTAATCATTGCTTGTCCCCTTTCTGGAAAATTTCAGTCTATCTTTAGAAGAGTATTAAGGCTTTCTCCACTGACATGACGGTTCAAATCATCCACCGTCATCACAGGTGGACGGCCAGTTTATTTTCCATTCAAAGTATTCTTCTGCGGTAATCGCTTTATCCGTTAATTCTTGAAAGCGTATTGCCCATTCCCGCATGAAGTCATTTACCATGTTATAGTTGAGTGCTATGGCAACAGGTGGATAGACACCGCCATATTGATGGTCATTATACATCCCATGGGCAATACGGTTGTCCTTGTTGTCGTTGTATTTCTGTAACTGAAAAATATAGATTGACCCATTTACGGACTCTTCAAGCCAAAAGAAATCCATCATAATTCGTTCCGCTTCGCCTAAGTCAGAACCATCATAAAAGTTTATATAATTACACCGTAACTTTTGGGAGATTGCAAGAGCAGTCTCCTTTTTTGGTATTCTTGAACCATTTTCATATTGAGCGATACGCACAGCCGCATTATTGGCAGGAAAGCCTAAGTCAACCCCTAAATCCTTTTGCGTTATATCTCTAAATTCTCTTATTTTTTTAATTCGTTCACCGATTTGCATAAGCAATCCTTCGTATGACAAGATAGTGACAACATATGTACAACTGCATAATAATATATCATATTGATTAGATGAAAGCAAATATGTTTAATAAAAATAAATGACAATCAAGAAATTACACGGTAGAATATAAAAATATTTAAGTAAATATGCTTAAAATTAAACTGATTTGAAAGGAGGAGAAAATATGAATACACAGAACAAAATTTACATTACTGCTTCTGAATTATCTGAAAACCTTGGTATTTCCTTGGGACAGGCTTACAAGATTATCCGAAATCTGAACAATGAGCTGGCAAAGAACGGTTATATCACTGTCGCGGGAAAATGCCCCCGCCGCTATTTAGAAGAGAAATGGTGTGGCTATGGGGCGCAACTAAGCAGTAAAGGGGGAATGAGCATTGAAAGCGGAGAAAGACCCTAAAAGTGGGAAGTGGCTTATCCAGTATCGGTATACCGATTGGCAGGGCAATCGGAAAAAATCTACAAAGAGAGGGTTTAATACAAAAAGAGAAGCCGAGGAATGGTTACGGAACTTTCTTGTTACATAGCAAGCCGATTTCAATATGTTGTTTGAGGATTTCTTGAAGATTTACTATGCCGATATGGAAACACGGTTGAAGAACATACCATGAGAACAAAAAAATACATTATCGACCTAAAGGTACTTCCCTACTTTGGAAAGCTGAAAATGAATGAAATCAAAGCTCCCGATATTAGGAAATGGCAGAATGAACTTATTGGACAAGGCTACGCACAAACTTATCTCAAAACGATTAACAATCAAGTGCCGGCACTTTTCAACTATGCAGTGAAATATTATGACCTACCCAATAATCCGTGCAGAAAGGCTGTAAGCATGGGAAAAAGCAATGCTGATGATAGGAATTTTTGGACACAAGAGGAATTTTCAAAATTCATTGATGCATTGATGAATAAGCATCAATCTTACATGGCGTTTATGATACTGTACTGGACAGGTATACGCATTGGAGAACTACTTGCACTTACGGCTGATGATGTGGACTTTGAAAAGTGTACAATCCGTATATCAAAATCCTATCAACGTCTGTCCGTTCGCTTTAGGAACAGAAGGATCGTGAGAATTTTGATCTGGTTCTGGCCGCTTACAGGCTGCATGGTTATGCCAAAGGGGCCAGGGCATCTATATGGAACTGCTTCATATGACCCCGCCGGTGAGCATGAAACTGAAAAAGATCCGCAGGCTGATGTAGGAAGCCGATGCATCGATCACTGAAATATCGGATGAAGAAACAACTGTCCATGAGCATATACGTAAATCCAAAAGTAGGAGTGAAGAAATCTTCAAAGGAGTGCTGGTAAAAGAGGAAGTCATCGAACTGACAGAGGCAGAGCAGTCTTGCATCAAATGCAATGCTTTATTAGAGCGGATCGGAAAAGAATTCGTCTGTCAGGAATTCCGCTTTACCCCTGCCAGAGGAACACTTGTAAAAATTTATCGGGCAACCTATAAATGTCCGGAATGCTCCACCTCAAATACGCTGGCTACAAATATACAGTTTGTGAAAGCACATGTCCCGGGGGTGCTGATCCCCCCACAGCTATGCATCAGCTTCTGTTGTTGTCTGGGTCATATACTTTTCGTAAATGCAAATGATTATCGGATACCTGGGGCCTGTAGTTTAAAACATAATACTCAAGCAGTGCACCAAATTCGCAGGAGATTGGCAGTTCTCGGCCCTGCATGTTTTTTGTCTTGCAGAGGCAGATAGTACCGTTATTCCAATGATATCGTTAATACTCAGATCAGAAACTTCGGCACACCAAAGCCCCAGGTCAAGCATAAGCCGGATGATTATGTTATTGCGGACGCCCGATTCATGATTGGAAGGATAATGACTGCGCAGTCGCATTTCTTCATCTGCAGATAAAATAACCGGGACTTTTGATTTTGCCCAGTCAGCAGGGGTAAAGGGCAGGGTAAGCTTTGTATTCCAAGAAGCGGAAAAAGTTGCGCAATGACGTTACATACCTTCCCATGCTGGAAGTTCTTAAATTTTTGTAATCTGTACACACATAATCCCGTATATCCCTGGAAGAAATAATTTTTGTTTCAATTGAAGGCTGGCATTTATGTGCTCATATAATTCTTGAGGGACACTTGTATTCCATGTGTCAGGTGCCTGTTCCAACGCTTTTGAGTAGGCGTGAATAGTTTGTGCCGAATACCCTCTACCCGTTAAGTATTCAGCAAGTTCTGAATGATTTGTGGATTCATAGTTTTCCTCCTCGTATGATTTTAGGAAACTATGATATCATTATAGATTGTTTAGGAGCACATAACCTGAAACGGCACATAATCGAAAAAACTGGCTGTTCAGTGATACGCCCAAAGGAGCTGCCGCAAGTGCCATGGTCTATACGATGGTTGAAATGGCAAAAGCGAATGATCTAAACATCTATAAATATCTAAACTATTTACTTGAGCATCGACCAAGCATTCACATGACGGATAAACAGTTGGAGTCGCTTGCGCCATGGAGTAATGAAGTGATAGATAGCTGCGCAAATGTAAAATGAAGTAAAACGCTTGCATTTCTTGCAACCTGGCAAAGAGATGCAAGATTATTTTTGAGGGACGTAGAATTATTTTGCGCTTACGTGTGAAAAGCATCTTTTCCTTATCTGGGTAAAGATGAGAATAAGTTTCCAAACATGGTAAGGTCACAGTTCCGGTACATACAGAAGACTTCCCGAGAGTTACTTTAATTGGTATCCCCAAACAAGCGGGACTCATTAAGAGTCTGGCCCCATAAAAATATAAAGGAAGTGGTGTAAATGCGCAATCCCCTCATCCACCCATTTCTACAAAATCCCCCATATTTCTCACGTTTTCTTGCTGAATCCTCAATACTATGCTAAAATAAACAAGTAAATCAAACAAATATCCTGGTTGGAAGCGACAAACCAGAAAAAGATACTATATATGAGAGGGATACATACATGATAAAAATAAAAGAATACAGAGGCCATATCCGCAATTGGGAAGCACTTTGCAAGCAACTGGACATTGACCCTTCTTTATCACGCGAAAACCGTGAGCATGCAATTTTAACAAAAGCATACGAAACCTGGGGAAGCGACATGGCAAACCACATGCATGGCATGTTTGCGTTTGCACTTTGGGATGATGAAAAAGAGCAGCTTTTCTGTCTGAGAGATCAGTTTGGAACGAAGCCATTTTATTATTATGAGACGGGAGATGGAGAACTTCTCTATGGTACGTCTATTCGTAAGATTTTGGAAATGCCGGGATTTGTGAAAGAATTGAATGAAGAGATGCTGCAGTTGTATTTGAGCCTTACCTATGTGGCGGGAGAGAATACGTTCTTCCGTGGCCTGAAAAAGCTGATGCCCGGACGTTATATGGTCTGGGAAAAGGGGAGGCTGAAGATTGAACGTTACTGGTCTCCGGAATTTCATCCGGATGAGAGTAAGTCTCTTGAGGAATGGGCAGATGAGATTCATACTACGCTTCAGAAGATTATGCCTGAGGTAAAGTCGGCGGATGAGTCGGCGGAATCATTTTTATCCGGAGGGGTTGATTCTTCTTACGTCCTGGCTATGTCCGATGTAGAGATGACGGATTCCTGCGGTTATGAAGAAGAACGGTTTGATGAGTCAAAATTGGCACAGCAGACGGCTGAAATTCTTAGACGTAAGAGTTCCAGACGTGTGATTACCCCAGAAGAATATTTTGAAACAGTTCCCTATGTTATGTATAATATGGAACAGCCGCTTGGGGATGCTTCTGCTATTGTTTTTGCCATTGGATGTAAGGCGGCAGCCGAGCACACGAAGATTTGTTACTCCGGAGAGGGAGCAGACGAATTCTTTGGCGGATATAATATGTATCGTAATGCGGAACGCTATGGGGAAAATTTGAAGACGTTTTATGTGGGAAATACCAATATCATGAAGGAAGATGAGAAGCGGAGGATTCTGAAAAAGTATGATCCGGATGTTCTTCCGATTGAACTTGCTGAGAGAATTTATGAGGAAACAGAAGGTCTGGATCCTCTTACGAAGATGTCGGCTGTAGATATTCAGATTTGGCTGGAAGGGGACATTTATTTTAATGTAGACAATATGAGTACGGCTGCTGGCCTGGAAATCAGAATGCCCCTTACGGATACTAGAATATTTGACATTGCATCACGGATGCCTTCTAAATATAAAGTCAATGAGGAGCAGAATAAAGTGGCATTCCGTACAGCTGCTGCAAAAGTTCTGCCGGATGAAATTGCCTTTCGTAAAAAGCTTGGGTTTATTGTGCCGATTCGGATTTGGATGGCAGATGATAGATATAATCAGGATGTTCGGGAAAAATTCCGCAGCGAGATGGCAGAAAAATTCTTTGACGTAGAGGAAATTAATGAAATATTTGAGGACTATATCGCAGGAAACTCCGATAACTGGAGAAAGATTTGGACGATTTATACATTCTTAGTATGGTATGAATTATATTTTGTGAAATGTTAGAAGATATAATCAGATAGTTGCAGTGACGTGAAGCTGTAAATGACGTATTTTCTTGCTTTAACCTGAAATTAGGGGGGGTTGTATGGAACTGAAACCCCATATAATCCCCCCGAAATGCTATCATATAGCTGAGTCAAGACTTGATTTTAGAAAGCAAGTAAAGCAAGTTTAAAAGATTATTCAATAAAATTATCTTCAACTAAGCTATAACCTTATTTTTGTTTGACCGGAATCCAAATCTCACTTTCATAATCTAACTCTGTCATATCACCTTTACTATACCATTCGATATTTGCCCCCATTGCAATTTCATATTCGCTGTTACCTGGCAGCCATTCACTGAATATTTTTGTGTTTATGGATTGTAAGGATTCGGGAAGAGGTCCTTTGCAGGAAAATTTTGCCCATAACATTTCTGGAAATTCGTATATAATCATGCCTTCCGGGATTTTTCCGTCGTTATAATGACCGCCAATAATATATCGGAAATTTTCTTCTGAGCCCAGATCATCAATGCAGATGCCATATTCGCCTATACAGCAATTGCAGATAGTTTCTTCTATATCACCTTCAGGCTGTTCTTTTGAATAAAGTGGAAGGAGATATGTTTGGGCAAAGTTATTCCAGGTTTTTGGAATTACCTGATAAGATGTATCAAAGGGAACTTCATTTTGAAAACCGATTACTTTAAAACTTTTCATTTTCTCAACCGTATAATTCATGTTATTGCCTCCCTGAATACTTATTTTTATTTTCAAAGGCAGAAAGATTTTGATTTTTTCAGGATTCTTTCTCAGTTCCCGCGGAGCTAGTCCATGAAAACGGACAAAGGCTTTTGTGAAGCTTTCGGGTGTTTCGTATCCATACTTATAGGAAAGGTCTATGATTTTGTCTCTGTGGGCGATGACATCCAGTGCAGCCAGGTAAAGCCGGCGGTTTTTAATATATTCTGAGATAGAATATCCGGTCATAAGTTTAAAACCTTTTTGCAAATAGAAATTGGAAATGCCTATCTTTTTTGAAATATTTTGTATGTTTTCCTGATCCAGTAAATGGGTTTCTATATAGGAAATTGTTTTTTTAATACTTTCGGTCCATTCCATGTGGTTCTCCTTTTGCCTTTGTAGATTTATCATAACAGTATAGGTTCCGTTTTTCCTGTTTTTATTTGCACAGATTTGGTAGTATTTAATAAGTCATTTTTTAAATGCTGATTAAATAGGCTTGTTATGATTACAGCTTTTATAGATATATATTGTAGCTTAGTAATGCAATAATGAAAACCTATAATTATAAATATGTGCAATATTTATACAAAATCTTCGCGGTAAAAAACATGAAGTCTAAGGAGCAGAAAATAATCTATTAATAAAAGTAAAAGAAAGTCCGCCATTAAGATTATAGATCGATTATTTTTATGATATAAATCGAATAGCTTTTACGATTACAAGTAGTAAGGATGACGTCGGAGAATAATTATGAGATAATGATAAAAAGTAAGTATGAAATGCAATGAAAATAAAACAATGAAAAGCAAGAGTGAAAGGCAATAGTAAAAACCAATAATAAAAAGCAGCAAAAGCAATTATGAAGGTAATAATAAAAAGCAGCAAGTGCAATTATGAAGGTAAAATTAAATAGCAGCAAAAGCAATTATAAAGATAAAAATTATATTATTTCCATCCAGGAACAGTAAATTACGAAACAATGTGATATGATCCAGTCGATCATAAACATAATACCAAAAAAGAAGAGTGATAAAATGAAGCTATCTTTTAAAGACTACTGCATAAAATACCACAAAGAAGAAATGATCAGTCAATGGGATTACGATACAAATAAACAATCACCAGGTGAGGTACCAAGCAGTTCTAAAATACCTGTGGCATGGAAGTGTGAAAAAGGTCATAGCTGGACTATGTCTCCAGCGTGGCGGACCAGATGTAAAAACACGGACTGTCCTTATTGTTCGCGCAGGAGGGCATCATCCGAATATAATTTAGCGATTACTGATCCTAAAATGCTGGATTTCTGGGATTATGACAGAAATAAAGTATTGCCGGAAGAAGTTCTTCCTCGCTCTAAAGTAAAATATTGGTGGAAATGCGACAAGGGGCATTCATGGTCTTTGGGACCAAAAGAGCAGTACCGCTTAGAGGGGTGTCCTTATTGTAATGGAAGCAGAGTCAGTGAGGACTATAATTTAGAAGCATTTTTTCCGGAAATAGCGAAAGAATGGGATTATGGAAAGAATAAATTGAATCCCAAAGAGGTCCATCCTTACAGCGGGAAAAAGGTGTTTTGGGTATGTAGTTTTAATCAGTCTCATAAATGGCAGGCTGTTATTGTTAACAGGACAAAAAATGCTCAGGGATGTCCGGAATGTAATAAGCAAAGTAAGTCATCTTTTCCTGAACAGGCTGTTTTTTATTATATGAAGAAGTTTTTTCCCGATTGCCAGAACCGTGCCATGATCAGTGGTTTTGAAGTAGATATCTATATACCGGATTTTAAATTGGGGATTGAATATAATGGGGTGTTCCATGAGATTTATAACCGGGAAGCATTTGATAAAAAGAAAGTGGAATACTTGCGTAGGCACGGGATGGATATTTTGACAATCAGGGAGTGCAAGAATCAGACCGGGACTCAAAATAAGAGTCATTGCAGCGAACAAAGTATGATGCAAAGAAAAGGTGATTATCACATCCAGAACGCTAATCACATCCAGAACACCAACCACATCCACAACACCAATCACGATATGAGTCATTGCCATACTAGAAACGGTCACCCTTCTTCTCAGTCCTTAAAGCAGTTCACATTTACCAGCCAGAGCCAATGTAATAACGAGGAAGACAGCTCCGAAGAAGAAAAGCAGAAAATCCTGGAAACCGGAGAAATAACATGCCAGGTGGATGCATCCTATAAATATATGGATGAGGTTATTTCTAAAATTTTTGAATACATTAATGTAAAATATCATTTGGATACGAATGGGGGAATTAATGCGGATATTGATGTGAACCGGGACAGGCATTACATTCGTACACTTCTTGTTAATGGGAGAAAAGAGAACAGCCTGGCATCCAGGTATCCGAAACTTGCCAGGGAGTGGCACAAGGAGGCGAATTGGCCTATTACACCGGAGATGGTCAGCTTTGGTGAAGGATCACCATATGTGTGGAAATGTGAATATGGTCATGTATGGAAGGCGACACCCAATAAGAGAACGAATCGCAATCAGAATTGTCCGTACTGTTCTGGGCATCGGGTAAGTAATGAAAACAGGCTTTCCAAAGTAAAGCCTGGGATTGCTAAAATGTGGGATAAGGCCAAGAATGGTAAACTCACCCCGGATGATGTAGCGGTAAATTCTCATATAAATGTCAGCTGGAAATGTGAAAAGGGCCATTTGTGGCAAAGATCAGTGAAAGAAATGGTTAGGAGCGGCAGATGTCCATATTGTAGTGGCAGAAGATTTACGAAGGAAAATAGTCTGGCTGAAAAATATCCCCATCTGCTGGAGCAATGGGACTGGGACAAAAATGATATTTCTCCATGGGAGATTTCTTACGGGAATAAGGTGGAGGCATGGTGGATTTGTGATAAGGGGCATTGCTGGAAAGCGCGGGTGGCTAACCGTAGTATGTTAGACAGAGGCTGTCCATATTGCAGCAAACGTCTGGCCACAGTGGATGAAAACTTTGCTATCCAATATCCGGAACTGGCTAAGGAATGGAATTATACCAGGAATGGAAAGTTAAATCCTCAGGATGTACGTCCCAGATCTAATAAAAAGGTATGGTGGATCTGTCCTCAGGGACACGAATGGGAATGCGAAATTAATAATCGTGTTATGGGATGTAAATGCCCGAAATGCCGAAGCAGGTACGTGCGTAATGGTGAAAGTCTGATTAAAATGTATCCGGATGTTGCAGTGCGCTGGAATTATAATAGAAATGGTGATCTGAATCCTTCCATTGTTTCTTCTAAATCCGGGGAAAAGGTCTGGTGGCAGTGTCCGGACTATCCCCATCATGAATGGCAGCGAAGGATTGCCCACGAGGTGGAAAGCAAAAGGGGGTGTCCATATTGTGCGGGATACCGTGTGTGTAAGGAAAATTCCCTGGCTTCGTTATATCCGGAATTGGTAAAAGAATGGGATGATCGGGAAAACGGAACATTAAATGCCCATGATGTCCTCTATAAGAGTCATAAAGTTGTTGGATGGATTTGTGAGGAGGGACATCGCTGGAAAGCAAGTGTAATAAGCCGAACCAGAGATAAAAAACAGTGTCCGCATTGCAGAAAAGAGAGTAGAAGATAATTAGATAATACAGTGGGAACGACAGGCTTTTTGACGTGTGAATGAAAGCCTGCGTTCCATCTTTTTATAAGAAATCACACTAATATTTTTATGACATTTTATGTTTCTGTGATTAAATCTGAACTTATAATGCGGTTACGCCCTGCCTTTTTAGCCTCATATAAAGCATCGTCTGCATATTTAATCGCTGCCTCAATATGATCCATAGGTTTCAGATTACCATACCAGAGTCCGGCACTGACCGTGACGTATTTCTCTTTTACATCGTCTCTTTCGATGTGATCTTTTTTTATGGATGAAAGTAGATTTTGAGCAAAATGCTCAGCATCAAATGCCTGCTCTGAAATCTTGATAATAAGGAATTCTTCCCCTCCATATCGGATAGGAGAGGCATCTTCTCTTAAACTGATAGTTCGGATGATCCCGGCTATCCTCTGCAAACAAACATCGCCCTGAACATGACCGTATAAATCATTATATTGTTTGAAATAATCAATATCCAGCATCAGGCACATACCATAGTAACCTTTTGTCCGCGCACTGGCAAATAACGGATATATATTATTTAATAAATAATGGCGGTTATTAAGTCCGGTTAACTGGTCAATATTTACCAGCTCAACCAACAGATCGTTTTTCCTCTGTATTTCATCATATTGCCGGGAAATAATGTCCCGGTCGCAAAATTCGATTGCGGTGCTGCGATAATATCGATATGAAATAAAAAAGGATAGAACAGTTACTAAAATGCCATTTACAATATAGCCAAACATATTATTATTTGAATGGGCAAACTTAATGGAAATAAAAACCAGGGAAAGCCAGGTACAGCCAAAGATTGCTGCACTTTCCAGGGGAGTAAGCAATAAAAATGCCGCCGTTGTTGGGAGCAGATAGCAGTATACGGATAAACTTTTGCCGCCCAGCAGTTCCATACAGGTGATACCCAGTACCCATAGACATAAACAGGCAGTATAAATTCTGCGAAGCCAGAAAAACTGGCTGTACTTTTTTCGATTCACGGTATAAGGGTACAAAACAACAGCGATGCAGGTAACAACAAACAGAAACACGTACAAACTGAAATACCCCATGGTTCGCGTAAACTCAAATGACAGATGCTTGCTGTTCATAAAAACAATTATCATGACCAATTGTATAAGTGCTACAATAATGGCGATATTCTTTTCTGTTGCGTAGACCTTTAATGGTATATATTCCTGGAAGCGTTTTTTCTGTTCAGGGGTTAACTGAACTACGATATCCAATTTCTTATTAGTCTTATCCACGTCTTATCCTCCCAGTGCCATGTTCCCACTAATTAATTAATATTAATCGCTAAAGATATCCATATTATAATGTATCTGAATAGTAGTTGGCAATATTAAATTTGTAAATATTATAAAGAAATGAACATTCGTCTTTTCAGTTATCTAAGGGGCTTCTGCTAATAATTTCTGAAAGGGGTATGATGAGAGGCGTAGAAGAATGAAATGAAGCATTTATCCGAACAGAACGGAAGAATATTGCAGCATTAAAAAGAATGTGTTTCTATGTGAATGTCAGGTATTGTAATCAACTATTTTATAGGGTTAATCAGTGTACTTGTTCTAAATAAGGTAGAGATGCGCCAAATTCAGGACGTGTAACAGTCTACACGGACTAAATTTGACGCATTTCCACTGCAGGGTGGGGCATGCAAAGGAATTATTCAAAATATTCCCCTACATTATGGTTATTATACTGCTTTTTGACTTTAATAATAATAGAACCATCCGGCTGAGAATGCTCTTCTATTATCTTATACTTCGTTCTATTATGGTCCAGCTGTACTTTATATTTTTCATATTCCTGCTGAACTTCTTTTTTTGCCTTTGCAGAACCAATACCATCTTTTAATATAAAGTGAATTGTCTGTTCCAGACATGCTGATTTAATACGTTTCATATTTTATCCCTCCAATTTTTTAAAAGAATTTTATCATAATAAATTTGGAAATTCAAAGGACAAAATAAACAAATTCCTGTATAATTTTATTAATAAAAACTGCTAAAAGGGCATTGGAGGAGTTACATTATTTACTTTGGGATTCTGCTTTTTTCTTCATTATCAGGTTGCATTTTGAATCATAATACAGGCCCAGGTCCTTACATATGCGATTGTTTATATCCATAAGTGCATCATGATATTCTTTGTATTTTGGAGATAATGCGATCATATTTGGGATGAAAATATCATTATATCCCTGATCCTGAAGGTTTCTCATATAACGACGCTGTGAGATGAATGCCGGGTGGTATTTATAGAGAAAACTATTTTTTAACTTTACATTTTTCTTTGTCTGGTCACGAAGTTTTGCATATTCTTCTTCAGTGGGATGCAAATATTGCTGCAGTTGATGTTCCATTCTGGAGACCATTTGTTTTATGGATGATTTAGGCGTAAAGCGATACATAAAGTAACTGATACATTTTATAAACAGAGGAATCTTGATATCTGCATTATCCCAGAATTCAATAATATTTTTATATGCCTGCTGCTGTTCCGGAGTTGTAATCTGTATCTGCAGATATGGTAAAAAATGATTCATGAAGTAATATCCATAAAATCCTGGAACCATATCCTGCAATGCCTGTGCAATCGTCTTATAGTCAATGATTTGATTGACGGCATCTGCATCGTGATTGCGGATGAAGGAATACAAGGCATCTAATTCCTCTTGTTCGGATTGATGCGATTGGAACTTGTCGTTGTAGATCTGTTCCAGAAGCGCTTTGTCTTTTGAATGCAGGAGAGTTTTGATATCCTGAATACTGATTCCTAATTTACGGTATATGGAAATCTCCTTTAAGGTAAGAATATTCTCTTCGGTATAATTGCGGTATCCGTTTCCATCCTTAGCTACCCGCAGCAGCCCCTGTTCTTCATAATATTTGACCGCACGTTTGCTGAGATCTACTTGTTGGATGACTTCATTAATTAACATGGCAGTGCTCCTTTCTTCTTTATGGCCTGAGTATAGCCCTGTACGTAACGTGCATGTCAAGGGAAAAGTAGAAATAGACCCTATTTTCTAATATGTTCTTGCAGGAAACGTGGTATGGTTCAATATTACAATACACTTGATGATATTTCAATGAATGTTTGCAGGGCGTACAGATGGCAGGATTATTTCACAAATCAAAGACATGGATGTGGATAAGTTCATGTTGTGTTTATTTTATTGTGGAGAAAAGAAAATGGACGTGGTAGAATTAGGAATAAGCATAATAATTTTCATAATCGGCAGTAACATTACCTTTAAAGAGAAAGGATATAACAAATGTCAGCACAACTTATTCGTATGTTTTTATTAGACGGAAACGCAGAAGGGATTAAAACATTAGAGATATCAAATCGGACTATATATGCTACGATGCTCCCACGCCCACTATTTTCCCAGTACAAACAGCGCAGAGAATACAAACGCCCAGGCGTATATGTACTGATGGGGAAGGGGATTAATGAGGAACCTCTTATATACATTGGAGAAGGGGATCCGGTAGGGGACAGAATTGAAAGACTCGTTGGCAAAATTAGATGAGCACAATTCTGCGGGAAATTGGGTGAGAAATAACCGCAAAAAACTTATAGAAAGAGGTATTTTAGTAGATGAGGGACAAGGTGTATTGAAATTACTGGCTGATATTGAATTCGATAGTCCATCAGGTGCTGCAGTAGTGATAACAGGTGGAAATGTAAATGGGCATACAGCCTGGAAATGCCAGGGTAAGTCACTTGCGGATATTGAGGTGGAGGAGTCATTGGAGAGTGATGAAGAAAATTAAGATTGCCACTTCCCTATGCCTATGCTAGACTGTTCTCAGAATCTCAAAGGCAAACACCCCGCCACAAGCAACAGGGCATCAAACTTGCAGCGTCATGAGGGCGGGGTATTTGAACCTCGCAGCAGCAGCCAGATGGACATGCCAGCATGACTGTTTGGCTCGTTGCCCGCGGGAATAAGCAGCGCACATAACTATATATCGGGACACAAATGGATTCAGTTTTCTACATAAATAGAAGCTACAAAATTATCACCTAAAATAGCAAGAAAAGGGAGCAACGAGATGGAAGAAAAAGCGCCAAAATACTATCTGATTAAAAAGGATATTATTAAGAAAATCGAAGCAGAGGATTACACGGCCGGAGAGACGATCCCCAGCGAGCGGGAGCTGATGGACCTCTATAAAGTGAGCCGGATTACTATCCGCAAAGCAGTGGATGAACTGGTGATGGAGGGATATCTCTATAAGGTACAGGGCAAGGGAACCTATGTGAAAACGGATGAGAACAGCCATGATCTGTTTGCCATTACCAGCTGCACGGAAGATGTTATTAAGATGGGGCTGACGCCTACGAAGAAAGTGATTGTATCCCAGGTGGTTCCGGCTGATGTCAGCCGTGCTAAAGCGCTTGGACTGCAACCGGGGGAAAATGTATTTCGGCTGGGAAGGATACTTTATGCAGGAGATGAACCGCTGAATTATACCGTTACTTCATTGCCTTATCATTTATTTCCTCATATTGAACGGCATGATTATGCCAGGGAATCCCTGTATCAAACGCTGGAAATAGAATTTGGCGTGACTTTGTGTAAGGCAAGGAGAACGATTGAAGCGGTATTGGCAACCGATGAAATTGCAGAATATCTGGACATTGAAGAGGGAATGCCATTGATCAAATTTGGTTGTACAACTTATGGCAGGCTGGCTGGAATTGAGCAAGAAGAGATTCCAGTTGAGCGTTTTCACTGCTATTACCGGACGGATAAATATAAGTTTTATATTGACCAGGTCGTTCCGGGAACAGATCTCCGGAGAAAGTAGTACCAGTTTCGAAGAGCATGTCCCTTAAATGGGGGTTATTATCGTAAAATCGAAGTATACCAGTTTTCGGAAGTCAAAAACAGAATCTGAAAACTGGTATTTTTGTCTAAATCTTTCTATCCATTTCATAGAAAATCCGTATCTAATTTTATCACTAATTACCAAAAATGAGAAAAATAAAGTGAATATATTGACAAATAATTAAAAAAGAGTAAGATAAACACATAACTGGTTATGACGACATAACGACATAATAAGATGACGGGAGATACCGGGAAAGAGAGGAGAGATGGAAGAAGAACACATACCAAAATATTTTTCCCTGAAGAGGGATATTATCCGCAAAATCGAAATGGAGGAATTCACAGGCGACATGCCTATATTGAGTGAGCGGGAGATGATGGAACTTTATCAGGTAAGCCGGATTACGGTCCGAAAGGCGATTGATGAACTGGTGAAAGAAGGTTACCTCTATAAAGTTCAGGGAAAAGGGACTTATGTGAAATCAGATGAGAACAGCCAGGATTTATTTGCCATTACCAGCTGTACGGAAGATGTTCAGCGGCTGGGGCTTACCCCTACTAAGAAAATGATTATTGCAGAATATATTCAGGCGGACAGTAAGAGGGCAAAGAAATTACATATTACCGTTGATGACAGGGTGTTCTGTATGGGACGAGTCCTGTATGCACAGGGAGAGCCGTTAAATTATACCATCACGTATCTGCCGGAGAAGCTTTTCAGTGGCATTGACCGACATGATTTTATTAATGAGTCTCTATACAATGTGATTCCAAAAGAGTATGGAATCCGGATTACAAAAGCAAGAAGAACTATTGAAGCCGTTCTGGCAAGGGATGATATTGCAGACTATCTGGAAATTGAAGAAGGAATGCCAATTATTTTATTTGGATGCACCACCTATGGCATCGTAAATGGAGCTGAAATCCCCATTGAATATTTTAAATGTTACTATAGAACGGATAAGTTTAAATTTTCCATCAACCAGGTGACTGAGAAGAAAACGGCATCGGTACAGGAAAATTAGTAAAAACAGGAGGAACCAAGAATGAAAAAAAGTTTTAAGAAGTTATTGGGAGCAGCACTGGCAATTGTTTTGACGGCGGGGGCTCTGGCGGGATGCGGAGAAAATGCCGCAATCAAAAACACAGAGAAGAGTACGGCAAAAGAATCAGCGGCGGCGAAAGGGGAAGAGACAGGAAATGATTCAGATGGAAATCAAAACACAAGTGCAAACAGTGATTTGAAAATTGCAATTATATGCTCGAATTCCGGACAAAATGATAATGGGTATAATCAGTCAGCATGTACGGAAGGCAAGGCCATTGCTCAGGAGCTGGGAGCGGAGTGTAAAATTGTTGAACCGGTAAACGGTGTGCCTTCTGCACTGGAAGCACTTGCGGAAGATGGATATAATCTGATTTTCAGCCTGGAATATGACTTTGATGCATTAGTAAAAGGTGTGGGAGGGGCAAAGCCAATCGCAGAGCAGTATCCGGATACCTGGTTTGTGGTTTTCAACGATAACCCGAATCGGAAAGAAGATGGAAGCACACTGCATAACAATGTTATTTCCGTTCTGTTTGATGTACATGAAGCTTCTTATCTGGCAGGTTATCTGTCTGTTTATATGAATGAAAATGCAGACAAGCTGTTCCCGGAAGGATATTCCATGACTCCGGCTGATAAATCCAGAGGAATTGGTTTTATCGGCGGAACAAATTCAAACGGCATTCTGGTATATTCCTATGGATTCATTCAGGGTATTAACAAAGCTGCAGAAGAGCTGGGTGTGGATTACGATTATTATGCAAAATATGACGCAGGATTTACGGATCCGGCACTTGGAAGTACGGTTGCTGGAACCTTCTATGAAAGCGGTGCGAATGTAGTATTTGCAGACGCAGGTGTGGTTGGAGACGGCATCACTTCTAAGGCGAAGGAAGTTGGCAAAATTGCAATCCAGACGGATGCGAATCTGGATGACCAGCAGCCGGGACATGTGCTGACCAGCGTATTAAAGATCACCGGAGTTCCGGTTAAGATTATTACACAGGCTTATGCAGACGGGAAAATTGCGGATATGGATAAAGAGCAGAGTTATAACCTGGCTTCCGGAGCAACCGGTATCACAGATCTGGCTGAGATGAGCAAGCATGTGGCAGATACCGCTGTATGGGATGAAATAAAAACGAAAACAAATGAAGTAAGCCAGCAGATCCAGGATGGCAAGATCGATGTGGTGAACAAACAGATCGGAGAAGAATTTGATCCGGCAACCTGCCCGCATGTAAATATTAAAACCGAGTAAATGAAAAAGCCTCAGAGCGTGTTTAACTCCAGATGAGGTATTCCAGAAACAAAGGAGCAGAGTAGATGAGTATCATACAAACAATCGACCTAACAAAGAAGTTTGATGCTTTTACAGCGAATGACAAGATCAATATATCCGTGGAACCCAAAGAGATTAAATGTATCGTAGGGGAGAATGGTGCCGGGAAATCAACCCTGATGAATATGCTCTACGGTGCACTCCGGCCTTCCAGCGGGAAGATCCTAATAGACGGACAGGATGTTAATTTTAAAAATCCCACCGATGCCATAGGTCACGGTATCGGCATGGTGCACCAGCATTTTAAGCTGGTGCCAAGCCTGACCGTCTATGAAAATATTTTGCTTGGAAGTGAAATCAATAAGAAGTGGAAAGGGAGAAAAAGCCCGTTTATTGATCGTAACACAGAGATTGCAAAAGTAAAGGAATTAATTGAGGAATATCATTTCCAGATTGACCCGCTGGAAAAGGTAGAAAATCTTTCGGTAGGACTGTGCCAGCAGGTTGAAATACTGAAGATGCTGTACAGGAATGTCCGGATACTGATTTTGGATGAGCCTACCGCTGTGCTTACTCCGCAGGAAGTAGACCGTCTGATGGAAAATTTAAAAGAGCTTCGGAAAAATGGAAAAACCATTATTGTTATTACCCATAAATTAAGAGAAGTCATGGAGCTGAGCGACAGTGTCACCGTCATCAAGCAGGGGAAAGTAATTGGGAATGTGAAAACGGCTGATACCAATGAACAGGAGCTGGCGCAGATGATGGTAGGCAGAGATGTTGTTTTAACCGTCAGCAATGAAAATGCAGCTCCCTGCAGCTGTGAAACGGCATACTGTGTCAAAGACCTGTGTACCACAAATGCAGAACAAAAAGAAATTCTTCACAATATTAATTTAGAAGTACATAAAGGGGAAATTTTAGGAATTGCCGGAGTAGAGGGAAACGGACAAAGTGAGCTGATAAAGGTTCTTACCGGGCTTATGGCGTCTACAAAAGGAAGTGTGCGTTTATGTGAAATGGATGTGACCAATGCCTGGCCGGACGAACTTCGCAAAAAGGGTCTGGGAATCATTCCGGAAGACCGTTATGCGCAGGGATTGTGCAGGGATATGAGTATCGGGGAAAACTGTATCGCCGGATACTTTGGAAACCATGGAGTCTGTAAATGCGGTGTGCTGCGTGGTAAAGAGATCACGCGCCTGACCGGAGAATATATCGAAAAGTACGATATCCGTGTAGCCGATCCGGAGGGAGAGATCTCCCAGCTTTCCGGGGGGAATGCACAAAAGGTAATCATAGCCCGGGAATTTGAGAATCATCCGAAAGTGATTATTGCCTGCCAGCCAACCAGAGGGGTGGATATTGGTTCCATTGAGTTTATTCACACCCAGCTGCTCAAATTTAGGAATGAGGGAAATTCGGTACTTCTTATTTCCAGTGAGCTTTCCGAAATTATGAGTCTCTCAGACAGGATTGCCGTTATGTACAAAGGAGAAATCATAGGAGTTGCATCACCGGATGTGCCTGTGGAGAAAATCGGTCTGCTGATGGCAGGTGCAAAACCGGATGAGGGGAGAACAGCATGAATAAAAGAGAGAAAAAAATATCTATATTTCCCAAGATTGTAAATACACTTTTACCTGTTCTGCTGGCATTTGGCATCGGCGGCGTGATCATTGCAGCAATTGGAGAAAATCCATTTGAAGTCTATGGAATCATGCTTGGAAAATCACTGTTTACAGCAAAGGGATTCAGTAATACGCTGCATTATGCTTCCCCGTTGATTCTCACGGGACTGGCAATTGCGATTACCTTTAAAGCAAATATATTTAACATGGGTGTGGAAGGACAGCTCCTTTTGGGCGGATTCTTTTCCGGAATTGCAGGTGCAATGATTTCCATAGGAAGCCCGTTTTGGCACAAAGTAATCTGTATGCTGGTGGGAATGCTTTTCGGTGTTCTATTTGCCCTGATACCCGCATTGCTAAAAGCATATTTTCATGTAGATGAAATGGTTGTAACACTGACCTTAAACTATGCGATGATTAAAATTCTGGAGTATTTGTCTTCAGGTCCATTCCGGGAAGACGGGGCTGGGTATGTTTGTACACCCACCATTAAGGAAACAGCCATGTTTTCCAGGCTTGGGGATTCCAAGATGACTCTGTTTTTCTTTATTGCTCTGGCGGTGCTGCTTGTCATGGCATTTGTCATGAAGAAAACAAAGCTTGGATACGAAGTTACGGCAATTGGAAAGAATCCTGAGTTTTCAGAAGCATCCGGTATTCGTGTCCGTAAAAAAATTATTATCCTCATGTGTCTGAGCGGTGCCCTTGCCGGTCTTGCGGGTTCCGGGCAGATGATGAGTGAAGCATTTAAATATACGCTGACATTTTCCGGGACAACTGGCCTTGGCTGGGATGGTATGCTGATTGCCCTTTTGGGACGACACAATCCCTTCGGCATCCTGCTGGCGGCTATTTTCTACAGCGGATTAAAAACAGGGGCTGACAATATCAACATGTATACTGCAGTACCTAAAGAAATTGTAGGAGTGCTGCAGGGATTGATCATTTTATTCCTGGCAGTTCGGTTCTTCAATGAAAAATATGGTTTTATCGAACACTATAAAATGTGGAAAGAGAACAGGAGGGCAGCAGAATGAATTTTCTAGGAAATATTTTATACGATTCCGTATATCATGCAACGCCTATACTTCTGTGTGTTCTGGGCGGGATCTTTGCCTATAAGGCTAATGTTTTAAATATCGCACTGGAAGGTATCATGCTTGCAGGTGCATTTGTTTCCCTTCTGGTTTCCTATTTAACCGGAAACATAGTACTGGGTTATGTAACGGCTCTTGTTGTCTGCATCCTGATTGGACTGGTCTTCTCTTTTATGACGGTAACCTGGAAGGGAAATGTAATCGTTGTAGGCCTTGCCATCAACATGCTGGTTCCTGCAGTGGCAGGCTTTGTACTTCAGTATATGCAGTCTGCAAACATTACGCTGACCTGGAAAAATGTAGCGGATTTTAAAATCCACATTCCTGTCATTGATAAGATTCCGATTCTCGGGGACATTTTAAGCGGGCATACGCCTATAACTTATCTGGCATTTATCGGAATCGGGCTGATCTGGCTTTTAATGTACCGTACAAAGTTTGGTATCTATGTAAGAGTAGTCGGGGAAAATGAAGATGCAGCCAGAAATATGGGCTTAAATACGAATAAATACCGCTATCTGGCGATTCTGTTAGGAGCATTCTGCTGCTCACTTGCGGGTATAAACCTGGCATTAGAGCGTATGGTTCTCTTTACCAATAATATGACAGCCGGCCGTGGATTTATTGCCATTGCAGCAATCTACTGCGGACAGGGAGATCCTGTTTCCAGTGCTCTTTACGCCATCGTATTCGGTGCAGCCAGAGCGCTTGCGGTAAATATGGGACTCTATGCGGGACCGGCAGCAGCACTGTTTGATGTAGTACCTTATGTGGTAATGAGTATCGTATTAACCATTGTTTCTATGCTGAAATACAGAAATAACAAGGTGAGGGGATTTCAATGATTTTAAGATTGCAGGTGGATGATATGGATTTTCAAATATGCCCCTAAGAGAAAGGAATATGCAGCGATGAGTGAAACGGCTTTATTGATTGTAGATATGGTGAAAGATTTTACCGATGCAAATGGATTGGTTTTCTATCCGCAGAACCGGGAGATTTTGCCCAAAATAAAGGAAGTTCTGGATAAATGCAGGGAAAAAGGAGTACTGATCGTGTTCTTACAGCATTGCAACCGGAAAGGTAAATTTGACAGAAAAGCAGCATCCATGCGCCCCAACTGCATTGAAGGCAGCGGAGGAGAGGAAATTGATCCGATGCTGGAAGTAGATGAGGAAAAGGACTATGTGATTAAAAAGCGCAGGTACAGCGGCTTCTTTGGAACTGATCTGGATCTGGTGCTTCGTGAAAATGACGTTAAGAATGTGGTTATTGTGGGAACGAAGACAAACTGCTGTATCCGTGCAACTGTTACCGATGCGTTTTATCTGGATTACAATAGCTATGTAGTTTCAGACTGTGTGGCAACCAATTCCCAGGTTGTGAATCAGGTGCACCTGGAGGATATCAATAAATATCTGGGGAAAGTAGTGGACAGGGAGACACTGTTTCAAATGCTGGACAGGGGGGAGTTGTAGAGCATGGGTGAGTTTGAAGTTTTAACCAGCGGCTATGTGAGCATGGATCACATTATTAAAATCGCTTCGCCGGCGACGATTGGCTGTACATCCCTGGTGACGAATAAAAATAATGTACAGATATATTATGGAGGCTGTTCCGTCAACATCGCCTATGGGCTGAATCGGCTGGGGATCAATACGCTGCCGGTGTTAAGAGTGGGCGGGGATTATGAAGCAAATGGATTTAAGCATTTTCTGGAAGCGGGAAACGTTCCGCTGGATGGGATACGGGTCATTGAAGAAGAGGCAACCTCAGTGTGCTACTTATTACAGGATAATAATAATGACCATATTACTATTTTTTATCCCGGTGCTATGGACAGCAAATATGCCGGTCCAATCGATGGCAGCTTATTTGAGGGAGCCAGACTTGGCGTCATTACGGTTGCGGCAAGAGAAGACAATGAGATGTTCTATCAGCAGTGTTTAGCCCATGAAGTGCCTGTGGTATTTGGCATGAAAGACGATTTCGATGCATTTCCGGAAGTATTTTTAAAGACGCTTCTAACGGGAAGTAAAATTATTTTTACCAATGAAGTGGAACGGGAAATGATTGAAAAAATATATGGGTTTCATGATATTACGAAGCTTTTTGAAATCGGTAAGGCAGATGTGATTGTGACCACTATGGGGAAAGACGGAAGCATCTGTTATGAGAGAACCCCGGAAGGAATCCGCACCTGGAAAATCGGTATTTGTGAGGCAGAGCATATCGTAGATGCTACAGGCTCCGGGGATGCTTATATGGCGGGATTTCTCTATGGGTATTTAAGAGGGATGGAGAGTGTGGAGTGCTGCAGGCTTGGCAGCGTGCTGTCCTGGTTTGTTCTGCAGGCGGAAGGCTGCTGCACAAATCTGCCAACGCAAGACCAGTTTCTTAAAAAGTATCGGGAGATTCGTGAGAAAGAATAATAAAAGCACTTACGCGTGAATGTAAGAAAGCAGTAACGAAAGAATATCAAAAGCGTGATCAATGGAACAAGCAAAAGGAGGTAGTAAATGAGCACATTATACTTAGGAGCGGACCGTTCTAATATTGCAAAATACGTATTGTTTTCCGGGGATCCCTGGAGAGTGGATGTATTGAAGCAGTATCTTGAGGAACCGGTACATGTGGCATTCCAGAGGGAATTTAATACATATACAGGTATTTATAAGGGGGTTATGGTAACGGTAACTTCTACCGGAATTGGTGCACCATCAGCGGCAATTGCCCTGGAAGAAATGTATGAAGCAGGCATGGAAGTAGCAGTCCGAATGGGAACCGTAATGGGACTGCAGGATGATTTGCTGGGGAAATTTATTATCCCTGTTGCAGCTATGAGAAGAGAGAGCACCAGTCTGACTTATGTAGAAGAGTCTTATCCGGCAGTAGCGGATATTGAACTGGTCAATGCAATGAATGAAACTGTGACCCGGATGGGAGCAAAATATGTCAATGGCATCAACTGTACGATGGATGGATTTTACAGTCAGATGCATGATTCCAGGTTTTCTCTGGAAACAGGCAGGGATATGTCAGAAACCTTCCGGGAACTTAAGAAATTAAAGGTAACCGGTATCGACATGGAGTCCTCCTGCCTGCTGACAGTTGGAAGGCTGATGGGAGTTAAAACCTGTATTGTAACCATGACTACCGTATTAGAAAACTTAAAGGAAACATTGCAGGGACAGGCCAGAAAAGATGCGGAGGATCTGCTTTGCAGAACCGTACTGGAAGGAATATACCAGTATGACCAGAATCAGAAATGTAGTATGCAGAATGAATGATAAAGAAAGGAAGTTTGCAAAATGAATGATAAACAGATATTTACAACCAATACAAAGACAGTAATCGGTATGGTACACTGCCTGCCCCTTCCGGGGACAGCGGGATTTGGAGGCGATTATGAGCAGATTTTAAAACGAGCCGTTGAAGATGCAGTGACTTTGGAAAAAGCAGGTGTGGATGCAGTGATTGTGGAAAATATGGGTGACACTCCATTTAGTGCACTGCTGAATACTGCACAGATAGCAGCATTATCGGCAGCGGCAATGGAAGTGCGCAGAGCAGTAAACATACCAATTGGTATTGATGCAGCGTTTAATGACTGCAAGGCTTCCCTGGCAATTGCCGGAATCACAGGTGCTGATTTTGTTCGTGTTCCGGTATTTGTGGATACGGTGGTGTTTACCGATGGATACATTATGCCTTGTGCTAAAGAATGCATGGAATACAGAAAGCAGTTGAACCTGTCCCATGTTAAAATCCTGGCGGATGTTCAGGTAAAACATGCCCATATGCTGCTCCCCCATATTGCTGTGGAACAGTCGGCAAAAGAGGCAGCGGCTAACGGTGCCGATGCAATTATTGTGACCGGCAGTGAAATCGGTGTGGAAACGCCAATTGATATGATCGCCAGGGTGAAAAGAGCGGTATCACTTCCTGTTTTTGCGGGAAGCGGCGTAAATGCTTCTAATATCAGCGAACAGATGCAGACGGCAGACGGTGCCATCATAGGTTCCAGCCTGAAAAAAGAAGGGATTCTTACAAATCCCATTGATTATGAATTGGTGCGGGAAGTGATTGAAGGGTTAGGGAGTGTTTGATAAATCATTCCCGCCAGCTGCACGCCCCGCTTCCCTGAAAATCAGCCAAGCCGTCTGAGGCGAAATAAAAGAAACTGACAGAGATAAAAAACAGAATTTAATAAGTATAAAGTGAGGTAATGAAAAATGATGAGACCTATGAAATTAGCCGGAAGCCAGCTCCTGTTCGGAGAGGGCTGTCTGGAACACATAAGAACACTGGCGTATAAACGAGTTACGATTGTGCTTGGAGGCTCCAGTATGCATAAAAGTGGAATGCTGGATAAGGTAAAAAGATTATTTGAGAAGAGCGGGGCGGTTGTTTCCATTATCGAAGGTGTGGAGCCGGATCCGACTTTTGCCACAGTGTTAAGAGGCGCTAAGGAAATGCAGGCTGCAGAACCAGATCTGATTGTAGCTTTGGGAGGCGGATCCGTTATGGATGCTGCCAAAACCATGTGGATTTACTATGAAAATCCACAGCTTCAGAACCTGGAAGATGTATTGCCTCCCAATCCATTTCCACAGCTCAGGACGAAAGCACATTTCTGTTGTATTCCATCTACTGCCGGCACAGCCAGTGAGGTTTCCCGCTCTGTTGTAATCTCCGATAATGAGACGGGAATGAAACATGGAATTGGAAATATGGAAATGATGCCGGATATTGCCATCTGCGATCCAGTGGTCACTGTTTCCATGCCACCGCGCATAACGGCAGAGACCGGTATGGATGCCCTGACCCATGCAGTTGAAGCGTTGGTTTCCACCAGGGCAAATTATATCGGTGATGTTCTGGCTACTCAGGCAGCATTAGATATTATCGAATATTTACCGCAGGCATATGAAAATGGCCAGGATCTGTCAGTCAGGGAAAAGATGTTAAATGCTTCTATGGCAGCAGGCATTGCATTTACAAATGTTTCCCTTGGTATTGTACATTCTATGGCACATACCCTGGGCGGATTCTTTCACGTCCCTCACGGATTGGGAGATGCTATGCTTTTACCTTATGTGATCCGTTTCAACAGCCAGGATGAAAGAGCTGAAAAGATTTACAACGACCTTGCGCGCAAAGCCGGAGGAGAGAATCTGGCAGATATGATTGCAGGGCTTAATGAACAGCTTCATATTCCTGTATGCTTCCGGGAAATCATAGAGGATGAGGAAAAGTATAACAGTCTGTTAGATGAAATGGCAAAGGCCGCAATGGAAGATGGCTGTACTAAAACCAATCCGGTCATTCCGGCATTAGGACAGTTTGTAGAATTATTCAAGAAGGCATATAAAGGAGAATAGAGTTATGGAGATTATTTGTTACTTATCAAACGGTTACCCAACATTGGAACACAGCTATGAAATGGCAATTGAATATGCAGACGCCGGATGCGGTATGATTGAAATTGATTTTCCCTCCAGGGATCCGTATCTGGAAGGTGAATACATAGCAGGGAGAATGGCAAAGGCTCTGGAAGTATGCGACGACTATGACAAATACATGGACAGCATTATCGCAGTGCAGAAAAGGCTTCCTGGTGTCCAGCTGCTGGTATTGGCTTATGAAAATACCGTTGAGGAAATCGGCGCCGATAAATTCATCCGTTTCTGTCTCGACAACAATTTAAAAGATATTCTACTGGTGGGACTAAAGGATAATGCAATTAAAGACAAATTTATGGAAGCAGGACTTAGGGTATCCTGCTACGTTCAATACCACATGCTTCCGGAAGAAATTGAGATGGCGAAAAAGTCGAATGGATTTGTCTATATGCAGGCGAAACCCACCGGAAATATCAATCCTCAATATCCATTGCTTTCTGACTGCATAGCGCACCTGCGTGCCTGCGGAATTGAGAGTCCGATCTACTGTGGTGTAGGCGTACATGCGCCGGAAGACGTGAAAATGGTAAAAGAAGCCGGGGGAGATGCGGCATTTGTGGGAAGTACAATTTTAAAACTCCATGAAGATATTCCGGCATTGAAAAAAATGATTGGTAAGTTTGCGGCACAGTGTTAACTGGTTTTGTTTCACAAGTAAAATAGATTGGAATTGCATGCTGCGGCGGCAGGTCTGGTAAAGGAAAGGAGAGAATTATGAAGCAGGCAGGAACTGCCCAGAGCATTTCGATTATTACTCTGGGAGTGGAAGATGTAGAACGTTCGATTGCATTTTATGAAACACTGGGATGGGAGCTTTCTCCGGATTCTGATCCGAAGATGTGTACCTTTATGCTGACCAGCAATATCGTATTGGGATTGGTCCCGTATGACTTCCTGGCTAAAGACGCACAACTTCCCGTGTCACCTAAGAAACCATATAATGGGTTCACACTGGCGATAAACGGTTCAGATAAAGAAGAAGTAGATGCTTTATTTGCGGCGGCCTTGAAAGCGGGAGGAAGTTCACACCAGGAACCACAGTGGAAAGATTGGGGAGGCTATGACGGATATTCCGGTTATTTCCTGGACCCTGACGGATATCCATGGGAAGTTGCTTATGCACCATTTTTGCGACTTTCGGAAGATAGAAGGCTGTTACCGAAGACAAAGGGCGAATGAAAATGATATGTGAAAGAATATAAGTAGCGAAATACAAGACCGAAAAACAGGACCGAAAAACAGGACCGAAAAGCCATACTGAGATGAATACTGAAAAGCCATACCGAAAAGCAATACCAAAAAGCAATACCGAAAAGCAACACTGAAATGTAGCTATAAAATTCATCTAATAAAAAAATTATAGATATAGCACGGAATATACGGGTTCTTATATTCCGTGCTATATTTCCTGCATTCATTTGCTATAATAAAATATTATAAAAATGGATATAAAAATATGTGGAAAGTATTGTATGAAGAATATCTATCTTTATGGCCTGAGGCAGAATTCATCGTTGGAATGAAACAATGTCTTATTTGACACAGTAAGATAATATTATTTACCGGATTTTTTCACTCTATGCAAAGGAGGAAGGACCACATATGAAAATTTATACCAGGCTTTTTCAAAATATTGATTTCTAGTCAGTTAAATTTATGCGGGCTTTCCTTAGGGGCAGTGATGGTACTAAATTATAAAAAATACACTTCAAATTGGCAGAGTAATTATAAAAAAGGGGTCAGGGATTGTGAAGCAGATAGTTTTAGAACTTCAAAGAGTAATAAATTTACCAGGCGGTGTATTTGTGTTTTAGGAATAAAGCCTTATTTTATATAGGAAAATGGGTGAGGATGCGGGGATAGTAAAAAATTTTGTCTTGCTTGGTAAAAAATGAGAAAAACCTTGATTTAGTGGGGGTTTTAGGATATAGTGGTAAGAAAGAAGGCGGGAAATGCGTTGGATTAATATCAATATAGGATATATTGAAACCCGATTGTAGGGTAAGAACTACCCTCGGTAACAGGATTAATATCAATATAGGATATATTGAAACAAAATTTTTCTGGCAAGAAAGGGATTATGACTCGGATTAATATCAATATAGGATATATTGAAACAACACGCTCACATATTTTTGTGTAATATTTTTATGATTAATATCAATATAGGATATATTGAAACTATTTAGCTTGTTCCGTATATAATTCCAGCTTCTTCGATTAATATCAATATAGGATATATTGAAACTTATATATTGAAAAAAATAGTTCCTGTGAAATGGGATTAATATCAATATAGGATATATTGAAACTAGCGAAGCCCCAAATCCAGTTGCTGTTCCTGTGGGGATTAATATCAATATAGGATATATTGAAACGTAAGAAGTCCCTGTTCTGCCTTAAGCCTTTGTATCGATTAATATCAATATAGGATATATTGAAACTGGAAACAGCGCAGATCATGTTCGATACGCCCTGGGATTAATATCAATATAGGATATATTGAAACTAAAAGTGAGGGACGAACTTATAAAAGCTGGTTTAGATTAATATCAATATAGGATATATTGAAACTTCTTGTGTCGCGCTCTGCTTTCTCCTTTGCTCTCGATTAATATCAATATAGGATATATTGAAACTGATCCGGGTTAGTTTTATCTCTGCTTGCCTTTTAGATTAATATCAATATAGGATATATTGAAACTTCTTAATATCCCGGCTCTTTTTCTCCTGGATATAGATTAATATCAATATAGGATATATTGAAACTATTGGGCTATCTGCGTAGGCTTTACACCTATATGATTAATATCAATATAGGATATATTGAAACAGCAATTTTACAACAACGGCAGCAACAACAGCGGAGATTAATATCAATATAGGATATATTGAAACTTCCAAAGTTTACAGAGATGGAGGTATAAGAATGGATTAATATCAATATAGGATATATTGAAACTAATATCGGTTTCTTTCTCTGCCGTTTCCATTGCATAGGATTAATATCAATATAGGATATATTGAAACTAAACTCCATCCTTTCTTAAACTGCATCTTTAAAGATTAATATCAATATAGGATATATTGAAACATCGGTTGCAAGCATGCATCACACGTGTGAACCTGATTAATATCAATATAGGATATATTGAAACTCGTTTACTGTTATGCTTCCATCACCTCTCATTTGCGATTAATATCAATATAGGATATATTGAAACTTAACTTTGCATCAGGGATTTGTGGAGTTTTGGGATTAATATCAATATAGGATATATTGAAACAAAGTAAACTGGCCGTAATCCCCATATACAAACATGATTAATATCAATATAGGATATATTGAAACCTATAACCGCACACATACCCCCCAGAAAGATAAAGATTAATATCAATATAGGATATATTGAAACTTTGAAATGTCTTCAGCCATTAACAGGGGACAGCCGATTAATATCAATATAGGATATATTGAAACAAGTACTTTTCATTTATCTTCAGCTCTACGCAATCTGATTAATATCAATATAGGATATATTGAAACAAGCGATCAATAAGCTTATTAAAATTAGAGCCTACGATTAATATCAATATAGGATATATTGAAACCTATCACCGGATTATTAAGGTAGCCAGAACCATTGCGATTAATATCAATATAGGATATATTGGAACCAGTTTTACTATCACTTGTTATAAGCGGTATATAGATTAATATCAATATAGGATATATTGAAACGCTCTTATGGTACCGGTTATATCCACGTCCTTTGGATTAATATCAATATAGAATATATTGAAACTCTCGTAAACCATTTACTTTTGTGTTCATAGTACCGATTAATATCAATATAGGATATATTGAAACAGCATTTCATAAACACGATCAAGATCATAGGCCGGATTAATATCAATATAGGATATATTGAAACCCTGGACGTATAATATTGTTAGAAGAGTCTTGTATGATTAATATCAATATAGGACATATAAAAACAGGAGTATGCACATCCAACCTAATCCACACAGTACAAATTTAAAGAATATAAATCAACAAAAATATTATTCGATAATTTAGTATTTAATTTGACAAAATATACCATTTATAATATAATATTACTGTGAAAAATACACAAATTAACCAAAGAAATTTAAATCATATTGATCTAAAATAATACACTATTTTTATATTAAATTATTAGATCCATATTATTTAGATTTACTTATTAATGGGAGGAGTGAGTTACAATTGTTAGTTTTTGAATACCAGCTGCGGGTACGTCTGTTAGAAAATATGGACTATGCCAAAGCTACCGGAACAATCGCCTATTTCCTGGATAGTGCGCTTGGAAAAACAGATAAATTTCTGGAATTACATAATAGAAGAGAGTTTAAATATTATGTTTATGATCTTCCATATCCATGTGAAAAAGATGGAATTTATCAACAGGGTAAGATTTATGTTATGAGGATTCGAACTGTTCGGCAGGAACTTGCAGAATATTTTTCGAATATACTGAGTCATCATTCGTCAAAAGAAATTGTGGGATTAAATGGCGAAATAAAAATTATTCAGCAGAAAGTATTAGAAAAAATTTATACTTTAACACCAGTTGTAATAAAGACAGAATATGGTTACTGGCGGGATCAGATGAACGTGCAGGAGTTTGAAAAACGTTTGAAAATTAATCTGGTTAAAAAATATAATCAGTTAATGGGTGAAAAATTAGATGAAGATTTTTCGCTTTATGATTATATTGAATTTAAAAATAAGGTGCCGGTGCGTGTGCCGTATAAGGGAATTACTTTGTTAGGTGATAAGGTAAATATGATTGTATCGAAAAATCCTACGGCGCAAAAATTATGGTATATGGCGATAGGAACTGGAATAGGAGAGAATAATGCCCGAGGAGCGGGCTTTATTAATTATCGGTATTTGTAACATAGCAAAGGGGTGATCGGATGTTACAGGAAGCTATGGAAGTTTTTCAGCAAATCCTTCAACAAAAGGGGGATCGGCTGGTACTGGATGAGTATGTTCCTAAGGATGGTACCTATCGGATTATTAAATTGACGGAAGATAGTTATAATATCGAGAAGACATTAGATATCCGGTATGATAGAAAAAATGATGAAATAGTAGGAAAAACAGATTCCATTTACAATAAGATATGTT
The DNA here is from genome assembly GCF_000686105.1 of Robinsoniella sp. KNHs210. Taxonomy (NCBI): domain Bacteria; kingdom Bacillati; phylum Bacillota; class Clostridia; order Lachnospirales; family Lachnospiraceae; genus Robinsoniella; species Robinsoniella sp. KNHs210. Next base: position 251,273 of record NZ_JMLZ01000002.1, read on the forward strand.
ATTTGGATTATTATAGTAAACTTTTAGAAATGAATAAGCCAATTGACGCAAAGAAAATTATTCATTCTAACAATTATTTGTCTCTGTGGATGAAAAAAGATAGTGTAAAGGAAGAAAAATTAACAGAAGAGATAATAGATTCTTATTATGAACTTTTAAAATATCCGGAAATAAAGTATGGGAAGAAATTAAAAGCTAAAGTTTTATATGAAGCTACAGAGCAAGAACTGGGAAAACCCAATGTTACGCTGATAGAAAAAATTAGAAAATGTGTTGCCGAAAAAGATATTTGGGAAGATATAGATCTGGAACGAAAAGATTATTTGAAATTCTTTTTTATTGTAGAGGATTGGGAAGAAACGCAGGCTTTATATAGATGCGAGGGAAGCCGTTACTTATTTCCAAATATTTTTAATAATAATGATTTTAACGAAGTGGAGTCTGGGGAAATACTGGGGCTTCCAAATGATAATATGGGTATGAACGCAAAGAAACCTTATCTGGCTAACAGGACCAGAAAAGTGGCGGTGCCGTATCTTTTAGATAAAGATCAGGCAATTTTGCAGGCCAAATTATTTGATTATTTAATGGGTTTTGCATCGAAAGGAAAGGTTAATGTATATATTGATGCAGATCATCTGAGAATTCGCGGATATTCGAATACAGAAGAGCCTCAGGGATTGGAAAATGGCTATTTTTTACGTCTGAAAAAAGGGAAAGAAGTTGAAATTCATCAAGGTGATATTATCAGTAATTATAATACAAACTTACAACCAGTATTTTATTTGAGAAATGGTATTGGGATTCCTGATAAAACCTTGGAGAAATATGACATACAGTATAATACATCCCATGATAAGCTTTGGATGCTGAAGGGACTCATAGATCAAACTTTTTTTGAAAATAAGCTTTCAAATAATTTCTTTACGGAAGCTAAGGATATTGCAATAACGGACGGAGTGTTAAAGAGGACTCTTTTGGAAAGCAGGGATCGCCTTTTTGCATGGTTTTATAAAGGATGCAGAGAAAATGTGGAAGAATTGCTTGATAAAATTTCTATGGATTTGATTATAAATGCAATTGGAAACGGAAGAGTGTTTTTGGCACGAAGGCAATTTAATTTAAGATGGTCACTGATTGATTATTTTAGCAAAGATAGGGGGATGGAGTTAAGAATGGAGAATGTCAGAAAAATATTATGGGAAAAAATGAATTTAAAAGATGATTGGGAATTCATGTCGGGAGACGAGTTTGGATACGCAGCCGGACAGATGGTTTCTTATCTGATTTCGAAAAGTAAGGCAAATAACAAGCCATCTTCTTTAGTAAATCCTTATTTAAATGCAAAAAATCATACAGTTATAAAACGCAGATTATTACAGCTTTATAAGAAATATAATTATGATATTTCCCACTATCCGGATAATCGGGCTGAAAAAATATTTACTCATATCATGGACTATATGCCTAAGGAAAATGAGTCGCTGAACAAAGAAATGATAGCCGCTGGATTTACAGCAGAATTACTTATTTACAATAAGAAAAACCAGGAAGGTGGGGAAGAGTTATGATGAATAAAAGAGTATATGGTGTTTTGGGAATCGCATCCGTTATGGCTAACTGGAATGCTGATTTTTCCGGGTATCCGAAAACTACTTCTGATGGATCTACCTTTGGAAGTGATAAGGCACTAAAATATCCAATGAAAAAGATGTGGGATAATCAGGGCAAACCTGTGATATATATAAAATCAATGAGGTTTGAGAAAGGTAAAAAGGGAGATGTTTCCTTAATACCAAGAAGTCTGAAAGAACGTTATGAGCAGATATTTGATGTGACGGATTTAAAAGATTGTAAAGATATTGAATCTGTACTTCGAAATTTATTTCAAGCGGTAGATGTTAAAAACTTTGGTGCAACATTTGCAGAATCCGGCAATAATATTTCTATTACTGGTGCTGTTCAAATCGGACAAGGATTTAATAAATACGATGAAACCGATCCCCAGGAGCAGCCTATCCTTTCTCCATTTCGCGATGCATCCAAAGTCAAGGATGGGGAAGAGGCAAAGAACTCTACCCTTGGAACTAAAATAGTCAGTAATGAGGCTCACTATTTCTACCCATTTGTAATCAATCCCCTTGCGTACAAAGAATATGTGGAATTAGGAGTGACGGAAGGGTATACAGAAGAGGATTATCAGAATTTTAAAGAGACTTCCATCGTTTCTGCCACGGCATTTGCTACCAATGCAAAAGCCGGATGTGATAATGAATTTGCACTTTTTGTAGAAACAGAAGCAGATTTATATCTGCCATGCTTATCCGAATATATTTCATTTGAAAAAGGTGACGATGAGCAAAATACCATTCGTTTGAATTGTTCTGATTTATTAAATAAAGTGAAGGACAAGGTTAAATCTGTAGAAATATATTTTAATCCATACACAACGAAGATTGAGGCAGATGTGGAAGGAGCACGGTATTTTAATATCATCACCCGGAAAGAGGTGTGATATGGAAATTTTAAAATTCAGGTTAAGAGGTAAAAACGCCTTTTTTAAAGTGCCTGAAGTTAATACCTACTATTATTTTACGTATGGCAATATTCATAAAGTAGCGCTTTTAGGCATGTTTGGTGCAATTATGGGGTATGAGGGATATGAACACAAATATGACAGGTATCCGGAATTTTATGAAAAATTAAAGGATATTCAGATCTCGGTAATACCGGAAGGAGAACATGGCTATTTTCAAAAGAAAATTCAGTTTTACAATAATACAGTAGGATATGCTTCTCAGGAAATGGGCGGAAATCTAATTGTGAAAGAACAATGGCTGGAGCATCCGGACTGGACAGTCTGCGTCTTGATACAGGATCCGGAAAGTAAGAAATTAGCAGATTTCATGGTAAACAGGCGGTGCATTTATACACCTTATCTTGGAAGAAATAATCATCTGGCAGATATCGATGAAGTGGAAATCATAGAGGCGCAGATGATAGAATGCGAGGAAAAAAAGCTTCATAGCTTAGTGCCTGCAGATGTTGTTGAGTTTGACATGGATGAGATGTCTTTTAAATATGGAGAATATTTGCCGACAGGTTTAAAAGAAGTGACGAATCTGTATGAGGTTAAAAAATTTATTCTAACGGATGCTGAAATAGTGCAGTGCGAAAAGGATGTTTATCAGATTGGTGACAGAAATATTGTTTTTTATTAATGAACAAATATTAGTTTTTAGGACATGAAAAACGCTCTAAGTGATTTGGTTAAAGGCATAAATTTAAATTGGTTGCAGGTAAGGAGGAAACCGCAGAATATAGAAGTAACATTCTATATTCTGCGGTTTTTTGTTAGTAAAATATAGATAACTTAAAGTATAGTCAATAGTAATTAAGGAGGGAATTATGTGTTTGTTTATAAATATGGAGGATGTAATAAATGCTGATTATCCGTTATATGCTCACTGGAAGGATGACAGCGATAAAGAAACTTTAGTGGAACATTTACAACGGTGTGGCAAGTATTTTCAAATGTTGGAAAAAGAGAAAGAGTTATCGATAGTGGTCAAACGTTTTGCTTTGAAACTTCTCCCCAATAATCCCGATAATATTCAAAGTTTTATTTATAAAATGTTTTGTAATGTTGTTTTATTTCATGATTTTGGCAAAATTAATCCCGCATTTCAAATTCAAAAAACGAAAAATAAAAAGGTGCCAATAAAGATACTCGATGGTTTGTCAGGTTCGGATCATTCCTTGTTTTCAGCAGTCATTTACCTGGATTATTTTTTAGAGGAGATTGAGAAAAGCAGTTATTCCAAAAAAGATAAAAGTTTATTAACGTTACTGGTATGGATTAATGCATATGTTATCTCCAGGCATCATAGCGATCTGGAGAAGATGATTGATTTTACTTCAAAATTTAAGGCAAAAGATGGAGAAATTGGATATCTACTGGATGTACTGACACAGTCTGGGCTTGAAGGATATGCCGGACTGCGCAGTCTGACCAGTGATACCATTAAAAAATGTGTGAAAAAGTATTCAAATGTAAAAGATAGAATGGACCGGGGGCAGGATATCACTTGTTTCTTTTATATGCGGTATTTGTATTCAGTATTAGTCGCCTGCGATTATTATGCAACGACTGAGTACATGGAAAATGTAGAAATAAAGGAGTTTGGAACGATTCAATGTGCAGACACTTTTCAGGAACCTTATGAAAGATCGGAGTTGTTGCAAAGTATACGTAATTATGAAAAAGAGAGAATATTACAAGCGGAAAAGTCTTTGGTAGAATGTAATGATATTAATCGTATGAGAAGTGAAATGTTCCTGGATGCTGAGGAAGCATTGCGTAAAAATCCGGAAGATACGATTTATTTTCTGGAGGCACCTACCGGAAGCGGGAAAAGTAATACAGCTATGAATTTGGGCTTTCAATTGTTGGGCAGTGGCAAAAAGATATATTATATGTATCCATTTAATACACTTGTAGAGCAGAACCGGAAAATTTTGCAGGAGATATTTACAGATAAAAAAGTACAGAATCAGATCGTGGTGGTAAATTCGTTAATGCCTATTACCGGCAGGGGAAATATTGCCGAGGATTCGCGGGAATATTACCAGAATGCACTATTGGACCGCCAGTTTCTAAACTACCCATTTATTTTGTCTACCCATGTAAGTTTTTTTGAAACACTTTTCGGATATAGAAAAGAAAACATATTTTCCTTTATGCAGTTAACGGACAGTATCGTGATCCTGGATGAAATTCAAAGCTATAAAAATACGATATGGGCAGAAATAATAATATTTTTGCAGGCTTGTTCGGAACTGCTTGGTATGAAAATAATTATAATGTCGGCAACGCTGCCTGGACTGGATATTCTTGCGGATGGAGAAGGTACCGTAACGAGGCTGATTGAGGATCGAAAAAAATATTTTAACCATCCGTTGTTTCAGAAACGGGTAACGGTTTCTTATGAGTTATTAAAAGAGAAAATGACCATAGATCATTTGTTGGAACAGGTATTAGAAAAAAGCAAGCCCGATAAAAAAGTCTTAGTTACTTTCATAAAAAAAGATTCGGCATACGAATTTTTTGATTCTTTATGTAATTACAGTGATATACAAGTTCCAGCGTATCTGATTACAGGAGATGATTCCATGTATGAACGTGAGCAGATATTAAGACCGATCAGGGAAGGGAACACAGGCGGCATGATACTGGTATCTACCCAGGTAATTGAGGCGGGGGTAGATATTGACATGGATATAGGATTTAAAGATATTTCAAAGCTGGATAGTGAAGAGCAGTTTCTTGGACGTATTAACCGTTCCTGCAAAAGAGATGGTATTGTATATTTTTTTGATATGGATCAGGCAAAGAATATTTATGGATCGGATTTTCGGATTGATGAGTCCTTTACACTTTTGACGTCGGAAATGAGAGAGATCCTGAAAGAGAAAGAGTTTGATATATATTATAAAAAAGTACTCAATGTATTGAAAAAGCAAAGAAACGAAAGTACTTCTTCGGAGGGCTTAGATGACTTTTTTTATGAACATGTAAAACATATGAATAGCCCATGTATTGCGGATCGCATGAAATTAATAGAAGAAAATAAATGGAATATGAGTCTGGTAATATGCAGAACACTTGAGATAGAAAATGGCAATGTATTGGATGGGTGGAGTCTTTGGGAAAGATACGAAGAGCTGCTTCGCAACAGAACCATGGATTTTTCTGAAAAGCAGTTAAAGCTGTCGGATGTAAGAAGTAAACTAAATAATTTTATCTATCAGGTAAAATGGAATCCTAATTTAAACTACAGCGGGGTTCTTGGAGAACTTTACTGTATCCGGGACGGAGAAGAATACTTTGAAAATGGAAAATTAAATCGGAAGAAGCTAGAATCACAAGGAGTAATGTTTGTAGATTTATAGGGATGGGGGGATAGTAAAATGCAGGTAAATGGAACTTTAATTAATTATTATTTTCACTGTAAACGTCAGTGTTATCTCCATGGCAGCCGTTTAAATCTGGAAGATAACAGCGAGATTGTAAAGATTGGAAAAGCAATTCATGAAGAAAAAGCTCAAGGAAAGGATACAGAAATAGCAATAGAAAATATCAGATTAGATAAATTAACGGCGGAATATCTTACAGAAGTAAAAAAATCAGATGCTGATTTGGAAGCCAGCAGGTGGCAGCTGCTGTACTACCTTAAGGTCTTAAAAGAGAAAGGGATAGTACGAAAAGGAAAGTTAGAATTTGTGGAAAAAAAGCAAAGCAGCAAAAAGATTGTAATCGTTGAACTTGGGGAGGAAGAGGAGCGGAAATTAGAAGAATATATAAAAGAAATAGTAGCAATGCTGAGTTGTGATCAGGTTCCGGAGGGGATAGGAAAGACCCAGTGCAAAAAATGTGCTTATTATGAATATTGCTGTATCTAAGATGAATAAAGCTGATTCAGTATTATGCTTTGAAAAATTGTCAGGCTAAGGAGGAAAACATGGGATCTACAAAATATTTAATGTCTATGGGGGAATTGACAAGAAAAGATAATTCCCTGTGCTTTCGGAAAGATGGAAAAAATATTTATATTCCAATTGAAAATACAAAAGAAATTTATTGCTTAAATGAGGTATCATTTAACACGAAATTACTGGATTTTTTCAGTCAAAATCAGGTAATCGTCCATTTCTTTAACTACTATGAAGGATACAGTGGGACATTTTATCCGAGAAATCATTATAATAGCGGCCGACTGCTTGTAAAACAGGTTGAGGCATACCATAATACCAGAATGAAAATTGCAAAAGCTATTGTGAATGGTATTGGGGTTAATATGGGAGAAGTGCTGTACCATTATTATAAGCATGAAAAGAAAGAGGTAAAAGAAACGATAGACTGGTTAAAAAAAGAATTTCCCAGTCGGGTTCAAAGAGCAGAAACTCCTGCAGAGTTAATGTCATACGAAGGAGAAGCATGGATTAAATTTTATGGAACATTTAAATATTTTCTGCCGGAAGACTTTATTATGAATAAAAGAGTAAAGCGTCCGCCGGATAATCCCATCAATGCATTAATTTCATTTGGTAATACACTGCTATATACAAAAACGATTTCAGCAATTTATCGGACACATCTGGACCAGAGGATTAGTTATCTGCATGAACCATCAGAAGGGCGATTTTCATTAAGTCTTGATATGAGCGAGGTTTTTAAACCAGTCATCGTGTATAAAACCATATTTGATTTAGTAAATAACCGTCGTTTACAGGTAGAAAAACATTTTGACAAAAAAGTAAATTACTGTCTTCTGAATGAGGAGGGACGTAAAGTTTTTGTGGAAGCCTTTGAACAGCGTATGGAATCCGTTTTTGTCCATCCAAGATTAAAAAGAAAAGTGAGCTACCGAACTGCAATTAAATTAGATTGCTATAAATTAATCAAATTTGTGCTGGAAGATAAAGAGTTTATTCCATTCTCGCTTAAGGAGGGAATTTAATGAAAAAACAGCCATCTTATAATTATGCTTTTGTATTTTATGACGTCAATGAAAAACGGGTTCAGAAGGTATTTAAAGTTTGCAAAAAATATTTATCACATTTTCAGTATTCCGTATTTCGTGGAGAAATTACACCTTCTAAGTTGATTGAACTCAGAACAGATATAAATAAGGTCATTGACAAAGAAGAAGATTTTGTATGTATTATTAAATTAATGAATGATAATGTGTTTGGAGAGGAGATTCTGGGAAAGCGTGATGTTGCGACGGGAGAGGATTTAATCTTATAATAATTTACCAGGTGCCTGTATAAGGAAAGTCTGAAAAAGACTGTAGATATAGGAAAAAACAGAGATGTGAAGGATAATGGATGAAAATCATTGGCGCCTGGGAAAATATGTGGAAAGGGTTGATTTTATGGGGGATTTGGGGTATAGTTAAGGGGAAGAATGGTGGAAATGCGTTGGATTAATAGTAATATAGGATGTATTGAAACTTCATATTTTATACCCCCATTCATTTCTTAATCCGATTAATAGTAATATAGGATGTATTGAAACGACTCTCCAAAATCAAAAAGTGGAGGTTCGTCCGGATTAATAGTAATATAGGATGTATTGAAACTATTCAGCATTGCCAGTTCTTTTCCACCGACTACAGATTAATAGTAATATAGGATGTATTGAAACTTTTCGACATGATGTTAGTGGATGACAGAAAGAAGATTAATAGTAATATAGGATGTATTGAAACACCGTTGTGCCTTTAACCGTTCAAGATATTCTGATTAATAGTAATATAGGATGTATTGAAACTAGACGAACTGCAAATTAACTGCCGGGTGTACGAGATTAATAGTAATATAGGATGTATTGAAACTTTTCATGGACTTTTTAAAAATGCACAGGGGCTAGATTAATAGTAATATAGGATGTATTGAAACGTATTGGTTTGATCCATCTTCTGGAGATAGATATAGATTAATAGTAATATAGGATGTATTGAAACGCCATCCAGATCGCCTCCCTTATCTTTGTCGTTTTCGATTAATAGTAATATAGGATGTATTGAAACGCAGAGGCTTTTATTTTTGCCTCTTGTCGTTTTACCCGATTAATAGTAATATAGGATGTATTGAAACTTCTATGTCATATTGAAATTGCTTAATGCTGCACCGATTAATAGTAATATAGGATGTATTGAAACAATCTCTATTAAGTTTCTTTTCTTCCTTATATCGATTAATAGTAATATAGGATGTATTGAAACTAATTAATTTCCTTCGCAATGTGCACAGACCAGTTGATTAATAGTAATATAGGATGTATTGAAACTTGTCAAACACAAAAGCCCCACGGCTTACGTTTAGATTAATAGTAATATAGGATGTATTGAAACTGGTAATCACTATCATGTTTTGTATATGCTGTCCTAGATTAATAGTAATATAGGATGTATTGAAACATTGTTCCTTCTGCCAGATCCACGCCATCCTTTGGATTAATAGTAATATAGGATGTATTGAAACGCCGTAGCTGGATTAGTGGTTGCTGTCGGAGCATTGATTAATAGTAATATAGGATGTATTGAAACTTAATCGGAATAAGCTGGCCGGTATTTTCGTTCGCGATTAATAGTAATATAGGATGTATTGAAACAAATTAATTCCCATCTCTTCCAAATATGCTTTAAAGATTAATAGTAATATAGGATGTATTGAAACTCAGCAGGAAGCGGATCTTTTAACACATATTTAGATTAATAGTAATATAGGATGTATTGAAACATTATGGTGAGATATACGTATTCTGATTCTGAATTGATTAATAGTAATATAGAACGTATTAAAACTAACAACCGAAGTGATTAGAAGTCTAGCCGCTAACATTAATATCCATATAAGATATATTAAATCAAATATGTGAATGTACAAGACAAGCCAAACGCCTCAGTGCGAGCCACACTGAGGCGTTTATAAATAAGGCGCTTCTTTACTGTTCCTTATGGTTATGCGCTTTACATATCATCTGGGTCATTGTTCCCATGGGGCAAAATGAGCACCAGGTACGGGGGCGGTATAAAAGCATTACGACAATGCCGAGGATAGTTGATGTCAACATAATGCTATAGAAGCCAAATGCAAACTGGGCGATCCAGGGAGATGCAAGATTAGCGGTGTAGGCCCAATGCCAGGGTACTTTGATGGTCCATAGCAATTTAATAACCGTATTCAGGCTGGTTGCCCCTGAAAATACCAGATAGGTTGAAAATACCATCTGTATGAACATCACCAAAAAAAAGATTAGGAAACCGTAACGAAACCATTTGGAATAGATCCATTTTGGGGTGGGTTTATTTCTGGACAATTTGAATTTACTGCCTAATAGGTTCAACAGCTGCCCTCTGCCGCAAAATGAATTACAAAAGGCCTTGTTTTTGGCAAATAAGGATATTGCCAGAGGTAATATAAATTCAATCATACCAAGCCAGGCAAAAAGAATATTGAAAAAACCCAGGATAAAGAAAATGATGGACCATAGCCAAAGATAATCGTACCAGCGTTTTTGCTTCATAAGGTTACCTCCTTCTTAATGACATCGATCGCATTTGTGGGGCAGACTTTTGTGCATAGTCCACATCCTACACATAAATTTTCGTCTACCAGAGCATAGCAGCCTCTATGGATTGACAGTGCGGATTTCGGACAGACCTTCTGGCATGCCCCGCAGGCTACGCAATCATTTTGGTTGACTTGTGCTTTTCTCTTAACCATATTGTTCCTCCATTCAAGTGTTTGATAGTACTATATCATGAGTGCAGAGGAAGTTCTGTGATAAAATCACAAAAAAAATTTATTAGCGTGGAACCACATTGATAAATGTTCAGCAATTTACTTATGTGGTTTTTCTTATTGTGAAAGGATGTGACGCAATGAGAGGGAGCGCCGGCATTTGCGGAGCAAAAGCATCTGCAGGAAGTTGATGTGCAGGTTGTGGATGTAAATAGTCTTTAAGATTAGCATTCTAAAGAGAAGTTTGAAATACTAACGGTTGCGAGATGGTCTCAGTCAAGTATGTGAAATGCAGGTCAACTGACTGTCTTTATATATTCGCTTGGTGTAAGTCCTACGGCCTTCTTAAATTTCTTACTGAAATATCCGGAATTGTTGAAACCGGTTTTCTCAGCAACGTAGGTAACGTTATCAATGCCATTTTGAAACAGTTCCACCGCTTTGCTGATTCTAAGGTTATTTAAATAATCATTGATTGTAATATGTTTATCTCTCTTAAAACAGGAGCAGAGATAGCTGTAGTTCAGATAGAGCTGTTCTGCGATCATTGGGATAGTGAGTTCCGGATTTGAATAATTTTCCTGAATAAAGCACTCGATCTTCGTAGTTACATTTGAATAATTTGTAGTAGAAGACAGTATATTTTGGATTGCTGCCACATAAGTCTGAATGGTCCACTCCCGAATTCCCGCCATATCGGTAAAATTATTTAAGATGTCCAGTATATTGTCTGAATTCTTCAGTATGGAAACCGGCATGGAAAGCTGGCTGCTCAGTGCATCTACCAGAATGTGAATCAGGTCGATGGTACTAAAAATCAGAGCCTGGAACAAATACTCACTGTGCAGAAAAGAATCAAAGAATTCATTGAGAATCTGAACCGTTCCTTTTATATTTTTACTCAGAATGCAGGCTTTCAGGCGATGTTGAATTTTTACGTCTAATTTGTGATAATCGGTGGAGGTTTTCAGTTCTTCATAATAAATAATTTCTTTTTCCAAAAGAGAGTGGTTTTGCAGTGCAATCTGTGCTTCGTTATAGGAAAGATAAAGCTGGTTAAAGTTGTGGCATTGCTTTCCGACTCCAATGCAGGGGGAAAGCAGCAGCTTTTTTAAAGACTGGTACAGGTTTGTTAAAAAGGAATCTGCCTCCTTGCGGTTAGAGGAATCCAGTATGAAAAAAATTCTCTTTTTAATATCGTGGAAGAAGAGAAAATCTTGAAAAGCCAACTGATCCAAAATCTCCTGGAGTTCAACTAAGAGCAAGGGAGGTGTCACCTGAATGATTGCTATGGTATAGCAGCTATAACCGGGTATTAAATCTTTTTCTGAGAGAATTGCTTTGTCATAATAAATGGAACCGTGGCTGCTGAGATTACAATTAACCAGATCATTGTAATATTGTTCCAGCAGGAGTTCCTTCTTTTCTGTTTCCAGGTCATTAATTTTACGATGTAGGGAGGTAGCATACAGAATGTCCTCTTTCAGTTCGTTTAAGGTTGTCAGCAGCAGTGTATAGTCTATGGGTTTTAGGATGTAATCAGAGACTCCCAGTCGGACTGCCTGTTGGGCATATTTAAATTCATTATAACCGGTTAAAATGATGTATTTGCAGTCAATTCCCCGTTCCAACAGCAGGCTGATCAGTTCCAATCCATTATATCCAGGCATATTGATGTCGATTATGGCTATATCCGGGCAAAGTGCACTTATCTCCTCCAGAGCGGTTTTTCCGTTGTTCGCCTCTCCGACAACCTGAAAACCATTTTCTTCCCAGGGGAGGTTTTTGCAAAGGGAAGTTCTGACGTAATATTCATCATCTACTAAATATACTTTCAACATAAAATGCTCCTTCTTTCACATAGGGGTGGGCGGGTAGCTGATTGTGATGCAGGTATATTCTGTTTCTACGCTGTCTATCTGCAGAGCTGCCTGATTATTGCAGAAGATATTCAGACGTTTCAGCACGCTTGCAATTCCAAAGTAATTATCAATTTCCTCATCTTTAAATACAGAATCTTTAATCTCCTGTATTTTCTGTTCACTGATGCCTCTTCCCGTATCGAAAATTTCAAATACCAGAATACCGTTTTCAAGGAAGCCGGAGACACAGAGCATACCTGCACTTCCTTTTTCTTTCAGTCCATGATAGATGGCATTCTCTATTAATGGCTGTAAAGTCAGCTTCGGAATTGCATAGTCATAGATGGCCGGGGAAAATGCCAGGGTGTAATCCATAAATTCTATATACCGCAGTTTTTGAAGAAGAAGGTAATGCTCCATCAGTTCAAGTTCCTGGGATACTTTGATGACGTTTGCACCATTGTTCAGGCTAATGCGGTAGAAATTTGCAAGGTTGGAGACTACCTGGATGGATTCTTCTTTCAGGTCACAGCGGATCATACTGTTTATGGTTTCCAGCATATTGTAGAGGAAATGAGGCTTTACCTGTTCCTGAATCAACTGGAACTGGATTTGCTGCTGCTGCCGGTGGCTGCGTTTCTGCGTCTCTAATAATTCCTGTATGGTATCCAGCAGGGCGTTAAAAGTAATGCCCAGTTCTGCCACTTCATCCCTGCCTTTGATTTTTACACGTGTGTCGAAATCTCCTGATTTTGTAGTATTCATTACCTTTTTCAGGGAAAGGATTGGCCTGGTTATATGTCTGGAAAGGATCAGAGCGGATAAAAGTGAAAAAATAAGACCGTACAGCCCTACAAATAAAATACTGGGAACATTTGATAATACAGCTTTTTCCAGTGCGTCATAGGAAGATACAATAACTAACTGAAATCCCAAACGATCATAATTCTTCGTTGTGATAACCAGTGGGTTATTTTTGGTGGGCACAATGACACTGCTTTCTGCAAGAAGATAGCCATAGTTTATGTTATACAGCTGAAAGACATCCTTGTAAAAAGGGACGTTCTGCATGCTCGCCAGTATACGGCTGTTTTCCAGTACAAGGGTTCCTTCTTCAAAAGGCAGCAGGAGATTGCGTATATTTGATGTAGGTACAAACAGCACCAGATATCCGGTTAAATTATCCGACTTATCCCTGAGTGGAATTACATGGGAGATTACCCGCTCTACGGAATTGGAATCCTTGTATTCTACCGAAAAAGAGGGTGTCCAGGACATCGGGGAAGCGGCCAGTTTTTTTAATAGTGTAGGATTAAAAAAATATGTGAGCCTGTCCCGGTTTAATGTGTTTTCCTGTATAAAACAGCCATTTTTATTCATTAGGCTGATATGGCTGATAGTAGGAAAATTTGCAGTATAACTGCGAAAAGAGGATAAAACTTTTTCTGAGGAAGGAAGATCTGCACCCTGATATTCCATACCGTTTTCCAGAATGGAAGCCAAATCATCGAAGGAAATATCACTTACAATCTGCTTACCCAGGTTTTCGATAGAATCCAGATAGATAGACAGCGTGGAGGTTAAAGAGGTTAGATCTTTTAAATCGGACAGACGCTTTTGTTCCAGCATCGTATCACTGGTGTATTCCTTTGAGGCGTAGGAAATAATAATAATTGGAAGTGCCATCAGGAAAAAAATAAAGAAAAAGCATTTGATCCACATGGAATGAATGTTTATATGTCTCATGATAATCCTCCGTTATGCAGAAGTACATTATTTGTGCCACCGACAGGCAGGCTCTGGTTCAGATCAGCATTGGCTGATGACATACCGGTACATTTAAAATAATAGAAAACTATGATCGGATTATATCATAAATATCAGGTATTGAGTTGAATGTAATAGAAAATTCAAAAAGACACAAGAATATTACCAGTCACTATCGAATAATTCATTTATTTTTTTGTCAATCAAAGATATAGTATAGTTACCACGAAGAAATAAACGGAAACAGATGGTATCCGGAGCATTTTTAAGAATTGGATCTGGCTGCCGGGATGAAGAAAGAGAGGAAAAGTCATGAAAAAGAAAGTAGTAGTTTCGATGTTAACAGCATGTGCAATCACGATGCTGACCGCTTGTTCTGGAGGACAGGAACCGGCAGCGGGAGGAAAGGAAACGACGGGATCAGAAGCTGTAAGCGAGGCCGGGGAGGCAAAGGAAGAAACAAAGGCGGCAGGGGAAGAAACCAAAGCGGCAGAACCGGAAAAAAGCAAATCGGACGTGACCCTTACTTTAGCAATGTGCGGTGATGGTACCACGAAGGAATCACTGGATAATTTACTGAAAGAATATACAGACGAAACGGGGGTAAAGGTAGAAACCATTTTCATTGCTGCAAACTGGGGGGATTACTGTACCAAGATTCAGACGATGGTAGGAGGAGGGGAAGACCTTGACTGCGCTATTCTGGCAATTGAAGGAGTAAGCAAGTTTATTGGTATGGATATAGCGGCACCGATTGATGACTGGATAGCAGAAAATCCGCAGCTTGCACAGAATGTTATTGATGATACGAATCCGGCACATCAGGAGATTTTTAAAGCCGATGGAAAAACGTATGCACTTCCGTTTTCATTTAATAATGTGGTAATGCATATGAATACGGATAGGCTGAAGGAAGCAAATCTGGAACTGCCTCCGGCGGATTGGAATAAAGACCAGTTCTTAGAATACTGTGAGAAACTAACTACGGAAAAAGACGGTGTAAAGCAGTATGCCATTGCACTGCCTTACGGGGAATATTTCTGCACGGAAGCCTGGCTGTTAAATAATAATGCAGCATACATGAATGAGGATTTTACTGAATCCACTATTAATTCCAAGGAATCGGCAGAGATCTTCCAACTGATGCAGGATTTGATTTATAAATATGGTTATGCACCGGTTCCGGAAGAAAATGTAAGTGCGATTGAACAGCTTATGAATGGCCAGTGTGCCATGGGATCATGGGGAAGATGGCCGACTGCAAACTACATTGCAAGTGATTTTAAGAGCGTTGCAGTGCAGTATCTTCCAAGTTTCCAGAAAAACCAGCAGATCTTTGGTGTTGACGGTATCTTTACCATGGCAGGATCCAAACATCTGAAGGAAGCAAAAGATCTGGCAGGATGGATGTCCCAGAAAGATTTTGCCGGTAAATATCTCACCGCAGGAAATATCCCGGCATCTAATTCCCTTGCACAAGAAAAGATTGATTCCCTGGGGATACCGGAAAACTGTGAAATTTTCTATAAGGATTCTACTACTACAGCGTACAAGCCGGTCAGTGCACCTCCGCAGTTTACCGAGTGCTCTAACATTGTGACGACAGCGCTTTCGGAAATACTGGTAAATCAGGCAGATGTGCAGGAAACTTTAGATGATGCAGCAGAACAGATGAACGAAGTATTAGCAGAGAATAAGTGAAACGGAAATTCCGGCAGCCGCTGACATGCCGGGGTTGAATAGTTTTATCAGAAAGGCCTGCCGATCACAAGTAAGCAGGCCTTTCTAGGCTCAGTGAGAAAGAGAGGAGAATATGAAAAATAGAAAGAAAGAACCGAAATATGCCAATCGGAAAAAGAGGAAGGATAATTTATCGGGGTATCTGTTTCTGGCACCTGCTATTATTATGTTTCTTTGCTTTATCCTGCTTCCGATAGTGCTCTCCTTTGTACTTTCTTTTTTCAAGTACAATCTGATTGGAGCACCGGAATTTGTGGGATTAGCAAATATCAAAAAGCTGTTTATGGATAAAGGGGTATTAAATGCCTTTGGGAATACATTTAAATTTCTGTTAATCCTGGTGCCGATACACTGTATTTTGGGAGTCATTCTGGCATTTCTGGTCTACCGGGCAAAAAAATTCAAATTTTTCTTCCGAACGGCTATTTATTTTCCTACAGTTGTTACCACCGCATCTGTTGCCATTGCATGGGGTTACATGTTTGCAACTGATACGGGTGTAATTAATTATTTTATACGGATGTTCGGGGGTACCAGTATTCCATGGCTGACCAATCGTACCGTGGTTTATTTTACCATTGCTTTGTTTAGTTTTTGGAAATTTATCGGTACGACATTTCTATACTATTTCATCGGGTTGCAGAATATACCGGACGTTTACTATGAAGCAGCTCAAATAGATGGGAGCAGCACCTTACATACTTTTTTTCATGTCACAATACCATTGCTGACACCAACCATTTTTTTTGTGGTAATTACAAACATTGTAGGTGTGTTTCAGATTTTTGATGAGCCATTTCTGTTAACAAACGGCGGACCGGGATCGGCAACCAAAACAGTTGCACTGGAGATTTATCAGACTGCATTTAAAGAAATGAATATCGGATACGGCGCAATGATATCATTTGCCCTATTTTTGATTATACTGGTAATTACGGTTGTGCAGTATATAGGGCAGAATAAGTGGGTGGTGTATGATTATGAATAAATTAAAAGCAAAATTACCTCAGATTGTATTACAGATTTTTCTGTTTATTTTATGTGTTATCATGCTGGCGCCATTTGCCTGGGTTATTTCTACTTCACTGCGGCTGCCGGCGGATTCCTTCAAGCTGCCGCCGTCATTTTTTCCTACCAGCTTTCACTATGAAAATTATATAGCGGTATTTTCCTCCTTCCCTTTTGCAAAATGTATATTTAACAGTTTAAAGATTGCGGTAATTGTAGTAGCATCCAACATTATAATCACAACCATGGCAGGATATGCTTTTGCACGTATACCGTTTAAAGGGAAAAACATAGTATTTATAATTATTCTGGCAGGTATGATGATACCAACCCAGGCAAAACTGGTTCCCACTTACTTAGTAATGTCCAAATTGGGGCTGGTAGGGACACATGCAGCATTAATCCTGCCCGCAGTGATCAGTCCAATTAACATTTTTTTTGTGAGGCAGTTTATGATGACGATTCCGGCAAGTTATGAAGAAGCGGCTTATATTGACGGTGCCAGCAGGCTGAAGATCTGGTGGAGAATATTTTTACCAATGTCAAAATCCGTTATTATAATGGTATCTCTGCTTTCCTTCCTGGCTTCCTGGAATGATTTTATCAATCCGCTGATCTTTTTATCTAAATATGATAAAATGACGCTCCCCCTTGGACTGAAAACATTGAGCGGAGCAATGAACACCGGAAGTGCATCGGTGGTACTTGCCGGGGTAACGATTTCACTGATTGTACCCACGCTTTTATATGTTTTCGGGCAGAAACATATTCTGCAGAGTGCAGTGATGTCGGGGCTGAAATGCTAGAGCGTGTCAGAAAGCAATTTTCACGCTCTAGAGCCTCCCATTAATTATGTAATGAACCAGATGGAAACACGCGACGAAGGAGGAGTTAAAATGATAGAAAACAATTGGCGCAGAGATGCCGTTATCTTAGAAAATACTAAAACATACCGTTCGGATGACCTGGCATTTCGTGCACTGCTTGGAGGAATCGGCACAGGGAATGTATCGCTTGATGCAAGCGGAAGATTATGCGATTTTGAAATGATGAACCACCCGGATAAAGGATTGAAAATACCATATACCTTTTTTGCTTTATGGGCGCAGTTTGGGGATGAGAAGCCAAGGGCGCTTGTGCTGGAGGGAAAACCGGAAGGAATCAGCAGCCGTGCTTTGGGGCATCCAACCGGAGAACTTCTGGGATTGCCCAGATTTGATTCCTGTTTTGTCCGGACAAATTATCCCTTTTACTATTATCAGTTTGAAAAAAAAGATCTTCCCCTGGATGTAAAGCTGGAAGCGGTTACTCCGTTTATACCACTGGATGCCCTTAATTCAGGGATACCGGCATTTCGCATGAAATATACCATTCAAAATCAAAGTAACAAGGCAGCCAGGGTCTCTGTTTGTTCCACACTCTATAATTTTGCAGGAATGACATATTATGATGGGTATGACAGACTGTATCAGGAGGGAATCCCCTATAACAGGTCATTTGGAAAAGAGGGCATATCCGGTGTGGAAATGGGAGTGGACGGACGGGACGAAACGGTTACCAAGGGAAGCCTGGCTGTTGCAACAGCTAATAAAAATGTGACAAAAAAGCCATTGTGGCAGTTTGGCGGCTGGTGGGATGGAGCGGAGGAATTCTGGCAGGATTTCAGAGAGGATGGGAGACTGCAGGAAGATGTTTCTTCAGATGCCGTTGGATCAAATATTCAGGCAACTTATGCAGACCGCTATGTTGGATCAGTAGCGGCAATGGAAGAAATTCTGCCGGGTGAAGAAAAAGAGTTTGTTTTTTATATTTCCTGGAATTTTCCGAACAGGTATGGATGGTGGCCGGATGGACACAGCACCCCGGATGATTGTGGTCACCGCAAAATCTGGAAGAACTACTACAGCACCGTATGGAAAGAGGCGACAGAGAGCATCTGCTATCTGCATAAGGAAGAAGAATATCTGATCGGTTACAGCAGGAAGTTTGCCGATGCTTTATATAGCAGTACTCTGACGGCAGACGTAGTGGAATCGTTGGTATCAGCAGTTACCGTTATGCGGTCCACGACTTGTTTTCGCATTCAGGATGGGAGCTTTTTCGGATGGGAGGGATGCTTTGAACACGCAGGAAGCTGCGCGGGTACCTGTACCCATGTATGGAATTATGCGCAGGCACTGGCATTTTTATTTCCTGAGCTGGAACGAAGCGCCAGATATACGGAGTTTTTAACCGAAACAGATGAAGATGGAAAGATGGCTTTTCGTGCTAAAAGACTTCTGGACGGCGAAAAATGGGATATGCTGCCGGCAGCAGATGGACAATTGGGCAGCATTTTGAGAGTATACAGGGAATGGAAACTTTCCGGGGATGAAGAATTCCTTAGAAAGATCTGGGAGAAAGTGATGGCAGCACTTGATTATGCCCTTCGTACATGGGATATGGACGGGGACTTTGTTATGGAGGGGACACAGCACAATACATACGATATAGAATTTTATGGATTGAATTCACTGACCAATGTTATGCTGTATGCGGCACTTGAAGCATGTGCCAGGATGGCAGACTGCCTTGGGGATGTAAAGCGTGCGGCAGCCTGCAGAGAAGGGGCCTATAAGGGAAGCCGTGCCATGGATCTGACATTGTGGAATGGGAGTTATTATGAGCAGAAAATAGACCCGGAAGATCTTAATAAATACAAATACCAATATGGCAAAGGATGTCTTTCCGACCAGTTGTTGGGGCAGGAACTGGCACATGTTTACGGACTGGGCTATGTGCTGCCTAAGGAACATGTTAAAAAAGCAATTAAATCAGTTTTTGATTTTAACTTCAAGGAAGTTTTAGAGGAGCACGAAAGCGTGCAGCGTACTTATGCTTATCAGGATGAAGGCGGGCTTGTCCTTTGCACCTGGCCATTTGAAGGCAGACCGAAACAACCGTTTGTATACAGCGATGAGATCTGGACGGGAATAGAATATCAGGTGGCGGTGCATTTAATCTATGAAGGATTTGTGGAAGAAGGGCTAAAAATCGTAGGCGGAATCAGGAACCGATATAACGGGAAAAGAAGAAGTCCTTACAATGAGATGGAATGTGGAAATCATTATGCCAGATCTATGGCAGCCTGGGGATTGCTGACAGCTCTGTCCGGCTACAGGTTTGATCTGGGGAAAAATCAGATTTCGTTTCAGCCTTGTATCAGGCAGGAAGACTTTAGCTGTTTTTATTCCAATGGAACATCCTGGGGCATTTATTTACAGAAACAAAATGGCGGGGATGGTATCGAAAAAGAATTGATTACTCTTTACGGCAAAGAGAATCAGTTAGATGAATTATAAGAGGAATGAATCTATGTAAAGGAAGGGCAGAAAATGAAGTATACAGGTATAAATAAAAAAGAAATCTCATTTCCAATCGGTGGAATAGGCACAGGATGTATTGGTCTTGCTGGAAATGGAAGCATAGTGGATATAGAAATTCAAAATGAACCAAATAAGGGATCGGAAGGCCGGTTTACACATTTTGCTGTTAAGGCAGAAAAAGCGGGCAGTCTGCTGGATGCAAGGGTTTTGAATACGGATTTACAGTCTGGATATATGGGGAACTTTGAACGGGACAGGTATACAGGATTTGGCTGGGGACCTGACCGGGGTTCTATGTCTGGTTTTCCACATTTTCGAAAAGGAGAGTTTGATGGAACATTTCCCATTGCACAGCTTGATTTTGAAGACGGGCATTTTCCGGGCAAGGTTGTTATGCGGGCTTTTAATCCATTGATTCCCACAAATGAAGATGACAGTTCTATCCCGGCTGCTTTCTTTGAGTTTGAGATAGAAAATACCACAGATGAAGAGCTTCAGTATGCACTGGCATTTTCCGCCAGTAATTTCTACAGCCATAATAATGCCCGGCATACTTATCGATATGCAGACGGGCTGCATTCGATGTTTCTGGACAATGAGGAAGAAACAAAAAGTACTGCATACGGAAATATGACCATGGCAACAGATTGTCCGGATGTCAGCTATCAGGAATACTGGTTCCGGGGAAACTGGTTTGACAACGTGTCTGTGTTCTGGAATGATTTTGCAAGACCCGGTGAATTGCGCAACCGTCATTATAAAGCAGAAAAGGAAGGGCAGGAAGTGTATGCAGGAAGCGATACCGCAACCCTGGCAGCACATGTGGAGGTGAAACCGGGAGAAAGAAAAAAAGTCCGGTTTATATGGTCATGGTCTATGCCATACCGGAGTAATACCTGGCAGATCACACATATAGGTTTAAGTGAAAAAGAACTGCAGAGACGGCGGAAGATCATGTGGAAAAATTACTACGCAGTATTATTTCGGGATTCCATGGAAAGCGCTGTTTATGGAATGAAAAACTTTACACGTCTGTATGAAGATACCATGCTTTATACCAGGTGGATGTATCAATCTTCTCTTCCTTCGGAGGTATTGGATGCCGTTGCCGCAAATGCAGCAGTATTAAAGTCACCAACCTGCCTTCGCCTGGAAGATGGTTCGTTCTATGGATTTGAGGGAGTTCATCCCCACGAAGGCTGCTGTGAAGGCAGTTGTACCCATGTCTGGTCTTATGCTTATACAGCGGCTTTTTTATTCCCGAAGCTGGAGCGAAGTGCAAGAACACTGGAATATACCCAGTCCATCCAGCCGGATGGAGGTATGGGATTTCGCCTGCAGCTGCCTTTGGGCTGCGGTCCTACAAATTTCCGTCCGGCAGTGGACGGGCAATATGGAACGGTGCTGAGAGTATACCGGGAGTATCTGATATCCGGAGATCTCAAGTGGCTGCAAAGTATCTGGCAGGCAGTAAAGAAAACCATAGCCTATGCCTGGAGCAGAGAAAATCCGGATCAGTGGGATCTGGATAAGGACGGTATTCTGGAGGGACGTCAGCATCATACTCTGGATATGGAGTTGTTTTCACCGAATTCCTGGCTCAGTGGAATGTACCTGGCAGGCTTGCAGGCAGGAATCCGTCTTGCCGGGATTGTGGGGGATAAAGAGGCGGAGGATGAATACCTGGAAGTTTTCCGGTCGGGCAGGAAAAAATTGAATCAGGAGCTATTTAACGGAACATATTTTGACCAGAAAGTAGATTTAACGGATAAAAACAGACTGATGAAGTTTCAGGGAGGTTACAGCGACCACAGCCAGGATGCGGTAAAGAGTTATTGGAATGATGAAAGTGGTGAGATGAAATACCAGATCGGAGAAGGCTGTTCTATTGATCAGGTGCTTGGGCAATGGCATGCGGATCTGCTGAATCTGGGAGAAGTGTTTGAAGTAGAAAAGGTAGAGCAGGCACTAAAGGCCGTTTACCGGTTTAACTACATTACGGATATGCATGAGCATGTGAATCCGTGCAGAATATACGCTTTAAATGATGAAAGCGGCCTGATAATCTGTTCCTATCCAAAAGACAGGTTAAAACCGGCAATTCCTGTGCCTTATGCGGAAGAAACCATGCATGGGTTTGAATACCAGGCGGCGTCACATATGATTTTACACGGAATGGAAAGAGAGGGGCTTCAGTGCATCCGCGCTATCCGCAGCCGCTATGACGGCATGCGCAGAAATCCCTGGAATGAGATGGAGTGCGGCAGCAATTATGCAAGATCCATGGCAAGCTATGCTCTGCTGCTGGTATACAGTGGGTTTATGTTTGATATGGGCAGGAACATGATTGGTTTTCATCCCCTTCACCAGGAGGATTGCACATATTTCTGGTCACTGGACAGTGGGTTTGGCCACGTAATCTTTGAAGGAAATAAGATGAGTATATGGGTCGATTACGGAGAAGTAACGGTAAAATATATCGGGGATAAAAGATCGGGTGAACCCTCAGTAAGGTTCGGGGATGACACACCGGAATTTAAAGTTTCCGGTTCCGAAATTGAACTGGCTAATGCAGTATCAGCAGGTGCGGGCCAGTGCATAGAAATAATCCGAAACTGACAATTAAAAGAATAACGGTAAAATATAGCATAGGAAATCAATGGAGCACGTAAAACTGCATTGGTTCCCTATGCTATTTTTATTGGAAAAACGCTTACACATACTTTTTCATACATTATTTGTCTGTAACAATCCATCTGAAATATGGGAACACTCAAAATCTTTGTGTAGTTCTTATACAATATAGACAAAATGGAAGAAAAATTTATCAACAAATGCATAAGAAATTGTTTACAACTACTGAAAAAGAAATATTCTTCCGAATATGTGTTTAAAAAAGAAATAATTTTTGATATAATGTATGCATCGTCCACATCCGGATTCGTAAAAGGAGATTAGGTAAGTATTGGTGAGAGGGACTTGAAAAAGATTTGCCAGGGGAGGAGGGAGCATTGAGAAATCACCGCAGCAGAGTTCGGTAGGGTTGATCAATGAAGAAAGATGAGGAATGTATGATGAAGAGAGGAAACAAGGGCGGCATGAAGAAAAGAATATCCAGATTTTTATCCATAATGTTATGTTTTTGTATGGTGTTTCAGACGGCATACCTTCCGGTTCAGGCGGGGGCTGATAACCAGAATGACATTCAGGTTCAATCGGAAGGTCAGACAGAGACAGAAGCTCAGGAACATTTAGAAGCTTTGCAGGAATCACAGCTGCAGACAAATTCTGAAGTTCAGAATGAGTCTGTAACGGAACCTTATGCAGCTGAGACAGAATCTGAGGCTCAGACGGAAGAGGCAGCAGATTCAAATGTTCAGACAGAATCGAATGTTCAGACAGAATCTGAAGTTGTAGCAGAAACAGAAGTTCAGACAGAAGCTAAAGTGTTAGCAGCCCCGTTAGAGACGACGGGAAATTTATTAGAGGATGTGAGAAAACAGGCACAGACAGATTTTGCTGAAGGAAGCAATGCAGATGCCCGTGCAGTTGATCTGAATCTGAGCGGCAGAACTTTTGACGGTACAGCGGCAGGTGCCGTTGACTATACATCTGAGGAATATGGCGGAGCAGACTCTCCTTACCTGAAGGTGTTGAATAATCTAAGAACAAATGATATCGGTGGAAGTATTATTTTTAAATTCAAGACCAACACGAGCGGTGTAATCTTCGGAGCAGGAAGTTCCGGCGCAGATGACGGCTATAATATGGTTTTTGGAGTAAATAATGCCGGAGAGCTGCGGGCTTATTTTCGAAATGACAAGAGCAATGGGCTGAAAGCAAGATTATTAACAAATTCCGTGAACTTAAAGGATAATAAATGGCATACCATCGCTGTCAGCTTCCATTCGGGACAGGCGGAGGATGCTTATATTGTTGTTGATGGAAGTGACAACTTTTACCCAAGCGCATGGTGGAGCGGCTGGAATCCCGGATTTAATAAGAATATAAATAATAACCAGCTGCCATATGTGAATTTTGGCATTGGAGGCGGAATCTATAATGCAGCTGCATTTGATTCCCTGGGGAATTTTAATGGGAAAATTGATTTTGTAACTGTAACAGATCAAAGCTTTACCGTTAATCAATTAAAGGAAATGACGCAGCAGGCTCCTGATTTGAACGATTTCAGCGTTATGCAGGCAGCTGGAACGGCAAATACATGGTTAATGACCGGATCGGATACGGCAGTTTCCAAGTTTGATGAGATTGGTCCTGTTAAGAATTATGT
Source organism: Robinsoniella sp. KNHs210 (assembly GCF_000686105.1). Classification (NCBI taxonomy): domain Bacteria; kingdom Bacillati; phylum Bacillota; class Clostridia; order Lachnospirales; family Lachnospiraceae; genus Robinsoniella; species Robinsoniella sp. KNHs210. The sequence goes on from NZ_JMLZ01000002.1 coordinate 275,617, forward strand.
GGGATTCTTTGAAGATAATCTGCGTGCGGGCGGAACTTACGTAGAACGTTCCCGTTTTGTATTTAATACGGCGCAGGCAGGACTTACTATCGCGGATGTAAATGCGGATTATGAGAAGTTCATTGACCAGTATGCACCGAAAGCCGTTGGTATCATGGTAGACCGCAGTGATTATGAAAAAGGGGAAGCTGGTATAGAGGAGTTCCGGACAAATCTCAGGGCACTGCTTGACAGGCTTTATGAGGATCAGAGAATCCCATTTATCATTACCCCAGCACCCTCGCTTTCGGAGGATGACAATGCCCTGATCAGTATCTATACGGCAGCAATTAAAGAAGAAGCAGCAGTAAAAGATACCCTGGTAGCAGATATCACAGGTCTGGATGCTTCCTATCTGGATCCGGGGAATTATCTCACTGCCCTGGGACATCAGGAGATAGCAAATATAATTAAGACAACTCTTGGTATTGGGCATACAACTGCTTATACAGGATTTAACTTACCGGTTAATCCTACGTTATTAAAAGTAGATGCATCCCCTGTTGTGCAGGTAATGGCAGATCAGCTTCAGGTAAATGCACCGGAAGGATATTCAGATCTGAACTGGAATTACGAGCTGTCTTATGATGGTCAGGTAATTTCTAAGAAACAGGTAACTGCGCCGTTCACGATTACCGGACTGAAAGCGGGAACGGAGTATGTACTTCGTATGACTTCCGATGAAGGAAACCGGAAACGCCAGTTAAAGGACATAAAGTTTACGGCTGCTCAAAATGGACAGGCTCAGGCTTTGGCTCATAAAGACGGGAATGTGAATCAAATTGAAGATATGACAAATCTTCTGAACAGCCAGAGTCCTGTAACTTATCTGTTTATGGGGGATAGTATTACCCATGGAGTCCTGACAAATGGCTATGATAATGTTCCTGAACTGTTTGAAAAATATTTAAGAGAGCAGGGCAGGGCACAGGATGTAGTAATCAATACGGGTGTTTCTAATGCAACGGTATCTACGACACTGGATCAGATTGACAGAAGGCTGAATCAGTTCCAACCGGATGTGGTAATGGTGATGCTTGGAACAAATGATGCGTCTTCCAGAGGGGAAGTGGCAGGTTCTTCGGGCACCGGATTTACCGTAGAAGAATTTAAGAATAATTATAAAGAACTGGTGCGGGATATTTATCAGAAAAATCCGGACAGCTATATCGTTTTAAGAGTTCCATGTGACATGAACCCGGATGATCCCAGGAAAAATTATAAAGACTACTTTAATGCCATATATGATGTAGAACAGGATATGAAGACGGAAATAGCGGGACTTAAGATTACCGTTATTGACCATATGAAGAACTGGATTGAGTATGGAGAAAATGTCAGAAATGATTTCCTGAACACCGGAAGCAATGGATGGTTAGTAGACAATGTACATCCAAACGGACGGGGCAATATGGCAATGTTCCAGCAGATATTAAAAGAAACGGGACTTTATAAGAACGATTCAGTGATGTCTAATTATTCTTATAAATTCAGTGACTGGGCAGATAATTCTGAATTAGCTGCAGAGGTAACTTATGACGAAACTAAGAAAGAAGTTTCTTTTGATCCGGCACCACTCGCGGCATATGAAAATGGCATCCGGGATGTAACGGTAAGCATAACAGATGTAAATGGAGTTATTGTTTCCAAAACAAGTGAATACCGTGCAGATGAGCATATGAAGATTCGTGTTCCTAAGGATTTCATACCTTATTCTGCAATGGTAACAGGCACAGATGCTATGAACAAGAAACAAATTACTTTTACGGCCAGCCTGAAAATGGAAGGTGACCCGGAGTGTACCTGTGGAATCAGCAATTTGGTGTTTGCAGACAGAGAGCTTGTAATTCCACAGGATAAAGACAGTATTGAAATCAGCTTAGAGGCAGCTGCGGAAATTACCGGTGATTGTAAAGCAGAAGGCCACAGCAGCAAAAATATCACTTATGTATTTGAAAAAGCAGAGGATCTGCAGAATATCGGCACGATCAGACAGAATAAACTGACGGTCAGCAAGGCTGGAACAATCAAAGTACGGGTAAATGCACTGATTCCCGGAACGGTGGCATCGGCAGAAAAGACAGCCGTATTCTCAGTTAAAAAAGAAGGGCAGGACCCGGCTGTTCTGTTTCAGAAATCAGAGGTAAAAATTGTAAACGGCGTTCCAGCCCGTCCGGTAGATTACACCGGAACACTTGATAAGCTGAAAGGTCTGACCCAGGGAACCATAACGGTTCGGTATAAAAAGGCCGAAACAGGTCTTATGAGTCTGTTCAGTGTATCAAATAATACGCAAAATGCCACACATACCCATGTCTATGTAAATGATGGCACGGTGGGATACGAAGTCCGCAATAACGGTACCAATGTAAATACCGCATCAGCTGGCGTAAGCAATATGACAAGAGATGAATGGCATACGGTAACTTATGCATTTTCTTCAACTGGTACATCTGTTTATTTTGACGGTGAAAGGGTAATTAATAACACAAATACAGGATTTGTCAGCAGCAGCCAGGGTGTAAATACCGTTGACCTTGGTAAAACGCAGCGTTCCGGCGGAGGCAATCAGTATCCTTTCACAGGCAGTATCAGCTATATCGAAGTGAGATCGGACCTGTTAACGGAAGAGCAGATAACAGATATCCATAAAGTGACACTGAGAGAAGAAAAAGAAGCAGAGCTTCCAGAAGATGCATTCAAATCAGAAGATCAGCCGTTGTTCTATGGTGGATACCAGGGATCTGTCTATTATCGTATCCCAAGCTTAGTGACCACAAAGAACGGAGTTGTACTGGCAGCAATTGATAAACGCCAGAGCGGCGGCGGGGATCAGGGAAATATTGATACCGCTGTGAGAAGAAGCTTTGATAATGGAAAGAACTGGACAGAAGGGCAGACAATCATAAATCTGCCTCCGGGACAGCAGCAGCATTCTTTAACCATAGATGCAGCTATGGTTGAGGACGAGGTGAACGGCAGAGTCTTCCTGATGGTAGATATGTTCCCGGAATCAAAAGCAGCAATGGATACTTCTCTTTTGGAAAAAGGATCCGGATATAAACAGGTTGGCGACAAATCATATTGTATCTTGAGAGACTATGAAAGCGTTTTAAATACAACTCATAATTATACGAAAACCTATACCATCCGTGAGCACGGAGAAGTATGGCTGGAAGGAAAAACAGAGGCTGATGCAAGACCAACGGATTACCGGGTACCGGATTTCAGTACCGGCGAATTATATAAGGATGATAAGCCTGCAGGCAACATCTTCCTCTATACCGGCTCCAATGCGGGTGAATTAAAGGTAGTCCGCAATATGAGAATCTGGAGTACCTATAGCGATGATGATGGTGAAACCTGGTCAAAACCGGTGGATTTAACACCGATGATCAAAGAAGACTGGATGCTGTTCTGCGGAACAGGCCCCGGAGTTGGGATTCAGGTGAAAAAAGGAGAGCATGCGGGACGTCTGATTGTCCCCATCTATGTGGCTAACCAGAACTGGACATCTGCTCAGGCATCCACCTGTATTTACAGTGATGATTATGGTGTAACATGGAAGCGTACCGAGAAGTCACCTCTTGAGGCAGAAGGAACAGATCTTTCCACAATGAATGATGGTGGTATCATCCTGACAGAGTCACAGATCGTGGAGATGAATGACGGTACATTAATTCAGTTCTGCAGAAATAACTCAGGACGTCTGAAATATTCCGTGAGCAATGACTCCGGAACTACCTGGGGAGCGCCCATCAGGGATACAAATGTTACAGAGGTATACTGCCAGTTAACAGCAACTCATTATCCGGAATTGATTGACGGCAAAGAAGCCATTATTTTAGCAAATCCGGATGGCCCTGCAAGAAACAATGGTACGGTAAGAATCGGACTTTATAATCCGGAGAATAAGTCATTTGAGTGGAAATACAGTCAGTTGGTTAAGAGCGGAAGTTATGCTTATTCCTGTCTGTCCGTACTTCCAAATGGAGATATCGGCTTATTTTATGAAGGTGACCAGCCATCGATGGATTTCACCAGCTTCAATGTGGAATGGATCAAAGCGGATTTGACGGTGCCGATGAAGGAGCCGGTAATTGAAAACGTAGCGATGGAAATAAGTGATAATCAGATTGATTTTACCGTGGATTTCGATTCCTATATGATTAAGTCCGGAAATCCGGTTCTGAAGTTTAATTTGGATGGAGCAGAGAAAGAGGCTGCTTATGTATCCGGAAATACTACAAAACAATTTATATTCCGGTATACAGGTGATACCCAGATTACCACAGGCCTGACGGTTACAAATGTTGGTGTAGCTGCGGCAGATGCAGAAAGTGAAATCGGGAATGCACTCTGTATGCTTCCATTAGAAAGTGAATTTAAGTTTGCACCGGATGGAACACCGGAATGTACCTGCAAAATAGAAGAGATTGGATTATCACCAAAAGAAATAATAATTCCTGCGAAAACAGAGGAATATACGGTTGATCTAACAGGCTCCATAAAAGAAAGTACCTGTGCAAAAGAAGGCCATGCTTTCCGTCCTGTTTATACCTACACCGTTGCGGATGGGGGAGAGACAGGCGCTGTTATAACCGGCAGTAAATTAAAAGTATCGGCTGCAGGAACAGTTCGAATAAACGTTGCCGTTCAGTTGAATGACAAATCAGGAAATGCGGACTGTAATATCACCGTAAAAAAAGCAGAACCGGGTGAAACGGTGAATCAGGCGCCGGCTGCAAAAGATCCCGTACCAAATCAGGAAGTGAACAGCCTGAAAGGCAGGACTTTCACTGCAGAAGATATAGCAGAAGACCAGGACGGAGATGCAATTGTTATTACAAAAATTGTATCAGAGCCGGATTCATTTATAATTGCAGAATTATCAGATGGTGTTGTTTCACTGTATGGCTCTAATAAAGGAACAAGCCGGATGATGGTGAATGTATCAGACGGGAAAAATGTTTCTACCATTGTAGTTCCGGTTTCCGTTACAGAAGAAGGCAGTTATGATAAAACGGATTATCTGTCTGACCATGATTATTTAGATAAAGTGAACTCTTCCGTCGGTTACTGGGAAGGAACCGGTGACAAGATCAAGGTAGATACCAACCAGGATGGCGGCACCATGTCTTTACTGGACGAGAATGGAAACAGAGTATCCTTTAACAAAGGATACGGAGCACATTGTACTTCCACATTGATTTTTAATCTTCCGGAAGGTCATAATTATAAGAAATTTGAAACTTATTATGGAATAGATGCAAGTAAACCGGCGATAGCAGCAGTTACCTTTAAGATAGCTGTAGATGGGACGGTTATACACACCAGTGATAAAGCATTACAGTCCACATCTCCGATGGGATTTGCTTCCGTTGACATTTCAGGAGCAAAAACCTTAAAATTAGAAGCAATTGCAAAAGACGGCAATATCGGAAGCGGACATTCCCAGTGGTCAGGAGCTAAACTGGTCAGCCAGGAAGATCCCTCCCAGGTAACCGATAAGTCTGTTCTTGAGAAAAAGATTGCAGAAGCAAAAGCAATCAAAGGAGATGAGTACGCTCAGGCTTCTTATAAGAAATTGTCAGATGCCATTGACCGCGCACAGGAAGTCCTGGATGCACAGGAGACAGAACAACTGGAGGTGTTCCAGCAGCTGCAGGCATTAAAATCAGCAGTAAAAGGACTGGAAAAAGCAGTTCCGGCAGATCAGGTCGTGGTAAGTCTGAAAACGCTCAGTCTGGAAGTCGGAGAGGGCAGAAGGCTGTACGCGGATGTAACTACAAATGACGGTAAGGAATCAAACGACCAGATCACCTGGTCATCCAGCCGTCCGGAAATAGCGGAAGTATCGGCAAACGGCAAGGTAACGGCAGCAGCGCCGGGGAAAGCCGTGATCACAGCAACATCCACTAGTGGAAAAACAGACAGCTGTACGGTTACGGTAAACGGATGCACCTGTGAACTTCGTACACCGGTTTTTGAAGATCAGAATGTCACGATACCTTATCCTGAATCAAGCAGACAGATCGGGCTGAAGGCAGAAGCAGTCCTTACGGGAGACTGTCAGATGCCGGGACATGCAGATCAGAGTATCACCTACACCTATGCAATTACCGAAGATAAAGAGGGTATTGGAAGCATAAAAGGGGATATACTGACAGTTTCCGGTGCAGGAACCGTGAAAGTTACGGTAACAGCCAGTGTTAATGATAAGACAAGTTCAGCGGCGGCAGCATTTTATATCAGCAGGGAAGAAGCACCAGTTCCTAAGAAGTATACGGCAGTATTTACCGGCGGTGCGGGAGCAGCAGGAACAGCTCCGGCAGCAATTCAGGCAGAAGCACAGGGGAAGATTACTTTGCCGGAGAATACATTTACAAAGGATGGATATCTGTTTATCGGATGGTCCGACGGAGCAAAGGTTTATCAGGCAAATACCCGGTATACAATGCCAGATAGAAACATCACATTTACGGCACAGTGGCAGAAAAAAGAAGAGCCGAAACCGGCAACCTATCAGATGTCATTTGATGCACGCGGCGGAAAAGTAAGTCCGGCATCCATGACAGTCACACAGGGAACCGTTTATGGAACACTTCCGGTTCCAACAAAATCAGGCTATGCCTTTAAGGGATGGTTTACCGCGGTATCAGGCGGAACGCAGATACAGGCAGGACAGGTATGCAGCCTGAAGGCAAATACAACCGTTTATGCCCAGTGGATCAGACTCACACTGAAAAAGCCTGGAAAACCAACGGCAGTAAAAGCTTCCCGGAATAAGCCCGGCAGTATCCGGATCAGCTGGAAAAAATCATCCAATGCAGCCGGTTATATTTTATACCGTTATGACAGCAAGACAAAGAAGTGGAGTAAAGTAAAAACCACAAAATCCACCAGCTATGTGAACACCGGATTAAAATCAGGCACAGATTATAAATACAAGGTAAAAGCTTACAGCCAGCTTGGAAAAGAAAAGAAGTACAGTTCCTATTCTTCTGTATTGAAGACCTCGACGGCGCCTGCAAAACCACGCCTGACCCACGCCGGGAAAGCAGGAAAAGGCAAAGCAGAAATAAAATGGAATAAAAAGTCAGGTACGGATGGATTTGTAATCTATATGAAGACAAATAACGGAGATTATAAGAAGATCGCATCAAAGTCAGCCAAGACATTATCTTACACCAAATCCGGACTGAAGAAAGGAAGAAGCTACCGGTTTAGAATAAGAGCATACCATAAGGCAGGGAATAAAAAGATCTACAGCTCTTATTCAGCAAGTAAAAGAGTAAAATTCTAAATAAACCAGGAAAAGGAGCAGGTCCCAGCGGCCTGCTCCTTGATCGTGCCCGACTCTTATATCCCGGCTCATAATCTTTTAATAAAAAAGTTTAAGGTGTTAACCCAGGGATCTGTTGTAGTAAAATCAGATCATATAATAAGAGAGGAATGATTTTATGATGGAACCCAATTACAATGCATAGCAAAAGCTATTGCATGATAAAACAAATATGATGATATAGCTTTTGCAAATCCGAAAGTAAGAAATTTACACAAAGGAGATGCATATGGGCTATTTAACAGAAAGCAATTTTCAAACATGTTCTGATATAAGAAACTGTGAATGGGAGATTATACCGGACGTCAGTCCACAGATTATAAGGAATTGTTCCAAATGCGGATGCAAGTCAAACTACATCAATACCGGCAGTTTCCGGGTTAATGCAAATGGAAACCGGGTAGATGTATGGCTGATCTATCAGTGCAGTAAATGCAAGACCACATATAACATAACAATATATGAGCGGATTTCCCCAAAGAAAATCCCAAGAGAAGAATATGAAGGATTCTTAGCAAACGATCCACAACTGGCTCTGGAATACAGTTTTAACAGTAATATCTTAAAGAGGGAAAAAGCTGAGATCTGTATGGAGGAGGGGGCATATCATATCCGGGAAAGGATACTGACGGATGCTGAAGAGGCTGAAATGAGTCGGATTGTCATTCGGAATCCTTATCATATCAGAATCCGGCTGGATAAGCTGATTGCCGGTAAGCTGGATATTTCAAGAACGGCTGTCAGGCAGGCAATGAAAGAAAAAATCATTGAGGGAAGAGATGGGGAAAGTCTGGAGAAGGCATTTGCCATGGATGGAATGGTGGTAAGATGGAAGTGAATAATCAGTGAGTGGTAAAGTGCTCAAAAGAAAGCTGTTGTACCTGATGTTAGGGGTATGGCAGCTTTTTTTGTAATATGATAAAATAATTTAAATTATTTGAAGGGTTTTGCTGGAGCGTTTCGTCTAATGATTGTAAGACATTAAAGATTGGCCAATCTAAGCGGGGAGGTAAGACGTTGGATGTTTTAATTAAAAAAGCACGCAGGAAGGATCCGGATGCATTTGTTGAGCTAATGGAACAGAATATGCAGAATATGTACAAAGTGGCAAAAGCATATCTGAAAAATGATGAAGATGTGGCGGATGCCATACAGGATACCATATTAAGCTGTTTTGAAAAAATAGGAGATTTGAAACAGAATAAATATTTTAAAACATGGATGACTCGTATTTTAATCAACAAATGCAAAGATATTTTACGAAAGAAAAAAGGAATGTTACTTACAGATGAGGTGCCGGAAATTCCGGTGTGGGATCAGGAGTACAGCAACATGGAGTGGAATGAACTAATCAAGGATATGGATGAAAAGTACCGGATTGTTCTTTTACTATATTACCTGGAAGGTTTTAATACCAGAGAGATAGCAGTAATACTGGATATGAATGAAAAGACGGTACAAACGAGACTGGCAAGGGGAAGAAAATTATTTTCCACAGAGTATTTAAAACAAGGAGGTCAATTGCATGAACCGACAGGAACAAGAATTTAAGGATAAATTAAACGAAGAGATCAAGATACCCAAAGTAGTAAAAAATAAGGCAGATGACGCATTTCAGACAATAAAAAGCAGCAGTAAAAGTCAGGCAAGAGATACAAGAGGGATCCGGAAAAAGATCCTGGTGGCAGCGGGCAGTGCTGCTGCGGTATTTGCAGCATTCTTTGTATTTGGTATGGCCAACCCTGTTATGGCAAGCCAGTTGCCGATTATTGGGCATATATTTGAACAGATTCAGGAGAACTATAGTTATCCCGGAGATTTTAGCTCAGTAGCGGAAACATTAGGAGAAAAAGACCAGGAGACTCCGGATGGGGCAGCTGTTTCCGCCGATGAAAATGGGGCAGCAGCGGAACAGGCAGATGCAAAGAAAGAAACAGAGCTTACCAAACCAGCCAGTTATTCACAGACGGTAGATGGAGTTACCATGACTTTATCGGAATTATACTGCAATGACCAGGCACTTTATATGACGCTTGAACTAACCAGCGAGAAAGCTTTTCCGGTTTCTGAAATCTTTACAGACAGTGAGAATAACCAGCCGAACATAGGCTTTTTAACTAGTGAAAAATATAGTTTCAATGATAAATCACAGGATCAGCTTTATTATCTGGAAGGCAAGTTTGTTGATGATTATACATATGCAGGTATCATCCGTATAGACTACAAACAGGCATCCAAGGTAGTATCGGATGAAGCACTTCAGGAATATAATACCGCATATCAGGCAGCGGAAGCAGAAGGCAGGGATCCAATGAAAGAAGACATTCAGCTGGATGTTCAGAATCTGGATGTTCCTGACAATTTCAAGTTAAATCTGGATATTCAGAAGATTATTGCATACAAGGCTAACCCGGATGTATGGGATTCCGGTTATACAGGGGATGAACTGGAAGCTATGTCGGATGAAGAGTGGAAAAATGTCATGAAGCAGCAGCCGGCTGACTGGAACCAGTTCCCTAATGATCATGAAAATATCTGGTGGGATGGTTCCTGGAATTTCGATCTGGATATTAACGTGGACAGAAGCAGAACAAAGATGATTGAAATTAATACTGAAAATGAGAATGGTGTAGGAATTGCATCCGTGGAAATTACCCCATTTGAATTAAAGGTCAATCAGTTAAATGAAGGTTCCACAAAAACTGCAGACACATTCCCGGTAGTACTGGATGCCAATGGAAAAATGCTTCCTTATGGAAACAGCGGTTATGTTACAGACTATGCAGTACGCGGAGTGGATATTTCTAAAATAGATATCTATTTATGTGATTATATAGAGTACATGGATGAGATTAAAGGGCATAAAACAGAGGATAATTTCAAACAGATTTTAGATGAAAAAGCAGTTTATCACACAACCGTAGAGACTGGAATTACCCAATAGTCATATTTCTATCAGCTCATTTTTCAGCATGAGGTTTGCAAATAACTCCGTAAACGGGAAAACGTGTATTGACACAAAATCATTTTACAGCTAAGATATTTCTATACACATACGGAGGAGGAACAATAATGAAGCAAGACATGATTGTAATTTTAGATTTAGGCAGTACGGAAAATACGGTGTTAGCCAGGGCGATTCGTGACCTTGGGGTATATAGTGAGATTTATCCCCATGATATTACTCAGGCGGAACTCAAGGCTTTGCCAAATGTAAAGGGAATTATTATAAATGGCGGACCAAACCATATTGTAGACGGCGTTCGTATTGATGTACTACCGGAAATCTATGAAGCAGGATATCCTGTTATGGCAGCAGGGCATGAATTGGCTAAATGTGAAGTGTCCCTGAATGAGTGGCCTGAGGACGAAGATCTATTAAAAGAAGGACTGAAACCATTCGTATTTGACACCTGTCATGCGGAAGCAAACTGGAATATGAAAAATTTCGTAGAAGACCAGATCGAACTGGTAAAACGCCAGGTTGGTGATAAGAAAGTACTCCTTGCATTATCCGGCGGAGTAGACAGTTCTGTAGTTGCAGCTTTATTATTAAAGGCAATCGGAGACCAGTTGGTCTGCGTACATGTAAATCATGGCCTCATGCGTAAGGGCGAATCGGAAAGTGTAGTAGAAGTATTCAAAAATCAGCTGAATGCAAATCTGGTTTATGTTGATGCCAGCGAACGTTTCCTGAAGAAGCTGGAAAATGTAAGTGATCCCGAGCAGAAAAGAAAGATTATCGGTTCAGAGTTCATCCGCGTATTTGAAGAGGAAGCACGTAAACTTGAGGGAATTGACTTCTTAGGTCAGGGAACAATTTACCCGGATATAGTGGAAAGTGGCACGAAGACAGCGAAGATGGTCAAATCCCATCACAATGTAGGCGGTCTTCCTGAAGATATGAAATTTGGTTTGGTAGAGCCGTTAAAGCAGTTATTTAAAGACGAAGTAAGAGCCTGCGGTTTGGAACTGGGACTGCCGGATGGCATGGTATTCCGTCAGCCTTTCCCGGGACCCGGATTAGGCGTAAGATGTCTTGGCGCAATTACCAGAGAGCGTCTGGAAGCGGTACGGGAATCGGATGCAATCCTGCGGGAAGAATTCGAAATAGCTGGTCTTGACAAGACTGTATGGCAGTATTTTACGGTTGTTCCTGATTTCAAATCAGTTGGTGTAAGAGATAATGCAAGATCCTTTGAATATCCGGTCATCATTCGTGCGGTTAATACCATAGATGCCATGAGTGCCACCATTGAACAGGTAGGCTGGCCGGTATTACTGAAAATCACGGACAGAATATTAAAAGAAGTGAAGAATGTAAACCGTGTTTGTTATGATATGAGTCCGAAGCCTACTGCTACGATTGAGTGGGAATAAGGCTTACATCCTTGCAAACCTTGCATTTATGCGGGTTTGCAAGGATTTTTCTTTTTGTTGGATACAAATTGGCTACATTTTCAGAATCGGCTACCGTTCCCATGAGTATGTCCAGCTTGTCGGCGACCTCCGCCTGTTTGCTTGGGTAAAGGTGGCTGTAGGTGTCCATAGTGGTCTGCACCTTTTCGTGCCCCAGCCGGTCGGCTATCAGCAGCGGCGAAAAGCCCAGCTCAATGAGAAGTGAAGCGTGGCTGTGACGGGTATCGTGCACCCGTATCACCTTCACCCCGGATGCCTTGCACCCTCGCAGCATTTCGTGCCGCATAAAGTGCTTGGTAAAGGCAAACATCCTGTCTTTGGGCTGCAAGCGGTAGCACTGCGCCATATACTCCCGCAGGCAATCGCATAAGCCTTGTGGTATGGTAATCACTCGGTTGCTCTTTGGTGTCTTGGGCGTGGTAATCAAATCCTAGCCATCCAGTCGCTGATAGGATTTGTTGATACTAATGGTGGCTTTATCTAAATCAATGTCAGCCGGTGTCAGGGCGGTCAGCTCACCGATTTTCATGCCGGTGTAGTAGAGAGTCATGTAGGCGGTGTAGGATTGGGGCTTGTCCCTGACGGCTTCGATGAACTGTTCAAATTCATCCTTTGTCCAGAACAGCATTTCGTCGGCATCCTTTTTGCCCATGCTCCCGGCTTTGTGGCAGGGATTCTCGGAGAGATTATAATACTTCACCGCATAATTGAATATGGCAGTCAGCTGATTGTTGATGGTTTTGAGATAGGTTTGGGAAAATCCCTCGCCCTTCTCATCCCGATAGGAGGTCAGCTTGTTTTGCCACTTGCGAACGTCTGTGGGTGAAATCTCGTTTAACGGGATTTTGCTGAAACCAAACGGGGGGCGGGCACTGCGACACTGCAATGCTCCGCCCCATAATTTATGGAGGTATTGATGGCAACTACAAGATTGATGCCGCTACATACAGGCAAGGGTCGCAGTATCGCCACAGCGTTGGGCAAGACTACCGATTATGTGGAGAACCCTGAAAAGACCGAGTGCGGTGAATGGATTTCATCTTATGAATGTGACCCCATGATAGCAGACGATGAGTTTTTACTCTCTAAGCGGCAGTATGGGGCGCTCACCGGCAGAGACCAAGGGGAGCGTGATGTTATCGCCTACCACTTGCGGCAGAGCTTTAAACCCGGCGAGATTGACCCCACCACCGCCAACAAGATTGGCTATGACCTTGCTATGTCGCTGACCAAGGAAAAACACGCATTTCTTGTTTGCACTCATGTGGATCGCCAGCACATTCATTCGCATATCATTTTCAATTCAACCACATTGGACTATACCAAAAAGTTTCGGAATTTCTGGGGTTCCAGCTTTGCCATTCGTAAGATTTCGGACAGGCTGTGTGTGGAAAATGGGCTGTCCATTATTGAAAAGCCCAAACAGAGCCGTGGCAGTTATGGGACATGGATTGGTGACGAAAAGCAACCTACGCTTCGGGAGAGTTTAGCAAAATTGATTGATGCAAATCTTGAGCAAAGTTTGACTTTAGAAGAATTAAAAGATGCTCTGCGTAAAGCTGGGTGTGAGGTGAAGCACAAAGCACATTTGGCATTCAAACTGCCACAGGGAAAGCGGTGTATTCGCTGTGATTCTTTGGGCGAGAATTATACCGAACACGCTCTTTTGCAGCGGCTTGGGTGCGAGCAAATTGCAAAGCCTGTTACTAAGAAAAAGCTTTCTTTCCCTGTCCGGTCAAAGCCCAACTTGTTAATCGACATTGAGGCAAAATTGCAGCAAGGTAAGGGTGCTGGATACGAAAAATGGGCAAGGACATTTAATTTAAAGGAGTCGGCAAAAACGCTGATTTATTTGCAGGAGCGTGGGTTTGATGATTATGATGTTTTATCTGCAAAGGCAGAGGAGGCTGGGCAGCGGTTTGATATGCTTTCGGATAAAATTAAGTCGAGCGAAAGACGCATGTCTGAAATTTCTTCGTTGCAAAAACAAATCGGTACTTATCGTAAAACCAGAGATGTGTATGTGCAGTATAGGCAGTCGGGATACAGCAAAAAGTTTCTGGCGGCATATGAATCTGACATCCTGCTGCACAAGGCGGCGAAGAAAGAATTTGATAAGCTGGGGCTGGAAAAATTGCCGTCTATGGAGGCACTAAAATCCGAATATGCTGTGCTACTTTCACAGAAAAGCAAGCTCTATGGTGAATACAAACAGGCTCGACAGGAGATGATGGATTTGCAGATGGCGAAGCATAATATTGATAGAATTTTAGGTGGATCTCAGCCAGTAAAAACAACAAAGTCTATATCGCAGGAGGAACGATAAATTTCATAAAACAGCACACCGTAAGTGTGGGCAAACTCAACTTTGTTGAGTTAAGCAGACGCATAGCGGCTTAAAAGAGACAGAGCAAAACGCTCTATCTCTTTGGGGTTTGGGGCAATGCACCAACAAGCAAAAAGCACGGGATGTATATACCTGTGCATTGCTTTCCATTACCATTTTTTAAATAAATTCGCACGAATGAAAGCAATGAAAAAACAAATTTTGAGGTTGCAATTTCCTGTGAATTATGCTATAATAATATTATTAGGTCTGCTCAGCAGAAAGCGAAAGGAGATGTTCTATATGACAAAAAATTATGAGGTGGCTGTTTCCTAAACCGAATAGGGCATGGGAAATGTTTGAGGGTACTACACACCCTTGGCGTAGCTGTGCCGTTTTAAGTAACCTTTCGTGAATTCTATAACTTACGGTTGTAGCACACTCTAGGGTGTGTTATTTTTATGTAAAAAATGAGCCGCAGTTGTAGCCTTTAAACGGGGCTACTTTCTGCGGTATTTTTGCGCTCTTTTTTAAAAACATGCCCTATTCATGGAAAATTAAATTGAAGGGAGCTTGATTATGACAAATGCAATTCAAACGATATCAACAAATTTTATGGAGGAAATGAATGATAAGACTAGAAGACTATGGATTAACACAAGAATTTATTATTGAAAGCAACAATAAAAAAGTAGCGAGAGTTATGGCGGTTCACAAAGAACGTTATGTTTTGATTTGTGAACATGGAGAAATCTTTGGACGTTTAAAAGCCAGCGTATATTATGCGGATACATCAGAGAGTTTTCCGACAACCGGAGACTTTGTTTTGATTAATTACAATTCTGACGGTGACAGCCAAATCGTGAAAACACTTGAGCGTAAGACAAAATTTTCACGAAATGATTTTTCCGGTCACGCAGTAGGATATGTGAAGACGGTGAAAGAGCAGGTAGTGGCAGCAAACTTTGATTTCGTATTTATTATCCAGTCCTTGAACCATGATTTAAATACGCGGCGGTTGGAACGATATCTTACCCTTGCATGGCAGTCAGGAGCGACACCTGTGGTGCTATTAACAAAGTCTGATCTTGTGGAAAATGCAGAAAAACAATTGGAAATTATAAAGAAGTTGGCAACCAAATGCGAAGTCCATGTAATCAGTGCAAAAACGGGGGATGGATTGGATGCTCTGTATAGTTATCTAAAGCCGGGTAAAACCATTGTATTCCTTGGTTCATCCGGCGTGGGAAAGTCAAGTCTTGTCAATGCGCTTGCCAAGGATGAAATTATGACTGTTAAGGAAATTAGACAGGATGATAGCCGTGGGCGACATACAACTACACATCGTCAACTGATTATGCTTCCCAATGGTACTATGATAATTGACACACCAGGTATGCGTGAGTTAGGTATGTGGGATGTAAAAGAGGGAGTTGGCGAGGTTTTTGTGGATGTGGAACAATATATAGGAATGTGTAAGTTCTCTGATTGCCAACATAAAAATGAGCCTGGTTGTGCAATTTTAGCTGCCATAGAAAGTGGCACACTTTCACAAGAACGTTTGGAGAGCTATCTGAAAATTAAGCATGAAGTGAAATTTGCAAATGATAAGAGCCAAGTCTTGCGGGATAAAGATGCACGAGGTAAGTCTATTGCCATGAAAAACAAACAGAAAAACTAGGTGGGAGGAAAAATCATAATGAACAAAATAGTAAATAAGTTTAAAGAGTCACTTATGAAAGCAATAGCCGAAAAATTTGGCGAACCAATCACCGATGCAACCTTTGATATTACCCCTCTCCATGGCGGAACTGTGGGTGATGTGAGGTTAATAAGTGGGATTGCAAAAATGTCTGAAAAAAAGGAGTTGCCTTTTAAAATTGTCCATAAAACCCAGAAAAAATGGGAGCGTAACTTTGATGCGGGCTCATGGCGCAGAGAATATGACCTTTATGCATGCGGCATAGATGCGCTGTTCGATGAATCTTTACGCTCTCCGAAGTGTTATTATCAAGAAATTACAGATGATGAAGTACAAATATGGATGGAGTATGTAGAGGGTGTGTCAGGACTTGACTTGACGGGGGCGATGTATGAGTGTGCGGCTGAGAAATTGGGCATGTTTCAGGGTAGGCTTTATGCACAAAAGGCAGATGTGCTGAAAAAAATGACGAATTTGAGTGAGGTTGAATTTGCAAAAAAGAATTACCTCCACTATCGGTCGTGGAATGAGGTGTTTGATTACATCCGTTCTGAAAACTGTGAGATTCCGAAACATCTCTGCAAAATGTTAATTGATGTTGATGAACATTTTGATACAATATGGGAACAAATTGAAAGCTTGCCGGTGGTGTGGTGTCATAGAGACTTTTGGATAACAAATATTTTTTATTCAAATAGGAATATCCGAGTGATTGACTGGGATACCGCAGGGTGGGGATATCTTGGTGAGGATATTGCAAGCCTGATTGCCGATGAAGCAGATGTCGAGCACATGGTGGAATATTACAGAAGTTGCGTACCTGCTTACTATAAAGGCTTTTCAGAATATGTAGACATATCCTATATATCAAAAAGCTGTATTTGGGAAATGATGATTATTATATTTGGATATCGGTTAGTGGAGTGGTATAAGTTTGCGGAATCGGAGGAAGTAAAGCACTTACAGATTCAAACACTACAAAAAATTTACGAAATGGAGATGAATCCATATGAAAATTGTTGATTTTACGCATGCCCATATCCCTGAAGCAACCGCACTGGCTTTAGCGAGTTACGAAGAAGAACGCCGTCACGTTCCCGCACTACCGCCAATTGAAACTGTGCCCGATTTAACTCCCTTTGCGAACAATGGGTTTGGTGTAGCTGCATTTGAGGGAGATAAGATGCTTGGCTTTTTATGCAGCTATCCGCCCTTTGATAAAGCTTTTGGCTCTACAGACGTTAGAGGGATTTTCTCACCTATGGGTGCAAATGGTGCGGTAAAGCAAAACCGTGCAAAAATCTATGCCGCTATGTATCAAGCAAATGGGGCTAAGTGGGTAAACGCTGAAGCGGTTGCTCATGCTGTGTGTTTATATGCGCATGATGAAGAACTACAACGGCAGTTTTATCTTTACGGCTTTGGTCTGCGCTGTATGGATGCAATCCGTCCAATGGAGGTGATCCCTTGCGCTTTTTGCGAAGAATACAAATTTTCAGAGCTTGCACCAAATGAATATCCGTCCATTTATCCGTTAGACTATCAACTCAATCGACATTTCTGTAAAAGTCCATTTTTTATGAACCGGAAACCCGACACCATTGAAAGTTTTGCAAAACTGTGTCAAAACGAGAGTGCTCGTTATTTTGTGGCTAAACAAAATAAATTGTTGTGTGCATTTGTTAAAATCTCGGACTTAGGTGAAGCGTTTGCTGCAAGCGGAGGGGATTACCGTCACATTCAAGGCGCTTATTGCCTGCCTGAACATCGGGGAAAAGGTGCTTATCAAAACTTGCTCAATTTCACGATAGCCACGCTAAAGTCGGAGGGCTATACTCGCTTTGGTGTGGATTTTGAGAGCCTCAACCCTACCGCCTATGGCTTTTGGACAAAATATTTTACGCCATACACGCATAGTGTAGTGAGGAGGATTGATGAGAACATCCTAAAAATTGAATAGCAATCATGATATCCGCTCATAAATGAACGGGAAAAGGTAAAGCACTTGAAACATTTTTGTGTCAAGTGCTTTACCTACTTTAAATCATATCCAGTGGCTTGCAGGTGTTGAGGTGAATGAAATCTACTGGCTACATTTTGGCTACAAAAGATTTTGATAATACAGATAAAGTGCGTGTGGTTTTGCAAAAATCTACAATAAAAGCGAACTAAAAATACATATAATTGCCATTTGAAAAGATATAGAAGTCGAGTGGGAATGATGTAAGTGCTAAAGAACCCAGTGTTTAAGCGGATTCCAAACAAATTTATTTAAGCTGCGGCAAAGATTTGGCAACATTGGCTCTCACTAAATGAGTAAAATTTATTTCAATATGACATAGAAAAACCTTACTGATTTTCAAAAATGATTGAAAGTTGGTAAGGTTTTTTTTGCTTGTGTCACCTGGCTTCTTTGAATTCTATAACTTGCTTTAATCCGTGTAGCAAAATATAATATTATTTATTGAATGCCAACTGTAACATTTTAAGGACATTTGCCTGTTATACTAAATACAAAATTTGAAGCGAGGAAATGACGATATGAAACAGATTTTAATTGTCGAGGACGACACACTTTTGAATAAAACGCTGGCCTACAATCTGACATCGGATGGATATGATGTTACCACAGCATTAAACGCACATACAGCCGCTGAAGAACTGAACACAAAGTCATTTGAACTGGTGCTGCTGGATATCAATCTGCCGGATGGCAACGGATATGATGTTTGTCACTTAATTAAACCGGAACATCCGGATACGATGGTCATATTTCTGACTGCCAACGATCAGGAAAGCGACCAGATACGGGGCTATGAGGTGGGAGCAGTGGACTATATTACAAAACCATTTTCCATTGGTGCCTTACAGAGAAAAATCAATGCAATGTTTGCAATGTTGGAACACCACAAACCAACAAAAGATATTTACAATGATGGCAGATTGTTTCTTGATTTTTCGGAGTTGACTGCCAATCTGAATGGAAAAATGCTGACGATTTCTTCAATGGAATTTAAGATGTTGAACTTATTTTGTAAAAATCCCAACCAGGTACTTACCCGTGGTCAACTGCTAGAAAAGTTATGGGACGCAGAGGATAATTATGTGGACGAACACACCCTGACAACTGCTATTAGCCGCATACGAGGGAAAATCGAAGCAGAGGGAGACACCTACATTAAAACGGTTTATGGAATGGGGTATCAATGGACTGGGGGTGAACGGAAATGAAGCAGAAATGTCTTTCAGTCAAAAATATGTGTCTGCTCATTGGAGCAGGTGCAATATGCTCCATGCTAATAATTAGCGTGTTCTTTTACATACTTATTGAGAACACCCTTATGCTTTGGGCTGGTGTGATGTTGACGGTTTGTGCTCTTGTCTGGCTGTTCCTTCTGGTATATTGTTTTGGCAGACGCTTATCCATGTTTACCGGCGACCTGTGCCAAACTTTGGACCGCATGATAAGCGGCAATGATAAGCCAGAGCAGGCTATTGACAGCGAAACACTCTTTGCCTGCATTATTCACCGGATTTCCCGGCTATATGATATTATGCGGGAAAATCGACGCAAGGTGGATCAGGAACGTCAGGAACTTCAAACACTGGTATCAGACATTTCCCATCAGGTAAAAACGCCAGTTAGTAATCTTAGAATGGTAACTGACACGTTACTGACAAAGTCAGTCACAGAACAGGAGCGAATAGACTTTTTGCAAGGTATCCAAAATCAAACCGATAAATTAGATTTTCTCTTCCAGTCTCTTATAAAAACCTCTCGGTTGGAAACAGGAGCTATTCATTTAGAAAAGAACGATTGCATGTTGTATACCACACTTGCGCAGGCTATGAGTGGTATTGTCTATGGCGCTGAAAAAAAGAATATTTCTGTGACAGTTAACTGTCCGGAGGATTTACACCTGTCCCATGACAGCAAATGGACGACGGAGGCTCTTTTCAATCTGCTGGATAACGCAGTAAAATATACTACCGCCGGTGGCAGGATCAGTGTTTCAGTAGAACAATGGGAAATGTATGTAAAGCTGGATATTGCTGATACTGGCAAAGGGATTCCAGAGAGTAATCAGGCATCCATTTTTCGGCGCTTTTACCGGGAGGAAGCAGTACACGATGAGCCAGGTGTTGGTATTGGGTTGTATTTGGCCCGTGAAATAATCACACGACAGGGCGGTTATATGAAAGTTACGTCGGAGGTTGGAAAAGGTTCCATCTTTTCTGTTTTTCTTCCATGCAAATGATGAAGCGGTGATCAGCCCTTTTGGGAGGATTGCCGCTTTATTTTTTTGAAATGTCCGTGATTTGTAATATTCGAGACTGATTTTTAGAAAAAGTTGTCTATACCTCGGACATTTCTGTGACATTTGAATCTTATAATAGTCCCATCAACAGTTGAAGAACATTGAAAGTGAGGAGTATTGGAATATGAGTGTTTTACAAACTTTTAATCTGAAAAAATATTACGGAGTGGAGCCAAACATTACCCGTGCCCTGGATGGTGTGAATCTCTCCGTGGAGCAGGGGGAATTTGTAGCAGTGGTTGGAACATCCGGAAGTGGAAAATCTACGCTGCTGAACATGATGGGCGGGCTTGATACACCTTCTTCTGGCAGTGTAATTGTCAGGGGGGAAGAACTTGCCAAAAAGAACGATGAAGCATTGACAATTTTTCGTCGTCGCAATATTGGATTTGTTTTCCAGAACTACAATCTGGTGCCGATTTTAAACGTGTATGAAAATATTGTCCTGCCGGTAGAGCTTGATGGCAATACAGTGGATCAGAAATTCATGGATGAGGTTGTAAGGATGCTGGCATTGGAGGATAAATTAAAGAATATGCCCAATAATCTTTCAGGAGGACAACAGCAGCGGGTTGCAATTGCCCGTGCACTCATTAGCAAACCTGCCATAGTCCTTGCCGACGAACCAACCGGGAACCTTGACAGTAAAACCAGCGCCGATGTACTAGGACTTTTGAAGCGCACCAGCGGAGAGTTTAATCAAACGATTGTAATGATTACCCATAACAATGAGATTGCCCAGCTTGCAGACCGTATTGTGCGAATCGAAGATGGCAAGAGCATAGAATAGGAGGTGGCTGGCTATGACTTGGCCTTTTGAAAATGACACAAGTGCGATTACTTATAAAATAGCTTTTGCTAAATTGAAGCATGATAAACTGAAAAAAAGAATTTCTATCTCGGCAATTACCTTAGCAACCATGCTAATGTCTACGGTATTACTTTTGATTTCAGGTATTGCAACTGTAAACAGAAATGGTGGAAATAGCATTACGGGTTCCTATCACGCACTTGTTTCGGGCATTAGTCAAAAACAGTTTGAGAAGATTCAATTAAATGAACAAGTGAGGTTGTCTGGTCTTTCCGCCGCTATGGGAAGCAGTAAGGAAAAGAACAGTCGATTGAATGTTTCTTATTCTAATTCAGATGCCCTCACGGTGAATGGCTTAGCTGTGGCAGATGGAAAGATGCCAGAATCAGAAAACGAAATACTTATCGAGAAAGATTATCTGGATTATCTGGGGATAAATGCTGGGATAGGTGATACAATTTCCATTACTATGCCCGGCACACAGGAAAAAACGGATTTTGTGATTTCCGGGTATTTGAAAACGGGAGCTGCAGGGACGGACCGAACTTTATACGCTGCCATTGTTTCTGAACAATATTATGTTGTACAGAAAGGGTGGGAAAACTTTCCTCCCTCGGTTATGATTCGGGTAAATACAAGTTCAGCTGACTCCAAAGCAGATATTGAGGAATCAGTTAAAAAAGTTATAAAAAGTGCAGGTATTCAAAAAATGCCATCTATGAATGAGGCATATATCAATCTGTCCAAACCATCTATCTTTTTAGTCGGGGCAGCAATCGCCGGACTGGCTGTTATTATTGTGGCAGGCGTTTTGGTGATATACTGTATTTTTTATATTGCCATTATCAATTCGATTAAAGAGTATGGGCAATTACGGACAATTGGTATGACTGGAAGGCAAGTGAAGAAACTGGTGTTTCGTGAGGGATTTTCGCTATCTGTAATATCCATTCCAATCGGTCTCGTGGCGGGAGGGGTATTATCCTATTTACTAATTCCACAGGGATTTCATCCTGGTAGTCTGTTATGGGTATGTCCATTAGTCGCTGTCCTGGTGTATATAACGGTAAGACTTTCCATTAGAAAACCTGCTATGATAGCGGCAACAGTATCGCCTATAGATGCATATCGTTATATTGGAACACAGGTGGAAAAAGAAAATCAGACATTTCGGCCAATGAAAATCTCACCTGCCATGTTAGCAAAAAAACAGATAGCGAGTAACCGAAAGAAGAATGCTCTGACGATTATGTCATTGATTATTACGGGTACATTGCTGCTGGGAGTGTCTTCGATTCTTTCCTCCATCAATGCAGAAGATATGTCTCTGTCAGGATTCCCACGAGGGCAGTTCATTATTAATATAAGCAATGAAACATTGCTGAATCAGTCGTTAGAGAAAATTCAAGAATCAAATCCGTTTACAGATGGTGTAAAGGCTACCTTATCCGGTATTTCGGGAATGGAATCTATCACTGAGTATCATTATCTTCCGGTATCTGCTGAACTTGAGGCGGAGGAATCTGATGCTGCCATTGTAAGTTTTAATCGTGAAGATATGGAGTTGATACAGTCTTGTGCTGCAGAGGGAACCATGTTGGATTATGATAAAATGGCTATGAAAAACCAGCTTATTATTGGCAGACCCGATGATTTGGAAAAGAATTTGAATATTCATTTAGAGGTTGGGCAAACTATTACGTTAAAAGTATTTGATGGATCTATTTGTCGTAATATGGATTTTGAGATTGGTATGATTCTTGATCAAAGCAAGATAGGGGATAACGGAGATAAAATAGATAGTTTCATGTTACCTTTGGATGCCATGAATAATCTTGCATCCTGCAATACAACGTATCAGTATACAATTCGTGTTTCTAATCAGTTAGAACAACAAGCCGAAATGGAAATAGACCAGATTATGACTGAGACACCAGAACTTAAAATTACAACACTGTCTGCAGCGATTGCACAAAATGAGAATTTCCTGCAGGGAATGAAACTTGCGCTTATGGTTGCAGTTGCCTTAATTGGATGCTTTGCAGTTATGAATTTAGTTAATACAATACTGACTGGTATCATAACCCGGCAAAAAGAATTTGCCCTTATGCGCTCGGTTGGAATGTCACAAAAACAGCTTGCTTCTATGGTGCGCTATGAAGGATTGATTATCATAGCAATCGGCTTGGTGTTATCTCTTTTCATTGGTGGAGGCATTGGGAATCTCCTTTGTTTATTCTTGAAAAATGGACTTATGACTTATTTGAATTATCAATTCCCGTTTGGAATTGCCGCAGTGTATTGTATCCTTGTGGTTTTATGTACAGTTATAGTGACAGGGGCTATGTTGAAGCATCAAAATAAATTATCATTAATTGAAACAATGTCAGTGAATTAACAAATTTATATGATAAATGATCATATGTGTTGAACGTAGTTTAGTAATATATTTCTGTAATTTGCTTTTTTTTTAATTCTATGTTATACTACATTCATTACAATCAATTGAAAATAAAAAGAACCGTCTTAAAGAAGGGCTTTTGGTATTACGCTTAGCGGCGTTGTATGAAGAGCTCTTCTTTTTTTTATAGGCTTGTCAGGGGTTCACCGATTGTAATGTTTTAAGGCAACAAATAAACATAAATCACAAAATACAGGAGGAATTAAAAAATGGAAAACATTAGTGTTCAAAAGCGTGATTTTACTGTAAAGGCAAAGAAAATGAGACGTCTCGGTATGATTCCGGGTAACGTGTTTGGTAAATCCCTGCCAGAGTCACTTTCCATTCAGTTGGAAGAAACGACAGCGCGCAGATTGATTCGCCAGAAACGTGAAGGCAGCAAACTTTCACTGGATCTTGATGGAAAGATTATTCCGGTACAAATCAAGGAAAAATCTTTCAATCCATTAAATGATGAAATTTTGCACATTAGCTTTCAGGCATTAACAACAGATGAAAAAGTCAATAGTGTCATTCATATTCTTCTTGCAAATGATAAAAAACTTGGAGGGCAGTTGGAAAAATTGCTTATGGAAATTCCATATGCTTCTTTACCAGGGGATATGATTGATACAATCACGATTGATGCTGACGGACTGAAAACAGGTGTTATACTTACCGTTAAGGATATTCCAGAACTTATGAGTGATAAAATTGAATTACAGGTAGATACTGATGAGATTGTGCTGCGCATAAGTGAAAGAAAGCAGCAGACTCAGGCACAGCCGGAGGAATAACTATTTGGCGTATGTGAGAACAACAAAAAGAGCTTGGAATGTTGACACTTAAGTGTTGTGCAGGAAAGGCTCTTTTTTTAGGGAGGAATTCAATGAATATATTAGGTCAAGCAGTAAAGCATAAGAAATATGGAAAAGGTGTGATAACAGAGCTTTCTGAAAATAAAATTACTGTCTGCTTTGCAAAAAGTGAGAAATTGTTTCTGTTTCCTGAAGCATTTGAACAGTATTTAACGTTAAAGAACATCTCTATTCAAACGAAAATTGAAAAGTTAAATGAGGAACGCTTAAGGGTAATTGAAACGGGAAAGCAAAGAATGGAAAGGGATATTAAGTACCGTAACCGTATGTATACAATGAAAATTCCTTTAAAATCGCAAGTGGCATATGATATTCTGGAGGAAGAAATTACAAATTTGGATTATGTTGAAACGGGATGCTTTTTAAGCGGAGAAATGAAAGGCAGACCAAGAACACCTTCAAATGTGCAGCCGAATTCAGCAGTCATCCTGACTGATTGTGGAAATGGTGGAGAAGATGAAAGATGTATAATCGGTATAGCAATGGCAGATGAATATTTCTGGGGAAAAGAATGTAAGGATCAACAGATAAAACTCCATCATAAATATAAATTGATTCTGCCTTATGAGAATAGAATTTCATTTTGGAGATATTTTAAGCGAGAAGCGTTTCCTGATCAGTGGGGCAGAGTCCCGTTTAAGTATTTTCAAAATGAGACTATGCAGAAGATTATCTATGATATCTGTAATAATGCAGTCGGAACAGAGCAGGAAGAAGAAACAATGGAGTTATACAGTTATTTTTGTTCTGTAAATCGTATTCCCGAACAGACGATAACATAAACGTGGAATTTGTCCCGAAAATAGTCAGCGTAGCCCGCAACGCCTTCTGCTTTTGGAACAAATTCCCCACAAAGTATGATGCACAGCTGTCAGAAAGAAATTATAAAACTCGCCAATTATAATAAGAGCCAATTTTAAACCCGCACTGGCGGAATACTTGGAGCAGGCAATGAGATTTCCTAACAATAAAATACCATCCAAAAAAATATCTCCATTCCTTATTGACAACTACTATAAATTATAGTAGTATCATAATCGTTACCTTATATACTATAATTTATAGTACTGTATTTTATAACTAGTTTCGGGATAAGGAAGGAGTTTGTGATGAGTAAAGAAAACAAGAAAACAGATTTATTAGGAAAGGTACCGATTCCCAAAGCGCTGTTAGCTTTAGGTCTGCCGACCATGATTGGTATGATGGTGAATGCACTTTACAATTTGGTTGATGCTTATTTTGTTGCGGGATTGGGAACTGCGCAAAATGGTGCAATAGCGGTTGCTTTTCCGCTGGGGCAAGTCATTGTAGGGCTGGGGCTTCTGTTTGGAAATGGAGCCGCATCCTATATTTCCAGGTTATTAGGGCGCGGTGATAAAGATACTGCAAATAAAGTTGCAAGTACCGCTCTGTACTGCAGCGTGATTGCCGGTGCAGCAGTTATCATCTGTACGATAATTTTTCTAAACCCAATATTGAAACTACTGGGGGCAACAGATAGTATCTTGCCTTATGCGGTGACGTATACAAGTATTTATATCATTTCATCTATATTTAATGTTTTCAATGTCACTATGAATAACATTGTAACCAGCGAAGGTTCTGCTAAAACAACGATGTTTGCATTATTGGCTGGAGCTATACTGAATGTGATCTTAGACCCGGTATTTATCTATACACTGGACTTGGGCATCGCCGGAGCTGCGATTGCAACAGCTATTTCACAGGTAGTATCTACAGTTGTTTATTTGTTCTATATTTTCAGTAAAAAGAGTAATTTCAGTTTTAGATTTCAGGATTGCTATTTTGCTAAAGGAATTTTATCTGAAATATTTAAGATCGGTGTGCCAACGTTGATCTTTCAGTTATTAACAAGTATTTCCATCGCCCTCATCAGCGGAATAGCAAAAATAAACGGATATGGGGACTCTGTAATCGCAGGTATGGGCGATGTCACTAGAATTGTTTCCATGGGAAGTCTGATGGTGTTTGGTTTTATTAAAGGATTTCAACCCATAGCAGGCTATAACTATGGAGCTGGAAAATATGACCGCTTATATGAAGCGATTAAGACAACAATAATTTGGTCAACCGTATTCTGCGTGATTTTTGGTTTCATTATCTCATTATTTTCAACGCAAATCATTTCACAATTCACAAAAAATGATACGGAACTGATCAAGACCGGTCAAAAAGCATTGGCGGCTTATGGAATTTCTTTCTTCCTTTTTGGCTTCTACACCGTCTATTCCTCATTATTTCTTGCACTTGGAAAAGCAAAAGAAGGATTTATCCTTGGAGCCTGCAGACAGGGGATCTGCTTTATACCCGTCATATTGTTACTTACATTTATTTGGGGAATGAACGGAATTCTATATGCACAACCTGTTTCTGATGTTATCTCTGCCCTGATAACCGTATTTATGGCAGTTCAACTTCATAAGGAACTAAATAGTATGAGGGCTCATATGTCTGGTGCTCCAGGTTAAGCTGAAATCGTAAATTTTAAGGGTGCAGCCCGCACCGGTTCCGTACACCTGGCTGCTTTTTTTGTTGCCAATGATAATTTCATGGGGTAAAATATAGATTATGCAGACTTGCGTATCTATCCAAGAAATGCCAATGGTAATGGCGGTTTGCCAGGAAAGGAAGACAGATGCAAACATTACATAAATCAACGCAATATAAAGAATTAGTCCGGAGCCTGAAAATAGACTGTAGAAAATGCAGCGGGCTTTGCTGCACCGCATTATATTTTTCAAAATCAGAGGGTTTCCCAAATGATAAACCAGCCGGGAAACCCTGTACGAATCTTATGTCAGATTTTAGCTGTGCCGTGCATAAAAAACTGATGCAGTACAATCTGAAAGGATGCATGGCTTTTGACTGTCTCGGTGCAGGGCAGAAAGTGACCAGTGATATTTATGGAGGCGTGTCATGGAAGCAGCGTCCGGAAGCGGCATCTGAGATTTTCCAGGTGTTTCTGGCGGTCTGGCAGCTGCATCAGATGGTGTGGTACCTGGCGGAAGCAGCGGCTGTCATTCCGGCTGAAAAGCTGGCGGAAGATATCGATGCCCTGATTACCGAATACAAGAACATGACAGCACTTCCGTCTGATCAAATATTACAGATTGATATTGAGGAATACCGTACCAGGGTTAACCTTATATTGAAAAAAGCAGGAGAACTTACAGCCAACTCCATTGCTCCCGGAAAAAACACAGTCAGAAGGTCCGATAATATGGGGAAAAATTTCAAAAAAGCTAATCTGGATGGACAGGATCTTAGCATGTCCCTGCTGATTGCGGCTAATTTGGAGGGCTGCAGTTTGTTCGGAACGAATTTCCTGGGAGCGGATATGCGGGATACAAATATTCGAAATGCAGACCTGAGCGAAAGTCTTTTTCTCACCCAGGCCCAGGTGAATGCCGCTCAGGGTAATGAGAATACTAAGCTGCCCAAAACCTTATGCAGACCAAAATCCTGGAAAGGACAATAGATTCCGGCTATTTCTTCTTTTTCTTACGCTCTTCCGCTGCAGATTTCAATTCAATGAAAGCATCTTTAAACTTTTTGGAATTTGCAGTGGGATGGCTTTTTAACATATCTCTTTTGTAAAATCCAAGGCGTTCCCGCAGGGAATTTCTCTTTTCTCTTTCAATAATATACTTCTCTTTTAAATGTTCCAGCTCATCGCGAAACTGTGCCGTATTTTCTTTTGCACTGTCATTATTCTCAAAAGCATTTTTCGTAAGGGTATCCAGCCGTTCGCGAATTCCCTGCATTAACTCGCCAAGCTGGGTCCGCGCCGTCTGTGTGAAACTTTCTTTGGGCGTTTCACTGTCACTAAAAGAAGTGTCCGAGAATGCAATAATGGCGTCCAGCCTGGTTTGAATTTTTAAAAGTTCGTCCTTTGCTTTTGTCATCTTTTCCAGCATATTGCGGATATCCAGTGCAGCTTTAAAGGAGAGTGCCAGGTCAGCTGCGATTATAACAGTCAGAGCGGTAGCTGTGATGGAAGCCAGAGAATCATTCAGTGAGAGCACCAGATGTTCTACCGGACCATGGATGAATTTTACCAGGGCAATTGTTAGAAATCCCCATGCGATGGAAGAGCTGAGGCAGATATGACCCTGGAAATTAAAGGGCTGATCGCTGTAGTCCCAGTAACGGACTTTGAAAAGTGCTTCCATGGCAACTCCCGTGACATATTCCAGAACTGTAGCTGCAATACAGCCTGACAGAAAGGTCATTAGAAGATTATTGCGAACCGGAATGGATACATAGAGCATCAGCACAGCTCCGCTTCCGTATAGTGGTAGAAATGGCCCTCTCATGAACCCGCGGTTCACAAGTTTTTTTTGTTTGACAGAAACAAAGGTGGATTCGATACACCAGCCGATAAAGCAGTAGATGTAGAAAAACAGCAGCCAGTCCACCAGGGTATAATTATAGTTCATTACAAAGTAACTCCTTTCGCTGTATTTAATGAATTTAATGAAATAATAGTACGGAATATCCATAATAGAAACTCATATAAATGAAGCAATAAGCATAAATGAAGCCATGAGCATAAATGAAGCCATGAGCATAAATGAAGCCATGAGCATAAATGAAGCCATAAACATAAATGAAGCCATAAGCTTATAATAAATCCATGTTATACCTTTTAAGCGAGGGTGTCAACCGGGCAGCAGCAGTTCGGCTTTTGTTCCGCTGCTATTCAGATTTTTATGTTGTCTGAAACTTACAGCTGTGACTTTCTGGATGCCAGATTCAGAAACTCCTGCATGGAGCGGGTCATATATTTATTCTGTTTACGGAAGAAATATATGTTTCGTCCGATTTTACTGTCATCCACTTTATAATACAGCACATCGGGATGAGGCTGTACACAGGCAACCAGCGTGTCGCTGATAAAAGAGATGCCCATCCCGGAACAGGTAACGTTATATGCAGTCATCAGCTGGTCCAGTTTCAGGATAATATTTGGCTTAAAACCATGGTTCTGGCAGATGGTAAGCCCCCGCTCTCCGGTATCGTTTTCTGTTTTCAGGAAAACAAAAGGCTCATCCTGAAAAGAAATCAGAGGTACAGACGGGAATCCGGTATTCAGAAAACTGCCGTCACGAATGGCAGCCGGATCTATCTGGTAATCCTCAAGTGTCTGATTGATAGAAAGTGCTTTAGGTACAGCCAGAACCAGATGTTCTTCCTGATACAAATGCTTTGCGAAGACTGCTTCGTCAAACACATAGTTGTCAATAATCAGGTCAAGTGTGCCCGTTAAAAGCTGTTGTTCCAGCCTGGAAGTACTTTCTTCCAGAAGATCAACATGGATTTTCGGATAAAGCCTGGTAAATTCCGAAATCAAAGGTGGCAGCACGTAAGAGGAGAACAGATTACTGCCTCCGATGGAGAGGCTGCCCGTTTCTAATTGGTTTAAATCCGTGACATAATTGGTAAAATCGTTTTGAATACTGAGAATCTGTTCGATTGCCAGAATGTATTTTTCGCCACAGTCCGTCAGCCGTATGGGATTGCTGCTGCGGTCAAAAATAGGTGCACCAATTTGTTCCTCTGTCCGTTTTACAGTGGCACTTAAAGCGGGCTGGGAAATGTACAGATTCTTAGCCGCTTTGGAAAAGCTTTTTTCCTTATATACTTCATAAATATATTTCATTGATGAAAACATAGTCCGCCTCCAATGTGATATAACATACAGGTTATAAGTTATATAAAAAAACTTGTATTTGATTATATTATAACCCTCGTATATAATGAGGTCAATCAAAACAAAGCAAATCAAAACAAAAAAAGTATAAAATACACGGCAAAGAAGATAGGAGATCAGGTATCATGGTTGAAAAAGTAAAGCTGGATGGCGTAAAGTATCGTATGGAGAATGATTCAATAGGGACGAAAGATGTTCCGGAAAATGTATACTACGGGGTACAGTCCTTAAGAGCGGCAGAAAACTTCAAGATTACAGGGTTATTTATGCATCCGGAGATTATCAACAGCCTTGCATACATAAAAAAAGCAGCAGCTATCACAAACTGTGAAGTAGGGCAGCTGGATAAAAAAATAGCAGATGCCATTGTACAGGCATGTGATGAGATATTAGACGGACATTTGCACAAACATTTTATTGTAGATCCCATTCAGGGCGGGGCGGGAACTTCACTGAACATGAATGCCAATGAAGTAATTGCCAACAGGGCAATTGAGATATTGGGCGGCGAAAAAGGTGATTACAGTATCGTAAACCCCAATGATCATGTAAATTGCGGGCAATCCACAAATGATGTAATCCCCACTGCAGGTAAAATGACTTCCCTGAACCTGCTTAAGAATGCCCAAAAGGAATTAAAAAGACTGTATAAAGCATTCTGTGCAAAAGCCCAGGAATTTGACCATGTGATCAAAATGGGAAGAACACAGATGCAGGATGCAGTACCCATTCGTCTGGGACAGGAATTCCGCGCTTATTCGGTAGCGATACAAAGAGATATTAACCGTATGGATAAAGCAATGGAGGAAATGCTCACCCTCAACATGGGAGGAACAGCCATTGGTACCGGACTGAATGCAGACGAACAGTACTTAAAAAGAATTGTACCAAATCTTTCTGAGATTACCGGTATTGGATTTGTTCAGGCATTTGACCTGATCGATGCAACCCAGAACCTGGACCCATTTGTAGCCGTATCAGGAGCTATAAAAGCCTGTGCAGTTACCTTGTCTAAAATTGCGAATGACCTTCGTTTAATGTCATCCGGACCAAGGGCAGGATTTGGGGAAATCAATCTTCCGGCAAAACAAAATGGTTCCTCTATTATGCCGGGCAAAGTAAATCCGGTAATTCCGGAAGTAGTAAATCAGGTTGCGTTTAACATTATCGGAAATGATATGACCATTACCATGGCCGCAGAAGCAGGACAATTGGAATTAAATGCTTTTGAACCCATTGTATTTTACTGTCTTTTCCAGTCGATTGATACCCTGGGTTATGCTGTTCAGACTTTTGTAGACAACTGCGTAACCGGAATTACGGCTAATGAAGAAAGATGTAAGGAATTAGTAGAAAACAGCGTTGGAACGATTACCGCCATCTGTCCTCACGTAGGATATCAGAAAGCAGCGGAAGTAGCTAAAAAAGCAATTAAAAGCGGTGCACCGGTACGAAAACTGGTGGTACAGGAAGGGCTGTTAAATGAAGCAGAGATAGATACCATTCTGGAGCCGCTTAACATGACGCAGCCTGGTATTTCCGGTAAAGAATTGATTTTAAAAAGAGAATTCGAAAATAGATAAAACTGTTAAACAAATATCCATTAATGGAAAATAGCATGTTCAATCTCCCTAAGATTAGAATATAAAAGAAGCCCCGGCTGCAGATAACGTGAAGGATCTGCGGCTGGGGTTTCTGATTTTATAAAAAAATATTTACACCATGTTAATTACGGATACGACGGCGGTTATATACAAGATGAAGATACATGGCATCCTGGGCACCTACTGCATCGTGCCTGGAAATGGCATTCACTATATCACGGTGGCTTTGAAGAGTTTCTTCTATTAAAGTATTCTCGGTTAAATCAATGAATAACTCAATAGTGCTGTTGATTATGGGAATCAGCCGGGGTACTACCACATTTTTACTGCTCATGGCAATGGCCGTGTGAAATTCAATGTCTTTTTGTGTATGGTTTATACCTGCACGCATCAGCGATTCGATCTCCTGGCAGAGTCCCTGTATCTGCAGGATTTCCTGCTCATTGGCATTCTGGGCAGCCATAGCCGCAATTGATGGTTCAATCATAAAACGGATTTCCATCAGATCTTTAGCGAGGCTTTCTTTATCATCTATGAAAATAAGTCCCAGAGGATCGTCGGCAACCCCTTTTTTGGCAGATACATAAGTGCCGGAACCCTGTCTGATTTCAACAATATTTCTGGATTCCAGTAATTTCATCGCTTCCCGTACGGTTCCACGTCCAATCTGCAGTGATTTAGAGAATACTGTTTCGTTCGGCAGACGGTCCCCAGGCTGTAAATGCTGTTCGTTAATATATTGAATAATAAAATCGGATGCCTGTCCGGTAAGATTCTTTTTATCTTGATTTTGTTCTGAATTCATATGATCACCTTCCTGGAAATGATTATATAGTATCACGGGTTGATTTTCAATGGTTTCTTCATATAAATAAATCCAGTAAAAGTCATCCTATGAATTTTGAGAATAATGAACAAAACAAAAGCAGAAATACATACAAAATTTACGATATTCCATCTGATACTTGACTTTTAAGAATGAAAGATTTATATTCATAGCATAAAACATCGTATGAATTGACGCGTAAAGGTGAGAATAAAAGATCGTATGTATAAAAAGGAGAATGAACTATGTATAACAGTCAAAAAATTCGTCAGCTGGCACCGGAAATGGATCCTCTTAGAATGGGAATGGGATGGTCCGTGGAAGATTTAGAGAAACCACAGATTATGGTTGAGAGTACTTATGGGGACAGCCACCCGGGAAGTGCACATCTGAATCTCTTTGTAGAAGAGTCTGTTCGGGGTATTAATGAACATGGTGGAAAAGCAGCCAGATATTATGCCACGGATATATGTGATGGAATGGCTCAGGGACATGATGGTATCAATTATTCCCTTGTCAGCCGGGATATGATCGCTAATATGATTGAGATCCATGCAAATGCCACAACTTTTGATGCCGGAGTGTTCATTGCAAGCTGTGATAAGAGTGTCCCGGCGCATCTGATGGGTATCGGAAGAATCAATATACCAAGTATCATTGTTACCGGAGGGGTTATGGATGCCGGTCCGGATATGCTCACTTTGGAGCAGATCGGCGCCTATAGTGCCATGTGTCAGAGAGGGGAAATATCGAATGAGAAGCTTACATTCTATAAACAGCACGCATGCCCATCCTGCGGAGCATGTTCCTTTATGGGTACCGCATCTACCATGCAGATAATGGCAGAAGCGCTGGGGCTGATGCTGCCGGGAAGTGCACTTATGCCTGCAACCTGTGAAGATTTAAAAGAAGTTGCATACAAAGCGGGGGTTCGTGCGGTACAGCTGGCAAAAGAAGGAGTTAAGGCACGGGATATTGTAACAAAGGAAAGTTTTGAAAATGCAGTAATGGTTCACGCAGCAATTTCGGGATCTACCAACAGCCTGATTCACATCCCTGCGATTGCACATGAATTTGGTATAGAATTTGATGCAGAAAGTTTCGACCGGATGCATCGGGGAGCACACTATCTGCTGGATATCCGTCCCGCTGGAAAATGGCCGGCACAGTTTTTCTATTATGCTGGCGGTGTACCCACAATTATGGAAGAAATCAGGAGTATGCTGCATCTGGATGCCATGACAGTCACCGGAAAGACATTGGGCGAAAATCTGGAGGATTTAGAAAACTCCGGATTTTATGAAAAATGCAGTGGATATTTGGAAAAATGGAATTTAAAGCGTACCGATATTATCAGAAGCTTCGATGATCCCATTGGATCCGATGGAACGGTTGCAATCCTGAAGGGAAATCTGGCACCGGATGGAGCAGTTGTCAAACATTCTGCGGTACCAAAAGAAATGTTCAAAGCACTTCTTCGTGCACGTCCGTTTGATTGTGAAGAAGATGCGATAGCGGCAGTACTGAATCACGATGTTAAGCCGGGGGATGCAGTAATTATCCGTTATGAAGGTCCTAAAGGAAGCGGCATGCCGGAAATGTTCTACACAACGGAAGCCATTTCCTCTGATGCAGAACTGGGAAAAACGATAGCTCTTATAACCGATGGGCGTTTTTCCGGAGCATCCAAAGGACCGGCAGTCGGACACGTGTCTCCCGAGGCGGCAGAAGGAGGTCCGATTGCTCTGGTAAAAGAAGATGATCTGATTGAAATGGATATTAAAAACAGAGTTCTTCGAATCGCCGGGATAGATGGAAAAAAATGCAGTGAGGAAGAAATCCTGCAGATTCTCGATAAAAGAAAAGCAGAGTGGAAACCGGCTAAAGAAAAGTATAAGTCTGGTGTTTTAAATATATTTGCGCAACATGCGGTGTCCCCTATGAAGGGTGGATATATGAAATAGATTCAGGGGACGCTTTGCAGCTGAAATGGTTTATAATATCCTTCTGTCTGAATGGCAGAAGGTTTTTTTTGTTAGGGCATGGCCCTGTTCTCCATTGAGGAGTTTTTCGTTGATCCGAAAAACGGAACTTTGGAGAACAAATAAACCACCTGCTCTGCGGGTGGTTGGAATAGCTTTAGCGTTGTGTAAAAAACCTCCAATGATATAATAAAAATAGGTTCGCCAACCGTTTTATAAATCAAAGGAGGTAGTCCAAATGGACAATAATAGTTTAGCACACACAAAGTGGAATTGTAAGTACCATATAGTTTTTGCACCGAAATATAGAAGAAAAATTATATATGGCGAGTTGAAAAAGGATATTGCAAATATCTTAAGTATGTTATGCAAGCGCAAAGAAGTGCATATTGTGGAGGCAGAAATCTGTCCAGATCATGTTCATATGTTAGTAGAAATACCGCCAAAGATAAGTGTGTCAGATTTTGTAGGGTATTTAAAGGGAAAAAGTACCTTAATGATATATGAGAGACATGCTAATCTCAAATATAAGTATGGAAATAGACACTTTTGGTGCAGAGGATACTATGTAGATACAGTAGGAAAAAATGCAAAAAAAATAGAAGAGTATATTCGGAATCAACTAAAGGAAGATTTGGAATATGATCAAATGTCTTTGAAGGAGTATATTGACCCGTTTACGGGTGAGCCAGTAAACAAAAGCAAAAAGAAATAAGCCCAAGGGGCTTAGCAGGTAACTGACGTTGCGGCTGGCGAACCTTTCGATGAGTCTTTAGACTCCAGTACCGGAAACGAGCCCTTATAGGGCGGAAAACAAACCACCGGCTAAGCCGGTGGTACTGATTGTATTGACTTTTATATCGCAATGCGATATACTCAAAGTACGATATATAGCAGTGCGATGTATCGAGGTGAAGAATGCAATAAATATTAAGGAAAAATAAAAGTGAATGCTGAAAAGAAGGATGTAGAAAATGGATGAAAAAATTAAACGTGTATATATTCCAATGACAGAAACAGGATTTTATATTTTATTCTCTCTGCAAAATGAAATGCACGGATATAATATTATGCAGCATGTGAAGGAGATTACTTCAGACGAGATTGTAATCAGCCCGGGCACAATGTACGGCAGTTTATCTAAAATGGAAAAAGATGGACTGATCCGTTTTACAAAAGAGGAGAATAAGAGAAAGTCTTATCGCATAACACCTCTTGGAGAACAGATCCTGCAGATAGAATTAAAAAGGATACAAAGATTATATCAAAATAGTAAAGGAGAGCGGTATTATGGAAATCAAGAAAATGCATAAATTTTTTTCTATTGCTGATTTTAAAGATGAAGAGCGTTTTTTGATGGAACAGCATCGAAGAGGATGGAGGTTTCTGGGAACAGGTGGATTTACGTACCGGTTTGAAGCCTGCCGGCCGGAAGAATATATTTATCAGCTGGATTATAATGATGAAGAAAATGATGAATCCGGTTATCTTGCTATCTATGAAGATTATGGATGGGAATATCTGATGAAGCTGAACAGTTTTTACTATTTTCGCAAAAAGAAATCAGAATCAGTTGAAGAAAACCAAATCTTCAGTGATAACACTTCAAAAGCAGAGTGCTGTAAAAAGATATTGAAGCGTCAGGTTATTTTGCTTACCACTTTTTTTACCGTGCTTTTGTGCTGCTTTATTATACCTCTTATAAATAGAGGGGCAAATTGGAACAGTTTGGTATTCAGAGTCATAATGACAATTTACTGCTGTATTTATGTGCTGATATTAGTACTCCATTTACGCAACTTCAGAAAATTAAACCGGATGATCGATGCATTACGGAATCCGTTGGAGAGATAAGATGAAGTTTTTGGCATACGTTTTAATTTTGAAATACGCTGGAAGAAATCAGTAAAATTTGTTACAATAATGATTAAGCGTGTCTGAAAATCGTGTCTGAAAATCATTGTACCTGTCTGTCAAAATCCGAAAACTGAGGGGTACCAGTGCC
The DNA here is from genome assembly GCF_000686105.1 of Robinsoniella sp. KNHs210. Taxonomy (NCBI): domain Bacteria; kingdom Bacillati; phylum Bacillota; class Clostridia; order Lachnospirales; family Lachnospiraceae; genus Robinsoniella; species Robinsoniella sp. KNHs210. The sequence goes on from NZ_JMLZ01000002.1 coordinate 312,047, forward strand.
GGATATACTAGTATTTTTAAGACCCGGAGCATATTTGAAAGTGAGGCAGTGTAATGGAAAACTATAATTTTACACATTTAGAAAAAAATATATCAGATATGATATTTGAAGGTATGGTTAAGATTGGTTATATGGAAGGAAAAAGCGTCAGTGTCTTTTATGATCCGGGGCTGATCTGTTATTTGCTGGATACCGGGGAAATGGAAGAAACGTCTTTGCAGAACTGCATGGCTGAATTTGCAGAATTTGTGAAACCGCATTTTCACGATTTGAAAGTAAAGTTCGAGGCAGGAAGATATGAGTTTGCAGTTCCAAAAGAAGGGGTAAAGTATATCTATGAGAACAATACCAGCCGTGAATTTCTGAAAAAACTTGTTCAGGTATTACAGGGACCAGCCTGCGGACTGGAGGAGATTATTGACGTTTTCCGGGAGGTTTCGGAACATATCACCGTAGAGGAAATCCAACATTCTGAATTCCAGTATGTGATTACTTTCCAGGATAAGCATATAGATGAGTTCCACTATTGCTTTACGTTTGATGAAATGGGGCATTATTACCATCGGCTTTTAGATTATGATTTTGAAAAAGTAGTTCACTGTGATTGCTAAATAAGGGGGGAGGCAAAGGTGTTGATGCGGTTCACTGTGAGCGATTGATGCGGCTGATTGAAGCCGGTAAGATGCATCAGCGATAATAAAGTATAAATATCTATTTAAAGGAAATAATGTACAAAAGTACTTGACAAACCTAACTGTAACTGATAATATTACAGTATCAACTGTAACAATTTCAATAACAATTAAACAGATATGAATTGATGAGGAGGCAAAAATGAAGCATAAACGGTTAGTTATGGGAGCAATTTTGATTTCGGCAGCAGTGGTATTGAGCGCCTGTGGCAGTAACAAAGCAGAATCTTCGCCAAAAGAGACCAAAGAAAATATACAGAGTACGACAGAGGCTGGTCAAAATACATCAGAGACAGCCGGTAAGGCAGAATATCAAAAGCTTACGGCAGAGGAAGCAAAGAAAAGGATCGACAGCGGGGATAATCTGGTTATTCTGGATGTACGCACCCAGGAAGAGTATGATGAAAAACATATTGACGGAGCGGTTCTGATTCCAAATGAGGAAATCGGAGAAGAACCTTTAGCGCAGCTTCCGGATTTAAACCAGGAGATCTTGATCTATTGCAGAAGCGGCAACCGCAGCAGTCAGGCAGCCAAGAAGATGCTGAAAGCGGGATACACTAATGTATATGATTTTGGCGGCATTAACGACTGGCCTTATGATACGGTATCCGGCAGTGAGAATGCAGATTCTGAAAAAGAGACAAAGGAAACCCCGATAGCCGTTGGGGATTCAAAAATTATGGAGGCCCAGAATGACAACCCGAGCCTCAGCGCATTTACTACAACGGATATTGACGGAAATAAAGTAACCCAGGATATTTTTAAAGATCATGAGCTTACGATGGTTAATATCTGGGCAACTTTCTGCGGGCCATGTTTGCGTGAAATGCCCGAGTTGGGTGAAATTAATACGGAATATGCAGATAAAGGATTCCAGATCGTTGGAATCGTAACAGACGTTATTACAAATGACGGCACAATTTCTGCTTCCCAGATCGAGACGGCGAAGTATGCAATTGAAGAAACGGGTGCAGGTTATACCCACCTACTCCCGTCTATGGATTTACTGATGGGACCGCTTCAGGATGCCTCGGTAGTTCCCACCACAATATTTGTAGATAAAGATGGCAAACAGGTGGGAGAAATTCAGACGGGTGCCAGAAGCAAAGCAGACTGGGAAACAATTATAAATGATTTACTGGAACAGGTAAAATAAAATTTCATGATATACGGGAAAAGGAGGATTTAAAATGAAGGAATATGATGCATTAATAATTGGTTTTGGCAAAGGTGGTAAGACACTTGCAGGAAAGCTGGCGGCACAGGGAAAATGCGTTGCACTGGTGGAAAAATCAGATCAGATGTATGGAGGTACCTGTATTAATGTAGGATGTATTCCTTCAAAATCCCTTGTCCGTAATTCGCAGACAGCAAGAAGGAACCAGGGAACTGATTTTGCGCAAAAGGCTGACTGGTATGCCAAGGCTATCCATGAGAAAAGAAATCTGACAGCTATGCTCCGTGGGAAAAATTTTGCAAAACTGGATGATCTGCCAAACGTGACCATTTATAATGGAACAGCCAGCTTTTTATCCAATACCAGAGTAAAGGTACAAATGAAAAATGAAGTACAGGAACTGGAAGCGGGGCAGATCTTTATTAATACGGGAGGAACCCCTGTTATTCCGGAAATAAATGGGATCAAAGATAATCCCTATGTATATTTTAGTGAAACTTTAATGGACCTGGAAAGATTGCCAAAGAGGCTGGTTATTATCGGCGGCGGATATATCGGACTGGAATTTGCCTCCATTTATTCCGGTTTCGGATCAGAAGTGACGGTGCTTCAGGATGGTGAGACATTGATTAAACGTGAGGACCGTGACATTGCAGATGCGATTAAAAGTGCACTTGAGAATTCCGGTGTTACATTTCGGTTGGGTGCTCAGATTGAGCAGATTCATAATAATGGGGATCATGCATCCTTAACCGTTGTCTGGAAAGGTGAAAGGCAGGAATTAGAAGCAGATGCAATTCTGGTCGCTACCGGAAGAAAACCTAATACGGCAGAATTAAATGCAGAAGCAGCCGGGGTAGAGCTTACGTCCAGAGGCGCGGTAAAGGTAGACGAGAACCGAAAAACTACGGCACCAAATATCTGGGCTATGGGAGATGTGGTTGGCGGTCTGCAGTTTACATATGTTTCCCTGGATGATTTCCGAATCGTCTGGTCTCAGTTAAACGGAGGTCAGTATAATGAGAAGAAACGTCAGAATGTACCCTACAGTGTGTTTATAACACCCTCTTTTTCCAGGGTGGGATTAAATGAAGATGAGGCTGGAAAAGCCGGATATCATGTTAAAATTGCAAAGCTTGCTGCCGCTGCAATTCCTAAAGCACAGGTATTAAAGCAGCCGGATGGTTTATTAAAAGTTATAATAGATGAAGATACAAATAAGATTCTGGGTGCGATGCTTTTTTGCGAGGAATCGTATGAAATGATTAATTTAATCAAGCTTGCGATGGATGCTGATCTGGATTATCAGATTTTAAGAGACCAGATCTATACACATCCGACAATGAGCGAAGCCTTTAATGATTTATTTGCAGTATAATGTATCGATCAGTATATTGAAGTGAAAATGCCGCGCCGAAAGGCTGCGGTATTTTTTGCGTATACATATCGCTATAGGGTGAATCATGGGTGAATCATTTTATTTTGGAATTTACTATTGACAAATACAAACAACTGTATATAATGATATATATACAGTATATACTATAATATCAATATTGATAAGGAGTGATCGTTTGAAAGTCATTGTTTCAAACCAGTCGGAGCTACCGATTTATGTACAAATAAAAGAGCAGATAAAAGAGCAGATTATGAATGGGACAATTCCAGAAGGAGAGACACTTCCTTCTATCCGGCAGCTGGCTAAGAATCTGGGAATCAGCGTAATCACAACAACCAGGGCTTACAGTGAATTAGAACAGGAGGGGTTTGTTGCAGCCCGGCAGGGCAAAGGCAGCGTTGTTCTGCCAAGGGATAATGAAATGGTTCGCGAGCAGTATCTGAAGAGAATTGAACAGGCATTTGAAACAGCAATTGAAAATGCACGGTATGCGCAGATTCAGAAAGAAGAGTTAGTAGGTATCTTAGAGGCATTATTACATGAGGAGTGAAATGTATGAACATATTAGAAGTAGAAGGCTTATCTAAACAGAGAGGTGGATTTCAACTGAATGATATCAGCTTTCAGATTCCGGCAGGCTATATTTGCGGATATGTAGGACAGAATGGAGCAGGAAAAACCACGACGATTAAGCTGATTATGGAACAGTTAAAACACGAAATGGGTACGATCAGGGTAAATGGCATTACCTTTGAGGAAGATGAAATAAAATATAAAGACCAGATCGGCTATATTGCGGATGAGTGTTATCTCCCGGGAGAATATACCGCTGCAAAACTTGCGGCAATACTGGCAGGATTTTATCCGTCATTCCAAAAGAAAGTATTTTATGACTATCTCTCCAAATGGAATCTTCCTAAAGATCAGAAAATAAAAGAGTTTTCCAAGGGAATGAAGGTTCGGATCATGTTTGCCTGCGCATTGTCCAGGGATACGAAGATTTTGATTATGGATGAAGCTACAAGCGGGCTGGATCCGGTCATCCGCACGGAAATTCTGGAAGAACTCCAGGAATACATTGAAGATGGGGAGCGGAGTGTTCTGCTTTCCACGCATATTATGAGCGATCTGGATCAGGTTGCAGATTTTATTTTCTTTCTGAATCAGGGCAATAAAGTATTCTTTGACACCAAGGATGAAATCCTGGATAAATACGTGGTGATTAAAGGAGGTTTGGAGGATCTGACGGGAGATCTGGAAAAAAAGCTGATTGGTGCGAAGAAAACCCAGATTGGATTTGAAGGACTTTTGGAAACGGAACAGCTGGAATATATACGTAAGGATTTTCTTGTTGAAAAGCCAAGTATAGAGCAGATCATAGTGTTTTATATTCAGGGGGTGAGAAAAAGATGACAGGTAATACAATGCGTTTTTTGAAAATGGATTTTGGAACATTAGCTATGATGAATAAAATTGTGTTCTTCTATCCGGTTGTGGTATTTTTGTTCGTGATATTCCAGCGCTCCTTTGTTATGGGGGCATTTATGCTGATCTTTCTTTTTCCTACATTGGCAATGACGCCGTTTCTGGGAGAAGAAAGCCAGAAAATAAAAGTATTTTATGTATCTCTGCCTGCTACGGTAAAGAATATGGTATTGGGACGATATCTGTTTCTGCTGACAAGTGCCCTCGTACAAATGCTGGGAGGTCTGCTGGTTGCTGTTATTTCCGGCAGTTTTGGCGTACAGATTACTGGTTTGGATATGGGTTTATTTGTCTGCGGGGTACTGATGGATATTGCAGCATGTCTGATCATGTATCCTTTTGTATACAAAGTGGGAATTGTGAAAGGGAGAAGCCTGATTGGAGTCATGCCGATCTTGGCAGCCGGACTGGTTGCCCTGCTATTTTCCACCACGCAGGAAAAGATTGGTTCCTACCAGGAGATTTTTCAGTTTGTCATGAATAATGGATATTTAATTACAGCAGGCTTTTTTGTTATAGTTTGCATTATGGCTGTTATATCGTTTATGGTCAGCATCCGGATCTGCGAAAAACAGGAGATATAAATTCATTTAAGCATGCTGCATTTATATTTATTCAGCTAAGATCCTGGAGGTGGATACATGGAAAAATATGGTGTAATCAACGGAACGCTCATTGTAGTCGTTCTGACATTAAACTTTCTGAAAATGATTCCCAGTGAGTTATTTTTAGCGGTGGTGGTGATATGCGGAATAATGGGAATCATCATTAGATATGGCAATTATCACTGCTGCAGTTCTTTCCGGCAAATAGTCATACAAATCAAAAATACACTTAAGAAATAAACAGCACATCGAAAAGAGCAGAGATGATTTAATAATTCTCTGCTCTTTTCGATCCTTCACACCAGAACGTCATACAATCAATTCGATAATACCAATTGCAATTAACAGAATGGAGGAAGCAGGAGATAACATTTTAATAAACCGGAAATGAAGCAGCCGGTATCCTAAACGGTTGCTTACATGCATAGAAATACAGGAAAACAAAGCTGCGAAAAATGCAATATACAGTGGAGACATATTCATGACACCGGCACTGAAAGAAGGGGGGATGCAGTTGATTGCAAGTACAAACCCCAGAAAGACAGTTTCCTGCATACAGGGTGCGCAGAAATCTGTTTCGTTTTCCTGGTCCTGGGTATTTTTGGGAATAGAATCTTTGATCAGGCAGAAGTAACCAAAGAAAATCATAATTACAGCACCTATAAAATTTGTATATACCAGGAAGTTTCCGGTAATTAACCTGGCAGCATAGGTTGAGCCGAACGCGCAGACTCCGGTTGTCAGACCTATTAGAAAGTTAGAAAATATGGTAAGCTTCTGACCGCGTATCCCCATATTCATTCCGATAACAAAGTTATCCAGATTGACTGCGATACCAATCAAAAGCGGAAACATGATTGACATATTAAAACTCCCATCTGCCTGCCTTTGCAGGCATTCAAATCAGGATGGTGACAGCTGTAAACGGATTATCACCTCTATATAATATATTCCCGGATATCCGTGATGTGACAAAGGGGAGTTGAGAACACGCTCTAGAGCGAACAATTTCAGCTTAAATTGGGGTTTAGCTGATTAAGGACGCTTTGTATTAGTAGTTAGTGTACGAAAAGAGAAGGCGGCGGACCAGGACAGGTGTTTGGAAGGCTTAACGCAGAACTGGCATTTTCTAACCTTCCCGGAGCACTTTTTGGCGGCACGCGGGCATTCGCTCCAAAATCCTGATGCATTTTGCAGCTCACTGCCCGCTTACAATCCGATGGGAGCCAGTCGAATTGTATCCGCCAAAAAGCACTCCGGGAAGGTAAGTAAATGCTCAGCTCTGCTATACGCCTTCCAAACACCTGTCCTGGTCCGCCGCCTTCTCTTTCCGGGATAGCATTCATTGATACAAAGCTGGTTTTCTCAGCATGATGGAACCCTGGGGTTGTGGCATGCTGGACGCGACTGGCGTAAAGCTAATGATGTCAAGCAACTGATCTTGAGAACGAGATTTGTTTTTCTTTCTGTGATCAGAAAAAGAAGTAGAATTTCATCTTCTTTTATGCATAAACAGCCAAAAATATACTGCGTTCCATCAAATAAAGAACAGACAGCTTAAGCCTCAGGGCATCTATCATGCTGAAAACGAATAGCATAAAGCAACTGAACTTAGCACTGTGATTTGTTTCTTCATTCCAGAAAAAGTAGCAAACTTTCATCTTTTACGCATAAACAGCCGAAACATAATACGCTGCATCCAATAAAGAACAGCCAGCCACAGCCCAGGGGTTCCAACCTGCTGAGAAAACCAGCTTTGTGGCGTTAACATGAATCTCGGAAAGATGGGGGTGGGTAACTGATATGGGCGGAGGAAGCGTAGAGCAGAGCTGAGTATTTACTTAGCTTTGCGGAGTGTTTTTTGGCGGATAGTATTCGATTGGCTCCCATCGGATACTAAGCGGGCAGTGAGCTGCGAAATGCATCAGGATTTCGGAGCGAATGCCTGCGTGCCGCCAAAAAGCGCTCCGCAAAGGTTAGAAAATACCAGTTCTGCGGCAAGCTGACGGAGTCCATATCAGTTTCCCACCCCCATCTTTCCGTACACTACCTATCATATACAAAGCGTCATTACTCATCTAAACCCAAATTTAAGCTGAAATATTTCGCTGTACTAGATACAAAGCGTCTTCTTAAACTACTCATAAGGAGATAAAAAATATTAGAATTTTATTAAAAATTACAGACAAATATTTGATAAAAAGGTTACTTGTGGTATAATTCAGGTAACGGCTTGAAATATCAGTTGTTAGTTGCAGAGAAACCCAAAAGAATAGATAATAATACGGAGGTAAACAAAATGACAGGAGATATATTTAGTAGTTTAATGAAAGGCTTATCAGAACTAATGCCAGAGGATGACCCGTGTATCAGAGCTTTTCAGCTGCAAAGTGATATTAAAAAGTTTAAAGCAAAAGAGGATGAGATTTATAGAGAAGTTGGTAAAAAGGCATTGGAACAGGATGGGGAAATTCGCTTTCCTGAAGATCTTAATAAGCTTTTAGCAGCCAGAAGACAGCGTCAGGCAGCAGAAGAAGAACTATTTGACCTGCAGTCGGGAACAAAAGGCAGAGAAGAGGAAACTAGAGAAGAATGTGAAGAGGAAGACTGTACAGTCTGTGCAGAGTGCGGAGCAGCGAATCCCTGTGATCATGCTTTCTGCAAGGAATGTGGAGCAAAATTAAAAACAGAAGGCAGGAAATGCCCCGACTGTGGAAATGATGTTGAGACAGATGCAAAATTCTGTGGACAATGCGGTAAAAGAATCGGTTAATATATCGTTGACAGAAGATGGAAAATGTCCTATAATTAATAATAGTAATCATTACTAATATTAAAGAATATGAAAGGAAAAGTACATATGAGCAAACATCAGTTTACAGACATCCGGGTACCAATCGAGCCCGGCAATCCATCTATTCAGCGTCATGAGGAAAAATGTATCAAGTGCGGTCAGTGCAAACAGGTCTGTACAAACGACATTGCAGTAGCAGGAACATATGATTTGAGGAAGACAGGAGATATCCCAATCTGTATACACTGCGGTCAGTGTGCTAATGTCTGTCCGGTGGAAAGTATAACGGAAGTCTATGAATACGACCAAGTTCGTGAAGCAGTAAAAGCAGAAGAGAAAATTGTCATATTCAGTACATCCCCCTCTGTCAGAGCGGCGCTTGGTGAAGAATTTGGTCTGGAGGAAGGAAGTTTTGTCCAGGATCAAATGGTGGCACTCATCCGCAGACTTGGAGCGGACTATGTTCTGGATACTAATTTTGCGGCGGATCTGACCATTATGGAAGAAGCCAGTGAATTGGTGGAACGTGTGACAAAAGCAAATAAGCCGCTGCCCCAGTTTACCAGCTGCTGTCCTGCCTGGGTAAAGTTTGTGGAAACCTACTATCCGGATATGAGAGAGCATATTTCTACCGCGAAGAGCCCGATCGGAATGCAGGGACCTACCATTAAGACTTATTTTGCGAAAAAAATGGGAATTGATCCTGAAAAAATAGTTAATGTGGCGGTAACTCCCTGTACGGCAAAGAAGTTTGAGATTCGGCGTGAAGAAATGAATGCGGCGTCTAAATATCTGGGCATAGAAGGTATGCGGGATATGGATTATGTCATTACTACCAGAGAACTGGCAAAATGGGCGCGGGAAGAAGAAATTGATTTTGTGTCTCTTGAAGGTTCAGACTACGATGATTTCATGGGTGAAGCATCAGGTGCAGGTGTGATTTTTGGGAATACCGGCGGTGTTATGGAAGCAGCTGTTCGAACAGCCTATCATTTTATTACCAAAGAAGAAGCGCCGGAAGAACTGTATGATCTCCAACCGGTCAGAGGGCTTCAGGGAATCAAGGAAGCAAGTGTACGAATCGGAGATCTGGATGTTAAGGTGGCTGTAGTATATGGTACGGCAAATGCTAAGAAGCTTATGGAAAAAATAAAGACTGGGGAAGCAGATTATCATTTCGTTGAAGTTATGACCTGCCCTGGCGGATGCATTGGCGGAGGCGGTCAGCCTAAGGATACAAAATGGCTGGGTGACACGCTAAGAGAGAAGCGTATAAAGAGCCTGTATGACAGAGATAAAAGCATGGAGCTGCGTTTAAGCCATAGAAATGAAGAGATTGTTAAATTATATGAAGATTTCTACGGTGAGTCATTAAGTAAGCTCGCAGAAGAAATGTTACATACCGGTTATTTTGACAGAAGCGGGGATCTGGACGCAGGTTCCGGCGAAGGGATGAAAGGCAGCGTGAAAAGTATGTCAAAGTTTAAATGTAGTATCTGCGGATATATTTATGACGAAGAAAAAGAAGGAGCTCTTATTACTGAATTAAAGGAATGCCCGATTTGTAAGAATCCGATAAATGTATTTGAAAAATTAGGCGCACTAAATTCTGATGTGGTGATATCCGAAAGCTCTATGACGGAGGAAGCTGTCAGGGCACAGGATGTGGAATCAGAGGAAGAAAATGAAAATCCGCTTGCCTATCCAAAAGAATATGTCAGGAAAGACTCCAATAATCGATTTATGAGTGAAATTCATCAGATGGCAATGACCGGAGAAACAATAATCGAAGCGATGGGTACCAGAATGCCAATGCCAAACTGGGATGATATCCTTATTCTGGGTGCCCAGTTAAATCCACCGCCGCTTGATGAACATGCACCGGTAGACATCACTACGGTAATTGGAAAGCATGCGAAGAAGCCGATGGTCTTAGAAGGACCGGTATATATTTCACATATGTCTTTTGGGGCATTATCAAAAGAGGTAAAAGAGGCATTAGCTAAGGGAAGTGCAATGGCAAAGACTGCGATGTGCAGCGGCGAAGGCGGAATTTTGCCGGAAGAAAGAGATGCAGCTTATAAATACATTTTTGAATATGTACCGAATCATTACAGTGTTACACCGGAGAATCTGAAAAATGCAGATGCAATTGAAATTAAAATCGGTCAGGGTACAAAGCCAGGAATGGGTGGACATCTTCCAGGAGGCAAGGTTACACCTGAAATTGCAAAAATTAGAAATAAGCCCATTGGACAGGATGTGATCAGTCCATCAAAGTTTGAAGATATCAATACGAAAGAGGATCTGCGCGACATTGTTGAACAACTTCGTTTCGCTTCAGAAGGAAGGCCGATTGGAATTAAGATAGCTGCGGGAAGAATAGAAAAGGATCTGGAATTCTGTGTCTTTGCCAAACCTGATTTTATTACAATTGACGGACGGGGCGGTGCAACCGGAGCCAGCCCGAAGATCGTAAGGGATGCTACCAGCGTGCCAACGATCTACGCATTATATCGTGCCAGAAAATATCTGGATGAAGCAGGTGCTGACATTGATCTTATTATTACCGGTGGTCTGCGTATATCATCTGATTTTGCGAAAGCAATCGCCATGGGAGCGGATGCGGTAGCAGTAGCATCTGCAGGCTTAATCGCAGCGGCTTGCCAGCAATACCGTATCTGTGGAAGTGGTAATTGTCCGGTTGGAGTAGCAACACAGGATCCGGAGCTTCGAAAACGTTTGAAAGTAGATTCATCTGCAAAACGTGTGGCAAATTTCCTGAATTGTAGTTTTAAGGATTTGAAAACCTTTGCCAGAATTACCGGACATGAAAATCTGCATGATATGAATGTCAGTGATTTGTGCACCATTGACAGAGAGATATCCGAATTTACAAATATTCCACATGCATAAATTAATTTTAAAATAATAGTGAGCCGTATCCGAACCCAATTACTATAGCTTGTAACTGTGATCAGATACGGCTTAACTTATATGATGAAACAGAATCTTCCAGACTATTTTGCACAGGACATATATATTGTGATGTAGTAATGAAAACTATGTGAAAATATACAAGATATAGTAAAAAAGTCTAAATTAATGTTGTAATATAAGTCAATATTAGATACAATAACAATGATGTCTAAAATCGTTAAAATGCAGAAGAAGGAAGATATGAATATGAAAAAAATAGCTATTGTTACAGATAGTAATAGTGGGATAACACAGAATAAGGCAAAAGAATTAGGGATTCATGTAGTACCGATGCCTTTTTTTATCAACGGTGAAATGTTTATGGAAGATATTACCCTGAGCCAGGAAGAGTTCTACCGGAAACTGGCATCCGGAGCTGATATCAGCACATCTCAGCCATCTCCGGGGGATCTTACGGAACTCTGGGAACAATTATTGGAAGAAAATGAAGAAATCGTTCATATCCCGATGTCCAGCGGACTGAGTTCCTCGTGTGAAAATGCAATGAGTTTATCCATGGGGTTTGACGGAAAAGTACAGGTTGTAAACAACCAGAGAATTTCAGTTACACAGTATCAATCTGTTATGGACGCAATTATGATGGCAGAGGATGGGTTCAGTGCATCAGAAATTAAAAATAAAATGGAAGATATGTCATTGGACTCCAGTATCTATATTACAGTAGAAACGTTAGAATATCTGAAAAAAGGCGGACGAATCACTCCGGCAGCAGCAGCGGTTGGTACGATTTTAAATATTAAGCCTGTTTTACAGATACAGGGCGCGAAGCTGGATGCTTATGCGAAAGTGCGTGGAAAAGTGAAGGCTAAAAAAACGATTCTGGATGCCGTAAAAGAGGATCTGGCTACGAGATTTAAGGAGTATGCGCAGCAGGGAAATATGGAATTTGGAGCAGCATATTCCGGTAATCTGGAAGAGGCATTGATCTGGAAGAAAGAAATTGAAGAAGCATTTCCTGACATCCCATGCCGTATGGACCCATTATCTTTAAGTGTGTCATGTCATATAGGCGAAGGGGCAATTGCAATAGGATGTTATCGGAAATATGTATCAGTAAAATAATAATAGTAAAATAATTAATGTTCAGTGGATAAGAGGATTGAAGAAAGAGAGAAGGGAAGGTTATGAAGTGTGGAAAAAAGAGGTGGATATGGGCACTTCTTGTAATTATTACAGTAGCCATGATGTCCTCAACAGGAGCATCGGCAAAGTCTCAGAAAACTGTTGATAAGTCTGGCAGCGGCACTAAGACCGGAAGGAAAGTCTCTGGAAAAGCAATCCAGGGACAGCCGCAGCTGAAAAATGTCATGAAAGCAGCTCGCAGAAACGGAAAATGGGTGAAATCGGCAGGCAGATATAAGTTCCGTTTTATTAATGGGACTTATGCTTCTCATCAGTGGGTGAATATTAAAGGAAAAATCTATTATTTTAATAAAGAAGGATTCCGTGTTTCCGGCTGGAAAAAATATGGCAATTACAAGTATTTTTTAAATAAAGACGGTTCACTGCGAACAGGATGGTTTCAATATAAGCGCAGACAGTATTATTCAAATACCAGGACGGGTGTGATGAGGACCGGTTGGTTTAACTGGCATAAGAATAAGTATTATTTTGGTAAAGACGGTAAGGTGGCTGTGGGGTGGCGTACCATCGACAAAAAGCGTTATCATTTTGGAAAAGATGGCAAAATGTCAAAAGGTTTTCAGAAGATCGGTTCCGCTACGTACTATTTTACCGGGAGCGGCAGGCGGGTGACAGGCTGGCTGCGTTACCATAACAAATATTATTACCTGAAGTCTGACGGCAGGATGGCAGCTGGCTGGCTCAAACGAAATGGAAAGAAATATTATTTCCGGGAAGATGGGACAAGAACCACGGGAGATTCCTTCATAGAAGGACAGTGGTACCACTTTAATAAGAATGGTGTGTACGATCCAAAAGCGAAAGTAACCCCAAAGATCGATCCGAAAAAACCTATGGTGGCGCTGACCTTTGATGATGGTCCCGGACCATATACAGAAAGGCTGCTGGACTGTATTGATAGAAATAAAGTGCGGGCAACATTTTTCCTGGTAGGCCAGAGTATTCCGATTTATCCAAATGCGGTGAAAAGAGAATATGATTTAAAATGTGAGATTGGCAATCATACATATGATCATCCACAGCTGACAAGAATTTCAGATAGTCAGATATCGTCACAGATTAACAGTACCAATACAAATATTCGGAATATAACAGGGCATAATGCTACGCTGTTAAGGCCGCCTTACGGAGCTTATAATGCTGCGGTAAACGCATTGGCAGGAATGCCAGTAATTATGTGGTCGATTGATACAAGGGACTGGGAAACAAGAAATACCCAGAGTACAGTTGATGCAGTTCTAAACCATGTAAGAGATGGAGACATTATTTTGATGCATGATATTCATCTTCCTACCGTTGCGGCAGCTGAAATTATAATACCGGAATTATTAGGACGAGGGTATCAGCTGGTTACCGTCAGTGAGCTGGGATATTATAAGCGGGGCGGACTGACAAATGGTGCGGTGTATTCTAGTTTATATTAAAGTGAATGAGGCGTATAGAAAAGAGCAGCAGAGAAAAAGTAATGATTTCTCTGCTGCTCTTTTTATTTTAGATTTCTTTCCCTTTTAACAATACTTTTTCAATATTGAGGTCCTGATCCAGAAGAACAATATTTGCAATCTTACCTGTTTCCAGGCTGCCGTATTGATCATATATCTCAACGGATTTTGCAGAATTAACTGCAGCACATTTGATAGCGCTTGCAAGGGGAATGCCCATTTTTTTAACGGCTGTGCGGACACAGTCCATCAGATTCGTCGCGGAACCGGCGATGGTACCACTCTCTAAAGTTGCCAGGTTTCCGACTACTTTTACCGGCTGGCCGCCAAGGGAATAGTCACCGTCTGTCAGACCGGTTGCCATCATGCTGTCGCTGATCAGTATAACACGGTCATCTCCGAACATTTTAAAGGTTGTTCTGACTACGGAAGGGTGGATATGGATACCATCACAGATCAATTCAACACGGCAGTTATCATGATCGCATGCGGCTCCGATTACACCGGGTTCACGATGGGAAAATGGTGGCATCGCATTGTAGAGATGGGTTGCATGTCTTGCACCTCTGTCATATGCTTCGTTTGCAATCTCATAATCAGCTGTTGTATGAGCGATGGATATTCCAACTTCATCTTTCAGGGCGTCAATAAATTCCATTGAGCCTTCCTCTTCCGGTGCAATATCAACCAGTTTTACAAGGTTTCCGGATGCAGCCTGAAGGCGGCGGAACATATCAATATCCGGTTTGTGGATATATTTACCATTCTGAGCTCCTTTTTTCTTTGATGCAATAAAAGGACCCTCCATATTAATACCGCAGAGGATAGCACCTGATTTATTTTCATAGGCAGCTGCAGTCTTGCAGATTTTTTCCAGACGCGGTTCATCGAAAGTCATCGTTGCAGGCACAATGGTCGTAATGCCGTTTTTAAGCTGATATTCTGCAATTTTTTGAATGGCTTCTTCCGTTCCATCACAGAAATCATAGCCTACGCAGCCATGAAAGTGGATATCCGTCAATCCGGGAATAGCATACATGCCTTCCGCATCGATAATTACCTCATCTTCCGTATCTGGGCTGTCAGCAAATTTATCATTTTGTATATAGAGGTCTTTTTTTTCAAAATAACCATCTGAGTGAAATACATTTGCATTTTTTATTATCATATTTTATTTCCCTTCATTACTGTTATGCATTTTCAATTTTCGATAAAGCTGCAGCATCTGCTACAATTGTTACATCATTGTGAAGCTGCAGAATGGATGCAGGAACCTGTGGAGTGATTGGTCCTTCCACTACTTTTTTCAGGATTTCAGCTTTGTCGGCTCCGCTGACAACTACTAAAACCTTGCGTGCCTGCATAATGGTCTGAATTCCCATTGTGTATGCCTGTCTTGGAACGTCTTCTTCTTTTTCGAAGAAACGTGTGTTTGCTTCAATGGTACTTGCTGTCAAGTCAACACAATGTGTCTGTTTTTCAAAATTATCGCTTGGTTCGTTAAAACCGATATGGCCGTTATGTCCAAGTCCCAATAACTGTAAGTCAATTCCGCCTACATCAGAAATGATCTGATTGTACATAGAGCACGCTTTATCCGCATCCGGTTCTAAACCATCCGGTACAAATGTACGTTCTTTGCGGATATTGATGCTGTTAAACAGGTTGGTATTCATGAAATAACGGTAGCTCTGGTCGCTGTCGGCGCCAAGTCCTTTGTATTCGTCCAGGTTTACACTGGTGACACGTCCAAAATCCAGGTCACCTTTGGTATACCAGTCAATTAATTGTTTGTATGTTCCGATCGGAGTTGAGCCGGTAGCCAGACCCAGTACGCAGTCAGGTTTCATGATAACCTGTGCAGAAATAATATTTGCTGCCTTTCTACTCATATCATCATAATCTTTTGCTTTTACTATTTGCATAATTATTCTCCTTTTCTATTTACGGCAGAGTAGCTCTGCTTTCTTAACGTTTTGTATTTCTATTGTATGACTGCTTTTGCGAAAAATTGTGGTAAATGAAAATTTGGTGTTTCATTTTCAATCTTTGTAAAGCTGCCAAAATGAGTCAGACCTTCGCTCTCTTTTATTTTATAAAAATTACAGGTGATGGCATTTCCTGTTTGGAAATCACAATGACCATACACATACCGGATCAGGTCCAGTGGTACCGTCAATTCCAGTGTCCAGAAGTTTTCGTATAAAGTACCGGTGCATTGACAGGCTTCATGCAGTTCCATTGGAAAAATCTTTCGGTTGTTTCTTTCGTCCCCATATTTGGCATGGAGTGCTCCGTTGGAATTTGCTTCAAGGTTTATGTAGCAATTCGGGCGTTCCGCAGGATAAAATTGAAAGAATGCTTCCATAGTGCTGTCCAGATGTACCGGGTCGTTGGGATTAAAATATTTCCTTACCGGATCTTTTTCTTCGCAGGTCATTTTTACATAAAATCCGGTTCCGGGGATAAATCCCAGACTTCCATAGGTTTTAGGACGATAGTCGCCTCCCCAGTTATACTGGTCAACATTAAAAACAGGACAATTTCCAATCTCTTCTTTTGAAGAAATGGTTTGGATTATGTATTCCATTAAATACCTCCCTTGCATATAAAATCGAACTTAGAAAGCTTGTATGCTCACAATTACTATTGTAACCTATACAGGAAAAAAAGGCAAAGGGTTCATGAGAAATTGGCAAATAATTATAAAAAATAGCAGGAATGTACAAATGAATAACAGACAGAAAGCATTCTTTAGCAGGTCTGATGTTAGGCAATTTTTCAATTCAAAATTATGAAGATTTGGTATAAACATAAAAATACAATAAGTAAAAAAGACAAGAAAGATAAAATAATAGGCAATATGACTAAAAAGTTAAAAATATGTAATAAAATGGATAAAATATTAACCAATAAAAGTAAAATAGTAACGGTTGCATATGTTTACAATGCACATCTCGTCATGTTATATTAAGGCAAGCTTTGATAGTGCGAAGAGATATCTGAGGTGGTTTTTTGTGAATGTTGATGAAAATAACAGGAAAGGAGAAGAAAAATTAAAAGCCAGGAAGATAAAGCGTCGCTAATTCATTGTATAACGAATTGTAAGGGAGATTACTATGAAACTGAAGAAGATGATAGCAGGTATTTTAAGTACATGTATGGTTGCAACATCCCTAGTGGTTCCAGGAGATGTCCTCAATGTGCAGGCGGCGGAATCCAAAGCGGAGACAAAAGCAGCAGGACAGGAGAATCCACTCAGATTGTGGTACAATAAACCGGCAAGCAAGGGAAATCTTATCCCAGGCAGAACGGGCGGTTTCGGAACAACAGCGGAAGATGACCGCTGGCAGCAGCTTACATTACCAATCGGCAATAGCTATATGGGCGCAAATGTGTATGGTGAAATTGGAAAAGAACACCTTACTTTTAACCAGAAGACATTATGGAATGGCGGACCAAGTACGAAAAGGCCGGATTATAATGGCGGAAATAAACAGACGGCATCCAACGGGGCAAAAATGTCAGATGTCTTTAAATCGGTAGGACAGCTTTTCCTGGAAGGGAAAAACGATGAAGCTTCCAATCTGTGTAATCAATTGACAGGAGAATCCGATGGTTATGGGGCTTATCAGTCCTGGGGCGATATTTATCTGGACTTTAAAGGGGTTACGGATAGTACTGCTGTTCAGAACTATCAGAGGGATCTTGATCTTACCAAAGCAATTGCAAATGTAGATTATACCCTGGAAGGAACGAATTTCCACAGAGAATATTTTATTAGTTATGCAGATAATGTACTGGCTATGAAATTGACGGCAGATGGATCGAAAAAGTTAGAATTTGACGTGAGTTTCCCGGTAGATAATGCAGAGAATGTTGCAAATAACGGATTAGGTAAATCGGTTACCTATAAAGCAGAAGGAAATACGTTGGTTACTGCCGGACAGATGCAGGATAATCAGCTGAAAATGAATTCCATGCTGAAGGTTGTCACAGAAGGACAGGTTAATCCGGGATCAGATAACCAGTCATTGCATGTATCGGATGCTTCTTCTGTAGTAATATATGTATCAGCAGATACAGACTATAAAGATTCCTATCCGAAATACCGCACTGGAGAGAGCGACGAGGAACTGGCTGCAAGTGTGAAAGCAACAGTTGAAAAAGCAGCAGGTAAAAATTACGATCAGGTAAAAGCGGACCACATTGCGGACTATACCAATATCTTTGACCGTGTAGATCTGGATCTGGGACAGGGAGTTTCTTCCAAGCCAACAGATGAACTGCTGGCAGCTTATAAGGCAAATACTGCAACACCAGAAGAACGCAGCCAATTGGAAGTTATCTTATACCAGTATGGACGTTTTATGACGATTGAGTCTTCCAGAGAAGGGGATTTACCGGCAAACTTACAGGGTGTATGGCAGAACCGTGTAGGCGATGCAAATCGTGTACCCTGGGGCAGCGATTACCACATGAATGTAAATCTTCAGATGAATTACTGGCCAACCTATTCTGCAAATATGGCGGAATGCGCAAAACCATTGATTGAATATGTGGATGGATTACGTGAACCTGGCCGTGTTACTGCAAAAGATTATTTTGGAATAGAGAGCACAGAAGAAAATCCGGAGAATGGATTTACTGCACATACACAGAATACACCGTTTGGATGGACTTGTCCCGGATGGGCATTTTCCTGGGGATGGTCACCTGCAGCGGTACCGTGGATTCTTCAGAATTGCTGGGAATATTATGAATACACCGGCGATGTTGAATACATGAGAGATAAGTTGTATCCGATGTTAAAAGAAGAAGCAAAGCTTTATGATCAGATTTTAACAGACAGTGGTGTTGAAATTACAAAGCCGAATGGTGAGAAATCCACAAGACTGGTATCTGTTCCTACATATTCCCCGGAGCATGGACCAAGGACATTGGGAAATGCATACGAGCAGGAACTGATCTGGCAATTATACGAAGATGCAATTATCGGTGCTAAGATTTTAGGTGAAGATGAGGCTCTGATTCAGAAATGGCAGGATACTCAGGACAGATTAGCACCAATCGAAATCGGTGAAAGCGGACAGATTAAAGAATGGTACAATGAAACTACCCTGGGAAGCATTGGTGAAAGAGGACATCGCCATATGTCACATTTACTGGGACTGTTCCCGGGAGATTTGATTTCCGTAGACAATGATCAGTATATGGATGCAGCAATCGTTTCCTTAAAAGACCGTGGTATGAAGAGTACCGGATGGGGAATGGGTCAGCGTATCAATTCCTGGGCAAGAACAGGACAGGGAAACAGTGCTTATGATTTAGTGAAGACACTGTTCAACGATGGTATCAATCCAAACCTTTTTGATTCCCACGCTCCGTTCCAGATCGATGGTAACTTTGGTTATACCTCCGGCGTTAATGAAATGTTAATGCAGAGTAATATGGGTTACATCAATGTACTTCCTGCACTTCCGGATGCATGGTCCAGCGGATCAGTAAAAGGAATTGTAGCAAGAGGAAACTTTGAGACAGATATTAACTGGGAAGATGGAAAAGCAACCAGTGTGAAGATCCTGTCAAAGAATGGTGGAGATTGTGCGGTACAGTATACTGGAATCAGCCAGGCAAATGTAGTAGATTCTAAGGGTAAGCAAGTAGAATTTACAAAATTGTCAAGAGACAGAATCCAGTTTGTATCAACACAGGGTGAAACATATACCATTACTAATTTCCCGGAACTTGCAAAGGGACCGGAAAATCTGGAAGCAGTTTATACCGGAGCAGCAGGGGTAGAATTAACCTGGGATAAAGCAGCTTCCGAAACTGCAACTTACAATGTATATCGTAAAGAAGATGGTTCTTATGAAAAAGTCGCAGAAGGTCTGACAAAAGCAAACTATACAGATAAAACAGCAGTAAAAGATATTACGAAGGTTCGATATAAAATAACCTCTGTAGAAAATGGTGTGGAAAGTCTGTATTCGGAAACCGTCAGTGCACTGGATATTACGGTAAGAGGAATGGTAGATGATTCTGATTCCAGAATTGAATATAGTTCCAGATGGCAGACGTGGAAAGATGCTGCGCATTATGGCGGTGGAATTCATTTTGTAGAAACCAGCAGTGCAGATGATACAATTTCCTTTGTATTCTCGGGTAAGGGCATTCGTGTGTATGCAACTAAGAATGCAACCTGGGGAATCATGGACGTTTACATTGACGGAGTAAAAGCAGATTCTATTGACTTTTACGATCCGACACCACAAGGCCTGAAGCAACAGATGGTTTATGAAAAAGCAGGTCTTGAGGATACGAAACATACTATTAAATTGGTTGGAACAGGAACCAGGAATCCAGCCAGTACAGGAACGAAATTAGAATTTGATGCATTCCAGGTATTAGGCGACCAGCACACCATTACTTTTGAAAGTAATAAAGAAGGAGAAGGAAATCTTCCGGAGTCTATTACAGAATATGAAGGCAGCGCGATTACATTGCCGGAATGCGGTATTACAATTGACGGTATGACTTTTGCAGGATGGAGTGACGGAGAAACCACATATGCTGCAGGTTCTAAGTATCGTATTGAGAAGAGTGATGTTACGTTAACTGCTTTATGGGAAGAAACATCCAACAAGATAGCATCCAATAAAATGACGGCAGTAGCTGACAGCCAGCAAAGTGATACACCTGGAGCTTCCGATGGTCCAGCTTCTAATGCGGTTGATGGAAATGAAAGTACTATATGGCATACTGCTTATACACATGAACCAATGCCAGATATTGAAAATGGTGTAAATAACACTTTTACAATAACACTTGACAAATTATATCAAATCAACAAATTAGAATACGTAACGCGTTCACAAGAAAATGGAAGAATATTGGGTTATGATTTGTATTATAGCACGACAGAAGATGGAGATGATTTCCAGAAAATAGAAGGCGGAAGTGGTGAATGGGCTAATAATGTAAACAAAAAAATAGCTAAGTTTACACCTGTAAGTGCAAAAAGAATTCAAATCAGGGCAACAAAGACAGCAGGTACACCAGCAAATGACTTTATTTCAGCAGCAGAATTCTACTTATATGAAACAGGACAGACAGTCACAGACCCGACAGCAGTAACCGGAGTCAAACTGACACCGAATGAAGTTACATTAGTAGAAGAAACCACAGCAACATTAACAGCAGCGGTAATCCCGTCTAATGCAACAAATAAAAATGTTACCTGGTCATCAAGTGATGAAGAAGTGGCAACTGTAGTTAATGGTGTAGTGAATGCACTGAAACCAGGAAATGCGACAATCACCGTAACCACAGCAGATGGAAACAAAACGGCACAATGTGCAGTAACCGTTACGGAAAAAGAAGTGATACCGGTCAGCGCAATTACCGTATCACCAAAAGATGCAACTGTTAAAACAGGAGCAAGTGTAACTTTAACCGGGGAAATACAGCCGGAAAATGCATCTAACCAGAATATGATCTGGACTTCTGATAATGAAGGCGTAGCAACGGTAGCAGGTGGTGTTGTAACCGGTGTGGCAGAAGGAACTGCTACAATTACAGTCACATCAGCAGAAAATGATACCATCCGTGATACCGCTACAATTACAGTAGAAAACGGAGAACCTGAAATTGTAGAAGTAGAAAGTGTCAGTGTTGAGCCGGCAGAATTATCTTTAATAGAAGAAGGAACCAAAAAATTAACTCATACAATTACACCTTCAAATGCAACAAATCAGAATGTAAGCTGGAGTTCTGATAATGAAGCAGTGGCGACCGTTTCCCAGGCAGGAGTCGTAACCGCAATAAAAGAAGGTACTGCAAATATTACAGTTACCACAGAAAGTAACAACAAAACAGCAATCTGTAAAGTAACCGTATCAAGAAAAGATATAGCAGTTACAGGGGTAACATTATTGCCTGAAGCACTGCAAATGAAGCTAAAAGAAACAGCAACACTTACAGCAGCTGTTCAACCAGCAAATGCAACGAATCAAAACGTTTCCTGGACATCAAACAATGAAGCTGTTGCTACTGTAGATGGCGGTATAGTTACAGCAGTTGCAGATGGTAAAGCTACGATTACAGTAACCACAGAAGAAGGCGGATTCACAGCAACATGTGAAGTAACTGTAAAGAGTGAACCAGAACCGGAAATCATAAAAGTAACTGGTGTAACCCTTGATAAACAAGCAATTAATATTGAAGTAGGCAAAACAGCTGTCATTAAAGAAAGCGTTCAGCCGGAAAACGCAACCAATAAAAATGTTACCTGGGATTCAAACAACAAAACAGTTGCAAGTGTTGACAAGGGTAAGATCACAGCATTAAAAGAAGGCATCGCAGAAATCATTGTTACTACAGCGGATGGAAATAAGACAGCTACCTGTACGGTAAATGTAATACCGAAGCAGATACCGGTTGAATCCATTAAGATAAACCCATCCAGTGCAGCAATGCAGACCGGAACGAAGGCTACCTTAAGAGTAGGATATACACCGGAAAATGCAACAAATAAAGCAGTAGTGTGGGCTACGGACAATGAAGCAGTGGCAAGTGTGAGTAATGAAGGTGTTGTAACGGCGAAAGCAGCAGGAACAGCTAATATTACAGCAACAACTGTAGATGGACAGAAGTCCTCATCCTGCAGCGTAATTGTTACAGAAGCACCGAAACCAACACCGGATCCGGAAGTGAAAGAGTACACTGTTATCTTTGATACAGATGGCGGATACGTTTTACCGGCAGAAATCAAAGTACAGGAAGGCAAACCTTATGGTAACCTGCCTACACCGAAAAAAGGAAGCTACAAATTCCTTGGCTGGTATCTGGGAAATACACAGGTAAAATCAACGGATATCTGTAAGGGCGATGTGACCCTGAAAGCAAAATGGAAGCTGATGGAACCTGGAAAAGTAACTGGTGTAAAAGCATCGAAACAGACAACAAACAGCATTAAAATATCATGGAAGAAGGAAACAGGAGCAAAATCATATATTGTCAGCAGTTATAACTATTCGAAGAAAAAGTGGGAGAAAATTGCAACCACCAAGAAAACTTCTTATGTAGACAAAAAGAAAAAGGCTGCGACAAAATATAAATACCGTGTAACTGCTGTAAACAAAGCTGGCAGCGGTTCTGCTTCCAAATCTATGATTACAGCAACACAACCTGTAAAACCGACCATATCCCTGAAACAGTCAGGAAAGAAAGTGAAAATATCCTGGAATAAGTTTAAGGCAGATAAGATTGAAATCTTTATGAAGACAGGAAATGGAAAATATAAGAAAATTTCCACAAAACCTGGTAAAAATACAGCTTACACCAAGGCAGGATTGAAAAAGGGAACTAAGTACAGATTCCGTATCCGTGGATACATGGAAAGAGGAGAGAAGGTTTATGGTGCATACTCTGCATCCAAGAGAATTACAATAAAGTAAGCAGAATACGCACAAACAGATCATAGAAAAAGCCGCTTCAGCAAAGGGAACTGCACCCGTTAGTCAGACCAGAGAGTTTAACTAGTGGGTGCGGACCGAAATTGCTGTGCGGCTTTTTCTACCTATATAAATGTAGTTCCAGACAGGGATAATCGTGATAATACATCTTTATATGCTAGGAATCCAAACAGATCTGTGCGTTACAGAAATTTATATAGAGGCTGTTTTGCTTATTTTTGATAGCGCAAAGCAGCCTCTACCAATCCGCGAAAGAGCGGATGCGGCCTGTTTGGACGTGACTTCAACTCCGGATGTGCCTGGGTGGCGATGAAGAACGGATGATCTTTGAGTTCAACCATTTCCACAATGCGGCCGTCGGGTGAGATTCCGGAAAGGGTTAAGCCATTGCCGGTCAATGCCTTACGGTAGTCGTTATTCACCTCATAACGGTGTCGGTGGCGTTCCTGTATAGTTTCTTCACCATATAGCTCAAATGCTTTCGATGACTTGTCCAGGATACAGGGATAAGAACCAAGTCTTAAAGTGCCGCCGATGTCTTCAATACCATCCTGGTCCGGCATCAGGGAAATCACGGGATGGGTAGTGGAAGCATCCAGTTCGATGCTGTGTGCATCATGGAAACCAACCACATTTCTGGCAAATTCAACTATGGCAAGCTGCATGCCCAGACAGAGCCCAAGGAAAGGGATCTCATGTGTTCTGGCATATGCAATCGCCATAATTTTTCCTTCAATTCCCCGGTTGCCGAAACCTCCGGGCACCAGAATGCCATCCACATCTCCAAGGAGATCTGAAATATTGTTCTCATTTAATAATTCTGAATCAATCCAGCGTATATTAACTGTGGCGCGGCTGGCGATACCACCATGTTTAAGGGCTTCTACAACACTGATATAGGCGTCATGGAGTTGGATATATTTACCGACAAGAGCAATTTCTACTACTTTGGTTGGATGTCGCAGAGCATTTACCATGTCTTCCCAGTCTTCCAGATTGGGCTTTGGGCATTCCAGATTCAGACATTCACATGCCACCTGGGCCAGATGCTCCTGCTCCATTGCAAGAGGTGCTTCATACAGATATTCCACATCCAGATTTTGCAGGACGTGATGATTAGGGACGTTACAGAAAAGTGCGATTTTGTCTTTGATGCCTTGTTCCAACGGCAGTTCGGAACGGCAGACAATGATATCCGGGCGAATACCCATACCCTGTAATTCTTTTACACTTGCCTGGGTGGGTTTGGTTTTCATTTCTCCCGAAGCTTTCAGGTAAGGGATTAAAGTTACGTGAATCAGAATTGCGTTTTCCCGGCCTACGTCATGCTGGAACTGACGGATGGATTCCAGGAAAGGCTGGCTTTCGATATCTCCGACCGTACCGCCGACTTCAATAATGGCAATTCTTGTTTCATCGGATGTAAAATTCCGGTAAAAACGGTTCTTAATCTCGTTTGTGATGTGGGGGATGACCTGTACAGTACCTCCGCCGAAATCACCGCGACGTTCTTTTTGCAGTACGGACCAGTAAATTTTACCGGTGGTTACATTGGAATTCTTATCAAGGCTTTCGTCAATGAACCGCTCATAGTGTCCTAAATCCAAATCCGTTTCGGCACCGTCATCTGTAACAAATACTTCGCCGTGCTGGATAGGATTCATAGTTCCGGGGTCAATATTGATGTAAGGGTCGAACTTCTGCATGGTTACCTTGTATCCCCGGGCCTTCAGTAAGCGGCCGAGTGAAGCGGCAGTGATGCCTTTTCCCAAGCCTGATACTACTCCGCCTGTTACAAATACATACTTTACTGGCATAAATTTCCTCCTGTTTTCTCAAACACACTCTCGTGCTGGTCAAAAAATAACGAAAGAATTATACACCTTCAGAGTTAATAAATACAGTGTTTTTTACAAAAAAATAAAATTTGCGCCAAATAAACAAAGATTCATTTATTTGGCGCAGATATTTGTTTAATGTCATAAAGTTAATTACCGGGTTTTATAAAAAGGTAACAAATAATAATGTGACATACAGCCTGCCGCAAGCAATTTTAATTGTAATTTAGTGATAAATACGCTTGTCCTCATATACCGGTTCAGAAGTCAGCTGGACGGAAAGACGTTTAAACTGCTTTATATCTACCATAGACAGCATAACGGAAGTATGGGCCTGACATCCGGAAAGCTTGGGAAGCTGTTCCAGTGCAAGCTTGGCATTTTCACTGGTAGCAGCAGAAATGGAAAGTGCGATCAGTATTTCATCCGTATGGAGCCTTGGGTTTTTGCTGCCCAGGTATGCAGTCTTCAGAGTCTGGATAGGTTCAATGGCTTCCGGTGAAATAACATGGGCTTTATGGTCGATGCCGGCAAGTTCCTTCAATGCATTTAGAAGAAGGGCTGCGGATGCTCCCAAAAGGTCAGAAGTTTTTCCGGTAACCATTCTGCCATCAGCCAGTTCCAGGGCAGCAGCAGGGGCGCCTGTAGCTTCTGCGCGGTCCAGTGCAATCTGTACCACCTTACGGTTCGCTGCGGTCAGATGAGCCTGTTTCATGATCAGTTCGATTTTAAATACTTCTTCTTCCTGCTTTGTACCTTCCGCAAGTCCGTTCAGTGCATAATAATAGCGGCGAAGGATCTCCTGGTTAGAGGCTTCTTTGCAGGCTTCGTCATCGAAGATACAATTTCCAGCCATATTAACACCCATATCCGTAGGGGATTTATAAGGGCATTCCCCAAAAATACGCTCGAAAATAGCACCTAAGACCGGAAAGATCTCAACATCACGGTTATAATTTACAGCTTTTTCATCGTATGCTTCCAGATGGAACGGGTCAATCATATTTACATCATTTAAATCGGCTGTTGCTGCTTCATAAGCCAGATTTACAGGATGTTTCAGGGGGATATTCCAGATCGGGAAGGTTTCAAATTTGGCATAACCGGCACGAATGCCATGTTTTTGCTCGTGGTAGAGCTGGGAAAGGCAGGTTGCCATTTTTCCGCTTCCGGGACCGGGTGCTGTGATCACGACCAGCGGTCTCGTTGTTTCAATATATTCATTTTTACCATATCCGTTATCGCTGACGATTAATGGTATATTGCTTGGATAGCCTTCGATGGCATAGTGGACATACACTTTACGTCCTAATTTTTCCAGTCTGGTTTTAAAGAGCTGCGCGCTGTTCTGACCGGAATACTGTGTAATGACAACACTGCCTACGTAGAGCCCTTTTTCTTCGAATGCGTCGATCAGACGGAGAACGTCTGTATCATAAGTGATCCCAAGATCACCCCGGACTTTATTCTTCTCTATGTCACCGGCGCTGATGACGATTACAATTTCTGCCTGGTCGGAGAGCTGCATCAGCATACGCAGTTTACTGTCCGGTGCAAATCCTGGAAGAACTCTGGCTGCGTGAAAGTCATCAAAAAGTTTTCCGCCGAATTCCAGATAGAGTTTGTTGCCAAACTGGCTGATTCTTTTTCTGATATGCTCAGATTGCATCTGTAAGTATTTCTCGTTATCAAATCCTATTTTCATTGGTTCACCGATCCTAAATTTTATGGTATGATTCTTTACTGAATTAGTATACTACAAAGTATCAGAGTTATGCCAGTCATTTTTTGAGGATTTTTATAAAAGTTTAAGAATTATGGAGGCTTTTTCACAAACTCGATATTGATTTCTGGGTGAAGTATCTTTATAATAGAGAGGACGTATCACGAGGAGGAAGATGATGGATAATAATCAACAGCCAGGAAATGGACCGAATAACGGATCCAATAATAATAATGGCAAGCCGTCTAAAAATGGGCAGACGATCATGATATTTTTAGTAGTAACACTGATAGCCCTGGTCGGTATGAGTATTTTCAATAATATGCTGAAGAATTCTACCGAAAAAGAAATCACATATAACAAATTTATGGAAATGGTAGAGAAGAAAGAAGTCAAAAAGGTTGACATACAGTCCAGTAAGATTGTTATTACTCCTAAGGAACAGCCATTCCCAGGGGTGACGATGACGTATTATACCGGCGTTGTACCTGACCCGAACCTGACCGAAAAATTAATTGCAGCAGGTGTGGACTTTAATGGAGCGATTCCGGACATGACATCTGCAATTCTCTATAATATTTTAAGCATTGCGATCCCGCTGATTCTGATCTGGGTTGTACTTGGATTTTTCCTGAGAAAAATGTCCAAGGGCGGCGGCATGATGGGCGGTGTTGGCAAGAGCAAGGCTAAAGTATATGTGCAGAAAGAAACAGGAGTCACATTCCGGGATGTGGCAGGACAGGATGAAGCAGGACAGGATGAAGCCAAGGAGTCCTTACAGGAAGTCGTTGATTTTCTTGAAAATCCAGGAAAATACACGAAGATTGGTGCCAAGCTTCCAAAGGGTGCTCTTTTAGTAGGACCTCCTGGAACAGGTAAAACACTTCTGGCAAAGGCAGTTGCAGGAGAAGCACATGCTCCGTTCTTCTCATTATCCGGTTCTGATTTTGTGGAAATGTTCGTAGGTGTCGGTGCATCACGTGTCCGTGATTTATTTGAAGAGGCGAAAAAGAATGCGCCATGTATTATTTTTATTGATGAAATTGATGCAATCGGTAAGAGCCGTGACAGCCGTTATGGCGGTGGAAATGACGAACGTGAGCAGACCTTGAACCAGCTGCTTGCTGAGATGGATGGTTTTGATACCTCGAAGGGATTACTGATTCTGGCAGCTACAAACCGTCCGGAAGTTCTGGATCAGGCGCTTCTGCGTCCCGGTCGTTTTGACAGACGTGTAGTTGTAGATAAGCCTGATCTGAAAGGCCGTGTGGATATTCTGAAAGTACATTCCAAAAATGTTCTTCTGGATGACACCGTAGATTTGGAAGCTATTGCACTTGCTACTTCAGGAGCTGTTGGTTCCGATCTGGCAAATATGATTAATGAGGCAGCAATTCTGGCAGTTAAGAAGGGCAGAAATGTAGTTTCCCAGTCTGATTTATTTGAGTCTGTAGAAGTTGTATTAGTGGGTAAGGAAAAGAAGAACAAGATCCTGAGCAAAGAAGAGCGAAGAATTGTTTCCTACCACGAAGTAGGTCATGCATTGGTAAGTGCGCTTCAGAAGGATTCTGAGCCGGTGCAGAAGATAACTATTGTGCCAAGAACAATGGGAGCACTTGGATATGTTATGAATGTTCCGGAAGAAGAAAAATTCCTGAATTCAGAAGGTGAGATCCGCGCTAAGATTATTGAATTTGTGGCAGGGCGTGCAGCAGAAGAACTGGTATTTAACAGTGTAACAACCGGAGCCGCAAATGATATTGAGCAGGCTACCAAGCTTACCAGAGCGATGATTACACAGTATGGTATGTCGGAAACTTTTGGAATGATGGGAATTGAAAGTCCTGAGAATCAGTATCTGGAAGGCAGAACCATGTTAAATTGCAGCGACAGAACGGCAGCCGAGGTTGACCGTGAAGTTATGAAAGTGCTCAAAGATGCTTATGTAGAGGCGAAGAGACTTCTCAGCAAACATAGAATAGCACTGGATAAGATTGCGGCATTCCTCATTGAAAAGGAAACCATTACCGGTAAAGAGTTTATGAAGATTTTCCACGAAGTGGAAGCAGAAGATAAGGCGGCCTTGGAAGGATCTGCGGCAGGAGCTGTTGAAGGTGCCAGCCAGCCTCAGTTGGAAGCGGAAAGTAATCATCAGGTAAAAGCTGCAGAAATTGATGCATCGGTTTCTGGTGATAATGTGCAGCAGATACAAAAGCAGTCTGAAAATGTGGATACTGTGGATAAGAATCCCGATAACAACACTGTGTGTGAATAAATTCTTTAAAAGACAAGATAAAATACAGTAAATTTGTGAATAACAGATTTGCTGTATTTTTTTAGAAAGGGAGGTGGTATCGTTGTTTGATATCCAGGAGGAACTTAAGAAACTACCGGCGAAGCCGGGTGTATATATTATGCATGATGCAAAGGATGCCATAATCTATGTAGGAAAGGCGATCAGTCTCAAGAACCGGGTACGGCAGTATTTTCAAAGCAGCAGAAATAAGGGTGCTAAAATCGAACAGATGGTGACAAAGATCCGCCGCTTCGAATACATCATTACAGATTCGGAGCTGGAAGCGCTGGTTTTGGAATGTAATCTGATTAAGGAACACAGACCAAAGTACAATACCATGTTAAAAGATGATAAGTCCTATCCATTTATTAAGGTTACGGTACAGGAGGAATATCCCAGGGTTTTATTTGCACGGATCATGAAAAAGGACAAATGCAAATATTTCGGACCATATACCAGTGCAGGAGCGATTAAGGATACGATTGAGCTGATTAACAAGCTGTATAAGCTGCGTACCTGCAACAGAAGCCTGCCAAGGGACATCGGGAATGAGAGACCCTGTCTGAATTACCATATTAAACAGTGCAACGCCCCCTGTCAGGGCTACGTTACCAAAGAGGAATACCGTAATCAGGTGAATGAAGCTATTGCTTTTCTGGACGGAAATTATGATCCGGTAATTAAAATGCTGGAGCAGAGGATGCAGGATGCTTCTGAACGAATGGATTTTGAAGCAGCAATTGAACAGAGAGAGCTTCTGAACAGCGTGAAACAGATTGCCCAAAAACAGAAGATCACCATGAGTGATGGGGAAGATAAGGATATTATTGCAATGGCTTCCGATGATACGGACGCTGTGGTACAGGTGTTTTTTGTACGGTCGGGCAGGCTGATTGGAAGGGACCACTTCTATCTGAGAGTAGCTCCCCACGATACAAAAGGAATGGTTTTAGACAGTTTTATCAAGCAGTTTTATGCAGGGACACCATTTATTCCCAAGGAACTGATGATCCAGGAAGAAGTGGAAGACTGCGAGGTTATTGAACAGTGGCTTTCTAAGAAAAGAGGACAGAGGGTACATATCAAAGTTCCCAAAAAAGGCACGAAAGAAAAACTGGTAGAATTGGCGGCCAGAAACGCAGAATTAGTTTTAAGCCAGGATAAAGAAAAAATCAAACGGGAAGAAGGACGTACCATTGGCGCCATGAAAGAGATTGCAGGCCTGCTGGGGCTTGAGAATGTAGTGCGTGTGGAAGCGTTTGATATTTCCAATATCAGTGGATTTGAATCGGTAGGATCCATGATTGTATACGAAAAGGGTAAACCAAAACGAAGCGATTACCGTAAGTTTAAGATCCAATCGGTAAAGGGACCGGATGATTATGCCAGCATGGAAGAAGTGCTGACCAGAAGATTCAGCCATGGTCTTGCTGAGCTTGAGGAAGCGAAACAGGAGAAAGAATTCAGCAGTTTCAGCAGATTTCCGGATCTGATCATGATGGACGGCGGTAAGGGCCAGGTCAATGTAGCGCTGCGTGTTATGGATAATCTGAAAATGAACATTCCGGTCTGCGGTATGGTCAAAGATGATAATCACAGAACCAGAGGATTATTTTTTAATAATGTAGAAATTCCAATTGAAAAGTCTTCGGAAGGTTTTCGTCTGATTACCAGAATTCAGGATGAGGCACATCGTTTTGCCATTGAATATCACAGATCCCTTAGGAGCAAGCAGCAGGTACATTCTATTCTGGATGATATTGATGGAATCGGGCCTGCCAGGAGAAAGGCATTGATGCGGACATTTAAGTCTCTGGAGGCCATAAGGGATGCATCCGAAGAGGAACTTGCCAAGGCGCCGTCCATGAATGCAAATAGTGCAAAAAAAGTGTATGATTTCTTTCATTGATGTTCGGGCATAATTATGATAATATTAACATATTAATTAAATTTTGAAGGAGAAGAGATATGGCAAGTGTAGCTTTAAGCAAGTTGGTTGAGAAACTGGATTTAAAGAATATGACTCCGGATGTGGATATGTCTGCTATTAAGATTACCCTCCCGGATATTAACCGTCCTGCATTGCAGCTGACGGGATATTTTGATCATTTTGATTCTGATCGCGTACAGATTATCGGATATGTGGAATACACCTATCTGGAACATTTAGACAGAGAAAAGAAGCTTCCGATATATGAGCAGTTTATTTCCAGTAAGATACCATGTATCGTATACACCACAAGGACAGAGCCGGATGCAGATATGATGGAACTGGCGAATAAATATAATGTTCCTATTTTCACTACCAGGAAGACTACATCCTCTTTTATGGCTGAGATTATCCGCTGGCTAAATGTGGAACTGGCTCCCTGTATTTCCATACACGGCGTTCTGGTGGACGTTTATGGTGAAGGGGTTCTGATTATGGGCGAAAGCGGTATTGGTAAGAGTGAGGCTGCATTGGAGCTGATTAAGAGAGGGCACCGGCTTGTTTCGGATGACGTTGTTGAGATCCGTAAAGTCAGTGACGAAACGATAATTGGTTCTGCACCGGATATAACCAGGCATTTCATCGAACTCCGCGGTATAGGAATCATTGATGTGAAAACACTGTTTGGTGTGGAAAGTGTTAAGAATACACAGTCTATCGATCTGGTAATTAAACTGGAAGAATGGGACAGAGAAAAAGAATATGACAGACTGGGATTGGAAGAGGAATATACAGAATTCCTTGGAAATCAGGTGGTTTGCCATTCATTGCCGATCCGTCCGGGCAGAAACCTGGCTGTTATCGTAGAATCTGCTGCAGTTAACCACAGACAGAAAAAGATGGGTTATAATGCTGCGCAGGAATTATATAACCGCGTACAGAATAGTCTTGCAAAAAGACGCGGACCAGAAGGAGAATAAAGAATTATGAAGAAATATTGTTTTGGAATTGATATTGGTGGTACATCCGTAAAATGCGGTCTCTTTGACGTGAAAGGGGAAGTTCTTGACAAATGGGAAATTAAAACAAGAACAGAGAATAACGGAATTAATATTATTCCGGATGTGGCAGGCGCTATCAATAATAAAATATTAGAAAAGCAGCTGGAAAGAGAAGATATCGCAGGCGTTGGTATCGGCGTACCGGGACCGGTTAACGAAGCAGGTGATATCCTGTGTGCAGTTAATCTTCACTGGGGCTATGTAAATCTCGTGGAACAGATGGAAAAGATGATTGGTCTTCCTGTAAAAGCCGGAAACGATGCCAATGTAGCGGCTCTTGGAGAGATGTGGAAAGGCGGCGGCGCCGGATATCATAATGTAGTTATGGTAACTCTTGGTACGGGTGTTGGCGGCGGAATCATTATTAATGGACAGATCGTTACGGGTTCTCATGGAGCAGGCGGAGAGATCGGCCATGTTCATGTGGAAGACAGTATGGAAGAAGCATGCAACTGTGGTAACAAAGGCTGTCTGGAACAGGTAGCATCCGCAACCGGAATTGTCAGATTAGCCAATGCACGTCTGGCTGCTGATGCAGAGCCGTCTGTACTGCGTGATGGAGAAGTATCAGCTAAAACAGTATTTGATGCTGTGAAAGCAGAAGATAAAGTAGCAATGGAAATAGCAGAAAGTTTTGGTAAATATCTGGGCAGTGCCCTGTCTGTAATCGCAGGTGTGGTAGATCCGGAAGTCTTCGTTATTGGCGGAGGCGTTTCAAAAGCCGGAGATATTTTGCTGGATTATATTCGTAAATACTATAATACATATGCTTTCAGTGCCTGTAAAGATGCTGTGTTTGCACTGGCGGAGCTGGGTAATGATGCAGGGATCTTCGGCGCAGCTAAGATGATCCTGTAGGCATACTTACAGAGGCATACAGTAAAAGGATTCATAATAGAAATAGACCACATTCCTCTAAAACATGCACAGGCAGGAATCTTATCCTGCCTGACCGGGCATATATCAGAGGTGCTGTGGTCTTTTCAAATCCAGAAGCTCCTGAAAAAGTTCTGTTTCCTGAGTATGGATGTCTTCAACTTTGACAGATATGCCTGCCAGCAGATCAGTATCTCCGGTTTCGGACAGGGCCCACATCTCATCAGCCACAGTATCCCATTGATCAGCCACAGCTAAAAAGCGTACACCGATATCTTTTAAATTTTCTAAGCCAGTAACGTCAGCAGCTTCGATTAAAAAATCCCCATACATACTTCGGAAAATTCCACCACCGGTACCGCCGTCGGCGTGAATCATAAAATAATTCGTACTACCGGATCTTTTTCTTTTTTCTAAATCAAAATTTTTCCATTTCAAAACTTCTTTCGAAAACTTTTTAATTCCATTCAGTCCAAGGAGATGGGCAGGCGCATTTCGCATACTAAGGCAATTTTCCTGTATAGCGTCCAGTATCATTTCCTTTGAAACGGGACGGATGTGGGAGAAATCAAATTCCAGATATTTGTTATGTGCAGGAAACGGGCGATGATGGCTGGAACGTGCATTTTCTGTTTCTTCATAAGATACCAGGTGGTAATCCCGGGCAATGCTGCCTTTGGGAGTACGAATCGGATGATGGCTGCTGTCACGATCGCTGATATAGAATATCTTCTGATCATCGTCATATCCGAATAATACAACAGCATGGGCGCCAAAATGATAGTCCTCATCCAGGTTTAAATATTTTAAGTAGGGCATATCAACATAGATGAAAACGGGATGGTTCTGGTCGATGGAATTCCTGGCGGATGCAAATGCTTTCATATAATCCTTTTGCTGCCGGCAGCGGATGGTTATATTCAGCCTGTTTGCCAGAATTTCTTCAAAGACAAAAGGTTTGATACGTCCGTTAATCATGGGGGAGGCTACCTGGTTCAGATAACAAAACGATATGCCGCAACCCAGACCAAGAAGCATTTCTTCTGACATCGGATGTCCATAGTAATTGAAAATTAGTTTTAGAGCATTTGTGATACAGTGTTTTCCGCCGCCGGGGGTAAAATCAGAGATTATTTTTTTCATATCAGATACCTTTCTGGAAAATAAATTTGTTTGGTAAGTATAGAATAAGGGGTGCCGCGCGGGGGAAAGTCAAGAGGGAAAGGAGAATTTACAGATAGTCGGATGGATAGTCCGAATTGTAACAGTACAAAGTCCTTATAGTTGTAGAAATAAAAATCCTGCTATTCTATAATACCCGTATCAAATAAAACATTAACGGAGGAAAAGGAGGATTATGATATGAAGTTTAAAAAAGTTATGGCGGGAGTACTGTGCACTGCACTGGCAGCAGGTATGATATCCGGATGCGGCGGAAACACTGAGGGAAGCAGTAGTGGTAACGGCAAAGAAAGTACAGCTGCAGCGGCGGATTCAAAAAGCGAAGAAACTTATAAGGTTACCATGGCATATATCGGCGATGCTTATGAAGAAGCAGAGCCTGCGGTTCTGGAGAAAGTGAATGAAATATTGAAAAAGGATATCAACATGGAGCTGGATCTGGTACCTTGTTCCTGGGGGACTTATACCAATGAATTGTCCCTGATGCTATCCGGAGACGAAGCTTTGGATATTGTTCCAATAATTGTAACCAATGCAGCGGGGTATGTAAGTAATGGACAGGTGCTGGACTTGACGGATTATATTGAAAAATATGGTACCAACATGAAGAAATATGTGGATGCAGATTTCCTGAAATCCCCCCGGATCGGTGATTTTACGTATGGGGTAACGACTATGCGGGAACAGATCACCTGGGAAGGAATTATGATGAGAACGGATCTTTTAGAGGAATCCGGATTCAAGGCAGAGGATATCAAAAGCGTGGATGATTTGGACAAGATTTTTGCAGCGGTAAAGGAAAAGCATCCGGATATGACTATGCTTGCAAGTACACAGGCAGGAACACCGTTATTCAGATGGGAAACGGCAGATTTTCTCACAGATGGGTTTGGAACGCTGATGGATAAAGGGCAGTCTACGGATGTTGTGAACCTCTATGAGACAGAGGAATTTAAAACATTTGCAAAGAAATTATATGACTGGAATCAGGCGGGATACATTTCCAAGGACGGTGCCACTACTACCGAAATACTGGTAAATCAGGTAAAGGCCGGAACAGCATTTTCCTATTTTACACCCCTCAAAGCAGGTGCAGAGGAACAGGATGAATTGTCAACGGGTTATGATTTAAGTTCTGCCTCGTTATTTGGTGATCCATATATCACAAGTTACAGTGTGAACTTTAATACCTGGGGAATTGCACGGAATTCAAAGAATCCGGATAAGGCGTTCCAGTGTCTGGACTATATCTATGGAAGTCCCGAGATTATGAATTTGCTGAACTGGGGAATTGAAGGAGAACATTATCAATTTGTGGATAAGGAAAAGGGAATCATCACTTATCCGGAAGGTGTTGATGCATCCAATAAGAAATATGGTTTGAATATTGGCTGGGAACTTCCGAATCAGACAATTGCCTATGTCTGGGAAGGGGAAGATCCATCAAAATGGGATACACAAAATGAATTAATCCAGAAGGCATCCAGATCAAAGGCGCTGGGATTTACCTATGATTCTACCAATGTGGCAGGGGAATTAACTGCATTGACAAATGCAAAGAACCAATTTTATGACGCCATTGGAACGGGGTCACTGGAGCCGGAAGCGGCAATCGGGCAGTTTAATGATGCGCTTTACAAAGCGGGGCTGCAGACTGTAATAGATGAGAAGCAGAAACAGTTGGATGAATGGCTGGCAGCGCAAAAGTAGGAAGGAGAACTTTATGGCATTTCGGAAGGTAAATGGTACAGAACAAGGTACGGCAGCCATTGCAGCAGCAGGGCGTAAAAAGAGCAAAAGAGTACAATTCAGAAAGTGGCTGCCGGTATTTATCATGATGGCGCCCGCACTGATTTATCTATTGATTAATAATTATCTTCCGATGCTGGGATTGGTAATTGCATTCAAAAAGGTGAATTTTTCCACAGGGATTTTTCAAAGTCCCTGGTGCGGGCTGGATAATTTTAAGTTTTTATTTAATACAAGTGATGCGTGGACCATAACCAGAAATACGCTGTTGTATAATTTCGCTTTTATCATTGTAAATACCCTGATGGGGATTCTGATTGCGGTTCTCATAAGTGAAATCCGGTCTAAAAAGGGGAAGACGATTTATCAAAGTTCGGTATTGCTGCCATTTTTGATGTCCTATGTAATCGTTTCCTATATTGTATACGCTCTGTTTAGCGGAGACAATGGAATGCTGAATAATACTATACTTCCGGCATTTGGCATGGAGCCTGTAAACTGGTATGCAGAGGCAAAGTATTGGCCGGTAATTCTGGTGGTTGTGAACTGCTGGAAGGGTGTGGGCTATGGAACCCTTATTTATATCGCTGCTATTGCAGGAATTGACAGTTCCTATTACGAAGCAGCAGCTCTTGACGGTGCAGGAAAATTAAAGCAGATTTTTTATGTAACACTTCCGGCACTGGTTCCTTCTATTATAACCTTAACGCTGCTGAACATAGGAAGAATTTTTTATTCGGATTTCAGCCTGTTCTATCAGGTGCCCATGAACTCCGGGATGTTATATGCCACCACACAAACCATAGATACCTATGTATATAGGGGGCTCTTGACTCTGGGGGATGTGGGTATGTCTTCGGCAGCCGGATTTTATCAATCCTGTGTAGGCTTTATTCTGGTCATGGTATCTAATCTGATCGTGAAAAAGATCAGCCCAGATAACGCACTTTTTTAGGAAAGGAGAGTCATAGATTATGATAATAAGTAAATCACAAAAGACTGCAATGGTCTTTGTACATATTTTTTTAACTGCTTTGGCGCTAATGATGATTCTGCCGTTTATACTGCTGTTTATCGGTTCTATAACGGAAGAAAATACGCTGATTGCAAATGGATACTCTTTCTTTCCAAAGGTATTAAGTACATCCGCTTATGAATATTTAATTCAAAGCTCGGGAGAGATTGGAAGAGCGTACATGATGACCATTCTCATCACGGTAGTGGGGACGGGGTTAAATATTTTGCTTTCATCTATGCTGGCTTATGGTTTGTCCCTCCAGAATCTTCCATTTAAACGGCTAATCTCCTTTTTTGTATTTTTTACCATGCTGTTTAATGGAGGTCTGGTTCCCACGTATCTGATGTATACCACTTATTTACATATCAAAGATACTTTTGCCGGACTGGTTGTTCCCCAATTCCTGGTCAGCGCTATGAATGTTATTATGATTCGGACATTTTTTACAAACAGTATTCCATCGGCACTTTACGAAGCAGCCAACATTGATGGAGCCGGGCATTTTCGGATTTTCAAAACTATTGTTCTGCCTCTTGGAAAACCGATTCTGGTATCTATGGGACTCTTTTCCGCTCTGACCTACTGGAATGACTGGACCAATGCGCTGTATTATATCCGGGATAAGAGAAGCCTGTGGGGGATACAGAGTCTGTTAAATAAAATGATTACAGATATCCAGTATCTTGCCCAGAACCCCAATGCGGGGGCTCAGGTGGATATGAGTAATATGCCAAGCGCATCTATGCGTATGGCAATCGCATTTATCGGCGTGCTTCCCATTCTTTGTATTTTCCCATTCCTGCAGAAGTATTTTGCAAAAGGTATTGCGGTAGGAGCTGTCAAAGGTTAAACTAAAACAAACGAATGATATAGGCAAGGCAGCCATCTGTTGGCGGAAGTTCAGAAGATTGTAATGGGGGGACCGGCAATATGTTATCAAAAGAAAAGCGTACTATGGAGGAGAAATTTCGGAAATATGATTTTGTCAGGTTACTGAAGTGGTTTTCTTTGCTGCTTATTCTAATGGTAATTATTAATGTCGGACTTAGTATGTATGCCTCCTATACGGTTTCAAAATACAGCCGTGACGGAAGAATTCAGGTTCTGGACAGCCAGATTCAGGGGATTCAGAATACCATGGATACAATAAAAGAAAATGTAGCCACAGAGCTTGGATATGATATCGAGCTGGAAAGGCTGGCTAGTGTCACAGACGAACGGGAATCCATACTGCTGCAAAGAAGTGTGAAGAAGCAGTTAAGCAAATGGAGCGTACAGAGTGATCATCTTGTAAACTATGCGGTATATCTTCAAAAAGGGGAGATTATGGTAAATGGATGTGCTACGGATTCTGCCTATGATAATTGGAGAAAGGCCGGAGGAAAGCTGCTTAAATTTGCCATAGAAGAAGCAGAAAAGGGCAGGTGGCTCATGCACGATTTAGATGGGGAAACTTACCTGATATATGTGCGCAGGAATAATGACATGTATATGTTTTCCTGGATGCAGTTAAACCAGCTGCTGCGCTCTGTTGATAACAATGCTTTTGGAGAGGATTATTATATCGCCGTCACCTCAAAGGAAAATACAGTATACAGCGGAAGTGAAAAGCTGAAAGAGGATCGTATTGATCTGGCGGGGGTTTCAGATGATGAAGTGAGCGTAAGCCTATTAAAAGGGTATACGGTGATCCGGCGTCCCGGCACGGAAGATTATGACTTCACACTGGTGATTCATGAACAGAATGTAATGAATCTCTTGAAATTTCAGTTTGTTGCAGGCATGTCAATTACAATTCTCGGACTTTTTTTACTGATATTCCTTTACTTCTTGTATCGGACATTGGTACATCCCATTCAGACATTTACAGAGAACATTGACCGCCTGAACGAAGACGAGGGTTACTCGGTAGCTACTCATTACCAGATTAACGAACTTGGAAAGGCAAGTGAGATGCTTGCCAACCTGGTAAGCCGGATTAAGAATCTGAAAATTAATATCTACGAAAAGACGTTAGAACAGCAAAAAATCAAAATGGATTTCCTGACGCTTCAAATTGAACCGCATTTTTACTTGAATTGTCTGAACATTATCTACAATATGGCACAGATGGGAAAAGACAAAGAAATACAGGAGTTATCCAAAAATGTATCCGCATATTTAAGGTATATTTTTAAGAGTAATGAAAACATGGTATGTTTGGGTGAGGAACTTGAACACACCAGGAGATATCTTAAAATTCAGGAAATCCGATATAAAGGAGGATTCCGTTCCGATATCCATGTAGAAGAAAGTGTTTTGGATGCAAAAATACCACCCCTGATACTGCAGACCTTTGTAGAAAATACAATCAAACATGCTATGACCTTTGATTACGAAACGATAATTCTGGTGATTGTACGAAGAGTAAAAATACATGGTAAGTATAAGCTGGAATTGATTGTGGAAGATAACGGAGAAGGATTTCAGGCGGATATCATGGAAAAATTGAACCGGAAAGAAGATATCTCCCATGACGGCAAACAGATAGGGGTTATGAATGTGATTAAACGTCTGGGGCTTTTCTTTGGAAATGAAGCAGAAGCAGAGTTCTACAACAAAGAGGATCAGGGAGCAGGGGTTCGGCTTTATATGCCATTTATTTGGAACGAGGAGGAAAAGGATGAACTTATTACTTGTAGATGATGACGCCTATGTATTGGAAGCCGTTAAAAATACCCTGGACTGGAAACAACTTCAGATTGAAAATGTCTATACTGCCCAGAGTGTTAGAAATGCAAAAAAGATCATACTGGATGTACCGATTCATCTGGTGGTTTCCGATATTGAAATGCCACGTGAAAATGGACTGGAACTGATCTCGTGGATACGGCAGCAGGATCTTGTGATAAAGGATATCCTTCTCACCAGCTATGCGGAGTTTGAATACGCAAGACAGGCGGTGAAGCTGGGGTGTTTTGCTTATACGCTAAAACCAATTGATTATGGAGAACTTGAGGAGCTTTTGAGAAAGGCAGCAGCGGCAGAGCAGGAGGAACTGGAGCGGCTGGATTACCGCAGATACTATGATCACTGGAACCAGACAGAAAAGAGCCGGAAGGAATCTTTCTTTCGGGGGCTGATGCTGGAGCAGCAGATCCCAGGCCAAAAGGATCTGGAAGCTGCACTGGAGCGTTATATGCTTCGCTATGAAGATTCAGTCCGGTTTGTAGTAGCAGTCTGCCAGCTTTACGATTATGAATGGGCTTATAATGATCTGGGTATGGGAATGCTGGTATGGTCTATGAAAAATGTGTTAGAAGAGTTGTTTGACACTCCTGATACACATGTAGAATGTGTGCTTTCCCATACGGAATCTTCCTGCATTGTGGTGATTAAAACCATGGGAGAAGATGCACTTTACAAAATAGGGGAAAAAGGGAAAAACCTGATCGAAAATATTACAAGGCATTTTCGGTCAAATTGTTGTTTTGCAGTGGGAAATGTCTGCAGAATACTTCAAATACAGGAAAGCTTTGCAGATGTGGCACAGATGCTGGATCACTGTGCAGACGGGGAAGGACAGGTGGTAATGCAGCAGGACTTTGTGTATAAAGAAGCAGATTATCAGCCGCCCAATTGGCAGATCTGGGAGAGCCTCATGCAGGAGAGCAGTTCTATCATGCCTGTTGTGAATGAGTATTTAGACAACCTTGTAAAAAGAAAATCTGCAAATACAGAGATACTCTCCAGATTCACACTGGATTTCGCCCATACATTCCGCCTTGCTTATCAAAAAGAAGGTATCAGCACGGAAGAATTGGAAGAAGCTGGATACCGTATACATAACTTAAAGGATGCCATACATTCCGTAAAGGAATGTAAAATATTTATTGAAAAGATGGTGGGGGAGGCCGCCAGGCTTCTGAATGAAAAGCAGCAGTCTAATTCAGTAGTAGAAAAGGTGAAAAGATTTATTGATGAAAATCCTGATCAGGAAATAACCAGAGAATCATTAGCAGAAAAAGTATATTTGAATCCGGACTATCTGGCTAGAATTTTTAAAAAAGAGGTAGGGGAACCCATCGGTGTATATCTGGCAAATCAGAGAATCAGACTGGCTAAGGAATATTTGGAAAAGACGGAAGAACCGGTGAATCTGATTTCCATAAAAGCAGGATATGATAATTTTTCCTATTTTTCAAAGATGTTTAAAAATATGGTGGGGATGTCGCCAAAGGAATACCGCAGTCAATTTCGAAAATAAAGAGGATATACTGTAATTTAAAAATGGAGAAGAAATCTTATTATTTAGATTTCTTCTCCGTTTTTTGCTGTATACAATGGTTTTATTGCGGTGGAGCATCAATTACCCCGTCGCCATTGGTATTCCCCCCCGGATAGGAAGGCGGTGTGGTCTGGCCTCCGTTTCCCTGGTTTTGATCACCCGGAGGTGTAGTTCCATTGCCCGTACCGTTTCCTGTTCCTTCCCCATTGCCCTCACCGGTTGTATCATCCGGAGTGTTGGTTCCGGGGTACGATGGTTTATTGGCATCTTCCGGATTCTGTGGTTTGTTTTCTTCTCCGTCCGGTGAAGTCTCAGATTCTTTTTTGTTTTTATCTTTATCTCCTTTTAGCAGATCAGATAATTTGTCCAGTATGGTGTGTCCGCTGCAGGTGCCGCCTGGCGGTGCATAAGCAGAATCGTCGGTAGTTCCTTCGCTTCCCGTCGGTCTTTGAACGAAGATCTTGGTTACAGGTTCACAGGTGCTGGTTGCTTTCAGTCCGGTCTTAGAACAGATCTTGACAGCTACGTGTACATCACATTCAGCTACCGGCTGTGTACCTCTTACATAGTATTCAGTGTATACCTGAGAGCCTCTTGGATCTGCACTGCAGACACCCGGTATTGCCAGCTTGCCGGATTTTTTACAAACCGAAGCGGTTACAATATCCTCCGGCTGTTCAAATTCTTTTACAGGAAGATCCTGGTGAATCCTCTGCATAATAGCGTTCCAGAGTACCTTGCTGTAGGAGTGGTAAATATCTCCGTCAGGAAGGGCTACATTATTGTCATAGCCGCCCCAGATACCGCAGGTATAATAGGGTGTATAACCTTCAAACCAGATATCCTTTGTATCATCCGTGGTACCTGATTTGCCGGCTACCGGCATATCACCCAGATTAATGGTTCCATATGCAGTACCTTCCGGTTTTTTAATAACATCTTCCATGGCACTTGTCAGCAGGAACGCAGTGGATTGCTTAACTGCACTGGAGCTGACAGGCGTGGTGTTATCAATGACGATATTTCCGTTCAGATCCTCAATCTTAGAATAAAATTTCGGCTCGATATACTGGCCTTTATTAGCAATGGCGGCGTATGCACCCGTAAGTTCCAGATTCACAACACCGTCCCGTACACCACCCAAAGCCAATGGCTGGTTAGCGTCCGTCAGGACATCTCCGTTACTATTCACATCATGGTTATAAAGTGTTGTGATACCAAATTTCTCGGCATAATCAATACCGGTCTGAGGAGATATATCCGTCAGACATTTTACGGCTATGACATTGATGGACTTGGTAATGGCGGAGCGGATCGTTTCTAAACCGCTGTATCCATAATCGCTGTCCCAGTTCCGGACTTCCGGCCCGTTGGTATAATTATAAGGTGCGTTATCATAAACGGTGGAAAGTGTCATGCCTGCACGGTCAATTGCAGGACCATACACGGTAATCGGCTTAAAAGTAGATCCCGGCTGTCTTCTGGTAGAAGTAGCACGGTTTAATGTCAGGCTGGCTTCCTTGTTACCCCGTCCGCCTACGATGGCTTTTACATAGCCGGTACTCTGATCAATAATTACTACGGATGCCTGGGGCTGTGGAATCAGTGAGATACGTTCTGAGAGCACCGTATCGCCGGATTTCATAACAGCCTGCTTATACTGGGCAGCATAGGAATTCGCGGTATCGGAATCAGGAAACATCATATTAAAGGATGCATCCTGTGCTTCAAAATACACTCTCATACTCTCGCTGTCATAGAAAGATGCCTCTC
Organism: Robinsoniella sp. KNHs210; assembly: GCF_000686105.1. Classification (NCBI taxonomy): domain Bacteria; kingdom Bacillati; phylum Bacillota; class Clostridia; order Lachnospirales; family Lachnospiraceae; genus Robinsoniella; species Robinsoniella sp. KNHs210. The sequence goes on from NZ_JMLZ01000002.1 coordinate 354,976, forward strand.
CGTCAGCGGATTCCAGAGTCAAAGCATAGTCCAGGCCGATTAAAGTTCCGGATGGGAAATTAGCAGGATTCGCAAATTCTTCATCACAAATCTGCTGAATATTTTTGTCCTGGTTGGAAAATACTTTTAAACCGCCGGAATACAGAGCTTTATAAGCCTGATTCTGCGTGTAGCCTTTGATTTCCATCAGGTCGTCCATAGCCTGGTCGATCAAAGCATCTTCATAATAACTGTAGATTGATGTCTCGCCGGTTTCCACATCGGTTTCCTGGATTCTGGAATAGACATCATCATTCAGAGCTTCATCATATTGTGTCTGATCAATGTACCCCTGTTCAAGCATATGGTTTAATACTTTAACACGTCTTTTTGCATTCTCTTCCGGATAAAGGATTGGATTGTAACCGGAAGGATTCTGGGTAATACCTGCGATAACAGTACTTTCAGAAAGGGTAAGCTCCGATACATCCTTGTTGAAGTAGCGATGAGCGGCAGCCTGAACACCATACGCACCTGCTCCCAGGTTAATGGTATTCAGATAATCTTCCAAAATCTGATCTTTTGTAAGGCTTTTTTCCAGCTGCAGTGCCAGGTACTGCTCCTGGAATTTACGCTTGAATCGCTCCGCAAGGGAAGATTCGCTGACCCAGTCGGGAAATACATTGTTCTTTAAAAGCTGTTGGGTAATGGTACTGGCACCTTCGGAAAAGTTCCCGCTGCTGACGCCTACAACAAACGCACGGATGATTCCGCGGACATCAATACCGTTATGTTCATAGAAACGTTCATCTTCTACTGCAACTACGGCGTGCTGCAGGTCAATGGGTATTTTATCAATAGTAACCGGAGTTCGGTTAGAATCCGATGCAGTCAGCTTCTGGATGGGATTTCCATCGGTATCATAAATGTAAGTTGCCGCCTGGGTAGGTGCTACGCTCATACCGGAAATATCAGGCGCATTTTTTATCAGTCCATTGATCAGACCAAACCCAATGCATGTCCCACCAACGATCAGGGCAACGAAACATATTAGCAATACTTTAACAAAAGTGAAGCCAATTTTTTTGCCCACCTTCGCAGAAGTCTGTTCTTTTTGTTTTTTGGAAATTTCTTTTTTTCCATAATTCATAGGCACGGCCTCCTTAATACTTGCAAACAGCGGAATTGGATCCATAGACTTACAGAAATTCCACTGGTCTATGTATTATAACAAATAAAGCAGATGAAATAAAGGGTGAAGTAACAAGTTCATTTTTTTTTAAGTACTTCATAAAATATATAGATTGTGAAAATGGGCTTCTTATCTTATAATGTACGCAAAGAGAAATTTGTATACATCCCCTTTTAGCTGAAATTTGTGAAAAAACGGACACAAATAAAAAAAGAGGGAGTTACATTAAGAAAAGGATGATCAGTTATGAAAAATCTGAAAATAGTCTATCTGGGCGGCGAGGGAGAAATCAGTGAAAAAAAGTCCCGGTTTATCGCCACGGTTCAGCCTGTCATCAATGAAGAAGAGGCATTGGAATTTATTGCGGCAATGAAAAAGAAATACTGGAATGCTTCACACAATTGTTTTGCATTCGTTTTAGGGGAAAATCAGGAAATACAAAGATGCAGCGATGATGGGGAACCCGGCGGAACTGCCGGCAAACCTATGCTGGATGTTTTGCTGGGAGAAGAAATCCACAATGCAGTTGTAGTTGTGACCAGATATTTTGGAGGCACGCTGTTAGGAACGGGAGGACTTGTACGGGCTTATTCAAAAGCGGTCCAGGAAGGACTGCGGGAAAGCATTATCATTACGAAGCAGCATGGGTGGATTCTGGAGATAAAAACAGATTATAATGGTATCGGCAGGATACAGTATTTACTGGGGCAGAGAAAGATCGCTGTCCTGGATTCGGAATATACGGATATTGTAATGGTCAAAGCATTAGTTCCGGGTGATGAACTTCTGGATCTGAAAGGGGAAATTACCGAGGGAACAAACGGCAAAGCGAAATACTTAAGTGAAAAAGAGGTTTATTTTGCATTTATTGATGGGAAACCTGAGATTTTTTCCTGAGAAAACGGCAGCTTGCAGGGGTCCCGGTAATTCAGCACTTGAATTATTTGATGATTGCTAGTAGAATAGTGGAAGAAAAGCTTTAAAAATCAGATTGAGGATATAATAATGAATAATATAAATCAGAAACCAATCGGCATATTTGACTCAGGAGTAGGAGGTTTGACCGTTGCCAGAGAGGTCATGCGCAACAGCCCTCAGGAGAGGATTGTCTATTTCGGCGATACTGCGCGGGTGCCTTATGGCAGTAAATCAAAAGATACCATTTTAAAATATTCCAGGCAGATCATACGTTTTCTGCAGACACAGGAAGTAAAGGCGATTGTGATTGCCTGCAATACGGCCAGTGCATTTGCTTTAGAAGAAGTGCAAAAAGAACTGGATATTCCGATTATCGGAGTAGTAAAGCCGGGAGCCATGGTGGCATGCGAGACAACCAGAAATGGAAAAATCGGGGTTATCGGAACCGAAGGTACGGTAAACAGTCATATGTATCTGGATTTTATCTGTGGACAGAATCCGGATATTCAGGTGATCGGAAAAGCCTGCCCGCTGTTTGTGCCTCTGGTAGAAGAGGGGCTGTTAAAAGATCCGGTAACCGTAGAGATAGCAAACCGCTATCTGTCAGAATTAAAAGAACAGGACATTGATACGCTGATCTTAGGCTGTACCCATTACCCGCTGATTCGGTCTACAATCGGAGCGATCATGGGAGATAAGGTAACACTTGTAAATCCTGCTTATGAAACAGCAAGGGGATTAAAAGAATTATTACAGAAAAAGGGAATCGCCAATACAGAAAGCTATGGGGAAGATGAGACACCTTACCAGTTTTTTGTAAGTGATGCGGCGGACAAATTCAAACAGTTTGCCAATTCTATTTTACCATATGATATTGAAACCACAAAACAAATCAATATAGAAGAATTTTAAGGTGAGTACGATGACGGGAGAAGTGTTAATAAGTATCAAAGGAATGCAGACACTGGAAACCAGCGGTGAAGATCCGGTGGAGGTTGTGACTGCCGCGAAGTATCTGCAGAAAGACGGAAAACATTATATCAGTTACGAAGAAGTTATGGAAGGCATGGATGGAAAGATCCAGAATCTGATTAAATTAAAAGAGGATGGTCTGGAAGTTACAAAACGGGGACTGACCAATGTACATATGGTGTTTGAGCAGAATAAAAAAAATATGACGTATTATGATACACCATTTGGAAATCTCCTGATTGGAATTTCAGCTACCAGTATCCATGTGGATACATCGGATGACAATATTGATGTGAAAGTGGACTATGCCCTGGAAGTTAATTACGAACATCTGGCTGACTGCTGTATTAATATGAATATTAAATCCATGGACAACAAGAGCTTTCAGTTAATGGGAAACTAAGAATGTAATATAAGAATGTAATATATGAATGTAATATATGAATGTAATATATGAATAAAGAACCGGTCAGAATGAAATAATATATTCTGACCGGTTCTTAATATGTAGATGCTTATTTTTTCTTTTTATCTTTGTCCTTGGTTTTGTTTCCTGTAATTTTGCTTTTCGCCTTCTGGAACCAGTTTTGCTTTTTCTGTGGAACTTCCAAAGGACCGCGAACACCTTTGACTTCGGTAATGTAGATACCGCTTACTACGGCTTTAACTTCTTTCTTAATCGGAACTACATCGTAGATTTTAGCATCACATACAAGAGTCATGATCTTAGGGCCGACTTTCGCTTTTACGATCGGAAGCTTTGAACCACGCATAAGTCGCGGGGTCTGGTCAATTACCATCTGTGGAAGGCCGGACTCTTTTATTTTTAGCCGCTTTTTATCGATTATCAGCATGGATACCGTTTGCTTGGCTGCCTCCATCTGTTCTTGTTGAATGGCTTGTTTTTTCTGTGCTTTTCGTCCAAAGAAGTACAGGACGCCCAATAATACGACCAGAACTGCTAAAATAATCAGCAGAACAGTTAAAAAAGTTGACATAGGTTACCCTCCTGAATAAAGTAGAATCGGTAGAATCAAATATTTTTCACACCTTGTTACATTCTACCATTCTTTCCTTAAAAGTGCAATATTTCTTTATTTTTTCTTAAAAAACTATTTTGAGGTAGATTTTAGTGCGGAATATGCTATAATATAACAGATGCAGTCCGCATAAAATATGAGGACTGGTAGATTTAACAATACATTGAGGGAGGATGAGAATGGAGACAAACGGAAAAGATAATCGGGCAGAAGCCAGAAAAGCAAAACGCAAAAAACAAGTGCTGATGGGGAAAATCATTATTGCAGTATTAGTTTTGGTTATTGCGGCGCTTTGTTTCTTTTTAATAAAGGGTGTACTTGACAAAAAAAATAATACGAACGGAACTTCATCATCGGGTAATAAGCAGACGGAAAGTCAGTCTGGAGCAAGTGAAAAGCAGGAATCAGAGACACAAAAAGTAACCGAAGCACCGCAGGAAGACCTGGTAGCAAAAGCGGACAGGCTTGCAGCAATGTATGACTATGATGCAGCGATCGAGCTTCTTAAGAGTTCAGCAGGTTATGCCAATGATACAGCCATGCAGTCTAAAGTATCCGGATACGAAGCAACCAAGGCAACCTGTGTGGAATATCCCCTGGAAGAGGTAACTCACGTATTTTACCATTCACTGGTTAAAGATACGAAGCGGGCTTTCGGACCTGGTGACCACACTTCAGGCGGAATCAACCAGGTTATGACAACAATTGAAGAGTTTAACAAAATTACACAGTCTATGTATGAAAAAGGCTATGTAATGGTAAAGCTTTCCGATATGGCTACGTTTGATGAAAACGGCAACCTCGTAAAAGGCAAGATTATGCTGCCGCCGGATAAAAAGCCATTTGTCCTTTCACAGGATGATGTGAGCTACTATCATTACCAGGAAGGCTATGGTATGGCTGATAAACTGGTTGTGGATGAAAATGGGGAAGTGAAAACTTCTTATACGGAAGACGATGGTTCGGTGACGATCGGTAACGATGACATGGTACCGTTAATTGATGAATTTGTTAAAGAGCATCCGGATTTTTCCTATCGCGGAGCAAAAGGAACACTGGCAATGACCGGATATAACGGTGTGTTTGGATATCGTACGGATATCGTGTACAAGACCAGAGATCCGGAAAGTTTAGATACAGATCAGAAAGTTTGGCTGGACAAACACCCTGATTTCAATTATGATCAGGATGTGGCAGATGCAACGAAAGTAGCGGATGCAATGAAAGCCAATGGCTGGACATTTGCAAGTCATACCTGGGGGCATCAGCCGGTAGGTACGATTAGTCTGGACAAGCTTAAAGTAGATACGCAGAAATGGCTGGACACTGTAAAACCGATTTTAGGACCTACAAACATTATTATCTTTGCCTTCGGCCAGGATATTGGTCCGGTAGAGGGATATACGGCCGAGAATACAGACGGCAAATTTGAGTATTTGAAGAGTGTTGGATTTGATATCTATTGTAATGTAGATTCATCCCAGTACTGGGTACAGTTTGGTGATAACTTCATGCGTCAGGGCAGAAGAAACCTGGATGGATACAGAATGTATTATAATCCGGAACTGGTAAGTGATTTATTTGATGCGAATTCCGTATTTGATAAGTCCAGACCTACACCTGTCCCGCAAATGTAGTTGTTTATATTAGCAAAGAAATGAAAGAGCCGGAAGTAAAGCGGCGTAAAATCAGAGAGGATATTTATTTTATGAAGAAAAAAATTGTAGTTGCATTATTATTAAGCCTGAGTGTTTTGGCAGCAGGCTGCTCTAGCGATAAGAAGACAGCAGATACGTCAACACAGGCTGCAACAGAGGCAGCATCCGCTACATCAGAAGCCGGAAGTGAGAAGGCATCTGAGACGAAAGAAGGTACAGAAAAGACCTCTGAGAATGCAACAGAAGCAACTTCTGAGACCCAGAAACAGACAGAGCGTGCGAAATATGAAGCTCTGGATTATGTAACACTGGGAGAGTATAAAGGCCTGGAAGTTACACTGGAGACAGAAGAAGTAACCGATGAAGAAATCAATGAGCAGATCAAAAGTACCGTTACACAGCAGAATAAGATGGAAGAAGTAAAAGACGGAACAGTTCAGGATGGCGATATTGTAAATATTGATTTTGAAGGTAAAGTTGACGGAGAAGCAGTAGAGGGAGCAACGGATAAAGGATATGAATTAACCATTGGTTCCAATGCTTTTATCGAAGGATTTGAAGAAGGATTAATCGGAGTTAAATCAGGAGAAAACAAAGATCTGAACCTGAAATTCCCGGATAGCTATCAAAAAGAAGAATTACAGGGTAAAGACGTTGTATTTAGTGTTACCGTTAATTCCATCAAGAGATTACCTGAAATAACAGATGAACTGGTAAAGCAGATTTCAGATGCTAAGACAGTAGATGAATACAAAGAGCAGGTGAAAGCAACCCTGATGCAGCAGAAGGCACAGAGCCAGAGAACAGCAGAAATAAATGACCTGATCTCTAAGGTTTACAGCAATTCCAAGATTAATGATTATCCGAAGGAATTAGTAGACCAGAATGTTCAGAGTATGAAGACATACTATGAATCCTACGCAAAACAGTCAGATCAGTCCTTAGAAGAGTTTCTTCAGGCTAATATGCAGATGTCCGAAGATGATTTCATGAAAAAGGCAGAAGAAACAGTAAAGCAGGGATTGGTTCAGGAAATGTTATTAAAAGCAATTGCTGAAAAAGAAAAAATCACGATCTCTGATCAGGAATACAAAGATGGACTTACAAAATACAGCAAAGATTATGGTTTTGAAAGCGAAGATGAATTCCTGAAACAGTATGGAAAAGATATCATTGAATTAAGCCTGATCCAGGATAAAGTAGTGGAATTTCTGTTAGAAAATGCAAAAGTAACAAATGAAGAAGCAAGGGTAACCGAAGCTGCTACAGAAAAAACTACAGAGAAAGAAACTGGAAAAGAAGGATCAACGGAAGAAACCACGGAAGCAGGTTCAGATAAAACAACAGAAAAGACATCTGACAAAGCAACAGAGAAGACAACCGAAAAAACAACAGAAAAATCAGAGTAGTCTGATTCCTGATAAAAATAAGCAGTCCCGAATAACGGGCTGCTTATTTTTATTGCGGAGAACATTAAAAAGTTGTTGTACTGATTAACGGCGGTGTTTCATCCGGTATTCTTTTGGGGAACAGCCATAGCCTTCTTTGAATTTCTTATAAAAAAAGCTGACATTTTCGTAACCCACCTGATTAGCGATGACACTTACCGGAGTATTCGTATTCGCAAGTAGTTTCTCGGAACTTTTAAAACGCTGCATCTGCACCAGTTCTTTGTAGGAGTACCCGGTATTTTGCTTGAGCAGGGTAGTCAGATAATTGGCATTTAAATTAAAAAAGGCAGCAGTAGATTCCAGGGTACAGGTTCTGAAGTTTCCTTCTATGTATCGAAGTATGGGGATCACTGTCCCTTTCAGTCCTTTTCGTTCACATTTACCAAGATCGTTTTCATATACGTTGATCAATTCTGAAAGGATGAGATTGAAAAGACTCTTGAGCATATCGGTAGAATTCAGTGACGGGTCATAGCATTCACAAAGAAATTCCCGGAAAAATATAGGAATGCGCCTGCTGTTTTGGGATTGAAATATAATATAGTGTATATCACTTGTATTTTCAACGATTGTATTAATGAAAAATTGAGAAAGAATGCTTCCTTTTGCAAGTCTGCTGAAAAAATTCATATTCAGATAATTTTTGTCGATAAGGAGGCTGATCATGATATCATTTTCACCGATCTTCCCCACGGAATGAGGGGTGTCTGAGTCTATGAAGATCACCTGATTTTCTTCTAAAATATGTGTTTCTTCGTTTATGATCTGGGCACAGGATCCGGAATACATATAATTAATTTCCACCCATTTATGAATGTGCAGGGGACAGGCCTGAAACCTGGAATGCTTACGCACAAAAAGACTGTTGGGAATAGCACAGATGTCATTTTCGCGGCTTCGGTTAATAAATATTTTATATATAGTTTTACCGTTCCGGATTTCCGTTGGGAAATGTGACCAGAAATGGCTTCGGATTCCCTGACGGTACTCTTGTTCTTTTTTTGTTAAATTTCGAAGATTAGCATCTAATGATGATAAATTCATTGTTCACTCCTGATTTCTCTTTGTAGGTTTTCTAAGAATAATAATTGCTAATTTAATTATAAGTGTCCGTATACGGACTGTCAATGACAAAAAACTGAAGTTTGGACAGTAAAGGAATGAATTTTTGGTAAAATGTATGGGTGTTTTGCTTACTTTATAAGTTACCCCTATAGTTACCCAAAACTACCTATACAGATTTCTGAAATCGTTGTATAATTGAATATAATTTTTAAATGAAGGAGATATGGAGTACACCAATGCGTAAACTAATAAAATATCTGAAGGGCTATGAAAAGGAAAGTATTATAGGGCCACTATTTAAGCTTCTGGAAGCGTGCTTTGAACTTCTGGTACCGCTGGTAATGGCGAGGATTATTGACATTGGAATTAAGAATGCAGACCTTCCATACATATTAAAAATGGGAGCGGTTCTGATTGGCTTTGGCATTTTGGGACTGACCTGTTCCCTGACAGCCCAGTATTTTGCGGCAAAAGCAGCTACAGGGTTTGGTACGGAGCTTCGAAAGGATTTGTTTGCCCATATTAATGGTTTGTCTTATACCGAACTGGATACCATAGGAACATCTACACTGGTAACCAGAATCACCAGTGACATCAATCAGGCACAGGCAGGGGTAAACCTGGTATTGCGGCTTTTTCTAAGATCCCCGTTTATTGTTCTGGGGGCTGTTATCATGGCATTTACCATCAATGTGAAATTGGCGTGGATATTTGTTGTTCTGGTACCTGTTTTGTCAGCTGTAATCTATGGAATTATGATGATCAGCATTCCCATTTACAAAAAGGTTCAGAACAAGCTGGATAAAGTACTGCTGATTACCCGTGAAAATCTTACCGGTGCGAGAGTTATCCGGGCATTCTCCAGACAGCAGGAAGAGATGGAAGACTTTGACCGGGAAAGCAGGCAGTTGATGGGAATTCAGCTGCGGGTAGGAAGAATTTCGGCGCTGTTAAATCCAATTACTTATGTAATCGTAAATGCTGCAATTATTATTGTGCTCTGGTTTGGCGGAAAAACTGTTTACAACGGGATCATTACCCAGGGAGAACTCATAGCACTGATTAATTATATGTCACAGATTCTACTGGCGCTTGTGGCGCTGGCTAGTCTCATTATTTCATTTACGAAAGCTTCTGCATCTGCAATCAGAATCAATGATGTATTTGAACAGAGATCTGATATGCAAGAAGGTGACCAGCCGGTTCAGCCAGAAAAAGGCGCTCCCAAAGTTTCCTTTGATAAAGTGTGTTTTGCCTATAAAGGAAATAAGGATTCTCTGACAAACCTGTCTTTTGAAGCAGCAAGTGGACAAACCATTGGAATTATCGGAGGTACAGGCTCCGGAAAAAGTACACTGGTTAATCTGATTCCCCGTTTCTATGATGTAAGAGAAGGGGCAGTTAGGATGGATGGCATAAATGTTAAGGATTATCCTTTTGGGCAGCTTCGCAGAAAAGTAGGCGTAGTTCCGCAAAATGCAGTTTTATTTGCAGGGTCGATCCGTGAAAATATGAAATGGGGCAAAAAAGAAGCAACTGATGAAGAAATTTATCGTGCACTTGAGATTGCCCAGGCCAGGGAATTTATTGACGGAAAGCCGGAAGGCTTGGATACAAAGATTATGCAGGGCGGCAAGAATTTATCCGGAGGACAGCGCCAGAGGCTTACCATTGCCAGAGCGCTGGTTGGACAGCCGGAAGTGCTGATTTTGGACGACAGTGCATCGGCGCTGGATTTTGCCACTGATGCAAAGCTAAGAAGGGCGATTACTGAAAAAACAAAGGGAATGACCGTTTTTATCGTATCGCAGAGAGCTACGACAATACGGAATGCAGATCAGATTATCGTATTGGATGATGGCGGACTGGCTGGAATCGGCACGCATCAGGAATTATTTGAAACGTGTGAAGTTTATAAAGAAATCTGTTTGTCACAGCTTTCGGAAAAGGAGCTGCGTGGATAATGAAAAAGCAGGGAAATAACAGAGAAACAGAAAAAAGAATATTGAGATTAATTAAACCTTACGGACACCTTCTCATTATGTCCTTGATCTTTGCGGTGGTCAGTGTGGTATTGACGCTTTATGCACCGGTAATTACAGGGCAGGGAATCGATCTTATTATTGATAAAGGACAGGTTGATTTTGCTGCTTTAATGCCTTTGCTGGTGAGGTTTGGGATCGTTGTGGGAATCACAGCACTTGCCCAGTGGCTGATGAATCTGTGCAACAATAAAATAACTTATCATGTAGTAAAAGATATCCGAACAGAGGCATTTGAGCATTTGGAAATTTTACCTCTTCGATATATAGACAGCAATCAGTATGGTGAAGTGATTAGTAAGGTCATTACCGATGTGGATCAGTTTTCGGATGGCTTACTATTAGGATTTTCACAGTTATTTACAGGAGTCATAACGATCCTGGGTACGCTTTTATTTATGCTGAGTGTTAACTTTAAAATAACCCTGGTGGTCGTCCTGATTACGCCGCTGTCTTTATTTGTGGCAAGCTTTATCGCCAGAAGGACATTTTCTATGTTTAAACTGCAGTCGGAAACCCGAGGTGAGATGACTTCGCTGGTAGAAGAAATGGTTGGAAACCAAAAGATTGTGAAGGCATTTTCCCATGAAGAAGAGGCAGAAGAGAAGTTCCGGGTTATTAATGAAGATCTCAGGAAATGCAGTCTGAGAGCAATCTTCTTTTCTTCCATTACAAATCCGGCAACCAGGTTTGTAAACGGTTTGGTTTATGCAGGCGTCGGCATTGTAGGTGCTATTTCTGCTATTCGGGGAGTGATCAGCGTAGGGCAGCTGTCTTGTTTCTTAAGCTATGCCAATCAGTATACAAAGCCATTTAATGAAATTTCAGGAGTGGTAACGGAATTACAAAACGCATTGGCGTCAGCTACCAGGGTTTTTGCACTGATCGATGAAGAGCCTCAGACTCCCGATACTTCGGATGCTTTAGAACTAAAGCCGGAGATGGTGAATGGAAATGTGAAATTGAAAAATGTTCAATTTTCTTATAACCCGGAAGTATCCCTGATACAAGGATTGAACCTGGATGTCAAATCCGGACAGCGTATAGCAATTGTTGGGCCTACCGGATGCGGCAAGACAACGATTATTAATCTTTTAATGAGATTTTACGATGTAGACAGTGGGGAGATCTCGGTAAGCGGCCATCCGGTCAGAACGCTGACGAGAGACAGTCTGAGAACAAATTATGGAATGGTTTTACAGGAAACCTGGTTAAAATCCGGCACGATTGCAGACAATATAGCATATGGGAAACCGGACGCATCCAGGGAGGAAATAATGGAAGCGGCAAAATCAGCGCATGCCCATAGTTTTATCAAGAGAATGCCGGATGGTTATGATACGGTCATATCAGAAGCCGGAGGAAATCTGTCCCAGGGACAGAAACAGCTGCTCTGCATTGCCAGAGTGATGCTCTGTCTTCCCCCGATGCTCATACTGGATGAAGCAACGTCTTCTATTGATACCAGGACGGAGATCAAGATACAGAAAGCATTTGAAAAAATGATGCAGGGAAGAACCAGCTTTATTGTAGCGCACCGTCTATCTACTATTAGAGAGGCAGATATTATACTGGTAATGAAGGATGGGGCAATTATAGAACAGGGAAATCATGAGTCACTGCTGGGAAATAATGGATTTTATGCGGACTTGTATAACAGCCAGTTTCAGCAGAATGCTTAGAGCGTGTCTTGAAATTGTTTTCTGGCAGCTGCAGGCAGCAATATGCAGAAGCTACAGAATCGGATGTAGCTTCCGGTAAGTTGGGAGGTGCGTTATATGGAATCAAATGCGAAAGCGGATATGGGCCAGGCATTAAAACAGCTTGCGAGGAAAAAGCCTTTTGATAAGATATCCGTATCGGATATTACCGCAGTGAGCGGCTATAACAGACAGACTTTCTACTATCATTTTCAGGATAAGTACGAACTTCTGAACTGGGTATACTATCAGGATATTTTTGCAGACCTGGTAAAAGGAATTGACTTTGATAACTGGGACGGACATTTGTGTAAGATGCTGATCAGGATAAGAGCGGAAAGTTATTTCTACCAAAATACCATCCGTTATGCACAGGATAACTTTCAGGAACATCTATTTCACGTAACAACAGAACTTTTCGGGGAAGCAATCGAAGCACTTGATATGAGACAAAGACTTTCCAAAGCGGATAAGAAATTCTATGCGGGATTTTTTGCCCACGGAGCCTGCGGGTCTGTGATTGACTGGATGAAACGTGGCATGAAAGAAGAACCGGAAGTATTTGTGAAGTTTATGAAGGGGCTTGTTCTGAGCAGTGAAAAAGCTGCTTATGATAGATACAGCGGTAATTAAAACGTTTTAAATTCCGTTACTGACCATAACCGGAGATTTAGACAGGCAGTTCAAAGTGTCTAGTTACATTTTGAATTGCCTGTTTTATAATTTAGCCATAAGGGAACAATAAAAGAAAAAGAGAAAACAAAGTAAATTCAAACTGGCAAAACAAAGAAATGAGGTAATGATTATGGTTAAGAAAACATGGAAAAAATTAGTGAAAACAGGCGTTATCATAGGAGGTGCAGCAGTAGCAGCAACCGCTTATAAGAAATCCAGAGATCAAAAAGAAGAGAACAAACAGCAGGAAAACTATGAATATGATTTTAATGAAGAAATAGACCATGGTGATAAACAGATTCACTTTGTAGGCGGCGGGCTGGCTTCTATGGCAGGGGCAGCTTATGCAATCAGAGACGGACATTTTAAGGGTGAGAACATCCATATCTACGAAGGAATGCACATTCTTGGAGGCAGTAACGACGGAATCGGTACACCGGCAGGAGGATTTGTATGCCGTGGCGGACGTATGTTAAATGAAGAAACTTATGAAAATTTCTGGGAATTATTTAAAAGTATTCCATCTCTGGAGTATCCCGGGAAGAGTGTAACCGAAGAGATTTTAAGCTTTGACCATGCGCATCCGACCCATGCTAAGGCACGTCTTATCGATAAAGACGGTGTAATCCAGGATGTTAAGAGTATGGGATTTAACAATGACGACCGTATGACTCTTGGAAAATTAATGATCACTCCGGAAAGTGAACTGGATGGCATGACCATTCTGGAGTGGTTCAAAGACACGCCGCATTTCTTCGAGACGAATTTCTGGTATATGTGGCAGACGACATTTGCATTCCAGAAATGGTCCAGCTTATTTGAATTCAAACGCTATATGGAAAGAATGATTTTTGAATTCCCAAGAATTGAGACATTGGAAGGTGTGACCAGGACTCAGTTTAACCAGTATGATTCTGTTATCCTGCCGATTCGCTCCTATCTGGAAGCACATGGTGTGGATTTTGTAACCAATGCAACCGTAACGGATATTGATTTTGCAGAAGGGTATTCTATCACGGCTACGGCAATGCACATTTTGAAAGACGGAGAGGAAAGTATCGTAACCTTAAAAGAAGGCGATCTGTGTATTATGACAAACGGTTGTATGACGGATTGTGCAACACTTGGTGATTTCAATACTCCGGCAGAATATAAACCGGAGAATCCGATTTCCGGTGAACTGTGGAAGAAAGTGGCTGCAAAAAAGGATGGTCTTGGAAATCCGGCACCATTCTTCACAAAACCGGAAGAGACTAACTGGGAAAGCTTTACGGTTACCTGCAAAGGCAATAAGCTGTTAAAGATGATTGAAAAATTCTCAACCAATATACCCGGAAGCGGTGCGCTGATGACCTTTAAGGATTCCAACTGGTTAATGAGTATTGTCGTAGCAGCACAACCTCATTTCAAAAACCAGCCGGCCGACCAGACTATTTTCTGGGGATACGGACTGTATACGGATAAAGTTGGGGATTATGTACCAAAGGCAATGAGAGATTGTACAGGCGAAGAGTTATTGACCGAGCTGCTTCATCATCTGCATTTTGAAGATAAGATTGATGAGATTATGGAAGACGTTATAAATGTAATCCCATGTATGATGCCATATATTGATTCACAGTTCGAACCAAGAAAAATGACAGACAGACCAAAAGTAGTGCCTGGCAATTCCACTAATTTTGCTATGATCAGTCAGTTCGTTGAAATTCCGGAAGATATGGTATTTACAGAGGAATATTCGGTGAGGGCTGCAAGAACTGCAATCTATAAACTGCTGCGGATCAATAAGAAAATCTGTCCGGTTACACAGTATAAGAAGAACCCTAAGGTGTTGGCTGTGGCATTGAAGACGGCTTATAGATAAACTTTTGCTTTTGGGTTTTGTTGAGTACGGGACGCTTTGTAGATAGATGTAGTGCGCGGAAAGAGAAGGGGGCGGATCATGACAGGCGTTTGGAAGGCTTACCGCAGAACTGGCATTTTCTAACCTTCCCAGAGCGCTTTTTGGCGGCACGCGGGCACTGAACCGAGAAATGCAATCAGGATTTCTCGGTGAATACCCGCGTGCCGCCAAAAAGCGCTTCGGGAAGGTTAGAAAATACCAGTTTTATGTTTTTATAGGACCTTAACAAACGAATCTATCACGTTCCTTGGAGAGCAGGGAACTTTAAAATTTTAACCTTTTGTGCAATATTACTTTGGTTTAAACTTTTTCAGTGGCCTCGGTTTTCTCGGCATGGGGGGACCCTAGGGTTGTGCATGCTGAACGTGATTGGCGTAAAGCAACTGATCTTGAGAACGGAATTTGTTTTTCATTCTGTAATCAGAAAAAGGAGCAAACTTCCATCTTTTTCTACACCATCCCAAACTACAAAGCGTCCCTTTCTTAACTAAACCCAAATATAATCGTATATGGTGCAGCGCCCTATTTCTTATTGATGTTCAAAAGCACACCGCTTGTCACAATACAAGGGCTTTCCACAAAGAGTCCCCTTTTCGCATCTCCCCTCTCAAAAAGTAAATTTGCAGCCGCATAAATACTCATTTTTTGTCGTTTCTTCCAGTTGAAAATCCATATGAGTATGTTATACTAAAAAGGTATGAATAAATCTCAGGAGATAAAGTGTGAAAGAAAAGCGCTTTCAAACTACTTATTAAGACAGTATCACAGGCAGGCCTGCGATATGCAGGAGGTATAACTATGAAGTTACTTTTAGCTGCAATCAATGCGAAATACATTCACTCTAATCTGGCTGTTTACAGTCTGCGGGCTTTTGCCAGGGAGTTTGAGGAGCATATTGAAATTGCAGAATATACAATAAATCATTATACGGACGATATTCTTCAGGATATTTATAAGAAAAAACCGGATGTTATCGCTTTTTCCTGCTATATCTGGAATCTGGAATATGTGAAGATTTTAATGGAAGACCTGGCAAAAATTCTGCCGGATACCAGGATTTGGGCAGGGGGGCCGGAAGTTTCTTTTGATGCGGTAACGTTTCTGGAAGCATATCCCCAGGTGAGCGGTGTTATGATTGGGGAAGGGGAGCAGACCTTTTACGACTTGACAGCGTATTATGTGCGGGGCGGTGAGCTTGAGCAGATTAAGGGGATTGCATACCGTAATAAGCAGAATAAGATTATTCAAAATCCGTCCAACCCGATTCTGGATATGGATACTTTGCCGTTTATGTACGGTGACATGAAGGATTTTGCCAATAAGATCGTTTACTATGAAAGCAGCAGAGGCTGCCCTTTTTCCTGCAGCTACTGTCTTTCTTCCATAGATAAGAAGCTGCGGTTTCGAAGCCTTTCCCTGGTAGAGAAGGAACTGCAGTTTTTTCTGGATCATAAGGTACCCCAGGTTAAATTTGTGGATCGTACTTTTAACTGCAACCACAGACATGCCCAGGGTATATGGAATTATATCCGGGAGCACGACAATGGAATTACAAATTTTCATTTTGAAATCGCAGCGGATTTATTAAATGAAGAAGAGCTGCAGCTGCTTGGAACTCTGCGCCCTGGCCTGGTACAGCTGGAAATCGGCGTACAGTCTACGAATATGGAAACGATACAGGAAATCGACCGTGTCATGGATTTTGAAGCTTTAAAGCAAATCGTGGGGAGAATCCGCAGGGGGAAAAATATACATCAGCATCTGGATCTGATAGCCGGGCTGCCCTATGAAAATTATGATAGCTTTGTTCGGTCTTTTAATGATGTCTACGCACTGAAACCGGATCAGTTCCAGCTTGGATTTTTGAAGGTGTTAAAGGGATCGAAAATGCATCTGAATGCCGAACAGTATGGTATCTCTTATAAGACACGCCCTCAGTATGAAGTGCTGAGTACAAGATGGCTTTCTTACGAAGAAGTACTAAAGCTGAAGGCAGTGGAAGAGATGGTAGAGGTCTATTATAACAGCCTTCAGTTTGCGAACACGGTTCAATTTATGGAAAGGGCGTTTGGCTCTGCCTATGAAATGTTTGAGCAGCTGGCATTATTTTATGACCGAAATGGACTGGGAGGACAGAAACATTCCCGCATTGCTAGAATTGAGCATCTAAGAAATTTTGCCAGAGAACAGGATGAAAAAAATGCCGGGCTATATGATGAATTGCTTTTGCTTGATCTGTATCTGCGGGAAAACAGTAAGAGCAGACCTTCCTGGGCAGATGATCCGGGAGACTATAAAGAGCGTATTTACGAATTTTATAAAAAAGAAGCAGAGAATCCCTCTTATTTAAAGGGATATGATGGATATAATTATAAGCAGTTATCGAAGATGACACATTTTGAAGTGTTTCATTATCAGGTGCTGGATCAGCTGCAGGAGGGGTGCTTTGGGGTGGTATTTGATTACCGCAGTAGAAATCCATTGAGTGATGACGCATCTGTTTCTGTAATTGATTTTTGAACCAATAAGATGAAATGCTGTATCAGATAGGAGTAAGTTTGAAAGAAAAGCGCTTTCAAACTACTTATTAAGGCAGTATCGCAGGCAGGCCTGCGATATGCAGGAGGTATAACAATGACAAAAAGGACAAAAGCCATCCTGGATAAACTGGATGAAGTATACACAAGAGAGTATAAATGTTATCTGGACCATGAAACACCGTGGCAGCTGTTGATTGCAACCATGCTTAGTGCCCAGTGTACGGATGCCAGAGTTAATATAGTGACTAAAGAATTATTTAAAAAATATGATACCGTGGAAAAGTTCGCCAATGCGGACTTAAAAGAATTAGAGCAGGATATTAAGCCAACCGGTTTTTACCATAACAAAGCGAAAAATATCATATCCTGTACCAATACGCTGATGGAAAAATACAATGGAGAGGTGCCGGATTCCCTGGAAGACCTGACAGCTCTGGCTGGAGTTGGAAGGAAAACGGCAAACGTAATCAGGGGAAATATCTTTAACCAGCCTAGTATTGTAGTGGATACCCATGTAAAGCGTATATCCAAAAGGCTGGGGCTTACAAAGGAAGATGACCCGGAAAAGGTAGAATTTGAGCTGATGAAAGTCCTCCCCAAGGATCACTGGATACTTTATAATATACAGATTATTACATTTGGAAGGCAGATCTGTTTTGCAAGAGGCCCAAAATGTGAAGAGTGTTTTCTGACGGATTATTGTCTGGAATACAAAGAAAAGAACAAAAAGAAAAAAATAAAGAAGTAATATACAGCATACCGGAGTGTGTGTGAAAATGCTCCGGTATGCAGGAGTATAAGTTGAAAGAAAATTGAAATCATAGAAAGGAAGCCACGATCTTTCAACCTGTTTTATTGTGGCAGTATTGCAGGCAAGACTGCAATATGCAATGGGACTAAAGATGAGTGAAAATTATGTTGCGCTGGATCTGGAAACTACCGGATTAAATCCTAACCGGGACAGAATATTGGAAATCGGCGCTGTGAAGGTAATAGGTGGGGAAGTTACGGATACATATGAAACGTTTGTGGATTGTCAGATGCGTATTCCGGAGAAAATAACAGCATTAACGGGAATTGATGATTCTATGATGAAAGGCGCAGAGTGTACGGAGACAGCAGTAAGGACCCTGGTGGACTTTTGTGAGGGATTGCCGCTGCTGGGGCACAATGTGATATTTGATTACAGTTTCATCAAACGTCAGGCGGTTAATTATAAATTGTCATTTGAGAAAAAAGGAATTGATACCCTGAAGATTGCTAGGCAGTGTCTGGACGATGTACCGAGCAAAAGCCTCACTTCTCTGTGCTGCCACTTTGGGATTGGGCAGGAGCGGCATCACCGTGCTTTGGATGATGCGATTTCATCAAGTGAGCTGTATAAGCTGCTGGCAGGTGAGTATGCCAGGGCGATTCCCAGGGCATTTGTGCCTCAGGAACTGATATTTCAGGTAAAAAAACAGAATCCGATTACAAATTCTCAAAAAGTTTACTTGATAGATTTGGTAAAATATCATAAAATAGAACTGGACGTCACAATCGAGAGCATGACCAGAAATGACGCCTCTAGATTGATAGATAAAATAATACTAGAATATGGAAGGATTAAGAGGTGATTTCCTATGATGAATTTTCACAATAATAAGACAAAGCGTATTATTGCAGCAGCTATTATTGTAGTCATTGTGTTGGCTATGGTGGTACCTATGGTTTTGGAATTATTTATTTAAGAAGGGGAAATGAAGATGAATAAGTGGAATAAGGTGGTTTTGCCGGCTGTAGTTCTGACAGCGGTATTGGCAGCCGGGGGAAGTATCCTGTCCGCCAATGCGGAACAGTCCGACGGAACGATTAACAAAGGCGTGTATATTGGTGATGTTGACGTATCCGGAATGACAAAGGATCAGGCAGAAGAAGCAGTAAAAGGAGAAGTTGCAAAAATGGAATCGGCTTCTATTACGCTTCAGGTAGGCACAGATACGGCAACGGCAACAGCAGGGGAGCTGGGAGCTAAATGGGCGAATACAGATGTGGTGGAACAGGCATTAGAACTGGGAAAAGCCGGCAATCTGATTAAGCGTTATAAAGAAAATAAAGATTTGCAGCATGAGCCTGCAAAATTTGAACTGGAATATACTGCGGATGCTTCTACTGCCCGCAATTATGTAGAGACAAAATGCAAAGTATTTGAAAAAGAAGCGCAGGAGGGCAGCCTTACCAGAGAAAATGGCGAGTTTGAGGTTGTACCCGGTGTCATCGGACAGAAAATCAACGTTGAAGATTCGGTATATGCAATTACCAATTATATGAACAGTGATTTTAAGGGAGAATCGGGAACGGTTACACTTTCCGTGAATCAGGATAAGCCTAAATTTTCAGATGAAGAATTGTCAAAGGTAGAAGATGTTCTGGGAACTTATACTACATACTATGGTTCTACCACAGGAAGAAACCAGAATGTAGAAAGAGGAGCGGAACTGCTGAACGGACATTTGCTTTATCCGGGAGAAAGCTTCTCTGTTACAGATGCAGTGGTACCGTTTAATGCTGAAAATGGATATGAGATGGCACCTTCTTATGAGAGCGGCAGAGTAGTAGACAGCTATGGCGGAGGTATCTGTCAGGTTTCCACTACGTTATACAATGCATTGCTGCTGGCGGAGTTGGATGTAACGGAAAGATCGAATCACACAATGATTGTTACTTATGTAGAACCGTCCATGGATGCAGCTATTGCAGAAGGATTGATGGATCTTGTATTTGTAAACAATACGGATGCACCGATCTATCTGGCAGGATCGGCATATGGCGGCGAACTTACTTTTACGATTTACGGTCATGAGACAAGACCTGCTGACCGTGTGCTGGAATATGTAAGTGAGACAGTGAAAACTTTTAGTGCAGAAGGAGTTGCACTGTATGCCAATCCAAATCAGAATGTCGGATACCTGCAGCAGACCCAGAGTGCACTTACCGGTAAGGAAGCAAAACTTTGGAAGTATGTTACGGAAAACGGAGAAACTACCAAGACACAGGTAAACTCCAGTTACTATCAGGCAGCCCCGTTAGGTTATGAAGTTGGTACAGCTACGGCGGACCCGAATCAGGCAGCAGCGATCAGCAATGCGATTGCCGCAAATGATTTAAATGCGGTTCAGGCAGCGATCAGCGGCGCGGCGTCCACGCCTCAGACACAGCCGGCCAGTGAGCCCCAGACACCATCTACGGATCCGAATCAGACACCCACAACGCCCACAACGGATGCACCTCAGACAGAGCCAAACCAGACGCCTTCCGACCCGCAGACACCTCCGGATCCGAATCAGCCGCCTGTAACGGAGGCGCCCCAGCCGGATGCAAATGGACAGCCGCCGATTGAGGCACCAACAGATCCAAATACCGCGAATGGAGCAGCACAGTAAAGACGAGAAGATCAATGATGGGAAGATCAATTACGGGAAGATAAAAGCAGCTTGACAGCAGGCGTAATAAGATAAAAGCAGAAGAAAAGAAATCATATGAAGAAATAATCGGCAGCTACATATTTGTGGCTGCCGATTTTGCCGGTTTATGCCGGAATGATTACGCTATGACCAGAAATGATATACCGGTGATGACTGTGGGACTATATGGCGGCTAACAGTTGCAATTGCACTTAAGTTGTATTAAAATGTATCCAACAGGCTTTTTGTAAACGAAAAATATTTTCAGGTGGTCATTCTATGCAGAGGACAGGAATGATTGTTTGAATACGCTCTGGTGCACCAGAAGGAGAAATTTATGAAAATTGGTAAAATTTCAGAACAGACCCTAAAAAGGTCTGTGTTCAGACAGATAAAAACAAAACGAAGTGAAGTGCTTCAGGGGGCAGGGGTCGGAGAGGACTGTGCGGTGTTAAAGCTTGCCGAAGGGGAAGTGTTTGTATGCTCGATTGATCCGGTTACAGCGGCGGCAAAGAATGCCGCAGCCCTGGCAATACATGTAACTGCCAATGATATCGCAACATCGGGAGCCCAGCCGGTAGCAGTGCTGCTCAGCATTCTGCTTCCTGTTTCCATGGAAGAGCCCGAACTGCGTGCCATGATGCAGGAACTGGAAGATACCTGCGCCTCACTGAATATACAGATTGCAGGAGGGCATACGGAAACGACCACGGCGGTTAATCAGCCGGTCATTACAGTGTCGGGTATCGGGAAAGCATTGGAAAGTAAAGTCCTGGCAACAGGCGGTGTGAAACCGGGGCAGGATCTGGTACTTACCAAGTGGATTGCCCTTGAGGGAACCGCTATTCTTGCAAAAGAAAAAGAAGCGGAACTGAAAAATAGATTCCCAATGGCTATGATTGAAACCGCAAAGAAATTTGACCGGTATATTTCCGTTGTGCCGGAGGCAGCCGCCGCAAGCCGCTTCGGGGTATCTGCCATGCATGATGTGACAGAGGGCGGAATCTTTGGTGCACTCTGGGAGCTGGCTGAAAGTGCAGGTGTAGGACTGGAAGCGGATCTAAAGAAAATACCGGTGAAGCAGGAAAGTATAGAAATATGTGAGTACTTTGGGTTGAATCCTTATGTTCTGATGTCCAGCGGAGCCCTTCTGATTGCAGCAGACGATGGACTAGGACTGATTGCCGAATTGGGAAAATGCAGGATACCGGCATCACTGATCGGAAGAACAACCGATGGCAATGACCGGGTATTGTTTAACGGAGAGGACAGCAGATTTCTGGAACGTCCCCAGCCGGATGAAATATATAAATTGTTGTAGCAGCCTGGCAGCAGGCAGATAGGAGCTAAGATGAGAGAGCAGATATTAACATTTTTAGAGAAAAACAGCCGCATCGATCTGAAAGAACTGGCGGTATTACTAGGTTCGGATGAGATAACGATAGCAAATGAGATTGCAAAAATGGAACATGAGAAGGTAATCTGTGGATATCATACCTTAATTGACTGGGACAAGACATCTACAGAAAAGATTACGGCACTGATTGAAGTTCGGGTAACGCCCCAAAGGGGACAGGGATTCGATTCCATTGCTGAGCGAATTTATAATTATCCGGAAGTACGTTCCGTATATCTGATTTCCGGTGCTTATGACCTGATGGTAATTCTGGAAGGGAAAACGTTAAAAGAGGTATCCGGATTTGTTTCGGATAAACTTTCTACGCTGGATACGGTATTAAGTACAGCGACACATTTTGTTTTGAAGAAATATAAAGACCATGGAACGATATTTGATAAAAAAGTCAAAGATGAAAGGATGCTGGTGACCCCGTGAGAAATCCTATAGCAGATAAGGTGGTTGGAATCCAGCCATCCGGTATACGTAAATTTTTTGATATTGTAAGTGAAATGGATGATGTCATATCACTTGGCGTAGGGGAGCCGGATTTTGATACTCCCTGGCATGTGAGAGATGAGGGAATCTATGCCCTGGAAAAGGGAAGGACTTTTTATACTTCCAATGCAGGACTAAAAGAACTCCGTGTGGAGATATGTAAATATTTGAAACGCAGATGTAATATAGAATATTCTCCGGACAAGGAAACTCTGGTTACCGTTGGTGGAAGTGAGGCGATCGACCTGGCAATGCGTGCCATGCTGAACCCGGGGGATGAAGTTCTTATCCCGCAGCCAAGCTTTGTGTCATATCTGCCCTGTGTTGTACTGGCAGACGGGGTGCCAAAGGTAATCAATCTGAAAGAAGAGAATGAGTTTCGTTTGACGAAACAGGAACTTCTGGATGGGATTACGGAGAAAACCAAGATTCTGGTTCTGCCTTTTCCAAACAATCCAACCGGTGCAGTCATGAGCCGGAAAGACCTGGAAGAAATAGCAGAGGTAATCATTGAAAAAGATTTATATGTACTATCAGATGAAATTTATTCGGAACTGACCTACAACGGAGATCATGTATCTATTGCAAGCCTTCCCGGAATGCGTGAGAGGACCATTACGATTAATGGATTTTCCAAGTCATATGCCATGACAGGATGGCGCTTAGGCTATGTATGTGCGCCGGAGGTGATAACGGCACAGATGACCAAAATTCATCAGTTTGCCATAATGTGTGCGCCAACCAACAGCCAATATGCTGCAATTGAGGCTATGAAAAACGGCGATGGTGATGTTGCCGAAATGCGGGAAGCATATAATGGCAGAAGGCGCTATCTGATGCATGCCTTTAAAGAAATGGGACTGCCCTGTTTTGAACCCTTTGGAGCTTTTTATGTATTCCCGTGCATAAAAGAATTCGGAATGACCTCAGAAGATTTTGCCACAAGGCTGTTAGAAGAGGAAAAAGTAGCTGTAGTTCCGGGATCTGCATTTGGAGACTGCGGCGAAGGGTATCTTCGTATCTCATATGCGTATTCCCTTGAGAATCTGAAGGTAGCACTGAAGCACCTGGAGCGCTTTATTAATAAGCTGCGTGGATAAGGTGTAATCATGTCAGAAAGTGGGAATTCAGATTCATGAAATGAATCTGTAAACACGCGATTAGGACAGAATTCAGAATAAAATACGGAAGATAAGACTGATCAGGAGGATAAGCTTAAAATGGCAAAATTAAATATTGTATTATACGAACCGGAAATCCCTGCAAATACAGGCAATATCGGAAGAACCTGTGTGGCAACAGGAACCAGGCTTCATCTTATTGAGCCACTGGGATTTCGTCTAAATGAAAAAGAAATTAAAAGGGCAGGAATGGATTATTGGAAGGATCTGGATGTAACCACTTACGTTAATTATGAGGATTTCCTAAGTAAAAACCCGGGCGCTAAAATTTATATGGCAAGCACCAAAGCGCCTCAGGTATACACAGAAGCTTCCTATGAGCCGGACTGCTATATTATGTTTGGCAAAGAAAGTGCCGGAATACCGGAAGAAATTCTGCTGGAGAACCAGGAAACAACAGTCAGAATTCCTATGATCGGTGATATCCGCTCCTTAAATCTGGCAAATTCCGTATCCATTGTCCTTTATGAGGCACTGCGTCAGAATCAGTTTGACCATATGCAGCTGGAAGGCCATCTCACAAAATATGATTGGAAATAATAGTAAAAACCGAAAGCGTCTGATATTTGCCGGTCTGTTTGCTGTATTATTTTTAACAGAAGTGTGGATTGCACTATTTGTGCATGATCAATTCATTCGCCCTTATATAGGTGATGTACTCGTTGTGATCGTAGTTTACAGCTTTGTGCGCATATTCTGCCCGGAAGGTATCCACATGCTGCCCCTGTATGTATTCTTATTTGCAGTTTTTGTGGAAGGTTTGCAATATTTTCATCTTGTGGAATTGTTGGGACTGCAGGATAATGCCTTTGCAAGGGTGGCTTTAGGGTCTGTATTTGACTGGAAAGATATTTGGAGTTATGCAGTGGGATGTATGCTGCTTGGATTGTATGAATTTCTAGTGTATCGTAAGCAATTATAAAACATTTAGATGGTTAAAGCCTATAGTAGATAAAATAGCTGGCAGCTTATGTTAAAGCAATCGAAGTTTCTAATAGCAAGTTACGTCTGGTATTCAAATAAAAAATTTAATAAGATTAAAAAAGGAAGACAGCTGTGAGTTCAGGGAGAACCCAAAATCCGGCTGTCTTCTTTTTATTTGAGATATAATTAAGCTTCCTGATTGGCTGTTTCTTTTGCTTTTGCCAAAGTAAAGGTAAATTCAGTGCCCACGCCTAAGGTGCTGACAACATTGATATTTTCATTATGCGCCTGAATGATCTCTTTTGTAATGGCGAGCCCAAGTCCGGTGCCCTTTTTATCTTTTCCTCTGGAGGGGTCCGTCTTATAGAATCTTTCCCATATTTTCTTGATACTTTCTTTGGGAATGCCTTCTCCGGTGTCTTTTACCGAAACGAATACCTTTTCATGCCTCACCGTAGTTTCAATAAAAATGGAAGAGTCCTGGTGACTGAATTTGATGGCATTGTCGATCAGGTTGTATAGTACCTGCTGGATTTTACCCATGTCTGCATTTACAAACAGATTCTGTGATTCAAAAACAAGCTGTATGGTAATCCGCTTATTGGTACAGGTTCCTTCAAAGGATGCAGCGGTATCTTTTATGATACCGTTAATGTCAAAGTCGGTAAGCTCCAGTAAGGTTCCTTTGTCATCGAAGTTGTTCAGAGTCAGAAGTCCACGGGTGAGCTTGTTCAGCCGTTCCGTTTCCGAAAGTACAATTTTCAGGTACTTGTCCTGCATTTCCGGTGGAATGGTTCCATCCTGGATAGCTTCTACATAGCCTTTGATTGAGGTCAGCGGAGAACGGAAATCATGTGAAATATTGGATATAAATTTTCTCTGATATTCACCCGATTTATTCAGTTCACTTGCCATATAGTTCAGGGAAGCAGCCAGATATCCGATCTCATCGTCAGTCTCCACCGGTAGTGTGTAATTCAGATTGCCGCTGGCATATTCGTTTACCGCCTGGATAATCTTCTTGATGGGGATGTACACCATTGCAGTAAACGCACCCAGTATAATCAGGGATAACAGGAAAATCAGTCCAAAGGTAATGTAGGAGATATTCAGGACTGAATTCTTCTCTGATTCCAGCTGGGACATATTATAATGCATGGAGATATAGCCTTTTACTTTATAGTTGGATGTGACCGGTACTACCACACTTAAAACATCGGTAGAAAAGCTGTTGAAGAAGCTGCCTACCTGATAATAACTGGAAGTCAGCGCCGTAGGGTCAAATCCGTTAATGGTTTTCAAATGTTCCGGATCATAGATTTCTCCGGAATTCAATAAAATCTGTCCCTTAGTGTTAATCAGCCAGATCTGGGCGGACTGGTAGGATGCCAGCGCCCGCATATTGGTGTAGATCTCCAGCATGGAAGGTCCGCCACCCGAATAGGATTCTGCGATCTGACCGGAGGCAAGGACATTCAGTTCCTTATACATGGCTTCCGCTTTTGAATTAACCAGGTATTTGTGGGTCAGGAAGGAACTTAAGGTGGAGATCAGTACAAAGCTCAGGATTCCGAATACGAGAAATACGGAAATGAACTTAATGTATAAAGCTTTTTTCATTAAGATTTCACCTCAAATTTGTAACCGATGCCCCAGACAGTGGAAATCGCCCAGTTTGCATGGTCCTTAATTTTTTCACGAAGGCGCTTAATATGTACGTCTACGGTTCGGGTATCGCCGATATATTCATAGCCCCAGATATGATCCAGAAGCTGTTCTCTGGTAAACACCTGATTTGGGGAAGAAGCCAGGAAGTATAATAATTCCAGTTCTTTCGGCGGCATATCAACGGTTTCCCCCATATAGACAACGGAATAATTGGTCTGATTGATCACCAGATCCTGGTACTCCACGTATTTTCCGGCTGGCTTTGCAGCTGCAGGTTTCTCCGGCTGGAAGCGGCGGAGTACCGCTTTTACCCGGGCTACCAGTTCTTTGGAATCAAAGGGCTTAATCATATAATCATCTGCACCTAATTCTAAACCTAAAACTTTATCAAAGATTTCTCCTTTTGCGGAAAGCATAATAATTGGAACGGAAGATTTCTGCCTGATTTCACGGCAGACCTGATAGCCATCCATACCCGGAAGCATCAGATCCAGCAGGATCAGGTTCGGTTGAAATTGGTCAAATTCTTTAATAGCCTCTTCCCCGTCATATACCATTTTTGTATCAAAACATTCTTTTGTTAAATACAGAGATATAAGTTCTGCAATGTTAGCATCATCATCTACGATCATGATTTTCTGTCTTGTCACCATAATGACCTCCTTAAATGTGGAATAAATGTAAGTGAATATCCCATTCTACTACTTCTTAAATTCTACGATAGTAACTCCGGAATCACCTTCACCAAATTCACCAAGGCGGTAAGAAGCTACGATTTTAGAACGCTTCAGATAATTGTGCACCGCTTTACGAAGTGCGCCGGTACCTTTACCGTGTACAACGCGTACAGAAGGCATGTGTGCCAGGTAAGCGTCATCCAGATATTTGTCCAGTTCGGCAAGGGCTTCGTCAGAGGTCTTGCCAAGCAGGTTGATTTCAATGCCCACAGATGCAGATTTGGACATCTTTATCTTGCCGCTGCTGGATCTGCTCATGTTCGGGGCGGTAATAACCGGTTCATCAATGCGTTCCAGGTCACTTACATTTACCTGGGAGCGCAGAATACCCATTTGTACAAACAGATCACCTTTCGCGTTGGGCAGGGTACTTACGGTTCCCCGCAGATTCAGACTCAGTACTTTTACACTGTCGCCTACGCGAAGTTCTTTTGGCTTGATTGCTTTCACTGCTTTTTTTTCTGTCTTCATAGCCAGATTCTTTTCTACGGAAGACATTTTTTCACGCAGACGGCTGCGTTCCTGTTCCATTTGTTTGGAAGAAATCCCAGCTTTGCCGAATTTGTTGAAATTCTTAATGGTAGTGTCTGCATATTCTTTTGCTTCACGGAGAATCTGGTGGGCCTGTTCATTTGCTTCTCTTAAAATCTTATCTTTGCTGGTATTCAGTTTTACCTGCTTTTCTTCCAGTTTTTCTTTTAAGGTCTGAATTTCCTGCTTATAGCGGTTGATTTCATCCCGTTCCTGTTCAATGGTTACACGGCTGTTTTCCAGATCCGTAATCAGGTCTTCGAAACTCTCATCCTGCTCACTTAAATGTCCTTTTGCTTCCTCAATGATCTCCTGGGGCAGTCCGAGCTTACCGGATATGGCAAAAGCGTTACTTTTGCCGGGAATGCCGATTAAGAGACGATAAGTAGGGCGGAGGGTCTCTACGTTGAATTCGCAGCAGCCGTTTTCCACCCCGGGGGTTGTAAGGGCATATACTTTCAGTTCACTGTAATGAGTCGTGGCCATTGTCCGGATGCCCTGACGGTGCAGATTGCTCAGAATGGCAATTGCAAGAGCGGCGCCTTCCGTAGGGTCAGTTCCTGCCCCTAATTCATCAAACAGTACAAGGGATTTATCTGTTGCATGTTCCAAAATAGAAACGATATTAGTCATATGGGAAGAGAAGGTACTAAGGCTTTGCTCAATACTCTGCTCATCTCCGATATCTGCATATACCTCTTCAAATACAGCCAGTTCCGAGCGGTCAAATGCCGGAATATGCAGGCCTGCCTGTCCCATCAGGGTAAACAGACCTACCGTTTTTAAGGAAACGGTTTTACCACCGGTATTCGGACCGGTAATAATCAGCAGTTCAAATTTCTGGCCAAGCTGGATATCAATTGGCACTACCTTCTTTTTGTCCAGTAACGGATGGCGGCCTTTTTTGATATTAATATATCCCCGTTCATTGAAAATCGGTTCGCTTCCGTTATAAGATTTAGCCAGCAGGGCACGGGCAAAAATAAAGTCTAATTTTGTCAGCAATGCCAGATCGTCTTCCAAAGCCTCCATTTCCTCAGCTGCCTTTGAACTCAACGTAGAAAGGATAACTTCAATTTCTTTTTCTTCCTTTAATTCCAGTTCCCGAATGTCATTGTTCAGCTTCACTACAGCCATAGGTTCCACGAATAAAGTGGAGCCGGTAGAAGACTGGTCATGGATCATACCAGGTACCTGGCCCCGGTATTCTGCCTTTACGGGAATGCAGTAACGTCCATTTCTCATAGTAATAACCGCATCCTGTAAATAAGTACGGACTGAGCCATTTACCATAGAAGAAAGCTGGGAATGGATCCTGTCATTCGTCTGCTTCATCTGGCGTCTGATGTGATGCAGGGCAGGGCTGGCATCATCGCTGATCTCCGTTTCTGATGGGATACAGCGTCTGATTTCCGTAGAAAGCGGAGTCAGCGGCTGCAATGCCTCGAACATCTCATCCAGACAGTCCGGTTCGTCATTGTCAGTCTCACCGCGGGAATAGGATTTCACGCGGCTGCAGGTCTCAAGCAGTTTACAGATACGAAGTAATTCTTCCATACTAAGGATACTTCCAATATCAAGGCGCTTTAAAGAACCCCGTATATCCGTTACCCCGGAAAAGGAAACGCTGCCCTTTTGATAAATGCGTAAAAGGGCGTCTCTGGTTTCGTGCTGCATTCTGCCAATTTCTTCTATATCAGAGGAAGGAAGAAGATTCTTACACTGTTCTTTTCCAAGAAGGGAACCTGCAAATTCCGTAAGCTGATCTATGATTTTGTAATACTCTAATGTCTTTAATGCTTTTTGATTCATAAATTCACCTGTTTATCTTTTATTTTATAGTTAGAGCGTGGGGATTGGTGCAGTGGTTTTTCAGACACGCTCTGGTAAGCCTGCTTCTATCATACCCCATAAACGGACAATTGAAAACCTAAATTTTTCTAAAATTCATAGATTGTTCATATGTGTTTGATAGAATTAGGACATTACTGTGGGGATATGTGTTTTACTGTGAGAAGGAGAGTACTTTTATGTCGCAACAAGGAAAAAAGGATTTTACTTTTATCAATGAGCATATTAAGACAAAGCCATTTTATAAGAAGAAATGGTTTCTGAAGACGGGAGCGGCTGTAGGACTTGCAGTTGTGTTTGGCGCTGTAGCCGGATTAACATTTGCAATCATCACACCTTGGGCTAAACAGAAATTTGGTGAGCCCCAGACCCCGACACAGATCGTAATTGCGCAAGAAGAAGAAACGGATAAGCCAGCGGAGAAACCGACCGAAAAACCGACAGAAAAACCGACCGACGCAGCGGTGACGGAAAAAGAGAGCGAGATCATACCGCAGACAGTTATAGAAGAAAAGGCACTGAATCTGTCCGATTATAAGAAACTTTACAGTCAGATGTATTCCGTTGCCAGAGAAGCACAAAGAGCTGTGGTCACAGTGACGGGAAGCAGCAGCAATGTAGACCTGTTCAATGAACCTTCCGAAAATAATGTGGAGGCATCCGGACTGATTGTGGCTGCAAATGGCGCTTATATGTACGTGCTGACAGAGTCTGCCGTAATAGAAAGTGCAGAACGTTTACGGGTAACATTTCCAGATGCGACAACTGTGGATGCGGACTTGCAGAAACAGGATCCCACTACCGATATGGCGCTGGTGAGGCTTCCGATCAGCAAGATTCCGGAAGAAACGAAGAATCTGATCGATACCTCAGCATTAGCGAGTTCCTGCTCGGTTGCGCAGGGAGCTCCTGTAATAGCCATTGGCAGTCCCCTGGGCTATACAGAATCCATTGCTTTTGGAATGGTCACATCCATATTACCAACTTCGGTAGAGGACAGGGAATATAACATGATCAATACCGATATCATTGGTAGCAGCGAAGGCAGTGGTATTCTTGTCAATCTGGACGGTAAAATAGTAGGAGTCATCACCAGGGATTTTTCAAATCAAGCGGAACAGTCCACAGTAACCGGTGTATCGATTTCCGAAATACGGCAGATGATTGAGAATATGACCAATAACGTAGAAATGGCTTATATGGGCATTATCGGAAAAGAAGTTACGGAGAGCATCCAAAAGGAATCCCATATCCCGGAAGGTGTCTATGTAAAAGAAATAGCCGCAGATTCTCCCGCAATGTATGCCGGTATACAAAAAGCAGATATACTGATATCCATTAATGGGGAAAAAATCACGAATATGAAACAGTACAGCGACCAGCTTGGTAAATTAAAGCCGGAGGAGATCGCCCATGTACTGCTGATGCGCCAGGGAATGGATGGAAATTACGCAGAAATTCCCGCTGACGTGACACTTGGAAATGCACAGTAGATTCCTGAGGTTATTTGTGGTATAATCGTGGACGGCGAATATAAATAATATACAGTTTGGAAAGGTAAGAGAAAAAAGATTATGAAATACATTGAAATGCTGCATGAGAGTGAACGTGTAGGAGATATCTATTTATGCAAATATAAACAATCCGCGGTTACTAAAAACGGAAAAACATATGAAAACGTAGTTCTTCAGGACAAAACAGGCACAATCGATGCGAAGATCTGGGATCCCAATTCCCAGGGAATCGATGATTTCGATGCCATGGATTACATAGATGTAGTAGGAGACGTAACCAGCTTCCAGGGAACTCTGCAGTTGAACATAAAACGTGTAAGAAAAGCACAGGTTGGCGAATATGAACCAGCTGATTATCTTCCGGTGAGTTCCAGGGATATTGAAGAAATGTACAAAGAGCTTCTGAGTCTGATTGGACAGATCCAAAACCCATATCTCAAAGAGCTTACAGACAGCTTTTTTGTAGAAAATGAAAGTTTTATCAAAGCATTTAAATTCCATTCGGCTGCGAAATCCGTACATCATGGATTTGTCGGAGGATTATTAGAACATACACTTGGTGTACTGAACCTCTGCGCAGACTATGTACGTCAGTATCCGTTTTTGAATAAAGATCTGCTGTTTACCTCAGCAGTATTCCATGATATCGGAAAAATGCGTGAATTATCTGCATTTCCGGAGAATGATTACACAGATGACGGACAGCTTCTGGGACACATATTCATCGGTGCGGAATTACTGGGCAGCAGTATCCGGAAAATACCAAACTTCCCGGCAAAACTGGCAAGCGAATTAAGACACTGCATCCTTGCACACCATGGAGAACTGGAATACGGTTCCCCGAAAAAACCGGCACTGGCAGAAGCAGTGGCACTTAATCTGGCTGATAATACGGATGCGAAGATGGAGACCATGAAGGAGATTATCATGGGTGCCGGGGATAATACGGACTGGCTTGGGTACAACCGGTTGTTTGAATCTAATATTCGAAAGACCAGTATTTAATGGAGAGATAGATGTTATTTAAAAGATATGATGCAGCAAAATAGTTAGAAAGTGTATAGCAGGCAGCCCGGTCGGTGCCTGCTATATTTGCAATTGTAATTTATATCAGGCAGATGAAAGGGAAATTATTTTAATGAAAAAGAATGGTCGAGCAGAAGTTATTTCAATGAAGAAGAATGATTTAGTAAAAGTAAAAATAGAAGATATTGGTATGGATGGAGAAGGAATCGGCAAGGTAGACGGATATACGCTGTTTGTCAAAGATGCTGTGATAGGAGATGTGATCGAGGCAAAAATCACGAAAGCCAAGAAGAATTATGGCTACGCAAGAATGCTAACTATTAAAGAGCCGTCCCCATACCGCATAGAAGCAAAATGTCCGGTTGCCAGGCAATGCGGTGGCTGCCAGATTCAGGAAATGTCCTACGAACAACAGCTCAAATTCAAAGAAAATAAAATCCGTAACAATCTGATCCGAATCGGGAAGTTTGAAAATCCACCCATGGAGCCTATCATAGGAATGAAAGAACCGTTTTATTACCGGAACAAAGCCCAGTTCCCCATCGGAACAGATAAAGACGGCAATATTATCGCAGGCTTTTATGCAGGAAGAACCCATAATATCATTCCCAATCGAAAGTGCTTCCTCGGCGTTGACATCAACGAAACCATATTAGATAAAGTCATTGATTATATGACCGAAAACAAAGTTTCTTCTTACGATGAAGCTACCGGAAAAGGGCTGGTGCGCCATGTTCTGATCCGTTATGGTTTTCGGACAAAAGAGATTATGGTCTGCATCATTGTAAATGGGAAGTCTCTGCCAAATCAGGAGGAACTGATCAAAAGCCTCTGCGAACTTGATGGAATGACCAGCATAACCCTGAATGCAAATCGGGAGAAAACAAATGTAATTCTTGGAAGAGAGATTGTAGAATTGTGGGGAAAAGGATATATTGAAGATTATATCGGTGATGTGAAGTATCAGATTTCTCCGCTGTCTTTCTATCAGGTAAATCCGGCACAGACGGAGAAACTTTATGGCACCGCACTTGAATATGCGGGGCTTACCGGGAATGAGACGGTGTGGGATCTTTATTGTGGAATCGGGACCATTTCACTGTTTTTAGCTCAACGGGCTAAGCAGGTATATGGGGTGGAAATCGTGCCGGAGGCGATAGAGGACGCCAGGAGGAATGCGAAGTTAAATGGGATTGAGAATGCGGAGTTTTATGTGGGGAAATCAGAAGAGGTACTGCCTAAGAAGCTGGCTGAGGAGAATGTGAAAGCTGATGTGATTGTGGTTGATCCGCCCAGGAAAGGGTGTGAGGAAGCTTTGCTGAAGGCTATCCTGGAGATGGGGGTTCAAAAGGTGGTGTATGTGAGTTGTGATAGTGCTACGCTAGCCAGGGATCTTAGGTATCTCTGTGATGGGGGGTATGAGGTTGAGAGAGTGCGGGGGGTGGATATGTTTGGGAATACTGGGCATGTTGAAACCGTGGCTCTGCTGACGAGAAAAGGCCAGTAAATCAAAGGGTTTGACGGTTTTGATGATGGTATGTAGGTGTGCTTATGCTGGTATTGGAATGATATAAGTTTCCGATGACTAGGGTGGGGTAAGAAAAATGAACATTTTGGCAAAAGGTAAAACATAATACTTTATATGTAAAAATGGACTTGTTTGAGGGAAATATTTCAAGGCAAGTCCATTCTTCATTAATGCAATAGCTTAATAAAAACAGTAGTTGGGAAATACAGGATAATCCTTGTAAAAAAAGTTATAATCTAATACAATAATCATATATAAATAAGCAGTTCTTTAGAAATATTCTTGGGAAGTTCTCCCTACAATTCAACAGAATGAGGTGGTAAATATGGCATATGGTAAATCTATAGAGTTATTTCTGGTAAATGGAACGGCAGACAGCCTTGTCACGGCTGAATTGTCGAATTGGAACGGAAAAGCAATTAAGATTCCCCGGATTGAAGTCTCTGATGCGAAAAGGTCTGAACTCATGGGCCCAGGAGTATATCTTCTATTTTGCAAGGAAGAGGGAAAAAGTGATTCTGTTTATATAGGTGAGGCAGAGAATGTTCAGGACAGACTAATTCAGCATATGCGAGACTATCAGGCAGATAAAGAGAAGTATTACTGGACTACAGCGGTAATATTTGTAGGCCGTGATTTGAACAAAGCCCATATCCGTTATCTTGAGAATAGGTTTGTTGAGATAGCACGTGAATGTAAACGCTATGATATTCTCACGAAAAATACATATAAAAATACAGTAATGAAGGAATCACAAATTGCTGTAATGGAAGAGTTTGTTGAGAATGTCAGGGTTCTGATAAATGCTCTTGGTTATAAAGTGTTTGAACCTGTGGTACAGCAGGATATTTCTATAACAGAAGAAGATGCGTTGTATATTAAAGCAGGGGGATTATCAGCAAAAGGTGTAGTTACTGCTGAAGGATTTGTTGTTTTGGCAGGGAGTATTGTGAATGAGAAAACTTCTGTAAAATCGCTATCTGCAGGAGTAGTAAAACTCAGAGAAAAGATGTTTCAGGATGGAAAGATTAAAGAACTGATAACCACAGAAGATCTTTTGTTTTCAAGCTCATCGGCTGCAGCAGGTTTTTTATTAGGGTATAGCGTCAGCGGTCCTGCTACTTGGAAAAATAGTGCTGGGATTACATTAAAAGATTTAGAGAATAAATGAAATAAAAGGTTGGATCTACACTAAGAAACAGTTAGAAATACAAATCTGATTGTTTCTTTTTTTAAAACACTAAAAATAGAAAATACTATGACTATACATGGAAGTTCATGGAATTAAATTGCCAAAATATAGCAGACAATTTTATTCAATTACATCAGAGTTGGACATCTTAGGCTCAAAATAACAGCGAAAGGAGACGATTATGTGTAAGATTTTATGTCCGCTATGTGAACGGCGTCTCTGTGAGATGACAGCCGGTCCAGTCAAAAAAGAAACGTATGTTACAGTGGAGATGAAATGCCCGCACTGCAAAAAAATAGTAAAGGTAGTATTCCATGTTCATTCCATAGTAAAAAATAAATAATGTAACTACCGAGCGAGTGGGACCGCTCAGTTGAGTCACCGAAAGGCCGGAGTAAAGCTACTAACCTTAGCTTGCTCCGGCCTTTTGCCGTCTTAAATTCTGTTCCACATCTATGCGGAGTGTTCTTAGCTTTATGAAAGCGTAAAGAAAGGAACGCTTTATGTCTAAAAGAACAATCTCAATCAAATCAGGTAAAGAAGAAATCCAAATGGAAGTAACCGAAGAGGAATATCAGAATTATTACCGCCCATGGTGGCAGCAGAAGAAACGGGAGCAGAGAAACCGGGATGCAAAAGAAGAAAAAGGCTATATGGAAGAATCTTATGAGGCTTGGAGTGATGGCTTTTCTGAAAGCATGGGTATACCGGATTGCTCACAGCCGGATATAGATGAAATTCTGGAAAAGAAGATACTGCTGGATGTTCTGGAAGAGGCCATGGAGTCGTTACTTCCAGACGAAAGAGAGCTGGTTTCCAAAGTTTTTAGTGAAGAGCTATCAGTCAGCGAGATTGCCAGAGCGAGCGGACAGAAACGGAGAACACTGGCATTTAGAAAGGACAAGGCACTGGAGAAGCTGCGGGCATTTTTCAGAGACCGGGGATTTGACGTGTAGATATTTGGAAAATCTGCCATAGAGAGAAAAATGTCGAACTGTTTTTATAAAAAGATTTGGTTTTCATTGCCAGATTTCCCAAAAGTGTCATTACGGGAAATAGAAGGGTAAATCAAATGCCCATCAGGACTTTGAAGAAAGGAGCAGAACTTTTATGGAAAATTCCAAGGAATTAATCGGTATTTTGCAGGCAATCAGTATCGTTGCGAAGAATCTGGCAGAAAAGCTGATGCGGATTGACTGGGAGATGAAAGAGTATGAATCCGGTCAGGCAGCAATGTATGAAAAATCAGGAAGACAAAAAGGGAGGAAGTAGGATGCTAAAACAAAAAAAGGTATTTATCTGCAGTCCCTTCCGGGGAGATAGGTTTGAAGTGGGGCAGCATAAGATGAGTACCAAACGGTTCCTTGGTTATGACAGGGATGAAAATGGTAAATTGGTTATAAATCGGAAGCAGGCTGTGATTGTAAAACGGCTGTTTATGGAATACCTGCATGGTAAAACAACAGATTATATCAAAAGGATATTTGAGAGTGAAGGCGTGAAGAATTGGGATGGCGGTACAAAATGGCAGTCCACTACTCTTGCCAGTATGCTGGAGAATGAGAAGTACAAAGGGGATGCTTTACTGCAGAAAAGTTATACAACAGATTTCCTTACTAAGAAGCGGGTACAGAATGAAGGGGAGATTCAGCAGTACTATATTGAGGATGACCATGAAGAAATCATTGAAGACTGGATTTGGAAATGTGTGCAGTTGGAGACAGAGCGTAGGAAGCAGTATCTGGCAGAGCATAACATTACTCGGTTTTCACAGAATACGGAAGTAAATCCTTTTTCAAGTAAAATTATCTGTGGAGAGTGTGGAAAAGCTTTTGCAAGGAAGGGGTGGCGGACACCGGAGGGTGACCGGAAGGTTTGGCAGTGCAGTGTACGGTATAAAGTGAAAGGGGTTATGGGTTGTACGAATAGGCATATTGATGAGGAAACGCTTATTAAGATTTATATCTTGGCATGGAATCGGCTGTTGGAAAGTAGAGAAATACTGGTACCGGAGTGGGAAGAAAAAATACAGGGAGAGGATTTGCTGGCCAGGTTCCGGGCAATGGACTTTATGGAGGTTACGAAGGATGCAGAGCCAATAAAGAAACTTAATATAGATTTGATGCTTAGGACGGTGGATTATATCAAGGTGTATGAGAGTGGCATGGTTACGATGGTGTTCTTGGATGGGACGGAGATTGAGTGGAAATGTTAAAAATGAAAATATAGACCAATTTAGAGAATGAATCTTTTAGTTGGTCTATTTGTTTAATATGTAAAAATATGTTGTCGAAAATGGATGGGGGTTATATAATATAAATAAAAAGTGGGAAAGGAATAAATTTATGTGGTTAGATAAAGAATCTCCCATTGATTTATTGGCATATAGTCCTTTTGCAGAGTTAATTACGAATATAACGGCAAATGAACGTTTGAATCCATTGACAATAGGATTGTTTGGTCGTTGGGGTGCTGGTAAATCAACATTGTTAAAATTAGTGGAAAAGAATATTGATGAAAGAGATGTAACAAAGAAAAAATTTGTCTGTGTATCATTGAATTCATGGGTGTTTGAGGGCTATGATGATGCCAAAAGCGCAATTATGGAAAGTTTGTTACGAGCTCTTATGGACAACCAACCTGCTTTTGAAGAACTTAAAGATGACATAAAAGGGTTGATTGGAAGAATTAATTTTATGAAATTGGGGGCAGCCACAATAAGACATGGGATGCCTTTGATTATGAGCGCAATAAATCCAGCAACTGCTACACTTACAATGGCACAATATTTTTCAAAAACAAAAAGAAAAGAAATATTGGATGACATTAAACAAGTTTGGAATGAGAAAGAAGTAGAAGAAAATAAAGATACTGCTGTTGAAAATATTCGACTTTTTAGAAAAGAATTCAGTGATTTAATTGATAAATCTCATATAGATAATTTAATTGTTATGATTGACGATTTGGATAGATGTACTCCGGAGCGCGTAATAGAAACATTGGAAGCCGTTAAATTGTTTTTGTCTGTTCCCAAATCAACTTTTATTATAGCAGTAGATAGTCAGGTTATGAAATATTCTATTGAAAATAAATATCCTAAAATAACGGAAGGTTCCGAAGACTTTTCAGATAGCTATATCGAAAAGATTATTCAATTACCTATAAATATTCCGGAGTTATCTGAAACAGACATAAAAAATTATTTATTATTGTTAATATGTGAACTTTTTTTATCTAAAGGTGTTCCATCAATAAAGGCAAATCAACTTGAGATTCTTTTGAGTAAAGTTAAAGAGGCGAACATTTTCGTAGACGGAGTAAAAATTGACTTGGAATTTGTAAAATCAGCATTTGAGCACTATGACGATTCAGTATTAGAGTGTGGAACAATAAATGAATTTGAAAGAATGTTTGAAATTATTGCTAAAACAAGTGATGTAATTGCAAGTACGTTAAAAGGTAATCCAAGGCAGGCTAAAAGGTTTTTGAATTCATTTTTGATAAGAAAGAATTTGGCTGAAATATATTACAAAACAGATAAAGAATTTAATTATGCAATTTTAGCTAAATTAATGGCTTTAGAATATATTGATACGGGCCGCTTTAAAGAGTTGTATAAATGGGCTGTAGAGAACCAGAAAAATCCTAAAATAAAAGAGTTAGAAAGTATAACAAGTATTTCGAGAAACGATGAGGAATTGCCTGAAGAATACCGGAAGTGGTCTGATGAAAAAATAGTAAGATGGTTGAAATCAGATCCTATTGATTTATATGAAAAAAAATTGCTTAAATATTTCTATTTGACTAGGGAATCATTAGATATAAATGTAAGTGTATCAGATTCTTTAGGGAAAGTAGAGCTGACGATATTTAACAAAATCTTGCAATCAAAGCGTGCTACGGATTATGGTAGGACAGTGGAGAAGCTAAAAGATAATAAGGAAATTAAATATACAAAAATATTGGACGCACTTATAGAGGAATTCCGAAAAAATTGCAAATTACTAGAAAAGATGCAACCAATCTACATTTGTTATTCTGACTACAGAAGCGAAATTAAGGATGTATTAAAGAAGATGAAGATTACGGAAATCAATTTGCAAACTGCAACTGTTTTAAGTTCAATGTACCAGGTTGATAAATCAGGATTTTCTGATGTTGTTGAATCTTTAAAAAATAAGGGCCTGGATCAAAGTATAGTAGAAATTATAGTGAAAGAAAAGTAGGAGGACATATATGGGTACATCTAAAGGTTATATACCACCGAAAAATGAACAGTGGCGCCAGGCTAAAGGAGCCGTAACTAGAATGATGAAAGATTCAAGAGGCAGTGCAGGAATTAGTAAAGCGATTTCTAAATATGCAGATGCCTATATGTCAACACATCTTGGGAAAAGCAATATTTCTATAGTGGCGGGCGGACTTATGAATTTCATAAGTGCAGCCAATAAATATGGAGCAGAAAATGCAGCTAAGAATATAGGGTTAGATTCATTGTTGGATAAAAACGGTAATGAATTATATAAAGGACTTATAGATTATTTTGCCAGAGATTTTTCTACGACTGACATGCAGATCATACGCGAAAGTTTATCAGAAACTTTAAAAAGACTTGACATAGAGACTTTTAAAGATTTTGAACAAATCAATAGCGAAGAATTTTTGACGGAGTTTATAATTCAATTTGCTATAAAAAATTTTGAAACTTGTTTTGCTGAAAAAATATTTACAAATTCAGAACTATCTAAAGACTACGATCGTGTTATGGATGATGTCAGTTCTGCAATAGAAAATAGAATAATGGCAGACATTCAGTTAGAAAAGAAACTTGATTTAGATTATACGAGTAAAGAAGGTCAGGAGTATATTTCAGCCATCTGTAAAGAGTGTTATGCAGATTTAAAGAAAATGGAGGGACTGTATGAAAGTATGGATTAATAAAGCAGAAAAAATAGATCCAATTAATGAATTTGAAAATGCAATTAGATTTGACATGCTGGATGAAGGACCTAAGTCAAACCTAAAGGTGAACTTTGAAGAAATTTGGAGAAGATTTAACAATGAGAGTCTGGATGAGATTTATGAAGATTTGATAACATTGGCAGCAAGTGTCTATGCAGCAGATAAAAGGATACCACGTATAGGAATTCGGGCAGGAGAAGTGGGGGATAATTGGACTAGAGAGATACATATTTCAATACCAGTTTTGGAATTTGCAAAGTGGAATGCAGTTCAGATAAAATTAGAAGATATATTAAATTTTTTAAGTGGTGATATATGGACGGTGAATTTTAGAAAAACAGATTCAAAATTTAGAAATTTTGCTACTAAAAAAAAGTATGATTTTATAGAGGGAAAATTTGATGCTGTTTCTCTATTTTCTGGTGGTTTAGATTCCTATTCAGGTGCAATAAATTTGTTGGAAAAAGGGAAAAATATTTGTTTTGTTGGTTGCAGAGAATATAATGCATTAGGAAATAGAATTTATGCGTTACATAGAATTCTTAAGGAAAGTTATCCCAATAGAAGATTAGATATGGTACTCTTTAACACTGATGCTAGAATTCCTTATAACATAGATGAAGATTTAAAAACAAAATATATTGAAAATACGAGTAGAAGTAGATCTTTTCTTTTCCTTTCAGTTGCTTTAGCAGTTGCA
This sequence comes from Robinsoniella sp. KNHs210, assembly GCF_000686105.1. NCBI lineage: Bacteria > Bacillati > Bacillota > Clostridia > Lachnospirales > Lachnospiraceae > Robinsoniella > Robinsoniella sp. KNHs210. The sequence continues at coordinate 395,262 of NZ_JMLZ01000002.1, forward strand.
TCACAAGTTGGAGAAGAAGTTCCGGTTTATATTCCGGAAAATGGTTTTATAGGATTAAATATTCCATTGACGCCAAGTAGAAGAGGGAGTTGTAGCACAAGAACTACGCATGTATATTTTATTAATGCATTAAATGATCTTTTACAGATTCTTCTAATCCCACATACGATTGAAAATTTTTTTGCATATAAGACAAAGGGGGAAATAGTCCAAAGCGTCAAAATGACAAATGCATTTAAAAGGGGGGCAGGAAATACAATATCTTGTTCACACCCAATGCGTGCAGACAAGGGAATTAAAGGACGTCCAAGGAATTGTGGATATTGCTATCCATGTTTAATTCGTAGATCGTCTTTGAATGGAATTAATGTATCAGAGGAGTATTTGGAGAAATTTAAAGAAGGTTATAAAATAAGTATGGCATTTGCAAAAAATGAAAGGTATTCAAATCCAGATACTGGAAAAACAACAGATTTGAAAGCTGTGTTATTAGCAGTTCATAATCATTTGAAATATGGCAGCAAGGATTATTATACTCAAAGGTTAATTGCACTTGGTGGTATGAGCATGAAAGATATAGAAAAGTTTGTGGATGTATACATGAAATCAATGAGTGAATTGTATGATTTTATAAAAGAGCAAGCACAGTTAAACGGAAATGAATTACTTCAATTCATAGAGGAGGGGATTGATGAGTAAGTTAATAGATATGCATTTTCATCTTGATTTTTATTCAAATCATCTGCAAGTATATAACCTTATAAATCAAATGGAGCAGCATACCTTTTGTGTTACAAATCAACCAGAAATATATGAATCATGCATAGAACTGTACAAACCAACGAAGTATGTTCAATTTGGAGTTGGATTTCATCCGCAAAACGTGGGAAAAGTGAACTTTCGAAAAACATCATTTATAAGAAATTTACAATATACAAAGTATGTTGGAGAAGTTGGTTTGGACTTTTCTAAGGAATATGTGTTTTATAAAGATAAACAGATGGAAATATTTGATTATATATGCAAAATTTCAAAAGAAAAAATTATGTCTATTCACTGTCGTGTGGCGGAAGAGGAAGTGTATAGGATATTAAAAAAGAATGGGAATAGAAAAAAAATATTGCACTGGTATTCTGGAAATAAAAAATGGTTGGAAATGTTTATTGAGTTGGGTTGCTATTTTTCTATTAATTCAAACATGATAGGAAGTAAAAATGGAAAACAAATTATAAAACAAATTCCATTAGACAAATTATTTATAGAGAGTGATGGACCATTTACAAAAGTTTCTGGGAGAAAATATACAATAGATAAATTAAGCATAGTGTACAAGGAAGTAGCTTATTTAATTGGGATTAGTGAAATTGAAAGTTTAAAAAAACAAATCTTTAAAAATTATTTATCCTTAATAGAGGATTAATACAAAATGGAATAAGTATGTTTAAATCAACAGCCTGCCTAGCTCTACAAGTAAAGCTTCCGGGCAAAGGATAGCGGAGAAGATAAAGCCAGATTCTATATGTAGATAGCGATCTAGTAATACCGGAATAACAGTCTGCTTATAGAAGAATATAATGCTTGATTAAATGGAGACGGAAAGGGTGAATAAACATCCGAATTTATATAGACATGAATGTATGCTTGTGAAAAGAAGCTAACGAGAAGATGCTAATTGTTGGAGTAAAGTTCTGTGTCGCCGAAATAGTTGGGAAATTGTTATATGTACAAAAACTATGTGGTAGGTGTCGCATTGCAGGGGTATATCCAATAGTTAGGTAATTGAGAAACTAACTGGCTAGGATTTGTGCACTTTGTATGTAAATAACCATGAATGGTTAATTTTCAATGCGAAATTCATGTAAAACAGACAGGGAATTCTAAAATTAGGTAAGGAGATAATCTAAATGGAAGCTTAAAAAATTAACATTTAATATATCGGTAAACGTGAATGAAGAGGTGGCATAGATGGAGCAATTAGAACTCATAAAAATTTTAATGAAAAATACAAATATAAATTTTTTGCTTGGTGCAGGAACATCATATAACCCAGTTGTTGGTAAAGTGAATTATCCATTAATGTGGGATTTACTGGATTACATAAAAAGTAATACAAATGTGATTGATTTTTATAGTGGAATAAAAAAAGATTCGATTATACCAGTGGGGATGGGGGAGATGGTATCAGAATTATATGATACATATCTATTTGCTAAGGATGCTAATATAGAAAAATTTTTATCTGTATTGGAGGGGGTTGATTTATATATTGTAAATATGTCATTAAAAAACCAGGTTGAAGAACAGAGAGATTTAATTAGATCATTAATTCGAAATCGATTGAAGCAATCAGATAAGGACACCGTATTAGAAACTTATATTGCATTTTACAATGGTCTTAAAAATTTAAAAGAGGTAAACGGTTTAAAAAATCAGACCTTTAATATTTTTACAACCAATTATGACATGATGAATGAAATGGCAATGGAAGCACAGAACATTCATTATTATTCTGGATTTGAGGGAATTGTAAATAGGAAATTCAATTTGGCCTATTATAATTATGATTTTGTAGATAATTTTCAAATTAACCATTCAAATATAAAAGTAACACCTAATCATATGAATTTATTCAAGATACATGGTTCTCTATCGTGGTGTATGAAAAATGAAGAACTGGTTGAGAGAAACCCCTATGAACAGGAATTTTTGCCGGAAATAATATATCCTTCTGTAGATAAATTTAAAAACACTAATTTAATCATAAGTTATTCGGCGTTAATGAGAGAATTTTCAAATCGTTTATGTCAGGAAAAAACTTCATTATTTGTGACGGGAATGTCTATGGGAGATGAGCATATCAATAAAATAATTGAAAATGCATTGACAATAAATACATTTCATCTGATTATTTTCTGTGCAACAAGTGGAGAGATAACACGTTTAAAAGAGAAATATTACGCTTATAAAAATGTTATAGTCGTAAATACAGAGTATAAATTTAATGATGTTGCTGAATTGTTGCTAAAGCTTCGAGGAGGCGATAAAGATGATTGATATGTATATCGGCAAGGTAATAGAAGTATCAAATACTATCATAAGTGTAGCTATAAATAAGGAATTGGAGACACCGTACATTGTTATCAATAGTAATCCTGTACGAATTGCGGGTGTTGGAAGTTTTTTAAAGATTGAAGATATTATATATGAAATAGTAAATGAGAAAACTATACTTGAATCAGATAAAAAAGAAGTATCTATTAAAATTGCAAGTAATAGAATTGTCATTTGTAAAGTTATAGGATTTTTTGAAGGAAATGAGTTTAGACAAGGAAATAGTGGCGAGACACCTAATATATTTGATAATGCCTATACTGTTTCGGATAAAGAACTGTTGAAAATCTATTCCGGGACATCATACAGTGTCTCTATTAATGTAGGGAAATATCTATATAAAAAGGATTTGGATTTTTATATAGATATCAATAAATTCTTTGCAAGTCATTCTTTGGTTGTAGGGAATACTGGTAGTGGAAAATCTAATACACTTAATACCATTTTTACAGAATTATTTGATAATATTAATACAAAAAACAGCTATTTTCTGTTTGTTGATACAAACGGTGAGTATACCAAAGCATTTACCAATAATAAATTAAACAAAATTTTAGATACAAGAAATGCTGGTAAAAACAGTATACATATTCCTTTAAATTTATTGAAAAGTGAGGATTGGAAATTGTTGCTTGAGGCAACAGAAAAGACACAATATCCGGTAATTAAGACTGTTTGGAATGGAGTTATTAAAAATATATTTGTTAAAGAAGAGCAGGCCAATATAGCTCAATACTTATTAGATGAACTAAAAAAATCCATAATTGGGATATTAAATTCGAATGCAAATACAACAAATAAACTCGGTGCAATTAATAGTATAAAAGAGGATTTTTATTTTTTTGATGATAATTATTATAAAGAAATCGAGAATATTTTTAGTATTTTTGATAGATATACAATTAATGGAAATAAGTTCATGATTGTAAATAGTGGAGATTTTTATACTGATTATACGCATGTAATTTGCAATGAGGTAAACCAGTATACGACTTTATCAATTAAAGAAAACTTTTCTGTCGAAGATATGGGGTTTTTACTTAATATTACACATTTGTATCGAACATATAAGTATAATATTAATGAAAATAATACAAGCCCTTTGATAGGAAGATTTAATTCAAATAAAAAGGATTTTAAAGCGATTTTTTTACCTTATATAGTGGGTGATAAGAAAAATGTATTAGATTGCTTATTTGAAAAAGAACATATACTGGTATGCGATGTGAGCAGAGCAAAAAAGGATATTAGAAGAATAATCGTAACGTTTTTATGTGCAAAGCTATATGATTTTTTACTTAATTCTAAGGAAAAGAATTTTTCTTTGCACTTGATTGTTGATGAAGCTCACAATTATTTATCAGCGCAAAATATTGATAAAGAAGATGCCATTGCCAAAACATGCATTGATACTTTTGAAAGCATCATCAAAGAAGGCAGAAAGTTTGGGGTATTTCTTACAATGGCAACTCAAAGACCTAGTGATATTACACCGACTTTATTATCGCAGTCTCACAATTATGTGATTCATAAATTGGTTAATCCCAGAGACATAGACATTATAAAGAATACAGTGCCTTTTATAGATGAGATGAGTATAGCAATGCTTAGTATTTTATCACCTGGACAAGCTATATTTTCTGGTACAGCTTTTAATAGACCTAACATTGTTCAGGTGAAATTTGATGATAGTGTTACCAAAGTAGAGAGTGATACTATTAAACTGATGGAATATTGGAGGCGAAAGAAAAATTTTGATGAGAAGTCATTAAAAATCGTACATGATGAAGTAGATACTGAACGTGAATTAGTAAAATTGTTTGGAGGTATTACATTTATTGCTTCCGATGAACTAGAGTGTTGTGAATGTAGAGAGAAATATATATGTGTAAATAATGATTATGCACCTTATGGAATGTGTCTTAGTTGTGGAGCGATGAATAAGATTGTTAATTGTACAAATTGTGGCGTGCAAGTAGTAGATGCAGACGACATAGTTCAAGAACCAATATATTGTGATGACTGTAGAAGAGAATTATTTGAATGTACTTTTTGCCTGGAAGAAGGTATCAATGGTACCTAAAAGGATAAAGGATGTGTGGGAAGAATAATGAAGCGTATTTATTCGTTATTTAAGGTGGGGAAAAGGGGGTAAAATTCTTACCAAGAGGGGTAAAAAATTATCACAAGGGTAAGAGGAGTAAAACTCCAAATCAGGCATTCTATAACAAAACGTTAGGGCGAACCTTTTGCCGTGTAGTATAAAAGACAACTTTCACCGCATGTGGAAACTGTGGCACTTCTCATGCAGAAAGCTTATTCTAAGAGCATTTGCGATACTATTTGATGGAAATTAATAAACTATGATATGTAAATAACTTTTAAAGGAGTAATATCATGATTGGGGAAAATAAAGATATATTAATAGACAAGCTGGGGTTTTCATCAAATACGTTTAACGTAATAAAGAAATATAATATTAGTAATTTAGGTGAATTAATGCAGCTTTCAATAGAAGAGATACTAGGTATAGATTCTATTGATAAATATGTTGCTGTAGAAATATTAGATGTTATAAAAAAATCTATTCTGGGGGAAATAGAAACTGATTTAAACCTGGAAGCAGAAATAAATGATGTTGTCTTAGAAAAGAACGTTAATTTCAATAAACATAACAATACTACTCAGGAGAAGAAAATCAAGGTTCTGCATTATCTGGATGAAACAACAATTTCGGAAGATGTTCATGATACTTTATTTTACGACTCAAATGGTTTTATTATGAACGATATTGACGTGAATGATATGAGGATGTCTGCAAGAGCTACGGGAGCTTTATTAAGAAATAAATATATGACGGCAAAGTCTATCGTGAACACGGATTATAAAGATTTTTTGGAAGTAAAAGGAATGGGGGCTGGCACCAGAGAAGAAATTTTAAATAAACTTAAAGAAATTATCTGTATTCAATATAAGGCGGATGAACATAGTCATCTCATTGATCTGTATTCTAATAGAATTAAAGAAGATATAAAAATAAATTGTCCGGATCTTGATGATGCGATATATAGTAACCAGGTAAAGGTCATTGTATATAAGAATAGGGATTTACTGGAATCCGATATAGAAATGGTATGGGGAAATAGAAATTTATTAAATAAAATATTTTCAGATGTTTCAATTTTTAAGCTGTTTGAAAACTATATTTGCTCTTTGCTTCAGGAAACTGCAATAGTACCAATGGATACATTAAAGAAGATGCTGCCCTTTGGACTATGTTCATCTGATATTTTTATGGAAATAATTGAGAAGCTTAAAGCCCAAGATAAGGTGGATTATACAGATGATGGATTGCAATATCATCTTTTAACAGTTCAGGATTATACGGATCGGATGGAGGAAGGAAATCAAAAAACAGCTTTAATGTGTCGATTAAAGGGTATGACTCTGGAAGAGACCGGCAGCATTATAGGGATAACTAGAGAAAGAGTAAGACAGATTACAAAAAAGGCAATTGAGAATATGCCGAAGCTTAGAGAAGATGACTTTAAATATTGGTTCGAAAATTATGACATTACGAAGGAAGAGTTTAAGAACATATTTAGTTTGTCAGAAGAATCGTTTAACTATCTTAAAGGAACTTATAAAAAAGGTTCTAAGGGGTTAGAAGAATTACTAAATGATGAGCATATTTCAGGTATAATTGCACAAAAGGCAGTAAAAGAAATGTATAAATACTGTGTAGTAATCGGTGGAGAATATATCCCAATAAAAAGAGAAGCTATAATAAGGAAGTTACTTGAAATAAATTATAGTGATCAGGAGTGTACTATTTCAGAATATTATCAGCTATATATGGATTTTCTGAAAATGAATGGATTAGAGAATGTTGAGCGGCTGTTATATCCCACAGAAAGAGCCTTTGAGGCAAGGATGGATGATCAATGCTATGTTCTTAGCAAATACGGACACCGGATTAGATATTATAATATGCAGGAATATGATCTTGACAGGTTGTTTGCAGAATTAGGTTTTGATTCATTTCAAAACATGGAGATTTCTACACTGAAACTGTTTAATGTTTATCCTGAATTAATGGAAGAATTCAATATTATGGATGAGTATGAATTACATAATATTATAAAGAAAAATATTGATAAATTGCCGATAAACTTATCATTAGGAAGGATGCCATTTATTTCCATTGGAGAATCAGACAGAGAACAGCAGACCGTAGAATTTTTATACAGAGTTGCACCGATTGAGTTTTATGCTTTTGGTAAGGCATATGAGGAAGAATTTGGTGTCAAAAGCGAAACAGCATTGGCTAACTTTACACCTTTTATCAATAAATATTACAATAACGGTATGTTTTCTGTGGACTATAAGATTATGTCAGATGCTGAATATAAAATAATGGGGAATAAACTTATAAAAGACTTTTATTTTATCGAAGATATTGAAAATATCTACATGGAAACATTCCCAAAAGGAGATAAGGAAAAAGTAAATCCATATACACTAAAAACTATGGGATTTCAGGTGTATATTGATTATGTTATAAAAAATACTTATCCGAATGGAGAGGAGTATTTTAAAGCACTTTTACTTAAGGATGAGATTACGGATCTTGACATGTTTGACAGACGTATTAAGTATAATCAAAATTTTGCAGGTGTTCTGGAGGGCATGCGCATTAATTGTGATATTTTGGAATTTGAAAAAAATAAGTATTTGACTTATGGAAGTTTTAGTGAAAAGGCACCGGATATATCGCAAGAAGATTTAAAACAATATGCATTTGATGCGGCACAATATGATAACGAAGAGTTTTTTTCAATAAAATCTATCAGAAAAAACGGATTTACAAGTAAATTGGATAAGCTTGGTTATGACGATTGGTTTTATGGAGCCTTATTACGCGGTAATAAGGAGATTCGTTATAGTAAAGTAGGCGGTGGTTTCCTTTTTAGTCACATAGGAAGGCAGTTTACGCGTGCTGATTTCTTTTTGTTTATCATGAAAAAGTTGAAGAAAATAGACATTATGGAGTTTATTGAATTTATACAGGAGGAATATGGATTAAACTTTGACAGATATGATATCACTCCGATTATAGGTCAATCAAGTATGTACTATGATTCTAAGCGGGAAAAGATTTATATGAACAAAGAAGTATACTATGATGATATTTAGTATGAAAGTTTTACTTTTACAAAGGTATTCACTTTTCCGGCAGGATGCGCATCGTTTTGCACAGCTATTTTCCGTATTTCCCACCCCATAAAACCCCATAAAACTCCTCCATGTATAAATTGACAACACATTTCAATAAATGCTATAATTACCCCAAATACATAAATTTCCATTCTACATTAATTAGAAAAAGGGGAAGTAAATTATGAGAAAGAAAAAATTACTGGCATTTGCAATGATTTTGATCGTGGTGTTCAATTTAGTATCCTGCGGCAATACCAGTGCCGGAGGCAAAACAGATCAGGTGAATACAGATCAAACGGGTCAGGAGAAGGCGGTTCAGAAGAAAGCAGGTGCATTCCCGGGCACCACGGATGAAGATACCGTCGTGTTAGACATTACCACAGAACCTGTTGAGATGAACTCCATCCTTGTGTGTGATGCGGTTGCCATGAGTATATTGTCACACTGCATGTCTGGTATTGCCAGACTGGATAAAAATGACGAGCCGGTGGCTGACTTGGCAGAAAAGTGGGACATCAGTGCAGATAATACGAAATATGTTATTTACTTAAAGCAGAATGCAAAGTGGTCCAATGGTGAACCGGTTACCGCAAAGGATTTTTATTTTGCATGGGTAACCCAGATGAAGCCGGATACAGGTGCATTCATGGCTTCGTTTTTATATGAGAATATTAAAAACGGAGAAGCTTTTTATAATGGGCAGGCAGATGAATCGGAACTGGGAATTAAGGTGAGAGATGATTATACATTGGAGATTGAATGGTCACATCCTATGACGGATGGCCTGTTCCTTTTAGCACTGCCCATGTATTTTCCGATGAATCAAAAGGCTTATGAAGAAATTGGTGCTGCGGAATATGGAAAAGATGCGGATAAGATGGTTACGAACGGGGCGTACAGGCTGACGGAATGGACCCATGATGACCATATGATGCTGGAAAAGTGGGATGATTATTACAATGCTTCTGATATCAGGATTCCTAAGGTCAAGCTGGCTATGATCGGCGATACGAATACCCGGCTGAATGCTTTTACAACCGGAGAAATTGATCTGTGCAATATTTACAGTGAGCAGATTGCACAGGTGAAAGATAAAGATGAAAAAGCAATTCATACCTATATTGACGGGGGAACGTGGTATCTCGGATTTAATATGGAGAATGAGTATCTGGCTAATGAAAATATTCGGAAAGCGCTGGCTTATTCCATTGATACACAGAGTCTTCTTGATAATGTGATTGCAGACGGGTCTGTTGCAGCAGATGGTCTCGTGCCGGAGATGATTGCAGGTGCCGGAGAGAAAAGCTATGCCAGTGCACGTGGCAGCCTGTTCGCATATGATTTGGAAAATGCAAAAAAATATATGGAACTTGCTCTGGAGGAATTGAAAATAGCAGCCGCAGATATAAAGCTGACACTGGATGTTGTGGATACGTCTTACAGCCAGAATCAGGCGGCATATATCCAGCAGCAGTGGAAGACAAATCTTGGTATTGATGTGACGATTAATGCCCAGGCATGGAAAGCACTTCAGGAAGCGAAAGAAAATGGAGATTTTAATATAAGCATTGAGGCAAACGGGCCGACTGAGAATACTGCAATGACATTTTTGGAATACTTCGCCAGTGATAATGTCAATAACATGGGGAAATACTCCAATCCTGAGTATGACAGGCTTTTGGCAGATGCAGATGAGCAAGGTGATGCCGGCAAAAAACAGGAACTGATGATTCAGGCAGAAAAGTTATTGTTAGATGATATGGCGATGGGGCCGCTGTATTTTACCTGTACTACATATGCAGTGTCAGACAAAGTGGAGGGTCTGGTACGTACGCCGTTCCAGTATTTCAACGTGTGTGACGGTGCGTCTATTAATGCCCGGTAAGGCAGAGAGCAGAGGTGAAAATTTTGCGCTTTCAAGCTCAATATGTGGTAAAAAGGATCATATATGCTTTTTTTACAGTACTGGTATTGACAACCATAACATTTTTATTAATGCATATGCTTCCCGGGAATCCGTTCTCGGGAAATAAAGCAATCAGACCGGCTATCCAGGCCGCCCTTACGGCAAAGTACGGGCTGGACAAGCCGGTCTTTGAACAATATTTTATTTATATTGGGAATGTATGCAGGGGAGACCTTGGCAGTTCTCTTGTAAGCGGCAGACAGGTCACCGATATTATCGGCGGTGCATTTCCGGTGTCCCTGGAACTTGGAATCCGTTCCCTGATCTTTGCGGTTCTGATTGGCTTATTACTGGGGATCATGGCAGCGGTTAAACGAGGGAAAGCCTGGGATACCGGAATTATGATCATAGCATTACTGGGTGTGTCGGTCCCTTCTTTTATTTTGGGAGCTCTACTGCAATATTTTCTTGGGGTTAAGCTGTATCAGATTACCGGTATGCATGTATTCGACATCATTGGGTGGAAAGGAGAAAGCAGTAAGTTACTGCCCTCTTTTTCGCTGGCATTTGGTACGATTGCAATTATCAGCCGGCTTATGCGTTCCAGTATGCTGGAAGTACTGGAAAAGGATTATATTACGACAGCAAGAATGAAAGGGCTTAGTAAAAAGCAAATTATTTTCAGCCATTGCCTCCGAAATGCTGTTATGCCTGTAATAACAGTACTTGGTCCCATGACCGCGGTATTGCTTACTGGAACTTTTGCGGTTGAAAATGTTTTTGCAATCCCGGGACTTGGAAAGTATTTTGTCGATTCTGTTCGGGCAAATGATTATCCGGTTATTGTGGGTACAACTTTATTTTTTGGTATTTTCCTGGTACTTTGTAATTTGGTTGTAGATGTCATTCATAGTCTCGTAGATCCGAGAATCAGGCTGGGAGGTGTTGAAATTGAAGGATGAAAATGGCAAGATACCGGCTGAGTATTTTGAGCGGGTAGCGAAGAATGAACCGAAGCAGAAAGAGAATGCCATACATACTGTTCCAAGCTATGGTAAGGAAACATTTCAGCTTTTCCTGAGCAGCCCGTCAACTGGTTTTTTTCTGATTCTCCTTCTGGCAATGATCCTGGGAGCGGTGCTGATTCCTTTTCTGAGTCCGTTTGATTATGCGGCACAGAATGTCGCTTTTGCGAATCAGTCATTTTTCAGCAGAGATCCGGTCAATGGATTGATTCATATATTTGGTACAGACCATTTAGGACGTGATATATTCGTAAGGCTCTGGTATGGTGCAAGAATTTCGCTGACTGTGGCAGGTGCCGTGGCATTGATTGACTGTGTTGTGGGGGTTACATACGGCAGTATCTCGGGATATATGGGAGGAGCAGCTGACAATATAATGATGCGTCTTCTGGAGGTAGTTAGCGGTATACCTTATATGGTAATTGTCCTGCTTTTGATGGCAGTTCTGCCAAGAGGAATCGGTTCCTTGATTATTGCGTATTCCCTTGTTGGATGGACAGGTATGGCTAGACTTGTAAGAGGTCAGGTGTTATCGCTGAAAAATCAGGAATTTGTGGTGGCAGCAAAAATAATGGGAGCCAGTGCAGGACGGATTATTTTTATACATCTGCTCCTAAATATGTTTGGAATTATTATTGTTAATGCTACTCTGGATATACCTGGGATTATTTTTACCGAAGCGTTTTTATCTATGCTCGGAATGGGAGTTGCACCGCCTTATCCCTCTCTGGGGGTCATGGCAAATGAAGGCATCGGTGTGTTTCAGACATATCCGATGCAGTTAGCAGTGCCTGGAATATACATCTGTCTGCTTATGCTGGCGTTCAATCTTCTGGGTGACAGATTACAGGATATTCTGGATCCTAAGATAAGGAGACATATTACACATGGACGAAGTGCTGAAAATAAAAGAGCTGAGAGTGTCATTTAAACAGCGTTATGGGAATCTGGATGCTGTACGGGGGGTATCTTTGTCGGTTAGAAAAGGAGAAATTCTGGCGCTGGTAGGAGAAAGCGGATGTGGAAAGAGTGTGACAGCAAAATCTGTTTTAAAACTCAATGATGTATCAGGGGGGGATATGACAGCAGAAGAGCTCTGGCTTGGTGGAAGAGATATTCTTGCTGCTTCTGAGAGAGAGATGCTTGAAATACGAGGGAAGCTGGCAGGCATGATTTTTCAGGATCCGCTTACATATCTGAATCCAACCATGAAGGTTGGAAAACAGGTGACAGAAACTCTGCGCAGACATGGAAAAAAAACGTCTGCTGAGTGTAAGTCAGAAGCGGTTCGGCTGCTGGAAATGGTACAGATACCGGAAGCATCCCTGCGTGCAGAGCAGTATCCACATCAGTTTTCAGGAGGAATGCGTCAGAGAGCCATGATTGCCATGGCTTTGGCATGCAGTCCGGTATTGCTGATTGCAGATGAACCAACAACGGCACTTGATCCCACCATTCAAATGCAGATTCTGGCTCTACTGAAAAAAATGCAGACAGAGCTGCATACGTCTGTATTAATGATAACCCATGATCTGAGCGTCGTAGCAAATGTTGCGGATAAAGTTGCGGTTATGTATGCAGGTAAAATTGTGGAGGAAAGTGATGTTGGAAGGTTGTTTGAAAAACCGGCACATCCCTATACACGCGGCCTAATTGAGAGTTTGCCAAACCTGGAAAAGGATAAGGAACTCCGTGCAATTAATGGAGCCCCGCCGGATCTTGACAAGCTGCCGCAAGGGTGTTCCTTTGCGCCGCGCTGTGAAGCTTGTATGAAGATTTGTCATCTGGCGGATCCGCCTGAAATTGAAATAGAGGATGGACACAGGACATCTTGCTGGCTTTATCACCGGGATAACCCAGAAGGAGGATATTCATAATGGAACCATTACTTCAGTTAGAACATGTCTCCAAGGGCTTTACGATAAATGACAAACGAAGAGTTCAGGCGCTGCAGGATGTGAATCTGAAGATTAATAAAGGGGAAACACTGGGTATTGTTGGAGAATCAGGCTGTGGTAAATCTACACTTGCCAGAGTCATAATGGGTGTTTATCCAAAGGTAGAAGGAAACCTGTACTTCCATGGAGAAAAACTTGATTTAAAGCGGAGAAAACACCGGCTTGCATTTGCAAACAAAGTTCAGATGGTCTTTCAGGATCCATATTCGTCCCTGAATCCCCGGATGACGGTGGGAGATATTGTTGCTGAAAACCTGGTCATTCAGAACAGATTAACGAAAAAAGAGAGAGAAAACAGGGTCTTTGAACTTCTGGAATCAGTGGGGCTGCAGACAGCTCATGCCGGACGCTTTCCCAATGAATTTTCCGGCGGACAGAGACAGCGTATCGGAATTGCACGTGCATTGGCATTGGAGCCTGAGCTGCTGATATGCGATGAACCGATTGCCGCATTAGATGTGTCTATTCAGAGCCAGATTATGAATCTGCTGAAACGTTTGGGCAAAGAGATCGGATTAACCTATGTTTTTATTGCTCATGATATGAATATGGTACATTATATATCTGACCGCGTGGCTGTTATGTATCTGGGACACATAATGGAGATTGGAAGAACAAAAGAAATATATAGAACCCCGCAGCATCCTTATACCAGACTTTTGCTGGAGTCGGTATTGACAGTAGATTCCCGGGAGCAGATCATAAGCGGCAAGCGCACGGAGGCAGATGATATGTCTTTAGCTGCCGGGTCAATCAAAGGGTGTCCCTTTGCAGGGCGCTGTAAGCGGACAAAGGAACGTTGTATGAATGAAAAACCTGCATTAAAGGAGATCTCCGGCGGCCATCTGGCTGCTTGTCACTATACAGAACAAAATCACTAAAAGAGGCCAATTGAATGACAGAATATTTAAATCACGGCATGAGAAAGATCATGTCCCGAATTTTGGAAATTCGTTATACGGATTTGGAAGAAGAAAAGAGGCTGTGCCAGGAACTTCTGGACTGGTCAGAAAAATGTAATGATTCCTATGGTAAAGCATTTGCACTGACATACCTGGGGGATTACTATATTGCGGTTTATGATGAAGAGAATGCAGGAAAGTGCCTGCAGGGAGCGCAAAGTCTGATCCTGGAAAATCATAACTGGGACGATCTTCATCTGCGGGTATATAGTCTGTTCGGGATCTATCATGATATGCGTGGTGATGAAGAAAACTCCATAGAATATTACCTGAAAGCAATTACAGTGGCAGAGCGGCTGAATGATGCGGCAGGAGAATGTGTGGTATTGAACAACCTGGCATTTGCATTTCAGCGTCATCGATGTTATGAACAGGCACTGAATTATTATTTGAAAGCATATCGGCTGCAGTCAGTATTAGAGGAAAGCCCGGTCTTACTCTCAATACTGGGCAATCTGTCTGAGGTGTTTTTACTTATGAATCAATATGCGGATGCCAGAAAATTTATTGAAGAGTATGATCAGACAGGATCGGATTCCCGGCAGAAGAAGGTACTGGGATATAAGAATTGGTGCCTCTACTATGCTGCGGTAGGTGAAAATGAAAAAGCATTTGAATATGCAGACTTTTTACTCCGGAGCCAGGAAGTTATAAATGAAGACATGCTGTCGGCATTCGAGACTTATCACACCCTGACACAAAAAATGATGGATTTGAATAATGCCCATTATGCAAAACATTTTCTAAAGGCTATGCAGGTTAACTGCGTTGAAGCTGGAGTGGATCAGATGCAGGCTCTTGAGGAAACAACGATCCGCTATGAGTTTTTGTTCGAGCCGGTTTCAAAACACACAGAGGTATATCACAGGTTTTATGAGAAAAATGAGGGATTTCGGGCGAAGGTAAATAATGTGATTGTAAATGCTATGAAATCAAAGATTCATCTGGACCAATTGGTACAGCAGAAGGAAATTATGCAGTCGGAACAGGAAACCTTAGAGCGGGAAGTGAATGTGGATGAATTAACGGGTGTATATAGCCGCAGGTATTTAGAATCCTTGATGCGGGACCGAACCAGTGAAAATGTCCGGCAAAACATGGGGATTATTATTCTGGACGTAGATTATTTTAAAGAATATAATGATTATTACGGACATTTAAAAGGAGATCTCGTTCTCCAGGATATTGCCCGCTGCCTTATAGAAAACAGACAAACCGGAATTTCTTCATGCCGCTATGGGGGAGATGAATTTGTATGTGTTTGTGAAGGATTAGCGGTGGAGGAGATAGAAAATTTTATTAAATGTGTCAGGGACAGCCTGCATTCTAAGGCTCTGCCACATGATAAGTCTCCCTGCAGCAATGAAGTGACCCTTTCTATTGGCTATGCGGCAGGTGAAGACAAAGCGCAGGTAGAAATGCATTTATTGTTTCAGCTTGCAGACCAGGCGCTCTATCAGAGTAAGCGCTCCGGCCGCAACACATATTCCAGAAAAAGAGTAGATTTATTATGAGCAGAAAAAAGAAATTAGATTCTTATGAAACGAAATTGATGGAGAGAATTCTGGAGGTTCGATTTACGGATCTGGAAGAAGAACGGCAGCTTTGTAAAAGGTTACTGGATGTGTCAGAAGCGGAGCAGTACACCTATGGCTGTGCGTTTGCAAATGTATATTTAGTGGACTGCCACCTGGCATTGGGAGAGTATTCCAGCTGTGGTTTTTTTCTCCTGCGGGCAAGTACATTATGCAAAGATTATGGTTTTGATGACTTGATGCTGGTGCTGTGTAACTGCGCCGGGCTCTATTATCAGAAGCTGAATGATGACCAGACGGCGCTGTCTTACTTTTTAGACGGTAAGAAACTGGCAGATAAGCTGGGAGATATCAGTATGGCAGGAAAGCTGTATAATAATATCGGATATTCCTTTGCCTGCAGAGAAGACTGGGAAACAGCCAGGACATATTTTGAATTGGCATATACGAACATTGAGCACAATCTGGAGGAGGAGAATATTGGGGCTGCGGTCTGTTATCTGACTAATTTAGCGGAAGTATGCGGACATCTGGGAGATGCTGACGGTGCCAGACAGGCTCTTGTAAAATGTGAAAAACTGTGTGATGACAGTGTGTATAGCCGTATCCGGTTAGGGTGCAGCTGGTGTGCTTACTATGCTATGACAGGAGACCGGGAGAAATGTGCTGAGAAAGCTGACAGATTAATGGGAGACGACTTACTGAATGTGGAAGACCAGTTTTTTGTCTGTGATATGGCAGAAGGTATGTGTGCAAACATGCTGGAAATTGGTGACAGGGAACGCTGTAAGAAATTGCTGGATATTATACAGAAATTCGAATATGATGTATCGCTGTCATTATTGTATCGCATTCAGATCCTTAAAATAAAATATTACCAGCAGTACCAGGAAGAAGATGAGCTGGGACAGGCATATCAGGATTATTATATAATTGTCAGGAAGATTACAGCGATTGAAGATGAGATGCGTTCACAAAGTATGCTTTCAAGGATTCAGATCCATCAGGCAGCGATGGAGCATGAACATATGATTCAGCAAAGAAAGGCGCTGGAAAATGCCAGTCAGCTTGATGAACTAACCGGATTGTATAACCGGAGGTCGTTTAATAAACTGGTAACTAAGATGACACACAGAGAGAATCTGAAGACCCTGGGTTATATCATGCTGGATGTGGATTATTTTAAACAGTATAATGACTACTATGGTCATTTCCAGGGAGATGTGGTTTTACGTAAAGTAGCCCAGATTTTGTCCCATAATGTTATGGAAGGAATCTATATCAGCCGTTACGGAGGAGATGAATTCGTCTGTCTGTGTGTAAATATGGATGATCAGGAAGTAAAAGCGTATATTGAACAGGTAACTGAAGGGCTAAAACAGGAGAAGATTCATCATGAGAAACATCCAGGTTCTGATATCCTGACGGTATCGATCGGATACTGTAATGAGACTTTCTGCGACGGAATAGATCCTGATGAACTGCTGAATCTGGCGGATCAGGCACTATATACAGTGAAAGCCCATGGAAGAAACGGCTGTGCCGGAAAGAAATACCAACTTGATAAGAATGATTAATGATAAGGCAGGAAAGTTAAGAAGAAATTAATCTGGCACCAACTTTAACCAGCCTGCATATAATGGCAGGAGGGTGAAATTATGACCAATACATGCCAGTTAAGTAATAATACAAAAGCTTATGTAGAACAATATCACTGCATTTTAGAAAATATGATTCAGAAGATGTCTGGGGTGAAACTTACGGAGAGCATTTCAGGCAGTTTCATAACCCAGATGATTCCCCATCACTGTGCCGCCATTGCCATGTCTGAAAATCTGCTGAGGTATACAACGAATATTCCATTACAAAACATAGCAATGAATATTATCGTATCCCAGCAGAAAAGCATTGAAAATATGAAAGCGGTATATCCGGAATGTCAATGCTGTATGAATGAACCGGAAGAACTCAGCTGTTATAAACAAAACAATGATTACATCATACAGAATATGTTTTATGAGATGAAGGCAGCGTCCACCGACAATAATATTGACGCTAATTTTATGCGTGAAATGATACCGCACCACAAAGGGGCTGTCTACATGTCAGAGAATGCACTGCAATTCCCTATTTGCTCTTCATTGGTACCCTTATTGGATGCCATCGTTACATCCCAAAAAGAGGGGATCAGGAAAATGCAGAATCTGCTCCGCCTGGAAATAAATTGTAGATAAAATAAAAAGGATTTTGCCGGAAAGTGAGAACGATCCGGCAAAATCTTTTTTGTAAAGCAAGATTAAAAGATTCTGTTATAGCAGCAAAAGAAGCCTAATATTTTGATAGACGGTTTTTTGAAAATATAGTAAACTAAATTCAAAAAGAGATCGGAGAAAAGTGAAAATGATCTGATAAAAAGTACAATGTGAAGAAAGGAAAATAGAATTATGTGTAAGGAATGTTACAGTGATAACAACAGAATAACTCCTTTACTGAATCCTATGGAGTGCCTGCAAAATCATACACAATATATCTGTGGAACTTGCGGACGCTGCATTTGCATTGAGCATGATGAAAAAAGAGGTGTGCAAAGGTGGAATTTTCCATTCAAATCTTTAGAGATAGCAAAGTTATATTTAAGAACGGCTGATTATACAATGAAAAAGTCCTGTGGAGTTTATGAAATAAAAAGCAGTAAAGGGCGCATATCATATAAAATATTTGTAGATATAGAAGGTCTGCATTTGTTTTTGAGGAAAAATAAAGATAAAATATGTGAAAAAATGGCTCCGGTTTACAGTGCTGGAGCATATAGGGAATATCCGGATACCAAGGTAAGAAAATTAACATTGCAAGAGATAGAAAGATATATGTTTGAGCGTTAAATTGAATCTGGCTGACTGCTCCACTTTGTGGAGCTTTTTTAATTGTATCTTTTTGTAAAATCAGGAAAGGAAGTCGACACATAACAATCCATATGTTATCATAATAATAATGCAAGCAAGCGAAACGGAGGTATCCATGAGGAAGGAAGATATATGCAGCAGGGCAAGTCTATTGATACAACAGTTGATGGAGAGTTATATTTCCGGGGATCAGATGAAGATTGAAAAGATGTTTGAATATCTTTCCCCTGATATACTGGTGATTGGAACGGGGAAACACGAGTTTTATCATGGGCTGGAATCTTTGATCAACGGTCTGCAAAAGGATCAGAAAGAAGCAGAAGGGATTGACTTTATCATCAGAAATGAATGGTATGAGGCAAAACTGGTCAGTGAGGATGTCTGTATTGTATATGGAGAATTTGAAGCTGGTGAATCGGATGTTGAGGGAAAACAGGTGGTTATCAATATGGATACCAGGATTACCGCTGTTGTACACGCTGAGATTAACGGAAGATTAGTAATTGACAGCCTGCATCATTCAGTTCCTTATATTTATCAGCAAGAAGATGAGTATTATCCCAAAACATTTGCGAGTCAGGCAGAAGAAGCCATGCGGCGCAGCGCGGTGCTGGAAAAAGATATTCAGCTGGATTCGATGACAGGACTCTTTAACCGGAAATTTACAGAAAAGCATATCAGTCGTCTGCTGACGGAAGAGAAGGCAGATGGATTGCTGTTTTTGCTTGATTTAGATGAATTTAAAAAAGTGAATGACCAAAAAGGGCATCAGGCGGGGGATGCGCTTATTAAGCGCACAGCGGCTGTTCTCGAGAAACATGCAGGAGATTCTGATATCGCAGGCAGGATTGGCGGAGATGAGTTCATGCTGTTTGTTAAGGGGGTTCACAGCAGAAATGAAGGAACTCAGATTGCAGATCAACTGATTGAAAAGATCGGCATAATCTTTACCGGGATGGATTTGGAACAGAGCTGTTCCATAGGTATTGTCAGAGTTAGAAAAGGCGATTTGTCATTCACAAAAGCATATCATAATGCGGATAAAGCATTATATAAAGCAAAAGAAGAAGGCAGGGGAACTTACTGCTGGTATGAGACCGAATGACAGAATAAATGATTAAAATACAATCTTATTTATAAAGAAAATGAAATATAGTGATACACCAGAAGGTGATGCGTTTGATATAAATGAAAGAGAGGCATACAATGGATAACCAGGAACAAAAACATAAACGTCGAGTAAGATATAAAGGGACTCATCCTAAAACATATAAGGAAAAATATAAAGAACTTCAACCGGAAAAATATCCGGAAACGGTGGCAAAGGTAATACAAAAAGGAAGTACCCCCGTGGGGATGCATATTTCCATTTGTGTAAAGGAAATATTGGATTTTCTGCAGATAAAGCCGGGTCAGACCGGTCTGGATGCAACACTGGGATATGGGGGACATACACTGGAAATGATGAAATGTCTGAAATCCCAGGGTCATATGTATGCACTGGATGTAGATCCGATAGAAATAGTTAAGACCAGGGAGCGACTGGAAGGTTTGGGATTTGGATCGGATATATTGACAATTCTGCAGTTGAATTTTGCGGATATCGACCAGGTTGCCGGGAAAGCGGGAGCTTTTGATTTTGTATTGGCGGATTTAGGAGTCTCTTCCATGCAGATAGATAATCCGGACAGAGGATTTTCTTATAAAAAAGAGGGACCATTAGATCTGAGGTTAAATCCGGAAAAAGGAATATCTGCAGCTGAACGCTTAAGAACAATTAGCAAGGAAGAACTGATGGGTATGCTGATTGATAATTCAGATGAACCTTATGCTGAAGAGATTTCTCATGGGATTATTTCTGAGATTAAGAAAGGAAAAGAGATCTCTACAACAACAAAACTCCAGCAAATTATAGGAGATGCACTGGAGTTTGTTCCTGCTGATCAACGAAAAGAAGCAATTAAGAAATCTTGTCAAAGGACTTTTCAGGCATTGAGAATTGATGTGAACAGCGAATTTGAAGTACTTTATCAATTCTTGGAAAAGCTTCCGGATGTACTCGCAAAAGGCGGACGGGTAGCCATACTTACATTCCATTCCGGGGAGGACAGGCTTGTTAAAAAGTCCTTTAAACAACTGTTCCGCGATGGTGTTTACAGTGAAATTGCAACAGAAGTTATTCGCCCGTCAGCGGAAGAGTGTAACATAAACAGCCGAGCCCGTTCAACGAAAATGCGATGGGCAATTAAAGCGTAAGCGGTATAGGACTGCGGTTTTTCTATAGAATATCAAAGTCTTTTTATAGGATTTACAGGAGCTGACAGTACTTCTTTGATCCGGGGAATCATTTTTTTTGTATACTGATATCCGGCCTCCATGCAGTCTGTCATATATTCAAAGGTCAATAATCCTGCTTCATCAGGAAGAGAAGGCTTCAGGAGCAACAGCTCTTTTTGCGATAAACAATCCTTCAGATCTCTGCTCATAATGGAAAATGAATGCAGGGATACTTCAAAAATAGAGTTATTTGCTGGCTTCTTATAGTCATCGCCCAGATCTACGGCGATAATTCGTTTTTCATCGGCTGCCGCCAGTAAATCAACCGGAAGGTTATTAGTTACTCCGCCGTCTACCAGCTGATAGTTTTCCAGTTTTCTAGGCTGAAAGATGGCTGGAACAGAGGAACTTGCCATCATGATGTCACCAAGTTTACCTGTGTGTTTCCAACGGACATGCTCCAGGGGATAAGTCCAGGCGAAATTGGTAAAAACGATGGTATCTCCACTTTCAATATCAACTGCCGGAATTACTGTTTTTATTTGGGCATCTGATAATGAAATATTATGGGTAAGTTCACATAGATATTCAGCAAGTTTATTTCCCTTTAACAGCCCCGTGAGGGTTACTGTTTTTTTGCATATCATTTGAGGAAAAAGTTTCAGAATATTCGTATAGTCCGGATCAAGATAAGACAAACCGCGACGGGAGAGATGGGTGACAACCTTACACATCTCCGGGATACTCATTCCAGAGGCAAATAGACCGGTGACGATACTTCCGGCGCTGGTACCGGCAATGGAAGAAGGAAGAAGGTGTTCTTCATCCAGAGCTTTCAGCACGCCTACATGTGCCGCTCCTCTTGTGCCGCCTCCGGCCAATGCTAATCCATATTTCATGAAGCAACCTCCAATACCATGGTGTGGTATAATGTATGAGGGGGAAGACGAAAATATAACTGTCAGATGAGAGGAGAAAAATGAAATTAAAGGTTCTGGTTGATAATAATACTTATATTGATCAATATTATAAAGGCGAGCCTGCGGTTAGTTATTACATTGAGGATGGGGATCAATGCATTTTGTTCGATACAGGATATTCGGATGTATTGATAACAAATGCCAGGGCGATGGATATCGACTTAGGTAAATTGACGCATATTGTATTTTCTCATGGGCATAATGACCATACCAGAGGCTATAAGTTTTTGATGCAGCGGTATGTATTACCTGATGTTAAGATTCTTGCACATCCCGATTGTTTTAAGCCTAAGCGAGATGGTGCAGAAGACATCGGAGCACCTTTTTCAGAAGGGGAAATGAAAAAAAGCGGCAGTCTGATTTTATCAGAAAAACCAATCCGGTTAAATGAAAATCTGGTTTTTCTGGGTGAAATACCTTCTCTGAATGATTTTGAAAAAAGGGCCGAAATCGGAGAACAGAACAGCAATGGGGTATGGGAACCGGATCAGGTTCTGGATGATTCTGCACTTGTGTATCAGTCAGCGAATGGCCTGTTTGTGATTACCGGATGTTCACACAGCGGTATATGCAATATTATCGAGTATAGCAAACAGGTATGTAAGGAGAAGCGGATTCAGGGTATTCTGGGTGGATTTCATATATTTGACCGGGATGTGAGGTTAGAAAAAACGATCCGCTGCTTTCAGGAAAATCAAGTGGAAAATTTATATCCCTGCCACTGTGTTTCCTTTCAGGCGAAGGCGAAGATGAACGATGCACTTAATGTGACTGAGGTAGGAACAGGGTTAGAATTATCCTTATGATCTAGTTGAAAGGAAAGGTATGGTAAAAGGTGTGAATGATGAAGCCGCTTGGAACAGCATTTTGGATCGTGTATTTTATCTGTGGATTCAGTGATTTGGCTGACGGCTGGATTGCAAGAAGATACCAGGTGACCAGCAGGACTAATGGCGGCTGTTTCAGCAATAGAGGAACTGGCAATTCAGATAATAACAGAAAAATTAAATAGAAATATGCCTGGCATATGGGCATTATTATGGACGAAATAAAAACACCACTTTTTAATGAGCTTAGAAAAGCTATTAGAGAGTGGTGTATGTTTTATCATTGTGCCAATTGATCCAGAGATTTGAAAGTATAACCCATCTCTTCCCATTTGCTAAGAAGTTCATCCATAATATCAGCATTTGTTTTAGAAGTACTGTGAAGGAGGACAACGGCACCGGGATGGATTCTGCCAAGGAGTTTTTTGAAGGCTTCTTCCTTTGAAGGCTGCTTATCCTGATACCAGTCTACATAAGCAAGACTCCAGAAAAATGTTTTATATCCCATTTCCTGAGCCATTTTCAGGTTATTTTCACTGTATTTGCCCTGTGGCGGACGGTAGAATTTTGTGAGCGGCTGTCCAACGGTGTCCTGATAGAGCTTCTCAAGATCCTGTATTTCTTTTGAAAAGGATTCCATGGTAGACATTTTTGACATGTCAGGGTGATGATAGGTATGATTTCCGACGGTATGGCCTTCTGCTACCATACGTTTTACCAGGTCAGGGCTTGTTGAGAGAAAGTTACCCACAATAAAAAATGTCGCCGGAGCATTATGTTTTTTCAGAGCATCTAAAATAGCGGATGTATTCCCATTTTCATACCCTGCATCAAATGTCAGATACAGAACCTTTTCCGTGGTATCTTCTGCATAATAAGTATCGTATTTTTTCAGTTCATCAAAAGTAGCGTTTGCCACAGGCGGCTTACCCTCTTCCTGGAAACTAAGCCCCCAGTTGCCTTCCGCTGAGGACTGAATAGAGGTACTGACAGTACTGTCTACAATTCTGGCGGCAAAATGGCCGGCCAGAAATGCTGCCACGAATAGAAAAGCGTATTTAGCCAGTTTTTTACAAAGTGCGTGATTAATCTTTATCATATACATTCCCAAATTCTATTTATTTTATATATATTGGATAAATGGTAGAATCATGACTGTTTTGCATAAAAAGCCTTCTTTGCCTCTGTCAATGCCTGTCCCTGCTCTTTCCGTTAATAACTCATAAAAATGTTTCTTTATAGTGAGCTGTAAATAAACGTTCCGGGGAAACTTGTAAGTTCTTATCAGTAAAGGTTGATTTATAGGCTTAGGTAAGCTATGCTTTAGATACAGAGCAAATAATTTACGATAAGATTCCAAGGGAGCAGAGAGAAGTATGAAAGAGGAGATAAAGAAAATCATATTAGACTTAGGAGCGGATGTATGCGGTGCTGCGGATATGGAAAGAAGTATAGGGAAAAAACAAGCAAATTAGAAGGAGGATGCTTATGAAAAAAGCTGCGGTCAGTCAGGTACAAAATACAAGATATCTGCCACTCCCCAAGAAGGAGGTTCAGTACTGGAAAACAAGTGATTTATGTCGTCATTTTGGTATTCACTGCAGCCTGCAAAAAGAAGGAGCCAGGATAGCTGAGAAGCTGTTTCGGCGATTTGCCGTATTATATCAGCTGCCGCAGGATTATGGGAATGTGGCATCAAAGGCATATCTTCTTCAGGATATCCATAAAGGAGTTTTGGAAACAGCAAAAATTTCCCAGGCAGGTGATATAATTTTGACACATCCCCTGAAATCTCTGACGGAGGAGAAAAATCGGTTATTGGCAGCAACCATCAGCTGTGTTAATTCAGGGTCTCCTTTGGAAAAAGCCGTAAAATTCAGCATGAAAAGTGCAGGACTTAGTGTGGAGCAGGGCAGGAGCTTAAGGTTTCTGGCGGAAAGCGTTGTCCAGGCAAGGCAACAGGTTATGCAGCAGCAGGATAGCGGAAAAGGTGGTAAAAGAGAGTCCGGCCGCTATCCTTCCGATAATTTTTGTCAAAAGCTGTCGGAATATGTGGCAATACAGATACAGGAAATCACCAGACTAAGCAGTAATTCAAAGGATCTTTCGAAACCTGAAGTAATTCATGATATCAGAGTGGCATTTCGCAGGCTGCTTTCCCTGTCGGTAATATTCAGCGGATATATGAATGACAGATGGCAGCAGGAGTGCATTTTAAAGTTAAAGGAAAATCTCAAGATACTGGGCAGTCTTAGGGATCTTGACATTATGCAGGAAAAGTGTGTGTATTTTTTGAAAAAAAGTGGATATACCATAAAAGAAATTCCTGTTTTGTGGAAAATGATTGGCGAGACCAGAGACAGACGTTTAAGTGAGGTAAATCGGCATTGCAGTTCAATCGCATATGAAACATTCTTAAGGGATATGGAATCCTATTTAGAAACAGGTGTATGCCGGCCGGTTTTGAAAAAAGCAGCTAAAGTAATGATATTTCAGAACAGGCAGGTACTGGAAGTCAGCCTGTTGCAGTGTTATATGCAATTAAAAGCTTATGATGAATGGATCAACGGGCTGGTTGTTCCGGAACCGGTATTGCATCAGATGCGGATTGCTTTTAAAAATATGCGTTATGTACTTGACTTTTTCCGGGAAGAATCAGGAGAAAAAGGGGAAAAGCTGATGGAAAGCTGTACCTGGTTTCAAACTGTGATCGGAGACCTGCATGATGAAACGGTATTAATAGACCGCATGGAGCATCAGTTAAAAAATTTGAAAATGCAGGGAGCCGGAAAAAAAGAATTGAGAATCGTAAAAAGTTTCATAAATTTTTCACGGGAAGAAAGAATGGCATTATTGGCTGTATTCCGAAAGAGATGGAAGAAATTCGCCGGAGAGGGTCTGTGACTGAGAAATTCAGATGGATGCAGATTGATACAGCTGGCTGAAATAAATATCCGGACAGACAAGGGTATGGGCATTGCCGTATCGGAGAAAATAAGAGCAAGTTAAATAAATTACAGGAGAGAGTAGCAGAATGATTGAAAAATTTAACATAAGGCTTGAAAAGCCGGAGGATTACAGAACGGTGGAAGAGTTGACCCGGGAAGCATTTTGGAATGTCTATGTACCTGGTTGTACGGAACATTTTATGATTCATAATCTGAGGAACCATAAAGAATTTATCAAAGAGCTGGATCTGGTTGCAGAACTGGATGGTAAAATTGTGGGACATATAGCATACAGTCTGGGAGCTATTGTTACAGATGCAGGCGAGGCATTTGAGGTGGTATGCTTTGGACCGGTAAGTGTACATCCGGATTATAAAAAAAAGGGAATCGGTTCTGCTTTAATTCGCTATTCACTGGATAGGGCGAAGGAGTTAGGATACCAGGCAGTGTGTATATTCGGTGATCCCCGCTATTACAGCAGGTTCGGATTTCATTGTGCGGAAAAATATGAAGTTAAGACAGAAGATGGCAAATATGCAGTACCAATGCAGCTTCTGGAACTAATACCCGGAGTACTGAAGGGCATCGAAGGAAGATTTATAGAAAGCAGTGGATTTGAAGTAAATGAAGAGGAATTTGAAGCATTTGAGAATACCTTTCCGCCAAAAGAAAAAAAGGAGGAGGAATCCCAGATTGATTTCAGGGTTTTGGTAAACTTAAGATTCTAAAAATAAGATTGGATACTGCAGAAAAACAGCTGGGCACTTAGTGGTCCGGCTGTTTTTCTGCCTGAAAATTATAGCTTACACTTTCAGCTTAAATTTGGGTTTAGCTGAGGAATGACGCTTTGTAAATGATAGGTAGTGTACGGAAAGATGGGAGTGGGAAACTTGTATGGACTCCGTCAGCTGGCCGCAGAACTGGTATTTTCTAACCTTTCCGAAGCGCTTTTTGGCGGCACGCGGGTATTCACCGAGAAATCCTGATGCATTTCTCGGTTCAGTACCCGCTTAGTATCCGATGGGAGCCAGTCGAATACTATCCGCCAAAAAACACTCCGGAAAGGTAAGTAAATACTCAGCTCTGCTCTACGCTTCCTCCGTCCATACAAGTTTCCCACTCCCATCTTTCCGAGATTCATGTTACCGCCACAAAGCTGAATTTCTCAGCATGGTTGGACCCCTGGGCTGTGGCAGGCTGTTCTTTATTGGATGCAGCGTAGTATGTTTCGGCTATTTAAGCGTAAAAGGAGATGAAAGTTTGCTACTTTTTCTGGAATGAAGAAACAAATCACTGTGATAAGTTCAGTTGCTTTATGTTACTCGTTCTCAGCATGATAGATTCCCTGGGTGTAGATGGATGTTCTTTATTGGATGTAGAGCGGTATATTTTGACAATTTATGCATAATAGAAGATGAAAGTCTATTCCTTTTTCTGATTGCAGAATATAAAACAAATCCCGTTCTCAAGATCAGTTGCTTAACACCAATATTGTTCAGCATGCCACAACCCCAGGGTCCCACCACGCTGAGAAAACCAGCTTTGTATCAACGAATGCTATCTCGGAAAGAGAAGGGGGCGAGCCAGGATATTGATTTGGAAGGCGTATAGCAGAGCTGAGTATTTACTTACCTTCCCAGAGTGCTTTTTGGTGGATAGTATTCGACTGGCTCCCATCGGATACTAAGCGGGCAGTGAGCTGCGAAATGCATCAGGATTTCGCAGCGAATGCCCGCGTGCCGCCAAAAAGGGCTCTGGGAAGGTTAGAAAATGCCAGTTCTGCGGTAAGCCTTCCAAATCAATGTCCTGGCTCGCCCCCTTCTCTTTCCGTACACTACCTATCATTTACAAAGCGTCATTACTCATCTAAACCCAAATATAATAAACCAACAGAGAGCAGGTGCATACAAAGCTGATAACACAATCCTCAAATAAATAGTAAATTAAATTATTTTATAATAATCTAAAAAACACACTTGACAAAATTATGTACATTATATATAATTCAAATTGTAGAGCACACGTGTACGCAAAAAATGTTCACCAAAACGAGACTCGATTAAAACAATATCCGGGGGGACTATTGGTGATAACCACTAGAGCAATTTTTTAATATGCTCTAAGGAGACTGGTGCAAAATGAAGCAATGAACCAGCCAGTATTGATTCTATATGGAGGTAGAATATGAAAGCAAAAAAGTTTTGGAGTTTATTATTAGCAGCAAGTTTGACAGCAGGTGCATTAGCAGGATGCGGGGGAAGCACTTCTGGAAGTAAAGAAACAACATCTGAGAATGGGAAGGAAGTATCTGAAAATTCGAAGGCGGCAGGTGATGCTGAAAGTACCGGTGAAGAAAAAGGGACAGACACGCAAGCAGCTTCCGATGAGCAGTCATCCGACGGACAATCATCCGATGAGCAGTCTTCCGGTGAAGCAGTGACCCTGGACTTCTGGAATGTATTTACCGGCTCGGATGGAGACATTTTGAGAGAAATCGTGGACAACTATAATGCCGCGAATACAGATAACATTACGATTAACATGGATATCATGCCGAACGATACCCTTCAGCAGAAGCTGCCTGCAGCAATTGCCACCAATACAGCTCCGGATTTTGTTCTCTTCGGAATTGAAAATATTGCACCTTATGTGAGTAATGATTCCCTGGAGGATATCAGCGATTTTTGGGAAACAACAGGAGTGGACAAAACGAATTTCCTGGATAATGTGGTGGATCTTTCCTGCGTTGACGGAAAATTATACGGGGTGCCCATGCAGTATAACGTACAATACCTGTATTGGAATAAAGATATGTTTACAGCGGCCGGACTGGATCCGGAAACGCCGCCCGCAACTATGGAAGAATTAGCACAGTTTGCAGAAAAGCTTACGGACGAGTCCAAGAGACAATACGGACTGGCACTGCCTACCAATGTTACCTATATGCAATTCTTATGGGCAAATGGAGGAGATGCCGATGACCCGGATAAAAATGAAAACTTACTGGATTCAGAAGCAAATGTTAAAACTTTAGAATGGCTGCAGGATCTGGCTGTAAATAAAAAAGTAACTCCCATGAACCTTACGGGACCGGATGCAGATACAATGCTTCAGGCAGGACAGATCGCAATGTATATGAGCGGGCCATGGCAGATTAACGGTTTAAAAGAAGCAGGAATTAATTTCGGAATAGCACCTTGTGTATCCGGCAGTGCGGGAGCTTTTTCACCGGCAGGAGGATGCAGCTATATGATTCCCAAGGGAATTGATGATACGAAAAAGACAGCTGTTTATAAGTTCATGAAATATTGGCTGTCAGATGATACGTTAAAAGAATGGTCCCAGAGAAACGGTTTCCCGGTTTGGTCTAAATCACTGATGGAAGACCCGGAAATTAAAAATGATGAGGTATTGAACTCCATATCCAAGGCAACAGAGATAGGAAGATCCTATAATCTGGGTTATTCTTTAGCAAGCCAGATCGATAACGATGTCATGATCCCAATGTTTGAAAAGGTGATCACAGGAGCGGCAGCCCCGGATGCAGCATTAGGGGAAGCAGTTACGGCAATGGATAAAGTTCTGGGCAAATAAAAGTTACCGGAAGGCAGATCCATGCTCTATCGCAGGCGGGACCTGTGATATGCAGGAGGTATAGGTTTGAAAGAAAATCGCTTTCAAACTACTAATTAAAGAATAGCGCAAGTCAGCTTGTGCTATTCCGGGGGATAAGAATGAAGAAAAGAAAAAAATATCGGCCGCATTATCAGAAATGCGCGTATTTGTTTATTATGCCGTCGATGATTATTTTAACAATATTTGTGTTCATTCCACTGGTGTCATCGCTGGTGATCAGCCTGTTGAATATGAATATCTTTATGAAGGATATTTCTTTTGCAGGACTCACAAATTTCAAGCAATTATTTCAGGATTCACGGGTGGGGAATGCTACTTTTAACAGCTTGTATTTTACACTGTTTGAAGTACCTCTTCAAGTAGGGCTTGCACTTTTGCTGGCAATGTATGTGGCTAAAAATAATAAGTATACAAAGTTATTGCGGTCTACTTACTATCTGCCCTTTGTTTGTTCCATGACAGCCATCAGTATTGTATGGTCTATGCTTCTGGACCCCAACATGGGACTTGTTCCTTACTGGCTGGAGCAGATCGGACTGGATTCCGTATCTTTTTTAAAGGATCCGAATCTGGCTATGCCAACGGTTATTGTGGTTACTGCATGGAAAGGATTTGGTTATACACTGACACTGATTACGGCAGCTGTCCTGAATATATCGGCATCCCTTTATGAAGCGGCTGATATGGATGGTGCAGGACAGTGGAAAAAATTTATACATATTACAATTCCGGGAATATTTCCTACGATCAGCTTTTGTGTGGTCACGACGACCATAAGCGCCCTGCAGGTATTTGACCAGACCTATGTCATGACCCAGGGAGGTCCGCTGAACAGGACAGAGACTGTGGTACAGTATATTTATGACAGAGGTTTTCAGACAGCACCATATGATCTGGGGTATGCGTCTTCCATTTCCGTATATCTCTTTGTAATTATAGCCGTTATCACCTTTGTCCTTAAAAAGTTAGTACTGAATAAGGGGGAAGAAGCCAATGATTAAAAAAAGATCCCTGGGAAATATAGTTGGTGTTATTTTAACATTGTTTGTTGCCCTTACGGTTGTCATTCCTATTTTATGGCTGCTGGTATCTTCCTTTAAAACAGATGTGGGCGTAATTCAGTATCCACCGAAATTTTTCCCGGTGGAATGGACACTGAATCAGTTTAAGTATGTTACAAAAAGTATCCCCATATTTGATATGACAAAAAATACCGTGATTTTTGCAGGAGCGGTAACGATACTCAGTGTATTTTTTGATTCCATGGCGGGGTATGCATTTGCCAGGATGAATTTCAAAGGATCCAGCATTATTTTTTCCATTATATTGCTGACGATGATGGTGCCCTTTCAGATTATCATGACACCCCTTTATATTGAAGTTTATAAATTGAATCTGCTGGATACTTATCTTGGACTGATACTTCCAAGAGCCACAAGTGCATTTGGTATCTATATGATGAGGTCATTTTTTGCAGGACTGCCAAAATCTATTGAAGAGTCCGGACGTATCGACGGTATGGGAGAATTCCGGATTTACTGGTCATTGATGCTTCCGCTATGTAAGCCGGCGATTGCAAGCCTTGGTATTTTTCATTTTATGAATAACTGGAATGATCTGCTTTACCCGCTGATGATGACCAGTTCTGCAAATAAGAGAACGTTGTCCGCAGGTCTTGCTGTTCTCGTTGGCAATAAGGTAATTAAATACGGTCCGACCCTTGCGGCGACTTTAATCTCACTGGCACCATTATTAATATTGTATATATTCTGCCAGAAATATTTTGTGGAAGGTATAGCCACAGCTGGTATGAAAGAGTAGAGGTAATGAGTGAAAGAAGAGAAAGAAGAGAAGGACATTTAAATTAATAAGTCAAATTTTGGTTGAAAGAAAATGATGTCATAGAAAGGAAGCCACGGTGAGATTCTTTCAATCTGTATAAGTGTGGCAGTATTGCAGGCAAGCCGGCAATATGCAATGGGTATAAACATGCAGAAAGCAGTTATGATTGTAAACAAAAATTTCAGAAAAGGAAAGATAGATAAACGCATTTATGGTTCTTTTGTAGAACATATGGGACGTGTGGTGTATTCCGGTATCTATGAGCCGGGACATCCTTCAGCGGATGATGATGGTTTCCGCCAGGATGTTCTGGAAAAAGTAAAAGAAATGGGAGTTACGGCAGTCCGTTATCCGGGAGGGAACTTTGTTTCCTGTTACGACTGGAGAGACGGTGTAGGCCAGGTAGAAGAAAGACCCCGCAGGCTGGAAATCGCATGGCGTGCAATCGAAACAAATGAAATTGGTACAAATGAATTTATGAAGTGGGCAAAAAAAGCGGAGATCGAACCTGTTTTCGCAGTGAATCTGGGTACTAAGGGGATTGAAAATGCAGTTTCCTTTGTAGAATACTGCAATATCCCGGAGGGTACATTTTACAGTGATATGCGTAAGGCTCATGGTGTAAAAAACCCTTACGGTATCCATACATGGTGCCTGGGTAATGAAATGGATGGAGACTGGCAGATTGGGCATAAGACCGCGGAAGAATACGGGCGTCTGGCACAGGAAACCGCAAAAGCGATGAAACAGGTGGACAGCAGTATTAAGTTAGTCTCCTGCGGCAGTTCCAAATCCGACATGGCAACTTATCCGGAATGGGAAGCTATAACGTTAAATTATACCTATGATTATGTAGATTATATATCTTTGCATCAGTATTACGATGGACAGGATAAAGGGACACCTTATTTTCTGGCACAGTCTTTGGATATGGAACGCTATATTAAGACGGTGATCGGAACCTGCGATTATGTGAAGGCAAAAAAGCGTTCGGATAAAGAATTGTTCATTAGTTTCGATGAATGGGGTGTGTGGTCAATGGCAGATGTGGAAGTGGCTGCCCAGGTAGACAAAAGTCCGTGGCAGGTAGCGCCAAACCTCAGTGAGCAGATATACAGTATGGAAGATTCTCTTCTGTTTGCCAGTATGCTGATGAATTTCCTGAAATATGCAGACCGCATTAAGATTGCATGCCAGTCCCTACTTACCAATATCAGTGCAGCTATTATGACGGAAAAAGGCGGCGGGGTTTGGGTGCAGCCTATCTTTTATCCATTTTCCTATACTTCCAGATATGGGAGAGGTACAGTCTTATCGGAAGTATTTGACTGTCCGTCCTATGCCTGTGAACGGTTTGGTGAGGTGCCTTATGTAGACAGTGTAACCGTATATAATGAAGAAGAACAGGAAGTGGTATTTTTCCTGGTCAACCGAAGTGAAGACGAGTCCATCTGTTTTGAATGTGAGCTTCAGGGATTTGAGATAAAGGGAATAACGGAGCAGGTAACTATGAGCTGTGAGGATAAGAAAATGACAAATTTAATCCGGCACGATGCCGTAGAGCCACGCAGGATAACCGGCGGAAAAGTAGAAGGAAACCGTCTGGTATGTGAGCTTGCCCCCTGTCCTGGAATATGATCCGGGCAGCAGAGCGTATTTAAAGCACATACGGGTGACTGGAAATCAGCAGTTTCCGGGTATGGAAATAAATATTGTAAAGCCACATGGATTGTATTAGAATAAATGTATTCACAAGCCATACTACTGCGATATGCGAGGGGGTAAATGTGAACAGGTTCACATTACTCATTTAGCAGTATCGCATGCAGGCTTACGATATGCAAGGGGGCAGAAAGATGGGAATAACAACGAAAGATCTGGCACTGCTATGCGGGGTGTCCAGAACAACCGTACATAGAGCGCTTCATAATACAGGAAGAATTAATGAAGAGACAAAAGACATGATTCTGAAAATAGCGAAAGAACATGACTATCGTCCCGACATGCTTGCAAGAGGTCTTGTTAAGGGAAAAACATTTTATATCGGAGTTGTTATTATGGATTCCGACAACCGCTATTTTTCCCAGATGCTAAATGCGATTGTACGGGAGGCCAGGAAGATCGATTATTCTGTGAATATCACATTCCATGAAAATAAAGTAGAAATAGAACGGGAACAGCTCTGCCGGCTGGCGGATTATCATATGGATGGAATTATTCTTTCCTCCATTAACAAAGGGGAAGCGTATAAGGAATTTTTAAAAGGTCTTGAAATCCCCATTGTAACCATTGACAATAAGGTGGCAAAAGGGATCCCTTTTGTTGGAATAGACGGGAAAAAAGCTGCAGCTGAAGCAGCGGAAAAAATTGTAAATAAGAAATATGAGCGGGTAATCTTTGTATGCCCGCCACTGGCTGATGCCCAGAGAGAGAATGTCTATGTACATGAAGAAAGAGCAAAGGGATTTAAAGAAACAATGGATCGATATCCCCATGTGGAACAGGGGCTGATTCAAAGCTGGGAATACTTAGAGCCTGCATATCAGGAACTTAAGAACACAGATAAAAGGACTGCTTTCTTCTGTACTTCCGATATGATCGCATTGGAATTAATGAGATATCTTCAGATGAAGGGGAAAAAGGTAGTAGAAGATTATGGAATCATGGGATTTGATAATATTGATATTCTGCGATATGTATCGCCCAGATTATCCACAATTTATAATTCCGTGGAGGAAGTTGCACAGACTTCCGTAAGCCTTCTGCTTGATCTCATCAATGAAAAGAAAGTTAAAAAAGAACGTATAGTGAAGTACAGGCCGGTGGATGGAGATACACTGGGCTGAACTCCTATATGGCAGCGGAGGTAAAATGGAATTAAAAGAAGGACTAAAATATAATACACCATGGATTATGCAGAGGGCTGATCCATATGTTTACCGCCACAGCGATGGATGGTATTATTTCACTGCATCGGTGTCTGCATATGATGGAATCGTACTGCGCCGCTCTAAAAGTTTAGAGGAACTGCCTTTTGCAGAAGAGACAGAGATCTGGCACAAGCATGAGCACGGGAAAATGAGTGAACACATCTGGGCACCGGAGCTGCATTATCTGGATCAGAAATGGTACCTGTATTTTGCTGCAGGTGACAAAGAGGATATATGGGCGATCCGTCCCTATGTATTGGAATGCGGTGATGAGAATCCGATAACAGGAACCTGGACTGAGAGGGGAATGATGCAGTGCGCCGATGAAGATGAATTTTCGTTTCGTGGATTTTCCCTGGATGCAACCGTATTCGAGAACCTGGGAAAGTACTATTATGTATGGGCTGAAAAAGTAGGTGTTGGAAAGCAGATATCCAACCTATACATAGGAGAATTGGAAACTCCGTATAAATTAAAATCAGTTCAGGTGCTGCTGACTACACCGGACTATCCATGGGAACGGGTTGGTTTCTGGGTGAATGAAGGACCGGCTGTGATTAAAAATAATAAGCGGATATTCCTGACCTATTCGGCAAGTGAAACAGGAATTGCTTATTGCATGGGGATGCTAAGTGCGAGCGAGGACAGCGATCTGCTGGATCCATTATCCTGGAAAAAAGAACGTATGCCTGTTTTATCCTCAGATGAAGCTTATGGGATCTATGGACCAGGGCATAATTCATTTACGAAAGATAATGATGGAAATGACATGATGGTGTATCATGCGAGAACGGAGAAAGAAATTATCGGGGATCCATTGTATAATCCAAATCGCCACGCAATGTTAATGCAGGTTAAATGGAATGATGAAGGATTTCCTGTTTTTCGGTTTGAATAAAAGAGGTAATAAATACAAAGACTTCCGGCAGAATTGCGATCTGTCGGAAGTCTTTGCGTTTAACGTTCTTTCATTTCAAAAAAAATAATATGGGCTTCTGATTGTGCCTGTATGGTCAATTTTCCGGCAGAGATTTCTGCGGCATCCCTTTTTTCTAACGTAACTTCATTTAATTGTGCCCGTCCTTCAATTAATACCAGATATGCCTGGCGTCCCGGAAGGATTTCATACTCCAGGGATTGATTTTGAATAAGCTGGGTTACAAATATATTTATATCCTGATGAATGCGTATTGGCGCTGTACCATCTTCAGATGATACAATCTGGAACCACTGATTCAGCCTGTTAATCCAGGGAAAAGTATAGTCACCATATTGGGGAATATATTCTGCTGCATCCGGTAAGATCCAGATCTGCAGCAGGCGCAGGTGTTCATCTGATTCATTTAATTCACTGTGATAAATGCCGGTTCCGGCACTCATGTACTGTATGTCGCCCCGGGTAAGCGTCCGTTTGTTGTCCATACTGTCGCCGTGGGTGAGTTCACCGTCAACCACATAGGTGATGATTTCCATGTTTTTGTGGGGATGTGTGTCAAATCCGGTGTGTGCCTGTATTAGATCATCGTTTATGACACGCAGTGCACCGTATTGAATATTGTCGGGATTGTAGTATTCGGCAAATGAGAAATGAAACCAGCTGTTTAGCCATCCAAGTTCACTTCTGCCCATTTTACTGTGGTCAATTTTCTTTATCATTGGAAACCTCCGTTTAATTATACGCTCTAATGTATAGTTACCTTTTCATCTCACTTGTTCCCCGCTTTATTTGTAGTATACACACATCATAAGCTTTTAAACTGCAAAAGGCAATTCTTTTTGATAATGAATTTAATAAATTTTTTATAATTAAAGGATTGACAATTTATTTAGGTGAGCATATACTTATCAAAGTAAATGATTAACCAAGTTAACTAATATCGTGGATAAATAATAATCACGGTAAGTAATAGGGAAGTGGATAGAGAAAGGAGTGTGGATATGAGTGAAAAAAATTTAAAAGAAGAGTTTATCCGGGCAGCACATCGTATGCGAAAGCTGAATATGAGCCATGTGTTCTCCAATGTATCACAAGGGGAATTCTTTGCACTGGAAATGATTCGCAAATGTCAGGAGAGAGCCGGAGAGGGCAGGGGAATCATCGTGTCTGACCTAGCCAAGAGTCTGCGGGTTTCACCTCCGGCAGCATCAAGGACCCTGCGTAATATGGAAGAAAAAGATCTGATACGAAGAGAAGTAGACCGAAATGACCGCAGAAATACCTATGTATATCTTACGGAAAAAGGAATGGAAAGGCGGGATATGGCAGCAAAAGCCATGGATGACTTTTCCGAACGGGTCATGAAACGCATGGGAGATGAAAATGTAGAAATGCTGATCAGCCTGATCAATAAAATGACTTCTGTTATGGAAGAAGAATTGGAAGACAGCGGGAAAGGAGATAAGGATGAAGAAACTCTTTAAATATTTAAGTGAGTGTAAAATGCTGATCCTGTGCATTGTACTGCTTTTGATTGTGCAGGCATACTGCGATCTGGCATTGCCATCTTATACCTCGGACATTGTAGACGTAGGGATTCAGCAGGGAGGTATTGCCAACGTGGCTCCGGATCAGATGCGTCAGGAAACGATGGATAGTCTGTGTCTGTTTTTGACAGAGAAAGAAGAGGAAACGGTGAAAGCTGCTTATGATAAGCAGGATGATGGTTACCTGCATCTGAATAAAGAAGGTAAAAAAGAAATCGAAAAACTGGATGAAATGCTGGGAACACCTATGCTGATGCTTTCTTCTGCAAAAGAGTCCGGGAAAGTGGATATTGACCAGATAAAACAGGCACTTGCATCCGGAATGATGACAAAAGATCAGATTCTTCAAATGAAAGATCAGGCGCTTGAGAAGTTTGGGGACTACAGTGATTCCATTATAGAACAGAAAGCATTACTGTTTGATAAGGAAGAGTATAAGGCAATGGGGATTGATCTTGGGAATTACCAGACCGATTATCTGATACATAAGGGGCTAATGATGCTTGCACTGGCTATTGTATCCATGATTGCTGCGGTCTTCGTGGGAATGCTGGCATCTTACACCGCCGCAAAGATTGGAATGACGCTGAGAGGCCGGGTATTTAAGAAAGTACTGTCATTCTCCAATACGGAGATGGATCAGTATTCTACAGCATCTCTGATAACACGCAGCACCAATGATGTTCAACAGATTCAGATGGTGTCCGTAATCCTTTTGCGTATGGTTCTATATGCACCGATTCTGGGCATAGGCGGTATAATGAAAGTCGGGTATACACAAACGGGCATGGGATGGATTATCGGTGTGGCTGTAGGGGCAATTATCCTGTTAGTGGGAATATTGATTTCAGTTGCAATGCCTAAATTTAAGAAAATGCAGATTCTGGTGGATAAAATGAATCTGGTTTCCAGAGAAATCTTAACTGGAATTCCTGTTATCCGTGCATTCAGCAGAGAAAAATATGAAGAGAAACGGTTTGCTGATGCGAATCTGGATTTAAAGTCTACTCAGTTATTTACAAACCGTGTTATGACTTTTATGATGCCGGCAATGATGCTGATTATGAACTGTATTACAGTTATGATCGTATGGTTCGGCGGCAAGGGAATTGATGCCGGCAACCTTCAGGTTGGGGATATGATGGCATTTATTACGTATACCATGCAGATTGTAATGAGCTTCCTGATGCTAACCATGATTTCAATCATGCTTCCAAGAGCAGGCGTTTCCGCAAACCGTATCGATGAAGTAATTGAGACAGATGTTGTGATTAAGGATAAAAAAGATACATTGGATAATACCATATCACATTGGAAGGGAATCGTTGCATTTGAAGATGTGTCCTTCCGCTATCCGGGCGCTGATGAAGATGCCCTGGAACATTTGAATTTTACTGCCAGACCGGGACAGACCACTGCAATTATCGGAAGTACGGGCTGTGGGAAATCCACTTTGATCCATCTGATTCCAAGATTTTATGATGTAACCGGAGGCAGAATTACTTTGGATGGTGTGGATATCCGGGATTTATCCAGAAATAAACTGAGGGATATATTAGGGTTTGTTCCCCAAAAAGGAGTACTTTTTTCAGGAGATATTGAATCAAATATTAAGTTTGGCGGGGAAGATATTCCCGATAAATATATGGAAGAAGCAGCCGGGATAGCACAAGCCACAGAGTTTATTGATACAAAACCGGATAAATACCACAGCAGCATATCAGAAGGAGGAAGCAACGTTTCAGGAGGACAGAAACAGCGTCTTTCCATTGCAAGGGCAATTGCGAAAAAGCCAAAAGTATTCCTCTTTGATGACAGTTTTTCTGCTTTGGACTACAAGACAGATGTGGTTCTGCGTAGGGCATTGAATGAAAAGATTGCAGATGCTACTGTCATCATTGTTGCACAGCGTATCAGTACGATTCTTCATGCAGATCAGATTATCGTCTTAGATGAAGGCAAAATAGCAGGAATCGGTAACCATGAACAATTACTGGAAAGTTGTGAAACTTATCTGGAAATCGCCAGATCCCAGTTATCGGAAGCAGAATTGAAAGGAGGCGCAGCATCATGAGTGAAGGAAACAACCAGCCGCCAAAAATGAAAACAGGGCGCCATGGACCTGGCTCCAGAATGGTTCCGGGGGAAAAGGCAAAAGATTTTAAAGGAACAATCCGCAAACTTGCAGGATATATGGGAAGTTATAAAATTGCGTTGATCGGCGTATTTATATTCGCAGTGGGAGGAACAATTTTTGGAATTCTGGGACCTAAGATTCTTGGTAAAGCAACAACGGAATTATTCAATGGCCTGGTAGCGAAGATATCCGGTTCGGGAGGAATTGATTTTACAAAAATTGGACGTATACTGATTTTAATGTTGGGCTTATATTTATTCAGTTCCTGCCTGTCCTTTGTACAGGGATGGATTATGAGCGGTATTTCACAAAAGCTGTGCTACCGTTTCCGTGAAGAGATTTCCAAGAAAATTAACAGGATGCCGATGAAATATTTTGAGTCCAAAACTGTGGGTGAGGTTTTATCCCGCATCACAAATGATGTGGATACGCTGGGACAGAGCCTGAATCAGAGCATTACCCAGCTGATTACATCCATTACCCAGCTGATCGGTATTTTTATCATGATGATGAGCATCAGCCCGCTTATGACTCTGATTGCCATTGTAATACTTCCAATCTCTGCAATCCTGATCGGTATTGTTGTGAAGTGTTCTCAGAAATATTTCGTGGCACAGCAGAAATATCTGGGTGAGATCAACGGACAGGTAGAAGAGGTTTACAGCGGACACAGCATCGTTCAGGCTTTTAACAGGGAGAAGACAGTAGAAAAGGAATTTGATGAAACTAATGCAGTTTTATTCCAGTCAGCCTGGAAATCACAGTTTTTATCCGGTATGATGCAGCCGATTATGGGCTTTATCGGTAATCTGGGATATGTAGCAGTTGCGCTCAGCGGAAGTATTCTGGCTGTAAAAGGTGCCATTGAAGTAGGTGATATTCAATCCTTCATTCAGTATGTTAAGAACTTTACCCAGCCCATTGCCCAGGTAGCGCAGGTATCTAATATGCTTCAGTCAACTGCTGCAGCAGCAGAGCGTGTTTTTGAATTTCTGGGTGAGGAAGAAGAAGAACTGGTTGCAAAAAATCCGGTTCAGTTAGATAATATAGAAGGAAAAGTCACATTCGAGCATGTTCATTTTGGATATAATACAGATAAAATTATTATCAATGATTTTAACTGTGAGGTAGAGCCGGGACAGACGGTTGCTATAGTAGGCCCTACCGGAGCGGGCAAGACTACGATGGTGAAGCTTCTTATGCGTTTCTATGACGTGAACAGCGGAAGTATTAAGGTTGACGGGCACGATATCAAAGATTTCAACAGAAGCGAACTGAGGGAATATTTTGGCATGGTACTGCAGGACACCTGGCTGTTCAAGGGAACCATTATGGAGAATATCCGATACGGACGGCTAGAGGCTACAGATGAAGAGGTAATAGCGGCAGCGAAAGCGGCTCATGCCCACCACTTTATCCAGACGCTTCCCGGGAGTTACCAGATGGAGCTCAATGAGGATGCCAGCAATGTATCTCAGGGGCAGAAACAGCTGATCACGATTGCAAGAGCAATTTTGGCTGACAACAGGATAATGATATTGGACGAAGCCACAAGTTCCGTAGACACCAGAACAGAATCCAGAATACAAAGAGCAATGAACAATCTGATGAAGGGGCGTACCAGCTTTGTTATCGCTCATCGTTTATCTACAATTAAAGATGCCGACCTGATACTGGTAATGAAGGACGGCGATATTATAGAACAGGGTAACCATGAAGACCTGCTTGCAAAAGATGGATTCTATGCAAGCCTGTACAATTCCCAGTTTGAGGAAATGACTGCTTAGAGCAGATGCATACCGCAAATTAAGGTGTGCAGGTTGAGGAAATGTATTATAAAACACGTTCTGAGGCGTGTTTAAAGGAGGAAATAGTAAGATGAGTAGAAAATGCATCACGATTGACAGACAGTATGGAAGCGGAGGAAGGGAGGTAGGGAAGATGCTGGCAAAGCGTCTTGACATCCCTTTCTATGACAATGAGCTGTTGATGATCGCCGCAGAAAAGTATGGCATTAATCCCGGGATCATGCGTGAACATGATGAGAAGAGAAATGGAAGCCTTTTGTATAATATAGCGATCATGACCAATGGACAATATGATAAGGTAAACCAGCCATATAAGATTTTCCAGGCAGAATGTGATACCATCAGGCGATTGGCAGATGACGGTCCGTGTATTTTTATCGGAAGATGTTCCGATTATGCCCTGAAAGATAAATGCAAAACACTGAATATTTTTATCTATGCATCTGCTATGGCTGATCGTATTAACAGAGCAGGCAATGTAGATAAGATTGAGAAGAAAAACATAGAACGATTTATCAAGCAAAAGGATATGCAGAGAAAAAGTTATTATAATTCTTTCACGGAAAAAGAGTGGGGGGATATGGCAAATTATGATCTGTGTTTGAATACCTCCACCTTGGGATATGAGAAATGTGTGGATATAATAGAAAAGATTTACAGAGGTTAACAGCGATTATGTGGTTAAGTTAGATCGCAGTTTATTATTCTCTTATTATTACAAACAGTTTAGCTGTGAGTGCAGGGATCCGGAATGGGCTTCAGTTTATAGACTATCAATATATTGAAAATAGTTTGAAGATTAAGTTCAAATAAAAATTAGTGGCTATGTGGCTTACATAGTCACTTTTTGTTTGGGTATAATAAGGTTATATTTTATATAAGGAGGTGATGCCCTATGACAACTAGCAAGAAACCCAATAGATTAATACATGTAAAAAGTCCTTATCTACTTCAACACGCTTATAATCCAGTTGACTGGTGGCCTTGGTGTGAACAAGCATTTACAAAAGCAAAAGCAGAAGATAAGCCTATTTTCTTATCTATTGGGTATTCCTAACGTTGGTTATAGAAATCTTGTTGTCATTGGTGCCATGTGATGGCACATGAGTCTTTTGAAAATGAAAAAATTGCGGAGATTTTAAACCGGAATTATATAGCAGTGAAGGTAGACCGGGAGGAAAGACCGGATGTGGACAGCGTTTATATGTCCGTCTGCCAGGCAATGACCGGTCAGGGAGGCTGGCCGCTTACCATTATCATGACTCCGGAGTGCAAGCCGTTTTTTGCAGGAACTTATCTGCCCCCGAAAGCCAGATATGGAATGACGGGACTGGATGAATTGCTGGACATGATTGCAGACAGGTGGAAAAATGAAAAAAAGCGTCTTCTGCAGACAGGGGATGAAATCTTAAATTTCCTAAAAGAGCAAAACAAGGAAAGCCTCAGGGGAGAACCGGATGTGAAATTGGTAAAGGAAGGATTTACCCAGTTTTTGGAAAGGTTTGAACAAAAATATGGAGGGTTCGGCAGTGCACCAAAGTTTCCTACACCTCATAATCTGTTATTTCTGATGGAATATGCAAAAAAAGAGAATAAGGAAGAAGCCCTTAAAATGGTGGAAAAGACCTTATGCCAGATGTATCGGGGCGGAATGTTTGATCATGTGGGCGGCGGGTTTTCCAGGTATTCCACAGACGAAAAATGGCTTGTGCCCCATTTTGAAAAGATGCTCTATGACAATGCCCTCCTGGTGATCGCCTATCTGGAAGCCTATACCATAACGGGCAAAGACCTGTACTTGTTTGTAGCAGAAAGGACACTCCAATATGTAGAATCAGAGCTTACGGATAAAAAGGGAGGCTTTTACTGCGGACAGGATGCGGACAGTGATGGGGTGGAGGGTAAGTACTATGTATTTGACCCCGATGAAATAAAAGAATATCTGGGAGACTATGACGGAGAGTATTTCTGCCGCTGGTATGATATTACTTACCATGGTAATTTTGAAGGAAAATCTATACCGAACCTGATTGATAATCCCCGTTTTGAAGAAAGAAACAGCCGAATTGCCAAAATAAATAAAACACTTTATCCAATTCGCAGAAAGCGTGCCAGCCTTCACAAGGACGACAAGATCCTGCTT
Source organism: Robinsoniella sp. KNHs210 (assembly GCF_000686105.1). NCBI lineage: Bacteria > Bacillati > Bacillota > Clostridia > Lachnospirales > Lachnospiraceae > Robinsoniella > Robinsoniella sp. KNHs210. Next base: position 437,894 of record NZ_JMLZ01000002.1, read on the forward strand.
TCCTGGAATGGGCTGATGATAGCTGCATTTGCAAAAGCATATGCCGTAACCGGAGCGGAATCTTATCTGCGTACAGCATTGAAAGCAGAACAGTTTATCACCCAGAAACTGGTGAAAGGAGGAAAGCTTCTGGTACGTTACCGGGAGGAGGATTCCGCTGGAGAAGGAAAAATAGATGACTATGCTTTTTACTCCTATGCACTGCTGATGCTTTACGGTGCCACCTTTCGTGTTGAACTTCTGGAAAAGGCATTGTCTTTTGCCGGAGATATGGTAGATCAGTTTTTTGATTTTGAAAATGGCGGATTCTACATTTATGCCAAAGATGCACAGAAGCTGATTGTACGTTCAAAAGAAGTATATGACGGGGCAGTTCCGTCAGGGAATTCGGTTGCTGCATTTGTGTTATATAAATTGGCCCAGATAACAGGGGAAGAAAAGTGGCAGGAGTTATTTCATAAACAGATCTGCTTTCTGGCGGGTAATATTGCAGAATACCCTTCCGCTTATAGTTTTACTTTGCTGGCTCTGATGCAGGTTCTGTATCCATCCAGGGAACTAATCTGCCTGGAGCCCTCCGGAGAAGAGATAGAAGAGCTTCGGCAACTTGGAGAGAGGGACAGCAATCTTGCAATTGTGGTAAAGACAAAAGAAAATGCCGAAAGACTAAAAAAAATAGCTCCATTTACGGAAGCTTACGGGATCATACCCGGAAAGACACAATTTTATCTGTGTACCCGGAACAGATGCCAGGCACCTGTGGACAGTTTGAAAGAGATACAGAATATTTTATAAATGGGGGACATTTACTTGACGTATCTGTTATAATATTGCAAGAATGATTTATAAAACCTGTACAACAGCACAGAATGCTATTCGAGGGAGGATAAGAATGAAGTTTTCAATTTTAATTGTAGAGGATGAACCCGATATCCGGGAAATGATAGAGGAAGCGCTTACCCAGCCGGAATATACGATCTATACAGCCGGGGATGGACAGGAAGCATTGGAACTTATAAGAAAAAATGACTTTGATTTAATTATCTTAGATCTGATGCTACCAAAAGTGAATGGAATGACAGTGCTTAAAAAAGTCAGGGAACAAAATACGGTACCGATTTTAATCTTATCTGCGAAGGACGGTGAATTTGAAAAGGTATTGGGACTGGAATATGGAGCAGATGATTATATTACAAAACCTTTTTCCGTTATGGAGTTACAGGCCAGGGTAAAAGCATTTTTACGCCGCACCACGATATACCATGCGAAAGCGGAGCATCATGATTCCAGGATTACGATTGGAGATCTGACGATTGAAACAGAGGATCTGGTGGTGAAAAAGAAAGGTGTTCCCGTTAGTCTGACCGCAAAGGAATTTGAGATCTTAAAATTATTTGCGAATCATCCGGAGAAAGTATATACCAAGGTTTCCATTTACCAGGAGGTATGGGATGAGGAGTTTTTGCATGATGACAATGTCATCAATGTGACGATAAGGAGACTGCGGGAAAAAATCGAGGATCAGCCATCCGATCCCCGGTACATAAAAACGGTTTGGGGAATTGGTTATAAACTGGGGACACCGGTGGAGGGCGGAAAATGAGTAATACAATTTTGTGCTTTGTTTGTGTCATACTGGCTGTCGGATTGATAATTGTATTATCAAAATACATAAACCAGTCCAGGCAGTTAAATAAAATCACGGGTGAAATCTCCGGATTTTTAGAAAAAGGTTCTTCGGATACCCTGCTCGCCCTTTCGGATGAAAAGGAAATACAAAAGCTGCTGGTTCAGATAAATGACCTTCTGGAGCGCCAGAACTCACTGGAAATGGAGCGGAAAAATCAGGAAGACAGCAACCGTAAAATGCTGGCGAATATTTCCCATGATTTGAAGACACCATTGACCGTCATTCTGGGATATTCCGAAATGATACGAAACCAGGAGGGGATCTCTCTGGATTCCATCCAGCAAAAAGTAGATAAGATATACAGGAAGACCACGGATGTTTTAGAAATGATCAATATTTTTTTCGACCTGGTAAAAATAGAATCCGGTGAACTGGCATTGGAGATGCAGGAACTGGATCTGTGCGAAATTGCCAGAAATGAGATACTGAACTATTATGATATGCTTCAGGAGGGCGGTTTCGAAGTGGACATTGATATTCCGGAAGAAGAAGTACCGGTTGAGGCAGACAAGCAGGCGGTGAAACGAATATTAGCTAATCTGTTACAAAATGCCATTAAATATGGAGCGGACGGCAGATATCTGAGACTGGGGATTACATGGAAAGAAGATTATGTAATGATCCAGGTAGAAGACCATGGAAAAGGGATTATCGAAGACAGCCAGGATAAAATATTTGAACGGCTGGTTACCCTGGAAGACTCCAGGAATAAAAAATACCAGGGCAGCGGTCTGGGGCTAACGATTACCAAACGCCTGGTGGAGGCAATGGGAGGAAGTATCAGAGTAAAGAGCAGACCATTTGTAAAAACAGTGTTTACCGTATCCCTGCCAAAGAAATGAATCCGGCATCAGCATCCTGCCCTTTTTCAAAAGTAATTCTTTTAAAAGAATTATGTAAGGAATTTGTAATCAATGGTAAATTTATTCCGTTATAATAATATTCAGAAAGAGCAAAACCAGAAAGAATAAAACCAGAAAGAGCAAAACCAGAAAGAGGGAGATATCAGTATGTCGGATATTATAGTATTAGAAGATGTAACAAAAACATATAAAGGCATAGAAGTAGTGAAAAATGTTACTATGCGTGTGAAACAGGGAGAAATTTATGGATTTTTGGGGCCCAATGGTGCAGGTAAAACTACAATCATGAAAATGATTTTAAACCTGGCGAAACCGGATATGGGCAACATCCGGGTATGTGGAGAAGTTATCCAAAAAGATTCATACGAGTATCTGAGAAATATCGGTAGCATTATTGAATATCCGATATTTTACGAGAAACTGACTGCGTGGAAGAACTTGAAGCTGCACTGCAATTATATGGGATTTTATAACAAGAAAAGAATCCGGGAAGTTTTGGGTCTTGTGGATTTAAAAGGGGTTGACAATAAACTGGTAGGAGAATTCTCATTAGGTATGAAACAGCGTCTGGGGATTGCAAGGGCTATGATAACAAATCCAAAGTTATTAATTCTGGATGAGCCGATTAACGGTCTGGATCCTATTGGAATTAAACAGATCCGTCAGCTTTTAATAAAATTAAAGGCATCCTACGGAACCACTATTTTAATATCCAGCCACATTATTGCGGAGATTGAACAGTTAGCGGATACCATTGGAGTGATTGACAAGGGGGTTCTTACCAAAGAGGTATCCATGTCCGAGATCCACCATGATTCATTACAATACCTGGAAATAGAAGTAAATGATATCCACAGGGCGGCTACCGTTCTGGACAATGCATTCGATCATTTGAATTTCAAAATTGTCTCTGAAAACAGGCTCCGTATTTATGATAATAACAGACAGGCGGAGATTAGCAAGGAGCTTGTAATGGCTGGTGTCGGCATTCTGAATATGGTTTATAAGAATGATACGCTGGAAGATTATTTTATTCATACAATTATGGGAGGAAATGAAAATGATTAAGCTGATGAAACTGGAACTGGAAAAAGAAAATCTGAGCAAGAATCTGCTTGCCTGTGTAATTATATTATTAAGCTGTATCGGTATTACATTATTGGGCAGCATACTGGAGGATGAGGCAAGTATCGAAAGTGCAAAGGACTTACTTATGCTGGGCTCTTTGATTTTACGGGTGTGTTTCGGGATTTTTGCGGGCGTTCTGATTGCTAAACTAATTATTGGTGAATTTGGTAAAAAAACTATAAATACGTTGTTTACTTATCCGGTCTCCAGGAAAAAAATTATAGCAAGTAAACTGCTGATCGTATTTTCCTGCACATTTATAGTGATTGTACTGACTGATTTGCTGTTTGGGACATCGCTATTTCTGATTAATATTTTTATTCCCCTTACGCCGGACAGAATTGAATTTTCCACGGTACTGGGAAGAATTCCGGATATTTTATTTGGGGCATTTATGACTGCAGGATTAAGCCTGATTTCCTTGTATTTTGGAATGAAAAAAAAATCTTCTTCGTCAACTATCGTGGCGGCAGTAGTGATTAATATGCTGATTAATGCTAATGTAAACATTACTGGCGGAAGTAATGGCAGCAATGCAAATTTATTCAACATTCCAATTTTTCCAATATTATTATGTATGGCTGGAATCGTAATTGCATACCTGTCTTATCGGAATATTGAAAATTTAGATTTATAATACCGTTAGCGGCAGAAGATCCTGCGTAGTAGAAAAGAATAACGGGGCAGCCGAATTGAGAACTGCTGCCAACAGACTGCAGACAATCATCTTTTTTTGATGATTGTCTGTTTTTACGTTAATTTTAATGCCATTTTAATGCGAACACGGATATAGTTTAACACCACTTTTAACCCATACATGTTAGGATGTTATCAGTTTAACAGCTCAGAGAAAAGAAGGAGGAGAAAAAGATGATGGACATTATCATGGTTGGCGTACTGGTGCTCTGTTTTGTACTTGTGAAGCTGTTTACCGACTGGTGTGAGTCCCAGGTGAAAACGGGGAAAAAATAATCCAGGACAATGTATAGAAAAAGATGGAGGTATGCTATGTTATTCTTAGGTATCATCATAGCGGCATTAGCGGTATATCTGGTTTATGCGTTAGTAAATCCGGAAAAATTATAAGAAAAATCAAAAAGTTGATTTTAGGAGGGTAACAATGTTACAGATATTATTGACTCTGGCGATCTTTTTGATACTGGTTATTCCAATGGGAAACTATATGTATCACATCGCCACGAAGCAGAAAACATTTGCAGATCCTGTATTTAACAGGGTGGATAACTGTATTTTTAAAATATGCCGGATTGAACGGCAGGGTATGAACTGGAAACAGTATGCGTTAAATCTGATTATGGCAAATGCAGTTATGATATTTGTCGGTTATTTGATATTAAGGCTTCAGGGGCTCCTGATGGGGAATCCAAACGGGATCGGTGGTATGGAAGCAAGCCTCAGCTTTAACACGATCATCAGTTTTATGACGAATACAAACTTACAGCATTATTCCGGGGAATCCGGGCTGTCTTATTTAAGCCAGATGCTGGTTATTATATTTATGATGTTTACATCCGCGGCTTCTGGGTATGCAGCGTGTATGGCATTCTGCAGAGGATTGGCTGGAAAAGGAAAAGACCTTGGGAATTTCTATGAAGATATGGTACGTATTACGACCAGAATTTTAATTCCTTTTGCATTTTTAGTAGCATTGCTTTTGATCAGCCAGGGAACACCCCAGACGCTCCAGGCAAACCAGACAGTGCAGACTATCGAAGGAAAGCTGCAGGATATCGCAATGGGGCCGGTGGCAGCATTGGAATCTATCAAGCATCTGGGTACCAACGGAGGCGGTTTCTTTGGAGCCAATTCCTCCACGCCGTTTGAGAACCCCACAATTATTTCTGATATTGCAGAACTGATCTCCATGATGATTCTTCCGGGTGCCTGTGTGGTGACCTTTGGCAAGATGATACATGACAGAAAAGGCAAGAAAGAGAAAAAGGAAAGACTTCCCATGATTGGAAGACAGGGAAGAGTGATCTTTGGCGCAATGTCAGTGATCTTTATGATAGGACTCACCCTTTGCTTCTTCTATGAACAGGCAGGAAACCCGGCTCTGCAGCAGGCAGGACTGAGCCAGGATATGGGAAGCATGGAAGGAAAAGAAGTTCGGTTTGGAATAGCGCAGTCAGCTCTGTTTACTACGGTAACGACTTCCTTTACAACCGGTACGGTTAACAACATGCACGATACGCTGACCCCTCTTGGTGGAATGGTACCGCTGTTACATATGATGCTTAACTGTGTGTTTGGCGGTAAGGGCGTTGGACTTATGAACATGATTATGTACGCAATACTGGCGGTTTTCCTGTGTGGGCTGATGATCGGAAGAACACCGGAATATCTGGGGAAGAAGATCGAAGGTAAAGAAATGAAGCTGGTGGCTCTGGTACTGATTGTACATCCGTTGCTGATTCTGGGATTTTCCGCATTGGCGGTTTCCACTACGGCAGGCCTTGCAGGAATTACCAATCCGGGATTCCATGGGCTGAGCCAGGTACTCTATGAATATTCCTCGTCCGCCGCGAACAATGGTTCCGGTTTTGAAGGACTTGCAGATAATACGGTATTCTGGAATGTGACTGCGGGGTTAGCTATGTTCTTTGGCCGATATCTGGCAATTATTGCACAGCTGGCTATAGCCGGTTCCCTGTTTGCCAAGAAACGTGTTAATGAAACAATTGGTACGCTGCGTACCGACAATGTAATTTTTACGGTTATATTGGTATTTGTTGTATATATCTTTGCCGCATTGACGTTTTTCCCTGCATTAGCACTGGGGCCCATTGCGGAACATCTGACATTATGGTTTTAGAGAAGAATGAGAGGATAAGAAAAATGTCAAAGGAAAATAAAAAAAAGTTCATCACAAAGGACATTTTAAAAAGTTCCGTTGCAGGAGCCTTTAAAAAACTGGATCCCAGATATATGATGAAAAACCCGGTTATGTTTGTAGTGGAGGTTGGTTTCTGCATCACACTGCTGCTGACAATCTGGCCTACTGTTTTTGGGGATCAGGCGGAGTTAAGGGCGTATAACGGGATAGTTACACTGATTTTATTTATTACCATTTTATTTGCCAACTTTGCAGAATCTGTTGCAGAGGGGCGGGGTAAGGCACAGGCCGAGACGCTGAAAAAAACAAAGCAGGATACAAAAGCCAGATTATTACTGGCTGGAGGAAGCGAACGGGAAGTAAATGCTTCTGAATTAAAAAAAGGTGACATCGTCCTGGTGAGAAACGGAGAGCTGATCCCAAATGACGGTGAAGTAATAGAAGGGGTTGCATCCGTGGATGAATCCGCAATAACCGGAGAATCGGCACCTGTTACCAGGGAGTCCGGCGGTGACTTTTCATCTGTAACGGGAGGAACAACGGTAGTCAGCGACTGGCTGAAAATACGGATAACTTCTTCCCCAGGAGAATCATTCCTGGATAAAATGATAGCATTGGTAGAAGGTGCTTCCAGACAGAAGACACCCAATGAGATTGCACTGAACACCCTTTTAGTAGGACTGACCATTATTTTTATGATCGTAATTGTGTGCTTATATCCATTCGCAAAATATTCAGGAGCAGCCATACCCATTTCAACCATGATCGCACTTATGGTATGCCTGATCCCAACAACCATTGGCGGCTTACTGTCGGCGATTGGTATTGCAGGTATGGATCGTGTAACCAGATTTAATGTGATTGCCATGTCCGGTAAAGCAGTTGAGGCATGCGGTGATGTAGATACGATGATATTGGATAAGACGGGAACCATTACCTTTGGTAACCGCCTTGCGGCAGAATTTTTCCCGGTTAAGGGAATTGAAAAAGAAGATCTGGTAGATTACAGCGTGATGTGTTCGCTCAGCGATGCAACACCGGAAGGCAAATCTATTGTAGAACTTGGCAGAACACTGGATTGTAAGATCAAAGCAAATATGGCAGATCAGATGGAATTTATAGAATTTACGGCTCAGACAAAAATGAGCGGCGTGAATTTAGCAGACGGAACAAGGGTAAGAAAAGGTGCTTACGATGCAATGATCCAGTATGTAAGAGAAGCCGGCGGAAATGTCCCGGATGATCTGGAAGGTATTGTGTCAAAGGTATCAGGACTTGGCGGAACACCACTCGTGGTGTGTGCAAAAAATGTAATATACGGCGTAATTTACCTGAAAGATACTGTAAAACCAGGATTGGTAGAGCGGTTTGAACGTTTGCGTGAAATTGGAATCAAAACGGTTATGTGTACCGGTGACAATCCCCTTACAGCAGCCACCATCGCAAAAGAGGCCGGAGTGGATGAGTTTATTGCAGAATGCAAGCCGGAAGATAAAATTGAGGAAATCAAAAAAGAGCAGGCACAGGGAAAGATTGTTGCAATGACTGGAGATGGTACCAACGATGCTCCCGCACTGGCACAGGCAAATGTGGGAATCGCAATGAACAGTGGTACATCAGCAGCAAAAGAAGCAGCCAATATGGTGGATCTGGATTCCGATCCCACTAAGATTCTGGAAGTGGTTGAGATTGGAAAGCAGCTTCTGATTACGAGAGGTTCCCTTACCACATTCAGTATTGCAAATGATATCGCTAAATATTTTGCAATTATTCCCGCTATGTTTACCCTGGTGATTCCACAGATGGAACTGCTGAATATTATGAAACTGGCAACTCCTTTCAGTGCGATTTTATCAGCTCTGATCTTTAACGCAATCATCATACCTTGCCTTATTCCGATTGCTATGCGTGGTGTGAAATACAAACCTATGAGATCAGAGAAAATGCTGTTAAAGAACATGTCTATCTATGGTCTGGGCGGAGTGTTAGTACCTTTTGTGGGAATTAAGCTGATTGACTTATTAATATCCCCGGCACTTTCTCTGTTGGGATTATAAAAGTACAAAGTGATTAAGGCAAAATTATGAGTGTCAGTAATACAGGGAAACCTGTGAAGAGCATTGGTTATAAGTTGAAAGAAAATTATAATATAGAAAGGAAGCCACGATATAATTCGTTCAAGTTATATTGTGGCAGTATTGCAGGCAAGCCTGCAGTATGCAATGGGTAAAAAAATGAAATCTTTTATAAAAATGTTAAAACAATCTTTTATTTTGACAGTTGCCCTTCTGCTTTTGTGTGCAGTTGCTTATCCACTTGCGGTCAATGGTGCAGGCCAGCTTGTATTTCATAAACAGGCAAATGGAAGTCTGATTGAAGTAGACGGCAAAGCGGTAGGATCGGAGCTGATCGGACAGCAGTTTACGGATCCCAGATTTTTTCAGGGAAGAATCTCTTCTGTAAATTATAATACCTACACAGAGGAAGACCTGATCGCAGATGAAGAAGGAAATACTGCATATGGCGGTGTATCATCAGGATCATTTAACTATGGCGCTACCAATCCTGATTTACAGGCAAGGGTGGAGGCGGACCTTCAGGAGTTCATGAAATCCCACCCCGGTGTGAAAAAAGAAGATATTCCTGCGGACCTGTTAACTGCATCCGGTTCCGGATTAGATCCTCATATCAGTCCCCAGGCGGCAAAAGTCCAGGTCGCTGCAGTAGCAGAAGCAACCGGGCTGTCGGTAGAAGAAGTACAGAAAATTGTGGATAACAATACGGAAAATAAGGTGCTTGGTGTATTTGGAGAAAATCGGGTGAATGTATTAACAACAAATATTGAAATAGCAAAGGCAATTGGTTTGATATAAAGAAATACAAGGGTGACCGGAATGCCAACCAGTAAGGCTTGAAAAAGAGTACTGGCTGGTATGTCAGGTCATCCTTTAAGCATGTCGTAATAATGCTTGTGTTTATATATTCTAGAGGAGGTGTTTGTATGGAAGAAGAAGTCAGACCTGACCCGCAGGCACTGTTAGAACAGGTTCGTAAAGAGGAGAAGCAGCAGGAAGCAGACAAACGTGGAAAACTGAAGATCTTTCTGGGATTTGCAGCAGGTGTGGGAAAAACTTATACGATGCTGGAAGCGGCTCATATGATGCTGGAAAAGGGGGTGGATGTGGCAGCCGGATATATTGAACCCCATGCCAGACCCGATACCCTGGGGATGATGGAAGGGCTGGAGCAGATAGAGCCCCTGATGATGGACTATAAAGGAATAAAAATCCGTGAGATGGATCTGGATGCATGTCTTGCCAGAAAGCCGGAACTGCTGTTGGTAGATGAACTGGCGCATACGAATACAGAAGGCTGCCGACATAGAAAACGTTATCAGGATATAGAAGAGATTCTGAATGCAGGCATTAATGTATATACTACGGTTAATATCCAGCATCTGGAAAGCCTTAATGACCTGGTGGCGGGAATTACGAAGATCAAGGTGAAAGAGCGGATACCGGACAGTGTATTTGATGAGGCAGATCAGGTTGAGGTAATTGATATTGAACCCGATGACCTGATCCGCAGATTAAAAGAGGGCAAGGTATATAAGGAGAATCAGGCTCAGCGGGCGGTTCATAACTTCTTCGCTAAAGAAAAGTTAATTGCACTTAGGGAAATTACCCTGAGAAGGATGGCGGACCGCGTGAACCGTCTGTCTGAAACCGAGGTGTCCAAGGGTCGTAAGGGATATTATGTGGGAGAACATATTCTGACCTGTGTCTCCGCATCGCCTACAAATGCCAAAGTAATCCGTACGGCTTCCAGGCTTGCGTACGCCTTTCACGGAGAATTTACCGCATTGTATGTTGAGACACCCCGATTACAGGGCAGTGACCGGAAAGTAAAAAAGATGATGGAAGAAAACTTACAGCTGGCAAGGGATCTGGGAGCTAAGATCGCTACAGTCTATGGTGAAAATGTTGCATTTCAGATTGCAGAATACGCCAAGGTAAGCAATGTATCAAAAGTAGTTATCGGAAGGACAAATCATAAAGTATATTTTGGACAGTCCAAACGGACGCTGGTGGAGCAGCTGGCACAATATACCCAGGAGATGGATATCTATGTCATACCGGACCTTCAGCCCGGGGATAAGCACAGACGAATTTCTTACCGCAGGGAGGAGCTCAACTGGGGAGATTTTCTGATCACTGCAGGAATACTGGCGGGAAGTACAGCGATAGGTTTGGTGTTCCGGAATCTGGAACTGCCGGATTCCAATATTATTATGATATATATACTGGGGGTTCTCGTATGTGCAATGCATACCAACGGAAGAATCTGTTCCATTGCAGCATCCATATTCAGCGTACTGCTTTATAATTTCTTTTTTACAATTCCATTTTTAAGTCTGCAGGCACATGGGAAAAGTTATCCTGTCACATTTGCCGTTATGTTCGCAGTGGCACTGCTGTCGTCCTCAATGACGGCTAAGATCAGAAGGCAGGGGAAGGAAAGCAGTAAAATGATTTACCGGACAGAACTGCTGCTGGACAACAGTCGGCGCCTGAGCAGGGCACAGAATATAGAAGATGTTATGAAAGAAATATCCAGCCAGGTACTGAAACTAACGAATCTGTCCGTTCTGATTTACTTAAAACAGAGAGAGAAAATAACCGGCCCCAGGCTCTTTCCTCGAAAAGGAATGTCTAAAGAGGATATGAAAGAATATGTAGTAAAATCAGAGCGGGCAGCTGCCCAGTGGGTATTTCAGAACCATCACAGGGCAGGGACCTGCACCAGCACCCTGCCGGGAGCAAAAGCTTTATATCTGCCGGTGCAGAATAATGAAAAAGTATTCGCGGTAGTGGGGATTGTGCTGGAAGAAAGGAGAGAGATAGCACCTTTTGAATATGGGCTGCTGATCGCCATGTTAAATGAGGCTGCCCTGGTGTTAGAACGGTATATGGAGTAAAAATAAGTTGACGCTTATGAAAAATAAGACTATAATAGTCAAAAATTGTTAGAAGAAACAAGGTTTAGTTCTGTAGTGGACAATTTTATCTTAAATTGGGGTTTAGCTGAGGAATGACGCTTTGTAGATGTAGGTAGTGTACGGAAAGATGGGTGTAGGAAACTGGCATGGGCTCCGTCAGCTGGCCGCAGAACTGCTCTACGCTTCCTACGCCCATACAAGTTTCCCACACCCATCTTTCCGAGATTCAGTTTACTGCCACAAAGCTGGTTTTCTCAGCCTGGTGGAGACCCTTGGGCTGTGACGGGCTGTTCTTTATTGGATGCTGGGCAGTATGTTTCGGCTGTTTGTGTAAAAGAAGATGGAAGTTTGTTCCTTTTTCTGATTACAGAATGAAAAATAAATTTCGTTCTCAAGATTAGTTGCTTTACGCCAATCGCATCCGGCATGCCACATCCCCAGGGTCCCAGATTGTTTAAAAAGTATAGGATAGAGTGAGATTGTTACCTGAAGTTTTTTTATAGGTTCTCGCCGGAAAGAGGAAAAGGAAATGGAATTAAAGATCAGAGGATATGAGGAAAAAGATCTGGAACAGATGCGCCGGATCTGGAATGAGGTAGTGGAGGATGGGGAGGCATTTCCCCAGAGGGAGGGGTTAAGCGAAACAGATGCCAGAGAATTCTTCGCTTCCCAGAGCTTTACTGCCGTTGCGGAAAGGGAAGGTGAAATTATAGGACTGTATATCCTGCATCCCAATAATGTGGGGCGCTGCGCACATATATCCAATGCCAGTTATGCAGTCAGAAAATCCGTAAGGGGAATGAAAGCTGGTGAAAAGCTAGTGAAACATTCTCTGGAAAAGGGAAAGGAACTGGGATTTCGGCTCCTGCAGTTTAATGCCGTGGTTAAAACAAATCTGTCTGCGATACATATTTATGAAAAACTGGGATTTGTGCAGCTTGGAACCATTCCCGGTGGATTTCTGCGTAAATGCGGAGAATATGAAGATATTATCTTATTTTACCATGAACTATAGAAAGCGAAACAAGAAAGGGGAATCCTGACAGACTGCCAGTGGTATTTCCGGAGTCCTGTGTTCCAAATAGAGAAATCAGAGGCAATATAAATATATGAGCTGCCTCTGAAATATTTTCTATATAACTTATTAATTTTAGGGATTGATTTTTCTGTTTATACAGGTTATACTGAAGACAACAATGGCAGGAGCCATTACATTTCTTAAATATCAGTATGCAATTATGCGATTATCCTATTGTCCATGCTTTTCTATAAGCAGATATTATAGGCCCGGAGTGTATTTGAATAATTTGAACACACGCTCTAATATAGGCCGATTCTCAGATTGTACGTTTCTGTACAAAATTCCCTGATTCAATAGATAAATGAATGTAATGAGACCCAAGATGGTATATTTCGTTTTCCTGCTATAAGTTCATTAATGAAATTGGGAGGTACTTGAATGCAGGAAAAGATATTGCCGGAAGGCGGGGAGATAAGCGGATTGCCTCGAAACTATCATGTAAACAGAAAACATAAAGACAGTCTGTTCTGGCTGATCTTATCAATCGGATAAGAAGAATGACGCCGCCATTGAGTGCAAAGTGGTAATACTTAATATTAATTTGGGGCATAACCGCATTTTGATGGAACAATGCAGAAGATTGCAGGAATATGCCCGGTTCATATCGCTTATCCGAGAATATTTATTTAAAATGCCATTAGAAGAGTCCATAGAGAAAGCCGTAAATCAATGCATAGATGAGAATATACTGAGAGATATTTTATCCAAGAACCGAGGGGAGGTTACGAGAGTGATTTTAGAAGAATACGATGAAGAAAAGCATCTTAGGTCAGAGAGAATTTTTTGGGAAGAAAAGGGAAGGGAATTAGAGCAGCAGTCATTTATTCAATTAATCAGTGCAATGGCTTCCGATGGACGGGCGGGAGATATTGCAAGGTTGGCATATGACCGGGAATTTTTAGTTAAAATGAAGGAAAAGTACAGAGCAGATCCTATTTTAATCAGGTAGTTCTTACTAAATTTGCAAAAAAGCTTGTCAAAATATATTTAACAGTGTTAAAATTTTAAAGTAAATTATTTACCAGACGATACGAAAGATTGGAGAAAAAAATATGAGCATTAGAATTGGTATATGGGGCTATGGAAACCTGGGACGCGGAGTAGAATGTGCGTTAAAGCAGAATCCGGATATGGAACTTGCCGGTGTGTTTACAAGACGTGATCCTAAGACCGTTAAAATCCTGACAGAAGGTGCTTCCGTTTATTCCACCGAAGATGTGGAGAAAATGAAGGATGCTGTTGATGTTATGATTTTATGCGGGGGAAGCGCTACAGACCTGCCTGTACAGACACCAAAATGTGCCCAGATGTTTCATGTAGTGGACAGCTTTGATACCCATGCAAAGATTCCGGAACATTTTGCTAAGGTAGATGAGGCTGCAAAAAGTAATGGCAAAATCGGTATTATTTCAGTTGGCTGGGATCCGGGAATGTTTTCTTTAAATAGAATGTATGCAAATGCACTTTTACCAAACGGAACGGATTATACTTTTTGGGGAAAAGGCGTAAGCCAGGGACATTCGGATGCAGTTCGCAGAATAGACGGTGTAAAAGACGCAAAACAGTACACGATTCCGGTTGACAGCGCTTTGGATGCAGTGAGAAATGGAGATACTCCGGAACTTACAACGAGACAAAAACACACCAGAGAATGTTATGTAGTTGCAGAAGAGGGAGCAGATCAGGCACGTATTGAAAATGAAATTAAAACTATGCCGAACTATTTCTCAGATTATGATACAACCGTGCATTTTATATCCGAAGAGGAGCTAAAGAAAAATCACAGTGGAATCCCTCATGGAGGATTTGTGATACGCAGTGGCAAGACAGGCTGGAATGAAGAAAATACACATGTTATTGAATACAGCCTGAAGCTTGACTCAAACCCTGAATTTACGTCATCAGTACTTGTGGCATATGCAAGAGCTGCCTATCGTTTAAGCCAGGAAGGACAGAGCGGATGTAAGACAGTATTTGATATTGCTCCGGCATATTTATCTGCCCAGAGTTCAGAGGAATTAAGAAAACAGTTATTATAAATAAAACGAACTGCAGCCGGATCTAAAATGGCTGCAGTTCGTTTTGATTTTATGCACTCTTTAGTACTACGGCGAACGTTTTGTAATGTTCTATTAAATGCATTATATTGGGGTTTAGCTGATTAAGGACGCTTTGTAGATGTAGGTAGTGTACGGAAAGATGGGAGTGGGAAACTTGTATGGACTCCGTCAGCTGGCCGCAGAACTGGTATTTTCTAACCTTTCCGAAGCGCTTTTTGGCAGCACGCGGGTATTCACCGAGAAATCCTGATGCATTTCTCGGTTCAGTACCCGCTTAGTATCCGATGGGAGCCAGTCGAATACTATCCGCCAAAAAACACTCCGGAAAGGTAAGTAAATACTCAGCTCTGCTCTACGCTTCCTCCGTCCATACAAGTTTCCCACTCCCATCTTTCCGAGATTCATGTTACCGCCACAAAGCTGAATTTCTCAGCATGGTCGGACCCCTGGGCTGTGGCAGGCTGTTCTTTATTGGATGTAGCGTAGTATGTTTCGGCTATTTAAGCGTAAAAGGAGATGAAAGTTTGCTACTTTTTCTGGAATGAAGAAACAAATCACTGTGATAAGTTCAGTTGCTTTATGTTACTCTTTCTCAGCATGATAGATTCCCTGGGTGTAGATGGATGTTCTTTATTGGATGTAGAGCGGTATATTTTGACAGTTTATGCATAATAGAAGATGAAAGTCTATTCCTTTTTCTGATTGCAGAACATAAAACAAATCCCGTTCTCAAGATCAGTTGCTTAACGCCAATATTGTTCAGCATGCCACAACCCCAGGGTCCCACCACGCTGAGAAAACCAGCTTTGTATCAACGAATGCTATCTCGGAAAGAGAAGGGGGCGAGCCAGGACATTGATTTGGAAGGCGTATAGCAGAGCTGAGTATTTACTTACCTTACCAGAGTGCTTTTTGGCGGATACAATTCGACTAGTACTGCATTGCAAAATGCAGTACTTCTCCCATCGGATTGTAAGCGGGCAGTGAGCTGCGAAATGCATCAGGATTTCGGAGCGAATGCCCGCGTGCCGCCAAAAAGGGCTCTGGGAAGGTTAGAAAATGCCAGTTCTGCGGTAAGCCTTCCAAATCAATGTCCTGGCTCGCCCCCTTCTCTTTCCGTACACTACCTATCATATACAAAGCGTCCTTACTCAGCTAAACCCAAATATAAGTCATTTAATAGAACACTATAAAACGTTCTCTCTAGTCTAAGCAGAAGTCAGTATCTTTTCTATAAAATTTTATTTCGGTCAGGATAATCGGTTTTTAAAATCTTCATAACCAAATTCATGGATGATCCGGCAGTCTCCGTTTTCCTCCTGAAGTGCTATAGCAGGCAGAGCCATTCCATTGAAGGTATTGTTTTTGACCATGGAATAGATAGCCATATCTGCGAATACCAGGCGATCCCCCGGCTTTAGGGGAGCATCAAAGGAATAATCCCCAATGACATCCCCAGCCAGGCAGGTTGGACCAGCCAGACGGAAGGTACAGGGTTTCTTACCTGGTTCTCCCGAATGAAGCAGTGGAGGGCGATAAGGCATTTCCAGTACGTCCGGCATATGGCAGGCTGCGGAGGTGTCTAAGATTGCAATCTGAATATCATTCTGCAGGGTTTCCAAAACAGTAGTTAACAGATAACCGGCATTTAAAGCCACTGCTTCTCCGGGCTCCAGATAGACCTGAACCTGATACGTTTCCTGAATGCGTTTGATACAGGATTCTAAAGCAGCAATGTCATAACCGGGTCTGGTAATGTGGTGCCCGCCTCCAAAATTCAACCATTTCATCTGAGAGAGCCAGGGACCAAATTTTTCTTCTACGGCTTTCACGGTATCCAGTAAAGCGTCTGAATCCTGTTCGCATAAAGTGTGGAAATGAAGTCCTTCCACTCCATCCAGGAGCTCAGGACGAAAATTAGCGGGCGTAATTCCAAGCCGGGAGCCGGGAGCACAGGGATCATAGATCTCGTGCCCTTCCTGGGTAGAAAATTCCGGATTTATACGTAAACCGATACTGCAGCCTTTTTCTCGTGCCCTTGCCCCAAACCGTTCCAGCTGTGAAAAGGAATTAAACACGATATGGCCGCAAAGAGAAGCGATTTCATCAAATTCGTCTTCCCGGTAAGCCGGGGAGAAAATATGATTCTCTTTTCCCATCTCTTCGGCTCCCAGCTTTGCTTCATAGAGCCCGCTGGCGGTAGTACCGTTTAGGTATTCTCCGATCATTGGATATACCGCATACATGGAAAATGCTTTTTGCGCCAGGAGAATCCGGCAGCCGGTATGACTGGTCACACTTTTCAGAATTTCCAGGTTCCGGCGCAATTGCTTTTGATCCACCACATAGCAGGGCGTTGGTAAATGTTCGAACTTCATAAATCCTCCTGTATTCTAATCTACCAGTTCCGGGTTCTCTGAAATCTTCCATGGCAGTCCCCATTTATTCAGGGCATCCATGTATGGATCAGGGTCAAATTCTTCAATATTATAGACACCGGCTTTCTTCCAGGTTCCGGTCATCAGCATCATGGCGCCGATCATGGCAGGCACTCCGGTTGTATAAGCGACTGCCTGGGAACCTACTTCCTCATAACATTTTTCATGGTCACAGGTATTGTAAATGTAGATCTTCTTCTCCACACCGTCTTTTTTACCAATAAAAATATTTCCGATGTTCGTTTTTCCTTTTGTACGGGGACCAAGAGAAGAGGGATCAGGAAGAACCGCCTTTAAAAACTGCAGAGGGACAATTTCTTTTCCTTCATACATAATTGGTTCGATGGAAGTCATGCCAACATTCTCCAGACATTTTAAATGGGTCAGATAACTCTGTCCAAAGGTCATAAAGAAGCGGATTCTCTTGATTCCGGGCATATTCAGTGCCAGTGATTCAATTTCTTCATGATGAAGCAGGTACATATCTTTTTCCCCTATTTCCGGGAAATTGTAGACACGCTTGATTTCCATGGGTTTTGTCTCAATCCACTGGCCGTTTTCCCAATAGGAACCATTTGCGGAAACTTCCCGAATATTAATTTCCGGGTTGAAGTTGGTGGCAAAGGGATAGCCGTGGTCTCCGGCATTGCAGTCAAGAATATCGATGTAGTTAATTTCATCAAAGTAGTGTTTCAGTGCATAAGCGGAGAAGACGCCGGTTACACCCGGATCAAAGCCGCTTCCCAGAAGTGCGGTGATACCTGCTTTTTCAAATTTCTCCCGGTATGCCCACTGCCATTTATATTCAAACTTGGCGGTATCTTCCGGTTCATAATTGGCGGTATCAACATAGTTTGTCCTGGTAGCCAGGCAGGCATCCATAATAGTAAGATCCTGGTATGGCAATGCCAGATTCAGTACCACATCCGGCTGAACTTTTTCAATCAATGTAATCAGTTCTTCTACATTATTAGCATCTACACTTGCTGTTGTAATCTTTGTTTTTGTCTCAGCGGATAATTTTTCTTTCAGTGCATCGCATTTTGATATTGTACGGCTGGCAATGCAGATTTCTTCAAATACGCTGCTGTTTTGGCAGCATTTGTGGATGGCAACGCTTGCAACACCGCCGCATCCGATAATGAGTGCTTTTCCCATATTTGTAATCCTCCTAATTTAAATGGTAATATAGTAACTATTTAGCAGGTCTGCGCATGTACTGCGCTGACCGCTAACCCGTCTGTTCAAGTGACAACAGCAGTTCCCGGACTACTTTGCAGGCAGTTGCAGTAGAGATGCCGCTCTGGTCATATGAAGGGCAGAGCTCATTCACATCGCATCCCACAATGTTTGCACCGGAGCAGACGGTTATAATGGCGTTCAGTAATTGCATAAAGGTTACACCGCCGGCTTCCGGGGTTCCGGTTCCTGGAAAGATGCCTGGATCCAGTACATCCAGGTCAATGGTAAAGTAAACCGGTTTTCCTTTCAGAGACTCCACGGTTTCTAATAGACCGTCAAAGTTAAACTTGCGGGTGTTCACGTGGCCCTGGCTGCCCCAGCTAAATTCTTCCCGGTCACCGGAACGGATGCCGAACTGATAGATCTTCCCATCTCCAACCAGTTCCCAGCATCTGCGAAGAACACAGGCATGGGAAAGCTGTGCACCCAGATAATCTTCCCTGAGATCAGCATGAGCATCAAAATGAATAATATGGAGATCGGGGTACTTGTCAAAAACTGCCCGGACAGCGCCTAAAGTAACCAGATGTTCCCCGCCGATGAGCAGAGGCAGTTTCCCGTCCTGCAGGATTGTTGCTGCACGGTCCTGTATATCCTGCAGGGCAAGTGCAGTATCTCCGAAGCAAAGTTCAAGATCACCGCTGTCAAATATCTGCATGTCACTCAGGTCTTTATCCTGATAAGGGCTATAGGTTTCCAGGCCAAAGGATTCGGATCTGATCGCCTTGCTTCCGAAACGGGTACCCGGACGAAAAGAAGTGGTAGAGTCAAACGGAGCCCCAAACAGAACAATCTTTGCATCCGAATACTCTGCGTCACAACCGATAAAAGTTTCTATATTTTTATTCAACATCTCTTAATAACTCCTCTACATAAGCTGGTAGTGCAAAAGCTCCGGCATGCACCCGGGGTGTATAGTAACGGGTGTTAATTCCTAGCAGATTCCAACCAACCGCATTCAAGTCATGTACCGGATGGTACCGCTTGGAAGCAAAGCCAAAAAGCCAGTGCCCGGACGGATAGGTTGGTATGTGAGCCTGATAGACCCGGCTGATGGGAAAGCTCTCAACAATCCTTTTGTGCGCCCGCTGGCACGCAGTAGCATCATCAGCATAAAATGGGCTTTCGTGCTGATTAACCATTATGCCGTCTTCTTTCAGGGCTTTATAGCAATTGCCATAAAATTCTTTGGTGAACAATCCTTCTCCCGGGCCAAACGGATCAGTGGAGTCAACGATAATCAAGTCGTATTCGTTTTCTCTGGACCGGATAAATTTCAGACCGTCTTCATAGAAGATACTGACTCTGGGATCATCCAGACGGCAGGATGTCTGAGGCAGATATTTTCTGCAGACTTCTACCACCAGGGGATCTATTTCCACCATATCGATTTGTTCAATGCTGGTATAACGGGTCAGCTCCCGGATAACGCCTCCGTCACCGGCACCAATCACAAGGACTTTTTTCACACAGGGATGGACGGCAAGCGGAACATGAGTGATCATTTCGTGATAGATGAACTCATCTTTTTCCGTCAGCATCATATAGCCGTCTAAGGTAAGAAAACGTCCGAACTCTTTTGATTCAAAAACATCTATTCTCTGAAAATCACTCTGCCCGCTGAATAACTGTCTGTTCACGCGGATTGACAGCTTTACATGAGGGGTATGCTGTTCAGAAAACCATAGCTCCATATAATCACACTCCTTTTAAGACATTCAGGTGTCCGATGTCAGGATCTTCAGGACCTGTCATGGAGCAGCCTTTCATTTTTGCGTATTCAATGTATTCCAGAATTCCCTGGGTGATTTTTTCCCCGGGAGCCAAAATCGGGATGCCCGGAGGATAGCACATGACAAATTCACTGCAAACCCTTCCGGCTGTTTCACGGATAGGAAGAGATTCTTTTTCTGCATAAAATGCTTCCTGGGGAGTAACTATCACCTGGGGGTCTATATATTCCTGGGTCAGCATGCCGGCTTTATCCTTCTGGTAACGGCGCTTTATTTCGGCTAAAGCACTCACAAGGCGCTCAATATCCTGCCTGCGGTCTCCGATAGAAATATATGCCAGAATATTGCCGATATCGCCAAACTCAATCTGAATATCGTATTCGTCCCTGAGAATATCATAAACTTCTATTCCTGCAAGTCCGATATCCAGTGTGTGGACAGAAAGCTTTGTCACATCAAAGTCATAAATACTGTTATCATTGATAATCTCACGGCAATAAGCGTAATAGCCTCCGATTGCATTGATTTCACTGCGGGCATATTGTGCAAGAGCACGTACCTTTGCAAATTCTTCCCTGCCGCGTAGTGCCAGATTACGTCTGGAAATATCAAGGCTGGAGAGAAGCAGGTAAGACCCGCTGGTGGTCTGGGTCAGATTGATGATCTGCCGGGTATAGCCCTCGCTTACATTTGATCCGATGAGTAAAAAAGAACTCTGTGTTAAGCTGCCTCCGGATTTATGCATACTGACGGAAGCCATATCAGCTCCGGCTGCCATGGCGGATATAGGCATATCCTCACCGAAGTAAAAATGGGTCCCATGAGCTTCATCAGCCAGAGCCAGCATGTTATGCCGGTGGGCGAGATCCACAATGGCTTTTAAGTTGGAGCATATGCCGTAGTAGGTTGGGTTGTTGACTAAGATAGCAACGGCATCGGGGTGCTCGGCTATCGCCTGTTCTACCTGTGAAACTTTCATTCCAAGAGCAATGCCAAGCTTGTGATCCATATCAGGATTGACATATACCGGTTTTGCACCGCAGAGTACCAGCGCATTAATGACGCTTCGGTGTACATTACGTGGAAGGATAATCTTATCCCCGCGTTTGCAGGCAGTGAGCACCATGCTCTGAACAGCGGATGTCGTACCGCCTACCATTAGGAAAGCGTTTGCAGCGCCAAATGCTTCTGCAGCAAGTTCCTCTGCTTCTTTAATAACCGATATGGGGTGGCAGAGATTATCCAGCGGCTTCATGGAATTCACGTCGATACTGACACAACCTTCGCCTAATAATTCCACAAGTTCAGGGTTTCCACGTCCTCTTTTATGTCCGGGGACATCAAAAGGGACGACCCGCATTCGTTTAAAACGTTCCAGTGCCTCATAGATCGGGGCATGGGATTGAGAATGATTTCCCATAACTTCCCTCCTAATATATATTTCTTCCGCTGAAAATTTCAATCATTTCCCTGCGCAGGCTTCCCATAATTTCAAGCCTGGCTCTGGGTGGAAGTTCATAAACATCTGCATTAAAGAGATAATTTTGCAGATCGATTTCCTTTATCAGCATTTTGGTATGGAACAGATTGGCATCGTAAACGTTAATATCAACAGCATCATATTTCCGGAGTGTTTCTTCTTTTATATAATTCTGAATCGATGTCATATAGTGGTCCATAAATAATTTGTTGCCATATACATCCCTGGTGAAACCCCGTACCCGGTAGTCCATCGTGATAATATCTGAATCAAAGGAACTGATCAGGTAATCCAGGGTGGAGAGGGGTGTAATCTCACCGCAGGTAGCCACATCAATATCTACACGGAATGTGGCGAGGCAGGTATCCGGATGATATTCCGGATAGGTATGTACCGTCACGTGGCTTTTATCCAGATGTGCTACAACGGTATCGCCTCCGGCAGGAACCATGTGATCCTCTGCAATGAGGATTGTGACGGAAGCCCCCTGCGGTTCATAATCCTGGCTGGAAATATTCAGGATCGTGCCGCCGATCATATCAACCAGATGCGTCAGGATTGCCCGCAGCCTTTCTGAATTGTACTGTTCATCAATATAAGCAATATAATCCTTCTGCTCTCTGGGAGTCTTGGCATAACAGACATCATAAATATTAAAGCTCAAGGCTTTCGTCAGATTATTAAAGCCGTAGAGCTTTAACTTATTTTCCATATTTGTACCTCCTTTATCCACCAAAAGGTATTTTATAAACGCGCTCCGGCCTTGATTTTCCTGTAAGACAGGCAAAAAAATAACGCAAGCGCCGGTACAAACTGTCCATCACTTGCGTTATATTATTCTGAATTTGAATTTGCATATATGAAAAAGATGAGCCCCCCAATAAAGGTATGTAGATTCATCTTAAGTATTCCGATTCAAAAACAGATATAGGGATCAGAGTCTATATAGCAAATATTTTACTTTTACTACTCTTATTGACCGTTTCACAAGTTTGATGTGCCAGGATGCACACTGGTTATGAAGTAACCAACTTATAAAATTTGAGCTTTTAACTCAATCAATAAGGCAACAAATGTTGCCAATCGGCAGTTGACCCGGCTGTCCGCATGGCCTTAACTTTCCAAAGTGAAAGTGGTCAAAAATATTTGCATGGGAAGACCTGTTAAATCTGTTTTTCCATACGACTTCAATATAGCATAGGTGGTCTGGGAAGTCAACAAAAAATTATGAGCGTACCTTTCCATAATAGCACAGACCAAGTGCACCCGGACCGGCATGTGTACCGATACTGGGACTGACGTCATTAATTATAATATTTTCAAATCCCAGTTTTTCCCGTATCTGTGAAGCGGCAAATTCTGCATCCTGTATGCAGTCGCCATGGATGATTCCCACCGGACGGCTCTTGTCATAGTTTTCTTCCAGGGTAGCTTTCATATTTTCTACTAAGGCTGAAAGAGATTTTTTACGTCCGCGAACCGTTGCCAGCGGCACGAGTTTTCCTTCCGGATTCACATACAGTATAGGCTTAATATTAATCATACTGCCGAATACGGCAGCAACTTTGGATACTCTTCCTCCACGCTGCAGATGGTGCAGGTCATCTACGGTAAACTGTACATTACCGTGAAGTTTTTCTTCTTCCAGAACAGCGGTTATGTCATCTATGGATTTACCATCAGCCTTTAGATCCAGCGCACGAAGGAGAAGCAGTGTTTCTCCAAGAGATACCGTTAAGGAGTCAATTACCTGAATCCGGGAACCGGGATATTCTTCCATAAGTTCACCAGCGGCAACTGCCACATTATTATAACTGCCGCTCAGGTTTGAGGAAAATGCAATATGCAGAATATCCAGACCTTGTTCCAGCAGGGATTCAAAGCGCTGGCGTATCACTGCGGGATTGTTAGCCATGGAAGTGGGTAGTGCACCTTCCCTCATCTTTTTATAAAATTCAGATGGAGATAGATGCTTCTCATCCCCAAATACCTCGTCCCCGAAAGCATAATATTGAGGAATAATGGTTAAATTATATTTTTCTATGTATTCCGAAGGAATGTCGGAATTGGAATCTGTAGTGATTACAAAATCGTTCATGGGAATCTCCTTTTGTTATATATTCAAAAGATTTGATTATCAAAGTATATAGTATATGAAAAAAATGGGGTTGTCAATGATAAAATAAGAGGAAACAGACCGTAATTTTTTGACAACTGACATGCCGCGTAATATAATGAACTGCAGAGAACAGACAGGCGGATTAATTGAAAGATCTGCTTTTGCCGGTTTTGATTGAAAGATTCAAGAATGAAGGATTCAAGATTGGAAGATTCAAGAATGAAGGATTCAATATTGAAAGATTCAAGATTGAAATATACAGGATGGAGGAAATAATGATTAAGGATCAGACACAGGTTAAGAAAGCAGAAGATTCCAGGACAGAAAATTCCTATTTGCTGATGCCGGGACATATTAACGGGTATGGCAGGCTGTTCGGAGGGATGCTGATGCAATGGATAGATGAGATTGCCGGTATTGTGGCAAAACGGCATGCACAGACAGAAGTTACCACAGCGGCAATTGATAATTTACAGTTTAAATCGGCTGCATACCTGAACCAGACCGTTGTACTTATCGGAAAGATTACTTATGTGGGAAGGACTTCTATGGAAGTGAGAGTGGATACCTATGTAGAAGAGCTTAATGGAACCAGAAAAGTGATCAACCGGGCATATGTGGTTATGGTGGCAATTGACAAGGAGGGGACTCCTGTACGGATACCGGGATTGGCACTGGAAACGGAAGCTGCCCGGGCTGAATGGGAAGGCGGAGAGAAGAGGTACCAGCTACGGAAAACCAGAAGGCAGGAAGGATATTAAAATGGAAAATGCTGTATTTGCCAGTTATTTAATTGGTAAATACAGCATTTTTTTACAAATAGATTAAATTTCTATAAATTTGCATCTGCCTATTGCTGTTTACATAATAATTTGTTATAGTTACAGTATAACAAATATAATAATACCATTTTGAATTTACATGGTCTGGAAAGGGGGAAATAACCATGAAAATAGAAAAAGTGAATGATTCAAGGCTTCTGTGGTCACTGAATAGAGAGGACTTTATCGAATATAAACTCAATGTCAACGATTTTTTATACGGGACGCAAAAAGCACGCACACTATTCCAGGAAGCAATGAGGAAAGCTGAAAAAGATTTAATGTTCCAGGTGGAAGGTTATCTCCTTCATTGTCAGCTTCAGGAATTATCGGCAAGCGGAATCACATTTTCCATTACAAGAAAAGAACAGCTGCCAAAAACAGAAGAAAACCAGTCAAAGGAAAAATCGGTTGAACATACACTGGGATCAGAAGAAGAATTACATCTGCTTTATGAATTTGCACAACTGGATGATGTAATTCGGGTATCAAGGCTTATCAATACGGAGATTCCATTGGAAAATGCACTATACAAATTTGAAGGAGAATACCTTCTGTTTGTAGAACCCAATAAGGACGAGGGAGAACAGATGGCATGGTGTACCATTAATCTGGCTGAATTTGCAGATGTGGAATCGGTCACCAGAGGACAAAAGGCACTGCTGTGTGAACATTCTGAATGTATATTGGAAAAGGATGCATTGCAGAAATTACGGGTTCTCAGTTAAGTAACTGGCGGGAGTGGGGGACTATTTGGTGCCGGTACTGCCAGAGCGTGTCAGAAAGCAATTTTAAACACGCTCTGGCGAATTTTACATCTATAGGATCCTTCATTTCCTATCTTACCCGGCACAATTCTCATTTACAAAGCATCTTTTGTAAGTAAAACCCCAATATCTATTTAATAAAGTGAAGCGGTTTCGGATACCCATAGGAACGGAAAAGGGCTTCCAGCTTTGTCTGACCCTGGATCAGTGCGTCTTCTATGGTATAGCCCTTTTCTAATATATTTCTCAGCACCCCGCAGAGAATTGATTCGATCTTGTTCTGGGGTATTATCAGGGACCTGCTTCGGTAAGGTCCGTTTCTTTTGCGGCAATAGGCAAAACTTTTTTCGGTTAATTCCATCCAGGGATACAATTTCATAAGTTCATGGCTGTGGTAAGGTGCGATAACCGGTGACTGTCCATCCAGAATTGTCATGTAGCTGCTTGTATCCGGCTGGCAGAGCCAGTTAAAATATTGGAATATCTCTTCTGACTTTGTAGTGAACGGATTCAGGCCGAAATTCCAGCCGATGCTCACCGGAGTTTTGCCGGGAATGGGTTCATATCCTACCCGTCCTATGATATTTTCATGAATACTGTTGCTAATTTGTGCTGCGTATTCCGTATATGTAAGAAGAATTGCGGTTTTCCCGGAGTAAAAATCTGAGACAGTTTTTTGTATGGATGTCTCAAAAGGGGACTGCTCTACATAGTGTAATGTCTCTAATATATGGCGGAATGCTTTTATATTTTCGGGAGTATTCATGCATACCCGGTTGTATTTATCCCATAACTTTCCGCCAAAAGACCAGAGGCGTATCAGAATTTCCGGTGCCAGTTCTTCATCCATGCTTCCGGCAAAGGAAGTACCATAAATGGTGGGTGAATCAGGGTTACAGGAACGTGTGAAAAAATTGGCTATTCCGTTAAATTCCGTCCAGGTCTTGGGCGGACGAAGGGAGATCTTATATTTATTTTTAAATGACTTAATCAGGTCCCGCTTTTCAAAGAGGTCCTTGCGGTAAAACATGATCTGGGATCCGCCTATAATGGGAATACCATAGTAGCGGTTTTCATAACAGCAGTTGTCCATGTTTTCATCAAAGAGTAAAAGCGGGTTAAAGCTTCCATTGGCAATGAAATCGGTGATTTCCGACACCAGTGAGTTTTGCACCATATACTCCAGCCAGGGCACATCATACATATAGATATCATAATAATTGCGGGATCGGTCAATATCTTCGATGATTTTATTCAAAAGGTTATTTTGCGGAACAAAATCGAATTCTACCGAAATTCCGGATTCCCTGGTAAATGAACTGGTCAGGAGTTTCGTAGAATGGGAAGTGTCCAGGTCTACCATTAGAGCACGTAGTACCGGGGCCTTTTTCAGAGGCACGGCAGATGGCAGAGGTAAGGATGGAGGTTTTGGAAAGTCCAGGGAGGAGTCTGTTATGTTGTCGGTAAAATTCAGTAATTTTTCTTCGAAAAACATAGGGGATTCAATATTTTTTGCCAATAGGCGGGATGCCTCCGTACCCAGAGTAAAAGCTGTTCTGGAAGTATAAATGGTCCCCGGCAGTTTGGCAGAACTGTTCCAGCTTTCCTCGCCAAGTGTGATAACCTGGATATCACGGGGAACGTTGCGTCCCTGGATCTGGAATGCTTCCAGCACGCCATAAGCGATGTTCTCGGAAGAGGTGATGACTGCTTCAACCGGTTTGCCGCTGAGACGATGCATAGTGGATTTAAATGCATCTTCTTTTGTCATATTAGTATTGCAGACCAGCGTATCATCGAATTTCAACCCATAATTTTGAAATGCTGTCTGGTATCCGCATATACAGTCTTTTTCTGAAGAAAAGTGAGAAGCTCCGGTAATTAGTGCAATGTTTCGGTAACCTTTGGATAATAGTTTTTCAGTAATAAAACAGGTAGTGCGGTAGTTGTCAAAACCGGCAAAACTGACATCTACATTGTGGGGCCTCCGTTCAATAAAGACAGCCGGAATATTAAAATTCTTAATCCTGTTTTGAAAAAATTCTGTGTTCTGCGGCTGGCAGGTTATAATTAAAAGCCCTGATACGTTCTGACTCACAAAATCTTCGATTTTCTCGCATTCAATATCCGGTGAATTATTAGAAAATGCCACACTGATCGTATAGTCTTTATTCTGCAGATAAGATGAAATTCCTTTAAATATTTCTGCATGATAGTGGTTGTCAATATCAGTGAGTACAACGCCAATGCGGTTGGTAGCAGATAATTTCAAGTTTCTGGCCGAGGCGTTGGGTATATATTTCAGTTTTTCTATGGAATCCATAACTTTCATTTTTGTTTCCGGCTTCACCTGGCGTTTTCCGCTGAGACAACAGGAAACTGTTGCAATAGATACACCGGCATCTCTAGCAACATCATTTAAAGTTGCCATGTATGGCATACCCCCTTATCTTAAAGAGAATCTGGTACTGAAATTAACATTTTGCAGTACCGGTTAATAAGAAGTTATCATGAAATCATAAAACAGTCAATATATCTAAACGTTTAGATTTATATTTTAGAAAACCTATTGTAAATAATGATTAAGAATATATAATGTAAATATCAGATGAACAATAAAAAAACGAAAAAGAGATGTAAAATCACTTATATATTGTACAATATGACGAAAGCGGGAATGAGATATACCAGAGTGATACTAAAATCGAAACGAAAATGTGAAAAAGTAATAATTGAACAGGCGCTTGATTATGCTTTGGAAAATTAGAAATGGAGGAAAATTCATATGAGAAGATACGGGCAGGTAATCAAGGTTAAAGAAGAATTTTTAGAAACTTATAAAGCTTTGCATGCACAGCCTTGGCCGGAGATCAATGCAAAGATCAAAGAATGCAATATCAGTAATTATTCCATATATTACCGGGATGGCTATTTATTCAGCTACTATGAATATACGGGAAATGACTACGAAGCGGATATGAAGAAGATGGCAGATGATCCCAAGACACAGGAGTGGTGGGGGCTATGTGATCCATGTCAGGAGCCGGTGGAATCGGCTGCAGAAGGTGAATGGTGGGCTGAAATGAATGAGGTTTATCATTTAGATTAAAATCTAAACGTTTAGAGAAAAGGAGATTAATATGACATCAAGAGAACGGATATTAACATCAATCTTACACAAGCAGCCGGATTATGTTCCTCTGGATTTAGGGGGAACACCCAGCTCGGGTATATCGGCAATTGCTTATAACAAGTTAAAGAGGCATTTGAACCTGACGGGAGGGCATACGAGAATCTTTGATGTAGTACAGCAGGTTGTACAGCCGGAAGATAATATTATGGATATGTTCGGAGTAGATGTAGTTGATATTGGAAGGGCATTTAATGAAAAAGACAGCGACTGGTACGACATTACTTTAGCAGATGGATCTGTTGGGCAGTATCCCAAATGGTTCCATCCACAGAAACAGGAGAACGGAGATTATCTGGTAATTGACAAGGAAGGAACCACCATTGCTAAAATGCCGGTAGGAGCAACGTTTTTTGATCAGACATATTTCCCATATTGTGACGATTACCCGGATGACTATCGTGACCTGGACCATCAAATGGGAAAAGTACTGTGGAGCGCGCTGGTACATAGCCCCTGGGATCATGCCACAGAGCCGGATTTTTATAAACAGCTTCGGGAGCGCACACTCAAAATGAGGGCGACGACAGACCGGGCACTTATGATAACCTGCGGATGCAACCTTTTTGAATGGGGAACCTTCTTAAGAAGAATGGATAATTTTCTTATGGACACTTATGCAGATCCGGAAAATGTAGAGATATTGGTAGGAGAGCTGATGGAGCGCCATTTGGCCACCCTGGAAAAGGTATGTGAGTCGGTGGGAGATATTGTGGATATTCTCAGATTTGGAGATGACCTGGGAATGGATACCGGAATGTTTATGTCTCAGGAGAAATATCAGACCCTCTTTAAGCCTTATCATAAGAAGTTAAATGAATATGTCCACAAGCACAGCAGCATGAAGACATTTTTACACTCCTGTGGTTCTATTTACCCGATAATGGGAGATCTCATCGATGCGGGATATGATGTGATTAATCCGGTTCAGACCACTGCGTACCAGATGGATCCGCAGGTATTAAAAAGAGAATTTGGCAGAGACATTACCTTTTGGGGCGGTGGATGCAATACCCGGTCTGTGCTTAACAGATCCACTCCCGGGGAAGTATATGACTACACCAGGAGGATGATTGATATTTTCTATCAAGACGGTGGATTCGTGTTCAATCAGGAACACAATATTATGCCGGATGTACCGCCGGAGAATTTGCTGGCAATGTATCGGGCAGTGGCTGATGCCAGATAGGTTAAGTGACAATTTGCGATAGTTAAAGATAGCATGTAATGGCATGAAAGGAGTATTAAGAAATGGAAAAGGGCAATAAAGTCAACAAAAGCCAGCTGAAAAAATTGTTTGCAAGAAGTGAGGTAACGGTAATTGCTGCAGTACTGGCTCTGGGAATTATTTTTACAGCATTTTCAGACAGCTTTTTTACCGCCTATAATTTATTCAATATGGGAAGAACGGCTGCAATTTATATATTCATTGCAATTGGGCAGGCATTGGTAGTCATTGTAGGCGGTATGAATTTATCGCTTGGATATATCGGGGGTATGACAGTTGTCGCTGCCGGTTATAGTATGCAGGTATTGGGGCTTCCGCCGGTGGCAGCGGTATTGGCCGGCCTGGCAGTAGGCGTAGCAGCAGGCTGCATAAACGGAGTGATTATTACAACTTTAAAATTAAACTCATTTGTAGTTACCCTGGCTACTTCCTTTATATTTACCGGATTAATCAACGGTATATCCCAGGGTTATCCGTATAATGAGATACCGGAAAGCTTTACATTCCTGGGAAGGGAAGGGTTTCTTGGAATTCCGTTTCTTCTCTGGATGGCAGCGATTGCTTTGCTGATACTGGGATATTTCTTTAAATATACGGTGACCGGACGGCGCATTTTATCTACGGGAGGCAACGTGGAAGCAGCAAGAATGTCCGGTGTCAATACCAATAAAATGATTATTCTGGCAAATGTGGGATCCGGATTATTTGCAGCAATCGCAGGGCTGCTATGGATATCCAGAACCGGATCTGCACAGCCGTCTACAGGTGTAGACTGGATGGTTATATCCTTTGCAGTGGCAGTAATTGGCGGAACGGCGTTAAAGGGCGGTGTATTTAATCCAATTGGAGTATTCTTTGCAGGATTTCTGATTGTTATGGTAAAGAACGGACTTGTTATGTTAAATGCTAATATTTATTACGAACAAGCGTATCTGGGATTAATTCTTTTGCTGGCGGTTTCCCTGGACAGCATTAAATCTATCATGAACAGCAGGAAGCTGAAGCAGGAGTTGAAAAAGAAGCAGCAGGCATAGGGGCATCTCAGGATGCAGTGAATCAGGTTGTATTACATAGAAAGCAGGAGCTATAAAGCTCCTAAGAAAAGGAGAATAAATAATATGAAGAAAATGATGGCAACTTTATTATGTGCAGTATTAGTAACGGGATTATGTGCATGCGGAAGTCCAAAAGCACCTACAGAAGAGACGAAATCAGGTCAGACGACAGATGTGGATGCTAAAGAACCAGCAGGGGAAGAAAAATCGGGTTCCGATTCGGCAACAAAGATTGCATGGTATGCTCCGGCGCCCCATCCTTATTTCGACGAAGTTAAAAAGGGCGTTGAGAAATTTCAGGAAGACCAGGGTGTGGAAGTCGTAATCCAGATCGGTCCAGACTGGACCCAGGCAAGTGAAAATGAAAAAGTGGAAGCTTTAATTGCCCAGGGAGTAAATGCACTGTCCATCTATCCCTGTGATGCGTCCGGAGCTAACGGCCTGTATGAAGAAATTACGAAAAAGATGGGGGTTAATGTCATTAATTTTGGTACCGATACGGCAAAACCTACCACTGCTTCCTTTGCAGTAGCTACCGATGTAAAACAGGCGGCATATGATGCAACAGAAGCTGTAATAAAGATGATGGGAGAAAAAGGTAATATCTTAAATGTACTGGAAGTACTGGAAGATCCCAATACTGCACTTCGTAAAGAAGGTGTGGAAGAAGCAGTAGCTAAGTATCCGGATGTTACGATCATACAGGAAATAGCTGGAATTAAAACCCAGGAAGAGGCAGTCAGCAAAATTGAAAGTGCACTTTCTGCAAACGTTGGAAAGATTGATGGAATTGTCTGTACCGGACTGGTTACAAGCGTAGGTATGACACAGACTTTATCTGATTATTACGAAAAACAGGGAGATGACAAGCATATCTATACGGTTGCCATTGATACGGACTCCGGTGTTATGAAAGGGATTGAGAATGGTATTGTAGATGCAACAATTGCCCAGAATACAGCAGGTCACGGTTACATTTCCTGTATGATTTTAAAATATATGGGAGAAGGATATAAAGTAAAGGATGGCCAGTATTTTATCAATGCCGGAAATGTTATTGTTACGAAAGATAATCAGACTACCTATGAAGCAGAGCTGGATCAGGTAACCCAGGATATCTTAGGAAAACTTACAACCGAGTATCTGACGAAATAGAATATTGTGCCTCCCGGAGTATTTACCCCAGGAGGCACCTAGTGGAGGTTCGTATGCTGGAATTAAAAAATATAAGTAAAATCTTCCCGGGGGTAAAAGCGCTGGATGATGTTTCCCTGAGCTTTCGCAAAGGCGAAATACACGCTCTAATGGGTGAAAATGGAGCCGGAAAATCGACCCTCATGAAAATTATAACAGGTATTTACCATCCTGATATGGGAGAGGTGTATCTGGATGGAGAAAAGGCAGATATCAAGAATTTCAGGGATGCAGTTGCCCATGATATCAATATGGTAAGCCAGGAGATTCAGGTGATTCCGGAGTCAACAGTCGCTGAGAACATTATTTTAGACCGGATTGACCAGTTTAAAAAAGGGCTTGTGGTGGACTGGAAGAGGATAAATGAGACCGCTGTCAAGTATCTGCGCATTGTGGGTCTGGACATCAGCCCTACCCAGAAGATTGAACACCTGACGGCTGCACAAAAACAGCTGATACAAATAGCGAAAGCTTTGTCCTCAAATGCAAAATACATACTTCTGGATGAACCTACATCATCATTGACTACCTATGAGAGCAACAATCTGATTAAGATTGTAAAGCGCTTAAAGGAACAGAATGTGGCAGTCATATTTGTATCCCACAAGCTGGAAGAGGTAATCGCACTCTGTGATAAAGTCTCCGTACTGAGAGACGGAAAATATGTGGGGACAAAAAGCTGTGTGGGAATTACCCGTCAGGACATAGTCAAAATGATGATTGGACGGGAAGAGTCAAATGAACATCTGGGATTTCTGGATGTGAAAGAAGACGTGGTGCTGGAAGCAAAAAATATCACCACATATGGGCAGTTCGACCACGTTGGGTTCCAGTTAAAGCGTGGTGAGATACTGGGTTTTTACGGGCTTGTAGGCTCAGGAAGAACAGAATTGGTGCGGCTTTTG
This sequence comes from Robinsoniella sp. KNHs210, assembly GCF_000686105.1. Taxonomy (NCBI): domain Bacteria; kingdom Bacillati; phylum Bacillota; class Clostridia; order Lachnospirales; family Lachnospiraceae; genus Robinsoniella; species Robinsoniella sp. KNHs210. The sequence continues at coordinate 470,744 of NZ_JMLZ01000002.1, forward strand.
ATCGGTGCGGATAAAATGGATCAGGGTGAAGTTTACGTAAAAGGAAAAAAAGCAGCCATAAATTCCGTACAGGACAGCCTGGAGCGGTATGGCATCGGATATGTATCGGAAAACAGAAAAGAGGAAGGCTTGATTCTGGATTTTTCGGTTGGGACCAATACAACCATAACAATCTGGTCCCGCATCCGCAATAAGTTTAAGAAGATCAATATAAAGGAAGAAGAAAAAACAATCCGTTACATGATCGACAAAATGAAAATCAAAACGCCTACAGCAGAAACCAGGGTAGGAAGCCTCTCCGGCGGAAACCAGCAAAAGGTCAGTATCGGGAAATGGCTGGCAGCAGACTGTGATGTGCTGATCATAGACGAACCTACGGTAGGTGTCGATGTGGGAGCCAAAAAGTATATCCATGATTTAATCTGGAGCCTTGCAAAGGATGAGGGAAAATCTATTATATTGATCTCTTCCGATATGCCTGAGATGATTACCCTTGCCAGACGCATCCTGGTATTTAAGGATCAAAAAATCACAGGTGAAATAAATAACCTGAATGCAGAGGAACGAAGATATGAAGATGTAAGCGGAGAGATTGGAAAGTTGATGGCTTAGTACTGCAGGGAACGTTTTGTGATGTTTTATTAAATGCATTATATTGGGGTTTAGCTGAGGAAGGGACGCTTTGTAGATGGAGGTAGTGTACGGAAAGAGAAGGGGGCGGACCAGGACATTGGTTTGGAAGGCTTACCGCAGAACTGGCATTTTCTAACCTTCCCGGAGCACTTTTTGGCGGCACGCGGGCATTCGCTCCGAAATCCTGATGCATTTCGCAGCTCACTGCCCGCTTAGTATCCGATGGGAGCCAATCGAATACTATCCGCCAAAAAGCACTCCGGTAAGGTAAGTAAATGCTCAGCTCTGCTATACGCCTTCCAAACCAATGTCCTGGTCCGCCCCCTTCTCTTTCCGAGATAGCATTCGTTGATACAAAGCTGGTTTTCTCGAGGCCACTGAAAAAGTTTAAGCCAAAGTAATATTGCACAAAAGGTTAAAATTTTAAAGTTCTCTACTCTCCAAGGAACGTGATAGATTCGTTTGTTAAGGTCCTATAAAAACATAAAACTAATATTTATTTGTGTAATATGACAAACGCTTTTAAAAATAGGGGACTTTTTCAGTGGCCTCGGTTTTCTCAGCATGGTGGGACCCTGGGGTTGTGGCAAGCTGGACGCTATTGGTGTAAAGCTAATGATGTCAAGCAACTGATCTTGAGAACGGGATTTGTTTTTCTTTCTGTGATCAGAAAAAGAAGTAGACTTTCATCTTCTCTTACGCATAAACAGCCGAAACATACTGCGCTGCGTCCAATAAAGAACAGCCTGCCACAGCCCAGGGGTTCCAACCTGCTGAGAACGAGTAGCATAGGGTAACTGGACTTATCACCGTAATTTGCTTCTTCATTCCAGAAAAAGTAGCAAACTTTCATCTTTTTTTACGCATAAACAGCCGAAACATACTACGCTGCATCCAATAAAGAACAGCCTGCTACAGCCCAGGGGTTCCAACCTACTGAGAAAACCAGCTTTGTGGCGGTAACATGAATCTCGGAAAGATGGGGGTGGGAAACTGATATGGGCGGAGGAAGCGTAGAGCAGAGCTGAGTATTTACTTAGCTTTCCGGAGTGCTTTTTGGCGGATAGTATTCGACTGGCTCCCATCGGATACTAAGCGGGCACTGAACCGAGAAATGCATCAGGATTTCTCGGTGAATGCCCGCGTGCCGCCAAAAAGTGCTTCGGAAAGGTTAGAAAATACCAGTTCTGTGGCAAGCTGACGGAGTCCATATCAGTTTCCCACCCCCATCTTTCCGTACACTACCTCCATCTACAAAGCGTAATTTAATCAGCTAAACCCAAATATTGACACCGAAAATTACAAATACCTAGTTTTTCGGTGTTTTTGCGTCAGAAAACAAAAAACTGTTCCGGATTTTCCACATCATTGTTCAGGAATGTGCATTTCCTAAGAAAAATCCATTTGTTATACTTATGAATATCACAGTAAAGGGTACTACGGTCAGCTGCATGGAAGCGTTTTGATTAGTCTCACTGTGAAAAAAAGGAATGGGGGTTTCATTTATGAGAAGGAAGAAAAGAAAAGTATGGCAGGGATTGGCCGGAATTTTATGCACGGCAATGCTGGTACCATGTATCAGCCCGGCATTTACGGCGAAGGCAGAAGGTGGAAACAGCGATGCGCAGTGGGAAAAGATTTCTGGAATCATGGATACATTTGCGGATAAAGCGGTCTGGACGAATACAAAATATGATCAGGCTATCACGCAGCAAATGCCCAGTACCGCACTTTTGGGAAATGGAGAAATCGGTGCTACCTCTTATGGGAATGATACGGAAAAAACCTGGCTTTTATCATCCAATGATTTCTGGTCAGACAATTCACTGTATTTTGGGTATGTGGGAAGAACACCGCAGATTATAACGGGGGGCGGGCTGACAATAACCCCTGCTGAAGCCGGACATGAATATAACCTGATTTATGGCAGCCAGGTCAAAGCCAGTTCTGAGTCCCGGGACCATGGGGCAGCGCTGACTGCTGGCGGATTATATTTGAAAAATTTAAATGGAGACGGTGAAAACTTTACGGGCTGGGAAGCAGCAGAAACAGGTACACCCCAGTGGATTTTATATGATCTGGGATTTAATGAGATTATGGACCGTCTGGTTGTGCGCCATGACAATTACACGTCCGGCAAGGGAAGCGGGCGCAATACAAAGGATTTTGAGATTCAGACTTTAAAGAATGGCATCAAGCCGGAAAATGCAGGGGAAGAAGACTGGGTTACAGTAGAAAAAATCACTGGCAATGAAGCCGACAGTACGGAAGTAAAATTAAATCCGGCACAGAGCTTCCGGTATCTTCGGATCTATATTACCCAAGCGACTGCTGAAGGGGAAGATGGAATTGCCAGAATCGGGCAATTGGAAGGTTATTACAAAAATGATGAATACCAGATGCCGATTATCGATAATAAAGGATCGGAACATCCCTATAATAAAGTATACCAGATGCCGGCTTATGCAAGCAGCCAGACCCAGGGGCATGAAGCTGAAAAAGCCGTGGGCGGCGTAACCCAGGCAGAAGGATGGGTATCTGATATCGGACAGGAACAGTATCTGATAGTGGATCTGAAGGTATCCACTAAATTTAACCGCTGGCATGTGAAGCATGATAATTATACATCCCGTAAAGGAGCAGACAGGAATACAGATTCTTTTGATCTGCAGACCAGTGAGGATGGCGTGAACTGGACAAAGGTTGATTCTGTGACCGGCAATAAAGCGGATGTGACAGACAGAAGGCTGCTTTATGACCATCAGGCGCGTTATGTAAAATTAAATATTACAAAAGCTTCCCAAGAAGATGACCAGACTGCAAGAGCAAGAATCAGCCAGTTTGAAATCTATATGGATGACAACTACGGTACCAGTTATGCCACTTTGGATGCAGGGGCACAGGCGAAGGTTTCCAGCATTATGAATGAGGCGCGAACCGGTGATAATATGATTAATAATAACTGGTATACGGAAGGAAACGGCGGAAATGACTATTGCGGATGGGTCAGCAACACCAATGTAAAGCCCCACTGGGCACAGATTGATCTTGGGACGGAACGGTCTATAGATGAAATTGCGATTTTACATATGGGAATGCAGGCACATATGGATGATCTGTACGCGACGGGAAATAAAAATGCTCCGGGATATCAAAAGTTTACTACAAATAATTATAAGGTTTCCGTTAGTGTAGACGGAACAAACTGGGATGTACTGGACGATATCACAGGAAATAAGGCAAGTATTTACGACAATAAACTGAGCAAGCCTATATCGGCAAGATATCTCAGGGTGGATATCGGGAAATCAGAGCAAAGTGCAAATGACCGGGCGCGGATTCTTAAAGTATTTGCCTTTAATAATGATGAAAATCCGTTATATTCCATGCCATTAGAGTTTACACCTGTGGAACCGGAGCCGGATGACAACAAAGAGGTAATTGCTCCGGAAGAGGCACAGTACAACGTGGCATATAAAGCAGAAGTCAGCGTTAGTTCTGAGAGCGAAGGATATGAAGGGAAAAACGCGGTAGGCGGTGTGTACCAGTACATAGATGATTCGAAAGAAAAAGCGTTTGAAGGCTGGGTATCCATGCTCGGGCAGGAGCAGTATCTCCAGCTGAGTTTCCCGGAAATGATCCAGTTTAGCCGCTGGCATGTGAAACATAACAATGCAACTACCGGAAAAGGTGCTGTCTATAACACCAGGGATTTCAAACTGGAAATCAGCAGAGACGGTGAAAAATGGGTAACAGTTGACCAGGTAGTGGATAACCAGGAAGATGTCACAGACAGGCAGATGCTTTATCCGGTAAGCGCGAAGTATGTGAGATTACATATTACAAAAGCATCCGGAGAAGACGGCGGGGAAGCAAGAGCACGCATCAGCCAGTTTGAACTTTATCAGGATGATGACTTTGCAAACAGCCTTACAATGGCGGACAAGGGAGCTTCTGTTACTACCTCCTCCGATCCTTACACAACTCAGGAAACCCTGATCTCAGATAATTTTATAAAACTGGATAAAAACGGAATCAACGATTATAACGGCTGGATCAGCGTTCATGCACAAATGCCTCAATGGGCAAAAGTGGATCTGGGTGAGGTGAAGTCTTTTGATGAAGTAGGAATATTATTTGCAGGAGCAGAAGCCCTGGTACAGGATCTTGCAGCAGGGGGAGCTGTAAATGCGGATAACAGCAAGTATACGGATGCGGAAGGAAATATCGGATATCGCAGATTCCGGGCTAAGCAGTTTACCGTAGAGCTCAGTAAGGACGGCGAATCCTGGGATGAAATTGGTAATTATACCGATAACCGGGCAGGCGAAGTAACGATTCAATTACCGGAACTTGCAGAAGCCCGCTATATCAGAGTAAATGTTAGCCAGGGGCAGCAGACTCCGGCATCGGATCAGAGAGCCAGAATCGGTAAGATTTATGCATTTAACAATCAGGAGACACCGAAAGTCGTAATGCCGGTAGAAGAATATCCGGTATATCAGGAGCAGGCCACGGCAGCGGGGCAGGCGGAATCTGTAAGATATGCAGAAGAGGAATATGTATCTGCTGAGTCAGTTGCATTTGTACCAGAAGAGGCAGTGGTACAAAAGGAGGAGCCAGCGGCTAACCAGACAAGAGAAGCTACTCCTTTCCGGGAAGAGATGGACATTGCAAAAGCAGAAGTACGTACCGTAATGGACATGGGAAATGTTCCCGTGGATATGACAAACTGGCTTGTGGCAGATAAGAATATAATGGTTACCCAGATTACTTCAAAGGGCAACCAGGCACAGACTGTAGATGTCCGCCCATGGGGGAAAAACACCCTGGCTAAGACAACGACAGATGCCAATGTATTAAGTAAACCGCAGACCATTGCCCAGTCCGGAGTCAGCAATGATACAGTATGGGCAACCAGAAAATCAAATGTAGAAGATGAAATAAAGAAAAGCAGCGATGGAAGCCAGACGGTAAAGGCGGCGGATTGGATGAGCGAGTTTGCCATTGCATCCAAAGTACTGGGAACAGATAACCTAAAATATTCTTCTCAGGACAATGAAGGAATTATCCGCATTGAAATCCCGGCAGGAGAGACGGTAACCGTTGTTACAGCCATAGACTGTGCAGAAAATCAGGCAGTCGATGCAGCGGATGGTGCAGAAGGGCTGGCAGTTAAGAATGTACTGGAACTCCTGGATGAAGTAAAGAGTACAGATGATGTGGATAACCTGCATGAAAAACATCTCAATTGGTGGAAAGATTATTATCAGCTGTCCTATGCAGACTTTCATGACACGGAATTAAACAGGCTGTATTATGGTTCACAATACATTTTTGCTTGCTGTACCAGAGAAGGTTCCCAGGCACCGGGCTTATATGGAGTATGGACAACCAGGGACAATTCAGGATGGCAGGGAGACTACCATTTAAATTATAATTTCCAGTCCCCGTATTACGGCTCATATTCCAGCAACAGGTTGAAAGAATTTTCACAGCCAATGTTTGATGTGTTTATTGAATACATGGATACCGGAATAGAACGTGCAGCCAATCCGGAACATTTAAAATCCATCAGCAGCTGGTATTATGGAACCAGAGAGGAAGACTTTAAAAACGGATTTGAGGATGCTTTACTGCTTCCTGTAGGATTAAAGCCATTCAAAGTATCATCGGATGATGCTTCTTATTTGAACCAGACGATTAATGCTCTGTTCTGTGCATCTCAGATTTGTGCATATTACAACTATACACTGGATAAGGAATGGCTGATGAAAAAGCAGGAATCTGCATCAGGAAATTTGTATTCCCCATATGATTTTCTTGTAAAGACAGCTAATTTCTATGAACAGTGGGTAGAAAAACGGAGTGCCAGAGTCGATGATGAATTTGTAAAGGACAATCCGTGCTCCGATGCAGGAGGACAGTCACAGACTACAAAATATACTAAAAACTATGAGAAATATCCGGAATATGACGGTACAGGCGAATATACTTATGTACTATTTGACGGTTCCCACGAAGGCTCTTTTGAATTCAACCCCAATGTGACCATAGGCAATTTACAGAACCTGTTGGATACGCTGGTTGGAATCGGCAGTGAAGCAGCACCGTCACAAGAAAAGTTTGGAGTATGGCAGGATATTTCCACCCACCTGCCCGGAATGGAAGTCAGCATATATGAATATCAGGGATTTAATGCGAATTCCCAGAAAAACTCTAATTATTTGGGAAAAGAAATATTTGGACTTTCAGAAGACCGTAAGATCCGTCCGATATCTGCAACCGTTAATCTGGAAGGAATACAACCAGGGGATCAGCTGGGATTTGATTCCGATCCCTACTTACTGGAAGTAGCGCGCAATACCGTAAATGTATGCGGAAACGACGGTGCTGCCTACGGAAGCGCCGGCTGGAATATGGTAAATAACACGCCAAAGATCTTCACCCATGCAGCCAGGGTACAATATGATGCTGCAACACTGGTCAGCAAGATCAAACAGTATGTAGTTAAGAAAATGGCAGGTAATTATTACGTTGATGACAACACCCACGGCTGGGAAAAAGTAGGGGTTATGGAAGCTCTGAATGATATGATGGTCTATTCCGATAATGGATTTATCAAGACATTCCCAACCTGGACAGGCAATAACGCAGAATTTCAGGATATCCGCGTAAAAGGAGCATTTCTGGTATCTGCAGAGATGAAAGAAGGAACGGTTCCGTCCATTCATATTACAAGTGAAAAGGGAACGGATGCAAAAGTTGTTATTCCATGGGACGGAGCATTTGTGACCAGGGAAGACGGAAGCCTGGTATCCACAGCTTACGGGGAAACAGAAAATTCCAAAGAGAAAACAATTGAATTTAGCACAGAGCCGGGGACTTCTTATATTATCCACGAATTGGGCAATAACGAAGAGCTGTTGGATATCCTGGAGAAAATGCTGGCGGATGCAGAGTCAGCAAAAGTATCGGCAGAAGCGGCACAGCAGAAAGCTGAGGAAGAAAAGATCGCAGCAGAAGCGGCAAAGAAGGCGGCTGAAGAAGCTAAGGCTGCGGCAGAAGCAGCACAAAATGCAGCAGATCAGGATGCAGAAGCAGCAAAAGAAGCACTGGCGAAGGCTGAGGCTGCCAAAGCAGAAGCAGTGAAAGCCCAGGAAAAAGCAGAAGAGGCGAAGAAAGCCGCAGAAGCAGCAAAAACAGCAGCCCAGGAGGCGCAGTCTAAGACAGAAGCCACCAAAGAAGAAATTGTCCGTTTGAAAGCAGCAGCAGAGGAAGCTCAAAAGCAGGCAGAGGCTGAAAAACAGGCAGCCGAAGAAGCGAGAAAACAGGCGGAGGCCGAAAAGCAGGCAGCAGAAGAGGCAAAGAAACAGGCAGAAGCTGAAAAACAGGCAGCTGAAACAGCCAGACAAAGAGCTGAAGAAGAGCGAAAAGCAGCAGAAGAAGCAAAGAAATCCGCCCAGGAAGCCCAGGCGAAAGCTGAAGAAGCTAAAAAAGCAGCAGAAGAAGTACAAAAGACAGTAGAAGCAGCAAGAGATGCGGCACAAGAGGCGCAGAGAAAAGCAGAAGAAGCACAGAAAGCCGCACAAAAGGGAAGTACAGACACCGTTACAAGCCTGAAGAAAGGCAAGATATACCAGAGCGGTTCCCTGAAGTATAAAATAACAAAGCTTACATCCGGATCGAAAACCGTGTCAGTGACAGGCACCACAAATAAAAAAATAAAGAAACTGACCATTCCTTCTACAGTTACCATTCAGAAAGTGAAGTTTAAGGTTACGGAAATTGGAAGCAAGGCATTTAAGAACCGGAGAACTCTGGAGAAAGTAACTATTGGTTCTAATGTGAAGAAGATTGGTTCCCAGGCATTCTATGGTACAAAAGGACTGAAGAATATTACCATTAAATCCAAAGGGTTAAATTCAGTTGGCAAGAATGCATGGAAAGGAATTTCAACAAAAGCGGTAATCTCTGTTCCAAAGTCTAAAGTAAATACTTATACAAAGTTATTTAGTGGAAAAGGACAGGCAAAGACCGTAAAAATAACAAAATAAGACAGGTAAAAGCTGTCCTGCAGGGCTGAGTGATCAGTTTGGTGGGGCAGTTTTTTTGATTTGATATTCAACAGTTGTAACATTTACCAGGATATTATATGATAACAATAAAAGTACATATTTCGATCAGGGAGGATTGCCCTATGAAAAAGAAAAGATCTAAAAGTATCGCATTCAGCATTTCCATTTTTTTTATTTCCCTAAATGTGGTCAGTTTCCTGCTGTTCTTTTATCTGATCAACTCCCAGTATTTCAAAATAGCAAAGTCTAATATTTTGGAAAATAATCGAATTGCAGCGGAAAATATTAATAAAAATTTTGATGATGTCCGGTTTTATTTAAATGATCTTACGTTAAAAATGTATTCGGATGCAAACCTGAATGATATTTGCAGCCGGATATTCAGAGGGGAATTTGAAAATAATGCCCAGCGTCAATCCCTGGCTTTTGAGGCTGAGAGCCTGTGTTATGATTATCTGCTGTCTTATAATTTTATACATTCGGTAGGTATTTTTCTGGAGGATTCAGCAAAGACAGATATCTATTTGATCAAGAATTACAGCAGTACGACCTATCAGGTACACCGGGCTTACCGGGAACAGGCGCAGGAACAGGTAATCAGAAATAAAGGAGCAATTAAATGCTATGATGTGGGAAAGGAACACAGCATTATATTTGCAAGAACGATTAAGGATTTTAAAAATGTTCTGAAAGATGATCAGATTACAGGGACGGTTATGGTCATGATCCGTGGGCAGTATATCCGGGATATTTTGAAAAATGCAGTTACGACACCGGGTAGTTATGCTATGTTAGTAAATGGGGACGGTGAGGTGACTTATGCTACCCGGGATGATCTTAACGGTCAATTATTATCGGAAGTGGTAAAAGAAGATTCAGATGGCGGTACATCACCACAAATGCTGGAGCGTGAGATTGAATCTCTGGAGCAGAGGCTGGTGATTGTGACACCGGTTCAGGATATCAGCCTTTCTATCAGCTCTTTTAAGAATACATTGATTGAGTTTCTTATTATTTTAGTTATATTAAATTTGATATTAGTGCTTTTGATTTCGAAAAAGTTAACAAAGCCTATGCATAACTTTGTGGATCAGATTCAGGATATTGGAATAACTGACATTGCCAGAAAAGTAGATGCCAGCGGATACAGTGAGATTGAAAATATTGCGGAAGATTTTAATCATATGCTCACGCGGATACAGAACCTGGTCAATGAGAATTATGTCATAAGCCTGAATGAAAAAAACGCCAGGATAGAGGCGCTGCAATCCCAGATTAATCCACATTTTATATTTAATACATTGGATACTATTAACTGGAAGGTGATGTTCCTGGATATGCCGGAGGTTACAAATATGATTACCTGCCTGGGCGACATGCTGAGATATACGACTTATCAGTATGGGAAATATGTAACAGCAAGTCAGGAAATTCTGCAGATTAAGAATTATCTGTATATTCAGGAGATTCGTTATGACCACTCTTTTGAAGCTTTTTATGATGTAGAGGAAGAAGCATTAAAGCAGGTTATACCATGCCTGATTATTCAGCCGCTAGTTGAAAATGCAGTCGTACATGGTTTAAAGGATAAGAAAGACGGTGTACTGGTTATAAAACTTCGTATTGAGGAAAACATGCTGAAAATTATGGTATTTGATAACGGAAATGGTATGGAACAGCAGAAAATAAGGGAGGTATATCAGAGTACGGAAGGAACAATAAAGGAGAGCATAGGGCTCTCTAATGTTAACAAAAGAATCTGTCTGACTTACTCTGTGGAAAAAGGCCTGGAAATAAAAAGCCGTGTGGGACATTATACAAGAATTGAGATTTTAATACCAATTGCGGAGGGAAAAAAATGATCAAGGTTATTGTAGTAGATGACGAGAAAGTCATACGGGAAGGAATCGGGAGATTTGTAAAAGAAACAGAAGGATTTGAACTGCTGCAGACTTGTGAAAATGGAGTCACGGCTTACGATTCAATCCGGGAAAAAAAACCGGATCTGGTAATTTGTGATATTATGATGCCAAAATGGGATGGCATACAGCTGATTGGTGCTTGCAGGGAGCAGGATATTACCTGTGAATTTGTTCTGCTCAGCGGATACAGTGAATTTGAATATGCCAGAGCGGCGATACGTTATCAGGTTCTGGACTATATCAATAAGCCGATCAATCCGGCGCTGCTTAAGAAAATGCTGGAAGATGCACAACGGGTGATCGGGAATAAAAATAAGATCAGGAAAAAATTACAGTCCACGATTTATGATAAGGTGCTGGAAGAGGAAGTTATGTCTGCAGATGAAGAACATATAGAGCAATTGCAGCAGCAGATGCCCCACAGGGTTCTGGCAGTGAACGGATATGACAGCGGGAAAAATGGATGGGATACGGAAAAGGCCAGAATATACTGTGATGAAATTCTGCAAAAGCAGGCATATGAGCAATATATTGTTTACAACAAGAACGGGCTGATCATTATTATCCTGGTAGGGGTAGATACCCGGGAACATGCAATTGAAAAGATCTGGATGGAACTGCTGGCATATGCAAAAGGGCAGGGGGGAAACGCGGCTATGGGAATCGGGGATACCGTATCAGGAATGAGGGAAATACCCATGTCATACAGGAAGGCGAAAGCAGCATTATATGAGGCCCAGTGCAGAGAGGACCGCTGCTGCTTGTTTGAGCGCCTCCCATATACATATAAAAGTCCCGGCAGCATTTATGCCAGGGATATCTCAGTGGTAGAAAGTGCACTTCATCTTCAAAACAGGGAACAGGTACTGGAGTTAGTACAGGAGACTGCAGATCGTTATAAGATATCTCTGCCGCCTTATGTCATTTATTCGTTTGTACAAAAATGTGCAAAGGAAATATGGAATCTGTGCGAAGAAAATACGGTTTTACCGCCGGAATTTGAACAAAAGGATATTTTCTCTCAGTTAACGGCAGCACCGGACACAGAACGGCTGATGGAACGATTTTATTCATTTGTAGTGCCTGCATGCAAGGCATTAGAACAGATTCAGGGGAAGCATTATGGCGGAACAATCGATGAAGTAATCAATTATATTCATTTAAACTATACCCAGGATATCTCTACCCAGAAAATCTGCAGTGTTTTCTATTTTAACCAGAGCTATTTTTCGGCGTTGTTTAAGTCGAAGACGGGCAGCAATTACAATGATTATGTAACAAATTTAAGAATTGCAAAGGCGAAAGAGCTGTTGAAGTTCGGAAATTATAAAATCAGCGAGATATCTGCGATGATCGGATATAACTCATCCAGATACTTTTCAAAAGTATTTCGGGCACGTACAGGGGAATTGCCACAGGAATACAAGAACCATTTTCTGAACAAATAATAGAAAATATAATAGAAGATATAAGAAAAGTGTACCATTTCCTAGAAATTGGTACATTGTTTTTTTTACGGATAAAATCTATATTAGTTATATTAAACAAGTGAAGGAGAGGGTACTATGAAGAAGAGGTTTATCAGCGTTTTATTAACATTGGCACTGGCAGCAAGTCTGACAGCATGCGGCGGTTCAGGTAACAGCGGTTCAGGTAACAGCGGGGCAGGAGAAACAAAAGGAAGTGCGGGAACGAGTTCTGAAAGCACAGAGAAGGTGATAAATGCAAAGGATTCACAGGGAGCAGAATCGTCATCTGTACAGGAAAGCGAAGCGCCGGAGAAAGGAAGCGATCAGCCATTTGCGGGAGAAACGGTTACGGTATATACGCGAAATGTAGATATGGAAGGATGGCAGCCCTTTGTTGATCTGGTAAAAGAGAAAACAGGCATAATCGTTGAGGGAGTGGTTGCACCGACTAATTATCCGGATGTTGTAACGAAACTGAGTTCGATACTGACTGCCGGAGATGATTCTTTTGATATTGTGCATGTGGACGAGTTATTAGGCGTTACATACAGTACAGCAGGCTATCTGGAACCCATTAATGAAATTATTGAGGCTGAAAAAGAAAATTATCCGGCAGATGTTCTGGAACGGATCTGCAAGAGTGCAGATGGAAATTATTATTTGCTGCCCCAGGAATTGAATGCCATGTATCTGTTTATTAACAAAGAGGTATTTGACAAGGCGGGCGCAAAGATTCCCACGAATACAGATGAATTTCTGGAAGCGGCAAAGGCTATGACGAATGAGGAGGCTTATGGATATGGCGCAGCCTGGTCAAAGGGAGGACAGTTATATAATGATTTAATCCGGTGGATGTATTGTTTTGAGGGTGATATATATGATTGGACAAAACCGGAGTCAAAAGAAGCACTGCAGTTTATGTATGATATGCTTTATAAAGATAAAGTGGTATCGGAAGCAGCACTTGGTGACAGCTATGATGCCATGAACCAGAAGATTATCGACAACAAATACGGAATGGTGTTCCAGTGGGCTTACCTGGCAGATGTCTGCGGAGATAAATGGGGGGATAACATACAGATTGAACCCATGCCGGTATTTAAAACAAACCATACTATCGTAGCAGGTTGGCATATGGCAATTAATAAGAATTCTAAAAAAGTGGATGCAGCAAAAGAAGTGCTTAAGGTATGGGCCAGTGAAGAAGGACAGATGTGCAATCTTCAGATGGAAGGTTCTTCTCATGCTAAGGTAATGGCAAAACCGGAGGCTAAGGAAGTAAACCGGGCAGGCCAGGCGCTGGAAGAATATTCGGCAGCAGGTTCGTTAGTTCCAAGACCGATGCCGGCAACGGTAAATGAGCTTATGGAGGTTGCGGAGACCTATGCACAGTCCTATCTGACCAATCAAATGTCTTTGGACGAATGTGTAGAAAAAGCTACTGCAGAGATTCAGGCTCTGGTTGAAGAATAAAAGTAACTGCACTTTATCAGTCCGTTACAGTATTTTACAGGCCGTAAGAATAAAAGGGGGAACACTGCGGGGTTCCCTCTTGGCATCTGCGGCAGGCAGATAGAAAAAGAGGGGAAGGTTGCGGGATGAAAAAAATGTCAATGGGAAAAAAGAGAGTACTGGTAGCCTGGGCACTGGTACTGCCGGCGCTGCTCGTAAGGGGCGCCACCATTATTTATCCGATGATTACTACGGCGTGGTACAGTCTTTTAAATTATAAAATGATCACACAGACAAAGAAATTTGTAGGATTTCAAAATTATGCAAAGCTGTTGAAAGATCCCGGTGTGCAGGAATCTATTCGGTTTACTCTGATCTTTACTATTATTTCCGTTATATTAATTATGACGTTGGGCATAATGCTGGCTTTAGTTTTAAACGTAAAATTCAAAGGGAAAAAATTTTTGCGTTCCATAGTTCTGATACCATGGGCGATGCCTACGATCGTCATTGGTATAGCAGCACAATGGGCGTTTAACGATACTTATGGATTTGTAAATGACCTGTTCTCAAGGCTCAGCCAATCTAATTTTAATTTTGCATGGCTGGTTAATCCTGCAGGTGCCCAGGCGGCGGTTATCATCGTAGATGTCTGGAAAAATGTGCCGTTCTTTGCGATTATGGTGTTGGCGGCATTGCAAAGTGTTTCACTGGAATTGTATGAATCGGCAGCCATGGATGGTGCAGGTGCCGTTAAACGTTTTTTTGCAATTACCATGCCGCATATTAAGCGGGTTCTGATTACCATGGGATTATTTTTTACTCTTTGGCGGCTGACAAGCTTTGATCTGGTCTATGCCATGACCCAGGGAGGACCGGGGGCTAAGACCTCTTTAATTAGTTACAAGATAACGACAGAAGCCTTTAAAAACCTGAACTATGGATATGCATCAGCCATATCAATGATGTTGTTCCTGATCATGGTAATTGTTGCAGGCGGCGGTATGCGTCTGCAGAAAAAGATTGACTACTAGGGGGTGGGAAAATGAAAAAGTCAAAAGGTTATCGGATTTTTATCTGGATTACAACTATGATACTGGCTCTGATCATCTTATTTCCGGTATTCTGGATATTTACATCTTCCATTACGGAAAAAGAATTGCTGTTCACTACGCCGGTTACCTATTTTCCTGAGAATCCTACACTTCAGAACTATTTTACGCTGTTTAAAGAGGTGGATGTCAGCGGGCTAGCGTTCAATACATTGATTGTAGCCGTATTTGCCATTATCGCAACAATTGTAATCAGCATACTGGCTGCGTATTCCTTTGCCAGATTTACATTCCGGGGATCAGGTGCGGCCTATTCAATGTTGGTTTTTTCTGCAATGCTGCCGGTTATTATGACCTTAATTCCCATGTTTCAGACATATAAGACTCTGCATCTCCACGATACCCACCTGGGTCTGATCCTATTATATGTCAGCGGGTTTATACCATTTACCACGATGTCTTTTGTGACCTTCATACAGCAGATACCCTATTCGTTAGAAGAAGCGGCTGCAGTTGACGGGGCAAACGTCTGCACCAAGATATTCAAGGTGCTGTTTCCACTTATGAAGCCGGCAATTGCCACCATGGCAATTATTAATTTTATTAATACCATGAATGAGTTTATGATACCGCTGGTTTTTACCAACAGGAAAGCCACACCGCTGAGTGTGGGGCTGACATTGATTCCAAGAATAAATCAGTATAACGTACCATGGGAGAAAATCAGTGCACTGGCAACTATTATGATGATCCCCATTGTATTATTTGTTATATTGTTCGAAAAAAATATTATAGACG
Organism: Robinsoniella sp. KNHs210; assembly: GCF_000686105.1. Taxonomy (NCBI): domain Bacteria; kingdom Bacillati; phylum Bacillota; class Clostridia; order Lachnospirales; family Lachnospiraceae; genus Robinsoniella; species Robinsoniella sp. KNHs210. The sequence continues at coordinate 486,148 of NZ_JMLZ01000002.1, forward strand.
GTCTGACTGCGGGCAGTGTAAAGCAATAGCATATAGTGGGCGTAATGTCCGAAAAATGTAGCAAAGGCAGTAATTAGATGAGATAAAAGTCAGGAGGATGGTATCATGAATGGAAGAGAGCGGGTATTGGCGGTGGTGAACAGAAAGGTTCCGGATAAAATTCCAAAGGATTTAAGCTGGGGATTGTGTCCGGCGCTGGAAGCAGAATTCCGTAAAAGAACGGGATGTGATGATTATTTTGAATACTTTGGCTTGGATATCCGGTTTTTGGATTTTGCACCAACCGAAGTAAAAAGGGATTTCTCGGAATATTATGCGGGCAGAGACCAGGAACCAGGATTTTCTGTCAATGAATGGGGCGTGGGAAGCGGAAAATCCAGGGATACGAATTTACATTTTGAACATATTATCTCCCCTTTTAAGGCCGGCATGACAGAGCGGCAGGCAGAAGAATTTCCGTTGCCGGACTTTTTAGAGCCAAGGAGAAGTGCACATTTTAAGTCTTATGTGGATAAGTGCCATGAAAAAGGGCTTGCAGTGTGCGGAAGCCTGACCCAGACAATTTTTGAAAAAACCTGGGCTATCCGGGGATTTGAAGAAACTATGATGGACATGTTAACAGAGCCGGAGGCGATTACGATATTAATGGAGCGCATCACCCGGATGCGTATGGAGCAGGTAGTACTTATGCTAAAGGCCGGAATAGATGTACTTATGCTGGGGGATGATGTGGGGATGCAGACAGGAATGCTGATTGGAGTGGATACCTGGCGGGAGTTCCTTAAGCCCAGACTTGCACGGATTATTGCGAGAGCAAGGGAGATAACCCCTGATATACCGGTCTTTTACCATTCCTGCGGTAATCCGTGCCAGATTATTCCGGAATTAATTGAGATAGGGGTCAACATTTTAAATCCGATCCAGCCTGAATGCATGGATTTGCAGAAAATAAAGGATACCTATGGAGATAAGCTGGCGTTTTGGGGAGGGGTTAGTGCCCAGACCAACCTTTCTTTTGGTACGCCGGAGCAGGTGAAGAAAGAGGTTAAACGTTGTATTGAAATCCTTGGAAAAGACGGTGGATATCTCATCGGACCCAATCATATGGTGGAGCCGGAAGTGAGCTGGGAGAATCTGATTGCTTTCTTCGAGGCAGTGGAAGAATATGGGGCTTATTAGGGGAGATATCATAAAAGGGGGCTTAAAATGATTCACATTGATAACTTTGATAAGATCAAAAAACGCTATGATGCCTATTGGGCAAAGGAAAATCATGACAGGCCGCTAATGGACATACGGGCGCCGCGATATGATTACCGATCTGTATTTTCAGAAAAAAGAGAAAACCTGTATGATCAGTGGATGGATACTGAATATGTGGTTAGAAGAGAGAGGGCACTTCAGGAATCCTTATATTTTGCAGGAGAAGCATATCCATTGGTATGTCCGAACCTGGGACCTGACGTATTCGGAGCATATTTTGGATGCGGCATTACTTTTGGGGAAGATACCAGCTGGGCATCCAGCCATGTTGAAAAACCGGAGGATATTGATGTAAGCTGCATAAAGGAAGACAATATCTGGTTTCGTAAGACTGTGGAACTGACGAAAGCGATGCTGGATGACAGCCGTGGAGATTATCTGGTTGGAATTACAGATATCCATCCGGGATTAGATGGGCTGGTATCATTACGGGGACCACAGGAATTGTGCTTTGACATATTTGAAGAGCCGGAGCTGGTACAGAAATTGAATTTTGAAATGTGCATGCGGTTTAAGGAGGTATATAACAGTCTGAATGATATTCTGCAAGAAAAGCAGCAGGGGAATTCCAACTGGATGGGGATTTACCATCAGCAGGGCTGGTATGTGACATCCTGTGATTTTGGAGGAATGATTTCTGAAGAAATGTATCAGAAATTCGTGATTCCTGAGTTAAAAGAAGAAATCGGGTTCCTGAAACATACTATTTTCCACCTGGATGGACCCGGCGCATTACGGCAGCTGGACAGCCTGCTGGAGCTGGAGGGGCTGGATGGCATTCAATGGGTATACGGAGCTGGTCAGCCTACGGCGGCTTACTGGATTGAAACGCTGAAAAAGATACAGAATGCGGGGAAGATGATCCACATCGATATTGTTAAGGAAGATCTGCCGGTACTGTTGGAGCAGTTAAGGCCAGAGGGTGTATTATACCGCATGAACTGCAGTACTCCTGAGGAAGCGGATTATCTGATAAAGACAGCCGGGGAATACAGAGGCAAAAAAGTATTTTAATGGAGAAAACATAAAAATTCCCTTGCTTTTATGGGCTGCTTTGGTACAATAAGAATAACAAAGAGGGAAACACAAATAACTGTTTTCCCGGATAATGAGTCTGTAAAACAGACGATGACAATGGGGGATTTTACATGAGAGATCTGGAAGAAGTATTAAGCAAATGCAAGGAAGCGGGGGTACACGAGGCAGCGGTGGTACCTGTGGAGAAGATTGTATTTTCGGATGAAGTGAGAGAAATGTGCGCAGTCAACCAGTGCGGGCAGTATGGGAAGACCTGGGCATGTCCTCCGGGGGTGGGAACAGTGGAGGAATGCAGGGAACGGGCTATGAAATACAAAAACGTGGTAGTTTTTTCTACGGTTTCCAATCTGGAAGATTCCTTTGACTGGGATGGGATGATGGATGCGAAAAAAAGGCATGAAGAGGTGAGTAAAAAGGTAAGGGAAATCTTCCTGGAAGACAGGGATGATATCCTGATGCTGTCATCGGAAGGGTGCCAGAATTGCAAATCCTGTACCTACCCGGATGCACCGTGCCGATTCCCGGATCAGATGTTTCCCTCAGTGGAAAGCTTTGGAATCTATGTGAATAAAGAAGCCTCTGCGGCAGGGATCCATTACATAAACGGCGCAAATACAGTGACTTATTTCAGTAATATATTTTTTTAAATCAAGAAAATGCCTGAGAAGATGAATCAGGAGATTATATAAGCCCCCGGAGTATTGGATAAATCGGATACTTCGGGGGCTTATAATAATATGGCACTGCAGATAAATGAGTGCCTCATTAATCATTCATTTTAAGCAATTGGTGTTGCTTCTTCCAATCCTTTCTGAAGCCGTGTAAGTTCACGCATTTCCCGGATCAGGAAGTAAATGCAGACAACCGCTGCAGCCGCATCTGCTATGGGGCCGGCATACATTACGCCGTCGATTCCCAGGAAGATAGGAAAAATGACAAAAAGCGGAAGCAGGAAAATAATCTGTCTGGTAAGGGACATGAATACACCCAGTACGGATTTCCCAATGGAGGTAAAGAAATTGGAAGTAACCGGCTGTATGCCATTTATAAAAGTCAAAAACAAAAAGATTCTGAAATACCGTTCCGCGAATTTAAAATAGGTCTCGCTTCCGTTTCCAAAGATGGAAATAATCTGCCGTGGGAAAAACTGAAAGCAGAGGAATGCCAGAATAGAAATTAGCGTTGCACTGAAAACTGCCAGTTTATAAGTCTCTTTGACGCGTCCGTATTTTTTTGCACCGTAGTTGAATCCTACAATGGGCTGGGTTCCCTGAGAGATACCGATGACAAGCGCCATAAAAATCATATTTACTTTTATGATAATACCTGCGCAGGCAAGGGGAATTTCGCTTCCATATATAGATCTTGCACCATAATAGGAGAGCACGTTGTTCATGACAATCTGAGTTACGGTCATGGCAATTTGATTAAAACAGGCGCTGGCTCCAAGGGCAAAAATATTTCTGCAGTATTTATACTTTAGCTGAAAGCTTTTGCGTGTCAGTGTAATATTATGAAAATGGAATGCATATTTTACGCTGATGCAAAAGGAAATGATCTGTCCGATTATGGTTGCAAGAGCTGCGCCAGCCATACCCATATCGAATACAAAGATAAAGATAGGATCCAGGATGGTATTGATAACGGCGCCAACCAGCATGGAGGTCATGGAATATTTAGGACTGCCGTCCGCCAGGATCAGTTTACTGATTGCAGTGTTGATAATCAGAAATGGAAATCCAATGGAGGTAATCCGGGTATAGGTCTGGGCATAAGGAAGAACATCATCCGTGGCACCAAAGAATTTCAGCATGGGAGTCAGGAAGATTGTTACAATCACAAAAAGTGCGATTCCACATACTGCCATCATGGTGATTGCATTTCCAGCGGACTTTGCCGCATCATCCTTCCTGCCGGCACCCAGTTCCAGTGAAAAATTGGAGGCGCCGCCGATACCTAGCAGCAGAGCAATTGCAGTGCAGGTAGTGGACAATGGAAAAGCAATGTTTGTTGCGGCGTTTCCTAAAACGCCCACACCCTGCCCGATAAATATCTGATCCACTATGTTATAAAGTGCGGTAACCAGCATGGAAATGATACAGGGAATGGCATATCCGGTCAAGAGCCTGGATACTTTACGATATCCCAGGGGATTATTTGCTTCTTGTGAAACTGGCTTCATTTTGGTTCCTCCTTTTTCTTTTGTTTTATCATAATATCTCTGAATAGCTGTGATTAACACAACTTCTCCATAGTATTCCCGGACTTTTACCGTTGGATACCATATAAAAGGCTGGAATTAGCGGGATGTGAGATTTAGTGTTTAAACCGAATAGGTTATATGATAAAAATTGCGCACGCAAATAACCGTTTGCGTGCGCAATTAGTATAGAACTTATTTCAGAAAAAGTCAAGATGATACTTTTGGCATTCCGACAAAATATTCCTTTATTTTTTTACGGTTGATGTCTTTTCCAATAATATTCAGCAATGCATCGCGGGGATGGCAGGAAGTGACGAGTAATTCGTTTGCGGAACAATTCACTTCGTAACAATTGCCGTCCAGAGTGGGAATATAGCCTTTTATGCGGAGTATATAGCCACAGCGCCCACTCATAATCTGTTTCAATGCATGAAGGAGGTCTGCCTCATTCTGACAGAAATCGGCAAGGGTAGTGCTGGAATAGAGGCGGCTGTGGTCAAAGCGTTTCTCTTCGTGCCAGTGAGCCTGACAGCCGACATTTCGAAAACTTTCAAAATCATCATCCGTAAAATCAGACCAGTTTTTGATACAGACGTCCGTTCCAAATATCCGGTCACTTTTGTAATGCTTCATGAGATCATTTAAATCTGCAATAGAAGATAAAATCTCTTCGGGAGTTACATTCCCCGTTTTACTTAAAATTACCTTTCCGGTATTCAACAGCTGGGAATACATAATATACATTGCTTCCTCGGACAGGTCAGTCAGAGGATGCGGATCAGCAATGGTCAGAATGCTTCCCACCTTGCAGCAGGACTGGACGGCAGGACTGTTCACAATATCAAAAAATTCGTCCATATTATATATGCCAGAGGGTTCCACAATAATATGGGAGCAGCCTTGATGGGACAGTTCCAGTAGCATATCATGAAAATTGACTTTCTGGGAACAGCAGATACAGCCACCTGTAAGCTGATTGATTTTTAACCCCCGGCCCTGGAGAAAAGCGGTATCTACCCCGGCAGCACCAAATTCGTTTTCTATAATTGTCACAGATTCCCCGATGCGGATCAGGTAATCGGCATAGTATTTAATAAATGTAGTTTTACCGGCGCCTAAAAATCCGGTGATCAGATCAATAACGGCCATAAGTTTTTGCAATATCTACCATGCGCCTTGCCCGGTCAAATGAGGCATTGGCGGGGTATTCACAGCCGGTCGCCAACATAAAGCCGCCGCCTTTTGCCATGGCATCAATGTTGTTTTTACATTCCAGATCCCACTCCTCATCGGTTCCGATAACCGCACTTGCAGGAGTAACGCAGCCGATCAGGGTAACTTTCTCGCCATATTTAGCTTTGCATTCCTGAAAATCTGCACAGTCATCCGGCGGATAAAGGAAGGAGATTGCCGTGGGATTCATTGTTTCTATCTGAGCGTCAAAATATATTTTCTGTCCGCAGTTGTGAATCATTACCAGACATTCTCTGGCATGAACCACATCAGCCAGTTCTTTTACAAGATCCCCTTCCATTTCCATCCACATGGTTTTACTCATAATTGCCCCGGATGAGAACAGCGTGTCGAACATAATACCGTTGACTCCGGTGTCCATAAGTGCGTTGCAGTAATCCTTCAGGGTTTCATTTACTTCCCTCGCAGCGTCATGTACGGCATCCGGATCGTCATAGAGATCCATATACATATCCTGCTGGTTACGGAGCATGGAAAGCGTTCCCAGTGGACCGAAGACAAAAGCGACCACCGGGTATTCGCCGTTAGCAGCTTCTACCAGTTTCTTACAGGTATCAATGTGCATCATCATACGTTTTGATGTACGGTAATCCACTTTTTTTATCTTGGCATAGTCCTCGATTTCCTGAACGACACAGTTGTTGTAATTAGGATGTGCCGCTTCGTCCTCCGGATAGACCAGTTCCTGTCCCCATGCATCACATTCAATGGAGAGGTCAATGAGTGTTACGATACAATCCAGGTCAAATTCTTCCTTTGCTTTTAACAATGCTTCCGCACAGATATCAGCATCGTTGGACCAGTCCTTGTAAGATGCACCGATCAGCCTTCTGGAAGCTCCGCTGATGATGGGATAAACCGGTACCCGGTCTGGTTCTTTGTGCTGCAATGCAGTGACTACACGTTCCATAGAATTCATAATAAATACCCCGCTTTCTATTTGTTCCGGTTCAGGTGCTCTATCCAGCTGTGATTACGCTGGTAACAGTACTCGCCGTTTCATTTTCATGAGCAAAGTATAGAATATTTCAAAACAAATTTTTAGAAAAAAACATAGAAAATTTGTAAAAAATATGGAATTCATACTGAAATGATAATATAATATAAAGGGTATAACTTTGGATTATCGAAAAAAATTACTAAATACAATCATTAAAAGGTTATAGGGAAATAATTCTGCCTATGGCATGGCCCACAATCATTTCACCCAGGAATAAGTTGTTTTCCCCAATTGCAGCCTCAGAAATGCTGCTTTCGTAAGATGTTGTGATTTGTCCTACAGCCCCTCTCTGGTAAGCTTCTGATCTGGCGCCATCCAGTGCTTCTTCAATGGCTGTTTCCCTGGCGGCATCGTAATCTTTAAAGCTCAGGCATCCGCTTCGCGTGAAGACCTGGTAACCGGTCAAATCGGATGAGTCGTAAAGTGGTTTGATCTCTACATCGTAAGATGCAGATACATTACCTACCACGGCACCCAGTGCATTTGCTACGGCTGCATTTCTGGGAATGACGGCTTTTGTGCCCAGCAGTTTTGCCACGTCCTCTAAGAAGATGTGGATCGGGGCACCAACGCCAATCAGCGTAGCATGGGTCTGAAACTGTGTGGAAAAGAAACTGGACGTTTCATGGGTTACGGCATCTTCGTAGCTTTCTTCAATCAGGCTGTTCAGCATATCCGGGTTCAGGTGTTTATGCTTTGTGGAATTATGGTCGCTTAGCAGGATGCGTACAAGGTTGCAGTAAAGTTTCTTTTTTACCAGATGGTAGACTTTATCGGTCAGACGGTCCGCTGTAATCTCCACGGAGCGGGCTATGAACTCTGCGCCCAGCACGGAAGCCTTCCGGTCAAAGGGCGTGTAGTCCTTTCGGATATGCATAATATCAGTTGGAGTAAGACCGGAACGCATGACAATTCCTTCCTGTTCCAGCCGTTTCATACTGAAGTTATAAGTATCCTTATGAATGGCGGCGGCCGCTTTTGTAAAAATCAGGGGACCATCTGACAGAGCAGAGCAAAAGTCCAGTTCTACCTGTGTGTAGCTGCTTTTGTTCCTGGGTTCTTTCATTAATACAAAGAACTCGTGGAGGAAATGGCTGTGGGGCTTGCCCGTCTGATTTAATTCTTCCAGCTGTGCCAGCACGCCAGGGAACTGGGAAGAAAGGGTACAAAGGGGGATAACCCGTTCCGTATCCAGATAGAGCCTGCCGTTTTCATAGCGGATGGCACTGTCGCCGCCCAGGCCGAAAGTATCTACATACAGGCCCTTCACAAAGGTTTTATAGATCCCGATCTGGATTCCTTCCCGGACGGTAACGGGGGTATGGTTTTTCACAATGGCGATATCAGAAGTCGTACCCCCCATATCCACGATCAGGGCATTTTCTTCATCCGCCAGTTCCACGCCGCCCATTACGCTGGCAGCCGGACCGCATAACAGCGTTTCCACCGGCCTTGTGGAGGCAAATCCCTGGGACATGAGGGAACCGTCGCTTCTAACAATTACGATAGGAAGAGACAGCCCCAGATTTTCAAGTGAAACTTTGATTGCCTTGAAAAATTCCTTCATTACCGGCATTAGGCGGGCATTTAACAGGGCACTGGCACCCCTGCGCAGGACGTTAAGGTCATGGAACAGTTCGTAACCTGTAATACATGGGACATCCAGTTCCTCCGTAATAATCTGAAGAGCCGTTTTTTCATAAGCAGCACCGTTGTCTTTGGGATGAATCTGCACCACGGCTATGCTGTCACAATCGGTAAAACAGGTGCGGATATCCTGGCGGAATTTGACCCAGTCCGGCTTTATCTCAGGGCGCAGTGCATCAGCCGGATCACCATCCATAAAATATATTTCCCGGGAGGGAGGCAGCCCGTAAGAGAGATAAGTCTCATCTACCGTTCCGGGATTCACCCCGATAAATACCAGCTTAGCCCGTCCGCCTTTGCCTTCCACGCAGGCATTAGTGGCAAGGGTTGTAGACAGTGCCATAAACGATGCAGACTGAAGAGCTGTCTGTGATAACTTTTCCAGTACATTTGTTATGCCTGTTTCCAGGCGGCTTTTTGTCGTCAGGGATTTTGCGCTTTCTAATATCTGTTTGTTCTCCAAATCATAGATGACAGCATCTGTATAAGTGCCCCCTGTGTCAATGCCAATTCCAATCATGATAATCTCCTCCATTCATAAGTGTGTTTAAAATTCATTCCTGCATCAGTAAGCAGGGTTAAGTTTGTCAGGATGTATATAAACCTGATCCTAAACGGAATCTGCTGTTTCTACATATATTATAGCGTTTCCGGCAGCAGGGATATTTTCATAATTTTGGATTTTTAGTAAAATTTCTATGAATCTAAAATAAGATTTTGATTATCTCTTTATAACTTTTTATATGTCCCAAAATCCTTATTCTATAGGCTTTACAGGCATTTTTGCTATCCGTAGATACTTAACATTTCTTTTCATAAATTCTCATGTTTTGCCTTTGAAAAGGAACGCTTGTAATTGTTGATGGTCTGATAGGCGTAGCCGTTCTCTTTCATTCTGACAGCCCATTCTTTAGCGTCTGACGGTTTTATTGTGTCAATGCTCCTTGCGCCCAGTTTGTCCGCTTTTAGTATCTCCATGAGCTGTTCACGCTGTTTCTGTGTGCTTTTCTTCACGTTGCCCCTCTGGGCGTTCTGTTTGGCATAAAGCTGGCACAGCGTCATTTTCTTGCCTACAGCGTCTATGCCGTCCTCAAGGTCTTTGCGTATCTCCGCTTCTTTTTCCCGAATAGATACACAGTCACGCTTTCCTTTCGGCACTCTGTCCGTAGCCACCAGTTTCCATGAATATACCGATTGCTGTTCTCCAAAGTTATCTATGATTTTCTCAAACTGTTTCCGTTTAATTCCAAATCGCCCAATGCCTGATTGACTTCTAGGAATAAAATATCACAATGTTTTCAAATATGTTATTTTAATGTTATAGCATTGGTTTAAAATCAGACGGTAAAATTTGTAGAGATTTTCTAGCTAAAGATTGGGGATTAATCTTCATTTCAGAGTCAAACCATAATAAAAAAGTATTGAATATTCCACCTGTATGATAATATATTTCAAAATTATCTCTTACATTGGTTGGATTGAGATTCGGATTTTGGATAGCAAAAAAATTATTAAGAGATTCCAATAATAAATACGATAAACTATTTTTATGTAAGCAGAGTAAATCATCTTTATATAATAGGAATTGTTCAAAAATATTGATTAAATGCTGTTCAATATTATTATCAGTTTTGTTAGAAATACAATTTTCAAGGATCTGATAATAAAAAAATTTGATAATATCTTCTTTACAGTTGAAATTGCGATAATATGTTGAACGGTTTACCCCTGCTCTTGCTGTTATTTCACCTATTGTAATTACATTAAACGGTTTATTATGCAGTATCAAAAGAAATGCTTCTACAATATATCCTTTCATAGTTTCTGAAATTTTATTTTTTTTCATTAGCAACAATACCTCCTGTTTTGTTGCAATTAAAGGTTATAAACTTGACCAATTCATCTTATTTAGATATAATCCAAGTGCAACAAATGTTGCACTTACTATATTATATTTTTAATTATATGTCAAATGGAGGATAAAAAGATGTTTAAAGATTTAAGACGTCAAGATAGGGTTTTGAGTAGTGAAGAAGCAAAGGCAATCCTCAAAAGAGGAAAGTTTGGTGTTCTTTCTGTTATTGGAGAAAATGGCTATCCTTATGGAGTACCTGTTCATTATATCATGTTGGAAAATTCTTTATATTTTCATTGCAGTTCAGCAGGTGGACATAAAGTTGATGCTTTGAAGAATAATCCTAAAATATGTTTCACGGTTATAGAAACAGAAGATGGAATAAAAAGCCAAAGTGTGATTTTTTTTGGTACAGCCAATGAGGTTAATGAAAAACGAAAAATGGTCTTAGAAAAACTTGTAGAAAAATTTGTTCCAGAAATTGCATGGGAAAATGCGAAGCAGGGAATACCACATGCCCTTAATAATATATTTGCCTTTGAATTAAATATAGAGCATTTATCAGGAAAATGGATTGATAAACCAGAAGGACGCTAATGTATTCATTTACCACTCCACTTCAAGAAGGAATAATTTTGAAACGAAACAGTCAGTTTACAATGGATGTTTTATTAGATGATAAGATTGTGAAATGTCATTGTCCGACAACAGGGCGTATCGGTGATATAGATGTAAAAAACATTTCTTGTTTAGTATCTCAAAGTAATAATACTAAAAGGAAATTACTATATACTGTGGAAGCAATTTCTTGTGATGAACTTGATACAAAAGAAAAGAACTGGATAGGTATAAATCAAATTTTATCAAACAAGTTAGTGGAATATTTTTTAATCACTCATCAATTAGGCAATATGATTTCTGGATATGAAAATATAAAACGTGAAGTTCCTCTTGGAAATTCCAAATTAGATATTCTTGTTGATAATACATACATTGAAGTTAAAACACCATTAACTACAATTCATGCAAAATATGGAACAGGTATCAAAACGAAGCCAATTACACCTTTTTCATCTACAGAGCGTTTTACAAAACACATTAATGCGTTAGCCAATTTATTAAAAGAACAAGAGAGAGCAATTTTGTTGACTGTTTACCAATACAAAATCACTTGCCCCAAATCACATCAAAAAAGCACACACTACAGAGAAGTGTATAATGCAATGAGCAATGCTATTGAAAAGGGAGTAGAAACATGGGATATGGAATTATCGTTTACACCGTACGGTGTTTCGTTGATTAGATGTGAAAACACATCTCAATTACTAAAATAATTTGTTTGTCTGAAAATTTAATCTGTGTTCCCTCTATTCTTACAGAGCAAAGCCATGAGTTTTCCATAGACCCATTTACTAGAATCTTTACGAATAACAAAGGACAAGAGATATATCTGACTGCTAAAAAGTTTGACCTGTTCTATTTCCTGTATTCGCATCGAGGGCAGGTATTCAGCAAAGAGCAGATAATCAGCTTTTCTGTTTTAAATTTATCTTAAATCTAAAAATTTTCCCAATAATCCAGGTTTTTTACTTTTTTAATCAGGACAGTGAGTTTATAATAAATACAGAAAGGGCAGCATAGCAGTACGCGTGCTATATGCAAAGGGTAAAGTATATGGGAAATTACAGTGAATTAGATATTTATTATGATAAGATGACTGAGAAACTAATTACATATTATGAATCAGATGAAAACAAGACAATCTGGGAGCTGGCGGAAGAACTGATGGATCTTGATGGACTTCCCATGCACTGCCCGCCCCACCACTATCTCATGCCGGGGGTGCTTTTAACCGCCTGCCATAAGGAAGAAGGGGATGAGACAGAGATTCTTAAAGAGGATTTAAGGGAAGCGCTGTCCAGAGCTAAAAATGTACTTGGCGGGTTTTGCGGTCTCTATGGCTCCTGCGGTGCTGCAGTGGGAGTGGGAATCTTCCTGAGCATTTATACCCAGACAACACCACTGTCTAAGGGAACCTGGGCATGGACCAACCATGGAGTAGGCAAGGCTCTTCTTGCTATCTCCGGTGTGGACGGACCCAGATGCTGCAAGCGGAATACTTACCTTGCTTTAGAAAGTGCGGCGGAAAGTATCCGGGAGTACCTTGGGATTGAACTTGAAAAGCCGGAAAAGGTTACTTGCAAATACTATAAAAACAATAAAGAGTGTAAGGGAAAAGCCTGTCCATATTTTGAGTAGGCATTCCAGCCATCTGCACACCCCGCTTCGCGGTATATTAGCACCAAATTCAGGTTACATAGCCCGCTGTGTGCTCTTCATTTGGTACTTATCTCTAACAAAGTGTGGCGCAGTTGTTATCAATCAATTTTAATACACGTTCCAGGAGGATATTATGTCAAGAATTGAAATAACCGTACCGAAAAAGGCAATGCCAAAAAAGGATCCGGTGCACCCATGTCCGTGTCAGGACCGCCCGGTGAACCTGACTTTTAAAACGGGTACGCTGACCTGGCTGAAAGAGGTAGGGGAAGCAGTTGAAGAAGGGGAGACTGTATGCGAGGGAGAAGTTGAAAAAAAGGCGTTGGAATTTACGGCACCCTGCAGCGGTATCCTGTGTGAGATTTGTATCGAAGATGAAGAAGAGTTTGCATTCCAGGAGATACTGGGCTATATCGAGGATGGAAAGGAGCAGGAATGAAAAAAGAGATTGATTTATATCTGATATCAGGATTTCTGGGGGCGGGAAAGACAACCTTTTTGCAGAAACTCCTGCAGGCATTGCCGGATAAGAAGATTGGAGTCATTATTAATGAATTTGGGAGCCTGGGAATTGATGGCATGCTGGTAGAAAAAGAGGGCATTCAATTAGTAGAGATCAACAACGGCTCTATTTTCTGTGCCTGCTTAAAAGGGGGATTTGTAAAGACGCTCATTGGATTTTCTAAGGAAGAAATTGATATCCTGCTCATAGAGAATTCAGGAATGGCGGATCCTTCCAATATGCATTTACTGTTGCAGGAGATGGAAAGTATGGTGAGCCATTCCAGGGAAGATTCTAAATTCCGCCCCTATCAGTACCGTGGAGCAGTCTGCATTACGGACAGTGTTACGTTTCTTAGGCATGTGCAGGTATTGGCACCGGTGCAGAACCAGATTGCAACCAGTAATTTTATTGTGATTAATAAAGTGGACCTGGTGAACCAGGTGACCATTGAAAAAATAAAAGAGAAAATCCATGAATTAAATCCGGAAGCATACTTGTATGAAACGATGTTTGCACAGGTCCCGCTGGGGCTACTGGATGAAAAACTGATTGATAACGGATATGTGGGTGAGACCAGTAATCAGCCATGGAATCGGCCGGCTACTTATTCCCTGGAATGCGGGACACAAGTAAATAAGACAGCTTTAGAGCAGTTCGTGAAGGAAATGCAGCCCCTGGCATTGCGGATCAAAGGTATCGCAGAAACGCAGGAGGGATGGATCCAGGTAGATTCCGTAGGGGATTATCTGGACATAAAACCTTTTAAAGCCGGTAAAAGGGATGTGATCACGCATACAAAACTGGTAGTCATCGGCAATGGACCGGAGGAATTTGAAGAGAGACTGGAAGATACCTGGAAATCAACCTGTATGGAAGCGTGTGAGATATATGAATAATGATACCAGGCAGTTAGGAAATGGGATGTTGTATGTGGAAAGTCCATTTACAGACCCCTATAAAAATCTGGCGTTGGAAGAGTATTTGTTTTATCAAAACATAGCAGGGAATCCGGATGCTGACATTCTGATGTTATGGCAGAATGAAAACAGCATCATCATTGGCAAGCACCAGAATACTCTGGAAGAAATAAATGAAGAAGCAGTAGAGAAGCACGGCACAAAAGTAGTGCGCAGAAATACCGGAGGCGGAGCCGTCTTCCACGATCTGGGGAATCTGAACTTTTCATTCATTACCACTGCGAATGAGGAAGTGGATATATCCTATGAGAGATTTCTGAACCCAGTCATTCATGCATTGCAGGCATTGGGAATTCCGGCTGTGAAAAGCGGCAGAAACGATATTACCGCAGATGGGAAAAAGATATCCGGCAATGCCCAGGCTCAGCATCGAAACCGGATACTTCATCATGGTACGCTTTTATTTGATGCAGATCTTGCCATGGCAGGGGAACTCTTAAAGGTCAGTCAGGACAAGTTATCTTCAAAAGGTGTGAAGTCGGTGAGAAGCAGGATTGGAAATATAAGGGACTACCTGAATGATCCCCGGATGAGCGTACTGGAATTTCGGGATTACCTGCGCACATATTTTGAAAAGGAAGCAGGAGGGATCACAAGGGTAACAATTACACCGGAGATCATTGCCGCTGCGGAAGAACTGGCACTTCATAAATATGTCTCCAGGGATTGGAATTACGGCAGGTCCCCTATGTTTAACCACAGAAAAGAAAAGCGGTTTACAAATGGAAAAGTGACGGTGGAGATGCTGATAAAGAAGGGCAGGATTACCGAATGTAAAATCAGCGGTGATTTCCTTGCACTCTGTCCGGCCTCTGATCTTGAAGATCAGCTAAGGGGTTTGGAATACAGGCGGGAGGCGGTGGAAGGAATTTTGGACCACACACCTCTTGTAAAGTATTTTGGCAATATTACAAAAGAAGAACTGATGGAGTGTTTTTACTAAAATAATTACCAAATTACTATGATTATTTCAAAAAATATTTTGACATGCTGATATAATGAGTGTATGGTTGATGCCGTTAATCCGCAGGCGGCATCAGAGCGTATGAAGCGCACAACTGTCAGAAAGGATTTTCAAATACATTCTGACAGACGGTATAATGGAACAGTAGACAATAAATAACAAAAAGGAGAATGAATAGAATGAATTCAAGAGAATTAGTATTTCGTGCGATGAAGTGCGAAGAAGTTGACCGTATACCCTGGGTTCCTTTTGTAGGATGCCATGCAGCAAGTCTGATAGATGTAAATTGTGAGGAGTTTTTTAAAAGCGCAGACCATATCGTAAATGGTGTATTAAAAGCAGTAGAATTGTATCAGCCGGATGGCATTCCCGCGTTATTTGACCTTCAGCTGGAAGCAGAAGCAATGGGATGTAACCTGACGTATGCAAAAGATAACCCTCCGGCAGTATCCAGCCATATCTTAGAGCAGGGTAAGACCTTGGAAGATTTGAAGATTCCTACAGAGGAAGACGGACGTTTCCCTATAGCGATGGATGCCACAAGACGTATTGTGGAAGCAATTGGTGATAAATGTGCAGTTTACGGATTAATCACAGGTCCGTTTACCCTGGCACTTCATTTAAAAGGAACCGACATCTTTTATGATATGTTAGATGAACCGGAAGAAGTGGAAGAATTGATGGAATTCTGCCAGAAGGTAGCAATCAATACTGCTAAAATGTATATTGACGCTGGTGTGGATATCGTGGCAATCGTAGATCCTATGACATCCCAGATTTCTCCGGATAACTTCGAAGAATTTGTAACGCCTTATGTAACTCCTGTATTTGATTATATCCGTGAAAGAGGAAAATTAGGCTCCTTCTTCGTATGCGGAAATGCAAAACGTAATATTGAAGCGATGTGCCAGACCCATTGCGACAACATCTCCATTGACGAGAATATTCCGTTGGAGTACGTAGTGGAAACCTGTAAACCATACAATGTATCAGTTGGAGGAAATATCAAGCTGACGCTGACCATGCTGTTTGGTACTCCTTATGACAACGTGCGGGATGCTACAAACTGTATGAATATCGGTGGCAAAAAAGGATACATTCTGGCTCCTGGCTGTGATATGCCTTATGCAACCCCGGTTGCCAACGTTCAGGCTGTTACCAGCACTGTGCACGGCAATATTGAAGAGATTTTTGAAGGCGAAGACGTTATGGCTGGCGTAGACTATGAATTACCGGTTTATGCAAGTGAAAAACAGGTTATTATAGACTGTATTACACTGGATTCTGAATCCTGTGCTGCATGTCAGTACAATATGGAAGCAGTTTATACTGCAGCTGCACCACTTGGTGATAAAGTAAAGATTATCGAGCATAAGATCAAAGAAAAAGAGGGCGTTGCCTGTATGATGAAATTAGGTGCTAAGAATGTACCGACGATCTGTGTGGACGGCGAAGTGAAATACGAGAGTATTCTGCCGGATAATGCGGAGCTGACCGCATGCTTCCAGGCGGCAGTGGATAAAAAAAGCTGTTAATATTCCATAAAGTGTGGCGTAAAGCTGTCAGAAGACAGTTTGATAACACGCTCTGAGTAGAAGATAAGTGAGAGCTGCTCCCCCGAATGAATCTGGGGAGGAGCTCTTATTTTTATGGAAATTTATATCCGGACATGGTAAACTGGTTGGGAAAGAGAAGATAGAGAAGATAACTGCAATTTTATATTATATAAGGAGGTCAAAGGTATGGAATACAGATTGATAGGAGAGGTTATGCCGGCAGTTGAAATGCGCCTCAGACAGGGAGAAGCAATTTATACCCAGTCAGGCGGCATGTCCTGGATGAGCGAAGGAATTGAGATGTCTACAAATGCCCGTGGAGGGATTATGAAAGGATTGGGACGGATGTTTTCCGGGGAGTCCTTTTTTATGACCACTTATTCTGCCATGCAGGATGGCGTCACCATAGGGTTCTCGGCTACGGTTCCGGGAGAAATCCTGCCTGTGGATTTAAGTACATATGGAAGCCTGATCTGCCAAAAGGGTGCATTTTTGTGCGCACAGAACGTGGTGGATGTCAAAGCTGTCTTTACGAAAAAAATGTCAGCCGGTTTCTTTGGCGGCGAAGGATTTATCCTGCAGGAAATGTCCGGAAATGGCATGGCATTTTTAGAAGTGGACGGTAATAAGGTGGAAAAGGTGCTGGCACCAGGCGAAGTTCTTAAGGTTGATACCGGCAATTTAGTGGCATTTGAGAACACAGTGCGGTATGAGGTGGAAATGATGCGCGGCGGTATGAATATTTTCCTGGGTGGGGAAGGCCTGTTTATTACAAGGCTCACAGGACCTGGAAGAGTCGTGCTGCAGACACAGAATTTTTCGGAATTCGTGGGCAGGATACGAACTTATATCCCGAACCAGAGCAGCTGAAGCTGACAGGAAGATACAGAGAATACAGAGAATAAAGATAATTCAGATGATACAGATGATACAGATAATACAGATAATACAGAGACAAAGCAGCAGTTATGTTATTGCAGATGAAAGCCCCGGTTTTTCTGCTGTTCCAAGGAGTTTTGGAACAGCAGAAGATATCCGGGGCTGAATTTATGAAAATATTTATGAAAATAAATGAACCTCTAAAAGAGTTGTGACGATTATATAATAGCAGGGTAAAAAGGAGGTGTGGATGTGCTTGCAGATCAGGTAGAGGTTTTAATTGAACAATATGGAACGGATATATACCGGTTTTGTTCCAAACTATGCAGAAACAGGTCAGATGCGGAGGATTTATATCAAAAGACTTTTTTAAAAGTTCTGGAACTTTCCATGGAATTGAACCGGGATGGAAATCCGAAAGCATTTTTGTTTTCTATTACAAATGGACTGTGGATGAATGAGGTCCGTAAAATGGCAAGGCACAGCCGGATTGCACCAAGTGTTTCCCTTGATGATGACAATGAAAATCTGGCGGCTGGCCAGGTTGATCTGGAAAGTGAAGTACTGGCACGAATCAGAGATGGAGTGCTGAGAAGGATCATGGAGGAGCTGCCGGAGAAATTCCGGATACCGGTTATTCTCTATTATACCTGTGATGTTTCACTGGAGGAGATCAGTAAGATTATGAAAAAACCCGTCGGTACTATAAAGAGCAGGCTGCATAAAGCCCGCAGTATCATTAAGAAAAGATTGGAGGAACAGGGATATGAATATGAAGGATAATAATAGCCAGGATAATCGTAGCCAGGATAATAGCCAGGAATATGAAATCCGGGATAATCAAGAGCCGCAGTTAGATGACCCTTTGGGACAAGGGATTAAAAATGCCATGGCTTCTTATGAAACACCGGATGAGAATCTCAATAAAATCCTGATGAGGCAGATCCGGGAAAAAGAAGCATATCTAAAAGAGCCTTCCGGCGCCAGAACCATATCACTGTGGTATCTTCCCATGCTATTAAATGGACTGCTATTTGGCATGCTGGCTTTTCTGGGGTACTATCTGATTCCAAGCGTGTTACTGGCAAAGCTGGTTATGAGTATCTGCATCTACATGGCAATAGCAGGTGTGGCGCTCACAGCTGCAGGTATGTGGTTTTGTGATTTAAAAGAAAAGATGGTTCTGGTATTTGAAAAAGGAGGGAACAAGTCATGACTTCTGATAAAAAGAAAAAGTATATGATCATTGGGATTGTGGTTTTATTTGCAGCAATTGTGATACGGGCCGCAGCATGGGGAATGAAAGAAGGGATAGGAGGCATTAGTTTACTTGCAGCCGGCCTTTTGATTGTAGGGCTTCTATGTGCTCTTCTGGTCTATGTGTGCATCTGTATCTGGATCTACCGGGATTGTGCAAAAAGAGGAGAGAATGGACTGCTTTGGATGATCATCGTGTTCATTGCAACTCCCATATTAGGAATAATTATCTATATGATTACCAGGGGGGAAAACAGGATTTTGTGCAGGTATTGCGGATATCGGATCAAGGCGTCAGCCAGATATTGTGAAAACTGCGGGGAAGAAAACCCGGGACGTCAGGAGGAAATGGCAGTGCAGAAATCAAGTAAAGGCTTTGGATTTATGATAGCGGCTATTCTGTCAGGAATCCTGATGATTGGATGTTTTATTTCCTTTGTCGTCCTTGCATTCACCACAGATGATTTCCTGGATAAAAACACCTGGAATACTGGTATTATCATGGCATCCATTGAAAATAAATGGGGAGATGACTGGAACTTAAGCTTTAAATATGCATCGGAGGGATTCCGCAAAAGTGCAAAATTCCGGATTGATGATAATCAGGCAGTGCTGCACGCCCAGATCAGCTGTGAAGAGGGTCAGCTGCTCATGCATATTATTCAGGATGAGAAAGAAGAAATAATTGATGTGAGTAATTTAAAGGAGCCCCTTGTATATCCGCTTACAGAGTATCAGGCGGGAAAGATCCAGGTTGTGCTGGAGATTAACGGGGCTAAAAATGTGAAGTCAAAGATTGAGATGGAAAATCCCGGCGACAGCTGAACCGGGATAGGTAAACTGCCCCGGAAATAGTCTGTACAGCTTGCTGTGCCTGCCGTTTCCGGGGTAAATCAACATCAGTTTCGTTTATAACGGTACTGATGTTTAAATTCTGTGGGGCTTGTCCCGGTATATTTTTTGAAGATAGATGAAAAATAGGTGGGATCATTATAGCCTACCAGTCCGGCAACCTCATATGAGAGGGTACCCGGATTGATCAGATATTCTTTTGCTTTTTCAATTCTTGTTTTGTTGATATATTCCGTAAGCGGTTCACTGTATGACTTTCGAAATGTTCTGCTTAAATGGGAAGGAGATATATGTAAGTTTTCCGCTATCGTTTCTAAAGAAAGGGATTCCGATAAATGGCTGTGGATGTACTTGATGGTATCCTCCACAATCTTATTCTGAGAAGTTCTGCTTCCGGTTAAGTGGCTTATGGTAGTATCCAGCATTTCCAGCATGGAAGTTTCCAGGGTGAAAATATCGTTGGAATTATATATTCCCGTCAGGTATTCCGCGCCGCAGGGCGTAATGCCCCTTTTTAGGGATACTCTGGAACAGATATAGTAAATCTGGGAGCAGATATTCTTGGCATCTCTGGATTTCACCAGGTTTCGCTTGAACTTTGTAAAAAGGTTGTGAATAATGTTGCGGGATTCATCAAAGCTAAACTGATTCAGGGTGTTTTCCAGCTGGAGCAAATCCATAGAATTCTCAGCGTTAATGTCGTAATCATCAGGACTTGCTGTCTGGGTAAAACGTGCAATATTATTTTCGGTATAGAATGCCAGAGAGAGTGCGTAGATCGCTTCCGATACGGCAGTACTGAATTCTGCGGCAGTATCATGACTGCGGCTGATACCGATGGCAGCCTGGCTGGAATCCAAGGTATGGGTGATAGCAGCTATTTCCGAACAATTATCCAGAATCCATCCGGGAACCTGATTGCCGCTCTTTGCCTGGTAGTAGACAACGATAACCAGGTGGTTGTAGCGGAAGCAATAGGCACGTTCAGATAAGATTAGTTTTTTAAAGGAGGAGATATCAGGATTTGGAGGGGTAATCTGAAAAGCTGCAATATAGTATTGTTCCAGACATATTCCATACTGATCAATTCTCTGTTCCAGTGAAGGAGTCAGGAGTGACACGGTCAGTTCCTGAAGCAATTGTTCCTTTAAAAAAGTCAGATCTTCCTCTGCAGCAGAATTATTTTTTTTGGATGTGAGCATTTTTTTCTGTGCCGACTGGACTGCTTCAAATAGATCCTTTTTATTGGTGGGTTTCAGGATAAATGCAGAGACATTGTAATGGATTGCCCTTTGGGCATATTCAAAGTCTGCAAAGCCAGTCAACAGGATGACCTGTACATCAGGCATATTTTCGTATACATATTTTGCTACCTCAAGCCCGTCTGAGACCGGCATTCGAATGTCGGTTATCACAATGTCCACGTGATTTTTTTTGATAAAATCTATGGCTTCTATGCCGTCACTGGCAGTTCCTGCAACTTCACATCCTATGGATTCCCAGTTCATAAAATTAGAAATGCCTTTTCTCATGGTGGATTCATCATCCACAATTAATAGTTGAAATATCATAACTTCATCTCCTTTTTTACTGTCAGATATGACTATGCAGCGTTCTGGCAGTTAAAATATTTCTGAATCTAAGCAATTTCTGTTAAAGCCTGGCATTATAATTCCGGTATATCCGTATGAATTGGAATGCGAAAAGATATGGAAGTACATACATTTGGCGTACTCAGAATATGTAATCTCGACTCTTCCCCATATAAGAGCTCCAGGCGTTTATCCAGATTTTTAAGCCCCACATGGGTATGGGATCCATCGTTCTTGGAAGCAATCTGCCGTATATCAGGAATGGTTTCAAATCCAATGCCATTATCATTGATGGATATTTCCATATACCGTTTTGTTTCAATAATATTGATGGATAACTTTCCATTCCCTTTCTTTGGCTCCAGCCCATGTACGATTGCGTTTTCCACCAGAGGCTGTATGCAAAAGCCGGGTATCTTACATTGCATGAGAGAATCGGGTACCTGGATATCAAAGGAAATTTTATCCTCAAACCGCATCTGCTGCAGGTAGATATAGAATTTCACATATTTCATTTCCTGCTCCAGCAGAGTGTAGGCAGATTCTTTTGATATGGTGTTGATTCTGAGCAGTTCCCCGAGGGAGATAATCATATCATAGATCTCTTCATTATCGCTCATCTGGGCTTTCCAGGCAATGGTATTTAACACATTAAACAGGAAATGGGGATCCATCTGGGACTGCAGAGCCTGGATCTCAGCATTTTTTAGAAGCAGCTGCTTCTGGAAATTATCATTATAAGAGATGTCCAGCTTTTTCAACATTTCATTGAATGCGTTCATCCATATTTGAAACTCATAATGCATCTTAAGCGGTGGCAGGCTGTCCTGGCGTCCCTGGGAAATTTCATTAATATGAAAGACCATTTTATTAATCGGCCTTGTCACTGCACGGCTTAGAACAACAGCTGCCGCCAGGGCGATTAATACGATTCCGGACATTAAAAGCAGGTAAGATTTTAAGGTCTGGTTCAAATCACTCATCATTAAAAGTTTCGGTGCAGCAACGGCTGAAGTGATATGCAGTCCCTGTAATTCCTGGGCTGCCACAAAATAGGGTTCTCCCGAAAGGGTTAGCTCCTGGAAGGAAACGGTGGAATTCTGGGGAGCGATCTGTGTTAGCAGCTGTGCGCTTTGGACTTCCATATCTTCATTGGAAAGTATGCTCATTTCATTATTATATAAATAAATGAACCATGAGGGATCCAGCCCTTTGGCACAGAACTGAATCCAGTTCACAGGAGCAACGTCTACTATAAAGATGCCTATATGCCTGCCGGTATTGCTGCTGAATATGTTTCTGGCAAAAAAGATACTTTTATATTCGGAGTAGAGTGACATACAGATCAGTCCGGGGTCGGAGGGATCTATATTATCCAGCAGTTTCTGGTTCAGGTCAATATCCCGCTCCGATTTGCCGGAGGTGGGAATGTAAAATTCCGTACCGTCATCGCTGAATATGTGGATCCCGTTTATAAAATTTTTGCTGGACAGCGAGGTACTGTAATAGGTGTGGGACATTTGTTTTTCAATGCTGATTTTGCTGTCGTAGGTTACCGAATTATAGTTGATGGATTCCAGTGTGTTTGATATCAGTGAATTGGAAAGAAACATGGGAATAATGGAATCCAGTGCATCGATCTGTTCACTTATCTGTTGGTTTACCTGGCTTAGCTGAGCCGTAATGGACTGCTCATATTCATTGATTAGAATATAAGACGTTCCTTTATAAAAGAACAAAATCGATAACACCAGTATTACAGTAATCGTCAGTGAAATGATCACGGTGATAAATGTACGCAAGGACAGCGTTTTGCTGGTAACAGTTCCTTCTTTGGACATATGCCATCTCCTTAAAAAGCGTTATTCAGGTTCTGTGATAATAATAGGAATTATGCCATATTTAAAGAAGGGTATCAATAAGTTTCAGCAGGATGACCGGATTTTTAAAGAAAAGGTCAAAATTTTCATAGTTTTTGTCAAAATTATGAATTGTGAAAAAAATATGGCGGGAATGGGATCTGAAAGTTCAAGTCATGAATCTTATATTTTATTCACTATTTTGTAATTTAAAGTTATAATTTAGCCATAAGATGACAAGGAGGATTCATATGAAAAGAAAATTAACAAAAAGAGTGATTGCTACAGCATTGGCAGGTATCATGGTTTTCGGGCTTACTGCATGTGGGGGAAATAGTGAGACAGCAGGTAAAGCAGATGAGAAGACAACTGATGGACAGACGACGGAAGGTAAGACAACAGATGCTGCAACAGAGGGACAGGCATCGGATGACGGCAGTGGGGATGCATCAGGCGAAGAAGGTAAAAAAGTAGAGTTAAATGTAATCAACTACCATGTTGGTACGGATTATGCAGCTGAATATTACAAATATTTATTTGAGGAATTCAAAAAGACCGATGCCGGTAAAAATGTAGAGTTTAATTTTGAAGAGATTCCCACAACAGATGCTTATAATCAAAAGATTAAGCTGCTGATATCCAGCGGTGACCTCCCGGATATTGTATTCAACGGAGGAAATAATATTACAGAGCTGGCTGCAAAGTCAGGAAAAGTTACAGATTTAACACCTTATTTTGAAGCAGATCCGGAGTGGAAGGCACTGTTTGATGAAACATCCCTGAACTTTAATACAGTAGACGGTAAAATCTACGGAGTGCCGGTTTCTAAGGAAATCTCTTATATCTATTATAATAAGGAATTATTTGAAAAAGCAGGAGTTGAAGTTCCGGAAACATCTTTTGCAAATTGGGATGAATTTTTTAAAGCCTGCGATAAGCTCAAAGCAGCTGATATTACACCTCTTGGCATGGATACCGCAGACAGCGGATGGCTTACAAATCTCTGGATGAGCGCATTGATAGGCACAGATGGAGATGCGGGAAATAAATGGATGAATACACTTTATCCTACTGATTTTAATACGCCGGAAGTAGAAAAAGCAGCAGAAAACATTCAAAAAATGTTTGAGAATTACACCACTGCCGATGCGATAGGTGGAAAATATGATCCAATGGCAACTCATTTCTTCAATGGAGAAGTAGCGATGTTCCCCAATGGTCCATGGATGATTCCTGACTTTTCCCAGACAGAAAAGGCTCCGGAAGGCTTCTATGACAAAGTTGGAATTATGCTGATGCCGGGTGATGGTATGGAAATGGTTCCAACACCAGGAGATATGGTGGGAGCAAAGGACAAAGATAAAATCGAAGCTGCAGTAGCATTTTTAAAGTTTGAGACAAGTCCTGAAAATCAGATTAAAGCACTGGAGATGACGGGGCTTCAGCCGGTATCCAACAATCTGGACATTCCTTCTGATTTAAGCGAAAAAGATCCACTGATGGCTCAGGTTCTGGAGATTCAGAATAAAGCTAAATTAACATATGGGCAGAACCAGGCATATTGGTATCAGAATGCAATCGATACATTTTCTACAGAACTTCCGGAACTGGCATATGGTAATATTACACCAAAAGAATTCTGTCAAAAATTATCTGATTCTGCAGCTAAAAATCAGGAATAGATTAGAGCGTGTTTGAAAATTCATTCCTGCCATCTGCACGCCCCACTTTGCGGTATATTTGCCCCGAATTCAGGTTACGTAGCCCGCTACGCGCCCTTCATCCGGGACAAATCTCCCACAAAGTGTGACGCACAGCTGCCAGAAAGCAATTTTAAAATACGCTCTAGAGCGTGTTTGAAAATTCAAGGATTTAAGACACGCTCCGGGATAAAAAATTGGATTCGCAGGCAGAAAACTTGCGGATCTAATTTTTTAAAGAGAGATGAAAGGGTGTTGATATGAAAGTAAAAAATAAGAAGTTTTGGATCATTATGTTTACGCTGCCATGTATGGCTTTGTTTGCCCTTGTGTACGCAGCGCCTATCGTTACCGTTATTTATACCTCACTTTGTGATTATACGACTTTTTCAGGTCCGGTTTTTACCGGTTTGAAAAATTTTATGGTCATCTTTCAGGATGAGACGTTTTTAGCAGCAATTAAAAATACGCTTGTTTGGGTTTTACTGCAATCGACCTTCCATGTGTGCCTGGGATTGGCTATGGCACTGGTGTTGAGACGAAAGCCAAAAGGATGGAAAATAGTGCGGACCGCATATATGATTCCCAATATTATACCTACGGCGGCAACTGGCGTTATGTTCACTTTATTGCTGAATCCTTCCTTTGGTGTGGTGAAGCCCATCGTTGAGGCTCTTGGATTCAATGCATCTCAGGTGCCTAACCTGTTCGGCAACTCCAAGTATGCATTCTGGACCGTAACACTGACCTGGATACTCTATGCGGGATTTAATACCATTATATTCCTGGCTGAGATGGGCGCCATAGATAAAGAGATATACGAGGCTGCACGGGTGGACGGGGCAAAGCCCTGGCAGGTTGACCGGTTTATAACGCTTCCCCTCATGAGAAATATTTTTGGCACCTGTGTCATACTGGCATCCGTTGCAATGGTATCACAGTTTGACATCATCTATGTGACAACAAAGGGCGGGCCCGGAAGTACCACTTTAAACCTGCCGATGTTTTTATATAAAGCGGCGACGCTTGAGAATAACTACGGAAAGGCAAATGCTGTGGGGGTTGTACAGATCGTGCTGGGGCTGGTTTTGGTGGTTCTGATTCAGCAGCTGTTCCGTGAAAAAAAAGAGATAAGGGAGGGGAAATAATTGAAGAAAACATCAAAAGTATCAACCGTCTGTGCCGTCATAGGTAAATATATATTTTTAATATTCTTTGTATTTATTGCAGTAGGTCCGATTGTATGGGCATTTATAAGTTCCTTTAAGAGCTATTCAGAGATCAATTCCTCTGCACTGTCCTGGCCGTCCACATTTAATCTGGACAACTATAAAGCAGCTTTTAAATATGCTCCTATAGCCAAATATTTTCTGAACAGTGTAGTTATTGTAGGCTGCAGCGTACTGGTAACTCTGGCATTTGTAGCTATGTGTGCCTACATTATTTCAAGATTCGAGTTCAAAATGAAGCCGTTAATTGTGCTTTTGATTTCGGCATCGTTAATGCTTCCGGCACAGGCCATATCCCAGCCGTTATTTTCCATCTTCCAGAAGCTTGGGATCTTCGATACGAAGCTTGGACTTGTTATTGTTTACTCTGCTATGGGTATTCCTATGTCATTCTTTGTTATGACGAGCTACTATAAAACGATTTCCATGGCACTGGAGGAATCGGCTTATATTGACGGTGCAACATTTTTGCAGACCTTCTGGCATATTATTCTGCCTCTGGCAAAACCGGGGCTGGTTACCATAGCACTTTTGCAGTTCATCAATACCTGGAATGAATTTTACTTTGCTTTAATGCTTACCAGCGGGGATACGGCAAGAACGATACCAATTGCATTGAATTACTACATGGGGACATTTGCCAATAATTATTCGGCTCTTTTTGCTGCTGTAGTCATGACTGTTCTGCCAACAATAGCCGTATTTATCATTTTGCAGAGACAGGTAATGGAAAGTTTAACCGCAGGTGCGGTGAAAGGATAATCACAGGATGGAATTACATAATAAAAAAATATATCCCATAGAACCCTGGAATATTACAGAAGACAGGTTCTGTATGGAGAACAACTACAGGAATGAGACAACATTTGCCTTGTCTAACGGTTATATCGGAACAAGGGGAACCTTCGAGGAAGACTATGATTTTTCCGTGGATGAGGGCCTGGAAGGGAATTTTATCAACGGCTTTTATGAAAGTGAAGATATACGTTACGGGGAATGGAATTTCGGATTTCCGCTAAAGAGCCAGTCCCTCTTGAATCTTCCCAACGGAAAACCCGTAAAAATATATCTGGACGATGAGTTATTTGATATGAGGCAGGGGTGTCTGGATTTTTATCAGAGAACGCTGAACATGAAGAATGGGACGGTAGTGAGGTCGGTGGACTGGACATCTCCCAAGGGGAAAAAGATCCGGCTTTTATTTGAACGCATGGTGTCTTTTGCAGATAAAAATGTAATGGTGCAAAGGCTCAGCCTTTTGCTGCTGAATCAGGACTGTGAAGTAAGGATATGTTCCTATATAGATGCCGATGTGGAAAACCATACGAGAAAGACAAACCCCTTAGTGGATTACGGTCCGTTTGGAAAGCGGATTACGCAGAATCGATGCAGTGCCTCTGAGGAACTGCTGTATTTTGAAGGAAAGACGAAAAAAAGCGGATTGACCGCTGCCTTTGGAGTGGGACACAGCTGCCACGGTTCTATGTCTTTTCAGTCTATATCTGCAATGCAAAAGGATGCATATGCAGAGCTTG
The DNA here is from genome assembly GCF_000686105.1 of Robinsoniella sp. KNHs210. Lineage (NCBI taxonomy): Bacteria > Bacillati > Bacillota > Clostridia > Lachnospirales > Lachnospiraceae > Robinsoniella > Robinsoniella sp. KNHs210. The sequence goes on from NZ_JMLZ01000002.1 coordinate 513,593, forward strand.
CGTGGACATACCGCGGACAGCGGAGTGAAAAGCTAATACTGGATAAATTTATCATTTGTACATCCTCCCTTGATATGCCGGAGGACAGTCTGGCTGGATTTGTGGAAGGAAAGTGCCGGGAGTGTACCGCACTGGGGTACGATTACTTCAAAGAAAAACAAAAGGATTATATGAAGGCATTTTGGGACATTGCAGATGTAAGGATACAGGGAGATGAAGCGCTGCAGCAGGGAATACGGTTTAATCTGTTCCATATTATGCAGGCTGCGGGCAGGGATGGACGTACTTCCCTGGGAGCAAAAGGACTTTCCGGAGAGGGGTACGAAGGCCATTATTTCTGGGACACAGAAATGTATGTGCTGCCGGTGTTTGTCTATACGGCGCCCAAACTGGCGAAAAAGCTGCTGGAATACCGTTACCATACCCTGGATCAGGCAAGGGCGCGTGCGAAGGTGCTGGGTCATGAAACAGGCGCACTCTATCCCTGGAGAACCATTAATGGGGAGGAGGCATCCACTTATTTTCCACTGGGAACGGCGCAGTACCATATCAATGGAGATATCGCCTATGCATTCCAGCTGTATGTGGATGTTACAGGGGATACACAGTTTTTAAAGGAAATGGCGGCTGAGGTACTTTGCGAGACAGCCAGAGTATGGGCGGACGTGGGATGCTTTGCAGAGAGCAAAGGGAATAAGTACTGCATCTGTGCAGTGACCGGTCCAGACGAATACAATGCAATTGTAGACAATAATTTTTATACCAACCTGATGGCGAGAGAGAATATCCGGTATGCGCTGAATGCACTGAGCCGGCTTAAGGAAACAGAACCTGAATTTTATCAGGAGTTTGTCAGAAGGCTGTCCATAACAGACCAGGAAACGGAGTATTGGAAGCGGATTGTAGAAAATATGTATTTTCCATATGACGAAAAGCGCAAGGTTTATCCGCTGGATGACGGATTTATGATGAGAAAGCCATGGGATGATTCGAAGATTCCTGTGGAGAAGCGGCATCTGTTATACGAGAATTATCACCCGCTGTTTATATACCGCCAGCGGATGTCCAAGCAGGCAGATGCGATTTTAGGTATGTATCTGCACAGCAACCTGTTTACCAGAGAGGAACTGAAGCGTAATTATGACTTTTATCAGGAGGTGACGCTGCATCACTCTTCTTTATCCACCTGTATATTTGGAATTCTGGCAAGCGAAATCGGATATCATGAGGAAGCATATGAGTATTTTTCCCAGTCAGCAAGAATGGACCTGGATGATTATCATAATAACTTTTATGCCGGAATACATGCCGCCAATATGGCCGGCACCTGGCTGGCTATCGTAAATGGTTTTGCCGGGCTTCGGACAAATGCGGGAATTCTTCAGTTTAACCCATTTGTGCCAGACGGCTTTGAGGGATATGCCTTCCGTATTAATTACCGGGGAAGCATACTGGAAGCCAGCATGACGAAGGATCAGTGTACCTTTACTTTAATAAGCGGTGAAGGAATAGAGTTATCTGTAAATGGAAAGAAAATAAAGCTATCAGAAAAGGAGGCAAGCTGCTGTGAAAAAATATAAAGCGATTTTTTTTGACTGGGATGGTACGGCGGTGCTGTCCAGGAAGGCACCGGTAGATGAGGTGGTGGCACCCATGAAAAACCTCCTTGCCCAGGGGGTAAAACTGGCGGTCATAAGCGGTACAACCCTGGAAAATATTGCGGAGGGAAAACTGCATGAATATTTTACGGTAGAAGAGCGTAAGAGCCTGTTCTTAGGACTTGGCAGAGGGGCATATAATTATGCTTTCGATGAAAACGGCAGCCCTTACCTGCTGAGCCACCGGATCCCGGCTAAGTCAGGATTAATCCGGATTCATGATATCTGCTATGACATACACAGGTGCTTACAGGAGGATTATGAAATTCCTACCGATATTGTATTCAGCCGTCCAAATTACTGCAAGATCGATCTGATGGTAGAAAACAGCAGAGGAGAATCCCTGTTTTTACAGGAAGGGGAGAAGGAGCAGCTTATTGCAAATCTGAACAGCCATGGATTTACCGGAGGAATCAGGGGATTGATTGACCTGGCAGAGGATATGGGAAGAAAACACGGCATAACGGTATGTGCAACTACAGATGCCAAATATCTGGAGGTGGGAATTTCCAGTAAGAGCGACAATGTGAATGATTTCATGGATTACTTTGGTAATCAGTATCAGATCCGGGAAGAGGAATGCAGCTTCTGGGGTGATGAATATATCGGTTTTGATGAATGCTTATTTGGAAGTGACAGTTATATGATAACGGAGAAAACAAGACACGGGGAATTCTTCGATGTGTCAGACACAGAAGGCTTACGTCCAAATGAGGTAAAGCAGGTGGGAGGAGGTGTCGGAAGCTTTATAAGGTTTCTCACGGAACAAAATAACAGTTAATGGAAGGAGAAAGTTATGCTAAAAAAGAGCAAAAGATGGATTAGCCTGGGGCTTAGTGCTATGCTGGTATTAGGAAGCCTGTTCGTGCCGGGGGTAGAAGTTCAGGCAGAGGAGTCAGCCGGAACTACGTATTATATTGATTATGACGGAGGGGATGACGGGAATCCCGGAACAAGTGAAGAGGATGCATGGTCATCTCTGGAGAAGATAAACAGCACTACCTTTGAACCCGGTGATAAGATACTCTTCCAAAAGGGAGATGTCTGGACTGGTCAGTTAAGTCCAAAAGGCTCCGGGGAAAAAGGAAACCCCATCGAGATAGGTGCTTATGGAGATTCAGAAGCAAGGCCTCTCATACAGGGAAATAACTGGTGCGGTGAAAACGGAGATGACCTGGAAAACAGGATTTTTAATGCGGCAGTGTATTTCTATAATCAGCAATACTGGGAAATTACCTCACTTGAGGTGACCAATCGGATTCCCGGCGACAATCCGGATGACCATATTAAAAAATATGGCGTACTGATTATGGCGGAAGATGCGGGAACCTTAGAGCAGATGAACTGCAGGGATCTCTATGTGCATGATATTGTATCACATCCCATTGGCCAGCAGGCAGGTATCGGACGCGGCGGAATCATTTACAGTATCAGAGGCAATCAGGTTCCTACCAGATGGAATGATATCACCGTGGAAAACAATATTGTAGGTCCTAATATCAACCACTATGGAATCAATTTTATGTCTACCTGGGGAAGCAGCCGCTTTGAGCATGAAACGGGAATTCCAGACAGTGAGTATGCAGGTTCAAGATATAACAGCACGAATCTGGTAATCCGCAACAATTATTGTGAGGATATTGGAAACGCGGCTATCTGCCCTACCGCATATTCAAATGCAGTGATTGAGTATAATACCTGTGACGGCTGCAACAGCGGACCAAATGGAAATGTACCGATCTGGTGGGAAAATGGCGAATACACAGTAGCACAGTTTAATGAGGTATTCGGTTCAGGTGCTTCGGAGTCTAAAGAAGATTCCCAGGCATTTGATGCGGATGTGAATGCAACACTGAATTACATACAGTATAATTATACACATGACAATCCTTCCGGAGCTTATTTTGAATGTGCACTGGGCACTACATATACCACTCATATACGATATAATATCAGTCAGAATGACGGTTATGGTACAAACAGCTATGGTGGAGGCGCCATTGTCACAATGGGCGGCTGGTCCACCGGCGATAATAACAGGATGTATGTATATAACAACGATTTTTATCTCAGTGAGGGGCATAACAGCTATATCACCAATAACTGGGATGGAACTCCTGTTAAGAAAGAGAACTTCCGGTTTACCAACAATGTAATTTACAGCGATGCCACTTCCAAAGGCTGGCACGAGGATTTAATGGGAATGGCTGAAAACAATGCATACGGAGGCAGTGATGCCAGCATCTTAAGAAGCGATGACGAGAAGGCAGTTACCGTTACTGCGGATGATTTTGTAAATATAGGCACAGGATCTCTGGGGCTTGACAGTGTAGGCGGTTATCAGCTGAGCGAAAATTCCGGCTGTATAGAAGCTGGAACATTAATTGAAGATAATGGCGGACGTGATTACTGGGGCAATCCGGTATCGGCTGTAGGGGCACCAAATATCGGAGCTGACAACAGCAAAGCAGCAAATCAGGTACCGGAGGGTACGATTGATTTTGAGGACCGCCCGGAGGATGAAACTCCATTTACGCAAATGTACAAAGACTGTATCTTTTCCACAGAGTGGAGAACAGGATCAGCAGACGGACTCAAAACCCTTTATCTGGCTGACGGAGAGACCAGTGGAGTAATTTCCCTGCCTAAGGGCCAGAAACTGAAAAGCTTTCAGGCACAATGTGAAGGGACTGCATGGGTAACTCTGGAAGCAGAGGGATATAAGAAATCATTCCTGATAACCTCCGCAAATAACTATTTCAATACAGGGCTTACATCAGCGGTTGATAATCTCACCGTAACGGTGGAAGGCAGTGCAGGAAGCCGGGTATATTTTGATAACCTGTTTCTGGAAAAAGGAGAATATGAACCGGTAAACATTGCCCTGAACAAGCCTGTCACCACAAGCGGCAATGACCAGTATCCGGGATCCTGCGGAAACGACGGAAATGAAGGAACCATGTGGGTTCATGCAGGAGATGAGTTAAACGAATGGTGGATGGTAGATCTTGGACAGGAATATGATTTAAATAACTTTGAATTGGTATTTGAACAGGATGAAGAAGAGGCCTGGGGATATCAGATTGAGGGAAGGAGAGGTCCGGACGATGAATTTGAAATGTTATTTGACAGGTCAGATAATACAGACGGTTCCAGAGTACAGACCGGAACCTTTGGGACAAACGGGACTTACCGTTATCTGAAAGTAATCCTGACGAAATTCCCGGGATACGATTACTGGCCTGGATTTGCAGAATTCAAAGTATTTGAAAAAGCTGCTCCCGAAGAAATTCCGCCAACGGGTATCACCCTGAACCAGGAGGAAGCATTGCTTACAAAAGCAAATGAAACCTTACAGCTGGAGGCAGTCGTTACACCGGAGGATGCAGATAATAGAAATGTCATCTGGGAGTCATCCAACCAGGGTGTGGCTGTGGTAAACCAGGAAGGTCTGGTGAGTGCCAAAGCCAATGGAACATCTGTAATAACAGCCACAGTAGAAGGTACAGATCTAAAAGCAACCTGTCTGGTAACCGTGGAGATTCCTGCTCCTGTTATACCGGTCAGCAAAGTAGAACTGGATAAAACTGCGGTAACCCTGACAAAAGCAGGAGAACGGGTACAGATAAAGGCAGTAGTATCTCCTCAGAACGCAACGGATAAAACCGTCAGCTTCCGGTCTACCGACAGCAGGGTGGCTACGGTGGATGCAAGTGGAATGATCAGCGCAGTGGGCAATGGTAAAGTGGATATTATTGCTGCTACTAGGGACGGAAACAAAACTGCAGTCTGCAAGGTAAATGTTGCAATACCTGTGAAAGTAACCGGAATTACCTTAGATAAGACAGACCTTAAGATTACCAAAAAAGGTGCATCCTTTCAGCTCAATGCACAGGTAATCCCGGCAAATGCCAGCGAAAAAACCCTGACCTGGAGTTCATCCCAGCCAAAAACCGTATCGGTATCCAACACCGGCAAAATAACGGCATTGAAAAATGGCAGATCCGAGATCACCGTTAAATCGGCAGACGGAGGATTTGTGAAGAAGTGTCTGGTGACGGTAGAATATAAAGATGCAAAAGTGAAAAAACCAGGGAAAATAACAAATGTTAAAACATCAGCTATTTCCAATAATTCATTGAAAATATCCTGGAAAAAGAATAAAGACGCCGATTATTACAAGGTTTACCTCTATAATAAAAAAGGTAAGAAGTGGAAAGAGGTAAAGCGTACCTACGATAATAGCGTGAAGATAACCGGACTGAAGGAAGGCACTGCTTATACTTACCGGGTTGCAGGCGTAAATGCAGGTGGAACCGGAAAGAATTCTGCCAGCCTGACTGGGGTAACAAAGCCAAGTGCTGCAAAGCTGAAATCAGTAAAGAAATCTACCCGGGGCAGAGCGGTACTGAGATATACCAGCGTGAAGAATGCAACATATGTGATCCGTATGAAAACCGGCAAAGGCTCCTACAAAAAAATCGGAGAAACCACCAAGACAAAGCTGCAGTCTCCAAAGCTGAAGAAAGGAAAAACATACAGCTTCAAAGTACGTACCTATATCAAGTATGGCAAGGAAAAGATCTGGGGTAGCTATTCCAATACAATAAATTATAAGGTAAAATAGAAGAAAACAGCAGAGCGTGCCAACATCTTAGGATGCACGCTCTGGAAGGGAGAAAGAGCTATGAGAGAAAAACAATTGATAGCAGTATTTGCGTCAACAGCACTGATTCTGGGAGGAATCACAGCTATACCGGCAGAAAAGGTTAATGCGGCAGAAATAGTAAATGCGGCAGAAGAAGTAAATGCATTAGAAGAAGTAAATGCATCAGAAGAAGTAAATGCGGCAGAAGAAGTTCATGTATCAGAAGGAGTAAATGCATCAGAAGCCGATATCCAGCATACTGTCATCGATTTTGAAGACAGGGGTGGTGAAGAACAGGAGCTTACCGGGATCTATGGAGGATGCGATTTTGGAACCGGTGGTTTTTTTACAGGAGCTGCCGGCGGAAATGTAAAACTATGGTCGGAGACTTTGACAAAAGATGCCCAGGTAAGTAAAATTGCCATTCCCTATGGGAAAATATTCCGTGGATTTTCAGCTTTTTCAAGCAGTGGGGCAACAGTGAAAGTTGTTTCGGGATCCGAGAGCAATACCTTTTCTGTGGGAACTGAGGAACAGGATTTTATAACCGATTTTAACAACGATGAAATGGCTGTTTATCTCGTGATGGAAAGCCAGGGGGGCTCCAGTGAAATAAAGCTGGACAACCTGATCTTAGAAGATGTGGATATCACGAAGTTAAACGTGTCACAGAACAAACCGGTAACTACATCCGGAGATAATCAACGTCCGGCATCCAATGGAAATGATGGCAATTATGACACTATGTGGATCAATAACGGGCCTGGCGCGGATAAATGGTGGCAGGTTGACCTGGGGCAGGATTATGATCTTCTGGATTTCGAATTAACGTTTGAAAAAGATGAGAGCAATCCGTGGAAATACAAAATTGAAGGTTCTTCAGATGGAGTGAATTTCACCATGCTCACTGACCGGACGGAAAATACCAATGGGAATAAGACCCAGACCGGAGTATTCCCGGAGAATACCAAATTCCAGTATGTGAGAGTGACCATTACCGGCCTTCCGGCTGAAACCTATTGGTGTGGATTTGCAGAATTTAAGGTGTTCACCGATAATCAATTAAGCAATGTAGCTTTGCACAAGAATGCGGAACAGTCGGGAGGAAGTAATGCGCCGGGACTGGCAGTGGACGGAGATACAAAGACCTTCAGTGGAAATACCGGTTCCTTCCCCTATTGGTGGACAGTGGATTTAGGGAGCACTTATAACGTAAAAAAACTGGAGATCGAATGGGAAGATTTAAAGGACAAGGATATTGACCTGGCGGAAGACTGGAAGTACACAATTGAGTATTCCGGTGACGGAGGAGAAAACTGGGTTACCGCAGTGGATTATTCACAGGAATCACCCTATACTGATCCGGCTTCTTCGCTGGTACAGACAGCAGACGTGGATATTGAATGCAGCAAAATAAGGGTCACAATCACAGGCAAGCCTTCCCAGCGTCCGCTTGCGTGGGCAATCATTCCGGAGTTCAGGGCTTTTGCAGTGGATACAAGTGTGCCGACAGAGGCGGGACAGGACTTGAATCTGGACCTTGCTTTTGGACAGCCGGTGGAGGCGTCAAGTACAGCAGAAAATTATAAGGGAGAAGCGGTAACAGACAATGATCCTGCAACTTCCTGGAAACCGGCGGCTTCAGAAGAACCGGCATACCTGCAGCTTGATCTGGGCAGAGAATTCAATATCAGAAGCCATAAGGTGGAATTTGCAGAAAATACATCGAAAAATGATTATCAGTTCATGGTATCTTCCGACAATGAGAACTGGACTATCCTCTCTGAGGTATCGGGCCAGACAGCGGAAGAGAAAATTAAAATACCGGAAACACCGGCTAAATATGTAAGGTTTTTATTCACAAATCCTTCAGCTGACCTGGAAGTTACGGGCATCCATTTTGATGGACTGGATGCAGGTGTGCCCAGCGGGAAAAATATATTAATACTGGCACCACATCAGGACGATGAGATGCTGATGGCAGGCGGAATCATCAAACGGGCGGTAGACGCAGGCGACAATGTAAAGGTACTCCTTGCTACCAATGGAGACTACAACGGACAGGGAAGCGGACAGGGCAGAATCGTGGAATCGATCAATGCGCTGAATGCACTGGGGCTTACCAAAGATAATATCATGTTCCTGGGATATGCAGATACGGGCGGTCTTGGCGGCACACAGACTTACTGGGACAGCTTTCTGTATAAATTATATACGGCTGAAGATGATACTGTTTTTACCAGCAGATTCGGCAATCAATACAGTTATGGCAATCCGGATATCAAGCAGGACTATCGCTTTGAATTAACAGGAGAGCACTCCTTATATACAAGGGCAAATTTTGTGAATGATTTAAAGGATGCTATTATTAACAGCAATGCAACAGACATCTATGTTCCATCCAGATATGATATGCACTTTGACCACGCCTATCTGGACTTGTTTGCAATAGAGGCAATCCAGAGTATAAAGAGAGATAATCCGTCCTATAATCCGACTCTGCATGAAAGTATTATTCACTCCTGCGCAGGAGACGGTAACTGGCCGGTATGGAACAGTGATGAAACCGGAATCCAGGCACACAAGATGCCTCAGGGACTGGAGGATCTGACGATGTTTCAATGGTCTGAGAGAGAGAATGTAAATGTACCTTATTCCATGAGACAGACACCATTTTCCTTTAATTTAAAGGACCAGGCACTGCGATTATATACTTCCCAGTATTACGGCTACATTGGTTCATTCGCAAAAGTAAATGAGATTTTCTGGACCAGGGATTTTACCAGTTTCGCAATGAATGCTGTAGTAACGGCTTCATCAGAAATGAGCAATACAGACAGAAAGCTGGACCAGAGTGCCGTTAAAGCAGTAGATGGTGTCCTGGATGGAGAAGCAGGAGGACTGCCCTATGGCCACATGAGATTTGCACATGCAGAATGGGTAACAAACCAGGAAACAGCAGGGGCATGGATCAACCTGGATTTCCAAAATAAAGTAGATATGAGCCTGATAAAATTATATGACAGACCGGATATGGATAACCAGATCACAGGCGGTAAACTGATATTCGATGACGGTTCCGAGATTGAGGTGGGAGAACTTCCCAATAACGGAAGGCCACTGGAGATTCCGGTAAATAAAAATTCCAGGAGTGTTAAATTCGTAATAACCTCCGTATCTGGCAGTACAACCAGTACCGGTCTGGCGGAAATAGAAGTGGAATAATATGAAGTATATACGATGGAGCGTTGTCTGCATCCTGTTCCTGGGATTGGCAGCAGGTATTATTTACATATCTTTAAAGGATACAGATACGTATATTATGAAACTGGATCATGTAGAAATATCAAACGAGCAGTTTCAGTATTATTTAGATAAAAATAGAACAAATATCATCAGCAGATATCAGAAACCGGGGGAAACAGTTGACCGGGAATTCTGGAACAGAGAAGCCGAAGAAGGTATGTCTGCAGCCACGTTGTTAAAGGCAGAGGCAAAGCAGGACTGCCTGAGGGAACAGATGATTTTTATTCTGGCAAGGGAAAGAGGGCTTAGCAAAGCAGTTCAATTTGACGAGATAAAAGAAGAGATGGAAAAAGAAAATGCAGACAGGGAGACTTCTGTAAAAAGTGGAAAAATCGTATACGGAAATAAGAACTACAGTATGTCCACATATTTAAGTTATTCCATCAGTAATTTATCCAGGGAATTGATTAAAATCATGGAAGACAATGAATTAAAATATACAGATGAGCAGATTCTCTCATTCTGCCAGGAAAACGGAAAAGATGTCAATGGACTTAGCAGCGGAGAAATCCGGAGCAAATACGGTTTGGTTTACCGAAATGAATTACTGGTCAGATACGTAGACAGGTGTATTGAAAAACGGGGTGTTGTATTGAAGCAGGAAGAATTTGATGGGGTTACGGTTCAATAGATGTGAACCATCTTTGCGGAAGTATTTCATCAGTTCCCCGGATACCGGATTACCCGCATTATCACAGCATTAAGAAAAGGTGCAGAGCCATAAGGGAAAGAGTTCCCGGTGCTGCACCTTTTCTTGTATGTTTTACCGGTATTGCTTTGGAGTCAAACCGGTATATTTTTTAAATACTTTAGAAAAATAACTCTGATCCTCAAATCCTACAGCTATAGCAATATCAATAACGGAATAATCCGTATTCGCCAGAAGCCGTTTGCTTTCTTCAATCCGCACCATATTCAGATATTCTTTAAAAGAAGAACCGCAGGACTGCTTAAAGACCGTAGAGAAGTAGGCAGGATTTAAATGTACATCATTTGCCACTTCTTCTAAAGTAAGATTTTTAGAATAATTTTTGGAAATATAAGCAATTGCTTTCTTCATCAGTTCATTGTTTTTTGAAGGAATATAGTTAAACATGGATTCGGTGAATACTTCCACGCTTTCCTGGAGCTTATAGCACAGTTCATCCAGATTGTTTATGTTCTGAAGGTTCTGTAAAAAGTGGTTATTTATTTTTAAAATACTGTCCGTTGCTGCACCGCCTTCAATAGCAGCCCTGGATAGCAGGGAGCACAGCTCTATTGCCCTGGATTTTAAGATATCCATGCTGTTTCCGCCGGAAAATAGTACATAACCTAACAGGTCGTTGAGGATTCCTTTTGCCTCCGGTACATTTTTTGTCTTCACCTTGGTAATCAGTTCTTTCTCTTTTTCATAAGGATAGCTGACTTTTTCATCATCTCCAAATGATTTGTACATCTGAATCGACTCATTTATTTTTGACTGCTGATGTAATTTCCCCTGGTTAATGATCAATTGCTGCCGGCTGTCTGAAATCAGGCTTGAGAACAGATAGTAGAGCAGCTTACTGATCTGGGTCACATTTGCAGGTGTAATTACCTTAATGGAATTCGATTCCTCATACAGCTCCAAAAGAGATTCGGTAGGGATCTCATAGCGCTTTGCGATATCCAGAATCATAAGGGAATCCGGAACATCCATTAAAAAAGGTCCTACGAGAATAGAACCGAAGAAGGCGTTTTTATTCAGCAGAGGAAATACAATATGGTTCAGATTTGCATGGCAGGAAAATATATAGGTCTCCCCTAGCGTTATGGCACGCTTACTGGCGTTAATATGCAGCAGTTCGCAGCTATCATCCTTAGGCAGATGTTTTTTAAAAGTGTTGCAGAAACAAGTCTCTGCGCCACAGGATTCCAGGATCTTACCGTTTTCATCGATTACCTGAATAGGAAGATTAACGCATGCCTGGAATGCTCCCAGCATTTCTGTCAAATGTTCTTTTTCAACCACAGTATAGAGATATGGCGTCATGTTATTACCTCCCTGCCATTAAATGGTAAAATTTTTGTGAGAGTGATATCTAAAGTAAAAAATATACAAATTCCAAAGAGACAATTTGTGTATTATAGACAATTCGCAAATAAATCCCTTATTTTTCTTCATTATAGCATACATAATGCAAAAAAAATACATTGAATCTAAAATAATTACAAAAAAAGAAATTGGAAATGAATTATACTGTGGACATACAAGTTACAGAAGCTTTGCGGAGAGCTGATGTAATAAAAAATGTAGTGGCAAATAAAAGGAGGATATTAGTCATGGCAATTATTGAAGAAATTTCAGCTTTTTTACAAAAAGGAAGAGCAAAAAATGTAAAAGCATAGGTACAGCAGGCAATTGATGAAAATTTAGATCCAAAGGCAGTCTTAAATGAAGGTTTGTTATCCGGAATGATGATCATCGGTGAAAAGTTCAAAAATAATGAAGTTTTCGTACCGGAAGTACTGGTAGCAGCCAGAGCAATGAACGCAGGATTGGCAATTCTGGAACCAAAGCTTGTAGAAGTTGGAAATGAACCGGTTGGGAAAGCCGTTGTTGGTACTGTAAAAGGTGATTTACATGATATTGGTAAGAACCTTGTAGTAATGATGTTAAAAGGAGCAGGTCTTGAAATTCATGATATCGGCGTAGATGCAGAGCCGGCAGCATTTATTGATAAGGCAGAAGAAGTTGGAGCAGATTTAATCTGTATGTCAGCACTTCTGACTACAACAATGCCGAATATGCAGACTGTAGTTGATGAGTTAAAAGAAAAAGGACTCCGTGATAAATATATCGTAATGGTTGGTGGGGCGCCAGTAAATGAAAGCTTTGCAGAACAAATTGGAGCAGATTATTATACACCGGATGCAGCAACCTGCGCCGAAGTTGCTAAAAAAGCTGTATTAGCCAATTAAAGTCATAAAAAACAAAAAAATTTACATAGGCTGTCGCATACCTGAGAGGTTATGTGACAGCCTTGATTGCATTTATCAGCGTACATAAGATGTGTGAGATTGGCGATACGTGAGGGACAAGTGTGAAAGAAAATCGCTTTCACACTCTTTATTAGTGCAGTACCGCAGACAGGTCTGCGGTATGCGGGAGGGACAGATATGCAGATAACAAGAAAGGGTGAGATTATCTGTCTGGATGGATTCGATGTCAGGATAGATAAAAAGGTAGTCCTGCAGTTGCTAGACTGTAAGGAAGATAACCCTATATATGAAGAGGTTGAGGAAGAATATGAGGAACTTCAGGAGATCGTTTATGGGAAAATAGATCCTCATGCTTTAATTAAATTCGATGAGGTACCAAAAGAGATAGCAAAGCAGATAAATCTCAGGGAAAAACAGGCGGCATATGTTCTGACGACCGTTGGCAGGGAAGTAAGTGCCTACAGTACCCTGATGTTTCAACAGGGAGACTATCTGAAAGGGATGCTGATTGATGCCATGGCTGACAGTTTTCTGTTTCAGATGGAAGATGCGCTGCAGGATGTTTTGCGGGAAGAATGTGCGAATCGAAAAGCGGGTATAAAGAAGCGTCTGGAAGCGCCTCACGATATCCCTATGGAAATGCAGCAGGTAATGCACCGCCAGATCAGGGCGGAAGAAATGCTGGGGATCGGCATCACATCAGGATATATGTTTGATCCGGTAAAAACCTCCTGTCTGATACTGGTCTTAACCGATGATGAAAAGGAATTCCGGATGCAGCACGATTGTAGAAAATGCAGTGCACTGCATTGTAAATTAAGAAAGGTGGCACCTGTTATGATTGAAGTAATTGAGAATGGAAAAAGCTACCGGATACCATGTGCAGAAAAGCAGAGTATATTAGATGCACTGATAGCCCATGATGTATATTTCAGTGCGGTATGCGGCGGAAAAGGAATCTGTGGTAAATGTAAGATTCAGCTTCTGGAAGGCAGCCTTGATGTAACCCCTTCCGATGAAAAAAAATTCACAAAAGAGGAGCTGGAAAAAGGTTATCGGCTGTCATGCAGGGCATTTCCCAAGGAAGACTGTAAGATTGCGTTAGACAGAAATGATGAGTCAGACTTTGAAATAGTATCGGATTATTCAGGAAAACAATCTGATTCAGGAGCATCAAATGACACTGCTTTTGGCATTGCCATTGACATTGGAACTACTACAATCGCCCTGAATCTGATCGGAAAACAGAGTAAGGAGGTGGTATACTCTTTTTCTACCATTAATAAACAGAGAAGTTTTGGAGCAGATGTAATATCCCGTATCCAGGCATCCAATGACGGGAAGAAAAAAGAACTGCAGGCTTCCATCCGTCAGGATCTGTTAACCGGCATCCGCGAGATTATAAAAGAAACGGGAATTTCCCCAAAGCAGGTGGAGCAGGTAGTAATCGGATGCAATACAACCATGGGGCATCTTCTGATGGGCTATTCCTGTGAAACACTTGGAGTAGTGCCTTTTACACCGGTTAACATTAAGATGATAAAAGAACCTTTTGAAAAAATCATGGGGAGTGGGCTGCTGGATTGTGAATTAGCAGTGCTGCCTGGAATTTCTACTTACGTTGGCGGGGATATTGTATCCGGGATGTACTTTTGTGACTTTTTTAAAAGCGAAGATATCTGCCTTCTGGTTGACCTGGGAACCAACGGAGAGATGGCTCTGGGAAATAAGGATAAGATACTGGTTTCTTCCACAGCGGCAGGACCGGCTTTTGAAGGCGGTAATATTACCTGGGGAATGGGCAGCGTAAAAGGTGCGGTCTGCGGTGTCCGTCTGGATAAAGAAAAAGCTGAGGTGGAGACCATTGGAAACGAACCGCCCATCGGCCTGTGCGGTACCGGGGTAATTGAGATAGCAGCGGAACTTGTACGGGAAGAATTTGTGGATGAGACAGGGCTTTTGGATGAAGATTATTTTGACGACGGATTTCCAATTGCTAAAACACCGGATGGGAAAAACATAGTATTTACCCAAAAAGATGTAAGGGAAATCCAACTTGCCAAGGCAGCTGTCAGAGGAGGAGTAGAAACGCTGCTCCTGCGCTATGGTGTAACTTATGATCAGGTAAAAACGGTTTATCTGGCAGGAGGATTTGGTTTCCATATAGATACGGATAAGGCATTCCAGATCGGTATGCTTCCCAGGGAATTTGCAAATAAGATTCAGACGGTAGGAAACAGCAGTCTGGGCGGTGCCATTCGTTATTTTATATCCGAAGATGGTGACAGGGATATGGAACGTATGGTCGATCTGTCGAAGGAAATTAATCTATCCAGTGACAAAGAATTTAACGATTTTTATATGGAGCATATGTTTTTCGAGTAAAGCATATATTGTTGTTAAGACTTCAATGGATTGTGGATATATATGGAGAAGTGGAAACAATATGTGGAAAGAGGATTGATCCTCGGTGGAATTGTGGTTTTTGTATTATGTATGGTAAATCTGTGGCAGTCCGGTTCAGGTCCGGCAGAGAGTCTGGATGCAATGGATACAAAGATTTATGAAGATTCCGGGGAGACACCGTTAACAGAAATAAAAGAAACTGAAGCAGGACGGGGACCAGATAAAGAGACAGAGGCAGAGGCCGCAGATGATGTGAAGCCGAAGATAGCTCTGACTTTCGATGATGGTCCCCATCCTGTTTTTACGCCAAAGCTGCTGGATGGTCTAAAGGAGCGGGGGGTAAAAGCCAGTTTTTTTGTTATGGGAGAAAATATCAAAGGACACGAAGATATTATTAAAAGGATGGCAGATGAAGGTCATGTGATTGGCAATCATACATATTCTCATGTGAATCTGAACCAGCTGTCAGCGGAAAAAGCCTGTGGCGAACTTGCCAAAACCAGTGATCTGGTGAGAAAACTTACCGGAAAAGGGACAGAGTATGTCCGTCCTCCGTTTGGTGTATGGAATGATCAGTTAGACTGCCGCATTACCATGCTGCCGGTGATGTGGAATATCGATCCACTGGACTGGAAAACCATGAATGCTTCCACAGTTACAAATAGGGTAGTGACGAAAGCCAAAGAAAATGCTATTATTTTATTACACGACTATTATCAGTCTTCCGTTGATGCAGCGTTACAGATTGTAGATCAGCTGCAGGCGAAAGGATACCGGTTTGTAACCGTTGAGGATATATTGTTAGAATAATAGATTTAAGAAACGGACAGGAGAAAAGAATATGGATTTATTTGATTATATGCGAAGCAATACCATGGAAAACGAAGCGCCCCTGGCTTCCAGAATACGTCCCAAAACCTTAGAAGAGGTGGTGGGACAGCAGCACATCATCGGAAAAGACAAGCTGCTGTATCGTGCCATTAAGGCGGATAAGTTAAGCTCAATTATATTCTACGGACCGCCGGGTACCGGGAAGACGACGCTTGCAAAAGTTATCGCGAATACCACCAGCGCAGAATTTACCCAGATCAATGCAACGGTAGCAGGTAAGAAAGACATGGAAGAGGTTGTAAAGGGTGCGCAGGATAAGATTGGGATGTATGGAAAAAAGACGATTCTGTTTGTAGATGAGATCCACCGTTTTAACAAAAGCCAACAGGATTATCTGCTTCCCTTTGTAGAGGACGGAACTCTGATCCTGATAGGGGCAACCACGGAAAACCCTTATTTTGAAGTAAACGGTGCTTTGATTTCCAGATCCATTATTTTTGAGCTTAAGCCTCTTGTAAAGGAAGATATCCGTACGCTAATTGAGCGTGCTGTTTATGATGTGGAACGGGGAATGGGCGCTTATAACGCTGTTGTGGAAGAGGATGCCCTGGAATTTCTGGCAGATATAGCCGGAGGGGATGCCAGATCAGCACTAAATGCAATTGAATTAGGCGTTTTAACGACCCAGAAAAGTGAGGATGGCAAGATCCATATTACCCTGGATGTAGCATCGGAATGTATTCAAAAGAGGGTAGTAAGATACGACAAAACCGGAGATAATCATTACGACACCATTTCGGCATTTATTAAAAGCATGAGGGGATCAGATCCGGATGCGGCGGTATATTATCTGGCGCGGATGCTCTATGCGGGAGAGAGCGTTACTTTTATTGCAAGGCGTATTATGATCTGTGCATCGGAGGACGTAGGGAATGCAGATCCCCAGGCGCTTCAGGTGGCAGTTGCAGCGGCTCAGGCAGTGGAGCGTATCGGTATGCCGGAATCCCAGCTGATCCTGGCGCAGGCGGTGCTCTATGTGGCTGCGGCACCAAAGAGTAATTCGGCGACCAATGCCATATTCCATGCCACAGAGGCGGTAAAGAATAAAAAGGTAACCATACCTCCTTATCTCCAGGATGCCCACTATAAAGGTGCGGCAAAACTGGGTCATGGCATAGGTTATGAGTATGCCCACGATTTTCCAAAACACTTTTCCAGACAGCAGTATCTGCCCGATGAGCTGGTGGGACAAGTCTTTTATGAGCCATCAGAAAATGGATATGAGAAAAAAATACAGGAACATATGAAATGGTTGAGGGAATAGAACTGCTGTCCCAAAGTACAGAAGTAGTTAAAGGAACAAATTTTATAAGAAAAGATATTGGGGGACCTAATGGTTCTCCCAATATCTTTTTTTAAAGTCAGAAGCACTTATGGGTTTTGAAAAGTAAAATCCCTGGATGCTGTCCGGATGAATGGAACGTATGGTTTCCAGTTCTTCCGGGTATTCAATGCCCTCAACGCATACCTGGATATCAACACTGTGGCATAGCTGTATCACGGCGCTGATGAAGGAATAGTTAAAAACCTCCCGGTTAATTGCAGATATAAAGATCCGGTCTATTTTTACAATATCAGCCGGTGACTGCGCCAGCATACCAAGAGAAGAATATCCGGTTCCAAAATCATCCATGGCGATCTTAATATGCTCGTTTCGCAGCTGGGCGAACGTATATTTCAGAGCCTCCATATCGGTGACAAAATAACTCTCTGTCAGTTCCAGCACAATATGACGGGGTTCCAGCTGATACTGTGTCAGAAGGTCACGAATGTATGAAAGGAATGATACATCCAGCATCTGCAAATACGAAATATTAATATTCATTACGAAATCAGGAGCATAGGAGATCCATTCTTTGCAGGTTTTGACGGCCTGCTCCAAAACCCACTTGCCGACGGGTACAATAAGCCCGCCGGATTCCAGCACAGGAATGAATTCTATCGGACTTACGGATCCGTAAGTCTCGCTGGACCAGCGAAGCAATGCCTCGGCCCCTCCGACTGCAAGTGTATCATTACTGATTAAAGGCTGATATACCATATGGAAATGCTCCATGTGATTCATAATGCTTAACTGCAGCTGGTTCGTAATTTCCAGGGTACGAAGTTTTGCTTTAATTAAATCAGGAGAAAAAAACGTACAGGTATTTTTCCCTTTCTGCTTGGATACTTCAAGAGCGCTTGCAGCAAATTTAATTAAATCAAGATAATTATCCCCGTCCGCGCCGATCATTGCGATGCCCCCTGAGACTGTACAAAAGTAAGAAATTCCATCTGCAATCTGTCTGCGGTTAGCATATGCATGTATTTTTTGATAAAGCTGGTATAAATCCTGACCGGAAGCATTTTTATATACAATAGCGAATTCATCCCCGTCAAAACGGAACAGATCCGCATCCGGAGGAAGAAATCGCAGGATGGTCTGGGCAAATTGACGCAATACCGTGTTACCAAATATATGGTCATTCAAAGCATTGATTCTGGAGAAGTCATCCAGTCCGAGCAGGAGTATGCCGCCGGGATGGCATTCATTCTGAATCAGCCTGGTAATTAATTTTTCGCATTCCCGCTGGGCAAACAGACCTGTTATATAATCAATTTTCCCTTTACTGCCAAGGTTCGTTACTACTCCGGCAAAAATTAGCGGATTTCCTTTCTGATCCCTTTTTAGCAGACCACGGCAGATAACCCAGACATATTCATTTTTACGGTTACGGATTTGATATTCTACATTATGTTCATCGGTCTCTTTGTTCAGCATCTTTTCGATGGAATCAAAGTAGCGTTGTCTGTCCTTTTCGTGTACCAGTTCACCCCAAAGAGGAACAAGTCCATGCACCTTTCTGCCCGGAAGATCAAAATCATGCAGCATATTTTTAGAGATAAGGGAGATATCCCGAGTCATATCTACTATATAAATATAGTCATCTGTACTGTTTTCTATGGCTTCATAGAATAGATATGGGTCAATCGTAAAATCATGAAATATTTGTTCATTATCAGTCATCGGTACACCTCTTTTCGTCAGAAGATAAGAAAGGAAATATTTGTTGAGAAATATCGTTTTTAGTAATGTATAAACCTATTATACATTAAATGGAAGGTTTTTAAAATGAAAAAATTCTTTTTTTGCATCCCGGATACTTTTGTGATAAAGTAGCTTTGAGTAAAGAATACCAGGGAAGATAATAATGAATGAAAATTAAATGGAAAATAATCGATAATAATAATGGAAGAGGAGTGAATATGGTGAGTAATAAAAATAGTTATGCGATAAAAGGAAATATCATATATAGTACCACACCGGATCAGCTGGTCCTTATAGAAAATGGTTACGCTGTCTGCGAAAATGGTATTTGTGGAGGAGCTTTTGCAAAACTGCCGGAGAAATATAATGGTATTCAGGTAAAGGATTATGGTGACAGGCTGGTTATACCCGGTCTTGTGGATCTGCATATGCATGCGCCCCAATATGGGCTGCGTGGTTTTGGAATGGATCTGGAACTCCTTGACTGGCTGAATACTTATACATTTCCGGAAGAGGCAAAATATGCCAAAGAGGAATATGCTAAAAAGGCATATGGTATGTTTACGGAAGAGTTGAAGAAGAGCCCTACTACCAGAGCCTGCATATTTGCAACGATTCACAGGGATGCCACAAAGATACTGATGGATCTGCTGGAGAAAACGAAGCTGCGCACGATGGTAGGAAAAGTTAATATGGATCGGAATGCTCCGGAATATCTATGTGAAACAACAGAAGAATCCGCAGCGCAGACGCTGCAGTGGCTTAAGGAAATGCAGGGGCAGTATAAATATGTAGAACCGATATTAACACCCAGATTTATACCAAGCTGTTCAGACAGTCTGATGAAGACGCTGGGCGAAATTCAGAAATCACAGCATTTGTCTGTTCAGTCCCATTTATCGGAAAACGAAGGGGAGATTGCATGGGTAAAGGAATTGTGTCCGGCTGCAGGATTTTACGGAGAGGCATATGAACATGCAGGCCTGTTCGGGAATGGATGTAAGACAGTCATGGCGCACTGCGTATCTTCTGTAGAAGAGGAGATAGCATTGATCAAAAGAAACGGAGTATATGTGGCACACTGCCCACAGTCCAATATGAATCTTTCTTCCGGTATAGCCCCCATTAGAAAATATCTGGATGAAGGTCTGCATGTGGGGCTGGGATCCGACCTGGCAGGTGGAAGTTCAATGTCCATGTTCCGTGCTATGTCAGATGCAATACAGGTATCAAAGCTCTATTGGCGTATGTGGGATCAGTCAGCATCACCGCTTAATGTAAAGGAAGCCTTTTATCTGGCGACAAAGGGAGGCGGAGAATTCTTTGGAAAAATAGGCAGTTTTGAATCCGGCTATGAGTTTGATGTTCTGGTTATAGAGGATGAATCCATCTGGCATCCCCAGGAACTGGGGCTTTTGGAAAGGCTGGAACGTGTCATCTATCTGGGAGATGCAGACAACATCGTTGAAAAAATTGTGGCAGGAGAGATCATTTGAAAATCCGCAGCCGGGAAAGAAAAGCAGCAGCTTTTTGCCGGGGATGGAGCTACATTCTTCATTTAAATAATTTCAGATAAAATACTTCGCTAAAATCAAACCGCATGTCACAGCTTTCGGTGTACCCATATCTGCCGCCTGTTTCCAGATACATCTGGGATAAAAGGGAATCGGGAACAACGTAGCCCAGTATAAAAGTATGGTCTTCCCCCGCCTGTATGGGATAATAGCCTTTTTCAGGCAGAATCCGGGATTCTATACTTCTTAGGGGCTGCGTACCATCCGAGGCCCGGTTAAAGCGTATCTGGCGGTTTGCAGGTATAAATTCAACAATTTTTCCTGGATCATTGTTATGGACTTTTAAGGTTACCCAGACATAGGAATGGGTATCGTCAGCAGAAGCTATCCCATCCGCAGCATCATTTGGCGGTTTTATGTCCATGGCAGGATGAGAACCGGGTATTTTTGCTATCTCTACCTGTTCTACAGTGTACGTAACGCTTCTTTTCTGGTTCTCGGTCACGGTTACAGGCGTATTCAGATTGATGCCGTCCGCAGCCTGGATATCTGCTTCGGTTTCTTTTTTGGTTTGTTCTGTCTTTGCATCGGAATGTATAAATATCGGATTTGTTTCCACTTCAGGAGGAAGTGTAAAGGTCTCCTGTGTAATATTGCCGGAAGACGCCGTTGAAGGCTCGGTTGAAGTTTGGGTTACAGGAGCACATCCTGCCAGCAGGAAACAGATTCCTGCATATGTATAAAGAAAGACTTTCTTCTTTGTCATAGCGGTTCCTTTCATAAGATGTATTTTATGGATGACGGATTGTTAATAAATATATTCTAGCGTAGTTCTCAATTGAATGCAATGGGGCTTTCCTGATGGATAAAAACCAGTATTTTTGCATATTTTACTTTACGGCTGTGTTTTCCTGTGATATTATAAAAAAGTGGTTTACATAATATTACAAATATTTTTAAGAGAGGTGATGCGATTGCTCTACATTTTAGCTATTTGCAGTGCAGTTTTGCTGCTATGTGTTTTCCTGGGAAAGATATCCGGTCGTCTGGGAGTCCCAAGTCTGTTGCTTTTTATGATTCTGGGAATGTGTTTTGGATCGGATGGATTTATCAAAATCCCATTTGATAATTTCGGTATGGCGGAGTCCATATGCTCTACCGCATTGATTTTTATCATGTTTTCCGGGGGGTTCGAGACAAACTGGGCAGCGGCAAAGGCTACCAGTATACAGGGAATTCTGCTCTCTGTCTTTGGTGTTTTGATTACTGCCGGTATAACAGGACTGTTTTGCCATTTCGTACTTGGCATGACATTGCTGGAAGGTATGCTGATAGGTTCTGTAGTCGGTTCTACGGATGCGGCATCTGTCTTTTCCATTTTGCGTTCTAAAAAGTTAAATCTGAAAAATGGCCTTGCTTCCGTACTGGAATTGGAAAGTGGAAGTAATGACCCGGTTGCCTATACCATGACTCTTATTCTTTTATCCTTTATGTCCGGAGGTTCTTCCGTTCCGGTGATTTCCATTTTTTTTAAGCAATTGATGTTTGGTCTTCTTGCCGGCGTACTGATTTCGCTGCTGGCGGTACTGATTCTGCAGAGAGTCCGGTTTGAATCTACCGGAATGCGTACGATTTTTGTTGTAGCCGCAGCTTTGACTGCTTATACACTTCCGTCCTTTATTGGTGGAAATGGATATCTGAGCGTGTACGTGGCAGGAATTATTATGGGTAACAGTAAGATGGTGCAAAAGGTGGAACTGATCCAGTTCTTTGACAGCTTATCAGGACTGATGCAGATTCTTCTGTTCTTTCTTCTTGGTCTTCTGGCATTTCCTTCCCAGATTCCGGGAATCCTTTTGACCGCATTATTAATAGCGGGCTTTATGAGTTTTATAGCACGTCCGGCAGCAGTGTACTGTATCATGAAACCATTTGGACGATCGTTCCGGGAAATTGTATTTACGTCATGGGCAGGGCTTCGGGGAGCGGCATCGATTGTTTTTGCAATCATGACAGTAACGAATCAGGCAGACCCGCAGAATGATATTTTTCATATTATCTTCTGTATTGCCCTTCTTTCAGTAACATTCCAGGGAAGTTTTCTCCCGCTGCTGGCTAAAAAACTAAATCTGGTATACGATGATGAAAATGTTATGAAGACCTTCAATGATTATCAGGATGATACGGATATGGTGCTGATTGAAACCTGTATCGATGAACACAGCCCATGGAAAGACAAAATGATCAATGAAGTATGCCTGCCTTCAGATTCTCTGATTGTAATGATTAAAAGAGAAGGCAATACCATTATTCCAAAAGGCAATACGATTATATCCGAAGGCGATATTCTGATCTCCAACAGAATTGCATCCAGAAGCAGTTCGGATATTCCACTGGTTGAAGTGCCGATTTCCAGTGAACATGAATGGACAGATAAACCGCTGAATCAGATTACCCTTCCCAAAGATTCCCTGATTGTGATGATCAAGAGGAATTCAGAAATTTTAATACCCAGTGGAAATACAAAGATACAGACTGGAGATATATTAGTTATGAACATGTAAGAGCCAAAAGTGGGAATAATTTTGCGACATTTGCCGAAAAATGAAATTTGGGAGTAAAAAGCCTTGTATTTATCCGTAAAAAGTCTTATGATATAACATAAAATCAGATGAAGGAGAAGATAAAATGGCATTCTATTACAACGAACCATCCCACACTTTTAGCGAGTATTTATTAGTACCAGGATATTCTTCAGCCCAGTGTATTCCGGCAAATGCATCCTTACGTACCCCGATAACGAAATTCAGGAAGGGTGAGGAACCGGCGATTTCTATGAATATTCCGCTTGTATCTGCGATCATGCAGTCGGTTTCCGATGACAACATGGCAATTGCATTAGCCAAAGAAGGTGGTATTTCCTTTATATATGGTTCACAGACAGTTGAACAGCAGGCAGAGATGGTAACCAGGGTTAAAAATTATAAGGCAGGTTTTGTATCCAGTGATTCCAATGTGAGACCGGATCAGACGCTTGCAGATATTCTGGTTTTAAAATCTGAGACCGGACATGCAACTGTAGCAGTAACCGATGACGGTACTGCAAACGGCAAGCTGGTAGGTATTGTTACAAGCAGAGATTACCGCGTAAGCCGTATGGATCCTGCAACCAGAATTTCTGAATTTATGACCCCGATTGAAAATGTAATCTATGCAAAAGAGGGTATCAGCCTGAAAGAGGCAAATAATGTGATCTGGGATCACAAATTAAATGCACTTCCAATTCTGGATAACAACCAGAGACTGGTGGCTTTTGTATTCCGTAAAGATTATGATTCTCATAAAGAAAATCCATTAGAACTCCTTGATACTTCCAAACGTTATATTGTAGGTGCGGGTATCAATACAAAAGATTTTGCAGAACGTGTTCCAGCTTTAGTAGAAGCAGGTGCTGATATCCTTTGCATTGACTCCTCAGAAGGATTTTCCGAATGGCAGAAGCTGACCATCGAATTCATCCGTAAAAATTATGGAGACAGCGTAAAAGTAGGTGCAGGAAATGTAGTTGACCGTGAAGGATTCCGTTTCCTGGCTGAAGCAGGTGCTGACTTTGTTAAAATAGGTATCGGCGGCGGATCGATCTGTATCACACGTGAAACAAAAGGAATCGGCCGTGGACAGGCAACAGCCGTTATCGAAGTGGCAAAAGCAAGAGACGAATATTTTGAAGAAACAGGAATCTATGTACCAATCTGTTCGGACGGTGGAATTGTACATGATTATCATATCACCCTGGCACTTGCTATGGGCGCAGATTTCTGTATGCTGGGCAGATACTTCTCCAGATTTGATGAAAGCCCGACAAATAAAGTTATGGTAAATGGTAATTATATGAAAGAGTACTGGGGTGAAGGTTCCGCAAGAGCCAGAAACTGGCAGAGATACGACATGGGCGGAGCATCCAAGCTTTCTTTTGAAGAGGGTGTTGATTCCTATGTACCATATGCAGGAAGCCTCCATGACAACCTGAGCATAACACTTAGTAAAGTACGTTCTACCATGTGCAACTGTGGTGCCTTAAGCATACCGGAATTCCAGAGCAATGCAAGACTGACCCTGGTATCATCCGTAAGTATTGTAGAAGGCGGAGCCCATGATGTAGTATTAAAAGATAATAATATAACTCCTGTGAAATAAGAAATACGAAATATAAAAAAGATTAAAAGTTTATTATTAATGTTATAAAGATTAAAATTGAGAATTTCAAAAATACCGGAGAATTGCCAAAAAATTGGCGATTCTCCGGTATTTTTATATCTGTTCATTTTGAACATACAGCCTCATCCTCATATTTAGAAAGAACTTTGTTAAACAGAAAAGAATTACAATAAGCAATGAAAGCAAAGCCCACAATTACCATGAACAGCTTTGTCTGAGCTGCCGTGAAACACAAAAGAATGACAATACCCTGTATGATGAGCAGGGCAATGGTCTGCAGCCGATGTTCCAAGGCAATCCGGTAAGAATTTTTGATTGTTTCGGTGATATGGTTTTGAAATCTTGCAATCAATGGAAAGGTATACAGAAAGGATATTACCAGCATAACGCTGAGCAGTGTCAACACCAGCAATATTACATTAGCAGCCATTGTACCGATTGCATTCCAAAAGACCAGATTGAATAAAAGAATAGCTCCGGTTAAGAAATAAAACAAAAAAGCCAGAGTGGCAGCTTTAAAATTCTCCCGAAACGCATGGAAGAAAGTTTTCAAAATATAACCATGATCTCCCCTGGCTTCCTGTATCGTGACCTGATACAGTGCGCTTAAGGAGGCACCGGTCGTGAACAAAGGCAGGCAGCAGATCAGAAATACGATATTTAGCAGAATGAATTCACATAGGGTATTGATAAATTGAAAAATGGGACTGTTGATATTGAATTTCATAGGTTTTCTCCTCTATTTATTAAATAAGTTATTAGCCCTATCTTATATGGGAGCAGGTAAAAGGTCTACAGGAAAAATGATAGAAAAAATACGGATAAAATTAGAGATTTTTTCTCCAGAACCACAAAGGTGTAATTTTTACAGGATCCATGTGAAATTTTGAAGGTATCCGTAAAATCCTTGGGATGATAACATAAATGCAAGTAAACGCCCCATGTGAATTGATAGGAGGAAATAGAGTGAAGAAGAATTTAGCATCTGCCACAGTTGGTGACAGACAGAAAAAAGCGAAGAGCAGACAGGGGAAAAAGTTATTTTTTTGGGTACTGCCCTTTATTATCCTGTGCTTTTTGTTTTCGTATTTTCCGTTACACGGTTGGATCTACGCATTTTTTGATTATAAACCACCCCTTCCGCTGTCTAAATGTGAATTTGTAGGTTTGCAGTGGTTTCAGACGTTATTTGCAAATAAGACCCAGATGGAACAGCTGATGCAGGTAATGAAAAATACATTTGCAATGAGTTTATTGGGGATAGCAACATCCATACTGCCAATCGGATTTGCGATATTTTTAAATGAGATTAAATGCAAGTGGTTTAAAAATCTGGTACAGACCCTCACCACGCTGCCCAATTTTATCAGCTGGGTACTTGTCTATTCTGTGGCATTCAGTCTGTTTTCCAACAGTGGTATGGTGAACACCATGCTGCAGCATATGGGTGTAATCACAGATCCTTTAAAATTTTTAGACAGTGATTCTCATACCTGGCTCTGGATGATTTTGTGGAATACTTGGAAAGGCCTGGGCTGGGGCTCCATCATGTATCTGGCATCTATCGCAGGTGTGGATACGGAATTGTACGAAGCAGCCAGAGTGGACGGTGCAAACCGTTTCCAGCTGATGCGCAATATTACACTTCCCGCTTTGATGCCTACATTCTTTGTACTGCTTATGCTGTCCATTGCCAATTTTCTGAACAATGGAATGGACCAGTACTTTGTGTTCCAGAATTCGTTCAACAAAGCACATATTCAGGTATTAGATCTTTACGTTTATAACATTGGCATGACAGGTAACAGTTTATCCCTTGCCACCGCCATCAGTATGCTGAAAAGCCTGGTGAGTGTAACGCTTCTGGTAATTGTCAACTTTGTTTCAAAGAAGACCAGGGGAGAATCTATTATTTAATGTTGGGAAGGAGAAGAGATGAAAGAAATAAAAAAGAAAAAACATCTTACAAAAGGTGATGTAACATTCAATATATTTAATTATCTGATTTTCGGGCTGCTGACGCTTATTTGTGCTTACCCCTTTTATTATCTTATTATAAATACAATCAGTGCCAATGACCTAAGTGCCAACGGGATGATTAATTTTCTGCCGCAAAAAGTACATTTAGAGAATTATATTCAGGTTTTGCAGTTAAAAGGCCTGCCGCTGGCGGCATTGATCTCTCTGGCACGAACCGTGCTTGGGACAGCACTGACTGTTTTGGCATCGGCTTTTCTGGGATTTATGTTTACCCAGGAAAAAATGTGGCACAGAAAACTCTGGTATCGTTTTTTAGTCATCACCATGTATTTTAATGCAGGGCTGATACCCATGTTTATCACGATGAAAACCCTGCATCTTACCAATACCTTCTGGGTATATGTGATACCGGCGATTGTACAGCCGTTTAATATTATTCTGGTTAAGACCTACATTGAATCTATACCCAAATCCCTGCAGGAGGCAGCGGAAATCGACGGCGCCGGAATTATCAAAATTTTCTGCAAGATCATACTGCCCACATGTACGCCGATTCTTGCGACAGTGGCAATATTTGCAGCAGTTGCCCAGTGGAACTCCTTTCAGGATACTCTGATTTATATTACGGATCAAAAGCTCTATTCCCTGCAATATCTGTTGTACCAGTATATTAACCAGGCAAATTCCCTGGCGGCAATGGTAAAAAATAATGCAGGATCGGCATTGAATATGGCAGCCCTGGCAACCCAGCAGACACCTACTTCAATCCGGATGACGGTTTCTGTGATTGTAGTACTGCCCATTTTATTTGTTTATCCGATTTTTCAAAAATACTTTGTAAAGGGAATTATGATCGGATCGGTAAAGGGATAATATATAGTGCCCCGGTCAGCAGTTGCCAGGCGGACCGGCAAGCGTGCCGCGTGCCCATCAGGCTCGTTGCCCGCGGGAATAAATGAAGTTTATTTGCGCTTAAATTAAATATAAAATATAATAAAAATATGGAGGTAGGATATGAAAAAGAAATTAATCAGTATACTCTTATGTATGGCTATGACAGCATCTGTGTTAGCTGGCTGCGGTGGCAAAAGCAAGGGGACGGCAGATTCATCAGGAGGCAGTACGGCAGCAGGAGAAGAAGCAGTCTCAAACAGTAAATATGAAGATTTTATTACCGTTGATGTATTTGACAGTCTGGCTAATTACCAGGGGATACAGTCGGGATGGTTTGCAAAGGTGGTCAAGGATAAATTTAATATGGAACTGAATATCATTGCACCAAATGTTGCAGGCGGAGGAGATACCCTGTTTCAGACACGTTCCGCAGCAGGGGATCTTGGGGATTTAATTATTACGGGAACTGGAAATGGAAAATTACAAAATCTGGTTACGGCAGGACTTTTAATGGACATGTCGGATTTACTGAAGGATAAAGATGTTGTTAAAAATTATCAGCCGGCAATTGACAAAACCAATAAACTGGTGAAGGAAGAAGGAACCTGGGCGATTCCAAGTGAAATATCCACACAGCCGGCGGATACACCAAGTGAAGGCCTGGATCTTACGTTTGGACCGTATTTCAGATGGGATGCATACAAAGAGGCAGGATATCCACAGATGAAGACCTTAGAGGATATGCTTCCTGTTCTGCAAAAAATGCAGGAGGTATACCCTGTCAGCGACTCCGGTAAAAAAACGTATGCTATATCTTTATTCAAGGACTGGGACGGCAATATGATGAATAATGCAAAACAGCCAACCTGTTTCTATGGTTATGACGAGCAGGGATTTGTCCTGGCTAAAGCGGATGGTTCCGACTACCAGAGTATAATTGACAATAATTCCATGTATGTCCGTGTGTTAAAGTTCTTCTTTGATGCAAATCAGATGGGGCTTGTGGATCCGGAATCCACGACACAGAATTACGATACCCTTGGAACAAAATATAAAGACGGACAAGTCTTATATGCCCCATGGCCATGGCTTGGACAGAATATGTACAATACTCCGGAGCGTAAAGAAGAGGGAAAAGGATTTATGCTGGCACCAATCGACGACATGAAAATCTTTTCTTACGGATGTTATGCAGAAGGCAATTCCAATAGTGTAATGGCTATCGGCAGTAAAGCAGAAGATCCACAGAGACTGGCTGACTTCATTGACTGGTTATATTCTCCGGAAGGTATAGAGATTAACGGACAATCATCCGGCGCAGCAGGACCGGAAGGTCTCACATGGGAAATGAAAGATGGAAAGCCATGCCTCACAGATTTTGGAAAGCAGGCGCTTCCCAGCAATGATGTAGCGGTGCCGGAAGAATGGGGCGGCGGTTCCTGGAAGGACGGCGTATCTGCCCTGAATTATAAAACAAATTCATTAGTAGACATCGATCCCAATTCCAATGCGGCATACAATTATCTGTTATGGGACTCCGTACTGGAAGAGAATAAAACAAAACTGGATACAGACTGGCAGGAGAAGATGGGTGCGAAAACAACCTTAGACTATCTGGAGAGCCACGATCAGATTATGGTAGCTCCGGGAAGCAGCTATATTGCACCGGAAGAAGATTCCAACATTACAACGCTGAGAAGCCAGTGCAAAGCATCCATTGTGGACTATTCCTGGAAGATGATCTTTGCATCAGGGGAAGAAGAATTTAACAGCTTGCTGAAAGAAATGCAGGATACAGTTCTGGGACTCGGATATGAGGATGTGCTTGCCGTGGATATGCAAAATGCAAAAGACCAGGCAGTCACCAGAACGGAAATTTTAAATGCAGCACCGGTGTCTGAAAAATAGTATGGGACTTATTAAATTGGGGTTTAGCTGAGGAAGGGGACGCTTTGTAGATGTAGGTAGTGTACGGAAAGATGGGTGTGGGAAACTGGCATGGGCTCCGTCAGCTGGCCGCAGAACTGGTATTTTCTAACCTTTCCGAAGCGCTTTTTGGCGGCACGCGGGCATTCACCGAGAAATCCTGATGCATTTCTCGGTTCAGTACCCGCTTAGTATCCGATGGGAGCCAGTCGAATACTATCCGCCAAAAAACACTTCGGAAAGGTAAGTAAATACTCAGCTCTGCTCTACGCTTCCTCCGCCCATACCAGTTTCCCACACCCATCTTTCCGAGATAGCATTCGTTGACACAAAGCTGGTTTTCTCAGCCTGGTGTAGACCCTTGGGGTGTGACGGTCTGTTCGTTTTTGGATGCAGCAGAGTGTGTTACGGAAGTACAGAGTGATAACATCCAGCTGGTTTATTGGTTTTTAAGTGTTCTATGCCAATACCGTACAGCATGCCACAACCCCGGGGCCCAACCATGCTGAGAAAACCAGCTTTGTATCAATAAACTGCATCCCGGAAAGAGAAGGGGGCGGACCATGGCAGGCGTTTGGAAGGCGTATAGCAGATCTGAGCATTTTATAATGTACCCATAAGTGTGGACACATCATTTAGCGGGGCTCCCATTTTTTTAGACATCCCTTCCCATTAGTTCCATATAAATGGACACCCCCTCACCTTTCAGAACCCCAATTGTGGACATGCCTTGCTGGTATACCCTGCTTCTGGGACAACTGGCTTGGATGATTGCTGAGGCCTCTTTTGGCTTAGACACCTCTCTTGGCTTATGGTATTCTTATCTAAGAACAGGAGGAATACCATGACCAAAAACCCTTTTACCAATGAACAAATGCTGCTGCTTCGTCAAAATCCTTACACCTACAAGGTGTCCAAATTCCAATTAACCTTTACCAGAGAGTTCAAGGAGATCTTTTACTCGGAATACCAGTTAGGGGAGATTCCGCGGCAGATCCTCGCAGATCATGGCTATGATCCTGCCGTCCTTGGGGACCGCAGGGTATGGAGCATTGCCAGACACATTCGGGAACAGTACGATAAATATGGCGGGTTTCACCAAGGACATTCCCCTCACAGGATGCAAAGCTCCGTCTCCCCGGCTGCTGATCTGCCGCCATCCGAAAAGGATGAATTAAAACAGCTTCGGCATGAGGTTGATTATCTGAAACAGGAAGTTGAGTTCTTAAAAAAAATTTCCTCACTCAGGACTACAAGGAAGTAGGTGCACTGCTTATGAACGACTCTTCCTGTATATTTGAGATTATCCAGCAAACGATCCGGCAAAGCGCGAATTCCCTTTCTGCCAAAGAACTCTGTTCCATAGCCGGTGTTTCCAGAAGCGGTTATTACGCCTGGATAAAGGCAGCTCCTGTCCGTGCGCTTCAGGAACAGAAGGACCGGGAGGATTTTGATCTGGTTCTGGCCGCTTACAGGCTGCATGGTTATGCCAAAGGGGCCAGGGGCATCTATATGGAACTGCTCCATATGACCCCGCCGGTGATCATGAACCTGAAAAAGATCCGCAGGCTGATGGAAAAGTTCCACCTCTCCTGTCCATACCGAGGCCCAAATCCATATAAAAGAATGGCAAAGGCACTAAGGACCAGCAATGTAGCGGACAACCTGCTAAACCGTGAGTTCGAATGTTATGGACCAAGAATAGTCTTGTTGACGGATATCACTTATCTGTCCTATAGCGGATCCTTTGCCTACCTGTCAACCATCCTGGATGCCTTTACCAGGCAGATACTTTCTTATGTGCTCAGTGATTCCCTGGAAGTGGATTTTGTTCTTGAAACGGTCAATAAACTGGTGGCCGATCATGGGATCTCACTTCAAGCAGAAACAATCATCCACAGTGATCAGGGGTGCCATTACACCAGCCAAAGTTTTCTTCATATACTTTACAACAAGAAGCTGCGCCAGTCCATGTCCCGGCGTGGCAACTGCTGGGACAATGCGCCCCAGGAGAGTTTCTTTGGCCATATGAAGGACCATATCAAGGCAAAACTGGCTGAATGCGTAAGCTTTGTAGAGGTACAGTCTGTCATTGATGACTACATGGCTTATTATAATAATCAGCGTTACCAATGGCATCTGGCGAAGCTTGCACCCAATGAGTTTTATAAATTTGTCATCACTGGAGAGTAACTAAGTTTACTTACTATTTTACAATTTAGGAGGGAAAAATGACATATAATGATAAAGTAGAAAAAATTTTGTATGGCGGTGACTATAATCCGGAGCAGTGGGAGGAAACTGTCTGGGAAGAAGATATGCGCCTGTTTGCCCTTGCGGGGATTGATATTGTTACGTTAAATGTATTTAACTGGGCGTCGCTTCAGAAGGATGAAGAAAGCTATTGTTTTGACAGCCTGGATAAAATAATGGAACTGGTAAGGAAAAATGGCATAAAAGTGTGTCTGGCTACGTCTACCGGTGCCCATCCTGCATGGATGGCAAAACGTTATCCGGATATTCTGCGCACAGAGTCGGACGGAAGGAAACGAAAATTTGGGGGAAGGCATAATTCCTGTCCCAATAGTCCCACATACCGGAAATATTCGGTACGTCTGGCTGAGGAACTGGCAAAACGATATCAGGGCTATGAGAATATTGTGGCATGGCATATATCCAATGAATACGGTGGGGAGTGCTACTGCGGGCAATGCGAGAAGGCATTTCGGGAATGGCTGAAAGAACAGTATTTTACACTGGATGCTTTGAACCAGGCGTGGAATACTTCGTTTTGGGGGCATACTTTTTATGACTGGGATGAAATTGTACTGCCCAATTTGCTAAGTGAACATTTTGGGGATGACCGAACCATGTTTCAGGGAATCTCTCTGGATTACCGCAGGTTCAATTCCGAAAGTATGCAGCGATGCTTTGAAGCAGAGTATCAGGCGGTTAAAAAGCATACACCGAATATACCGGTTACAACAAACCTAATGGGATTTTATAAGAATCTGGATTACCGGAAATGGGCTGAAAAAATGGATTTTATCTCCTGGGACAGCTATCCGTCCAATCAGGATTCAAAGGCACAGATGGCGCTTTCCCATGATTGTATGAGAGGGCTGAAGGATGGAAATCCTTTTGTGCTTATGGAGCAGACGCCAAGTGTCACTAACTGGCAGGCATATAATGCGCTGAAAAGACCGGGTATCATGCGTCTTTGGAGTTATCAGGCGATTGCTCATGGAGCAGATGCAGTTATGTTCTTTCAGATGAGAAGGAGTATCGGGGCATGCGAAAAGTTCCACGGGGCAGTGATTGATCATGCAGGGCATGAACACACCCGTGTGTTCAGGGAAGCAGCAGTTCTTGGAAAAGAACTGGCGAAGCTGAGCGGCGAACTGCTGGGCGGCAGGACACCGGCAAAAACGGCGATACTCTTTGACTGGGAAAACTGGTGGGCATTGGAATATTCAGCAGGGCCCAGCTGTGAACTGAAATATTATGACGAAGTCCGCAGCTATTACGAAGCGCTGCATCAAATGAATATTTCTACGGACATTGTGGGAACCGAGACGGATCTGAGTCATTATAAAGTTGTGATTGCACCTCTGCTTTACATGACAAAACCGGGAGTGGATGAGAAACTCCGTAGCTTTACCGACAAAGGAGGAACATTAATTGTAACTTATTTCAGTGGTATTGCAGATGAACATGACCTGGTAATTACAGGAGGATATCCTGGCAGACTTAGAGATATTTTAGGGATCTGGGTAGAAGAGACGGATGCACTTCCTTTTGGCGAGGAAAATAGGTTTTCTTTTGGTCAGGAGAAATATCCGGCGAAAATACTGTGTGATATCATCCATGCAGAAGGGGCAGAGGTACTTGGTGTTTATGAATCGGATTTTTACAGGGGAACTCCTGTTTTGACCAGTAATTCTTTTGGACAAGGGATGGCATATTATGTAGGAACCAGATCAGACAATGTATTTTACAGCCGATTCTTAAGGGGAATACTCAGGGAAGCGGGAATACATCCTGTGATGGAGACGCCGGGGGAAGTAGAAGCGGCGGAACGCAGGAATGAGAACGGATCCTATATCTTCCTGATGAATCACGGTATAGAGGAAGAGAAGATAGCTGTCCAGAAAAAATATCTGGAATTACTCATCGGACAGGTTTATAATGAAGGGGAATTTATCCTGCTGCCGGGCAGGGAAGTTATGATCTTAAAAAGGCAGGATTAGTGACACATAAAAAGAACAAGAAAAAGGAAAAAGGAAAACAGGAAATCAGGAGGACTTTATGAGACTGGAAAAAGGAAGCAGATTAGTAATGATTGGGGATTCGATAACAGATTGCGGAAGAAACTATGAGGCAACTCCGGCGGGAGGAGGATCCTATGGTGACGGATATGTGAATCTAGTAAATGCATGTCTGACAGGACTTGCACCTTCTTACGGCATTATGGTTGTAAATAAAGGGGTCAATGGCAATACAATCGTGGATATGAAGAAACGCTGGCAAAAGGATGTACTGGATTTAAAACCGGATTATGTATCTGTCATGATTGGAATTAACGATGTGTGGAGACATTTTGATGGACCGTTGCAGCAGCTGGAGCTGGTGGATCCGGAGGAATACCAAAGGGTGTATGATGAATTAATTACGGATACCAAGCCAAAAGTAAAAGAAATTTTTATTATGAGCCCTTTTATGATTGAACCAAACAGACAGGATAAAATGCGTACTATGGTTGATGCTTATGCTGAAATTGCCAGAGAAACCGCAGACAGACACGGGCTGTTATTTATTGATGTTCAGAAAAAAATAGATACATTCCTGGAAGAACTCTCTTCCTACATTATCTCGGGAGACCGTGTGCATCCTAATGTGCAGGGACATATGATTGTAGCCAAAGCATTTTTAGACGGAATTGGATTTTCCTGGAAGTAAGCTGGGAATGTTGGGAATGGATGATTTGTTAAGATAGGAAGGGTACGGAAAGGGCGTTGTCACTGCCCTTCCCGTACCCTTTCCGGTATTCCGTTTATGAAGCAAAGCTGTCAGAATGCAATTTTAAAACACGCTCTGGGATGGGACGGCGCCGCGGTTATAAAATGCCAGGATCTTTTCGGAATTCCGCTGGGCTTATGCCTACGTATTTTTTGAATTTCTTGTGGAAGTAGTCTACATTTTTGTAGCCGACTTGTTCTGCGATTTCATATACTTTCAGGGTATTTTCCAGAAGCAGTTTTTTTGAGCAGTCGATCCGGACGTGGTCGATATAGGAGTTGAAGCTTTCGCCGACTTTTTTATTGAATATTTTTCCCAGATAAGAGGAGTTATAGCCGAAGAGTGGGGCAATGGATTCCAGCTTCAGGTTCTCACGGTAATTATGTGTGATGTAGTGCAGGATATCATCCAGGACACTCTCGCTGGAAGAGCTTCCTACGGCGTTCATGCACATTTCAAATTGTTCTGAGAAAAATTGTATGATCTCATAGAGATAATATTTGTTTTCGATGAGTTCTATAATAGCGGCATTGGTTGGAAAGGGGATTTCGATGTTGCTGTATGTATGGGTCAGAATGGATTTAATCTGTATGTAAATATCAGCCAGAAAATGTTTGATACCGGTCACATCGTCCACGGCATAATACAGATTTTGTTCCAGTTCATTTAAAGTATCTGCAATTAGCACCCGGTTGTGGGATTTAATATAATCGGCAAGGCGCTGGTCATAAGATACAGATTCTTTCGGTTTAATCTGCCAGGTAAACTGGTCTTCCAGAGGAAGCTGCAAAAAGCCCAGAACATGCTGGTTCTGTTCACAGAAAAAGCGTCTCTTTGAGAGTGATAACGCATCCCCAAAGGAAAGGTAAACTTGTTCCAGGCGGTAAACCTTTCTTCCATAGGTCAGAAAAAGAGAGTCCAGGGGAGAACCTTTCTGAGGATTTTTATCATAATGGGCAAGCAGATATTCAAAGCGTTCTATAGCAAATTCCCCTTTTAAAAGAATAATATCCTGCCCATCCAGCTGAATATGCTCAAAGGAGTTATGATCCTGATTCGTCACTCTTAACAGACTGGCAAAGTCCCAGGCGGTTTGAAACGTATCCTGGTTATAATTTTCATAGATAATTGTCTGGTATACACTGCAGTCCAGATGGAGGTCCGAATAGTCAATGGAATAATAATCCACCTGATTAAGCAGGAGATCCCGCAGAATAGTATCCCGGGCTTTTTCACGGTATTGCAGCATGACAGTATGATTTTTATGCTCTTCCAGTAGGGCATCCCTCACGCTTTTAACCGCATTTTCCAGTTCATCTTCATCAATTGGTTTTGTCAGGTAGAAGTCTACGCCATGCCGCATTGCTGTCTGGGCATAAGAAAAATCAGAATATCCGCTTAAGATGATGAATTTTCCGTTGTAGGATTGTTCCCGGCAGCGTTTAACCACTTCCAGACCGGAAAGTCTGGGCATACGGATATCCAA
The DNA here is from genome assembly GCF_000686105.1 of Robinsoniella sp. KNHs210. Classification (NCBI taxonomy): domain Bacteria; kingdom Bacillati; phylum Bacillota; class Clostridia; order Lachnospirales; family Lachnospiraceae; genus Robinsoniella; species Robinsoniella sp. KNHs210. The sequence continues at coordinate 549,531 of NZ_JMLZ01000002.1, forward strand.
AAGAACCAGTTCCGGCTGAAGCCGTAAAATTTTTTCCAATGTTTCTTCCCCATTTTTTGCCTCTGCGCAAATGGTAAAGCCCAGTGCCTGCCAGTCAATTATATATTTCAGCCCTTCCAATACGGCTGATTCATCATCTGCAATTAATACATTCATACATCATTCCCCCTGTATATTAGTGAGCGGAAGCTGAAGAGAGACCAGGGTCCCTTCTGTTTTGCGGCTTTTAACCGTTAATCCGTAAGAGGATCCATAGCAAAGCTTAATCCGCTGGTTGATATTGTAAAGCCCGATGCTGTCGGCTGAGGCTTTATCATGGTTATTAATATTGGAAATCATTTTTTCCAGTTCCTGTGCAGTCATGCCTTCCCCATTATCAAAAATATCAATGCACAGATATTCGTCGTCCATTGTACCTATGTGTATAATAATCTGTCCATTTTCTTCTACTCCTTCTAAACCATGTAAAATGGCATTTTCAACAATAGGCTGCAATAGCAGCGGCAGTATCTGAAAATCCGAAATATCAGTTCCCGGTTCAATTTGAATTTTGTAATTTACACGTTCATGGAAGCGCAGCTTCTGAATGGACAGGTAGGTTTCGATATAGTCCATTTCTTTTTTCAGTGTGGTGGATGAGGTACCGGTATTTTCCAGGACATAGCGCATGGATTTTCCTAACAGCTTAATAGCCGTAGCTACTTCACGGTTTCCGGCAGTCAGGGACTTCATGCGGATCGTCTCCAGTGTATTGTAGAGGAAGTGGGGATTGATCTGGCTTGCCAGCATCTTGAACTCCATTTGCTGCTGCCGGTTGGTGATTTCCTGTTCTTTGATCTGAGCCTCATACATCTGGGATTCGTTGTCTTTTATTTTTTCAATCATTACTTTCAGATCCTGAAAAGCTTCTGATAATTCATCATCCCCTTTAAATGAATCAATAATATCATAGTCCCCGTTACTTGCCTGGTGCATAGCGCTTCGCAGGATTACGACACGGGCACTGAAATATTTGGTAAATAAATAGATAATCCCTGTTGGAACGAAGAGGATCAGCAGGATGATAATGCCATAAGTCAGGGTGACCTTATTAATATAGGGATATGCCTGGAAATTCAATGAAGTCAGATACAGGATATCGTCTGACTGATAGGGAGTCAGTGTGGAAACTGCGCTCAGGCATTTTTCAGCGTTTAATTCATTTTCTCCCAGATATTGATAAAAGCCGTTGCTGTAATCAACTGGTACACCAAGGGGAGCGCCTACTAAGCTGCGGTCGCTGCTGTAAAATACAGGCTCCTGATTGACGGAGAGGATCGTAGTCAGCGTATTGTTTTCAATCCTGTTTTTCAGGTAATTGGTACTTATTGTCATGGCAAGAACAGCATAGCTTTTCGTATCCGGAAGGGGAATTTTCCGGTATAAAGTCAGTTCATAGTATTCATTGGAGAATTGGTCTGTGCGTTTTTTTACTTTCCAGAATATATTAGACTGCCGGGAAGCTTTTTGGAACCAGTCAGTTTCCCGGGTTTCATCCGATGCAAACAGAATCCGGTCATAGTCTTCAATCGTCTTGTTAAGAGTATAGATCTTTAAATCTGCCAAGGAGGTTTCATTTTTCAAAATGGACTGGATTCTCTTATAATTACCGCATGCCGTCCGGGAATCCACAGGAGAAGGATAATTTGTGCCAAGAAGTTTTTGCAGATTGGCATCAAAGGTGAGATCTTCGGACAGATTATAAATGTTAGTTGTTAAGTCAAACATAATGGATTTAATACGCAGATTGTCCGATTCAATCTGGTTCTCATAATGATTCGTCAACAGCTTCTGGGTATTCAGGAGGAGAATAATCCCAATCACCGTAACCGGTATCAGGATCGCGGCAAAGAATATGGTGTAAAGCTGTCTTTGAACTTTGGTTTTTGAAAACAGGGATTGCAGTTTGTCTTTTAATTTCATCGGTGAATCCTTTCTGCAGGAGAAGTCATTAAAAAGGGGGTATCTGCTATAAATTTCAGGCATTTATTACTTTATATTTATTGTACAACAAAACAAAACACACGTACAGCGTCATTATTGGAGGTAAAATACTCTAATTTTTAGAGTGTTTTATCTGGAATTCTAATGGTATCCGGTTAAATAAAAGTCCGCTATAATGTGGTCTAAGAGTGTATTTGAAAAATTATTCCTGTCATCTGCCCGCCCCACTTTGCGGCATATCTGCCTCGAATTCAGGTCACGCAGTCCGCTGCCAGCCCTTTATTCGGGACAAATCTCCCACAACGTGTGACGCACAGCTGTCAGAAAGCATTTTTTAAATACGCGCTAAATGCTTGATAAGAGTTGAAAAGGAGAACGGACTATGAAATTTAGTAATGGATGCTGGCTGCAAAAAGAAGGATGTGAGTGTTTTACTCCGCAACAGGCTTATTTTATAAAAAAAGAGGATAAAAAGGTTACCATATGTGCACCAACGGGAAGAATTAATCACAGAGGTGATACCCTGGGGGGAATTAACCTTACGGTGGAGATTTCTTCCCCTATGCCGGAGATTCTCAGAGTACAGACAACGCATCATAAAGGGGTATGCAGGAAAGGACCTGATTTTGAACTCAACCTGCAGAATCAGCAGAAACTGGATGTGTTTGAAGATGAAGATCAGCTGATTGTAAAGAGCGGGAGTCTGGGACTGGTGATTACAAAGGAAAACTGGTCTATGACATACATAAGGGATGAGGAAAAGCTTACCGGGAGCGCCTCCAGAGATCTGGCATATATGAAGACCCGGTGGAATGGATTTGCTTATGATCAGGGGAGTGACGATGCTTATATGCGTCAGCAGTTAAGCCTGTCCGTGGGAGAACTGGTCTACGGTATGGGTGAGCGTTTTACTCCTTTTGTAAAAAACGGGCAGTCTGTTGACATCTGGAATGAGGATGGGGGAACCAGTACTGACCAGTCTTATAAAAATATTCCTTTTTATCTCACAAATAAGGGATATGGTGTTTTTGTAAATCATCCAGAAAGAGTTTCTTTTGAAACCGCTACGGAACAAGTGACAAAAGTAGAATTCAGTGTACCCGGCGAGACTCTGGATTATTTTGTAATCAACGGTCCTGAAATGAAAGAGGTACTAAAGCGATATACAGATCTGACCGGAAAACCGTCACTGCCTGCGCCCTGGACTTTTGGACTGTGGCTTTCTACCTCCTTTACCACAAATTATGATGAAGAGACTGTAATGAGTTTTATTGACGGTATGTCAGAAAGAGGGATTCCGCTTAGAGTATTTCACTTTGACTGTTTCTGGATGAAAGAATTCCATTGGTCGGATTTCATATGGGATCACAGCATTTTTCCGGATCCGGAAGGAATGCTGGGACGGATAAAAGAAAAGGGATTAAATATATGTGTCTGGATTAATCCATATATCGGACAGGAGTCGGCACTTTTCGACGAAGGAATGGAACAGGGATATTTTATTAAGCGCGCAAATGGGGACGTATGGCAGTGGGATATGTGGCAGCCTGGGATGGCAGCAGTGGATTTTACAAACCCAATGGCATGCAGCTGGTTCCAGGATAAACTGGAAGATCTATTGGATATGGGAGTGGACTGTTTTAAAACGGATTTTGGAGAACGAATTCCAACGGATGTTGCTTACTATGATGGTTCTGATCCTGAGAAAATGCATAATTATTATACTTATCTCTACAACAAGACGGTTTATGAATTATTGGAGAAAAAAAGAGGAAAAGGCGAAGCTGTCTTATTTGCCCGCTCCGCTACGGTCGGAGGTCAGAAATTCCCGGTACACTGGGGCGGAGACTGTTGGTCTGACTATGAGTCTATGGAAGAAAGCTTAAGAGGAGGATTGTCGCTCACCATGTCCGGTTTTGGATACTGGAGCCATGATATTGGTGGATTTGAAAGTACTTCAACTCCGGATGTCTATAAACGCTGGGCAGCTTTTGGATTGCTGTCAACCCACAGCCGCCTCCATGGAAGTACATCCTACCGGGTTCCCTGGGCTTATGATGATGAAGCGGTAGATGTAGTTCGGTTTTTTACAAAGTTAAAAGCAAGCCTGATGCCATATCTGTTTTGGGGTGCGGTAGAAACATCAAGAAGCGGAGTACCTCTTATGAGAAGTATGGTACTGGAGTTTACAAATGACAGGAACTGCCATTATCTGGACCGGCAGTATATGCTGGGAAGCCATTTGCTTTGTGCTCCTGTATTTCGGGAAGATGGGATAGCGGAATATTATCTGCCGGAAGGAACCTGGACCAATTATCTGACAGGAGAAGAAGTGACAGGAGGCAGATGGGTAACAGAGAAGCAGGATTATCTGAGTATCCCCCTTATGGTGCGGGAAAATTCGATTCTTCCGATCGGAGCCTGCGATACAAAAGCGGATTATGATTATGCCAAGGACGTGGAATTTAAGATATATACATTAAAAGGTCATGTATCAGCAGAGGTTTATGGACCAGATGCAAAATTAGATGGAAGAATAACAGCGGATAAAAATCAGGATACCATAAAGTTCATCACCGAATCAGCAAAGCCATACAGCATTCGTCTGGTTAATCAGGCGGTCAAAGAAGTAAAAGGGGCACATGCATTTTTGGAAGGCAGGGACACTGTATTAATGCCGGTGGCAGATGCTGCAGAAATTCTCGTATTTTTAGAACAGATAAAATAAGATAAGGAAATCCCAAGAGGCAGATTGACCGGCGCTCAGGGATAAGGAGTCAGAAAAGAACAATGAAAACAGGCAGTAAAATAGAAGAATTGCTAAAACAGCTCACACTAGAGGAAAAGCTGGGAATGATTCACGGTAATGGATTATTCTGTACGAAAGGTGTAGAACGCCTAAACATTCCTTCCCTTAAGATGTCAGACGGACCAATGGGAGTGCGCAATGAATTCGAAAACGAAAAATGGATTGCAGTGGGAAATTCAGACGACTATGTGACCTATCTTCCATGCAACAGCGCCCTTGCATCAACCTGGAACCGTGATCTTGCTTACCGGATGGGACAGGTACTGGGGGAAGAAGCCAGAGGCAGAGGCAAAGATGTGATACTGGCGCCTGGTATTAATATAAAGAGAAGCCCGCTCTGTGGCAGAAACTTTGAATACATGAGTGAAGATCCTTATCTGACAAAGGAAGAAGCAGTACCACTGATACAGGGAATTCAGGAGTCCGATGTAGCAGCCTGCGTAAAGCATTTTGCACTTAACAACCAGGAGACCGAAAGATTATGGGTAGATGTGGAAATCGGGGAACGTCCTCTGCGGGAAATCTATCTTCCGGCATTTTATGATGCAGTGAAGCGCGGGGGTGCTTATTCTCTGATGGGAGCCTATAATAAAGTCCGGGGAGAACATTGCTGCCAGAGTAAATATCTTCTGGATGAAGTCTTAAGAGAAGAATGGGACTATGACGGAACAGTGATCTCTGACTGGGGAGCCGTACACGATACCAGAGAGGCAGCAGAAAGCAGTCTCGATATAGAAATGTCCGTTACAGATCAATTTGATGAATACTGCCTTGCAGATCCATTATATCGAGAAATACAGGAGGGAAGAATTAAGGAATCTTTTGCAGACAGCAAAGTCCGCCGGATTCTCCGGATGATGGAACGCCTGCACATGCTGGATGGGGAAAGAAAAAGCGGATGCTATAATACGCACGGGCACAGACAGACGGCGCTGGAAACAGCAAGGGAATCCATTGTGCTGCTTAAAAATGATAATCACCGACTTCCAATTCAGAGAAAGAATCTGAAAAAGCTGCTGGTAATCGGTGATAACGGCGATCGGATTCATTCCAATGGAGGCGGGAGTGCGGAAATCAAAGCATTATATGAAATATCGCCTCTCATGGGCTTAAAGTCCAGGATTGGAGGCAATACAGAGATTAAATATGTAAAAGGATACTATGCAGAGAAAAAAGACGTGACAGGAGAAGTAAACTGGCAGGAAGCAAGCCTGAATGACAGCAATAACACCAAAGGCAAAGCGGCTGAAAATACAGGTCTGTCGCAGAAAAGAAAAAAGCTGCTGGAAGAAGCAGTAAAAGCAGCAGCCGAGTATGAAGAGGTTCTGTTTATCGGCGGGCTGAATCACGATTATGACGTAGAAGGCTATGACAGGGAAGATATGCAGCTCCCCTATGAACAGGACAAGGTTATTCAAGAGGTGCTGAAAGTAAATCCAAACACTGTGATTATCATGAATGCGGGTGCGCCTGTGGAAATGAAATCCTGGGTCCATCAGGCAAAAGCACTGGTCTGGAACTGGTATGCAGGTATAGAGGGAGGTAATGCCCTGGCTGAAGTTTTGCTTGGAGAAGTCAATCCATCCGGCAGGCTTGCAGAAACCTTTCCCAAAAGCCACCTGGATTGCCCGGCACATTGCCTGGGAGAATTTCCGGGTAAGGAAAAAGTACACTACCGGGAAGGAATTTATGTAGGATACCGCTATTATGACACTTATCAGACAGAACCGCAATTTTGTTTCGGTTATGGCTTGTCTTATACGGAATTCACATACAGCAATCTGGAAATCAATCAAAATAATTCCGCTTTCTGTATGTCTGTTTCCATGGATGTTAAAAACACTGGTGCCCAATGTGGAAAAGAAGTGGTGCAGCTATATGTCAGATGCCTGGAATCAAAAGTGGAGAGACCGTATCAGGAGTTAAAAGGATTTGAAAAAGTATCATTAAATCCGGGAGAAGAAAAGCAGGTAAGCTTTTGGCTGGATGAAAGCAGTTTTCATTATTACGATGAAAATAATAGGAAATTTTGTACGGAACCGGGCAGATATGAGATATGTATCGGTAAATCTTCTCGAGATATTTGTCTGAAAAAGGAAATAAAAATAGTATTATGACAGGTGCCTGCGTAACCGAATATGGCTGTCAGAATAACATATAGTAAGAAATCAGAGAGGTATATGCCGATGCTTACTACGCAGAACAAACAGGAACCAGAACCATGCAGACCAAATTGCTCTGTGTGTCCTAGAAAATGTACACCTAAGTACGTGGACTACAGTTGCCCGAATCTGCCAAAATGTAAACTTTGTCCCGGTGTCTGTACAGACAGGGACGGTATGGAATGTAAACCTTATTGTCCGGTGAAATATCCGGATCATAAGGAAGATGTTCAGGATAAAAAAGAGTAAACAGCAGGCTGATAAAAGTAGGAGGAACCCATAAAAAGGTTCCTTCTTCTGGGTTTTGCTGATTTAGAATAACTTCATAAATTCAACCTTTACCAAAATCTAAGTGATTGAGATTGTCCTATCCATAGAGTATAATTATTTATATAAAAAAAGCAATATGAGAAGACTTCGGGTATTCCGGGGGGCTGTTTGTAACAGATACAGCATATTTTGAGAAAATCTTGAGGATTATAGGATACAATAAAGAAAATGCGCTGGACATAAAGGCAATAAGGAGGAATTTCAATGAACTTGAAAATATTAATCGTGGATGACGAAAGAGGCATCGTAACCATGATGAAAAACTATTTTGAACTATGCGGATATCTGGTCTATACCGCCTATGACGGGGAAGAGGCGCTTAAGAAGATATCCTGTCAGCCGGATATCATACTGCTGGATATCAACATGCCTGGACTGGATGGTTTGACCGTGTGTCAGCGCATTCGGGAGCATGTTTCCTGTCCGATCTTATTTTTAACGGCAAGAATTGAAAGCCAGGATAAGATCATGGGCTTTCGGGCAGGAGCGGATGATTACATTTTAAAGCCATTTGACCTGGATGAATTGGGTGCCAGGGTTAATGCCCATTTACGAAGAGAGCAGAGAAGACAGGAACAGTCGACGGTTCGCTTTTTTTCGGATTTGGTAATTGACTATTCCAAACGGGAAGTGACGGTAAACCAGAATGCAGTCTCCCTGTCAAAAAAAGAGTTTAATATTGTTGAGCTTCTTTCCATGAATTCCGGACAGGTATTTGACCGGGAGCGGATCTATGAGCTGGTTTGGGGTGTGGAAGGCGGGGGCAGCAGTGATACCATTATGGAACATGTGAGAAAAATCCGTTCCAAGCTGGGCGTGTACTCCCTTCACAATTATATCGATACAGTTTGGGGGATGGGATATAAATGGAACGGATAAAACAAATGGGTTTAAAAAAAGCATTTTTCTGCCTTACCTTATTTTATTTATGCATTGCACTGATTCTTGGGGGAATTGCCTTTGCGGGATGTATTGCAATGCGCCGTCAGGAGGGGGACAATATCGTGGCGCAGATGAAGGAGGGAACCGTTGATGTAAAAGTGACTGAGAATTACAGTACTGAGCAGCCTGCTTTTCAGATATGGGATTTTCTTCAGATTTTCCTGCCGGTATTTTTTGTGATAGCCTCTCTGATTATTGCAGATGTCACTTTCTACCGGGTAAAATTAAAGAATCCTATTGGCAGATTACAGGATGGTGCCAGGCGGATCATGCATAACGACCTGGATTTTCAGGTGCAGCAGACTTCAGGGGATGAGCTTGGGCAGTTGTGTGGGGCTTTTGAATCCATGCGCAGAGAACTTCAGAAGAACAACAGGGAAATGTGGAGGCAGATGGAAGAGCGTAAGCGTTTGAATGCTGCATTTGCCCACGATCTGAGAAATCCGGTTACGGTTTTAAAAGGCTGCGCAAAACTGATGCGCAAGGGGATGGAACAACAAAATACGGATCTGAAGCATCTGGATTCTACTGTCGGTTTGATGGAAGAATACAGTCAACGCATTGAAATCTATGTAGAAGCCATGAGCAAAGCCCAGAGACTGGAAGCGGTAGCCTGTAAACCGGAACAGACAGATCTGGGTCAGTTTACGCAAATGCTGGAAAAGGGACTGAAGATGCTGGTTCCAAATATTCGGTTTCAATATAATAATCCGGATAATAAAAACATGGACAGCCGAAAACAGACCGTATGGCTGGATACATCTTTGATTCAGGAAGTACTGGAAAATCTGGTTTCCAATGCCAGACGTTATGCCAGACAGGAAATCACGGTACAAATTGCGATAGAGGACAGTTGCCTTGTGATTTCAGTTCGGGACGACGGCGGGGGATTTCCAAAAAAAATACTGGAAAAGGGTGGTAAGCCATTTCTGCGCGGAGAAGAAAACAGCGAGGAACATTTTGGCATGGGTCTTTATATCAGCCGCCTTTTGTGTGAAAAGCACGGCGGTCAGCTTACGATTCAGAATCTAAAGGGAAACAGTGAAGACCAGCCCGCAGGTGCGCTGGTGGAAACAAAATTTCAAACATCATGGAAACCTTGAGCAATTTTTGAGATTTGCCTGATACACTCTCCTTACAAAGAAAAGTAAAGGAGAGTGTTTTTATGTTTATAGAAGTAAAAGGCTTGTCAAAAGTATATGGGGTCAGAGAAAATCAGGTTACGGCACTCAACAAAGTAAACTTAAAAGTTCAGGAGGGGGATTTCATTTCTATTATGGGACCTTCCGGCAGCGGAAAAAGTACCTTGCTGCATATGCTGGGAGGACTGGATAAGCCAAGTGAGGGCAGTGTATCCTATGATGGACAGGATATTTACCGGACAGGAGATAAAGAGTTATCTGCATTTCGCAGAAGGAAGATCGGATTTATATTCCAGCAGTTTAATCTGCTTCCGGTACTGACCGCAAGGGAGAATATTGAAATGCCTCTGCTGCTGGATAAAAAACATTTGGACCAGGATTATCTGAAGGAATTAACAAAGCTTTTGGGGATCGGAGAGCGGCTTACCCATCTTCCAAACGAGCTTTCGGGAGGACAGCAGCAAAGAGTAGCTATAGCCAGGGCCCTGATTGCCAAACCGGATATTATTCTGGCGGATGAACCCACCGGTAATCTGGACAGCAAAAGCGGAGGGGAAGTAATGGGACTTCTTTCCGATATCTGGAGAGAAATGGGAAAAACCCTGATTATTATCACTCATGATATCCGAATAGCAAAAATGGCAGAGCGTCAGTGTACCATTGTTGACGGTGTGCTTACGGAGGTGTAACCGGGATGAAATCTTATCATTCATTTTCTTGGAAAGAAATAAAAGCGCAGAAAGTAACTTCTGCATTGATTCTGATTGCGATTATTTTATCAACGATGATGACAACGGTTGTGGGACAGTCCATTGGTATTCTGCAGGCATTGCGGGAACAGCAGTCAAGTATGTTAAATGGAATCCGCTATGCTTCGTTTCATAGCCTGAAGGAGAATGAGAAAGACAGTCTTCTTAAAGAACCGGATTTATCCTGGGCAGGTGCCAATATAACGATAGGGATAAGCCGGATGGAGAACAGCGGGCTGAATCTGCAGTTACGGGAGTATGATCAGAATGACCTGGGTGCCTACCCTTCTGCACTCAGTCTGGAATCCGGAAGGCTGCCAGAAAAAGCCGGGGAAATAGCACTTCCTTCGGATGTTTTAGAACTTCTGGAACTGGAAGGAAAATTAGGCAGCAGCATCCGTCTGGATTTAAGTATTTCCCTGTTACAGGATAGCGAAGCCCCGTATCAATATCAGGCTGAATTTACATTGTGCGGTATATTAAAACCGAATTATACCGGCTATGTCAGCGGTACTACAACAGGCGCCGTAGGAGCCGGAACGGCTAAAGAGCTTTTGCCGGAAAAATATCAGATGTACTCGGTGGATTTTATTACGGCATCCAGGCAGGAATTTCAAAATGTACTGGATCGGCTGGCAGATAAGTACCAGGCAGACGAAAAGCTTATTCAATATAACTGGGTATATCTGGATGCCCTTAACATTTCTTACCGGGGAACGGCCGAAAATACGCGGGAAGCGGCTGGATTTTCTTTCATGGCAATGTCCGGCGTAATGGTGGGAATACTGGTACTATTGGCAGCAGGTCTGGTGATCTACAATATACTGAAAATATCCATCAATAAAAAGATTCGGGAATATGGGATTTTACGCGCAATTGGCGCTGTACCGGGACAGCTCTACAATCTGGTTGCCAGACAGCTGTTACTTCTTTGCGGACTGGGAATTCCGATCGGGGCAATTGCCGGCATTTTATCGGCAGGGGGAATTACGAAGGCAGCAACGACCCTGTTTTCCCCAAGCATTTTTATGACCCAGAGTCAGGAGGAGTTATCCAATCTGATCGGGCAAAACAGCTCCGGTAAAATACTTCCGCTGTTGATCAGTATATTTATTACACTGGCATTTGCCTGTATTGCAGCCATACCGGCAGCAAGGTATGCGGCTAATGTTGCGCCTACCCTGGCAATGGCCGGAAGCTGTACAAAAGTAAAGAGAAAAAACAGAAGAAAACGTAAGATCCGCAGCTTTGAAGCTTTTTTTGCAAGGCTGAACCTGAAAAGAAGCCCTGGACGTTCGATCATAACCATACTATCATTGGTAATGAGTATTACCGTTTTCGTGGCGCTTACCAGTTTTTCCTCATTGTTAGATGCATCCAAAGGTGTACAGGATATGCACCGCGGAGATTATGCCGTAACAAATGAAAACATCGGTTTTGCCCCGAAAGTAATCGATGACTTGAAAAAAAGAGCGGATATAGAATCTGTTTCGACCTTAAAGTACAGTATTTACAATCAAAAAGAAGATGGTTCCCTGGACATTGCGGCAAGCTTTCAGTTAAAACAAAGTTATGAGACACTTCAGATTATCGGTATTGATGAGGAGTGGCTGAAGAGTTTATTGCCAGGGATGACGGATAAACAGATGGAGGATTTAAAAGAAGGAAAGTCGTGTCTGGTTAAAAATCCAATTGCGGTTGCAGTAGAAGGGAAGACTTTTGAAGGGACGGCGCTGAATCCGGGGGATCAGATCAAAATTGCTGATTTACCGCTTCAGGTAGAGGGAAACTGCCAGCAGATAACCTTGTCCGGAGAAGGATTTACAAATGGTGTGCAGATTATCGTATTTGATCAGGTATATGATAAGCTGACCGGAAAGAGCAGCTATTCCGAGATATATCCCAGGTTTTTGAAAACAGTAGAGGAAACAGAGACAGATCAGATCATTGATGAAATTTGTAAGGAAAATCCCGGAAGCCATTCTATCTCTTACAAGAAAACAGACCAGCAGCTGGAAGAGAGCTACGCACAGGTGAAATGGCTGGCGTGGGGATTGATTTTCTTCATTGGGATGATCGGTCTGCTGAATATCATTAATACCACATACACCAGCATTCATACCCGGATTACAGAAATCGGCGTTCAGCGCGCCATTGGGATGAGCAGCCGTTCCCTTTATAAGACATTTTTGTGGGAAGGTGCCTACTATGCAGTCATAGCTTCTGTTATAGGGGCAGTGCTCGGCTATATTTGCACTATTTTTATAAATGCAGCCACCACAGATACCATACAGATTACAGCAGTTCCGGTAATGGCTATATTGCAGGCAGCAGCAGTTTCTGTAATCGCCTGTCTGGCAGCTACCTGCATTCCTCTTCGGAAAATAGCCAGGATGAGTATAGTAGAATCTATTGAAAGTGTTGAGTAACTGTTATTAAAATGTTTTGCTATTCGTTCTCTCGCAGCCTTTCTACAATGGTCTGCCGGGAAACTTTTCGGTAAGCCAGCAGAGGGATTAAAATTCCAAATGCCAGGAAAATGGGAAACACAATCAGTATAGGCAGCATCGTGAAGTGATATTCGAAGAACCAGTAAATCTGTTCTATGGGGCTTAAAAGGAATCGGCTGGTAAAGATATTCAGAACCGAGGCAGTCAGAATGGACAAAATGCCATAGAAGATACCTTCCAATATCAGCATTTGCTTTAATTGCCGCCCGGTCATGCCAATACTCTGCATCATGGCAAGCTCCCTCTTTCTGGACATGATACTTGTTAATTCAGCGTTGATAAAATTAAGAATCCCCACCAGTGCTATGATTGCGCTGAGCCCGCCGCCTACAGCAATGATGGCTGTCTGGATCAGCGTATAGCTGCCTGAATAGCCGGTTCTGGACTTATATGACATATCAGGTTCCACCTGCTCCGTATAATTTTTTAAGAATGACTCAATACCTGCGGTATGTGCTTCGTCAGCATTTGCAATGCAGATCATTGGTGTATATGCGTTATTCGTATCCTGTTTCAGAATATCCTGGTACAGAACAAACATAGGTGTCCCAAAGGTCAGACTGGTCAGCGGCTCCGGAATCAGTACGCTGGCAGCTACTGTATAAGATATCGGATGACTGTCTGCAGGGATCATATTCCCTTCTTCATCCCAGGGGAAATCCTCATAATAGTCGATCGTCATGGTATCGCCCACCTGGTAAATTTTATCATCTTTATTATAGTTTCCATAGTCGTCCTTGGGAATGACCTGGATGATAGAATGGGGATCCTGCCACTGGCTGCGGTCTAGGGTTCCTTCCACAACTTTCAGGTAACCGGCTGCAAAATCATCCATTCCATAAATACGAAGGCTGACATCTATCTCTTCCTCCGGGCTGACCGCTTCAGATTCAGCGCCATATTCCGATGAAAAAGGGTAGCCGGTAACTTTCTCGAATCCGGCTGCGGTCATTGAGGACATGGCATATTTGCTGGACATACCTACTTCTCCATAACTTTCAATCCCTTCCTGACTCAGGAGAGAATCCTTTGCAGTCTGGCTCAGAGCGGATTGGGAGTCATATTGATTAAACCTCATTTTAAAATAATCTGCGTTGCCGACAACGAAATCAGAAAGTATAAACTGGCTTAGAAAGCGGTCCTTATTAAATCCTCCGCTAAATGTATAGGTTGCATTCAAAAGCAGGAGGCTCAGTGTCAGGGATAATACAACCAGAATTGTTTTTTTCCGGTTTCGATTCAGGTTCGCAATTGCCATACGCAGCACTTTGGCGCCAATTTTGGATTTTCGCACATTTTTAGATCTTTTATTTCCATCAGTATATCTTGTAGCTTCCACCGGTGTAACGGATGCAGCCATGCGGCTTGGCTTCCTGCATGCGATGGACACCGTTATAATAGAAAACAGGGCAGAACCGATGAAGATCAGAGGATTGGGACTGATGTAAACGCTGCTGTTTAAGATATTCATAATCATATCGGATAACCCGGCGCCAATGATAAATCCCAGCAGCAGCCCAATAGGAATGCCGATACAAGAGAGATAAAAAGCCTGCATCCGCACAATGCGTCTGATCTGCTTCTGGGTAGAGCCGATTGTCTTTAAGAGTCCATAAAAACGGATATCAGCGGTAATGGAAATTTGAAAAATATTATAAATAATCAAGTATCCCGTCAAAAGGATGATCAATGCCGCAAGCGCCATAATGGATACATTAAGAATAAGATCACTGTTTGACAGCCGGACAGACGATAATGCCGTACTAATTCCCGTTTCCAGATAATTTGCGGCCTGGGGGTCATCCAGTGTATAGCCGTTATCTTTAGCGACGGTTTCCAGATCTTTTTTAATATTACCGCTGTCTGCAAATAATATATCGAGAGACCAGGTACCAGCTGACATATCAGTAGATGCTGCATCAGGATATTCAGCGATGGAGTGGGCTGCAAAATCCTTTGACAGCCAGACCTGTGTATGCATGATGGATGTATCTTTTTCCCAGAAACCGCAAAGGGTAAAAGTATGGGTCACCTCGGTATTGCCCAGAGGATAGGTAAGTGTTACCTTTTCACCAAGCTTATGTTCTATGCCAAGGAAATCCAGCAGGGCAGTATCGGTCGCCAGTTCATCTGTTGTTTCCGGCATATGCCCAACTTCCGGTTTGCTGAAAAATACATCTGCTGCGGCATCGTTCCCGTATCGGAGTTCAGCCTGATATGGATATTTTTTATAAGCATCGGTCCGCAGTCCGGTTAAAATTCTGGTTATGGCTGCTTCTTTGATCAGCGGATGCGTTTTTAACTGGTTCAATTGCTCCTCGGTCAGGTTTTTGAAGCTGGCATGTGCTTTTCCTCCGGTCAGGCGCATACTTTGCATTTCTGAGGAAGCATTCATGGTGATTCCAATGGTAAACAGTGCGCTAAAGAGCATCGTGGTCAGCATGATGGCAAATATCGCTATTATGTTCCTGGTTTTATTAGAATGATAACTTTTCCAGGCGATTCTCTGAACGGCCTTTTTATTTTTGACTTTTAACATGCCGGCTGCCCCCTTACGATCTTACCGTCTTCAATGTGTATGATATTGTCAGCCATCTGGGCAATTTCTTCATTGTGGGTAATCATAACAATTGTCTGGTTGAACCGGCTGCTGGTAATTTTTAAAAGCCCCAGTACATCTGAGCTGGTTTTGCTGTCCAGATTTCCGGTAGGTTCGTCTGCAAGGATAATAGCTGGTTTAGAAGCCAGGGCCCGGGCAATGGCAACTCGCTGCTGCTGTCCGCCGGAGAGGTTATTCGGCAGATTATCCAGTTTGGATTTCAGGCCCAGCAGGGAAATAATCCTGCCTATATATTCATTGTCCGGTTTTTTGCCGTCCAGTTCGATTGGCAGCATAATATTTTCAAGAACAGTCAGCACGGGGACCAGATTGTAATTCTGAAAAACAAAACCGATTTTTCTCCTGCGGAAAATCGTGAGCTCTTCTTCCTTCAAGGCAAAAATGTCTTTCCCGTCCACCAGCACTTTTCCGCTGGTAGGCCGGTCAAGCCCGCCAAGCATATGAAGCAGGGTGGACTTTCCACTTCCGGAGGTGCCGACAATAGCCGTAAATGATGCGTTTTCTATGGTAAGATCAACCCCGTCTAAAGCTCTGACGGCTGTTTCGCCCTTTCCATAAATCTTTTTTAACTGGGTAGTTTCAAGTATATTCATTTGAATCTCCTTTCTGATTGGAGCAGTGCAATTTCTATTAAATAAAAACAGCCTGCATATAAGAGTTCTTATATACAGACTATAGCATGAAGTTATTTCCACTTTCTTTCTGAAATATAACAGAATGGAAAGATTTGAGACTTGTACTGTGATTTTTCAATCAGGTTCCTGAGCTTCAGGCACGCTCTGTGATTGACCTTTGGGAAGAAAGATGGAAAATACGGTGCCGGAATTAGGCTGGGATTTTACCTTTATATATCCGCCCTGTGCGGTAATGATTTCCCTGGAAAGATAAAGGCCCAGCCCTACGCCTTCCTGGTCTGAGACGAAAGGAGAGCGGTAGAAACGTGTAAAAATCTTATTGCGTTCCTCCTCGCGGATCCCAATTCCGTGATCCGTAACGTCTATGCGGTAAAATAATTCATACGGCATTCCGCTAAGAAGAATCGTATCCCCTTCCTTTGTGTACTTAATGGCATTATCAACCAGATTGTGAAGTGCTTCCAAGGTCCATTTCATATCAAAAAAAGCAGTATCCGTTTCATTTTCCAGATGGATCAGAAGCCGCAGGCTTTTGGCAGACAGAGACTGGTCAGCGAAGCGGAGTGTCTGGGTAAATAGGGGGTGGATTTGATTCATGGCTGGCGTTACCGTTATAATTCCATTTTCCAGCCTGGAGGTGCGTATCAGGGCATCGATCAGAAAACGCAGCTTTTCTACCTGCTCAGTGATCTGACCGGAATATTCCCGGGCATCCAAAGTCAGCTGCAATTCCTGAAGCAGCTGGGAATAAAGCAGAATATTAGATATCGGTGTTTTTGTCTGGTGTGAAATGTCAGAGATCAGGGTATTAATATTCTCTTTTTCTTTTTGCAGATTCCCGGATGAAGTAAGGGTCTGGGTAAGAAATGCATGCATTTTAACACTGAGTGCGGACATAAGCGACTCATCGTAGATCTTTTCCTGAAATTTTCCGCTTGCAGCCTCATCCAGCATTTCGTTCAACTGGTCGATCAGGTGCCGGGTCTGTATTCTGTTCATGATGACCAGACAGGCAGATACCACAATTGCAGAAAGCGCAGCGATTATACAAATGATCAACCGGTTATCCATTGGATTCCTCCTGCCAGGTATATCCTATCCCATAGACAGTTTTTATATATTGTGGGAAAGCCGGGGTATCTTCCAGCTTGTCACGAAGACGTTTAATCGTGACCGAGAGAGCGTTTTCATCTACGTATTGGGCGCCATCGGTCCAGACTTTATCAACCAGCTGGGCACGGGACAGGGTAAGGCCCTTATTTTCAGTAAGTATGCGCAGCAGGCGCTGTTCGGTTTTACTCAGGTCAATGCGTTCCTGATTCTTTCGAAATATCATGTTATCAAAATCAAAAAAGAAACTTCCGGTAGAAATACAGGAGGATCGCCTGCAGCCATCCCCCGGCTCTTTGGCGGAAAGCCTGCGAATCTGTGTATTTACTCTGGCACGCAGCACCATGAGGCTGAAAGGCTTTGTAATATAATCATCTGCGCCGCTTTCCAGTCCGGTAACAATGTCCATCTCAAGATCATTTGCAGTTAAAATCAGAACAGGGGTATCAGAGCTTTGGCGGACAGACCGCAAAAAATCAAGCCCGCTGCCATCCGGAAGATTCAGATCCAGAATGACAAGGGCAATATTTTGGGTTTTGTAAAGTTCGGCTGCATTTTGAATATCAAATGCCTGAACAAAAGTAAGCTCCGGATCACGAAGTGCAAGTGCAATCCCGTTACTCAGTGATTTGTCGTCTTCAACAATTAAAATAGTATACATGTTCCGCTCCGTTACATCAATTCTTTCATAATGAATTCATAGACACTTTGACACTTTTTCGGCCAGTTGTCACAAATGGCAATTGCCTGTTCCTTTAGCGGAACGGTAACGGTAATATCGATTAAATCAGAGTGGCGCTCTTTTACCTGGCAATGGGCTTCATATTCATTATTTGTATTTTTATAATAATCGGCTACGATTGATACTTCATTGCGCAATTCCATTTTATGCTGTTTTAAATACTCATCGATATCATCCTGTATAGGTTTTGAAATCTTGTATTCGAAATATTCCAGGGTTTCCCTTCCGGTATCAGTCAGATGATACTGGGAAGTGTTGCGGATGGTTTCCACATGAACCAGTCCGGAATCAACCAGTTCGGAGATAGCCTGCTGAAGCGTAAAATAAGTCGTATATTCCTTGTCCAGTATAAATTCGGAGATCTGACTGTTGGACAGGGGAAAATTAACTTTTTTTAACATATCCAGAATAATTAATTTGTATAACGTTAACGGTTCTGACATAGATTACTCCTTCTTAAATAGATTCCTTATATAGATTCCTTAAATAGATTTTTTATATAGATTCCTTATATAGATTCGTTATATAGATTTCTTATATAGATTCCTGCAGATACAGGCGCCCCTGCCAGGTACTTTTTATTTTTAATTCCTGATGGATCGTGTTTAATACCGTTCGCTTTTTACTGCTCCAAAGGGGAGCCAGAAGCAGGTCTTTGGGACCATCTCCGGTCAGGCGGTGGATCGTGATCTCGGGAGAAAGATGCTCTAAACATAATAGGATGAGTTCCACATATTCTTCCAGTGTCATAACAGAACATCCGCCCGTTTTATATAGCCCTGCAAGTTCAGTTCCTTTCAGTATGTGAAGGAGGTGCAGTTTTATCCCCTGAATCCCGGCTCTGTTTAAATAAGAAATAGTCTCCAGTACCTGAGCGGTTCCTTCACCGGGCAGGCCCAGAATGGTATGCACGATAACATCAATATGTAAACGGCGTAGCTGTAAAACAGCCTGATCGAAACAGGATAATTCATAACCTCTTCGGATGAGCCTGGCAGTATTCGGATGAATGGTCTGTAATCCTAATTCTACCCAGACGGGTTTGATTTGATTCAATCGTCCCAGCAATTCCAGTACATCCGGACCCAGACAGTCCGGTCTGGTCCCGATAGAGAGTGCAGCAATGTCCGGATGTGTGATGGCCTCTGTAAAGATTTTCTCCAGATAATCTGCCGGCGCATAAGTATTGGTGTATGCCTGAAAATAAGCGATATAACGTTTTACAGGTTTCTTACCCTGCAAAGCCTTTTTCTGTGATTCAATTTGTTCCCGGATAGAAAGTGTGCGGTCTGCCGCAAAATCACCGGAGCCACCGGCACTGCAGAAGATGCATCCAAGGCTGCCCAGAGTACCATCCCTGTTGGGACAGGTCATCCCTCCGTTCAGAGAGACTTTATATATTTTTTCACCGAACAGTTCCCTTAAATGAAAATCAAGGGAACGATAAGGCTTTTCACCCCATTTTTGCATGATTTATAGTCCTTTAGTGTATTAAATTCTTCTATTCCTTATCATAACATTGCGAGGTAGGGATTTCAAGGAAAATAACAATCCCTTGTTTTTTCATTTAAGAAATGCTATCATAAATTCAGAAAAATAATTATGCAATGTCCTGGTCCGCCCCCTTCTCTTTCAGTACACTGCCTACATCTACAAAGCGTCATTAATCAGCTTAACCCAAATTCAAGAAATTTTTCGCTGTAGTATAAAAGTGTGTTTGAAAACAGGAATAGAATATCCATTACATAAGGAAACTATGGAGTAAGTATACTAATATCTATAATATGACAATAATTTGCAAAGGAGATTATTTATGAAGCTGAACGAAGAGATGGAAGAAAAGCTTGTGCTTGTTATACAGGCAGTTCTTGGTGTATTGATTATTGCATTGTCTGTAAGAAACAGTGCCAGGATGCAGTCTGACAAAATGAAGAAGGTTCTGGATGCTGATGCAAAGCAGATTGGCAGGCTGCATAAGAAAGAATATAAGTTACAGAAAAAGTTAATGTCCAGAAAATATAAAAATAAATTCAAAAGTCTGAAAACAAAATAGGGGGAAAGGGGCAAGAACACTGATAATGGGGTTCTTGCTTTTTTTTGTAACTACTTGCGGCTTATTGGTGATTATGATAAAATAAATCCATCATGGAAAATTCTGCGATTTTGTTATTCATTTGATAAAAAGGCAGAAGGAAGAGAAAAGTCATTATTCAGTTGTCCTGGGAATGGGTCAGTTTTCAATTTGACCGGTATCAGTCCCGGGAATTTTAAAGCTCGAATAGTTGCAGGAAAGGAATCCCAAGATGAGTATATTAATTAAAAACGGCAGGGTGATTGACCCGGATACGAAGCTGGATGACCAGTGTGACATCCTGATTAAAGGTGACAAGATTGAAAAAGTAGGCAGGGATCTGAAAGAAAAAGCAGACACAACGATTGATGCTGCCGGATATTATGTAATGCCCGGACTAATCGATATGCATGTGCATTTAAGAGATCCGGGATATACTTATAAAGAAACAGTTGAGTCAGGAGCATTAGCCGCAGCAAAGGGCGGATTTACAACAGTGCTTGCCATGCCCAATACTAAGCCGGTAACCGACGATAAAACAAGACTTCGTTATGTAATGAATAAAGCAAAAACGAATTCGGTAATCCATGTGCTTCAGGTAGGTGCGATTACAAAAGGCCAGGAGGGAACGGAACTGGCTGATATTGAAGGGATGATTGATGCAGGTGCACCTGCAATCAGTGAAGATGGAAAATCAGTTATGAATTCCAGACTTTACCGTAAAGCGATGCAGATTGCTGCAGCTAGAAATATACCGGTACTTGCTCATTGTGAGGATATTGATCTGGTAGAAGGAGGCGTTGTAAACGCTGACTGCCATACCAAAAAAATGCATCTAAAAGGAATAACAAATGCGGTGGAGGACGTTATTGTAGCAAGAGATATTTTTCTTGCTAAGGAAACAGGAGCAGCACTTCATCTCTGCCATTGTTCTACCAAAGACAGTGTGAGAATGGTAGAAGAGGCAAAAGCGGACGGCATCCGGGTAACGGCAGAAGTATGTCCCCATCATTTCACCCTTACTTCCGATGATATTAAGGAAAATGACGCAAATTACAAAATGAATCCGCCACTTCGTACAAAAGAGGATAAGGAAGCATTATTGCTGGGATTAAAGAATGATATTATGGATGTAATTGCCACAGATCATGCTCCACACAGTGAAGAAGAAAAGAGCAGATCTATAGAACGTGCGCCATTTGGGATTACAGGCCTAGAGACAGCGGTAGCCTTAACGGTTACAGAACTGGTAAAAAAGGATATCATTACCCCTATGCAGATGGCAGAGAAAATGAGTTATAATCCGGCGAGGATAGCGGGTCTTACGGACCGCGGATCTCTGGCAGAAGGAAAAGCCGCAGATATCGTATTAATCGATCCGGATGAAGCTTATACTATCAATAAAAAAGAATTTGCATCAAAAGGGAAGAACACACCGTTTGATGGAAGAAAAGTAACCGGCAGGGTAAAAGTTACGATCTGTGACGGTGAGATTGTATTTAAGGATAAATAATCAGGAAAACAGGAGGATTTTTAAGAAATGATTCAGAAATTAATAAGCAAAATACAGAAAACACATGCACCGATTGTAGTAGGATTAGACCCGATGTTAGGCTATATTCCGGATCATATTAAAAGCAAGGCATATGCAGAATTCGGAGAGACCTTAGAAGGCGCTGCAGAGGCTATCTGGCAGTTTAATAAAGAGATTGTAGATCATACTTATGATATCATACCTGCTGTAAAACCACAGATTGCCATGTATGAGCAGTTTGGTATTGAAGGATTAAAAGCATTTAAAAAGACCGTAGATTATTGTAAAGAAAAAGACCTGGTTGTAATCGGAGATGTAAAAAGAGGAGATATCGGTTCTACATCTGCAGCATATGCAGTGGGTCATCTTGGAAAAGTACAGGTGGGAAGTAAAACATATACAGCCTTTGATGAAGACTTTGCAACTGTTAATCCTTATCTGGGGTCAGATGGAATCAAGCCATTTATCGATGTCTGCAAAGAAGAGAAAAAAGGGCTGTTCATTTTGGTGAAAACTTCCAATCCATCCAGCGGGGAATTCCAGGACCAGTTGGTCGACGGGAAGCCGCTCTATGAACTAGTGGGCGAAAAAGTAGCTCAATGGGGCGAAGAATGCATGGGCGATTCTTACAGCTACGTTGGGGCTGTAGTTGGCGCAACTTATCCTGAAATGGGAAAAGTACTTCGTAAAATAATGCCGAAAGCTTATATTCTGGTTCCCGGTTACGGAGCACAAGGTGGAAAAGGCGCAGATCTGGTACATTTCTTTAATGAAGATGGTCTGGGTGCTATCGTAAACTCCTCCAGGGGAATCATAGCTGCTTATAAGCAGGAACAATATTTGAAATTCGGAGCAGAAAACTTCGGTGAAGCTTCCAGGGCTGCAGTAGAAGATATGGTAGCAGACATTGACGGTGCTTTAAAGAACCGCGGATAAAGCAATCATATAATAAGGAAGATACCAGACAAGCTCTAGAGCGTTTCTTAAAATTCATTCCCGCCATCTGCACGCCCCACTTTGCGGCATATTTGCCCCAAATTCAGGTTACGTAGTCCGCTACGCACCCTTCATTCGGGACAAATCTCCCACAAACTGTGACGCGCAGCTGTCAGAAAGCAATTTTCAGACACGCTCTAGTACTCCATCCGAACAGTAACAATAGTGACAGCACTGCCTGTTTTGCCATTTGCCGCGTTGTCGTCAGTCAGCGGAGGAACCACTCCGCTTCCATACTTCGCCTTGCAGGCTTACAAAATATTCAGCACTGTCACTATCATTACTGTTCTGTGGAGCACTAGCATTTATTGGGAATTCAAGCTTTATGGACTACCAGGGAACAGAAAGGAGTTAACATGGCAGAAAAAGTGAAAGAAAAAATAAAAGAAAAAAGCAGAATTATAAGCCAGGAAAAAATTGCCGGGGATGTATACAGCATGTGGCTGGATTCTGAACAGATTACGGAACACGCGAAACCAGGACAGTTTATATCGGTATTCAGCAGGGATGGGAGCCGTCTGCTGCCAAGACCCATCAGTATCTGTGAAGTAAATAAAGAAAAAAAAGCGCTGCGCATTGTCTATCGCGTAGTGGGAAAAGGCACTGATGAGTTCTCCGGATTAGGAGAAGGCGACCAGATTGAAATTATGGGGCCTCTGGGAAATGGATTTCCCCTGGACCGTATGGAAGAAGGCAGGAAAGCATTTTTAATTGGCGGCGGTATCGGTATTCCTCCAATGGTGCAGCTTGCAAAAGAATTAAAAGGGGAAAAACAAGCCATCGTGGGTTACCGGGATGAGTTGTTCTTAACCGGTGAATTGAATACTTATGCAGAAGTATATATCGCAACCGAAGATGGAAGTGCGGGCACTAAGGGAAATGTTCTGGATGCAATAAAAGAAAATGGACTTACGGCAGATGTGATCTACGCATGTGGGCCAACCCCGATGCTGCGTGCACTGAAATCATATGCAGAGGAAAATGGTATCGAATGCTGGCTCTCATTAGAAGAGAGAATGGCATGTGGAATAGGTGCCTGCCTTGCATGTGTATGCCAGTCCAAAGAATTGGATGAACACTCCCAGGTACACAATAAACGTATCTGTAAAGATGGACCAGTATTTTTATCAACGGAAATAGATTTATAAAAGCCGCAGTAAATGCGGCATTGGAGGAAAAAGCGAAAGAAATTCACTTTCGCAGTACCGGATATAAAGCCGCAGTAAATGCGGCATTGGAGGAAAAAGCGAAATTATGTTAAATACAAGTGTAGAAATTGCCGGGGTGCAATTTAAAAACCCTGTTATGACTGCATCCGGGACATTCGGTTCCGGTTCGGAATACAGCGAATTTGTGGATTTGAATACCCTGGGAGCGGTAGTGACCAAGGGTGTGGCAAATGTTCCATGGGCTGGAAATCCCACTCCACGTATTGCAGAGACCTATGGAGGAATGATAAATGCCATAGGGCTGCAGAATCCCGGAATGGAGACTTTCTGCAAGAGAGATATTCCGTTTCTGAAGCAGTTTTCAACAAAGATTATTGTAAATGTATGTGGAAAAACTACAGAAGATTATTGCCAGGTGGTAGAACGCCTTGCAGAAGAGCCGGTTGACCTTCTGGAGATAAATATCTCCTGTCCGAATGTAAAAGAAGGTGGTATTGCTTTTGGACAGGATCCAAAAGCGGTTGAACACATTACCAGGGAAGTAAAGAAAAGAGCAAAGCAGCCGATTATCATGAAATTAAGTCCCAATGTTACAGATATAACCGTGATGGCGAAGGCTGCCGAAGCGGGAGGTGCAGATGCACTTTCCCTGATCAATACACTGACCGGGATGAAGATTAATGTACAAAAAAGATGCTTTGCACTGGCAAATAAAACAGGCGGACTTTCCGGACCTGCGATAAAACCAGTTGCAGTCCGCATGGTCTATCAGGTAGCAAATGCCGTAAAGCTTCCAATCATCGGTATGGGAGGAATCGCCACTGCGGAAGATGCACTGGAGTTTATACTTGCAGGTGCGACTGCCATATCAGTGGGAACGGCAAATTTTAATAATCCCACAGCAACTGCAGAGATAGTAAAAGGCATTGAGGAGTATCTGATTGAGAATAAAATCGACGATATACGAGAATTAATAGGAGCAGTAAAATAGCAAGCCAAGAGGCAGACAGGAGAATAATGAAATGGAAGCATACAAACAGGAGTTTATAGAATTTATGGTGGATTGCCAGGTATTAAAATTTGGTGATTTTGTAACGAAGAGTGGAAGAAAAACCCCGTTTTTTGTAAACACAGGTTTTTACCGGACAGGCGCACAGCTACGTAAGCTGGGAGAATACTATGCAAAAGCCATCAACGAAAAATTCGGATTTGACTTTGACGTATTATTTGGACCGGCATATAAAGGAATCCCGCTTACCGTAGCAACTACTATGGCAATTAGTGAATTTTATGGTAAAGATATCAGATACTGTTCTAACCGTAAAGAAGTAAAAGATCATGGTGACAAAGGAATTCTTTTGGGCAGTCCGATTAATGATGGTGATAAGATCGTAATTATCGAAGATGTTACCACTGCAGGTACGTCTATTCAGGAAACACTACCAATCATCAAAGCACAGGGAGCGGTAACGCCGCTGGGATTAGTAGTTTCTGTAGACCGTATGGAAAAAGGACAGGGAAGCAAAAGCGCTCTTCAGGAAATTCAGGAGACATACGGACTAGAAACAACTGCTATTGTTACAATGGCAGAGGTAGTAGAACATCTGTACAACAAAGAATATAAAGGCAAAATTATTATTGATGACGCCTTAAAAGCTGCAATTGATGCATATTATGTACAGTACGGAGCAGAATAATTAGGCGCGGTCAGCGCTGCAATATAAAAGGAGGCTATACCATGAATGAGAAGATTTACAAAACAATGAGCAGTGTAGGAGCAGGCAATATTGTGGTTGGCATTACTGTTATGGTAACAGGGATTGCAAGTGGAATCTTGTTAATTGTACATGGAGCAAAGCTTTTGAGGGCAAAAAAGAATGTAATGTTCTAGTATCGAGGTATTTTCGTGAAAAAGGAAACTAAAAGAAAGATTAAGTGGATAAGCGTAGTATTATTTATGATCTACCTTATCTTACTGACATACTTCCTGTTTTTTGCAGAAAGTTATGGCAGAGTATTATCAGAACGGGAATACAGTTATAACTTACAGCCCTTAAAGGAAATTAAACGCTTTTGGATATATAGAGAACAGCTGGGATTTTTTGCGGTGTTTACTAATATTATTGGAAATGTACTGTGCTTTGTGCCATTTGGAGCGATTTTTCCGGTGCTGAACCGAAAAACGAGACATTTTGTGGTAATTGTTCTGCTGAGTTTTCAGTTCAGTTTGATTGTAGAATGCATCCAGCTTATTTCAAAGGTGGGAAGTTTTGATGTAGACGACCTTTTATTGAATACCATCGGTGGTATGATTGGTTATCTGGTGTTTTGTGTTTGTAACAGAGTGAGGAGAAATATATATGGCTAGGAAACCAATGTATTCATTTGCTGAAAAAAAACATTCAAAGCGTGGAATTACAGCTTCAGTCCTGGGCGGTGTATCCTTTTTGATCTTCTGTGTACTGGCTTATCTGTCCTTTTATTTCAGAGGACAGGGGGGACAGTACCTGGGAGCGATTGGACTTACCGCTATGATCATGTCTTTTGCAGGTTTAATTCTTGGATTTTTGAGTTTGACGGAAAAGAATTCCATATCTTTTTTTCCGAAGCTTGGAGCAATCTTGAATGGTGTAATATTTCTGGGATGGGTAGCAATATTTTTGATTGGAGTAGGAAAGTAGGCGAATGAAATGAACAGATTAGAAGCCCAGATGAATTTTATAATGGAAGTGGATAAATTAAAAAAAATCACAAGACAAAGTTATATTTCAGATGGCAGCAGGCATGAAAATGATACGGAGCACTCCTGGCACTTAGCTATGATGTGTGCGGTCTTAAGCGAACATGCCAATGAAGAAATAGATGTTTTAAAAACGATTACAATGGTATTGATACATGATATCGTGGAAATAGATGCCGGCGATACTTATGCTTATGATGAAAAAGGAAATGAGACGAAGCGTGAGCGTGAAGTGAAAGCGGCAGACAGAATCTTCAACCTCCTTCCTGAGGATCAGGCTGCTTATATGCGGGAGTTGTGGGAAGAATTTGAGTCGGCCAAGACGCCGGAAGCAAAATTTGCCCTGACTTTGGATAAAGTACAGCCGGTGATGTTAAATGATGCATCAAAAGGCAAGGCTTGGAGAGAGCATCAAGTAAAAGAAATGCAGATTATGGATCGCAATAAAGATACCCATAAAGGTTCTGAGGCAATTTGGGATTTCTGCGAAGAAATTATAGACCGGAATATTGCGAATGGAAATATCAGGTCCGGAAAATAAAATTCCCGATCTGAGAGGTATTAATGGAGTTAAGGAGGATGTTATGGACCTGGAAGAAGCGAAAATTTATCAGGAGCGTTATGATCTTTCCATGGAGCGTATCGCTCAAATAGCAGCAGAAGAAACAGTAGCGGCGCCCTTTATTGATTATTTTCAAAAAATGGCGTCTTTTATCATGGAAATAAAAGTTCTGTTTGAAAAATTATGCAGCGGGGAACTGAATGCATACAGCTGTGAACAGTGGGAGGAACTGAATCATTCATTATATGAAGACATACTTCCGGAGCATTACGATAACAGTTACGGAAATCCGGAATATGCGGTAAGTAAACTGGGAGAAATTCACGGCAGAATACTAAGTTTTCTATACACAGAACTGCGTGGAATGATTGCTTTTGCCTTTGAGGGCAGAATGTGGGACATGGTAATCATATGCGAAGTATTTATTGAGATCTATAATTGTTTTGAGGAAGAAGAACTTCCTGTTTACAAGAAAATACAGCAGATCCTTTACTGGTTTATCAGTGATTACAGCGATAGGACAGTAACCAGAAGAATTCAGGAGTCCGTAGACCCGAATCTGGATTTTGCAGTACAGCTTATTATGAATGAAGATTTGTCAGATCTTCGATATCTCTATAAGTTCGGCGAATATATAACAGAGAATGAAAGAAAAACAGCAGAATATCTGAATTCCCTTGACCAGAAAACCATTGATCTGATGGCGTCTACTTATACGGAAGGATATCGCATTGGTTTCGAAAAAGCGAAGATAGACCTGTTCTCAAAAGAAACTGTAAATATCCGTTACAATCTGGGATTTGAAAGAATGATTCGCAAGGCAATCCAAAACTTTGAGAAAATGGGGCTGCGTCCGGTAATCTACCGCTCAGCAGTGAATAGCATCAATAAGCGCCAGCAGCTGCGCATAGGATATTATGGCGCAATTCCGAATAAACAATTTGACTACGATCACAGAGCAGATAATGCAATTTATCTGGATAAGCCATTTGTAGAGCGTAAGCTGGGGGTTCTTCGCACTGCTTATGAAAAGTATAAAGATCTGGCTAACCGTCATGCAGGACCTGCATGTGTTGAAATTTTCGGAGAGCAGCCTTTTATACCGGAGAATAAGCCGGCAGCTTATCATATGTCCGAGAAGCAGGAAAAGCTTACTGTATTCTATAACAACGAATCTTCACAGATCACAAATCGTTATATCAAAGGTGAGGAGCGGAGTTTTACAATTATAGCATTTCCGATTCCCGAAATTGGGGAGCAGTTTGAAGAGATTTTCAGGGAAGTAATTAAACTGAATACGCTGGACTATCATTTATATGAAAGAATTCAGCAGACCATAATAGATGCTCTTGACCAGGGAAGCTGTGTTCATATAGTAGGTAAAGGAGATAATCATACTGATTTGACCGTACAGCTTCATGAACTTAAAGATCCGGCAGTACAGACGAATTTTGAGAACTGTGTGGCAGATGTCAATATACCGGTGGGAGAAGTATTTACTTCACCAAAGCTTGCGGGAACATCCGGCGTGCTTCAGGTAAAGGAGGTTTACCTCAATGAACTTAAGTATGTAGATTTATCCATTACCTTTGAAGATGGAATGATCAAAGAATATACCTGCGGTAATTTTGAAAAAGCAGAAGAGAATAAGCGCTATATCTTAGAAAATGTACTATATCATCATGAATCACTGCCTATGGGAGAATTTGCAATAGGCACTAATACTACTGCTTACGCAATGGCCAGAAAGTATAAGATTTCAGATAAGCTGCCAATTCTCATAGCGGAAAAAATGGGTCCGCATTTTGCAGTGGGAGACACTTGCTACAGCTGGTCTGAAGATATCGCTGTCCACAATCCGGACGGAAAGGAAATCATCGCCAAAGACAATGAAGTTTCACTTTTACGAAAAGAAGATATTGGGAAAGCTTATTTGGGCTGCCATACCGATATCACCATACCATATGATGAACTACAGCTTATTGAGGCAGTAAAGAATGACGGTACAAAAACTGACATTATACGGGATGGTAAATTTGTTCTGGAAGGAACACAAGAGCTGAATGAAGCTTTGGGGGAATTCACTGTGAAATCCTGATGCATTTCGCAGCTCTGCCCGCTTACAATCCGATGGGAGCCAGTCGGATTGTAAGGAGGCACTCGGCAGAGAAATGCATCACTCCATAGGTTTAATCTTTTCTGGCTATTGTGCCATACTACGCAATCATTTGATTTCTTAAAACATATATTATAAACAATATGAGGATAATAAAAAAACGGTTGACTTTTTTTATATAATTTGATATTATATTTTTATCTTAAGTAATTCTGGCAATTCAGCCAATAATTCACACAGAAAAAATTGCATATGGTATGCAGCATAATTTGAAGTGCCGTCTTTTTATATGTATAATGCGGAAGAAATACCAGAGTCTGTTTTAAAATCTATGCCATCAATCTGCACAACTCTTCCTCAATATAGAGCACAATCTTATTGATCCAGATAATTTAAAAACGCTCCGGATTTACTTTTGCAATTCCATTATAAATGAAACACTTAGAATCGGAGGGCAGATGGGGTGTAGTAAAAAGGAATTGAATGGGAAGTCCCATAAATCGTTGATGCTTCCAACGGTAGATTTTTGCTTTAAGGAGTTAATGTTAAATGAAAAAGTCCGCAGAGGTTTTATTTCGGCATTATTAGATAAAAAACCGGAGGAAATCAAAGAAATCACACTACTTCCTACCATATTAAGGAAAGAGTATAAAGACGATAAGATAGGAATCTTAGATGTCCGGGTTATTTTCAACAATGAATCTCAGATAGATATAGAAATGCAGGTGGGCCCATTTGATTTTTGGGCAGAGAGAACTGTTTTTTACCTATGCAGAATGTATACGGAGCAAATTAAAGAAGGGGATTCTTACGGAACCCTCATGAAGTGTATCCATATTGGAATACTGGACTTTAAATTGTTTGATAACATGGAGAATTTCTATTCCTCTTTTCATTTACGGGAGGATACCTGCGGAATGTTATATACGGATCAACTGGAATTTCATGTATTGGAATTAACCAAATTGCGGGAGCGAGAATATCCGGATAGTGAAATATACCAATGGGCAAAGTTTTTAAGTGGAAAAAGTGAGGAGGAATTCAGGGAAATGGCTGAGAAAAATGAATATATTAATGAAGCTTATGAAATATTAAAACATTTAAGTGAAGATGAAAAGAAACGAATGGAATATGAGGCGCGGGAGAAAGCGCTTAGAGATTATAATCATCAGATGTACTGGGCTGAAAAAAGAGGATTGGAGAGAGGGATTCAGCGGGGAGTAAATGAAGGAAAAAAAGAAATGGCATTAAAATTGCTGAAAGAAAATATTTTAGTCGATCTGATAGCATTGGCAGCAGGAGTGTCAACAGAACAAGTGGAAGCCTGGAGAAATGAAAATGTGTTAACACACCATGCTATATAGCTGCATCTTTTGATTTTTCCTTTCGGAAATCCGTAGGGGAGATCCCCATCTGCTTTTTAAATATTTTTGTAAAATAACAGGGATTAGAAAAGCCAGTCATTCCGGAAACTTCGGTTACCGTATGATCTGATTCCAAAAGAATAGGCAGGCTTTGTTCAATCCGATAGGAGAGCAGGTAATCAAAAAGTGATTCATTCATATGCTTTTTAAAAAAACGGCAGCATTCACTTCGGCATAAACCCGCAGAAGAGGCGATATTTTCTAAAGTTATTTTTTCTGAATAGTGGCTGTGAATAAAGGAAAGTATAGATTTCAGGCGTTCTATATTTTTTACTTGCGAGGACGCACTGGTACTGGGGGCAGGACTGTGATTTTCGCATATAAGAATCCAGATGTGATACAAAAGCATCTGCATACGCATCTCCCATACGGGCGGCTTATCACAGCTAAGCTGATACAGCAAAGAAAGGTCATCCAGTATGTCAGCGTGCCATTTAATATTTCGGGTAAAATGGAGCGAAGATAAAAGGGAATCTTTCAATATCGTTTCTACATACTTTTCGTTAATCAGGCTGGAGTCATACCCATAAAGCGCCCGAGGATGAAAAGTCGTAGAGATATAAGTACAGTCCGAAGAATTATGCATATGTCCGGTGTGCAGCGTGTTCCCATTACCGAACAGACCTTCTCCCGCCTTGATATGATAGAGCGTTTCATTGATCTGGTAATCCATTTCCCCTTTCAGAACAAGGGTCATTTCAATTTCCGGATGCCAATGCCAGAGAAAAGAGCCGCTCTCATATTGTGAAAGAACTTCAAAACTAACATAGATAGGAAAATTATAGTTGCCGTGAAGTTTCAATTCTCTTTGATCAGTATTAATCTCAATCTGCATAATTTAAAATCCTTTCCCGGGGAGTGCGGTAAAAACTCAACCCAATGATGAACATACATTTCTCTTTTGATATGCATTTCTGTTTTCCAACGCACAGCTTAGCTTCAGAAGGTGCATCTTGGGTTTTGACTTAGAAGCAGCTTATTTGAAATCTCAATATAGTTATATAATTGGAAAATATAATTGTTGTATTTATCTTAAACTCTCATTATAATCATAGTATAAAAGAAGTTTAGACAAAGGTCAACAGAAAACATATGAAATGAATAGAAGGGATGAAACAGAGATGAAATTAGAAAATGTATCTTCATTATTAGAGAGCAATTCATCAAAAGTGCTATTAAGAGATTTATATGGAGAAGAAAAGATCGCAGAGAATGCAGCAAGGTATCAGCATGTTGCGGAAAAATTTGCAGAGGAATTTAAGAACGATGAGTTTGAATTCTTTTCCGCACCGGGAAGAACAGAAATCGGCGGAAATCATACAGACCATAATCATGGAAAAGTTCTGGCTGGAAGTATTCAGTTAGACTGTGTTGCAGCGGCAAGTAAAAATAGCAGCAATATCGTAAATATCATCAGTGAAACCTATGATCAGCATTTGCAGATCAGCTTAGATGACCTGGAGCCTTCGGAAGCACATGCGGGTACACCGGACTTATTGAAAGGAATTTTAAAAGGTTTCTTAGAAGAAGGATATGCAATCGGTGGCTTTGATGCTTATGTTACAACCAATGTAATTGGAGCAGCGGGAGTGAGTTCTTCTGCATCTTTTGAAATGTTAATCTGCAGTATGGTAGATTATTTCTTTAATGATTTAAAATTGAATACAGTTGCTTATGCAAAGATCGGTAAGTATTCCGAAAATAAATACTGGAATAAACAGTCCGGACTTTTAGACCAGATGGCATGTGCTTGTGGTGGTATTGTTGCAATGGATTTCAAGAATCCGGATCAGCCGGTAATTGAAAAAATAGATTTTAGTTTTGACAGTATTAACTACGACTTAATTATAGTAAACACAGGAAAAGGACATGCGGATTTAAGTGCAGAATATTCTTCTGTCCCAATAGAAATGAAAAAAGCGGCTGCATTCTTCGGAAAAGAAACATTATCAGAGGTGTCTCTGGAAGAATTCCTGAAGAATGTCACAGAAGTTCGTAAGAGTGCAGGAGATCGTGCTGTTATGCGTGCGCTGCATTTCTTTACAGAAAACCAGAGAGTGGATGCGCAGGTAGCAGCATTGAAAAGCCAGCAATATGAGGAATTCCTCAAATTAATTACAGCATCCGGTAATTCTTCCTGGAAATGGCTGCAGAACTGCTACTCCATTGAAAACTATGATGAGCAGTCTGTTACCGTTGCCCTGGCTTTGACAGAACTATTTCTGGATCGTATTCAAGGCGGCGCCTGCCGTGTACATGGGGGCGGCTTTGCAGGTGTTATTCTTACATTGCTTCCTAAGGAATATACAGCAGAGTACTCAAAGTATATGGAAGAGAAGCTGGGTGAAGGATGTGTATATGTAATGAATATCAGGAAATATGGTGCAATCCATATGGATTTAAATAAAGACTGATTGACCGGGATCATGGAAGTGATATAAATTTACTTAAAAAGGACAGAGCGGCGGGAATTATTCTCTATGAATATACCCGTCTGTATGTTCTTTTTCTATTTGATGGGGCAATTCCAAAAATGATTTTGCGATTTTGTTGACAATGTTCCAATCTCTTAGTAGAATAAAAGCGAAGCATTCGATAAAAAATTAAAATCAATCGATAAAAGGAGATATGTACAATGGCAAAAGTAGGAATTGTAATGGGAAGCGACTCAGATATGCCGGTAATGGCTAAGGCAGCTGATATTTTAGACAAATTAGGTGTAGAATATGAAATAAATATCCTTTCAGCTCACAGAGAGCCAGATGTATTTTTCGAATATGCAAAATCTGCAGAAGAAAAAGGTTGGAAAGTTATTATTGCAGGAGCAGGTATGGCAGCTCATCTGCCTGGTATGTGCGCAGCTATTTTCCCAATGCCTGTTATTGGTATCCCAATGCATACATCATCCCTTGGAGGAAGAGATTCACTTTACTCTATCGTACAGATGCCATCCGGAATTCCCGTTGCGACAGTGGCAATTAACGGAGGCGCGAATGCGGGAATTTTAGCAGCTAAGATCCTTGCTACATCAGATGAAGAATTATTAGGAAGATTAAAAGCATATTCAGCTGAATTAAAAGAGCAGGTTATGGCAAAAGATGCAAAATTGCAGGAAGTCGGTTACAAAGAATACAAATAGTCATACCTATAACAAAAGCTGTAATCAGTCAAACACAACTAATTCACAATTTGAGAGTATAATAGAAAAACCACATTAGGAGGAAGAACAATAATGGATTACAAGAAAGCAGGCGTTGATATAGAAGCGGGATACAAGTCCGTAGAACTTATGAAGGAACATATTAAGAAAACTATGAGACCGGAGGTTCTTACCAATATCGGCGGATTTTCAGGTGCGTTTTCCATGAGTGCATTTAAAAATATGGAGAAGCCTACATTGGTGTCAGGAACGGATGGCGTAGGTACAAAGCTGAAGCTGGCGTTTATTCTGGACAAACATGATACGGTAGGTATCGACTGCGTTGCTATGTGTGTAAATGATATTGCGTGTGCAGGCGGAGAACCATTATTTTTCCTGGACTATATCGCATGTGGTAAAAATGTACCGGAAAAGATTGCGACAATTGTAAGCGGTGTGGCAAATGGATGTGAGCAGTCTAATGCGGCATTAATTGGCGGTGAAACTGCAGAAATGCCAGGCTTTTATCCGGAAGATGAATATGATCTTGCAGGTTTTGCAGTAGGAGTAGTAGATGAGAAGAATCTGATTACCGGTAAAGAATTAAAAGCAGGTGATGTATTAATTGGTATCGCATCATCCGGTGTACATAGTAATGGTTTTTCACTGGTACGAAAAGTATTTAAAATGGAAAAAGATGTTTTAGAAACTTATCATGAGGAACTCGGAAAGACTCTGGGCGAAGCGCTTCTGGCACCTACGAAGATTTATGTTAAGGCACTTAGAAATGTAAAAGAGGCAGGGGTTACAATTAAGGGATGCAGCCATATTACAGGTGGCGGATTCTATGAAAATGTACCGAGAATGCTTCCGGATGGAGTTCGTGCTGTAATAAAGAAAGACAGTTACGACGTACCGGCTATCTTTAAGATGCTGGCCAGAGAAGGACAAATCGAAGAAGAAATGATGTACAATACTTATAATATGGGTCTTGGCATGATCGTTGCAGTTGATCCGGCAGATGCAGAAGCAGTTGTAAAGGCAATTGAGGCATCCGGAGAGAGTGCTTATGTTGTAGGTCAGATTGAAGCAGGTGAAAAAGGAGTAACATTATGTTAAAAATTGCAGTATTGGTATCTGGAGGCGGAACCAATCTTCAGGCAATTATTGACGGAATAGCAAATGGAAGCATAACTAACACGGAGATTGCCGTTGTAATAAGTAACAATAAAAATGCCTATGCTCTTGAGCGTGCCAAACAGAATCATATAGCCAATGTATCTGTTTCCCCAAAAGATTATGATAACCGCGCCGCATTCAATGAGGCTCTTTTGCACACGATACAATCCCATGGAGCAGATCTGGTTGTTCTAGCCGGCTGTCTGGTGGTAATACCGGAAATTATGGTTCAGGCATTTCCAAATAAGATTATCAATGTACATCCGGCATTAATACCGGCGTTTTGTGGAACTGGTTATTATGGTTTAAAGGTGCATGAAGCAGTATTGGAGCGTGGTGCAAAGGTGACCGGCGCTACCGTACATTTTGTGGATGAAGGTACCGATACAGGTCCGATCATCTTACAAAAAGCAGTGGATGTGCATCAGGATGATACACCTGAGAAATTGCAGCAGCGTGTAATGATGGAAGCTGAATGGAAGATTATGCCGGAAGCAATTAATTTAATAGCCAATGGAAGAATTACAGTAAAAGACCACAAGGTTTGGATAGCAGATTAGAGCAATATGCTTCATAGCCTGTG
The DNA here is from genome assembly GCF_000686105.1 of Robinsoniella sp. KNHs210. Classification (NCBI taxonomy): domain Bacteria; kingdom Bacillati; phylum Bacillota; class Clostridia; order Lachnospirales; family Lachnospiraceae; genus Robinsoniella; species Robinsoniella sp. KNHs210. The sequence continues at coordinate 584,778 of NZ_JMLZ01000002.1, forward strand.
TAAAATGAACTTGCACAGTGTCAACTTCATGCACAGTGCGAATGATATTCACAGTGCGAATGTTATTCACAGTGCGAACGTTATTCACAGTATGAACGTTGCTCACACTACTTATTTATGCAGTATCGCAGGCAGGTTTGCGATATGCAGCGGGATTAAAAATGAAAGAAGGAAACAAATTCATGAAAATACTAATCGTAGGCAGCGGCGGCAGAGAACATGCCATCGCCTGGAAAGTAGCCCAGAGCCCGAAGGCAGATAAGATTTATTGTGCACCAGGAAATGCAGGAATTGCAGAATATGCAGAATGCGTAGATATTGGTGCGATGGAATTTGAAAAACTGGTGGCATTTGCCAAAGAGAAAGAAATTGACCTTACAATTATCGGCATGGATGATCCCCTTGTTGGTGGAGTAGTAGATGCATTTGAAGCAGAAGGATTAAGAGTATTTGGTCCGCGTAAAAATGCTGCTATACTGGAAGGCTCCAAAGCATTTTCGAAGGATCTGATGAAAAAGTATCATATTCCAACGGCCGGTTATGAAAATTTTGATGACCCTCAGGAAGCGATAGCTTACCTGAAGACTGCAGCGTTTCCTATCGTTTTAAAGGCAGATGGATTAGCTCTTGGCAAGGGAGTTTTAATTTGCAATACACTGGAAGAAGCAGAAGAGGGCGTTAAGGCAATTATGCTGGATAAACAGTTTGGAAGTGCCGGAAACCGCCTGGTAGTAGAAGAGTTTATGACAGGGCGGGAAGTATCTGTCCTCTCCTTTGTGGATGGCAAAACGATCAAAACAATGACCAGTGCCCAGGACCATAAGCGTGCAGGTGACGGGGATACGGGGCTTAACACAGGCGGTATGGGAACATTTTCACCCAGTCCTTTTTATACGAAAGAGGTTGATGATTTCTGTAACCAGTATGTTTACCAGGCAAGTGTAGACGCTATGGCATCAGAAGAAAGAGAATTCAAAGGCATTATATTCTTTGGATTGATGCTTACGGATAACGGTCCAAAGGTACTGGAATATAATGCAAGATTTGGAGATCCGGAAGCGCAGGTTGTATTGCCAAGAATGAAAAATGACATCGTAGATGTATTTGAGGCTTGTATAGACGGTACTTTAGACCAGATTGATCTTCAGTTTGAAGATAATGCAGCAGTTTGTGTTGTTCTGGCTTCTGACGGATATCCGGTAAAATACGATAAAGGACTTCCAATTAGCGGTTTTGATAAATTTAAAGATAAAGAAGGATACTATGTTTTCCATGCGGGCACGAAAACTTCCGAAAAGGGAATCGTGACGAATGGAGGACGAGTTCTGGGTGTAACTGCAAAAGGTACTGATTTAAAAGAAGCCAGGGCAAATGCCTATAAAGCAGTTGACTGGATAACATTTGACAACAAATATTACCGAAATGATATTGGTAAGGCGATTGATGAGGCATAATGCCTGCCAAAATAATGAAAAGGGGTAAAGTATGAAGATTTTAAAAGGAACATGGAAGTACCAGATTGTTTTGGCAATGCTGATGTTATGGCTTTCTTCCATGACTGTTTTTGCTACCAGCTCATCCGGTGATAATTCGCTGGCGACGCTTGGCATTGAAAACGCAGAAGTTTCACCGGAATTTTATTATTCAACAACAGAATATGAAGTGAAAGTCCCGGCCGGAACAAAATCATTGACGTTAGATCCCCAGCCATCTGATGTGAATGCAGAGATTGCATCAATTGATGGAAATCAGCTGGATAATGGAAATGGTACCGTAACAATTACTGTTGCAGCTGAAGATGGGAGTAAGGCAGTTTATACGCTTCATGTAACAGCCGACGCAGCTGCACCTGCAGCTACAGAAGCAGAATCAGAAGCAGCAGCCAATCAGGCCGCAGCATCGGAATCACAGCCGGCAACTGAGAAAAAGACAGCACAGACAGAGGCAGTACAGAATGATACTGTGAAAATGTTAAATACACAGATGGATCAGGTGAATCAGAAGCTGGAACTGGCTATGAAAATATTATATGGTATGATTGCATTTGCTGTGATTTTACTCTTTATAATTATTAATCTGGCGCTCAAGAATAAAGATCTGAAGGATGATTTAAGGGAAGCGGAAAATACTTTGGATTTTAATACAAATGAATTTGCAAGAAAAGAGAAGACGCTGAGTTCTGATTATTATTATGCCCCGGTTCAGGAGATGCAGCCTGAAAGTACAGATGCTCCGGGAGTGCCATTAGAAAAAGTGCAGGAAACCACGGAAGAAGTTTTTGGAAATGGACAGGCTCAGGTGAAAGCTGATGTACTTACCAGAAAAGCGGAAGAGAAGCCAACAAATAATCAGGCTCCAAAAGCAGTAAAAAAAGTAAAGAAAGTTACGGAACAGCAGGATAGAAATGCGGCAGCCGGTACCGTACAGAAACCTGTAAATAACCAGCGTAATGCACAAAATCAACAGAAACAGCCGGCAGGCGAGAGAAGCCAGGGACAAAAAAGGGTGCAGGGTAAAAAGACTGCTCAGGGAAGACCGCAGCAGGGTCAGCCTAAACAGCAGAATCAGACCAGACAGCCAGAACAGTCAAGACCTCAAAATCAGGCAAGAACTCAAGGCCAGGTGAAACCACAGAATCAGGTTAATGCGCCGGATCAGGCAACACAGGCACAGCCAAAGGTACAGAAGCAGTCTAAGCCATCTGTTCAGCCAAAACAGCAGGGGAATGGCCAGCAGAATGCAGGAAATGTACAGCAGCCTGTAAAAAAGCAAAGACCGCCAAAGAAGGCACCGGTAGAAAATTCCAATCCTCAGGCAAATTTTCAGCAGACAGCAGATGAGAATCCGCCGGAAGTAGATGTAACCATGATCGACTTATAAAATATGTTTAAATATATTAGTTTTTAAAATGGGAATAGAGAGATGTCACTTAAGAATACTAAAGTGGATCTCTCTATTTTTAGATAGAAAATGCTGCACCATACCGGAATGCTAATTTGGGTTGACATATAATGACAGGTGTTATATTATAAATATAACAAACATAGGATAGAAGGGTGATACTATGATGATAAAAATAGATTTTCAAAGTGAAGAGGCACTATATATTCAACTTAGAAATCAGATCATATTGGGAATTGCTACTTCCAGCATCCAGGAAGGTGATGTTTTACCTTCTGTAAGACAGCTGGCGGAGGATATCGGGATCAATATGCATACAGTGAATAAAGCATATGCGGTATTAAAACAAGAAGGATTTGTGACGATTGACAGAAGAAGAGGAGCAATTATATCTCTGGATATCGATAAATTGCAGGCTTTAGAAGAAATGAAACAAAATTTACGTGTTTTGCTTGCAAAAGGCAGATGTAAACGCATTACAGGCCAGGAAGTTCACGCATTAGTGGACGAGATATTGGCAGAATATGAATAATAGCAGGAGGAGTATCTATGCATAAGGAATTTACAGATAGTGCGCAGACAGCATTAGTGCTTGCTAAGCAGGCGGCGAAGGAATGTGCACAGAGTTATATTGGTTCAGAACATTTACTGTTGGGACTGTTAAGAGAAAAAACAGGTACAGCACATATTGTGCTGGAAGAAGGCGGTGTAGAAGAAGAACAGCTGTTGGCTTTGATTGAACAGCTGATTGCTCCGGAGGGCGGTATTGCATTAGCTAATCCGGATGGATATACACCCCGTGCATCGGCAGTTTTAGAAAGCAGTGAAAAAGAAGCGTCTTTCTTTCAGATGGATGAAATTGGAACAGAACATATCCTGCTTTCTTTATTAAGGGATGTGGAATGTGTGGCAACACGATTGCTTCATACCATGGGAATACAGCTCCAGAAACTGTATATGGAAATCATGGGAATTATGGGTGCGGATGAGGAAACCTATAAGGCTTATCTGCAGGAAGTTAAGGCGTCCAAGGGTCGTCAGAAAAGTTCTGCTACACCAATGCTGGATCAGTACAGCCGTGATCTGACAGAACAGGCAAGTCAGGGAGAACTGGATCCGGTCATCGGAAGAGAAGAGGAAATAAAACGTATTATTCAGATTCTGAGCAGACGTACAAAGAATAATCCCTGCTTAATTGGAGAACCCGGAGTAGGTAAAACTGCCATTGCAGAGGGATTAGCGCAGAAAATTGTCGCCGGAGCAGTCCCCAGGACTATTCAGGATAAGCGTGTTGTAACATTGGATCTGGCAAGTATGGTAGCAGGATCTAAGTATCGTGGTGAATTTGAGGAACGAATTAAAAAAGTTATAAAAGAGGTAATGGATTGCAAAGATGTTCTTCTTTTCATAGATGAACTCCATACAATTATTGGAGCCGGGGGAGCAGAAGGCGCTATGGATGCTTCTAATATTTTAAAACCATCCCTTTCCAGAGGAGAGATACAGCTAATCGGTGCTACAACAATCGAGGAGTATCGCAAGTATATAGAGAAAGATCCTGCGCTTGAACGTAGATTTCAGCCGGTTACGGTAGAGGAACCAACAGAGGAAGAAGCAATAGAGATTTTAAAAGGACTGCGTCCGAGTTATGAGAAACATCATCGCGTCATCATCACAGATGATGCTATAGAATCAGCTGTAAAGTATTCTATGAGATTTATAAGCGACAGATTTCTGCCGGATAAGGCCATAGACCTGATCGATGAAGCTGCATCCAAAGTTCAGCTGAAGGGATATCAGGTTCCTGCGAATCTGGAAGAACTTCAAAATGAAGTATTTGATCTTGCCCAGGAAAAGGAAGAGGCAATCAAAGAAGGTGATTTTGATGAGGCAGCCAGACTGAAGAAGGAACAGGAGACCAAAGAAAAGAAGTTATCCAATCTGCGTAATCGAATTGAAAAGAAAAATGCTGCTAAGCAGCTGATGGTAGAAGAGCCTGATGTTGCGGAAGTAGTATCTATGTGGACGAAGATTCCGGTACAAAAACTGGCTGAAAAAGAAACCCATCGTCTGCTCCGCTTGGAACAGACACTGCATCAAAGAGTCATTGGACAGGATGAAGCAGTGACAGCGGTTGCCAAGGCCATCAAGAGAGGCAGAGTCGGATTAAAAGATCCCAAGCGTCCAATCGGTTCATTTTTATTTCTGGGACCAACCGGTGTAGGTAAGACTGAGTTGTCCAAAGCGGTTGCAGAGACTGTTTTTGGCAGTGAACAGGCTATGATTCGAGTTGATATGTCTGAATACATGGAGAAACACAGCGTTTCTAAACTTGTAGGTTCCCCTCCGGGATATGTAGGTTATGAAGAGGGTGGGCAATTAAGTGAAAAAGTACGTCGTAACCCTTATTCGGTCATCTTATTTGATGAAATTGAAAAGGCTCATCCGGATGTGTTTAATATCCTGCTTCAGGTATTAGACGACGGGCATATAACAGATGCGCAGGGGCGGAAGATAGATTTTAAAAATACAATTCTGATTATGACTTCCAATGCAGGTGCACAATCAATTATCTCTCCCAAAAAACTGGGTTTTGCCGCAGTTGATGATGAGAAGCATAATTATAATGTCATGAAGGGCAATGTTATGGAAGAAGTTCGCCGGATGTTTAAGCCGGAATTCTTAAACCGTATTGACGAAATTATAGTTTTCCATTCTTTAAACAAAGAAAATATAAAGAGCATTGTTGGACTTTTACTGAAAGAATTTACGATACGATGCAAGGAGCAGATGAATATTACTTTAAATGTACGGGATTCTGTAAAGAGCTTTATTTCGGAAGAGGGATTTGATGATAAGTATGGAGCAAGACCATTAAAGCGGGCAATTCAAAATAAGATAGAAGATGCATTAGCAGAAGAAATCCTGGAAGGAAAAGTGAAATCAGGGAATACGGTAAGCGTTGGGTTGTCAAATAAAGAAATTAAATTTTATATAAAATAGAGTGGAAGCCACCCATTAAATTTTCATGAAGAATGAATAAATCACTAGCATATTTCTCCGTTTTATGATAAAATTTTAAGAACAATAGAATAGAGGATAACTATCAACGAAATACTAGGAGGGCATACTAATGTCAGTTGTAAAAGAATTAATACGTACAGAAGATGACGGAACAATTAGTTTCGGGAATTATGAATTGGACCAGAAATCAAAGCTTTCTGATTTTGAATATAATGGAGACTTGTACAAGGTAAAAACATTTAAAGAAATCACCAAGTTAGAAAGAAATGGAATGTTCGTATATGAATCAGTTCCCGGAACTACCGTAAATCATCTTTCAGCAGATGCAAATGGGGTCAGTTTTGAAGTAGAGGGACCAACAGATGCACAGATCACAGTTGAACTGGAGGAAGATACTGCTTACGAAATCTTTATTGATGACGAGAATGCCGGAAAGATGCAGACAAATCTGGGCGGTAAGCTTTCTTTAAGCGTAGAATTGGATAATACTGATAAAGCTTTTGTTAAAATCTTGAGAGCTTAGAGCCTGTTTTTCAAACACGTTCTGGTACGTTGACGTATTAAGGCTTTGTAAATAAAGTAAAATGGAAGTCCGGACTTTTCACAAATACTGTGAAGATGCCGGACTTCTTACGAATAGAAAAGAATTATGAAAGGAGGAATTTATGGCTAAAGGGAAAACGACCGTATTTTTTTGTCAGAACTGTGGGCATGAATCCAGTAAATGGTCAGGCCAATGTCCCGCCTGTAAAGAATGGAATACATTTACAGAAGAGGTGATTCAAAAGACTTCTTCCGTGAAGGCGGTAAAAAAGGCAAATGAGATAGAACCAATGAAACTTACCAGTATACAGATGAAAGAAACTGACCGGATGCAGACTGGAATCATGGAGCTTGACAGAGTGCTGGGGGGAGGGCTGGTACAAGGGTCTTTGATTTTGGTCGGAGGAGATCCGGGAATTGGAAAGTCAACATTACTGCTTCAGGTGTGCAAGAACCTGACGGATAAGGCGGTCAAAGTATTATATATATCCGGGGAAGAATCTTTACAGCAGATTAAACTAAGAGCCAGCCGGATTGGAGAATTTAAAGATTCTCTTCTCATTTTGTGTGAAACAAACCTGGAAATTATTCAGGAAGTAATCAAAAAAGTAAATCCGGAGGTTGTTGTAATAGACTCGATCCAGACTATGTATCGTGATGAGGTGAGTTCCGCACCGGGAAGTGTTTCTCAGGTAAGAGAGTCTACGAATGTTTTTATGCAAATAGCAAAAGGGCTTGGGATTTCTATATTCTTGGTTGGACACGTTACCAAAGAAGGTGTAGTGGCCGGACCCAGAGTACTGGAGCATATGGTGGATACCGTATTATATTTTGAAGGTGACCGCCATGCCGCGTATCGAATCCTTAGAGGGGTAAAGAACCGGTTCGGATCCACAAATGAAATCGGGGTATTCGAGATGAGGGATATTGGATTGGTGGAAGTAGCAAATCCATCGGAGTTTATGCTAAATGGTAAACCGGAAGGCGCATCCGGTTCGATTGTGGCATGTTCTATGGAAGGAACACGACCGATATTAATAGAGATACAGGCACTGGTATGTCAGAGCAATTTGGCTATTCCCAGGAGAACTGCAGCAGGAACTGATTATAACAGGGTGAATTTATTAATGGCTGTATTAGAGAAAAGGCTTGGCTTGCACCTCTCGGCATGCGATGCCTATGTTAATATTGCGGGTGGAATCAAAATGAATGAACCAGCAATTGACCTTGGAATTATCATGGCAGTTGTATCCAGTTATAAAGATCGGGCAATTGATGAGAAGACAATTGTTTTCGGGGAAGTAGGATTGAGTGGCGAGGTGAGGGCTGTCAATATGCCTGAACAAAGAGTGCAGGAAGCCAAGAAACTTGGATTTGAGACAGTAATTATGCCTAAGGTTTCACTAAAATCTGTTGAAAAAATTAAAGGAATACGCATTGTTGGAGTACAGACGGTAAAAGATGCGGTTAATTGTATTTAGTAAATAGTCATCCAGTGATTGGTCTTCATAACAAAATAGATAATAGCATCATTACTTAAGGATGTAGCAGTCAAAGGAAATAAACTGCTATGTCCTTATTTTTTATCGTTCGGCGCGGAAGAAGAGTGTTTTTTAATATTTTAAGACTAATTTTAACAAATACTCAGATATACGTTAAAAAATAAGGTGTTGACACTCTCGTGGCGTAATGGTTTACGATTAGTTTGAAAGGAGGTAAGGGTGAAAGAAAATTATAATGATAAAGAAATAAAAATGAAAACAGTAAAAGATGTGTCAGAAATAACAGGGATTAGTATCAGAACGCTCAGGTATTATGATGAAATAGGGTTGTTAAAGCCTACACAATTAACGGAAGCAGGTTATCGTCTTTATGATAACAAAGCATTAGAAAAATTGCAGCAGATTATGTTCTTCAGGGAAATAGAAGTACCATTGGCTGATATAAAGGAAATCATGGAGAATCCCGGATTTAATAAAGAACAGGTACTATTAACGCAAAAAAATTTGCTGGAAAAGAAGCGAAATAGTCTAAACGGGATTATTGAATTGATAACGGATGTGATGAAAGGGGTTAATACAATGAGTTTTGAAGCATTCAATGATAGTGATATAGAAAAAATTTTAGACCACATGCTGGAATGCATGTCTAGGGAAGATTTTTTACAACAAATTAAAAAATTTGGCAGTGTAGAAAAAATGCGTGAACAACTGCAAGATAGCCTTGAAAATGAATATACTATGGCAGATTTGATCAAATGGTATGGAAGTAAAGAAAAAGCAGTAGAGGCTGCATTACAGTCTACAGGAAAGAAAGAAGATTTTGTACCTCAGCAAAATAATAATGATGAGATCTATAGACAATTTTCGATGGCAAGAGAAACAGGGAATATAGACCAGGAACAAGAAGCGGTAGCAAAACTTGCAGAAGTATACAAGATTTTGTTTAAGTTAGATAATGCCAGATCAATTCTTCTCGATTTAGCGAAAGAGTATTCCAAGGGAGAAAATCTGGCGGAAGCGACCGATGCTCAGTACGGGAAAGGAATTGCCAAATACATCGCGCAGGCAATCCAGTATTATTACGGAGTATAAAGATATGTAAGTATAAAGTTTAGCTTTTACATGGGTTTTTAATTTCTATCACCTGTCTGAATATTGATTACTGATATTGTGCATTACATTTTGCAGGGAATTTGTTCTGTAAAAGCAACAATTAACTATGTCAAGGTTCTAGTACTACAGCGAACAATTTCATCTTAAATTGGTTTAGCTGATTAATGACGCTTTGTGGATGTAGGTAGTGTACGGAAAGATGGGTGTGGGAAACTGGCATGGGCTCCGTCAGCTGGCCGCAGAACTGGTATTTTCTAACCTTTCCGAAGCGCTTTTTGGCGGCACGCGGGTATTCACCGAGAAATCCTGATGCATTTCTCGGTTCAGTACCCGCTTAGTATCCGATGGGAGCCAGTCGAATACTATCCGCCAAAAAACACTTCGGAAAGGTAAGTAAATACTCAGCTCAGCTCTACGCTTCCTATGCCCATACCAGTTTCCCACACCCGTCTTTCCGAGATAGCATTCGTTGATACAAAGCTGGTTTTCTCAGCAGGTTGGAACCCCTGGGCTGTGGCAGGCTGTTCTTTATTGGATGCAACAGAGTGTGTTACGGCTGTTTGCGTAAAAGAAGATGGAAGTTTGCTCCTTTTTCTGATTACAGACAGAATGAAAAACAAATTCCGTCCTCAAGATCAGTTGCTTTACTCCAATTGCGTCCGGCATGCCACAACCCCAGGATCCCATCATGCTGAGAAAACTAGCTTTCCGTACACTACCTACATCTACAAAGCGCCATGCCTCAGCTAAACCCAAATTCAAGAAACTGTTCGCTCTAGTAATTTTAGAACCAATTCTCCATAATGTGTGACGCACAGTTGTCAGAAAGCGATTTTAAACGCTCTAGGATTTCTTGGTTTTTAGAAAAGTGGGATATAAGGTAATAAAGGGAAGCTAATAAATAGAAATTGAATCAATTGTGCATAAAATATGAAAAAAATACAAAATAAGTGTTGACAGATCGGTTTCCAGGTGGTATCATAACAAAGTTGTCTCAAACAGACAGCAAAGAACAAAATCCGACACGAATGTAACACGAGAAATCGACTCGAATAAAGTTGAAAAAACTCAAAAAAAGTGTTGACAAATGATTTACAAAATGCTATCATATAAAAGTTGCTGTGAGAACGGCGGCGAGAT